>NZ_LGUI01000005.1 GCF_002891295.1 Streptomyces eurocidicus | reverse complement strand
GAGATGAATCAGACCCTCATCGAACAGCGGGGCGTCGCCGCGCTGACATTCGCCCGCATCGCCGGCGCCCTCTACGTAGAGGCCATCGGGGCAGGCGTGCCCCACGACCTGGCCAAGGAGATGGCCACGGACTACTGGGTGAAGGAGATGCACCCTGGCGCCGTACTGACCACTGAAGAGGGGGGCGACGTTGAGTGAGCCGTCACAGGCTCCCCGCGGTCAGATGATGACCGCGACGGACGTGGCCGAGTACCTAGGGAAGCCTATGAGTTGGGTCTACAACGAGTGGAAGCCCGCGGGGATCCCCTTCAAACGTATCGGAAATCAACTGCGCTGCCGACCCGGCGACTTGGATACGTGGATCGATAAGCAGGCGGCCTAGGGCGGTGTGGCCGGGGCTCCCGCCCCGGCTGCCTCACTTCGCTGCTGGCCCGACGCCCAGGGCTTCGAGGTCGAGGGCCTCAAGGACGGCTTGCGCCTTGGGCGTCAACTCACCGCCGACCTTGCCCGCGACCGTCGTGAGATAGCCGTCTCGCCTTGCCTGCTTGAGGTGGCCCCTGACTGTCTCCGGTCGCCGGCCAATGAAGGCTGCTAGGTCCGGGGCCAAGGACTTCGCACCGCTGTCTGCCATGTCCTTGTATAGGGACGCCAGCGTTACGAGGTAGGCCGGAGAGACACCCTCGCCATCAAGGAGCCGTCGCACGACGTCGCCCTGCGAGGCGAAGTCCGGCAAGTCTGCCGAATCGAGGGCGGCGGCCTTGGCCTGCTCCACGGCTGCGATCGGATTGATTCGACGCAAGATCGTCGTGGAGATGCCGCGGAGGACATCGCCGGAGGGCGCGCCCTCGGTTGCCTCAATGGTCACCCGTTGCGGGCCTCCCGTGATGGGCCCGTTCGGCCACCACATCCGCACGGTCCATGCGCCTTCCTGCTGCACAACCTCTGCGCCCTCTACCTGGTCCGTCATGCCCGTCAAGCTACACCACACAGCCAATCCACCAAGTGTTGACAACTCATGGTTGTCCGTGATCAAACTGGTGTCAGGTCAGGCGTAGGGCCTGGCCGGGGAGGAGATTTCACCCGTGCCGAAGAAGGGCAATGGGCAAGGTACGACGCCGGTGGAGATCCCGCGTAAGGGGCGAACCAACACCTGGGGCGTGAGGACGCCCCGACACGTCGACCCGGCGACAGGCAAGGAAGCGCGCTACTGGATAGGCCGCGACTTCAAGAACAAAACGACAGCCGCGACGGCGCTGCGGAAATGGTTCGACGAACACGAGAAGGCGGTTGAGAAGGCCAAGGAGGCCGCCGTCGAGGGGGCTTCGGGCGGGAAGGCTGGCGTGCCGGGCACGGTGTCGCTAGTGAAGCAAGACCCCCTCAAGAGCCCCGATCTCACGGTCGGAAAGCTGCTCGACGTGTGGCTGAAGCACCACCAAGGTGAAGGCACCACAACATCCGGCTACGAGCCCAAAATCCGGCTGCACATCAAACCCCACCTCGGCGATGCACTCGCCATGGAGGTGACAGACACAGAGCTGGATGGCCTGTACGCGCACCTACGGACTGCGCCCTGCCCCACCAATGACGACAAGCCCTTGGGGCCGAAGACGGTGCGCCACGTGCACAACATGCTCTCGGCAGCCTTCAGCCTGATCACGGGCCCGAGGAAGCTGCTCCAGTTCAACCCCTGCCACGATGCGCACCCCCCAACCGAACGAATGATCAAGGCGGCAGAACCGGACTTCCCGACGCTGACCGACTCGGAGACTGCGCGCGTCCTGAAGGAGATATGGACCCCATGCGGCAGCAGCCGATGCGACGGCATGCGCCACCACTGCCTCAGGGACGCCGCGCTGTGGTCGTCGTACGCGGTAACCCAGAACCGCCGCAGCGAGCCCCTGGGGTGGATGTGGCCGCTCATCGACTGGAACGTGGGCTCGATCAAGCTCAAGTGGGTCGTGGTCGAAGAAGGCAATAGCTTCCGGCTGCGAAAGCTGACCAAGGACGGCGACGACGAAGCCATCATCTACGTCGATGCCGCCTTCCTCAGCGTCCTGTGGTGGCAGTACGAACGCCAGCAGTACGAGAAGGAGCGTCTCGGGGACCGCTGGGTTGATCACGGGCTGGTGCACGCCCGCGACGGCTTCAAGCTCCAGCCCGGCCGCCTGGCTGGTGGCCCCCAGGACCCGGAGAAGGTCTCCGCCCGCTGGCGGACGGCACGCAGCCGGCTCCACCTGCCGGAAGACTTTCGACTCCACGACTGGCGGGCTACCGGAATCAACAATGCTCTCGATGCCAAAGAGAACCCTGTCGAAGTGAGTGCAAACGCAAGACACCACTCAGTGGGCTACACCCTGGACCGCTACGGCCGTCGCCGTGCGGAAGGCGCCAAGAAGCTGGCGGCCTCCAGCGCGAGCCGCATCGGCCTCGCCAGGGCGACCCCTGTAGGCAGTCCCGCGCTCGCGCTCTCAGCCTGAGCGCGATCCCTAGCCGGCTGGTCTCGTGGTTGGTCACGCCGCCGGTCTGGGAAGTCGCCGATTCCGTGGGTCACGCGGTGGGTCACGCGGAGCATGATCAGACCCGGAAAAACAGAAAAACCCCAGGTCAACTGGGGTTCCTACTGGTGTCCGAGGGGGGACTTGAACCCCCACGCCCGATAAAGGGCACTAGCACCTCAAGCTAGCGCGTCTGCCATTCCGCCACCCGGACAAGGTGTTGCCACCGGCGGGGTGTTCCCCGTGGCGACATGGACAACAATACCAAGGTTTCGGAGTGCTCCTAGGCCCCTGTCCTGCGGCAACGCCCTCCCCCCGACGTATGTCCGCCTTCCAGGGGGGAGGGCACGGACTCGGGGGAGAGCCCGTGCCCTCCCTTCCGGCGGCGGTCCAGGTGCGCCTCCTGGGCCCAGGTGCTGCTGGGTCCGCCGTTCGACGGCACTGTCGGGCCGTAACCCCCGGGAATGCATCCCTCTCGCTCCACTGCGGGCCGAGGACAGCCGGGCCGTATTTCTGCGAGTCGCCCCAGCGACCGTCCGGGAAACCTTCCTGGCGCCCGGATTCACCACGGGCAATTCCGATGACATTCTGCGCGAGTGGAATGCATTCCCCTTGACGGGGGAACCCTTACGCGATGGGCCAGTCAATGCTTGAGCCGTGGGAGATTACTGAGGGAATTTGGTTTCACTGGACTTACCTCGTGTGGGGGATGGTTCCGCCAGGTTTTCGGCAGGACACTTCAGGAAAATCCCTTGCCTTCCCGGAACGGGGAGCAGGTCACGAAGGGAATGTCATGCCAACGGTCACTCAGGACAACTGGCGGATCTGCCCCAAATGCTTCGGGCTTTGGTACAACGGATTCTCCACCAATGGCCACTGCCCCGCAGGCGGCGCGCACAGCAGTACGGGCAGTGGGAATTACTTCCTCCAGACCGACCCGAACAGCATCGCCGAAGCCGAAGAAGAGTAGAAGAAGAGTAAGTGTCCGCGCCAGAGCCTTCCTGAAGTTTGCTCCACCGAAAAGCCCAGGCAGGTTCTGGCGCAGTCGAGCGACTCGTCGCGGCTCCTCGGCCGCGTTTCACCCCCTCACCGCCGGTGGCGGTGGAACAGGCCCCTGACCACCGACTGACCGCCTCTCCGAAGGACGCGATCACCGCGAACGCGGTACGCGCGCCTAGCGTGCGCCCGTGAGGCTGTACTGGCCGTCCAGGGTCAGCGTGAGGGTGTAGGAGGGCGACCCGGTCGTACCGTTCATGATGTTCCCGCTGATCGCGTACGGCCCCGTCCGGGTGCTGCCGCCGGGGTTGGTGTCGGTGTCCGTCGTCGTGCCGGAACCCTGGACCGTGCCGTCCTGGAACAGTTGCACGTCCATCGGCCCGAGCGTCTCGTTCAGGGTGCTGGCCACCCCGGTGAACGCCGGGGTGTAGTTCACCTCGGTGACGGTGATGGTGATGTGCCCCGCCTCGTCGGAGCCCGGGCCGGAGGGGTCGGACTGCTTGGTGATCGTCACGAAGCACTCGGGCTCCGCGCAGCGGGCGCCGTTCAGGGTGCCGTTGTACGTCCCGTTGACGTCGAAGGTCGTAGGAGCGACGGGCGCCGGGGTCGAGGGATTCGACGGCTCGGGCGCGGGATTCCCCGGTGCGGGGTTGCCGGGCTGCTGCGGGGCCGGGGCGGACGGCGGGTGCGCCGGTGCCTCCTGGTGGGTGCGGTTCCAGAGATAGACGGCACCGCCGGCGAGCGCCAAGATGATCAGGCCGCCCGTGACCAGCGTGCCGAGGCCCAGCCCCGCGAAACCGCCCGCGGTCTCGGCGGCCGCGCCGCCGAGGGCCTCACCGGCCGTCAGGGTCTCGCCCGCGGCGATGCCTTCGCCGAGGGCTGCCCCTTCGCCCAAGGCGGCGCCTTCACCGAGCGCCGCGCCCTCGCCGAGGGCGGCTCCTTCGCCCATGGCCGCACCTTCGCCGAGCGCGGCTCCCTCACCGGCGGCCGCGCTTTCACCGACCGCCGCACCGGGAGCCGCGGCGGGCGGGGCGGCGGGAGCGGCGCCGCCGGGCGGGATGGTCGCGGCGTTGTAGGCGGCGGGGTTGGCCGCGGCGATGCGTGCGGCCTGAGCCGCCGCAGGGGCCGCGGGAACGGACATTTCAAGCACGTGCTCGATCTGGTCGGGCTCCATTTCCAGGACATTGACCATGAAGTTCCTGAAATTGGCCAGGCCACCCTCCATGACCTGCCGGAGCATGGCCGCCTGCCGGGCGATAAGGTCCCGTGTTATTTGAAGATGATCGGCCCAGGTTTCCAACCCGTCCACGTCCCCGGGAAAGACTTCCTCGGCCTTTGCCGCCCCCGAGCTGATTTCCCGCGACGCCTTGAACGCTATGTCCTGCAGGACGCGAATATTGCTCTGCAAACCTGAAATGTACTCGTGGAAGTGCTCCGTAAGGCCCGGTTCCGGTGGTGGCACGTTCATGACTCAGCCCTCCGGGAATCCAGGGGCGGTCCTCTCCGGCTCGCCGGCCCCGAACGCCCGGCCCAGCCGCCGCAGTTCAACTCCGTTGTAGCGGTACCAGGTGCCGCTGGGCAGGTCGAGGAGCACGGCATCGCCGTCCCGCAGGATGAGCCCGGCGCGGAATGCCCGGCGGCGGAACGTGTTCATGTCGATGCGTTGTGCCCGCAGGTCGTCCAGCAATTGCTGGTACCTGTCCAGCGAGGACGTGAGCTGCGACAGCAGCTCGGCCGCGGCTGCCTGCCCGGTCCCGGCCTGCCTGGGTCCGGCCTGCCGGGTTTCGGCACCGCTACGCCCGCTACCCGCCGGTACGCGCTGCCACCGAGGCCATCTCGCGTCTGAGCGGTCCATGCGACGCCCCCTTTCAGAGGCCCCGCTGCCCAGTCTTGCACCGTGCTGTTATCGACGGTAGGCGGATGCCGACCCCGCACGGGCGGCACGCAGATCATTGGACGCCCGCCGGTCCGCGAAAGACGCCCGCCGGTCCGCGAACGGTCAGCTGGCGGAGCCGACCAGGCCGCCGTTGACGTAGACCGTCTGGGCCGTCACCCACTTCGCCGCCGGCGAGGCCAGGAAACGGACGACGGGGACGACGTCCGCCGGGTCGCCGATGTCGCCGTTGATACTCATGCTCTTGAGCCAGGCGATGTTCTCGTCGGTTTCGGCGGGGTAGAAGAAGCTGGTCTTCAGGGGCCCGGGAGCCACGCAGTTGACCGTGATCCCCCGGCCGCCCACCTCCTTGGCGAACGCCTTGGTGTAGTGCTCCACCGGGCTCTTGCTGCCCGCGTAGCCACCGTAAGTGGGGGCGGTGACGGCGACGATGGTCGTGATGAGGTTGAGGACGCGGCCGTGGTCGGCCATCTTCGTCGCGGCCTCGCGCATGAGGAAGAACGGGATCTTCGCGTTGACGGCGAACATCCGGTCCCACTCGTCCTCGGTGAACTCCTCGATGGGCTTGCGGACGATCATCCCGGCCGTGTTGACCAGGATGTCCCACTGCCCGAACCGCGCGATCGTCGCGTCGACGAGCCCGGCGACCTCCGCGACCCGGGTCAGGTCCCCCTGCTGCGTCGCCGTCTTCACGCCCTTGCCCGCCAGCTCCTGGGCGACCTGCTCGGCCTGGTCGCGTTTGGAGTCGCTGTTGTAGTGCACCATCACATTGGCGCCGTCCTCCGCGAGGGCGGTCGCGAACGCCTTGCCGAGGTTCGCGGAACCACCGGTCACGAGGGCGGTCCTGCCCTCCAGCACACGGTCAGCGGCCATGGGGTCTCCTCCGGGCAACGATCCCCCTCGTTGCATTGTGGAACGCGAGTGGCTGAAGCGCATGCGTACACCGGCAGGTACACGCGCTGGTCACGCGCCGGCCGCACGGGCGGCCGATCCGGCCCGGAAAAACAGAAAAACCCCAGATGAACTGGGGTTTCTTCTTGGTGTCCGAGGGGGGACTTGAACCCCCACGCCCGATAAAGGGCACTAGCACCTCAAGCTAGCGCGTCTGCCATTCCGCCACCCGGACAAGGTGTCTGTCTGCGCAGGGTGTTCCCCGCGGCGACATGGATAACGATACCAAGGTTTCGGAGTGCCTTTCACCTGGGTATCTTCGCCGGACATAAGGTCCATTTATGGACCATGACGGGCATCTGGGTGCGGTACGGGCACGGCGGCGGCCGCGGGCGTTGTCGCCGTTGCGGGAGCATCTGCGGGACACGTTCTGGTTCACGCCGACCGTGGGGCTGCTGGGGGCCGCCGTGGCCGCCGCGGGGGTGCTGGAGCTCGACGGGCTGCTGATCCGGACGTTGCAGGGCGAAGGGGAGTACGGCGCCGTCTCCTCGCTGATCGATCTCGCCGACGACACCAAGACGATCATCACGACCGTGGGCTCGGCCATGCTGACCTTCATCGGTGTGGTGTTCTCGATCTCGCTGGTCGCGCTGCAGATGGCCAGCGGGCAGTTCTCCCCGCGCGTGGTGCGGCTCTATGTACGCAGCCGGATCACCAAGTGCACCTTCGCCGTCTTCCTGGCGACCTTCCTGTTCGCCCTGCTGGTGCAGGCGTCCTACCAGGGGGACACCGATCCGCGCACCGTCGAGACGGTGCCGGTGTTCTCCAGCGTGACCTGTGTGGTCATGGTGCTGGTGAGCCTGGTGCTGTTCGTGGTGTACGTGAACTCCACGCTGCGGCTGATGCGCGTCAGCCATGTCATCGACCGGATCACCCGTGAGTCCTTCCAGGCGCTGGAGCGGGTCGGGGACCGGGCCGACCCGGAGCCCGCCGTGTTCGGGGAGGCCACGGACGAGATCGCGCACCGGGGGCGGGCCGGGGTGCTGCGCGATGTGCACATCGCGCGGCTGGTGCGGGTCGCGCGGCGGCACGGCCTGGTGCTGCGGCTCATTCCGCGCATCGGGGACTTCGTCGTCCCCGGTACGCCCGTGCTGGCCGTGCACGGCGGGCCCGCGCCCGGCCGCCGGGCGCTGCGGTACACCGTCTCCGTCGGGGTGGAGCGGACCTTCCACCAGGACCTGGGGTTCGGTCTGCGGCAGCTCTCCGACATCGCCCAGCGGGCCCTCTCCCCCGCGGTCAACGATCCGACGACCGCCGTGCAGTGCCTGGACCGCATCGTCCAGATCCTCGCCGCGGTCGCCCGCCGCCCGCTCGGCGCCCTGCACCACTACGACCGGAAAGGTGCCGTCCGGCTGGTCCGGGAGCTGCCTGGCTGGACCGACCTCGTCGACCTCGGCCTCGCCGAGATCCGTGGCTGTGCCATCGGCGCCCCCCAGGTCACCCGCCGGCTCATGGCCGCCCTCGACGACCTGCTCCGGCTCGCCCCCGAGGAACGGCACCCGCCCCTCGTACGGCACCGGACGCTCCTGCGGCAGGCCGTCGACCTCGCAGTACCCGAGCCCGCCGACCGCGAGTTCGCCCTGCTTCCCGACCGGCAGGGCATCGGGTGAGCCGCGGAACGGCTCCTTACGGCATCAGGTGGTAGTCCGGGAAGTTCCCCGGCGCCCGCTCCCCCGCCGGGCCCTCCGTCACCGCCCTCACCAGCAGCTCCCCGCCCACGAACGCCCCGCGCCACGACGCCCCGAAGCCGCCGAACAGCTCTTCCCGGTCCCCGCGCGAGCGCGGCACGCCGTGCCCCACCTTGAACGCCCGGATCTGCGGCGCCAGGCGTTCGTACGTCGCCCGGTCGTCGCAGGACAGCGTCGCCACCAGGGCGCCGTTGCTCGCGTTCATCGCCGCGAGCAGCTCGGCCTCCGTGTCCACCAGCACGATCGTGTCCACCGGGCCGAACGGCTCCGCGTGGTGCAGCGGTGACGCCGACGGCGGGTCGAGGAGGACGACGGGTGGTACGTACGCGCTCGTGTCCTGGCCCGGCAGGAAGCGGCCGGCGGCGAGCCCGGCGCGGTGCAGGGGTATCGCGCCGCGGTCCATCGCCTCCGCCACCTGGTCCGTCAGCTCCTTGGCCTTGGCCGCGTTGATCAGCGGGCCGAGGTCCAACTCCGGCAGGTCCTCGTCCGGCGACGCCACGGCCAGCGGGTGCCCCAGCGTCAGCGCCCGCACGGCCGGCAGATAGACCTCCAGGAAGTCGGCGAAGACCGCCCGCTGCACCACGAACCGCGGATACGCCGTGCAGCGCTGCTTCCCGTACTCGAAGGTCTTGCGGATCCGCGAGCCGAACCCCGCCCAGTCCGTGAAGTTCCAGACGCCCCAGGTGTTGAGGCCCTCCTGCTCAAGGATGTGCCGTTTGCCCAGATCCGCGACGGCGGTGGCGACCCGGGCGCCGGTGTCCCGGCCGCCCACGAAGGACACGCAGCCGATCTCGGGGGCCCGTACCAGGGCGCCGGAGAGCTCGCCGCCGCTGCCGCTGACCAGGGTCACGGGCAGCCCCTCGCGGGCGGCGAGGGCGCTCGCCAGTGTCAGACAGGCCAGGCCACCGTCCGTCGGCGTCTTCGCGATCACGGCGTTGCCCGCCAGCGCCTGGACCAGCATGGCGTGGACGAGCACGCTCATCGGGTAGTTCCAGCTGGCGATGTTGCTGACCGGGCCGGGCAGCGGGCTCCGGCCCTCCGTCATGCGGTCGATCTCCCCGGCGTACCACCGCACGCCGTCGATCGCCCGGTCCACGTCCGCCCGCGCCGCCCGCCAGGGCTTGCCGATCTCCCAGACGAGGAGGAGGGCGAGGAGGTCGCGGTGCTCGCCGAGCGCGTCGAGGGTGGCGGCCACCCGTGCCTTGCGGTCGGCGAGGGGTACGGTCCGCCAGGCGCGGTGGTGGTCCAGGGCGGCCCGTACGGCCCGGTGCGCGGTGGCCGCGTCGAGGCGGGGCGGGCCCGCGACGGGGGTGCCGTCGACGGGGGTCGTGGCGGGGAGCGGGCGGCCGTCGGGCCGCCAGGCGCCGTTCCAGAGGTTGAGGACGCGATCGTCCCGGAACGCCTCGGGGGCCACGGCGAGGCAGCGCTGCCAGGCCGTGGTCCACTCGGTGCCGGGCTTGAGGGCGAGGTGGGGCGTCGGTGCCATCGCAGATCTCCGCTCTCGGTGCACGGTCGGGGCGGGGAGGTGGCGCGCGGCGCTCGCGGGTACGGGTGCCGCGTAACTCCTACTGCGTACTGCTACCGAACAGTAGCCACGGTGCGGGGCCGCCGAGGGGTGCCCGGCCTCGATGAGGCCCACGTCACGTGAGACCGTTTGCAGGCATCGTCCGACGGTCCGTCCGGCTCGCCCCTGGTCGCCCGGCTCGCCTCGGTCCCTTGCTCCGCTTCGTTCGTCTTGTCCGCCTCGCTCACCACCACGGGACTGATCGCCATGGGACGGGTCACCTCACGACGCCGCGTCATCCGCATCCGCGACGGAGCCGCCGGCTCGCGCCCGGACACCCTCGTGACCGAGGAACCCATGGAGATCCGGCTCAACGGCAAGCCGCTCGCCATCACCATGCGCACCCCGGGCGACGACTTCGCGCTCGCGGCCGGCTTCCTGGTCAGCGAGGGCGTCCTCGCCACCGCCGACGAGCTCTCCCACATCGTCTACTGCGCGGGTGCCACGGAGGACGGCTCCAACACGTACAACGTCGTGGACGTGCGCCTCGCCCCCGGTGTGCCGCTCCCCGACATCGCCCTCGAACGCAACGTCTACACCACCTCGTCCTGCGGCCTGTGCGGCAAGGCGAGCCTGGACGCCGTACGGACCACCGCGCGGCACCCGGTCTCCGACGGCCCGTCACCGATGCGGCTCACCGCGGAGCTGCTGGCCGGCCTCCCCGGCCGGCTGCGGGAGGCGCAGCGCGTCTTCGACCGCACGGGCGGGCTGCACGGCGCGGCGCTGTTCACCGCGGACGGCGAGCTGCTGGACGTGCGCGAGGACGTGGGGCGGCACAACGCGGTCGACAAGATCATCGGCCGGGCCCTGCAACAGGGGAGGCTGCCGCTGTCGGGCACGGTGCTGCTGGTGTCGGGGCGCGCGTCCTTCGAGCTGGCGCAGAAGGCCGTGATGGCCGGGATCCCAGTGCTCGCGGCGGTGTCGGCGCCGTCCTCGCTGGCCGTGGACCTGGCGGCGGAGACGGGGTTGACGCTGATCGGCTTCCTGCGCGGCGCGTCGATGAACGTCTACGCGGGAGAGGAGCGGGTGGTGCTGGGCGGGGGCGTCGAGGGCGGCGGCCGCTAGGCCCGGGCGGGCCGGTGCCGTGGCCCCGGCCGGTCCTGTAGCCCTGGCTGAGCGCTCCGCGCAAAGTCCGGTGCGCCGTCTGCGGGTGCGCCGTGGCCGGTCGCGCAGTTCCCCGCGCCCCTTCGGGCGCTGCCGAACCGCACCGGACTTCGCCAAGCCCGCTTAGTCCGGTAGCCCTGGCCGATCCCGTACCCCCGGCCGGTCCCGGCCTTCGCCCGTCACCCCTCCGCCACCTTCCGGAGCAGCTCCAGGAACCGCTCCCGCTCCCCCGGTGTCAGCGCCCCGAGCAGTTCCTCGTTCGCCTCGTCGCCCAGCTCCGCGAGCCGGGCCAGCCGCCGGCCGCCCTCGTCCGTGAGGGAGATGGCGTTCTTGCGCCGGTCGAGCGGGTCCGGCGCGCGCGTGACCAGGCCCGCGGCCTGGAGGTCGTTGAGGATGCCGACCATGTCCTTGGGGTCGAAGCCCGTCGTACGGCCCAGCTCGGCCTGGGCGACCGGGCCCAGGTCGGACACGGCCGACAGCACCGCGTGGTGCGACATCCGCACGCCCTCCCGGGCGAGGGCCTCGCTCACCAGCCGACGGCCGCGCGCGGAGGCGCGGTTGAGCTGCCAGCTGGGGAGGGCGCGGATCCGCGTCAGCGCCGGTTCGTCCCCGGCGCCCCCGGTCAGTGCGGCGGTCTCGTTCTCCATGCCCCGACCCTACCCATAAATCCATTGGACGTCCCAACGAAATACAGATACCGTTGGGACCACCAACGACATCTGGGAGGTGCGCGTGCGTCGCGTCCGGTATCACGAGAACGGCGGCCCCGAGGTCCTGCGGGTCGAGGAGACCGAAGTCCCCCGCCCCGGCCCCGGCGAACTGCTGCTGCGCACCGAGGCGGTGGGCGTGACCCTGCCGGTCGTCCGGAAGGTGCGCGAGGGCGGCCTGGCGCTGCCCGCGGGCCTCGGAGGCGAGGTGGCGGGCCCGGTCGTCGCGGTCGGGCCGGACGTGACGGGCTTCGCCGTCGGCGACCTCGTCACGGGCCTGTGTTTCGGCGACGGCTACGCCGACCGCTCCGTCGTGCTCTCGGCCATGGCCTCCCCCGTCCCCGACGGCGCGAGCGCCACCGACGCCGTCGCGCTGGTGCGCTGCGGGCTGGTCGCCCGTGGCGCGTACGAGGCGGCCCGCCCCGCCGAGGGCGAGTCCGTGATGGTGACGGCGGCGGCGAGCGGCGCCGGGCACCTCGCCGTGCAGCTCGCCAAGGCGCGCGGCGCGGGCCGGGTCGTCGCCGCGGTCGGCTCGGCCGCGAAGGCGGACTTCGTCCGGTCGCTGGGCGCGGACGAGGTCGTGACGTACGAGGAGCTGGCCGGTCCGGCACCGCTGCCCTTCGCCCCCGTCGACATCGTCCTCGACGCCGTCGGCGGCGAGCTCCTCTCCCCCGCCGTGGCCGCGCTCGCCCCCGGCGGCCGCCTGGTGGCCTACAGCTCGGGCGGTGGCACCGTCGAGGCGTACGACCTGCTCGTCGGGGCGAAGTCGGTCGTCGGCTTCCAGATGGCCCTGATCGCCCGGCACCGCCCCGAGCTGATGGAGCGTTGGCGGCGGGAGCTGTGGGAGGACTTCGCGGCCGGGCGGGTGCGCCCCCGGATCCACGCCGAGCTGCCGCTGGAGGAGGCCGCGACGGCGCACGGGATCATCGAGTCCCGCGTCAACCTGGGCAAGGTGGTGCTGCGACCCATGTGAGCTCTTTGGCGGAACTCGCCTTGTGGGGTTGCGGAGCGCACCGTACGTTCGGCTCGCCGGACACGGAGTCAGAACGTCCGGTTTTCCGTGTCACGACATGCCATCACGTGCCTCGACGCGAAAGGGCCGGGCCATGGCGCCGCACCCCCCACCGGGTCCCCGACACCACCGATCCCGCCGGCTCCCCCTCCCCGACATCCCCGACATCCCCGATCTCCCCGGCCTCCCCCGGCTCCCCCCGGCCGGCGGGCCCCCGCGTCCCCGACGCGGCGTCAGGACGCCGCACGCCTGCGTCCGGGCCCTCACCGCCGTCACCGTCACCGCCGCGCTGGCGGCCGCCGTCCACCCCGCACCCGCCCGCGCCACGGCGGACCCCGCGCCCCCGGCCCGTACCGGCTTCGAGGAGCGGGTGCTGTTCAGCGCGGCGCAGGACGGCCCGCCGGGCGAGTACTCCTGCTTCCGGATCCCGGCCGTCGTGGCCGGACCCGATCCCGGCACGGTGCTCGCCTTCGCCGAGGGCCGCAAGGGCAACTGCGGCGACGCCACCGACATCGACGTCGTCCTCAAGCGTTCCGCCGACGGCGGCCGCACCTGGGGACCGCTGCGGACGGTCGACGAGGGGGACGGCGACACCCACGGCAACCCCGCGCCCGTCGTCGACCGCGCCACCGGCCGGGTCGTGCTGGTCACCACCTACAACAAGGGCCGGCGGGACGCCGCCAACTGCGACGTGCCGTGCGACCGCACCCCGCACACGCAGTTCAGCGACGACGCCGGCGCCCACTGGTCCCCGCCCCGCGACGTCACGGACTCGCTGCGCCCGCGCGGCTGGAACTCCTGGTACGCCACCGGCCCCGGCCACGGCGTCCAGCTCGCCCACGGGCCGCACCGCGGCCGGCTGGTCGTCGGAATCAACGCCGAGAGCCACGACGGCACGCGCGGCACCGCCAACCACGCCGCCCTCGCCCTCAGCGACGACGGCGGCCGGCACTGGCGGCTGGGCGCCGTGGACACCCACCGGATCGCCGCCGACGGCACCTACCGCCAGATGCCCTCCGAGCTGACCCTCGCCGAGCGGACCGACGGCGCCGTCTACGTCAACGGGCGCGAGCAGAACGGCACCGACCTCGGCCACCGCGACGACGCGGTCAGCCAGGACGGCGGCGAGACCTTCACCGCGCCCTTCCGCGCCCTCCCCGACCTCGCCGCGCCCATGGTCCAGGGCTCGGTCACGGCGCTGCGCCCGGGGCGCTGGCTGCTCTCCGCGCCCGCCGACCCCGACCGGCGCCGCACGATGACGATCCGCTCCTCCTACGACCAGGGGCGCACCTGGGAGAGCGCCGAGCTCGGCGCGCGGGTGACCGCCGACTGGTCGGGCTACTCCGACCTCGCGGTCGTCTCGCCGGGCACGGCCGGCCTGCTCTACGAGGCGGGCAAGGGCAACGCCCGCGACGAGATCCGGTTCGCCCGCTTCACCGAGGAGTGGCTGGGACCGCGCACCGGTCCCGGCGCCACGACGCCGGACCGCGGGACGGACGGCCGGGACGGGGCGGGCAGGGCTGACAGGGCGCACGCGTACGTCCTCGGGGGCGCCCGGCCGGTCGGCGGCCGGTGGGGCGGCGCGCTCTCCTTCGACGGGGTGGACGACGCCGTACGGCTCCCCTACCGCGACGCGCTGCCGCTCGGCGAGCGGGACTTCACGGCGGCCCTGTGGTTCCGCGGCGGCACCGCCGCCCGTGCCGAGCAGCCCCTGCTGTGGCTGGGCGGGGTCGGCGGCGCGCCGCAGGTGACGCTGCGCTGGGAGCCGGCCGAGCGGCGGGTGTCCGGGCAGGTCACGGCCGTCGCCGGGCCCGGCCCCGGCCGGACGGCGACCGTCCGGGCGGGCGTCGGGCCGCCGGGCGACGGCCGGTGGCACTTCGTGGCGCTGCGGCGCGGCGGAGGGCGGCTCACGCTCACCGTCGACGACGGCTCCTCGTGGGTGGCCGACGTGCCGGGCTCGGTGAGCCGCGGGTCGACGTTCGGGGCGTATCTGGGGCAGAAGCCGGACGCCCGGGCGTTCCTGGCGGGAGACCTCGACGACGTACGGGTGTACGGGCGGAGGCTGCCGGACGGGCAGGTCGCGGAGGTCAGGGCGGGGCGGGAGGCGGGACGGGCGGTGGTGTGGTTGCCGCTGGACGGGGTGCGGGGGGCTTTCCCCACGCGCCCCTTTCCGTGACGGGGCCCGGCACCCCGGTGGGCGACCTCCGGCCCGGGCGCCGGTGGGTCGGGGGCGGGGCGGGGTGGGCCCTCCGGGGCTGCATGATTTACGGGCCCCGTTACGCGACATTGCACAGTTACCCGCCGTTCGGCCCGCGAATCACTCCCCCAGCTACCGCTGGGGGTGCCCCCAACGCCCCTTGCCGGGCCCACCCCGCCCCGCCCCCTCCCGCCGCACTCCGACTGCGGGCCGCCGCCACCGGCGCCTGCCGCGCGTACCTCTTCGCCAGGACCGCGCAGACCATCAGCTGCATCTGGTGGAAGAGCATCAGCGGCAGGACCGCCAGGCTCGCCTGGGCGCCGAACAGGACACCCGCCATCGGCAGACCGCCCGCCAGGCTCTTCTTCGAGCCGCAGAAGACGATCGTGATCCTGTCCTCCCTGCCGAAGCCCAGCCGGCGCGCGCCGTACGTGGTGAGGGTGAGCATCAGGCCCAGGAGCACCGCCTCGACGCCGACCAGGGCCAGCAGCCGTACGGGCGTGACCTGGTGCCAGATGCCGCGGACGACGCCCTGGCTGAACGCGGCGTAGACGACGAGGAGGATCGAGCCCCGGTCCACGTAGCCCAGCACCTTCTTGTGCCGGGTGAGGAAACCGCCGACCCAGCGGCGCAGCAGCTGGCCGGCGGCGAAGGGCACCAGCAGCTGGGTGACGATCGAGACCAGGGAGTGCGCGGAGAAGCCTCCTCCGTGGCCGCCCAGGAGCAGCGCCGCGAGCAGCGGGGTGAGGACGATGCCGACGACGCTGGAGAAGGAGCCCGCGCAGACCGCCGCCGCGACGTTGCCGCGCGCGATGGAGGTGAAGGCGATCGAGGACTGGATCGTCGACGGCACCAGGCACAGGAACAGCAGGCCGGCGTGGAGCTGGGGCGTCAGGACGTACGGGACGAGGCCCCGGGCGGCGAGGCCCAGCAGGGGGAAGAGGAGGAAGGTGCAGGCGAGGACCGTCAGGTGGAGCCGCCAGTGGCGGACGCCGTCCATCGCCTCACGGGTGGAGAGCCGGGCCCCGTAAAGGAAGAACAGCAGTGCGACCGCACCGGTGGAGGCGCCGTTCGCCACCGGAGCGGCGGCGCCGCGCGCGGGGAGCAGCGCGGCCAGCAGCACCGTGCCGAGCAGGGCGGCTATGTAGGGGTCGACGGGGATGCGCGACACACGTATGCGCGTGAGGAAGGAGGGGAGGCCGGGGCGTCGCATGGCTCCAGCCTCTCCCCGGCCGGGGAGATCGGGAACCCCGTTCACCGCACTGACTGTTATCACGTACGACGATATAACCGTAGGCTCGACATGTGTTCGATCCGACGCAGCTGCGCACCTTTCTGACCGTCGCCCAGACCCTGAGCTTCACCCAGGCCGCCCACCGGCTGGGGCTCCGGCAGTCGACCGTGAGCCAGCAGGTCCGCAGGCTGGAGGAGGCGGCCGGCCGGCAGCTCTTCGCCCGCGACACGCACGGCGTGGCGCTGACGGAGGACGGCGAGGCGATGCTCGGCTTCGCCCGGACGATCCTGGCGGCGAACGAGCGGGCGGCGAGCTGGTTCGCGGGCACCCGGCTGCGCGGCAGGCTGCGGTTCGGCGCCTCGGAGGACTTCGTCCTGACGCGGCTGCCGGAGATCCTGGCAGGCTTCCGGCACGAGCACCCCGAGGTGGACCTGGAGCTCACGGTCGATCTCTCCGAGACGCTCCAGCAGCAGCTCGCGGCGGGCCGCCTCGACCTCGTCCTGGCCAAGCGCCCGCCGGGCGGCCCGCACGGGCGCCTGGTCTGGCGGGACAGCCTGGTGTGGATCGGCGGCGAGCGGCTCCGGCTGGAGCCGCACCGGCCGCTCCCGCTGGTCGTCTTCCCGCCGCCCGCGGTGACCCGGGCCCGCGCCCTGGAGGTACTGGAGCGGCACGGCCGCGCCTGGCGGGTGACCTGCACCAGCGGCAGCCTCAACGGCCTGGTGGCGGCCGCCCGCGCCGGGCTGGGCGTGATGGCCCACACCCGGGGCATGATCCCGCCGGGCCTGGTGCGGATCCCGGCGCGGGCCGGGCTGCCGGACCTGGGCGCGGTCGACGTCGTACTGCTGCACGGCGCCCCGCCCGACGGCGCCGCGCGGGGACCGGCCGAGGCGCTCGCGGAGGCGATCCTGGCGGCCGGGGACCGGCTGCACGTCCCGGCGCCCGGTGCCGGACCCGGGACGGCGCCCTCCCCCGAGGGGACCGGGGCGGGCCCGGAACGCTGAGCGGGACACGGGGAGGGCGGTCCGGGCGGGGACCGGGGGCGCGGGCACAGCGGGGACGCAGACACAGCGGGAAAGCGAAACCGGCGGGGCGGGCCCGGGAGCGAGGCGGGAGCGGCCCAGGAACGAGGCGGGAGCGGCCCGGGAGCAAGGCGGGGAGGGCCCGGGAACGACGCGGGAGCGGCCCGGGAGCGAGGCGGTAGGGGCTCGGGAACGGCACCGGGGCGGCCCGGGAGCGAGGCGGGGAGGGCCGGGAGCAGTACCGGGGCCGCACGGCCGCGGCGCCGAAAAGGGTTCAGGGAGGTTCTTGACCGGGTACGGTCACCGCGCTGTGCGGAGCGGCGAGTGCGGAGCACCGCCAGGAGCACGTAGGAGCGGCCAGTTGCGCGAGTTCACCGTCCCACCCCTGGTGACGACCCCCCACGTCGGCGGTCTGGCGGACGCCGTCTTCGAGCGCGCGGAGCAGGACCCCGGCGGGATCGCGCTCGGCCGCCGGGACGACGGCGGCGCCTGGCGGGACGTGACCGCCGCGGCCTTCCGGGACGAGGTCCTGGCCCTGGCCAAGGGCCTGCTCTCGGAAGGGGTGCGGTTCGGCGACCGGGTGGCCGTCATGTCCCGTACCCGCTACGAGTGGACGCTGTTCGACTTCGCGCTCTGGTCGATCGGCGCGCAGCCGGTGCCGCTGTATCCGACGGCCTCCGCCGAGCAGGTCTTCTGGATCCTGCGCGACGCGGGGGTCACCGCCTGCGTGGTCGAGCACGAGGACCACGCCATGACCGTCGGCTCGGTCGTCGACCGGCTGCCGCGGCTGACCCGGCTGTGGCAGCTGGACGCGGGGGCCGTCGCGGCGCTGACCGCCGCGGGCGAGCGGATCGGCGACGACGTCGTGCACCGGCACCGGAGGGCGGTGACGGCCGCGTCCCCGGCCACGATCGCGCACACCTCGGGCACCACGGGCCGCCCCCGGGGCTGTGTGCTCACGCACGCCAACTTCATGGCCGAGGCGGACAACGTCGTCGCACGCTACGGGTCCGTCTTCCGCTCCCGCCCCGGCGACGAGGCCGCCACCCTGCTGTTCCTGCCGCTGGCCCATGTCTTCGGGCGGATGGTGCAGGTCGCGGCGGTGCGCGGCCGGGTGAAGCTGGGGCACGAACCGGAGCTCACGGCCGCCGGGCTGCTGCCGGCCCTGCGGGGGTTCCGTCCCACGTTCGTCCTCGCCGTGCCGTACGTCTTCGAGCGGCTCTTCGCCCAGGCCCGCCGGGCGGCCGAGAGCGCGGGCCGGGGCGAGCCGTTCGAGAAGGCCGTCGAGGTGGCGGTATGCCACGCGGAAGCCCGGGAGCGGCGCGCCTTCGGCCTGGGCCCCGGGCCGGGCGCCGCGCTGCGCGGCCGGCACCGGCTCTACGACCGGCTCGTCTACGCGAAGGTGCGCGAGGCGCTGGGCGGCCGGGTGCGGTACGCGATGTCGGGCGGCTCGGCGATGGACCGGCGGCTGGGGCTGTTCTTCGCGGGCGCCGGGATCACCGTCCTGGAGGGGTACGGGCTGACGGAGACCACCGGTGCCGCGGTCGCCAACCCGCCCGAGCGGACCCGCTTCGGAACCGTCGGCCGGCCCGTGCCGGGTACGTCCGTGCGGCTGGCGGACGACGGCGAGGTGTGGCTGCGCGGCGGGCAGGTCTTCACCGGCTACCTCGACGACCCCAGGGCGACGGACGCGGTCCTGCGGGACGGCTGGCTGGCCACGGGGGACCTCGGCACGCTGGACGCGGACGGCTATCTGACCATCACCGGGCGGAAGAAGGAGATCCTGGTGACGTCCGGCGGCAAGAGCGTCTCCCCGCTCCCGCTGGAGGAGCGGGTTCGGGCGCACCCCCTGGTGTCGCACTGCGTCGTCGTCGGCAACGACCGCCCGTTCGTGGGCGCGCTGATCACCCTGGACGAGGAGGCCGTCACGCACTGGCTGCGGATGCGCGGCAGGCCGGCGCCGGAGTGGTCGGTGCTGGTCCGCGACCCGGACCTGGAGGCCGAGGTGCGGCGGGCGGTGGTGGCCGCCAACACCATGGTCTCCCAGGCGGAGTCGATCCGGGCCTTCCGGATACTGGGCGGGCGGTTCACGGAGGGCAGAGGGCTGCTGACGCCGTCGCTGAAGCTGCGCCGGAAGGTGGTCGAGGAGGTGTACGCGCGGGAGGTGGAAGAGCTGTACCGGGGCCGGGGGTAGGGCGTGGACCGGTCCGTTCCCCCGTGCGCACGCGTATGCGGAACCCCCGCCCGGGTCGGTCGTTAGGCGGCCGACACCTTTCGACTTCGACGTGAGGAAATACCGTGAAGCCTTGGGCCAAGGTGGTGGCCGGTTGTGTGCTGGCCGGAGCGGCCGTCCTGACGGCCGAGCCCGCGGCGACGGCCGAGGAGCAGCCGCTGGACCTGACGGAGACGCTGTCGGGCGGGGCGTGCCGGCATGTGTCCTTCGGCGGACTGGACTTCAGGGTCCTCTGCGCGAACGAGGTGTCGATCGACGGCGCGCTGCCGTCCGCGACGGCCGGCTGACCGGCGCGGGCCATGGTCCCGCCCGCACCCGGAAGGAGCGGCCGGCCGGGCGGGACCCGGCCGGCCGCCATGCGCTACGGCCTCACACCGTGGTCGCGTTCACCACGTAGTGGAGGGCGTACAGCACTCCGGGCAGGGCGGCGATCAGTCCGCCGATGGCCGCGATCACGAACGGCAGGCGACGCGTCGCCCGCAGCACGTTGGCCAGATAGCCCACGAGCACGAAGAAGGCCAGGGCCACGACGACCCCGGCCGACAGTGGCCACAGAGCTGGGTTCGGATGCATGTCAGCGCTCTCCTTGTGACGGTGCCAGTCCGACGGGTGTTCCACATCTCGACGCGGGGGCACGGCGCATCCACGAAGGGGCCTTGGTAGGAGGCCCGGGATCCGCTCACCCTGCGCGGCGATTGATTCGACGGTAGCCCAAATGGGCGCTCGCGGACCAGAGTTGGCGGTATGCAAAGAGCGCACACAACGGCACAGCACCGAACGGGAGTTGCTGTGCGGTGTTGTGCGGAAGGATCCGGGGCGCGCGGAAAGAGGCCCGGCAGGGCCGGACAGGAGGGACCCCCGGGCTACCACCCCCGGTAGGTCCCTGCCCGAGCCATCGCGGACTGGCACGTCACGGAAGGCTTTCCCGTGATAGTGCCACGCCGCGATAAACGCTTGAGAAACGCCGCACGGCCCCACGCTCTGTCTTTGCTCTGCGCTCACTTAACGGCGGCTGAACGGACTGCTACCGTGGGAGCGGGCCGAGCGCGTCCGCGCGCCGACGGTCCGGCGGGGGACGGCAAGGGGGGCGAAGGTGACGGCACTTCGGTTCGGGCTGCTGGGCCCGGTGACGGCGGAGCACGGGGGCCTTCCCGTCCCGCTCGGCCCACCGCAGCGGCGCGCGGTCCTCGCGGCCCTGCTGCTCGCCCGGGGCCGGGCCGTGACGGTGGCGGCCCTCCGCGACCGGATCTGGACGGGGCCACCACCCGCGTCCGCCGTCGCGGCCATCCAGGTCCATGTGCACCACCTCCGGCGGCTGTTCGGCGCGTACGGCCCGGGGCCCCGCCTGGTCACCCACCCGGGGCAGCCCTCCGACCGGGTCAGCTACGTCCTGCACACGGACCCCGGTTCCGTCGACGTCACCCGCTTCCAGGAGCTCTGCGGGCGGGCGGAAGCCACGGCGGCGGACGGCGACCCGGCGGGCGCGGCCGCGCTCTTCGACACCGCGCTCGGCCTGTGGCGCGGCGAGCCGTTCATGGACCTGCCGCCCTCCGCGTACTTCACCAGCGCCCGGCGCGGCATGGCCGACCTCCGCCTGGACGCGGGCAAGCGCCGGGCGGGCG
This sequence comes from Streptomyces eurocidicus, assembly GCF_002891295.1. Taxonomy (GTDB): domain Bacteria; phylum Actinomycetota; class Actinomycetes; order Streptomycetales; family Streptomycetaceae; genus Streptomyces; species Streptomyces eurocidicus. Next base: position 561,990 of record NZ_LGUI01000005.1, on the reverse strand, counting down.
CCCTGCTGGCGGCCGGGTCGCCCGCGCGGGTGACGGCCGACCTCCTGGACCTGCACGCCGAACACCCGGGCGACGAGGCCCTCGTGGTCCTGCTGGCGACGGCGCTCTGCCGCTCGGGCGCCCGCGCCCGCGCCCTCGACCTGGTCACGGGCGAGCTGGACCGCTGGCAGAACGACTACGGCCTCCGCCCGCCCGCCCTGCTCCGGCAGCGCGAGCGGCTCGTCGCGGGCGGCGGGGGCCACGATGAGGACTGAGGCGAGCATCCTCGGACCGCTCGTCCTGACCGTCGACGGTATCGACATCACCCCTTCCGCACGCCGTCAACGGAGCCTGCTCGCCGCCCTCCTCCTGGAGCCGGAACGGATCGTTCCGCCGGAGACCCTCATCGAGGACATGTGGGGCAGCACCCCTCCGGCCAACGCCGGTGCCCAGGTGCAGAATTACGTTCATCTGCTCCGCAAGAAGATTGAGGAGGCCGGAGGCCCCGGGTCGGGCATGGCCGCACTGGGGCGGCACCCGGTCGGCTACGTGCTGCATGTGACGTCAACGGACCATGAGCGGTTCATCGAGCTGCTCGGCACGGCCCGCGAGGAGCTCCAGGCCGGCGCGTACGAGCGCTGCCAGGAGGCGGTCGGGCAGGCGCTGCTGCTGTACCGGGGGCCCGCCTTCGCCGGGGTGCCGCGCCACAGCCGCCGGCTCACGGACCGGGTGCGGGAGATCGAGGCCGACCGGTGCGCGGCCCTGGCCCTGCGCGTCGACGCGCGCCTGCGCCTGGGCCGGCACACCGAGGTCGTCCCCGAACTGCGCGCCCTGATAGAGGAGTTCCCGGCGCACGAGGGCTTCCGCACCCAGCTGGCCTTCGCCCTCTACCGCACGGGCCGTACGGCGGAGGCCCTGGAGGCGTCCGCGGAGCTGCCGCCCGGGGCACGGGCGGCGCTCCGCAGTTCCCTCCAGGACGGTGGCCGGGAGCTCGTGGGCCCGGTGCGGCAGGGCGGGGGGAGCCCTGCCGCGGACGTCGCGCGTCTCCCGGCGCGCCGCCGCCCGCCGGCCGGCGACCGCCTCAGCTTCTCGGTGCTCGGGCCGGTGCGCGCCTGGCGCGGCGAGGAGGCCCTGCACACCGGCTCCCCCCAGCAGCGCGGCCTGCTCGCGGCCCTGCTGCTGCGCGGCCACCGCACGGCCACCGCCGCGGAGCTGCTGGAGGACCTCTGGGGCGACGACCCCCCGCACCAGGCGCTGGCGGCCCTGCGCACGTACGCCTCGCGGCTGCGGAAGGCGTTCGGGCCCGACGGGGACATCCTCGTCAGCGAGTCCGGCGGCTACGCCCTGCACCTCCGGGAAGCCTGGTTCGACCTGGACACCGTGGACGGCCTCGTCGCGGACTCCGGGCGCGCCCGCGCCGCCGGCGACCCCGTCCGGGCCCTGGCCCGGCTCGACGAGGCGCTGGCCCTCTGGGACGGCGAGCCGCTCGCCGGCCTGACCGGCCCGTTCGCCGAGATGCACCGCAGCCGTCTGGAGGAGTGGCGGCTCCAGCTGACGGAGTCCCGCGTCGAGCTGCGGATGGAGCTGGGCCGGCACGCGGAGGTCGTCTCCGAGCTGACGGCCCTCACCGCCCAGCAGCCCCTGCGCGAGCGGCTGCGCGAGCTGCTGATGCTGGCCCTGTACCGGAGCGGTCGGCAGGCCGAGGCACTCGCCGTCTACGCGGACACGCGCCGGCTGCTGGCCGACGAGCTGGGCGTCGACCCGGGCCCCGCGCTGGCGGACCTCCAGCAGCGGATCCTGCAGGCCGACACCCGGCTGGAGATCACGTCGGCCACGGAACCTGCCACCCCGGGACGCGAACCCGAGCCCGTACGTCCCGCACAGCTCCCGGCGGACGTCCTGGACTTCACCGGCCGGGGCGACCTCGTCGGCGAGATGACCGAGAGCCTGCTGGCGGAAGGGCGCCCGGCGCCCGTGGTCCTCGCCCTCACGGGCCTCGGCGGGGTGGGCAAGACCACGCTGGCCCTGCACGTCGCGCACGCCGTCGGCGACCACTTCCCCGACGGTCTGCTGTACGCCGACCTCCGGGGCGCGGGCCCCGATCCGGTGGATCCCGCGGCGGTGCTGGGCGATCTGTTACCCGCCCTGGGGGTGCACCCGGCGTACGTCCCGGCGACCGTCGCCGCCCGGTCCGCCCTGTACCGGTCACTGCTGGACCGCAAGCGGATCCTCGTCGTCCTGGACGACGCGCGCGACGCGGGCCAGGTCCGGCCGCTGCTGCCGGGTGCCCCGGGCAGCGCCGCGATCGTCACCGGCCGGGCGCGCCTGAGCGGTATCTCGGGGGCGCACCAGATCGACGTGCCGGTGATGGACCGTGAAGAGGGACTCCGCCTGTTTACCCGGATTGTGGGCGAGGAGCGGGTGGCGGACGAGCCGGACGAGGCCCTGGAGGTGGTGGAGGCGTGCGGCGGGCTGCCCCTGGCCGTCCGGACCGCCGGGGTCCGGCTCGCGGCCCGCCCGTCCTGGCCGGTGGAAACCCTGGCCGCGAAGCTGGCGAACGAGCACAGGCGCCTCGACGAGCTGCGGGCCGGTGATCTGGTGGTGCGGTCCGCGTTCGAGCTGGGCTACGGCCGGCTGGCGCCGGAGCAGGCGCGTGCCTTCCGGCTGCTGGGCATCGCTTCCGGGCCGGACATCTCGTTCCACGCCGCGGCCGCCCTGCTCGGCTCGGGGCCGGACGGGGACGACCTCGCCGGGGCGGAACGGCTCCTCGAATCACTGGTCGACAGCAGCCTCCTGGACTCCCCCGAGCCGCACCGCTACCGGCTCCACGACCTGGTGCGGCTCTACGCCCGTACCCGCGCCGAGGCCGACGAGCCCCTGGAGGAGCGGCAGGCGGCCGCGTCCCGGCTGCTCGGCTTCCAGCTGTGCACGGCGACCGTCGCGCAGCTGCGGCTGCGTCCGCGTGACGGGTGCGCACGGTACCTGGCCTCGGGGTGGGGATTCGGGTTGTCCTTCGAGGACCGCAGGGAGGCCCTGGAGTGGCTCTTCGCCGAGGCGGGGAACGTGCTCGCCGCCGTGGAGGACGTCATGGCGGGGCCGCAGGAGGTCTCCCGCGGGGATCTGCGCCGGGCGGTGGACACGCTGTGGGCGATCAGCGATGTCCTGGAGGACGGGGAGTTCACCGACCGGCACGCGGCGGCGGTCGGGAGCGTCGCGACCGCTGCCAAGGAGCGAGGCGTGAACCTCGTCGAGGCCCGGGCGCGGTATCTGCTCGCCAGGGGGCACGAGATCGCCGGGCGGACCGAACGGGCGGCGGTCGAGGCGGCACGCGCCGAGAAGTGCGCCACCTCGGTCCAGGACCTCTTCGCGCTGGGGCACACCCTGCGTCTGATGGGCTCGCTGGCCCGCCGCGACCACAACCGGGACCGGGCCGGGAAATTCCTCGGCAGGGCCGCCGACGCGTTCCGCCACGACGAGAACCGGATGGGCGAGGCCGTCACCCTGGCGAGCGTCTCCCGGCTGCTGCTGGCCGGGGGCACGGTCGACCGCGCGGTGGAGGAGGCCAGGCGCAGCGTGGCGCTCCTGCGGGAGCTGGGCGACACCCCGGAGCTGGGCAGCGCCCTCAACACCCTGGGACTGGCCCTGGAACGGGCCGGGGACGCCGAGCCAGCCTTCCGCGCGCTCAGCGAGGCCCGGACCCTCTTCCGAGTGTGGCGTCAGCCGCTGCGGGAGGGCCTGGCGCTGTTCCGGATGACCAGGATCCGGCTCGCGCAGAAGCGCCCGGCGGACGCGGCCGACCTCGCGGAACAGGCGCTCGGCACCCTCACCGGCGGTGACCGGCGCCGGGCCGACGTGCTCGCCCTCCTCGGCCGCGCCCTGGACGGCATGGGCGAGACCCGCCGCGCCCGGGCCGCCTGGCAGCAGGCACTGTCCCTCTACGGTTCCGAGGACGACCCCGAAGCCAAGGTCGTACGCCTCTTTCTGGACGCCCGGACCGCTTTCTCGACGCCTGGACAGTAAAGGCGGCTACCCCAGATCGAACGCGTTCCGCAGCCCCAGCCTGTACCGCAAGGCGTCCTGCGCCTTGGCCGCCTCCAGCTCCGGCGCGCGGTAGAGGGGCGTCACCGTGCACCGTTCGGCCCGCGAACCCACGGCGTCCAGGAGGGCGTTCACCGCGGCGCGGGCCGAGGCGTTGGCGCCTTCCATGGTCGCCAGGTCGATGTCCGTGGCGACGTAGTCGCCGCAGAGGAAGAGGTTGGGTATCGCGGTGGCGGCCTCAGGGCGGTCGAACCAGGTTCCCACGGGGTGGATGAGCAGTTGCTCGTCGTTGGTGGGCCGGGGGACGCCGATCTCGACGGCGGGGTCCAGGAACCAGGAGTGCAGCTTCGCGTCGCTGAGGACCGTCCGGCCGGTGTCGTTCAGACCGGCCTTCATCTGGGCCCACACCTCGCGGGCGACCTCTTCGCGGGTGCAGTCCTTGGCCTTCTTGCCGTAGAGGATGCCGGGCCTGTCCCACTCGGAGACGTCGACCGACAGGCAGTCGGCGACCGTGCCGTCGCCGTAGTCCGCGCGGAAGTCCCGCCCGGACCAGTACTGGGCCTGTCCCACGGCGGTGATCGACCAGGGCGAGTCGATGTGGTTGATGTGGCCGTGGACGATGGGCGTGGGCTCGGTCAGATAGAACTGGATGCCCGTCATCCAGTCCGTGCGCAGCGCGTCGCAGCGGGCCAGGCGGGGGTCCGCGGCCCGTACGGCCGCGTTCCAGGTCGTACGGGCGTGCTCGACCGGCATCGCCGAGACGAAGTGGTCGGCGGTCACCGCGTGGCGGGCTCCGGCCGGGTCGTGGACGACGGCCGCGGTGATCCGGCCGCCGTCGATGCCCAGGTCCTGCACGGGCCAGCCGATGCGGAAGGTCACGCCCAGCGACTTCAGATGGGTGACCCACGGGTCGATCCACGCCTCGTTGGTGGGGGCGTCGAGGACCCGGTCGGGTTCGCCGTCGGCACCCCGGCCCAGGATGTTGAAGAGGAACGCCTCGGTGACGTTGCAGACGGTGCGGGTGCTCGCCACCTCCGCCTTCGTCGCCACGATGTTGCGGGTGATGCCGATGGCGAGCAGCCGCTGGTAGTTCGGCGACATCCGCGCGGCCTTGATGAAGTCCCACCAGGGGACGCGCTCCCAGCGGTCGAGCCGCCGGGCGTCGCAGCTGGTGAACCAGACGAGCAGCCGGTTCGCGAAGTAGGCGAGCTCGTGGGCCGGGATGTTCCCGAAGGCGTCGAAGAAGCCGACCAGCGCGCGGCGCAGCGCCTCGGGGGTGAGGACGGGCGGCGGCTCGCCGATGCTGTGGAACGGCATGCGGATGTCCTCGTGGCCCGTTCGGGCGAACAGCACCTCGCTCGACGCCACGAGGTTGTCGTGGCAGCCGTCGGGGTTGCCGGGGAACGGTATGCGGCGCAGGGTGTCCGGCAGGTTGCGGTAGAAGCCGGGGATGAAGCGGAAGCCGTGCTCGCCGGGCAGCGGCCGGCGGCCGCCCCGGGCGCTGCCGGGCACGTCCATGCTGCGGGCCTTGCCACCCGGTGACTTCTTCTCGTAGACCGTCACCTCGAAGCCGCGCTCGGCGAGTTCGTGCGCGGCCGTGAGTCCGGCGACGCCGCCGCCGAGGACCGCGACCGTCCGGCCACCGGGTGCCGTGCGGGGTGCGGCGGCCGCCTTGCCGCCGAGTGCCGCCGTGCCCAGCGCGGTGGCGCCGGCGACGGCCGCCGCCCCGCCGATGAATCCTCTGCGTGTGCCGCCCGTACCGTCCATGCCAGCCCCTACCGTCGGTAACGCCTGCCCTTCCGGCCGCAGGAGCATAGGAGCGGCACCCGTATCCCGGAAGGGAACTTCCGACGCACGACGCTCCATCGCGCACATTGACGCGAAAGCGCCCCCGCCGCGTGGGACGCTTGAGTCACCGGCATCCACGACGAAGGGGACACCCATGGCCGTCGAACCGCTCTCCCAGAAGGACGTCGAGGACCGCCTCCAGGAACTGCCCGGCTGGACCACGGACGGCGACACCATCAGCCGTACGTACTCCTTCGAGGGCCACTTCCCGGCGGCGGCAATGGTGATCCATATCGCCCAGATCCAGGAGGAGTTGGGGCATCACTCCGATCTGACGCTCGGTTACAACACGGTGCGGCTGTCAGTGAACACGCACAGCGTCGGGGGGAAGGTGACGGGGCTGGACGTGGAGCTGGCGCGGCGGGTGGAGGCGATCGCGGTGGGGCATGGGGGGCGTTGAGGGGTGAGGCGGCGGGGTGGCCGCTGCGCGGGGCTTGTTCCCCACCCCGCCCCTTCCCGAATGTCCTCAATCGCCGGACGGGCTGAAAATCAGCCCGTCCGGCGATTGAGGACCGGGGGCCGGGGCGGAGCCCCGGTTCGGGAAGGGGCGGGGCTGGGGAAAGCCGCCCGCAGGGCCCCTACCGGACCCGGACCTCCGACTCCGCCGCCTCCTCCTCGTCCGGCAGCCGTACGTCCACCACCGCGACATTGACCTCCACCACCTCCAGCCCCGTCATCCGTTCCACCGCCGAGATCACGTTCTCCCGTACCTCACCCGCCACCTCCGTGATCGGCACCCCGTAGACGACCACGAGGTCGAGGTCGACCGCCGTCTGCCGCTCCCCCACCTCGACCTTCACCCCGCGAGTGACGCTCGGGCGCCCGCCCGGCACCCGCTCCCGCACCGCCCCCAGGGTGCGGGCGAAGCCGCCGCCGAGCGCGTACACGCCGGGCACCTCGCGGGCGGCCAGGCCCGCGATCTTCTCCACGACGCCGTCGGCGATGCTGGTCCGGCCGCGGACGGCCGCGGGGGTGTGCGCGCCGGGGGCGCCAGCCCGGACGGTGGTGCCGGTGGTCGTGCCCATGCCCGTACCCGCGTCCGCGGTGCGGCCGGCAGGCCGGGGCGGGGTCGTCGTTTCCGTCGTCGTTTCCGTCGTCATCGCCGTGTCTCCTTCGGCTCCGCGGATCGTCGGACGCGCGCTTCCCGACTTCTGTCCGCGTGGCGGCGTCCTACCCCTGACGGCGGCGGACCCCGTTCACACCAGACCACGCCCCCGCCGGAAACGCCCCGCCGTGTCCCCGGGTTCCACGACCGGCTCCGGGTACCCGCGGCGGTCCCGGTCCGGCAGCCGCCAGGGCTCGTGCACCGCCCGGCCGGCCACCCCCCGCAGCTCCGGGACCCACCGGCGTACGTACTCCCCCTCCGGGTCGTACCTCCTCGCCTGGGTCAGCGGGTTGAGGACCCGGTTCGGCCGGGTGTCGCTGCCGGTGCCCGCCACCCACTGCCAGTTCAGCTGGTTGTTCGCCACGTCCCCGTCGACGAGCAGGTCCAGGAAGTGGCGGGCGCCCGCGCGCCAGTCGAGGTACAGGGTCTTGGCGAGGAAGCCCGCCGCGAGCAGCCGGGCCCGGTTGTGCATCCAGCCCTCGTGGGCCAGCTGCCGCATCGCCGCGTCGACCACCGGGTATCCGGTACGGCCCGCCCGCCACGCGGCGAGCTCCCCGGCGTCCTCGTACCAGCGGTCGTGCCGGGGGCGGTAGTCGTGCCAGGACGCGTCCGGGCGGGCGGCGAGCAGCTGGTGGTGGAAGTCCCGCCACGCCAGTTGGCGTACGAACGCCTCGGCGCCCTCCCCCCGACCGGCCCGTGCCCGCGTGACCAGCTCCACGGGCGACAGGCAGCCGAAGTGGAGGTACGGCGACAGCCGGGACGTGGCGTCGCCCGCGAGGTCATCATGGCGGTCGGCGTACCCGGCCATTCCGCCGCGCCGCCAGGCGTCGAGGCGGCGGCGGCCCGCCCGCTCGCCGCCCTCGGGCAACGCGGGTGAGAGCGTGCCCGGCCGGCCGGTCAGGGCGGCGGCCGAGGGCAGCGGCTCCGAGTGCGCCGCGGGCACCCGAAGGGCGCGCGGGGCGTCGGCCACGGGCCGTAGCGCCTCGGCGGACCAGCGGCGGAAGTACGGCGTGAACACGGCGAAGTGGTCCCGCCCGGCGGGCAGCACCGCGCCCGGGGCGACCGCCGTGATCACGGCGTCGTGCACGCGCAGCCCGCGCCCGTCCGCCTCCAGCGCGGCCCGCAGCCGCTCCTCGCGGCGCAGGGCGAAGCCGCTGACGCCGCCCGCGAGGTGCACCTCCCCGGCGCCCGTCTCGGCGGCCACCCGGCAGGTCTCCTCGACCACGTCCCCGCGCCGCACCACCAGCCGGCCGCCCCGCTCGCGCAGCCCCGCGTCCAGGTCGGCGAGGCAGTCGGCCAGGAACGCGGCGCGGTTGGGCACGGCGAAGCCCGTGGCGGCGAGGCCCTCGTCGACGACGAACAGCGGCACGACCCGCCGCCCGGCGCGCACGGCGCCGCGCAGCACGGGGTTGTCACTCAGCCGCAGATCCGCGGTGAACAGGGCGATCGCTGCATCCACCCGCCGATTGTGCGCGCCCGGCGGCCCGCGCGCCCGGTCGCGGGGCCGTCACGACCAGGTGATGCCCCGCCAGGGGCTGCCCGGGTCGGTGGCGAGCGCCCGGTGGGCGAGCGACGCGGCACGGCCAGGCGCCTCCTCGCCGGAGCGCAGCGCCCGGCCGAGCAGGAAACCGGCGGAGAACGCCTGCCAGGAGGCGTACGCGCGGGCGCTGCGGTCGCCCGCCGCCACGACGACCCGTTCGGCCTCCGCCGGGTCGCAGTAGCGGGCGGCCAGGCCCAGCCGGGCGGCGTGGACCACGCACCCGTGGTCGTACGCCGTCGTCGAGCAGGCCCGGCCGCCGGGCGGCAGCAGCCCCTCCCGGCGGAGCCACTCCTCGAACCCGTCGATGCGGACGGCCACGTCGTCCAGGGCGCGCGTCTCCTCGGGGGAGGCGGCGCGGTGCAGCAGGACGTGGGTGAGGGACCGCCGCCACTCCTCCGTCGCGGGGACCCGGCCGTCCTGCGCCGTGAGGCCCTCGCGGGCGCGCAGGGCGAACTCCGCCTCGCGGCCGGCGCCCTCCCCGGCGAGCAGCCGGTCCGTGAGCCGCCGCCATCCGGCGGGGTCGGTGACGCCCCAGGAGTCGCGCAGGACCGCGCGGTCGGCGTCGTAGTCGTGGTGGACGGCGCCGAGGACGTTCCAGGGCAGCGCCTCGGCCACGGCGAGGGGAGCACCGCAGGCCAGGCCCCGTGCGAGCGGGCCGTGCAGCGGGCCGGCGAGGCTCGTCACCAGCCGGCCGCCGGTGGGCGGCGGCGTCTCGGCGCACACCTCCAGCCATGCCTCGCGGTCCAGCGGGGTGGCGGGGACGGCCGCGCCGCCGGGCAGGCCGGGGTTCACGGCCAGCCACCACTTGTCGTGGGGCCACTCCTGGGCCAGCTCGGCCAGCGAGGTCCGCTGGAAGACCCAGTCGGGCCGCCAGGGCGGCAGCGCGCCACGGGTGAGCACGGGCAGCGCGCGCCTGCCGCTCACCGGGTCGCGGTAGGGGGCGAGCGGCGCGGGCGGCACGAGACCGTCAGCCTCGGCCCGCGCCACACCGATGAACAGGTCGGCCTCGGCGAGCGCCCCGATCTGGCCGTCCCAGTCCCCGCGCGCCGTCGACTCGTGGAGCCTCCGCTCGATGTCGGTCGGCGGTGTCCAGGGCGCGAACTGCATGATCGGCAGTCTAGGGACGGGGCGGTACGGCACCGGCCGCGGGGCCCCGGGGCGCCCACGGCCGGTGCCGTACCGGAGGATCGGCGAGGGATTCTTTCTTGACCGATCGTTCCAGATACGACTACCTTGATCGTCGTGGCCAGGACAAAGGAATTCGACCCCGACGCCGCTCTTCAGTCGGCCCTGGAGCTGTTCTGGGAGCGCGGCTACGAGGCGACGTCGATGGCGGACCTCGTCGAACGCCTCGGCGTCGCGCGGGCCAGCCTCTACGCGACGTTCGGGAACAAGCACGAGCTGTACCTGAAGGCGCTGGAGCGCTACGGCGAGCAGTCCACCGTGCTGGAGGAGCTGTCCCGGCCCGGCCCGGCGCTGCCCTCGGTGCGCGCGCTGGTCCGCCGTTTCGCCGAGGAGTCCGCCCGCGACGACCTGCGGCGCGGCTGCTTTGTCACCAACACGGCGGTGGAGCTGGCGCCGCACGACCCCGACATGGGCCGGCGCGTGGAGCGGAGCTGGGACAGCCTGGAGACGGCGCTGACCTCGGCGCTGCTGCGGGCCGCCGCACAGGGCGAGCTGCCGGCCGGGCGGGACCCGGCGGGGCTCGCGCGGATGCTGCTGGTGCTCATGCAGGGCATGCGGGTGGTGGGGAAGGCCGCGCCCGGGTCGGCCCGGCTTCGGGACGCGGCCGACCAGGCGCTGTCCCTGCTGGACTGACCCACTGGAGCGGAGGCGGCCGGGCGCCGTTTCCGTCTGCCCTGATTCAAGAACGAACGTTCTTCTTATGTCGTGTCTCTCATCATCTTCGAGGAGTCATCTCATGACCGCACGATTCACCGGCAGGACCGTCCTCGTCACCGGCGGCGGTACGGGCATCGGCCGGGCCGTCGCGCTCGCCTTCGCCCGTGAGGGCGCCCGGGTCGTCGTCGCCGGCCGCCGGGAGGAGCCCCTGAAGGAGACCGTCCGCCAGATGGAGGCCGCGGGCGGCGAGGCCGTGGCGATCACCGCGGACGTCACTCGGGCGGCGGACGTACGGAACCTCGTCGAGCGGACCGTCGAGCGCTTCGGCGGGCTCGACGTGGCGGTCAACAACGTCGGGATGCTCATCGCCCCCGCCAAGGTCGCCGACATCGACGAGGACGACTGGGACCGGATCATGGACACCAACCTCAAGGGGATCTGGCTGTCCATGAAGTACGAGATCTGCCACATGCGGGAGCACGGCGGCGGGGCGATCGTGAACATCGCCTCCAACCTCGGCGCCCATATGCGCCGCCCCGGGTTCGGCGCGTACGCGGCCGGCAAGGCCGCGGTCTCCGCGCTCACCCGCAACGCCGCGCTCGACCACATCGGCGACGGGGTGCGGATCAACGCCGTCAGCCCCGGGCCCGTGGAGACCCCGATGTCCTCCCGGCCGGGCGAGTCCTCGCCGGAAAAGGCCGAGCGGATGCGCCGCGACGTGCCGGTGGGCCGCGCGGGCGCCCCGGACGAGATCGCCGCGGCCGTGCTCCACCTCGCCTCGGACGAGGCCGGTTACACCGTGGGCGCCGACCTCGTCCTCGACGGCGGCGTCACCGCTTGACGGCCGCCTCGGCGGGCTCGGTGGGCTCAGCGGTCCCGGCCGTCACGGCGGACTCGACGGACTCGACAGACTCGGCCGCCCCGGCGGGCTCCCCCGCCGGGCGGCGGGCCGCCAGCCAGACGTAGACGATGATGCCGGTGAAGAGGAACAGCACGCCCTGGTAGACCGCCGCGTAACCGGCGCCGGCGACCAGCCAGAAGGAGAAGGCGAACGCGCCGAGCGCGAGCACCATGTCACGGGTGAACCGGGCCGGGCGGACCTTGTCGCGGCGGCCGGTCAGCAGGAAGTACATCTGCGCGGCGGCGGCCAGCAGGTAAGGGACGGTCGCCGAGAAGGTCGTGATCAGCACCAGGATCTCGAAGACCCCGGTCACCCCGGTGGTGTAGTTGAAGACCGTCAGCAGCGTGGCGAGGACCGTGGCGGTCAGCACGCCCACCGTCGGCACCCCGCGCCGCTTCTTGGCGAAGACGGCGGGGAACAGCCCGTCCTTGGCGGCGGCGTACGGGGCCTGGGCGCTCATCAGCGTCCAGCCGTTGAGCGCGCCCACGATGGAGATCACGGCGCAGGCGGCGATCAGCGTGCCGCCCCACTCGCCGCCGAACATCACATTGACCGCGTCGGAGAACGGGGCGGTGGAGGTGACGAGCTTGTCGTGCGGCACGGAGCCGAAGACGGAGAGGGTGCCCAGGAGGTAGACCACGGCCGCGCCGATGGTGCCGAGCACGCTGGCCCGTCCGACGTTGCGCTCCGGGTCGCGGACCTCGCCGGCGCTCATCGCGGCGGACTCGACGCCCACGTAGCTGTACAGGAGGATCGCCGCGGAGGCCGTCAGCCCGCCCGTCCAGTTGCCGCCGCCCACGGTGAAGGAACCGAGGTTGTCCGGGTCGAAGAAGAACAGCCCGATGACCGCGACGAACAGCAGCGGGACGAACTTCATCACCGTGGAGATCATCTGCACGGCGCCCACCCAGCGCGTGCCCGCGAGGTTCGCCAGGGCCGGCAGCCAGAGCATGGCCAGCGCCACCAGCAGGTCCTGGGACTTCGAGCCGCCGCCGGTCAGCACGTGGAAGTAGCCGACGCCCGCGACGGCGAGGGCGGCGTTGCTCACCCAGGTCATGGTCCAGAACGACCAGGCGGAGAGGAAGCCGGCGAAGTCGCCGAACGCCTCACGGGCGTAGACGTACGGGCCGCCGGTGCGCGGATGGCGCTCGGCGAGCCGGCCGAAGACGAGGGCCAGCGCGATGGCGCCGACCGTGAGGACGCCGAACGCCAGGAGGCTCACCGTGCCGAAGGGCGCGACGGAGGCGGGCAGCAGAAAGATGCCGCCGCCGATGATGTTGCCCATCACCAGGGCGGTGGCGGTCGGTAGGCCGAAACGGCGGGTGTGTGTGCCGTCGGTGTCGTGCATGAGGTGGTGCGCCTCTCGTCCTGCGGGCAGGTCGCGGGGTCGTGCGACAGCGCATGGTGCAACGGAGCGCGCCCCTCCGCAAAATCACTCGGTTTTGTCCCGCAGGGCAGGGCCGGTGACCGCAAAAGGTGCTGGCATTTCGCCCACCGGCAGTGATTCGTGCGCCCGCCCGTCAAACGGAATCCGGCCCACCGGTATCTGGGGTTCCCCGGCCTCCGCCTGCCGCTCCGCCACCGCTGTCACGGGCTCTCCCGCCTCCCGCAGCCACCGCCGCAGCACCCGGTGCACCCGCTCCGCCCCCACCAGTTCCGCGCCCTCCCGCACCGGCGCGCTCAGCTCCCGGGGCCACAGCAGGAACGGGTGGCCCTGCTCGCCGCCCAGCCCGCCGTGCGAGCCGATCTGCTCCTCGAAGGCGTGCACCGAGCCCGTCGCCGGGTCGTACGCGGAATTGACCATGATGTCCGCCGTGTGCGGGAACCCGGCCGTCCGCCGCACGGCCTCCACCGCGCCCGGCCCGAGACCGCGCAGCGGGCTCTCCGCGGCCCCCTCGCCGGTCTCCAGGCGGTGCTCGGCACGGCCGGGCCCCAGCACCACCGGGCCGTGCTCCTCGGAGCGTACGAGCAGGAAGCCGATCCCCGGGTGATCGGCGAGGCCGCGCAGCAGCCCGGGGTGCCGGCGGTCGATCTCCTCGCGGCTCGCGCGGCCCGGCAGGTCGGGGAAGGAGACCAGGCCGAGGTTGCCCGAGGCCAGCACGACCGGCTGCGGCCCGGCCGCGGCCCGGCCCCGCCGCACCAGCTCCTCGAGCGTCAGTCCGTAGCGGCCGGCGAAGGTCTCCCCCGGGCTCTGGCCGTGGTCGGAGAGCAGCACGATCCGGTACGGGCGGGGCGCGTGCCGGGTGACCCTGGCGATCAGCGCGACGGCCCGGTCGAGGTCCCTCAGCACCTGGTGGGTGTCGCGGCCGCGCGGGCCGGAGTGGTGGGCGACCTCGTCGTAGCCGACGAGGTCCGCGTAGACGGCGGTGCGGCCGGCGAGGACGTCACCGAGGACGGCGGCGACGACCACGTCCCGCTCGACGACCGTCGCGAAGGCGCGGACGAAGGGGTAGAGGCCGCCGCGCGGCAGCCGCGGGGCCTCCCGGCGGATCCTGGCCCGGAGGGACTGGCCGATCTCGCGGAGGACCTCGGCGACGTAGGAGACGGCGGTGCGGGTGGCGTTGGCGGGGTCCGAGAAGTAGGCGAAGTAGCCCGACCGGGAGCGGTTGTGCCGGCCGCGCCGGGCGGCGACGGACAGGACGAGGGCGACCTGGTCGGCGCCGCCGCTGAAGAGGTTGCCCCGGCTGGCGCCGTCGTCGCCCAGCAGGCCGCGGTCGCCGGTGCGGGCGACGGCGCGCCGCTGGAGCTCGGCGGCCCCGGCGGGCCGCCCGCTGACGAGGACCTCGCCGGTCTCCTTCTCGTACCAGCGGAAGGCGGGCACGTCCTCGTTGGAGCCGTGCAGGATGGCGAGCTGGCTGGCGCCCGTCTGGCTGGACCAGTCGGTGCGCCAGGGGGTGAGCCGGTGGCTGGTGGCCGCCCACCCGGCGAGGGTCGGCATCAGCGGCCCCTCCCGGCGCCCGCCGGGGCGCTCCCGCAGGGCGTCCCGGAGCACGTCGTGGCCGACGCCGTCGAGCTGGAGGAAGACGGTGCCGGGCGTCCGGCGCCGGCCGGTGTCCGCACCGCGCCGGCGCCGCTTGCGGCCGGCGAGCCGGGCCAGCCTGCGCCCGTACGCGGCGTCGTCGCGCACGGCGAGGAAGGTGCCCGCGGCGGACGAGGCCGCCGACATCGCCGCGGCCACCACCACGGCCGTCTCGGGTTCGGCGGCGCCGCTGCCCACGGGGAGCAGGGCCAGCGCGATCAGCAGCAGCGACCCGTTGAGGAAGAAGACCAGCAGTCCCAGCACGAACGCGGGCACCAGCAGCAGCGCCCGTACCAGCACGGGCCAGACCACGGCGCCGAGCAGGCCGAACATCCCCGCACCCAGCGCCGCGGTGATCGCGACGCGGGTGGCGCTCTCCCCGTCGGCGGACTGGAGCCGGAAGTCGGGCAGGACCGCCGCGAGGACGAGCATCGTGACGGTGCCGGCCGCCCACGGACCGACGACCTCCCGCCACCGCTCCCTGGCCGACCTGCCGAAACGTCGAACCGCGCCGCGCACACGCCCCATGCTTGAAAGGGTAGGTGAAGGGCTCCGGAACACCGGGCTCTCGTCCTGAAGAAGCCCTTGACAACGTCACGTTCTCCCGCCCGCCCCCGCGACGAAGCGAGCCCCCGATGACCGACCGGCGCACCCCGACCCCTCCTTCCTCGAAGCCGGCCCCGGAGCCGGCCCCGACGCCCCCGGCCTTCGGCATCGCCGACCCGGGAGGGTTCGGCCGGGGCGTGTTCCACGAGCGCCACCCCGCCCTGGTCGAGCGGCTCTGCGAGAGCAACCCCTACGGTCCCGGGCAGCGGTCCGGGCTCCGGGAGCTGCTGGCGGAGTCGGCCTCGGACACCGCCGTCGTCCGGCCGCCGGAGGAGACGACGCCGGGCCGGGAGCAGTGGCTCGGGTGGGGCCGGGAGTACTTCGGCCGGCCGTGGCGCGACGTGCCGTTCCTGTGGGCCGAGAGCTACTTCTACCTTCGACTGCTGGAGTGCGTCGGGTACTTCGCGCCCGGGCCGTGGCAGGGGGTGGACCCGTTCGCCCCCATGAAGGCCGCCGAGCTGGCCGACCCCGCGCTGGAGGCCGACACCGCGTGGCTGGACGGGCTGGACCGCTCGGCGCCGGCCGAGGCGTTCCGCACCCTGCTGCTGGCCTCCCTGTACGGGAACCGCGCCGATCTCGGCTTCCGGCTGGTGCGCGACGAAGGCGCCGAGGACGGCGTCCCGCTCCTCGCCGACGACAGCGGCGCCCTGTGGCGGCACCTGGGCGGGCGGTCCCCGGGCGAGGTCCACGTGATCCTGGACAACGCGGGGCGCGAGCTCCTCGCCGACCTGCTGCTCGTCGACCACCTGTTGCTGACCCGGCGGGCGAGTTCGGTCTTCCTGCACGTCAAGCCACGGCCCTACTTCGTCTCCGACGCGGTCACCACGGATGTGCGGGACTGCCTGGTGCGGCTGTCCTCCTTCGGCGGCGAGGCGGGGAAGGCCGCGGGGCGGCTGCGGGAGGCGGCGGCCCACGGGCGGCTCCGGGTGGGGGGCCACGAGTTCTTCTGCTCGCCGCTCGGCTTCGGCGAGCTGCCCGCCGGGCTGCGGGCGCAGCTCGGCGCGGCCCGGCTGTGCGTGTTCAAGGGTGACCTCAACTACCGGCGTCTGGTGGGCGACCGGGCCTGGCCTGCGACCCGGCCGTTCGCGGACGCCGTCGCGGGGGTGCCGGGTTCGCCGGTCGCGCTGCGCACGCTGAAGTCGGACGTGGTGGTCGGGCTCCGGCGGAAGACCGCGGAGCGGATGGACGTGATCCGGCCCGGGTGGCGCACCGACGGTTCGCAGGCACTGGTGCAGGCGCGGCTCGACGGCTGAGGGGCCGGCGGAACGGTACGCCAAGCCGGACTTCCACGATCACCGGTGACCCTGCCGTCCCAGGGCTTTCGCCCCGCCCCGGCTGGGCAGGATGCCGGCATGACCACCCTTCGTACCCCTCGACTGACGCTGCGCCGCTGGCGCGAGGACGACCTCGGACCGATGGCCGACATCAACGCCGACCCGGAGGTGATGCGCTGGATCGCCGACGGCGCGGTGCTGGGCCGGGAGGAGACGGCGGCGGACCTCGCGCGGTGGGAGCGGGAGTGGGAGGAACGGGGGGTCGGGCTGTTCGCGGTGGAGGTGCGGGGGACGGGGCGGCTGGCCGGGTTCGCGGGGCTGTCCGTGCCGGAGTACCTGCCGGAGATCCTGCCCGCGGTGGACATCCGCTGGCGGCTCGGGCGCGGGCACTGGGGGCACGGGCTGGCCACCGAGGCCGCCCGGGCGGTGCTGGACTTCGCGCTGCGGGACCGGGGCCTGGGCCGGGTGGTGGGCGTGCACCAGGTGGGCAACGACTCCGCCGCGAAGATCATGCGCAAGCTCGGGATGCGGCGGGAGCGCGAGACGACGGATCCGGCGCACCGGGTGCCCGTGTGTGTCCATGTCATCGAGGTGGCCGGGGGACGCCCGTAAGGTGGGAGGCACCGATGAGTCATGGAGGTGCCCGGTGCCGGTGGAGCTCACCTGGTGGGGGCATGCCACCGTGACGGTGGAGGACTCGGGGACACGGGTCCTGACCGATCCGCTGTTCGTCCGGCGGCTGGCGCATCTGCGCCGCCGCCGGGGCGCGGTCCCGCCGCCCGAGGCGGCCGTCGCGGACGTCGTCCTCGTGTCGCACCTGCACGCCGACCACCTCCACCTCCCCTCGCTGGCCCGGCTCGCCCCCGGTACGCGCCTGGTGGTGCCCCGGGGCGCGCCGACCGTGGTGCCGGGTCTGGGCAGGCTGGCCGCCGCCCGGGGCCTGCGGATCAGCGAGGCCGCGCCGGGGGACGTGGTGCGCTGCGGAGAGCTGCGGATACGTGCGGTGCACGCGGAACACGACGGGCGCAGGCTGCCGTACGGGCCACGCCGGGTGCCCGCGCTCGGCTATGTGGTGCGGGGCGAGGCGACGACGTACTTCGCCGGGGACACGGGCTGGTTCGAGGGCATGACGGACGAGGTGGGCCCGGTGGACGTGGCGCTGCTGCCGGTCGGCGGCTGGGGCCCGTTCCTGGGCCACGGCCACCTGGACGCGGGCCGGGCCGCGCGGGCCCTGGCCCGGCTGGAGGCGCCGACCGCGGTGCCGGTGCACTACGGCACGTACTGGCCGATCGGCATGGACGGGGTGCGGCCGCACGAATTCCACGCGCCGGGCGAGGAGTTCGTCCGCCTGGCGGGGCGGCTCGCCCCCGAGGCCACGGTGCACCGACTGGGCCACGGCGAGTCCGTACGGCCGCTGGGGGCGAGGTGATCGCTCCGTTGCCGGAGTGGGCCGCCGAGGCGCTGACCCGGGCGGTACCGCCGGAGTCGACCCAGCAGGCCGTCGGCTACCCGTCGTTGTTCCTGCTGGTCGCGCTCGGCGCCCTGGTGCCGGTGGTGCCGACGGGCGCGGTGGTCAGCTCGGCGGCCGTGGTGGCCTTCCACCAGAGCTCGCCGTTCTCCCTGCTGTGGGTGTTCCTGGTCGCGTCGTCCGCGGCGTTCCTCGGCGACATGGCGCTGTACGGCCTCGGCCGGCGCGGGGTGGCCTCCCGCAACGGCTCCCGCTGGCTGAACCGCCTCCGCGACCGCGCCTCCCCGGAACGCCTGGCCCGGGCCCGTACGAAACTCGACGAACACGGGGTGACGGTCCTCGTCCTGTCCCGCCTCCTCCCGGCAGGCCGCGTCCCGGTGATGCTGGCCTGCCTCCTCTCCCGCGTCCCGCCGTCCCGCTTCGCCCGCGGCGACGCCCCGGCGTGCCTGGCGTGGGCGGCGACGTACCAGGTCATCGGCGTCCTGGGCGGCTCGCTCTTCGCCCGCCCGTGGCAAGGGGTGGCGGCGGCGGTCGCGGTGACGGTGGTGGTGGGGGCGGTGCCTTCGGTGTGGCGGCGGGTGCGGTAGCGGGCTTGGCCGGCCCGCTGTCCTAAAGGTCGTCCGCGGTCCCGTCGACGGCCGGGCCGCAGCCGGGGCGAAAGATCATTATCGCGGAGGCGGGGAGGCGGCTTACTGACCCGGCGTCAGCACCCGGGAGCCGCCGATCGGGAGGTCCCACAGGTCCTCGCGGGGGCGGCCGGTCACGGCCCAGGCCGCGCGGGTGCGGATGAGGGGTTCGAGCGGTGGTTCCGCGGAGAGCAGGAAGGTGGACCAGTGCATGGGGGCCATCGCGCGGGCGCCCAGGTCCTGGCAGGCGAGGACGGCCTCCTCCGGGTCGGTGTGGACGGGGCCCAGCATCCAGCGCGGGTCGTACGCGCCGACGGGCAGCAGGGCCAGGTCGATGCCGGGGTAGCGGTCGCCGATGCGGGCGAACCAGTGGCCGTAGCCCGTGTCCCCGGCGAAGTAGACGCGCCGGCCGTCCGGGGCGGTCAGCACCCAGCCGCCCCACAGCGAGCGGCAGGTGTCGGTGAGGGTGCGCTTGCTCCAGTGGTGGGCGGGGACGAAGTCGAAGCGGACCGGTCCGGCCGGGCCGGGCAGTTCGACCGCCTCCCACCAGTCGAGCTCGGTGACGTGGGTGAAGCGGCGGCGGCGCGCCCAGCGGGCGAGGCCCGCGGGCAGCAGCAGCGGGGTGTCGCGGGGCAGCCGTTTGAGGGTGGGCGCGTCGAGGTGGTCGTAGTGGTTGTGGCTGATGACGACGGCGTCGACGGGCGGCAGGTCCTCCCAGCGGACGCCGACGGGGGTGAGCCGGGGCGGCGTGCCGAGGATCCTGCGGGACCAGACGGGGTCGGTGAGGACCGTGAGACCGCCGACGCGCAGCACCCAGCTGGCGTGCCCGGCCCAGGTGACGGCGGTCGTGGCGGCGTCGACGACGGGCAGCGGGCCGGGCTCGACCGGCAGCGCGGACACCTCCCGGAGCGCTTCGGGGCTGGGGCGCAGCCGGCCCTCGCGGGCCAGTCTGGCCAGGGCGCGGACACCGGGCAGCGGCGCGGTGAGGCGGTCGACGAAGGTCCGTGGCCAGACGCGGCGTTCGCCGAGGGGGCGGGGTTCGCCCAGTGGGAGGGGCTCGGCGAGGGAGCGCTCGGTCTGTTCGGTCATCGAGGGGGCTCCATTCGGTGGGGAACCGGGGCGGTGCGCCGCGCCGCCCCGGGCGACGGCCGGGGGGAACGGGCGCGGGGTGCCACGGGGGCGGCCGGGACGTACGGAACGGACCGTCCGGACGGAGGGTCCGGGTGAGCCGGGGTGCCGGTGCGGGCGGAAGCGGTCGGCACGACGGTAGGTCAGCCGGCCGCGAGCCGGCGGAACGCCGATGCGAATTCGGTCAGTGCGGCGCCGACCTCCGGCAGGGCCAGTGGATCCGGGCTGTCCAGGGCGCGTTGCCGCTGGTCGTCGGTGGTGCCGAGGAGCGGCGGGGTGGACAGCCGGACCCGGAGGTCGTCGGGGGCGTCGCCGAAGCGGTGGCCGCCGGGCACGGGGCGGCCCAGAGCCGCGCTGAGGTGGGCCTCCAGCTCCACGGAGTCGGTGATGGCGCGGGCGGCGAGGGCGTCGCGCAGCTCGCCGAGGTCGGCGTAGAGATAGGGGCCGGCCTCGGGGGGACGGCTGAGCACACCGAGGTCGTCGAGCCGCTCGCGGGCCGCCGTGGCCAGAGTGGCGTAGAGCCGTACGGCGGCGGCGGTCCGGGCGCGTACGGGCGCGGGCTCGGCGAGGGCGTACGCGGCCGCTTCGGCCACGGGGGGCGGCAGTTCGGCCCGTACGGCGGTGAGGGCGGTGGTGACCCGGGCGCGGAGCACCGGGCCGCGGCCGGTGGCGGGGAAGCGGGCCACGGCGACGGGCCAGGCCGTGGGGGTGAGGGCGCCCGCGAGGTCGGTGAGGACGACGACGTCCTCGGGCCACATCTCCGCGGGGCCCAGGAAGACCGTGCCGCGCGGGTCGTGGCGCATGTCGCGCCAGGTCTCGTCGCTGATGACGGTCAGCCGCTCGGCGACCGCCGCCTCGCAGACCTCGCGCAGGAGTTCGGGCGGGGCGACGCTGCCCGTGGGGTCGTCGGCGACGGACAGCAGCAGCACCCGGGGCCGGCCGCCCTCGGCGCGGATCCGGCGCACGGTCTCCAGCAGCGCGAACGGGTCGGGGACGCCGCCGCACTCGGCCGGTACGGGCACATGGAAGGCGGTCCGTCCGGCGAGGCGGGCGAGCGGCGCGTACCAGGCGGCGCAGGGCCGGGTCAGCAGGACGTCGCCGCCCGCCGCGGCGAGCAGGGCGAGCAGCAGCGGCTGGGCGCCGGGTGCGGCGACGACGTGGCCGGGGTCGGTCGGCAGGCCGCGGCGCGCCCAGTAGCCGCAGGCGGCGGCGAGCAGGCCGAAGCCGCCGCCCGCGGGTTCGGGCTCGCTCCGCGCGGCGGCGCCGGCCAGCCGCGCGGCGAGCTCCGGGAGCACGGGCAGGCCCCGCTCGGGCGCGGCGCCGGCCGGCGGTGCCGGAAGGCTCGCCTGCATCTGTCCGTACCTCCGCCCGCGTCCGTCGTGCGTCCACCTTCGCAGATCATGGGTGGCGCGGCGGTGCGACACGGGCCGGGAGGGTGAGCCTCGGCCGGGTGGCGTCGGCGCGGCCGGGGGCGGGAGCGGTGCCGGGGGCGCCGTGGTGCGGGTGCCCGCGGGCCGGGCGCCGCGGGCACCCGCACGTTTCGACCCCCCGTGATCGGTTACCCGTCCCGCCGCACACCACTAAGCGGCGAGGAGGCAACGGCCCGGATGACCGAGTACGGCTACTTCCTGTCCTGCGCGGAGCACACCCCCGCCGCACTGGTCGAACAGGCCCGGATGGCGGAACAGGCCGGTTTCACCTCGCTGTGGATCTCCGACCACTTCCATCCGTGGACCGGGGAGCAGGGACAGAGTCCGTTCGTCTGGTCGGTGATCGGGGCACTGTCGCAGGCCACGTCGCTGCCGGTGCAGACCGCGGTGGTCTGTCCGACGATCCGGCTGCACCCGGTGGTGGTCGCGCAGGCCGCGGCCACCAGCGCCGTGCTCCTGGGCGGCCGCTTCCGGCTCGGGGTGGGCAGCGGCGAGGCCCTGAACGAGCACGTCCTCGGTGACGCGTGGCCACAGGCGCCGGTGCGGCTGGAGATGCTGGAGGAGGCCGTACAGGTGATGCGGCTGCTCTTCGAGGGCAGCGAGGTCAGCCACCGCGGCAAGCACTACACGGTGGAGAACGCCCGGCTCTACACCGTGCCCGACGAGCCCGTGCCCATCGACGTGTCGGCGTTCGGGCCCGCGGCGGCCGAGGTGGCCGGGCGGATCGGCGACGGGCTGGTGACCACCGGGCCCGACGCGGACGCCGTGGCACGCTTCCGGCGCGGGGGCGGCGGTGCGAAACCCGTCGTGGGCGGCGTGAAGGTGTGCTGGGGGCCCGACCAGGAGTCGGCGCGGGACCTCGCGCACCGGCTGTGGGCCGTCGAGCGGCTGCCCGGTGAGCTGGGGCAGATCCTGCCCACGCCCACCCATTTCGAACAGGCGGTCACCCTGGTGCCGCGTGAGCGGACCGACGCGGCGGTCACCTGCGGCGCCGACGTGGACGAGCACGTCCGCGCGCTCGGCGCCTACGCCGACGCGGGCTTCGACCGGGTGCACGTGGCCCAGATCGGCCCCGACCAGCAGGGCTTCTTCGACTTCTACCGCACCGAGGTACTGCCCCGGCTGACCGGCTGACCGGCTGGCCAAAACCCCAAGCCCTCCCCCAAGCCCGCGAGACCCGAGAAGGTGGAGAACACGATGAGTCAGAAGGTGGCCGACTTCATCCTGGCGCGGCTGCGCGCCTGGGACGTGGAGCAGGTCTTCGGCTATCCGGGGGACGGGATCAACGGGCTGCTGGCGGCGTGGGAGCGGGCGGACAACCAGCCTCGGTTCATCCAGTCGCGGCACGAGGAGATGTCCGCCTTCGAAGCCGTCGGCTACGCCAAGTTCAGCAGCCGGCTGGGGGTCTGCGTCGCCACCTCCGGGCCGGGCGCGATCCACCTGCTCAACGGGCTCTACGACGCGAAGCTCGACCATGTGCCGGTGGTCGCGATCGTCGGCCAGACCCACCGGTCGGCGATGGGCGGCGCGTACCAGCAGGAGGTCGACCTGCACACCCTCTTCAAGGACGTCGCCTCCGACTTCCTGGAGACGGTCTACGTGCCCGAGCAGCTGCCGAACGTCCTGGACCGCGCCATCCGCACCGCCTACGCGCGCCGCGCGCCGACGGCCCTCATCATCCCCGGCGACGTACAGGACCTCGCCTACACACCGCCCACGCACGCGTTCAAGATGGTGCCCTCCAGCCTGGACCGCAGCGGCTGGCAGGCGGTGCCCTCGGACGAGTCGCTGGCCCGGGCGGCGGAGCTGCTCAACGCCGGTGAGAAGGTCGCGATCCTCATCGGGCAGGGCGCGGCGGGCGCCCGCGCGGAGACCGAGGAGATCGCGGACGTGCTGGGCGCCGGGGTGGCGAAGGCGCTGCTGGGCAAGGACGCGCTGAGCGACGAACTGCCGTACGTCACCGGCTCGATCGGGCTGCTGGGCACCCGCCCCTCGTACGAGCTGATGCGCGACTGCGACACCCTGCTGACGATCGGCTCCAACTTCCCCTACACCCAGTTCCTGCCGGAGTTCGGCCAGGCGCGGGCGGTGCAGATCGACATCGACCCGCACCTGGTCGGCCTGCGCTACCCGTACGAGGTGAACCTGATCGGCGACGCCCGGGCCACCCTCCAGCGGCTGCTCCCGCTGCTCCGCCGCAAGGAGGAGCGGACCTGGCAGGACGGGGTGCGGGCCGGGGTGGCGCGCTGGGACGAGGTGATGGCGCGGCGGGCCGCGGTGAGCGCCGATCCCATCAACCCGGAGCACGTGGCCCGGGCGCTGTCCCCGCTGCTGCCGGACAACGCGATCCTGACCTCCGACTCGGGTTCGGTCGCCAACTGGTACGCGCGGCACGTCCGGATGCGGGGCACGATGCGCGGCTCCCTGTCGGGGACGCTCGCCACGATGGGCTGCGGCGTGCCGTACGCGATCGGCGCGAAGTTCGCCCACCCCAACCGGCCGGTGGTGGCCCTGGTCGGGGACGGCGCGATGCAGATGAACGGGATGGCCGAGCTGATCACGGCGGCCAAGTACCACGCGCAGTGGGACGATCCCCGGCTGGTCGTGGGGGTGTGGAACAACCACGACCTGAACCAGGTGACGTGGGAGATGCGGGCGATGAGCGGCTCCCCGCAGTTCCTGCCGTCGCAGGAACTGCCCGACGTCTCCTACGCCTCCTTCGCCCGCTCGATCGGGCTGACGGGCATCCGGGTGGAGAAGCCGGAGCACGTCGAGGGCGCCTGGCGGCAGGCGCTGGCCGCCGAGGGGCCCGCCGTCGTGGAGTTCCTGACCGACCCGGCGGTGCCGCCGATCCCGCCGCACGCGGACTGGGACCAGATCGAGTCCACGGCCGCCTCCGTCGTCAGGGGTGACGCCGACCGCGCGGGCATGATCCGGCAGGGCCT
Organism: Streptomyces eurocidicus; assembly: GCF_002891295.1. Lineage (GTDB taxonomy): Bacteria > Actinomycetota > Actinomycetes > Streptomycetales > Streptomycetaceae > Streptomyces > Streptomyces eurocidicus. The sequence goes on along the minus strand of NZ_LGUI01000005.1, from coordinate 538,241 downwards.
CAAGGCGAAGGTGCAGGACTTCCTGCCGGGCGGGCCCAAGCGGGGCCAGGGCGGCGGCGCACGCCGACAGGCCCCGGGGGCCACCGGCTCCACCGCGCCCCGGGAGGGCGGCGGGTGAGCGCGGAAGCCCGCCCCGGAGACGCCCGCGGCCGCCGCCCCCGCACCCCTCCTCCCGTTCTCACCGAAAGGACCCCCTCCTCATGAACGTGGCATTCCTTGTGGCGCCGGAGGGCGTCGAGCAGACCGAACTGACCGATCCGTGGCGGGCCGTGAAGGAGGCGGGCGGCTCCCCCGTCCTCGTGTCGACCGACTCCGGGACCGTCCGGGCCTTCCACCACCTCGACAAGGCCGACGTCTTCCCCGTGGACAAGGTCGTCGGCGGCACGGGCGTCTCGGAGTACGACGCGCTGGTGCTGCCCGGCGGGGTCGCCAACCCCGACGCGCTGCGCCTGGACGAGCGGGCCGTCGCGTTCGTCCGGGGCTTCTTCGACGCGGGCAAGCCGGTCGCGGCGACCTGCCACGCGCCGTGGACGCTCGTGGAGGCCGACGTGGTGCGCGGCCGGACGCTCACGTCGTGGCCGAGCCTGCGGACCGACATCCGCAACGCGGGGGGCACTTGGGTGGACGAGCCGGTGAAGGTGTGCACGGCGGGGCCGACGACGCTGGTGACGAGCCGTAGGCCGGACGATCTGAAGGCGTTCCGCGACGTGTTTCTGGCGGTGTTCCGGCGGGTGCCGCGTCCGTGACGGCGTGGGGTGCGGTGTCTGGTTGCCGCTGCGCGGGGCTTTTTCCCCAGCCCCGCCCCTTCCCGTAACCGGGGCTCCGCCCCGGACCCGGTGTCCTCAAACGCCGGACGGGCTGAATTTCAGCCCGTCCGGCGATTGAGGACATTCGGGAAGGGGCGGGTAGGGGAAAAAGCCCCGCGCAGCGGCGACCCGCCCCCTCAGACCCGACGCCCCAACAACCCCAGCAGCAAAGCCTGCGCATCCGCCCCCACCGGCACCTCCACAGCCGCCGCGAACAACCCCGTACCCACCAGCGAATCCGCATACGGCTCCACCTCCCGCCGCGCGAACTCGACCAGAGCCCCCGGCAGCGCCTCGTCCGCGCCGATCGCACGGGAGAGGTCCCAGGCGTGCACGATCGCGTCGGCCGTCATCTGCGCGCAGTAGGCGTCGGCCCGGGTGGGCCCCTGGCTGAGCAGCGTCGTGCGGTCCAGGGCGCCGGGGGCCGCGAAGGCGGTACGGGCCGCGGCGGCCGCGTCGTCCCAGGCGGCGGCCGGGTCGTCGCCGAGCAGGTCGCCGTCCAGCGAGTCGCCGAGGTCCGCGACGGACGCGCCGTCCAGCATCGGCGGCACCCACAGCTGCTCGACCGCCAGATGGTTGACCAGCTCGCGTACCGACCAGTCGGTGCAGGGCGTGGGCGCGTCCCACTGGTCGGCGCGGACGGCGTGCACGCGCTCGGTGAAGAGGGCGAGCGCCTCGCCGTGCCGGGACAGCAGGGCCTTCGCCCCCGGGGTCTCACGGGTCATGGGGCCTATTGTCCGCGCGCGTCCGCCGGGCGGCGACCGGCGCGCCCGGCGGCATGGGCCGGACGGCGGCCCCGGTACTGCGGCAGGACCCCGGGACCGAGGGCGGCGAACCGTCGTTCGAGCCATCACCGCATCGGGTGAGGCGCTCACGGACGCCTACCGGAAGCACCCGGAGGAGATCCCCTTCCCTCTCCGACGACGCCAACTAGCCTTGTTCCCATGAACATTCTGGGGACTTCGCTACGGGTGTGCGTCGACGATCTGGAATCGGCGATCGGGGTGTACGAGCGGCTGACCGGGGCCGAGGCGATGCGCTTCCAACGCGCCGGGGTGAGCGTCGCGGCGGTCGGCTGCTTCTTCCTGATGAGCGGTCCGGAGCGGGAGCTGTCGGTGCTGCGGAACATCACGGCGACCATCGCGGTGACGGACGTCGACGAGGCGCTGGACGACCTCCGGGCGGTCGGCGCGCAGATCATCGCCGGGCCCGTGCCGACGCCCATCGGGCGCAATCTGGTGGCGCGCCATCCGGACGGGTCGGTGTTCGAGTACGTCGACCGCAAGCCGGGGTAGGGCCCGGGCGGGGGGCGCCGGGACCGGCAGGCGTACGGGCCGGGCGGCCGGGGGGAACCGAATCCTCGCCGGACCCCGGGCCCCGGCCCCGGACCGCCCGCCGATGCGGGCCCGCACCGGACGGCGCCGGCGGCGTCCACCACGCGTACGGGCCCGCGCCCCCCGTACGCCTCAGCCCTCGGGAAGCCGCGCGGGCCGCATCCGGAAGTCGTACCTCCGGGGCAGCGGGTGCTCGGCGCGCGCCCTCGACCGGATCGTCTCCGTGACGGGGCCGCCGTCCGCGAGCAGCCGCTCCGCGACCGCGTACCACGTGTCGGCGAGCGTCTCGTCGCCCTCCCTCAGGTCGTCGACCTCGAAGCCCTCGTCGAAGAGCGCCCGCGCCCCCGCCGCGTCGCCGCGCGCGAGGAGCACCCGGGCCCGCAGCAGCGTGAAGCGCCCCCGCGCCAGGACGGCCGGGCGCAGCCCGTCCAGCACGGCTCCGGCGTCGTCGGCGCGCCCCACCGCGAGCAGGGCCTCGGCCGCCTCCCGGCCCAGGGCCGCCATCGCGGCCGTCCAGGAGACGCCGTCCCCGTGCCGCGCGCGGGCGCCCTCGTACGCCTGGAGGAAGCGGTCGGCGGCCCGCTCGGGGTGGCCGTCCGCCTGGTCGGCGACGGCGAGGCAGCGCGTTGACGGCCAGTGGCCGCCCCCGGTCTGCTCCCAGCTGCGGACGGCCTGCGAGCGGTCGCCCGCGTGCCAGCGGGCCACGCCGAGGTGGTAGTGGAGGTGGTGGTCCTGAAGGTCGTCGCCGGTCTCGGCCAGCTCCAGCAGGTCCCGCCAGTGCGGCGACACCAGCGTCGGCTCCGGGGGCAGCGCCCGCGCCGGCACGGGCAGGGAGCCCGAGCGCAGCAGGGCCAGCCAGGGCTCCTGCTCCTCGCCCAGCGTCCCCGCGTCGAACGGGGTGCCGGGCAGCTCGTACCGGCCGCGCTCGACCTCCAGGGCTCCCCAGCCGGAGCCGGTGGCCAGGCTCTCCTTGGGGTCGAGGTCGGCGTACGGGCGCCACGCCTCGTACGCCTCCGCCACCGCGGCGCGCGGCAGCGCCGCCTCCAGGCGGGCCCCGGCCTCGTCCCGGGCCGCCGCCCAGTCGGCACCGTGCACGCGCCCGGCGTCGGCCGTCAGCGGGCCGTACGCCTCCAGCCAGGAGAACTCCCCGCCCGCCTCCAGCCGTACGTGTTCCAGCTGGGTGCGGGCGAGCCCCGCCTGGATCTCGGCGTAGCCGTCCGTGCCGGGTTCGGTCAGCCACTCCTGCCAGCGCCGCCCGCCGGGTCCGGAGCCCCACACGAAGAGCTTGCGGCCGCGCAGCAGGTCCGTCGAGGTCTGTACGAGGCCGGAGCCCTCCGCGTCGAGGGAGGCGATCCAGCGGCGGCCGCCGTCCGGCACGTCGTAGAAGAAGTCGGCGGCGTGCGTGCTGCGGAGCGGGTACGTGCGGTCGGCGCCCTCCCATTCCGGGACCGGCACCCGGCGCAGGGTGCGTTCGTAGCCGAACCGCCACGCCTCGTCCGCCGGGGCGAGGACGCGGGTGCCGGCCGCCTCGGGCACGGCGATGTTGGACCACCAGTAGACGGGCGCGGGGCGTTCGTGGGGATTGCGGATCCGTACGCCCACGTGGAGGAAGTCGGAGCCGTCGGGCAGCCAGAGGTCGACCTGGAACGGCAGGTCGCGCATCCGTTCCCACTCCCACAGCCGCAGCATCTCGCCGCCCCCGGGGGCCGGCACCCGGGCGGCGTGTACCGGGGCCGTGGCGAGCGGCGAGTGCCCTGTGGCGCCGGTGTTCCACTCGATGCCGCCGGAGAACCACGCGCCGTTCAGCCCGAACTCGGCGGGCTGGAGCACCGGGTTGCGATAGAGGAGCTGCCGGCCGGTCGGCTTGTGTTCGAGCGAGTGCACCCGGCCGCCGAGGCCGGGCAGGACCGTGGCGCGCAACCGGTCGTTCTCGAGGATGAGCGCCTCGACGTCGGTGGGGACGCGCTCGCGGGCGTATCCGTCACGCCGCCGTACGGGCAGCACCGTGCGGAGCGGGGCGTAGCCGACCTGACGGGCCATCGCGGCGGGCAGGGCGGCGCGTTGCGCGGCGTCGGGGCGGTGGGGTCTGAAGGGCGGCAGCAGCGCGGGCAGCGGGTTCTCGGGGCCCAGCGGGGCGGCGGGCAGGGACAGCACGGCACGTCGGATGGTCGTGGGCACGGCACCTCGTTCTCTCGGACCCTGGTGGAGCTCTCGGCGTCTTTTCGCTACGGCTTGGCGTGCGGCTTTCGGTGCGGGTTCTGGTGCGGCTCTCGGTGTGGCTTCTGGTGCGGCGCTCGGTGTGAGTCCGGCCCGGCGCCGCTAGGGCGCGGGCGGCATGTCGGCGGTGATCGCCCAGCGTTCGTGGTCGCGCCAGGCCCCGTCGATGAAGAGGAAGTCGGGCGAGAACCCCTCCAGCCGGAAGCCGTGCCGTTTCACCAGCCGGATCGACGCGGCGTTCCCCGGCTGGATGTTCGACTCCAGGCGGTGCAGCCCCAACGGGCCGAAGGCGTACCGCAGTACGAGCCCGAGGCCCTCGCCGAGATGGCCGCGGCCCGCGGAGGGCGCGAAGGCGCCGTAGCCGAGCGCTCCGCACCGGAAGGCGCCGCGCACAATGTTGTTGATGTTGACGAACCCGGCCGGCGTCTCGGCCGCGCCGTCCTCGGCGGGCAGGCAGACGAGCAGCCCCACACGCTGTTCGCCGTCCAACCGTTCGACATAGGCGGCGAAGGCGCTCTCGGTGTCGGGCATCGAGAGCCACGGCCGGTGCAGGTCCACGCTGGCGCGCACCAGCCGGGTGAACTCCGGGCCGTCCGCGCGAGTGACGGGGCGGATGGCGACACGGGGCCCGAGGGCGAGATAGCGGCCGTCACCGGCCACGGGATGATCAAGCACCATCTCCTCATCGTACGGGCCGAGTACGGCGTTGGGGGGTGCCCTGACCTCACCGTTCCGGGGTTCGCGGGCCGGCGCCGCGCGGTGCGCGAGCGCCCCGCGCCGGGGACGGGCCCGGAAGCCGTCCGCCCCGGGACGGCGCACTCGGTGGCACCCGTCGCAAACATCCGCGCCCCCGCGCGCCCCTCACGTACCACCCACCACCCCCTGTGAGCGTGCGACCCCCCTCCGTAGCGTTAGGAGGCGGAACTTCCGCATCCCTTGGGAGGCCAAGGCATCGCGGCAACAGGAGGTCGAGATGAAACGACGCACCCCCATCCTTGCCATGACGGCACTCGCGGCCCTCGCCATCGGCACGGCCACGGCCACCGCGGAGGACGGACCCAAGAACAAGCCGGGGATCGTGGCACCGAGCCAGCAGAAGGCGGAGAAGGACGCGGACTCGCTGGCCGCGCACAACCAGTTCTTCGGGGACTTCGTGACGGTGGAGCCGAACACCAACCGCGCGGCCACGGTGACGTGTCCGGCCGGCCAGGTGCCGACGGGCGGCGGCGGCACGACCAGTGCCATCCGCGTCTTCTTCACCGACTCCTTCGCGAGCGGCCGGTCCTGGGTCATCAGAGGCACGAACACCAACAGCGTGAACGAGTCCATCAGGGCGTTCGTCATCTGCACCACGCCGTAGCCCGAAGACTCCCGGGTGCCGGGTCCCCCACCATCCGGCGCCCGGGACCGCCGGCCGCCCGCGCCCAGCCCCCCTTCGGGCGCGGGCGGCCGGCTCCTCGCGGGCGATGGCGGGACCACGGCGCCACCGGCCGCGAGACGGGCGGGCCCCTGCGCCCGTCCGGCCGCCGGGAGCGGCCTCAGTTGTTGAAGGTCTCGAACCTGACCCGGGCGGTCCGCTCGCCCTCGTAGGTGACCGTCAGCTGGACGACGTCGGCGTTGGGGTGCGCGTCCGGCGGGTCGTCGACGTCCAGGACGACGCCGTCGAGGGTCGCCCTGATGCCGTCGGGCGTCTCCTTGTCGATCGAGCGGCTGCGGTCGCCGGGGTAGGCCGCGAGCCAGGCGTGCACGTCGGCGCGCGGCATCCGGAACGTGCCCCGCATATCGGGCCCCATCAGGGTGTTCTTCTTCTCGCAGCTCTCGTCCGTGGCCCGCTCGGGCAGCTCCCCGCCCGCGAACGACAGGGCCTCCGCGCAACCGACGGGGGAGACACCGTCCATGGGCCCCATGGACCGCACCAGCCACACGCCCAGGCCGACGACCGCGGCGACGCCGAGCACGATCGAGGCCGCGGCGATGCCGATGACCCGCCTGGTCTCCGACGCGCCCGCGTGCCGCCGCCTCGGGAGCGCCTTCGTCGGCGGGTGCGCCGGGAGGGCGGCCGGGGCCGGGGCGGGGGTCTCCGTCACCGCGCTTCCTGTCTTCCGATAATCACTCGATGGAAGACAAAGTATGACGCCCTGGCGACGCCGCAGGTCAGGCAGGGTCTGCGGACGGAGCCGCACCGGCCTCCGGCGGGCTCCCGCCATCCGGCACCGGCCACATCCGCTCCGCCGCCGCCGCGACGGCCGCCAACTGCTCCCGCGTGGCGCCGTCGCGCGCCTGCTGGGAGAGGCCCTGCATCATCCCGACGACGCAGCGCGCCAGGGTGGCCGCGTCGGTGTCCGGCGGCAGTTCGCCGTCGGCGACCCCGGCGCCGATACGGCGCTCGAACGCCGCGACGGTGGCGGCCCGGCGGGCCCGCAGCACCTCCTCCGCCTCGGCCGAGGAGGTGGTGCAGCCGGTGGCCGCCAGCAGCGTCAGACAGCCGGTGGGGCGACCCGGCTCGGTGTACTCGCGCGCGGCCTCGCGCAGCACGCGGCCGAGGGCGCCGAGCGCGGTCGGCTCCTCCTTCAGAGCCCGGCGCACGAAGTCGCCGTACGTCCGTCCGTAGACCTCGACGACCTCGGCGAAGAGCGCCTCCTTGTTCCCGAACGCGGCGTAGAGGCTGGGCGGGGCGATGCCCATGGCGCGGGTCAGGTCGGCGACCGACGTCGCCTCGTAACCGTGCTCCCAGAAGGCGAGGGTCGCCGTCTCCAGGGCCGCCTCGCGGTCGAAGGAACGGGGGCGGCCACGCTGTCTCACTGCCATGGGCGAATTCTATATCGACCGCTAACCATTGTGTTATGGTCCCGCCGTATAGCGATCGCTACAGAAGGGGAGCAGTGCCATGGGTGCACTTACGGGTAAGACCGCCCTCGTCACCGGCGCGAGCCGGGGCATCGGCCGGGCCATCGCCGAGCGACTGGCCGCCGAGGGAGCGCGGGTCGGCGTGCACTACGGCAGCAACGACGACGCGGCCAAGAGCGTCGTGGCGGCGATCCAGGACGCGGGCGGCGAGGCGTTCGCCCTCCGCGCCGAGCTGGGCGTACCCGGTGACGCGGCGGCGCTGTGGGCCGAGTTCGACCGGCACGCCGACGGGCTGGACATCCTCGTCAACAACGCCGGCATCGGGCTGCTCGCCCCCGTCGAGGGCGTGCAGGAGGCGGACTTCGACCGTGTCTTCGCGGTCAACGTGAAGTCCCTGTTCTTCATCACCCAGCAGGCCCTCGGGCGGCTGCGCGACGGCGGGCGCGTCATCAACCTCTCCAGCGCCACCACCCGGATCGCGATGCCGAACATCGTGGCGTACTCGGCCACGAAGGGCGCGATCGACACCCTGACCCTGACGCTCGCCGAGGCCCTGGCGCCCCGGGGCATCACCGTGAACGCGGTGGCGCCCGGCATCATCGAGACGGACCTCAACCCGTGGCTCGCGATACCGGAGATGCGCGCCACGGCCGAGAGCTGGTCGGCCCTGGGCCGGACCGGCACGCCCGCCGACGTGGCCGGCGTGGCGGCGTTCCTGGCCTCGGACGCCTCGGGCTGGACGACCGGCCAGGTCATCGACGTGAGCGGCGGCTCGGCCCTGGGCAACGGGCCGTCGGCCAAGCGCTGACGCGCGGGCCGTCGGGAAGGAATGTGGAGGGGGTCCGCCGTGCGGCGGGCCCCCTCCACATTCCCCCCGCTCCCCCGACATGACAGATCCGCCCGCCGCCGGCGCCCACCGCGCCCCGGCGGTATCCGGCGTTCCGTCGGCGGCGGCGCAGGGAGCCGCCCACGCACGGCGCTTCCGCGCCGCGGCGACGCAGGCTATGACCAAGGCCACTCCGGTGAACCGTCGATTCCGGAGTTCAATCCCCCAAGACGTCGAGCGGCTCGTCGCATATGACGCACAACTGCCTTGCGCTCGGCGTGACTTCGCTTCCGCACGCAGACCGACACGGGGGAATTCGCCATGCCCATGGATCGCCGTACCCTCATCAGACGGACCGCCGCCGTCACCGGAGGCACCGCCCTCGGCGGCCTCGCCGCACCGGCCCTCGCGGCCGACGAACCCGCGCCCGGCGAGTCCGGGTCCTCGCTGGAGACCGCGGGCGGCGCCACCGTCCTGCCGGCCGACGGGCGCTACGCCCCGCTGACCACCGGCAACAACATGCGCTTCGCCGCCCGGCCCGACTACATCAAGATGATCAAGTCCACGGCCGACGCCGCGAAGGCGCTCGGCGACGCCGTCAGGGCGGGCAAGCGGGTCGTGGCCCGCAGCGGCGGCCACTGCTTCGCCGACTTCGTGAGCCACCCGGACGTCAAGGTCATCCTGGACTTCTCCGAGCTCAACCGGGTGGGGTACGACCCGGCCATGCGGGCCTTCTCCGTCGAGCCCGGCGCCCGGCTGCTCAACGTCTACGAGTCCCTGTACAAGGGCTGGGGCGTCACCATCCCGGGCGGCACCTGCTACGGCGTCGGCATCGGTGGCCATGTGGCCGGCGGCGGCTACGGGCTGCTCTCCCGCCGGCACGGGCTGGTCGTCGACCACCTCTACGCGGTGGAGGTCGTCGTCACCGACGCCGCCGGCAACACCCGGGTCGTCCGCGCCACCCGGGAGGCGAACGACCCCGACCGCGACCTGTGGTGGGCGCACACCGGCGGGGGCGGCGGCAACTTCGGCCTGGTGACCCGCTACTGGTTCCGGTCGCCGGGCGCCACCGGCACGGCGCCCGGCGCCCAGCTGATCTCTCCGCCGTCGAACGTGCTGGTCAACGCCGTCGGTATCCCCTGGAGCCAGCTGGACGAGCAGGGCTTCACCCGGCTGCTGAAGAACTACGGCGCCTGGTTCGAGGCCAACAGCGCCCCGGATTCCAGGAACCGCCACCTCAACAGCATCCTCAACATCTCCTCCCAGGCCAACGGCGTGATCGGGATGTTCACCCAGGTCGACGCCACGGTGCCGGGCGCCGCACAGCTCATGGACGAGTACCTGAGCGCGGTGACCGCGGGAACCGGCGCCCGGGCCAGGGCCCTGGACCGGCCGAACGGCGAGCTGCCCGCGATGCCGCAGCTCGCGGCGGCGCGGCAGCTCCCCTGGCTCCAGGCCACCCGGCTGATCGGCACGAGCAACTCCACGCTCAACGACCCCACGATGCGCGGTGCCCACAAGTCCGGCTATCTGCGCGCGAACTTCACGGACGCGCAGGTCGCGGCCGTGTACGCGGCGATGACCGACCCGGGGTACCGCAACGCCCGCACCATGCTGGTGCTGTTCCCCGTCGGCGGGCAGGTCAACGCCGTCGCCCCGGACGCCACCGCCTACCCCCAGCGGAGCGCGTCCCTCAAGATGCTGTTCCAGACGTTCTGGAACGACCCGGCGCAGGACGCCACCCACCTCGGCTGGCTCCGGGGCTTCTACGGGAGGTTCTTCGCGGCGACGGGCGGGGTGCCGGGACTGGGCGGCCAGAGCGACGGCTGTTACGTCAACTACCCGGACACGGACATGGCCGACCCCGCGCAGAACACCTCGGGGGTGCCGTGGCACGCGCTGTACTACAAGGACAACTACGCGCGGCTGCAGCAAGTGAAGAAGCGGTACGACCCCGGGAACGTCTTCCGGCACGGATTGTCCGTGACCCTGCCGAAGAACTGACCCCGGCCCGGCCTCGCCGCGCGCGGCGTCCTCACACACCGGACGGGCCGGCTGCCCGGCCCGGGATCCGGGGCCGGGCCCCCGGACCGTAGGTCGCTCAGGCCGTCGCCACCGCGATCGCCGCCGCGTGGCCCGCGCCCGCCGACACGTCCGTGAGGGTCCAGCCCGCCGGGGACGTCGGAGCCGCTCCGGAGCCGACGTAGGTCACGGCCGGGCTCTCCGACAGGCCCGTGCCCGTGCCCTTGAGGTACGCCTCCTTGCGGGTCCAGCAGCGGGCGAAGGCCGCCGCCCGGTCCGGGCCGGGCAGGGCGCCGATCTCGGCGGTCTCGTCGGGGTGGAGCATCCGCGCCACCTCGGCGACGACCTCGGCGGACTGCTCCTCCTCGACGTCCGCGCCCACCGGGGTGTCCGCGAAGGCGAAGAGCGCGAGGTCGCCCGCGTGCGAGAGGTTGAAGTGCAGCGGCGCCCCGGCGACCGCGGGCCGGCCGTGCGGTTTCCCGCAGCCCGGGCAGGGCTCGCGCATCAGCGCGACGTCCGCCGGGGCGGTGCCCAGATAGGCGCCGAGCAGACGCCGCAGCCCGAGGTGGGCGGCCGTGTAGCGCTCCCGGTGGAGGTCGCGGAAGAACGCCGTGACCCGGGCCCGCTCACCGGCGTCCAGGATCCGCTCGTACACCTCGGGCGGCTCGGGCGCGTGGTCGGCGATCCGCAGCAGCCACACCTGGGGCGGGCCGCCGCGGACCCAGCCGCCGGGCAGCGGGTCCCGGCCCAGGATCCTGGGCGTCACCCCGCCGGTCCGCCCCGGAACGCCGCCGCCCTCGTTCATCCGCTCTTCTCCCCCAGGTGCGCGGTCACCGCCCGGGCGACCTCCGCGGCCGGTCCGGGCCGCGTCATGTCCGCGTGGGCGCAGTCGATGTCACGGTTGATCAGATTACCGGTGACGTACGGCCGCCAGGCGTCGCGGGTGAGCCATGTCTCGGCGCGGGGCGCCGCGGCGGTGAAGAAGAGGACGTCGCCGTCGAAGACCCGGTGCCGGTGGCCGCGGGTGAGCGCGGTGGTGCGGACCGCGGTGTCGACGACCGCGGCCAGGGTGGCGGCGGGCAGCGTGGCGAACGCGCTGTCCGCGGCGCCCAGCCGGGTGGTGACGGCCTCGCGGGTGAGCGGCGTCTCCCCGGCCGCGCAGCCCGCCGTCTCCAGCAGCGCCGCGAGGGCGTCGGCTTCGACCGTGCCGAGGCGCTCGCGCCACTGGCCGGACGGATAGCCGTCCATCATCGCCAGCAGCTCCACCCGCTCGCCCGCCTCCTGGAGGAGGACGGCGACGGCGTGGGCGAGCACGCCGCCCGCCGACCAGCCCAGCAGGCGGTAGGGGCCGTGCGGCCGGATCCCGCGGATGCGCTCCGCGTACGCGGCGGCCATCTCCTCCAGGGAGGCGTACGGCTCGGGCGGGGCGTCGCCGGGGCGCAGGCCGGGGGCCTGGAGCCCGTACAGCGGCTGGTCCGGGGCGAGGTGGGTGAGCAGGGCGGTGTAGCACCAGCCGAGGCCCGCCGCCGGGTGCAGGGCGAACAGGGGGGTGCCGGCGCCGGCCGGGCGCAGCGGCAGGACGGGGCCGAGCGCGGCCTCGTCCGCCGTGCCGTCGGCGTGCATCCGGTCGGCGACGGCCGCCGGGGTGGCGGCCTGGAAGAGGGTGCCCATGGGGAGGTCCGCGCCGAGGACGTCGCGGACGCGGGCGGCGAGCCGGGCGGCGAGGAGGGAGTTGCCGCCGAGTTCGAAGAAGCTGTCGTCGACGCCGACGTGCGGCAGGCCGAGCGCTTCGGCGAACAGGCGGGTGAGGGCCTCCTCGCGGGCGTCGCGCGGCTCCCGCCCGCCGCTGGTGGCGGCGGTGCCGGGGGCGGGCAGGGCGGCGTGGTCCAGCTTGCCGTTGGGGCCGGCGGGGAAGGCGTCCAGGACCACGACGGCGGTGGGCACCATGGCCTCGGGCAGCCGGGCGGCGACATGGGCCCGCAGCGCGGCGGGGTCCGGTCCACCGGCCTCGGCGGCGGCATCCGCCGAGGCCGGAGTCACATAGGCGACCAGGCGGGGGTCGCCGGGGCGGTCCTCGCGGACCAGGGCGCAGGCGGCGGCGACGTGCTCGTGGGTGGCCAGGACGGCCTCGATCCCGTCGAGTTCGACGCGCTGGCCGCGCACCTTCACCTGGCGGTCGGTGCGGCCCAGGTACTCGACCGAGCCGTCCTCGCGCCAGCGGGCGAGGTCGCCGGTGCGGTACATGCGCGCGCCGGGGGGCCCGTAGGGGTCGTGGACGAAGCGCTCGGCGGTCAGGTCGGGCCGGCCGAGGTAGCCGGTGGCGAGCTGGGCGCCGGCGAGGTGGAGTTCGCCGGGGACGCCGGGCGGGCAGGGCCGGCCCGCGGTGTCGAGGATGTAGAGGCGGGTGTTCCAGACGGGCCGGCCGATGGGCACGGGGCCGGTCTCGCCCGGCTCGCAGGTGTGGTGGGTGACGTCGACGGCGGCCTCGGTGGGCCCGTAGAGGTTGTGCAGCGCGGTGCCGGGCAGCAGGCGGTGGAAGGCGTCGGCCGTGTCCCGGGGCAGGGCCTCCCCGCTGCTGAACACGTGGCGCAGCCCGGTGCACGCGGCGGCGCCGGGCTCGGCGAGGAAGAGCCGGAGCATGGAGGGGACGAAGTGGACGGCGGTGACGCCCTGCTCGCGGACGGTACGGGCGAGGCGGGCGGGGTCGCGGTGGTCGTCGGGGCCGGCGACGACGAGGGTGGCGCCCTCGCGCAGCGGCCAGAAGAACTCCCAGACGGAGACGTCGAATCCGGTGGGGGTCTTCTGCAGGACCCGGTCCCCGGGTGCGAGCCGGTAGCGGTCCTGCATCCAGCGCAGCCGGTTGTCGATCGCGGAGTGCGGGACGACGACGCCCTTGGGCGTACCGGTGGAGCCGGAGGTGTGCAGGACGTAGGCGGGGTGCTGCGGGGTGAGCGCCCGGCCGGGGTCGGTGGGGAGCAGCGCCGCCAGTTCCTCGCGCAGCGCCGGGTCGTCGAGGGCGACGACGGCCGGGGTGGTGCCTCGCGCGGAGGGGGCGGGCAGCGCGGCGCGGCCGGCCAGGTCGGTCAGCACGCAGACGGGCCGGGCGGCGTCGAGGACGGCGGTGAGCCGGGCGGCGGGGTGCGCGGTGTCCAGCGGCAGGTAGGCGCCGCCGGCCTTGAGGACGGCCAGCAGGGCGACGACGAGGTCGGTGGAGCGGGGCAGGGCGACGGCGGCGAGCGCGCCGGGCCGTACGCCGAGGGCGGTCAGGTGCCGGGCGAGGCGGTTGGCGCGGGCGTTGAGCTCGGCGTAGCTCAGGGTCTCCGGGCCCGAGACGAGGGCGGTGGCGCCGGGGGTGCGGGCGGCGCGGGCCTCGATGGGGCCGATCAGGGTGGTCGGCGGCAGCTCGACGGCGGTGTCGTTGAACTCGGTGAGGACCCGCGCGCACTCGGCGTCGGTGGCCAGGGCGAGGCCGCCCAGCGGCAGGTGCGGGTCGCGATCGGCGATCCGGGCCAGCAGGTCGAGGAAGCGGTCCTGGTGGGCGGCGAGTTCGTCCTGCCGGTAGAGGGCGGGGTTGCCGTCGTAGTCGACGCGCAGGCCGGAGCCGTCGGCGCGGTCGTAGATGTTGACGGTGAGGTCGTCGACCGGGCCGGAGGCGATGTTGTGGGCGTCGGAGCGGGCGCCGGCGAAGGTCAGTCCGTAGTCGAACGGCATGACGTTGACGAGCGGGCCGACCAGGGCGCGGCCCTCGCCGAGGAGGCCGAGGTCGCGGCGGATGTCCTCGTAGCGGTAGCGCTGGTGGCGGCGGGCGGCGCGGATGCCGAGGACGACCTGGCGGGTCAGCTCGGCGAAGGTGGTGTCGGCGGTGACGGTCAGCCGCAGCGGCAGGACGTTCATGACCATGCCGGGGACGCGCAGGGCGACCGAGCCCATCCGGCCCATCATGGGCAGGCCCAGTACGACCTCCTCGCTGCGGGTGGCGCGCGCGAGGTAGAGGGCCTGGGTGGCGAAGAGCACGTCGGTCCAGGTCGCCCGGACGGAGGCGGCCAGCCGGCGGAGCCGGTCGGTGCGCTCGGGGGCGAGGTGGGCGGTGCTGCGCACGGAGGTGCGGGAGGGCAGGGCGGTGCGGCCGGCCAGGGTGGGCGCCTCGGGGCGGTCGGCGAAGCCCGCGAGCCAGTGGGCGCGGTCGCGGCCCCGCGCGGGCGAGTCGCGGTAGGCGGCGTCCTCCTCGACGAGGGCGGCGAGGCGGCCGAAGGGGCTCGGGCCCGGGTCGGTGCCGGCGGCGAGCGCGGAGTAGACCTCGGCGACGCGGCGGGCGACGAGGGAGTAGCCGTAGCCGTCCAGGACGGCGTGGTGGACGCGCTGGTACCAGAGCCAGCGGTGGTCGCCGACGCGGAAGAGGCCGTGGGCGAAGAGCGGTCCGGTCGCGAGGTCGAAGGGCTCGGCGGCGTCGGCGCGCATCCAGGCCCGCGCGGTGCCCTCGGGGTCGCCCTGGTCGCGGAGGTCGGCGGCGTAAAGGGGGAAGCCGTGGCCGGGCGGTTCGACGGCGATGGGCGACTGGCGCGGCCCGTCGGCGGTGTCCGCGATCCGTACGCGCAGGGCGTCGGCCTCGCCGACGGTGCGGTGCAGGGCGTCGGCGAAGAGGGCGGGGTCCACGTCGCCGTGGATCTCGATGCACTCGGCGGTGTTCAGGGCGGGGCTGCCGGCGTCGAGCGCCTGGGCGAACCACATGCCCGACTGGGCCGCGGTGAGGGGCAGCCCCTCCGGCGCGGGCGTGGGCCGCGCGCCGGAGGGTGCCGGGAGGGGTGCCCGGTCGAGCGTGCGGGCGTTCACGTCCGGGCCCCCAGGAGGGGGACCCACTGCTCGATGGCCGGCTGCTCGGCGAGGTCCACGAAGGTGACCTCGGTGCCGTGGTCACGGCGCCAGCGCTCGACGAGGGTCATGATGCGCACCGAATCGAGGCCGTAGTCGACGAGGTTCTCGTCGTCGGGGATGTCCGCGGGGGCCTCCCCGAGGACGTCGGCGACATCGGCCCGGATCTGGTCGAGGGTGAGAGCCATGGGAGTTACGCCCCTTCGAAGAGCCGGTCGGTGGTGGTCACCACGGCGCACTTGGCGGCGGCCCAGCGCAGTGCCATGGCGTGGTCCTCGGCGGAGAAGTCCGCGACGGCGTCGGCCACGAGGAAGGGCCGGATGTCGCGCATCCAGGCGTCGGCGGCGCTCATCAGCACGCCGATGTGCGCGTACACGCCGACGATGATCAGCTGGTCGCGGCCCTGCGCGGCCATCCGCTCGGCGAGGTCGGTGCGGACGAAAGCGCTGTACTTCCACTTCGTCAGGACCGTGTCGGCGCCGGTGGGCGCGACGGCCGGGGCGATCGCCTTGGCGTCCTCGTCGTCGGGCAGGCCGGGGCCCCAGAAGTCCTGCTGGAGGCCGCGCTCGGCGGCGCTCTGGCCGCCGGGCTGCGCGGAGTAGACGACGGGCACGCCCAGCCGGTCGCACTGCTCCTTGAGGGCGGCGACGTTGGCGAGCAGCTCGGTGACGGGCGAGGCGCCCGCCTCGAACGCGCCGAGGAAGTAGTTCTGGAGGTCGTGCACGAGCAGGACCGCCCGGGCCGGGTCGACGGTCCAGCCGACCTTGTTCGCGGGCAGGTCGTCCGCGGTCGGCATCGGGTACGGGGCGATGGCAGGGAGCGCCATGGTGTTCGGTGGGCCTTTCTCAGTGCTGGGCGGTGACGAGCCGGGCGGCGATGGCGGCGCGGAGGTCCTTCTTGGACACCTTGCCGATACCCGTCTGCGGGAACTCCGCGACGAACTCCACCCGGTCGGGGACCTTGTAGGCGGCCAGCCCGCGCTCGCGGACGAACTTCTTGACGGCGAGGGGCTTCAGTGGTTCGGCGCCCTCGCGCAGGACGATGTAGGCGCAGGTGCGCTCGCCCAGGTAGTCGTCGGGCATGGAGACGACGGCGACGTCGTGGACGGCCGGATGGGCGAGGATGTGGTTCTCGATCTCCTCGGCGGCGACCTTCTCGCCGCCCCGGTTGATCTGGTCCTTGGCCCGCCCCTCGACGACGAGGTGGCCGGTCTCCGTCTGCCGGACGATGTCGCCGGTGCGGTAGAAGCCGTCCGCGGTGAAGGCGGTGGCGTTGTGCTCGGGCGCCCGCCAGTAGCCGCGGATGGTGTACGGGCCCCGGGTGAGGAGGTGTCCGGTCCCGCCCACGGGCAGGTCGTTGTCCTCGTCGTCGACGACGCGGATCTCGTCGTCGGGCGAGATCGGGCGGCCCTGGGTGGTGACGACGGTCTCGTACGGGTCGTCGAGGCGGGTGTAGTTCACCAGGCCCTCGGCCATGCCGAAGACCTGCTGGAGCCGGCAGCCGAGCGCGGGCGTCACCCGGCGGGCGGCCTCCTCGCTGAACTTGGCGCCGCCGACGAGCAGGACGTCCAGGCTGGAGAGGTCGTACGGGGTGGCCGCGGCGGCCTCGGTCCACACCAGGGCGAGGGGCGGTACGAGCCCGGTGAGGGTGACGCCCTCGCGCTCGATGAGGGGGAAGGCGACGTCGGGGCTCGGCCGGGGGGCGAGGACGACGCGGGCGCCGGCGTAGAGGGCGCCGAGGGTGCCGGGCGAGCTCAGCGGGAAGTTGTGGGCGGCGGGCAGGGCGCAGAGGTAGACGCTGTGCTCGTCCACGGCGCAGAGCTCGTTGGAGCCCCACAGGGAGTAGATGTAGTCGTCGTGGGTGCGCGGGATGAGCTTGGGCACTCCGGTGGAGCCGCCGGAGAGCTGGAGGAAGGCCAGGTCGTCGGGGCGGGGGCCGTCCGTGATCTCCACCGGGTCGCGGGCGACGTCGCGCAGCGCGGTGTGCTCGCCGGGGTCGCCGACGACGAAGACGTGCCGGAGGGTGCCGACCCCGGCCCGGACCTTGCTCGCCAGCTCGCGGTGGTCGAAGCCGGCCTCGACGTCGGGGATGACGTAGGCGACGGCCTCGGTGAAGGCGCAGAAGTGGCGGATCTCGCTCTCGCGGTGGGCGGGCAGCGCGAAGACGGGCAGGGCGCCGATGCGGAAGAGGGCGAAGACGACCTCGAAGAACTCGGCGATGTTGGGCAGCTGGAGGACGACCCGGTCGCCCTTGGCGATGCCGCTCGCCAGGAAGCCCGCGGCGAGCCGGTCGGCGCGCGCGTCGAGCTCGCCGTACGTCCAGGCCCGGCGGTCCGCGCCGCCCGGCGCGCTGCCGGGGTCCACGATCGCGATCCGGTCCGGGTGGGCGGCCGCGCGGTCGCGGAGCATCCGCCCGAAGGTCTCGCCGCGCCAGTAGCCGGCGGCGCGGTAGCGCTCGGCGTACTCGGCGGGGTAGCCGGGGGCGTCCTGGGTGGTGGTGCGCTGGCTCATCGGCCGGCCTCCTGCTGGTCCGCGCCGACGGCGTCGAGGAACGTACGGAACTTGGCGCCGGTCTCGGCGGTCTCCGCCTCCGGCGAGGACTGCTCGACGACACCGGCGCCGGCGAACAGCCGCAGGGTGCGCCCCTCGGCCTCGGCGCAGCGGATGGTGACGACCCATTCGCCGTCGCCCCGGGCGTCGCCCCAGCCGACCATGCCGGTGTAGGCGCCGCGGTCGAAGGGCTCCAGCTCGGTGATGACGTCGCGGGCGACGTCGGTGGGGGTGCCGCAGACCGCCGGGGTGGGCTGGAGGGCGGCGGCCAGCTCCAGGGCGGAGACGGCCGGGTCGGCCAGCTCGCCGGTGACGGTCGTGGACAGGTGCCACATGGCGGCGGTGCGCACCAGGGTGGGGCGGGCGGGCACGTCGAGGGTGCGGGCGAAGGGGGCGAGGGCCTCGCGGACGGCGTCGACGACGACGGCGTGCTCGTGCAGGTCCTTCTCCGACTGGAGCAGGGCGGCGGCGCGGCGGACGTCCTCGGCGAGGTCGGCGCTGCGGGGCGTGGAGCCGGCGAGCGGATTGGCCACGAGGGTGCGGCCGCGGCGGGCCACGAGGAGTTCGGGGCTGGCGCCGAGCAGGGTGCGGCCGGGGGCCGAGGGCACGGCGAAGGTGTAGCCGGAGGGGTCGCGGCGGGCGAGCCGCTGGAGCAGCGCGGGCAGGTCGAGGTCGCGGTCGGAGCGGAGCTCCAGGGTGCGGGCGAGGACGACCTTGCTGAAGTCGCCGCGCTTCATGCGGCGGACGGCCTCGGCGACGGCGGCGCCGTAGACGGCGGGCTCGGGGACCGGGCGGATGTCCCAGCGGGCGGCCGCGGGGGCGGCGGCGGGCAGGGCGATCAGCGGGTCCTCGGCGAGCGGCGGGGCCCAGCGGACGGCCTCGGGCACGGCGAGCGCGGCGGGGGCGGTGGGGTCGAAGGGCACCGCGCCGATGACGACGGGTGCCGCGTGGCCGGCCAGGAGCTGGGCGTCGAGGGTCTCGGTGACGCGCTGCACCAGGGGCGCCGTGCCGTGCGGGACCTCGGCGCGGACGCCGTGGGCGAGCAGGGTGCGGGTCGGGGAGGCGAAGAAGCGGGCGCGCCCGGGCTCGTAGGCGTCGAGCAGCGAGGTCGCGGCGCCTACGGTGTCGGCGGCCCCGGCGGGGCGGCCGGGTGCTACGGGTGCCCCGGTGGGGCGGGCGTCCGCGCGGGCTTCGGGCTCGCTCGGCCGGTCGGCGACGTGGTGAGCCGTGGTCACCTGCTGCTCCGTTCTCCCGACGGGTCTCGTCGGGTCTGCGTGTTGCCGTTTCCGGCGTTCGTGTGCCGGGTGCGGCGCCGTTTCCGGTGCGGTCCGCTGCGCGGGGCTTTCCGGTGCGGTGCCGGGCCTCCGGGGGCCTGGTGAGGGGCTGCTTCGCTTTACGCCCCTCACCAGGCCCCCTCCGGCCCGTCCCCTCCCGTGGGTGGGTGGGAGGAAGTGCGTGGTGGGACCGGCCGCCGGTCAGGTGCCGGCCGCCGGTCGTGCGTCTTCGTCAGGCGCGCAGGGTCGCGCCGCCGTCGACGTAGAGGTCGTGCATGGTGATGTGCCGGGCGCGGTCCGAGACCAGGAAGGTGACGGCGTCGGCGACGTCCGAGGGCTCGGCGATGCGGCCGAGGGGGATTCCGACCCGGTAGCTGGCGGGGTCGCCCTCGATGACGCGGAGGGGGGACTGCTCGTCGGTCCACAGGTCGCGCTGCATGGCGGTGTCGGTGGAGCCGGGCGAGACGACGTTGCAGCGGACGCCGCTGCGGCCGAGCTCCAGGCCGAGGCACTTGGTGAACATGGTGGCGGCGGCCTTCGAGGCGGCGTACGCGGCCATGCTGGTGCGCGGCACGCCCGCGGCGTTGGAGCCGACGGTGACGATGCAGCCGGAGCCGCGTCCGGTCATCCGGCGGGCGGCGGCGCGGGAGGCGTTGAAGACGCCGGTGGAGTTGACGGCGAAGGTGCGCTCCCAGACCTCGTCGGTGATGTCGACGACCGGGGACGGGCGCAGCACTCCGGCGACGTTGACGAGGATGGCGAGCGGGCCGACGGTGCGCTCGACCTCGTCGACGACGGCCTCCACGGCGGCGCTGTCGGCGACGTCGGCGGTGTGGGCGGTGACGGTGTCACGGCCGAATTCGGCCTCGAGGCGCTTGACGCCGTCCGGGGTCCAGTCGAGGGCCGCGACGCGTGCTCCCTGTGCGACGAGGGCGCGTGTCACGGCCTCGCCTATGCCCTGGCCGGCTCCGGTCACCAGCGCGACGCGGCCGGAGAGTTCGGACTGCTGCACGGCTGTTCCCCCGATTCCATTCATACTAAGGTAAGCCTCACCTTACATGCCCGGCTCGCTCTCGACGCATCGGCCGGGCAGGCCGGGGCGCCCGGCCGCGCCCGCACGCCTCCGAGCAGGAAGGAGCCCGGTGGCATACGGACGCAGCGAGCACGAATATAGGCTTAGGTTAGGCTAACCTCAGGCTCTTGCCTATAGGGAGGCGCCCCCGGCGTGCGCCCCCCTCGGCCGTCGCTGACCGCCCCTCAGTCGTCCTTTCCGGACGCCGGGTTCACTTCACGAGCTCCAGCACCGGCACGCCCGGCGCCGCGACCCCGAAGGTCCGGGCGTAGAGCGAGAGCTCCGCCTGGAGCGCGCGGACCATGGTGTCGGCCCGGCGGAAACCGTGCCCCTCCCCCTCGAAGGCGAGGTAGGCGTGCGGCACCCCGCGCCCCGCGATCGCCGCCAGGAACCGCTCGCTCTGCTCGGGCGGGCAGATGGGGTCCGCGAGCCCCTGGAGCAGCAGGAACGGGGTGGCCACCCGGTCCGCCCGGGCGAGCGGGGAGCGGTCACGGTAGCGGTCGGCGTCCTCCAGGGGGCCGATCAGGCTGTCGAGATAGCGCGACTCGAAGTCGTGGGTGCCGCCGCGCGCCCAGGTCAGCAGGTCCAGCACCGGGTAGAGGATGGTGGCGCAGGCGTAGCGGTCGGTGGCGGTGAGCGAGCAGGCCGCCGTCCAGCCGCCGGCGCTGCCGCCGCGGATCGCCAGCCGGGCCCGGTCGGCCGTGCCCTCCGCGGCGAGCGCCTCGGCGACGGCCGCGCAGTCCTCCACGTCGACCACGCCCCAGCGGCCCCGCAGCCGCTCGCGGTACTCCCGCCCGTAGCCGGTCGAACCGCCGTAGTTCACCTCGACGACGCCGATGCCGCGCGAGGTGAAGTAGGCGATCTCCAGGTCGAGGACGAGCGGCGTCCGCGCGGTGGGGCCGCCGTGCGCCCACACCACGTACGGCGGCAGCTCGTCCGAGGGGCCGGTGAAGTCGGGGCTGTGCGGCGGGTGGACGTGGGCGTGGACCTCCCGCCCGCCCGGGCCGGTGAAGACGCGGATCCGCGGCTCGGAGTAGTACGCGGCGTCCACCCGGTCGACGTGCCGGGCGCCGATCGCGCGGGCGCGGCCGGTGCACGCGTCCAGCTCCACCACCTCGTAGGCGCTGCGGGGGCTCGCCGCGACGCCGACGGCCCGGGTGCCGCTGACCGCGAGCGTCGCCGCCCACTCCGTCCACGGCCCGGCCGCGTCGACCACCTCGCCGGTGGCCGGGTCGAGTATGCCGAGGGCCGCGGCGCCGCGGCCGTGCACCACGGCGATCAGGCCGTGCGCCAGCGGCGCGAACCAGCGCAGCCCGGGGACCCACAGCGGCCCCGCGAACTCCTCCTCGCGGCGGCACAGGGCGGTGCGCTCCCCCGTGTCCGGGTCCACCCGGTAGAGGTTCCACCAGCCGGAGCGGTCGCTCGCCGCGAGGAGCGAGCCGTCCGGCGCCCACTCCGTCTGGGCCACGGCCTCCCCGGGGCCGCCCAGCACCGTGCGCGCCTCCGTGAAGCGGCCGTCCCCGGCCACCTCGGCCGTGCGCAGCTCCGTGCCCTCCCAGGGCATCCGCGGGTGGTCCCAGGCGAGCCAGGCCACCCGCCGCCCGTCCGGGGAGAGCCGGGGGCCGGTGACGAAGCGGTGCGAGTCCTCCGCCAGCTCCCGGACCGCGCCCCGGTCCCCGGCCGCGGAGCCGTCCAGGGGCACGGCCACCGGCACCCGGCGCACGTCCGACGGGCCCTCGCCGGTGAACTCCTCCAGCACGCACCACACTTCGCCGCGATCCGGAAGCAGCACCGGATCCGCCCAGCGGCGGCCGCCGCCGGTCCTCGACAGGGGCGTCAGGGGCCGCGGCCCGGCGCCGTCCGGGGCGTCGGGCTCGTAGGCGTAGAGCCGCTGGTCGGTGAAGTGGGTGAAGACCACCAGCGGGCCGCCGGTCTCCCGGGGGACGGCGGCCCAGGGCAGGCCGCCGTATTCGAAGACGCGGTTGCGGACGTTCCACGGCGCGGGCAGCACCGCCCGCTCGTCGCCGTCGGCCCGCCGTCGCACCAGGGCGAAGCGGCCCTCCTCACGCGGGCGCGGGGCCACCCACCACACCTCGTCACCGACCGTGCCCACGAAGTTGGGCCGGCCGCCGTGCGACGCGGCGAGCTCCGCGTCGACCGGGGACTGCCACGCTCCGTAGGGCGCCGTGGACACCATGTTGCTTACGCCTCCTCAGGACGGTCCGTCAGGCTCTTTCGAGCAGGAAGTGGTCGAGCACCCGGACGCCGAAGTGCAGCGCGTCCACCGGGACCCGTTCGTCGACGCCGTGGAACAGCGCCTGGTAGTCGAAGCCCACGGGCAGCCGCAGCGGCGAGAAGCCGTAGCCGGCGATGCCCAGGCGGGCGAACTGATTGGCGTCCGTGCCGCCGGACATGCAGAACGGCACCACGTGCCCCTCCGGGTCGAAGAGCTCGACGGCCGCCCGCATCCGCGCGAACAGCGGGGCGTCCACCGGCGCCTGGGCCGGCGCGCCGTGCTGCACGAACTCCCAGTCCACGGCCGGCCCGGTGAGCCGGTCCATGGTGGTCCGGAACTCCTCGTCGCCGCCCGGCACCACCCGGCCGTCGACCCGGCCGGTGGCGGCCCCGGGGATCACATTGACCTTGTACCCGGCGTTCAGCATGGTGGGGTTGGCGCTGTTGCGCACCGTCGCGGCGACCAGCTTGGCGGCCGAACCCAGCTTGGCCAGCAGCTGGTCCACGTCGAAGTCCCGGGCCTCCGGGTCGGCGTCGATCCCGTACAGGGCCGAGATCTCGCACAGCGCCGCCCGGACGGCCGGGGAGAGCATCACCGGCCATTCGTGCGCGCCGATCCGGGTGACGGCGGCGGCGAGCGCGACGACCGCGTTGTCATGGTTGATCTTGGAGCCATGGCCGGCGGTGCCCCTGGCCGTGAGCTCGATCCAGCACGTGCCGCGCTCCGCCGCGGCCACCGGGTAGAGCCGCAGCCCGCCGTCCGCGTGGAAGGTGTACGCGCCCGACTCGCCGATGGCCTCCGTGCAGCCCTCGAAGAGCTCGGGGTGCTCCCGGACGAGGAAGCCGGCGCCCGCGTGCGCCCGGTCCTCCTCGTCGGCGGTGAAGGCGAGCACGACGTCCCGGCGCGGGCGCGCGCCCGAACGGGCCCAGGAGCGCACGGTGGCCAGCACCATCGCGTCCATGTTCTTCATGTCGACGGCGCCCCGGCCCCACACCGCGCCGTCCCGGACCTCGCCCGAGAAGGGGTGGCCGGTCCAGTCGGCCGGGTCGGCGGGCACCACGTCCAGATGCCCGTGGACCAGCAGCGCCGGGGCGTCCGGGTCCGTGCCGGGGATCCGGGCGACGACGTTGGTGCGCCCGGGGTCCCGCTCCAGCAGGACCGGCTCGATGCCGGCGTCGGCCAGCAGCCCGCCGACGTACTCGGCGGCGGGGCGCTCCCGGCAGTCCCCGTCGCCCCTGTTGGTGGTGTCGATCCGGATCAGGTCCGAGGTGAACCGGACCACTTCCGTGAGGGCCCGCTCGTCCGGCCCCGCCGGTCCGCCGCCGGTCGCCGTGCCCGTCCCGCTCTCAGCCATATTGCTCCTCCACCGACGCCGCCACGACGGTCGTGACCGCCTTGAAGCAGCGGATGCCTTCGTACATGGTCGGCGTGGTGTAGGAGACCCGGCGCTCGCCGCACCGCTCGACGCCCGGTACGCACGTGGCCTGGCCGGCCAGGTGCTCGGCGTCGAATTCCAGCTCCAGCGTGAAGGGCCCGCGGCGGACCGGTTCGTGCCGCACCGCGAGGGCCGCCGCCTCCCGCGCGGCGGCCCGGATGTCCGCGGCCGTGACGGCCGGCGGGCGGCAGACCGCCGCGTACCGCGAGACATAGTCCTTGACGGCGACCGAACGGGCTCCGGGGGCATACCCCTTGGCGTCCTCGCAGGTCCGGTCGTCGCCGGTCACCAGCACCACGGGCACACCGTATTCCGCGACGACCAGAGAGTTGAGCAACCCCTCGCTCGCCCGCGTGCCGTCCACCCATACGCCGGTGAGGGAGTTCGCCAGATAGGTGTGCGCGAGCACCCCTTCGGCCCCCGCGGCCGCGTGGTACCCGAGGAACGCGACGCCGTCCACGTCGCCGTGCTGTACGCCCTCGACCATGCTCAGGGACTTGTGCTTGCCCGTCAGCAGCACCGCCCGCTCGTCCAGCTCCTCCAGCAGCAGATTGCGCATGGACCAGTGCGCCTCGTTGATCAGCACCTCGTCGGCGCCCCCGGCGAAGAACCCGGCGACGGCCGCGTTCACGTCCGAGGTGAACAGGTGCCGGCACCTCTCCCACTGCGACGCGCCGGGCAGCACGTCGGCCGGCCAGGTGACACCGGTGACGCCTTCCATGTCCGCGGAGATCAGGATCTTCATGTCCCGTCACGCTACGCGAGGGCGCACGCCCGGGCCAGAGCCCCGCGGGCACGGAAGCCTGTGTCGGGGTCACCCGGCCCGCCGCTCGCCCGCCGCCGGGGAGGGGGGCAGCAGCCCGGCCGGCAGATGGCGGCGGCCGCCGATGCGCAACTTGCGGTAGACCCGGGTCAGATGCTGCTCGACCGTGCTCGGGGTGATGTGCAGCCGGGAGCCGATCTCCCGGTTGGTGTAGCCGAGCGCCGCCTGCGCGGCCACCCTCAGCTCGGCGTCGCTGAGGGCGGCGAGCCGCTCGTCGGGAAGGCCGGGCCGCGCGGGCGGCCTCGGCCGGGCCCCGGGTTCCCGCACCAGGCCGAGGAAGTCGGGCGGGCCGGCGGCCCTCGTCTCCTCCACCGCGCCCGGCGCCGCCGGGCGGGCCCGGCCGGGGTCCCCGGCCTCGTGGCGGGCCCGGCCGAGGTCCGCCAGGGCGCGGGCCAGTTCGAGCCGGTCGCCCGCCGCGCGGAGATCGGCGACCGCCTCGCGCAGCAGCGGTACGCGCTCTCCCCGGCCGGCCGTCGCGGCGAGGATCCGCCGCGAGATCCCGCGCAGCCGGGCGCCGATCGCCCCGGGCCGGGCCAGCTGCGCGGTCACCAGGTCGCGGGCCGCCTCCCGGTTGCCCAGCCGGAGCTGGGCCTGGGCGAGGTCGCCGCGCCAGGGCACGAGCGCCGGGATGTCGATCTCCCACTCGCGCATCAGGTCGCCGCACCGGGTGAAGTCGGTGTACGCGGCCAGCACGCCGCCCGTCGCGAGGTGCAGATGGCCCCGGGCGTGCAGATACCGCAGCCCGAACACCGTTTCGAAGGTGTGGTCCGGCGACATCTGCTCCAGTTCCGCGTACGCCTCTTCGTACGCGCCCGTCGCCGTGGCCGCGAGGACCAGCGTGGCGAGCGGATAGCCGACCAGCACGCCCCAGCCCTGCGCCCTGGCCAGGTCGAGCGCCCTCCGGGCGTACGCCTTGGCGGCGGCCGGGTCGCCCTGGCGCAGCGCGAGATCGGCGCGCACGCTGCCCAGCATCGCCCGCCAGGCGGGGGCGCGGCGCCGGACCGCCTCGGCCACCAGGCCGTCGCACCAGGACACGGCGCGGTCCAGCTCGTCGGCGTAGGTCAGTGCGATCAGACCGGTGGCGAGGACGCCCAGCGAGGTCTCGCTCAGCCGTGAGCCGCGCAGCAGGTGCCAGGCGCTCTCGGCGAGTTCGTCCCGGCGCCAGGTGTGCAGCCGCGCGCCGAGGACCGCGGCGGCCCGGGTCCAGGGGTCGGCCGCGGCCGGCCCGGTGGGCGTGGCGCGGCCGGGGGCGGCCGGGCGCGGACCGTAGATCCACTGGTAGGTGAGGTCGATCTCGGCGGCCGTCTGGGCGTCGAGCCGGCCGTTGCCCCCGTGCAGCAGGGCGAGCGCCTTCTCCGCCTCGCCGTGGTCGCCCCGCCAGAGCAGGTTGCGCACGACGACCGGCATGTCCCGCTCGCTCGGCCCGGGGTGGGAGAGGGCGTCGCGCAGCGGGGTCAGCCTGATCGCGGCGGAGGGGTTGGTGCGCCAGCGGGCCATGGCCAACTCGGCGGTGACGGAGGCGCGTTCGCGCTCATCCCGGCAGCTCCGCCGGGCGAGGGAGAGGTACTCGGCGGCCAGCCGCGCGTCGTCGTTGACCACGAGGGCCCGCCGGGCCGCCTCGCGCAGCGGGGCGACCGCCCACGGGCCGGGCGCCCCGCCCCCGGCCACGAGGTGGTCGGCCACCTCCTCGGCGACCGCGCCGTGGTGGTAGAGGAGTCCGGCGGTACGGGCGCGCAGCCGGGCCGCCTCGGCGGGGGCCAGGTCCTTCAGCACGGCCGCCGCGACGGCGGGGTGGCGGAACCGGCCGGCTTCCAGCAGCCCCGCCTCGCCGAGGGCCGCGAGGCCCCGGGCGACGAGCGCGGGGGGCGAGTTCAGCAGCTCGCCGACGAGCGGGGCGGAGGCGCGCGGGCCGAGCAGGGCGACGCTGCGCGCGAGGCCGGCCAGGGCGGGGTCCCAGCGGTGCAGGCAGGCGAGGACGGCGCGGTCGAACGCCTCCCCCACCGCCGGCGGACCGCCCGGGTCCCCGGCGGCCGTGTCGTCCTCGATCAGGGCGCGCACCAGCGTGGGGTTGCCCCCGGTGAGCCGGTGGTAGGCGGCGGCGCACCGGGCCGCCCTGGCCGGTCCGAGGCTCCGGGCGACGAGCCGGGCCACCCCGTCCCGTGTCAGGGGTGCGAGCCGGATCCGGCGGTACGGCGGGGCGGTGAGCTCGGCGCGCAGCGCGGACGAGGCGGACGGGGCGCACCAGACGTCGGGCCACTCGGTGAACAGCAGCAGCGTGCGCGCGGGCCGGACGCACAGACGCAGGTACAGCAGGGCGCGCAGGGACTCCTCGTCCACGAAGTGGAGGTCGTCGACCGCGAGCACGACCGTGCGATGCTCGGCCAGCTTGAGCAGGGCCTCGCACGCCTCCCTGATCACACCGGTGCCGGGGCGGCGGGAGGGCGCGGCACCCGGCGCGGGTAAGGACACCGCCGGCCTCTCCGGCTCCGCCCGCCCGGCCGGTTCCCCCTGCCACTCCCGCCACTCCGGTTTCCCCGCGCGCTCCGGCGCGAAGGCCGGGTCGACCACCGCCTCCGCCACCCGGCGGATGATGTCCGGCGGCAGCGGGGCGTTGTGCACCAGCTGGCTGAAGACGCCGAGCCGGACGGCCCGCTCCGAGCGGGAGCCGCCGGCCATGAGCAGCAGCGCCCCGGAGCCCAGGACGTGGTCGCAGAAGGCGTGCAGGAGCTCCGACCTGCCACCGGCCGGCGGGCCGCTGACCACTACCGTGCGGCCCCGGCCTCCCTCGCATTCCTCAAAGGCGTTCCCGAGAGTCGCAAGCGCGTCCTCCCTTTCCACCAGCGTCGCCATTTCCCTGCATCCCCCATGCGGCGGCGACCGACGGCCCCCGGCCTGACCGGCCGACACACATCAAGTGCTGGACACGTAACCGACCCGAGCTCGAACAGTCGTTCACGCATCACCCCCGTGTCGAGACGTTGTTCGATCCCGACCGGCTCAAACGTAACCCTCAGGAGGCCGCACCCCCGGTCGCCTTTACCCAGTTTTTGCATGCCGCACGGGGCGAAGAGAGGCGGCACCGCACTCCTCCATCCCTCCGGCTCGCACCCGGGGGCTCGGAGATCCCCATTCCACGCCGGACGGATCAATCACCGAAAAGGATCTTCTCGGCGGGGCCCGCATCCACGCTCGCCTGCGCATTCACAAAACCGCCGCCGGTTCCCGGCCATGACGGAGGATCATCCTCCGAAGATTAGGGGGGCCTAGGGGGATCTCCCCGGCACCCCGACTCCCCCACGCTGGCAACCTCGGAAGCGCCGGACGCGTCAATGTCCTCAGTGACCCGGCGACGTACGACGGACAGGGCACCGGCCGGCGGCCGGCGCCCCGGCCCGGCGGCGCGGCCGGGCGCGATACGGGGGATCACATGGACGCGCTCAATCATTTCGAAACCAGGAACACCTTTCTGCTGTCCCGGCTCGAATGGCTGGCCGGATTCGCGGTCGCCGTCGCGCTGACCGTCGCGCATTGGGGCGAGATCCGCTGGCCCGTCTTCATCGGGCTCTTCGTGGTCATCGACGCGATCGGTTATATCCCGGGCGCCATAGCATTCCGCAGGTCACGCACCGGGGACATCTCCAGGAATTACTACATCGCCTACAACATCATGCACAGCCTGCTCACCGGGGGCGCGGTCGTCGGTCTCTGGGCCTGGCTGGTACGGCCGGAATGGGCATTGCTCGCGGTCCCCGTCCATCTGCTGGGCGACCGGGGCATCTTCGGGAATTCCCTGAAGCCCTTCCGGATCTCGTTCGAGCCGAAGAAGCACAAGCTGTTCGAGGAATTCGAGACGGCCTGCTCCCGGGCGGCCTCCCGTACGGCCGCGGCTCCGGAGGCGTCCACAGTGAGGAGTTCCGCCGATGCTGCCAGCCACCCCGGCGCCTGACGGGATCCCGGGAGGTCCCGGGGTGCCCGAGGCCCACAAGCTCCTCCAGCGGTACGCCGACAACCCCAGCGCCTTCCTCGCCCTCAACGAGCGGACCGAGCACTTCCGGGCCGCCGGGCCGGACGGGTTCGTCGCCTACCGCGCCTCGGGACGCCATCTCCTCCAGTTCGGCGGCCCCTTCGCCCACCCCGCCGAGCGGGCGGCCCTGCTGGCGGCCTTCCGGGCGCACGCGGCGCGGTCCCGCAAGCGGGTGATCGCGGTGCAGCTCCAGAGCGAGGACGCGCGGCTCTACGCGGAGAACGGCTTCACGGTCAACCGGCTGGGCTCGTCCTACGCGATCCGGCTGGCGGACTTCACCCTGCGCGGCAAGCCCTTCGTCCGGCTCCGCAACAAGATCTCCCGGGCCCGGCGGAGCGGGCTCGTCGTCGCGGAGGCCGACCCCTTCGCGGTCGACGCCGAGCTGACCGCGATCGACCGGGACTGGCTGCGCGGCAAGGGGCGGTTCACCAAGGAGCTGGCCTTCCTCGTCGGGGAACGGCTGGGCGAGGCCGCCCCGGCGCGCCGGCTCTTCGTGGGCCGGATCGAGGGCGCCGCCGTCGGCTACATCTCCTACTCCCCCGTCTACGGCACCCGGCCCGGCTGGCTGCACGACCTCACCCGGCGCCGCCGGGAGGCGCCGCCCGGGGTGATGGAGGCGATCAACGCCACCGCGATCGAGGTCTTCTCCGGCGAGGGCGCGCCGTGGCTGCACCTCGGCTTCACCCCGTTCGTGGGCCTGGACAGCGAGCCGGAACCGCCGGGGGCCGGGGCGACCGTCACCCGGATCGTCCGGTTCCTCGCCGCGCACGGCGAGCGGGTGTACCCCTCGCGGACCCAGCTCGCCTACAAGGAGAAGTGGGCGCCGCACGTGGTCCTGCCGGAGTACCTCGCGTTCGAG
Organism: Streptomyces eurocidicus; assembly: GCF_002891295.1. Classification (GTDB taxonomy): domain Bacteria; phylum Actinomycetota; class Actinomycetes; order Streptomycetales; family Streptomycetaceae; genus Streptomyces; species Streptomyces eurocidicus. Next base: position 509,048 of record NZ_LGUI01000005.1, on the reverse strand, counting down.
GGCCGGCCGAGCCTCGGCGCGATCGTCCGGCTGATGCGGGTCGCCAATGCCATCTGAAGAGACACCGGGCCGCCCGCGCGGCGGCCCCACCGAGCGCAGTGCCCCGTACCGAGGCGTGTCGAAAGGCGGATGACATGAGGTTCTTGGCGAGGGAGCGGGCGACCCTCGACTCGCTCCTGCCGGGTCTGGACAAGGAGTTGGCCGGCCGGCCGCTGGCCGAGCTGGAGAGCCCGGGGAACCCCGGCGTCAAGGCGTTCAGGGAAGCGGGCGGCGCGGGGCTGCTGGTGCCCGCCGCGCACGGCGGCAAGGGCGCCGACGCCCTGGCCGCGGTCCGGGTGCAGCGGGCCATCGGCGCCCGCTCGCCGTCGCTGGCGGTCGCCACCACGATGCACCACTTCTCGCTGGCCAGCCTGGTCGCGCTGAGCGAGACCGGCAACGGCTTCGAGTGGATGCTGCTGACCGGCGTCGTGAACGGCGGTCTGCTGCTGGCCTCCGGCTTCGCCGAGGGACAGCCGAACGGCAGCATCCTGCGCCCCACCATGTCCGCCCGGGTCACCGAGGCCGGCGTGGTGATGAACGGCGCTAAGCGCCCCTGCAGCCTGGCCCGTTCGATGGACCTGCTCACCGCGAGCGTGATGGTGCCCCGGGAGGACGGCACGGGCGAGCAGCTCGCCGTCGTCCTCATCCCGGCGGAGAGCCCGGGGATCGCGGTCTCCCCGTTCTGGGGCAGCTTCGCCCTGGCCGGCGCGGAGAGCGACCAGGTCACCGTCACCGACGTGCTCGTCCCGCACGACCTCGTGGTCCGCACGGACGTGCCCGAGGGCGAGGTGCTGGACGACATCCAGACCACCGGGTTCGTCTGGTTCGAGCTGCTGATGACGGCCAGTTACCTGGGTGCGGCGAGCGCGCTGGTGGAGCGGCTCGTCGGCAACGACCGGGTGCCCGAGCTGGAGCGGGTGCGGCTGGTGGGCGAGCTGGAGGCCGCCGTGGCCGCGGTGGAGAACGTGGCCCGGCAGACCGGGGCCGCGCTGTGCGACCAGGGGCTGCTGGTGGACTCCCTGCATGTGCGGTACGCCGCACAGGACACGCTCGCGCGGGTCGTCCCGCGCGCCGTGGAGCTGCTCGGCGGCCTGAACTTCATGAGCTCCGACGACATCGCGTATCTGGCGGCCGCCGTGCACGGGCTGGGGCTGCACCCGCCCGCCCGCGCCAAGATGGCCGCCCCCCTGGCCCGCTACCTCGCGGGCCACTCGCTGGAAATAGTTTAGGGAGCAAGGAATGAGCAAGCCGACGCTGCTGCTCACGGGGGCCACCGGAGTGCTCGGGCGGGCCTTCGTGGAGGAGCTCGCCGAGGACCACCGGGTGATCGCCCTGCGCCACCGCGCGCCGGTCGACGACCCCCGGGTGACGGAGCTTCAGGGCACCCTCGACGACCCCCTTCTCGGGCTCGGCGCCGAGGGGTTCCACGATCTGGCGCGCCGGGTGGACCTGGTGCTGCACTCGGGGGCCCGTACGGCCTGGAACACCTCCCGGGAGACGCTGTTCGCCGCCAACACCACGGGCACCGCCCATATGCTGGGCTTCGCCGAGGCCGCCGGGGCGCCCTTCTACTACGTCAGCACCGCCTTCGTCGCCCGGCCGCAGGAGGAGGAGCGCACGGCCTCGGGGCCGGGCGCCTACGTGGCCTCCAAGATCGCCGCCGAACGGCTGGTGCGCGAGAGCGGCCTGGCGGCGGCGATCGTCCGCCCCTCCGTGGTCGGCGGTGACTCGCGCACCGGGCGGATCGCGGCCTTCCAGGGCATGCACCAGGTGATCGCCGGCTGTGTCCACGGCACGATCCCGGTGGTGCCCGCGGCCCCCGGCTCGCCGTTCGACCACATCCCGCAGGACCTGGTCGCCAGGGGCGTCGGGAAGCTGCTGCGCGACGGCGTCACCTCCGGCGAGTACTGGCTCACCGGCGGCCCCGCCTCGCCGACCGTGGGCGAGCACATCGACGCCATCCTCCGGGTCGCCGGGCGCTTCGGCCACCGGCCGCCCCCGCCCCGGCTGATGCCGGCGGAGGCCGTGAACCGGCTGCTGCTGCCGATGATGCAGGACGTGATCCCGCGGTCGCTGCGCCGGCGGTTCGCGGGCTTCGAGGACCTGATGCTGCTCTTCCAGTCCTCCGCCCGCCTGGAGTCCTCGTTCGGGGCGCTGGGCATGGCCGACGAGCTGACCCACGACGCGCTGCTGGGCTCCTTCGAGAAGTCCGTCGCGTACTGGATCGCCACGAAGGCGCCGGCCGTGGAGTCGGCGGCATGAGGGCCGGGATCACCGGCGCGCTCGTCGCCGAGGCCACCGGCCCCGGCACGCCCGACCTCACCGAACTGACGAGTCTGCGCTACGAGCGGCACTTCGGCCCGGGCAAGGCCGCCCTGGCCCGGCTGCTCGGCGCCGTCGTGGAGACCCACTCCGAGGGGGCGTGGATCACCGCCGCCGACGGCAAGCGGTATCTGGACTTCGGCGGGTACGGCGTCTTCATCCTCGGCCACCGCCACCCACGGGTGGTCCGCGCGGTCAAGGAGCAGATCGACACCCACCCGCTGGCCACCCGGGTCTTCCTGGAGCCGGTCAGCGCGGCCGCGGCGGCCGCCCTGGCCTCCGTCACCCCCGGCGACCTGGACATGGTCCACTTCGTCAACTCCGGTGCGGAGGCCACCGAGGCCGGGCTGAAGCTGGCCAGGGCGCACGGCCGGAACGCGGTCGTCACCACCCGGCGCGGCTTCCACGGGAAGACCCTCGGCGCCCTGAGCGTCACCGCGAACCGGAAGTACCAGGACCTCTTCGAGCCCCTGCTGCCCGGGGTCCGCGAGGTGCCGTACGGGGACGCCGGGGCGGTCCGGGAGGCCCTCGCGGCCACGCCCGGGCGCGGCTGCGTGATCGTCGAACCCGTGCAGGGCGAGGGCGGGGTGCGGCTGCCGCCGCCCGGGTACCTGCGCGCGGTCGCCGACGCCTGCGGCGAGTTCGGCGCCTTCCTGATCGTGGACGAGATCCAGACCGGGCTCGGCCGGCTCGGCACCTGGTGGGGCTGCGGCAGCGAGGACGTCGTGCCCGATGTGCTGCTGGTCGGCAAGGGCCTGTCCGGCGGGGTGGTGCCGGCCGCCGCGATGGTGGCCCGGCCCGCGGCGTACCTCCCGTTCGGCCGGGACCCGATCCTGCACTCCTCCACCTTCGGCGCCTCACCGCTCGCCTGCGCCGCGGCGCTGGCCGCGGTGGAGACCATCCGCGACGAGGGCGTCGTGGCACGGGCGGCGCGGCTGGGCGAGCGCCTGCTCACCGAGGTCCGGGAGATCGCCGCCAAGCGGACCCCGGACCTGATCGCCGACATCCGGGGGCGCGGCCTGCTGATCGGCATCGAACCGGTGGCGCAGCGCTTCGTCGGTGAGCTGCTGCTGGAGTTCATGGACCGCGGCGTGCTCGTCAACCACTCCCTGAACGCCTCCGAGGTACTCCGCCTCACCCCTCCGGCCTGCCTGTCCGAGGACGAGATCCAGCTGTTCCTGCGGGTGGTCGACGAATCGCTGACCGCCGTCGCGGAACGCGCCTGACGAAAGGTTCCCCACCATGCCCACCGTGACCCTGCGGGTGCTCGCCCCCGCCCTCGCCCCGACCGAGACCTACGCGCGGATCAGCGACTTCGCCCGCTACCCCGCGATGACCGCGACCGTGGAGAGCGTGGTCGTGCGCCCACCGTCCCCGGACGGCTCCGTACTGTCGGAGTGGACCGTTCACTTCCGCAACGGGCTGATGAAGTGGAAGGAGCGCGACACCTTCTCCCCGGAGGCGTTGTCCATATCCTTCGAGCAGGTCAGCGGCGACTTCGCGACGTTCCGCGGCACCTGGGGGGTGAGCGCGGACGGCGCGGGCACCCTGGTGTGCTTCGACGCCGAGTTCGACCTGGGCATCCCGACCCTGGCCGCCATCCTGGACCCCGTCGCGGAGGCCGCCCTGCGCGACAACATCCTGAAGATCCTGGACGGGCTGCTCGGCGAGGCGCAGGAGATCGTGGCGGATCCCGAGCCGGCGGCAACGGCGCAGCCGTGAACAGCGTGTACGCCGCGGCCCCCGAGCTCGGCACCGAGGCATGCCGGAGTCTGTACCGCAAACTGGCCGCCGGGGTCACCGTGGTGACCACGTGCGGCCTCGACGGCGAGCCCCAGGGGCTCACCGCGTCATCGGTCACCACGCTGTCGCTGCGCCCGCCCATGATGCTGGTCTGCCTGGCCACGACCTCCGGCACCCTGACGGCGATCCGCACCCGCCGCGCCTTCGCGATCCACCTCCTGCGGGCGGAACAGACCGCCCTGGCGGCCGCCTTCGCCGGCAGCTCGGGCAGCGGCAAGTTCGCCGGGGTGGAGTTCCAGTGGGCGCTCGGCATCCCCGTGCTGCCCGGCACCCTGGGCTGGGCGACGTGCGCGCTCGCGGACGAGCGGCGGTACGGGGACCACAGCGTCGTCGTCGGCAGCGTCATCTCCGTGAGCGACGGCCGGGGCGAGCCGCTGATCTGGCACGACCGGCGGTTCCGGGAACTGGCGGCGAGGGGGCGCCGGGATGCGTTCGCCGAGAACTGAGCGGCGGCCGCGCGAGGAACCGCCGTGGCGGGCCGACGGCACGCCCTGGGCGGACCGGCTCACCGGCCGGGTCACGGCCGACGTGGCCGTGGTCGGCGCGGGCCTGACGGGCCTGACCACCGTCTACCGCCTGCTGACCCGGGCGCCGGGGCTGGACGTCGTCCTGGTCGACGCCGGCCGGCCGGGCGCCGGGGCCAGCGGCCGGGGCACCGGGCTGCTCGGCCCCCGGGTCGGCCCGGCCGTCGACGTCGCGCGGCGGCGCTTCGGCGACGGGACGGCCCGGCGCGCCTACGAGGCCAGCGTCGGCTGGGTGCGGCAGACCGTCCGGCTGGCCGGCGAACTGGGCGCCGACTGCGGCCTGGTCCCGGCCGGCCAGCTGGTGGTGGCCGGCTCGCCCCGCGCCGCGGCCGTGCTGACCCGGCAGGCGGCCGCGTACCGCGCGCTGGGCCTCGACCCCGAACTGCTCCCGGATCCCGGTGCCTTCCACGCCGCGCTGCGCTTCCCGGTCGCGGCCACCCTCGACCCCGCGGCCCTCACGGCGGCGCTCGCCGCCGAGGTGACCAGGCTCGGCGCCCGCCGGTTCGACCGCAGCCCGGTCCGGGCGGCGCGCCCCGGCGAACTCGCCTTTCCCACCGGGACCCTGCGGGCCCGGCGCGTGGTGTTCGCCGTCAACGGCTTCGCGGGCCCGTTGCGGCTGCCCGTCGGCACGGTCGCCCCCCTGGAGGTGCGGGCCGTCGCCACCGCCCCGCTGCCGCCCGCGCTGCGCGCGCGGCTGGGCGCCGAGCCGGTCATCGACGTGAGCCCGCTGGGCCCCTACTACCGGCTCACCCCGGACGGCCGGCTGATCATGGGCGGTGGCCCGGCCGACTGCCCGCCCCCGGCCCGCCCGGCCCGGCGCGAGCGCGCCTGGGACTGGCTCGCCGAACGGCTGCCCCCCGGTGTGGAGATCACCCACCGCTGGTCCGGGCGGATCGGCATGACCGGCGACGACCTGCCCGTCGTCGGGCGGATCGCCCCGGACACCTGGTTCGCGGGCGGCTGCTGCGGCCACGGTCTGGCCCTGTCGGTGGCCACCGGGGGGTACCTCGCCGACGCGCTGACGGGCCACGCGCCGCCACCGGGCCCGCCGCTGCCCTGGCACCGCGCCCGGGGCCCCTGGCTGCCGACGGGCGGCGCGGCCCGCCCGGCACTCCGGGCCTACCTCGGGCTGCTGGCCCACCGGGCCGGACGGGACGGGATCCGGTGCGACGGCTGACCTCCCGGGCCGGGGCGCGGGCGCGATGGTGGCCCCGGCACTGTTCCTCCGGTGCCGCGTCCGCAGCATCCTGTGTCATCGGAACCCGAGAGCCCCCAGACTGAAGGGAACCAGCGAAATGCGCGTACGGCACCTCAACTTCGGTACGTACCGACCACCTTCGCAGAAGCTGATCAACGGCCACGGGAGCCTGTTCCGCGCCGGGCACATGGTGTGCCACTGCCTGCTCCTGGAGACCGACGGGGGCCTGGTCCTCGTCGACACCGGCTTCGGCACAAAGGACGCCGCCGACCCGCTGGGCAGGCTGGGACGCGCCTTCATGCTGCGCTCCCGCCCGGTGCTGCGCCGGGAGGAGGCCGCGGTCAACCAGCTGGCGGCGCTCGGCCACGACCCCCGCGACGTACGGCACATCGTGCTGACCCACCTGGACCGTGACCACACCGGCGGGCTGGCCGACTTCCCCGAGGCCCGGGTGCACGTCTACGGGCCGGAGTTCCGCGCCGCCATGGAGCCCCGCACCAAGCTGGAGCGGGCCCGCTACCGGCCCACCCAGTGGGAGCACGGCCCCCACTGGGTGGTGCACGAACCGGCCGACGGCGAGAAGTGGTTCGGCTTCGAGTGCGTACGGCAGATCGAGGGGCTGCCGCCGGAGATACTCCTCGTCCCGCTGCTCGGGCACACCCGGGGGCACATCGGCGTCGCCGTCGACACCGGTACGGGCCTGCTGCTGCACGCGGGCGACGCGTATATGTTCCACGGCGAGGTGGCGGACCCGCCGTACTGCTCCCCCGGGCTGCGCGCCTTCCAGAAGAAGGTCGAGGTGCTGCCCCAGCGGCTGCCCAACGTGGCGCGGCTGCGCGAGCTGCGCCGCACCACCGACGTCGAGGTCTTCAGCGCCCACGACCTGATCGAGTTCGAAGGGTGGCAGAAGCGGAATGGCTGATGTCGTCGACGCGGCGGGCGGCGCCGGGGCCGCGGCGGAGAGCGGGACGGCGGGCCCGGCGGCGGGCGGGCCCGCGGCCGGCAAGGTGAGCCCGCTGCTGCTGCTCGCGCTGTTCAGCGGCCTCTTCCTGGTGTTCCTGGACACCACGGTCGTCAATGTGGCGCTGCCCGACCTCCAGGACGACCTCGGCGCGGACGTCCGCGGCCTCCAGTGGGTCGTCGACTCCTACCTGCTCACGTTCTCCTGCCTGCTGCTGAGCGCGGGCGCGCTCGCCGACCGGATCGGCGCCAAGCGGCTGTTCACCGGCGCGCTCGTCGGCTTCACCCTCACCTCGGCCTGGTGCGCGCTCTCCGGGAGCGTGGGGATGCTCCTGGTGGCCCGGGCGGCGCAGGGCGTCACCGGCGCCGTGCTGATGCCCGTCTCGATGGTGATCATCACTCAGCTGTTCCCCGACCAGAAGGCGCGCGGCCGGATGATCGGCGTCCAGTCCGCGGTGGCCGGCCTCGCCCTGGCCGCCGGGCCGCTGATCGGCGGGCTCCTCGTCGAGGAGTACGGCTGGCAGAGCGTGTTCTGGGTCAACCTCCCCGTCGGCATCCTCGCCGTCGCCGTCCTCGCCGTGCTGCTCCCCCGGGTCCGCCCGGAACAGCGCACCGGCATGGACCTCGGCGGGCAGTTGCTCTTCGTGGCCGGGGTCGGGCTGCTCACCTACGCCCTGATCGAGGGCAACTCGGCCGGCTGGACCTCGGCGCGCATCCTCGGCTGCCTCGCGGGCGCCGCCGTCACGCTGATCGTCTTCGTCCTCTGGGAGGCCCGCCGGAAACATCCGCTGCTGCCGCTGGAGTTCTTCCGGCACCCGCACGTCAGCGCGGGCGCGATCATCAACTTCACGGTGTTCGGGGCGATGTTCGGCGCCGTGTTCCTGCTGATGCTCACCCTCCAGGAGGTCGACGGGCTGAGCCCGGTGCAGGCCGGGGTACGGACGGTCGTGCTGACCGTGACCGTCGCCGTCACCTCCGTGCTCGGCGTCATGCTCGGCGAGCGCGTCGGGGTCCGGATCACCGCCTTCGTCGGCGCGGTGTCCATGGCCGCCGGGCTGACCGGGCTGCTCCTGCTGGAGTACCAGGACGGCTTCTCCCACTACTGGTGGCAGTTCCTGCTGCTCGGGCTGGGCGCGGGCTTCGCCGGCCCGCCGGTGACGGCCGCGCTGCTGCGGGCCGTCCCCGAGGAACGGGCCGGCACCGGCTCCGGCGTGGGCTACACCTCGCGGCAGGTCGGCTCGGTCTTCGGCGTCGCCGTCTCCGGCACCCTCGTCTCGCACCACCTGAGCTCCGGCGCGCCCTCGGCGCTGGCCGGGCTGCCGCTGCCCCCGGAGGCGGTCGACAAGATCGCGGCCGGGGACTTCTCCGGCGCCGCCGCGCTGCCGGAGCGGATCCGCCCGGAGGTGCTGAGCAGGGTCGGCGACCTGTTCCTGGACGGCACCCACCTCGCCTACGTCTCCGGGGCGGGCGCCTGCGGGGTGGCGGCACTGGCCGCGCTGCTGTTGCTGCGGCGGCACCGGAGCGGGGAGGAGGGCGGGACGCCGGGCTGACCCCGGGACGGGAGGCGTGGCAGGGCTCCCGGCCGCGCCCGCCCGCGCCTGCATATGCTGTGCGGCACGGGGCGGGACGGTCATGGGTCCCGCCCGCGCACGTGTCATCGATCGCGGCCGGCGCCGGCCACGGGTACACGCAGGAGCGAGGGGACAGCAATGGCCGAACGGGCGTTGATCGCGGCGGTGGGCGGCAAGGAGCCGAAGGTGGACCCGGACGCCTTCACGGCGCCGACCTCGGTGGTCGTGGGTGAGGTGACCCTGCACCAGGGGGCGAGCGTCTGGTACAGCGCGGTGCTGCGGGCCGACTGCGGGCCGATCGTCATCGGGGCGGACAGCAACATCCAGGACAACTGCTCGGTCCATGTCGACTTCGGCTTCCCCGTCACCGTCGGCGAGCGGGTCTCGGTCGGCCACAACGCCGTGCTGCACGGCTGTACGGTCGGGGACGACGCCCTGATCGGCATGGGCGCGACGGTGCTCAACGGCGCCGTCATCGGCGCCGGCGCCATGGTCGCCGCGCAGGCGCTGGTGCCGCAGGGGATGGTGGTGCCGCCGGGGGCGCTGGTCGCCGGGGTGCCCGCGAAGGTGCGGCGGCAGCTGACCGACGAGGAGCGCGAGGGCATCACGCTCAACGGCACGATGTACGCCGAGCTGGCCAAGGCGCACCGCGCCGCCATGGAGGAGCGAGAGGCGTAGCTCGCCCGGCGGCCGGCGGAGCCGGCCGGCACGAGGCCGGGCCCGTCCGGGTCACGCGCGGTGGGGGACCGCACCGGCCGCCCGGGGCAGCGACTGCTCGCACCACACCGTCTTGCCCCGGGGGGCGTCGCTCGCGCCCCACTCCCGCGCCAGGCCGCCCACCACCCGCAGCCCCCGCCCGAACTCCTCGCCGAGGTCGGTGCCCAGCAGCGCGGGCAGCGTGTGGTCCTCGTCGGTGACCTCGCACAACAGCGTGTCCGTACGCACCAGTCGGAGGCCGAGGCGCCGCGACGCGGTGTGCCGTACGGCGTTGGTGACGATCTCGCTGACGAGGACCGTGGCGGTCTCCACCGCCTCGGCCAGCCCCCAGGCACGCAGCCGCTCCGCGACCAGCCGGCGCGCCCGGCCCACCTCGCGCGGTGTCGGCGCCAGCCGCCACTCGGCGACGTCCTCCGGTGGGATGCCGCTCAGCCGGGCCAGCAGGATCCCGAGGTCGTCCTCGCGGCGGCCGTGCGCGCCGAGGGCGCGGGCGAGGGCGTCGCAGGCGTCTTCCAGCGAGGCGCCGGGGCGGACGGCCCCGCACAGGGCGGCCGGGCCGGGACTCCCCTCCCGTACCTCCAGCAGGCCGTCCGTGCACAGCACCAGCCGGTCGCCGGGCGCCACCCGGACCGTGACCGTCTCGAACGCCACCCCGCCGACGCCGATGGGCGCGCCCGTGGGCGGCTCCAGGAGCGCGCCGCGGCCGTCGGTGCGGAGGAGGACGGGCGGGAGGTGCCCGGCGTTGGCGAGGGTCAGTTCGGAGCGGATCGGGTCGTAGACGGCGTAGAGGCAGGTGGCCGGGGAGTGCGCGCCGAGCCGGCGGGCGAAGTCGTCGAGCCGGCTCAGGAGCCGGCCGGGCGGCAGGTCGAGGGCCGCCATCGTCTGAACGGCGGTGCGCAGCCGCCCGGATGTGGTCCCGGCGTCCGGAGCCCGGCCCAGGACGTCACCGACGACGAGCGCGGTACGCGACCCGGGCAGCCGGACGACATCGGCCCAGCCACCCCGGCCGGGACGACTGCCGGGCAGCCGGCGGGTGACGGTGTCGCATCCCGGCGTGCGCGGGCGCTCCTGGGGGAATCCGTCGGCGCCGTCCTGCCGGGCATACGGCCGGGCACCGTCGAGAACGAGCACGGCGGGGGCGGGGGTCGCGGGCGGTACGACGCCCGGAGCCGACGCGACGCCCGGCACGGGGGCGGGTGTCTGCACGGCGCCCGACACGGGAGCTTGGGCCTGCGCGACACCCGGCACGGGAACGGGGACTTCCACGGCGCCCGGCACGGGAGCGGGAATCTCGGCGGCACCCGGCACGGGAACAGGAACCTCTACGGCGCCCGGCACGGGGGCTTGGGCCGGCACGGGAGCCTGGGCCTGCACAGGGGCCTGGGCCTGCACAGGGGCCTGGGCCTGCACAGGGGCCTGGGCCTGCACAGGGGCCTGGGCCTGCACAGGGGCCTGGGCCTGCACAGGGGCCTGGGCCTGCACAGCGCCCGGCACCGGGCGCCGTGCGGCGCCCGCGGTCCGCGCGTGGGCGGCGGCCGGGCCGCCGGCCTGGCTGCCGTGGCCGGCCCCGCAGCGGGTCCCGGTCCGCGGCCCGGCCGGGCTCCTCACGCGGCTCTCCTCGCCGGGGCGCGGCCTCCGGCGAGGGCCGCGGCATGGCCCAGTCCGGTGTGACGGGGATCCGCTCGCGGCGGCTGATCTCCAGGACGGGGCAGCCCAGTTCGAGGACCTGGCCGACGATGCGGGCGCTCACGGCCGGTGCCATGCCGGGCAGTTCGGCGAGGCCCCGCCCCTCGCCCCCGCCCCCTTCCTCGACCCCGGTGAGAGAGGCGAGGTCGGCGTACGGGGCGAAGCCGGGCGCCACCCGGTCGTGGGTGCCGCCGGAGAGCCCGGCGGCGTCGGAGGCCAGTACGAGCAGCCGCTCGGGGCCGGGCCCGACGAGGGGGTAGGCCCACCAGAGCACCTCGACCTGGCCCCGGACGGAGCCCCCGGAGCGGGCCCGGCCGCAGCTGGGGTAGCCGGGGGCGGCGAGGAGGGCGCCGCTGATCGGCATGAGGTCGGCCGCCGGTCTGCCGACGGCTCTCTCCCGTGGGTGGCCGAACAGCCCGTGGGCGCCCGCGCTCCAGTGCGTCACCAGTCCGGCGGAGTCCACCACGGCCACCGCGAGCGCGGTCCGGGCGGGGACGGCCCGGCGCTGGGCGGGGAAGGGCTCCGGCGTACCACGGTCCATGGGCGGGTTGCTCCTTCGTACGCGTACGCAAGAGGCCGCGTACGCAAGATCTGCCACCGCTACCACCGTAGGGCCCCGGCGGTCCGCGGCGGGGCCGTTCGCGAAGATGCCGCGCGCCGGGGAGCGGGGACGCTCCCCGGCGCGCGGCCCCCGCTCAGCCGCCGGGGCGGGCGGTCCCCCGGGTCCCGCCCCGGCGGCTGAGCGGGCTCGGCGAAGTCCGGTGCGGTTCGGCAGCGCCCGAAGGGGCGCGGGGAACTGCGCGACCAGCCACGACGCACCCGCAGACGGCGCACCGGACTTTGCGCGGAGCGCTTAGTCGGAATGGCCGAGCTGGAGGTCCCGCTCGGTGCGGCCGCCGCCCGCGACCTGCAACACCGTGGCGACGGGGGGATATCCGGCGGCGATCACGGTGTACTCGCCGGCCGAGAGGTCCACGAAACGGAAGGCGCCCTCGGAGCCGGTGGTGGTGGAGTCCACGACATTGCCGGCGGCGTCCAGGAGGGTGACGCGGGCGTCCTCGACGACGCGCCCGCCACCGGCCCGTACGACGCCGCGCAGCACCGCGCCGCCCGCGAGCTCGATGTCCTGGCGGGTCTCGCGGCACGCCTGGACGGTCACCGGGAGCGCCGCGGGCCGGAAGGCGGCGGCACTGGCCGCGAGGGTGTACTCGCCCGCGACCAACTCGGAGATCACATAAGCGCCTTCGCGGCCGGTGCGGGTGGAGGCGACGACCTCGCCGTGCACATTGGTCAGGGTGACCAGGGCGTCGCGCACGGGGGTGCCCTCGGGCGTGAAGACGGTCCCGGCCAGGCGTCCGGCGCCGCCGAGGACGACGTCGAGCTCGACGGGCCGTTCGGCGACGGTGACCGTGACCGCCTGCGGCTGGTGGCCGCCCGCCGCGGCGATGAGGACGTACGAGCCGGTCCCCGGCGTGCTCAGCGCGTACCGCCCGTCCTCGCCGCTCGCCCCGCGCCCGATCTGCCGGCCGCCGACGTCGATGAGGGTGAGCGCGGCACGCGGCACCACGGTGCCGTCGGGGTGCTGGACGGTGCCGGTGACGGGGATGCCCGCCGCGTACGGCACCGGCTCGTTGTCCGGCGGGGCCGGACGGGCGGCGGGGATGACGGGGGCTTCGGAAGCGTTCTGGGACACCACGGTCTTCTCTTTCAGCAGGAGGGCGAACAGAAAGCCGAGGACGAGCACCGGGACGAGGTAGAGGAAGAGCCGCGGCATGGCGTCGGCGTACGCCCGGACGTAGCCGTCGCGCAGGGCGGCGGGCAGGGCGTTGACCAGCTGCGGGGTGAGGGAGTCGGGTGAGGGCAGGCCGGGCCGGTGGGGCAGTTCCGTGCCGAGGCGCTCGGTGAGGCGGCGGGCGAAGAGGGTGCCGAAGACGGCCGCGCCGACCGAACCGCCGATCTGCCGGAAGTAGTTGTTGGCGCTGGTGGCGGTGCCGAGGTCGGCGGGGTGGACGGAGTTCTGCACCGCCAGGACGAGGACCGGCAGGGCGAGCCCGATGCCGAGGCCGAGGACGCCCATCCAGGCGCTGTAGACGGCCCGTTCGGTGTGCGCGTCGAGGTGCGAGAGCAGGTACATGCCCACGGCCGCGATGGCCGTGCCGATGACCGGGAAGGGGCGGTAGCGGTCGGTGCGGCTGATGAGCTGGCCGGTGAGCATGGAGGCGAGGACGATGCCGCCCATCAGGGGCAGCATCAGCAGCCCCGACTCGGTGGCGTCGGCGCCGTCGACCATCTGGAGGAAGGTCGGCAGATAGCTGGCGGCGGCGAAGAGCGCGACCCCGACCGCGGCGCCCGCGAGCGCGCAGACGGTGAAGGTCCGGTCGCGGAAGAGGTGCGGCGGGATGATCGGTTCCCGGACGAGGTTCTCGACGACGAGGAAGAGCAGCGCCGTGCCGAGGGCGCCCGCGGCGAGCCCGAGGACGACGCGCGACCTCCACTCGTACTCGGTGCCGCCCCAGGTGGTGAGCAGCACCAGGCAGGTCGAGAAGGTCATCAGGAGCAGTGCGCCGAAGAAGTCGAAGCGCCCCCGGCGGACGGGTTTCGGCAGCCGGAGCCCGAGGGCGACGACCACGAAGGTGAGGAGGCCGACCGGGATGTTGAGGTAGAAGCACCAGCGCCAGGAGGCGCGGTCGGTGAAGAAGCCGCCGAGCAGGGGGCCCGCGACCGAGGCCAGGCCGAAGGCCGCGGCGATGACCCCCATGAAGCGGCCGCGCGCCCGGGGCGGTACGAGGTCGGCGACGATCGCCTGGACGCCGATGATCAGTCCGCCGCCGCCGACGCCCTGGACCGCGCGGTAGAGGATGAGCTGGTCCATGGTCGCGGCGCGGCCGGCCAGCGCGGATCCGGCGACGAAGACGAGGATCGCGGTGAGGAAGAGGCCCTTGCGCCCGAGGAGGTCGCCCAGCTTGCCGTAGACCGGCAGGACGGCCGTGGAGCTCAGCAGATAGGCCGTCACGGCCCAGGACATCCGGTCGAGTCCGTGCAGCTCCCCGACGATCTTCGGCAGGGCGGTGGCGACGATGGTCTGGTCCAGCGCCGCGAGGAGCAGCGCGAGCAGCAGGCCGCCGAAGACCAGCCGCACCCGCGCCCGGCCGGGCCGGGGCTCCCGGAGGGCCGGGGCCGGCTCGGCCGCGGGGAAGGCGCCGGAAGCGCCCGGGGGCGGCCCCTCGCCGTACGACGCGGGTGGACCGCCGCTCTGTACCAAGGTGGCCCCGGACGTGGTCCCTCCCATGTACCGCTCCCCTCATCGCGCCTGCATCGCCGCCCTTTTCTCGCATTTCGCGACAACGGCTAGCAAGCGCGACGATTGCCCGGAGAGTGTCCCCTGTGCGGCTTTTCGCCGGTCGGAGGCATACGGCACCCCGCCGCGGTGCGGGGGAAACCACTCGAAACGGTGAAGCTCCTAGGTCACCGCTGCCGCCCCGCCACGCGGCCGCCCGGCCGCTACTTCCCCGCGCCCTTCTCCGTCTCCGCGGCGAGGTTGGCCAGCAGGGCGTCATAGATACGGCCGAGACCCTTGGGGGCGAAGGTGCGCTCGAAGAAGCCGCCGATGCCGGTCGCGCCGTTCCAGACGGTGGAGACCAGGACCCTGGCCTTGCCCTCCCCGGCGGGGGTGACGGTCCAGGTGGTGACCATGGAGGAGTTGAGGTCCTTCTCGACCAGCTGTCCGGTGGTCGGCTCCGTGACCTCCAGCAGGCAGTCGCGGACCCGCTTGCTGGTGGCCTGGAGCTTCCAGTGCACCTGGGTGCCCTCGCCGTCGCCGCCCTTGCGCACCTCGTACTCGCTGAAGTGCTCGGGCAGCAGCTTGGCCCGGGTGCCGGTGTAGTCCGCCAGCGCGTCGAACACCTCCTCCGGGTCCGCCGCGATGATCCGCTCCGTGGTGGCCTCGACCTGGCCCATGGCTTGTCCTCCCGGACGTCGTGCTTGGCGTTGCTGCCTGTGCGTCCCAGCCAACCACCAACGTCACAGGTGCCCAAATCCGGGGCGGGGCGACGTTCTGGAACATGCGTTCCCGGCTCGAACGGAGCGGCATGGGCAGGTGCCCGGAGGCGGGATTTCCCCCCCCCCGCCCCTTCCCGCCGCATCCGATGTGCGGCTCCGCCGCGTGGCGGGGCAAGCCCCCGGGCCCCCTTCCGCGCTGACGCGCGGTGTCCTCAAACTCCCCCGGCTACCGCTGGGAGGTGCCACCGGACGGGCTGAAATCAGCCCGTCCGGTGGTTGGGGCCGAGCCCCGGACATCGCCCGTCACCCCAGCCGCGCCAGTGCCTCGTGCGCGGCCACCCGTAACCGGTCGTGCCGCCGCGCCGCCACCAGCACGTCCTCCGCCCGCCGGTCCCCCAGCACCCCCAGCCCCTCCACGCACGCGCGTGCCACCGGCCAGCAGTGGTCGCGCGCTGCCAGGAGCCGTTCCAGGGTGGCGACCAGGGCCGGTACGGACTCGGGGGCGCGCAGTTCGGTGAGCAGCCGGACGGGGTGCAGGGCGTAGGCCGTACGCAGCGGGTTCGTGGCGAGGGCGGCCGCCGCGCGGGCCGTGCGGGGGTCGCCGAGGCGGGCGAGGACCGCGGCGGCGGTCGCGCAGCGCACCGGTTCGCGGTAGTTGAGGAGGAGGACGAGGGTCTCGAAGGCGCGCCGGTCCCCTTCCGCGCCGAGCGCGAAGGCGGCGATCTCCCTCGCCCACAGGGGCTGTTCGGAGGCCACCAGCAGCCCGGCGAGCTCGTCGCGCCGCCGGGCGCGCCCCTCGGCGCGGGCGCCGCGGTCGCCGCCGCGGACGAGGGCGAGCAGCCCCTCGAAGGCCGCGAACTCGGTGGGGCTGACCAGTTCGGCCCGTACACGCTTCAGCAGCGCGCGAAATTCCTCTTCCATTGCCCGCTCTCCTCCCCGAGTGGCCTGGACCACATCGTAAGTCGCGCACCCACCCCCTGGCGCTCTTGGTTACCCGTGAGTTAATCTCCCGGCAAGAGCGGCACCCCCGCTCGGGCGGCCTGGTGACGCAGCCGCCCATCGCTCCGACCTCGACGTCGGTTCGTCGGTTCGGCACCTCTTCACGGCAGGGCCCCGGGACAGGGCCCGCCGCCGCACAACTTCCTTTCCGTGGGCGCTTCTTACCCGTACCCGGAAATCCCACGGTCGGCGCGGTCCGCCGGTGACCGCTCACCCGACCGGCACCCAACCGACGCATCCCCCGCGCACGGGGAACACCTCCTGGAGTCTTGCGATGGACCGTCCGTCCACCCCTCCGCCCTCCCCGCTCCCGACCGCCCCGGCCGGCTCCGACGCCCGGGCCGTCCGCACCGTCGCCGTGGTCGGCCTCGGCACCATGGGCGCCGGCATCGCCGGTGTGCTCGCCCGCTCCGGCCGCGAGGTCATCGGCATCGACGTCTCCGGCGCGGCCGCCGAGCGCGCCGTCCGGGCGCTGGAGGTCACCACCGCCCGCGACGTCCGCCGCGAGCGGATCTCCGAACCGGAGCGGCAGGCCGCGCTGGCCCGCTTCCGCACCTCCCGCGAGCTGCGCGACGCCGCCGGCGCCGACCTCGTCATCGAGGTGGTGCCGGAGGACTACGCGCTCAAGCACGAGGTGTTCACCGCCCTGGACGCGGTGGTGCGCCCCGACGCGATCCTGGCGACCGGCACCAACGCGCTGTCCGTCACCCGGCTCGCCGCCGACTCGGCCCGCCCCGAGCGGGTGCTCGGCCTGCACTTCTTCAACCCGGCGCCGGCGATGAAGCTGGTGGAGGTCGTCTCCTCGGTGCTCACCGCGCCGACCGCCGTCGCGGCCGTCACCGCGCTCGCCCATGAGCTGGGCAAGGTGCCGGTGGCGGTCGGGGACCGGCCCGGGTTCGTCGCCGACGGGCTGCTGTTCGGCTACCTCAACCAGGCCGCCGCGATGTACGAGTCGCGCTACGCCACCCGTGAGGACATCGACGCGGCGATGCGGCTGGGCTGCGGCCTGCCGATGGGCCCGCTGGCGCTGCTCGACCTGATCGGGATCGACACCGCGCGCACGGTCCTGGAGGCGATGTACGCGGCCTCGCACGACCGGCTGCACGCGCCCGCGCCGGTCCTCGCCCAGCTCGCCGAGGCCGGGCTGACCGGCCGTAAGGCGGGCCGGGGGTTCTACGCCTACGACGGACCGCACTCGGCGGTCGTGGTGCCCGACGCGCGGACCCCGGGCGACGCGGCGGGCGCCGCCGGCCGCGCGGGCGGGCGCGAGGTGCGGACCGTCGGCGTCGTCGGGTCGGGGACGATGGCCGCGGGCATCGCCGAGGTGTTCGCGAAGGCCGGTTACGGGGTCGTGCTCGTGGCCCGTACGCCCGAGAAGGCCGCGGCGGCGACGGCACGGGTGGCGAAGTCCCTGGCCCGGTCGGTGGAGAAGGGCCGGCTCACGGCCGTGGAGCGGGAGGGGGCGCTCGCGGCGATCACCCCGGCGGACTCGCTCGACGCGCTGGCGGAGGCGGATCTGGTCGTCGAGGCGGTGGCGGAGGACCTGGCGGTCAAGCAGCAGCTGTTCGCCGCGCTCGACAAGGTCTGCAAGCCGGGTGCGGTGCTGGCGACGACCACGTCCTCGCTGCCCGTCGTCGCCTGCGCCCGCGCCACCTCGCGGCCGCAGGACGTGATCGGGATGCACTTCTTCAACCCGGCGCCCGCGATGAAGCTCGTCGAGCTGGTCCGTACGGTCCTCACCGCCGACGACGTGCACGCCACGGCCCGCGCGGTGTGCGCCAGGGTCCGCAAGCACCCCGTGGACTGCGGGGACCGGGCCGGCTTCATCGTCAACGCGCTGCTGTTCCCGTATCTGAACAACGCGGTCAAGATGGTGCAGGAGCACTACGCGTCGCCCGATGACATCGACGCGGCGATGAAGCTGGGAGGCGGCTATCCGATGGGCCCGTTCGAACTCCTCGACGTGGTGGGCCTCGATGTCTCGCTCGCCATCGAGAAGGTCCTGCACCGGGAGTTCCGCGACCCGGGGCTCGCGCCGGCGCCGCTGCTGGAGCACCTGGTGGCGGCGGGTTGCCTGGGCCGCAAGACGGGCCGCGGCTTCCGCGAGTATGCGAGGGCCTGACCGGGAGCCGGGCTGGGGCGGACTGCTGGAACCGGCGCGGGGAAGGCTCCCCGCGCCGGCCGGGGGAGGTCCGCCCCGGCGCGCCCGCACGGACGCGTGTTACGTTCCCCACATGTCCCAGCCCGCCAAGGCCGCCCGGCCCACCCGCACGGCCGTCGAAGAACCCCGGGAGCCGCACGTCGGCACCGAGAGCGCAGGCAGCCGCCGCGCCGCCGCCCAGCGGCTCACCATGCGCCGCAAACTCGCGGCGGCCGCGATGGAGTTGTTCGCGACGAAGGGCTACGAGGCGACGACCGTCGACGAGATCGCGGCCACGGCCGGGGTCGCCCGGCGGACCTTCTTCCGGCACTTCCGCTCCAAGGAAGAGGCCATCTTCCCCGACCACGACGACACCCTCGTGCGCGCGGCGGGCGTCCTCGACGCCGCCCCGGCCCATGAGAACCCGCTCGACACGGTCTGCCGCGGGATCAAGGAGGTCATGCGGATGTACGCGGCCTCCCCCGCGGTCTCCGTCGAGCGCTACCGCCTGACCCGGGAGGTGCCCGCCCTCCGCGAGCGGGAGATCGCCTCGGTAGCGCGCTACGAGCGCCTCTTCACCCGCTATCTGCTGGGCCACTTCGACGAGACCGCGCACCATGTCGGCGACGACGACCCGCTGCTCGCCGAGGTCGCCGCCTCCGCCGTCGTCACGGCCCACAACCATGTGCTGCGGCGCTGGCTGCGCGGCGGCGGCGTGGGCGACGTGGAGACCCAGCTCGACCACGCCTTCGCGATCGTGCGGGACACCTTCGGGGCGGGCATCGGCGTCGGCCGCACCGCGCAGGAGGACTCGCCGGCCGTGTCGGCACGCGCGGAGGGCGAGGTGCTGGTGGCGGTGGCCCGCACGGACGCGCCGCTGGGCGAGGTCATGCGCGCGATCGAGAAGGTGCTCAAGAAGAGCTGATATATACCGGAAACGACGGACAAAAGCCGCCCCGAGGGCGGCTTTTGTCGTTTCCGCGCTGCCCTTATGCCGCCCGCACGTTGCTCATGCGTGCCACCCGGATGACATCTGAGAGAAATTGTTGGCACCCAGTGTCTTGTCGCATGGCACGCGGTGCCATACGTTGTGGGTGTCCGGGCGGCCGGCGCGCAGACCCAAATGTCGTGCGCCGGCTGTCCCCACAAGTACCTCACCCGTACGCCGTGCGCCCGGACGCCTGCGTCACAGGCCCCCTCCCCCAGCCACCGCTGGGTGCTCTCCCCGGCGCCACCCGCGCCAGGCACAGCCCTTCGCACCACCGCCGAACCGACGGCACCGCAGCCGCACCACCCCCGACGTTCCCTCAAGCCGTTCCACGACGTGCTTCGCCGGAGGCCCAACCATGAACCACATACGTGACGCGATCCTCGCGTCGGACAGCACGCCCGAGGACTTCGCGGCCCTGTCCATCCCCGAGTCCTACCGCGCGGTGACCGTGCGCAAGAGCGAGGCCGAGATGTTCACCGGCCTCGCCACCAAGGAGAAGGACCCGCGCAAGTCGCTGCACGTCGAGGAGGTGCCGGTGCCCGAACTCGGGCCCGGTGAGGCGCTGGTGGCCGTGATGGCCAGCTCCGTGAACTACAACACCGTGTGGACCTCGATCTTCGAGCCGCTGCCCACCTTCGGGTTCCTGGAGCGCTACGGCCGCACCTCGCCCCTCGCCAAGCGCCACGACCTCCCGTACCACGTCATCGGCTCCGACCTCGCGGGCGTCGTCCTGCGCACCGGCCCCGGCGTCAACGCATGGAAGCCCGGTGACGAGGTCGTCGCGCACTGCCTGTCCGTGGAACTGGAGAGCGCCGACGGCCACGACGACACCATGCTCGACCCCGAGCAGCGGATCTGGGGCTTCGAGACCAACTTCGGCGGTCTCGCCGAGATCGCCCTCGTCAAGTCCAACCAGCTGATGCCCAAGGCCAAGCACCTGACCTGGGAAGAGGCCGCCGCACCGGGACTGGTCAACTCCACCGCGTACCGGCAGCTGGTCTCCCGCAACGGCGCCGGAATGAAACAGGGCGACAACGTCCTCATCTGGGGCGCCAGCGGCGGACTCGGCTCCTACGCCACCCAGTTCGCCCTGGCGGGCGGCGCCAACCCGATCTGCGTGGTCTCCAGCCCCCAGAAAGCCGACATCTGCCGCAGGATGGGCGCCGAGGCCATCATCGACCGCACCTCCGAGGACTACCGGTTCTGGAGCGACGAACACACCCAGAACCCCCGCGAATGGAAGCGCTTCGGCACCCGCATCCGCGAACTCACCGGCGGCGAAGACCCCGACATCGTCTTCGAACACCCCGGCCGCGAGACCTTCGGCGCCTCCGTCTACGTCGCCCGCAAGGGCGGCACCGTCGTCACCTGCGCCTCCACCAGCGGCTACAAGCACGAGTACGACAACCGCTACCTGTGGATGTCCCTGAAGAAGATCGTCGGCTCCCACTTCGCCAACTACCGCGAGGCATGGGAGGCCAACCGGCTGCTCGCCAAGGGGAAGATCCACCCCACGCTGTCCAAGACGTACCGCCTGGAGGAGACCGGCCAGGCCGCCTACGACGTCCACCGCAACCTCCACCAGGGCAAGGTCGGCGTGCTCGCCCTCGCCCCCGAGGAGGGCATGGGAGTGCGCGACGAGGAGACCCGGGCACGGCACATCGACGCCATCAACCGCTTCAGGAACGTGTGAGAAACGGGTTATGACCGAACGCCACAAGGACCGGCCCTGGCTTATGCGGACCTACGCCGGCCACTCCACCGCCGAGGCGTCCAACGAGCTCTACCGCCGTAACCTCGCCAAGGGCCAGACGGGTCTCTCGGTCGCCTTCGACCTCCCGACGCAGACCGGCTACGACCCGGACCACGTCCTCGCCCGCGGCGAGGTGGGCCGGGTCGGGGTCCCGGTCGCCCATCTCGGCGACATGCGGCGGCTGTTCCAGGACATCCCGCTGGACCGGATGAACACCTCGATGACCATCAACGCCACCGCCATGTGGCTGCTGGCGATGTACCAGGTGGTCGCGGAGGAACAGGGCGCCGACATCGGCCGCCTGGCCGGGACGACGCAGAACGACATCGTCAAGGAGTACCTCTCGCGCGGGACGCACGTCTTCCCGCCGGGGCCGTCCCTGCGGCTGACCACCGACATGATCACGTACACGGTGGCGCACATCCCCAAGTGGAACCCGATCAACATCTGCAGCTACCACCTCCAGGAGGCGGGCGCCACGCCCGTCCAGGAGATCTCGTACGCGATGTCCACGGCCATCGCCGTGCTGGACGCGGTGCGGGCGTCAGGACAAGTGCCGGAGGAGGAGTTCGGCGACGTCGTCGCCCGGATCTCCTTCTTCGTCAACGCGGGCGTCCGCTTCATCGAGGAGATGTGCAAGATGCGCGCCTTCGGCCGCATCTGGGAGCACGTCACCCGTGAGCGCTACGGCATCGAGGACCCCCGGCAGCGCCGCTTCCGCTACGGCGTCCAGGTCAACTCCCTGGGCCTGACCGAGGCCCAGCCGGAGAACAACGTCCAGCGGATCGTCCTGGAGATGCTGGCCGTCACCCTCTCCAAGGACGCCCGCGCCCGCGCCGTGCAGCTCCCCGCCTGGAACGAGGCGCTGGGCCTGCCCCGGCCCTGGGACCAGCAGTGGTCGCTGCGCATCCAGCAGGTCCTCGCCCACGAGAGCGACCTGCTGGAGTACGAGGACATCTTCGCCGGGTCACACGTGATCGAGGACAAGGTCGGCGCGCTGGTCGACGAGTGCCTCGCCGAGATCGACCGGATCCAGGCGATGGGCGGCGCGATGGCGGCCGTCGAGTCCGGCTACCTCAAGTCGCGGCTGGTCTCCTCGCACGCCGAGCGGCGGGCCCGGATCGAGAGCGGCGAGGAGCGGATCGTCGGGGTCAACTGCTACGAGTCGACCGAGACCAGCCCGCTCACCGCCGACCTCGACACCGCGATCATGACGGTGGACCCGGCCAACGAGGCCCGCGTCGTCGCGGCGCTGCACCGCTGGCGCGACGACCGCGACGAGGGCCGGGCCCAGGAGGCCCTGTCGGTGCTCAAGAAGACGGCCGCCGGCTCGGACAATCTGATGGCGGCCACCCTGGAGTGCGTACGCGCCGGTGTGACGACCGGCGAGTGGTCCTGGGCCCTGCGGGACGTCTTCGGCGAGTTCCGGGCCCCCACGGGCGTCAGCAGCGCCCCCGTGGCCGTCACCGCGGAGGCGGGCACCCCGCTCGCGGCCGTCCGCGCGAAGGTCACCCGGACGGAGACCGACCTGGGCGGCGGCAAGCTCCGCCTGCTGGTCGGCAAGCCGGGCCTGGACGGGCACTCCAACGGCGCCGAGCAGATCGCCGTACGCGCCCGGGACGCCGGCTTCGAGGTCGTCTACCAGGGCATCCGGCTGACCCCCGAGCAGATCGTCTCCGCGGCCGTCGCCGAGGACGTGCACTGCGTCGGCCTGTCCATCCTCTCCGGCTCGCACGCCGAGCTGGTGCCGGACGTGCTGACCCGGCTGCGGAGCGCCGGGGCGCATGAGATGCCCGTGATCGTCGGTGGCATCATCCCGTCCGCGGACGCCGCCGCCCTGCGGTCGGCCGGCGTCGCGGCCGTTTTCACACCCAAGGACTTCGGTATCACGGAGATCATCGGCCGTATCGTCGACGAGATCCGGAAAGCGAACCACCTCGACCCACTGGAGGTCCCCGCATGACTTCGTCAGTCAACCGTCTGCGGCCGCGCCGCTCCTGCCTCGCCGTCCCCGGCAGCAACCCCCGCTTCCTGGAGAAGGCCCAGGGCCTCCCCGCCGACCAGGTCTTCCTCGACCTGGAGGACGCGTGCGCGCCGCTCGCCAAGGAAGGCGCCCGGCACACCGTCGTCGAGGCGCTCAACACCGGCGACTGGACGGGGAAGACCCGGGTCGTGCGGGTCAACGACTGGACGACCCACTGGACGTACCGGGACGTCATCACGGTCGTCGAGGGCGCGGGCCGGAACCTCGACTGCATCATGCTGCCGAAGGTGCAGGACGCCCAGCAGGTCGTCGCCCTGGACCTGCTGCTGACCCAGATCGAGAAGGCCATGGGCTTCGAGGTCGGGCGGATCGGCATCGAGGCGCAGATCGAGAACGCCAAGGGCCTGATCAACGTGGACGACATCGCCACCGCCTCGCCCCGGCTGGAGACGATCATCTTCGGGCCGGCCGACTTCATGGCGTCGATCAACATGAAGTCCCTGGTCGTCGGCGAGCAGCCGGCCGGCTATCCGGCGGACGCCTACCACTACATCCTGATGCGCATCCTGATGGCGGCGCGGGCCAACGACCTCCAGGCCATCGACGGCCCGTACCTCCAGATCAAGAACGTGGACGGCTACCGCGAGGTCGCGGGCCGGGCCGCCGCGCTGGGCTTCGACGGCAAGTGGGTGCTGCACCCCGGCCAGGTCGAGGCGGCCAACGAGGTCTTCTCCCCCTCGCAGGAGGACTACGACCACGCCGAGCTGATCCTGGACGCGTACGACTGGTGCACCTCCGAGGCCGGCGGCAAGAAGGGCTCGGCGATGCTCGGCGACGAGATGATCGACGAGGCGAGCCGGAAGATGGCGCTGGTCATCTCCGGCAAGGGCCGGGCGGCGGGGATGGTCCGCAAGTCCGCCTTCGAGATCCCGGGGGCCTGAGCGATGCAGTTCGGCCGTACCTACGAAGAGTTCACCGTGGGCGATGTGTACAAGCACTGGCCCGGCAAGACGGTCACCGAGTACGACGACCACCTTTTCTGCCTGCTCACCATGAATCATCACCCCTTGCACATGGACGGCAACTACGCGGAGAAGACCACCGATTTCGGCCGGAACGTCGTGGTCGGCAATTACGTCTACTCGCTGCTGCTCGGGATGTCGGTACCGGACGTCTCGGGCAAGGCCATAGCGAATCTGGAGGTCGAGTCGCTCAAGCACATCGCGCCGACCTTCCACGGCGACACGATCTACGGCGAGACGACCGTGCTGGACAAGACCCCGTCCCGGTCCAAGAGCGACCGCGGGATCGTGTACGTCGAGACCAGGGGTTACAAGCAGGACGGCACGGTCGTCTGCGTGTTCCGGCGCAAGGTGATGGTGCCCACCGCCACGTACATCGAGGAGCGCGGCGGAGAGCAGCCCGGCCGCCCCGAGCCGATCACCCGGGAGAAGTGAGATGGGACGCCTGGCGCAGACCGACGGCCTGACGGACATCCAGCGGGAAATCCTCGCGACGGTCCGTGAATTCGTCGACAAGGAGATCCTCCCGGTCGCCACCGAGCTGGAGCACCGCGACGAGTACCCGACCCGGATCGTGGAGGGCCTCAAGGAACTCGGGCTCTTCGGGCTGATGATCCCGGAGGAGTACGGCGGGCTGGGTGAGTCCCTTCTCACATACGCGCTCTGCGTGGAGGAGATAGCCCGCGGCTGGATGAGCGTGTCGGGGATCGTCAATACGCACTTCATCGTCGCGTACATGCTCAAGCAGCACGGCACCCGGGAGCAGCGGGAGTACTTCCTGCCGAGGATGGCGACGGGTGAGGTCCGGGGCGCGTTCTCGATGTCCGAGCCGGGACTGGGCTCGGATGTGTCGGCCATCACATCGAAGGGTGTGCGGGAGGGCGACGAATACGTCCTGAACGGCCAGAAGATGTGGCTGACCAACGGAGGCTCGTCCACCCTGGTGGCCGTGCTCTGCCGGACCGACGAGGGACACCCCGAGGGGACCGCCCCGCATAAGTCGATGACCACCTTCCTCGTCGAGAAGGAGCCGGGTTTCGGCCAGGTCAAGCCGGGCCTGACCATCCCCGGGAAGATCGACAAAATGGGTTACAAGGGTGTCGACACCACTGAATTGATCATGGATGGGCTGCGGGTGCCGGCGAACCGGGTGCTCGGCGGCGCCACGGGCCGGGGTTTTTACCAGATGATGGACGGGGTCGAGGTCGGCCGCGTCAATGTCGCCGCGCGTGGTTGCGGCGTCGCACAGCGTGCGTTCGAACTCGGGGTTTCCTACGCACAACAGCGGCAGACCTTCGGAAAACCCATCGCACAACATCAGGCCATTCAATTCAAACTGGCTGAAATGGGGACAAAGGTCGAAGCGGCGCATGCGATGATGGTGAACGCAGCACGCAAGAAGGACTCGGGGCAGCGCAACGACCTCGAGGCCGGAATGGCCAAGTACCTGGCGTCCGAGTACTGCAAGGAAGTGGTCGAGGACGCCTTCCGTATCCATGGCGGCTACGGTTTCTCCAAGGAGTACGAGATCGAGCGCCTCTACCGGGAGGCCCCGATGCTGCTCATCGGGGAGGGTACGGCCGAGATCCAGAAAATGATCATCGGGCGTCGGCTACTCGAGGAGTACCGACTCCAGGGTTAATTGATCCGATTAGGGGTGATTTGACCGAGAAGAAGATCACACCCAGTCATCGGAGTTCGGCCATCGACTGGCCCTGGCGCTTGGCCAGTTGCCGCCCGCAACCGATACCATCCCCGGAAAGCCGCCGTCCCCCAATCGTTACGCGGCACCCTCCGCTACGAAGGTCACCCATGCCCCACAGCTCTTCCTCTGCACCTCGCGGCCGCGTCCGCCTCGCGCGCGGAGCATCGCCGTGGCTCCTGCCGACCGTCGCCACGGCGGCGGTCAGCCTCACCCGCGCCCGGCGCTCCGGCCGCTGGGCGGCGCTGGCCGTGCCCACCACCGCGCTCGCGGCGGGCATGCTGTGGTTTTTCCGCGACCCCGATCGTGAGATCACCCAGGGCCGGGTCATCTCCCCCGCCGACGGCGTGGTGCAGAGCATCATGCCGTGGAAGGACGGGCGCACCCGCGTCGCGATCTTCATGAGCCCGCTGAACGTCCACGTCAACCGCGCCCCCCTGGCCGGCACGGTGACCTCGGTCGAGCACATCCCCGGCGGGTTCGTCCCGGCGTTCAACAAGGAGAGCGAGAACAACGAGCGCGTCGTCTGGCACTTCGACACCGAGCTCGGTGACATCGAGATGGTGCAGATCGCCGGCGCCGTCGCCCGACGGATCGTCCCTTATGTGCCGCAGGGCACAAAGGTGGAGCAGGGCGAGCGGATCGGCCTGATCCGCTTCGGCTCGCGCGTCGACGTCTACCTCCCGGCCGGGGTCGAGGTCGCCGTCGAGGTCGGCCAGCCCACCATGGCGGGGGTGACACGCCTTGACCGTGATTGATCAGGACACACAGGCTTCCTGGGTGCCCGAGGCGGAGGACACGGAGGACATTCCGCTGTCCACCCGGCTGTCGATAGCGGACACCCTCACGCTGGGTAACGCGATCTGCGGCTTCATGGCGGTGTACTTCACCACCACCGGTGTCCTCATCCCGCACCTCACGGGCAACGAGGACGGCGGCATGGCCCGCCACAGCGCGGCCACCGCGGTGATACTGATGCTGCTCGCGTCGATCTTCGACCTCTTCGACGGGCTCGTGGCGCGCAAGCTGCGCAGCTCGGCGATGGGCGCGGAGCTCGACAACCTCTCCGACCTGATCAGCTTCGGTCTCGCACCGGCGTACTTCGTGGTCGTCTGGGGCATGGTGGCCGACGACGCGCACCAGCGGGTCTCGGCCGTGGCCGCGGTCGTGGTGCTGCTGGCGGTGGTGCTGCGGCTGGCACGCTTCTCGTGCGTCCAGTTGCGGGACGGCATCTTCCAGGGGATGCCGAGCCCCTTCGGCGCGCTGACGGTCGTCTCGATCGTGCTGCTGGAGCTGCCCTTCGTCCCGACGCTGCTGGCGATCGTGGGTGTGGCGTGGCTGATGGTCAGCCGGGTCGAGTACCCCAAGCCGCGGGGTCGTCTCGCGGTGGCGATGCTGAGCTGGATCGTGCTGAGCATGGGCCTGCTGGCGGCGTGGGCCTTCGACGCCCCGGGCGGCGAGCTCCTGCTCCAGACGGGCTGTGCGCTCCAGGTCGTCCTGGGCGCCGTGATCCCGCTGTTCGCGACGGCGCGCCGGGTGAACACGTTCCGTGACAACCGGCGGGAGGCGCGGGCGGCGCAGCTGCCGTAGCGGTTTCCTGTACGAACGCGACGACCCCCCGGGCTTCTGTCCGGGGGGTCGTCGCGTTCGCGGGGTGGGTGGGGGCGGGCGCGGCAGGGGTGTTTTCCCCTACCCGCCCCTTCCCTCCCCCGGCTACCTCCCCCAGCTACCGCTGGGGGTGCCCCCAGGAGGTGCCCCCATCCGGGGGCTTCGCACCCCGGACTCCCTGTTCCGCGCTCCGCGCGGTGTCCTCAAGCGCCGGACGGGCTGATTCTCAGCCCGTCCACCACGATCCGCTCCGCCAGCCGTTCCAGCAGGGGCCCGGCGAGGGTCATGCAGCGGGCCGGGTCCGGCTCCAGGTCCGTCAGCGCGTACGCACGGCGGAAGCCCGCCGTACGCAGTGCTTCCGCCGACAGGGACAGCCGGCCGCAGACCGCGATCACCGGGACGCCCCGCGCGCGGGCGGCGGCCGCCACGCCGGCGGGGGCCTTGCCGTGGAGGGTCTGGGCGTCCAGGGAACCCTCCCCCGTGATGACGAGACCGGCCGACTCCAGGGCCGCCGGGAAGCCCAGGACGTCGAGCATCACCTCGATGCCGGGGCGGAAGGCCGCGCCGAGCCCGGCCAGGGCGCCGTAGCCGAGCCCTCCGGCGGCTCCCGCGCCGGGAGCGCCCGCCAGCGCCCCGCCGTCCAGGACCGCCGCGTAGTGGGCGAGGGCGGCGTCCAGCACGGCCACGTCGGCCGCGCTCGCGCCCTTCTGGGGCCCGTAGACGGCGGCGGCGCCGTGCGGGCCCGTGAGCGGGTTGTCGACGTCGGAGGCGAGCACGAGCCGGGTGGACCGGAGCCGGGGGTCGAGCCCGGTGAGATCGGCCGTGGCGAGGCCGGCCAGCGCCGCGCCGCCCGGGCCCACGGGGGTCCCGGTCGCGTCGAGGAGCCGGGCGCCCAGCGCGCTCAGCGCCCCGGCACCGCCGTCCGTCGTGGCGCTGCCGCCGACGCCGAGGACCACCGTGCGGGCGCCCGCGTCGAGCGCGGCCCGCAGCAGCTCCCCGGTGCCGTACGTCGTCGCGGTGCGCGGCGCGAAGGAGCCCCGCAGGTGGCGCAGGCCCGACGCTTCGGCCATCTCCACCACGGCGGTGCCCGCGCGGAGCGCGTACGCGGCGGTGACCGGCTCGCCGAGCGGCCCCGTCACCCGTACCTCACGGCGCTCGAAACCGGCGGCCAGCGCCGCGTCCACCGTGCCGTCGCCGCCGTCGGCGACCGGCAGGGCCGTGACGTGGAGCCCGGGCCCGGCGGCGGCCCGCAGGCCGGTGGTGAGGTGCTCGGCGACCTGGGCGGCCGTCAGCGAGCCCTTGAACTTGTCCGCGGCGATCAGGACCCGCCCCGCCCGTGCTGCGTCCGACAACGCGCCATCCCCTCGCTTCCGGGCCGTGCGGTTCGCACCGGCGGTCGCGCCGCGACCCTACCCGGACGTGTGCGCGGTTGCCCATGCCCGCGCGCGGCGTGCCAGCCCGCCCATTCCGGTCTTTCCCGGCCATAGTGGGGCGACATGAGCACCGACGCATTCGAGTCGCCCTCGCCCGCCGTCCCGGTCGGCCCACCGCCGGACGAGCCCCCGGACATGACCCTCGTCGCGATCGGCGCCGCCGCGGTGCTGGCGGTGGTCGCCTGGGCGGCACTGGGCAAGCACTCCTTCGACCGGGTGTCGTCGGCCGCCCTGAACTGGGTGCTGTCCAATTTCGCCTGGCTGTTCGTCATCGCGGCCGACGTCTTCCTCGCCCTGTGCGTGGTCATCGCCTTCAGCCGGTTCGGCCGGATCCGGCTCGGCCGGGACGACGACCAGCCGGAGTTCAGCAACCTCGTCTGGATCGCGATGATGTTCAGCGCGGGCATGGGCATCGGGCTGATGTTCTACGGCGTGGGCGAGCCGCTCCAGCACTTCGTCTCGCCGCCCCCGGGCAGCGGCATCAGCGCGGAGACGCCGGCCGCGGCCCGTACCGCCCTGGAGTACTCGTTCTTCCACTGGACGCTGCACCCGTGGGCGATCTACGGGATGTCCGGTCTCGCGCTCGCCTACGCCGGTTTCCGCAAGGGCCGCGGCAACAGGCTCAGCTCGGCGTTCGTCCCGCTGCTCGGCGAGGAGCGGGCGGCCGGCTGGCCGGGCCGGGCCATCGACCTGCTCGCGGTCTTCGCGACGGTGTTCGGCACGGCCACGAGCCTGGGCCTGGGCGCACTCCAGGTGTCGAAGGGCCTCGACATCACGACCGGTGTGCGGGACTCCACCTCCCTGGAGCTGATCATCATCGCCGCGCTGTCGGCGGCGTTCGTCCTGTCGGCCTTCTCCGGCCTGCACAAGGGCGTGAAGTGGCTCAGCACGCTCAACATCGCGCTCGCCGCCTGCCTGATGCTCTTCGTCTTCGTCCTCGGCCCGACGGTGTTCGTCCTCAACACCATCCCGGCGGCCACCGGGGGCTATCTGCACGACCTGCTGAACCTGGCGACCCGCACCGGGGCCTTCACGGACTCCGGGTGGCTGGGCGCGTGGACCATCTTCTACTGGGCGTGGTGGCTGTCCTGGGCCCCCTTCGTGGGGACGTTCATCGCCCGCATCTCGCACGGCCGGACGATCCGGGAGTTCCTGATCGGGGTGCTGCTGGTGCCGAGCGGGGCGACGGTGGTGTGGTTCTGCGTGATGGGCGGCAGCGCGCTGCGCCTCGACATGTCGGGCGAGGCGGACATGGCGGGCACGGTGCGGGAGGGCGCGGAGGCGTCGCTGTTCGCGCTGCTGGACACGCTGCCGCTGGGGACGCTGACGTCCTGGATCGCGATGGCGCTGGTCATGACGTACTTCATCACCAGCGCCGACTCGGCGTCCCTGGTGATGGGCTCGCTGTCCAGCCGGGGCGCGCTGCACCCGCGCACCTGGCTGGTCGTCACCTGGGGGGTGCTGATGGCGGCGGTCGCGGCGGTACTGCTGGTGGCCGGGGGCCTGAAGTCGCTGCAGTCCGCGACGATCCTGGTGGCCCTGCCGTTCGTCCTGGTGATGCTGGCCCTGTGCTGGTCCCTGATGCGGGAACTCCGCGAGGACCCGGGCGCGGGGCCGGCCCGGCACCACGCGATGCACGGGTTGCGGAGTGCGATGCGGACGATGATCGGGGAGGCGATCACGGAGCGGGGGCCGGTGCGGCATCCTCGGCTGCGGCGGGTGGTGGAGAGCGCGCGGGACCGGGACGAGGACGGGGGGTAGGCGGGGCGGGGGTGCGCCTGCGGCGGGCTTTTTCCCCACCCCGCCCCTTCCCGAATGTCCTCAATCGCCGGACGGGCTGAAAATCAGCCCGTCCGGCGATTGAGGACCGGGGTCCGGGGCGGAGCCCCGGTTTCGGGAAGGGGCGGGGTGGGGAAAAGCCCCGCGCAGCGGCACCCCCCTCAGAACAACCCCACCTGCTCCGTCCCCGCCCCACCCCGCTCGAACGCCAGCAGCCTCCTCTTACGCTCCAGCCCGCCGCCATACCCCGTGAGACCACCCCCGGCCCCGATAACCCGGTGGCAGGGCACGATGATGCCGATGGGGTTCCTGCCGTTCGCCAGGCCCACGGCCCGGGACGCGCCGGGCGCCCCGATCCGGTCGGCGAGTTCGCCGTAGGAGACCGTCGTGCCGTACGGGATCTCCTGGAGGCCGGCCCAGACCCGGCGCTGGAAGGGCGTGCCGTCCAGGCGCAGCGGCAGGTCGAAGCGGGTCGACTCGCCGGCGAAGTAGGCCGCGAGCTGGCGCAGCGTCTCGGGGAACGGCGCGTCGTCGTGGGCGCCGAAGGCCTCCTCGGCCGGGCGGTGGCGCTGGTCGGTCATGTAGAGGCCGCTGAGGACGCCGTCGGTCGCGACGAGCGTGAGGGGGCCGTACGGGCTGTCGATGACGGTATGGACGCGGGATGTCGTCGTGTCGGACATCGGTCGATCCTCTCTGCGGTGCGGGCCGGTCAGTGGGCCGGCATGTGGTTGACGGCGTGGTCGTCGGCGGACCAGAGGTACTGGACGGCGTAGGAGCGCCAGGGCCGCCAGGCGGTGGCGTGGCGGGTCAGCGCGCCGGGGGTCGAGGGCAGGCCGCGGGCGGTGGCGGCCCGCCGGACGCCGAGGTCCGTGGGGACGAAGGCGTCGGGGTCGCCGAGGGCCCGCATGGCGATGATCCCGGTGGTCCAGGGGCCCATGCCGGGGAGCGCGGCGAGCCGGGCGCGGGCCTCGGCCCGGTCGCTGCCGACGCCGAGGTCGAGCTCGCCGGTGGCGAGGGCGCGTACCAGGCGGACGACGGTGGCGCGGCGCCCCGCGGGCATGGCGAGGGCGGCGGGGTCGAGGCCGGAGAGTTCCTCGGCCGAGGGGAAGAGGTGGGTGAGCGTGCCGCCCAGGGGGTCGCGTACGGGCTGTCCGTGCGCGGTGACGAGCCGGGCGGCGAGGGTGCGGGCCGCGGCGGTCGAGACCTGCTGGCCGAGCACGGCGCGTACGGCGAACTCCGCCGGGTCGACGGTGCGCGGCACCCGCCTGCCGGGGGCCTCGGCGACGAGCGGCGCCAGCCGTTCGTCCGCGCCGAGCAGTTCGTCGACGGCCTCGGGGTCGGCGTCGAGGTCGAGGAGGCCGCGGCAGCGGCTGATGGCGCCCGCGAGGTCGCGCTGGTCGGTGAGGGCGAGGCGGCACGCGATGTGGTCGGGGCGGGGGGCCAGGGCGACGGTCCCCTGCCCGTACGGGAGGCGCAGGGTGCGGCGGTACGCGCCGTCGCGCCACTCCTCCACGCCGGGTACGGCCGTGGCGGCGAGGTGGCCGAAGAGGTTGTCGGGGCACAGGGGCGCCCGGAAGGGCAGCCGGAGGGTGAGCACGCCGGGTGCGGCGGGCGCGCGCCCGTGAGCGGCGCGGGCCCGGAGTTCGGTCGGGGTGAGGGCGAAGACCTCGCGGACCGTCTCGTTGAAGGCGCGGATGGAGGAGAAGCCGGCCGCGAAAGCGGCGTCGGCCATGGGCAGGTCGCTGGTCTCGATGAGGAGGCGGGCGGTCTGGGCGCGCTGGGCGCGGGCGAGGGCGAGCGGGCCGGCGCCGAGTTCGGCACGCAGCTGCCGCTCGATCTGGCGGGTGCTGTAGCCGAGGCGGGCGGCGAGGCCGGGGACGCCCTCGCGGTCGACGGTGCCGTCGCCGATCAGCCGCATGGCGCGGGCGACGAGGTCGGCCCGCTCGTTCCACTGCGGCGAGCCGGGGCTGGCGTCGGGGCGGCAGCGCTTGCAGGCCCGGAAACCGGCCTGCTGGGCGGCGGCCGCACTGGGGTAGAAGGACATGTTCCGGTCCTTCGGGGGTACGGCCGGACAGCTCGGGCGGCAGTAGATGCGGGTGGTGAGGACGGCGGTGAAGAACCATCCGTCGAAGCGTGCGTCCCGGGAACGCACCGCCCTGACGCAGCGGTCGAAGTCGGTGTGCATGGGACCGGACGCGGCGGGCGCGGCGGGCGCCGCGGGCAGGACCCGGGGAGGGGGCGTACGGGCGGGCCCGGACGTGGCGGGCGCCGCTGTCGTGGCTGGCATGACTCCAGGATCGTCCGTACGGGCGCTTCCGGCTCGCGGAATTCCGACATGTACCTTCGGCGGCCATGGCTTCCTCCGCCCGCCTCGTCAACGTAGATTGACATCGCCATGCCGTCACCCTAGGTTGACGGCATGGCCGGAACGGATGCGAACGACGCGGTCGCCACCACCGAGGCCGCCATGCACAGTGATCCCCGCGTCGGGCTCCGCGCCGTCGCCGCGCTGCGGCGGCTGGTGGAGCGCCTGGAGGTGCTCCAGGTCGACAGCGCCCGGCGGCAGGGCTGGTCCTGGGAAGAGATCGGGGCCGCGCTCGGCGTCAGCAGGCAGGCCGTCCACAAGAAGCACTCCAGGAGGTAGGCATGTTCGAACGGTTCACCCTGAACGCGCGGATGACGGTGATCCGCGCCCAGCAGGAGGCCCGTGAGCTGGGGCACCCGTGGATCGGCAGCGAGCACCTGATGCTCGGGCTCGTGGCCGAGAAGGACGCCCCGCTGCTCGCGCCGGCCCGGCTCGGCGTCACGTACGAGGCATACCGGCCGGCGGTGCTCGCCGCGGCGGACGGGGGCCTCGGGCTGGCCGAGGAGGACCGGGAGGCCCTGACGGGCGCCGGCATCGACCTGGCCGCCGTGCGCGCGCACTTCGAGCGGAACCACGCGCCCGCCGCTGCCGCACCGGCCGCCGCCCCTGTCCCCGCCCCGGAGCCGGCCCGCCGGGGGTGGCTGCCGTTCGGGCGCCGCAAGGCCGCGGTGCCGGCGCCGGGCCCCGCGCCCGCGTCGACCGTGGTCCCGGGCCTCGCGCCCGACGCCCACCTGCCCTTCACCGGGCACGGCACCCGGGCGCTGGAGGCCGCGTCCAAGGTGATGCTCGCGCAGCCCGACGACCGCATCACGCTCGCCCACGTCATGCTGGGCCTCCTCACCCCCGGGGACGAACTGCTCGCACGGACCCTCCAGCGGGTGGGCACGGACATCGAGCCGCTCCGCGCGGCGGTCCTCGCCGACCTGGGACAGGTGGCCTGAGGCGCGGGGCCCCTTCCTCGGGGGCTCGGCCCCGGGGCCCGGGCCCCGGGCCCCGGGCCCCGGAGCGGCCGTCTGGCCGTCTGGCCGCCGAACGATCGTCCAAGCCTGCTTGGCGAAGTCCGGTGCGGTTCGGCAGCGCCCCGAAGGGGCGCGGGGAACTGCGCGACCAGCCACGACGCACCCGCGGATGACTCGCCGGAGTTCCAGCGGAGCGCTCAGGCCCGGCGGGGCGGAAGCGTGCGCCGGGGCCCCGCCCTACCCCCGGCACAACCAGTGCCACACCGCCCGCGCCGCGTGCCGCCCGCACATCCCGTGCACCCCGGGCCCCGGCGGCGTGGCCGACGAGCACAGGAACACCGCCGGGTGCGCCGTCGCGTAGGGCACCCGCGCCAGGCGGGGCCGGATCACCAGCCGCAGCCCGGCCGTCGAGCCCGTGTTGATGTCCCCGCCCACGTAGTTCGCGTTGCGGGCCGCCAGCTCCGGCGGGCCCGCCGTGGCGCGCGCCAGGACCAGGTCGCGGAAGCCGGGGGCGAACCGCTCGATCTGCCGCTCGATCACCTCGGTGGCGTCGCCCTCCCAGCCGTGCGGCACATGCCCGTAGACCCAGAAGGTGTGCTTGCCCTCCGGCGCCCGGGTGGGGTCGACGAGGCTGGGCTGCGCGGTGATGAGGAAGGGGACCTCGGGGTCGCGGCCGTGCAGGGCCGCGTCGAGGGCGGCGTCGATCTCCCCGTACGTCGGCCCGACGTGGACCGTGCCCGCCCGGCGGGCCTGCTCCGAGGTCCAGGGCACCGGCCCGCTCAGCGCGTAGTCGATCTTGAAGACGCTGGGGCCGTAGCGGAAACGGCGGTAGGCGCCGCCGAGCCCCGCGATCCGGGCGAGGGCCGTCGGCGAGGTGTCGAAGACGTAGGCGCGGGCGGGCGGCAGGTCGTCCAGGCGCTTGACCTCGAAGCCGGTGTGGACGGTGCCGCCCTCCTCGCGCAGGTACGAGGCGAGGGCGTCGGCCACCGCCTGCGCGCCGCCGCGCGGGACCGGCCAGCCGCCCGCGTGCGCGGCGAGCGCGAACAGCAGGGCCATGCCGCCGGTGCCGACGCCGGTGAGCGGGCCGATGCCGTGCGCGGCGAGGCCCGCGAACATCGCGCGTGCCCTGCGGTCACGGAAGCGGCGGGTCAGCAGGGCCGCGGGCTGGGCGGCGGAGAGCCCGAAGCGGGCGTACAGCAGCGGATCGCCCGGCAGGCCGGCCCAGGCGGGCCGCAGGAAGTCGGTCGCCACCGTCTCCCAGCGGCCGTGGAAGGGCGCGACCAGCCGGCGGTACGCCCCGGCGTCGCGCGGGCCGAGGGAGAGCGCCGTCTCCCCGACGCCCCGGGCGAGGACGGCGGCCGTGCCGTCGGGGAAGGGGTGGGCCATGGGCAGCCCGGGGTGCAGCCAGTGCAGACCGTGGCGGCCCAGGGGCATCCCCGTGAAGGCGGGCGATCCGGCGCCGAGCGGGTGCACGGCGGAGCAGGGGTCGTGGCGGAAGCCGGGGAGCGTGAGCTCCTCGGTCCGCGCCCCGCCCCCGACGGCCTCCGCCGCCTCGAACACCGCGACGGAGAGACCACGGCGGGCCAGTTCCACAGCGGCGGTCAGACCGTTCGGTCCGGCGCCTACGACGACCGCGTCGAGCATGGTGGGCACCGGACGCACTCCCCTCGTCCCTGGCGGGGTCAGCCGGCGGACGCCAGCAGATCCAGGATATGCCGGAGCGTCAGCTCGTCCCGGGCGGCGGCGAAGGGCAGGGCGTTGCCCCCGGCGATCCGGAACGGCTCGCCCGCGACCGTGGCGCTTGCCCCGCCCGCCTCGGCGACGAGCAGCAGCCCGGCGGCGTGGTCCCAGGCGTTCTCCCAGGAGAAGGCGAGGCCGGCGAGGGTGCCCCGGGCCACGTTCAGATACTCCAGGCCCGCGGAGCCGCAGGGGCGCGGGGCGATGCCCTCGGTGCTCAGGGCGCCCAGCACGCGCTTCTGCTCGTCGTTGGTGAAATCGTAGTGCGATATGGCCACTTCCAGCGGCGCGCCGGGCTCGGGCGCGCCGGAGCGCAGCCGCTCGCCGTTCAGCCACGCGCCGCCGCCCCGGCGGGCCGTGGCCATCAGGTCCAGGGCGGGGGCGTACGTCCAGGAGGCGAGCAGTTCGCCTCGGTGGGCCAGGCAGACCAGGGTCGCGAAGCCGGGGTCGCCGTGGACGAACTGCCGGGTGCCGTCGACCGGGTCGACGATCCATACCGGGTCGTCACCGCGCAGGGCGCCGAGGACGCCGGGGTCGGCGTGCACGGCCTCCTCGCCCACCACCACCGAGCCGGGCAGGAGGGTGGTGAGGGACGCCGTCAGGTGCTCCTCGGCGAGCCGGTCGGCGACGGTCACCAGGTCGTGCGGGCCGTTCTTCTCGACGATCTCGTGCGCGGCGAGCTGCCGGAAACGCGGCACGATCTCGGCGGCGGCCGCCTTGCGGACCGCCTCCTCGACGTCGTTCAGTCCACCTGCGAGAAATTCATCGATCATAAGTCCATCGAACCACGCCCCACCGACAACGGGGGGCGTGGCGATGACCTCATGGCGTCCCCCAGGTGAACGGCTCGCCCCACCCGTCCCCCACGTACCGCGCGGGGCCGGTCAGCGCCCCACCGCGTAGCCCTGCATTCCCCGGGGGTTGGCGGCGGCCGACAGGACGCCGGTGTCCGGGTCGCGCGCCACGGCGCACAGCCGTCCCTCCGACCACGGCGGTCCCACGGTCACGTCGTGTCCCCTGCGCCGCAGCTCCGCGACGGCCGGCTCGCCGATCCGGGACTCGACGGTGACGGCGCCGGGCCGCATGGCGCGCGGGTGGAAGGAGCTGGGGAAGGATTCCTGGTGCCAGTTGGGCGCGTCGATGGCGCCCTGCAGGTCCAGGCCGCCGCGCACGGGCGGGCGCAGGGCGACCGCCAGGAAGAAGTGCGGTTGCCACTGGTCCTGCTGGTCGCCGCCCGGCGTGCCGAACGCGAGCACGGGCTCGCCGTCGCGCAGGGCCAGGGACGGGCTGAGGGTGGTGCGCGGCCGGCGGCCGGGGGTGAGGGAGTTGGGCAGGCCCTCCTCCAGCCAGGTCATCTGGAGGCGGGTGCCCAGGGGGAAGCCGAGCTCCGGGACGACGGGGTTGGACTGGAGCCAGCCACCGCTGGGCGTCGCGGAGATCATGTTGCCCCAGCGGTCGACGACGTCGACGTGACAGGTGTCGCCCCGGGTGGCGCCGTCGGCGGTGACGGTGGGCTCGCCCGCGCCCGGGGCGGTGGGCGCCGCCGGGTCCGCCCCGGCCTCCGTGACGTACCGGGGCAGCCGGGGCGCGCGGCCGTCGGGGCTGCCGGGGCGCAGGTCGTACGAGGCGGTGTCGCCTACCAGGGCGCGGCGGGCGGTGTTGTACCCGGGTGAGAGCAGGGCGCGCAGCGGCACGCCGTCCTCCCCGTACGGGGCGTCGCCGTACCACGCCTCGCGGTCGGCCATGGCGAGCTTGCCGCCCTCGATGAGGGCGTGGAGGTAGTCGGGGGTGCCGTACTCCAGGGCGCCGGGCTGCTCCGGGAGCAGGGCGAGCTGCTGGAGCAGGGCCGGGCCCTGGGACCAGGGCCCGGGTTTGCAGACGGTCCAGCCGTGCCAGTCGTGGGTGACGGGCTCCTCGTAACCGGCGCGGAAGCCGGCGAGGTCGTCGCCGGTGAGGGTGCCGGTGTGGCGGGCGCCGGAGGTGTCCGGGGTGGGGCGGGCGGCGGCGCGCAGGAGGGCGTCGGCGACGAAGCCCTCGCGCCAGACGCGGCGGGCGGCGTCGATGCGCCGCTCGCGGCTGCCGCCGGCGGCCTCGGCCTCGGCGAGCAGGCGGCGCCAGGTGGCCGCGAGCACGGGGTTGCGGAAGAGCCTCCCGGGCTCGGGCGGGCGGCCGCCCGGGAGGTACAGGGCGGCGGAGTCCGGCCACTCGTCGGTGAAGAGCTCTTGTACGGTCCGCACGGTCGCGCCGACGGCGGGGACGGGGGCGTGGCCGCGTTCGGCGTACCCGATGGCGTAGGAGAGGACGTCCGCGAGCGGCCGGGTGCCGTGGTCGCGCAGCAGGAGCAGCCAGGCGTCGAAGGCGCCCGGCACGGGGGCGGCGAGGGGGCCGGTGCCGGGGACGAGGGCGAGGCCGAGCGAGGTGTAGTGGGCGACGCTCGCCCCGGCGGGCGCGGGCCCCTGCCCGCAGAGGACCCGCACCGGGCCGGCCGCGGGGGCGATGATCGCGGGCACCTCACCGGCCGGTCCGCTCATGTGCGGTTCGACCACCTGGAGGACGAAGCCCGCGGCGACGGCGGCGTCGAAGGCGTTGCCGCCGCTCTCCAGGACGGCCATGGCCGACTGCGAGGCGAGCCAGTGGGTGGAGGCCACCATGCCGAAGGTGCCCTGGAGAGTGGGGCGTGTCGTGAACATGCTCCCTAGGAAGGCAGATCCTTCAGCCACTGCGCAACACCGCCGTGGTGGGAGCAAGTGCCCCTGCGGTGCGCGGAGTAGGAGTACGAACCGTCGTTGCAGACGGCCGAGGCCCCGGAGTGGGAGCCCCCCGTGGACGACGAGTCGGCCGACGTGGAACCTGACGTGGAACCCGTGGACGACGAGCCGCCGCCCGAACCGGAACCCGATTCGGAGCCCGAACCCGTGGCGCCGCGGTCGGAGGCGGGCACCTCGGCCTTGGGTGCGGGGGCGGGGACGTCCGGCGTCGTCACCGGCGCGGGCGACGCGGCGCTCGGCGAGGGGGACGGCGACTCCGCCGGGCCGGGCTCGGATGACGCGGACGGCGTCGCCGGGGTCGCGGAGACGGACGCCGACGGCTTGTCACCGGCCGGCTTGTCGGCGTCGTCGCAGGCTACGGCGCCGAAGCCCAGGGTCAGCGCGGCGACCAGGGCCGCACCGGCCCGTCTCGCCCTGCGTGCGGTGTATGCGGTCATATTCAGGATCCCCCCTGGGACAGCGGCTGCGCGAAACGGTTCCGCGCATGGCTCCGCACCCGGTCGCGAACCGGCGCCCGGCGGGCCGGGGGCGCGGGAGTGGGGGGAAGGTGAGACGAGTGTTACCTGTGGGGTACACAGAGTGTACGCGGGCCACCCGCGGGAGGAACCGGGAATCCCGGAGTTACGGTTGATTCCGCTGTCGGCCGGGTGGCCGGCCGGAGAACAAGCGGGAGGTAGCGGCCGTGCACGGCGAATACAAAGTTCCGGGCGGCAAGCTCGTCGTCGTGGACCTGGAGGTCGAGGACGGGCTGCTGCGCGACGTACGGGTGGCCGGGGACTTCTTCCTCGAACCGGACGAGGCGCTCCTGGACATCAACCGCGCCCTGGAAGGCGCACCCGCCGACACCCTCGCCCCGCAGCTCGCGGCCCGGATCGACGCGGCCCTGCCCGAGGGCACGGTGATGTTCGGCTTCAGCTCCGAGGCCGTGGGCGTCGCGGTCCGCCGGGCGCTGGCGAACGCGACCGACTGGACCGACTTCGAGTGGGAGCTCATCCACGACGGCCCGCAGCCGCCGGCGCTGCACATGGCGCTGGACGAGGTGCTGACGGCCGAGGTCGCGGCCGGGCGTCGGCCCCCGACCCTGCGCGTGTGGGAGTGGGGCTCCCCCGCGGTGGTCATCGGCAGCTTCCAGTCGCTGCGCAACGAGGTCGACCCCGAGGGCGCGGCCCGCCACGGCATGACGGTCGTCCGCCGGATCAGCGGCGGCGGGGCCATGTTCTGCGAGCCGGGTAACACCATCACCTACTCCCTGTGCGTGCCCGACTCGCTCGTCCAGGGCCTGTCCTTCGCCGACAGTTACGCCTATCTGGACGACTGGGTGCTGGGCGCGCTGGAGGGCATGGGCGTCAAGGCGTGGTACCAGCCGCTCAACGACATCGCCACCGACTCCGGAAAGATCGCCGGCGCGGCCCAGAAGCGGCTGGTGGGCCCGGCGGGCGCGGTGCTGCACCACGTGACGATGGCGTACGACATCGACGCGGACAAGATGCTCGACGTGCTGCGCATCGGCAAGGAGAAGCTGTCCGACAAGGGCACGAAGAGCGCCAAGAAGCGGGTGGATCCGCTGCGCCGTCAGACGGGGCTGCCGCGGGCGGCGGTCATCGAGAAGATGATCGAGTCTTTCCGGGGGCGGTACGGGTTGGCCGAGGGGTCGGTCACTCCGGAGGAGATGGCGCGGGCGGTGGAGCTGGCGGCGACGAAGTTCTCTTCGGAGGAGTGGACCGCGCGGGTGCCGTGACGGGGGCGGGGGGTGCGCCTGCGGCGGGCCTTTTCCCCACCCCGCCCCTTCCCGAACGGGGCTCCGCCCCGGACCCCGGTCCTCAAACGCCGGACGGGCTGAAAATCAGCCCGTCCGGCGTTTGAGGACACCGCGCGTCAGCGCGGCCGGGGGCCCGGGGCGCCAGCCCCGGTTCCGGGAAGGGGCGGGTAGGGGAAAAGGCCCGCCGCAGGCGCACCCCCCGCCCCCCCTACCCGTCACCCACCCAACACCGGCACCAATTCCCGCCCATACGCATCAATCGTGGCCTCCCTCGCATCATGCATCGCATACACCGCGAACTGATCCACCCCCAGCCCCCGCAACTCCTCCAGCCGCTCCCGATGCGCCTCCACCGGCCCCAGCAGGCAGAACCGGTCGACGATCTCGTCGGGGACGAAGTCCGTGGAGGGGTTCCCGGCCCGGCCGTGGTGGCTGTAGTCGTAGCCGTGGCGCTGCTCGATATAGGCCGTGAGCGCCTCCGGCACCAGCCCGGAGTGCGCGCCGTAGCGGGCGACGAGGTCGGCGACGTGGTTGCCGACCATGCCGCCGAACCAGCGGCACTGCTCACGGGCGTGGTCGAGGTCGTCGCCCACATAGGCGGGGGCGGCGACGCAGATGGTGAGGGAGTCGGGGTCGCGGCCGGCCTCGGCGGCCGCCGTACGGACGGCCTTGATCATCCACTCGGTCAGGAACGGGTCGGCGAGCTGGAGGATGAAACCGTCCGCCTCCTGCCCCGCGAGGGCGAGCGCCTTGGGACCGTAGGCGGCCATCCAGACCGGCAGCCTGCCGTCCTTCACCCAGGGGAGCTTGAGGGTGGTGCCGCCGACATCGGCCTCGCGCCCCTCGGCGAGGTCGCGGATGACGCGCATGGCCTCGCGGAGGGTGGCGAGGGTGTTGGGCTTCCGTCCGGCCACCCGCATCGCCGAGTCGCCGCGGCCGATGCCGCACACCGTGCGGTTGCCGTACATGTCGTTGAGCGTGGCGAACGTGGACGCGGTGACCTCGGGGGTGCGGGTGGTGGGGTTGGTGACCATGGGGCCGACGATGAGCCGCTCGGTGTGGTCGAGGATCCGGCTGTGGATGACGAAGGGCTCCTGCCAGAGGACGGCGGAGTCGAAGGTCCATCCGTAACGGAAGCCGGCGCCCTCGGCCCGGCGCATCAGGTCCACCACGGCGGTGGCGGGCGGATCGGTCTGGAGGACGAGGCCGAAGTCCACGGTGGTGCTCCTTACGCGAGGTA
The DNA here is from genome assembly GCF_002891295.1 of Streptomyces eurocidicus. Lineage (GTDB taxonomy): Bacteria > Actinomycetota > Actinomycetes > Streptomycetales > Streptomycetaceae > Streptomyces > Streptomyces eurocidicus. Next base: position 467,990 of record NZ_LGUI01000005.1, on the reverse strand, counting down.
CTGACAGGTGGCGCGGGGTACGTAACGGCCGTGCCCGGCGCGGACGGTGTACCGGCCGCGGTCGATGACGGTCTCCCCGCGGGAGAGGACCGTCTCGACCCGGCCGGTGATCTCCTTGCCCTCGTACGCCGAGTAGTCGACGTTCATGTGATGGGTCGTGGCGGAGAGGGTCTGCCGGGCGTGCGGGTCGTAGATGACGATGTCGGCGTCGGCTCCGGGGGCGAGGGTGCCCTTGCGCGGGGCGAGGCCGAACATCCGGGCGGGGGCGGTGCAGGCGATCTCGATCCAGCGGCGGCGGGTGATGTGCCCGTCGACCACGGCCTGGTGGAGGAGGTCCATCCGGTGCTCCACACCGGGCAGCCCGTTGGGGATCTTCGAGAAGTCGCCGCGACCCAGCTCCTTCTGGCCGGAGAAGCAGAAGGGGCAGTGGTCGGTGGAGACGACCTGGAGGTCGTTCGTCCGCAGCCCGCGCCAGAGGGCGGCCTGGTGCTCGCGGGGACGGAGCGGCGTGGAGCAGACGTATTTCGCGCCCTCGAAGCCGGGTTCGGCGAGATTGTCGGTGGACAGGAAGAGGTACTGCGGGCAGGTCTCGCCGAAGACCGGGAGGCCCTTGTCGCGGGCCTGTACCAGCTCGGCGACGGCCTCCTCGGCGGAGACGTGCACGACGTAGAGCGGGCTGCCCGCCACCTGCGCCAGGGCGATGGCCCGGTGCGTGGCCTCCGCCTCCAGCAGGGCCTTGCGGACCTCTCCGTGGTAGCGGGGGTCGGTGCGGCCGGCGGCCAGGGCCTGTTCGACGAGGACGTCGATGGCGATGCCGTTCTCGGCGTGCATCATGATCAGCCCGCCGTTGCCGGCGGCGCGCTGCATGGCCCGCAGGATCTGCCCGTCGTCGCTGTAGAAGACGCCGGGATAGGCCATGAACAGCTTGAAGGAGGTGACGCCCTCCCCCACCAGCAGGTCCATCTCCTTGAGCGAGCTCTCCCGCACATCGGAGAGGATCATATGGAAGGCGTAGTCGACGGCGCAGGTTCCCTCGGCCTTGGCGTGCCAGGTGTCGAGCCCCTCGCGCAGGGCGCCGCCGCGGGACTGGACCGCGAAGTCGACGACGGTGGTGGTGCCGCCCCAGGCCGCGGCACGGGTGCCCGTCTCGAAGGTGTCGGAGGAGGCAGTGCCGCCGAAAGGGAGGTCGAAGTGGGTGTGGGCGTCGACGCCGCCCGGGACGACGTACTTCCCGGTGGCGTCGAGGGTGCGGTCGGGCGTCCAGCCCTGGGCGCAGGAGCTGTCGGGGGCGGCGAGGGCGGCGATCCGCCCGTCCTCGACGAGGACGTCCGCCAAGATCTCCTCGGTGGCGGTGATGACGAGGCCGCCGCGAATGGCCGTGGTGGTCATGCCCGTTCCTCTCCGGCGAGGGTGCGGTGCGTACGGTGCAGGGCGGATTCGAGGATCGCCGCGCCCTCCTCGGCCTCGGCGACGGTGAGGGACAGGGGCGGGGCGATCCGCAGGGTGTTGCCCTCGCGGCCGCCCTTGCCGATCAGCAGACCGTCCTCCCGGGCGTGTTCGAGGGTGAGGGCGGCGGCCTCGGGCGCGGGGGAGCCGTCGGGCCCGGTCAGTTCGACGCCGATCATCAGGCCCCGGCCGCGCACCTCGTGGACCAGGGGCAGACCGGCGGCGACGGCGCGGAGCCGCTCGATGAGGAGGCCGCCGACCCGTCGGGCGTTGCCCTGGAGGTCGTGCTCCAGGAGATGGGTGAGGTTGGCGAGCCCGGCGGCCATGGTGACGGGGCTGCCGCCGAAGGTGGAGATGGAGTTGGCGCCCAGGGAGTTCATCACCTCGGCGCGGGCGACGACGCCGCCGATCGACATGCCGTTCCCGATGCCCTTGGCGAAGGTGAGCAGGTCGGGCGGGCCGCTCGCGGCGTGGGCCTGCCAGCCCCAGAAGTGGTCGCCGGTGCGGCCCCAGCCGGTCTGCACCTCGTCGGAGATCCAGAGGATGCCGCGCCGCGCGAGGACCTCGCGGAAGGCGGCGTAGAGCCCGTCGGGCGGGGAGGTGAACCCGCCGACGCCCTGGACGGGTTCGGCGATGAGCGCGGCCACATTGCCGTGGGCCTGGCCGAGGACGTCCTCCAGGTCGGCGACGCAGGCCGCGGTGAACTCCGCGTCGGTCAGGGCGGCGTACGGGCCGCGGGTGCGGACGGCGCCGTGGACGTAGAGCGTCTGGAGCGGGGAGAGGCTGGTGGGCGACCAGGAGGAGTTGCCCGTGACGGCGACGGAGGAGAAGGAGCGGCCGTGGTAGCTGTTGCGCATCGCCAGGACCTGGTTGGAGCGGCGGTGGGTGGTGGCGAGCAGCAGGGCGGCGTCGGTGGCCTCCGTGCCGGAGGTGGTGAAGAAGACGCGGGCGTCCGGGATGCCGGAGAGGGCGGCGATCCGCTCGGCGAGCTCCACCATGTGCCGGTCGAGGTAGAGGGTGGAGGTGTGCAGGATGCGCCCGGCCTGCCCGGCGACGGCCTCGGTGACCTCGGGGAGGGCGTGGGCGGTCATGGTGGTGAGGATGCCGCCGAAGAAGTCGAGGTAGCGGCGGCCGGTCGCGTCCCAGACGTGCCGGCCCTCGCCGTGGGTGAGCTCCAGGGGCTCTCGGTAGTAGAGGGCGAGCCAGTCGGGCATGACGGCGCGGTGCCGGGCGTGGAGGTGCGTGGCGGGGGTGGCGCCGGGCGGTGGCGGCTCGCTCCCGGGGCTCATGGCCGGACCAGCCCCTCGTAGGCGTCGGGCCTGCGGTCGCGGTAGAACGCCCACTGCTGCCGGACCTCGTCGATGAGGCCGAGGTCCAGGTCGCGGACGAGCAGTTCCTCCTTGGTGTCGCTCGCGGTGCCGTCGACGAACCGGCCGCGCGGGTCCACGAAGTAGGAGGTGCCGTAGAAGTCGTTGTCGCCGTACTCCTCCTGGCCCACGCGGTTGATCGCGGCGATGAAGTACTCGTTGGCCACGGCGGCGGCGGGCTGTTCCAGCTTCCAGAGGTAGGCGGAGAGGCCGCGCGAGGTGGCGGAGGGGTTGTAGACGATCTGGGCGCCGTTCAGGCCGAGTTGGCGCCATCCTTCGGGGAAGTGGCGGTCGTAGCAGATATAGACGCCGACCTTGCCGACGGCCGTGTCGAAGACGGGCCAGCCGAGGTTGCCCGGTTTGAAGTAGTACTTCTCCCAGAAGCCCTTGACCTGGGGGATGTGGTGCTTGCGGTACTTGCCGAGGTAGCTGCCGTCGGCGTCGATGACGGCGGCGGTGTTGTAGTAGAAGCCGGAGCCCTCGACCTCGAAGACGGGGACGACGATCACCATGCCCGTCTCGCGGGCCAGCTCCCGCATCCGCCGGACCGTGGGGCCGTCGGGGACGGGCTCGGCCCAGCGGTAGTGCTCGCTCTCCTGCACCTGGCAGAAGTAGGGAGCGTTGAAGACCTCCTGGAAGCCGATCACCTTCGCGCCCTGCGCGGCGGCCGCGCGGGCGTGCTCCTCATGCTTGGCGATCATCGACTCGGTGTCACCCGTCCAGGTCGCCTGAACCAGTGCGGCGCGAACGACATTGGCCATGAGCTGCTCCTTCGCCGGGGCGTCAGCCAGGCTGACACGCGTAGATCCACGTGTGGTTGCGACCGTATGACCCGGCACGCCGCGCGGCAAGACCATCGTCTTCCCTGTGGATAACCAGACAGAAAAACTTGCAAGTTTCCCTGTCATTCTCTTACTGTGGACGTATGCCCGAGAAGGATCAGGAACCTCAGAAGGATCAGGAAAAGGACCGGGAGCGCCTCGCCGCCGATCTGGCCGCCACGGCCTCCCAGCTCATGCGGCGGCTGCGCGCCGCCTCCCCGCAGGGCGCGCTCACGCCGTCCCAGCGCGCCGTCCTCAGCCGGCTCGGCACCGAGGGCCCCGCCACCACCGCCGACCTGGCCCGCGCCGAGCTCGTCCGCCCCCAGTCCATGCGGGTGATCCTCGGCGTGCTGGACGACCTGGGCCTGGTCGCCCGGTCCCCACACCCCACCGACGGCCGTCAGGTGCTGTTCTCCCTCACCCCGGACGGCGAGCGGGGCCTCGCCTCCGTGCGCCGCTCCAAGCACGGCTGGCTCGCCGACGCCCTCGACCGGCGGCTCGACGCCGACGAGCGGCAGCGGCTCGCCGAGGCCCTGAAGCTGCTCCGGAAACTCACCGAGGAGTGACGGACGTGACCGCAGCGACACAGCCTCCCGACGCCGCGAGGCCCCCGCTCACCCGCACGGGTGAGCGGCCCGGCCCCGCCGGACCGGGCTTCGGCGGCCGTCTGATGGCACCGCTCCTGCTCGGCTCGGCGCTCAACCCCCTCAACTCGACCGCCATCGCCACCGGCCTGGTCACCATCGGCCACGCCTTCGGCACCGGAGCCGCCGGCACCGCCTGGCTCGTCTCCGCCCTCTACGTCGCCAGCGCCGTCGGCCAGCCCGTCACGGGGCGGCTGGCCGACACGCTCGGCCCGCGCCGCGTCCTCCTCGCCGGGCTCACGCTCGTCTGCGCGGCGGGGCTCCTGGGCACCCTGGCCCCCGCCTTCGGCTGGCTGGTCGCCGCCCGCGCCCTGCTGGGCCTCGGCACCTCCGCCGCCTACCCGTCCGCCATGGCGATGCTGCGCGCGGAGGCCGCGCGCGTCGGCCGCGAGGCCCCTCGCCCGGTCCTCGGCAGGCTCTCGTTCGCCTCGCTGGGCAGCGCGGCCGCCGGCCCCGCGCTCGGCGGGCTCCTCATCGCCACCGCGGGCTGGCGCGGCCTCTTCGCCTTCAACGTCCCGCTCGCGCTCGCCGGGATCGTCCTCGCCCTGCGGTGGCTGCCCGCCGACCCCGTACGCCCGAAGGCCGCCGACGGACGGCGGGAACGTTTCGCCGATCCCCTCGGCCTCGCCCTCTTCGCCGCCGCGCTCACCGCCACCGCCCTCTTCCTGACGGACCTCGCGCACCCCCTCTGGCCGCTCCCGCCGCTGATCGCGCTGCTGACGGCCGTACTCGTCCGGTGGGAGGCGCGCCACCCCCGCCCCTTCCTCGACCTGCGCTCCCTGCGCGGCAACGGGGCCCTCGCCCGCACCTACCTCCGCCACGGCCTCGCCTACCTCACGATCTACTGCGTGCTCTACGGCTTCACCCAGTGGCTGGAGGACGCCCATGGCTACTCCGTCCTCCAGGTCGGTCTGATCATGCTGCCGATGTCCGGTGCCGCCGCCGTCCTCTCCCTGCTCGGCGCCCGGACGAAGGGGCTCCGCGCCCCGCTCGTCACCGCGGCCGCCCTGCTCACCGCGGGCGCCACCGCCCTGCTGTTCACCACCGGCACCACCCCGCTCCTCGCGCTGCCGGCCGTCGCGGTGCTCTTCGGCATCTCGCAGGGCCTCACCTCGACCGGCAACCAGGGCGCCGTGTACGCCCAGGCCCCGGCCGACGGCGTCGGCGCCGCGGCCGGCCTCCAGCGCACCTCCCAGTACCTCGGCGCGATGATCGCCGCCGGCCTCATCGGCCTCAGCTACGGACCGGCCGCCACCGACCGGGGCCTGCGGGAACTCGCCACGGTGGGGATGGCGCTGGGCCTGGTGCTGCTCGTCCTCACGGCCGCGGACCGCGCGCTGCGGGCCCGTCCGCGCTCCTCGGCCCGGTCCGGCACCGGGCCCTGAGCCGCCCCTTTCGAACCCACCCCCGAAAACAACCGTAAGACGACCCGAGACACCCGTAAGACGACCGAGGAGAACCCCATGCCCGCCACCACCCTCGACGAGCGGACCGCGCTCGTCCTCATCGACCTCCAGAAGGGCATCGTCGCCCTGCCCACCGCCCACCCCACCGACGGGATCGTCCGGCGTGGCGCCCGGCTGGCCGCGGCGTTCCGCGAGCGCGGGCTGCCGGTCGTCCTCGTCCGGGTCGTCGGCGCCGCCCCCGGGCGCGCCGAGGTCTCCCTGCGGGGCGCACGGCCGCCGGCGGACTTCGCGGACCTGGTGCCCGAACTGGACCGCCAGGACGGCGACATCGTCGTCACCAAGCACACCTGGGGCGCCTTCCACGCCACCGACCTCGACCTCCAGCTGCGCCGCCTGGGCGTGACGCAGATCGTGCTGGCGGGCATCGCCACGAGCATGGGGGTGGAGTCCACGGCGCGCGCCGCGCACGAACACGGGTACCACGTGACGGTGGTGACGGACGCGATGACGGACATGGACGCGGAGGTGCACCGGATCGCCGTCGAGAAGGTGTTCCCGCGGCTCGCGGAGACCGGCACCACGGGCGAGGTGATCGCGCTGCTGGGCGGCCGGTGACCGGAGCCCGCCACGGCGCCCGGAAACCACCGGAGGAACAGCGGTCCCCGGGTGCCGGGCGGGACGCGGAGCCGTCCCGCCCGGCGCCCCGCTACCGCTCCCCCGCCGCGAAATACCCCACCAGCAACACGGCGATCGCCGTGTACCCCACCAGCAACACCACCGCCCCCACGTGGTGCCAGCGCTCCGCCCGCGCCGGGCAGCCGCCGTGCACCGTCCAGCGCCAGGACACCACCGTGACCATCACGGCCAGCAGGACGAAACCGAGGGTGAGCAGATGGAGCCAGTCGATGAGCGTGAGCCCCACGGTGCTGTTGACCACCGCCGCGACCTGCTGCATATTCAGCATCACCACGAACAGCCCGCCCCCCAGCAGCCCCAGCCGGCTCTGGAGCGAGTCCAGCCGCTCCCCCATCCCCAGCTCCTCGGCGTGCGAGGGCAGCAGGAACGTCGCGGTCGCCATGAGCACCATGAGATACAGCGGGCCCGTCAGCTTCCAGAAGATCGTGGGATCGTCCCGCGCCAGGTCGACCTCCACCCGGATCCGGCTGTAGGTGGTGGCCGTGCCCCTGGGCAGCGTGGGGTCGCCGAAGTTCGTGGGGTAGATCCGCCGGGCGGGCGTCAGCCGGAAGCCGGTGATGCGCCAGCCGGGCGGATGGATTTCCTTGTTGTAGGCGGAATTGGCGTTGTCCGGCACCAGCAGGAAGCGCTTGCTCTCCGGCGCCGCCGTGACCAGCACCGCGATCCGCTGCCGGTCGAAGGGGAAGGCACGGACGTCCCAGCCCTGCCGGAAGGTGCCCTGGATCCGCATGAGGTCCCGGAAACCGCCCCCTTCGGCGCTCAGGATGGGATCGCCCTTCTCGGGGTCGTTGGCGTTGCTGAACGAGACCGCCGGCAGCGGGTCCAGCTTCCGGTCCGGGCAGACGGACCACAGGAACATCCGCGCGGAGAAGACGTGGTTCGAGGGGTCCAGGTCGTAGAGATCGCTGAGATACGCGCCGAGCTCGCAGCTCGGCACCGGCGCCCGCGCGGTCCGCGGCGACGCGTACGCGACGGAACCACCGCCGGCCCGGCCGTCACCGCCCTGGAGCAGCCACACCGCGCACACGCAGGCCACGACGGCCACCAGGGCGGCACCGGCCCCGCGCCGTCCGAACCGTCCGGGCCGACCCTCACGCTCCCCAGCCATATGTCAGGGAGCGTGGCCCGGCCCGGGGCCGTCGAACCGGGCCCGCACCCCGATACGCCCATGTGGGTGATGGGCGTATCGGGGTGCGCCTCGTCCCGTACGGGCGCGCCTCGGTACCTCAGTGCGTCGGCGGCCGGCCGCTCGCGCGCACCACCATCGCCGAGCCGCCGCCGCGCCTGACCTTCTCCGCGGCGGCGAGCCAGCGGCCGTCGGGCAACCGCTGCACCCCGGTCGCCGCGCCGATCTCGGGGTTCTCCTTGAACACGTGCCCGAGGGCTTCGAGCCGTCCGCGCAACGGGCTGTTCCACAGGGCGGGTTCGAGATCGGTCGTCGCGGCGTTGCGCTGGCTGGCGCGCGGGGCGGCGATCGCGTCGGCGAGCGGCATGCCGCGGTCGACGTGGTTCAGCAGGGTCTGGAGCACGGTGGTGATGATGGTGGAGCCGCCGGGCGAGCCGAGCGCGAAGGCGGGCCGGCCGTGGTCGAGGACGATCGTCGGCGACAGCGACGAGCGGGGCCGCTTGCCCGGGCCGGGCAGGTTGGGGTCGTGGACCCCGGGGGTCACCGGGACGAAGTTGAAGTCGGTCAGCTCGTTGTTGAGCAGGAAGCCGCGCCCGGGGACGGTGATGCCGCTGCCGCCGGTCTGCTCGATGGTGAGGGTGTAGGCGACGACGTTCCCCCACTTGTCGGCGACCGTCAGATGGGTGGTGTTCTCCCCCTCGTACGGGGTGGGGGCGGGCGCGCCGCGCGTGCCGCAAGGCACCGGGTGGCGCGGGTCGCCGGGGGCGAGCGGGCTGGTGAGGGCCGTGCCGTCCTTGATCAGGCAGGCGCGGGCGTCGGCGAACCGCTGGGAGGTGAGCGCCGCGGTCGGCACCTTCTCGTGGGCGGGGTCCCCGACCCAGCGGTTGCGGTCGGCGAAGGCGATGCGGGACGCCTCGATGTAGCGGTGCAGGTAGGTCTGCTCGCTCAGCTTGGCGAGGTCGCCGCGCTCCAGGATGTTGACGGCCTCGGCGACCGTGCTGCCGCCGGAGGAGGAGGGGGCGATTCCGTAGAGGTCCAGGCCGCGGTAGGAAGTGCGGGTCGGGGCCTGGGTGTTCGCCCGGTACGCGCGCAGATCGCGCTCCGTCAGGTCGCCGGGGCGGGCCACTCGCCCGGAGCCGGGGGCGACGGGCGGCTTGCGGACGGTCCGTACGAGGTCGCGCGCGATGTCGCCCTTGTAGAACGCGCCGACGCCGCTCCTGCCGAGCTGCTCGTAGGTGCGGGCCAGGTCGGGGTTCTTCAGGGTGCTGCCGACGGCCGGGGGTCTGCCGCCCGGCAGGTAGAGGGCGGCGGTCGCGGGGAAGTCCTTGAACCGGGCCTCGTTGTCGGCCGTCTGCTGCCGGAAGGTCTGGTCGACGGTGAAGCCCGAGCGGGCGAGGCGCTCGGCGGGCTTCAGGACCTGGGCGAGGGACCGGCTGCCCCAGGCGCGCAGGGCGGTGTCCCAGGTGGCGGGCGTGCCGGGGGTGCCGACGGAGAGCCCGCTGGTGATGGCGTCGGCGGGCGGGAGCGGCTTGCCGTTCTCCAGGAAGAGGTCCTTGCCGGCGCTGAGCGGGGCGCGTTCCCGGCCGTCGATGGTGGAGACGCGGTGCCGCTTGGCGTCGTAGTGGACGAAGTAGCCGCCGCCGCCGACGCCGGAGGAATACGGCTCGGTGACGCCGAGCGCGGCGGCGGTGGCGACGGCGGCGTCCACGGCGTTGCCGCCCTTGCGCAGCACCTCGATGCCGGCGGCCGAGGCGTCGGCGTCGACGCTGGCGACCGCGCCCCCGTAGCCGACGGCGACGGGGGACTTGGCGGGTGTCGCGGCGGCCGGGCCGCCCGTCGCGTCCGGGCCGCCGCCGGTGGCGGCGGCCGGGACGACGCCCAGCCCGACGACCAGGGTGGCCGTCGCGGCGAGCACGGGCAGACGTCGGTCGGGTTTCTTTCTCGCGGGGGCCATCCCTACCTCCATGCGGGCGAGCGGGCCCCGGAGCCTACTCGGCACGCGAGGGGGAGGACAGGGTGCCGCGCGAATGGCCCCGGGACTCGAGCTCACCGGCCGTGCGGAGGGCGGCCGGGCGGGTGACTCAGCTCTTGTGGCCGAGGGCCGGGAGCACCGCGGTCGCCATGGCGGACTCGCCCTTGGCATTGGGGTGGAAGGGGGCGGCCGGGTTCTCCGGCCGCGCCCCCTCGATCCAGCGGTCGGCGGTGGACTTGCAGACGTCGTGGCCGACGGTCGGGGCGTAGGTGTCGGCGTAGCGGACACCCGCCTTGCGGGCCTGCTCCTTGAGCATGGCGTTGAGCCGCTTCTCGGTGTCGCGCAGGTACGGGACGTCGCCGGCGGCGATCGGCACGGACGGGAAGCAGCCGACGCCGTCGTCGGGCATGATCGCGGGGTAGCCGACCAGGACGACGCGGGCGTACGGGGCGCGCTTGTGCACGTCCTTCAGCACCTTGGCGATCTTGGGCGCGGTGTCGGCGATGCGCTTGGTGAGCTCGTCGGCGCCGCCGGCGGTGAACTTCTTGCGGCAGGGGTCGCCGGCCGGGTCGGAGACGGACAGCTGGGCGCAGGTGCCGATGATGTCGCCGAAGCCGATGTCGTTGCCGCCGATGCCGACGGTGACCAGGCGGGTGGTCCGGCCGAGGGTGTTGAGCTGGGGCGGGTTGTCGCCCTGGGCGCGCCACATGTCGTCGGTCTTGGCGCCGCTGCAGCTGACGTCCTTGAAGGAGCCGATGCCCATGGCCTTGGCGGCGAGCGTGGGGTAGTTGACGCTGGAGCGGGCGCAGTCGCCGCCGCTCTGCTCCGGGACGCCGGGGGCCGAGGTGTAGGAGTCGCCGAGGGCGACGTAGCGCTGGCCCGTGGCGGGCTTCCCCTCCTGCGCCTGGGCGGCCGTCGCGGGGGCGGCGGCCACGGCCGCCAGGGCCGTGGCCGCTCCGAGCGCCGCGAGTGCCCTTCTTCCGTGCTGCCCGCCGCGTCCGTTCACCTGTGCCACTGATTCCTCCGTTTGTCGTGCGTGTCGTGCGTGCACGGTGGGCGGGCCCACGCGCAGGCGCGCGCCGTGCGCCCCTCCCGTGCTTCCCACGCGGTCGTCCGCGCGGTTGTGTCCGCCCCTATGGTGTCCGGCGGACAATGCGTCGCAAGACTCGCCGCGTCGTGACCGTCTGTCAATGTGACTGATAGGTGCGGCTGTGGCGCGGGCGGCGTAACGGACTTCACCGGCCGGACGATGACACGTCACATGAGGATTCGATTAGCGACATCCTGTGCGGCGGCGGCCCTGGCCCTGATCGCGCTCGGCACGGCACCCTCCGCCAGTGCGGCGCCCACCGATCCGACAGATCTCTCGGTGACCCAGGCGGGCAACTATCCGACGGAGTCGAACCCCGACGGATCGTTCTCGGTCACCTGGAGATCGGAGGGTTCCCAGGACGTCACGGGGCTGACCCGGCTCACGGTCGACCTGCCGCCCGGCATCACCACGCAGGGCGCCCTGATGTACTCGATGCCCTACGACTACACGTTCACCGAGACGGTCTCGCCGGACGGCCGCCGCCTCACGGCCTGGTACTACGGCACGATGACACCGGGCCGCAGCCACTTTATGAAGGTGAAGGTCACCGCGACCGGCAAGCCGTCCGGGGAGATCAAGGCGACCGTCGCCCACGCCCGCGACCTCGACCCGCGGAACAACGTCGCGACCGTCACGCTCGGCGGCTCCGGCGGGCCGCCGGTGATCCCGCCGGAGCCGGTGGTCACCGGAATGGACGTCCGGAGCGGCCCGGGCAGCGGCGGCACGGTCGTGACGCTCACAGGCCGGAACCTCGACGACGCGTTCGTGGACTTCGGCCTCTACGCGGCGCCGGGCTCCTGCACGAGCACGAGCTGCGTGGTCACCACCCCGCCCGGCTGGGGTCCGACGGCGGTGGACGTCGCCACGCCGGGCGGCGGCGCCCCCGCGGGCGACTTCGTCTACGGCGAGCCGGAGCCGACGGCTCCACCGGAGCCCGTGCTCAGCTGGCTGTCCACGCGCGGCGGCCCGGCGGCCGGCGGGACGAACATCCAGGTCGCCGGGCAGCACCTCGACCGCGGCGTCCTGATGATCGGCGGCCGGCCCGCCGTGCACAGCTCGTGCGGTCCGGAGTTCTGCACCGGGCAGTCCCCGGCGGGGACCGGAACCGTCGACGTCACCGTGGACGCGCCCGGCGGCGAGAGCGCCCACGGCCCGGCCCTCACCTTCACCTACGGCCCGGCATCCGCCCACTAATTTGGAGTCTAGAAATCCAATTAGATAGAGTACGTGCGTGCGACTGACCAAGAGCACCGACATCGCGCTGCGCATGGCCATGCGCCTCGCGGTCACGGGCGAGAACGACGCGCCGACCACCCGCGAGGTGGCCGGCGCCGTCGGAGTGCCGTACACCCACGCGGCCAAGGTGGTCAGCAGGCTCCAGCACCTGGGGGTCGTCGAGGCCCGGCGGGGCCGGGGCGGCGGGCTCACGCTCACCGCCGCGGGCCGTACGGGCTCGGTCGGCCGGCTGGTGCGCGAGCTGGAGGGCACGGGCGACGTCGTCGGCTGCGAGGACGACCCGCCGTGCCCACTGGCCGGAGCCTGCCGCCTGCGGGGCGCGCTGCGCGCGGCCCAGGAGGCGTTCTACGCCACGCTCGACCCGTACACCGTCGAGGACCTGGTCGCCCGGCCGACCGGCCCCGTGCTGCTGAGCCTGGGCTCCGGGCCCCCGTCATGACGACCCCGGCGCGCCGGCCGCACACCGTCGGCGCGCCGGTGACATGACGGATCACCCTCCGTCCGGTTGCCGCGTCGCACACCTTTAAACAAGAGTCTGAGATGAATATTTCAGCCTGAGCGTCAGGAGTCGCCGATGCTGTCCCCCCAGTCGACCGAGATCGTCCGCGCCACCCTCCCGGCGGTCGGCGGCGCCATCGGCGAGATCACGCCGCTCTTCTACGACAAGCTGTTCGCCGACCGGCCGGAGCTGCTCCGCGACCTCTTCAACCGCGGCAACCAGGCCAACGGCAGCCAGCGCCAGGCCCTCGCGGGCGCCATCGCCGCCTTCGCCACGGCGCTGGTCGAGCACCCGGACACCCGCCCCGACGCGATGCTCGCGCGCATCGCCCACAAGCACGCGTCGCTCGGCATCACCCCCGACCAGTACCCGCTCGTCCAGCAGCACCTCTTCGCCGCCATCGCCGAGGTCCTGGGCGAGGCGATCACCCCGGAGGTGGCCGCGGCCTGGGACGAGGTCTACTGGCTGATGGCCAACGCCCTCATAGCCCTGGAAGCGCGGCTCTACGAGGAGGCCGGCGCCCCGGACGGCGGCACCCTCCGCCCCTGCCGGATCACGGGCCGGCTGCGGGAGACCGCGGACGTGGCCACCTTCCTCGTCCAGCCCCTGGACGGCCGCCCGCTGCCCGCGGGCCGGCCCGGCCAGTACGTCTCGGTCCAGGTGGAACTGCCCGACGGCGCCCGCCAGATCCGCCAGTACAGCCTCTCCGGCCGCCCCGACGACGCCCTCCAGTTCTCCGTCAAGCGCCTGGCCGGCGACCCGGCCGGCGAGGTCTCCAACCACCTGCACGACCACCTGAACGTCGGTGACACCCTGCTGGTCAGCGCGCCGTTCGGCGATGTCGCCCTGGACGGGGGCGACGCGCCCGTGCTGCTCGCCTCGGCCGGCATCGGCTGCACCCCGATGATCGGGATGCTCGCGCACCTCGCGGCCACCGGCTCGACCCGCAGGGTCGTCGCGGTGCACGCGGACCGCAGCGAGTCCGCGCACGCCTTCCGCACGGACCTCACCCAGCTGGTCGCCAAGCTGCCGGACGCCGCCGCGCACGTCTGGTACGAGCGCCCCGAGGCCGCCGACTGGCCGGCCGACCGCACCGGCCTCGCCGACCTCACCGGGGTCGAGATCCCGGCCGGCACCGTCGCCTACCTCTGCGGCCCGCTGCCCTTCATGCGCGCGGTCCGCGCCCAGCTCCTCACGGCGGGCGTCCCGGCGGCCGACATCCACTACGAGGTCTTCGGCCCGGACCTGTGGCTGGGCACCGCCTCCTGACGCCGATTCAGCCGCCCGCCCCCCTCGGGCGGCTCACCGACCAATCGTTACCCATGCGTAACTTGCCGGAGCATTACCTTCGGTAAGCCGACGAGGTTACCGTCGGGTCACTTTCATCGGCGTGCCGCACCCCCCGTCACTTCCGCGGCACCGACGTCAGGAGTGACTGTGCGACACCCTCGTAAGGCACTGCGCGCCTCCGCCGTCGGAGCCGCCTGTGCCGCACTGCTGGCGGGCGCCGCCCTGGGGACGGCGCCCGCCGCGCAGGCCACCCCCGGCGGGCAGGCCGCGGCGGCGCGGTCGGCGAGCGTGCGGTTCACCGACATCCCCGGCTCCGGTGGCATCACCCTCAAAGGCAACGTCTTCACCCCCGGCGGCGCGGACGGGTCCCGCCACCCCCTGATCGTGCTGCCCACCAGCTGGGCCATGCCCCAGCTGGAGTACGTCGCCCAGGCCCGGCAGCTCGCCGACGCCGGCTATGTCGTGGTCAGTTACACCTCGCGCGGCTTCTGGCTCTCCGGCGGGCAGATCGAGACGGCCGGCCCGGCGGACGTCGCCGACTCCGCCGCGGTCATCGACTGGGCACTCGCCCACACCCCCGCCGACCCGCGGCGGATCGGCATGGCCGGGGTCTCGTACGGCGCCGGCATCAGTCTGCTGTCCGCCGGGCACGACAAGCGGATCAAGACCGTGGTCGCGATGAGCGGCTGGGCCGACCTCATCGAGTCGATCTACGGCGAACGCACCCAGCACCGCCAGGCGGCCGAACTCCTCGGCGGGCTGGGGAAGCTGACCGGGCGGCCGAGTGACGAGCTCCAGCGGATCCTGAAGAACTTCCTCTCCTCGGACCTGTCCAAGGAGAAGGAGATGCTGGAGTGGGGGGCCAAGCGCTCCCCCGCCACCTATCTGAACGAGATCAACGCCAACGGCGCGGCGATCATGCTGGGCAACGCGTGGGGCGACACGATCTTCCCGCCCGACCAGTACGCGAAGTTCTACGAGCGGCTCACCGGCCCCAAGCGGCTGGAGCTGCGGCCCGGCGACCACGCCACCGCCGAGGGCACCGGGCTGCTCGGCCTGCCCAACGACGTCTGGGCGGACGGGAAGCGCTGGTTCGACCACCACCTCAAGGGCGTCGACAACGGCATCGACCGCGAGCGGCCCGTCCAGCTGAAGTCCCGTACGGGCGGCGGCTACGAGTCCTACCCCGACTGGGCGGCCGTGGACCGGACCCGGCGCACCCTGCCGCTGGAGGGCACCCGGACCATCCGCACCGGCGTCGACTCCGGCGCCAACGGCGGCACGGCCCTGCTCTCCAACACCCTCGACCAGTTCCTGCGGCTGCCACCGATGGTGTCGGTGCCGCTGCTGCCGCGCGCGTACACCGCCGTGTGGGAGTCCGGGCCGTACCCGAGCGCGCAGCGCGTCCGCGGGAGCGTCCGGCTGCACACGACGGTGACCGGCGAGAAGGAGAGCGGCACGGCGATCGCGTACCTCTACGACGTGGGGCCGCTCGGGCTCGGCAAGCTGGTCAGCCACGCGCCGTACACGTTCCACGGGAGGGAGCCGGGGCGGCCGTTCGCGGTGGATCTGTCGTTGGTCGCCACGGCGTACGACGTGCCGGCGGGGCATCGGCTGGCGGTGGTGGTGGATTCCGTCGATCCGCTCTATGTGGGGCACAACTCGGGTGGGCGGCTGACGTTTTCGTCACCGGCGGGGGATCCTTCGACGCTGTCGGTGCCGGTGCGGGGGTAGGGGCGCCTACGACGTTCTCCCCCACCCCGCCCCTTCCCGTAACCGGGGGCTGACGCCCCCGGACCCCCGGTGTCCTCAAACGCCGGACAGGCTGGATCTCACTCCGCCGCCCGGTACGTCCCCGGTGCCAGGTACACCGAGAACCTCGGCGAGGCCCCGCCACGGTACGAGATGAAGTTCTGCGTCAGGGACTCCGTCAGCGGGCGGTCCGCGAGGGCGTCGAGGAGCTTCGCGTACGCCTCCGCCTCGGGCGCGCCCTCGGCGTGGAGGAAGGCCAGGACGCGGTCGCGGGCCGCCGCGTCGTGGTCGTGCACGGGGATCATCGGGACGTACGCGGTCGCGCTCGGGAGGTCGTGCCGGTGGTCGAAGGTGAACACGGTGACCGGGGGCTTGCGCCGCCACGCCGGGGCGTCGTCGGGGCCGTTGATCTGCCGGAGGGCGCGGGCGAACAGCCCGGGGACGTGGTCGCGGGCGGCGGCCGCCTTCGCGTCGATGCCCTCCGCGGTCACCCCGGAGTGCGCCACGTACACCTGCGCGCGGAAGGCGTCGTCGCCGACGAGGTCCAGGGCGACGGCGACGGGCTCGTGCTCCGGGCCGAAGGGGCCGAGGTGGTCGGCCAGCGCGCGCCAGGGCCGCTCCAGGCCCATCCGGGCCATGGCCTCGGCGGTGCGGGCGGCGGACCGCTCCCGGCCGGCGACCGCCGGGTTGAGGAAGATCTTGTACACGGGGTGGCGGCCGGGGCGCCAGGCCACCGCGTGGGCCATGGTGAAGTACCCCTGGGGGTCGTCGTCGGTGAAGAGGTCCTCGATCGCCAGCAGGCGGTCGAGGGAGACGCCGGGGCGGCCGGCCAGCCGGCGGCTGAAGTCCATGCCGTCCCGCATCCGGGACAGGGCGGTGCCGTCGCCCGGTGACTCCAGGGAGATCCGGACGCCGGCCTTGCCGTCTCCCCAGGCGACGGAGGGCTCGAAGGGCATGCCGTCGATGGCGACCCAGCCCGCGCGCTCCGGGGGCGTGCCGACCGGGAGCCGGCCCCAGGCGCCGGTGAGGTCCTGGAGGAGGGCGAGGATCGACTCCCGGGTCTCCCCGGTGAGGCCGAGGCTCTCGTAGGCGCGCCACACGCGGTCGCAGGCGACCTCCGCGTAGGTGTCGGTCGGCAGGTACCGCGTGGACTCGAAGCGCATCGGGCGGCCGATCATCTCGGCTATGACGCCCGAGCCGGAGGTGAACTCCCCCGGTGGGACGGGGGGCTGGGGAACAGCTCCGAGGTCTGCGGTTTCCATGGTGTCTCCCTGTGCGTAACGCGGTGCGGACAAGGGCGTACCGAAGGCAAAAACGAGCGTGATCCTCTCACCGAGCGGCGGACCGCGTCCACGCTTTGCCCGACAATTGCCCGGGGGCCCTTTATCGGGCATATGTTCCGGCCAATATTGCCGGGGCGGGTCTCCACCGGCGGCCGCGGGCCGCGCGCCGGCGCCCGGCCGCCCGGTGGTCCGGTGGCGCCCGGCGGTCGGCACCGCACGGAGTTCGTACCAGGGCCTTACCCAAGGTTCCCGGAAAGCGATCAAGTCGCGCACAAGAACGGCCGAAATCATCCACGGCGGTGGTCCGCATCGCGACGTTCTGCGACATGATCGCTACACATTGTTCGCCGGGAGCCACCGGCGGACGCTGTGCCCTGTCCACATGCGGCCAACCGGAGCGTCGGCGCCGCCGTGCTCCGGGAAGCCTGCGCAGAGGAGTTGTTGACGCGTGTCCGCACAGCACCACTCACCGCGCCGCCTTCCCCCCACCGGTTCCCACGGCCCCGTCGAAGGGGCCGCGCTGCCCGCGACCCTTTCGGAAGCCTTCACCGGGCAGGCCCGCCGTACCCCCGGCGCGACCGCTCTGGTGTGCGGGGACATCACCCTGACCTACCGCGAGCTCGACCTCCGCGCCGACCGGCTGGCGCGCCGGCTGGCGACGGAGGGGATACGCCCGGGCAGCACCGTGGCGGTCCTGATGGAACGCTCGGCCGAGCTCGTCGTCGCCCTCCTCGCGATCGTCAAGTCCGGTGGCTGCTATGTGCCGCTGGACCCACGACAGCCGGCCGCCCGATTACGGTGGATCCTGGAGCAGACCGGGGCCCGGGTGCTCCTGACGGGCGGCACGGGAACCGGCCCCCGGGACCGTGGCCCCGACGCGACGATCGGCGCGGGCCTGCGGACCCTGCCGGTGACCCTCGGCGAAGGGCCCGGCGAGGACGCGCCCGCCGTCCCCCTCTTCCCCGCCGAGCCCCGCCAGCTGGCGTACGTGATGTTCACGTCCGGCTCCACCGGCACGCCCAAGGGCGTGGCCGTCACCCATGAGAACGTCGTCGGTCTGGCCCGGGACCAGGCATGGCGCGGCGGCGCCCACGGGCGCGTCCTGCTGCACTCCCCGCACGCCTTCGACGCGTCCACCTACGAGCTGTGGGTGCCCCTGCTGTCGGGCGGTGCCGTCGTGGTGGCGCCGCCCGGTGAGCTGGACGCGCGCGCCATCGCCGCCGCGGCCGAGGACGCCGGGATCACCGGGCTGTGGGTGACGGCGGGGCTGTTCTCGGTGCTGGCCGAGGAGGACCCGCGCTGCTTCCGGGGCGTGCGCGAGGTGTGGACCGGCGGGGACGCCGTCTCGCCCGCCGCCGTGCGCCGGGTGCTGCGCGCCTGCCCCGACACCGCCGTCGTCAACGGCTACGGACCGACCGAGACCACCACCTTCGCCACCTGCCACCGGGTCGCCGACGCCGGCGGGCTCGGCACCGTGGTGCCCATCGGGGCGGCCATGGCCGGGATGCGCACCGAGGTGCTCGACGCCGGGCTGCGGCCGGTGTCCCCGGGCGAGGTCGGCGAGCTCTACATCGGCGGCTCGGGACTGGCCCGCGGCTACTGGAACCGCCCCGGGCTGACGGCCGAGCGCTTCGTCGCCGACCCGCTGGGCGAGCCCGGTGCCCGCCTCTTCCGCACCGGCGACCTCGTACGCCATGGTCCGGACGGCCTCCTGGAGTTCGTCGGGCGCAGCGACGACCAGGTGAAGATCCGTGGTTTCCGGGTGGAGCCCGGCGAGGTCGAGGCGGTGCTCGCGGGTCACCCGGGCGTCGGTCAGGCCGCGGTCGTGGTCCGCGAGGACCGGCCGGGGCAGAAGCGGCTCGTCGGCTATGTCGTGCCCGCCGAGGAGGGCGGGCCCGGTCGGGCCGCGGCGGCGCCGGACTCGGTGGGCGAGTGGCGGGAGATCTACGACTCGCTGTACAGCGACACCGCCCGCGCCCGCTTCGGCGAGGACTTCTCCGGCTGGAACAGCAGCTACGACGGCCGCCCGCTGCCCCTTGAGCAGATGCGCGAGTGGCGCGAGGCCACGGTGGAGCGGATCCGCGAGCTGCGGCCCCGCCGGATCCTGGAGATAGGCGTCGGGACCGGCCTGCTGATGTCCCGGCTGGCCCCCGGCTGCGACTCCTACTGGGGCACGGACCTCTCCGGCCAGGTGATCGAGGCGCTCGGCGGGCTGGTCCGCCGGGACCCCGAGCTGGCCGGCCGGGTCGAGCTGCGCACCCGCGCCGCCGACGACTTCGACGGCCTGCCCACCGGCTTCTTCGACACCGTCGTCATCAACTCGGTCACCCAGTACTTCCCCGACGCCGCCTATCTGACGGACGTCCTGACCCAGGCCCTCGGCCTGATCGTGCCCGGTGGGGCGGTCTTCGTCGGCGACGTCCGCAACCTGCGGCTGCTGCGCGCCTTCCACACGGACGTCCAGCTGCGCCGCCCCGGTCTGCCGGACGATCCCGCCGCCGTCCGCGCGGCCGTGGAGCACGCCGTGGTCCGGGAGAAGGAGCTGCTCGTCGACCCGGCGTTCTTCGCCGAGCTGGCGCACGTCGTGCCCGGCGCCGAGGGCAGCGAGGTGCGGGTCAAGCGCGGCCGGTACGTCAACGAGCTGACGCGCTACCGCTACGACGCCGTCCTGCGCAAGGCGTCCGGCCTGCCGGACCGCACCGCTCCGCCCGTGCGGGAGCTGCGGTGGGGCCGGGACGTGGCGGACCTGGCGGAGCTCGCCACCCGCCTCGACGCGCGCGAGCCCGTCGACATCCGGGTCACCGGCGTGCCCGACGACCGGGTGGCCCCGGTGGCCGGGGCCCTGCGCGCCCTGGCGGACCGGCCGGACGCGGCGGGCGTACGGGCCCTGGACGCCCGCGCCGACGCCGACGCCCCGCTCCTGGAGGGCTTCCACGAACTGGCCGCCGCCATGGGCCTGCGGGCGTCGGCGAGCTGGGCGGCCGGGGACCCGGACGGCCCGGCGGAAGGCGGCGCCCTCGACGTCGTCCTCACCTCCGGCAGGCCCGGCACCCGCAGCGCCGGAGCGCCGCGCCCGGCCGGGCTGCCACTCGCCTCGCTGGTCAACGCCCCCGCGACGGCCCGGGATACCGGCGCCCTGGTCTCCTCGGTCCGCGCCTTCCTGCGCGAGCGGCTTCCCGAGTACCTGCTGCCGGCCGCGACGGTGGTGCTGGAGACGCTGCCGCTGACGCCCAACGGCAAGGTCGACCGGCGCCGTCTGCCGGCCCCGGACACCGCCTCCGCCGAGGACGGGCGGGCCCCGCGCGACCCCATGGAAGAGCTGCTGTGCGGGCTGTTCGCGGACATCCTCGGGGTCTCCCGGGTCACCATCGACGACAGCTTCTTCGCCCTCGGCGGGCACTCCCTGTCCGCGACCCGGCTCAGCACCCGGCTGCGGTCCACGCTCGGCCTGGAGCTGCCGGTGCGCAGCGTCTTCGAGACCCCGACGGTCGCCGGGCTGGCCGAGGCCGTGCGCCGGGCGTCGGCCGGTGACCGGCCCGCGCTGGTGCCGGCCGAGCGCCCCGAGCGGGTGCCGCTGTCCTTCGCCCAGCGCCGGCTGTGGTTCCTCGACCGCCTCCAGGGCCCGGGCGCCGCCTACAACGTCCCGCTGGTCCTGGACCTGCGGGGCGAGCTGGACGAGGCGGCCCTGCGGGCCGCGCTGGCCGATGTGCTGAAGCGCCACGAGAGCCTGCGCACGGTCTTCCCCGAGACCCGGGGAGTGCCCCGGCAGCGCGTCCTGGACGGCGCCGTCGCCCGGCCGGAGCTGACGGCGGCCGCCGTGCCGCCGGAGGAGCTGGACGCGGCGGTGGCCGCGGCCGTCCGGCAGCCGTTCGACCTCGCCACCGAGATACCGGTGCGGGCCCGGCTGTTCACGACCGGCCCCGCCACCCATGTACTGGCCCTGGTCGTCCACCACATCGCGTGCGACGGCTGGTCGCTGGCACCGCTGTGGCGGGACCTCGCCGACGCCTACGCCGCCCGCCGGGCCGGCCGGGCGCCCGCCACCGAGCCGCTGCCGGTGCAGTACGCCGACTACACCCTGTGGCAGCGCGAGCTGCTGGGCGACGCGGACGACCCGGACGGCCTGGCCACCCGTCAGATCGCCTACTGGACCGAGGCGCTGGCCGGGCTGCCGGAGCGCACCGAGCTGCCCGGCGACCGGCCCCGGCCGCAGGTCGCCTCGCACCGCGGCGACACCCTCCACTTCACCGTCGACCCCGATCTGCACCGGCGGGTGACGGAGCTGGCCGAGCGCTGCGGGGCGAGCCCGTTCATGGTGCTGCACGCCGCGCTGGCCACCCTGCTGACGAAGCTGGGCGCGGGCACCGACCTCGCGATCGGCACGCCGGTCGCGGGCCGCACCGACCACGCGCTCGACGGCCTCGTCGGGTTCTTCGTCAATACGCTGGTGCTGCGCACCGACACCTCCGGGAATCCGGCCTTCCGCGATCTGCTGGCCCGGGTGCGGGAGACCGACCTGGCGGCGTACGCCCATCAGGACGTGCCCTTCGAGCGGCTGGTCGACGCCCTGGCCCCGTCCCGCGGGCTCGCCCACCACCCGCTGTTCCAGGTGATGCTGGCCCTGCAGAACGCCCCGGAGGGCGCGGCGGAGCTGCCGGGTCTGACCGTCGCGGAGCGCGCGGTGAGCACCGGGGCGTGCCGGTTCGACCTCTCACTGAGCCTGCGGGAGCGGCGCGACGCCGACCGGCGGCCGGAGGGCATGGACGGCGTCGTGGAGTACGGCACCGACCTGTTCGACCGGAGCGGCGCCGAGCGGCTCGTCCACCGGTTCCTGCGGCTGCTCGACGAGGTGACCGCCGACCCCGGGCGCCGGCTCGGCGGGCTCGACGTGCTGCTGCCGGAGGAGCACGGGACGCTGCTGGAGCGGAGCGGCGACGGGGCCCACGAGGTGCCCCGGCTGCCGCTGCCCGCGCTGTTCGAGGCCCAGGTGAAGCGGACCCCGGACGCGGTCGCGCTGATCCACGACGATGGCACCGGAGCCACCCGGACGCTGACGTTCCGGGAGTTGAACGCCGAGGCGAACCGGCTCGCCCGGTATCTGATCGCCTGCGGCGTGGGGCCGGAGCGGTTCGTGGCGATCGCGCTGCCCCGCACCGTCGACTCGGTCGTCGCGACCCTCGCGGTGCTGAAGGCGGGCGGCGCCTACCTGCCGCTGGACGCCCACTACCCGGCGGCGCGCCTCCGGCTGATGCTGGAGGACGCCCGGCCGGCCCTGCTGCTGACGGACAGCACCGTCACGCTGCCGCAGACGGAGGGCCCGGCGGGCGCCGGGCCGCGCCGGATCGTGCTGGACCGGGAGGAGACCCGGCGCGCCGTGGCCCTGCACTGGGACGTGGACGTCACCGACCACGAGCGCGAGCGGCCGCTGCTGACCGGCCATCCCGCGTACGCCATCTACACCTCCGGGTCCACCGGCCGCCCCAAGGGCGTGGTCGTGACCCACTCGGGCGTCGCCGGCGTGGCCGAGGCCAATGTGCGGCGGTTCGGGGTGAGCGGGTCGAGCCGGATCCTCCAGTTCGCCTCGCACAGCTTCGACGGAGCGGTGTGGGAGCTGTGCGGCGGGCTGCTGACCGGGGCCACGCTGGTCATGGCCCCGCCGGACGTCACGGCCCCGGGCCCGGACCTGGCCGCGCTGATCCGCCGGCAGCGGATCAGCCACGCGACGCTGCCGCCGGCCGCCCTGACGGTGCTGGAGCCGGAGCAGCTGCCCTCCCTGACCTCGATGATCGTCTCCGGTGAGGCGTCGTCCGGGGAGACGGTGCGCCGCTGGTCGGCCGGGCGCCGGTTCATCAACGGCTACGGGCCGACGGAGACCACGGTGTGCGCCACCCTCAGCGCCCCGCTGACCGGGGCCGGCAACCCGCCGATCGGCCGGCCGACCGTGGGCGCCCGCGCCTACGTCCTGGACCGCGACCTGTGCCTGGTGCCGCCGGGCGTCCCCGGGGAGCTGCACGTCTCCGGGGCCGGGCTGGCGCGCGGCTATCTGCACCGGCCGGGGCTGACCGCCGAGCGGTTCGTCGCCGACCCGTTCGGCGAGCCGGGCACCCGGATGTACCGGACCGGGGACACCGTGCGCTGGACCGAGGACGGCCAGCTGGAGTTCATCGGCCGGGCCGACGGGCAGGTCAAGATCCGGGGCTTCCGGATCGAGCCGGGCGAGGTCGAGGCGGCGCTGAGCACCCACCCCGGCGTGGCCCAGGCGGTGGTGGTGCCCCGGAAGGACCCGCGCGGCGGCACCTACCTGACCGCGTACGCCGTGCCGGCCGCGGGCGCCCCCGCGCCGGACGGGCCGGAGCTGCGCGCCCACCTGGCCGGGCTGCTGCCGGAGTACCTGGTCCCGTCGGCGGTGCTGGTGCTGGAGTCCCTGCCGGTCGCCGCGACGGGCAAGGTCGACCGGGCCGCGCTGCCGGAGCCGGACTTCGGGGCGATGTCGGCGGGCCGGGCGCCGCGCAATCCGCGCGAGCGCATCCTGTGCGAGCTGTTCGCCGAGGTGCTGGGCGTGCCGCAGGTGACCATCGACGACAGCTTCTTCGACCTGGGCGGGCACTCCCTGCTGGTGACCCGGGTGATCAGCGGGGTCCGTCGGCGACTCGGCGTCGAGGTGCCCGTACGGACGCTCTTCGAACGGCAGTCGGTGGCGGCGCTGCTGGACGCGGTCGACGGGCGGGACGGGACTGCGGCCCCCGAGGGGGCGGACGCGGCCCCGGGTTACGGCCCGACGCCGGCCGAGCTCGCGGCGGAGGCGGTCCTGGACCCGCGGATCACCCTCGCGCCCCGGCGCCCGCGCCGGGGGGCCGCCGGCCGGGAGCACGTCCTGCTGACGGGCGCGACGGGCTTCCTCGGCGCGTTCCTGCTGCGCGAGCTGCTGGACCGGACGAGCGCGGACGTCCACTGCCTGGTGCGGGCCACCGATGTCGCACAGGCGGAACTGCGGATCCGCCGGAGCCTTGTGCGGTACGGGCTGTGGAACGAGTTCTCGCGCGGCCGGATCGTGCCCGTACCCGGTGACCTGGAGAAGCCGCTGCTGGGCCTGGCCCCCGAGCGGTTCGAGGAGCTGGCGGGCCTGGTCGACGCGATCTACCACAACGGCGCCCGGGTGTCCGCCGTCGACGGCTACGCCCGGCTGCGGGCGGCGAACGTGTCGGGCACCCAGGAGGTGCTGCGGCTGGCGGCCCGCTCCGGCGGCGCCCCGGTGCACTACATCTCCACGGCCGCGGTGTCGGTCGGCACCGACGAGGCGCTCACCATCGTGCCCGAGTCGCACCGGGTGCGCCCGGAGGCCGTCCTGCCGGGCGGCTACACGACCAGCAAGTGGGTCGCCGAGCAGCTCGTCTGGGCCGCGGCGGACCGCGGGATCCCGGTCACGGTGCACCGGTGCGGACGCGTGAGCGGACACACCGTCAGCGGGGCGGGCTCCAGCCGGGACGTGTTCTGGCAGCTCGTCCGCGCCATGCTCGTCATCGGCGCGGCACCGCGCCCGCCGGCCGGCCAGGACCTGACGCCCGTGGTCGACCTGGTCCCCGTGGACTACGTGGCCGCCGCGGTCGTCCACCTCTCCCGCCGCCCCGGCAGCCGGGGCCTGGCGCACCACCTCACCTGCCCGGCCCCGGTGGACTTCGACACCGTCCTCGGCCATCTGCGGGACTACGGCTACCACCTGGACAGCATGGAACTCGACGACTGGAACCGCGCCCTGCGGCAGCGCGCGGACGCGGAGGCCGAGGCGGACCCGTCCGCCGGAGCGGGGTTGCTGGACGCGGCCGTGCTGCTCACCGACACGCTGCCCGCGCTCGCCCGGCTGGGCCGCCTCCGGCTCGACCGGACCAACACGCTGGCCGGGCTGGCCGGTTCGGGCGTGGATTTCCCGCCGCTGGACGGCGGCCTGATCCGCGCCTACGCCGACCACTTCGTCGCCTCGGGCTTCTTCCCGCCCGCCGGCCCGCGCTGAGCGGGCACCGCGCGGGCCGTCTCCACCGTGCCGGGGCGAGGGGCCCCGGCACGCCCGGCACCCTCCACGAAAGGGCACACAGCATGAGCAATCCGTGGGACGACACCGAGGGCACCTTCCTGGTGCTCGTCAACGACGAGGGGCAGCACTCCTTATGGCCCTCCTTCACCGCGGTCCCCGCCGGGTGGACGGCCGTACGGGGCCCCGCCACCCGTGAGGAGTGCCTCGGCTACGTCGAGGAGAACTGGACGGACATGCGGCCGAAGAGCCTCGTCGAACACCACAACCGTTACTCGGAGGCACGGTCGGCATGAGCGAGAACACGAGCGGGACCCTGGACGGCGACGTGGCCGAGCGCCAGTCGCCCCCCGCCTACCCCTTCAACGAGGCGGTCGCCCTCGAGGTCGACCCGCTCTACGCGAAGCTGCGCGCGGAGGAGCCCGTCGTACGGGTCGGCTGCCCTTTCGGCGAAGACGCCTGGCTGGTCACCAAGCACGCGGACATGAAGACCATCCTCGGGGACCCCCGGTTCAGCCGGGCCCTGGCCGCCGAGCACGACGAGTCCCGGCTGACCCCGCTGCCCATCCACACCAGCATCCTGGGGATGGACTCCCCCGACCACACCCGGCTGCGCCGGCTGCTCTCCCGGGTCTTCACGATGCGCCGGGTCGAGCTGCTCCGCCCGCGCGTCGAGCGCGAGGCCCACCGGCTGATCGACGCCCTGGTCGCCGCCGGCGGGCCCGGGGACCTGATGGAGGGCTTCGCGGTGCCGTTCGCCGGCACCGTCGTCTGCGACCTGCTCGGTGTGCCCTTCGAGGACCGCGAGCAGTTCCGCGGCTGGCTGGACGCCTTCTCCGCCACGACGGTGATGTCGGAGGAGGAGATCGAGGCGGACACCGAGCGGCTGCACGGATACATCGCCAAGCTGATGGTCAGCCGACGGGCCGAGCCGCAGGACGACCTGATCAGCGCCATGGTCAAGGCCAGCGACGAGGAGGACAAGCTCTCCGAGAAGGAGCTCGTGGAGCTGGCGAGCGTGCTGCTGATCGCCGGGCACGAGACGGTGTCCTCGCAGCTCATCGACTCACTGCACGTCCTGTTCACCCACCCCGAGCAGCTGGCGGAGCTCAAGCGCAGGCCGGAGCTGATGCCGCGCACGGTCGAGGAGCTGCTCCGCTACGTCCCGCTCATCTCGCATGTGACCTTCGCGCGCTACGCCACGGAGGACGTCGAGCTGAGCGGCACCCTGGTCCGGGCGGGCGAATCCGTACTGCCCGCGATTCCGTCGGCCAACCGCGATGAATCGGTCTTCGAGAACGCGGACCGTTTCGACCTGACCCGGGAGCACAATCCGCACTTGGGATTCGGATACGGCATCCACCGCTGCCTGGGCGCTCCGCTCGCCCGGCTGGAAATGCAGGTGGCGCTGGATTCCCTGCTGACCCGGCTGCCGGACGTCCGGTGCGCGGTCCCGGTGGAATCGCTGGAATGGAAGGACGGGATGCAGGTGCGCAGTCTGCTGGAACTGCCGGTCGTGTGGTGAACGGCCGCCGGCCGTGAAAGGGCCTGAAAGGACATGAAAGGGGGTGCCTCCCCGCGGACCGCGGGGAGGCACCTTTTCCTCCGGTTTTCCTCCGGTCTCCTCCCGGCCTCCTCAGCCCAGGCGCCAGCCGGGGTCCGCCGGGCTGCTGTCGGCCGTGGCGGCGGGGTCGCGGTTCGCCACCGGCGCGAGCGCGGCGTCGATCGCGGCCATGGTCTCCTCGTCCAGCCGGACGTCGGCCGCCTCGGCATTGTCGGTGATCTGCTCGGGGCGAGAGGCGCCGACCACGGCCGTCGCCACATTGCGGTGCTGGAGCACCCAGGCCAGGGAGAGCTGGGCGACCGTCAGACCGAGGCCGTCGGCGACCGGCCCGAGGCGCCGCACCCGGCCCAGCACCTCGTCGTTCAGCCAGCCGGCCAGCACGGACGAGCCGTCGTTGGAGTCCGTGGCCCGGGAGCCCGCCGGCCACTGGCCGCCCGGCAGGTACTTGCCGGTCAGCACGCCCTGGGCCAGCGGCGACCAGACGATCTGGGACATCCCGAGCTCCTCGCAGACCGGCATCACCTCGGCCTCGGGCACCCGCCACAGGGCGGAGTACTGCGGCTGGTTGGAGACGAACGGGATGCGCAGCTCACGGGCGAGGGCGTGGCCGCGCCGGATCTGGTCGGCGGTCCACTCGGAGACGCCGATGTAGTGCGCCTTGCCCGCGTGGACGAGGTCGGCGAACGCCTCCATCGTCTCCTCCAGCGGGGTGGAGGGGTCGAAGCGGTGGGCCTGGTAGAGGTCCACGTGGTCGGTGCCCAGCCGCCGCAGGGAGCCGTCGATCGACTCCCGTATGTGCTTCCGCGAGAGCCCCATGTCGTTGCGGCCGGGCCCGGTCGGCGCGAAGACCTTGGTGAGGATCTCCAGACCTTCCCTGCGCTCGCCCTTCAGCGCCCGGCCGAGGGATTCCTCCGCCCGGGTGTCCGCGTAGACGTCCGCGGTGTCGAAGGTGGTGATTCCCGCGTCGAGCGCGGCACGCACACAGGCGGTCTCCGTCTCCTCGCTCCTCGATGAACTCCGGGTAAGCCAGTTCCCGTAGGCGAGCCGGCTGACGACCAATCCACTGCGACCAAGATGACGGAAATCCATGTCCCCACGCTAGCAATGGGCTTCGCCCATGATCGGACGAATACCGGATTCCCCGGGCGCATTTCCTTAATGCGCCCCGGCGCCGGGCAGCAGGGTGCCCGGCTCGGCGGGGGCGACCTCCACGGCCTCCGTCTTGGGGCTGCGCCGCTGCCGCTTGGCGGCGAAGGTCGCCAGCCACGACAGGAGCATGCACATCCCGATGTAGATCGGCGAGATGACCATGACGACGGGGATGAACGGCAGCCCGTAGTCGAGATTGCTGGCGATCAGCTTGCCCGCGTGCAGGAACTCCTCGTAGGTGATCAGGAAGCCGAGCGAGGTGTCCTTGAGGGCCACCACCAGTTGGCTGATGATCGTCGGCAGCATCGCACGTACCGCCTGGGGCACCAGGACGTAGCCCATCACCTGCGTCTTGCGCATCCCCAGGGAGTACGCCGCCTCCCGCTGGCCGCGCTCGACGGAGTTCACGCCCGTACGGAAGACCTCGGCGAGCACCGAGCCGTTGTACAGGGTCAGGCCGGTGATCAGGGCGGGCATCGGCTGCACCTTGAGCGCCACGAACACGAAGAAGATCATGACCAGTACGGGCATGGCCCGGAAGAACTCCACCAGCAGCGTGGCCACCCAGCGCACCGGCCGGTGCGCGGAGAGCCGGCCGGTGGCGAGCACGCCGCCGAGGACGAGCGAGAGCACGGCGGCGTACGCGAACGCTTTGAGGGTGTTGCCGAGGCCGCGCAGCAGCAGCTCCTGGATGCCCACGTAGGTGAAGGGCCGCCATTTCTCGGCCGTGAACTGGTGGGTGTCGAAGAGCAGGTAGATCACCCAGGCGACGAAGCCGAGGATCACGACCGTCGAGGCGAGGCCGTAGAGGCGGTGCCGGCGCCGGGCCAGCGGGCCGGGGATGTCGTACAGCGCGGTGTCACTCATGCCGCCTCCTCGCCGCGTTCGCTCACCGGGGCACTCCCCAGCGCTTCTCCAGCACGTTGAAGACCGCGCTGATGGTCAGGGTCACGATCAGATAGCCGACGGCGATCCAGACGAAGGTCCAGATGATGCTGTAGCCCAGCTCGTTGAGGGTCTTGTAGGTGCCGAGGAGCTCGGTGACGCTGAACGACCCGGCGATCGCCGAGTTCTTGGCGAGGGCGATCAGCGTGGAGCCGACCGGCGGGATCACGGAGCGGAACGCCTGCGGCAGGATGACGGCGCCCAGCGTCTGCCCGAAGGTCATGCCGAGGCTGCGGGCCGCCTCGCCCTGGCCGGTGGGCACGGTGTTGATCCCGGAGCGGACGGCCTCGCAGATGAAGGCCGAGGTGTAGCAGCCGAGGGCGAGGACGGCGAAGAGCTGGAAGGGCAGCACCACGCCGAAGCGCGGCAGGCCGAGCAGGACGGCGAAGAACAGCAGGGTGAGCGGGGTGTTCCGCAGGACCGCCACCCACACCGTGCCGAAGGCGCGCAGCGAGGCGACCGGCGCGACCCGGAAGGAGGCCATCAGGAAGCCGACGACGAGGGCCAGCAGCGAGGCGTAGACGGTGAGTTCGACGGTGCCCAGCAGCCCTTCGCCGTACAGGGAGAAATTGTCGGTGAGTACGTTCACGGGGGACCTCAGCTGGCCGGATAGCGGTCGACGGGCGGCGGCTGCGGCGCGGGCACCCCGGACAGGCCGAGGGTGGCGTCGTACGCCTTCTTCCAGTCGCCGTTCTTCTCGTGCGCCTCGATGGCGTCGTCGAGGGCGAAGCGCAGCGCGTTGTCGCCGCGGGGGACGCCGATGCCGTAGGGCTCCTTGGAGAAGGGCTTCCCGGCGATCTTCAGCTCGTCGGGCGCCTTGGCCGCGAAGCCCATCAGGATGGTGTCGTCGGTGGTGACGGCGTCCACCTGATAGCTGAGGAGGTTGTCCACGCAGATGGAGTACGTGTCGTACGCGACGGCGATCGCCTTGGGGTAGTCGCGCCGGATGCGCTGGAGCGGGGTGGAACCGGCCGCGGAGCAGACCTTCTTGCCGGCGAGGTCCTGGGGCCCGTGGATGTCCTTCTCGCCGGTGCGGACGAGCAGGGCCTGGCCGGCGATGTAGTAGGGCCCGGCGAAGCCGACCTGCCGCTTGCGGAGGTCGTTGATGGTGTAGGTGCCGACGTAGTAGTCGATCTGGCCGTTCTGCAGGGCGGTCTCGCGGTTGGCCGAGGCGATGGTGCGGAAGGCGATCGTCTTGGGGGCGAAGCCGAGGGAGGCGGACATCATCCGGGCGATCTCGATGTCGAAGCCGGAGTAGACGCCGGTGGCGGGGTCCTTCTCGCCGAGGTAGGGCTGGTCCTCCTTGGCGCCGACGACGAGGTGACCACGGCTCCTGGCCGCCCGCCAGGTGGGCGAGTCGGGCAGCTGGAAGCCGGTGGCGACCTGGTAGACGGGCAGCTGGTCGGGCTGGGGCCCCTTGACGGGCGGGCTGCCCGCCCTGCCGCAGGCGGCGGCGAGCAGGGCGAGGCCGGTCAGGGCCAGGGCGGCGGCACGGCGGTGGGAGCGCCGGGTTCCGGCGGCGCGCGGCGCGCGCGGCCGCACCGGGGCCCCGGGGGCACGGCGCGGCCGGAGGGTACGGAAGGGATCGGTCCGCCTCATCTGCGCAGTCACCCCGCTCAGTGCTTGAGGATCTTGGAGAGGAAGTCCTTGGCGCGATCGCTCTCGGGAGCGGTGAAGAACTCCTCGGGAGGGCGGTCCTCGACGATGCGGCCGTCCGCCATGAAGACCACCCGGTTCGCGGCGGAGCGCGCGAAGCCCATCTCATGGGTGACGACGACCATCGTCATCCCGTCCCGGGCGAGCTGCTGCATGACCTCCAGCACCTCATTGATCATCTCCGGGTCCAGCGCCGACGTCGGCTCGTCGAACAGCATCACCTTCGGGTCCATCGCCAGCGCCCGCGCGATCGCCACCCGCTGCTGCTGACCACCCGACAACTGCGCCGGATACTTCTCCGCGTGCGCGAGGAGGCCCACTCTTTCGAGGAGTTCCCGCGAGCGCTTGTCGGCCTCCTCCCGGCCGCGCTTGCGCACCTTGATCTGGGCCAGCGAGACATTGGCCAGCACGGTCTTGTGCGCGAAGAGGTTGAAGGACTGGAAGACCATGCCCACCTCGGCCCGCAGCCTGGCCAGCGCCTTGCCCTCGTCGGGGAGCGGCTGGCCGTCCAGGGTGATGGTGCCCGACCCCACGGGTTCCAGCCGGTTGATGGCCCGGCACAGGGTGGACTTCCCGGAGCCCGAAGGGCCGATGACCACCACGACTTCCCCGCGGCCGACGGTCAGATCGATGTCCCGGAGGACATGCAGCTTTCCGTAGTGCTTATTGACATCACGCAGTTCGATCAGGGGATCGACGGCCATACCCAGCCCAACCCACTCTCAGCGCTCTCGCGGTCGACGCCTGCTGTCGGCGCAAACTATCGGCCCAATGGGGGACTCCGCCGGTGACACGCTTATATAGGGGCATTCGTTGTGCATTCCCCTCCATTTGCCCTAGGTACCCAGACCCGGCCTGGGTACCTAGCCTGTGGGGGTCGAACCGGGGAGCTCGGGGGAAGGAGCCGGGGTGGGCGACAGCAGGCCCGTCTACCAGCGCATCGCGGACGATCTGCGCCGCCGCATCGACGAGGGCGGGCTCGCCGTGGGGGACCGCATCCCCTCCCGGTCGGAGCTGAAGCGCGCCTACGCGGCCAGCGACCAGACCGTGGACCGCGCGGTGCGCGTCCTGAAGGCCGCGGGATACGCGGAAGGCCAGTTCGGGCGGGGCGTGTTCGTCACCGACCGGGTGCCGCTGGGCAGTCTGCTGCGCTCCACCGGCGCGGTCGACTCCCCCTTCGCCGCCCGGATGACGGCCCGGGACACGGCGCTGACGTGGGAGGCGTCGTCCAGCGAGGTCTGCGCCCCGGAGCGGGTGGCCGACCGGCTGCGGATCGGCCCGGGCGAGCGCGTGCTCTGCACCCAGTACGAATATCTGGCCAACCGCCACCCCGTCCAGCTCGCCACCAGCTGGGAGCCGCTGGCCATCACCGAGGGCACGGACGTCGTCCTGCCCGAGCGCGGTCCCTACGCCAGGCGCGGGGTGCGCGGGCGGCTGGCGGCCATCGGCATCCGGGTCGTCCGGGCGCAGGAGCTGGTGGGCTCACGGCCGGCGACCACCCCGGAGGCCGAGGCGCTCGGCTGTGCGGCGGGGCAGTGCGTCACGGTCGTCGAGCGCACCCACTTCGACGGCGACGGCCGGGCGGTGGAGACCTCCGACATCGTCGTACGGGCCGACCGCTGGCGGCTGGAGTACGACATTCCCTTCACCAGCTGACCCTCCGGCCTCCCCTGCCCGCCTCCGCGCTCTCCCCCGTCTCTCCCGCCCGTCGCGCTCCGGCCCCTCCCGGGGCCCGGCCCCCGTCACCGCCTCAGTTCTCGGCGAGCTCCGCGTACAGCTGGGAGAGCTCCGGCGCCCCGTCGGCCGCCCACGCCTGCCCCGCCTCGACCACATCGATCTCCCGCCCGTTGGCGAGCCGCACCACCGGCTGGCCGTTGGGCCAGATCCACCAGCCCGCGCCCGGGACCGTACGGACCACGACCGTGCCCAGGTACAGACCCGCGTCGTTGCCGAGCCAGGGCAGCAGCTCCGGGTCGTCCCGCCAGCGCGGCTGGAGCTGGTCGAGCGCCTCCAGGGAGGCCGGGGTGTCGTCGAGCGCGACGCCCGCCGACTGTGCCTGGTCGCGCAGCAGTTCGCACTCCGAGAGCAGCTCGGCGAGCCCCTCCGGGTCCCTGTCGGCCCCGTCCGCCAGCGCCACCCCGTGCGCAGGGCCGTGCCGCTTGCGCCAACCGTCCAAGAAGGGAATGTTCATACCGGCCAGGATCGCACCGACACGGATGGCCCCACCACAGGCGCGCGGCTCCCGGCGTGACCGGATGGCCTCCTTGACGTTGCCCTGACGTCTCCCTAGCTTCATCCCGCCACATTCGCAGCGGGGAAAGCTGGGAGGCATGAGACACATGCGCCTGAGAACGCAGCTCGGCGGCAGACCTCACAGACGGCACGGACGCTGGACGGTGGCCGGCGCCGTCGCGGCGGGCGCGGCGTGCGCCGTGGTCGCCGCGACCACCCCGGCGCTCGCCGCGCCGCCCCGGCCCGGCGGGGAGCCGCTCCCCCTGGAGCGGCTCTTCGACAACACGGCGGCCGGCGGCGACGCCCGCCCCGGCGAGGGCGACTTCGACGGAGCGGGCAATTCCCTGTCCGCCCAGGACCTCGGCGCCGCGGGCTGGACCCCGGGCCGCGTGCTGACCATCGACCGGACCCGGCTGACCTGGCCCCGCTCGGCGCCCGGCCGCCCCGACAACGTCCGGGCGGCGGGCCAGTCGGTCCGGCTCGGCGGCCGCGGCGAGGCCCTCTCCTTCCTCGTCGCGGGGACCACCAAGGGCGCGCCGGGCCCGGACGTCACCGGGACCGGCGTCATCCGCTACCGCGACGGCTCCCGGGCCACGTACCGGCTGACCGCCCCCGACTGGCGGCGCGGACCGCTGACGACCAAGGCCGTCGGCCTGCCCCGGCTGCGCACCCCGGGCGGACCGCGCGCGGAGACCACCCGGCTCTACGCGGTGACCGTGCCGGTCGCGCCCGACCGGGAGGTGGCGTCGGTGACCCTGCCCGACGACCCCGGTCCGGACACCGACCTGCACGTGTTCTCGATGGCACTGCGGGGTCCCACGTACGGGTGGACCGGAAGCTGGGCGGCGTCCCCTTCGGGTTACGCGGCCGTGTCCTGGACCGACCGGACGCTGCGGCTGGTGGTGCACAGCAGCGCGGGCGGGCCGGTGACCAGGCTCCGGTTCGAGAACACCTTCGCGCCGCGTCCGGTCAGGATCGGGCACGCCACGGTGGCCGTCCAGCGCAAGGGCGCGGCGGCGGCCGGCCGGCCCAGGGCACTGACCTTCGGCGGCGGGGCGGGTACGGACATTCCGGCGGGGGCCCAGATGTTCAGCGACCCGCTGGGGTTCCGGGTGCCGGAGGACGCCAATCTGCTGGTGAGCATCCATCTGCCGGGGACCGTTAAGGCGGTGCCCGTGCACAGCTACACCGCCCAGGTGTCCTATCTGACGGCCGACGGCGGCGGTGACCGCACGGCCGAGCAGGGGGCCGGCGCGTACACCGGGACGCTCGACCGCTGGCCGCTGCTGACGGGCGTGGACGTCACCGGCGGGCCGGGCTCCGTGGTGACGCTCGGCGACTCGATCACCGACGGCGAGCGCTCGACGCCGGGGGCCAACGGGCGCTGGCCGGACCTGCTCGCGCGGCGGCTGCGCGGGCAGCACGCGGTGCCCCGGTTCGGGGTGCTCAACCACGGGATCTCCGGCAACCGGGTGGTGACCGACCGCTATCCGGGCGACGGGACCAGCACCATCATGAGCGGGGTCAGCGCCGGGCACCGGCTGGAGCGGGACGTGCTGGCGCAGACGTCGGCCCGCACGGTCGTCGTCTTCGAGGGCGTCAACGACATCCGCTCCGGGACCACGGCCGCGCAGGTGATCGCCGAACTGCGGTCGATCGCGGCGCGGGCGCACGAGCGCGGCATGCGGGTGGTCGCCGCGACCATCGCGCCGTGCGGCGGGTTCTACGACTGCACGGAGACGGCCGAGGCGCAGCGCACCGCCATCAACGCGCACATCCGGCGGAACGCCGGGACGTACGACGCCGTGTTCGACTTCGACGCCGCCATCCGCGACCCGGAGCACCCCGAGCGGATGCTCCCGGCCTACGACGGCGGGGACCACCTGCACCCCAACGACGCGGGCATGCGCGCCTTCAGCGACTCGATCGCCCTGCGCGACCTCGTCTGATCCGGCCGGGCCGGCCTCGCGCCGGCCCGGCCGTGACCGGCGGGGCGGGGCGCCCCGGGCTCACACCTCCAGGTCGACGACGACCGGGGCGTGGTCCGAGGCGCCCTTGCCCTTGCGCTCCTCGCGGTCCACGAAGGCGTCCCGCTTCGCCTTGGCGAAGGGGGCGTTGCCGTAGACCAGGTCGATGCGCATGCCCTTGTTCTTCGGGAAGGACAGCTGGCGGTAGTCCCAGTAGGTGTACGGGTGGTCGTACTTCAGGGGGCGGGGCACGACGTCGGACAGGCCGGTGTCGCGCAGGGCCGCGAGGGCCGCGCGCTCGGCGGGGGTGACGTGCGTGGCGCCCTCGAAGACCGCCGGGTCGAAGACGTCCTCGTCGGTCGGGGCGATGTTGTAGTCACCGAGGACGGCGAACGGCCGCTCGCCCTCGGCGTCGGCGGTGACGGCGTCGCGCAGCGCCTCCAGCCAGCGGAGCTTGTAGGCGTAGTGGTCGTGGCCGACCTCCCGGCCGTTGGGCACATAGACCGACCAGAGGCGGACGCCGCCACAGGTGGCCGAGATCGCGCGGGGCTCCTGGCCGTCCTCGTAGTCGGGCCCGCCGGGCAGGCCCTTGACGACGTCGTCGAGGCCGACGCGGGAGACCAGGGCGACGCCGTTCCACCGGCCGGTGGCGTTGACCGCCGACTCGTAGCCGAGCTCGCGCAGGGCCTCGAACGGGAAGGCGTCCTCGGCGCACTTCGTCTCCTGTATGCACAGCACGTCGGTGCCGCTGCTCTCCAGCCAGGCCAGCAGCCTCGGGAGGCGTGCGGTGATCGAGTTCACGTTCCAGGTGGCGATGCGCATGGCCCCCACCCTAACGGCCGGGTCCGACATCAGAGCTCTACGCTCTCACCCGGCGCCAGCCGGGAGTGGTCGGTACCGACGCCCGGTCCGGCGGGGCCCAGCATCCGGTCGTAGACCGGCCGGGCGAGGTCCGTGAGGAGCGCGTCGTGGATGTCGATCGCCCGCCGGGGCCGGACCTCGCGCAGATAGTCGATGATCTCGCCGACCTTGTTCCAGGGGGCCATGACCGGCACCATCAGCGTGTCGACCGGCTGCCCGGGAAGGGTCAGCGCGTCGCCGGGGTGGAAGACCGCGCCGTCCACGAGATAGCCGACGTTGGTGACCCTCGGGATGTCCGGGTGGATCACCGCGTGCAGCTGGCCGTGCACCTGGACGTCGAAGCCCGCGGCCGTGAAGGCGTCGCCCTCGCCGACGGTGTGCACCCGGCCGGGGAAGGCCGCGGACACCTGTTCCGCGACGCTGCGCAGGGTCCACAGCTCGGCGGCCGGGTCGGCGTCGAGGGCGGCCCGCAGCCGGCCGACGTCGAAGTGGTCCGGGTGCTCATGGGTGACCAGCACGGCATCCGCGCCGAGCGCGGCGTCCTCCTCGCTGAAGGCGCCGGGGTCGATGACGAGCGTGCGGCCGTCCTTCTCCAGGCGGACGCACGCGTGGCTCTGCTTGGTCAGCTTCATGATCCCCATACTGCTACGCCCCGGCCGCGCCCGGTCCGCTCTCCTCGGAGATGACGCGCCGCGCGACCGAGAAGGCGGCGCTCGCGGCCGGGACACCGCAGTAGACGGCGGTGTGCAGCAACGTTTCCTCGATCTCCTCGGCGGTGAGGCCGTTGCGGAGCGCGGCGCGGGTGTGCGCGGCCAGGTCGTCGAGGTGGCCGCCGGCGGTGAGGGCGGTCAGGGTGACGAGCGAGCGGCTGCGGCGGTCGAGGCCGGGCCGGGCCCAGACGCCGCCCCAGGCGTAGCGGGTGACGAAGTCGTGGAAGTCGCCGGTGGCGTCGGCGGCCGCGGGGCCGTCGCCGAGGACCTCGCGGCGGACGCGGACGCCCTCGTCGTGGGCGTCCGTGGCGGGCGCGGGCGCGGGGTCGACGGTGGGGGGCGGGCCGAAGCCGGGGAAC
The DNA here is from genome assembly GCF_002891295.1 of Streptomyces eurocidicus. GTDB lineage: Bacteria > Actinomycetota > Actinomycetes > Streptomycetales > Streptomycetaceae > Streptomyces > Streptomyces eurocidicus. The sequence goes on along the minus strand of NZ_LGUI01000005.1, from coordinate 431,890 downwards.
GAGGCGGGCGAGGCGGGGGTGACGGGGGGCGCGGCGGCCGGCGCGTGCGGACCGGCCGGGCTCGTCGCGTACGGGCTGGGGGTGGCCGACGGCGTGGGGGCGAACATCCCGCCGGGGAGGCCGGGGCCGACCTGGCCACCGGGGACGCCGGGGGCGGGCATGGCGGAGGCCGCGGGGCGGGCGCCGGCTCGGGCGCGGGCGCCGGCCCGGCGGCGGTCCCGCCCGGCGGCGTCTGCGGGGCGGTGGCCTGCCAGGCCGAGGTGAAGTGGCGTACGAGCAGGTCGGTGACGGCGGAGGGCTGCTCGACCGGAGCGAGGTGTGAGGCCCCGGGGACGACGGCGAGCCGCGCGTCGTGGATCGAGGCGACCAGGACGCGGGCGTCGGCGGGCGGTGTCACCTGGTCCTCGGCACCGACGAGCACGAGGGTGGGCACGCTGATCCGGCCCAGCCCCTCCCGGGCGTCGAACGCGGCGAGGGCGTCGCACGCGGCGACGTAGCAACCGGGGTCGGTGGTACCGACCATCTGCACGGCCCAGTCGACGATGGCCGGCTGGGCGCCCGCGAAGTTCTGGGTGAACCAGTGCTCGGGCGCGGCCCGGGCGACGGGGTCGAGACCCGCGGCGCGGACACCCTCGCCGCGCTGCCGCCAGGAGTCCGGGGTGCCGAACCGGGCGGAGGTGGCGACGAGGGCCAGCGAGGCGAGCCGGTGCGGATGACGCAGGGCGAGGTCGGCGCCGACCGCGCCGCCTATGGAACAGCCCGCGTAGCCGAAGCTCCCGACGCCGAGGCCGTCGAGGGTGGCGAGGAGCCGGTCGGTGAGCTCACCGACGGTCGGTGCGGGCTCGGCGGGTGCCCCGCCGTGACCGGGCAGGTCGAAGCGGAGTACGCGCCAGTGGCGGGTGAGCTCCGGTATCTGCCGGTCCCACACATGCCATGTGGCGCCCAGCGCCGGGCCCAGGACCAGGACCGGGGCGTCTTCCGGCCCGTCAGAGCGGTATTGGAGGGTGTTCGCCGGTGTCTCACTCACCCGCCAGACCCTCTCATCTGTCACGACAGCCCCTATGAGCGGGGTCCTGGCGTAGCTGTCTGACCAGGTGGAAGGCGTCCCGGGCCGCATGGCGCTTGAGACAACGGCCGGCATGGCGACGCCCGTCGGTGGCGCGGGTTCATAGCCACGCGGGTCGGGTGGCCTCTTCCGTCGTGTTCCGTCGTGCTGTCTCGCCGTTGAGTGCCTGGCGCTGAATGACGGGCACCGATCCGCCACCGCGCTGTTCTCAAGGGTGGTCGCGCCGCGGTCTTGACCCAGGGGCCACCTGCCGGGTCGGGGTCAGCGCGTACGTCGCGCTGGACGGGTCCGGGCCGCGGCCCCCGCTGACGGACGGGCGGGCGGTGCGGTTCGAGGGGCCGTTGCTGTTTGCGCGTCCACCTCTCATCCAGCAGGCGGGAAAGATCAGTACCCGTGGTCGTGAAGTGCTTGCAGGCGGTCGCGGGTGGTGCGGGGCAGGCCGGCGACGACGCGTTCCCAGGAGTGTTCGATCATGTCGGTGAGTTCGTCGGTGGGCACGGTGCCGTCCAGGGCCACGGTGTTCCAGTGCCGCAGGCGCGCGTAGAAGCCGGGGCCGACCGCTGGGTACTGCTCGCGCAGGTGCAGGGCGGTCTCGGGGTCGCTTTTGAGCGTCACCTGCTCGGGACGCGAGGCGTTGGCCTCGGTCAGGATGGCGAAGATCTTGCCGCCGACCTTGAACAGGGTCATCCCCGGCCCGGGTTCGCCCTCCGTCGCTTCGGGCAGGCCCATGGCGAACGCCGCGATATCCGCCGGAGTCATGGGCGACGCCTCCTTCGCATTGCGGTCAGGCGCGGGCCTCGGAGCCCGGGGCCCGGGGCCCGCGTGGTGGTCAGCGGTAGTCGGCGGGGTCGGGGGCCGTGCAGCCGTACTCGCCGGCCTCCTCCGCCAGGGCCTTCGCCATCCGGATCGGCGCGTACTTGGCCAGGTCGTAGTAGAACGGCGCGCGGTAGCGGCGGTTGAACTCCTCCGTGCCGTCCGTCATCTCCACCACCAGCCCACCCGGCTGCCGGATCATCAGCGGCAGGGCGTAGCGGCTTGTCGACCACGACCGCGATGCCCCGGCCGCCGGTGGCGGTGACCAGGTCGGCGGTCTGCTCGATGGTCTCCGCCGGGCGGCCCGTCTCGCTCGCCCCGCCGTGCGTGGTGCGGCCGGTGACGTACACGGTGGCCCCGGCCCGGCCGAGCTCGACGGCCATGGCCCGGCCCGCACCCCGGGTCGCCCCCGCGATCAGCGCCACCTTCCCCGCCAGCGGCTTTGCCTCGCCCATAGCCGTGCTCCCGCCCGTGATCCTGGTGGTGCCCTGAGAAGTCACAACGGAAGCATGCATTCCATATAGGACGGGACACGTCCTATATCCGATCAATTAGCGACTCCAGGAATATAGGACATGAATAGCCCTATATCGGTGTCAATCTTCTGCTGACGACTTCACGAGGCACGGAAAGGCCGACAGTCATGAGCACCAGCACCGACGTCAACGAACTCGTTCACGAGTGGGTGGACGCCTACAACCAGCAGGACTTCGACCGGTTCGGGGCAGTGCTCACCGACGATGTCGTCTACACCTGCGGAGCCTTCCAGCTCGCCTTCACCGGCCGCGACGCCTTCGTGGACCACATCCGGGAGTACGCGGGCGCCGTTCCGGACCGGACCCTGACGCTCAAGCGGGTCATCGCCGAAGGCGACGCCATCGCCATCGAAACCGACTTCGCGGGCACCAGCTCCGGAGCCCACCCCGCCCTGCCCCCGGCCGGACAGCCGGTCACCGCCACCTTCTGCACCATCCTGCACCTGCGCGGGGGCCGGATCGCCTCGCAGACCGACTACCTCGGCGGGCAGTAACCCCTGCGGGGAACAGGCGTCCACGGTCGCCGCAAGTGACCACACCCCCTCTTGCTGCGGCCGTCGCCTCGTGACCTGGAGCGGCGATCGGAACGCGGTCCCGCCGGCCGCCCTCCACACTGCCGTCCTCCCCTTGATGACCGCTGTGCCCGCACCATCCGGCACCAGGCCACGGGCCGCCGTGGGTAAGCGTCTGCCGGGCTTTTTGCCCGGTCAGGCGTATTTACCGAGGTCGCCGGCTTGGAGAGCGGTCTTGTCATTGACGCCGATGACGTAGCCGTCCACGTCGCGGAAGTAGAACATGCGTGGAGGCTGCGAACTCAACGTGCCCGCTGGGGGCGGGGCGGAGCGGCGCCGTGCGGTCGCCCCGCCCCGCCCCCAGCGGCAGAGTTGCCCGTGCCCTCCGGGCGTGCGTTCAGGCAGGCGCGTTGTCAGCGCTTGAGCCCGCCAGTCGCGATGTCGTCGATTTTGTAGGTGAGGCCGATGACGTCCTTCTCGTGCATCTCAAGCGCGAGCGCGTAACGGTTCGCATCGTAGGTGCCGTTGCGGATCCCCTTCTGAATCCGCGCGAGCTCCGACTCAGCCTTCGCCAGCCTTTCCTGCGTACGGCCGAGTTCGGAGGTGCCCCAGGGCTTTCCTTCCCTGAGCTCGTCGTACTTCAGGCTCAGTCCGATGACGTCCTTCCCGTACATTTCGAGCGCGAGCGCGTATTGCTTCGCATCGTAGGTGCCGTTGCGGATTCCCTTCTGGATGCGCGCGAGCTCCGACTTGGCCTTGCCCAAGTGCTTCTCGGTCTGTTCGATCAGGGCCTTCCGATCGGTCGAGAGCTTGGCCGGTGCGGTGCGCTCGGAGGCGGGCCTGATTACGGGCTCGGACGCCGCCTGAGCGACGCCGGCGACGAGGACGGTGATGAACGCACCCGCGCCGAGAGCAACGGCTGCGCGGGCGGCGCGGGCGCCCGTCCGGACCTTACGGCTGGTTGTCTGCTTGGACACAAGTCTCCTTGTTTCTGATGACTGTTCGGCTCGTGAGACCTGGTCGACGGTGAAGCCGAGCAAGGCCGCCGGAATCGAGATCGACACTACGATCGCAATAGGACAGGGGGTGTCCCATTGAACGGGTGGCGCATCATCGGTTCTACGGGTGCACGGTGGCTCGGCATCTGTTTCCGCCGCACTGCAATGCGTTCCCTCGGTCAATTCCCCTGCATTTACTCAGCTTTTTCGGCCCGGGGTGGGCCCGAATCACTGCTGTGCTCTGTGAGTCGCAGAGTGCTCCGCGCCACGGTCCGCAGGTGGGTGAGGACTTCGGGGTCGGCCTCGACTGCGGTGACTTCGCCGAGTGCGGCGAGGAGTTGGGCGATGCGGTGGAGGGAGTCGCCGGAGAGGTCGACCGCACAGGTCTCGGCAGTGAGAGGTGTGACGCGTTCGGGCAGGCCCTGGGTGCGGGCGAGGGCGGTGGCCGCGGAGGCGGCGACGGTGGCGACGGCGCGGTAGCGGGCGGGTGCGGTGGCGATCTTCGCGGCGAGGTAGGCGGCGGGGTCGGGTGCGGGCAGTTCGCGGGGCGGGACCCGGTGGCCGGTGGGGGTGGGGTCGGTGATGCGGTCGAGGCGGTAGGTACGCCAGTCGTCCTTGTGGGTGTCGTAGGCGACGAGGTACCAGCGGCCTGCCGCGGGGACGAGGCTGTGGGGTTCGGCGCGGCGGGGGCCGGGCGTGCCATGGCGGGTGGTGTAGCCGAAGGTGACGATCTCACGGTCGCGGCAGGCGGCGGCCAGCAGGGCCAGCGCGGCCGGGTCGGCCTGGGCGCGGGCCGCGACGCCGTAGGCGACGGGGGCGGTCGTGGCCTGCTGGAGGGCCGCGACGTGGGTGCGCAGCCGGGTGGGGAGGACCTGTTCGAGCTTGGCGAGGGCGCGTAGGGCGGTTTCCTCGATGCCGGTGATGTCGGTGGTGGCGGTGCGCAGGGCGACGGCGATGGCGACGGCTTCGTCGTCGTCCAGGAGCAGGGGTGGCATGGCGGTGCCGGCGGCGAGGCGGTATCCGCCGGCGCGGCCGGTGGTGCCCTCGACGGGATAGCCGAGTTCGCGCAGGCGGTCGATGTCGCGGCGGAGGGTGCGGGTGGTGACGCCGAGCCGGTCGGCGAGCTCCGTACCGGCCCATTCGCGGCGGGTCTGGAGGAGGGCGAGCAGGCGGAGCATCCGGGCGGGCATGTCGGTCGTCATACCTCCACTGTGGCTCCATATGCGGACGAGTCGTGTCCTAAAAGGCTCCTAGCGTGGGATACGCCCGAGGGGATGAATCAGATCATTCCCTCCCGTATCGCCGAGGAGATGTATCGCCATGAAGATCGGACTACTGGGGACCGGATTCGCCGTCGCCCACGCCGGCGTCTACGCCGCGCGTCCCGACACCGAGGTCGTGGTCTACGGGCGCAGCCCCGGGAAGCTCGCGATGTTCGCCCAGGACTTCGGCTTCGCCACCACCACGGACGCGGACGCGATCTACGCCGACCCGGACGTCGATCTGGTGGACGTGTGCCTGCCGACCGCCCTGCACAAGGAACACATCCTGCGGGCACTGGCGGCAGGCAAGCACGTGCTGTGCGAGCTGCCCATCGCTCCCACGGTCGCCGAGGCCGAGGAGATCACCCGCGCCGCCGAGGCGAGCGACAAGAGGGTGTTCATCGACATGTTCATGCGTATGCACCCGGCCGTGCGGCATCTGCGCCGGGTGATCGAGGACGGCTCGCTCGGCGCGCTGCGCACCCTGCGCTCGTACCGCAAGGCCGGCCCGGTCTGGGGCCCGGTCGACCTGGGGCTGGGCAAGCTCGCGCTGGAGGTGATGCTCTCCGACCTGGACTACACCGTCGCCGCCCTCGGCCTGCCGCACACGATCCACGCCGCCGGAATCGACACGGGCGACGGGCGGGCCGCAGCGGAGACGGTGCTGCGGTACGACGACGTGGTCGTGGAGTACACCGCCTCGTCGATGGTCCCGGCCTCGTACGGCGTCACCCACGGCTTCGAGGCCACGTTCACCGACGGCGTCCTCGAACTGCACGAGCGGCCTTTCGAGCGCACCGGCCCGGTCATGAGCCTGACCGAGTACACCGCCGCCGGCTCCCGCGAGATCACCCTCACCCCCGCCGACAACTACGCCACGGCGATCGACCACGTCCTGGACTGCGTCACGAAGGGCACCGAGGACGCTCTCCTCACCCCGCGCACGGCCACCGAGACGCTGCGCCTGGCACTCGACATCGACCGGGCACTCACCCGGCCCTGACCCCTCTTCCCGGACCGGCGCCGCCCGGTCCGGGGCCGCACCGCCTGCCAGGAGCCCCTCATGAGCAACAAGCCCTCCCCCGACGAGCACGGCATCGTCATCACCCGCGCCCGTGCGCACAACCTCAAGGACGTCTGCCTGGCCATCCCCAAGGGGGTAATCACGGTGTTCACAGGGGTGTCCGGTTCGGGAAAGTCCTCGGTGGTCTTCGACACGATCGCCGTCGAGTCCCAGCGGCAGCTCAACGAGACCTTCCCCGCCTTCGTCCGCAACCGCCTGCCGAAGTACGAGAAGCCCGAGGCCGACGGCATCGGCAACCTTTCTCCCGCGATCGTGGTGGACCAGAGGCCCCTCGGCGGTGGGAGCCGCTCGACCGTCGGCACGATGACGGACATCGCCTCGCTCGTCCGGCTGCTGTTCTCCCGCGCGGGCACGCCGTCCGCGGGCATGTCGACGGCGTACTCCTTCAACGACCCCTCCGGGGCCTGCCCCACCTGTCAGGGGCTCGGCCGTACCGTCCAGCTCGACCTCGACCGGTTCTTCGACACCGGCAAGTCCCTCAACACCGGGGCCCTGCTGTTCCCGCTGTTCAATGTCGGTGGTGTGCAGTGGACGCTGTTCACCCGCTCCGGGCTGTTCGACAACGACAAGCCGCTGCGCTCGTACACGAGGAGGGAGTGGCGGACGCTGCTCCACGGCGGCGCGGACGGCGAGGTGAGGATCGAGCTCGCCACCCGCAAGGGCACCCAGAACGTCGTCTACGAGGGCATCGTCGACCGGTTCAACCGGCTCTACCTCAACCGCGACCTGTCCACGCTGTCGAAGCGGACCCGGGACGCGGTGGAGGAGTTCACCGCCGATGCCGAGTGCCCGGACTGTCACGGTGCCCGGCTGAACGCAGCCGCCCTGAAGACGAGGATCGACGGGCTGAACATCGCCGACCACATGGCCATGGAGATCACCGATCTGATCGGTGTCCTGGAGAAGATCGACCACCCGCTGGGCACCCCGATCGCGAAGGCGGCGATCGAGGGACTGCGGCGCATCGAGGACATCGGGCTGGGCTATCTGCACCTGGGCCGGGAGACGGCCTCCCTGTCGGGCGGCGAGGGGCAGCGGCTGAAGATCGTACGCAACCTCGGCTCCAGCCTCACCGGCATGACGTACATCTTCGACGAACCCTCCACCGGCCTGCACCCGCGCGACGTGAACCGGGTGGGGCGGCTGCTGACGCAGCTGCGGGACCAGGGCAACACGCTGCTGATCGTCGAGCACGACCGGGACGTCATCGCCCTGGCCGACCACGTCGTCGACATGGGGCCCGGCGCGGGGACGCACGGCGGGCAGGTGGTCTTCGAGGGGAGCGTGGCCCGGCTGCGCAAGGCCGGTACGCTCACCGGCCGGCATCTGGGCCGCACACTGCCGCTGAAGACGGAGGTCCGTACTCCCACCGGGCACCTGGCCGTCACCGGCGCGAGCCGGCACAACCTCAAGGACGTCTGTGTGGACATTCCCACCGGAGTGCTGGTCGCGGTGACGGGCGTGGCGGGCTCCGGCAAGTCCACCCTGATATCCGAGGTGTTCACCGAACAGCACCCCGAGGCCGTCGTCATCGACCAGAGCCCCATAGGAGTCAATTCCCGTTCCACTCCCGCCACCTGGCTGGGCATCATGGATACGGTGCGCAAGCTCTTCGCCGAGGCCAACGGCGTGCCCGCCGGGCTGTTCAGCTTCAACTCGACCGGCGCGTGCCCCGCGTGCGGCGGGAAGGGCAGCGTCACGGCGGACATGGCCTTCGCCGACCCGGTCACCACCGTCTGCGAGACCTGCCGTGGCCTGCGCTACAGTGCCGAGGCCCTCGCCCACACCCTGCGCGGCAAGACCGTCACCGACGTCCTCGCACTGACCGCCGAGGAAGCCTGCGCGTTCTTCACCGGCCGGGGAGAGAACAGCGTGCGGACCGCGCTGGAGACCCTCGTGGAGGTCGGGCTGGGCTACCTCACGCTCGGTCAGCCCCTGTCGACCCTGTCCGGAGGCGAACGCCAACGGCTCAAGCTCGCCGGGCATCTCGGCAGCCGCAGCGGCGTCTACGTGATGGACGAGCCCACCACCGGCCTGCACATGGCGGACATCGAAACCCTCCAGCGGCTGCTGGACCGCCTCGTCGACGACGGCAACACCGTCATCGTCATCGAGCACAACCTCGACATCGTCAAGCGCGCCGACCGGGTCCTCGACATGGGCCCGGAGGGCGGACGGCACGGCGGACAGGTCCTGTTCACCGGAACCCCCGCCCAGTTGCTCAAGCACCGCACGTCCCACACCGCACGGGCGCTGCGGCAGGACCTGAACGGGGCCGCACGCAGCTGACGTCCCCGAGGCCCGGCTCAGGTCATGGCCAGGTCCTGAGCCAGGCCGAAGGCGTACAGCAAGGCAGTGGCGGGGAGTAGCGCGAGCAGGCCCCGTACGCGTTCCCCGGCGCCCCGGCCGAGCAGGACGGGGACCCGCACGGCGGCGCCGCGTGGTGATGCCGATGTCCGTGCAACGGCGGTCTCTCCCGCCGTGGGAGTCATGGCCGGCATTCCGTAACCTTCCGATCCGTATCCGACGGTTGTCGATGTCCCGGGGGGGGCGGGTGCCCGGGCGGTGACGGCCGGGCACCCGCCCCCCGGGGACACGATGGTCAGCCCTGTACGGGCGCGGCGGGCATGGCGAAGAGGCCGAAGCGGTTGCCGTCGGGGTCCTTCAGCCGGGCGAAGACGAGCCCGTCGGGGTTGCCGTCCGGGCCGTGCTCGACCGCGGCGCCGCCGGCCGTGGCCTCGGTGACCGTGGCGGGAACATCGGTGACCAGGAAGGACGGCATCACGTAGTCGGCGCCGCCCGGGCCGGAGGAGTGGTCGTACATGCCGCCCGAGGGGAACGGGTTTCCCGTGAAGACGTTGAAGTACGGTTTGCCGCCCGCACTGTCGTCCTTCTCGAACCGCCAGCCGAACGCGGCCTCGTAGAACTCGCGGGTGGCCTGCGGATCGGTGGTGCCGATCTCGAACCAGGCGAAGCTGCCCGGGGCAGGCGCGTGGGCGGCCTGCTCGATGTGCTCCTCCGTCGACGCCGCTCTCTCTTCCAGCTTCTGCGAGGTGGTGCGGGAGAAGAGGGCGAAGGCGTTGCCGAGCGGGTCGCGGAGCCGGGCGAAGACGGTGACGTCGCCGACCGCGGTGGGCGGGACGACGACGGTCGCGCCCAGCTTCTCCAGGCGCTCGACGTCGGCGGACAGGACGGAGAGGTTGATGACCTCGCCGCCGGTGCCGCCCTGCTCGATCGCGCCCATGGGCCAGGGTGCGCCCGGGGCGATGACGCGGGTGTAGACGCGTCCGTCGGTGGAGGAGTCGTGGTCGGTCTCGAAGGTCCAGCCGAGCAGGGGGCCGTAGAAGTCCCGCACGGCGGCGGTGTCGGCGGTGCCGATCTCGAACCAGACGACGGAACCAGGAGATATGAAGCTCATGACGGAATTCCTTTCGTGATGCGGGGCGTCAGGCCGTGGTGACGGCGGGCGCGGGGGTCTCCTCCTGGTCCACACCCGGCTCTGCGGGGCGGACCTTGCGGGGCAGGGCGAACATCAGCAGGAGGGCGACGGTGACGAGCCCGGCGACGTACAGGACCGTCTCGCCGACCGTGTCGGTGTACGTGTGGGCATTGGCCCGAGCTCCGGCCTGCCGAAGGGCGTCCGCGGCGCGCGGGTCCGTCTGCGCGGAGGCCAGGACGGGAGCGGTGCAGCTGGCCGGTGTGCTGGCGGGGTCGGTCTGGGAGGCGCGGTCCCGGTGGCACACCGTGAACGCGGTCACCGTACGGTCGGCTTGTTCGGTGCTCAGCGACGTGGCGGCCAAGTCCGTCCGGAGCCGGTCGGTGACTTCGCCGTTCGCGGTGTGGCCGCCGAGCAGCCCGAAGAAGACGACCGCGACCAGGGCCGCGCCGAAGGCGCTGCCGAGCTGCCCGGCCGTGGCGGACACGCCGGAGGCGGAGCCCGCGTCACGGGCGGGGACATCGGTCAGGACGGTGTCGGTGAGCGGGGCGACGATCATTCCCATGCCAAGGCCGAAGACGGCCATGGGCCAGGCCATCTGCCAGTAACCGATCGAGGGTCCCGCCGCACCGGTCTGCCAGGCGAACAGCAACAGCCCCACGACCATCAGGACGGCGCCGGCCTGCAGGACCGTACGGCCGAACCTCGGCACGAGCGCGCCCATGGCCAGCCCGGCGCCGATCATGACGGCGGCGGAAAAGGGCAGTCCGGCCAGGCCCGCGCGCAGGGCGCTGTAGCCGAGGCCGATCTGAAGGTAGAGCATCCAGGCCAGGAAGAACACGCTCAGACTGAGCGTGATCAGCAGTTGCACGCCGATCCCGGCGCTGAAGCCGCGGGCCGTGAAGAGGCCGGTGGGCATCAACGGGCTGTCGTCACAGGCGGTCTTGGCCCGCTGGTGGGCGACGAACACAGCGAGCACGCAGACGCCAGCGGCCGCCATCACAAAGGTCCAGGCCGGCCAGCCCAGCGAACGGCCCTCGGTGAGCGGGTAGATGACCATCAGCAGGCCCAGCGCCGCCAGGCCCATGCCGACGAGGTCCACACGTGGCGCCCGTTCGGCCTTCGACTCGCCCATCGCGCGGGCGGCGATGATCAGGGCTGCCAGGCCGATGGGCAGGTTGATCAGGAAGATCGGCCGCCAGGACAGGCCGAACAGGTCGGCCTGGACGAGGAAGCCGCCCAGGACAGGGCCCAGGATGGTGCCGACGGCGGTGATCGCGCCGTGGATACCGAAGACCTTGGCCCGCTCACCCTTGGGGAAAGCGACGTGCACGGTCGCCAGGACCTGCGGCACCATCAGCCCCGCCATCGCGCCCTGCGCGACGCGGGAGGCGATGAGCATCGGCGCATTGACGGCCAGACCGCACAGCAGCGAGGCCGCGGTGAACCCGGCGATGCCCAGCAGGAACAGTCGCTTGCGGCCGAAGATGTCGCCGAGCCGCCCGCCGGTGATCAGCAGCAGCGCGAAGGTGAGTGCGTAGCCGGCGACCGTCCACTGCACGGCGGTGTAGGAGGCGCCGAGGTCCTCCTGGAGGTGCGGGATGGCGACATTGACGATCGTCACGTCGATGACGTCCATCAGCGTGCCGGCCAGCAGCGCGGTCAGGGCGAGCCAGCGGCGGGGGTCAGGGGGTGCGTGGGAAGTGGCAGGGGAATTCATCGAGGTGCTCCTGAAGGGGTGACGCTTACGGCTGCGCGGGCGCGGGGACCTCAGTCCCCGCGCGTCGACGGGCTCAGCCGGTGCAGCAGTTCATCTCCCAGATCACGCCGAAGCGGTCCTGGACGATGCCGTAGACCGCGCCCCAGGGCTTGGGCTCCAGCGCCTCGTACACGGTGCCGCCCTCCGCGAGCTTGCCGAACGCCGCCTTCTGCTCGGCGAGGTCGGTGTGCTGGAGGCCGATGTGGAGGTTGTTGCCGGTGACCGGGCCGCCGAGGGCGGTCGGGTCGCCGAAGCGGTCGGCGACGTTGAGGCCACTGCCGTCGGGGAAGCGCAGCGCGGAGTAGACGACGGTACGGTCCATGCCCGGGACGTCCGCCAGGCCGGGCAGGTGCGCGGCCAGCATGCGGCGCTCGGTGAGCTCCTCGGCGCCGAGGGCGTCCGCGTAGAAGGCGAGGGCGTCGAGCGCGTTGTCGCAGTAGATCATCGGGGTGGTGAACAGGGTCTGCTCGGCCATGACGGGCTCCTGGTGGTGTCGGGGGGGATCCGGGTGAATCCCGGGGAACCGGTACGGGCCGGATGGGCCTTTCCGGGGGTATGGAACGACCATAGGAAACCAATAGGCCAATTCATGACCTATTGGGCAAAATGACTGTTCAGCGACTCGCATCGCGGTTTTAGGCCGGGAAATGTCCTATCGGGGTGGGATGCTCCCGGGCATGCGCGCCGAGTGCCTCGATACGGCCCGCGCACCATCAGCCGTGGGCGCCACGGGACCGAGCAGCCGCCTTTTGCGGAAGGTCCGCGCCTTGTCTCGGGCACCCTTCCCCCGTTCCGGGCAAGGCTCTGCTGCGGCGATCGCATCGGCGTGACCCCCGGGCCTTCTTCCGTATCCGTGTCACTGGGGCGTGGCGGCACGGTGTTTGGCGGCGGGCGTCCCGGTACGGCGCAGGACGTGCCAGACAAGGGCATAGAGGGTGACCAGGCCGGCCAAGGCGGGGAGAGCGAGGGTCACACCGTGGTGGAGGCGCAGGTAGGGGGTGGGCTGGTACGCCTGGTCGAAGGTGACCGCGCCCCAGAGCAGTACGGCTGCCGGAAGGGCGGCCAGGGTGAGCCACAGCGGGGCGCGCCGCAGCGGACGCGGCAGAGACGCCGGCTGTCCTGTGGGCTGACGGATGAGCCACCAGGCGGCCACGGCCACCATCACGGCAGCGAGAACCACGGTGATCCCGGCCTGGAGCGTCCGGTGGAGGCCGAGGCGGGGGTCGGGATGGGTGAGGTCGTCGAGCAGGACATGGCTGGCCGCTCCCAGGGCCAGGGCAAGCATCGTCCACAACGCCCGCGGGACACTGTCGCAGCGGAAGCCCACGGCAGGGGCCGTGAGTTTACGGCCGAGGCGGTCGGGCGTAAGGGCGAGCAGAGGCTGTTTGAGGAGCAGGTGGAAGAGGGTCAGCAGAACCGCGCCGAGCAGTGCGCCCAAGGTGGCCGCGCCGGGGTAGGTGTGGGTGAACTGCGCGGCGTCCGCGAGCCCGGCGCCGCGCACAGCCGTCTCCAGCGGCGGCAGGAGTTTGGGCAGGTCCGGAGCCAGGGAACCGGCGACGAGGGCGGAGGTGGGGAGCGGCCTGCAGGCGGCCGCGGGGAGAACGACGGCGGGGTGGACGAGGGTCATGGGCATGAAGATGGGTCCTTAGCGCAGCGCGGAGAGAGGCTCCGCTCCGGGTGGCGGAAAGACACTAGGGGCCCAATAGGCCAATCAATGACCTAATGGACAGAATGGCTGTTCAGCGGCTCGACTTTGGGTTTTAGGCCGGAAAATGTCCTATTGCACTGGGATGCTCCCGGGCATGAGTGATACCCCCGCCCGCCTTCTGCGACTGCTCTCCCTGTTGCAGTCCCCGCGCGAATGGCCCGGCCACGAGCTCGCCGACCGTCTCGGAGTGAGCCCGCGCACCATCCGCCGCGACATCGACCGCCTGCGCGAGCTCGGCTACCCCGTCCACGCCACCCAGGGCAACACCGGCGGCTACCGCCTCACCGCCGGCACCGCCATACCACCCCTCCTCCTGGACGACGACGAAGCCGTCGCCATCGCCATCGGCCTGCGCACCGCCGCCGCAGGCTCGGTCACCGGCATCGAAGAAACCTCCGTACGCGCCCTGGCCAAACTCGAACAAGTCCTCCCCTCCCGCCTGCGCCGACGCGTCACCGTCCTCCAGGAAGCAGCAGTCGCCGTACCACAAGGCGGACCGAGCGCCGACGCCGAACACCTCACCCTCCTCGCAGCCGCCTGCGTCACCCACGAGAAAATCCGCTTCACCTACCACGCCGCCAACGGACAGGAAACCCGCCGCCTGACCGAGCCCCACAGCCTCGTCGCCGCCGGACGCCGCTGGTACCTCGTCGCCCACGACACCGACCGCGCCGACTGGCGCACCTTCCGCCTCGACCGCCTCACCAACCCCTACGCACCGGCACCCGCGTCCCACCCCGCGAACTACCCAACAGGGTCGACGCAGCCACCTGGGTGGCCAACACCCTCAGCGGCACCGCCGGCCACCGCGCCCTGCTCCTCCTCCACGCACCCGCCGAACAGGTCACCGACCGGATCCCCGCCACCCTCGGCGTCATCGAACCCATCGACGACCACACCTGCCGCCTGCTCACCGGCGCCGACTCCCTCGAATACCTCGCCTACCGCGTCGCCGTCCTCGGCTACGACTTCGACATCCTCGACCCACCCGAACTCGGCGACCACCTAAGGACACTGGGAGAACGCGTCCTGCGCGCCGCGCACACCGCCGAGCGGGCGGGGGACGCCAAGTGAACACCCAGCCCGGGCCCTTCGACACAGCCAGCATCATGGCCGAACAAGGACAACCCGGACCGCCAGGTACGGTTGAGTTCCCTGGGGTGAAGCAGGGCATTGAAGACCGTCCAGAATGGCGGCCGCCAGATCGTAACGGAACTGGAGGGCGGAGTCGGCCGCCTTGCTTTCCGGCATCCTCCGGCGGCCGGCTGACGATCGAGATCGGCCGAGGCGGACCTTCGGGCCGGAATCAGAAGGCGGGCGCCCTCAGCACACAGGGCGCCGCCGGGGCTGAGGGGTCCAGGGCCCGCTTGACCAGTCCGATCGCACGCGGGCTGTACGACATGCTCAGATGGGCGGAGAAGTCGACGACGCAGCCCTCCTGCAAGGTGATGTTCTGCACCGTTGCTCCGGGGCCCGCCGTCATGAACGTGCTCTGCCAGGGAGTGGTGATCTCGTCGTACTTCGTGCCGATCACGGCGTAGTCGATCCCGGGAACGGTGTCCCCGTCGGCGTTGAGCTCCGTGATGAAGTCGGATTTCTCGTACTGCTGGATGCCCGCCTTCCCCAAGACCTTCTCCCCGGGGCCCAGTATGTGGAGCATGTCGGCGAGAGTCTCGATGCCGCTCATGGTGGTGCCGTGGTTGGTCGCGCCGAGCTGGACGACCTTCTTGACCTTGTTCTTCGAGGGGTCGGTCGGGTTCGCGCCTCCGTCGGCCTTGAGATACCAGCGGGCCAGGGTCCCGCCCTGGGAATGGCCGACAAGGTCCACCTGGCCGGAGCCGCCGGCAGCGAGCACCTTGTCCACGAAGGCGGCCAGCTCCTTGGAGGACTGCTTGATGTCTCCGTAGCCCTTGACGGTGGGAGCGAGAGCCACTCCGGCGTCGTCGGTGTCGCCGTAGTCGAGGGCGTAGACGCAGTAACCCTGGGCCTTCAACTCGGGTGACATCCGGGCCCAGTTGTTGTAGCGGTTCTCGTAGGTCCCGTGCACCAGCACGACCGGACGCGGGTGGGCGGCGCTGGGACGGCAGTTCCAGTCATTGGCGCCCGGCGGATCGATGTCGAGGTGGAGGATGGAATGGACCATAGCGGGAAGGAAATTGCCCTGCTCAGGGCCGGTCTCCGCGGCCGCGGACGTGGAGGTGGCCAAGACCGTCGCCGCGGCGGTGGCACAGACGGCGGTGACATATTTCGGTATGTGCAAGACGGCTCCTGAGAAGTGTGGAACTCGGGCCACGCGCGATGTTTCCCATGGGTGCCGACCGAGGAGGGCCTCGGGTGGCCTCCTCCGACGCCCCCACCGGATGACGTATCGTCAGATCTCTGCCCTGGTAACGCCCGAGGAGAATCCCGGACCGTCGGCCGCGTACCTCGGGTAACTTTCCGGGCCCCCAGTATGCACGCGAGGCGGGAGGTTCTGAAGGGTCGGCGGCGTCCTTCGGCCTCTACTGGTGGGCTCTCCCAATCCCAAGCCCGGGAGCCGCCCTCCCCTGGCAGCGACCCGCTGGACGCCGCCGGCCAAGGCAATGCGCAGGCGCCTGTACAGGGAGAAGCAGTCGGCGCTGCCCGGCGGTATGGCGCATGCCACGACCGGATGATGATCGACGGCCTGCCGCCGGTCCGGCCGGACCGGCGGCAGGGTTTCCCGCTCTGACCGACGGTCACGCCAGTTCCCGTATCCGGGCCAGGATCGTCCGCCTCTGATTTGAGCGGGTCGGCCCGGGGCAACTGTGCCCACCCCAGCTCGCGCCGCCCATGATATGGGTGCCAAGACCGACGTCCTGTGGACTGTCGGCCAGCTTGAGCGGCCAGCCATGCTCGCGAATTCCCCATTGGCAGATCCGAGTGACAGCATCAATCTGTGCCGTGGTGAGTGCCTTGCCGGAAAAACCGGAGGTTTCCACAGACTCCCATTCGGCGTTGCCATCGCCCTGAGGCCATGCCCTGTCATGCGTAGAAACGTACTGTGCCAGCATGTCGAATCTGCGGAGTTCTGACGTTCCCGGGGACTGTTGCAGACGGATCGGCCTGCGACAGTCTCCGGGAGGCTTTGCGGGTCAGAGTCTTGTCAGAACCGCAGTCCGTGCTTCATCAGGTGCTCCTTGATCTCCTTCTCGGAGGGCAGTCCCTTGGGGGCATTGCCGGAAAGGTTCTCGCGAACCTCCTTCAGTTTGGCCTCAAGCGCCTTGTACTCCCCGTCCCGGTCGCCCAAGTCCAGCGACGGCGCGCCAGCAAGCCCTTCCAGGTTCGCGTCATCGAGGGTGAGCTTGCGGCTCAGATCCTCCAGGTACGGCTTTGCCACCGCGTTCATGAAGTGCTCGTTGAAGGCGTCGAGGGCGCTCTTGCCGTCCTTGGAGGGCTTCGCGGTCGCGTCGAAAGTGTGCTGGGCGATCTGCAGCCCCTGGGCCTGGTACGCCTTGACGCGCTCCCTCGAGTGCTGGCGGCGGGTATCGGACAGCTCGTGGATGAGTCGATCGTGGCATGCGCTGATACGGTTCTTCTCCTCCTCGGAGCCGGCAGCGGCACGCGCCTTGTCCGCCACCTTGCTCATAGCCTGAGCAGCGGTCTGGACCCACTTGCCGAGCGTTGCCTGCTCGGTTGTGGCTGCGGCCTTGAGCTTGCTGCTGAGCTGCGGAGCAATCTTCTCTTCAGGACGGGCCTGCCGACTTTCACAGCGATGCTCCCGCCGCGGGCGAGCTTGGCCCCCACCTTGGCGAGCACTGTCGAGTCCGTGCTTGCCGCCTGCACCCCCTTCAGGTCCTTGCTCATCGCCTCGGCGGCCTTCGAGGCGAATGCCTCGTACTCCGCCGCGGTCAGAGGCTTGTCCCGTGCCTTGTTCAGGGTCGTGTTCGTCTCACGCAGCGGTGACAGCACAGCCTTCGGGTTCTTCTCCAGCTCCGCGACAGACGTGACGTATTCGACGTCCGAGCCGTGCCGGGCCAGGCGCTCACGCTGGACACGGGCCACCCACTCCTCATCAGCAACGGGCTTCCCCGCCTCCGCAGGACCTTCCTCACCCTGCGGGTTCCGCCCCTCGGTGCTGTCCGACTCCGTCGCCTGCCGGCCCTCACCCGGCTGCTTGCCTTCCTCCGCGGTATCACCGCCGTCTGCCGTCTCGCAGGGGTCTGCGGACCGTTTGGCCCGTCCCGAGCCGCCCTGCGCGCAGGAAAGGAGTCCCTCCCCCTCCGTCAAGCGGGTGATCTCATATGGAGTGTCAGACGCCTGTGCACCCTTGCCTGGTCGAAAAGCGTCGTTGAACACGGTCTCGTTCACGATGGGCACTGCGTCCTTGTTGACCAACCGGACCGGATTCGCGGAATGCACCAACTCCGGGCGGATGGAACCTTGCGATGCCCACTCCTGCTGATAGGCGTACTGTGCACGCGGGCCCTCGACATGAGTTCTGAGCTGTTCCGGAATTCGGTTGGTCGCCGGGTCCAGACTGGCCTGGACATCGTAGAAGTTACGGTCAGGCTGGATAGCGTAAACCCAGACCTTTTGGTTCTGCGCCAGAAGACCGAAGGTTCCCTGTTTGGCCGCATACCTCTCACTGACGGACGTGGATACGAAGTTCGTAGTTCCGCCCAGTGGTCCCGAAGCCTGCCGAGTACTTCTCCCGGATACATGATCCAGCAGATTATTGTTAGTACCGGCACCGGGCACTTTGAATCCCTCGCGGAATATTTCCTCCGGCGGCCGGATGTCGACTCTGTACACCGTCTTAGGCGGAGATATCTTTTTGGCAGCGCCGACCTTGACGCCCCTGCCACCCTTATCCATCTTGTCGCTCGCAGCGAATGCCTCCAGTTCGGAGCTGGACAGCAGAGCCGCAGCCGCCGCAAAGAGCATGACAGGGCGGCGCCACCGCGTGCGGAAAAAATTATTCCCCCCAGCGGGGGCGGGGGTGCGAAACTCCATGACGATGTGCAGCCTTCTCTCAAATTGGACGTGACCCATCGGGGTCGTTTCCCACGACCCGAACCACGCTAGGAACTCAATAGGTCACCCAGCGACCTATTACCAAGAGAGAGCAAAAATTTCAGAAACGGTCTCCACCTCAGGGCCACCCTCCTGAGGGTTCACCGGAAGCGGATCTCGAACCGGGTGTGACCGCAGGGCGCACCCCACGGAGCCAAGGAAAGCGCCATCTCGTCACCAACAGCAGTGATCTTTACCCGGCACGGTGGTTGCCGACGGGGAGGGCATTCTCAGCACTGAAAGGCTGACGAGGCGCCATATCGCCGAATGCGGCGCCGCTTAAATACACAAAGCTGCCAGCGCCTTCCCGCATATCGGCCGCGATGTCAGAGCCAGCCGTTGGCACGGGCAATTCGGATGGCGTCGGCCCGGCTGCGGGCCTTGAGTTTTCCGGTGATCGCGGCAAGGTGGTTGCGCACGGTTCCGGGCGCCAGGTGGAGCGCGGCCGCGATGCCGCCGGGAGCGTGCCCCTGGGCGGCGAGGTCGAGAACCTCACTCTCCCGGCGGGTCAGCGGGCTGCTCTCGGCAAGCAGTGCCCCGGCCATGACATCCGGGTCCAGGAGCCGGCCCCCGGCAGCGACCCGTCGGACGCCGTCGATCAGGACGGCGAGGGGGACGTCCCTGCCGAGGAGGCCGCCGACCCCGCTCCGCAGTGCGGCCCGCGCCACAGCCGGACGGTTGACACCGGCGAGCAGAAGCAGTCGGCACTGAGGCAGGGCCCGGCGCAGCCGGGCGAGGGTGGTGGCCGCGTGGCGGCCGAGCAGCGCCGCATCGACCACGGCGACGTCGGGCCGGGCCCGGAGCGCAGCGCGCGCGGCCTCGTCGGCGGATGCGGCCTCGGCGACGACTTCGATGTCCGCTTCGGCGCCCAACGCGACAACAAGGGCTTGACGCAACAGGAGCAAGCCATCAGCGACAAGGACACGGGGCATGGACAACTCGGCTTTTCAACGGGACGGGAAAGGGCGTGAGCATGGTGCGCCCCGCAGAAGGTCTTCCGCGTCCGCGCAAGCGACGGAATTACGGAAGTGACGCGAGGGGCAAGGCCCCGCACCCGTGGATGCCGGCCATTGAACGGGCCCTCCCCTGACGGGCCGTGCCGGCGCGCCCGCGGGCAACACTACGGCGGCAATAGGTCACCGCATGGCCCATTGCCCCTGCTCTCCGCCACGGCGCCTCCTGAACCTTGACGCCTGGGAAGCCGTCCCAGGCTGCCGCCCAGGTCCTGCCGTTCCCGCGTTCACCGGCAGACCTGTGCATTTTGCACGGCACAAGCATGGCCAACGCATCTGAACGCAGTCGACGGAAGAAGATCCACTGGCCTGCAATTCCCGCATCGCCGCAGGTAGGCATCGCAAGGACGACAGTCTCACCACCGCAGACACAGCTCACGCCCTCAAGCGATCCCTTGATCAGAAGAAAAGGATTCCTTTACCTTCCCTGCATCCGGGGCACCGGCGCATGGTCCGTTCCTTCCAGATCGGCTCCCAGGCGGCCGAACACGTGGAACGGCAGGTCCTGAGCGAACAGCGGCAGCATGCCGCCCCATTGCCCATCCCTGTGCTGCGATCTCGCCCCGGCCGATTCTGCAGACCTTTCCTGAAAGGCACTTCTCGATGTCCTTTGCAACCCGGCGGATGATGGGGAAGCCGACGCGTCCCAGGAGCGACCGCAGCCGCGGGAGACACGGCTGGGCCACGCTCCTTTTCATGGCGACAGCGGCTGCCGCCCCCCTGATCGCCGCACCCGCCCATGCCGCTCCCGATCCCCGCCCCACACCGTCCGCCGCCCCTGCGGCGAGCACCGGGTACCGGCCGGTCATCTTCGTCCACGGCCTCAAGGGTGATGCGCTCACCTGGGGATCCATGGTCGACAACTTCCGGAACTCCCAGGCGGACAGGCCCGGATACTCCGGCAGCGAGCTCCACACCTGGGGCTACGACTGGAAGCTCTCCAACAAGGAGAACGCCCGGAAGCTCCACGAATACATCAGCGAGAAGTTCCCCCGGACCAAGGTCGACATCGTCGCCCACTCCATGGGGAGTCTGGTCAGCCGCTGGTACCTCAAGGACCCGGAGGGCCATGGCTGGAAGGGGGCCGAGAAGGTCGCGAACTGGGTTTCCATCGGTGGCCCCAACAAGGGCACGACACTGGCTGCCCTGTGCAACGTTCCCCCGGACGAAGCCCTGGCTTACGGAGCCGGAGGCCTTGCAGCCGCATGTGACACGATCTCGGGCGGGCTCCCTGAGATGACAGTAGGAAGCGACTTCCTGAAGGCGCTGAATTCCGGGGATCCAACGCCGGGGAACGTCCGCTACACCACCATCGGCTCCCCAGCTGACGGGCTGGTCTTCCCGCGCGACAGCGTTGCCCTCGACGGCGCGGACAACCACAACTCCAACAACATCGCGAAACACAAGGACCTCGGGCACAGTGCTCTGCTGGACGACAGCGACGTCGCGGAGTTCGTCGCGAAACGCCTGCAGGAGGGCCAGCATGCCGAGCGTAAGCCGCACAAGGGCCCCTTCAAGCTCACTGTCAAGGACGCCCGGATCCATGTGAACGACGCGGGCAACGAAGCGGAAGTCTTCGGCCACATCACGCTCAGGGACCGGAACGGGAACTCGAAAAGCATCTGGGACAGGGAAAATGCTTCCGGCCAGATATCAGAGATCCCCAGCGAACAGTGGCACAGCCTGGGCACCGGAGGCGAGCGTAAGGGATTCTTCCTGCAGTCGACCGGCGCCGTGGACATCAAGGTGAAGATCCAGGAAGACGACCACACCGCCACCAATGTCGTGGCCGCGGGCATCGCCGGCTGGGATCCGCTCTCCTCGGGCCCCGGAGACTTCTCGGACACCTTCCAGGGCACAGATGGTGGCGTCGTCCGCATCGATTACACCGTCGAGCCGCTGTCCCGGAACAGCGATGTGATCCCCGTCGACTCGGAGAAGGACTGCCCCAAGGACTACCTGTGCGTGTACCGGGGCAAGTGGCGCGACGGCGGCGGAATCGCCGTGCGCTCGGGCGTCTCCGTCTCCCGGCTCGCCGACCACGGCTTCAACGACGCGATGCAGTCCTGGATCAACCGGTCCGGGCGCCCCTACTCCTGGTACGAGGACACCGAGTACGGCGGGGGCAGGCACCCCATCGGCTCTCACGAGGCCGTCAACATGACCAGCCACAGCAACCTCGACGGACTGCGCGGCAAGGCTTCCTCACTGCAGCCCCGCTGAGAAACCCGGACACCACCGACCGTGGTCCTGGGCGCCCGAGATGTCTTCTGACGCCCAGGACCGTGGCACCACTCCGGCACCGACGCAAAGGACAGCATCATGGCCTTCCATCGGCCCTTCGGTACAACACGTAAGCGCATCACCCTCGGGATCCTGACGACTGCGGCCGCCGTGCCTCTCCTCGCCACCCCCGCCACAGCTGACGCCCCAAAGCCCACCCCTGCCCCGAGCAACCCGGCGCAGCTCAAGGTACTCAACTGGAACGTCATGCTCCTCAGTGACCTTATGTCGCTGGAAGCGGGCAAGACGGCTGTGGCCGCGAGAGCCGCCTCGATAGCAGACTCCGCAGCAGTAAAGAACGCGGACGTCATCGTGCTGGAAGAACTGTTCAGCATCGCCCCTTCCGAGGACCTCCTGGCCCGGCTGCACGCCAAGGGCTTCACCCATCAGACCAAGGTGGTGGGCTCCGCCGCGGTGGACTCCCCTGATCCGGACAGCGCATGGGACGGCCGGTACGGCCACCAAGCCACACACTTTGAGAACGGTGGCGTGGCCATCGTGAGCAAGCACAAGATCTCCCGCCGCGAGGAATTCGTCTACCGCGACGCAACCGGCGCCGACAAACATGCGGCCAAGGGGTTCGCCTACGCGAAGGTGGAGAAGAACGGCTCTGCCCACCACATCTTCGGCACTCACCCGCAAGCCGAAGCCGACAAGGCAGACATCCGGCAGAAGCAGTTCGACGAACTCGACCGGTTTATCTCGGAGAAAGAGCGGAACGATGCCATTCCGAGAAACGAGCCGGTGATCATCGCCGGCGACATGAACGTCCACAGATCGGACGACGAGTACCGCGACATGCTCAGCACCCTGGGCCTCCAGGACGCACCGCATTCAGGTGGCAACACCCTTGACACCGTGGGCAACGACATCGCCCGGCACCGCTACAACGGACACCGGTCGGAAGTCCTGGACTACGTCCTCTTCCGCAAGGGCCATCCCATACCGAAAAGCTGGGCCAACAAGACCATCAAGGTGAAGATGAAGAAGCCCGTGGAGGTGGACGGCTCCCTGAAGTTCCGGGACTACAGCGACCACTACCCGGTACTCGGATATGCCAACGATCCGTACGAACTGAGCGCCGAGGCAGCCGCCGGGAAGTACCGGCTCACTGTGCGGAAGGTGACCGTCAAGGGGGCGGAGGAGAAAAGCGGCGATGAGGTCTACGGAACCGTCGCGGTCAACGGCACCCTCGTCTGGGCCCGGGACGACGACCATCCGCTGGACGACCAGAAGGCCCCGTACACCCTGCCCGGTGTGAGCGCAGAGTCCGTGACCAGGCCGGACGACCAGTTCCGGCTGACTCTGCGTCTCAAGGACTTCGACCCCTCCCCCCTGGACAGTGACGAGCAGCTCTTCGACACCGTCGTGAACCTCGACGCCACCCCCGGAACACACACCGCACGGGTGGCCGGCACCGACGAGCTCACACACGGCGAAGCCGCGGCCGAGGTCGAGTACCACGTCGAGGAGATCCGGTAACCAGCCCTACGACACCTGTCATCACCGCCTCCCTGCTCCGCGCGCTCGACAGCGGAGAGCCGGCGTACAGCGGTGCTCACACCGAACGCCGCGCACCGTCGTAGCCCACGGTGCGGCGAACCCCCGCCGGAAGCCGCCGGCCGGCGGGGGTTCCACGGACGCCCCTATGGTTGGGGGCCGATGGATACCGTCCTGATCAGGTTGAAGACCTCTCGGGCGGCATATCGCTTAAGGCATCGGAAGTGATCAGCAGAGTGACGGCGCTGTCCGGGCCGATGTCCACCGGTATGAACAGTTGCTGGGCGTGGCGTTCGACGAGCCGAGTCAGACGCTGATTGAGCGCCTGACACGATGGACAGCCCATGCCAGGACTGCCTTATCGTGAGGCACTCACTATCGCCTGCGGCGGCGTCTGACCAGCGATGATCAGGACGCGGGGTGATCTGCGAGGTGAGGGAGCAGGTCGCTCACGGGGGCCTCGGCGAGGTACGGGACGAATCGCCGCCGGTACTGGTCCGCGAGGCCGGGGGGCAGGCTGCCGATCAGGTCGACGGCACGGTAGGCACTGTCGACGGCGGCGTCGAGATCACCGAGGGACAGGTGTGCGTCCACCACGTAGAGGAGCCGTCGTGCGGTGCGCGGGGGCACCTGTGCGGTCGACGGGGCGAGGAAGGGCGCGAAGTGGGCCAGTGCCTTCTTTTGGTCGCCCAGGTAATGCCAGGCGTATCCGTAGCCGAAGTTCAGGTGGCCCTCGTCGATGCCGATGCCGAAGCCGAAGCCGTCGGTCGGCGGTCCCTCGTCGGGTGCGCCGGTGACCAGCGCGGTGGCCCGGTCCAGCGCCTGCGTGCTGCGCCTCGCCTCGCCGAGGCGGGCCAGGGCGAGGGCTTCTCTGGCGAGAAGGAAGGCGTCGAAGCGCGGGGAAGGCCGGGGGGTGAGGGACTGCGCGGCGTTGACCAGGGACAGGGCGTCCCGGGCGTCGCCCGCTATGAGATGCAGGATCGCGAGGCGGGACATGCAGGCCGCCGCGTGCCGTCGTGATCCCGCGGCGGCCGCGGAGCGGATCGCGGTGAGGTCGTAGCGCTCCGCCCCGGCTTCGTCGCCCAGACAGCTGTTGAAGTATCCGCACAGGGCCGCGGTACGCGTGGCGAGGAGCAGCAGCCGGGTTCCGGTCGGGCGGTCGTAGCCACCGGTGGCCAGCAGTCTGCCGACAAGCCGGTGACCGGCCCGGGCGGCGTGGTGCAAGGTCATCGGCGTGGCCGACGACCCCGCTCCCTGCACTTCGAGCGCCCGGGTGCGCGCTTCGATCCCGGCCAGCCTGTCCGGGTTGACGAAGTGGCCGTCCTGGGCCGGCGGCTGCTGGGGGCTCGCCAGGGCGGCGAGCGCCTTCTTGATCTGAGCTTCGAGCACGGGGCCGGTGACCGCCAGGTACGAGCGGGTCCCTTCCCGGCCGGGCTGCGCCGTTCTCCGGGTGGCGCTGATGGCTCCTTGCGGGGTCCACGGCTGTTCCAGCAGGGCGTCGTCGTCGGTGGCCAGGTGCAGCCAGTGGGGCCAGCCGAGGCGCCGTACGTCCTTCTCGGACACCCGGTGCACATGAGCCATGGCCAGCTGCGTGCCGAGCTCCGGGACCGTCCGGCCGGACTCCCAGCGGGAGACCTTCTCGCGGCGGGCGGCCATGTTCCCGAAGCCCAGCTCGGCATGTGTCTCGGCGATCAGTCGCGCATAGGCGGGGTGCGACATGCCTGCTGACGTACGGAGGAACGCCAAGGGATGCTGTGCCATGAAGATGCCTTGATCGAAAAGGTCCAGCGCCTGACGGGACCGAGGGGTCAGCGAGCGGTGGAATAGTAAATGAATTCTCCAGGTGGCACCAGAGGTCAAAACACCCATTTAAGCGCGCCCGTCAGCCGAGCCAAGAGAAGTCGGCTGAAGAGGAACTGCAAGCCCAAGTGCCGACCCGCGCCCCTGCTCCTCGCCCAGCACTGAGGAATGCCCGATATACGGCTCATTTCTGTGCGATCCATCCCCAAGAGCCCGCACAGCCCATGGCGCTGGGCACCCCCTGGGCACCCCTCCGGATCTTGAAGCACACCCCTGCTCGTGGTCTTCTGGCACCCACGCTGTCCGGCGAGCCGCCCCGAAATCCTCACGGAAGCGACCGGCCGCCGGCACTGCTGGAGATTCCCGGCATCGTCCGATGTCGGATTTCGAAAAGTCCGGACCAAGGCCACAGGTTTCCGGTGCCGAGGGATCGCCTTGGCGCCCGCACGAAGAAAAAGAAACATATAACTCAGTGAACGACCTTGACACCCGACGTCTGAGTGCTTATTTCGACGACGTCGTGACACAGTTCCCGGCAGAGCGGCCCACGGCGAGCCTGCTCATCACGCACCTGCTGCCGGAACGCCCCGTCTTCGTGGACGCAGTGGCCGGCCTGTCGGATCTGCGGGCAGTTCTGCCCAAGCCGAAGTCCATATGTCCTACCGCGCTGGAGGCCGTCGAAAGGACGGCCATATGCGACCCGTTGTCCCGGGAGACCTTCAGCGATCCGGCCGCGGTCGTCGCCTACCTCGAATCGCGGGCCGCCGGGCTGCCGGTCGTCCTCCTCGACATAGGCGGCTACTTCGCGCCTTCGCTCTCCGAGATCTGTGACCGGTTCTCCGGCCGGGTCCTCGGCGTGGTCGAGGACACCGAGAACGGACATCGCCGTTACGCCGGACCGGACAAGCTCCCCTGCCCCGTCATCTCCGTGGCGCGTTCACCGCTCAAGGACCCCGAGGACTTCCTCGTAGGACAGTCGGTGGTCTTCTCCACCGAGGCGCTCCTGCGTGCCCGGGGAGGGATTCTGGTGGGCCGCAAGGCATCGGTCATCGGGTTCGGGAAGCTCGGCTCCAGCATCGCCCGCCTGCTCCACGCCAAGGGCGTCCAGGTCACCGTCCACGACATCGACCCCGTGCGCGGCACGCAGGCTCTGTCCCAAGGCTTCTCGGTGGCCGCTCGCCTGGAGGACGCTCTGGAGCCGGCCGACATAGCGGTGTGCGCCACCGGGGCCAAGGCGCTCCGGCACGACGACTTCGCGATGCTGAAGGACGGTGCCTACGTCGCCACCGTGACCAGCGCCGAGGACGAGCTGGAGATCGAGCGGCTCCCGGAGACGTACGCCCTCACGCCCGCGGGTGACCACATCACCCGGTACTCGTCGTCCAGCCGTTCCTTCTACTTGTGCAACGGCGGCAACGCCGTGAACTTCCTGCACGGAGCATCCGTCGGCCCCTTCATCTTCCTCGTGCAGGCCGAGATCCTGGCCGGCCTGAGCAGGCTGTCCCGAGGGGACCTCGCTCCCGGCCTGCACGAGATATCGGCACAGGACCGCGCCGCCATCGCCTCGACCTGGCTGGACCACTTCAACAGGCGGATGTCATGAGCATCGGCCCTCAAGAGATCCGGACCGCTCTGAGTGCCTACCTGGACCGGTATCCGGAAGACGGACAACGCCTTCGAATCGTGCGGGAGGTTCTCGACCTGCCCGACGCCTCTCCCACGTCGCGCGAGGAGTTCCGAGGGCACGTCACCGCCGGGGCGGTCCTGATGGACGGGCAGGGCCGAGTTCTCCGGATCCACCACCGGTCCCTGAACACATGGCTGTTCCCCGGTGGCCACCTGGAGGCGGGTGACCGCTCCCTGGCCGGTGCCGCCCTGCGGGAACTGTGCGAGGAGACCGGGATCGCCACCGAGTCGGTGACCGCCGTCGATGCCGTACCGGTCGACATCGACGTGCACGACATTCCGGAGAACCGGGCGAAGGCCGAGCCCGAACACACCCACTTCGACTTCCGGTACGTCTTCCGTACGTGCTCCCCGGAGCTGTCGCCTCAGTACGAGGAAGTGACGGACGTGCGGTGGTTCCCGGTCGAGGACATCCCGGACGAGCGGCTGCGCTCCCGTGTCCAGGGCTTTCCTGACCGATCGGAGAACCCGGCTTCCCGATGAGCCCGTCGCAGCGCTCCACTCTCACCGTGACCATGCTCGCCACATTCCTGGCCGTCATGGACCAGTTCATCATCAATGTCGCTCTGCCTTCGATCCGCAGCGATCTCCACGCTTCCGCGGCCGAGGCCGAATTCGCCGTCAGCGGGTACGCCCTGGTGTACGGCGCCCTGCTGATCACAGGAGGGCGGCTGGGTGACCTTTTCGGATACCGGCGCCTCTTCGTCCTCGGCGTGGCGACGTTCACCCTCGCCTCCCTGGGATGCGGGCTGGCTCCTACCGCCGAGGGCCTCATCGCTTTCCGCCTGGTCCAGGGCATCGGCTCGGCCCTCTTCTACCCTCAGATCCTCTCCTTCCTCCAGACGACATTCGACGGGCAGGCCAGGACGAGGGCGTTCTCGATGTTCGGTGCCGCGGTCGGTCTGGCCTCGGTCTGCGGGCAAGTGCTGGGCGGTCTGCTGGTCGGCCTCGACCTCTTCGGGATGTCCTGGCGCCCCGTCTTCCTCATCAACGTCCCCCTGGGGCTGGCGGCACTGGCCGGCGCCATGAGCCTGCCGCGGTACCGGGGAACCGAGCGGCCGCTCCTCGACCTCCGAGGTCTCATCTGTCTCACGAGCGCGTTGCTCCTGCTGTCCGTACCTCTGGTGGGCGGACCGGGCTGGGGATGGCCGTGGTGGTCGTACGCCCTACTCGCTCTGGCATTGCCCGCGATGCTCGCGTTCGTGCTCTGGGAACGGCGCGTCGCCCTCCGCGGAGGCATGCCGCTGATGGACCCGGGGTTGTTCAGGCGACGCGTCTTCGCTACCGGCAACGGACTGGCCCTCGCCTTCTTCGCGAGCAACGCCGGGCTCTTCTTCGTCCTCACCCTGCATCTTCAGCAGGACCTCGGCCGCACCCCCCTGGAGAGCGGGCTCACCTTCGCACCCTTGACCCTGGCCTTCATCGTCGCCTCGCTCAGCGCCCCGCGCATCCAGCACCGGCTCGGCCTCCATGTCCTGACCTGCGGATACGGGCTCAACCTCGTCGGCGTGCTGGCCCTGTTCCTCTTCGCCGTGACCGACGGCCCGGGGTCCCGCACCGGAGTTCCCTGGTTCCTGCCGGCCGCACTGACCGTCATCGGTCTGGGGCAAGGGCTGGGAGTGAGCCCCTTGTTGGGAGCCCTGCTGTCCGACGTACCGCGCGTTCACGCCGGAGCCGCCTCGGGTGTGGTGGAGACCACCGCACAGGTGGGGGCATCGCTGGGCACGGCCGGCGCCGGTCTGGTCTTCCGGTCGCCCCAAGGGCACGCCGCCACGCCATCGGCCTTCTCCCAGGCGCTGACGGTCAACGTCGCGCTGTCCCTGACCGCTCTCCTCCTCATGGCCCTCGTCACGCGCCCCCAGCTCCAAGGGGGCAAGGAAGAACCGTTCCTCACCACCGCTGACCAGAACTCCCCGGGTGTCCTCTCATGACCGAATCAACGCAATCATCGGCGAACACTTTCAACAACGCTGTTCTCTTCGACCTGGACGGTGTCCTCCTGGACAGCCGGGAAGCCATGCGCCGCGCGATCCTGGGAACCGCCACGGCGGCACTGGGGAGGCGCGTCGACGAGTCCCTGCTGGGGCCCGATCTGGATCGCCTCCCGCATTACGAATCCCTGGCGCACCTCGGCGTCCTCGACAAGGAGACCGCCTTCGGAGCCGTTTGGGAGACGGCACTGGCGGTCGCCACCCGGGACACCGTCCTCTTCCGCGGAGCCGTCAACGTCCTGCGGACCCTCCGTGCCCGGGGCTCGGCCATCGGCGTGGTCACCATGCAGCCCCGTACACGACTGGCCTGGCTCGTCCCGGAAGAGCTGTCCTCCCTCTTCCACGTGGTGGTCGGCTGGGGGGACGCCGAACCCAAGCCCTCCGGCGCGGGCATCGCCCTTGCCCTCGAACACCTCGAAGTGCACCCGGCACGCGCGTGCTTCGTCGGCGACAGCCCCACTGACATCGCCGCCGCGACGGCGGCCGGGGTCCCGTCCATTGGAGCGGCCTGGGGCTACACCGGATCCTCCCTTGCCGACCACCACCCCACCGTGCTCGTCCACGCGCTCTCCGACGTACCGGCGGCCGTGGCAAAGGTGCTGGGCTGACGTGCCGGACCCCCTCCACCCCGTACCGATGACGAGGAAAACGCAAACCGTGCTCGACCCGATTGACGACGCGTTCAAGGTCCTGGCGAACGACAAGGGCCAGCACTCCCTCTGGCCAGGTCATCTCGACCCGCCGCCCGGATGGCGAGTCGTACACCCGACGGCGAGTCGCCAGGAATGCCTGGACTACGTCGAAGAACACTGGACGGACATCCATCCCCGGGGGTCGGCCGACGGGGAAGCCGATCTCCCCGGTCACACGGACCCGGCAAGGGCCGAGGAAGCGCGGACACGCGCCTGTGTGCACGACATGTTCGCCGACCAGGTCGCGCGGACGCCGTTCGCGCCGGCGCTGATCTGGCAGGACCAGCAGCTCACCTATCTCCAGCTCGACGAGGAGTCCGGCCGGATCGCCCGGTACCTCATGGAACGGGGCGTCGGCCGGGGCTCGCGCGTCGGTCTGTGCGTCGAGCGGTCACCGCAAATGATCACCGCCCTCCTGGGCATCCTGAAATCGGGCGCGGCATACGTCCCCCTCGACCCCGACTACCCGGCCGGACGCCTGCGGTACGTACTGGACGACGCCGAGGTCACGTTGCTCCTGACGCAATCGCACCTGGGCTCGCTGTTCCCCGGTTACGACGGCGAAGTCGTCCATCTCGACAGGGCCCAGGAACGCATTGACGCCCTGCCCATCGCGTCGGCCGGCATCGCCGTTCCGTCGGACATCGCCTATGTCATCCACACTTCCGGGTCCACCGGCAGGCCGAAGGGCGTGCCGGTGACACACCGGTCCCTGGCGAACCACAGCTTCGCGGTGAACGACCACTTCGCGCTCGCCCCCGGCGACCGTGTGCTGCAGTGCAGATCGCTGAGCTTCGACGCCGCCGCCGAAGAGATCTTCCCGCCGCTTCTGCACGGAGCCACCCTGGTGCTGGGCGACGATCCGCTCCGGCAGACGTTCCGCGCCCTGACACAGCAGGTGATCGACACCGGAACGACGTTCCTCAGCATTCCCACCGCCTTCTGGCACAGCTGGGTCCTGGAGGAGGACTGCCTGGTGCGCCTGGCGTCGGAGTCGTCCCTTCGACTCATGATCGTCGCCGGCGAGAAGGCCGGCCGGCAGGCCCTGCTGACGTGGCGCGAATGGACCGGCCGCGGCATCCGGTGGTGCAACGTCTACGGTCCGACCGAGGGGACCATCACATCGGCCCTCTACGAACCGGGGGCCGACTGGACAGGCGACGGACACGGGTCCGTCCCCATCGGACACCCCATCGAGAACGTGCACGCCTATGTCCTCGACGACCGCATGAACCCGGTCCCGCAAGGGACAGCCGGTGAGCTGTACATCGGCGGGAGCGGGATAGCCGTCGGCTACCTCAACAAGCCGGGGATGACAGCGGAGAAGTTCCTCCCCGATCCGTTCTCCGGCGCGTGGGGCGAACGCATGTACCGCACCGGCGATCTGGTGCGCGCCGCGGCCGAGGGCGGTATCGAGTTCATCGGCCGTCGCGACCACCAGGTGAAGCTGCGCGGCTACCGGATCGAGCTCGGCGAGATCGAGATGACTCTCGCCGAGCATCCGGAGGTCCGGGCAGCGGTCGCTCTGGTGGACGAGACCGACCCGGAGAACAAGTCGCTCGTGTGCTACGTGGTCATGCATGCGAGAACCAGGGTCTCGGTCGGTGAGCTGATGGCTCACCTGCGCCGGCATCTGCCCTGGTACATGATTCCTGCCGTGGTCGTCACCATCGACGCATTCCCCTTGACGCCCAACGGGAAGATCGACAGGAGTGCTCTCCCGGCCCTCGGAGTAAGCGCCGCTACGACTGCCGACCACATCGCCCCGCGTACGCCCGTCGAGGCCGCACTGGTATCCATCTGGGAAGAGCTGCTGCAAAGGCAGGGCATCAGCGTCGACGCCGACTTCTTCCAGTCGGGTGGCCATTCCCTGCTCGCGGCGAGTCTGATCGCGCATATCCGAACGAGGCTGAAGGTGAGTATCCCGGCCCGGGTCCTGTTCGAGTCTCCGACCGTTGAAGGACTGGCCACAGCGGTGACGGACAGGCTGGCCGGGGCCGCGACGCATGACGCACGGAACGGCTGACCGGCCGGTGGTGCGGGGAGAAACAGGTCCCGTGAACTCGCGACCCCGAGCGAACGGCCCCTGGATCAGAACACTCTGCCCGGCCCCGTCGGCCCGCCTGCGGCTGGTGTGCTTCCCGCACGCCGGCGGCACGGCCGGCTTCTACCGGGATTGGAGCGGCCTGCTTCCGGCCGACGTGGAGTTGTGGGCGATCCAGTACCCGGGCAGGGAGAACCGGATCAGCGAGCCCTTCGTCACCGACATGCACACGCTGGCCGAGCTGATCACCCATGAGCTGTCGCGGTTCCTCGATCTGCCGACGGTGATCTTCGGTCACAGCATGGGCGCCGCGGTCGGCTACGAAGTCGTCCGCCGACTGGAAGCCGCCGGCAGAGGGCGCACCGTCCGGCACCTTCTGGTCTCCGGGTGTGCCGCGCCGCACCGCGTCCGCCCCTTCGCCGGTCATGAGGGCGCGCGCTGTCTGGATGACGATCAACTCGTGGCCATGCTCAAGCGCCTGGGCACCGGCGGCGCCGCCCTGTTGGACGATCCGGACATGAGGTCGGTCCTTCTGCCGGCGATCCGCAACGACTACGGACTCATACAGTCCTACACCGGGCGCCTCGACCGAATGCTGCAGACCGGCCTCACCGTCTTCACGGGGCGGCAGGACGACGTCGCCCAGGCCGGCGATCTGCACGCCTGGGCGGAGGTGACCCGGGGCGGATTCGAGATCCGCTCCTTCCCCGGCGGCCATTTCTATCTGACGAGCCACCGGGACGAGGTCGTAGAGGCTGTGAACGACGTGCTGGATGTCGTCCGGTGACAGTACGTCACTTCTGGGGCGCCAAGGCTCCTCATGTACCTGGAGAAAACAAGTGAACGTTGATCTGTCGGACCCGATGATCTATCAAGAGTCCGATCCGGAGCTGGTGTGGGCTCAACTGCGAGCCGAGCAACCCGTCTACCTGAACCGGCGGGCGAACGGTGAACACTTCTGGGCGGTGATGACGCACCGTCTGTGCACTGACATGCTCACCGACCCGCACGTCTTCAGTTCCGAGAACGGGATGCGCCTGGACTCCAGTCCGCGGGTCCTGGCCGCGGCGGCCGGCAAGATGCTCAACGTCACCGACCCTCCCCGGCACGACAAGATCCGGAAGGTCATCAGCTCGGCTTTCACGCCGAAAATGGTCAACCGCCTCGAAGCCAATATGCGAAGGACCGCCGCCAAGGCCATCGACGACGCCATGGCAGGCGGTGAGTGCGAGTTCACCCGTGTCGCTCAGAAGCTTCCGGTATCGGTCATCTGCGACATGATGGGAGTTCCGCCGGCCGACTGGGACTTCATGGTCGACCGCACACGCTTCGCCTGGAGCTCCACCGCGCTCGACGAAGCGGAAGAGGCGGAGAAGGTGCGGGCCCACACCGAGATCCTCTGCTACTTCCAGGAACTGGCCGTGGAGCGGAGACGGAATCCGCAGGACGATCTCATGAGTGCCCTGGTGCGCGGCGAGATCGACGGGGCGCCGCTGACCGAGCAGGAGGTCTTCTACAACTGCGACGCGCTCATCTCCGGCGGCAACGAGACGACGAGGCACGCCACGGTGGGCGGGCTGCTGGCCCTGATCAACAACCCGGATCAGTGGCGGAAGCTGCGGGACAACCCGGGCCTGATGCCTTCGGCGGTCCAGGAAGTGATCCGGTACACCTCTCCGGTCATGCACGCCCTCCGCACCGCAAGAGAGGACGTGGAACTCGGCGGACAGCGCATTCGCGCAGGAGAGCACGTCATAGCGTGGCTGCCGTCGGCGAATCGTGACGAGGCGGTCTTCGCCGACCCGGAACGCTTCGACATCGAGCGCTCCCCGAACCGCCATCTTGGGTTCATCCAGGGGAACCACTACTGCATCGGCGCCGCACTCGCCAGGCTCGAGCTCACAGTGATGTTCGAGGAGATCACACGGCGCGCGGAAGCCGCCGAACTCACCGGCCCGGTGCGTCGGCTGCGGTCGAATCTGCTGTGGGGGTTCGACTCGCTTCCGGTGAGATTCACCCCATGGCGCCGGTAGACATGCGAACCCGTATCCGAAGCACAAACCGGAGGCTGCCGGTGAGCACCATCACCACAGTGGACTGGGCCGAACTCTCCCCGGACGCCCTGCGTACCGTGGAGAGCTATGAGAGCCGATATGACACCCGGTTCAGTGACCTGGTCCATTTCGACTCGCAGGTGCTGAAGTCCCTGCACGCGCCGGGCATTCTGCCGGGCAACATACACATCGCGTCCGCCGAAGACCCCCGTGTGATCGAGCGAATGGCCACCGTCACGGCCATCGCCAACAGTCCCGCGCCCCGGGACGTGGACCGTGAGCGCTATCTGCGGGCACTGCTCGACATCTACGGCATGCTTGCCGTCCAGGTGATGGACGCCGCGTCCGTGCCGGGAGCGACCGTCATCGCCCCGGAACGCGAGGGGCGGATCCTGGCCGAGCTGCTCGATGTGCTGCCCCATCGTCGGGGCTGGACGCCGCAGGCGAAGCGCATGCCGGTGGACGGCGGCCTGCTCGTCGGCGTGGACGACCGGCTCCCCGCCCGGACCGACCGCTTGGTGATCGTCGACGGGGTGGTGGCCAGTGGCGTGACGCTGATGGCCGCGATGCGGCTGACGGCCCGGCCGGGGGCCGTGGTCGACGTCTTCACCTGCCACGCGACCGAGGAAGGTGCCCTCGCTCTGGCCAGGTTCGCGGAGCAGTCGGAGATCTCGCTGACGCTGCACGTCGGGCACGTGTCCGGGGTGCTCGACGAAAGGTTCTACTCGGTGGATCCCGCCGACCGGGCGTCCCTCATCCTCGGCGACATCGGCGACACCATCGGCCCGGTGGCACCGCCGACGCCGCCGGGAGCATCGCGGGAACGCCTGACGCCCCAGGAGCCGGACCAGGACGCGCCTCTGCTCGCCGCGTCGTTCCAGCAACCCGGCGACACCCCCGAGCGGTTGCGCCGCCAGATCGAGTTCGTGATCGAGGCCGACCGGCTCAAGAACGTCTTCCGGCAAAGCCCGCTCCTGGCGGCGGACCGCAAGGAGAACGACGCCGAACACTCCTGGCACCTCGCTCTGATGGCCCTGGTGCTCGCCGAGTACGCGGACGAGCCCGTCGACGTCGGCAAGGTCCTCGCCCTGGTCGTCGTTCACGATCTCGTGGAGATCTACGCAGGGGACACCTTCATCTACGACACCATGGCCGCCGCCGATCAGGACGTGAGGGAACAGCGGGCCGCGGAGAAGCTCTTCGCCGTCCTGCCCGCCGGCCAGGCCGAGCGGTTCCGGGCTCTGTGGGACGAGTTCGAAGCACGGGTGACCCCCGAGGCACGCTTCGCGAAGGCAATGGACCGGCTCCAGCCACTCCTGCTGAACTACGGCAATCGTGGTGGGACCTGGCGCACTCCAGGAGTCACGGAGGGCGACGTGCTCGCCCGGAAGTCCGTCATCGAGGACGCTTCGGCAGACCTGTGGCGATACGCGCAGGACTTGATCCGCACCGGTGGTGCCAACGGCTGGGTCCCCCGTACGGGTCCCGGGAACTGACAGAGAACGCCGGCGCACCCGGCCGCCCAGGCGGGGCGGGTGCGCCGGTCGCGGGCCGGCCTCGCCCAACATCGGAAAGACTCATGCGAGCAACATTCATCCATGCTCCCGGCGACATCCGGGTGGAGAACGTCCCGGACCCGGAGATCGTCAACCCGACCGACGCGGTCGTACGAGTGGTCGCCACCTGCGTCTGCGGCTCCGATCTGTGGGAGTACCGCGGCATCAGCCCCGTCGGCACGCCACACCCCATCGGCCACGAGTACGTCGGCGTCGTCGAGGAGACCGGCAGCGAGGTCACCTCCGTCAGGCCGGGCCAATTCGTCATCGGCTCGTTCTTCGCCTCGGACAACGCCTGCGCGATCTGCCGGGCCGGATACCAGGCGTCCTGCCCGGACGGCGAGTTCATCAACGGCTGCCAGGCCGAGTACGTCCGTGTTCCGCTGGCCGACGGCACGCTGGTGGCCCTCGACCGCCGGCCGGCCGAGGAACATATTCCCGGCCTGCTCGCCCTCTCCGACGTCGCGAGCACCGGCTGGTACGCCGCCGTGGCCGCGGGGGCCGGGCCCGGCGCCACCGTCGCGGTCGTCGGCGACGGTGCGGTCGGCCTCTGCGGAGTGATCGCCGCCAGGTGGCTCGGCGCCGAACGCATCATCACCATGAGCCGCCATGCCTCCCGCCGGAAGCTCGCCCTGGAACTCGGGGCCACCGCCCTCGTCGCCGAGCGCGGCGACGAGGGCGCGGCACGGATCAGGGAGCTGACCGGCGGCATCGGTGCCGACGCCGTGCTCGAGTGCGTCGGCACACCCGAGGCGATGCGGCAAGCCCTGCGCTCCGCCCGTCCCGGCGGCACCGTCGGGTTCGTCGGCGTCCCCCACGGCATCCGGATCGACGGCCGAGAGCTGTTCCGCTCGCAGGTGGCGCTGCGCGGCGGCCCGGCCCCCGTGCGCCGTTTTCTGCCCGGCTTGATCGAACAGGTCCTCGACGGCCGCATCGACCCCGGCAAGGTCTTCGACCTCACTCTTCCCCTCGACCACGCTGCCGAGGGCTACCGTGCCATGGACGAACGCCGCGCCGTCAAAACACTGCTCTATCCCTGACTACGGCTCGCCCCGCCGGACGGCCGCCCCGGGAACCGGTGACGGCGGAGGCCCGTCGTCTCGCGAGCTGTCAGACGCGTCTCACCGACTGTGCGGACTCCCCGGGACACGAGGCCCTGGCCTGCCTTGAGCGCTCTTCCTGGACGGTCTCTACGACCTGGTGCCCAGCGAGGGGCCGAGGACGAGTACGGGCACGTCCTCGGGGCCGTCGGTCCGGTGTGGCGGGGACACGGTCAAGGGGTCGCCGTGGGGGCGTCGAAGTCCCGCCGGCACCACGGATTGTCCGGGTTGACAGCGGTCTCAGGGCGTGGTCGTGGAGACCAGGTAGACCTTCGGATACTGCGGATTGTCCAGATTGACCGTGATCTCCAGGGACGGCTTGGGCTTGTCCTGCTCCAGCACCGTGCCCGACCAGTGGTGTCCGGCGCCGAAGTCCCAGCCGACCTCCGCCGCCTCCTCGGAGTCGACGGTGACCTCGCCCTCCTCCAGGTCGCCGAGGTTCCGGCCGGACTTGGCGAGGAAGTTCTCCAGCCCGTCGCGGGTGGTGGTGAACTGCACGTACAGCGAGCTGGCCTTCCACGAGTTGGTCTCGTAGGTGGCGACGTCCGCGGAGTACGGGGGGATCCACACCTCGTAGATGCGGCGCTGGAGCCGGGAGGGCCAGCCCTCCTCCAGGCCGACGGCCTTGGCCTGCTCCTTCTTGGACTCGCTGCCGCCCCGGCTCTGCATCGCGGAGATATAGAGGTAGCCGGCGGGGATGGCGATGAGCAGGAAGATGACGAGCGGCTTGACCCAGCGGTGCCGGCGGGGGGCGGCCGGCTGCTTCCGGTCCGGCCCCCGGTCGGCCTGTCCGGGCACGTCGGTGCGGTCGGGGTGGTCCATGGTGACCGTCACCCGCGGCCCGCGCGCGCGTAGCGCTCGTAGCGCTCCACGCGGCGCCGGTTGGCGCGGCGGAAGCGGCGGGCGACGAGCCGGGCCAGGTCGGCGGCGCCGACCATGCCGGCCTCGGGGCCGAGCTGTGCCTTGACGATACGGGCCTCCGGACGGTAGCCGCGGCCGGTGAGGTGGCGGCGGAAGGCGTCCCGGGCGGGGGCGATCAGCAGGTCGTCGGCGGCGCTGACGCCACCGCCGATGACGAAGCAGGACGGGTCCAGGGCGGCGGCGAGGTTGGCGATGCCGACGCCGAGCCACTGGCCGATGTCCTGGAGCAGCTCCACGCACATGGCGTCGCCGGAGCGGGCCAGCTCGGTGATGAGCGGTCCGGTGATCTCGGAGATGTTGCCGCCGACGCGGTCGATGATGCCGTACGCGACCGGGGACTCGGCGGCGGCCAGTTCGCGGGCCTCGCGGACCAGGGCGTTGCCGGAGCTGTACTGCTCCCAGCAGCCGCGGTTGCCGCACGGACAGCGGTGCCCGCCGGGGACGACCTGCATATGGCCGAACTCGCCGGCGACCCCGTACTTGCCCCGCTTGACCTGGCCGTCCTCCAGGATGGCGCCGCCGATCCCGGTGCCCAGGGTGATCATCACCAGATGGTCCTCGCCCCGGCCGGCGCCGAAGCGCCATTCCGCCCAGGCGGCGGTGTTGGCGTCGTTGTCGACCATGACCGGGACGGCGAGCCGGCCGGCCAGGCGGTCGCGCAGGGGCTCGTTGCGCCAGGACAGGTGCGGGGCGAACAGGACGCGGTTGCGGTCGGCGTCGACCCAGCCGGCGGCGCCGATGCCCACGGCGTGCACGTCGTGCCGGTCGGAGAGGTCCAGGACCAGCTCCGTGATCGTGTCCTCGACGACCTTGGGGCTCTTGGACTTGTCCGGGGTCTCCGTGCGGAGCTTCTCCAGGATGTTGCCGTCGGCGTCCACGACGCCCGCCATGACCTTGGTGCCGCCGATGTCGATGCCGACGGTGGGGACCCGGGGGGCGGTGAGGTGCGAGCGGCGCTCGCGGGTTCCGACGGTGCGGAGCACGGTGGCTCTGGCCGCGCCCCGGTGGAGCTCGCGGTACATGCTCATGACGCCTCCACGGTGTGGGGCCTGGCGGTACGGCTGCGTGCTCGCACGGTGTCGTCGTCCCCGCGGTGGTCTCTGGAGGGGGTCCCTCGATGGTTACGGTCGGTGCGATTGTGCCTCACCGGCGCGCTTGGTACCGCATCGCGGTGGCGCTCCCCCGGGGGCTCCCGGTCGCCGAAACGCCGGACGGGCCGGAAAATCCGGCCCGTCCGACGATCATGAAAAAGGGGGACGGGGGGCGTCAGCCCTCGTCGGTGGCGACCCGTTTGCCGCCGATCACGTCCGGGCCGGTCGCCCGCGCCAGCTCGTGGCTGAGCTGGTCGAGCTCGCTGCCGCCCGCCATCTGGCGGGTCAGCTCGTCCAGGGCGATCTCCGACTTGGCGTGGCTGCCGGCCATCCCACCGCGCTTGAGGAGCACGAAGCGGTCGCCGACCAGGTACGCGTGGTGCGGGTTGTGGGTGATCAGCACCACGCCGAGGCCCGCGTCCCGGGCCGCGGCCACGTACTTCAGCACCACGCCCGACTGCTTGACACCGAGTGCCGCCGTCGGCTCGTCGAGGACGAGGACCTTCGCGCCGAAGTAGACGGCGCGGGCGATCGCCACGCACTGCCGCTCGCCGCCGGACAGCGTCCCGATGGGCTGGTCGACGTCGCGCAGGTCGATGCCCATGCGCAGCAGCTCCGCGCGGGTGATCTCGCGCATCCGCGCGGCGTCGAGGCGCTTGAGGGGGCCGAAGCCCTTCGTCGGCTCGGAGCCGAGGAAGAAGTTCCGCCAGACGGGCATCAGCGGGACGACCGCGAGGTCCTGGTAGACCGTGGCGATGCCGCGGTCCAGGGCCTCGCGGGGCGAGCCGAGACGGGTCTCCTCGCCCTCGATCTCGAAGGAGCCGGCGTCGTGCTGGTGCAGCCCCGCGATGATCTTGATGAGGGTGGACTTGCCGGCGCCGTTGTCACCGAGCACACAGGTGATCTCACCCGCGTGGACCTCCAGGGAGACCCCTTCGAGGGCCCGGATGCTCCCGTAGAACTTGCTGACGTCCGTCAGCTTGACCAGAGCACTCACGAGTGCCTCCCGTTCTCCCCCGGAGCTGACGCCCGGGAGGTACCCCCGTCTCCGCCCACGCGGCGCGGAAGTGCGGCCATCGTGATTGCCTGCGGCCCGGCGGCCGCGCGTGCGTCGCTCACTTGCTCGCCTCCGCCCGCTTGCGGACCCATGCGTTCAGCAGCGTCGCCAGCAGCAGCATCGCGCCCA
Organism: Streptomyces eurocidicus; assembly: GCF_002891295.1. Taxonomy (GTDB): domain Bacteria; phylum Actinomycetota; class Actinomycetes; order Streptomycetales; family Streptomycetaceae; genus Streptomyces; species Streptomyces eurocidicus. Next base: position 392,765 of record NZ_LGUI01000005.1, on the reverse strand, counting down.
GGAAGAACTTGAACCAGTCCGGGTCCCACTGGGCGTAGACGATGCCCTTGCTGGTCATGCCGAAGATGAACGCGCCGACCGCGGAGCCGATGGCCGAGCCGTAGCCGCCGGTCATCAGGCAGCCGCCGATGACGGCCGCGATGATGTACAGGAGCTCGTTGCCCACGCCCTCGCCGGACTGCACCACGTCGTAGGACATCAGCAGGTGCTGTCCGGAGACCCAGGCGCAGAAGGCGACCGCCATATACAGGCCGATCTTGGTGCCCTTGACGGGGACGCCCACGGCGCGGGCCGCGTCGGAGTTGCCGCCGACCGCGAAGATCCAGTTGCCGGCGCGGGTGCGCAGCAGGATCCAGGTGGCCAGGGCTACCAGGCCGAGCCACCACAGGATGGTGACCTGGAGGTCGACGCCGCCGATCGTCAGGTGCGAGGCGAAGACCGCGCGGGCGGACTCGAAGCCCTCCATGTCACCGATGGTCTTGGTGGAGACCGTGCCGCTGATGAGCTTGGTGAAGCCCAGGTTCAAGCCGGTCAGCATCAGGAACGTGGCCAGCGTGATGATGAAGCTGGGCAGCTTGGTGCGGGTGAGGACGAAGCCGTTGAAGAAGCCGATGGCCAGCATGGTGAGCAGCGAGACGCCGGCGCCCACCCAGACGTTGGCCGTCATCTGGTAGCTGAACATCGAGGAGACCAGTGCGGCGCTGGTCACCATCACACCGGCCGACAGGTCGAACTCGCCGCCGATCATGAGCAGCGCCACCGGGACGGCCATGATGCCGATGGTCGAGGAGGCGTAGAGCACCGTCGACAGGCTGGACGCCTGGAGGAAGCTGTCGGCGACGGTCGAGAAGAAGACGAAGACCGCGGCGGCGCCGACGACCGCGCCGAGCTCGGGGCGGCCGAGCAGCCGGCGCAGGTGCGAGCGGTGCGCCGACCGGTCGGCGGCCGTGTCCTGGGCGGGTGCGGTCGCGGGCGCGCTCATCGCGTGCCCCGCTTGGTGAAGTCGGCGAGGATCTTGGCGTCGTCCTTGGTGACGATCTGCGGGCCGGTCAGGACCGGGCGGCCGCCGCCGAGCATGTCGCGGTTGTAGCGGTAGAGCCACAGCAGGTCGACGGCCTCGTAGCCCTGGAGGTACGGGTCCTGGTCGACGGCGAAGCCGAGCTTGCCGGACTGCAGGGCGTCGGCGACCTTGGCGTTGAGGTCGAAGGTGTCGACCTCGGCCTTGCTGCCGGCCTGCTCCGCGGCCTTGACCGCGGTGGGCGCGAAGGGGGCGCCGAGGGTGACGACGGCGTCGATGTCCTTGTCCGACTGGAGCTTCGCCTCGATGGACGACTGCACGTTGGGCATGTTGGTGCCCTCGACGTAGAGGTTCTGCAGCTCGCCCTTGAAGGACTTCTTCACGCCCTCGCAGCGCTGCTCGTGGCCGACGTTGCCCTGCTCGTGCAGGACGCAGACGGCCTTCTTCCTGCCGCGCTCGTTGAGCTGCTCGCCGACGGCCTCGCCGGCGATCACCTCGTCCTGGCCGATGTGGGTGAGCGCGCCGAACTCCTTGGACTTCTCGGAGCCCGAGTTCACCGTGATCACCGGGATGCCGGCCTTCTTCGCCTTCGCGATGACGTCCTTCATGGCGTCGGGCTTGGCGAGGGTGACGATCAGGCCGTCGACCTTCTGGTCGATCATGGCCTGGACGTTCTGGGCCTGCTTGTTGCCCTCCACGTCATGGGCGTAGAGGAACTTGATGTTGTCCTTGGCGGCCGCCTGCTTGGCACCGCTCTGGACGATGTCCCAGAAGGTGTCGCCATCGCCCGAGTGGGTGACCATCGCGAAGGTCCAGCGGGGCGTGTCCACCGCGGCGTGCCCCTGGGCCGCCTTGGCCGCCCGCTCCTCCGCGCGCTTGCCGCCCGTAGCGCTGCACCCCGCCAAGGAGGCGCCGAGCACCGCTGCCAGCACGGCGCTCACCGCACGTACGCCTGTCCGAAGCCTTGCCACGAGGAGTTGCCCTTCTCACTGTCTGTCACGGTGCGGCCGGGCCCCGGTCCTGCGGGCCCAACCGCCCAAGTATCCGTCACCATCCGTCACCGCTGACCGCGGGGGCTTTTGGGGGTACCTCTCCGGGCTGCTGTATGTGGGTGGATTTTTAGCGGCGCCCACCACACCGAGTCAAGACTTTGTCCGAACATTCTGACGACACAGAAGCCGCCGGGCCCGTCCGTGGCCGCCCCGGCGGGCCCGTCCGGCAAGGCTACGGGCGGACGAGCAGCTGGAAGTCGAAGGAGTAGCGCGAGGCCCGGTAGACGTGGGAGCCGAACTCCACGGCGCGCCCCGTGTCGTCGTACGTCGTCCGTTCCATGGTGAGCAGCGGCGCCCCTTCCGGCTCGCCCAGCAGTCCGCTCTCCGCGGCGGTCGCGGCGCGCGCGCCGACCGTCTGCCGGGCGCTGTGCAGGGTGATGCCGGCGGACCGGATCAGCCGGTAGAGGCCGGTCGCGGCCAGTCCGCCGCCGTCGAGGTCGAGCAGGCCGACGGGCAGGTGGTTGCGCAGATGCGCCATGGGTTCGCCGTGGGCGAGGCGCAGCCGCTCGACGAGCACCACCTCGGTGCCCTCGGGGACGCCGAGGGCCGCGGCGACGCGCGCGCCGGCGGGCTCGGTGGTGTGCAGCAGGACCCGGGTGGCGGGCTGCTGGCCGGCCGCCTCCAGGTCGTCGTAGAGGCTGCTCAGCTCCAGCGGGCGCCTGACCTGGCTGTGCAGTACCTGGGTACCGACGCCACGGCGGCGGACGAGCAGCCCTTTGTCCACCAGCGACTGGATGGCCTGCCGGACGGTGGGCCGGGACAGCCCTAGCCGCGCGGCGAGGTCGATCTCATTGCCGAGCAGACTGCCCGGGGCCAGGCCCCCCTGCTCGATCGCCGCCTCGAGCTGCTGCGACAGCTGGTAGTAGAGCGGTACGGGGCTGCTGCGGTCCAGGCTGAACTGGAGGGATCGGTGCGTCGACACGCTGGGAGCGTAACCGCGGGACCGGATGACGGGAAGTTCGGAGGTCAGGTTGTCCGGACATGCGCACTTCCCGGGGGCGGGCTGACCGATACGGGTGACGAAGCCGTCAACTCCGTGCCTTGCGGTCGCGTCTTGTGCAATACAGATGACAGTGGCGAAGTCCTATGGATTCCGGGATATTTCCGGTAATTCCTCTTGAGGGCTTGTCCATCCGCCGATGTCAGCTGCGTTCCGGGCACCGCGAGTGCCCCGAGGGAAGGGCCGGAGGGAGGGCGAGGCCGTGGAAGAGCTGGCTCTGGGGGTGGCGCTGGGCTTCAGCGCGGGGATCAGCCCGGGCCCCCTGCTCGCACTGGTGCTGTCCGGGACGCTGCGCGGCGGCCTCGGCGTGGGGCTGCGGGTGGCCGCGGTGCCCCTGCTCACCGATCTGCCGGTGATCGTCCTCTCCGTGACCGTGCTGGCCGTGCTGCCGGAGCGGGCGATCGCCGTCGGCGGGGTGCTGGGCGGCCTGTTCCTGGCCTGGCTGGCCGTGACGACGCTGCGCGAGGCGCGGACGGCCGAGGTGCCCACGGCGCGGGACACCGGGGAAGCGCGGGCCGCGGGGCGGCGGACCCTGTGGCAGGGCGCGCTGGTCAACCTGCTCAGCCCGCACCCGTGGATGTTCTGGCTGACGACCGGGGCGCCGCTGCTGGTGGCGGCCTGGCGGCACGGCCCGCCCGGCGCCGGCGGCTTCCTCTTCGGCTTCTACGCCCTGCTGGTCGGCAGCAAGGCCGCGCTCGCGGTGGCGGTAGCCCGGGCCCGCCACCGGATCGGCACCCGGGGCTACCGCCTGCTGCTCGGCGGCTCGGGGGTACTGCTGCTGGCGGCCTCCGGCTTACTGCTGGTGGAGTTCGGCTCCGCGCTGGCGGCGTAGTTCGCCTGGTCCTGTTGCCTGTCCGGTACCGACACGATCGAGCGACTTTGCCCGCAAAGCTCAACCTCGCTCCCGGTCTGACTCGTTTTTGTGTTTACCGGACACATTGACTGGGGGACCGAGCCATGAGCCATGGACACGGACACCACGACCCTTCGAGCGGCGGCCCGGCGGCCGTCCTCTCCCGCATCCGGCTGTACGACGAGCCGGCCGCCGGCGGCCACGACCGTCTCCGCCCCGTCCGCGACTGGGTCCGCGACCATGTCGCCCGGCCCCACCCGGACCTCGGCCGCAGGGGCGCGGTCTGCCCCTTCGTACCGCTCTCGCAGCGCCTGGGCCTGATCCGCTACGCCCTGGCCGAGCCCCTTGTGACCGACGAGGCCGGGCTGACCGCGGCGGTCGCCGCGCTCAAGGCGCACTGGCTGGCCATGGAGCCGCGCGGCGGGCAGCACACCATCGACAAGACGATCGTGCTCGTCCTGCCGGGGGCGGCGGCGGAGACCGTCGTCCGGGTGCACGACCGGGCCAAGCCCGAGTTCGTGGCCGACGGCATGATGCTCGGCGAGTTCTTCCCCGGACACCCCGGACCGGGGCTGCACAACCCCGATTTCCGGCCGTTGCACAGCGACACCCCGCTGCTCGTCGCGCGCAGCATGGTCACCAACGACCTGCCGTTCCTGACAGAGCGGCGCTATCCGCCGGCCCGGCGCGCCGGCTTCGTGGAGTCCTTCCTGGAGCACCAGCGGTCGGCGAGCCCGGACACCAGGATCCGGGCCCGGGAGGAGCTGGCCCGGGCCCGGGAGGAGCTGGCGCGGCCCGAGCCCCGGCCGCCGGACTGAGCGGGCGGCCCGGCGGGGGTCAGAAGCGGACCGGCAGCCGGTGCGGGCCGCGGATGAACAGGCCCTCGCGCCAGGGCAGGGCGTCCGGATGGGCGTCCAGGGCGAGGCCGGGGCAGCGCTCCAGGACGGTCCGGAGTGCGGTCCTGGCCTCCAGGCGGGCCAGCGGCGCGCCCAGGCAGTAGTGGATGCCGTGGCCGAAGGTGACGTGGCCGCGCGCGTCGCGGCGGATGTCGAAGCGGCCCGGGTCGGCGAAGCGGGCGGGGTCGCGGTTGGCGTCGGAGATGACGGGCAGGACGAGCTCGCCGCCGCCGGGTATCACCGTGCCGCCGATCTCGACGGGCTCGGTGGTGAAGCGGTACGTCGGGGTCTCCAGCGGGCCCTCGTAGCGCAGCGTCTCCTCCACGGCGCCGTCCAGCAGGCCCGGGTCGGCGCGCAGGGCCGCCAGCTGCTCGGGGTGCGTGAGCAGGGTGAGGACCGCGTTCGTGATGAGGTTCCCGGTCGTCTCGTGGCCGGCCACGAGCAGGATCCAGGCGGTGCCGAGGAGCTCCTCGGGCGAGAGCCGGTCGCCGTCCTCGTCCGTGGCGCGGACCAGGTCGCTCAGCAGGTCGTCGCCGGGCCGGGCCCGCTTGGCCGCGACCAGCTCCTCCAGATAGGCGTGCATCGCGCCGGCGGCGACGGCCTTCTCGGCCGCCGGCGCGGATCCGACGGCGGTGTTCGACCAGTCGCGGAAGGACTCCCGGTCCAGGGACGGCACGCCGAGCAGTTCGCAGATGACGCCCATGGGCAGCGGGAAGGACAGGGCGTCGACGAGGTCGGCGCGGCGGTCCGGCGCGGCCAGCATGGCGTCCAGCAGGCCGTCGGTCAGCTCCTGGACCCGGGGCGCCAGGGCGTCGACCCGCTTCGGGGTGAACTCCTTGGCGACGAGCTTGCGCAGCCGGGTGTGGTCCGGCGGGTCGAGGGTGAGCATGTGCGGGCCCGAGGCCACGGTCTTCAGCCCGAGCGACGGCGACACGCTCCGCCAGTCCTTCGACAGGCGGGGGTCGCTGAGCGCGGCCCGCGCCTCCTCGTAGCCGACGACGAGCCAGGCGACGGAGCCCTCCGGCATCCGTACGTGGTGCACGGGCCCCCGCTCCCGCAGTCCGGCGTAGACCGGGTGCGGGTCTCTGGCGAACGCGTCCCCCAACGCCGCCAGATCGACGGTCTCGCTCGTGTGCGCCCCCATGGCTCCCCCTCGCTCCGGAAGATCGTCCCCGGCACGACGGGTGGCCTCAAGAGCGATTTCCGGACACCTGTCCGGTAACCGGTGGGCCCGGTCTACGGGTACTCGGCGAGGTGGGCCACCCGGTGGCGCGCGTCGGAGGGACCGCCGGTGCCGTTGACGACGTGCCGGATCACCCCCTTGCCGCCGAGGGAGACGGTGACGAGGTGGTGGAGGCGCACCCCGGGCCGGTGGGGTGCCGCGAACGCGCGGTCGGCGACGACGCGCGGGTCGGCCGTGAAGTTGCAGTAGCTGCCGAGCCCCCATGCCTCGTGCCGGGTGACGCCGGCCGCGACCTCGTACGCCGGGTAGCCCCGGTGGGCGCCCTCCCGCCAGGCGGCCTGTCGCGGCGGGTCGTAGGGCAGCTCGTTCTGGAAGAAGTACGTCCGGCCGCGCTCGCCCCGCCAGAGCGTCTGGTGGCGCTGGTAGTGCTCGACGAACAGCCCGTACACCGTGACGTCGTCGCCGTTGACGATCAGCCCGTGGTCGGCGGTGTTGACGGTCCAGCCGACGCCGTCGCCGTGGTCGGCGCGCCACAGCCAGAGGTTGTCGCCGATCACGTCGGAGCTGTTGACGACCAGGCTGCGGGCGGCCCGGCCGGGGCCGGCGCCGCCGATCCGGAAGAAGACGTCGTGGAGGGAGACGGGGTCGGCGGCGTGCCGCCGCCGCGCGCCCGGCGGGCCGATCTCCAGCAGCGTGGGCGAGGCGACGGGCCCCGCGTCGATCAGCAGGCCCGCGAGCCGGACCCCGTCGACGTCGGCGACGGACAGCGCGGTGCCGCCGTGGTCGGGGACGAGCGTGGCGAGGCCGAGGCCCAGGACGACGGTGCCGGGGCGGGTGACGCGCAAGGTGCGGTCCAGGTGGTGGACGCCGGGGGTGAACAGCAGGTCCCGGCCGCGGTCGAGCGCCGCCTGGACGCCCGCCGCGCCGGCCCCGGGCCGCACGAGGTGGAACCGGCCGAGCGGGCGCGACTCCCCCGCCGGGCGGGCGCCGTGGGCCCAGGTGGTGCCCTGCCCGCCGGTGCGCAGGGCGGGCACCTGGACGCGGTAGGCCCCGGCCCCGTCGACGTACAGGAACGGCTTCTCGCGCACGACCGGTGTCCGGTCGACGCGGGTGTGGGGCGGCGTGGGGTAGCCGCGGTCCGAGGGGGCGTTCCGGACGCCGACGAAGACCATGTTCCAGGTGGCGCCGGTCCAGCCGGCGAACTCGCTGTCGCGGGTGAGCCATTGCTGCTGGGTGCCCGCCCGGACCCGGCCGTCGATCAGCGAGTCGGCGAGCAGGCCGCCGCTGGACCAGCCGCCGTCGTCCAGGAGGAGATCGCCGCGGACGTGCATGCGGCGGTACGGAGCGGCCTGCGAGACGGCCCAGCGGTCGGCGCCGGAGGGCGGGAGGACGGAGAGGTTCTCGGCCGAACGCCAGAAGTTCTGGGTGGCGTTGCCCTGGAACCAGTCGGCCTCGGCGCGCACCGCGCCCCGGACGAGGACGTCGTCCGGGGACCGCCCGAGGCCCGCGACCTGGGTGGAGAAGCCGACGTTGATATCCACGTCGTAGCTGCCCGGCTTGAACAGCAGCGCGTGGCGGCCCTCGCCGAACTGGGCGCGCTCCTGCCGCCGGAAGACCTCGTCCACCTCGCGCTGCACCACGGCCCTCGGCATCGACGGGTCGAAGACGTGGACGTTCGGGCCCAGGTCGGGGGCGTCGCCGGGGGCGCCGGCGCGGGGCGCGGCGGGGGTCTGGGCGAGGGCGAGGCACGCGGTGGCGGCCAGCAGGGCGGCGGTGAGTCTCACCCGGCCATGGAAGCCGAAGGTCCCGCCGCCGTGGCGGACGGCGGCGGGACCTTCACCCGTCGGTGTACGGACCCGCGGGCGGATGGTTCAGCGGGCGGGTCAGCAGGTGAAGTCGACCAGGTCGAAGGTCTCGTAGTGGTCGCCTGTGTAGTAGTCCTCGTGGGTCTGCTTCCCGGTGACGATCCGTCGGGCGCCGCGGTCCGGGGAGCCCGGGGTCGTGACCGTGTACTCGTGGTAGTAGCCGGAGGTCTGCTTCGGCAGGACGCCCTCGCGGTTGGTGAAGACGGTGCCGTCCTTCGGGTACGGGAAGGGGCCGCCGGCGTCGATCAGGCGGATGGTGTCGTGGGCCTGCGAGGGCAGGTCCGAGTAACAGATGTCGCCGACGGTCTTCACGGCGGCGGGGGCGGCCGCGACGGCGGCCGGGGCCGGGGGCGTGGCGGCCAGGGCGGGTCCGCCGAGGAGCAGGGCGGAGACGAGGGCGCCGGCCAGGGCGGTGCCCCGGACGAGGCGGCGGGAGCGGGCGACGCGTGGGGGGTTAGTCATGTTCATGACCACAAGGATGACGCGCGTAGCTACCGGTGAGTCAATATTGAACGGGCAATGTTTCCGGGAGGTTCACCGAGGCCGGCCGCCGTTCACCCGGAATCGACCGTTCGTCCTCTGCGGTTTTGCCTCAGAGGCAAAACCTTTGCCTCTGAGGCACAGCGGGTCTATACCGGAACCATGAGCCAGAGCACCCCGGCCCCACCGGACGGCGGCGGCCCCGGAGAGGACCTCCCGGCCGTCGCCCCCCGCCTGCGCGACCTGCGCCGCCGCAGCGGCCTGACCCTGGAGGCCGCGGCCGGGCGGGTGGGCCTGTCGCCCGCCCACCTGTCACGGCTGGAGACCGGCCGCCGCACCCCGTCGCTGCCGATGCTGCTGGCGCTGGCGCGTACGTACGGGACGACGGTATCCGACCTCCTCGGCGAGGCGATCCCGGAGCGGGACCCGATCGTGCGGAGCGACCGGATGGAGCCGCAGGAGGCCGGCGGCTGGACGTACTGGCGGGCGGGCGGCTCGGGGCGGGCCATGCAGGCCCTGCGGCTGCACGTGCCGCCGGGCGGGGGCGGCCAGGCGGAGCTGGTGCGGGTGCACCCGGGCGAGGAGTGGCTCTACGTCACGTCCGGCCGGCTGCGGCTGACGCTCGGCGAGTCCACCCACCTGCTGGACGCGGGCGACGCCGCCCACTTCGACTCGCTGACTCCGCACCGCATCGCCGCGGCCTCGCCCGGCGGGGTGGACCTGCTGTTCATGCACACGCTGATGCAGAGCGCCGCGACCGAGCTGTGCCTCGGGGGCGCGACGCCGACCCGGAGGGGAATGCCATGACACCCGTCAACGGACGCCTGGACGGACGCACCGGGGAACCCGCCGTCCGGCACATGAACGAGGAGGACCGGGCCCCGATGGGGATGACGGTCCGCGTGATCATCTACCTCGTGGCCGTGCACTTCTTCGCCGCCTTCCTCTTCCTCCTGTTCTATCTGGCCGGGGGGTGAGCGCGCGGCGCCCGGTTCTGGAAGGCTGGGCCGGGGGACGGCCCCCGCTCGGACGGCGGAAGGCGGATCGATGACGCGCACGGCCCAGGACGTACTGGCGGACGCGGCGCGGGAGCTCGCGCCCGCGCCGAACGCGACCGTCGAGCGGATCGCGGCGGGAGAGGCGCCCGTCGAGGTCCTCGCGACCCTCGCGCTGGAACAGCACCACGTCATCGTCGGCGACCGCCGCAGCTTCGCCCACCTCGCCGGGCGGGCCGGATCCCTGCCGGCCGTCGCCGCGTTCTTCGAGACCCTCGCGCGGGGCGAGGACTCGGCCCTGGGCCACCTCGGGGCGCTGGCCACCGCCTGCGGGCTCGACGAGGAGACCGTGCGGGCCTACGAGCCGCGGGCCGGCTGCCAGGCGTATCCGTCGTACGTGGCCCGGCTCGCGCTCGGCGCGGAGCCGGTGGACGTGGTCGTCGCCCTGTCCGCCAACTTCGCCGCGTGGTCCGGCTATTGCGCCACGGTCGGCCGGGCGCTGCGCGAGCGGTACGGCTTCGACGACGCGGCGTGCGCCTTCTTCGACCTCTTCGCCGAGCCGAAGCCGGGCGCCTCGGACGCGGTACTGGCCGCGGTGTCGGCCGGGCTGGCGGCGGGCCGGCTCTCCGAACCCTCGGCGCGCCGCTACGGCCGGCTGCTCCAGGACTACGAGTCGATGTTCTGGGAATCGCTCGCTGTACGGTGAACGCATGTCGTTCAGCGATCGGCCGTCGGTGGCCTACCGGACCGCGCTCCCCGCGGACTTCGAGGGCGTCGAGGCCCTCGACAACTCCTTCACGACCGGTTCCGTCCTCGAAGTGACGGCCACCGAGGAGGGGTTCCGCGTCCGCGCCGTGCCGGTCGACCCTCCGCTGCGGAAGGTCTACCCGTCCGAAGCGGAGGAGGAGGCGGGGCCCGGCGAAGACGAGGGGGCCGAGGGGGCCCGGACGGTCGTCGCCCACGACGCCGGGGGCCTGTGCGGCGCCGTCACGTTCGCCCACTCCGCCTGGAACCGCCGGCTGCTGATCTCCGACATCCGGGTGGCGCCGCACCGGCGCGGCCAGGGCGTCGGGGCCGCCCTGATGGACCGCGCCCTCGCGCACGGCCGGGAACTGGGGGCGCGCACCGCCTGGTTGGAGGTGACCAACGTCAACGCCCCGGCCGTGCGCGCGTATCGCCGGATGGGCTTCGCGCTGTGCGGCCTGGACACCACGCTCTACACGGGGACGGCGTCGGAGGGTGAGATCGCGCTGTTCATGAGCCGCCCCCTGTGACGGGCCGCGGCCCGTCACCGGGCCGGTCCGTCAGCGAGCCGTGCACGCGCAGCCGGGCCACGCCGCCGTCGGGGAGGACGTCGATCCGTACGTGCGTGGCGACCGGCCGGGCGGCCAGCGGGAAGCGGTGGACGGCGTCGGGCTGGAGGCGGGTGCGCGGGAGCACCTCGGTCCAGTCGGCTCCGGGGTCGGCGGGGTCCGCGCCGGCGGTGGCGTCGAGGATGGAGAGGGCGGCCCAGCCGGGGGCGTTGCCCTTGTAGCAGCCGGTGTCGATCTCGACGCCCCGGAGGGCGGCGCGGCCGGTGAGGCGGTAGCGGACCCAGTCGTGGCCGGTGTCGCGGCGGCGGCGGGTCTCCCAGCCGTCGCCCATCTCGCGGGAGCGGCCGGGCCGGATGCTGTTGAAGGGCGAGCTGTAGAAGCGGTCGGAGGCGTCCTCGACATGGCCCCCGTTCTCCAGCGCGGCGAGGTCGAAGACGCCGAGGGCGGCGAGCCAGGCGGGGTCGGGCACCGCCTCGCCGTGCACCCGCAGCCGGGCGACGCCGCCGTCGGGGTACTGACGCAGTCTCAGGTGGGTGAAGCGCTCGCGGGCGCCGACGGCGAAGGCGTTGGCGGCGTGCCCGCCGACCGGGGTGCGCGGTACGAGGACGGTCCACTTCACGTCCCCGGCGAGCAGTTCCTCGGGGGCGGGGGTGCCGGGCAGGGCGGCGGCCTCGACGGAGACGGCCTCGGGGTGGTTGCCCCGGAAGTGGGCGGTGTCGACGACGAGTCCGTGGACGCGGCCGGGGACGCCGAGCCGGATCAGCGCCCAGTCGTGGTCGCCGGGGGCGGGGTGCGGCGCGGCGGCCGTGGCGCCGCGCCTGCGGCGGGTCTCCCAGCCGTCCATGACCTTGCCCTTGTGGCCGAAGGCGCGCGGGTCGAAGCGGGGGGCGGTGGGCGTGATCAGGTTCTCGCGCTCGGCGAAGAACTCGTCGCTGGCGGCGACGACGGCGGCGCCCAGGTCGCGGTCGGCGAGGTCGGGGAGGTGCCCGAAGGGGACGGGCGCGGTGCGGTAGTCGGCGTACGGGTCGCCGCCCGCGTACGGTTCCGCGTTGCCGGCGAAGGAACGGGGCGGGGCGTCTTCGGCGGAGGGGCGTATCTCGGTCATGTGCCGCGCTGCCTTTCGAGGAGGAGGCCGGTGGGTTCGGCGAGGGCGCCCGGCCCCGCGATCCGGCGGCCGCGCAGCCAGGTGGACCGGACGACGCCGAGCAGTTCCCTTCCGGCGTAGGCGGTGCCGGGGTTGCGGTGGTGGAGCGCGGCCGGGTCGACGGTGAAGGGTTCTTCGGGCGCGAGGACCGCGAAGTCGGCGTCGCGGCCCGGGGCGATGGCGCCCTTGCGGTGGAGTCCGGCGAGGGCGGCGGGGGCGGCGGCCATCCAGTGGGCGACGTCCCGGAGGGTGTGGCCGCGGCGGCGGGCCGCGGTCCAGACGGCGGGGAGGCCGAGCTGGAGGGAGGAGATGCCGCCCCAGGCGGTGCCGAAGTCGGGGACCTTGAGGTCGGGGGTGCAGGGCGAGTGGTCGGAGACGACGCAGTCGAGGGTGCCGGCGGCGAGCCCCGCCCAGAGGGCGTCCTGGTTGGCGGCCTCGCGGATGGGCGGGCAGCACTTGAACTCGGTGGCCCCGTCGGGGACCTCCTCGGCGGTGAGGGTCAGGAAGTGCGGGCAGGTCTCGGCGGTGACGCGCACGCCGTCCGCCCTGGCCCCGGCGAGCAGCGGGAGGGCGTCGGAGGACGACAGGTGCAGGACGTGGACGCGGGTGCCGCGCCGCCGGGAGACGGAGATCAGGCCGGCGACGGCGTCGTTCTCGGCGGCGCGCGGGCGGGAGGCGAGGAAGCCCGCGTAGCGCCGGCCGTGGGGCCGGGGGGCGCGGTCGAGGTGGGCCGGGTCCTCGGCGTGCACGATCAGCAGGCCGCCGAAGCCGGCGAGCTCCGCCGCGACGGCCTCCAGGTCGCCGGGGCCGAGGGCCGGGAACTCCTCGACGCCGGAGGGCGACAGGAAGGACTTGAAGCCGAGGACGCCGGCCTCGTGGAGGGGCCGCAGGTCCGCGAGGTTCGTGGGGAGCGCGCCGCCCCAGAATCCGACGTCGACGTGGACCGCGCCGCGTGCCACGTCCCGTTTGACCCCGAGGTGCTCGACGGTGGTGGTCGGCGGGAGGCTGTTGAGCGGCATGTCGACGAGCGTGGTGACGCCCCCGGCGGCGGCCGCGCGGGTGGCGGTGCGAAAGCCCTCCCACTCGGTGCGGCCCGGGTCGTTGATGTGCACATGGGTGTCGACGAGGCCGGGGAGCAGGGCGTCGTCCCCGAGGTCCTCGGTCACGGCGCCGGGCGGCGGGTCGCTGTCGTGGGGCAGGACCGCCGCGATCCGGCCGGCGGCCACGGCGACGGAGGCGGCGCGGGTCCCCTCCGGGGTGACGACGCGTGTGGAGCGCAGCACCAGCTCCACCGGTTCTGGGGACACGCCTTCTCCTCTCCCAGCGGTTCCCGGTGACTACCGGCGATCCCAGTGATGACGAGCGAGATGTTTTTCAACGTTCTGTTGAACGGCGGTGTGGGCAGTCTTCAGCCGGGCCCCGCACCCGTCAAGACCTCCGGACCGCCCCCGCCCCTCCTGCGGCTTTCCAGAGGACAGAAATGGGATTTCTTCTGACGGAAGGTGGCGAACAGGGGTGGCGACGGGCCGGTAGGCTTCTGCCACCCGTCCCGGAAGGACCCCGAACGTGCCCTCGCCCACCGAGCCCCGAACCGCCTCACCCACTGGCGGTGTCCAGTCCCTGGAGCGCGCTTTCGACCTCCTGGAGCGGATGGCGGACGCGGGCGGCGAGGTAGGGCTGAGCGAGCTCTCCGCGAGCAGCGGGCTGCCGCTGCCGACCATCCACCGCCTGATGCGCACGCTGGTGGCCTGCGGCTACGTCCGCCAGCACCCCAATCGCCGGTACGCCCTGGGCCCCCGTCTGATCCGCCTCGGCGAGAGCGCCTCCCGGCTGCTCGGCACCTGGGCCCGCCCGCACCTCGCGCGGCTGGTCGAGGAGACCGGCGAGACCGCGAACATGGCGCTGCTCGACGGCGACGAGGTCGTCTACGTCGCCCAGGTGCCCTCGCGCCACTCGGTGCGGATGTTCACCGAGGTCGGGCTGCGGGTGCTGCCGCACACCACCGGGGTGGGCAAGGCGCTGCTGGCGCAGAGCCCCGACGACGAGGTCCGCGCGCTGCTCTCCCGTACGGGCATGCCCGCCGCGACCGAGAAGACGATCACCACGCCGGAAGGCTTCCTGGACGCGCTGACCCGGGTGCGCGAGAGCGGCTACGCCGTGGACGACAACGAGCAGGAGATCGGGGTCCGCTGCCTCGCGGTCCCGGTGCCCAACGCCCCGACGGCCGCCGCCATCTCCATCTCGGGCCCGGCGGGCCGGGTCACGGACGCGGCCACGGAGCGGATCGTGCCGCTGCTCCAGCAGGTGGCGGCCGAGCTGTCGGTGACGCTGGCCAACACGTCCGCCTGACGCGGGTCGCCGGCCGCACTGCCGCGCCGGCCGTCGGCCACGCCCCACAGCAGGTGCGCGAGGCCGCTCTCCCCCGCCCGTACGGTCCCGCCCGTACGCTCCGCGCGTCAGCCCCCTTCGCGGGGGTCCGGCACCCGGAACGGCTCCTCCCCCGGCGTCCCGCCGAAGCGGTCGACCGCGGCCCTGACCTCGCCGAGCGCGGGGGCCAGGGCGCTCACCGAGCCCAGGGCGCCCGCGACCAGGAGCAGCGCCCGGCGCAGCCGGGGCACCTCGGGCTCACCGGCGCGCGCCATCGCGTCGAGGGCGGCCAGCTCGTCCTCGGCGGCGTCGCGGTCGGGTAATACGGCAGGGTGCCCGGCGAGCGCCCGGCGCAGCCGGGACACCGCGTCGCACAGCTCGTTCACCCTCGGGTCCTCGCCGACGCGATCCACACGCTCCTCTTCCGCCACTCCGGCGCCCTCCGCCACGACCTTCCCCCTCCCACCCGCTAGCGCGGATCAGTTAACGCACTTTCCGTACCTCGCGCTACACGCACGGCGAAATCAAGTCCGTACTCCGCACGCACGGGTGATGCGGCCGCCGCGCCCCGCCCCGCCGATCGATGCGGTATGCAGGGGCCATGACGCGCACCACGGCCACGACATACCGAGCCGCCTCCGGGGCGGCGCCCGTCGCCGGACTGCTGCTCGCGGCGGGCGGCGGCAGACGGCTCGGCGGCCGGCCGAAGGCGCTGCTGGAGCACCGGGGGCGGCCGCTGGTGGAGCACGCGGCGGCGATCCTGGCCGAGGGGGGCTGCGCACCGAGGTACGTCGTGCTCGGCGCGGCCTCCGAGGAGGTCCGGGCGCGCTGCCGGCTCCCCGGCTGTGAGCTGCTGGACAACCCCTCCTGGGCCGACGGCATGGGCTCCTCGCTGCGCGCGGGGCTCGCCGCGCTGACCGCCGGGGACGCCCCGGCGGTGCTGGTGACGCTCGTCGACCAGCCGCGCGTCGGCGCGGTGGCGGTGGCCCGGCTGCTGGCCGCGCACCGGGCCGGCGCGGGCCTGGCGGCGGCCTCGTACGGCGCGGAGCGCGGCCACCCGGTGCTGTTCGCGCGCGAGCACTGGGCGGGCGTGGCCCGCGCGGCCACCGGCGACCGCGGCGCCCGCGACTATCTGCGGGCGCACTCCGCGGAACTGACGCTCGTGGAGTGCGGGGACGTCGCGGACCCCGGCGACATCGACACCCCGGACGATCTGCGGCTGCTCGGCTGACGTGCCGGGCCCGGGTACCCGCCCGGCGGCCGGCAGACACGTGCCCGGCGGCCGGGGGTGGCACGGGGAGCCGGAAACCGTTCCCCGACGTCACCGCCCCATTGATGTTCCACCATGAGAAAACTATTCTCCACTGACGATCAGCCGGGCGGCACTCCGTGCCGCCGTGCCCGAGCACCGCTGAAGGAGTGAGCGCCCATGCCCGCACCAGCGCCGTCCCCGCTGGCCCTCGCCGACGCCCCGCCCGTCGCCCGGCAGTCGGAGGTCCTGACGAACGGGGCGCTCGCCTTCCTGGGCGAGCTGCACCGCCGGTTCACCCCCCGCCGTGACGAACTGCTGGCCCACCGGGCCCGGCGCCGGGCCGGGATCGCCCGCACGGGCACCCTGGACTTCCTCCCGGAGACCGCTCACATCCGCGAGGACCCCGACTGGCGCGTCGCCCCCGCACCCGCCGCGCTGGCGGACCGGCGGGTGGAGATCACCGGCCCGACCGACCGTAAGATGACCGTCAACGCCCTCAACTCGGGCGCCCGCGTCTGGCTCGCGGACTTCGAGGACGCCTCCTCCCCCACCTGGGAGAACGTGGTGCGGGGGCAGCTCAACCTGGTGGACGCCTTCGAGCGGCGCATCGACTTCACCGACGAGCGCGGCAAGTCCTACGCCCTGCGGCCCGCCGAGGAGCTGGCCACCGTCGTCGTCCGGCCGCGCGGCTGGCACCTCGACGAGCGCCACCTCACCGACGGCGAACGGGCCGTGCCCGGCGCGCTCGTGGACTTCGGCCTGTACTTCTTCCACAACGCCCGGCGGCTGCTGGACCTCGGCAAGGGCCCGTACTTCTACCTGCCCAAGACCGAGTCCCACCTGGAGGCCCGGCTGTGGAACGACGTCTTCGTCTTCGCCCAGGAGCACCTCGGCATCCCGCGCGGCACCGTCCGGGCGACCGTCCTGATCGAGACGATCACCGCCGCGTACGAGATGGAGGAGATCCTCCACGAACTGCGCGAACACGCCTCCGGGCTGAACGCGGGGCGCTGGGACTACCTCTTCTCGATCATCAAGAACTTCCGTGACGGCGGCGAGCGGTTCGTGCTGCCCGACCGTAACTCCGTGACGATGACGGCGCCGTTCATGCGCGCGTACACCGAACTCCTGGTGCGCACCTGTCACAAGCGTGGCGCGCACGCGATCGGCGGGATGGCGGCCTTCATCCCCTCCCGGAAGGACCCCGAGGTCAACCGGGTGGCCTTCGAGAAGGTGAAGGCGGACAAGGACCGCGAGGCGCGGGACGGCTTCGACGGCTCCTGGGTCGCCCACCCGGACCTGGTACCCGTGGCCCGCGCCTCCTTCGACGCGGTCCTCGGCGACCGGCCGCACCAGAAGGAGCGGCTGCGCGAGGACGTCCGGGTGACGGCGGATCAGCTCCTCGCCGTCGACTCGCTGGAGGCGAAACCCACCCACGAGGGGCTGCGCAACGCCGTGGCGGTCGGCATCCGCTACATCGAGGCGTGGCTGCGCGGCGTGGGCGCCGCCGCCATCTTCAACCTGATGGAGGACGCCGCGACGGCCGAGATCTCCCGCTCGCAGATCTGGCAGTGGATCGACGCGGGGGTCGTCCTCGACACGGGCGAGAAGGTGACCGCGGAGCTCGTCCGGCGGGTCGCGGCGGAGGAGCTGGGGGCGGTGCGCTCGGAGACGGGGGAGGCTTTCGCGGCGGGGCGGTGGGGGGAGGCGCACGATCTGTTGCTGCGGGTGGCTCTGGACGAGGACTACGCGGAGTTCCTGACGCTGCCGGCGTACGGTCTGCTGCGGGGCTGAGGGCCTTTCCCCACCCCGCCCCTTCCCGAACCGGGGCTCCGCCCCGGACCCCGGTCCTCAAACTCCCCCAGCTACCGCTGGGAGGTGCCCCCAGACGGGCTGAGTTGTTGCCCGGAACCGGGCGGAAAGCCGAGCTCGGACCGGGCGAAAATCCAGCCCGGCCGGCGTTTGAGGCCACCGCGCGAAGCGCGGAAAGGGGGCCCGGGGCGCCAGCCCCGGTTACGGGAAGGGGCGGGGTGGGGTGGGGGCTACGCCGCCGCGCCCAGCGCCACGAACCCGCAGATCAGCACCGCCAGAATCACCAGCAACGGCCACACGAACCGCAAATACTTGTCGTACCCCACCTTCGCCAGCGCCACCCCGCCCATGATCACCGCCGTCGTCGGCACCCACAGGTTCATCAGACCGCTCGCCGCCTGCCAGGCCGTCACCACCACCGTCCGCCCCACGTCCGCGAAGTCCGCCAGCGGCGCCAGGATCGGCATCGCCAGCGTCGCGTGGCCCGAGGTCGAGGGGATCAGGAAGGCCAGCGGGAGGTTGACCAGGAAGACCATGATGCCGAAGAACGCGCCCGGCGTGCCGGAGACGACGCCCTCGATGGAGTGCAGCACCGTGTCCGTGATGCGGGCGTTGTTCATGAGGACCGTGACGCCCCGCGCCAGGACGATCGTCAGCGCGGGCGACATAAAGTCGCCCGCGCCCTTGACGACGACGGCGCTCAGCCGCTGCTCGCCCATCCGCGCGACCACGCCGACGAGCACCGACGCGACCAGGAAGAGGGCCGCCAACTGGGCGAACGACCAGCCCAGTTCCCAGCCGTAGGGCGTCGCGTCCGCCTTGCCCGTGAGCGCGCTCGCCCAGGGGATCACCGAGAAGATCATAAAGACGAAGACCACGGTGACGATCACGAGGACAGCCTTCTGCAGCCCGGTCAGCTCCGGGGGCGCCGCCGCCTCCGCCGCCAGCTCCCGGTCGCCGGGCAGGAAGCCCACCATCGAACGGCCGGGGTCGGTCCGCACCCTCCGCGCGTACCGCTGGACGTAGCCGATGGTGACGCCCGTGAGGACGACCCACATCGCGAAGCGCAGCGCGATGCCGTCACCGAGGGAGACCCCGGCGGCCGACGAGGCCACCCCCGTGGCGAAGGGGTTGACGGTCGAGGCGAGCACCCCGACGCCCGCGCCCAGGATGATCGTGCCGGTGGCGACCATCCGGTCGTAGCCGAGGGCCAGCATCAGCGGCACGATCAGCCCGTAGAAGCCGAGGGTCTCCTCCGCGAAGCCCTCGACCGTGCCGAGCAGCGAGAAGACGGTCATGACGGCGGCGATCAGCAGGGCGCCACGGGTGCGCAGCCGGTGGGCGAGCCGTTCGATGCCCCGGTCCAGGGCGCCGGTGGCGAAGACGACAGTGATGAACGCGCCGATGGCGAGGACGAAGAGGAAGACGCCCGCGCTGCCGTAGAGCGCGCCGACCGCGTCCGGGGCGACCTCGCCGGTGCGGGCGTCGCGGATGCCGTACAGGCCGTTGACGGGCGAGAGGAAGAGGTCGCCCAGACGGTGGACGAAGTCGCCGGGCGCGGCCTCGCGGTGGTACGTGCCCTGGACGGGGTTGCCGTCGTCGTTCCGCCGGTAGGTGCCGGAGGGGATGACGAAGGTGAGGATCCAGACGGCGAGGGTGACGAGCGCGAGGACGGTGAGCGCGCTGGGGAAGGTGAAGCGCCCCTCGCCGCCGGCGGCCGCGCCCCCGTTCCCATCCGCGCCGCCGTCGGCGCCGCTTCCCACCGGCCCCTCGCCGCCCGTGTCGTCCTCCCGGTCGGGCGCGCCGTCCCCGGCTTGCTGGTCCACGACGGAACACCCCTCCGCGCTTCTGGCGGTTGTTTTGCGCCGATTGTGGCGTAAAACGGAGGTATCTCCCTAGTCGCCACGCACGGACCGGCGTGCTCCGAGGTGGTTGAACGCGAGGTTGAGGACGACGGCCGTCAGACAGCCGGCGCTGACGCCCGAATCCAGGACGATCTTCAGGGTCTCGGGGACGGCCGCGTCGTCGTAGAAGGACCCGGAGACCACGGGAATCAGGCCGACGCCGAGCGAGACGGCGGCGATCAGGAGGTTGTCACCCTTGTCGAGGCCCGCCTTCACCAGGACTCCGACGCCGCTGGCGGCGACCGTGCCGAAGAGCACGATGCCCGCACCGCCCAGCACCGGGCGGGGCACGACGGCGATGAGCGAGGCGAACGCGGGGCTCAGGCCCAGCAGCAGGAACATCAGCCCGCAGGCGGCGACGACGAAGCGGCTGCGCACCCGGGTGAGGGCGACCAGGCCGATGTTCTGGGCGAAGGCGCTGTTCGCGAAGCCGTTGAAGAACGGCCCGACGGCGGTGCCGAGGGTGTCCGCGCGCAGCCCGCGCGCGATGACCTCCTCGTCCGCCGCCCGGCCCACGATCTCCCCGAGCGCGAGCATGTCCGCGGTGCTCTCCGTCATGCAGACGAGCATCAGGACGCACATGGACACGATCGCCGACACGGCGAAGTGGGGCGCGCCGAAGTGGAAGGGGACGGGAAACCCGACGAGGTGGGCGTGGGCGGCGGGATCCAGGTCGACGGCGCCGGCCGGAACGGCGATCAGGGTGCCGGCGACCAGGCCCAGCAGGATGGCGATCTGCTGGAGAAAGCCCCGGAGCAGCCGGCGCAGCAGCAGCACGATCACCAGGGTGGCCCCGGCCAGGCCGAGGCCGGTCGGGGACGCGGGCCGGTCGCCGCCGTCCTGGATCCACTTGAAGGCGACCGGCAGCAGCGAGAGGCCGATCAGGGTGATGACGGTGCCGCTGACCAGGGGCGGGAAGAAGCGGACGAGCCGGCAGAAGTAGGGGGCGAGGAGGAAGCCGAGCGCGCCCGCCACCATGACCGCGCCGTAGATGACCGGGAGGGCGTCCCGCGGGTCGGCCTGGGCGCCGACGACGGCGAGCATCGGGGGGACGCCCGCGAAGGACACCCCGTTGACGAACGGCAGCCGGGCGCCGACCTTCCAGAAGCCGATGGTCTGGAGCAGGGTGGCGATCCCCGCGGTGAACAGCGCCGCGCCCACCAGGAAGGTGATCTCCGTCGGGGACAGGCCGATGGCGGCGCCGACGACGAGGGGCGGGGCGACGACCCCGGCGTAACTCGCGGCGAGGTGCTGGAAGCCGCCGGCGAGGAGTTTGGTGAGGGGTGGGAGGTGGTCGACGGGGTGGGGGGCGGGGCGTTGTTCCGGGGCCGGGTCGGGGGTTCGCTCGCTGGAACCGTGCACGGTGGCCATGGCGGGTCCTCTTGTCGGTGACCGATGGGTGCCCGCCCCCGGGCGGGGGATTTTTCCCCACCCCGCCCCTTCCCGGAACCGGGGCTCCGCCCCGGACCCCGGTCCTCAAACTCCCCCAGCTACCGCTGGGAGGTGCCCCCAGACGGGCTGAGTTGTTGCCCGGACCGGGCGGAAACTTCAGCTCCGGACAGGGGCGAAATCCAGCCCGTCCGGCGATTGAGGACACCGCGCGTCAGCGCGGCCGGGGGCCTGGGGGCGAAGCCCCCAGTTCCGGGAAGGGGCGGGTAGGGGAAAACCCGCCGGAGGCGCGCAAAGTGCGGGCCGGAGCGCCACCGGTCACAACCGGCCACGCCCCGGCCCGCCACCCGTGGGCCGCAGCCCACGGGCCCGGCCGAGGGCCGTCCCCCTCGACCAAGTCCGGAAGGGCGGACGCGTGGCGGGACAGAAGGGTGAGACCCTCAGTCCCCCGCCGCGATCCGCGCCAGCCGCCGCGCCTCCGCACGCGCCTCCCGCGCCACCTCCTCCTCGTCCACCGTCACCAGCCGCCCGTCCTCGACGACCGCCCGGCCGTCGACGAGGGACAGGGTGACGGGCGCGGCGGCGCCGAGGACGAGGGCGGCGACCGGGTCGGCGATGGAGGAGTGGCCTAGGCCGTCGACCTTCCACAGCACGAGGTCGGCGAGCTTGCCGGGCTCCAGCGAGCCGGTCTCCCCGGCCCTGCCGAGAACCTGCGCGCCGCCGTACGTGCCCAGCCGCAGGGCCTGACGGACGCTCAGGGCGTCGGCGCCGCCGGCGAGCCGGTGGACGAGCAGGGTGTTGCGCAGCTCGGTGTGGAGTTCGCCGGTCTCGTTGGAGGCGGTGCCGTCCACGCCGAGCCCCACGGGCACCCCGGCCTTGAGCAGCGCGGGGACGGGGGCGGTGCCGGCCGCGACGCGGGCGTTGGAGGACGGGCAGTGGGCCACTCCCGTGCCGGTGCGGGCGAACGCCTCGATGTCGGCGTCGCCCATGTGGACGCAGTGGGCCATCCACACGTCGTCGCCGAGCCAGCCCGTGGACGCGAGGTAGTCCGTGGGGCCCATCCCGAAGAGCTCCTTGCAGAACCGCTCCTCCTCGACGGTCTCCGAGCCGTGGGTGTGCAGGCGCACGCCCTTGCGGCGGGCGAGCTCCGCGGCCTCGCGGAGCAGTTCGGTGGAGACGGAGAAGGGCGAGCAGGGGGCGACCCCGACGCGGAGCATCGAGTCGAAGCCCGGGTCGTGGTGGGTGTCGATGGCCTCCTCGGTGGCGATCAGTGCCGCCTCGGTGGTCTCGACGGCGAAGTCGGGCGGCAGCCCGCCGGCCGACTCGCCGCGGTCCATCGAGCCCCGGGTGGGGTGGAAGCGGACGCCCATCTCCCGGGCGGCCCGGATCTCGGCACCGAGGAGGTCGCCGGCGCCCTTCGGGAAGACGTAGTGGTGGTCCATGGCGGTGGTGACGCCGCCGCGGACCATCATCGCGAGGGAGCCCCGGGCGGCGGCGTGGACCATCGGCTCGTCGATGCGCGCCCAGATGGGGTAGAGGGTCACGAGCCAGTCGAAGAGGGCGGACTCCTGGGCGAGGCCGCGGGTGAGCCATTGGTAGAAGTGGTGATGGGTGTTGACCAGGCCGGGGGTGGCGAGGTGGCCGGTGCCGTCGACGCGCCGGACGACCCGGTCGAGGCCCTCGGGGGCCGCTCCCGGGCCCACCGATTCGATGCGGTTGCCGGCGACGACGACATGGCCCGAGGCGTATTCGGTGTCCTGGGCGTCGACGGTGGCGACGGCACAGTTCTCGATGACGATCCGGTCCACGGGTGCGGACCGGGGGCCGGTGGAACTTGTGGGACCGGTGGGGGCTGACGGGGGTGCTGCCACGGCGATTCCTCGTTCTCGGTTCACGGAAGGTTCGCGGTTCACGGGGGCTCGTGGGCCACGGAGAGCGTGGTCCACGGAGGTTCGTCAGTCACGAGGCTCGCGGGCCACGGAGAGCGTGGTCCACGAACGCACGTGGGTTCACAGACACACGTGGTTCACAGACACACGTGGTTCAACAGACACACGTGGTTCAACAGACGCACGTGATTCACGGAAGGTTCGTCAGGTCCACCGGGATGGCGGCCTCCGCGCCCTCCCGCAGGACGGTCGCCTCGATGAGCCCGTACGGCCGGTCGGCGGCGTAGTACACCTCGTTGTCGTTCTTCAGGCCGAACGGCGAGAGGTCCACCAGGAAGTGGTGCCGGTTGGGGAGCGAGAGGCGGATCTCGTCGACCTCCGGGAGGTTGTCGACGACCCGCGCGCCCATGGCGTAGAGGGTCTGCTGGAGCGAGCGGGAGTAGGTGTCGGCGAAGGCGCGCAGCAGGTGGCCGCGGATGGCCGCGTAAGCGGCGTCCCAGTCGGGCTCGGTGTCCTCGCCGCCGGTCCAGGCGTACCGCCAGCGGGCGTGCACCTGGGTGGCGAGGATGCGGTCGTCGGTCTCCGGGAGCGTGGTGTAGCGGTCCTTGACGTAGCCGCGGAACTCCGAGTCGGTGGTGTTGAGGACCACGAGGTCCTTGAGCCCGGAGACGACCCGCAGGGCCGTGCCGTCGAAGGATATCTGCGCGGTGCGGGTCTCCTGCCCGGTGCGGACGAAGGAGTGCTCGCCGGGGCCGTCGCAGGCGATCCGCTCCCAGGCGTACTCCTCGATCCGGATCCGGGCGGCCGTGACCGGGCCCTGGCTGCCGACGAAGTGGCGGGCGAGGTGGGCGCCGAACCGCTCGGCGGAGTCGATGCCGTGTTCCTTGGCGAAGGCGAACACGGTGTTCTTGGTGGCGTCGGTCGTCAGGACGTGGGCGTTGGAGCCGGTGAGGTGGACGGCGTCCATGTCACCGGAGAGCGAGACGGAGACGCTGAGGTCCTTGAGGTGATGGACGGCTCCGTCCCGGGTGACCTTCAGGACGCGGTTCTCGGCTTTGCCGTACTGGTTCTGGCCAAGGACGGGCATGCTAGCTCCCTCGGTATACGGAGTAGCCGTACGGGCTGAGCAGCAGCGGTACATGGTGGTGTTCGCCGGGCGCGACGGTGAAGTCGACCGTCACCTCTGGGAGGAAGGGCGTGCCTCCCCCGGCGCGGCCGGAGAGGTAGGGCCCGGTCGCGAAGCGGAGCCGGACGCGGGCGGTGCCCGCCGGCAGCGCCGGGAGGTCCCCGCAGCGGCCGTCCGCGTCGGTGGTCGAGCCGCCGAGCGCGGCCCAGGCCCCGGCCTCGCCGCCGGCGGCGTCGGCGCCCCGTGCGGAGAGCTCGACGGCGACTCCTCCGGCGGGCCGGCCGAGGGCCGTGTCCAGGATGTGGGTGGACACCGTGGCGGCCGGGTGGTCGGTGCTCATGGCGGGCTCCCGTCGGTCGGGGGTCGGTCGGGGGCGCCGCCGGGCGCGGTGACGAGCCCGGCGAGCCTGATGCGGTTGATCTTCCCGAGTTCCCGTCTGACGATCTCGCGCTCGTGTTCCGGCGTGTTGTCGATCCGGTGACGAACGGCGTCCCGCAGTTGTACGGCGGTGAGGCCGGTGGCGCAGACGAGGAAGACGTGTCCGAACCTCTCCTGGTAGGCGAGGTTCAGTTCGAGCATCTCCGCCCTGAGCGCGGCGGGGGCGTCCGCCATTCCGCGCTGTTCGCGGGCCGATGCCGGGTCGCCGGGGGTGGGGCGGCCGATCGGCGGGTGCCCGGCCGTCGCCTCGGCGAGGTCGGCCGGGGCCAGGGCGGCCAGGGCGGCGTCACCGGCCTCGTACAGGGCGGCCGGGCCGGGGTAGGGGCGCCGGGCGAGGACCGCCTCGACCCAGGCGCCCGAGGCGCAGACCGCGCGCAGCGCGGCCCGGGCCGCGTCGTCCTCCGCCGTGTTGAACCGGGTGAGCCCCGGCGTCGAACTCGAAGTCACGGGAGCCTCCGTGGCCGCTGCCGATGAGCTTGAGCGTGAACGGACCGCACACGACCGCCGGGCGTGAACGGGCTGCGCATAGCTAACGCCCTCGGAAACACCCCGTCAACACTTTGTTGAAATTACTCACCGCTCCGGGTGGTCTTTCCCGGATCGGCTTCCCGGTTGAGGTAGTTGTAGATGGTGAAGCGGCTGACGCCCAGCGCCGCGGCCACCCTCTCCACGCCATGGCGTACGGAGAACGCGCCGCGCGCCTCCAGGGTCCGTACGACCGACTGCTTGGCGCGGCGGTCCAGTTCGGCCAGCGGCAGGCCGTGCCTGCGCTCCAGTTCGGCCAGGATGTGGTCCAGCGAGTCGGACAGGTGCGGCAGCCGCACGGCCACGACCTCGCGCCCCTCCCACGACAGCACCACGTCGTCGCCGCGGGCCTCGCCGGGCTCGATCAGCTCGCCGCCCATGGCGTCGACGAGCGGTCTGACCGCCGCCCTGAACGGGTGTTCGGCCGCGCCGGTCACGCCCCCTCCCCCGGTACGACGTTGACCTGGAGGGAGACGCGGGTGGCGCCCGCCCGGAGGGACTCGCGCAGCAGCTCGCCGACGGCGGCCAGCACCTCCTCCGATCCGCCCTCGGCGCTGGTGCCGAACGGGCCGACGTCCACGGCGTCCAGTTCGGCGGCCCGCACCGCGTCGCGAGCCGCCACCGCGTGCGGTGGCGGCTCGTCGAGATCGAACGGCTCGGTTGTGAACTCCACTCTCAATCGCACCATGGCCCCACCGTAGCGGGGTGGCTGACCTGCGCGTTCAGCCTCTGGCCGACGCCATCTCCCGCTGGGGTGCCGCCAGCCGGCCCGCCGCACCGGCGTCCTCGGGCGCGGGCGCCGTGACCTGGACGGCGTCGAGCAGCCCCGGGAAGCGGAGGTCGATGTCCGTGCGGCGGAGCGAGATCACCCGCGAGGTGCCCCGGATCTCCGTCGCCATCAGCCCCGACTCCCGCAGTACCTTCAGGTGGTGCGAGAGCGTGGACTTCGCGATCGGGTAGCTGAGCCGTCCGCAGACCATCGGGCCACCCTCGTACAAGGTGCGGGCGATGTCCCGGCGGATGGGATCGCTCAGGGCATGCAGGACCTTGTTCAGGGAGATCTCCCCACGGTCGGGGTGGAACAGTTCAGCACGCACGGCCGGCCTCCTCGTCGATGTTGCTCGTTTCGGTGTCCGCAACCGGCCGCCGCCACCACATCCGGACCGCGGCGCCCTGCCCCCGCTACTCAAGTTCGACAACTTGCGAACTTGAGGCATCGTAGCGGAAGCGGTCACTCACGAGGCATCACCCACACAGCGGCCGAAGCGCCGGGGCGGAGAAGGGGTGTGAACGGACGGCGCGGACGGCATCCGCGGGGGTTCGGATGCCGTCCGCCGTCCCGTACGGCGCGCCGCGGCCTCCCGGCCGCCCCTTGCGCGCTCCCACTCCTCGACAATATTCGATGTTCGCCGAAGTTCGCAAGAGTCCGCCTGACCGCACATCAGAAGAAAGCCCCCGGGCGGCGGTCCGACCCTTGACACCCTCTCGATTCGGCGGGCACGCTTCCATTGAGCAGAATTTAACTTCCGCATTACGGAAGGAATGGCGTTCCATGGGCCCTCATGAGCCGCGTTTCAATGTGAACCTCTCCATCCTCTTCACCGAACTTCCTCTTCTGGAACGTCCGGCTGCCGCTGCGGCGGCGGGTTTCACCGCCGTGGAGCTGTGGTGGCCCTGGCCCGGGGTGGCGGTGCCCGCCCCGGCCGAACGCGACGCCCTGCGGCGGGCGCTGGACGACGCCGGCACCCGGCTGGTCGGGCTGAACTTCTACGCGGGGCTGCTGCCGGGCCCGGACCGGGGCGTGCTCTCCCTGCCCGGCGCCGGCTCGGACGACTTCCGCGCCAACCTCGACGTGGCCGCCGACTTCGCGGCCCGCACCGGCTGCACCGCGCTCAACGCCCTCTACGGCAACCGCGTCCCGGGGGTCGGCCACGCGGCGCAGGACGCCCTGGCCCTGGAGAACCTGGTGCGCGCCGCCCGCGCCGCGGACCGGGCGGGGGCCGTCCTCCTGATCGAGGCGCTCAACGCCACCGAGTCCCCGGACTACCCCGTCGTCACCTCGGCCCGCGCGGTCGGACTGGTCGAGGAGGTGAACGCGGCGAGCGGGCTCGGCAACGCACGCTTCCTGATGGACCTCTACCACCTGTCCATGGGCGGCGAGGACCTGCCCGCCGTCATCGAGCGGTACGCGGGGGTGACCGGGCACGTGCAGATCGCGGACAACCCCGGGCGCGGGGAACCGGGCTCCGGGGCACTGGACTTCGGCGCGCTCCTCGGCCACCTGGACAAGGCGGGCTACGACGGCTGGGTGGGGCTGGAGTACCGCCCTTCCGGGGCCAGTGCCGACAGCTTCGGCCGGCTGGACGCGCTCGGCCGCCGCGCGGGCTGAGTGACCACGCCGCCGCACCCCGCCCGCCCCCCCCCGAGGACTTCGCAAGGCTCCCACGAGACCCCACGAGAAGGGCCCTCCGCATGCCCACCGCACTCCCGCACGTCGCCTGGATCGGCCTCGGCGTCATGGGCTCGCCCATGTCCGAGCACCTGATCAAGGCCGGATACCCGGTCACCGGGCACACCCTGGAGGCGCACAAGCTCGACCGGCTCGCCGCCGCCGGCGGCACCCCCGCGGCCTCGGTCGCCGAGGCGGTCCGCGGCGCCGACGTGATCGTCACCATGCTCCCGGCCGACCCGCAGGTCGAGGCGGTCGCCCTCGGCGCCGACGGCGTCCTCGCCCACGCCCGGCCGGGCGCGCTCCTGATCGACATGTCGACCGTGGCCCCGCGCACCTCCGTCGCCCTCGCCGAGGCCGCCGCGGCCGGCGGCAAGGGCGTCCGCGTCCTCGACGCCCCCGTCTCCGGCGGCGAGGCCGGGGCCGTGGAGGGGGCGCTGTCCGTCATGGTGGGCGGCACGGCGGCGGACTTCGCCGCCGCGAAGCCGCTCCTCGGCACCTTCGGCACGACCGTCGCGCGATGCGGCGGCCACGGCGCCGGCCAGACCGTGAAGGCCGCCAACCAGCTGATCGTCGCCGTCACCCTCCAGGCGTGCGCGGAGGCCGTCGTACTGCTGGAGAAGTCCGGTGTGGACCTCGCCACCGCACTGGACGTGCTCGGCGGCGGCCTGGCCGGCTCGGCCGTCCTCAGCCGCAAGCGGCGGAACTTCCTCACCCGCGAGTACGCCCCCGGCTTCCGCGTCGACCTGCACCACAAGGACATGGGCATCGTCACCGACGCCGCGCGCGCCGTCGGCGCCGCCCTCCCGCTCGGGAGCGCCGCCGCGACCCTGATGGCCTCGGCCCGCGCGCGCGGCGACGGCGGCCTGGACCACTCGGCGCTGCTGCGCGGCGTCGAGCTGCTGTCGGGGACGGCGTCATGACCACCGCCCCGGCGTACGGGGACCGCGCGGCATCCAGGCGCCCGGCCGTCGCCCGGATGCCCGCCATGGAGGCGGCCGTACGCATCATGAAGGACGAGGGCGTCGACATCGCCTTCGGCTGCCCCGGGGCCGCCGTCCTGCCGTTGTACAAGGCGATGGAGACCGTGGGCGGCATCGAGCACCTCATCGTCCGGCACGAGGAGGGCGCGACGCACATGGCCGACGGGTGGGCCCGTACCAACGGCCGCGTCGGCGTCGCCCTCGCCACGTCCGGGCCCGGCGCCACCAACCTCGTCACCGGGCTCTACACCGCGTTCGCGGACTCCGTGCCGATGGTGTGCGTCACCGGGCAGGCCGCCTCCGCCAAGCTGCACCAGGAGGCGTTCCAGGCGGTCGACATCGTGGAGATCGTCCGGCCGGTCACCAAATGGGCCACGCAGATCAAGGAGGCCGCGCAGATCCCCTGGGCCTTCCGGGAGGCGTTCCGCACCGCCCGCGAGGGACGGCCGGGCCCGGTGCTGATCGACATCCCGGTCGACCTCGCCCGGCACGAGATCCGCTACGACCCCGCCCTCGACGCCCGGCTGCCGGTCGCGGCCGTCGCGCCGCACCCACCGCGCGTCGAGGCCGCCCTGGATCTGCTGCTGGCCTCCGAACGGCCGCTGGTGCTGGCCGGCGGCGGGGTGATCCTCGCCGAGGCGGCGGCCGAGCTGCGCGCGCTGGTCGAGTACCTGCGGGTGCCGTTCCAGGTCACGCTCATGGGCAAGGGCGTCATCGAGGACGACCACGAGCTCAACATGGGCACCACCGGCATCCAGACCTCCCAGCGGTACGCCAACGCGTCCTTCCTGGAAGCGGACTTCGTGCTCGCCGTCGGCGCCCGTTTCGGCGACCGGCACACGGGCGGCGACCTCTCCGTCTACCGGGGCGGGCGGACGTTCGTCCACGTCGACATCGAACCGTCCCAGCTGGGCAAGGTCATCGAACCGGAGCTCGGCATCGTCTCCGACGCCCGGCTGTTCCTCGCCGCCCTGCTGGCCGCGGCCCGGGCCCGGGCCGCCGCCCGGGCGCCCCTCGCCTCCTGGGAGCCGTGGACCGCGCGCTGCCGGACGCTCAAGCGCACCCTCACCCGCCGCGAGGACTTCGACACCGTTCCCGTCAAGGCGCCCCGCGTCTACAAGGAGATCAACGAGATCTTCGGCGAGGACACCTACTTCGTCACCGCCATCGGGCTCTACCAGATCTGGGGCGGCCAGCATCAGAAGGCCCACCGGCCCCGTCACTACCAGGTCTGCGGCCAGGCCGGCCCGCTCGGCTGGGAGCTCCCGGCCGCCATCGGGGTGAAGAAGGCGCTCCAGGGGATGGGCCGGGGCGACACCGAGGTCGTGGGCATCGTGGGCGACTACGGCTTCCAGTACACGGTCGAGGAGCTGGCGGTCGCCGCGCAGTACGACATCCCCTGCGTGCTGATCATGCTGAACAACGCCTACCTCGGCCTCATCCGCCAGGCGTCGGCCGGGTACGGCATGAACTACCAGGTCGACATCCACTACGACGAGACCGGCACCAATCACGTCAAGCTGATGGAGGCGTACGGCTGTTCAGGCAGGCGCGTGGTGGACCCGGCGGACATCCGGCCCGCCGTCGAGTGGGCCCGGGAGCGGGCGGCGGCGACCTCACGGCCGGCACTGGTCGAGATCCTCATCGAGCGCGAGGCGAACACCCCGCACGGCCCGGACATCGACGCCGTCCGGGAGTTCGAGCCCCCGCCCGCCGGCTGAGACCGCGAGGGGGTGACGACCTCCCGTGCCGCCCCCGGAGCACGGGCGGCACGGGTGCGGCGGTGACCCCGGCGTCCCCGCACGCCCCCGCGCCACCGCCGTCCGGCACTCCTCCGGCGGGCGCCGGGGGCGTGCCCGTCCGCTTCGGCATTCGCTCCCCCAGCGCGCCCGCATCGTGGACGATGGGCCCGTACTCATCCCCTGCGGACTACGTTGCTGGAGCCGAAGATGGCCAAGAGCGTGCCGGTTCACTGCCCGACGTGTCGTCGGGAGCACTCCTTCACCCCGCCCACCTTCCCTTGCGCCTGCGGCGCACCCCTCACCCTTCCCGTCCTTCCCGACGCCACACCGGAGTTACTGGCCCACCGCACGTGGCGCGACTCCTGGGTGGCCGTGCGCTGCCCCTCCTGCGACCGCCAGGACCAGTGGCCGCGACCGGAGTTCGGCTGCTCGTGCGGCACCGTGGTGCGGCTTCCGGTGCAGCCGGTGCGCGAGCCCTCGACGGACTCGGGCCCGCCGGCGCCCGCGGCGCTGCGGCCCGAATTCCGCCCGGTCGCCATCCGCACCGCGGAGGACGCGGTGGTGGCGGCCGAGCGCTATCTCACCTGGCTGGGGTTCACGGGCGTCACCCGTCCGGGTGTGGCTCCCGACTCCGGTGTTGACCTGCGCGGTGTGGGCCTGGTCGCCCGGGTCGACCCGACGACCCTGCCCACGTCCCTGCGCGCCGTGGAGTGTCTGTGGCTGCACGGTCTGATCGATTCCGCGTCGGGCGTCTTCTTCTCCCTGGCGGGCTACGAGCGCGAGGGCCGGGCCCGCGCGGACGAGCTGGGCATGCCCCTCTTCGTGATGGACCTGACCGGCACCCCGCAGCCGCTCAACGGCCCGGCCGACGCACTGCTCGAACAGGGCCCGAACTGACCGCCGGAACCGCGAACCTCAATTCTTCCTCTGAACCGGCGCCGTTCGATGGCGAGTTGGGGACCACGGGCGGAAACTCTGTTGTGGGCCCGCGAAACGTACGGGGGATCGCGGGCCCTCCACGCCAGGTCTGTCCGGCGGGTCAAGGGGAAGTCCCGCCGGGCAGGTCCTAGGGCGTCACGGTTAGGGCGTCACGGCCGTCTCCAGGACCGCGGTGGCCTGCTCCCGCAGCTCCACCTTGCGGACCTTGCCGCTGACCGTCATCGGGAACTCCCGCAGCACCCGCAGATGGCGGGGCACCTTGTAGTGCGCGAGCCGGCCCCGGCAGTACCGGGCGAGCTCGTCACGGGTGAGGGTGTCGGCGGGGTCGCGGAGGATCACACAGGCCATGATCTCCTCGCCGTACTTCTCGTCGGGGACGCCGACGACCTGCACATCGGCGATCTTGGGATGGGTGTAGAGGAACTCCTCGATCTCCCTGGGGTAGACGTTCTCCCCACCCCTGATGATCATGTCCTTGATGCGGCCGACGATCCGGACGTAGCCGTCCTCGTCCATCATCGCGAGGTCACCGGTGTGCATCCAGCGGTCCTCGTCCACGACCTCGGCGGTGCGTTCGGGCTCCTCCCAGTAGCCGAGCATCACCGAATAGCCGCGGGTGCACAGCTCCCCCGGCTCACCGCGGCCGACGGTGTCCCCGGTCGCCGGGTCGACGACCTTGACCTCGATGTGCGGCAGCACCCGGCCGACGGTGCCGGTGCGCCGCGCCAGGTCGTCGTCGCGCCGGGTCTGGGTGGAGACCGGTGAGGTCTCCGTCATCCCGTAGCAGATGGCGACCTCGGCCATGTGCATCTCGGTGACCACCCGCTTCATCACCTCCTCCGGGCAGGGCGAGCCGGCCATGACCCCGGTGCGCAGCGCGGAGAGGTCGTGGGCGGCGAAGCCGGGGAGGCCCAGCATCGCGATGAACATGGTGGGGACGCCGTAGAGCGAGGTACAGCGCTCGTCCTGCACGGCGCGCAGGGTGGCGGCGGGATCGAAGGAGAGGGCGGGGATGACGGCGCAGGCACCGTGCGAGGTGATCGCGAGGTTGCCCATGACCATGCCGAAGCAGTGGTAGAAGGGCACCGGCAGACACACCCGGTCGGTCTCGGTGTAGCCGAGGAGCTCTCCGACGAAGTAACCGTTGTTGAGGATGTTGTGGTGGGAGAGGGTGGCGCCCTTGGCGAAGCCCGTGGTGCCCGAGGTGTACTGGATGTTGACGGGGTCGTGGCAGCCGATCCGCGCCTCGCGCTCGGCGAGCCGCGCGGGATCCACCCCCTCACCGAGGCGGACGAGCCCGGCCCAGGTGGGGTCGTCGATATATACGACGTCGCGCAGGGCGGGGCAGTCGGCGCGGACCTGTTCGACCATCCTTCGATAGTCGCTGGTCTTGTGTTCGACGGAGGCGACGAGCACGCTCACCCCGGCCTGGCGCAGGACGTAGCCCAGCTCGTGGACGCGGTAGGCGGGGTTGATGTTCACCATGACCGCGCCGACGCGGGCGGTGGCGTACTGGACCATCACCCACTCGGGGCAGTTGACGGCCCAGATCCCGACCCGGTCGCCCTGCGCCACCCCCTTGGCGAGCAGCCCGAGCGCGACCTCCGTGACGGCCCGGCCGAACTCCGCGTAGGTCCAGCGGCGGCCGCTCACCGCGTCGACCAGCGCCTCGCGGTCACCGAACCGTTCGATCGTGAAGGCGAGATCGGCGCCGATGGTGTCTTCGATCAGCGGGACGGAAGTGGTCCCCGCCGTGTACGAGGGTGTGGTCACCGGTGATCTTCCTCTCGGTACTCGTGCCCGCCGCCCCGCGCGGTGCGGTCGCGCAGCTCGACGCGGCGGATCTTGCCGGACACGGTCTTGGGCAGCTCGGCGAACTCCAGGCGGCGCACCCGCTTGTAGGGCGCGAGCGTGGCGCGGGAGTGCGCGAAGAGCGCCTTCGCGGTGGCGGGACCGGGCTCCCAGCCCTCGGCGAGGACGACGTACGCCTTGGGGACGGCGAGCCGCAGCGGGTCGGGAGCGGGGACGACGGCCGCCTCGGCGACGGCCTCGTGCTCCAGGAGGGCGCTCTCCAGCTCGAACGGACTCACCTTATAGTCACTCGATTTGAAGACATCGTCGCCCCGACCCACGTAAGTCAGGTACCCGTCGGCGTCGCGAGAGGCAATGTCGCCGGTGCGGTAGTAGCCGCCCGCCATGGCCTCGGCGGTGCGCTCGGGGTCGCCCTCGTAGCCGGTCATCACCCCGACGGGCCGCTCGCTCAGGTCGAGGGCGATCTCGCCCTCGTCGGCGGGCTCACCGGTGACGGGGTCCAGGAGGACGATGGTGAAGCCGGGGCCGGGGCGGCCCATGGAGCCGGTCTTGAGGGGCTGTCCGGGCGAGTTGGCGATCTGCACGGAGGTCTCGGTCTGGCCGAAGCCGTCCCGGACGGTCATGCCCCAGGCGCGCCGTACGGTCTCGATGACCTCGGGGTTGAGGGGTTCGCCGGCGGCGACGGCCTCGCGCGGCGGGGTGCGCAGCGCGCCGAGGTCGGCCTGGATGAGCATCCGCCAGACGGTGGGCGGCGCGCAGAAGGTCGTCACGCCCGCGCGGTCCATCTCGCTCATCAGCCGGGCGGCGTCGAAGCGGGTGTAGTTGTGCACGAAGACGGTGGCTTCGGCGTTCCAGGGGGCGAAGAGGTTGGACCAGGCGTGCTTGGCCCAGCCGGGCGAGGAGATGTTGAGGTGGACGTCGCCGGGCCGCAGCCCGATCCAGTACATGGTCGTCAAGTGACCGACAGGGTAGGACACATGGGTGTGCTGGACGAGCTTGGGGCGGGCGGTGGTGCCTGAGGTGAAGTAGAGGAGGAGGGGATCGTCGGCGAGGGTGGGGCCGTCGGGGACGAAGACGTCGCCGGGGTGGGTGGTGCCGTCGGGGCCCGCGTGGCCCGTGCCGCCTCCGACCGGGTCGGCGGGCTCGCAGTTCTGGTGGTTCTCGTAGTTCTGGTGATTCTGGTGGTTCTCGTAGTTTTCGTGGTCCTCGTAGGCCAGCCAGGGCGCCGGGGCGCCGCCGCCCACCGCGATCCGGGTGTAGTCGCCGGGGACGTCCGCGAACTTCTCCGTGTCCCCGGTCCTGACGATCACATGGGCGGCCCGGCCGCGCTCGACCCGGTCGGCCAGATCGGCGGTGCCCAGCAGCGGGGTGGCGGGGATGACCACGGCGCGCAGCTTCATCGCGGCGAGGGCGGTCTCCCACAGCTCGGTCTGGTTGCCGAGCATGACGAGGATCCGGTCACCGGCCCGTACGCCCCGCGCGCGCAGCCAGTTGGCGAGCCGGGCCGAGCTCCGGCGCAGGTCGTCGAAGGACCGCCGGGACTCGCTGCCGTCCTCCTCCACGATCCACAGCGCGGTGCGGTCGTTGCCCTCGGCCAGGGCGTCGAACCAGTCGAGCGCCCAGTTGAACTCCCGGGGCCGGGGCCAGACGAAGCCCTCGTACGCCGTCCGGTAGTCGTCCCGGTGGGCCAGCAGGAAGTCCCGGGCCGTCCGGAACTCGTCCGTCGCCGAACCGCTTGTTCCGTCCGCGTCTGTCAGGCTCATAGACGTCACATGTCCTCCATATCGCAGGGCGCGTCGCCGGCCCGCTGGTTAGCATCGTGCGACGGTGATCTGAGTCTCACCACCCCCGGACGGGGGTGGCCGCATTTCATTGGATACGGAGATTCCGACTCCGGGTCCGGACCGGGGAGGCAGTGATGGGGGATGCGGACGGGACCGCGGAGGTGCGGGCGGCGCTGTTACGGATGCGCAGGGGTGCGGGGATCCCGGTGGCCTTCGGCGGGCTGCTGGGTGGCTCACGACAGCTCCGGATATCGAACATGTCCGGCACCGCGACGCCCGCGCTCCGCGGCCTGGCCATCCGCACCGGCAGCGGCCTGGGCGGCAAGGTCGCGGCCCTGGGCCGGCCGCTGTCGGTCACGGACTACCACTCCTCGCACGTCATCACGCACGAGTACGACGCGGCGGTGGCCGCGGAGGGGCTGCGCTCGGTGATGGCGGTGCCCGTCGTCGTACGGGGCCGGGTGCGCGGGGTCCTCTACGGCGCGCTGCGGCGACCCCTCCCGCTCGGCGACCGCGCGCTGACCACGGCGGTGGACGCGGCGCGCGAGCTGGAGCAGGCGCTGGCCGTGCAGGACGAGGCCCTGCGGCTGCTGTCGGTCGCCCATCAGCCGACGACGGCGGACCCGGCGATGTGGGAGGAGGTCCGCGAGGCCCACGGCGAACTGCGGGCCCTAGCCCACCGCGTCACCGATCCGGCCCTCCGCCAGGACCTCCTGACCGCGTGCCGGCGCCTGGCCCTGGCCGCCTCCGGCGGCGTACGGACGGCCGGCGCGGACGGCCCGCACGCCGATCTGTCGCCGCGCGAGATCGATGTGCTGGCGTGCGTGGCCTCGGGCGCGACGAACGCGGGGGCGGCGGAGCGGCTGGGGCTCCGGCCGGAGACGGTCAAGAGCTATCTGCGCTCCGGGATGCGGAAGCTGGGGGTGCACACCCGGCTGGAGGCGGTGGTGGCGGCGCGGAAGGCGGGGGTGCTTCCGTAAGGGCGCGCACCCGCCCCCGTACGCCCCGTACGCGCCCTCCGTCCATCCTTCCTTCCCCCCTCCATCCGGCCCCCCCGTCCGCACTCCGGACAGCGCCCCGGGACCGATGTCAAAGAAGCGTCAAAGGAGTGGCACTCAGGGTCAACAGGCTGTCAATGAGGCGCTTCGGCGGGCGTGGGACGGGCATAGCGTGAGCGGGCCGCACGACGTCACGGGCGGCTCGTCCCACCACGTCCGCGGCATCTCGCACCTCTTCGTCCCGCCGGCCGTACCTCCGGTCGCACGGAACACCGCCGTACCGGCACGTATCGCCTTCCCCGACACCTCTCGATGACTTCCACACCCCTTCGAGGACCGTCATGCACCTGAGCCGTAACCCCGCCGAAGCCGCCGCCATCGCCGCCGTCGACGGCCCGCAGGCCGACGAGGGGGAACCCTCCGAACCGTCCCATCCCGCCGGGCGGGCCCCCGAGCGCGCGCTCTACGTCCCCGTCCGGCCCTGCCCCAGCGGTTTCGCCCTGCGGGTCTTCCGGTCGCCCCTCGGCGACCGGACCGCCGTCGCCTTCACCACCGCGCGACGGCTCTCGGACGTCCTGGGCCCCGGCCAGGTGTCCGTCCGCCTCGCCCTCCCGGCCGTGCGCGCCCTCGCCGCGCCCCTCGGCGTCGCGCTCGTCTCCGTGGATCCCCAGCTCACGGCCCCCGCGGTGCGGTCCGCGCCGGACGGTGTGCCCGAGCAGTTGCCGCCCCTTCCCGGCTGAGCCGGGCGGACCCCACCGACCACGCCGCCCTTCCCCGCTGGAGATCACCATGTCCGTACCCCTCGCCCCCCGTTCCCGTACCCCGCTCCCCGAGGCGCCCGCGCCCGCCGCCGGGGTCTGGCCGGCGTCCACCCGGGTCCTGCCCGGCGGCGACCTGGCCGTCGGCGGCGTACCGCTCGCCGAGCTCGCCGACCGCTTCGGCACCCCTTCCTATGTCATCGACGAGGACGAGGTACGGGCCAGGGCGCGCGCCTGGCGCGCGGCGCTCCCGACCTCCGACGTCGCGTACGCCGGCAAGGCGTTCCTCTCCCGGGCGATGATCCGCTGGATCGAGGAGGAGGGCCTGCACCTGGACGTCTGCTCCGCCGGGGAGCTGGAGCTCGCCGCGCTCGCCGGGTTCCCCGCGGAGCGGATCGTCCTGCACGGCAACGCCAAGAGCCCTGACGACCTGCGGGCCGCGCTGCGCCTGGGCGTGGGCCGCGTCGTCATCGACAGCACCGGCGAGGTGGCCCGGCTCGCCGCGCTGGTGCCGCCGGGCGCCCGTCAGCGGGTGCTGGTGCGGGTGGTGCCGGACGTGGCGGCCGGGGCGCACGCGGCGGTCCGTACGGGGGTGGCGGGCCAGAAGTTCGGGCTGCCGCTCACGGGCGGGGAGGCCGAGGACGCGGTGGCGCGGGTCCTCGGGCAGCACCGGCTCGAACTCACCGGTCTGCACTGCCACCTGGGTTCGCAGATCACCGGCCTCGACCCGTACGTCACGGCGGTGCGGCGGCTCGTCCCGTTCCTGGCCCGGCTGCGCGAGCGCCACGGCGTGACCTTCCCGGAGCTCGACCTCGGCGGCGGTTTCGCGATCCCCTACCGCGAGGGCGAGCCGACCGTCGACCCCCGGGCGTACGCCGAGCGGGTGTGCGGCGAACTCGTCCTGCAGTGCGCCCGGTTCGACCTGCCGGTGCCCCGGCTGACGGTGGAGCCGGGGCGCTGGATCGCGGGCCCGGCGGGCGTGGCGCTCTACCGGGTCCTCGCGGTCAAGCGCACGGGCGAGCGCGTCTTCGTCGCGGTGGACGGCGGGATGAGCGACAATCCGCGCCCGGCGCTGTACGGCGTCCGCTACACCGTCCGGCTCGTGGGCCGCGCGTCCGGCGAGGCACCGCGTGCCATGACGGTGGTGGGCCGGCACTGCGAGGCGGGCGACGTGCTCGCCGAGGACGTGCCGCTGCCCGGTGACATCCGGCCCGGCGACGTCCTGGCGGTGCCGGCCTCCGGGGCGTACCACGTGTCGATGGCGTCCGCGTACAACCTCGTCGGGAGGCCGCCGGTCGCGGCAGTGTCGGGGGGACGGGCGAGGCTGCTGATACGCCGGGAGACGCTGGAGGATCTGCGGAGCAGGGACATGGGGGACTGAGTCGGGCCGGCCCGTCCTCTTCCGGCGATGGGCCAGGGAACCTCCCCGAACCGCACGTCGTGCCGCAGCCCGGGCGCGGAGCCGGTCGAGGCCGGGGCCGAGGTCGTCCGGGTCCGTGGTCTCCCCCGGGCCGGCCCAGGCGTCGAGCGTGATCCAGGCGGCGGCGCCGGCGCGGCCCCACAGAGCGCGCGGGGTGACCTGGACGAGCGGCAGGAGGCCACGTGCGGCGGCCAGGGCCGCAGGGTCGGGTCCGGGCCGGCGGGCGGCGAGCGCGTGGTAGGGGTCCATCGGCGACCGGGCCTGGAGGCCGACCAGGTGCCCGACGGCGTCGAGCGCGGGCAGCGCGGCACGGCGGAGCAGGAGCTGCCGCTCCAGCAGTGCGCGGTTCAGAGCGCGTACGGTCAGGGTGGGAGACGGGCCGGTCGTCATGCGCTCACACCAGAAGCGAATGTCGATCATGACCGGTCATCTCCTGTCCGCGCCTGGGTCCGCTGTCCGTAATTTGGTCCGTATATCCTGTTCTGCGGTCCAGTGATGAGCGAGAGGGAAGAGTGCCCCCATGCCGGAGAACCCGCCTCGCCGTCAGCGGCCGACACCGAAGAAGCACTCCTGGCTCCGCTCGGCGCCCGCCCGCGCGGGCGAAGGCGACACCCCGCCCGCCCCGGTCCCGGCCGGCCCGGAGAACGGCGCGGGCAGCATCGTCCACGCGGCCGTCTACCGCGAGGGCCACCGGATCAGCACCCCCACCTCGCTGGCAGACACCTACCGCCGGCTGCGCGAGCAGCCGGACGGCATGGCGTGGATCGGGCTGCACCGGCCGACGGAGAGCGAACTGGTCTCGCTGGCCGAGGAGTTCGACCTCCACCAGCTGGCCGTGGAGGACGCCCTGGAAGCCCACCAGCGCCCCAAGCTGGAGCGCTACGGCGACACCCTGTTCGTCGTGCTGCGCGCCGCGCGCTATCTGGACGCCTCCGAGGAGGTCGACTTCGGCGAACTCCACATCTTCGTCGGCCACGACTTCGTGATCACGGTCCGGCACGGCGCGGCACCCGACCTCTCCGCCGTCCGCCGCCGCATGGAGAGCACTCCGGAGCTGCTGGCTCTGGGCCCCGAGGCGGTGCTGTACGCGATCCTCGACGCGGTGGTCGACGGCTATGCCCCGGTCGTGTGGGGCGTCCAGAACGACATCGACGAGATCGAGACCGAGGTCTTCGGCGGCGACCCGGAGGTCTCCCGCCGCATCTACGAACTGGCCCGCGAGATGGTCGAGTTCCAGCGCGCGACCCGCCCCCTGGTAGGCATGCTGCACGGCCTGATGGCGGGCTTCACCAAATACGGCACCGACGACGAACTCCAGCGCTACCTCCGCGACGTAGCCGACCACGTCACCCACACCAGCGAACGCGTAGACGGCTTCCGCTCGGCCCTGGCCGACATCCTCGCGGTCAACGCCACCCTGGTCACCCAGCAGCAGAACGCCGAGATGCGCGCCTTGGCGGAGGCGGGCTTCGAACAGAACGAGGAGATCAAGAAGATCTCGTCATGGGCGGCGATCCTGTTCGCGCCGACGCTGGTCGGCACGATCTACGGCATGAACTTCGACAACATGCCGGAGCTGCACTGGGTGGGCGGGTATCCGTTCGCGATTGTGCTGATGGCGATCGTCTGCACCAGCCTGTACGTCATCTTCAAGAAGCGCGACTGGCTGTAGGCAGGCGCCCCACCCCCTTGATCGACTTAACACCAGCGAATCACGGACCGTGCCTCCGGAGGCTGCCTGGGGAGAATCCGGGGAGAACGCACGGCAGCGGGCCGACCGGACTCAGGGCCTCCACCTCGTCGAGCGGCGGCGCCCGGCGCAGTCACCGCTCCCCGCACTCCACAGGAACAGGCCATTCGGAACGCCCTGCGTATCCGCGGCACGGCACCCAGCCGGAAAGTCTCGGCGCAGACCAGAGGACTGCGAGGGCCGGTAGACACTCGCGAAGACATGGCCGACTCACGCTCTTGCCTCCCGCACGATCATGACGGGGCATCAGATTCTGTCAGTGGCCACCGCTACAACCGAACTGGAGGTCCGCGCGGCGCGGACCGATAGGGAGGGGATGCAGCATGGCGAAGGTTCCGGACGGATACGTGCGCGTACGAAGCCACCTCCGCCGCAAGCCGGGGCCGAAGTCCGCCAAGGGACTGAGCGTCTGGGCCGTGGCCGGCTTGTGTGCGGTGGTATGGCTCTGGGGTCAGATCTTCGGGTTCGGCGACAGCGACACCGAACAGCAGCCTGCCCCGAAGCCGGCCGTCTCCGCACCGGCGGGCGGGCAGTGACGGCCCGACCGCGGCGAAAGATCCGATGGCGACCGCGCGGCACCATGGACGCCCTGGGTGCGGCGGCCGTGGCCCTCGCGGTGTTGGTCGCCCTGGCGCAGGCCGCATCGAACCCGGTGACGAGGGCCGCTGCGGCCTGGCCGCTGCTGGTCCTGGCCGTCCTCGCCCTGGCCGTCGCCGTGGCCGGACTCCGGATACGGGGCTACCGCCGGCGCCGCGCGGACAGCGAGAGGCTGGCTCGTCTACGGATCACCTTGTCGGAGTTGGACGCGATGGACGATGAGCAGTTCGAGTACGCGCTGCGCGACCTCCTCGTCCGCGACGGCTGGGCGGCCAGGAAGGTGGGCCGGGCCGGGGACCAGGCCGCGGACGTGATCGGCGTCCGAATACCCCTCGGGCGGATCGTGGTGCAGGCCAAACACACACGCGTCGGAGGCAAGGTCGGCTCGTCGGTGATGTACCAGGTGAAGGGCACGGCAGGTCCCGTGCACAAGGCGAACCACGCCGTCGTCGTCACCAACGGCTCGTTCACCCGCGACGCCATGACTTGGGGCGACCTCCACGGCGTGCGGTGGGTGGACCGCGACCGGCTGGCCCGTTGGGCCCACAAGGGCAGGCCCCTGCACGAACTGCTCGCGCTGCCCACGAGAGGCTCCCGCTTGCCGTGGCGTCGAGCGGCATGACATACGCGCCGGCGAGAACGGGTGGCACAGCGTGTGCTGTGCCACCCGTTGCTCAAGCCGCGACCAGGTTCTCTGCGACGAATTCAGGGACCGCACCGAGCAGTACGTCGACCGCAGCTCGTCCCCTGCCACCCGCCTCGGGCATGAAGTGGGCGTAGTGGTCGAGGGTGACGGTCGGGCCGGAGTGGCCGAGCCATAGGGCGAGGGTTACGACGGATTCGCCAGCTTCGATCGTGCCCGACTACGCCCAGCAGGTCCTCGACGACCCCGCCTGACCGAAGCCGAGAACCCCGAACCACGACCCCGAGCAGTTCCTCCAGCACGCCGCACGCCTGCACACCCTGGACGACGTCCGCTCCACCGCCGGGGCCCTCGCCCGGCGCGCCGGGCGAGGGCCCCGGCGACCGAGCACGAGCCGCGCCGGCCTGGGCGACTCTGGGCTTGACCATGACAAGTTCGCCTCCGCCCTGGCGTAGGTACCGTTCTGATAGAGACGCCTGAACAGACGGAGGCACCATGCCCTGCCGAACGACTGAGCCGAGCCGACCCATCAACAGGTCGGAGGCGCGCTGATGATGGAGGAAGCCGAGGAGATCGGTCGCCGAGCCCGTCGCGCCCGCCTCCGCCTGGGCATGCCGCAGGCTGACCTTGCCGCCGCTCTAGGCAAGTCGCAGGGCTGGGTCTCGAAGATGGAGCGCGGCCTGATCGAACTGGACAGGGTCGGCGTCCTGAACCTGCTGGCGGCCGAGTTGCACGTCCACCCCAATGATCTGATCGGCCGCCCGTACACCAGCTCCCCCGACGAGAACCAGTGGCAGGTTGCCGCGTCCTCGATCCTGCGGGAACTGCGTCGCTACGACCTCGTCCCCGTGTTCGACGGCACCCCGCGTCCGGCGACGAAGCTGTGGCGGGAGATGACGCGGCTGCACCGCCTGCGGGACGCCGCCGCGAACGTGGCCATCCTGCGTGTCCTGCCGGACCTGCTCCGCGAGTCACGCGCCCTCGCCGAGGTGACCACCGGCCACGAGCGGGAGGAGGCTTACGCGATCTACGCGGTGTGCTGCAAGTTCGCGCACACCGCCGCCCACGCTCTGGGTCACCCAGAGCTGGTCGCCATGGCCTGCGAGCGGGCCGCCTGGTCCGCACGGCTGTCCGGCGACCCGGTCATGCCCGCGGTCGCCGACTGGATGCGGGTCTGGGACATGTGGGCGAGCGCGGACTGGGAAGACGCCATCGTCCTGTCCGACAAGGCCATCAGCACTCTTCAGCAGGACTACGAGCGTGGCGAGCCGTTGGCCCTGCGGGCATGGGGCACGCTCCAGCTCCGTGCTGCGGTCTCCGCAGCGCGTGGCGGCCGGGCAGCGGAGGCGGAAGACCGCGTCAATCTCGCCAGGACGGCGGCCGACCGCATGGGTGAGTACACCGGGCCTCCGGTGTACGACAGGCACTCGCTGACGTTCTCGCCCGGCAACGTCCAGATCCACGCCATCAGTGTGGCGCTGGAGATGGGACAGCAGCGAAAGGCCCTGACGATAAACCACCGCACCAGTCCGGAGCTGGTCGCTTCCCTGCCCAACTCGCGCCAGGGACACCACCACATGGATCTTGCGCGAGCCTGGCTATGGGACGGGCACCGCGACAAGGCACTGGGCGAACTGGAGAGGGCGGAGCGAATCGCACCCCAGCTCGTCCGTAACCACCCCATCGCCCGCTCCACCCTTCGCAGCATCGTCTACGCCGAGCGAGCGGTCACACGCGAGAAGTTGCGGCACATGTCCGACCGCTTCCACCTGGACGGATGAGGGTCGTATTCCTCGGGCTCATATTCGGCCCCTGACCCGTTCCTAGCGTCAGGGGCATGAGCGGACGACCAACTCCCCATCTGCCTTCGCAGGGGGCCGAGTTAGGCACAACGGCCCCGTTCCTTCCCCAGCTCGGCGACCTCGCCTCCGACACCGCCCGGAACGGCCGAGTCGGCGTCGTCGTCGCGCTCCCCGGCGAAGGTGCCGCGACGTACCACCTGCGCCCGCCGGGCGGCGGCCCGGAATGGTCCGCGTCGGCCGACGCCAGCACGTTGGAGCCGGTGCCCTCCAGGCCGACACACGCGACCCTGCTCGTCACCGACGCGGTCTACGACCCTCGTGCCAAGCAGGGCTCGGTGGCCATCCTCGTGCACCACGAAGATGGCGGCCGCAGCGAGGCCGTGCTGATCCTCACGCCGGCCGACCTTGAGCGCCTGCACGCCCAGACCGGACGCATACTCGCCGACCACGAGCACTCTCGCGGCGGGGCGCCGTGATGCCCGAGGGACGGCACCGCGCGCCGGACCACGGGCCGAGCAACCCGGTCCACCGCGACTCCGGCGGCATCGCCCTGGCCGTCCTGGCCCTGCTCGGCCTCGCCGGCCCCGCGTGGATCCTGCGCGGCCAGGCTGCCGATCTCCTCTCCGCCGAGTGGCCCACGGCCCTCTCCGTGCCGGATGTCACCGAGCCGACCCCCTAGACCGCTCCGGCCCCCGGCCTGGGGCCTGCCCCCGGGTGCCGGAGCACCGGACACCGCCCTGGACGAGGCGCGGTGAGGAGCCGCCCGAGCTACGACGGGCTGCCCCGCAGCACAACCCGTTCCGCCCGGCGGCAGCCAGCGGCTCGGCTCGCCGGGCGGAACAGCGCTCGACCCGGCACATGTCGTACGGCATCCGATCGGCCGCCCATCGCTGTGGGCAGACGGACCATCACCAGGGAGGGGATCCCATGGAGATCCCGTACATCGTCATCGACCAGCTCACCCCCTCGCAGCAGCAGGTGTGGAACACCTACTTCGGCGACGCCGACCGTCCCCGCTACATCGAAGAGGGCATCTGGCGCCGCACCCAGGAGGAAGCCACCGCCGGCCAGTCGGGCTGGAGCGGGGGCGACGACGCCCGGCGGCGCCTCATCCACTACCGCTACCGGTACGACCTGGTGCCGACCACGGCCGCCCCCGCG
The DNA here is from genome assembly GCF_002891295.1 of Streptomyces eurocidicus. Lineage (GTDB taxonomy): Bacteria > Actinomycetota > Actinomycetes > Streptomycetales > Streptomycetaceae > Streptomyces > Streptomyces eurocidicus. The sequence goes on along the minus strand of NZ_LGUI01000005.1, from coordinate 349,426 downwards.
ATCGGCCTGACCGACCTGTACCTCTACCACTCCGTGACCGCGCCCGCCGGCGAGATCACCGCCCACGAGGACGCGCTGAGGGCCGCGCTCGCGGTCGGGGGATGGAAGCGCACCCCCGGCGGCGCCTTGTGGATGCGCCGCGACCTCAAGTGCAAGATCACGCAGTTCACGCTGCACCCCCAGGACGCCGTGGCCCGCCGCAAGCTCCCGCAGAACTACCGCAGCCTCGACGTCCACATCACTTCCGCCCAGTACGCCCCACCGCCGGCCGTGCGGCAACGGCCCTGGGACGTGCTGGCCTCCGGCATCCGGATCAAGGACCAGCGCGGCACACCCACCCTCGCCCCGGACCTGTCCGCCCTCGCCGATTACCTGCCCTTCCAGGTCGAGATCGGCTGCGGCACCTCCGTGGAGGCCGGCATCCCACCCCTGCACCGCCTCCACGAGATCTACCGGGTCACCGACCGCCAGGGTGACGACCCGCGGGAACACCACTTCGCCCTCTCCCCCACCTCCGACCCGCTTCTGCACGAAGTGCTCACCGAGCCGGAGGAAAAGACGGCCGAGTTCACCGAGATGTTCAAGGCGTGCTTCCTGGCCGAGCCGACGCCCGCCATGCACGCGCTGAAGGAGCTTCACGACACTGGACACCTGGTCGGGCCCGTGATCACCAACAACTTCGACGTACTGGCAGCCCGCGCCGGCCTGAAGGAGTGCTTCATGCGCCGCTACGACCAGGCCGTACCGGACGTCGAGTGGGTGGACGGCGCGAAGGCCCTGCTCGTCGTAGGCCTGCACGCCGACCGGCGCAAGGTCCAGGCCCGCGCCCGCGAGCGCGGCCTGAAGGTCGTCTACCTCGACCCCGAGGGTTTCTGGCACGACGGCCAGTTCAAGCCCTACCCGCTGGAAGGCCCCCAGGACGACGACCTGGTCTGTCGGAAGCCGGCCGCGGAGGGCCTGACGGAACTCGTCAACCTCCTCGCCAAGGCCACCGACTGACCTACCTGCACGATCAGGTCCGGGCCGGACAGCGGCGCTAGCGTGTCGCCCCTGACCGGCCCGGACCACCGGGCAGGCGAGACAGGGAAAGGAGCGCCGGCACCATGCGCGTATCCGTCATCGGCTGCGGCCACCTGGGCATCCCGCACGCCGCGGCCATGGCCGAGATCGGCCACGAGGTCATCGGCGTGGACCTCGACCAGGCGAAGATCGACCGGCTCAACGCCGGCGAATGCCCCATCTACGAAGAGGGCCTGCCGGACCTGCTGGCCGCCCACACCGCGTCCGGCCGACTGCGCTTCACCACCGACCTGGCTGAGGCCGCGGCATTCGCCGACGTCCACTTCCTCGCCGTCGGCACACCGATCGACGCCGACGGACGCAGCTACGACACCGGCCAGGTCTTCGGCGCGGCCCGCGCACTCGCCCCGCACCTGACCCGCCCTGCGTGATCATCGGCAAGTCCACGATCACCGTCGGCACCACCCGCGACCTGGCCGCCCTCCTCGCCCGCCTCGCCCCTGCGGGCACCGACGTCGAGGTCGTCTGGAACCCCGAGTTCCTCCGCGAAGGCCACGCCATCGAGGACACCCTACGCCCCGACCGGATCGTCGCAGGCGTCCCCTCCCCACATGCCGAGGACGTGGTCCGCCAGGTGTACGCCCCGCTGCTGCACAACCAGATCCCCCTGTTCGTCACCGACCCCGCCACCGCCGAACTGATCAAGGGCGCCGCCAACGCCTACCTCGGTATGAAGATCTCCTTCATCAACGGCGTCGCCGACATGTGCGCCGCCGCCGGCGCCGATGTCCACCAGCTCACGGAGGCGATCGGTCTCGACCCGCGCATCGGCCGCGGTGGACTGAACGCCGGGCCCGGCTACGGAGGGGGCTGCCTGCCCAAGGACGTGCGCGCGTTCACCGCCTCCGCACAGAGCCTCGGCGTCCTTGACGCGGCAGCCCTGCTGCGAGCCGCCGAGCAGGTCAACGAATCGCGCCCCACCGCTGTCCTCACCCTCATCGAGCAGACCCTCGGCCGACCGGTGGCAGGGGCACGCGTCACCGTGTGGGGCGCCTCCTTCAAGGCCGGCACCGACGACGTGCGCGAGTCTCCGGCCCTCGCCATCGCCGCCCTCATGCACCAACGCGGCGCAACCGTCACGGTCCACGGCCCCCACGCCATACCCACCGCACTCGTACGCCACCCCGAGCTCGACTACGCGGAAGACCTGGAGGAGTCGGTCAAGGGCGCGGAACTGATCGTCCTGGCCACCGAGTGGCCCCAGTTCCGCGACGCCGACCCCAAGGCGCTGTCCACCCTGGTCGAGCAACCGGTCCTCGTGGACCTCCGCAACCTCCTGAACGCCGACACCTGGCGCACAGCCGGATGGACCGTACGCCAGCTCGGCCGACCCGCACAGCCATAGGACCCAGGCCCCCCGGGGCCGGGACACACGGATGGGAGATCCGTCATGGACGACCTGTGGGACGACATCACCAAGCTCTCCGCCGTCTGCCGCAAGGCCGGTGAACACCTCCCCGACGAGGAACTCAAGGCCCTCCAGGTGGGCAAGGTCGCCGAGGAGGCCGGCGAGGCCATGCACGCCCTCTACGGGCTGAAGGGCCTGACCACCTGCGGCGACGCCCACAGCTGGTCCGAGGTCCAGAACGACCTCGTCGGCGCCGTCATCGCAGCCCTGCCGGCCATGCACTACATCGACCCTGAAGGCGCTCGCGCGACCTTCGAGGAGATCTTCCACCGCCGTACCCGCAGGGGCCGCGAAGCCGCTGCCGCCTCCTGACCACTCACCCATCCCCACGCCGGCGGTCGCGCGCCCTCGGGACGCGACCGTCGGCCCGTGTCGTAGACGCTTCTCCCCCACCCGCGGGGTGGACCATGGCGGGATGACCGACACCCAGCTCCAAGCGGAAGCGATTGAGGCCAGCACGGGGGGATCCGCGCTGATCACGAACAGCCGGGGCGACTACCTGCTCCATCTCCGCGACGACATCGAAGGCATCTGCTGGCCCGGCTACTGGACTCCTATCGGCGGGCGTCCCGAACCGGGCGAATCGCTGGCCGACACCGTCGCACGCGAGGTAGCGGAGGAGACCGGACTCACCATCCCGCTCAAGGAGTTCACCACCGTCCAGCAGAGGAACGCCGAACACCTCGGCAAGGGCCCGATCGCCATCTACACCGGCCACTGGGACGGAGACGCCCACGCCCTCCCCCTCACCGAGGGCATCATGCTCCACTGGTTCCCGGCCTCGGTGCTCCCACGGCTCCGCGTACCCCCGTGGTGCCGAGAGGCGATCGCTCTCCACCAAGATGTGTGAGCCCGGACGCCTTCGGGCGGGCCATCGTGGTGCGAACCCCGGCGCTGACCTGCACATAAAGCCACCAGGCGGCATGACATGAACCGCCCCGACACGAGTGACAGCGAACTCGAAGCCCTTCGCTGATAGCACCCTCGATGCCTACCGCGGCCCTGCCTGTAGGGCCACCGGCCTCCGGCTTGTCACCGCCTACCAGATAGCGGCCTCTGAGCTGGGAGAACCGTCAAGCCGACCACCGTTGTCAGTGGCTCCTGCTACACCAGAAGGCGCGATGAAGGGTGGCCCTTCGTCGGCAGCTTGTTGATCAATAAGGAGCCTGTGCATTGAAACTGACGGCAGCTCAGCTTACTGCAATCGGTACCATCCAACGCGACCTCCTCATCGTCGCATGTGCGGGTTCGGGCAAGACTGAGGTGATCTCCCGCCGGGTTGTGGAGCTGCTGAAGCAGCCTGGCGTGCACCCGCGGAACATCGTGGCCTTCACCTTCACTGATAAGGCCGCCAGCGAGCTGAAGGAGCGGATCAACGCGCGTGTTCGGGAAGAGCTCGGCGAGGTCCACGGACTTGCCGAGCTCTTCGTCGGAACGATGCACGGATACGCGCTGGACTTGCTCCACTCTCACGCTCCGGAAGCGTTCAAGTTTTCGGTGCTCAGTGATGTGCAGGCCCGTGTGCTCATCGACCGGAACAGTCGTAACAGCGGCCTCACCGACACCCTCGCCCGCGTGGCAGGCAAGCCGCCCCGAGAGCTCCGGCGTTACACAGAGTCGCGGCTCTACCAGCAGGTTCTGAGCCTCCTCCGTGAAGACGAAGTCGATGCGAGCCAGCTGTACGACGACACTCGAGAGGGGCTGACCAGCTACAGGAAGTTGCTCAAGCGCCATCATTACTTCGACTACAGCGAGATTCTGCGGCAAGCTGCCGACCTTCTCGACCCTGCGGGTGACGCGGGCGCGACAGGCCCGGATCCGGTCATCAGCCTCCGCAACCACGTCCGGGACACAGTCCGTTACGTCGTGGTGGACGAGTACCAGGATACGAACCCCGCCCAGGAGCAGCTGATCCGCGGGCTGACGCAGTTTGGCGCAAACCTCTGCGTTGTCGGGGACGACGATCAGACGATCTACCAGTGGCGAGGCAGTGCTGTTGCGAACATCCTTACCTTCGCAGACAGGTACAAGGACGTCGAGACGGTCACCCTTAACGAAAACTACCGCTCCAGTCGGGCCATCGTGGATCTCGGCCGGACGATTGCTGAGGGGATCCCGAGCGGAGAGCGTCTCCAGAAGAGCATGGTTGCCTCCGGGCATCAGGAGTACGAGCGTGGCGATCTCCTCGCTCTGACTTTCGACTCGGACTCCGACGAGGCTGAGTGGATCTGTAGCCGGATGCAGTGGATGCGCGGGCTGCCCTTTGCCGACCGGCCTGGCGGCGAGGCGCGAGGTCTGGATTGGTCGGACTTCGCAGTTCTCTTCCGTAGTGTCTCTGGCGACGCTGGCCCGCTTGTTGCGGAACTTCGGCGGCGTGGCATCCCCTACGTGATCAAGGGGCTCAGTCGACTCTTTGAGACCCCGGAGATCAAGGCAGCTCAGTCCTCCTTCTCCTACGTCACTGGGGAGGTGCAGCGGGAGGAGGTCGTGAATGCCTGGCTGGACTCTCAGCTTGGTTTCAAGCCGGATGACATCCAGCGGGGCATCTCCGTGCTCGATGAGGCACGTACCTGGACGCCGGACATGCCCTGGGACTCCTTCACGATCCAGGGTGTATACCTTCGGTTCCTCGAAGAGCTCGGCCTGCGGGAGGGGGGCATTGCCGAGTCCGTGGGCCCCGAGCGGGGAGAGCTCGTGTTCTACAACCTCGGCAGGTTCAGCACAGCGATTTGGTGACTACGAGCGCATCCACTTCCTCAGCAACCCGCCTGACCGGTTTGCTACTTTCGCGAAGTGGCTGGAGTACCAGGCAGCTGACTACTACGAGGAGAGCGATGCCGACGCCGGCTATGCCCGTCCCAACGCTGTCACCATCGCCACGGTGCACCAGTCGAAGGGCATGGAATGGCCAGCTGTCTTCGTCCCGTGCCTGCGGAAGAACCGGTTCCCGGGTAAGCGGCAAGGAGGACTCAACGTCTTCCACGTGATCCCCGAGTCTGCCGTCCAAGGTGCTGCGCGTTACCGGGGTACGGAGGAGGATGAGCGGCGTCTGTTCTATGTGGCGGTTACGCGGTCACAGAAGTACCTGGCTATGACCTTCTCGCCGAGCGACAAGAAGCTCTACAAGAAGGAATCGCTCTTCTTCGCTGAGGTGACGCGCAACACCTACGTTCTCACGAGGGAGCCGGTTCGTCCCGACGGCAGCGCACTTGGTCGGCTCCAGCTGAGTTCGCGGCACAAGACACCGGATGTCGTACTCAGCTTCAGTGAGCTCAAGTACCTCTTTGAGTGCCCCTATCAGTTCAAGCTGCGCTTCCTCTACGGCTTTGACTCGCCGCTGCAGAAGGAGCTCGGCTACGGCAAGTCTCTGCATGACGTCATGGCTGAGGTCCACAAGCGGGCGGTCAAGGGAGATATCGCGACCAGTAGCGAGGTTGAGGAACTCGTTGATCGGCACCTTCACGCCCCGTTTGCCCCTGCACCGCTCAAGGAACAACTTCGTACCGCGGCTACTCGCGCAGTGAGCCGGTACCTCAGGGATAACGGAGCCCGGCTGGCCCTGACCGAGTACTCGGAGCAACCCATCGAGGTGCACGTCACCTCGGGCGTCACCGTGAAGGGCCGGATTGACCTGATTCGGAGGTTGGACACAGGTGAGGTGTCCATCGTCGACTTCAAGTCGACTGAGCGGGCTCAGGCTGAGGACGTCACGAGGGATCAGCTGCACATTTACGTAGTCGGCTATGAGGAGCTGAGCGGGACACGTGCGGACCTCGTGGAGGTTCTCAACCTTGATGAGGGGAGTGGCAGCAAGCGCGAGGAGGTCAGCGACGATCTGCTGTCACACATCTCGGGCAAGGTGGCAGCCGCCGGCAACGCCCTACGGATCAACGACCTGCCCCGAAAGTCCGCGTGGTGCGAGACATGCAGTACGTGCGATTTCGCTGCCGTTTGTCGCGACCGGCCATCCCCCTGACGGGGCAGTTCCGGTGTAACGGGGTGAGCCCCGTGTGAGCCCGGACGCCCTCAGACCGATGTCACGTACCGGCCCCAAGGGGGCTGCCGCCCGGCGCTGACCTGCATGGACAGATACCGGGCGGCAGTGGGAGTCACCAGCTGTCACGATCGGATTCGAACTCGTAATGCATAGGTCTCGGGTTCGGATCGCGAGGGCGGCTCAGTTGGCCGCGGGCGGCACCGTCGGCTACCCGGGCCGGCTCCCTACGACCGAATCGTGGGCTGGTATACCCCGCCGTAGCTGCCGAAGACGCGGGTGGACCAGGTCATCGAGGGCGCGTACATCGAGGGCACCCTCACGATGACTACCGGCACGGAGATCATCCTCATGCCCGGCTGCCCCGCTTACGGCGGCTACGGAGGCCAAGGCGCCTCTCAGCCGACTTCTCCCCGAAGACGGGTCGGCCCCGCTGGGGAGAATCTGGGGAGAACGGAGCCCCGTTGGGGAGCGGCTGGGGAGGGCCGGCCGCGCAAACAGGCAGCACGACGAAAGAGCCGGAAAGAAGCATCGCCGCAGGTCAGAGCACCTTTCCAGCTGATTCCCGCAGGTCAGCGCCCCGAGGGCGACGACTTCAAGAAGATCTCGTCGTGGGCGGCGATCCTGTTCGCGCCGACGCTGGCCGGCACGATCTACGGCATGAACTTCGACAACATGCCGGAGCTGCACTGGGTGGGCGGATATCCGTTCGCGATTGCGCTGATGGCCATCGTCTGCACCAGCCTGTACGTCGTCTTCAAGAAGCGCGACTGGCTGTAGGCGGGCGCCCGCCTACGCGCCGTCACCCTGGCGTCCTGGCCGACGGCCCCGGATGGCCCTGGTGGATGAAGGCCGCCCAGGCCGACGGGTGGTGCAGTTCCGGGGCGCCGGCCAGTTCGGCCAGCAGGCTGCCGCTGAGTGACCCCGGGTTCTCGCGTTCCGGGTCGAGCATCCACATCTGGGCGGCGTGGAGCGCGTCCACGGGGCTCAGGCCGTCGGCGGTCAAGTAGTGGTGGAACACGGCCATCATCAGGGCCGCGGCCGAGTCCTGGGTCGCCCACCGGGAGCCCACCACGTCCCGCGCGCCGCTCGCCACGAAGGCGGTCGTCAGAGTGAGTGCCTCGTCGTGGTCGCGCTTGCTCAGGTCCGTCTCGCAGGCGCTGAGTACGACCAACGGCCCGTCGGGGTAGGTCTGTTCACCTGTGGGGCGATCGAGGAGGCGTGAGACGGTCAGCAGGTCCGCAGGTCCGTGCTCGTCGGGGGCCAGGCGCAGGGCCGATGTGGTCGGGTCGGTGCCGGCCGAGCCGTGGCACGCCACGTGGAGCAGGGACGGATTCCCGGCGAGGGCGTCGAGGAGGTCGTCCGGGGTGCCAGGCGCCGAGGGTTCGACGGGAGGCTCGTAGAACTCCCCGTACAGGCGCGCCCGCGGGTACAGGGTCTGCTGGAGCGCCGCCACCTCCAGCTCGGCGTACGGCAGGCTCATGGTGGGGTCCGCCACCAGGACGGGAGCCTCGGCCGGGGCGCGCCGGGCGCGCCGGACCGTGTTCAGGAACTGACGGCCGGACGCCGCATAGCTGATGACCATGATCTGGCACGCGTAGTCGTGGGGCGCGGCGGCCGGGAGGCGGGCCGCGTGCCAGGGCACGACGCCGAGGCGGCCGCAGGGCACCAGGACGATCCTGGGCGGGCCGGGGCGGGCCTTGCGCCGGTTCTCGTTCGCGGCGAGCCGTTCCGCGATGCCGGTCAGCACCGGGCCGATCATCGCGTCCGTGGCCCAGTCGCAGAGCTCGGACAGCGCGTCCTCCCAGGTCCGCGCGGTCCCGGGCGCGGTGGGCCGGTCCTGGTACGCGGCCGAGGCGTCGAGGAACCGCTCCAGGGGGCCGCTTTCCTCGCCGGACAGGAGGGGCAGGGCCCGTACGCCGGTGCCGATGTCGGGGCCCAGTACGACGGCCATGCCCGGCGTGGTGCCGTCGCCGGCCAGCAGGTAGACCAGTGCGTCCGCGTCGCTCCCGGCCACACCGGCCTTGAGCTCGTCGACCGTGGGGGTGCGGAAGAGGGCACCGTCCCGGCGGCGGTGGCCCAGGGCCTCCAGGGCGCGGCGCCGCAAGGAGCTGGGCAGTTCCCGGGGGAGCTCGTCGGGTGCCACGCCGGCGCCGGGTGCGGATCCGGCCCGTACGGGTTCCGATCCGTCCCGTACGGATTCCGCCGCTCGCCACTCCTCCGCGAGGTCGTGGTGGCCGCGGGCCTCCAGGAGGTCGGGCACGGCGCGTGCGGCGGAGGCCGCTTGCAGCACCAGGGCCCGGCCCAGTTCCAGGGCGGCCACCGCCTCCTCGACCCGGCCCTGGGAGGCGGCCCAGACGGCGGCCCGCACCCCTCGTTCGGCCCCGGTCCGGGCGGCGAGCAGGCCGTGGTCGGATCCGGACTGCAGGACGACGTCGCCGGCGAGTGCCTGGAGCGCTTCCATCGCCGCGTCCGTGGCGGCGTCCCGGTCCGCCGGGTCCTGGGTGCGGCTCTGGCGGGTCCGGTAGTACTCCGCGAGCTGCCACAGGGCGGGGAAGGCCAGGTGCGGGGACCGGCCCTGCCGGACCTCGTCGCGTACGTGTTCCAGTCCGCTGATGGCGGCGTCCAGATCGGCCGGGTCCTCGGTGGTGGAGTACCGGAGGCCCGCCGTCATGGCGGTGAGGTACGGGGTGCCCGCCGAGGTGCCGGGGGCCGGCGGGGCGGGGCTGAGTATGTGCTCCGGGGCGCGGCCCAGCATGACCCGCGTGGCCCGGAGCCCCTCGGCGAGCTCCGCGATCCTCGCCTCTGGAACCCCGGTCTCCCACTCGGGCCTCGCCTCGAGGGCGGCCTCCTGCCGGTCCAGGCCGCGTACGACGGTCTCGTCGTCGCGGGTGCGCTCTCCGAGCGATACGAGCGCGGATCCGTGGAGGAGCGTCACCAGCCAGTGGAACGGATGCCCGGCGGCCACGGAACGCTCGAGTGCTTCCAGTTCGCCCGTCAACCGCAGGAGTTCGTCCTCGTTCTCCGCCTCGTCCGCGGCCCGCGTCCTGAAGAACAGCTCGGCCGCCCGGGCCCCGACGACGAGGTGGGCCGCTCCGGGATCCTCTGCCGCCCACCGCGCGAAGTGCTCGACGACCGGCCCCATCTGCCGGAGGGCCGCATCGCTGTCGGCACGGCTGCCCCCGAGGGGCCCGGCCATCTGCAGCACCATGCGCATCAGGCTCTCGATCTCGGCGGTCCGGCCGTGCCCCGCCGACAGGCGGTCGAGTTCCCCTCCCAGGCGCCGGAGAAGGCGGCTGAGGGACTCGGGATCGCCGGAGTTCACGGCCTCCGGCAGGCCGAGCACGGCGGCGAGCCACGCGCCTGTGACAGCGGTGTCGGCCCGGTCCGCCTCCTGCTCCGGTTCCGGTTCCGGGACGGCGACCCCCGGTGCCGGCGAGTCGGGCGAGTCGGGGAACGACGAGATCGGGCCCAGCAGCGTCCGCAAATGGTCGGCGAACGGCAAGCCAGGGGGCAGCATGGCCAGCAGCGTCTCGGGGTCGGAGAAATCGGTCCGTGCCATGTACGACAGGAGGTCCTGCACCTGCCGCAACTGCCCCTGGAGTTCCGGTGGCAGCATCGGAAGCTCGCCCGTCTCGGCGGCCAGTGCCGCGATCCGCGCCGCCTCCGCGGCCGGCTGCCCGGGTTCCGCCGCCAAGGCGCGGTCCAGGACGGAGAAGATGTCCGGGGGTGCGGCCCCTGCCGGGCCCGGCCGCACGTGATCCGACACCATCAGCAGGAACATCGCCGCCCACTGCCTGTCCTCGTCCGACATCCGCTCCCCGGCGGCCGTCGCCGGATCTCGCACCTCGCCCAACAGGCGCCCGGCCCGTTCCGGGTCGTCCGGTGTGCCGTGTCCGGCCGCGTGGCGGGTGGCGTGCAGGCCACCGAGTACGAGGGTGACCTTGCCGAGCAGCAGCCGGTCGTGTTCCAGGAGGTCTCGCAGCCGCGAGAGTTCGGCGATCGAGCCCTCGGACTCCGCTGCGGACACCGGAGGGGCCTCACCTCCCCGTCCTATCAGCCGGGCGCCTCGTCCGGTGGCCTCGGCGACCCAGGTCCGAAGCCCCTGGACCCCACCGCTCTCCTCGTCGCCCACCATGTCCCCCGTCCCCTCCCCCGTCCGTCACGGTGATTCCGTCCGGTCGCTCTCGCGGCCCATGATGGCCGCAGGGTGGCTCCCCCGGCTCCTGACGGTCGCCGACTTCCCTCCATCCGACCGGAATTCGACCGGCGGCCACCCCGCGCCGGTCGCCGGCCGCCGTTCCCGGCCCCGCTGGGCGGCGACCGGGCGAACAGCGGGCGAGGTCCGGGCCCGGTCTTCACCCGGCACGCCGACCGCTGCTTCGCTGTTCGTACGGGGGAACGAAGGAGGAGGCAGCGTGGACATCGGCGTGGTGACCGCTCCGCTGGTAGCCGTCGTGGGAGTCGTCGGCACGCTGCTGTCCGCGCTGCTGACCCAGCGGGCGGCCGACCGCAGCCGGCGGCAGGAACGGCAGCGGGCCGAGAGGGCGCGGGAGCGGCGCGCCGAGGCGCGGGAGCTGTGGTCGTGCTACGTGGCGCTCAACGCCTCCGGACGGCGTTATCTGGCCGCGCTCACCGACCAGTTGTACGCACTCGGCGACACCGCGGAGGCGCCGCGTGTACGGCAGCGGCTCACCGACGCGCGTGACCACCACCGGGAGGCGTACGCGGAAGCGCAGATACGGCTCCCGGAGCGGGTTCTCGACCGCGCGAGCGCCGTCAGCCACGGCCTGGGGGCGGTCTACGGCATGATCCGGCGGCTGGACGACGGTGTGCCGCGTCCGGAGGACTCACCGGACGCGGCACACGAGGACATCGAGGCCCTGTGGGCCCGGCTGCGGGAGATGCGGCGCGAGATGCGGGCCGGTCCTGGTGCCGCCCGGGCGGGCTCCGCCCGTCGGCGGGGAGATGCGGGCGAAGCCGGGGCGGCGTCCGCGGCGGACCGGCATAGTGGGAGCGATCCGACAGTGACTGCGGAGGGCTGTGTGGGGCCCGAGGAGGCGGGATGCCGGTGAGCCGGGAGGAGAGCGGTGGTGTTCAGGGGCTGCGCGCCTGGGTGTCGGACGCCGTCGAGCGGGTGAAGCGGCTGCTCACCGGCGTGGGGGGCGGCCCGCTGTCGCCGCAGGCCACGACGGCGTCGGTCGCCGAACTCGACCAGCTCGCCCGGCTGCTGGAGCACGACGAGGAGCTGAGCGGCTCGGCGCACGTGTGGCTGGCGGGTGCGCTGACCCTGCGGGACGCGGCCGGGGCCGGCTCGCCCATGGACCGGGACCGGGCCGAACGACTGCTGCGGGACGCCCGGGACCGTACGACGCCGCTCGGGGCCGCCGTGACCGAGGAGGACCGGCGGTGGGCGGCGCTGTTCCTGATGAGCCACCTCTCGCCGATCCGGCCACAGCGAGAGGTGCCCGGGGCGGCGGTGCCCGATCTCTCCGGATATCTCGACCGGCTCCAACAAGCGGGACCCGCCGGGATGATGGCCAGGGCGACGGAGCTCGGCGCGCTGATGGACGACGCGGTGACCCTGCCGCTGCCGCCGGAACTGCTCGGTCCGCTGCGCCGGGCGCAGACGCTCTTCTCGGCCCCTTCGCCCCAGGGGGTCTCCGACCTGCTGGCGGGCATGGTGCCGCCCGGTTCGCCATACGCGGACCAGTTACGCCTGATGATGGACCGTATGTTCGGGGCGACGACGCCTCCGGGCCCGGACTCCTCCGCGTCCGCCCGGCCGACGTGGGAGCGGGCCCCGGAACCCGAGCCGGAGCCGGAGCCGGAGCCAGCCGAGCTGAAACCGGCTCCGGACCCTCAACCACGAACAGACCCGACGCCGGAGCCCGAGCCGCCGTCCACGCTCACCCTCAACGCCCTCCGGAACATGGTCACCACCCTGGACGCCGTCAACGCGGCCGCCCAAGGGCTCGACTCCGTCCTGCGGAACGGCGACCCGCAGGCGCTCAACGCCCTCCTCGACAGGCTGCGCTCGGCACAGGGCCTGCCGCTGCCGGGAGGTCTGGAGTCGTCGTCGGCCCTGGAGGCGATCAGGACGGCCCTGCTCGGCATCAGTCCGGCCGTAGGAGGCACCTACCAGGACGCTGAGGCCGGGCGCACCCACATGGACTCGCTCGTGGGACATCTGGAAGGCATGCGTGGATCGCTTCCCCCGGGCATGGGCGACCCCGCCGTCGTGGGGCGCGCGATGGACATCATCTCGCGGGCGATGGCGGCCCGGGAGACGGAGGACGTCCCCGCCCTCCGGAAGCTCCTGGACGAGGCCGAAGCCCTGGGGCCGGCCGTCCCCGAGGGTGATCCGCTCCGGTTCGCGATCGACTTCGCACTCGGCTCGGTGCACGCCTCGCTCGGCATGGTGACCCGGGACCACGAGGCGCTGCTGCGGTCCCTGCCCCTCATGGAGCAGGCGATGACCCGTGTCAAGGAGAGCGGCCTGCCCTTCGCCGACGAGCTGCCCGAGCCACGGACGCGGGACTTCCGCATGGTCCACGACGCCCTCACCGGAGAGACGGCCCCCGCCCCCGCGCACGTCCCGCCGCCCCCGGACGCCTCGATGGACGATCTCTACTCCTCGGCGCTGTCCCTGGGCCTCCGCTTCGACCGCGACCGCGACCCGGCCGTGCTCGACACCCGGATCGACGAGCTCGAACGGCTCCGGACCGGCGTACGGGAGGGCAGGGCACCGCGGATCGCCGCCGACGCGCTGTGGCAGCTGGCCGAGTCGTACCACCTGCGCAACCTCCTCACGGAGGACGCGCCCGACGGGGCGGGCACCCGCGCCCTGGAAGCCGCCGAGGAGGCGCTGAAGGCACTCGCCGCCGACGTCCTCCTCCAGACCGGCGCCGAACACGGGCTGCTGGCCGCCCGTACCGGGGCGAGCCGGGGCGTCCGGGCGGCCCGGATGGCGGCCTCGTACGGCAAGCCGCACGAGGCCGTGGCCGCCCTGGAGCTGGGCCGGGCCCTGGTCCTGCAAGCGGCCTCCACCTCGTCGGCCGTGCCCGAACTCCTGGAGGCCGCCGGGCGTCACGGGCTCGCCGGGGCATGGCGGGCGGCGGGCGGCGCCGAGGACGGCACGGACGACGCCGGAGAGGTTCCGGGCCTGTTGCCGAGCACGTTGCGCCGCGAGGCCCTCGACGCCCTCGGATACCGTCGGGAGGGCGGCCTGCTGAGCACCCCCACGCTCGGCGAACTCACGGACGGACTCGCCGGGGCGGGCGCGGACGTACTCCTCTATCTGGTGGCCGGCGACGAACGGGGACCGGGCCTGGTGATCGCTCTGGGACCGGAGCTCGGCGCCGGAACGGGCGCCCTGCCGCTGCTCCGCGACACCGAGGACGGCCCGCTGGCGCGGTATGTCGACGCGGCGGCGGCACGGGACGCCGATCCGGACGGGGCGTCCGCCGCCCAGGCGTGGGAGAACGCACTGGAGGAGTTGTGCGACTGGGCCTTCCAGGTGCTCGGCCCGGTCCTCGGCGGCATCGAGGACCGGCTGGCGGAGGCAGGCGAAGGGCGGGAGGGCCGGCCGCTCCGCGTCGTCCTGGTGCCCTGCGGGCGCCTGGGCATCGTCCCGTGGCACGCCGCGCGGTTCCCCGCCGGGGCGGAACACCGGCGTCTCTGCCAAGCGGTGGTCGTCAGCTACGCGGCGTCCGGCGGCCAGTTCCTGCGCACGGTGGGACGTGCGCCGCGGGACCCGGCCGGCGCCCCCGTGCTGGTGGCCGACCCGACGATGAGCCTGCAGTACGCCGATGCCGAGGTGACCGCCCTGCGGGACGCCTTCTACCCGGATGCCCGGGTGTGCGGCGCGCTCTACGACGTGGAGCCGGGAGAGCTGCCGCCCGGTACGCCCGACGCCGTCCTGGGGTTCCTCTCGGACGGCACCTCCCTGCTGCACGTGGCCTCGCACGGGTCGGCGGGCACCCGCCCCACGGTCTCCGCGCTGGACCTCGCGGCCGACGGGAACGGCACTCCGGCCCCGCTGACGGTGACCAGGCTGCTCGACCACGAGGGGCGGCAGGACGCCGGGGACGGGCCGTTGGTCGTACTGAGCGCCTGCCAGACCGATCTGAGCAAACGCGACCACGACGAGGCACTGACCCTGGCCACGGCCTTCGTCGCCGCCGGGGCGCGGGACGTCGTGGGTTCACGGTGGCCGGCCCAGGACAGCGCGTCGGCGCTGCTGATGGCGGTGTTCCACCACCACCTCGCCGTCGACGGGCTCAGCCCCGTGGACGCCTTGAGGGCGGCGCAGTCGTGGATGCTCGATCCGCACCGGGAGAACCCGGGCTCCCTCCGGGGCGACCTGCTCAGGGAGATGGCACGACCGGGACGGGAACGTACCGCGCTCTGGGCCGCCTTCAGCCATCAGGGGCACCCGGGCCCGAGCGCGACGAACGCGGAAGAAGGGACAGCATGAACGAGGAGGGCCGCGGACCGTCCGCGGAGCCGCTGCTCGCCCTGATAGGCGAACACCGGGAGTCCATCCGCGCGGCGCTCGACGACGCACAGCACGCGCTGCTGCTCACCCGGCTGAGCGCGCTCACCGAAGCGCCGCCGGACAGCGACATGGCGGTCCGCAGGGCGCTCCAGGGCGTCAGGCTGGCATTGCGGCCGCTGCCGTTCGACCATCCGGTGCGCGCCGCCTTGGACGGGGTACGGCTGGCCACCGCGCCCCCCGGGCCGACGACCGTGACGGACGCGCTGGCGCTGGTCGGCCTCCTGACGGCCGCGGCCCCGCACCCCGGTCCGATGACGACCGGGCTCCCGGAACCCGGCCTCATGCAGGCCGGGGTCCCGGAGCCCGCGCTGATGCCCGGCAGCGTCCCGGAGCCCGGACTGATGCCCGCCGCGCCGCCCTCCACGCCGTTCCGCGACGGCCGCGCGCCCGACCCGCTGCTCCGGGAGCCGGCCCTCTCGGCGGCCGAGGTGGCGGCGCGCTGTGGCGGCGCGCCGCCACCCGAACTGATCAGGCTGCCGGACCCGCCGAACAGCGACCGCTACCCGGAGTTCCAGTTCCCGCCGGGCGGTGGCACACCGCACCCGGTCGTCCTTCAGGTCAACCGGCTGCTCCTGGCGGACATCGACCCCCGGGGCGCCGCGTCCTGGTGGCTCGGCGGCAACAGCTGGCTGGGCGGGACCCCCGCGTCGCTCCTGGGGCGGCTGCCCGACCACGAGCTCGTCTGCGCGGTCACCGCACTCGTGGAGGGGGAGTGATGAGCAACCTCCCGCCCCTGATCAGGTTCTTCCCCATGATCGAGGACCAACTGGAGCCCAACCTCGAGGTGATCCCGGCCGGCACGGAGCTGTGGCGGGTGCACAAGTCCACGTACAGACCGGTTCAGTTCAACCCGACGCTCGCGGACATCCACCTCAGGGGCGGCCGCTTCGAGGGCACCGTGCTCGACCCCTACCGCAGCCTGTACGTGGCCGACACCGCCCTGACGGCCGTCGCGGAGAGCGTGTTGCGTTCGGTGCCGTTCCCGCGGACCGGGACGCGGCGGATCCCTTACGCCCTCGTCCACGGCAGGGCCCTGAGCGTGCTGCGCACCACGCGCGAGCTGACCTTGGTCTCGCTGATCGAGGAGAAGGACCTGGCCGCCGTCCACCAGACCGCCGACCTGCTGGACGACGAGAGGAGCTATCCGATGGCACGGCGCTGGACGAGCGAGATCCGGGCGCAGGCACCCGGGGCCATGGGGCTGGTCTGGCAGTCCCGCCGGAACCGGCCCGGGCACGCCATGGTGCTCTTCCACGACCGCTTCGAGGACTGCCACTGCGGGGCCCTGGAGGTGCTGCCGGAACGGGGGATCGCGGACCTCGGCTCCCCGGCGGGCACGGACGAGCTGGACCGGCTGCTCGGCCCGCTGCGGGCGGAGGTGTCGAAGCCCGTCAGACGGTGACGGACACGGGTGTTCGGTACCAGGCTTGTCCGCCTGTGAAGGGTAGTGCATCGTGGGCGCATGGCACCGTCTCTCTCCGATCACGCCTTGCTCCTCGCCGAGTTGAAGGAGGTCAGGCGCGCGGGACCGATCCGGCTGAGGGGGCGTGCGCTGCCCGCGCTGGAGGCGGCGGCGGAGGCGGTCGCACCGCCCGGCGCCCGGACACCGGGTGCGCGCATGGAGGCGTTGCTGCGGAGCGCGGTGACGCGCCTGGACGCGGGGACGCTGCGCACCGCCGCCGAGTACACCCTGGGGCTGGCCCAGGGGACCCGGGACTGGCCGGCGTCCTCCCGCCGGGCCAGGGCGGCCTCGGTCTACGGAGTGAGCGTCGAGCGGTTCCGCAAGGACCAGGAGGTGATGGTCCTCGGCCAGGTCGCCGAGCACATCGTGCGGCTGACGGCGGAGGCGGCCGGGCCGGACCCGGGCGCGGCCGTGGCGGACGGGGACGGCGTGGGGACCCATCGGACCGTGGAGGTCCGGGCCGGCGGCCGGACCGTCCGGCTCACCGTGCACGTGCACCCCGTGGACCTGCTGCGCGACGTGGACGTGGTCGTCTCCCCGTCCAACGTCCACTTCGCGCTGCCCGAGGCTTACAAGTCCTCCATCGCCGCGTCGCTGCGGCGGGCGGCGTCCGTGCACGGGGTCACCGGTGAGGTGCTGGCGGACCCGCTGCCGGCGGAGTTGCGCGAGTGGGCCGAGCGGCACGGCACTTCGGGGCGGGCGGTGCGGCCCGGCACGGTGGCGGCCACCACGGCGGGGGCCCTGGCCGCGCAGGGCGTCCGGCGGATCTACCACGTGGCGATCGCGGTACCCCGGGCAGGCACCAACGACTACGACGTACTGCCGGCCGACGTCACCCGGGCGGTGTCCCGGACGCTGGCGGTACTGGCCGAGGAGCGGAACCACCACGTACCACCGCTGCGTTCGGTGTGCTTCCCCCTGCTCGGCTCGGGCCGCGGCGGACTGGATTACGAGGTCAGCCTGGGCGCCGTATGGGCGGCGGTGGAAGCCGAGCTGGCGCGCGGGGCGCGCTGGGACGTCCACTTCGTGGTGCGCACGCCCGAGGCGGCGGCGCTGGTGGAGCGCATCCCGGCCGGAATCCGCCCGGCGCACGCCCGGAGGCCGACCGGCTGACCCGGTGGAATGGCAGGGACGCCCCGGTGCGTACGGGGGAGCGCCGGGGCGTCGCGTTTCGGGGTACGGGGGGATCTTCGTGTGGGTAATCTCTGCTGTCACGCGACCGGTTGAGGCCGAGTCACCTGGCGTGGGCGAATGAGTGGCGGGATGGAAAAGTGGGGTCATGGGGCACCGGGACGGATCATCACCTGGCCCGCGCCCGACGCGTACGTCCTGGTCGAGGGCGTGCTGTTGCGCGTACTCCCGGACTCCCCGGGGATGGCGCCGGGCACGGAGGTCGTCGTGCGCTACGACGCCGCGCGGCACCGCCTCCTCGCGTACGAAGCGGAGCGGGCGGACGGGAGCGGGGCGGCCGGGGATGAGTGAGTACGACTTCGGACTGGCGCGGGGCTACGACGAGCGGCAGCCCGTCGTCCTGCTCCTCGACACCTCGGCCTCCATGGGCCGCCCGGCCGGGCACCCCCGGATCGACGAGCTCAGCGACGCGCTGGCCCGCTGGTTCGACGGGGTACGGGCGGAGCCGAGGCTGCGCGCGCGGGTGGAGGTGTGCCTGATCACCTTCGATTCGCGGGTGCGGGCCTTCGACTCGGACCGGGACCGGCTGGTGCCGGTCGAGGAGGCCGACCCGGACCGGCTCTTCGTGCCGGTGGACCGGATGCGCCCGCCCCGGCTGGAGGCGTCCGGGCTCACCCGGATGACGGAGGCCGTCGAGACGGCGCTCGACCTGGCACGGGCGCGCCACCGGGCCTTGCAGGACCGGCGGGTCCAGGTGCGCAGGCCGTTCCTGTGGGTGCTGACGGACGGCGCGCCGAGCGACGCGGACGGGGCGGCGATGGACCCCGCCGCCCTGGCCGGCACGGCGGAGAAGGTGCGCCGCGGCGAGGAGCGGGGCGAATGCGTGCTCCAGGCGATCGGTGTGCGCGGCGCGGACCTGGAGCTGCTGCGGGTCCTGACGCCCAAGGGCGCGCTGATGCTGGAGGGCCTGGACTTCGGGCGGATCCTCGATGTGCTGTTCCAGAGCTCGGACCGGGTCGGGGCGGGGCAGGCCGCCGACGAGATCCACCGGCAGGTGGCCGACCGCGCGGAGCACGAGCGACGCATGCGACTGCTCGAGGAGAGGTTCCGGTGATCGTGGCGGGGGCCGCCGTCCAGGGCACCGCGCACCTGGCCCGCGGACAGGGGTGCCAGGACGCCTTCAAGGCGGTCGACCTGGGTCCGGCCGCCGTCCTCGCCGTCGCGGACGGCGCCGGGGGCCGGGAGCGCAGCGCGCTCGGCGCGCACATCGCGGTGGACGCCGCCTGCCGGGTCCTGTCCGAGGACATCCCGGAGGCGGCGGACGCTCCGGAGACGTGGACGGGGTGGATCGCGGCGGCCGGCGCCCGGGTGGCCGGGGACTGCCTGCGGGCCGTGGAGGGCGTGCTGGCGGCGCCGGTGGACGCGGGCGCGCTGGCCGCCACACTGGCCGCGGCGGTGGTACGGCCGCCCTGGGTGGCGTTCCTCTCCGTCGGCGACTGCTTCGGGACGGTGCTGACCCACGGGACCGGGGGCACCGGGGCGGACGGGCGGGCCGCCGAGCGGTGCCATCTGGTCCTTCCGCCGCCCCCTCCCGGCGCTCCGGAGACGGTCTTCCTCACCTCGCCCGGGGCCGCTCTGCGATTACGGTCGTTCGCGCTGTGGGAGCCGCAGCTCAGCGGGGTCGTCCTCGCCACCGACGGCTGCGCGTCCCTCACCCTCGACCACCCCTCCGTCCACGGCCTCCCGCCCGAGGCGGGGCCGCTGCCCGCGGAGCGGTTCTTCTGCGGGCTCGCCGCGACGCTCCGCGGCAACGGCGGTGACGCCGCCCCCTTGCGCGCCCTGCTCTCCGGCCCCGACGCGGCACGGACCGGCGACGACCTGACCGTGCTCTGCGCCCTGACGGACGGCAGGTGACGATGACCCTCACGGTGGTGTCCGGCAGCGGACGCGCATGGCGGCTCACCGAGCGGATCGGCAGCGGCTCGGAAGGGGTCGTCTACGCCGTGGACGACGCGCGCCCCCTGGTGGCCAAGCTGGTCCCCGACCCGCTCGACCCGGCCGCCTACCGGCGCCGTATCGCCCGGCTGGTGCGGCAGCGCCGCGAGCCGCGTGCCGTCCGGCTGCTGGCCGGGACGCCCACGCGGGTCGCCTGGCCGCTGGCCGGGGTCCGGGCCGGCGGCCCGGGCGCCGGCGGTGTGGACGGCTATGTGATGACCGACATGCGCCACGCCCACCGGCCGTTCGCGCATCTGCTGACCCCCCGGTCCCGCGCGGCGTTCCTCCCCCACGCGACCTGGGCCACCGCACTCGCCGCCGCCCTCTCGCTCGCCCGGCTCCTGGCCGACCTGCACGCCGAGGGCTATGTGGTGGGCGATCTGAAGCCGGACAACCTCTGGGTCGACGCGCACGGCGGGGTCGGCATCGCGGACGTGGACTCCTGGCAGTTCGCCGTCGGTGACGAGGTGTTCCCCGGGCGCATGGGCAGCCCGGGCCACACGGCACCCGAACGGATCGGCGCGCCGGCCGGCACGGCGCCGGACCGGGCGTCCGACGTGTTCGTCCTCGCCGTCCTGGTCCACGAGTTGCTGATGTGCGGGCTCCACCCGTTCGCCGGGCATCCCGTCTCCGGTGACTATCTGTCGTACGACGACAACGTCCTGCACGGCCGCTGCCGGCTCCTCGACCGGGCCTCGGTGGTCCTGCCCCGTTCGGCCCCGCCCGCCGACCTGCTCCCCCGCCGGCTCACCGCCCTCTTCCGGGCGGCTTTCGGCGGGGTGCGGCCCCCCGCTTCGACCTGGGTCGAGGCGCTGGCCGCGGAGGCGGACCCGGCCCGGCTGAGGACCTGCCGGCGGAATCCGCTGCACGTGCACACCGCCGAACGGCCCTGGTGCCCCTGGTGCGACCTGGCCGAACGCGGCACGGACGACCGTCCGGCTCCGGACCAGGGCCCACGGAGGGGCGGCGGCGCGGCACCGGGCGCACAGAACGCGCAGGACATGACCGGTACGGAGGGGAGCACCGTATGGCGGAGATGACCCGGCTCTCGGTGGCGCGCACGCTCGACCACTGCACCGTCCTCGGGCCCGGGACCCGGGCCGTGATCTGGGTGCAGGGCTGCCCGCTGCGCTGCCGTGGCTGTGTGGCGGCGGAGACGCTGCCCTTCGACGGCGGCACCGCCCACAGCGTCACCGAGCTCGCCGACTGGCTCTGCGGGGTGCCCGGTGTCGAGGGCGTCACCCTGTCCGGTGGCGAGCCCTTCAGCCAGGCGGCCGGGCTGGCGGCACTGCTCGACGAAGTACGGTCGCGACGCCCCGGATTCAGCGCGATGGCCTACTCCGGTCTCCGGTACGAGGCCCTGCGCCGGGGCGGCCCGGACCGGCGCGCCCTGCTGCGCCGCCTCGACCTGCTCGTCGACGGCCCGTACGTGGCCTCCCGGCGGCACGGCCTGCGCTGGCGCGGCTCGTCCAACCAGCGCGTCATCGCGCTCACCGACCGCTACCCGCACCTGGCGTCCGAGCCCGACGTCAGCGCGGGCGTCGAACTGTCCGTGGAGGCCGACGGATCGCTGTCCTGGGCGGGGGTGCCCCCGGCCCCCGGGTTCCGGGAGGGGTTCGAGGAACGGCTCGCGGCCCGGGGGTTCGTCCTGCGCGCCGAGGCACGGAGGGAAACATGAGCGGATCACCGAAGTACAGCACCGTCACCGTCGCACCGGCCTACGCGCGGCTCGAGGCGCAGCGGCGCCAGGCGCGGGAGGCGGAACGCCGGCGGCTGGAGGCGCGGCGCGCCGGGGAACGGGCCGAGCGCGCCGCACGGCGGGCCCGGGAGGCGGCGGCGCGCCGGGAGCGGGCCAGGGCCGAGGCCGAGCGCCGGGAGACCGAGTCGGCCGAGCGCCGGGCCGAACGGCAGCGGGCCCACGCGGCCCGGTCGCGCCAGGAGCAGGCCGGGGCCGACGCGCGCCGGCTGGCCGAGGTGCGGGAGCTGCTGGGCCGGGTCCGCGCGGACGGCTCCGAGGTGCGGGTCCTGCGGCAGCGGCTGGACGCGCTCCAGGGCGGCGTCGACCGCGCCGAGGACCTCGGCGGGGCGATCGAGGAGCTGCGCGGCCGGGTCGTCCTGCTCGGCCGGGAGGGGGAGGCGCCCGGCCGGGGCGCCGGCCACGGGGCCGTCCTGGCCGGACTGGAGGAGCGGCTGGCCGGGATCGGCCCGCAGGCCCGGGAGCGGGACCCGCAGGGGTACCGGACCTGCGTGGACCTGCTCGGGGAACTGCGCGCGGCGGCCGGGCCCGGGGCGGAGACGCGCTTCCGGGCGTTGCTCGGCACCGTGGAGCACGCACTCGCCCGGCATGCCGCCACCGCCGGGGAACGGGCCGCCGAGGAGCGCCGCCGGGCCGAGGAGGCGCGGGAGGCCGAGCGGCGGGCCGAGGAGCACGCCGCCGGGCGGGAGGCGGCGCGGCAGGCGGCGCTGGAGGCCGAGCGGGAACGCCTCGCCGCGGCGCTCGCCGAAGCGGCGGACCGGCTCGGCGTCGTACGGCGGCCGGTGGAGGAGGCGGCGGAGGAGGCCCGGGAGCTCGCCGACCCCGGACTCGCCGAGCGGCTCACGGCCGCGCTGGCCGCCGTCACGGGCTCGCTCGCGGCGGGCGCGGCGGCGGAGGCGTTGCGGACGGTCACGGCGCTGGAGGAGTCGCTCGTGGGCGCCGAGGCCCGGTTGGACGAACTCCAGTTGGCCTGCACGCGCCGGATGGACCTCGCGCAGGCGCTGCGGGACGCCATGCTCGGCGAGGGCTTCGAGTTCACCGGCGGAGCCGAGCGGGACGGGCGCCTGCTGCTCAGCTTCGAACGGCCGAGCGGGGCGACGTACGAGACCACGGTCACCACCGACGAGGGCGGCACCCCCTTCCTCGTCTACCGGGTCGACGGCGAGCCCGACATCACCCTCCGGCCGGAGCCGGACGGCGCGGTGTGCGACCGCACCGAGGACCTGCTGGAGCGGGTGCACGAAGCGATCGTCGAACGGAACGGCTTCGTCCCCGGTGAACTCACCTGGCAGGGCAAGCCGCCGGGGGACGGCGGCGCACCCGGCACCGACGCGGCGGCGCGGCGGGCCCGGCGGCTGCCCGGCGCGGAGGACTGGAGGTGGAGCCGGTGAGCACGGTCGAGTGGGCGAAGCGGGAGAACGGCGCCGGCGGCGCGGAGCGCCCCCCGCACGCGGACCGCCGGAGGGGGCCCGCCGGGGACGGGGAACCGGTCACCGCGGACGGCATGATGCCGCTGTGGGCGGTGTCCCTCGGCTGGGAGCTGCGGCGTGGGCGTCAGGTGATCCTCAACGGGCAGATCAGGGACCGCTGGTGGTTCGCGGACCGGCCGGCGTCCTTCCGCGAGGTGGTGGCGGGCCTGCTGGAGACGCGCGGCGCGGAGGTCGTCGGCTGGTGGGACCCGGTGGGCGGGCTCACCTTTCCGCTGCCGGGTCACGCGGAGCGCTTCGACCGGCTGCGCGAAGGACGCCCGCCCGAGGAGGCGGGGAAGCGGGACAGGGCGGCCGGAGCGCCACCGGAGGGCCCGGGGGGCCTGCCGCCGCGGGGACACGGGGAGCACTTCGACCAGCCGCACGGAGAACACCCGCCAGAGGGGACGAGGAAACGGGACGGGGCGGCCGGAGCGCCACCGGAGGGGCCGGGGGCCCGGCCGCCGCAGGGCCACGGGGACGCGGCGGGGGCGCCCGACGCCGCGCCGGACGTGACGGCCCGCACCCGACGCGGCGGCGAGCGGGACCGCGGCCGGGAGCGCCTGCTGGCGCCACGGCAGTCGGGCCGGCCGCGTTCCTTCGAGGACGTCGTCGCCACCGTGCACCGTCTGGTGGCCTCGCCCGGCACGGCCACCGCCTTCGTCTTCGAAGACGTCGATCACCACCTCCCGCCCGGCCGGCCCGAGTCGCACCCGGGCTTCCTGCGGCTGCGCGCCGCGATGACGGACGCCGTGACCCCGCGTGACGCCGCCGGCCCGGCGCCGCACGCGCGCAACGCGGTCCTGTGCGCGGTGGGGGACATCGGGCGGCTGCCCGGCTGGTTCCATCTGGAGGACCCGAGAATCGCCGCACTGCACATCGGCCCGCCCGACCCGAGCGAGCGGCGGCTGTGGCTCACCTGGCTGCGGCGGCACTTCAACGGGGCGCGGGACTCCTCCCGCGCCGACCTCGAGGCCCTCGTGGGAGCCACCGACGGGATGGCGGCCTGGGACATCGAGTCCCTGGCCAGGACCTCATGGCTGCGCAACGCGTCCTTACGGAAGCCGGACAAGCTGCTGGAACTGCACCGGCTCAACGTCAGCGTCGACCCGTGGACCCAGCTGGACCGGGAGACCGTCGCCGGCGCCGCCGGGATCCTCGGCACCCGGGTGGTCGGCCAGTCCACGGCCGTGAACGCGGTCGCGGCCGCCCTCCAGTCCGCTTTCGTGGGGGTCGACTTCGGCGGCTCGGGAACGGCTCGCCCCCGGGGCGCCTTCTTCTTCGTGGGCCCCACCGGCGTCGGCAAGACCGAACTCGCCAAGGCCGTGGCTGAGTTGATGTTCGGCGATCAGAGCGCCTACGCCCGCTTCGACATGAGCGAGTACCAGCAGGAGCACGCCGCCGAGCGGCTGGCCGGTGCGCCGCCCGGCTACATCGGCCACGAGCAGGGCGGCGAACTGACCCGCCGGGTGCAGGAGCGGCCGTTCAGCGTGCTGCTCTTCGACGAGATCGAGAAGGCCCACCCCAAGGTGCTGGACAAGTTCCTGCAGATTCTGGAGGACGGCCGGCTCACCGACGGGCGCGGCCAGACCGCGTACTTCTCCCAGTGCCTGATCATCTTCACCTCCAACACGGGGGCGGAGCGGGTCCGCGGCCTGCTGGAGGAGCGGGACGAGCTCTCGTACCCGCGGCTGGAGGCGCACTTCACCCGGGCGGTGGAGGAGAAGTTCCGGCAGATCGGCAGGCCGGAGATCTACGGCCGGCTCAAGCCGGGGGTGGTCGTCTTCGACATGCTGCGCCCCGAGCACGTCGTCAGGATCGCCGACCGGCTGCTGCGGCAGCTCGCCGAGTCGGTCCGCGAACGCCACCGCGTGGAGCTCGTTCCCGACCCGGACACCCTGCACCCGTGGATCACGGAGCGGATGTCGGACCCCGAGCACCGGGCGTACGGAGGGCGGCAGATCCGCAACGAGCTGGAGCTCGTGCGGTCGGCCGTCGTCGGCCATCTGCTGGCGCACCGCCCGGAGCCGGGCAGCCGGATCCGGGTCGGCGTCGGCGCCGACGGCACGGTGCGGGTCGCCCCCGACGGGGTGGGGCCGGCCGCGGGCGAAGGGAGCGGGCGAGCATGATCGCCATCGACCTCGGGCACCGTTTCGGACACGTCGCGCGGGTCGGCTCCGACGGCCGGCCGGAGGTGACCACGACGGAACTCGCCGGTGTGGACGGCGTCCTCGACCCGGTCCGGGCGCTGCCCCGGCTGTTCGGCCCCGCCCAGGCGATGGACGCGGAGCCGGACCGCGCGGCCCTCCTCGGACTCCCCGTGTCGGGCGGCCGGGAGGAAGAGCTGCGGTACGCGGTGGAGCGCGCCGGGCTCGACGTCGTACGCGTCGTCCCGGACCCGGTGGCCGTGGCCGTGCACTACGGGGCGGTCGCGGAGGGCGTGGACCACACGGTCCTGGTCTGCGACCAAGGGGCCACGACACTGGACCTGAGTGTCCTGGCCATCGCCCCCGACCTCACCGTGCACGTGGTCCGGAGTCTGAGCCTCCGGCTCGGCGGCGACGACTGGGACGCGGCGGTCGCCGCCGGACTCACCGGACGCCTACCGGAGGGCGTCGACCCGCTCAGGGCGGCCGAGGTCCTCCGACGGGCGCTCGGCGACTCGGACGGCGTCACCGAGACGGTGGAGGACGCGACGGGTGGCCGGCACCCGCTGACCCTGGACCGGGCCGCGTGCGAGCGGGCGGTGGCGGCGCTGCGGGAGCGTACGCTCGCGGCCGTCGCCGAAGAGCTCACCGCCGTGGCACCGGCCGTGGACACGGTGCTGCTCGCCGGCGGCATGTGCGCCGCGCCCGGCCTGCGGTCCGGGATCGAGGCCCTCCCCGCCGCGCGGGGACTGACGGTGCGCCGTGACCGCCCCGAAGCCGCGGTCGTGCTCGGGCTGCTGGCGCTGCACGACTTCGGCCTCCTGCGCGTCGTCACCGGGCCCGCCGCGAGGCCGGGGCGGACGAAGACCGGGTACGCCGGCCCGGGCACGGGGTGTCCGCCCGCGGAGGCCGGGCGCCTCGGGGCGGACGCCGGAGGTGTCCTGCCGGACCCCGAACCCGGCCGGAGGCAGGGCGACGCGACGGATCCCGAGCCCCGCACGGGGCGTCCGCTGCCGGAGGACCCCGAGCCCGGCCCGCGGCGGAGCGGCGCGCCGGGGGTCCCGCAGGCCGGGCAGGCCGGGCGCGAAGGCGACTTCCGACCCCCGGAGCCCGAGGACGCCGAGCGGCCGCGTCCCGAACCGCCGCACGCCGGAGCCCCGCAGGCACCGTACGCAGAGCCTTCGTACGCCCGGCCCTCGTACACCCGGCCGTACCCCGAGCACTCCCGGCCCCCGTACACCGAGGACCCGGAGACCGGCCCCGCGTACGAAGACCCGGAGACCGGCCCCGGCTCCCCGGAGGCACCGGAGCCGCCGACTCCGCCGGGCGCTCCCGGGGCCGGCTCCGTCCCCGGGCCGCCGGCCCCGTCCGGCAGCGACCCGTACGACACCACGGCCACCGCCCCCACCGGGTCGCCCGCCGATCCACGGCCCCTGTTCGCGGTCCCGGTCGACCAGCTCCAGGCCGTCCGGCGCGGCACCCACCTCCTCGTGCTGTGGGCGTGGCCCGACGGCGCCCTGAGCGCGCGGGTCCGCTGGCGCGGGGAGGGAAGCACCGCCGGAGCGGGTCCCGGCGACGGGGACGTCGTGTGCCGGCGCCGGGTGTACGAGCACGACGGCGGGTTCGACGTGGCCGTCGGCCACGGGGCCGTCACCCTCACCGTGGAGGCCCTGGTCGCGGAGGGCCGCGAGGACCGCGAAGGCGCATCGTCGCTGCTCGTGTCGGCCGCGCCGCCGGTCGTCGCGTACGAACCGAGCGTGCGCCGCCGCCTCAGGGGCCGGGTGGCCTCGGTCGTCTTCACCTCCGAGACCGGCTGCGACCTGCCCGGTCTCCGTATCGTCCACGGCCTCGGCCGCTTCCGCCCCACCAGCACGGCCGAGGGAACCGTCCTGCACGAAGTGCCCGCACAGCGGCTGTCCGCCGGCACCCCCTTGACCGTGGAGTTCCCGCTGCCCGCCACCCGCGGCCCGTCCTGGCTGGTCTGCTTCCCGGCCGACGCGGACGCGGGCGCCGACTCCGGAATCGACATCCGCCCGACGGCGCTGCACAGACTGCGAGTCACCTGATGGCCAAACGCCTCACCTGCCCCTACTGCTACGAGAACTTCGCCCCGCGCGAGATCCGCTTCCGCTGCAACAGCCGTCTGAGCAGGACGGGAAAGCAGTGCCAACGCCGCCGGGACCAGGTGCTCGACCAACGGAAGGGACCGCGCCGCAGCCATGACCTCGGCCCGGACTTCACCGCGGACGGCCGCAGGCCCACGGCGGTCTGCCCGGACTGCGACGGCGAGAGCACCTACCGGATCTGCCCGGTGTGCCACTCCGAACTCCCCGTCCAGTTCGGCATGGTGGACAACCGCCTGATCGCCATGGTCGGCCCGAAGGCGTCCGGCAAGACCGTCTATATGACGGTGCTGCTCCACGAGGTGCGCAACCGGGTCGGCGAGGCGTACGGAGCCGCCCTGATGGGCTCGGACGACGAGACGATGCGACGCTACGGCTCCGACTACGAGGACCGGCTCTACCGCGACAACCAGATGTTCCCCGGCACCCAGACCGCCTCCACCACCCTCAACCGGGTGGACCCGCTGGTCTTCCGCTTCGGCCTGCGCCGGCGCACCCTGCTCGGCGAGCGCCCCCAGCACACCGTCCTGTCGTTCTTCGACACCGCCGGCGAGGACTTCAGCTCCCGGGAGAACGTGGAGCTCAACACCCGCTATCTGGCCGGTGCCGACGGCGTCGTGCTGCTGCTCGATCCGCTGCAGATGCCGGGCGCCCGCGACAACGCACTGCCCGGTACCCCGTTGCCGGGCACCGAGGGTCTGGACTCCCCCGCCAACGTCCTCTCCAGGGTCACCAACCTGCTACTCGCCCCTCGCTCCGGCAGGTCCGCGCAGAAGATCGACACCCCGATCGCCGTCGTCTTCCCGAAGATGGACGCCTTCTGGCACCTGCTCGACCGTGGCAGTCCGCTGCGCGACTACGCGCCCCCGCGCGGCCGCTTCGACGTGAGCGACAGCCTCAGCGTCCATGAGGAGGTGCGCCGGCTGCTCAAGGACTGGGACGGTGTGGCGATCGACCACCTGCTGGACAACCACTACTCCCGCTACCGGTACTTCGGCGTCTCCGCCCTCGGTCGCAATCCCACCCCCGACGCCCGGGTCTCCCCCACCGGCATCCAGCCGTACCGGGTGGCCGACCCGCTGATGTGGCTGCTGAGCGAGTTCGGTTCGGTGCCGAAGGCAGGGCGGGGATGACGCACTTCCAGCAGCTCTACTACACCTCCTGCGAACACGGGCTCAGCGGGTTCTCCGGATTCCAGTTCAACGCCGTCAGCGCGGGCGTCACCGCCGAGACCCGGCATGCCGTGGAGGCGCTGGCCGGGTACGAGCCGCCCCGCTCCCTGGCGGAGTCGGACACCCCGGAGCTGCTGGAGCGCTGCCCGGTCAACCTCTGCTACCGGCCCTACGACCGGGAGGGGCGCCGCGCCACCGCGCTGTGCGTGCGGTACGTGGGCCGCGACTCCGCCCGCCGCTTCGGCAACTACTTCGCCCACGCCCTGCACAGCGAGGACTTCGCGGCGACCGGGGGCGGGACGCTCGCGATCGAGTTGTGGAACTCGCCGGTGTGGACCCGCGCGGTGTCCCCGAGCACGGAGCTCCCGGTGCTCGCGGCGCCCGCGCCCGGGCCGCTCGGCGTCCGGGCCGTGAGCGAGTTCCTGCGCGGGCACCCCCACACGGCCCGGCTGCCGGAGCTGCTGGCCGCCGTGTTCGCCGCGCTCACCGAACACGGCTCGGTGGTGGTGGTCGACCGTTCGACCGAGCGGATCGCACACTGGTTCGCCGCGGTCTCCTACCTACTGCCACCCCCGCTCGCCCGCGGCCTCTCCTTCGCCACCTACGTCTTCCGCCCGGCCCGCAGCAGGCTGCACCTGATCGGCACGGTGCCCGAGGCCCAGCTCGCCTTCGGGCCGGACGACGAAGCGGCCTACACCGTGTTCGACTTCTCGCGGGGCGTCTTCCCCGACGTCCCCGTGGGCGACCTGGTCCGCCTGCTCACCCGCATCGGCGTCGGCTCCGTCCGGCCCGTCTGGTCCTGGACGGCGGACTACGCCCGGGGCGGGGAGGAGACGGCGGACGACTGGCACGCCCCCGTCGCCGCGGCGGCGGCCTCGGGCGGCCTCACCATCACCGCGGCCGACGCCCACGCGGTGATCGACTGGCTGGCCGGGGCCGACCATCTGGGGGCCCGCCGGGCCGCCGTCGCCGCGGACATCCACCGCAGGCACCGGGACCTGGACGACAGCCGGCTGACCGTACTGAGCGCGGCCGCGAAGGCCGGCGGTGACACGGCGGTGCACCAGGAGATCGAGGGAAAACTGCACGCGTCGCGCATGCGGGCCTACACGGCCGCCGCCGAGGACGCCGCCGAGCCCGTACCGATCACCGAGCCGACGGCACGCGAGCGGGCCACCGCCCTGTGGGAACGGCTGCTGGAGACCGAGGTGCGGACCGCGCGCGAGCGGACGCGGCTGCTGCTCTGGGCCCTCGGCGCCCGCCTCCCGGTACCGCCGGAGGTCATGGCGCGCGAGACGCTCACCCTGGCCCACACGCTGCTCGGCGCCGCAGCCCCCGCCCCGCGGTTCCGCCACGAGGTGGCCGAACTCCTCCGTGTCCTGCCGGTGATGAGGACGTCCCTCGCCTCGGCGGTGGAGGAGGCACTGGCACGACGCGCGGGACAGGAACAGCTCTTCTCGCAGTTCCCCGCCGAGCTCCTCCACGAGGACGACCTGGCGGGCCGCCCCCTGCTCCTGGAACACCACCTGCGGGCGCGAGCCGAGCGCGAGCCCTCGAACACGGTCCCGCTCATGTTCAAGATCCTGAAGATCCGCGGGCGCGCGTCGCCCGACGAGGAACTGCTGCGCGGCCTGTGGCGGCAGCCCTCGCGCGTCTGGAACCACCGGGAGGCGACGCGTATCGCCATGGAGCTGCCCACGAGCGGCCCGGTGGACGAGGCGGTCGGCGAGTGGTTCGACCGCGCGCTGGGCCAGGACGTCGAGGACGAGGACACGCTCGGGGCCTGCCTCGACCTGTGCCACGTACTCTCCCACCCGGCTCGCTTCGCCTGGCTGCCGCCGAGCGCCGGGGAGCGCGTACGAATCACGCTCGGCCTGGCCGACGTGCTCCGCCACGCCCTTGAGGCTACGGAACTCGTCGTCGCGTTCACGATCCCGGAGACCGGCCTGTGGGCGGCGCCCCGCGCGCTCAAGCGCCTCTACCTGGTG
Organism: Streptomyces eurocidicus; assembly: GCF_002891295.1. Classification (GTDB taxonomy): domain Bacteria; phylum Actinomycetota; class Actinomycetes; order Streptomycetales; family Streptomycetaceae; genus Streptomyces; species Streptomyces eurocidicus. The sequence continues at coordinate 319,144 of NZ_LGUI01000005.1, read as the reverse complement.
CCCGCCATGCTGGACCTGCCGGCCGACGTCGGCCGGCTCCGCCGTCTGCTCACGGAGCTGGACCACCGCTGCCTCGACGGGTATCTGTCGGCGGTGCACCACCGCGCGACGCGCGGCGAGCGCGTCGACGACATCGTGCTCGGCCATGTCGCCACCGTCGTCACCCTGCCCGCGGGAGCCCGGCTCTCCCAGGCCCAGGAGGAGACGGCCGCGGTGATCCGCGCCCATCCCGCGGCGCACTGGCCCCTCCCGGACCTGATCCGGCTGGAGCACGTGGTACGGCCCCACCAGGCCGGACTCGCCGACCACTACGCCGGGGCGGCCGACGCCCGGCGGCCCGGGACCCGGGGCCCGGCCCGCAGAATCCCGCTCCTCGGCCGCCGCGTCAGGCCCGGCGCCGCGGCGCCTCCCGACGCCGCACCACCGGACAACCCCCGTAAAAGGAAGGGGCGATGACACACCGTGGCCGAAATCTTCCTCTTCGTCCTCGTCCCCCTCGTCTTCCTCGCCGGGCTCGCGGCGTATCTGCCCTTCGTCCCGGTCATCGCCGCCCTGCGGGCCCTCGCCCTGGTGATGCAGATCCTCACGGGGTACGGACGCACGCTCGTCGGTGTCGTGTACCGACGCACGCCCGAATTCCGGACGCTGCCGCCCTACCGCCCGCAGGACGAGCGGGTGAAGGCGTACCGCAACTACTTCTTCGGCCCGGCCTTCCGTGACCTGCGCCAGCTCCTCACGCTGGCACGGCGGTCCTCCGTCACCACGGTCGGCGATTCCTTCCGTGCCGTGACCTCCCGGCAGTTCGTCGCTCCGGCGCACCACCGGGCCCTGACCGTGCCGTACGGCCTGACGCTCCACCTCGGGCTCTGCGCGGGCACGGTGCTGGCCCTGCTGCCGGTCGGCCTCCTCGTCGTCCTGCACGCGCTCCTCATCGCCCTTCTCGCGGGTGGGGCCCGGCTCCTCGCCGGCACTCTGCGGGCCGTCGACCGGGCGGTGCTGGGGATGAAACGGCTGCACACCGGAATGCTCTGCCCGCACTGCTTCGAACGCGTGCCCTACCCCGCGTACGACTGCCCCAGCCCCACCTGCCGACGCCGGCACGCGGACATCCGCCCGGGGACGTACGGCGTCTGGCGGCGGCGCTGCGAGTGCGGACAGCGCATGCCGACGCTGCTGATCCTGATGAGCCGGGACGCGCGGCTCCAGGCGTACTGCGTCCACCCGCACTGCGGAAAGCCGATGAACACGGACGCCGGCCATATGCCGGAGGTGGTGATCCCGTTGATCGGCGGACAGGCGGCGGGCAAGACCCAGCTGATGGCGGCCATGCTGCTGGCCCTGGAGCACGCCGCGGCCGGCGGCGGTCCGGCGATCACCCTCGCCGACGAGGAGTCGGACGCCGAATACCAGGTGCTCCGCGAGGTTCTGCGGATGCGGGGACACACCCGCGCCACCCAGAAGACCCTGCCCCGGGCCCACTCCTTCGTCCTCGGCGCCGGCCGCTCCCAGCGGCTCGTCCACCTCTTCGACACGGCCGGCGAGCGGTTCGTCGACCGCGACGACACCGACGCGCTGCGCTACGCGCGGGCCGCGCGCACCTTCGTCTTCGTCCTGGACCCGATGGCGGTGAAGGCGTTCTGGACCGCTCTGGAACCCCCGCCCGGCCCCCTGCTGGACCACACCCTGGGCTCCACGGTCGATCCGGAGGAGGTCTTCGCCCGCTCGGTCCAGGCGGTGGCCGCGATGGGCGCCCCGCTGAGCCGCTCGCGCCTGGCGGTCGCCATCAGCAAGACGGACCTGCTCGCCGAACACGGCCTGGCGCCGGCCCACCCCGGCGACAGCGACGGCGCCCGGACCTGGCTCCGTCAGGCGCTCGGCCTGCACAGCCTCGTACAGGCCATGGAACTGAACTTCCGCGAAGTCCGTTTCTTCCACACGGCCGCCGTGGCGAACGAGGAGACCGGAGTGGACGGCAGCGTCACGCGGTTCGTCGAGTGGTGCTTGCGGGGATGACGGCTCCCCCGCCGCCTGTCACGCATGGCCAGAAGTTGCCATCAACTCAACGTTTGAAGAAGGGATTTACCTGACTACGGACGTGAATTCGCCTACAGTTGTGACGAACGTGGTGCGAGGACGTGCTGCGACGTATGGAACCGGGGGTTGCCCCGGGGGTTCCGGCCGTCGGATTCATCCATGGGCCGGGGCTGTTGCCGGTGACGAGGTTCGGCGCAAGGGCGCCTTCACCCGCACGCGGCGGCAACCGCGTCCGCCGGAGTCGTGAGACGTCGCGCGTGGCGTAAGGGACCCCCACCGCCCTGTTCCATCGGCTCGCCGGAGGCATCAGGAAGACAGCCCGGCGTGTGCCGAACCTGGCTGACAGCGGCCCCGTACGGAGCTGGTCACGCTGACCACCGCACCCTTACCACCGAGCATCTATTTCGTGGACGACGGCGGCGACTCCCGCCGGCTGGCCCTGCTGGGCTGGCTCCGGGTCGCCCTGGGCCGGACCTCCGGACCTCTCGGCCACTGGCAGGCGTTCCGTTCGGAACTCCACGCCGATCCTTTTCTCGACATCCGCCCGGGCGACGCCCTGCACGCGGTCTCCCTCGCCGCCGGACGCGGCCGGCCGGTCTACGGTGTCCGCCGGGAGCCCGGTACCTCCGCCAAGCAGCCCTACCGTGACGTCGTTCGCCGGGCGCTCGGCACCATCGGCACGATGCCCGGCGTCACCGCGGGCAGTTCGTACCGCACGGGAGCCCCGGGGGATCCGTTCGGACGGACCAAGCAGGGGCTGTACGAAGCCTGGGTGCGGCACGTCGACGCCGCGCACGCGGCGGCGGGCACCCACGCCTTCATCGTCTTCGACGGGAACGGGACCGAGACCGGCCTGCGTGGCGCGCACCACCGCCTGCCCGGGCCACGGCACGTCATCGGCGATCCCTGCCTGATACCCGCCCGCCACAACCCGTTGCTCCAGGCCGCGGACCAGATCGCCTACGCCTCCTACCAGAAACTGGCCCGCCGGCCCCAGCGGCGGTTCATGTGGGACTGGCTCGACGAGCACATCCCGCAGGCCGAGGGCCCGATCCGGCTCTGAAGAGAACAGGTCCGGGCCCCGGCATCGCTGCCGGGGCCCGGTATGCGGACCTGGTGCCCCGGATTCCCGGGCCAGGACCGCCGCCACCAGCTTCCCACATCAGCGGACTCACGACGGAGACCTCATGACCAGTTCCACATCTCGTCCCGCCATCTCGGTCGAGTGGGAGGGCGAGACCATCATCGTGTCGAACGTCGAGCGCGATCTTCCGGCACCGTCGACGGGAGACGAGCGCGGAGAAGTCCTCACGGCGGGCGCCGCCAACCCGATGGTCCCCCTCCCCGCCGACGCCTGGCACGCCGTGGCGCGCGCGGTCGTCACCCCCGAGACGGTGGCCATGCAGCTCCGCCCGTCCAAGTCCTCGGCGGGAGGGCTCCTGATGGAGGAGCACGTCGAAGGCGCGACGCTCAGGTCGGTCCTCTCGAAGGCATGGCTGTTCGAGCTGTTCCCCGGCATTCAGCCCCGCACGGGCATGGAGGCCATGGAGGTCCCCGACCCCCGCGTGGAAGGCACGACGGACGACGGACAGCCCTGCACCCTGCTGCGCTATACGTACAAGGACTTCGCGCACCTCAAGCGCCATGTGTGGCAGACCGTCCAGGGAACCCTGGCGCTCAACAGCTACGCACCGTCGATCCTCAGCCGGAAGGTCACCCGGGCCCTGATCACGCACCCCGTCGAGTTCGCCTTCGAGGACGGCACGGAATCCGTCTACGGTCTTGTGGTGCGCGATGGGATCACACGGCTGGCGAGTGCCTGGAAGGTCCTGGCGGGCCCGGAATCCGACGCGGACAAGGCCGCCACCACGGCGGTACAGGCCCTGTTCGGCACGGTCTCCCCCGCCAGGCACGGGGAAGGCAAGCCACTGACCCAGCGGATAGCCGCGAGCCGGGAGGCCCGGCGCACCACCCTGGCCAATGAATTCGCCCGCGGCTGGGCCGGATCCGAGCCGACACTGCGGGCGATCCAGATCGCGCAGACCTTTGTCGTGCCCGTACAGATCACGGTCGGAGCGCAGCAGCACGCGGGGGGCGGGCCCGCCCTCGCCGCCGAGGACCTCTTCGACGACGCGATGCGCTCGATCCTCGCTTCGGTCCACCTCGAGTTCAAGGAATGGAGCCCGGCGGCTCAGAACGTCGAGGTCGCCACGCGCGCGCTCAAGCGGGTGATGCAACTCGGCCTCGGGAGCCTGCGCAGGGACGAGCTGCAAGTGGTCTACGGACTCGCGGTCGGCCGCACCCTCCCGGAGGAATTGCCGAAGGAGTACGGGGACGACGCGATTCCGGGAACCGCGCTCTGGCGGGCCGTCTATCTGGTGCACTCCCTGGCCCACCCCGGGCTCTTCGGCCCGCTCAAGGAGCAGTCCAAGGCGATCAAGGGGGATCGCCGCATGTCGGACAAGGGCTTCGCCGCCCTGCTCGGCCCCATCGTGGACCACCCGTGGCGCAACAAGAAGCGGGACGTCACCAAGCAGGCGCGCAATGCGTGGGCCAACGGTGGCGTCCTCACCAAGGACGTCCTCACCAGGCCCTGGAGGCCCGTTCCGACCACTGATTTCACCTCCTTGGTCAAGGCGGCGCTCCGCGGCGACGACAACGCGCGCGGCACACTGGCGGTGGCGGGCGGAATCGCCTTGATCGCCGACAAGATGCTCACCCGGAACGTGGGCTCCGCGCTGATGGCGCCCAAGGAAAAAGGTGGCGTGCCTTTCCGCGCCAACGTCAACGACGTCATCGGGGACCTCGCCCGGCAGGACAACGAGCTGGGGCTCTGGACCCTCGCGCTGGCGGCGCAGCGATTCGAGGTGGAGCGGCTGCCACGCAACTCCGCGACCGCCCTCCAGATCATCCGTAAGCCGGCCGAGACCGACCAGGCGAACGACTACGTGCATGTCGTGGTGGACCTCTCGGCATCGGACCGGATCGCCCGTGACGCGGCGGGCCAGCCGCTCGCTCTCACCCAGTGGGATGTCGTGTGGGCTTCCGACGAGCGGCGTGCGCGCAAGGAGGTCGCGCGCAGGAATCCGCCCGCCGCACCGCAAGGAGCCGGCGCCCTGCCACGGCAGAACGCGGCCGGCGCCGCGCTCCCCGGAACCTCCGGGGCGGCGTCGTCCGACCAACCGGCGGCGCAGCTGGCCGCCGACAATCGCCGGACGCTCAAGGACGCGCTGGACGACGCCCGCCACGCACTCGACGAGCTGACCAGGCTCGAACCCGAACTCGGCACCTGGCCACCACTTTTCACCACTGACTCCCTCAAGCAGCTGCACACGGTCGCGCAGGACCTGAAGCACGACCTGTACCAGCGGCTCAAGGCGTTGAACGACGCGGTCGAACAGGAGGAGCAGGAAGAACGGGAAGAGGAAGAGGAGGCGGAAGACGGACTCGCCGAATCCGGTAACTGACGGGCTCCGGTCCCGGAACCGGCCGGGACCGGAGCCAGGACCAGAGCCGACCGGGGCCGGGACCGGAGCCGGTCGGCCGGGACCGGTACCGCCCCGTACCCGCCCCACGACCGCGTCGGCCACCGGATCCGCCGCCGGGCCGGCTCGTGGAAGGACCCGCCCGCATCCGCCGGAGGCTCCCCGGCGGCCCGGCTCAGCGCCCCGTGAAGAAGTCCCGGACCCGCCGCCGGGCCCGGCGCTCCGTGGGGTAGTCGTCGTCCGGGCCGTCGTCCGGCCCCTGGAGGACCGTCCAGCTCACGGCGGAGACGGCCGGCTCCAGGGAGAGCCGGCTGACGGCCTCCTCCAGCAGGGAGTCGTCACGGCGCTCGGTGGTGAGGTCCGCCGCCACGGTCACCTTGCCCGGCACGGGCGCGTCCGCGCTGCGCACGGACCGCAGCCGGAAGCCGGGCCGGACGAGTGACTGCACGACGAGGGTGCGCACATGGGCCTCCTCGGGCTCGGTGCACACGACCTCGAAGTGGTAGTCCGTGGCCACCTCGGCGCCGCCGTGCGGCCCCCGGTCGAGCCCCCGGGCGACCGGGCGCAGCAGGGTGTTCGCGCCGACCACGCCCACGGTGCCGAGGGCCGCGACCACGTACAGACCGGTGCCGGCGAGCGCGCCCACCGCGGCGGAGCACCACAGGGTGGCGGCGGTGTTGAGGCCCCGGATGCTCAGGCCGTCGCGCATGATGACGCCGGCGCCGAGGAAGCCGATGCCGGAGACGATCTGGGCGGCGACGCGTGAGCCGTCGTAGCCGGTGGTGCTGGTCGCGGAGGAGAAACCGTACTGCGAGAGCAGGACGAAGAGGGCGGAGCCGGCGGCGACGAGCGCGTTGGTGCGCAGACCCGCCATACGGGCGCGCCACTGACGCTCCAGCCCGATGATCGCACCGAACCCCAGGCCGGCCGCGATGTTGGCCGCCATGTGCCACTCGTTGACGAAGACCATGTTCCACCCTTCTCACCGGCCGCTCGGCTCTCCCGCGGCTCTCTCTTATCGGCCGTTTACAGCCAGGTGTTGAACCGGCGGATGTACCAGGACTTCACCACCTGCGTGAGCGCGCAGTACGCCAGCAGGATCCCGGCCAGCCACGGGAAGTAGCCCATCGGCAGCGGCTCCATCGAGAGGGCCGACGCCAGCGGCGAGAACGGCAGGAGGAGGCCGAAGAGCATCACCAGTCCGGTCATGACCAGCACCGGCACCGAGGCCCGCGACTGGATGAACGGGATCTTGCGGGTGCGGATCATGTGGACGATCAGCGTCTGGGACAGCAGGCCCTCGATGAACCAGCCGGACTGGAAGAGCGTCTGGTGCGCCTCGCTGTTCGCCCCGAAGACGTTCCACAGCACCACGAAGGTGGTGATGTCGAAGATCGAGCTGATCGGGCCGATGAAGAGCATGAACCGGGCGATGCCCTTGGCGTCCCAGGTGCGCGGCTCGCGCAGGTACTCCGGGTCCATCCGGTCCCAGGGCGTGGCGAGCTGCGAGATGTCGTACGCGAGGTTCTGCACCAGCAGGTGGATCGCCAGCATCGGCTGGAAGGGAATGAAGGCGCTGGCCACCAGGACGGAGAAGACGTTCCCGAAGTTCGAGCTGGCCGTCATCTTGATGTACTTGATGGTGTTGCCGAAGGTCGTCCGGCCCTGCTCGACGCCCTGCTCCAGGACCATCAGGTCCTTCTCCAGCAGGATGATGTCGGCGGACTCCTTGGCGATGTCGACGGCCGTGTCGACGGAGATGCCGACGTCGGCGTCGCGCAGCGCCGCCGCGTCGTTGATGCCGTCGCCGAGGAAGCCGACGGTGTGGCCCTCGGCCTGGAGCGCCCGGACGATACGGGCCTTCTGCACGGGGTTGGTCTTGGCGAAGACCGTGGTCGTACGGACCAGGGAGCGCAGCTCCGCGTCGTCCAGGCCGTCGAGCTCGGCGCCGGTGACGACCTCGCCGACGTGGATGCCGACGTCGGCGCAGACGCGCGCCGCGACCAGCTCGTTGTCGCCGGTGACGACCTTGACGGCCACGCCCTTGTCCGCGAGCGCCGTCAGGGCCGCCGCCGCGTCGGCCTTCGGCGGGTCGAGGAAGGCGAGGAAGCCGATGAGGGTCAGCTCCGCCTCGTCCGCGACGGTGTACGCCTCGCGGTCGGCGGGGAACGTCCGGGTCGCCACGGCCAGCACCCGCAGGCCCCGCCGGTTGTGGTCCTCGGCGGTACGGGTCACCCGGCGGCGCAGCTCGGGCGTGAGCTCCACGCTCCGGCCGGCGTCCGTCATACGGGTGCACAGGTCGAGGACCTCCTCGACGGCGCCCTTGGTGATCAGGCAGTGCTCCCCCGCCACGGTGCCCTCGCCGTCGGGGGCCGGCACGGCGAGGCTGTTGCGGCTGAGGACCACGGACATGCGCCGGCGGGCGAAGTCGAAGGGGATCTCGTCGACCTTGGTGAACCGCGCGTCGACGACAACCTCCTCGGCCTCGAGCACCCGGTCGATGACGGCCTGGTCCATGAGGTTGCGCAGCCCGGTCTGGAAGTGGCTGTTGAGGTAGGCGTATTCGAGGACCTCGGTGTCCTCCTGGCCGTGGACGTCGAGGTAGCGGTCGAGGACGATGCGGTCCTCGGTGAGCGTCCCGGTCTTGTCCGTGCACAGCACGTCCATGGCGCCGAGGTTCTGGATGGCGTTGAGGCGCTTGACGACGACCTTGCGCCGGGACATCGCGACGGCGCCGCGCGCGAGGTTGGTGGTGACCACCATCGGGAGCATCTCGGGGGTGAGCCCGACGGCGACCGCGACGGCGAAGGTGAACGCCTCGGCCCAGTCGTTCTTGGTGAAGCCGTTGATGGCGAACACCAGCGGGACCATCACCAGCATAAAGCGGATCAGCAGGAAGCTGACCTTCCGGACGCCGGTGTCAAAGCTGGTCTCGGGGCGCTCCCCGACGAGCGAGCCGGCCATCGAGCCGAAGTAGGTGCGGCCGCCGGTGGCCACGACGACGCCGGTGGCGGTGCCGGAGGTGACGCTGGTGCCCATGAGGGCGAGGTTGTCGGCCTCGACGGGGTCGCTGGTGGTGCTCTGGCCGTAGTCGTGGGTGCGGGTGTCGGCCTTGGCGACCGGCAGCGACTCGCCGGACAGCGCGGCCTGGCTGATCATGAGGTCCTTGGCGGTGAGCAGCCGCAGGTCGGCGGGGACGAGGTCGCCCGCCGCGAGCCGCACGATGTCACCGGGGACGACCTGGTCCATCGGGATCTCGACCGCCGTCGGCTGCTCGCCGCGCCCGGCGCGGCGCTGGACGGCCGTGGTCGTGGTGACCAGGGCGCGCAGCGCGGCGGCGGCACTGCCGGACCGGTACTCCTGCCAGAACCGCAGGAGGCCGCCGATCAGCACCATGCCGCCGATGATCGGGATCTTGGGGTCGAAGGGCTCCTCGTCGGCGACCTGGAGCCACTGCACGTACATGATCACGAGCAGCGCGACCAGGATGAGCATAAAGGGGTTCCAGAACGCCTTCGCCAGCTGGACGTACCAGCGGGGGCCCCGGTCGTGGGCGATGACGTTGGCGCCGAGCCGCTCCAGGCGGTCCGTGGCGTCGTCGTGCCGCAGGCCCTGGGCGGTGGCCCGTACGTCCTGGAGCACCTGGCTGCCGGGCAGCGCGCTGTACCTGGCCAGCTGCTGCCCGACGGCGCGGGTACGGGTCTCCAGCTCGGCGGCCTTGCGCTCGCGGCGGTTGCGGCCCGGCGGTGCGAGCTTCTGCGGGGTGAGGGTGGTGTGGGTCATGGCGGAACCTCTCTCCGGGCACGACGGCACGACGGCGCGGCGGCACGGGGGCACGAGGGCACAGGGCACTGCGACGCGACGGCGCACGACGCCGAGCCGCAGGAGGGCATGGCGACATGACGGTGCGTCAGCTCGGCTGTACGGGGGCACGGTGGCGCGCCCGTACGACGGCGCCGCGTGGCGGCCGGGCCTGTGGCACGGAAGGGTGGAGAACAGATATGCGGGCTACGGCCGTCGTCTCCGCCGGGACGGGGGTACGCCTGTCAGCGGCCCGTCAGGGCACGACGGCGGCCGGAAAACACCGGATGAAGGGGAAATGCGCGCGACAGCGCCCGGGCCGTGAGCAGGCCGGAGGGTCGTGGAGACCCGGGGCCGGGGGCCTGGAGAGATCGGCTTCGGCTCAGCGGCCCGGCCGGTACGGCCGAGGGGTCAGAGCGAAGCGGAAACGCTGAAGCGAGGACTTCCCTCGGGACTCCGACTGGTCATCCCGATCACCTCCTCGCTCGTACGGACAGCGCAGGCACCGCGCGAAATCACGCCGAATGCGGCCGGAGCGGCACCTTCAGCTCCTAGCTTGCCATATGACGTCAAGCGATCCCCCATCGCCGGGTAATGCGAGGATCAAAAGTGTGAGCGAACTCCGGAGCGCCGGCGAACGGCACGGGCGGGCGGCACCGCTCTCCCGCCGAGGGCTCGCACGCGGGTGCGCGGGCCTGCTGCTGACCGTCGTGAGCGTGCCGCTGGCCTGCCGGGCCCTCGATACGGACGGGGTCACGCCGGTCCCCCAACTGCTGGCGTTCCTCCCGTGGTTGACAGCACCCCTCACGGTGGCGCTGCTGCTGGCCGCGGGATCCCGCTGGGTGCCGGGCTGCGCGTGGGGGCTCCTCGCGCTCGCGGTCACCGGCTGGTTCCTGCGCCCGTACGAGGCGGGCGCCGCGCGGCCGGCCGGCCCGGTCACGGCCCGGCTGCGCGTCCTCTCGGCCAATCTGGAGTTCGGCGGCGCCACCCCGGGGCTGCTGGCGGCGCTCCGCCGGGAGCGGCCCGACCTGGTGTCCGTGCAGGAGTGCGCGCCCGCGACGTGCGGGGCGGCGCTCGGCGGGGCGGAGGTGCGGGCCGCCTATCCGTACCGGCTGGTCGTGGGCGGCGGCGCGGCGGAGGGCTCGGCGATCCTCAGCCGGTACCCGCTGGAGCCGGACGGTGCGGTGCCGGGCACGCTGGCGATGCCGAGGGCGGTGGTGCGGGTGGCGGGGGTGCCGCTGCGGTTCCAGGTGGCGCACCCGATGCCGCCGGAGCCGGGCGGGCTGGCGGTGTGGCGTGAGGAGCTGGGGCGCCTGCGGGAGGTGGCCGCCGGGCGCGGCGACACGGCGATGGTGCTCGCCGGCGACTTCAACGCCTCGCAGGACCACGCGGCCTTCCGCGCCCTCCTGGACACGGGGGTGCGGGACAGCGCGGCGGCGCTGGGCCTGGGCCGCACCCCGAGCTGGCCCCGGCCGGTGGCGCCGCGGCTGGGTGTGCAGATCGATCACGTACTGGTCAGCTCCGCGCTGGAACCGCGCGCGGCACGCTTCCTGGACCTGCCGGACACGGACCACCGGGCGCTGGTGGTGGATGTGGCGCTGCACGGAGGCGGTGAGCCGTCACCGCGTGACCGGGGGCCGGAAATGGCGAGGGGAATCAGCGCTCCGGTTGCGCGCCCAGGGGCGCACGACCTCGGAAACGCCCGCGCCTCGGATGCCCGGCGACAGGCCCCGAACGGTTCACGGATTCATGGCCACGGAATCGCTCACACCGCTACCCGACGACGGGCCGGAGATTAAACAGGAACGCCGTCCGGTGATACCGGAAAGTGAATTCTCGCTTTCGCCGCACCCGCACGGGGCGCGTTCTCCGGGCACACCTCACTTGCCACACGGGTAGCGGCCTCTTGCCACCAGAGGAGGATAGGGACTCGTCCAGCAATCTTCCATACGGCCTGTATTTTGATCGCAGATTTCACCCACACGCACTTACTGAAGCGATCATTGATCGAGTGTGACCGGCTTTACGCAAAGTAAGGTCATGGACACCGATCCCGTCGAAGCAGCGGCGATCCCCCGCAACTAGGACTTCTCCCCGCCGAAAACCGGCCAGTAGGGCATTTTCAGGCGCCGGGGGGTGTTTACTGGCACGGCGGTCTGAGCCTTGGCGGGTCCAGGCCCCTCGGCCGGGGGTCCGGGTTGGTCCCTTGACCCCCGGCTCTCCCATCCCGCCGCCTCGTTCGAGGGCCGGTACGGGAATTCGCGCACACATTCACCGGGCGCCGATGATTCCGGTTCACCCATTCCCGCTTCCCGCGAATTCCATCGCCATCAATTCCCGCAGAGGCCGGCGGGGCATACTCACCGGGGGCGCATTCCTGACGCTTCACGCCCCTGGCGTGCGCGGTACCCATGGAGCACATCGTCCTATTAGTGAGGAATCCCCCTCGCCTCAGGGAAACTTCGCCGTCACCGCCGCATCGGGGTAGCGTTTGAAACGCCGCTTGTAACCGGCAGACCTCGCCTAACCACCGAGAGCCGCAATCCGGGCACGAGAGGCACTGGACCCGCCAAAGACCCGCAAATTCCATAACGAAAGGCTCAGCCGCAACGTGGACCACGTCACCTACTACGGAACCGTCATCGCGTTCGTCGCGCTCATGACCTTGCTCGCGGCGTACGCGATCAAGCGCCTCGCGCACTCCCCACGCACTCTCGCCGCCGTGCTGCTGGCGATCACCGCGGTGATCGGCGCCTTTCCCCCGGTCATCCGGGCGCTGGTGCCACCACCACCGGCCACAGCCCCGGCCGCGCCCGCACCGGTGACCGGGGGCCGGTCATGACGCCTCCCCCGAACCTGGAGTCATTCCGCGTCCCCGACGTACTGGCCGGGCGTCGGCCCATGCCCGAAGGCAGCTTCCTGCACGGCCTCGCGCCACGGCTATGGTCGTCGATGATCCCGCTCGGACAGACCCGCGCCTACGCCAAGGGCGAGCCGCTGACGACCGGCGGCCCGGAAGAGGCCGTGCACATCGTGCTCGGCGGCTGCGTGTCACAGCAGCGCAGCCACTTCGGCACCTCCATCCTGCGCTTCCGGGGCACCGGCCAGGTGCTGGAGGAGCAGCGGCTGCTGGACCCGGGCGCTCCCGGTCCGGCCACGACGTGCCTGAGCGAGACCGTGACCCTGGGTTTCGCCCCCGACGTGCTGTGGAAAGTCCTCACCCGGCACGTCGTGATCGAGCGCAAGCTGCTCCTGAGCCTGGAGACACGCAACCGCACGGACGAGCGGATCTACAGCACGTTCAAGCGGCCTGCGCTGGCGCGCGTCAGCACGCTGCTGCACCACCTCGGCGCCACCGTGGGGGTGCGCGACCAGGGCCGGTACGGGGGCGTCCGCATCGAGGGGCCGAGTCAGTACAACCTCACGGAGGCGCTGCAGCTCGGCCAGTCCACGGTGGAGCAGGCGCTCGGCGAGCTCCGTGAGAAGGAGGTCATCCACAACCGGTACCGGGCGATCGTCGTGCGGGACATGGCCGCGCTGGCGGCGATCGCGCGGCGGTAGCGGGCGGGGAGGGGCTCTTCCCCGAATGCCCTCAGGCGCCGGACGGGCTGGAATCAGCCGTCCGGCGCCTGAGGGCCGGGGTCCGGGACCGTCCGGAACGGTCCCCTCAGCTCATCCGCAGTGCCAGGAAGAAGTCCAGCTTGTCCTCCAGGCGCGAGAGGTCACGGCCCGTCAGCTGCTCGATCCGGCCGACCCGGTAGCGCAAGGTGTTGACGTGCAGGTGCAGCCGCGTCGCGCACCGCGTCCAGGAGCCGTCGCAGTCGAGGAACGCCTCCAGCGTCGGGATGAGCTCGGCGCGGTGCCGGCGGTCGTAGTCGCGCAGCGGGTCCAGGAGGCGGGCCGTGAAGGCGCGGCGGACGTCGTCGGGCACGAAGGGCAGCAGCAGGACGTGCGAGGCCAGCTCCTGGTGGCCCGCCGCGCAGACGCGGCCCGGGCGGGCGGCGGCCACCCGGCGGGCGTGCCGGGCCTCCTCCAGGGCGCCGCGCAGGCCCTCCGCCGAGTGCACCGCGGCGCTGACGCCGAGGGTGAGGCGGCCGTCGCCGTCGAGGCCCCGGGCGAGGGGTTCGCGGACGGCCGCGAGGAGGGCGTCGGCGTGCAGGCCGGGGGCCGCGGGCGCGCTCTCCGCGCCGGTGAGCGCGTCGTCCAGGCCCTCCGGGCGGACCGGGACGGCGGGGAGGGGCACGAGCGCGACCGCCTCATCGCCCGTGTGGGCGACGGCGATCCGGTCGGACGGCTCGGGGCCGGTGGCCTCCGGGTCGACGAGGATCTCCTCCAGGAGCGCCTGGGCCACCGGGCCGCCGGGGATGTCGCCGCCGTCCCACTCGACCCGGGCGACCACCACCTGCCAGTGCGGGGCCGAGCCCAGGCCGGGCAGCAGCACCGGCGCCGCCACCCGCAGGCGGGCCGCGATCTCGGCGGGCGCCGCGCCGCCCTGGACGAGCTCCAGGACCTCCTGGGCGAGCCGGCGGCGCACCGTGCGGGCGGCGTCGCGGCGGTCCCGCTCGACGGCGATCAGCTGGGTGACGCCGTCGAGCAGGTCGAGCCGCTCGGCCGGCCAGTCCCCGGCGTCCGCCTCGACGGCCAGCAGCCAGTCGGACAGGACGGTCTCGCGGACGTCCCGGGAGGCGATCCGGCCGCCGCCCCCGATGGGGAAGAGGGAGTACGTGCCGCCGCCGGCCGTGACCCGGTGCGGGCCGCGGCGGCCCGTGCGGGAGGCGGCCAGGTGCTCGCCCGCGAGCGTGGCGCAGACGGCCGCGGGCAGCTCGGGCCCGGCGCCGGCCAGCGAGGAGCCGGCGATGGGCCGTCCGGTGGGCGAGAGCACCCAGGCGCGCAGGTCCAGGTCGGAGCCGAGCAGGTCCAGGACCACCTCGGGGCCGCCGCCCGCCGGGCCCGAGGTCATCAGCCGGCGGTGCCGGTCGACGACGGCCGCCAGGTCGCCCGCGCGCTCGCCGGAGACCTGGCGCACCACGTGCTCCGTGATGGAGGCGAACGAGACGTCCTCCACGACGGAGAACAGCGGCAGCCGGTGCCGGGCGCACGCCTGCACCAGGTCGTCGGGGATCGAGCGCATCTCCGCCTCGCCCGCCGCCAGCCCGGCCACCCCGGCGGCGGTCAGGATCCGGACGAACCGCTCGGAGTCGTCCGGGTCCCGGCGCCATGCGAGCCCCGTGAGCACCAGCTCGCCGCCGGACAGATACCGGCTGGGGTCCCGCAGGTCGGTGGTCATCACGCCGCGCACGGAGCGGTCCAGCTCGTCCTCGCCGCCGAGCAGCCGAAGGCCCAGCGCATCGGTCTCCAGGAGTGCGCGCAGCCGCATCGTGGTCGCCGCCGATCTGTCTTGTTGTAACCAGTGGAATGCAGTGGGGTTTCTGAACCCCGCCTTTCGTTCGAATCTACAAGACGGCGGGCGTGGCCAGCCAACCGCTTCATGGTTTCGGTGACTGCACCCGGGTGCGCGGACCTCGGTGTACTGGCTGCAGAGCGCGCGAACAGGACATGCGGCGCCGGGACCGAACCGGCCGGAACACCTCCCACGGACCACCTCGCGAGACCCGATCGAGAAGAGAAGATCCATGGACTTCCTGCGCCCCGGCACCTGGGAGGAGGCTCTGGCCGCCAAGGCGGAGCACCCCTCGGCCGTGCCCCTCGCGGGTGGCACGGATGTGATGGTCGAGATCAATTTCGACCACCGCCGTCCGGAGTACCTGCTGGACCTGAACCGCATCGGCGATTTGTACGAATGGGAGGTCGGCGAGCGGGACGTCCGCCTCGGCGCGTCCGTCCCGTACACGCGGATCATGGAAAACCTCCGGGGGCCGCTGCCCGGGCTGGCCCTCGCGGCGCACACCGTCGGCTCGCCGCAGATCCGCAACCGGGGCAGCGTCGGCGGCAACCTCGGCGCCGCGTCCCCGGCCGGCGACTCCCACCCCGCGCTGCTGGCGGCGGGCGCCGAGGTGGAGGCCGAGTCGGTGCGCGGCACCCGGCTCATCCCCGTCGAGCGGTTCTACACCGGCGTCAAGCGCAACGCCCTGGAGCCGGACGAGCTGATCCGGGCCGTCCGCGTCCGCAAGGCCGACGGGCCGCAGCAGTTCGCGAAGGTCGGCACGCGCAACGCCATGGTGATCGCGGTCTGCGCCTTCGGGCTCGCGCTGCACCCACGGGCGCGGGCGGTGCGCACGGGCATCGGCTCGGCCGCGCCCACCCCGCTGCGGGCCCGCGCGGCGGAGGAGTTCCTCGACGCCGCGCTGGCCGAGGGCGGCTTCTGGGACTCCGGGCGGGACCTGCCGCCGTCCCTCGTCCGGCAGTTCGGCGAGCTGGCGGCGGGCTCCTGCAACCCCATCGACGACGTGCGCGGCAGCGCCCGGTACCGCCGGCACGCGGTGGGCGTCATGGCCCGCCGCACCCTCGGCTGGGCCTGGGACGCGTACCGCGGCAGCGAGAGGACCACCCGATGCGCGTGAACTGTACGGTCAACGGCCGCCCGCGGGAGGCCGACGACGTCTGGGAGGGCGAGAGCCTGCTGTACGTCCTGCGGGAGCGGCTGGGCCTGCCGGGCTCGAAGAACGCCTGCGAGCAGGGCGAGTGCGGCTCCTGCACGGTCCGCCTGGACGGCGAGCTGGTGTGCGCCTGCCTGGTCGCGGCGGGGCAGGCGGAGGGCCGCGAGGTGGTGACTGTCGAGGGCCTGGCCGAGCTCGCGGCACAGCGCGCCCCAGACGCCGGGGCCGCCGGGGACCAGGGCCGGGACGGGGCGCAGACCGCCGGACTCTCCCCCGTACAGCGGGCGTTCGTCGACGCGGGCGCCGTGCAGTGCGGCTTCTGCACCCCCGGTCTGCTGGTCGCCGCCGACGATCTGCTGGCCCGCGTCCCCGACCCCTCCGACGCGGACATCCGCGAGGCCCTCTCCGGCAATCTGTGCCGCTGTACGGGCTACGAGAAGATCCTCGACGCGGTACGCCTGGCGGCCGCCCGTGCGGGAGAGACGGTCTGACCATGGGCACCCCTCGCGTCCCCACCGGACTCCCCACCGACCTGCCCGCCGGCACCGGACCCGCCTGGGCGGGCCCGGCCCCGGGCGGCGTCGGCGAGTCGACGCTCCGCCCCGACGGCACCCTGAAGGTCACCGGCGAGTTCGCGTACGCCTCGGACCTGTGGCACGAGGACATGCTCTGGGGCCACACCCTCCGCAGCCCGCACGCCCATGCCCGGATCCGCTCCGTCGACGTCTCCGGGGCGCTCGCGACGCCCGGCGTCCGCGCCGTGCTGACCCACGCCGACCTCCCCGCCGCCACCCGCTACGGCCTGGAGATCGAGGACACCCCCGTCCTCGCTGACGGTGTGGTCCGCTACCACGGCGAGCCGGTCGCCCTCGTCGCCGCCGACCACCCCGAGACGGCCCGCCGCGCCGCCGCGAAGATCGAGGTGGCGTACGAGCCGCTGCCCGTCGTCACCGGTGAGGCGTCCGCGCTCGCCCCCGGCGCCCCCGTGCTGCACCCCGGCCGCACCGACGCCCACGCCCGCCACGTCCCGCACCCCAATGTCGTCCACCGGCAGCCGGTCCGCCGTGGTGACGTCGCCGCGGCCAGGGCCCGCGCCGACGTGATCGTGACGGGCGACTACGAGGTCGGCATGCAGGACCAGGCGTTCCTGGGCCCCGAGTCCGGGCTGGCGGTGCCCGCCGAGGACGGCGGCGTCGACCTGTACGTCGCCACCCAGTGGCTGCACGCCGACCTGCGCCAGATCGCGCCGGTCCTCGGTCTGCCCGAGGACAAGGTCAGGATGACGCTCTCCGGCGTCGGCGGCGCCTTCGGCGGCCGCGAGGACCTCTCCATGCAGGCCCACGCCTGTCTGCTGGCCCTGCGCACCGGCCGGCCCGTGAAGATGGTCTACAACCGCTTCGAGTCGTTCTTCGGCCACGTCCACCGCCATCCCGCCCGGCTCCACTACGAGCACGGGGCCACCGAGGACGGCAGGCTCACCCATGTGGCGTGCCGCATCGTGCTGGACGGCGGCGCCTACGCCTCGTCCTCCCCGGCCGTCGTCGGCAACGCCGCCTCGCTCTCCGCCGGCCCGTACGTGGTCGACGCGGTGGACGCCGAGGCGCTCGCGCTCTACACCAACAACCCGCCCTGCGGCGCGATGCGCGGCTTCGGCGCCGTCCAGGCGTGCTTCGCCTACGAGGCGCAGATGGACCGGCTCGCCGCCGCCCTGGGGCTCGACCCGGTGGAGTTCCGGCAGCGCAACGCCATGTCCGAGGGCGCGGTCATGCCGACCGGTCAGGTCGTGGACTCGCCCGCGCCGGTCGCCGAACTCCTGCGCCGCGTCAAGGCGATGCCGCTGCCGCCCGAGCGGCAGTGGGAGAGCGCGGGCGGCGCGGCGGACGTGCGCGCCCTGCCCGGCGGGCTGTCCAACACCACCCACGGCGAGGGCGTCGTGCGCGGCGTCGGCTACGCCGTGGGGATAAAGAACGTCGGCTTCTCCGAGGGGTTCGACGACTACTCGACGGCCCGGGTGCGGCTGGAGGTCGTCGGTGGCCGGCCGGTGGCCACGGTGCACACGGCGATGGCCGAGGTCGGTCAGGGCGGGGTCACCGTGCACGCCCAGATCGCCCGCACCGAGCTGGGCGTCGAACAGGTCACCCTGCGCCCGGCCGACACCCGTGTCGGCTCGGCCGGTTCGACCTCCGCCTCCCGGCAGACGTATGTGACCGGAGGCGCCGTCCGGCACGCCTGCGAGGCCGTCCGGGAGCGGGTGCTGGAGCTGGGCCGGGCCCGGTTCGGCACGTACCACCCGGCGTGGGCCACCGCCGAACTGCTCCTGGAGGGCGGCAAGGTGACCACCGACGGCGGCGAGGTCCTCGCCGATCTCGCGGAGGTCCTCGGAAGCGACGCCGTGGACCTGGAGCTGGTGTGGCGGCACCGGCCCACCGAGCCCTTCGACCTGGTCACCGGGCAGGGCGACGGCCATGTGCAGTACTCCTTCGCCGCCCACCGCGCCGTGGTCGAGGTGGACACCGAGCTCGGTCTCGTCAAGGTCGTGGAGCTGGCCTGCGCGCAGGACGTCGGGAAGGCGCTGAACCCGCTGTCGGTGGCCGGGCAGATACACGGCGGCACCACGCAGGGCCTCGGGCTGGCGGTGATGGAGGAGATCGTCGTGGACCCGGTCACCGCCAAGGTCCGCAACCCCTCCTTCACCGACTACCTCATCCCCACCATTCTCGACACCCCCACCCTGCCCGTGGACATCCTCGAACTCGCCGACACCCACGCCCCCTACGGGCTGCGGGGCGTCGGCGAGGCCCCCACGCTCTCGTCCACCCCGGCCGTCGTCGCCGCGATCCGCGCCGCCACGGGGCTGCCGCTCGCCCGGGTGCCGGTGCGGCCGGAGCACCTCACCGGCACCTGAGCACGGGTGCCGGGACCCGGCGCCCCTCCCCCACCTCTTCGGACTGCCGCCGACGGGCCCCTTCCGCCCCTGTACACCGCGCGCGAGGGGCCCCGGCGGGCCGTCACCCGTTTCCGTCTCGGGCCGTCCCCCGGGTCGTGCAGCGATCCACATTCCCCGGAACATGGGAGCAGGTCATGACCCAGCCATCCGTGGAGCCGGGCACCACGGCACGGGACGCGGGCGCGGGCCCACGGCCACCGGCCGGACGGTCCCGGCTCGACCGGTACTTCCACATCGGCGAAAGGGGCTCCACCCTCGGCCGCGAGGTGCGCGGCGGCGTCACCACCTTCATGGCGATGTGTTACATCCTCCTGCTCAACCCCCTGATCCTGTCCGGCCCGGACGTCACGGGGCACACCCTCGGCCACGCCGGTCTGATCACCGCCACCGCGCTCGGCGCGGCGGTCTGCACACTGCTGATGGGCTTCGTCGGCAAGGTGCCGCTGGCCCTCGCCGCCGGGCTGGGTGTCTCGGGCGTGCTCTCCACGCAGGTGGCACCCCATATGACGTGGCCTCAGGCGATGGGCATGTGCGTGGTGTACGGACTGGTGATCGTCGTCCTGGCGGTCACCGGGCTACGCGAGCTGATCATGAACGCGATACCGCTGGCGCTCAAGCACGCCATCACCATGGGCATCGGTATGTTCATCGCCCTGATCGGCCTGGTCAAGGCCGGTTTCGTGCATGCCTCCACGGGCGGTGGGCCGGTCACCCTGGGCACGGCCGGCGAGCTCGCCGGCTGGCCCGTACTGGTCTTCTGCGTCACCCTGCTGCTCATCTTCATGCTCCAGGCCCGGGACGTCCCCGGCGCGATCCTCATCGGCATCGTCGCCGGCACCGTGCTGGCCGTCGTCGTCGACGCCGTCGCCCGGCTGGGGCCCAAGACCTGGCAGAACGGCGCGCCCACGCTGCGGGGCGGCGCCGTGTCGATGCCGGACTTCTCGCTCTTCGGCCATGTCGCCCTCGGCGGCTGGGGCACGCTCGGCGCCATGGGCGTGGGGATGATCGTGTTCACCCTGGTGCTGGCCGGCTTCTTCGACGCGATGGCCACCATCATCGGCGTGGGCACGGAGGCGGGGCTCACGGACTCCCGGGGGCGGATGCCGGGGCTGAGCAAGGCGCTGTTCGTCGACGGCGCGGGCGGGGCGATCGGCGGCGTCGCGGGGGCGTCGGGCCAGACCGTCTTCATCGAGTCCGCGACCGGGGTGGGCGAGGGCGCCCGTACGGGCCTGTCCTCGGTGGTGACCGGCGGGCTCTTCGCCGCGTGCCTGTTCTTCACCCCGCTCACCCGGATCGTCCCCGGCGAGGTCGCGGCCGCGGCGCTGGTGGTGATCGGTGCGATGATGATGAGCAACGCCCGGCACATCGACTGGAACGACCGGGCGGTGGCGGTGCCGGTCTTCCTGACCGTGGTGCTGATGCCGTTCACGTACGCCATCACGCCGGGTGTCGGCGCGGGCGTCATCGCCTTCACGGCCATCAAGGCCGCCCAGGGGAAGTGGCGCGAACCCGGGGTGTTCATGTGGCTGCTGACCGCCGTCTTCACCGTCTACTTCGCCCTCCACCCCCTGGAGAACTGGCTGGGCGTCAGATGACGGCGCACGGCCCGACGTTCCCGTACCGCGCAGAGGAGACCGTCATGCTGGACCTCGCCGACGAGCTGCACCGGTGGTGCGCGGAGGGGCGCGAGTTCGCCGTGGCCACGGTCGTGGCCGTCACCGGCAGCGCGCCCCGGCAGCCCGGCGCGGCGCTCGCGGTCGACACGGACGGCACGGTGATCGGCTCCGTCTCGGGCGGGTGCGTGGAGGGCGCGGTCTACGAGCTGTGCCGGGCGGCCCTGGTGAGCGGCGAGAGCGTGCTGGAACGGTTCGGCTACTCCGACGAGGACGCCTTCGCCGTGGGGCTGACCTGCGGCGGGGTGCTCGACGTCCTGGTCACGCCGGTCCGCGCGGACAGCCCGGACCGCCCGGTGCTCGGCGCGGCCCTGGCCGAGGCGGCGCGCGGCGGCACGGCGGCCCTGGCCCGGGTGGCCTCGGGCCCCGCGCACCTGCTGGGCCGGGCCCTGCTGGTGGGCCCGGGCGGCGGGGTGACGGGCACGCTCGGCGGTACGGAGGCGCTGGACCGCGTCGCCGGCCTGGAGGCGGCGGCACTCCTGGACGTGGGCCGGACGGGAACGGTGGAGGTGGGCGAGGGCCCGGGGGCCGCGACGGCCGGGCGCCCGGCCATGGGCGCCGCTGGAGCGGCCCGCGGCGCCGGGGCGGGTGGCGAGCCGGGGTCCGGCGTGGGAGCTCTCGGCGGGAGGGAGCCGGTCGCGGGGCGGGCGGCCGGGGGCGGCGCCCTCGTCCGCCCCGGCTCACGCTGCGGCGAGCCCGTGACGCTGCTCGTCGAGTCCGCCGTCCCGGCCCCCCGCATGATCGTCTTCGGGGCGGTCGACTTCGCCGCGGCGCTGGTCGGGGCGGGGAAGTTCCTCGGCTACCACGTCACCGTCTGCGACGCCCGGCCCGTCTTCGCCACCGCCCGCCGCTTCCCCGGCGCGGACGAGGTCGTCGTGGACTGGCCGCACCGCTATCTCGACTCCCAGGACCTGGACCACCGCGCCGTGCTGTGCGTCCTGACCCACGACGCGAAGTTCGACGTCCCGCTGCTGGAGCGGGCCCTGCGGCTCCCGGTCGCCTACGTCGGGGCCATGGGCTCGCGCCGTACGCACGAGGCCCGGCTCGACCGGCTGCGCGAGGCCGGCGTGGGCGAGCGCGAACTGGGCCGCCTGCGCTCGCCGATCGGCCTCGACCTGGGTGCCCGTACGCCCGAGGAGACGGCCCTGTCGATCGCCGCCGAGATCGTCGCCGTCCGGCGGGGCGGTACGGGCACCCCGCTCACGGGGGCCCGTACGCCCATCCACCACGACCACCGGGCGGCGTGAAGGAGCGGGCGGCCCGTCCCCGGCCCTCGGAACGGGCCGCCCACGCCCCTGTGATAGGCATGCGCAGCATCTCGCACACCCGTTTACGCACATTCAGAGAGTCACTTTGTCCTCTTCTGCCAGACGTACCCCCAGACGTACCTCCGGACGTACCTCCGGCCGGTCCCGGCTGGTCGCCGCCGTCCTCGCCATGGCCGCCTGCGGCATGGCCTTCTCCGCCACCGGCGCGGCCGCCGCGCCGCGCGTCCCCGCTCCCGCCATCGACGCGCGCGCGGCGGCGACGTACTGGACGGCCGAGCGCATGGCCGCGGCCCGGCCGCTCGACGCCGGCCACGGCACCGCCCCCACCGGGGCACGCACCCGCGGTCTCGCGGCCGCCGCCGCACCGAGCGGCACGCTCCAGGGCGCGTACGGCGACGGCATACCGCCGGTCGGCACGTTCTTCAGCAGCTCCGGCCCCGGCGGGCCCACCTACTGCACCGCGAGCGTCGTGCAGAGCGCCGGCCGGAACCTCGTGCTCACCGCCGGGCACTGCGCCAAGTCCCTCGCCGGCGGGCAGCAGATCTTCGTACCGCAGTACCGCAAGGGGCAGGACGCGGCCCACCAGCCGTACGGCGTCTTCCCCGTGGAGCGGGTCTTCACCGACCCCCGCTACACCAAGAACAGCAAGGGCACCGACTCCGACCTGGACTTCGGCTTCGCCCGGCTCGGGGCGAACGCCCAGGGCGCCGAGGTGCAGGACCTGACCGGCGGCCTGCGGCTGACGCCCACGCCGCGCTGGACCAGCACCGTCACCGTCACGGGCTACCCCGGCACGTTCAACCCCGACCAGCGGGCTTTCAGCTGCACCGTGCCCACCGCGCGGCTCGCCGGTTACCAGCAGCTCCAGATGAAGTGCGGCGGCTTCTTCGGCGGGACGTCCGGCAGCCCCTGGATCTCGTACTACGACGCCAAGGCCCGCACCGGCGACCTCATCGGCGCCCTCGGCGGCTGGAACGGCGGCGGCGACGCCGCGGGCGACGACTGGGTCAGCTACTCCCCCGTCTTCGGCCAGGAGGTCCAGGACCTCTACCAGGACGCCGTCGCGGACCGCACGCCCGTGCGCCCCACCGCCTACCAGCCGCCGTCCGACGCCGCCCGGCTGCCCGGCGCCGCCTCCACCTGGACCCACGCCCGGCACCTCGCGTCGGGCGACTTCACCGGTGACGGGCGCGAGGACCTGCTGACCATCTGGAGCGACGGCGAGGTCAGCCTCTACCCCGGCGACGGCCAGGGCGGTTTCGGGGCGGAGAAGCAGCTCGCGAAGGCGGACAGCTTCTGGAAGCGCGCCGAGACGGTCACCACCGGCGACTTCAGCGGCACCGGCCGCACCGACCTCATGGTCCGCTGGGACAACGGCAAGCTCAGCTACTACGAGGACTTCGACGCCTCCGGCTCCGGCAAGGAGTACACGCTGGGGGCCGTCGGCTCCTTCTGGAAGTACGCCACCCAGATCACCGCGGGCCGGTACGCCGCCACGGACAAGGCGGGCGACCTGGCCGTCCGCTGGGTGGACGGCAGCCTCAGCGTGTACTCCGGCGTGAGCTCCGCCGGGCCGGGCACGGAGCGCCGGCTGATGGAGGCCGGTTCGTACTGGCGGAACGCCACCGCCCTGACCAGCGTCCAGCCGGCCGGTGACGGCCGCTCGAACCTGGTCGTCCGCTGGTCCGACGGCTCGCTGGGCTCGTACACCACCACGGGCACCGACATCGGCAAGGGCACCCGCCTCCAGCCGCCCAACGCCTCCTGGGCGGGCGCCGTGATGACCGCCGGCGACTTCACGGGGACCGGCCGCCGGGACGGCCTCGTGACCCGCTGGTCCAACGGCGAGACCTCGCTGTACGGCGGTACGGGCACGGACGCGCTCGGCGCCTGGTCCCCGCTGGTGCAGACGGGCTGAGCCGCACCGCGCGGCCCGCGGCTCGCGGCCCCGGCTCCGGGAGCCCGCGCCGCGGGCCGGCGGGATAGCCTTCCTCCCATGGGGGTAGTGATCAAGGAAGGCCGCACCCGGGTCCGGGTGGAGCGCGGCGAGGTGCGCTGGCAGACGGGGCGCACGACGACGGTGGTGCCGGGGCCGTGGATAAGCCGCGTCGACGTCGATCCCGGTTCCGGGCCGGGCACGCTGACGCTCCATCTGCTCGCCGGGCCGCACCCGCCCGCCGCACCACTGACGGTCCGTCACCGAAGTCACCAGGCGCTGGCCGGGCTGGCCGCGGAGATGACGGCGCTGCGGCCCACGTACCCGCCCTACGGCACCCGCCCTCCGGTGCGCCGGGAGACGACGGAGCCGTGGCCGGTGCCCGCCGTACGGTCGGCGGCGGGCCGGCTGACCGGCGTCCTGCGGCACGGCACGTTCCCGCAGAAGTCCGCGGCCTTCTACACACTGTTCGGCCTGCCGGTCGCCCTGCTGGCCCTGCTGCTCCCGGGGGCGCCGCGCTGGCACGCCCCGGCCGCCTGGGCGGCCGGTCTCTTCGGCGGCTATCTGCTGACGCTCTTCGAGCACGCCCTCGACCTGCGGACGCGCTGGATCCTCCGGCGCCGGGGCGTGACGGTCCAGGTGCCGAACCCTCCGGAGGTCTTCCGGGACAGCGAAGGGGCCGGCTCCTATCTCTACCGCTTCCGCACGCTCGACGGGGTGACGTGCCGTCACCGCTCCGGCTGGAAGGCACGGCGGGGCGAGCTGCGATACGACCCGGAGGACCCGTCGCGGGTGCTGGCGTCCTCGTGGGGCGCGTTGCCGGTCGGCCTGCTGCTGGGGGTGCCGATGTTCGCCGTACCGGGGGTCGTGTGCGCGGCGATGCCCCTGGTGTGGGTGGGGGAAGCCGTGACGGCACTGTTCTGACCACGGGAGGCCGTCCGCGCGGCCCGGCCTACGCCCGCCCCACGGACCGCAGGTACTCCGCCCTGTTCAGCGGGTTCCCGTCGCTGCGCGGGCGCTTCGGCACGCTCCCGCCGCACGGCCGGTCGGCCGCCGCCGCCGTCCACCACACGCCCTCACCCCGCGTGAGCCCCGGCAAGCGTCCCTCGAACCCCGTGAGCCCGCGCGCCGGGATCGTTCCCCTCAGTACGCATCCCTCCGCCCCGGCCACCGTTTCCCCGACGACCGCGCCGGCCGCGGCGAGCGCCCCCATGACCGGGCCGAGGCAGTCCACCGGCACCTCCAGCTCGTAACCGTGGCAGGGTTCGTACACCTCGGTCCCCGCCTCGGCCAGCGCGGCCATCAGGACCAGGGGCGTCAGCTGCCGGAAGTCGGCGGCCGTGCTGACCGGGCCGACGAAACCGGAGCGCGTCAGGGTGACGACGCAGTCGGTGACCGGCCAGCCCCGCAGGCCCTGGTCGAGCGTGCCGTGGACGGTCTCCTCCACCGCCCGGTCGAAGGCGAGCGGGAGGGCGCCCAGTTCGGTGTCCCGCCGGAAGACGTTGCCGGAGCCCGGCGCGCCCGGCTCGACGCGCAGGCCGACCGTGGCCCAGAAGACGTGGCCGCCGTGCCGGTCGATCTCCTCCCGTGCCTCGCCGGTGCCGGCGGGCCGCTCCCGGAGGATCGTGGTGCTCGGCTCGAAGGCGGCGCCGAGGCCGAACTCCTCGTCGAGGGTGGCCGCGAGGACCTCCTTCTGCACCTCGCCGTAGAGCAGTACGGAGGTGCCGCCGCCCGGCAGGGCGCGGGTGCCGATCAGCGGGTCCTGGTCGGCGAGCCCGGCCAGCGCGGCGTGCAGCCGGGCCGCGTCGGCGGGGCGCACAGGCCGGACGACGGACTCCAGGGACGGCGGGGCGAAGTGCGCCGGACCCGCGTCCGCCAGGGGCCCGAGGCGGTCGCCGACGCGGATCCCGGGCAGGCCGCGGAGCCGGGCGATGCCCCCGGCGGTCAGCCGCCGGGCGGCGTCCGGCGGCGCGCCGACGGTCTCCAGGAAGGTGATCCGGCCGGTGTGCTCGCCGGGCGCGCCGTCCGCCTCACGGCGGTGCAGCGTGATCCGGGCGCGCTCGGCCAGCTCGCCCGAGAACAGCCGGAGGTACGCGGTCTTCTCGCCGGACGCGCCGCGCTCGACGGCGAAGACCGTGCCGGTCGGCCCGGCGTCCGGAGCGCCGGCCCCGGCCCGTACGGCCGGCAGGTACGTGGCGATCCCGTCGAGCAGCCCGGCGATCCCCTCGCCGGACAGCGCCGAGCCGAAGTACACGGGGTGGAGCAGGCCGCGCGCCGTGCGGTCGGCCAGCGCGGCGCGCAGCTCACCGGCGCCCGGCGGCGGCCCGTCGACGAGCCTGGCGAGCAGGGCGTCGTCGTCCTCGGCCAGGGCCTCGGCCACCAGGTCGCGGAAGGCCGGATCGCGGTACGAGCCGGGGACGGCGCGGGCGGCGGGCGTGCCGATGCCGTGGACCGTGGCCATGGGCACCACGCGCGGCGTCAGCCGGCGGCGGATGTCGGCCAGCGTCCCGGCCTCGCGTGCGCCCGGGCGGTCGGCCTTGTTGACGAACACGAGGGTCGGCAGGCGCAGCCGCCGCAGCGTCCTCATCAGCACCCGGGTCTGCGCCTGGACGCCCTCGACCGCGGACAGGACGAGCACGGCGCCGTCGAGGACGCCCAGGGCGCGGCCGACCTCGGCGATGAAGTCACTGTGCCCGGGGGTGTCGATGAGGTTGACGCCCAGGTCGCCGACGCGGAAGGGGGCGACGGCGGTGCGGATGGTGATGCCCCTGCGGCGTTCGAGCTCGCCGCTGTCGGTACGGGTGCTGCCGGCGTCGACGCTGCCGAGCCGGTCGATGGCACCGGTGTCGAACAGCAGGCGCTCGGTGAGGCTGGTCTTACCGGCGTCGACGTGGGCGAGAATGCCGAGATTGAGGGTGCGGGAGGTGTGCATGCGCGAACGAGTCCTCGAAAACAGTGATCCGGTCAGGGAACTGGGGGTTTTCGAGGCTTCGGCGCATGCGGGTTCTCCCTGGTGCTCGTCGGTGGCTGTGCCGGGGCCGGGCGGACCGGCCGTTCCCGGCCACCGCCCATGCGGCGGGCGAGGGTCCGGTCGCGCGCCCTTCCACCGTGCGGCGGGGGCGCGCCGTCATCCTGCCAGCGGCCCCGTCCGGCGCGCGAGGCATTTTCCACCGCCGCGGCCCGACCCGGCCCGGGCCGCTCCGTACCGCCTGGACCTGCCCGTTCTCCGATAATGTGCCGCTGCCGCGGAGAGCCGCGGACACGGGGGCGCCCCTTCGCCCCGTAACCGGCGGGCGAGTTTGTGAACTGGTTCACACCTGGCCCTTGGCCGCGCCCGTGTCTTCGTGCTGAGATGCGGTCACGGCTTCCAGCTCGACGGCGCGCTTGGGGAGGGCACTGTGGCGGATACCGCCATGCGGAATTCTGGGTTGTCCGAGGAGCCACCGGAACCGGAGGGGCCGCACGGAGGGGACCCGCACGGGGACGATCCGCTGGAACGGGCCGTATGGCGGCTTCGGTCGCGCGCCTGCTGGGACGACGCCGCGGCGCTCCTCGCGCCGCGCGCCGCCGGGGAGCCCGGTCCGGCGCTGCGCCGGACGGTGGTGCTGATCGAACAGTGCATGTTCACCGGGGAGGGCTGGCGGGCCGCCGAGGACGCGCTGCGCACGGCGGAGGCGCTCGCCGCGGACGATGAGGAGCGCGGGGCGGCCGCCTGCGAGCGGGGTCATCTCGCTTACGCCGCCACCCTTTTGGGCGTACGCGACCGGGCCGACGAGGCGCGTTCCGCACTGGGCCGGGCGGCGGCGCTGCTCGCCCCGGGTTCACGGACCCGGCCCCTGCTCCACTTCCGGCGGGGCCTGATCGCCCAGCACCTGTCCGACAATCCGTCCGACGCGACGGCGGCCTTCGAGCGGGCCCACGCGGGGGCGACCACGCACGGCCAGCGGTTACTGCTCTCCTTCACCTGGCGGCACGTGGCGGCGATGGCCGAGCACGACGGGCGGCTCGACGAGGCGCGGTACGGCTTCGCGGAGTCCCTTCGCATACGGGAAGAGCTGGGCTATCTGATCGGGATCGCGCCCGCCCTGGCATCGCTGGCCTCGGTACTGCCGGACGCGGGCGAGGCGGCGCGGCTGCGGGCGGAGGCGGGGCGGCTGGTGCGGCTGCTGGGTGGGGTGCCGGCGTGGCTGGCGGGCCGTCTGCCGACGGGGGCGGCGGCGCGTAGCGCGGGGCGGGGCCGGGGCCGGGGGACGGCGGTTCTTTCCCCTACCCGCCCCTTCCCGAACCGGGGCTCCGCCCCGGACCCGGTGTCCTCAATCGCCGGACGGGCTGTTTTCAGCCCGTCCGGCGATTGAGGACACCGCGCGTCAGCGCGGAAAAGGGGGGCCGGGGGCGAAGCCTCCGGTTACGGGAAGGGGCGGGGCTGGGGAACAAGCCCCCCTAGACCGCCCCCGTGAAGTGCCCCCGCACCAACGCCTCCACCGCCCCCAGATCCCGCACCGTCAACGCCTCCAGCAACGCCACGTGCTCCGCCGCGTCCGCCACCAGATCCGCGCAGCGGAACGCCGGCTCCCGGGCCGCCGGCCACTGCGCGCGACGGTGCAGTTCCTCCGCGACCGCGGTCAGTTGGCGGTTGCCGGCGAGGCCGAGGAGCGCGCGGTGGAAGGCGCGGTCGGCCTCGGCGTAGAGCGCGCGGTCCCCCGTCGTGGCCGCGGCGGACGCGGCCTCCGCGAGGGGCGCCAGCTCCGCCCAGCGCGCCGCCGGGACCGTGCGCGCGAGGCGCAGCACGACGGGGACCTCCAGGAGGGCGCGGACCTCGGCCAGCTCGGCCAGGTCGCGGGCGCTGCGGCGGGTGACGCGGAAGCCCCGGTTGGGCACGACCTCCACGGCGCCCTCCAGGACGAGCTGCTGCATCGCCTCGCGCACGGGCGTCGCGGAGACGCCGAACCGCTCGCCGAGGGCGGGGCCGGAGTAGACCTCGCCGGGTATGAGCTCACCGCCCAGCAGGGCCTTGCGGAGCGCGTCGAGCACCTGTCCGCGCACGGAGTAGCGCGTGGGCATCCGGCGCGCGGGAGCGGGGACCGCGTACGGGCGCTCGCCGTGGACGTGCTCGCCACGGACCAGTTCGTCGCGCCCGTGGTGCCCACCGTGCGCGCCGGGCGTGGCCTGCGCGGGCACGCCGGCGGCGGTGCGCGATGCCTCGGTGTGGGGTCTGCCCTGCTCCATTGGGGTCCTCCTGTGTCCATCTGAACCATAGGCGGCCGTTCTGACAGTTCAAACCCCGATCAATTCCGGTAAGGTAAGGCTTACCTGCAAATGATCCCGATTCGGTGGTCCTCGCATGCTTCCCGCCTCTGCCACTCCGCCTGCCGGTATTTCCTCATCCGCAGCACCTTCGATCCCACCCGCCTCGGAAGAGGTCCCCGACCCCACGGTCACGCTCTCCGACACACCCTCTGCCACCCCCTCTGACGCGCTCACCTCCGTTTTCTCCGCCGCCTATACCCGGCTCTCGGAGGCCCTCCCCCACGTCACCGCCACGGTGGAACCGCCGTGCCGGGGCGACGGCTGGTTGACGGCCGACGGGCTGGCGGCGGGCGGCGAGGAGCTGGACGCCTTCCTCACCCGGGACGACGAGCAGCTCCTGCGGGACTACGGGGAGCGGGGCCGCCCGGAGGCCGTCGCGAGCCTCGGGCTGCACCGCTACGCCTGGCCGGTCTGCCTGCTGGTGACGGTCCCGTGGTTCCTGCTCCGCCGGGTGCCCCGGCTGCCCGCGGCGGCCGTGTCGCTGCACCGCGCGCGGGGCCGGATGACGGCCTGGCCCACGGGGTTCGCGTGCCTGCCGGACGATCCCGCGGCGGCCCTGCCGGGCGCCGTGGCGGTGGCGGACGAGGAGGCGCTGCGCGCGTGGGCGCGGGAGGTGCTGGCCGAGCACCTGACACCGGTGCTGGGCGCCTTCCGGCCGCGGATGCGGCGCGGGCCGCGGGCGGTGTGGGGCATGGCGACGGACGAGGTCGCCGAAGGGCTCTGGCACGTGGCGGGGCTGCTGGGCGAGGCGCCCCGGGCCAGGCGCGAGCTGGAGCTGCTGCTGCCGGGGGCCACTCCCCCGTACGTCGGCGGGGCCTCCTTCCGGACGCTGTCCGGAACCCGGGGCGAATCCTTTCCGACGCGCGACCGGGCGGGCTGCTGTCTGTTCTACACACTGCGCCCCGAGGACGCCTGTCTCACCTGCCCACGCACCAGCGACGCCGAGCGCATAAGGCGGATGTCCGCAAGCTGAACGACCCCACACCACCCGATCGAGTGGGGCGAAGGGAACGCAATTCCCTTCCGGTTGAGGGACGTTCGATTTCCCCCACACCTATCTGTATTCCCTTGCCCTCCATTGGCAGGCAGTTACGTCGAAACCCCTTGTTGAACGGACCGATTCCGTCAGGATGGCGCGCGAAAGGCCGTACAGCTATGCAAGGGACGCAAGATGAGAGTGACCGATATACCGCTGAATTGGATGCTCCCCTCTGTCGTGGCGCTAGCCGGGGCCGTGGTGGCGGTGACGGTGCTCGCGCGCGGCCGGCACGGTAACGCGGACGACGCGGGGGCGTCCTCGGACTCGTGGGAGCGCACGGAGGAACGCAGGCGCCGTAAGGAAGCGGTCTACGGCAGCGCCTCGTACGTCCTGCTCTTCTGCTGCGCCGCGGTGGCCGCCGCCCTCTCCTTCCACGGACTGGTCGGCTTCGGGCGGCAGAACCTGGGCCTGGTGGGCGGCTGGGAGTATCTGGTCCCCTTCGGCCTCGACGGGGCGGCGATGTTCTGCTCGGTGCTCGCCGTGCGCGAGGCGAGCCACGGTGACGCGGCGCTCGGCTCCCGGCTGCTGGTGTGGACCTTCGCCGGCGCCGCGGCCTGGTTCAACTGGGTGCACGCGCCACGGGGCATGGACCACGCGGGCGCGCCGCAGTTCTTCGCCGGCATGTCCTTGTCCGCCGCGGTGCTCTTCGACCGCGCGCTCAAGCAGACCCGCCGGGCGGCGCTCCGCGAGCAGGGACTGGTGCCCCGCCCGCTGCCCCAGATCCGCATAGTCCGCTGGCTGCGGGCCCCTCGTGAGACCTTCGGCGCCTGGTCGCTGATGCTCCTGGAGGGTGTGCGGACCCTGGACGAGGCCGTCGAGGAGGTCCGCGAGGACAAGCGGCAGATGGAGCGCGACCGGGTGCGGCGGCGCGAGGCGGGCAAGCTGGAACGCGCCCGGCTCAAGGCGTACAACCGGCAGCACCGCGTATGGGGCCGGGTCTCGCGAGGGGGCCGGCAGGTCGAGGTGAGCGGACCGGCGGTCTCCGCCGCCGCTCAGCCCGCGCAACTCGGCGCGGACCCTTCCATAGCCGCTGACCAGGGACAGTTGCCCGTCCGCGCGCGTCCGCTGCAGGCCGTCTCCGGTGCCCAGAGCGGCCCCGGGCCGATCGACCTGACCGCCGAGGACGACACCCAGGCCATCCCGCGACTCGACTCGCTGGAGGCCAAACTCGCCCAGATCGAGCGACAGTTCGGCTAGCGGCCCGCGGGCCCTGAGTCGTCGCCGCGCGGCGGTTCAGGGCTCCTGGGCGCCCAGCTCGAACCAGACCGCCTTCCCCACCCCGTGGGGCCGCACGCCCCAGCCGTCCGCCAGCGAGTGGACGAGCAGCAGCCCGCGCCCGGACGTGGCGGCCTTGTCCGGCACGCCCTCCGCGGCCTCCTCCGGGACACCCGGCCCCGCCCCCGCGCAGCAGGAGTCCCCTCCGCCGCACCCCGCCCGGCCGACGCCGTCGAGGCCCCGCGCTCCGGCGTCCATGGGCGTCCCGCGCGGCTCCGGGCGCCCCGGGAAGAAATCCCGCACCTCCACACGCAGCAGGCCCTTGACGGAAGCGCCCGGCCCGCCCGTGAGCGTGGCCTTCACCACCGCGCCCCCGTCCGTGTGCACCAGGGCGTTGGTGACCAGCTCGCTCGTCAGGAGCTCGGCGATGTACGCGCGGCCCGGCTCGCCCCAGTGCGCCAGCAACTCGCGTAACCGGGCACGCACCTCACCGACCGCGGTGAGGTCCCTGCGCCCCAGTCGTCTTTCGAAGCGCGGGCCGCCATGCTCCGCGCCGTCCTCTCCCGGTGCCATGCCGTCCGCGGTCTCTTCCCGGCCCGCGCGGCCGTCCGTACCCGCCCGGTTCGCAGTCCGCCGTTTCATCCTTCCCTGCCCCCGACCCCTCCCCGGCGCCCCGGCGTCGAACACGCTCACGCACACTCACCAATGCATGCCCCGGCCCACGGCCGACGACGCCTGTTGACCCATCAACATGGTGATATGACTGGAATGCTGGCGCGTCTTGTGCAGGGCGCGAATATGCCAATGGCGTCGGGCGGGTGAGGTTTCACCCGGCCCATTTCGCGGGGGTTCGCGGGAGACCGCCGACGCCGCTCCGGGGTTCCGGAGGGACGGTTCGGCGGGCCGCCGGGGCCTCCGCGGGCCGCGCGGCCGTCGGCTCCGGTGGCCGCTCCGGCTGGCCGCTCCGGCGGCGTCCCTCAGGGGCGTCCCCCGGGAAACGCCCGTCGGGGCACCTCCGGAGAACGTCCCGGAGATGCCCCGACGGCCCGCCGCGCCGAACCCGCTACGCCTCCCAGAGGGCACACGCCGTCCGGTCGTCGGCGTACCCCTTCACCCGTAGCTGGACGTCCCCGAGGAAGGCCGCCAGGCCCGGCGGCTCGCCGTCCGCCCAGCGCTTCGCCAGCCGGGCCCCCAGCTCGGGCTCGCCCCGCAGCGGCTCCGCCAGGCCCGCGCTGCACAGCAGCAGCGTGTCGCCGGGCCGGGCGGCGGACGCCCGGAAGCGGAACGGCTCGCCGGGGATCTCGGGGGGCTCCACGACCGGTGCCAGGCCCGGGGTCGGGATGCCGAGGTCCACGGTCATCCGGTCCTCGGGCACCGCTCCGTAACCGATCAGGGGCTCGTCGGCGAGATCCCCGCGCGGCGCCGGATCCGGGTCGAGGTCCTGCCAGGTGCCTTCGCGGAGCCGGAACAGACCGCCCGCGCCCACGCCGAAGAACACGCGCGTACGGCAGGCCGGGTCGGCGGTCAGGAGCAGGCACCGCACGGCGGCGGTGTACTGCTCGGGCCGCAGGTCCAGCTCGGCGGCGCGGGCGCGCAGCCGGCCGTACGAGCGGTCGGTGAGCCTGTGCAGGCCGGACTTCAGCTCGCCGCGCCTGCCGCCGCGGATGTCGTCCGCCAGCCGGGCGTGACTGCGGCCCACGGCCCCGCCGAGCCAGGCGCAGATGTCCCGCGCCGCCCGGTGGCTCGCGCCGCGCGTACCGCTCGCCATCGCGACGAACAGCAGGGCACCGTCACCCTCCCCGAAGCGGGCGGTCAGCAGGGCGTCGCGCCGTGGCTCGCCGCGGTAACGCGCGGAGTCGCCGCGCAGCGACAGCGCCCGGAGGGTGACCGAGCCGTACCGGGCCCCGTCCAGGACCGTGTCCGGCACGAGGTCGCCCAGCCGGTCCGGGTCGGCGACGGCCCAGGCGGTGGGTTCCGCGTCGTAGGTGGGCGGCCCCTCGCCGACGAACTCGGCGGCCCGGGAGGGCTGCCGGGCGGGCCCGGAGGGTCCCTCGGCGGGCACGGCGGGGGTGAGCCAGCCCGCGGACGGGGACGGCCCGGAGGGCAGCACCTCGGGCGCCCGCTCCGGGCGCCGGGGCACCCTGCCGCCGGGCCACGCGTCCGGCTGCTCCGGCCGGCCCGGCCAGGCGGCCGCCGGAACCTCCGGCAGCCGCACGGGCCGCCGGGGCGACTCCACGAGGGCACTCGACGGCTCCGGCCGACCGGCCGGGGAGACCGCGGTCTCCGGAGGCTCGGCGGGCCGCACGGGGACGGGCGGCCAGGGGCCGTCGTCCTGGAGGGCGCCGTCCGGCGGCACGGGCCGGTACGGCTGCTCGGGCTCGTCCGGCCAGAGGGCCGGACCGGACGGGGACTCGACGACCGCACCGGACCCCGGCGGCACGGAACCCTCCGGCTCCTCCGGCCACAGGGACGAACCGGCGGACGGGGACTCGGCGACCGCTCCCGAACCGGGCCGTACGGGGTCGCCCGGCTGTTCCGGCCAGAAGACCGACGTCGGGTCCGGACCCTTGCCCCTCGGGTGGCGGTCCCGCCCCGGAGACGGGACCGGGGCGGCGGGCCGCTCCGGCCAGAAGACCGACGTGGGCTCCGTCCCCGGGCCGCCGTTCGCCCGCCCGGGCCCCTGGCGTCGGCCGGATCCGGGCGGCGTGGGCTCGGCGGGCCGGCGGGGCGACCGGGGCTCCGGCACCGCGCTCCGCGGGCTCCGCCCGGACCGCGCGGCGCCGGGCGACCGCGTGGTGTCGGCGGGCCGTTCCGCCCGCCCGGGCGCTCCGGGCTCCGGAGTGTCCTCCCCCGGCGTACCGACCGGCTGATCCGGCCACAGCCGGCCCTCCTCGGGTCGCGGGGATCCGGACGACCGGGGCTCCGGGCGGCCGGGCGTCCCGGGGCCCGCCTCCGGCCCCGCCGCGTCCTCTCCTGCCGGCGCACCGCCCGGCGACCCCATCGTGTCGACGGGCTGATCCGACCAGAAGGACGACCGGGGTTCCGGCATCAGGTCCGCGTCGGGGAGCCTGGGCGCCTTTCGCCTGCCCGGCGGCGGGGTGCCATCGGGCAGCGCGTCCGGCCAGAAGCCCGCCGACGGATCCGCGCCCGTACCCAGCACGGGTGGCCTCGGCGGCTCCGGCGGGGCGCCGTCGAGCGGCTCGTCCGGCCAGAGGGAGGAGCGGGGGCCGGGGGGCGCGGGCGGCCGTTCCTCCCACCACGACGAGGCGGACGCGGACTCCGGCGACGGGTCCGGCCAGACCGGCGGCGGCTCGGTGCCCGTGGGCCCCGCCGGGTCCCCGGCGGGGCCGGACCGCGCGGGGCCGGACGGCCGGTCCGGCCGGAGGGAAGGCGGTGCGGCCGAGCCCGCGCCCCCGGCCGGAGGCGGGCGCCCGTCCGACGGGACGGCGGTGGTGGTTCCGTGAGACCGGCGGGCTGGTCCGGCCAGGTCGGTGAGGCGGGCTCCACCGGGCGGCCGCTCCGCCTCGGCGGCCTCGGCGCCGGGGGGCGGATGGGCGGGACGGGGCCGCTCCGGATGGGCCAGGAGCCGGTCACGGGGCGGGAGCGCGGGGGCCGGTCCTGGGACGGGGGCGGCGGCTGCGAG
Organism: Streptomyces eurocidicus; assembly: GCF_002891295.1. GTDB lineage: Bacteria > Actinomycetota > Actinomycetes > Streptomycetales > Streptomycetaceae > Streptomyces > Streptomyces eurocidicus. The sequence goes on along the minus strand of NZ_LGUI01000005.1, from coordinate 284,239 downwards.
GGGGACCGCGGCGGGGACGGCGCGCGCTCGGTGGGCTGTTCCGGCACGGCCGCCTGGCGGGGCCGCGGGGGCTTCGCCGCCTTCGGCGGCTTCGGATGGCGGACCGGCTTCAGCGGCTTCTCCGCCTGTGCGCCGACCGCCCGGCCGGCGTCCCGCACGTTCTGCTTCTGGACCTGCTTCCTGATGGGCGCCCTCAGGTCGGGCCGGGCCGGCCGGCCGGGAACGCCCGGCGGACCGGGCACCCTCGGCGGCGGGACCTGCGGCGCCCTCGGATCAGGGGGCGCGTCGCCCACGATCCGCTCCGAGGCCGTGGGCGCGGGCGGCCGGGGCCGCCCGGGTCGGGCGGCGGCGGGAGGCCGGGTCGGCGGGGCCCGGCCGTCCCCGGCCCGGCGGCCTTCCGTAGTTCTTGGGCAGCGACGGCAGGCCGCCCGCCTGCGGCGGTGCCGGGCGGTCCGGCCCGGGCGCCGCCTTCGCCCTGGACTTCACGAACCTCGGTTCCGCCGCGACCACCGCGGAGGCGGAGGTGAAGCGTTCGTCGAGGCTGTCTTCCTTCGCGGCGGATCCGGTGTCGGGTGCATTTTTGTCGTACAACTCGCCCCACCAGGCGTCCTCTTGACCGGTGCGCGGGTCCCCCTGATGACTCATGCCCTTATTGTCCACACTGTGGCCCATACGGGAAGAGTGCGCGGGGGTCGTCCCCCAGGGATGATGACCGAAGTCGGAACGCGCTTGCGGGGAGGGATGTCGCGTGCTCAGTGCCATAGGTCTGGACGCCGTCCGGGAGACAGTACCGTGTGGGCGGAGGCCCGAAAGGGCTTCCGCCCAGAGTGCGGTGGAACTGGTGAACGGCGCGTCCGCTGTTGCCGAACATCTGCTCAGAATGCGGCGTGGAGCCACCGAAGAGGTGTGCGTGCTGCTGGCCGACAGACCCGGGTCCGCGGCGGCGGACACGCTCGAAGACGTCCCCCACAGGGCTGTTGTCGAACGCACGGCCGTTACCGGCCTTCTGGGGCTGCCGGGACTGCCGCAACAGCTGAGGCGGAAGGTGCCTGCCGAGGCTCCCGGCCCCGGTGCGCCCACCCGGGTGCGGGTGGTCGACCGGGTGCCCGCCGAGCTCGTCGTCGCCGACCGCGCGATCGCGCTCGTACCACTCACCCCGCGCACGGGTGAGCCGGCCGAGCCCACGGCCCTGCTGGTGCACCCCGGTGTCCTGCTCACGTCCCTGGTGGACCTGTTCGAGGACGTCTGGCACGAAGCCCGCCCCCTGCGGGCCCGCGCCGCGGCGGCCGAGGGTCCCGACGCCCTCGATCTGGAGGTCCTCTCGCTGCTGCTGTCCGGACTGACGGACACGAGCGTCGCCAAGCAGCTCGGGCTGGGGCTGCGGACGGTGCAGCGGCGGGTCAAGCGGCTGATGGAGCTGGCGGGCGTGACCACCCGCCTCCAGCTGGGCTGGCACGCGGCCGAGCGGGGCTGGACCGCGGGCCCCTGACCCGCGCCGGGCTTCGTGGCGGGGCTCTACGGGGTGGAGCGGCGGCGGCTGGGCGGGCACGGGGAGGCGTGGGCGGGAGGGTGACGGTGCGCCTGCGGCGGGCTTTTCCCCAGCCCGCCCCTTCCCGAATGTCCTCAAGCGCCGGACGGGCTGATTTTCAGCCCGTCCGGCGCTTGAGGACCGGGGTCCGGGGCGGAGCCCCGGTTACGGGAAGGGGCGGGGCTGGGGAAAAGCCCGCCGCAGGCGCACCCACCCTTACCGCTCAGACCACCCCCGCCCCCTCCAGCCCCAGCAGCAACCGCTTCCGCTCCAGCCCACCCGCGTAGCCGGTCAGCGAGCCGTCCGCCCCGATCACCCGGTGGCAGGGGCGCAGGACCAGCAGCGGGTTGGCGCCGACCGCGCCGCCCACGGCCCGTACCGCGGCGCGCGAGGCGCCGACGCGGGCGGCCAGCTCGCCGTAGCTCGTGGTGGTGCCGTAGGGCACGTCGTCGAGCGCCTCCCATACCTTGCGGCGGAACTCCGTGCCCTGGACGGCGAATTCCAGGGCGAAGCCCTCGGACTCCCCGGCGAAGTACGCCCGGAGCTGGCGCTCGGCCTCGGCGAAGGCGCCGGGGTCGCGCCGCCGGTCGGCGGCGATCGCGGGGGCGTTCTTCTGGCCGGGCACCGTCAGCGAGGCGACGGCGGTGCCGCCGGGCGCGGTGTCCGAGGGCGTGCCGGTGAGGAGCAGCGGGCCGAGCGGGCTGTCGATCTCGGTGTAGAGCATGGTCAGTCGTCCTTCGCGGCGTGGTTCCAGAGGTGGTGCAGGGCGTACGAGCGCCAGGGGCGCCAGTCCCCGGCGGCGGTCGGCGGCGCGCCCAGCGCGGCGAGGCCGTGCCGTGCGCCGGCGTCGCCCGGCAGGAAGACGTCGGGGTCCCCGAGGGCCCGCATGCGGACGTAGCCGGCCGTCCAGGGGCCGATGCCGGGCAGTGCGAGGAGGGCCTGCTCGGTGGCCTCGCGGTCGACGCCGGGGTCGAGCCGGACGGCGCCGTCGGCGAGGGCGGTGGCGAGCGCGCGCAGGGCCCGGCGGCGGGACTCGGGCATGCCGAGCTCGTCGAGGGCGGCTCCGGCCAGGGCGCCGGGTTCGGGGAAGAGGTGGGTGAGGGTGCCGTCGGGCGCGGTGAGGGGCTTGCCGTACGCGGCGACGAGCGCGCCCGTGAGCCGGACGGCGGCCGCGACGGTCACCTGCTGGCCCAGCACGGCCCGGACGGCGAGCTCGTCGCCGTCCGCCGCGCCCGGGGAGCGCAGGCCCGGCCGGGCGGCGACGAGGGGGCCGAGGCGCGGATCGGTGCCGAGCCGGTCGGCGACGGCGTACGGGTCGGCGTCGAGGTCGAAGAGGCGGCGGGTCCGCTGGACGGCCGTCGCGAGGTCGCGCAGGTCGGCGAGGTGCAGCCGGCAGTCGAGCCAGCGGTTCCGGCCGCCTTCGGCCGGCTCGCGGACCTCGGTGATCCCGGTGCCGTAGGGGAGGCGGAGGGTGCGGCGGTAGCGGCGGGCGCCGGGGGCACCCGTCATCTCCTCGACGCCGGGGACGGCCCGGCGCGCCAGGAAGTCGAAGATCTCCCGGGCCGCGTAGGGGCCTCGGTGGGCGAGCCGCAGGGGGACGCCGGTGGGCGCGCCGGTGGTGGGCCGGAGCTCGTTCCGACTCGCCGCCGCCTCGGCGCGCAGCGCGCTGGGGGTGCGGGCGTAGACGGTCCGGATGGTGTCGTTGAACTGCCGGACGCTGGCGAAGCCGGACGCGAAGGCGAGCTCGGTGACCGGCAGGGCGGTGGTCTGGAGGAGGATCCGGGCGGTGTGGGCGCGCTGGGCCCGGGCGAGGGCGACGGGGCCGGCGCCGAGCTCCTGGGTGAGCTGGCGGTGGACCTGGCGGGCGCTGTAGCCGAGCCGGTCGGCGAGCCCGGCGACGCCCTCGCGGTCGACGACGCCGTCGCCGATGAGCCGCATGGCCCGGCCGACGAGGTCGGCGCGGACGTTCCAGTCGGCGGAGCCGGGCGCGGCGTCGGGGCGGCACCGGCGGCAGGCGCGGAAGCCCGCGCCCTGGGCGGCGGCGGCCGAGGGGTAGAAGCGGACGTTGGCGCGCTTCGGGGTGACCGCCGGGCAGCTGGGCCGGCAGTAGATGCCGGTGGTCGCCACCGCGAAGAAGAATTCTCCGTCGAAGCGCGCGTCGCGGCTGCTCACCGCCTCGTAGCGGGAGTCCTCCCGGAGCTGTGCCGTGGTGTCCGTCATGTGTTCCAGTCTGCGGTACGCACGGACCTGGTACTGGCGGGAATCGGACATGGCCCTCACCTGGGGTGAGGGCCGTGCCGAGCGGCGCGGTGCGCCCTGCCGGGGCGCGCGTGGACTAGCGGGCGCTTCCTCGTTTGCGCTCCGCCATGTGGCGGCCCACGGCCTGCTTCCGCTTCCAGTCGCGCCGGATCTCGGCGCGCAGGCGGGCGTCGGTGCGGGCGGCGATCCACTCGTTCTCGCGGATCAGCTTACGGTAGCTGTCGAGGCGGCGCTCGGGGAGCTCGCCGGAGTCGAGCGCGGCGAGGACCGCGCAGCCGGGCTCGCCGCCGTGGGCGCAGTCGTGGAAGCGGCACTCCCGCGCCAGCGCGTCGATCTCCGCGAAGGTCCGGGCGACGCCGCCGTCGGCGTCCCACAGGCCCACGCCGCGCAGTCCGGGCGTGTCGATCAGTACGCCGCCGCCGCGCATCGTCAGCAGATTGCGCGTGGTGGTGGTGTGGCGGCCCTTGCCGTCGCTGTCCCGGGTGGCGTGGACGTTCTGGACGTCCGCCCCGGCGAGCGCGTTGGCGAGGGTGGACTTCCCGGCGCCGGACTGGCCCAGGAGCACGGCCGTGCCGCCGGAGAGGGCGGCGGCGAGGACGTCGACGCCCTCTCCGGTCGCCGCGCTGACGGCGAGGACCTGGGCGCCCGGCGCCACCACGGCGGTGTCGTCGAGGAGGTGGCCGAGCACCACGGGGTCGGCCACCAGGTCGGCCTTGGTGAGGACGACCAGGGGCGCGGCCCCGCTCTCCCAGGCGAGGGTGAGGAAGCGCTCGACCCGGCCGAGGTCCAGCTCGACGGCGAGCGAGACGGCGATGACGGCGTGGGTCACGTTGGCCGCGAGGATCTGGGCCTCGGAGCGCTTGGAGGAGGTGGACCGCACGAAGGCCGTGCGGCGCGGGAGCAGCGCCCGGACGAACCCCTGGGCGAGGTCGGCGGCCGCCCAGTCGCCGGTGCACATGATGCGCTGCGGGTCGCCGGTGGTGACGAGCCCGGTGTCGGCGTGGACGGTCCGCACGGTGTCGCCGTCGGGGACGACGAGGTCGCAGCGGCCCCGGTCGACGCGGGCGATCCGGCCGGGGGTGAGGCCCCGCTCGGCGTACGGGGCGAACTCGGCGGCCCAGTCGGCGTCCCAGCCGTGGCCGGACAGCGGGTGCGAGGGCGCGGAGAGGGTGGAGGGAGAAGGAAGAGGGGGGAAGGACGGGAAAGACAAGGGAGACCCTTCACAAGGGTGTCTCCGGCACCGCGCGCACGCGCGGTGGGTGTCGACGCATGCCGACGGGCGCCGGCGCGCGCCGTCGGGAGGACGGCGGCGGCCGACGGGGGCCGGGGAGCGTCAGCCGGAGACCACGGAGGTGGAACGGACGGGCTTCTGGACGCGGACAGCGCGCATCGTGGGAACAGCCATCGGTCACACCTCCTGGTTCGTGAACGGCCGGGCGCGGGGGCCGGGGCCGGCCACCGCGTGGATCTTCCTCACCCTAGCCCGGGGCCGTGCGGCCCGGTCAACCGGTTTTCCGGCGGCCGGTTCCGGGCCCCGGGCTCTTCCGGTCTCCCTCGTCCGGTACGCGAAAGCGCCGGCCGGGCCGGTTCTCCGGCCCGGCCGGCGGCCGGGGTGACGGCGGCCGGGGTGACGGCGGCCGGGGTGACGGCGGCCGGGGTGACGGCGGCCGGGGTGACGGCGGCCGGGGTGACGGCGGCCGCCGCGCTAGTCGCGCGGCTTCGCGTGCTTGGGACGGTGCTCCGGCTTGTGGAGGCGGGCGCGGACGTCCTCGGGGGGCAGGAACTGGGCCCAGCGCTCGGGGAACTCCGAGGGCGGCTCGCAGTCCCGGCCCATCACACCGTCGTCCCCCGGCCCGTAGTCGTCGTCGTCGAACCTCGCCTCGAAGGCGCGGGCGGCCCGCTCGGCCGCCTCCTGGGCCGCGGCGGCGGCCCGCACGCCGTCCACCTCGGCGCGGGCGGCGGCGGTGGCGACGGAGGGCCAGACGCGGTCGAGGGCCGCGTTCACGGCCGCGCCGACGAGGACGGCGAAGGCCGAGACGCCGATCCACAGCAGCACCGCGACGGGCGCGGCCAGCGAGCCGTAGATGGTGAGGCCCTCCACGGTGTGCGTGAGGTAGATGCGCAGCAGGAGGCTGCCGACCACCCACATCGTCAGGGCGACGAGTGCCCCGGGGATGTCCTCCTGCCAGGGCGACCTGACGGGTACGGACACGTGGTAGAGCGTGGTCAGGAACGCGATGGACAGCAGGATGACGACGGGCCAGTACAGGAAGCGGACGACGTCCGCGCTCCAGGGCACGATGTCGACCACCGCCTCGGGTCCGGCCACCATCAGCGGCAGCGCCACCGCCCCGACGAGGAGGGCGACGATGTAGAGGAGGAAGGCGAGCAGCCGGGTCCTGACGATGCCCCGCTTGCCCTCCAGCCCGTACATGATCGTGATGGTGTCCACGAAGACGTTCACGGCCCGCGAGCCGGACCACAGGGCGATGGCGAAGCCGACCGAGATGACGTCCGGGCGGCCCTTGGTGACGTCCCGGAGGAGCGGCTTGGCGATCTCGTTGACGCCCTTGTCGCTGAGCACCGTGGCCGAGGCTTTGAGGATGTTCTCCTGGATGGACCCGATGGTGTTCGTGCCGGTCCAGTCGTCCCAGTAGCCGAGGAGGCCGAGGAGGCCGAGCAGCAGGGGCGGCAGCGACAGCAGGGTGAAGAACGCCGCCTCGGCCGCGAGTCCCGTGACGCGGTACTCGATGCAGGAGTTGACGGTGTCCTTGAGGAGCAGCCAGGCCATCCTGCGCTTCGAGACATTTCGGTACAGGACCCTTGCCCTGTGGAGACGGCCGGTACGCCGCCCCGATGGTTCGTTTGCTGCCTGCACGCTCTAACCGTATCGGCCCTGGCCAGGTTCGTTCGCACCGTGGCGGGAGGTACGGGAGGGGGGCGGCCGCGGGCGGAACCGGAGGGGGCCCGGGGAAGTCCGGTGAGGCCCGGTGGAGGGTGATGCTGCGCCGACTCGGCACCACCCTCCGGCCGCTCCCCGTCAGGATCCGTCGGCGCCGCTCCCCGGCGCAACGGTTGCATGCCGTTGCAATCCGGTGGATGCCCTCACGGGCGGGCCCGTGCGACGGCACCATGGGCAGGGTGAACCTCGGAACGATCGACGAGAGCCTGCTGCCGGCCGTGCGGGAGGCGAGCCTCGGGGGAGGCCCGCCTCCGGCTCCCCCGCGCGCGGTGATCGGGCAGTCGTGGCACCGGGCGCGGCTGCACGGCGTGGACCCCGACGCGGGCCGCGCGTCCCCGCCGCCGCTGCCCGCCGAGGAGGTCGAGCACCGGCGTCACACGTCCCGGCTCGGGAGCCTGCTGCCGCAGCTCCGCGAGGGGCTGGGCGCGATCGTGGACGTGGAGCGGCATCTGATGGCCGTGACGGACGCCGAGGGCCGGGTGCTGTGGCGGGACGGGGCGCGCGGGGTGCTGCGCAGCGCGGACCGGCTGCACTTCCGGGTGGGCGCCGCCTGGACGGAGGAGCAGGTCGGGACGAACGGCATCGGGACGGCGCTGGCCCTGGGCCGCCCCGTGCAGGTGCACGCCGCGGAGCACTTCGTCCGGACCCACCACAGCTGGACGTGCGCGGCGGCGCCGCTGCACGACCCGCGCGACGGGCGGCTGCTGGGCGTGCTGAACGTCAGCGGTCCGGCGCCCGCCTTCAATCCGGCGACGCTGCCGCTGGTGACGGCCGTCGCGAAGGTCGCCGAGGCGGAGCTGCGGCTGCGGCACTGGGAGTCCGTGGACCGGCTGCGGGCGGTCGCGGCGCCGATGCTGTCCCGGGTGGGGGGCCGGGCGCTGGCGGTCGACCGGGAGGGCTGGACGGCGGCGGTCACGGGCATGGGGCCGGTGGGCCGGGTGGCGCTGCCCAAGGAGGTGCAGGCGGGGCGGGTGTGGCTGCCGTCGCTCGGGCCGTGCTCACTCGAACCTCTGCCGGACGGCTGGCTGGTGCGGGTGGAGGAGGCCGGTCCGGGCGGCGGCGCGGAGGCGGTGGCACACCGGGTGGTGCTCGATCTGCGGCTGCCGCGCAGCTGGACGGTGACCGTCTCCGGGCCGGCGGGCGAGTGGTCGCGGGAGCTGAGCCCGCGCCACGCCGAGCTGCTGTACGTGCTGGCCCGGCATCCGGCGGGGCGGACGGCGGCCGAGCTGGCCGCGGACCTCTTCGGCGACGCGTCGCGCACGGTGACGGTGCGGGCGGAGATCTCCCGGATGCGGCGCACGCTCGCGGGGGTGCTCGGCCACCGCCCGTACCGCTTCGCGGACAGCGTCGAGGTCCTGCTGCTGACTCCGCCCGGGGGTACGGACCCGCTGCCGGCGTCGACGGCTCCGGGGGTGCTGGCCGGCCGCCGGGGACTGCCCTCCGGATAGCGCGCGGCGCGTGGTTGGCTGGGCGGCATGAGCATCAGTACGACCAGTGTGACCACGTGGTCCATGGAGCAGACCTCGCCGGCCGATCTCACACCGTTCCGGGGCGGCGGCCCCGACGGGTCGTCCGGTCTGCCCGAGGGCGTCCGCATCGTCCGGTCCGAGCGGCCCTCGCCCGAGTTCAGCCGGTTCCTCTACACCGCCGTGGGCGGGGACCTCACCTGGACCGACCGCCTGGGCTGGCCGTACGCCCGCTGGCAGGAGTTCCTGGCGCGGCCCGGCGTCGAGACGTGGGTGGCGTACGAGCACGGGACGCCGGCCGGGTACATCGAGCTGGACGCCCAGGACGGGGGCACGGTGGAGATCAGCTACTTCGGCCTCCTGCCGGCCTTCCGCGGCCGGGGCATCGGCGGGCCGCTGCTGTCGATCGGCACGGCGCGCGCGTGGGATCTGGCGGAGCGGTGGGGGGAGCTGGCGCCGACGAAGCGGGTGTGGGTGCATACGTGCAGCAAGGACGGGCCGTATGCGCTGGGGAACTATGAGCGGCGGGGGTTCCGGGTCTTCGACACGAAGGTCGAGGAGGAGCCGGATGTTCCGACGCCGGGGCCGTGGCCGGGGGCGGGACTGTTCTGACGGGTCCGCTGCGCGGGCCTTTCCCCACCCCGCCCCTTCCCGAACGGGGCTCCGCCCCGGGCCCCGGTCCTCAAACGCCGGACGGGCTGATTTGTCACCCGGAACCGGGCGGAAAAGCCGGCCCGTGGCACGGAAAAGCTGTCCCCGGACAGGAGCGAAATTCAGCCCGTCCGGCGTTTGAGGACACCGCGCGGAGCGCGGAAAAGGGGGCCCGGGGGCTTGCCTCCGGTTCGGGAAGGGGCGGGGCTGGGGAAACGCCCCGCGCAGCGGCCGGCCGCAACACCCCGTCCCACACCCCAAGACACAAACGTCCGCATCGCGGACAACGGTGGACTGCCCCGAGACCGCCGTGCCACGCTTCCGTCATGTCCCGCGCAGGAGTTGTCTTGGTGAGCCGACGTCACGTCGATCTCGGCCGCATGTCCAGCGCCATCTGTCCGGCGCGCTGACAGCCTCAGCAGCACCGCCGCACGCCGTCCCCATCGCCGCGGACGCGCCCCTCCCCTCCGCAGTGCCCCTTGCACCGCCGCCTTGTCGCCACAGCGTCGCCGTCGCCGACCCCTGACGCATACCCGCAGCTCAATGCGGGTGTCATCGGGGTCGCGCCCACGCTTTCCCGCGCCCTGAGAGCCACCCCGAAGGACATACCGCCATGGCTGCCACCTCGGAACTCCCCCAGCCTTCGGCCGGGGGTGCCCCCGCCAGCACCACCGCCGCCGCCCGCCGGAAGACGGGCCGCCACCGCGGCGAAGGCCAGTGGGCCGTAGGCCACTTCACCCCGCTCAACGGGAACGAGCAGTTCAAGAAGGACGACGACGGTCTCAATGTGCGGACACGCATTGAGACGATTTACTCCAAGTCCGGCTTCGACTCCATCGACCCCAGCGATCTGCGCGGCCGGATGCGCTGGTGGGGCCTCTACACCCAGCGCAAGCCCGGGATCGACGGCGGCAAGACCGCGATCCTCGCGCCGGAGGAGCTGGACGACAAGTACTTCATGCTGCGGGTGCGGGTCGACGGCGGGCGGCTGAGCGTCGCCCAGCTGCGGGCCATCGGCGAGGTGTCGCAGAGCTACGCGCGGGGCACCGCCGACATCACCGACCGGCAGAACATCCAGTTGCACTGGGTGCGGATCGAGGACGTGCCCGCGATCTGGGAGAAGCTGGAGGCGGTCGGGCTCTCGACCACCGAGGCGTGCGGCGACTGCCCGCGCGTGATCATCGGCTCGCCCGTCGCCGGGATAGCGGCGGACGAGATCATCGACGGCACACCGGCCGTGGACGAGATCCACGACCGCTACATCGGCAGCAAGGAATTCTCCAACCTGCCGCGGAAGTTCAAGACCGCGATCTCCGGCTCACCCGTCCAGGACGTGGTCCACGAGATCAACGACATCGCCTTCGTGGGCGTGCGCCACCCCGAGCACGGGCCCGGCTTCGACGTCTGGGTCGGCGGCGGCCTGTCCACCAACCCCCGCCTCGCCGAGCGCCTCGGCACCTGGGTGCCGCTGGACGAGGTCGCGGACGTCTGGGCCGGTGTCGTCGGGATCTTCCGCGACTACGGCTACCGGCGGCTGCGCACCCGCGCCCGGCTGAAGTTCCTGATGGCGGACTGGGGTCCGGCGAAGTTCCGGCAGGTCCTGGAGGACGAGTACCTGGGGCGCAAGCTCCTCGACGGACCCGCGCCCGAGGAGCCCAGCTCGCGCTGGCGCGACCACGTCGGCGTGCACGAGCAGCGCGACGGCCGCTTCTACGTGGGCTTCGCCCCGCGCGTCGGCCGTGTCGACGGCGCCACCCTCACCAAGATCGCGGAGCTGGCCGCCGCACACGGCAGCGACCGGCTCCGTACCACCGTCGAGCAGAAGATGATCATCCTCGACGTGCCGGCCGACCGGGTCGAGTCGCTGGTCGCGGGGCTGGAGGCGCTCGACTTCCAGGTCCGGCCGTCGCCGTTCCGGCGGTCCACGATGGCCTGCACCGGAATCGAGTTCTGCAAGCTGGCCATCGTGGAGACCAAGGCCCGGGGCGCCTCGCTGATCGACGAACTGGAACGCCGGATGCCGGACTTCGAGGAGCCCGTCAGCATCAACATCAACGGCTGCCCCAACGCCTGCGCCCGGATCCAGACCGCCGACATCGGCCTCAAGGGCCAGCTGGTGCTGGACGCCGAGGGCCGCCAGGTCGAGGGCTACCAGGTGCACCTCGGCGGCGCGCTGGGCCTCCAGGCCGGCTTCGGCCGCAAGGTCCGCGGCCTCAAGGTCACCGCCGCCGAGCTCCCCGACTACGTCGAGCGGGTGCTGACCCGCTTCGACGCGCAGCGGCGGGACGACGAGCGGTTCGCGGTCTGGGCCGCGCGTGCCACGGAGGCCGATCTCTCATGAGCGAGCGAGCCGCCCCCTTCTTCTGCCCGTACTGCGGGGACGAGGACCTGCGACCCTCCGAGGAGGGCCACGGCGCCTGGGAATGCGGCGGGTGCAACCGCGCGTTCCGGCTCTCGTTCCTCGGACTGCTGTCCCGAGGGCTGACCAAGGGAGCCCCCCATGACCGACCTTGAGATACTCGCCGAGCGCGCGGGCCGTGAGCTGGAGGACGCCCCGGCGCTCGACATCCTCGACTGGGCCGCACGGACCTTCGGGCCGCGGTTCTGCGTCACCTCCTCCATGGAGGACGCCGTCGTCGCCCACCTCGCGTCCCGTGCCGTCCCCGGCGTGGACGTGCTGTTCCTCGACACCGGCTACCACTTCCCGGAGACCATCGGCACCAGGGACGCGGTCGCGGCCGTGATGGACGTCAGCGTCCTCACCCTCACCCCGCGCCGCAGCGTCGCCGAACAGGACGCCGAACACGGGCCGCGCCTCCACGACCGGGACCCGGACCTGTGCTGCGCGCTGCGGAAGGTCGAGCCGCTCACGGCCGGCCTGGCCGCGTACGACGCGTGGGCGACCGGGCTGCGCCGCGACGAGTCGCCGACCCGGGCCGGCACCCCGGTCGTCGGCTGGGACGCCCGGCGGGGGAAGGTCAAGATCTCGCCGATCGCCCGCTGGACGCGGGACGACGTGGACGCGTACGTCGCCGAACACGGAGTCCTCACCAACCCGTTGCTGATGGACGGCTACGCCTCCGTCGGCTGCGCGCCCTGCACCCACCGGGTCGCGGAGGGCGAGGACAGCCGCGCGGGCCGCTGGGCAGGGAGCGCCAAGACGGAGTGCGGGCTGCACGGATGACCGCACAGGGGAGCAGGGAGCGAGCGATGAGCGGGGCCACCATCTGGCTGACCGGGCTGCCGAGCGCGGGGAAGACCACCCTCGCGCGGGCGCTGGCCGAGCGGCTGCGCGGCGAGGGGCGGCGGGTGGAGGTGCTGGACGGTGACGAGATCCGTGAGTTCCTCTCGGCCGGTCTGGGTTTCTCCCGCGCGGACCGCGACACCAACGTGCGGCGGATCGGCTTCGTCGCCGAGTTGCTCGCCCGCCACGGGGTGGCCGTCCTCGTGCCGGTGATCGCGCCCTACGCAGACGCCCGGGAGGCGGTCCGCAAGCACCACCAGGAGCACGGCACCGGATATCTGGAGGTGCACGTGGCGACGCCCGTGGAGGTCTGTTCGGTGCGGGACGTGAAGGGCCTGTACGCGAAGCAGGCCGCGGGCGAGATCTCCGGGCTCACCGGGGTCGACGACCCGTACGAGGAGCCGGTGTCGCCGGATCTGCGGATCGAGGCGCACGGGACGAGCGTGACGGAGTCGGCGGCCGTGGTGCACCGGCTGCTGGTGGAGAGGGGACTGGCATGAGCGGGAGCGGGTGGGCGCTGTCGCACCTGGACGCGCTGGAGTCGGAGGCGGTGCACGTCTTCCGTGAGGTGGCCGGGGAGTTCGAACGGCCGGTGATCCTCTTCTCCGGTGGCAAGGACTCCATCGTCATGCTGCATCTGGCGCTGAAGGCGTTCGCACCCGCGACCGTGCCCTTCGCCCTGCTGCACGTGGACACCGGGCACAACTTCCCCGAGGTCCTCGCCTACCGGGACCGGGTGGTAGCTGAACACGGGCTGCGCCTCGAAGTGGCGTCGGTGCAGGAATTCATCGACACGGGGCGGTTGCGGGAACGCCCGGACGGCACCCGTAACCCGTTGCAGACACCACCCCTTCTCGACGCCATCGAACGCCACCGTTTCGACGCGGTGTTCGGCGGCGGGCGCAGGGACGAGGAGAAAGCGCGGGCGAAGGAGCGCGTGTTCTCCTTGCGGGATGAATTCGGCGGCTGGGACCCGCGCCGCCAGCGCCCCGAGCTCTGGCAGCTCTACAACGGACGCCACGCCCCCGGCGAACACGTCCGCGTCTTTCCCCTGTCGAACTTCACCGAGCTCGACGTGTGGCAGTACATCGCCCGCGAGAAGATCGAACTGCCCTCCATCTACTACGCCCACGAACGCGAGGTCTTCCACCGCGCCGGAATGTGGCTGGCCCCCGGCGACTGGGGCGGCCCCAGGGAAGGCGAGCGGACGGAGAGACGACTGGTGCGCTACCGCACCGTCGGCGATATGTCCTGCACCGGCGCCGTCGACTCCGACGCGCTGACCATCGAGGCCGTCATCGCCGAGATCGCCGCGTCCCGCCTGACCGAGCGCGGGGCCACCCGCGCCGACGACAAGCTGTCGGAAGCGGCCATGGAAGACCGCAAGCGCGAGGGGTACTTCTAACCATGACCACCACGACCCTCCTGCGTTTCGCGACCGCCGGTTCCGTCGACGACGGGAAGTCCACCCTGGTCGGCCGGCTGCTGCACGACTCCAAGTCGGTGCTGGCCGATCAGCTGGAGGCCGTCGCGCACGCCTCCCGCAACCGCGGCCAGGAAGCACCCGACCTGGCACTGCTCACCGACGGACTGCGGGCGGAACGGGAACAGGGCATCACCATCGACGTGGCCTACCGCTACTTCGCCACCCCCCGCCGCCGCTTCATCCTGGCCGACACCCCCGGACACGTGCAGTACACCCGCAACATGGTCACCGGCGCCTCCACCGCCCAGCTCGCCATCGTCCTCGTCGACGCCCGCAACGGCGTCGTCGAACAGACCCGCCGCCACGCCGCCGTCGCCGCCCTCCTGCGCGTCCCCCACCTCGTCCTCGCCGTCAACAAGATGGACCTCGTCGGCTACACCGAGAACACCTTCGCCGCCATAGCCGACCAGTTCACCGCCTACGCCGCCTCCCTCGGCATCCCCGACGTCACCGCCATCCCCATCTCGGCCCTGGCCGGCGACAACGTGGTGGAAGCGTCCTCGCACATGGAGTGGTACGGCGGCCCGACCGTGCTGGAGCACCTGGAGGGAGCGCAGGTCGCCACCGACCCGGCAGCGGAGACCGCCCGCTTCCCCGTCCAGTACGTCATCCGCCCCCAGACCCCCGCCCACCCCGACTACCGCGGCTACGCCGGCCAGATCGCCTCCGGGGTCCTCACCGTCGGCGACGAGGTCACCGTCCTGCCCTCCGGCCGCACCAGCACCATCACCGGCATCGACGCGCTCGGTGAAGCCGTCGACGAGGCATGGGCCCCGCAGTCGGTGACGGTCAGTCTCGCCGACGACCTGGACGTCTCGCGCGGCGACCTGATCGCGCCGACCACCACCGCACCCGTACCCACCCAGGACGTCCAGGCCACCGTCTGCCACGTCGCCGACAAACCCCTGCGCGTGGGCGACCGCGTCCTGCTCAAACACACCACCCGCACCATGAAAGCCATCGTCAAGGACATCCCCTCCCGGCTGACCCTCGACGACCTCTCCCACCACCCCCACCCCGGCGAACTGACCGCCAACGACATCGGCGAAGTGACCCTGCGCACCGCCGAACCTCTTGCCCTCGACCCCTACGGTCACTCCCGCCGTACTGGTTCCTTCCTCCTCATCGACCCCACCGACGGCACCACCCTGACCGCCGGCATGGCGGGCACCGCCTTCGCCGCTTCCCTCACGAGGTGACTTCCCGCATGGCTCCTACGCCGCGCCCGCAGCGCTGGCTGCTGCGCAAACCCAAGGGAGACGCGCCCACCCGGCTCTTCTGCTTCCCGTACTCCGGTGTGGGGGCGTCGATGTACAACCGTTGGCCCAAGCGGATCGGCCCCGCCGAGGTGTGCCTGATCCAGCTGCCGGGCCGGGAGAACCGCCTGCGCGACCCGCACTACGTCACATACGAGCAGCTCGCCGGGCCGCTCGTGGAGGCGCTGCTGCCCTATCTGGACCGGCCGTTCGCGTTCTTCGGGCACTGCGGCGGCGCCCTGCCGGGCTTCGCCACCGCCCTCCACCTGATGCGGGAGGGGCTGCCGACCCCGTCCGCGCTCTTCGTCTCCTCGCAGGTCGCCCCGCACGACGGCCCCTTCGGCCGGTTCCTCGGCATGACGGACGACGAGCTGGCCGTCGAGCTGGGCGAGCTGACCCGGGCCATGGGCGGCACACCGCACCCCGGCCTGATCGACATGAGCCTCGGGGTGCTGCGGGCCGACGTGGACGCCAACCGTGCCTACCACCTGGCCGAGCCGGTCCGGCTGCCCTCCGTGGTGCACACCATCGGCTGGGACGCCGACAGGGAGATCAGGCCGGACCAGATGGGCGGCTGGGAGAAGTACGCCGAGCCCGGCCGGTTCGGCTCGACGGTCCTCCAAGGGGAGCACTACGCGTTCCTCGGCGCCCCCGACCACCTGATCGACGTGCTCGCCACCGGTATGCGACGGGCGCAGGAGGAGCACGACGACAAGGAAGGGGGCGGCGTGGATGGACCTCGCACCGACGCCTGAGCAGCGGGCCTACCGCGACGAGGTGCGGGCGCTGCTCGACACCGACGAGGTGCGCGCCGAGACCGCCGCGGTCCGCACCCGCCCCGGCACCGAGGGCGGCCTCCTGGACATCTACCGCAGGCTGGGGGAGCGCGGGCTGCTGGCGCCCAACTGGCCGCGCGAGTACGGCGGGAGCGGGCTCGGCATCGCCGAGAAGGCGATCCTCACGGAAGAGCTGATCGCCCACGGTGTGCCCGACATCGCGCACACCCTCAGCGTCGACATCGTCGGCCTGGCCCTGCTGCTGTACGGCACCGACCGGCAGAAGTCACGGCTGCTGCCGCCGATCGCGCGGGGCGAGAGCGTAGCCGGGGTGCTGTTCAGCGAGCCGGAGGCCGGGTCCGACCTCGGCGCCCTGCGGACCAGGGCGGAGCGGGACGGCGACGGCTGGCGGCTGTCCGGCCGGAAGGTCTACAGCGCCAAGACCCAACTGGCGGACTTCGCGCTGTGCGCCGCGCGGACGACGGAGTCGGAGGTCCCGTTCCACGGGATCACCGTCTTCCTGGTGCCCCTGCGCCCCCCGGGCGTCGCCGTGGAGCCGCTGTGGAACATCGGTGACGAGCGCTTCAACGAGGTGACGCTCTCCGGGATCCGGGTCACCGAGGAGGACGTGCTCGGCACCGTCGACGACGGCTGGGGCGTCATCGGCGAGATCCTCGGCCTGGAGCGCACCGGCATCGAGTTCCAGGCCAAGGCGCGCCGCTGGCTGGACGCCGCCCTGGAGCGGACCGGTGCGGAAGGGCTCGCCCCGGCCGAGGCCGACCGGCTGGTGGCCCTCGACGCCGACGTACGCGCCGCCCGGCTGCTGGCGTGGCGGTGCGTGGACGACCTCCACGCCGGGCGGAGCGACGAGGTGCGCTCGGCGATGGCCAAGTACTGGGCGGGGGAGACGGGCCGCGAGGTCGCTCTCGCCGCGTCCGGGGCGGCCGGCCTGGACGCCCTGCTCGCCGGGGACGACGAGGAGAGCCTGGGGCACGGGGTATTGGAGGCGGCCTGCCGGGAAGCCCCCGGACTGACCCTGGCCTCGGGGACGTCCGAGGTCATGCTGACCGTCATCGCCTCCGCCGGCCTCGGCCTCCTCGCCTGAGCCGGCCGGGCGTCCAGGGGGGCTTTCGAGCACCCCGGGACCCTTGAGCGCCGCGAACGCCGCACCGAGCCCAGCCACCGAGAGAAACCGGAGAGACCGGACCGCCATGGACGTCACACTCGCCGCGGAGCACCAGGAACTGCGCGAGCAGGTCACCGAGATCCTGGGTGACGAGCTCGCCCCGCTCATCCGCCGCATGGCCGACCGCCCGCGCCACGGCGCCGCGCCCGACGACGCCGAGATCCGCGCGCTGGTCTGGCAGGCGCTGACCGGGATGGGCGCCCTGGGTCTCAACCAGTCGCCCGCCCCCGGCGACCGCCGTGGCCTGCGCGGCCTCGCCGTACTGGCCGAACGCCTGGGTGAGGTTCTCTACCAGGGGCCGCTGCTGGACACGGTGCTCGCCTCGGAGGCCCTGCTGCGCTGCGCTCCGGACCCCGGGCGCGAGCGTCTCCTCAAGGAGATCGCCGAGGGCGCGTCCGTGGCCGCCGCGGTGCGCGACGGAGGCGTTCGCCCGTACGACGCCCCGCTCGCGGCCGGTGCGACGGGGGACACCGTCGGTGCGGAGCGGCGTTTCGTCGGCTTCGCGGCGGAGGCCGACTGGCTGCTGGTCCCGGGCCGGACCGCCGACGGCGTCCACCGGACGGCCCTGGTACGGCGCGACCAGCCCGGCGTCCACCTGCGCAGACACGAGGAACTGGGCCGCGGCGAGCTGTACGCGGTGCGGCTGGCCGACGCCCCGGTCACCTTCTGGCTCACCCCGGAGGGCGACGCGGAGACGGCCTGGCACGAGCTGATCGCCTCCGCCCGTACCCTCCAGGCGGCCTATCTGGTCGGGCTCGCCCGGGGCGCCCTACGGCTCGGCGCCGACCGGCTCAAGGAGCGTCGGCAGTTCGGCGGCGCCCTGGCGAAGCAGCAGGCGCCGGCCTTCCAGCTGGCCCGCCTGGCCACCCGTGTCGACGCCGCCCACCTGCTCACCCAGCAGGCCGCCTGGGAGGGCGACACCGGCCGCGACCACCGCCTGACGGCCGGTCAGGCCCTGGCCATGGCCGCCACCCTGGCCCAGGACACGGGCCGGGACGTACTCCACCTGCACGGCGCCCACGGCATGACGGACGCCAGCGACGCCCAGCTGTTCTACCGCCGCGCGACGGTGGAGTCACGGGTGCTCGGTTCACCGGCACGGGTACGGGCCGACGTCATGCCGCTGCTGTGGGAACGGGGTCCGGCGGACTGAGCGGCGCCGGTCCCGTCCCTCGCGGCTCAGGCCCGGTGGGCGGCCGCGCCGACACGGTGCGTACGCGCGGCGTCCGGTAGGAGGGCGGTGAGCGGAGCTGTGGGTTCCACCCTCAGTTCGAGGCGGAGCAGCCGTGCGTAGGCACGGTACTGGCGGACCGCCTCGGAGAGGTTGCCCTCGGCGATGTGCGCCTCGATCAGCACCCGCTGCGCGGTCTCGCGCAGCGGGTCGGCCGAGACGGCGCTCAGCCCGGCCTCGATGGCCGACGCATGGTCCCGGAGCTCGGTGAGCCTCCGGCACAGCGCCTCCAGGGCGTGCAGGCGGATCTGCCGGTACCGCTCCCGCTCGACCACCACCCACTCGTCCAGCCGCTCCGGCAGCAGGTCGTGGACGAGCGCCGGGAGCCGGCATCCCCGGGGATGCTCACCGGCCTCCAGCAGCCGGGTCCACCGGACCGACTCGTGCGGGTCCACCGACACGGAAGAGCACAGGCCCAGTTGCGCGCCGTGGCCCGTGGCCCGTGGCCCGTGGCCCGTGGCCCGTGGCCCGTGGCCCGTGGCCCGTGACCAGGTCCGGGGCGGCCCGCCGCATCTGCCAGAGCGTGGTGCGCAGCGCGGCGGCCGACCGGTCGCCGGGCAGGTCCGCCCACAGCCGGCCGGCGACGACGGCGCGGTGCTGCGGCCGGTCGGACAGGGCGAGGAACGCCGGCAGCCGCTGTGCCCCCGCCGGCAGCCGCAGCCGCCGGCCGTGCCTGCTGAGCTCGAAGGCGGGCAGCAGCAGAAGCCGGAGCCCGGTGGCCGCCGTGTCGTCTCCGGGGCGTCGGTCGTTCTCGGACATGCATCCCCACGGGTCGAGACGCACCGCAGCGGCGCCGAGGTCGGGTGGTTCCGGCGTCAGTATCACCCCGGCGCCTTCGCCCACCATCGCCATGGGCGAGCTGCGCCAGTTCTGGGTCAAGCGCTCGGACCTCGCCCGTGACTCCCGAGGCCGTCACCGCCTGCGCCCGTGGCACGGCCTCGGCGCCGCCCCCGAGCAGCTACTTCCAGCGGCCGGTGCCGCCGGAGTGACGGCCGCGCCGTCGCCGCGTCGACGCCGGTGTCCGCGTGGGCGGCCGCCGTCGCAGTCATCCGCTATAGCGGATGCCTTGACGGGTTTTGGTCCGCTGAGTAACGTTGCCGACGCTGGGGCCACTTGGCCGGTGCGGGCGGTCGCCGCCGTCCGTGCGCACATTTACGCGGCTGGTACGGGGGTGCAGCCGCGTGAGTGTGGCAGTAGGGGGCACGCGCACATGCCGGGAGGCGCCCGCACCACCTGTGCGGGGCCGCCCCGGTGCGGTGCGGGTGGCCGTCCCCCGCCGCGCTGTCCCCGTTGTGAAGTCGTTCCTGCTTTCTTTCTTCCCACCTTCCCCCGTGGCCACACTGCTCCACCCTGCGCACAGCCCGTCCGGCCGCCGATCCCTCAACGGCGGTGCCGGTCGGGGCGTTCTCCCGCACCGGAATACCGCCGGCACATCAGAGATGGGTGAAGATGCTCAAGGAAGCCGCACCGGTTCACGCACTCGCGACACCCGTAGCACCCGTTTCGACGGCGGTGCCTGAGGCGGTCGTGGCAGGTGTGTCGTACGCCCGTCACCGAGCCGCGGTCCCGCCGGGCCCCGTGACAACCGCCGCCTTCCGTAACCCTCCTGCCCCGGCATCCGTCGCTTCCGGCTCCGGACGGGTATCCGCCGTGGTCGACGTCCGCGGGCCGGCGGCGGCGCTGGGGGAGTACGCGTTGCGGGTCTACGCGTGCGCGCTCGAGCGGTCTTCGGTGACGGTGGAGGAGGCGGCCGAGGAGCTCGGTCTGCCGCCCGCTCGGGTCGCACGGGCGGTGGCGGAACTGCGGGAGTTGCGGTTGCTGGTGGGAGCGGCCGGTTCGGGGGGCGGCTTCACCGCCGTGGGACCGGAGGTGGCGCGCCGGGAACTGACGGTGCCGTTGCAGCGGACGATCGAGGACGCCCACCGTGAACTGGCCGGTGTCCATGAGCGACTGGCGTCCTTCACCGCCGCCCTCCACTCCTCCCGCCGTACCGCGCGGCCGTCCGCCCCGGCGGGCACCCCGGTCGCCGACCCGCTGCTCGCCGGGGTGCCGTCCGCGGAGGACGGCCCCGTCCGGGCCGCCGTGTACGACGGCGCCTTCCCGCCCGGTGCCACGGAAGGGGGAGCCGGTCTGCGCCAGGAGCGGCTGCGGCTGGCGAACCTGGCGGGCGGCTGCCGGTTCGAGATCCTGGTGATGCTCTCGGCCCAGGAGGTGTCCCGGCAGGACCCCTTCCTCCTCGAACTGCTCCGGGAGCCGCTCCGGAACAAGGTCCGTACCCGGGTCCTGTGCCCGCACACGCTGCGCGCGGACGCCGCCGCGCGTTCGGTGCTGGCGCGTCTCGTCCAGGACGGCGCCCAAGTGCGCACGTGCACCGAGGCGTTCGACCCCGTGGTCATCTTCGACGGGCAGGCGGTCTTCCTCCCCGCCGGGGACGGACAGGGCGCGGACGGCGGCGCCTTCGCCTATGAACAGCGCCTGGTCGCGTTCCTCGGCAGGATGTTCGAGCGTTTGTGGGAGCCGGCCGGCCCGGTCGAGGGCGCGGCGCCCGGATACGGGGACACGCTGGGCGACCTGAGGGCGACGATCCTGCAGCTGCTGGCCTCGGGCCTCAAGGACGAAGTGATCGCCCGCAGGGTGGGCATGTCGTCGCGCACCTTCCGCCGGCATCTGGCCGCCCTCATGCAGGAACTGGGCGCGGGGAGCCGTTTCCAGGCGGGCGTACGCGCCGCCCGCCTCGGCCTGGTGAGCTGAGCCTTCCGGCACCCCACCTCTCGTACCTTCCTCTCACCCCCCACACCTGGGGCCCGTCCCGGCGTCATCTCCGGGCCGGGCCCCAGGCATTTCGGTGCCGCGCGACCGGCATGGTCGGTCGCGCGTGGTGCACGGCGCCGAGATCCGTTTTGGGACGAGTGGGGAAATGATGGCTGATGATCGACTCCCGGTATGCCGTCATGATCCGTACATTCGGGCTATTCGACGCCAACTAGGGAGGACTGAGATGGCTATGAGGCACGGGTTACGGCGACGGGCTGTTGTGGCGATGGCGGTGGCATCGGGGGTGCTGGGGGGCGTCCTGCCGATGGGGCAGGCGTTCGCGGCTCCTGCGGGTGGGAAGACCACCCTGACGTTCAGTGAGGCGAAGACCACGCAAATGAAGGTCCCGGCCGGCGTCACGAAGATCGTGATGACGGCCGTGGGTCCCGGGGGCGGCGGCGGGGGCGGGGGTGCCGGGCTGGACACCGCTGCTCCGGGCACACCCGATGCGGCCATGTTCGGCGGCGGGGGCGGTGCGGGCGGCGCTGCCGGCGGCTACTTCCAGTGCACCCTGAACGTCACCCCCGGTGAGACCCTGTCGATCGACGTCGCCGGTGGTGGCGCGGGTGGCGCGGGCGGCACTCTGGTCTGGTTCAGTCCGACCGACGGCGAAGCCGGCGGGGACAAGGGCGGGTCCACGGTTCACTTCCCGAACGGGCAGCAGACGGCCGGGGCTCCGCGTGGGGCGGGCGGTGCCGCCGGTATCCGGGGGCAGTTGGATGTCGGGCCGGGAGCCGGGGGCGTGGGAACCGATGTCACCAGTGGTCTCGGCAAGGGCCGGTGCGTCGGCGAGCCCACGTCGAGGCCGGGGGCCGCTTCGGCTTCCGGCCTGGTCGGGACCAGGGTGGCGGGCGGTGCGGGAGGCGCGGGCGCGCGACCGTACGCCGTGCCGTCGACCTGCCCGGCCGGGGCGGGCCGTGGCGGGGACGGTGGCCAGGGCGGTGGGGACATCATCACTCCCCCGATTCCCCCGGGGCACTTCAGCCGTCTCAAGGGCCAGCCCGGCCAGGCCGGGAACCCGGGCTGTGTGGTCCTGACGTACTGACGGCGGCGGGCGGCGGTCCCACCGCCGCCCCTGTCGGGGGACAGCCGACGGAGAGGCCGGTGCGGCTCGCCCTGCCGCGGCGACCGGGGCACCCCGCTCTTCCCGCCTTCGAGTCGCTGGACGGCGGCGCGCAGTCCGGCAGAGCGCTGGTGCGCCACGTGCTGTCCACGCACCTGGACCAGTTGACGCCGCGCGGGGAGGCTGCCGGCCCGGGACGCCGACCCAGGGGGCCGGGGCCGCTGGTTTCCGCCCGCTTCCCCGGGCGCAGTATCGAAAGGGTGGACATCGGAGGGGGAGACCATGACCGTGATAGCCGGGCTCGTGCACAACGGCCGGGTGCACCTGGGCGGGGACTCGGCCGGTGTCGCCGGGCTCAGACTGACCGTACGCCTGGACCCGAAGGTCTTCCGGAACGGTCCCTACGCCATGGGCTTCACCACCAGCTTCCGCATGGGACAGCTGCTGCATCACGCGTTCAAGGCACCGAATCCCAGAGGGGACCTGGACCGGTTCATGACCACCGTCTTCGTCGACAAGCTGCGCAAGTGCCTCAAGGACGGCGGCTGGGCGCGCAAGGACTCCGATCAGGAGAAGGCGGGGACGTTCCTCATCGGGGTGCACGGCCGCCTGTTCGCCCTCCACGACGACTACCAGATAGCCGAGCCGGCCGACGGATACGCGGCCGTGGGCTGCGGGGACGAATTCGCGCTCGGCGCTCTGCACGCCACCGCGGGCCTGGACCTGAAACCGCGCGAACGCCTGGCCCTGGCCCTCTCGGCGGCCGGCCACCACAGTGCCGGAGTCTCCGAGCCGTTCAGTTACGTCACCGCGCGCAAGCACCGTTCCGAGGAACGGGCCTGGCCGCCGCCGGCCCGCGGGAAGCGGACCGTTACCCGCGGGGAGACCGGCGGCCCGGACGGCGCCGGCGCTGTCGATGCCCGTTGACGACGATCCCGTCGGCGGCGGTCGCGGCCTCGGTGAAAGTGCCGGGAGCGATGCCGGGGTGGTCGGCGAGCCACTGCCCGTAGGGCGGGTTGCCCATCATGTCCGGTTCGGTGCGAGCGAAGTCTCATCCGCGTTCGCGGAGATACGCCTCCAGCTCGGCGGCGCCGGTCAGCATCGCCCGTCCCCGGGCGGACAGGCGGGCGCGCCAGTCGCACAGCGCGGCCTCCAGCGGCTCCAGCCCGCCGGCCGAACGCACCTGGGTGATCAGCGGGGCGATCTGCTCCAGGAGATAGCCGCCCCGCCGGAGCTGGTGGGTCAGCCGGGCGTCCCGTACGTCCGGCTCGTCGTAGACGCGGTACCCGGTCCGCGAGTCGCGGCGCGGGCGGACCAGCCCGGCGCGCTCCCACTTCCGTAGCGTCGCGGGCCGGATTCCGAGCTTCCCCGCCAGCGGCCCGATGAACGTGCCGCCGGGCCCGGATACCGCCGCCGGCTCGGGCGCCGTGGTGGTGTCCAGGTCGCGGAGGGCGCTCTCCACGGCCCGCAGGGTCCGGCGGTCGTCGAGGAGCTGGACGTGGCTCTCGTCGATGAGGCGGAACGCCTCGTCGACCGCGCCCTCGTTCACCGCCCGCATGATCGACGTCGCCGTCGGGTGACCGTGCCCGGGCACCAGGGCGAGGAACGCGCGCAGGGCGCCCGCGTGCAGCGGGGTGTAGGTGCGGTAGCCGTGGGGCGTGCGACCGGCGGCCGGAAGGATGCCGGCCTCCTCGTAGTTCCTGACCGCCTGCGTGGACAGACCGTGCCCGCGCGCCAGGTCGATCGGTCTGAGCCGCTCACCGCTTTGAAGGTTTTGTCCCATGGGCCTGCCGATATCGCGAAAAAGTTTCAACCGAAGGTTCAACGATACCGTTGAAGGCATGGCAACCGACATCAAGGACACCGCGTACCCCGTCGACGCCGCGGCCGTCATGAGGCTGTTCCCGGCCCGGCCACGGGTGCTCGCCCTGGGCGAACCCACCCACGGCGAGGACACCTTGCTCGACCTCCGCAACGGCCTCTTCCGGCAGCTCGTCGAGCAGGAGGGCTACCGGACGATCGCGATCGAGAGCGACTGCACGGCGGGCCTGCTCGTGGACGACTACGTCACCTCGGGCACGGGCACCCTCGACGACGTCATGGAGCACGGGTTCAGCCACGGGTTCGGCGCGTCCGCGGCCAATCGCGAACTCGTGCGCTGGATGCGCGTCCACAACGACGGCCGGCCCGCGTCCGAGCGCCTCCGCTTCGCCGGCTTCGACGGCCCGCTGGAGATCACCGGCGCCGCGAGCCCCCGGCAGGCCCTCACCGCGCTCCACGGCTTTCTCGCACCCCGGGTGGACGCCGGCCTGCTCCCCTGCACCGGGGAAGCGCTCGACCGCCTGCTCGGCGCCGACGACCGGTGGACCGATCCCGCCGTGATGACGGACCCCGCCCGGTCCGTGGGGCGGTCGGCCGGGGCCGGGCAACTGCGGCTGTTCGCCGACGATCTGGTGGCGCTGCTCGACGCGCAGACGCCGCACCTGATCGCGGCGACGTCACGGGAAGCCTGGGACCGGGCGCGCTTGTACGGACGCACCGCCGTCGGTCTGCTGCGCTACCACTTCTGGATGGCCGACACGTCACCGGCCCGTATGGCGCGGCTGGTGGGTCTGCGGGACCGGATGATGGCCGACAACCTCCTCGCCGTCGCCGAACGGGGCCCGGCCCTGGTCCACGCCCACAACCTCCATCTCCAGCGGAACAAGAGCGCGATGCTGATGGGCGACCGGCTGGAGTGGTGGAGCGCCGGGGCGATCGTGAGCGCCCGCCTGGGCGACGGGTACGGCTTCCTGGCGACGGCTCTCGGCACGATCCGTCACCAGGGAGTGGACACCCCGCCGCCCGGCACCGTCGAGGAACTCCTGTACGCGCTCCCGGAGGAGAGCTGCGTCGTGGACGCCCCCCGACTGGCGGCCGCCCTCGAAGACACGCCGCCCCCTCCCCGCGTCTCCCCTTACTACGGTTACTTCCCGCTCGACCCGGCCCACCTGGCGGGAAGCGACGGGCTCGTGTTCGTCAAGGACGTCCCGCGGAGTCGGCGCGACGATCGGGGACCGGCCCGGCGGCCGGCCTGCCGATGACCGCCCGCCCGGCGCTCACCGGCCGGGCGAAGCCGGCGGGACCGTGCCGCAGAACTCCGCGAGGAGTACGTACGCGGCCGCGTCGGTGTCGCCGGCCCAGTCGGTGTTGAAGTTGACCACCAGGCGGTGCCGCCCGTCCCGGGTGGTGTAGGCGACGCTCTGCGAACCGGGCATGAAGCCCGTGTGCCCCCAGACCTCCGTGCCGCAGGGCAACGTGGCCCGGAAGATCCCCAGGCCGTCGTCCTGGCCGTCGCCGAAGTCGGGTGAGGGGACCGTGGTCGTCATCTCCTTGAGCTGGGCGGCGGGGAGCAGCTCGCCGCGCATCAGGGCGGCGTAGAAGCGGTCGAGGTCGCCGGGGCTGGAGATGATCTCACCGGCGGACCAGGCCCAGGAGGGGTTGAACTCCGTGATGTCGTGGACCGTTCGCCCCGGGTCGTCGGGGAATCTGGTGTACATCCGCCCGCTCGGGTGCGGAATCCGGGTGTCCGTTCCGGGCAGGCCGGTGGCGGACAGCCCGAGTGGCCTGAAGATCCGCCGCTCGGCCTCCGAGGCGTAGGTGCGGCCGGTGACCCGTTCGATGACCATCGCGGCGAGGACGTACGCGGTCGTGCCGTAGCCCCAGCTCGTCCCGGGGGCGAAGTTCGGCTTGTGCCGCATGGCGACCGCCACGAGCTGCCCGGGTTCCCAGGTGTCGTAGCGGTGGGCCAGATAGTCCTTGCCCTGGAGGTGCAGGGCGGGGTCCTCGGTGTAGTCGTAGATGCCGCTGGTGTGGTTGAGGAGCTGCCGGAGGCTGATCTCGCGGCCGTCGTGGCCGTGGCCGCGGACCGTGCCCGGCAGCCACTTCTCCACGGTGTCCGACATGCTCAGCCGGCCTTCGGCCGCCAGCTGGAGAAGGACCGTCGCGATGAAGGTCTTGGAGATGCTCCCCGCCCGGAACCGGTCGCCGGGCAGCGGCGGGCGCCGCGTGGCGAGGTCGGCGACCCCGGCGGCGGCGCGCCAGGTGCCGTGCGCGTCGTGAGCCTGCACCAGGACGCCGGGGACGCCGCCCGCGACGGCGGCGTCCATGGCGGCCCGGGTCTGTTCGTGGCGCCCGGCGGCAGCGGCGGGCGCACCCGCCGCTGCCGCCGGGACGCCCGGGCCGGCCGCGACCGCCAGCGTGGCCGCGGCGACGAGGGCGGCAAGGGCCGCCCGTACCGTGTATGCCGTCATGGGAACTCCCTCCGACTGGGAGGACCCATACTTCCGGGGAGCCGACCGGCTCACGGTACGGCGCAAGCGAAGCAACTCTCCCGTGTCGGGTGCGCCCGGCGCCCGGTGGACGGCGCACGCCGGGTGACCGGCTACGGCACGGCGGCGGGGACGTCCCCGCCGCCGTGGGGTCCTTGGCGGGCGCGGGCGATGCCCGGCTTCCGCCACTGGCCGCCGGAGATCTGACGCCCGCCCTCGCAACCCTTGTTCAGGAGGGCGTCCCAGCCGTACGGCAGTGGTGCCGGTGGCCGCGTGTCAGGAGTCCGCGACGGCCTCCAGCGGGCTCAGGGCGGCTGCCCGGCGGGCCGGGACGGCGGCCGCGATCGCGCCGATCGCGAGGGACAGCAGGCAGACGAGGAGCAGCGTCCCCCACGGCGGGGCCGGCGAGTACTCCGTCATGGCGCCGTTGGCCAGCGAGCCGACCGCCCAGGCGCTGAACAGACCGCCCGCCAGGCCGAGGAGCGTGCCGAACGCGGCGACCGTGACCGCCTCCAGCCGGATCATCCGCCGGATGCCCGCCCGGTCCATGCCGACGGCGCGCAGCACGCCGATCTCGCGGGTGCGTTCGGCGACCGACATGGCCAGGGTGTTCACGATGCCGAGCGCGGAGATCACGGCGCCGATGACGAGCAGCCCGTACATCAGGGTGAGCAGTTCGCCCACGGTGCCGGCGGCCTCGCGGACGATTGCCTTCCGGTCCTGCACCTTCAGCAGCGGGTTGTCGCCGACGGCGGTGCGCAGCCGGTCCTCGATGGTCCTGGAGACCGTGCCCCCGTCGGTGCGGACGAGGACGCGCTGGACGGAGCCGGGGGTGAAGCTGTGCTTCGCCACCTCGGCGCGGGCGCCCAGCACGTCCTTGGCGATGGGGTTGTCCTTGTAGACGGCCGCGACGGTGTACTGCTTGAACTCCCGGCCGGGGCCGCCCGTGCCCATGCTGGCGTTGATCTTGCCGCCCGCGCGCACGCCGTGTTCCCGGGCGACGGTGCCGGAGACGGCGATCCGGCCCGGCCCGAGGTCCGCGAGGGAGCCGCTGGTGAGGTCGAGCCTCATGACGTCCTTCACCGTGCCGGGGTCGACGCCGGAGATCTCCTTGCTGCTGCCGCCGAGGAGCACGGTGGAGTCGGTGACGGCGGTCGCCGTCCGCACCCCGGGCGTGTCGGTCACCCGTCGCACGGCGGCCGGGTCGACGGTGAGCGTGGGGGTGCGGGTGCCGATCACGTAGTCGGCGCCGAGGCCGGCCGCGGCCTGCCGGTCGAGCGCCTGGCCGGTGGAGCTGCCGAGGACCGCGAGTCCGGCGACCAGCGCGGTGCTGATCATCAGGGCGGATGCGGTGGCCGCGGTGCGGCGCGGGTCGCGCAGCGCGTTCTGCCGGGCGAGGTGGCCGGTGAGCCCGAAGCGGCCGGTCAGGCGTCCGGTCAGCCGGATCACGGGGCCGGCGAGCAGCGGCGCGAGCACGACCATGGCGACGACGAGGACGGCGCAGCCGAACATCGCGCTCCGCAGGTTGGCCTCCGAGGCGTCCTTCGCTCCCGTGAGCGAGATCAGCAGACCGGCGCCGAGGGCGAGCAGGGCCAGGCCCACCACGGCGCGGATCCGGGACCGCGCGGTCGACGGCGGCTGTCCGGCCGTACGCATCGCCTCGACGGGCGCGACCTTCGCCGCCCTGCGGGCGGGCAGCCACGCGGCGAGCACGGTGACTCCCACGCCCACGCCGAGCGCCGCCACGACGGGGCGTACCCCGATCACCAGCGGGCCGCTGGGCAGCGGGTCCGCGCTGGTGCCCAGGATGTCGGGCAGCACGGAGGCGATGCCCAGGCCGGCCACGAAACCGGCCGCCGACGCGGCGAGGCCGACCAGGAGGGCCTCCCAGAGCACGGAGCGGACCACCTGGCGGCGCGAGGCGCCGATCGCCCGCAGCAGCGCGATCTCACGGCTGCGCCGGGTGACGAGCATGGTGAAGGTGTTGACGATGAGGAACGAGCCGATGAACAGGGAGACCCCGGCGAAGACCATCGGGATCTTCTTGTAGCCCCGGGTCATGGTCTCGACGTTGGTCGCCTGCTGGGCGGCCTGGGCGCTGCCGGTGGTGGCCTCCGCGCGGTCGGCCGGGAGTACGGCGGTGACCCGGCCGGCGAGCTCGGCTTGGTTGGTGCCGGCCGCGGCGGACAGGTCGATCCCGGTGTAGTGGCCCGGGGTCGCGAACAGGTGCTGGGCGGTCGCCTTGTCGAACAGGGCGAGGGTGCCGCCGGCGGTCACCCGGGAGTCCTCGGTGGTGACGATGCCGACGAGCCGCTTGGTCATGACCGGGCCGTCGACGGCGAGCGTGACCGTGTCGCCGGTACGGAAGTGACCCGCGGCGGCGGTGCCGCTGTCCAGGGCCACTTCGCCGCTGTTCGCGGGGGCGCGCCCCTTGACCAGCGGATAGCGGCTGTCCTTGCCGTCCGCGCCGGGTACGTAGGCGGCGGCCGGGTGCGCCCATGCCTTGTCGGCTCGCAGCGGAGTGCCGTCGGAGGCGTTCAGGGTGGCCACACCGTCGACCGACGGCCGTACGGCGGCGACGCCGGGGACGCCGGCCAGTTTCCGCGCGAGGGCGTCGTCGAGCACTCCGGCGGACCGGTCCGCGGCGGCCCCCGGCGGCGGGGACTTCGGGGTCACGGTGACCGCGACGCCCGCGAAGTTCCGGGTCGCGGCCGCGCGGTAGGCCGCGGCGGACGAGTCCGCGAAGACGAGGGTGCCGGAGACGAACGCGACACCCAGGCAGACCGCGAGGACGGTCATGGCCAGACGGGCCTTGTGCGCCAGGGCGTTGCGCAGGGCTGTTCTCAGCATGGGCAGCTTTCGGGAACGGGGGAGAGGGAGCGAGGTGGGTGCGGCACGGCCGGAACAGCCGGCGGGCGAGCCGGTCGGCCGGCGCGTGGACCGGTCGGCCGGTGCGCGCGGTCAGCCGGTGTGTGCCCGGGTGTCGAAAGCCTTCATCCGGTCCAGGACCCGGTCCGGGGTGGGGCGGGTCATCTCGTCGACCAGGCGGCCGTCGGAGAGGAAGACGACGCGGTCGGCGTAGCCGGCGGCGACGGGGTCGTGGGTGACCATGACCACGGTCCGGCCCAGTTCGCGTACCGATTCGCGCAGGAAGCCGAGGACCTCGGCCCCGGCGCGGGAGTCGAGGTTGCCGGTGGGCTCGTCACCGAAGACGATCGCGGGGCGCGAGGCCAGGGCGCGGGCGACGGCGACGCGCTGCTGCTGTCCGCCGGACAGCTGCGCGGGCCGGTGGCCGAGGCGCTGGGAGAGGCCGACCATGGCGACCACACGGTCCAGCCACTGCTGGTCGGGGCGGCGCCCCGCGATGGACAGCGGCAGCGTGATGTTCTCCAGCGCGGTCAGCGTCGGCAGCAGGTTGAACGCCTGGAAGACAAAGCCGATCCGGTCGCGGCGCAGCTGTGTGAGCTGCCGGTCGTCGAGAGCGCTCAGCTCGGTGGTGCCGACGCGCACGGAGCCGGAGCTGGGGGAGTCGAGCCCGGCGGCGCAGTGCATCAGGGTGGACTTGCCGCAGCCGGAGGGGCCCATGATCGCGGTGAACTCGCCCTCGCGGAATTCGATGCTGACCCGGTCCAGGGCCACGACCCGGGTGTCGCCGCTGCCGTGGACCTTCGTCAGGTCGGTGGTGGCGGCCGCGATCCCGGGCGTCGTGCGCAGCGCGTGCGGGGCAAAGGGGTCGGCGGTCACAGGGACTCCTCTTCGGTGCGGAAAGGTGCACTTCGAAGGGTGCCGGGGGAACGTATCGGGGCCTGAGCCACTGTGTATCGGTGGCCGCTCCGCTTCGCGGCAGTTGTGTATGGGCGGGGGCCGGCCGGTCAGGCCGGCAGGCGCAGGGTGGCGACGGCGCCGCCGTCGGGGGCGTTGTCGAAGCGCAGCTCGGCGCCCAGGAGCCGGGCTTGTCCCAGGGCGATGGTCAGGCCCAGGCCGTGACCCGTGCCGCGCTCCGCCGCGCCCGTGTGGAACCGGCGCGGGCCGTGCAGCAGCAGGTCCGGGGGGAAGCCGGCGCCGTGGTCGCGCACGACGACCGTACGGCCCTCGACGGTGACCCGTACCGGGGCGTCGCCGTGCCGGTGGGCGTTGGCGACGAGGTTGCCGACGATCCGCTCCAGGCGGCGGGGGTCGGTTTCGACGGTCTCCCCGCCCCGGTCGGCTTCGGCGCCCGGTGTCCCGGTGACGGTGACCTCGGTATCGAACCCGGTGCGCAGTACGGCCTCGGAGACGACGGCGCCGAGCGGCACCCGGGCGCGTACGGGCTGTTCGGCGCCCGCGTCCAGCCGGGAGATCTCCAGCAGGTCCTCGACCAGGCCGCGCAGATCGCGCACCCGGGCCCGGAGCAGATCCTCCGTCTCGCCGGGCGGCAGCAGGTCGGCGGCGGCCAGCAGACCGCCGACGGGGGTGCGCAGCTCATGCGCCACGTCCGCGGTGAACCGGCGCTCCGTGCGCAGCCGGTGGCCGAGGCTGTCGGCCATGAGGTCGACGGTCGCGGCGATGTCGGCCACCTCGTCGCCGCCCTTGGTGGGTCCGGTCCGGGCGTCGAGGTCCCCGGCGGCGATCCGGCCCGCGGTCTCGGAGACCCGCCGCAGCCGGCGGCCGAGCAGCCCGGCCCCGTAGACCGCCAGGGGCACGGCCGCCGCGAGCGCGAGCAGCGAGGCGACAGTCATGATCACGTCGAGCCGGCGCAGGGTGTGGAGCTGCGGGCCCATGTTGACCCGGACGGCGAGCACCGGGCTGTCCGGCCCGCCGGTCCGCTGGGCGGCCCAGACGCTCGGCCCCAGATTCCCCTCGACGCGCCCGTCGTAGGCCGTGTGCCGGTCGCCGTCGGCCGGGTGGCGCAGCGCTACGGGCAGGTCGGCCGGGTCGAGCTCGGCGCCGTCCGCCGGCGTTCCGGTACGCCGGTGGACCTCCATGGCCGAGTAGACGGTGTTGAACGCCTGCGCTTCGGCGCGGTCGCGGATGTCCTGTGCGATCCACACGTGCACCAGGACGCCCACCACGGCCATGACCAGGCATGCCGTGGCCGCGGCCAGCGCGGCGATCTTCCACCGCAGGGAGGCGAGGGCCGGGCGGAGCCGCTGGAACGGACGCACCGGCCTCAGCGCCTGAGCTTGTAGCCGAAGCCGCGGACCGTCTCGATCCGCTCCCGCCCCAGCTTTTTGCGCAGCCGCTGCACGCACAGGTCCACGACCCGGCTGTCGCCGTCCCAGCCGTACTCCCAGACGTTGCGCAGCAGGGTGTGCCGCTCCAGTACGACGCCGGGGTGGGCGGCGAACTCGAGGAGCAGCTTCAGTTCGGTGGGGGTCAGCGCCACGGGTTTCCCGGCGACGAACACCTCCATACCGGCGGTGTCGATGGTCAGGTCGCCGAACGCCGGCATCCCGCCCTCGGACGGCGGCCCCTCGACCGCGCCGTGTCCGGGGCCCGGGGCGGGCGCGTAGGTCGCCCTTCGCAGCAGCGAGCGGATGCGTGCGACGAGGACATAGGTGTCCACCGGCTTGACCACGTAGTCGTCCGCTCCGGCCTCCAGGCCGGCGACGACGTCGAGCCCGTCACCGCGGGCGGACATCATCAGAACGGGCACCAGGCTGGTCTCCCGGACCCTGCGGCACAGGCCGATGCCGTCCAGGCCGGGCAGCATCACATCCAGGATCAGCAGGTCGAAGTGCTCGTCCCGGAAGAGTTCGAGCCCCGTGAGCCCGTCGGCCGCGGCCCTCATCCCGTAGCCGTAGCGCTCCAGGGCGACGGTGAAGGACCGGCGCATCAGGTCGTCGTCCTCCACCAGCAGCACGCGAACAGGGCGCGACGAGACCCCGGCCGGGGTGGACGAGGACACGGGCAGGCAACTCCTGTACGAATGCGTGGATGGTCCGGGCGGGACACGGGCCCCGGTCGTACGCACGATCGGTGACCTGTGGGAACGATACGGCAGACGTCAGATGCGGCGACCGCGTCGCGCGGGGGAGCGGCGGCGCCGGTTCCCGCGGCCCCTCCCTTTCCTCTTCGTTCGCTGAGTACCAGGTCAGGCCGGGTGTCGCCGGGATCGGGCGACCGGTGGTGCCGGGGCTCTCCAGCTCTTCGCGGGCCTGTGCCGGGCCCCTTCGCCGAGGGCGGGAGCGCGGATCCGATGGGCGATCAAGCGCTTCCTGATACGTATCCGATACAAAACCGCCGTGGGTGCTCCTCCCGGACGGCGGGTGCCGGGGGCCGGTAACGCTCGCGTGCCCGAGGCCCCGCCGGGCCGGTGAGCACCTGGGAGCCGGAGACGGGTCAGCCCTGGGCCGCGTCCAGAAGGCCGTCGAACGCGGAGGCCACCGCGAGGCCCTTGGCGATGTCCCTGGGACTGGCCTCCGGGTTCGGTCCCCCGTACCAGACATGGGCCTGCACCTGGTGCTTCGTGATGTAGCCGATCGCCTCGTCGGAGGCCAGCCCCGGGTAACCGACCGCGACGTCGGTGAACATGTAGTCGATCCAAGGGGTGGCGAAGCGGATGACGTCGATGACGTAAGGCTTGAACTCGTCGCTGTAGGTGGCGCAGAACAGCACTTGCCGGCCGTCGTCGACGAGCGCGACACGCAGGTCGTGGACGGTCCCGAGACGGTTCTCCCAGTACGGCGCCTCGATGCACGCCTTCTCGGCGCGCTCCAGGAAGACGGCGGGTCCGGTCGGCTGGATGACCGGTGCCAGCAGGGTGAACTCGGACCGGTTCACCGCCCGCAGGCCGACTCCGTCGGTCTGGGTGCGGGGGTGCTGGAAGTTCTTGGCGATCTCCTCGACCGGTACGTCCGGGGAGATCGGCTGATAGGTCGACGGATCGAAGTCGTACATCCGGGTTTCCTTTTCGAGGAGGCGTCAGGACCGGTCGGGAAGCACGTCCGCCGCCGAGGCCGGCTCGGCGCGGTGCTGACCGTTCAGCCGGTGGCGCAGCGACGACGAGTGCCGGTACACCTCTTTGCGGACGGTCTGGATCGAGCCGAGCGGTACGTGCTCGGGCGGGCAACGCCACGGTGTGAACGAGAGCGCGTCGGCGGCGGCGAGGTTCTCCTCGCCGCCGATGTCCTGGCGGGGGAAGCGCAGTCTGGCGACGGTCACGAACGGGGACTCGTGCTCCTCCCATTCGACGGTGAGGTCGTCGACGGGCATGGTCTCCAGGGACGCGCACAGCTGCACCTGAAAGTCGAACTCGTGCTCCGCCCCGGCGAGTTCGCCGACCAGGGCGGGGCGGAAGACCTCGTCCCGGCCCGTCGGGTCGAGGCCGCGGGTCCGTACGCGGGCGGCCGAGTCGTCCGTGGGGCGGATGCGCAGTTTGGCCACGTAGTCGCCGTGGCGCACCGCTCCCATCGAGAAGAACGAGGAGAGGAGGAGGTTCTGCCACCGGGCCCGTTCGCCCAGCCGGAGCATCGCGCCGAGCTCGTCCCAGGCCCATTCGGACGCGGGCAGCGTGCCGTACCCGGTGACCCAGTCGTGGAACATCTGGTGGTTGCCCCGGCGGCCGCTCTGCCGGTACTTCGGCAGGTCGATGAAGAGCTTCGCCAGGAATGTGTAGTGCGCCGCCGTGTTGCAGAAGAAGACGGGCCCGTTGATCATGTTGAAGTCCATGGTGCGGCTCATGGCCTCGTCGGGCAGGGTGGTGGTGGACTCCATCCCGAACACCTTGGTCGCCATGCCCACGATGTTGCCCAGCATCCGGTCGGCGCCCAGGTGGGACAGCCCGTTGGAGTAGCGGACCAGCGCGTCGTGCGTCCCGGGCCTGCCGTAGACGCCCTGGGCGTACTCGGGCGGGACGCCGTCGAGGATCTCGAACGTGCCGCGCACCAGCCCGTACGCCTTCGCGTGGGCGAAGCGGACCGCGCGGCCCTCGCCCTCCACCGAACCCCGCTCGAAGTCCTCGATGACCTCGATGATCCGACGCATGCTCCGATCGAGATCAGGTTCCGGTGGCGCGATGTCGGGCGCGTACCGCACAGGGGTGAAGTCCAGCTCCGGTGATGTCACCTGTCACTCTCCGGCATCGATGTGGGTGGGGTGGTGGCGGGCTTCGCGGCCGTGTCGGGCAGCGTGGTGAGCCACTTCAGCGCGGTCAGGCCGGGCAGGAAGCAGTACTCGCCGCCGCGCACGGTCACGAACCGGGGCAGCCCGGTGAGCCTGCGGCGGACCGGCGTGGCCGGGACGGTGTGGACGCCCGTGCCGTCGTTGTCGCCGATCAGCGGGTCCCGCTCGGCGCCGAGGCCGGCGAAGTCGCCGTCGTTGAGCCACACCTGCTGCACGAACTCGAACTGCCGGGACAGGCTGGCGCCCAGGAAGACGAAGATGATCCCGCGCTCCGCACCGTCGTCCTCGAGGATCCCGTCGGGCAGCGGCGGGCCGTAGGCGGCACCGCGCCGCAGCACGCGGTGGATGTTGACCGCGACCACGGTGTCCGTGAGGCCGTCCCTCGGGTTGGCGCGCCGGATGTGCGCGCCGCGCGGGACGCGCAGCCCCCGCGGGTCCTCGTGGTAGCGGAAGTCGTTGTTGCGCATGGGGTCGGCGCCCAGTTCCGGATCGTCGTGGTCCGGGGCCAGCGCGAGCGGCGCACCACTGCGCCAGCGGCCGACGAACTTCGCCGCGAGCAGTTCCTCGGCCTCGGGGGAGGAGGCGTTGTCGCGCAGGTATCTGCGGAACGCGGCGACGTCCGCGTGCATCTGGCGGAAGGCCAAGTAGCAGCCGTTGCGGCCGAGGACTTCCGGGGCCGGACCCGGTGGCGGGGTCCCGGACTCGTCCGGGTAGCCGAAGAGGAACTCACCGGGCTGGACGGAGTCCTGACCGGGCAGCGGCGCGTCGGTGCTGCCGAGCAGGTGTGGACTGGAGATCCCGTCCCGGAACCCGAAGTGCTCGCGCCCGGTGACCGGGACACCGACGTCGAGCCGGTAGACCAGGTTCACCCCGGCCAGCCGGCCGGCCGCGTCCACGGGTTCGCGCAGTCCCTCGGGGGCCCTCGCGATGATCATTACGCCGATGTGCACATCGGCCCCGCCCAGTGGAGGGAGCCAGTTGCCGGGATCGTTGGCGCCGAGGTCGCCGAGCACCTCCTTGCGGGCGGCCATGCCGGCCCGGAACTCCTCGGAGAAGGAGGCGAGCGAGTCCTCCGGCACACCCAGCCGGGCCAGGCCCCGGTAGGTGAAGGCGACGTTGAGGGTGTACGGGCGGGGCAGCTCCCAGTCCGCCGCGCTGGTGATCTTCGGCAGGACCTCGCGCAGGGACCGCTTCGTCGCGGCCGGGTCGTCGATCCGGTACAGCAGATAGACGCCGTGATAGTCGTCCGGGCGGCGGCGCAGCACGGTGCCCTGGATGTCGTCCAGTTCCAGCGCCGGCACCGTACCCGCGGTGGGCCCGGTCATCCCCGTGGGTCGAAAAGCCGGGTAGCCATGAACATGGTGGGCTTCCTTCATATGGGCGCAAATATGGACACAGTTTGCACCGAAGGTGTCGATCTCGATGGCAATCCGTCTGCCGTGTCGTGGAAGTGCCTCCCGTTGGACCGAGGCGGCGGCCGGGCTTGCCATGTCTCCGGGCTCGCCATGTTTCCGGGCGCGGCGGCCCACCGATCCGGCGGAGTGTGATCGTTCCCCGAAAACCACCTTCCCGGAGGCACCGCTGTGATGATGTGGTCCTCCGTGCCCGAGCCCAGGGAGGCCGCTCATGTCCCGAACCCCGCAGGAGATCTTCGAGAGCCATGTGCGCGCCGGCGCGTTCACCCGGAACGCCGATGCCCTCGCCGAGAACTTCACCCCGGACGGCGTCTTCGAGGCGCCGCTCATGCCCGCCGGCGCCGCCTTCCCGAGGAAGCTGGTGGGCCGCGAGGAGATCCGTAGCGCGATGGCGGCGTACTACCGGGGCCAGGGGAAGGACGGCCGTGCGCCGAACGTCGAGAAGTCCGGATACGTTCTGCACACCACCGCCGATCCCGAGGTCTTCATCGCCGAGATCGACACGGTCTTCGACGGGGACGGGGGCGGGGACGGGGATGGGGACGACGTGACCGTCTCGCTGGTCCAGATCTTCCGCGTCCGCGACGGGAAGATCGCTCGACTGCGTGACTACTTCGCGCCGGAGCTGATGGACTGAGCGGCGTCGCCACCTCCCTGTCGGCAGGTCAGGGTGGTGTGGGGCGGCCCAGCGCGCCTGGGCGAGCGCTCCCGGGGTCGTTGCGGGCGGCGCCCCCACGCGGAGACCATCGGGCGGTGGCGAGGACGAGGCGTCCGGTGGCGGCGTTCTCCGGGTGGCGGTCGGTCTCCTCGTCGGTGGCGCGCCTCCCGCGGACCCCACCGCGCACCCGCTCGCGCGTTCGCCCGTTCCCTCGTCGGGCCGACCTACGGGTCATCCGCCCTCCGTACGGGTAAACCCCGCGGATGTGGTCCCACGACGGGGAACGCGGCCCCTCGCAGCGCCCTGCCCCGCATGCCCTGGCACCCGTTGCGCAGACGTCCCTGTGGACTCTGTACCACCGGGCGGCCGCCGCCCGCCGCGACCCCCCGCTCCTCACGGATCCCGCGGCCGTGGAACTCACCGACCGATGCGACTGGCCCTTCCAGGCGTGGTTCGGCCGGCCGCACCATGTCGCCGAGCAGTACCTCGCCCGGCGGGCCCGCATGTACGACGCCGCGACGACGCGCTTTCTGCGGCGCCACCCCGGAGCCACGGTGATCGCCCTGGGGGAGGGGCTGGAGACGCAGTTCTGGCGCGCGGACAACGGCACGGCGCACTGGCTCTCCGTCGACCGGCCCGAGGTGATCGAGCTACGCCGCGCGGTCCTGCCGCACGGACCGCGGCAGCACGCCGTCGCCTGCTCCGTGACCGACCCGCGGTGGACGGACCACGCCGTCGCCCGGCCGCCCTCGCTCATCGCGGCGCAGGGCCTGTTCATGTACCTTCGGCCGCCCCAGGCCGCCGCCCTCATCCGCCTCTGCGTCCGCCGCTTTCCGCGGAGCGTGCTGCTCTTCGACACGCTGCCCCACGTCACCGCCCACTTGGCCCCGTACGCCCTGACCCGTGGCGGGACATTCCGCTTCCCCACCCTGCGCGGCGCCATCAGACCGTCCGCCCTGCGCCTCGGCGACACCGGGCAACGGCACGCGGTGACGGTGCGGAGCATCGGCCCTTACGCGATCGGGCCGCGCGCCACCGCCCGGCTGATCCTCGCCGCGCAGCGCTCATGGCCCGTACGCGAGGCGCTGTTGCCGGCGCTCGTCCGGTTGGACATTCCCTGACGTCGAGGCGGTAGCCCGCCCACCCGTGTCCGGCAGCGGGTCGGATGGCTGTATGAGCGCGGAACCGATCGATTTCAGGCCATGAACGGTAATCCTATTTGCTGTGCATGATCTGGATCAGGTTGCCGCAGGTGTCGTCCAGGACCGCCGTGGTGACCGGGCCGGCCTCCAGCGGCTCCTGGGTGAAGCGGACCCCGAGTCCGCGCAGCCGGTCGAACTCCGCGGGTACGTCCGCCACGGCGAACGAGGCGGCCGGGATGCCGTCCTTGACCAGCGCCGTCTTGTACGGTCTCACCGCGGGATGGCCGTCGGGCTCCAGCAGCAGTTCGGTCCCGTCGAGGTCTTCCGGTGAGACCACCGTGAGCCAGCGGTCCTTGCCCAGAGGGACCTCGGTCTTCTTCACGAAGCCGAGCACCTCGGTGTAGAAACGCAGGGCCTTTTCCTGGTCGTCGACGAAGACGCTGGTCAGGTGGATCCTCATGGGGCGCCTCCGGGGTGGTGTCCGGCCTGGGACCGGGTGATCATGCGTTCGAGGGGCCGGTGGCCCGAGGGCGGAACACACGGTGCCCCCGGCGCCGCGGACGGACCGGACATGCTGATCCCAGTACAACGGGCGGCCGCGTACGCGTCGAGTGCGGACGGGCATACGGGGAACCCGCGCGCCCCTACGGTGCGTTCCCGCCGATGCCGCTGGGCCGGTGGGCGCCCGTCTCACGCCCGGCTGTCGTCCGGGGCGGCGGCCTCCAGGGTGGCGATGTCACCCGACATGATCGTCCGTATGTGCTCGGTGATGTGCTCCGCCGGCCAGTCCCACCAGGCCACCGCCAGCAGCCGGGCGACGTCCTCGTCGCCGTACCGGGCGCGGACGCCACGGGCGGGGTTGCCGCCGACGATCCCGTAGTCGGGCACGTCGGCGGTGACCACGGCGCCGGAAGCGACGATCGCGCCGTGCCCGATCCGTACACCGGGCATCACCGTCACGCCGTAGCCGAACCAGACGTCGTTGCCGACGACGGTGTCCCCGCGGTTCGGCAGGCCGGTGAGCAGGTCGAAGTGGTCGGACCACGAGCCGCCCATCGTGGGGAAGGGGAAGGTCGAGGGGCCGTCCATGCGGTGGTTGGCGCCGTTCATGATGAACCGGACCCCTGTGCCCAGCGCACAGAACTTGCCGATGATCAGCTTCTCCGGCCCGTAGTGGTAGAGCACGTTGCGCGTCTCGAACGCGGTCGGGTCGTCCGGGTCGTCGTAGTAGGAGTACTCCCCGACCTCGATCAGCGGGGACTTCACCAGCGGCTTGAGCAGTACCACCCGTGGGTGCTGGGGCATCGGGTGCAGCACGGTCGGGTCCGCGGGAACGTGGGGACTCATGGGCGGGCTACCTCTCCCTGGCCGGGCCGTCCTCGCCGGACCCGGCTTCGCCGGTGGTCGCCGTTGACGCGACAGCGTGTGCGTCAAGGATGCTGTCATGGCTCCGTTCGCCGGGCAAACCCTTTCCGGGCGGTGACTCCCGCCTTGCCGCAGGTGTCCGACGGTCTTGCCGCCGGTGCCTGACGGCCCGTCGGTGCGGCCTGCCGAGGCCCCCGCCCGCTGTGACGACACCCCCTCTTGAGCGATCGCTCAAACAGCTCTAAGATTCGACCCGCGCGCGGGCCGGAACATCCCCTTCACCATCGAGAACGTCCCCTACCGCGACGCCTACGGGCGGGAGACCGTGACCTTCGTGCGGACCTTCGCCTTCCCGGACCGGCCGCGCCGGTTCGACGCCACCATGGTCTTCAGCCGCGAACGGGGCTGCGTCGTGGACTACCTCGGCACGCACCAGCACCTCGCCACCGATCTGCACTTCACGGCCGACGACACCGGGGCACTGGTCATCCGCTCCGGGGAACACCGCTTCCGGGAGGGCCCGGTCGACGCCCGGGTGCCCGCGCTCGTCGCCGGTGACGCCGTCGTCCGCGAGTCCTACGACGAGGCGGCGGAACGCTTCCGCATCGAGGTACGGGTCACCAACCGCCGCTTCGGACCGCTCTTCGGCTACCGCGGCTCCTTCACCGCCGCCTACACCCATGGAGTCGAGCCGCGGGCGGGCCTGCGGCCGGTGCGGGAAGAAGCCCGCGCGTGAGCGAGGACACCCGGGCCAAGCTGCTCGAAGGGGCGCCGCGGACCCTCACCGAACAGGGCATCGCCAAGACCTCCGCCCGGTCCGTCGCCGCGGCGGCCAGCGTCAACCAGTCGCTGGTCTTCTATCACTTATCGTACGGTCCCGCCTGCGACGACGGGAGGGGCGGGGTTAGGGCCTGCCCCACGGGTCGTCTCGCCGACGAGACTGACGGGTCCGACGGGCCGTCTCCGAGGGACCGGGCCTACGAACGTGTGAACCACCGCTGGTCGGGGTGGAAGTGGCAGTCCCACAGGACCAGCGGAGTCCCGTTGGCGGTGCTGCCGTTGTTCGCCAGCCCCACGCACTTGTTCTGGCCTGCCGCGGACACGAGGGCAGCGGTGCCGTCACCCAGATCCTGCATCCGCCACCACTGATCGGGGTGGAGGTGGCAGTCCCACAGAACGAGGCGCGTGCCATTTCTGTCGCTGCCGTTGTCCGCCAGCCCTATGCATTTGCCTTGCGGATAGCCGGAGGCGTTACTGCGCAGGGAAACGCCGTCATCGCCTCTGTACCACCACTGATCGAAGTTGAGGTGGCAGTCCCACAGGACAAGGATCGTCCCGTTGGCGGTGCTGCCGTTGTTCGCCAGTCCCACGCACTTGTTCCCGTTCGGGTCAGCCGCGTTCCGTAGGCTGAAGAGGGGGCCGGCTCGTGTCGCCGTTGACGGCGCTGCCGTAGCCGTTGCCCCGGTCAGGGCGAGCGCGGCACTCGCGACCAGCGCACTCAAGACTCCCAGCCGACGGTTCAAGCGAACGATCATGTGGTGTCCTTCCCCATGGCCGCCCCTCGGGCGTCGCTCAAGGGTGGCCGCTGTACTCGGCTCCGTACACCCCTGGAACCGGACATGTGCTGCGCCTTCCCGTAGACCGCCACGCACAACGGCCTAAGCGCACGACCGTCATGCGCCCCCTCGGGCACGGCTTGGGCGCAGTTCGTGGATCCGGCCCGCTGCCCCGCGCGGCGTACGGCCGGGGGGGGGAGAAGACGGCGATGGACGCGGGCCCGCGCCCCCCTGTTCAAGCCCTCATCTGATGGGATCGGGGCCATGGACAACCGACGGCGCGTTCTGATCGTCGCCTACGACGACGCGCAGATCCTCGACATCGCCTGCCCCAGCGGCGCGCTGGACATAGCCAACCGGTACGGCGCCTCCCCGCCGTACACCATTGAGCTCGGCACTCTCGGCCGTCGTGCGGCCCGTAGCTCGGCGGGGATCGTGCTGGGGGCCGGGCGCGGTCTGGAGGCGGTGACGGGGCGGCTGGACACCCTGCTCGTCGTCGGTGGCGCGGGCTTCGAGGAGGCGTCGGCGGACGAGCGGTTGCTGACGCAGGTGCGGCGGCTGGCCGGGAGCAGCCGCCGCGTCGCCTCGGTGTGCACGGGCACCTACGTGCTGGCCGCGGCGGGGTTGCTGAAGCACCGGCGGGTCACGACGCACTGGGGATACGGCGAGCGGCTCGCGGCCCGGTACCCTGATGTGGCCGTGGACGTAGGGCCCCTCCACATCCGCGACGGGAACGTCTACACCTCGGCGGGGGTGACGAGCGCGCTCGACCTCACGCTCTCGCTGATCGAGGACGACC
Organism: Streptomyces eurocidicus; assembly: GCF_002891295.1. Classification (GTDB taxonomy): domain Bacteria; phylum Actinomycetota; class Actinomycetes; order Streptomycetales; family Streptomycetaceae; genus Streptomyces; species Streptomyces eurocidicus. Next base: position 242,969 of record NZ_LGUI01000005.1, on the reverse strand, counting down.
ACGGGCCCACGCTGGCCCGCGCGGTGGCCCGGGAGCTGGTCTCCTACCTTCACCGGCCCGCGGACCAGGCGCAGATCAGCATGTTCCTGACCGCCCCGCCGCCCGGGGACCGGCTGGTGCGGGACCTCACGGGCCATATCGCCGGCCACCTGGCCGAGGACCTGTCCCCGGGCGCGCTGGCGGCCCGGGCGGGGGTGAGCACCCGGCATCTGACGCGGCTGTTCACCGAACACCTCGGTACGACACCGGCCCGGGCGGTACGGGAGGCCCGTACGGAGGCGGCCGCGCATCTGGTGAGGTCGAGCCGGCTGTCGCTGGCCGCGATCGCGCGGCGTTGCGGGTTCAAGTCGCCGCAGACGCTTCGTCAGGCATTCGTGGACCACTATGGATGCGGCGGGGACACGATCCGCAAGATGCCGGACATGCCACGACCGCGTGTCCCCCAAGGGCACAAGACTTCCCTGCCATGAGACACACGACGACACGCAGGAACCTGATGCGCGGGGCCGCCGCCGGCGCCGCGCTCGCCACGACGGGCGCGGCCGGCACCGCCCTCGCGCGACCCGCCCGGGCCGCGCGGCGGTCACCGGCGGTCGGCAAGGGCCCGGACATCGGCATCCTGCTGTACGACGGCTACAGCCTGCTGGATCCCACCGGCCCCGCGGAGGTCCTCTCCCGGCTGCCGGGCGCCACCGTCACGATGATCGCCCAGGAGCGGGGGCCCGTCCGCACCGACACCGGCGACGTGGCCGTCATGGCCGAACGGCGCATCGCCGACGTCGACCGCCTGGACGTGCTGCTCGTTCCCGGCGCCGGCAATCGCGGCACGGTGGAGGCGATGCGGAACAAGGAACTCCTGCGCTGGATCGGCATGATCGACCGGCACAGCCGGTGGACGACGTCCGTGTGCACCGGCTCGCTCGTGCTCGCGGCGGCCGGGTTGCTCGACGGCCGGCAGGCGACGACCTACTGGGCCTCCGCCGACTACCTCCGCACCCACTACGACGTCACCTACCTGCCCGAACGGTATGTGCGGTCAGGGAAGATCATCACAGCGGCGGGGGTGTCGGCGGGGCTGGACATGGCGCTGTACCTGGCGTCCCTGATCGCAGGCGACAGCACGGCCGAGGCGATACAGCTGGCCATCGAATACGACCCGCGCCCTCCCTTCGACGCCGGGAACGCCGCGAAGGCCGGCCCCGAACTGAAGGAGCGGGCACTGCGGTTGCTGGCCGAGTCGCAGAAGTGAGGGCGAGGCCGCGGGGGCGCCTCGAACGCTGACGAACGGCTGCGCCGCCGGCCGCCCGCGGGACTATGGCCGAGGCAGTCGACCGGGAAGCCCTTGGCGCTCCGCCCCGGTGGCCGGGCGACCGCGGGTCAGCCGTTCCGCTCGGCGGGGCCCGGCCTGCCGCTGACGTGCTGCTCGGCCGAGGGGGCGGGCGACGGCCCCGGAGGGGAAGCCGCCCGCTCCCTCGTGACCAGGATGCCCAGCAGGGCGGCGACCACGCCGCCCGCCGTGAGGATCCACCAGGCGGGCCGTACCGCCGAGGTGAAGGCGGCCGCATCGGTCAACGGGGCGCCGTGCAGACCGGCGTTGAGGATCGCGCCGAGGGCGGCGACACCCATCGCGAAGGCCGAACGGCCGAAGGTGGTCAGCATTCCCGAGGCCAGCCCGGCCCGGTCCGAGGGGAGCCCCGAGACGCCGGCGGTGATGATCAGCGGGGTCGACAGGCCGACGCCCAGCCCGAAGAGGACGTACTCGACGACGATCATGACCCGGGACGAGTCGCCGGTGAAGAGCGCGATCAGCATCCCGCTCGCCGCCAGCACCACACCCGCCCCGACCATCAGCGGCCGTGCGCCGTACCGCCGGGCGAGTCCGGCCGCGCACACGGAGGAGACGGCCAGGGAGCCGGCGGGCACCAGCATCCACAGGCCCGCCTCCGAGGCGGACATCCGCAGCGGGTTCTGCAGGTAGAGGGCGGTGAGGAAGAAGAACCCGCCGAACGTCCCGAAGACGGCCACCAGCGAGGCGATCGCGCCGCTGAACCGCGCGTCGCGGAAGAACGCCGGCTCGATCAGCGGCTCGGCGCGGCGGCGCTCGTAGGCGAGCAGGGCGACGAACGACACGACGGTGACCGCGAAACAGGCGATGACGTGCGGCGCCGTCCAGCCCGCGCGCGGCGCTTCGATGATCCCGTAGGCCAGTGGCCCCAGCAGGGTGATGACCAGGAGCTGACCCACCGGGTCCGGCCGGCGCGGCCGCTCGGCCCGCGACTCCGGCACGCGGAGCAGCGCGATCACCAGTGCGACGATCCCCAGCGGGACGTTCAGCCAGAACACCGACCGCCATCCGACGGCGTCCACCAGCACCCCACCGACCACGGGCCCGAGGGCCAGCCCGATGCCGTAGGCCCCCAGCCACAGGCCCATGGCCCGGGTCCGCTCTTGCTTGCCGGGGAAGACGTTCGCGACGATCGCCATGGCGACGGGGCTCAGCCCCGCGGCCCCCACGCCTTGGAGGATCCGGAAGCCGATCAGGGCGGACAGGGACGGCGCGAGCGCGCACAGCACCGAGGCGACCGTGAAGACCACGATGCCCGCCACCAGCACCCGTTTGCGCCCGATCCGGTCACCGGTCGATCCGGCGCAGAGCATCAGCGTCGCCATGGCGAGGCTGTAGGCCGCGATGGCCCACTGCATCCCGGAGACGGAGGCGTGGAGATCCCGCTCCATGGCGGGGAGGGCGACGTTCAACGCCGTGATGTCGACGCCGACCATGACGATGGCGAGGCAGCAGACCGCCAGGACGAGATTGCTCCGGTGGGTGGTGAGCGTGGGCACGGCGGGGCTCCCTTCCCGCGGAGGTCCTCTCCTTCGACTTTCCGCCGGTTCGGGCCGTGCTGCCATCGGACACTCGGGGGACGGCCGGGAGGCCCCCTGTCCCCCGATCGTCCGACCCGGTCCGCGCCGGTCCGGGCACCCGCTGTGACCACGCGGTTGATGACGCAACGAACCGTGCGCGACGCCCGGCGCCGGTCGGACGGAGCCGGGCGCCGGCCCCGCCGCCGTACGCGGTACCGGCTCGCCGCTGTCAACGGCGCGTCCCGTCGGCGGTGGCCGATCAGCGACCGGTGGCACCACCACGTCCCGGCGCGCCCGTGCGCGGCAGGGGCGGCGAGGCTCGACGAGGGGGCGGACGGCGCCCGTGCGCCCCGAAGGGACGTAACCGCGAAAACTAGGGAATGTCTGGTTCGCGACCCGTGAGCATATTCCTCGCAATGATCAACAACCATCGCGAGAGGTGCCACCGTGTCGCTGGCCATGAGTGTCGAAGGGCGTGAGGCGTTCCTGGCCGAGGCGCGCGTCGGGATGCTGGGCATCGAGGCGCCCGAGGGCGGCGCCCCGCTCCTGGTGCCCGTCTGGTACGCGTACGAACCGGGCGGCGAGGTCGTGGTGCTCACCGGGCGCACCTCGCTGAAGGCGCGCAGGATCCAGCAGGCGGGACGGTTCAGCCTCGGCGTCCAGCACGAGACCCCGCCCTACCGCTATGTGAGCGTCGACGGGCCCGTGACCTCCGTGGAGGACCGCGTGGACCCCGACGAGCGGTCCGCGCTGGCCCACCGCTACCTCGACGCGGACACGGCCCCCGCCTACCTGGAATCCACTCTCGGTCAGCTGGACGACGACATCACCATCCGCATGCGTCCCGAGCGCTGGCGCACCGCGGACTTCGCCGCGTTCGCCGCGCAGTTCTCCTGACCGGGCGGTGAGAGAAGGAATGGCGGGGAACATGGTCCGGGCCGACGAAGCGGGCGCGACGACATGGCGTACCGGCCGCCTGCACGAGCTCTTCGAGGAACAGGCCGCGCGGCGGCCGGACGCCCTCGCGGCGCGGTACGGCGAACACAGCCTCACCTACCGTGAACTGGGCGACAGGTCCGGCGCGTTGGCGGACCGACTGTACGCCGCCGGGGTACGCGGGGGAGACGCGGTGGGCGTGGCCGGGACCCGCTCGCCGGAGGCGCTGGTGGCCTTCCTGGGCGTCCTCAAGGCGGGCGCCGCCTACGTACCGCTGGACGACACCCACCCCCCGGCCCGGCTCCAGGCCATGGCCGAGGACGCCGGCGTACGCGCGGCGGTCGTGCTGCCGGGCAGCACCTGCCGGATACGCAACCTGCGGGCCCGGCTCGAACTGGGCGGCGGTCCCCGGGCGGCCGCCGCCGAAGCCCCGGCCGCGGACGTCCCCCGGGCCGCTCCGAGGGCACCCGCCGGAAGCACGGCCGACGACCCGGCCTATGTGATGTTCACGTCCGGGACCACGGGCCGCCCCAAGCCCGTCGCGATCCCGCACCGCGGGGTGGCCCGCCTCGCCCTGACCGAACCCGCACTGGGCCGGCCCGGCCCGGGCGACCGGGTGCTGCACGCCTACGGCCTGTCCTCGGACGCCTCCACCATCGAGATCTGGTCGGCGCTGCTGGGCGGCGCGGCACTGGTGCTCGTCGACCGCGAGGTGCTGCTGAGCCCCACGGCCCTGGAACAGGTCCTGCTGGCACAGCGGGTGACGGTCGCCTACCTCACCACCAGCGTGTTCCACCTCATCGCCCGCACCCGGCCCGAGACGCTGCGGACCCTGCGCTACGCCTCCGCCGGCGGTGAGGCCCTCGACGCCGACCTGGTCCGCAAGGTGCGGGCGGCGTGCCCGGGAACCGTGCTGGCCAACCTGTACGGGCCGACGGAGAACAGCGTGGTCTCCACCGTCCACGTCCTCGACCACCTGCCCGAGGACGCCGTCACCGTGCCCATCGGCAGTGCCGTCGCGTACGCCTCCGCCCACGTCGTACGGGAGGACGGCACCCTGGCGGCGCCCGGCGAGGAGGGCGAGCTGTGGGTGGGCGGCGACGGCCTGGCCCTGGGGTACGTGAACGACCCCGGGCGCACCGCCGAGCGCTTCGTCGACGCCTCCTTCCCCGTCATGGACACGCCCCGGCCCGGTCGCTTCTACCGCACCGGCGACCGGGCGGTGCGCAACACGGAGGGGCTCCTGGAGTACCGCGGGCGGACGGACCGTCAGATCAAGCTGCGCGGCCACCGGGTGGAGCTGGAGGAGGTCGAGGCCCGGCTGCGGGCCCACCCCGCCATCGCCGAGGCCGCGGTCGAGACGGTCCGCCACCCGGACGGCGAGGGGCACCTGATCGCCCATGTCACCGGCGCGGTCGCCGGCACCCCGGTGCCGGTCGACTCGGTACGACGGGACCTGGCGGCGTGGCTGCCCGCCCCGGCCGTGCCCGCGCGGCTGCTGGAGTACGACCGGCTGCCGGTCGCCGCCACCGGCAAGGTGGACCGCCGCGAGCTCGGCCGGCCGCACGAGGACCCCGCCCCCGCCGCGGCGGGCGGTATGCGGGAGGCCGTGGCCGGGATATGGGAGCTGGCGCTGCGGATACGACCCGCGGCGCACGACAGCTTCTTCGGCCTGGGCGGCGACTCCCTGCTGGCCGCCCAAGTGGTCACCCGTACCCTCGCCGTGTTCGGCATCGGAGCCGAACACGGCAGCACTCTGGTGCGCGGCCTGCTCGACCGCCCGACCCTGCACGACTTCACCCAGGCGGTGCGGGACGTCCGCGACACCGGCGGCACCGGCCGGGCCACCCCCTCCGGCGACCCCGTCGACTTCGCGGCCGAGGCCCGCCTCGGCTTCACCCTGCCGCCGGCCCAGGGCCCCGAGCCCCGGTGGGAGCGGCCCGCGCACATCCTCCTCACCGGCGCCAGCGGCTTCGTGGGCGCCTTCCTCCTCCACCGGATGCTGCACCGCACACAGGCCCGCGTCCACTGCCCGGTACGGGCCCGGGACGCGGCGCACGCCCTCCGCCGGGTCCGGGCCGCGCTGGAGCGCTACGGCCTGCCCACCGAGGGGCTGGAGCAGCGGGTGACCTGCTTCCCCGGCGACCTGACCGAGCCGTCCCTGGGCCTGGCCCCCGCACACGCCGAAGAGCTGTCCCGCACCCTCGACCTGATCGTGCACAACGGCGCCCAGGTCAACTTCCTCTACCCCTACGAGGCGCTGCGGGCCGCGAACGTCCAGGGCACCCGCGAGATCGTCGCGCTGGCCGCGCCCCGCAGGGTCCCGGTGCACTTCCTCTCCACCATCGCCGTCGTGGCCGGCTTCGGCACGGCCGGTGTACGGCACGTCCCCGAGGACCTGCCCCTCGCACACGCCGACCGGATCACGATGGGCTACGGCGAGAGCAAATGGGTGGCCGAAGGCGTCCTGCAGGACGCCGCCCGGCAGGGTCTGCCGGTGACCATCCACCGTCCCTACGAGGTCACCGGCGAGCAGCGCGGCGGCGTCTGCAACACCGAGACGGCGATCTGTTCCCTGTTCAAGACGATCGCCGAGACCGGCGTCGCCCCCGACATCGAACTCCCCCTGGACTTCGTGCCGGTGGACCACCTCGCGGACGCCGTGACGCACATCGCCACCCACCAGCGGGCGACGGGGCGCGTCCTCCACCTCACCAACCCGCGTCCGGCCCGGCTGACCGACATGCTCGACCGGATGCGCGCGGCCGGCTTCCCCGTCCGCACCCTGCCCTACGACGGGTGGGTGGGCGAGCTCGTCCGGCACGTCGCCCGGCACCCCACCGCCGCCACCGCCCCCTTCGTCTCCCTGTGCGTGGACCGCGCCAACGGGTCCGCCATGAGCGTCAAGGAGATGTACCTGGAGGGCACCTTCCCCGCCATCGGCCGGGAGAACGCCGAGACCGCCCTGGCCGGCAGCGGACTGGCGTGCCCCCCGGTCGACGCGCGCCTGCTCGACCGCTATCTGCACCACTTCCTGTCCACCGGATACCTGGACCGCCCGGGAACGCCGCGTCACTCCGCGTGCGGGTCGGCCACGGAGGAGCACCATGACCATGCCTGACGACCCGTTCGGCGACGCCTACCGCTGCGTCCACGAGAGCGGCGCCGAGCCCGGCGTCACCCACCTCGTCTACGAGATGGACGACGGCTACATCTACGCCGAGGACGCCGTGAACTACTTCCACGGCCCCGAGACCTGGCTGCCGGTGGACCGGATGGCCTGCGAGCGCGCCACCGGCCGCATCCTGGACATAGGCTGCGGCCCCGGACGCCACGGCTCCGTGCTGGCCCGGGACGGCAAGGACGTCGTGGGCATCGACACCTCACGCGGCGGCGTGGAGGTGGCACGGCTGCGCGGCGTCGAGGCGCACGTGGCATCCGTGTCCGAACTCCCGGAAGACCTTGGCACGTTCGACACCTTCCTGATGCTCGGCGCCAACCTCGGACTGCTCGGCGACCAGGAGAACAGCCGGGCCGTCCTGGAGGGCCTGGCCCGGCACGCCCGCCCCGGCGCCCGCCTGCTGGGCACCAACATGGCCTTCGCCGAGGAGTCCCGGGCCGACCCCCGGGCACCGCAGGGGGTGCACACCGCCCGCGCCCACAGCGGCGAGGAGTTCGTCCGCATGCGGGTACGCCACCGCACCGCCGCCACCGACTGGTTCGACTTCCTGTTCTGCCCGCCCGAGCGGCTGGAGAAGGTCACGCACGGAACCCCGTGGACCGTGCACGCCATCCACCAGGACGACTCCACGGCCTGGCCCACCTACCTGGCCGACCTGAGACTGGAGAGCTGACCCCCATGAACCGCGTGGACACCGCCACCACCACCGCGGCCGACGCCGCGCTGCTGGTCGACATGGCCCTGGGCCACCTCGCGTCGGCCGCCCTGCGCACCGCCGTCGAATACCGCGTCGCCGACCACCTCGCCGACGGCCCGCTCCACCCGGAAGAGCTGGCCCGCCGCACCGGGACCCGCGGCGCCCACCTGTGCCGCGTCCTGCGGTTCCTCGCCTCGCGCGGTGTCTTCCGTGAGGACGACGAGGGCGCTTTCCACCTCACCCCCGCGGCGGCGCTGCTGCGTACCGGCGTGCCCGGCTCCCAGCACCCCGGCATCGTCATGATCACGGACGATATGTACCGGCGGACCTCGGGCGGTCTCGCGGAGACGGTACGGACCGGCGAGCCGTCCTTCCCCCGCTTCTACGGCGCCCCGTACTTCGCCTACCTGGAGTCCGACGACGCGGCCCGCAAGGTCTTCGACGCCGGGATGGCCGCCTTCTCCGCCCCCGCGGACGCGCTCGTCGCGGAGGTCTACGACTTCCCCGCCACCGGCACCGTCGTCGACGTCGGCGGCGGCCAGGGCGGACTGCTGCGGCAGATCCTCGAACACCACCCCGGCCTCCACGGCGTCCTCTTCGACCGCGAGGTCACCGCCGTCGACCACACCCTGGACGCCCCGCACCTGGCGGGCCGCTGGAGCGTCGAGGCCGGCGACTTCTTCACCTCCGTACCCGCGGGCGGCGACCTGTACGTCCTCAAGCAGATCCTGCACGACTGGGACGACACGGACGGCCTGAGGATCCTGCGCTCCTGCCGTGCCGCCATGACCCCCGGAAGCCGCCTGCTCGTCATCGACCCCCTCATCCCGCCGGGCAACGACCCGCACCCCGGCAAGGCCCTGGACCTGGCCATGATGACGCTGTTCGAAAGCGCGGAACGCAACATCGACGAACTGGACGCACTGCTGTCCCGAGCGGGCCTGCGCCGCACCCGGCTCGTGCCGACTCCGTCCCCGACCTCGATCGTGGAGGCGGTCGCCGCGTAGGAGGGCCCGGCGGCGCGGCCTGCCCGGGATCAGGGAAGCGGGTCGGCGGCGGTGATCCAGAGCCGTCCCCGGCCGCACCGCACGAGGCGCCCGGTGCCGGGCGACGGCTCCTCCAGGGGCGTGCGCCGGAGCTTCCATGTCACCGCCGGTCCGGACGGTCCGTACGCCCTGGAACGTCTCCGGGGCATTGAAGATCACCCGTCGGCCCGGAGCACAGGGATTCACAGGTGTGCATCCATATGAGCGAACGATTCCGCTTTCGTTTTGACGGCGTGGGGGCCGGGGTGTCCGGACGTGAGCACGGGCTTCGCCGACCAGACTGATCCACGAGAGCCCGGAAGAATTCCGGACGGCGATGTCGAGATCCCGTGGTCGGCTCCGTCCTCGGGGTGAGCGTGGCCACAATGGGTCGCACCAGTACCGAGGAGAATCGCGATGGCCAAGTACCTGCTTCTCAAGCACTACCGTGGCGCTCCGGCCGCGGTGAACGACGTGCCCATGGACCGGTGGACGCCGGAGGAGATCTCGGCACACGTGCAGTACATGAACGACTTCGCTGCCCGGCTCGAGAAGACCGGTGAGTTCGTCGACGGTCAGGCGCTCGCCCCCGACGGGGCGTGGGTCCGGTACGACGGCGAGGGGCGCCCGCCGGTCACCGACGGCCCGTTCGCCGAGACCAAGGACCTCGTCGCCGGCTGGATGGTGATCGACGTCGACGACTACGAACGCGCCGTCGAGCTGGCCGGGGAACTGTCGGCCGCCCCCGGGGCCGGCGGGAAGCCGATCCACGAGTGGCTCGAGCTGCGTCCCTTCCTGACCGCGCCGCCCACGGTCACCGAGTGACCCCACAGATGGACGAGGCCCTGCTCCGCGGCCTCACCCCGAGCGTCCTGGCCGCCCTCGTCCGCCGCGGAGCCGACTTCGCGGCGGCCGAGGACGCCGTCCAGGACGCCCTGGCCGAAGCGGTCCGTGTCTGGCCGACCGGCCTTTCCCCGGGCTCCCGGCCCCGCTCGGGCGGGGGAGACCCCATTCGGGACGCGAAGGGCTGGCTGATCACCGTGGCCTGGCGCCGCTTCCTCGACGCCGAGCGGGCGGACGCCGCCCGCCGCCGGCGCGAGGTCCTCGTCGGCCGGGAGCCCGCCCCGGGGCCCGCCCCCGCGGTGGACGACACCCTTCGGCTCTACTTCCTGTGCGCTCACCCCTCGCTGTCACCCTCGTCCGCCGTCGCCCTCACGCTCCGTGCCGTCGGCGGGCTCACCACCCGCCAGATCGCCCGGGCGTACCTCGTGCCCGAGGCGACGATGGCGCAGCGCATCAGCCGGGCCAAGCGCACCGTGTCCGGGGTGCTGTTCGACCGGCCCGGCGACGTCGCCACAGTCCTGCGCGTCCTCTATCTGATCTTCAACGAGGGCTACTCCGGTGACGTCGACCTCGCCGCCGAGGCCATCCGGCTCACCCGGCAGCTCGCGGCCCGGGTCGACCACCCCGAGGCGGCGGGGCTGCTCGCCCTCATGCTGCTCCACCACGCCCGGCGCGCTGCCCGGACCGCGCCCGACGGCAGCCTGGTGCCGCTCGCCGAGCAGGACCGCGGGCGGTGGGACACCGGGGCGATCGCCGAGGGCACCGGGATCCTGCGGGCGGCCCTCGCCCGCGACCGGCTGGGAGAGTTCCAGGCCCAGGCCGCCGTCGCGGCCCTCCACGCCGACGCGCCCACCGCCGAGGAGACCGACTGGGCGCAGATCGTGGAGTGGTACGACGAGCTCGTGCGGCTGACCGGCAGCCCGGTCGTCCGGCTCAACCGCGCGGTGGCCGTCGGCGAGGCCGAGGGACCGCGCGCCGGCCTGGCGGCGCTCGCGGCACTGGACGACTCGCTGCCCCGCCACACGGCGGTGGCGGCCTATCTGCACGAGCGGGACGGCGACCCGGTGACGGCGGCGAGGCTGTACGCCGAGGCGGCCGCGAAGGCGACCGACCTGGCCGAACGTGATCATCTGACCCGCCGGGCGGCCCGGCTCAACGCCCGCCGGCCCCGCTGACACCTCGCCGGATCATTCCGCGGTACTCGGCACGGGTCCGTGGCCAGCGAAAACCCACCCGCCGCACTCCGATAGCATGTTCGAACTTGTGGTGATCGCCCCGGTCGCCCGTCATTTACCGGAAAACCATGCTGCCGGCATGAAGCGTGACTTATTTAGCTGACATCTAACAAATTGGCCAGACGATTGATATCGAGAGTAACGCGATTGTTTTCGCGAATAAACTTCAGAATTGCGTTCGCCGGGATGCGTAAACCGCGGGTGATCCTGTGGGCCGCGGCAGGTGTGGTGGCCCTTGGATTCCTTGTCGCGCTGGAGATCGCCGCGCGTCACTACGGCCTTCCGGGGCCGATGACCAACCAGGCCAAAGAGGTGGTACTCGCCCCCAAATCGGGGCCGCTGCTGTATGCCAGCATGGCCTTGATGATGGTGGTGCTCACCTGGCGGCAACGGTTCCTGGCCTTCGGCGTCGCGGTCGGCATCGATGTCGTCTTCTTTCTGGTGCGGTGGGTGGTCGACGCCAAGATGATGTTCGGCAACGGCGCGCTGTGGGTGGTGCTGGGCTGCGCCGTCATCGCCGTCACGCGCCGCACCGGCAAGGAACGTGCCCTGCTGCTGAAGGGCGTCGGCCTGGGCCTGCTGCTGGTGGCCGGCCGCAAGACCGGCGACACCTGGCTGCTCATCACGTCGAAGACCCGCCCGATGGTGCTCGACCAGTACGTGGCGACCGCCGACCACGCGCTGGGCAACCCGTCATGGCTGGTGGGCCGCCTGGTCGAGGCCACCGGCCCGGTCGGCGAACACATCCTCGACTACGTCTACATCCAGCTCGCGGTCGCCGCGGTCCTCGTCGCGTTCTACCAGCTGCGCAACGTGGCCTCCGAGCGTCGCTTCCCGGGCCATCACCTGGTGCGCACCTTCCTGGTGATCGGCCTCCTCGGCCCGGCCATCTACATGATCTTCCCGGTGGTCGGACCGATCTTCGCCTTCGGTGACGACGGCGGGCAGTGGGCGGTGGCCGACCTGTGGCCGCACACGCCGCCGGCGATCACCGTGCCGCACCAGATGCCCTTCGACGAGATCACCCCGCGCAACTGCATGCCCAGCCTGCACACGGCGTGGGCCACCGCGATATTCATCCATTCCCGCAAGGGCCCGCGCCTCCTGCGATTCGGCGGCGCGTTCTGGCTGATCGCCACGCTCGGCGCCACGCTGGGTTTCGGCTACCACTACGGCGCGGACATCATCGCCGGTGTGGTGTTCACGCTCACGATCGAAGCGGCGCTGCGCGCACTCGATCGCGGCTGGGACCGGTCGGGAATCCAGCTGGTCGTCTATGGCGCGACGGTCTTCACCGCGATGCTGGTGTCGTACCGCTATCTGTCGATGGAGATGGCCGAAAACCCGTGGGTGTTCGGACCGCTTCTCATTCTGGCGATGACCTCGGTGATCTACGGCTACATACGGACCACCAAGACGTGGGAACCGAAGGCCGCACCGGCGCGGCAACGGGAACCGCAGCCCGAACTGGTCTGAGACATTCCTCGGAGAAGTTGCGGAAGGGGCGGCAACGCGTACGACGCGGTGCCGCCCCTCTCCGTTTGCCCGCGGCCGCCCGAGCAGCCCCTCAGGCGGACGGGCCCTGAACAGGGCACTGGTCCGCGAACGCCTGGATTTCGTGACCTTCCCGGTCGCTGATGTGGTAGCAGTGCCCGTTGGCCCACACCGTGACGGAATCGGCCCGATGCTCGACCTGAAACGGCTCGTCCCCGAACGCCGTCCCGTTCCATGCGCCATTCGCCGCCGGTGAATGCGTCACCACGACGCGGGCTTGCTCCGGCGGGATCCGGTGAATGTCGGCCCAGGGCTCCACGGCCAGCTCCAGATGCTTCTCACCACCGTTCGCGACCGTCAGCCGCGCGGTACTTCCCGCGAAGGTTCCCATCACCCGTCCTCGGCCCTGCTGGCCACTGCCCTCATGGTGTGCGCACACGGCTCGATTCTCACATGAGCGATCTTGCGGCCCGACGCCTGCACCTGAATTGTCGAGAACCCCGCCGGATGCGGCGTACGCGCGGGGAGCGTACGGCCGGATACGGGTCTGGACACGGCTTGCGGGCGATCCGAAGATGGGACGGCCCGGTTCCGGCAGTTGTGAACGTGTACTCCCCGAGGCCCTGTGGCCGGCTGAGCGTCCGGTCTCAGTGGTGTCCACCCTTCGGTGTTCCCGTCATTCCCGTCAGTCGATGGCGGGATCGTTTCGGTGTGACAGGAGAAAGACGTGCGTTCTCGCCACTGGCTCTTCCCCGCTGTGACAACGCTGATCTCCATGCTGGCGACCACCGCGATCGCCGACGCATCACCCACAAGCGAACGGTCTGCCGGATGGCAACCGCAGCCCGGCCAGACCTATCAGTTCTCGTCCCGCTGGAGCGGAAGGTGCCTCGACGTCGCCGGCACCGGGGAATTCTCCAACATCCGGCAATGGGACTGCCTGAGATCCTCCGAGCAACGTTGGACGTTCGAAAGCGCGGGAGGCGGTTATTACTACGTGCACCCCGTGTTCGACGCGGGTAAGTGCCTCGATGTCGATACACGCGCCCAGAGCGGGGACTACGGCGGCAACGTGCACTTGTACCACTGCTGGCAGGGCCAGAACCAGATGTGGCGGCTGGACGACATCGGCGACGGTTGGTTCTCCGTGATCGCGCACCACAACTACAAGGCCCTCGACGTCGATACCCGCAACGGAAACATCAACAACGCCAACGTACACAACTGGACGTACTGGGGCGGTAACAACCAGATGTGGCGGATCTCCCCAGCGTGACCCGACCGTAGGGCTCGATCAGCGGGTACCGCCGTCCTCCGCCTGGGGAAGCAGGGGAAACAGCCGGGTGATGAGGGCCACCGGCCGAGCGTCGTCGGGCCGGGCCAGGGGGCGTTGTTCGCGATCCTCGTAGGGCGCGAGTGCCCGTCGGATGGTGTCCGCGACCCGGCTCATCTCCTCAGGTGTCAGATAGGCGAGGGAGCTGAAGGCTTCGTCGTGGCGCCATTCGGCCGGTGCTCGGTCGCGCTGGGCCTGCCAGCGCTGCCAGCTCTCGTCCTCCAGTCCTCGGGCCAGGTCGCCGAACCGCTCCTCCGCGGGCTTGTCGGAGGCGGTGTCCTGCGCCAGACGCCAAGGACGTGCGCGCCCCCCGTTGCGGGGAGCTTCTTCGACGTATCCGTGACGGGCCAACTGCCGTAGGTGGAACGAGCAGAGGCCGGAGCTGCAGCCCAGCCGGGAGGCGGCTTCGGTCGCCGTGACGGTGCCGACTTCGGCGAGCAGGTCCAGCAGGGCTGTGCGAACTCCGTGTTCGCGCAGCCCTTCGCCGGCGTCGGCTGTCAGATCGTCCGGGGCGTTGAGATCTTCTTCAGTCACTTTGCAAAGTCTGCTACTTTGCAAAGTACTTGGCAAGTATGAGTTCTTCTGAAGGCGTCAGGCCGTGGTGATGATCACCGCGGCATCTGTGGCGTGCGCAAAGAAAGGGGGAGACAACCATGTCTGTTCGTCACGAGCCGTCCCGCTCCGTCGACCGGCGAGTCCGTGTGCAAGGCCGTCCGGTCGACTCCCATCCCGCCCCGTCCCCGGAGGCGGAACGGGGCTCGATGCGTCGGATCACCGTGGTGGGGGAGGAGGTCCTGGGCCGCCCGTGCCGTGAGGTCACCGAGTTCGGCACCCCGGAGCTGTCGGCGTTGATCGACGACATGTTCCTGACCATGTACGTGGCCGACGGCGCCGGCCTGGCCGCCAATCAGGTAGGCGTCGACCTGCGGCTGTTCGTGTACGACTGCCCGGACGACCATGGGATCCGGCATGTCGGCCATATCGTCAACCCGGTTCTGGACCTGCCCGACCCGGGCAGTCGGCGACTCGTCGACGACTTCGAGGGCTGTTTGTCCGTACCGGGTGCCACCATGTCGGTTCCCCGCACCGACCGTGCCGTCGCTCGCGGGTTCGACGAGGACGGCAACCCCGTCCTCATCGAGGGGACGGGCTACTTCGCCCGGTGCCTGCAGCACGAGACCGATCACCTCATGGGGCACACGTACCTTGACCGGCTCTCCAAGCGGGACCGCAAGGACGCGTTGCGGCAGATGGAGGACCGCCGTGAGGATGTCTTCGCCCGCCGCGCGGCCAAGGCCGCCGAGTCGGGGCGGTGAGTGATCCGCCGGCCCATCCCGGTCCCCTTCTGCCGCGGACCGGGGGCTTCCGGCTCTGCTCCCTGCCTGTCTCGGCCCCCGTCAGTCCCCGGCGTCCTCCCGCAACCCGACCCGGTCGTGCAGCCGGCGCAACGGCCCCGGGGCCCACCAGTTCGCCCGCCCCGCCAGCCGCATGAACGACGGCACGAGGACGGCGCGGACCAGGGTCGCGTCCAGTACCACCGCCAGTGCGAGGCCGACGCCGAGCATCTTCAGCAGCGTCACTCCGGAGATGGCGAAGACGAACAGCACGACGGCGACGAGCACCGCCGCGGCCGTGATGATCCGTCCGGTGTGCTGGAGACCGAAGGCCACCGATTCCGTGTTGTCCCCTGTGCGCAGATAGCGCTCACGGATCCTGGAGAGCAGGAACACCTCGTAGTCCATGGAGAGGCCGAACGCCACGCAGAACGTCAGGATCGGGATGGTCGCGTCCAGGGTGCCGGTGTGCATCGGGCTGCCGACCAGGAACGACAGGTGTCCCTCCTGGAAGACGAACACCATCGCCCCGAACGTGGCGCTGAGGCTGAAGGTGTTGAGAACCAGCGCCTTCACCGGCATGAGCACGCTCCCGGTGAACAGGAACAACAGCACCAGCGAGGAACCCACGACGATACCGATGGCCGCCGGGGCGGCCCGGCCGATGGCCGACGTGCTGTCCTTGACCGCGGCGGCCTGCCCGCCCACCGACACCGTGCCTCCGTCCGGCGGCGCCACGCCCCGCAGCCGGCCGACGAGACGAGTGCCCGCAGGAGAGTCCTGGTCCACCGCCGCCACCACGGAGACCAGCGCGCTGTCGCCGTTCACCGACGCGGCACCGGCCGGCCCCGGTTCCCGGACCCGGCGGCCGGCGGCGTACGTGCCGGTCGCCGTGGTCACCCGGCGGACGTCGCGCACCTCGGACAGGGCGAGGGCGTACGGCTCCAGAACCCGGGTCCGGTCGCGACCCACGCCCTCCACCACCACGGGGACGGTGCGCAGCGCATCGGCGTCGAACCGGGTGCGCAGCAGTTGCGTGGCGCGGTGCACCTGGGAGTCGGCGGGCAGCGCGCGGTCGCCGAACAGACCGGGCGACGCCCGGGTGAACGGGGACGCCAGGACGGCCAGCACCAGTACCGCGCCGCCTCCGTAGAGCACGGGGCGGCGCATCACGGCCATGGCGAACCGGTACCAGCGGCCGCTCGCGGGTGCCGCCGGGACCGCCGTGCCGGAGGCGGCCCGCCGCGCCGGGCCGCGCAGCCGGGCGAAGACGTCGTAGCGGTCGACCCGGTGGCCCAGGACGGCCAGCAGCGCGGGCAGTACGAAGACCGCCCCCGCCGCCGCGGAGAGCACCACCACGATGCCGCCGTAGGCGAAGGACCGCAGGAAGAACTGGGGAAAGACCAGCAGGGCGGACAGGGACAGGGCCACCGTCAGCCCGGAGAACGCGACCGTCCGCCCGGCCCTGCGCACCGTGGGCCCCAGCGCCTCCCGGACCGTCGCGCCCCCGCGCAGCTCCTCCCGGAAACGGGCGAGGATGAACAGGCTGTAGTCGATACCGAGGCCGAGGCCGAGCGCGACGGTCGAGTTCATCGAGTACACCGAGATCGACACGATGCCCGCCAGGGCGTTCAGCACGGCCCGGCTCACCAGGACCGACAGCAGCGCGATGACCAGCGGCAGGGCGGCGGCCACCGCGCTGCCGAAGACCAGCAGCAGGAGGACGAGGGTGATCGGCATGGCGATCGCCTCGGCGAGCAGCAGGTCGTGCGCGGTCTGCTTGCCGACCTCCGACTGCACCTGCGCGGGACCGGCCGCCATGACCGTCAGCCCCTCCGAGTGCCGCCGGATGTCCGGAACCAGCCGCTCGGCGGTCTTCGCCTGGTCGTCCTCGTCACCGCGCAGGGAGAGCGACACCAGCGCGATGGAGCCGTCCCGGGAGCGCATCGAGGGCGTACGCCCCGCCGTCCAGTACGAGGTGGCCGCCCGCACTCCCGGAGTCCGCTCGGCGCGCCGGGTCAGGTCCGTGCCCAGGGAGGTCATCGCCGGTGAGTCGACCGAACGGGGCCCGCCCAGGGACCTGCCCAGGGAGGCCGTCGGCGGCGAATCGGCCGTACCGGCCCCGCTCAGCAGCAGCACCAAGTCGTCACCGGCGGCGGGGAAGTGCTCGGACATCAGGCGCCCGGCACGGGAGGACTGCGCGTCCGGATCGGAGAACCCGCCGTGCACCAGCCGGTTCTCCACGCCGAGACTGCCGATCGCGGCCAGGACGAGGGCGAGCGCGCTCACCCACAACACGGCGGTACGCCGCCGGTACAGCGCCGCGCTGAAGCGGTCGGGCATGAACGGACCTCCCGGTCGAGTGGTCTGCCGAGCGCGGGCCGGCGGTCGTACGGGGCCGTGGTGCTCACGGCGATCGTTCACCACGCGTGACTCCGAGATACCGCACCGGCCCAGGTCCTGTCGACGGGGCAACTCCCATGTTTATTACGGTGGTTCGGTTGAGGGGTGCCGCCGAGGTGGGGATACTTGTTCCCGAGTGGTGACGCCGAGCCGAAGTTGGGGCCCATGGACCAGGAGCACGCGCTGCGGGACCTGCTCGGCCGGCTCGACCTCGACGCCGCCCCCGCGCCGGACCGGGGCGACGGCGAGCACTTCCTCGGCCCCCCGCCGCTGGAACAGTCCTCGCCGGTGTACGGAGGGCACCTGGCCGCCCAGGCGCTGGCCGCGGCCGGCCGTACCGTACCCGCCGGGCTGCCCGTCCATTCCGCGCACTGCTTCTTCCTGCGCCCCGCCCTGCCGAACACGCCCCTCGAGTACCGCGTCGACAGGGTGCGGGACAGCGCCTCCTTCGCCACCCGGCGGGTTCAGGCCACCCAGCGCGGCCGGGAGGTGTTCGCCCTGACCGCCTCCTTCCACCGCCCCGATCCGGGCCTCGGCCACCAGGACCCGATGCCGGCCGTCCCGGCCCCGCAGGACCTGCCGACCTACGAGGAGCGGCTGGCCAAGGCGTTCGGCGAGCCGGTGCAGCCGCTCGGGAAGCCGTACGAGCTGCGCTTCGCCGGCCCGTTGAGCTTCGACGTGGAGAAGGACCCGTCGCTGGTGTCCTCCCGGACCCGGGTGTGGGTGCGCGCCAAGGGCGTGGCACCGCCGGAGGCGAGCACCGACCGCGAACGCCTGCTCCACGACTGCCTGCTGGTGTACGTCTGCGACGTCACCATGCTGGAGACGGTCCTGGTCCGGCACGGCGTCTCGTGGTTCCACGCCAGCGGCCGGAGCGTCGACTACACCGTCTGGATCCACCGGCCCTTCCGCGCGGACGACTGGCTGCTCTGCGACCTGGAGTCCCCGGTGGCCTCCGGGGGGAGGGGACTGGTTCTGGGCCGGGTCTTCACCCGCGGCGGTGTGCTGGTGGCCACCCTGGCCCAGGAGGGCCTGATCCGGGTGAGCGACGGCCACGGAACCCTCGGCTGAGGGCCCCGGGCCGCCGCACGGGGGAAGGGCGCCGCGAGACTCCCTTCCGCCGCGGCCGGCCCGGCTTCGCCCTTGAGGGGGTCAGGCGAGGCGCCGTACGAAAAGGCCGGACACGGTGGGCGAGCCCTTGGGGACGGGCTGGTCCGCCGAGCTGCCGAAGAGCACGGCGCCTCCGGCGCGGTCGACGCCCAGGAGACGGGCGTTGTCGGTCCGCTGCGCGCCGTCGACGCCGGTACTGACGCGTTCGACGGCGCCGGTCGCGAGGTCCCGGGCGAAGACGTCGTAGGTGTCGTTGGTGTCACCGGGCACGAGATTGGTGGCCCCCGAGGTGAAGAACACCTTCCGGTTGTCGGCGCTCATGAGCGCGCCGACGGGCGAGCTGCGGTCGGCCTGCACACCGCCAGGGCCGAGGCTGAGGAGCCGTATGCCATTGGTGGCCAGGTCCGTGGCGAAGACGTCCCCCGCCTCGTTGGTGTCGTTCTCCACGACGTGCTGCGAGGTGCAGGAGAAGAGGGCGTACCGGCCGTCGGGGCTGAGGCTGATCCGATCGGCCCGCACGTCCTCGCCGTCCAGGCCCCAGGCGGCCGGCCGGGTGCGGCGGGTGCGGATGTCGTACACATAGAACCGGCGGTCCGGAGCGGGGCGTCGGATCCCGGGCACCCCCGCCGTGGCAGGCGGATCCGTGGGGACGCCGTTGGACTTGAAACCGACCTTGCTGCCGTCCGCGCTGATCACCGGTGAGGCGTACACGCCCCACGGCAACCGGTCGCCGATCCGCACCGTGGTCTTCTCCCGGCGGTCCCGGACATGGATGTAGTCGACGCCGTCGCCGCCCGTGGAGGAGAACGCGACGTAGCGGCCGTCGTCGCTGATCTGCCCGTCGGAAGCGCTCTTCGCCGAGGGGACGTCCTCGCTCCGTACGAGAAGCTCGGTCCGGCCCGTCCCGCGGTCCCGGACGTAGACGTCGGACCGGCGGCCCGTCCGTGCGGCGTCGGTCAGGTCGGTGGCGAATGACGAGAAGACGACGTAACGGCCGTCCCCGCTGATGCTGTCGGCCGTGGAGTCGTCATCGGCCACCGAGCCGTCCGGGGTGGCGCTGATCAGCTCCACCCGGCCCGTCCGGAGATCCTTGAGGAAGACCTTCATACGGTCCCCGGTGGCTCCGGGGACGAGGTTGGTCGCCCGGGAGGCGAAGACCACGAAGCGTCCGTCGCCGCTGATCCTCCCACCGTCCACGGGCGCGTTCGCGGGAGTGCCGTCCGCCGCGACGCTCACCTGCTCGGTGCGCGGCTGCCGGCCGTCCGCCGCCGCCGTGGTCATGGGCAGGGCCGTCGAGAAGCCGGCCAGCAACGCCGCCGCCGCGGCGGCATGTCTGAGTCGACGCATGGTCGTTCCCCTCTCATACGATTCATACGGTGCGGGCATATGCGCATGGGTTACGCGGAGGCAGCCAACAACCCGGCCGGGCCCCCAGTCAATGCCGAGGGAGGTTCCCTCCGCTTCGGATACGGCCATTGCTGGAGCGAACGCCTGGACGCTCACCGAACGCCGCCTCCCACGCGCCACGTGGCACCGGGCCCAGGCCGCTCCGTCCGTGGGTGTCGGTCGTCCATCGGGGCCGCCGGTCCGGTGTCGGCGGCTTGTCGGCGGGTCCTGGCACCTTTCCGGAAAAGGCCGCCGGAGACCACCGGGCGGCCCCGACCGCGAGGAGTCACCATGCATACCCCTGTCACGATCATCGGCGCCGGACTCGGCGGACTCACGCTGGCCCGCGTCCTGCACGTCCACGGCATCCCGGCCACGGTCTACGAGGCCGAGTCCTCCCCGACGGCTCGCACGCAGGGCGGGCTGCTCGACATCCACGACTACAACGGGCAGCTCGCCCTCAAGGCGGCCGGCCTGATGGACGAGTTCCACGCCATCGTCCTGGAGGGCCGCCAGGCGGTACGGGTCCTCGACCGGGACGGGACCGTCCTGCTCGACAAGGCCGACGACGGCACGGGCGGCCGCCCCGAGGTGCCGCGCGGCGAGCTGCGGCGGATACTGCTCGGTTCGCTCCCCGCCGGCACCGTCCGGTGGGGGCACAAGGCCGGCGGCACCCGCGCCCTCGGCGAGGGCCGCCACGAGGTGACGTTCACCGACGGCACCACCGTCGAGACGTCCCTGCTGGTCGGCGCGGACGGCGCGTGGTCACGGGTCCGGCCGCTGCTCTCCACCGCCACACCCGAGTACGCCGGCACGTCGTCCGTCGAGACCTACCTGTTCGACGCCGACACCCGGCACCCGGCCGCCGCGAAAGCGGTCGGCGGCGGAATGCTGATCGCGCCCGCGCCGGGCAGGGACATCTTCGCCCACCGGGAGAGCGGCGGCACCCTGCACACCTACGTGGCACTGTCCAGGTCCCAGGACTGGTTCGCCGCCATCGACTTCACCGATGCCGCCGCGGCCACCGCCCGGATCGCGCGGGAGTTCGACGGCTGGGCGCCGGAACTCACCGCGCTGATCACCGAGGGCGATACCGCGCCGGTCCTGCGCCCCTTCTACGCGCTGCCGGCCGGGCACCGCTGGGACCGGGTACCCGGGGTGACCCTGCTCGGCGACGCCGCCCACCTCGCGGCCCCGAACGGCGAAGGCGCCAACCTGGCCATGCTCGACGGCGCCGAACTCGGCGCGGCCCTCGCCGCGTCCCCCGGCGACGTCGAGGCCGCGCTCGCCGAGTACGAGCCGGCCATGTTCGCCCGCAGCGCCGAGGTCGTCGCTTTCGAAGGCGCCGAGGCCCATGGGACCGACTTCGAGAACGACACGCCCCGGGCCCTGATCAAGATGATCACCGAGCAGGGCCGGTAGGCCACCCCTGAACCGAGGGCGCCGAGGGCGCCGAGTGCCCCGCGCGCACGCCCTAGACCACCAGACCCCCGGACACCTCGATCGCCTGCCCGGTGATGTAGCGCGCCCGGTCGGACGCCAGGAAGCACACCAGGTGCGCCACGTCCTCGGGGGAGCCGAACGCGTGCCCGGGGATGAGGGACTTGAGGAACTCGGCCTTGTCCGGTGGGATCGCCGCCGTCATGTCCGTCTCGATCAGGCCGGGGGCGACCGCGTTGACGGTGACGCCCCGGGAACCGATCTCCTTCGCCAGGGCCTTCGTGAAGCCGATGACCCCGGCCTTGGCGGCCGAATAGGCCGTCTGGCCGGGGATGCCGTGCAGCCCGGACGAGGAGGCGATGTTGATGATGGCGCCGCCACGCTGCTTCACCAGGGGCATCAGCAGCGGCTTGGTGACGGTGTACATGCTGTCGAGGTTGGTGGACATGACGTCGTGCCACTGCTCCGGGACCATACGGGCGAACAGGGTGTCACGGGTGACGCCGGCATTGTTGACGAGGACGTCGAACCGGTCCAGGTGGCCCAGGGCCGCGGCGGCGAAGCGTCCGGCCTCCGCCGCGTCGGCGACCTGGGCGTACAGCGGGACGCAGCGCCGGCCGGGGTGGGCGGCGCGCAGTTCGTCGGCCAGGGCGCGGGCCCGTTCCTCCGCGCTGTGGTAGCCGAAGACGACGTCGGCGCCCTGCGCCAGCGCCAGCCGCACCACCGCCGCGCCGATGCCTCTCGACCCGCCGGTGACGATGCAGCCGCGCCCCGCCAGGGGGAGGTCATCCGGCACTGCCCACCCCGGGCACCGGCAGCGTCACACCCGCCGCGGCGGCGGGCCCGCGGGACTCCCTCCGGTGCCGCGCGGTCTCCTCGCGCAGCTCGCGATAGCGTTCCTCGGCGATCAGGGCGGAGATCATGGGCGCGTAGAACGCCCCGTCGCCGACCAGCCTGATCCACTCCGGTGTGATCTGCGCGAGGCCCCGCTCGGCCAGGGCGTCCCAGACCGTCGCGAACTTCTCGTAGACGTCGATGCCCAGGGCGGCGCGGTACTGGACCCGGTCGACCTCGGTGCTGATGAGGCTGCGGAAGAGCACCATCAGCAGCCAGTCGTCGGGTGTGTGCCGGAAGCCGCGCTCGACGGGGAACCGGCCGTTGTCGACCGCCGCCTTGTACTGGGGCAGGCTGCGGTGGTTGATGAACGACCAGGAACGCCCGGGCGGCAGCGTGGGGTTGCCGAAGAAGGTGATCGCCGCGTAGCCGAGCCCGAGGGTGTCCAGGTGGTCGAAGCGGGTGGTGTAGCCCTCGCGGAAGTCCCGGGCCGTCGGATCGCCGGGGCGGCGGAAGTTGTACGTCGACAGCTGCCGGTATCCGTGGTCGAGCAGGAAGTCCCGCCCCGCCCGGTACAGCTCCAGGTTGGCCAGGGTGCTGGGCAGCTCGTGGTAGCGGTTGAGCGCGAAGTCGGTCGGGCCGCCGACGTTCAGCTCGTAGTGGGTGATGTCGTAGACGTCCCAGGAGACCAGGGTCTCCAGGTCCTCCAGCAGGGTGTCGACGGTCTGCTGGGGCCAGCCGAAGATGAGGTCGACATTGGCGGACAGCCCGAGTTCGCGGGCCCATTCCAGGCTCTGGATGACGTGTTTGGTCGTCTGCTTGCGCCCGCTGAGGCTGTTGAGCCGTTCGTTGATCTGCTGGACGCCCATGCTGATCCGGTTCATCCCGGAGCCGCGGATCGCCTCCATCTTCTCCCGCGTGAAGAGCTGGGGGATGCCCTCCAGGGTGAGGTCCGCCTCCTCCGCTATCTCGGGGAAGAGGCTGCGCGTCATGTCCATGATCCGGTGGTAGACGGGGGCCTTGTAGAGGTTCGAGGTGCCTCCGCCGAAGTACGCCCCGACGAGGACGGTGTCCTCCATCTGCTCCCGGTACATCTCGGCTTCGCGTTCCACATAGCCGTAGTAGTTCTCCAGGGCGGCGTTGCCCTGGAACTCCTCGACGGGGAACAGGCAGTACCCGCACTTCCCGGGGTCGGTCTTGATGCAGTAGGGCACGCCGATGTAGAGGAAGACCGGGGACTTCCCGTGCACTTCGCGCAGTCGGCGGCGGTCCTCGCCGATCTCTTCGAGCGGCACGGACAGCTCGTTCCAGTACCGCGGTGACGGGAAGCCGTGCTGGATCTTGTTGACCTGGCGCTCGCCGAGGTGGCTGTCGAGGTAGTTGTTGACTAAGTCGGTGCTTAACACGGTCGCGGGCACTTCCCCTCTGGGTGGGATCTGCCGGGTGGCCTGCCGGTGCGGCGGGAGGAACGGCTCAGGAGTCCATCGGGGCGGCGGCCGCGTCGGTCGCCTCCGCGAGGATGACCCGGTGGAGGAGGTACTCCGCCAGTTCCTCGATGCTCTGGTACTCCAGTGCCTCCATCGCCTTGAAACGGAAGTCGAGTTTCTCCTGGATGCGCCGCTGGAGTTCGGTGATGCTCAGGGAGTCCAGACCGATCTCCAGCAGGGCCAGGGAGGGGTCGAGATGGTGGATGTCGACCTCCAGCTCGGTCGACATCCGCCCGAGGGTGTCGGCGATCTCGTCGGTGAGCCAGCCGATGACCGTCTGCCGGCGCTCCTCGGCCGGGAGGGGCTCGACGCGCTCCCGCAGCTCCTGCCGCGAGTCGCCGCCGTCCCGGGAGCGGATGTCGGAGGGGGCGGCCGGGACCGCCGAGGTGTCGGTCAGCGAGGCGACGCGCCGGAACTCGACGTCCTCCAGGTCCGCGAGGACGTTCCCGGTGTCGTCCAGGACGCGCAGGTGGGCCGTGAACGCGCTTCCGGACTCGTTGGGCCGCAGCCGGACGTGGCCCCAGACCTGGTCGGGGAGCGGGCCGCGCAGCACCATGCGGCCGACGCCGACCGGGATGTAGGTGCCCCTGGCCGAGCCGTCGCGCGCCGCCGCGGCCGTCAGGTGCAGACAGCCGTCGAGCATGGTGGCGAACGGGTTCTCGTGGCTCACGCGCCGTGCCCCGTCCGGAGCGGCCGTGATCCGGCCCAGCGCCTGACCGCCCGCCTCGTCCAGCCACAGCTCGCGGACGGTGGAGAAGCTCGCGCCGTACTCCATGCCGTCCTCCCGCAGCAGCCCGTAGAGCCGCCCGGGCGCGAGCTCCGTGGGCATCGCCGCGCGCAGCTCCTCGGGACGGGTCCCGGGGGAGCTCCGGCGGGGGGCCGGTCCGACCTTGCCCTGGCAGTACCGGGGCGCGCCGTCCCCTCCCGTCACGGCGAACCGGAAGCGGCCGTCCGCCGCGGGACCGTCGCCCTCCAGGTCGACCTGGAGGCCGCTGGGCCCGGCGGGGGACAGGAGGAGCGGCCGTACGAAGCCGACGTCGGTCAGCTCGACCGGCGCGGAGCCGTGCCCGTCGACCGAGGCGTAGGCGTTCACGGCCAGGTCCAGGTAGCCGGTGGCCGGGAAGACGGTCGAGCCGAGGATGCGGTGGTCCACCCACGGCGTGCCCGGCCGCACCTCGTGCCGGTGGACGGTCCGGGCGGCGGGCCGCGGTTCGGCCGGGGCGGCCGTGGACGGCGGGCGCGGGGCCGGTTCCGCCGGCTCGTCGCGTCCGGCGGACGGTGCGGGCGACACCCAGTAGCGGTCCTTGCGGAACGGGTACTGCGGGGCGGACGAGGTACGGCGGTGGCGCGGGCCGCGGTGGAGCGCGGCCGGTTCGATCGCGGCCCCCGCCGTGAACAGGGCGCCCGCGGTGGTGAGGAGGTTGCGCACGTCCCGCCGGTCGCGCAGCAGCGTGGGGATCACCGTGACCTCGGTGGCGCCGAACGCCTCCGGGACGTACGCCCGCAGGGCGGGGTGCGGACCGATCTCGACGACCACGGTGCAGCCCAGGGCCGCCACCGCGCGCATGCCGTCGTGGAACCGGACCGGCCGGCGGACCTGCTGGCTCCAGTACTCCGGTCCCTCGGCCCCGGTCAGGGCCTCGCCCGTCACGTTGGAGAACACCGGCACCGTCGGTGCGGTCGGCCGCAGCCCGGCCGCCGCCTTGCCCAGCTCGGGCAGGGCCGGGTCCATCAGCGGCGAGTGGAAGGCGTGGGACGTGCGCAGCCGGGTGGTCCGGCTGCCCTCCGCCTCGGCGCGGCGCGCGACCTCCGCCACGGCCTCCGCCCGGCCGGAGACGACCACGGCGCGCGGGCCGTTGACCGCGGCGACGCAGACGTCCGCCTCCCGCCCGGACACCCAGCCCCGTACGGTTCCGAGGTCCGCGACGACGGCCAGCATCGCCCCGTCGCGCGGCAGTTCGCCCATGAGGCGGCCGCGCAGCGCGCTGAAGCGGGCGGCGTCCTCCAGGGAGAACATGCCGGCGACGCACGCGGCGGCGACCTCCCCGATGCTGTGCCCGACCACCGCGTCCGGGACGGCTCCCCAGGAGCGCAGCAGGGCGGCGAGCGCGTATTCGACGGCGAACAGCGCCGGCTGGGCCAGGCGCGTGTCGTCGAGCGCCTCCGGGGACTGCTCCTCGAACAGGATGTGCCGGAGCGGTACGGGCAGTTCGTCGTCGAGCACCTCGGCGCAGCGGTCGACGGCGGCGGCGAAGTCCGGTTCGCTGCCGTACAGTTCACGGGCCATCCCGGGGTACTGCACGCCCTGGCCGGTGAAGACGAAGGCGGTCCGGGCGGCCTTGGCCGGGTGCCCGCTGCTGACCGACGCGGCCGTCCGGCGGGTCCGCCACAGGCGGAGGTCGTTGGCGATCCCGAGGGCTCCCCGCCCGGTCACCGCGAGGCGGTGGCGGTGCGCGGCGCGTCCGGCGGCGGCGGTGAACAGGGCCGCCGGCAGTGTCTCCCGGTCGGCCCGGGAGAGATGGTCCGCCCAGCGGTCGGCCAGACCGTCCAGGCTCTCCGGCGACTTGGCCGACAGGACCAGCAGCTCGGCGGGGCGTGGACGGGCGCTGTCGGCGCCGGGCCGTACCCGGGGCGCTTCCCGCAGGATCGCGTGGGCGTTGGTGCCGCTGTAGCCGAAGGAGTTGACGCCGGCCAGCCGCGGGACGTCCCCCCGGGGCCAGGGTACGGTTTCGCCGGGAACCTCCACGGCGGTGCCGTTCAGATCGATCTTGGGGTTCAGCCGGTCGAGGTGGAGGCTCGGGTAGATGACCTCGTGGTGCAGGGAAAGGGCGGCCTTGACGACGCCGAGGAGACCGGCGGCGGCCTCGGTGTGACCGAAGTTGCTCTTCACCGAACCGACGTAGAGCGGCCGCTCCACGGCGTGGGCGTGGCCGTAGGCGCCGGCTATCGCGTTCATCTCGATGGGGTCCCCGACCGGGGTCCCGGTGCCGTGCGCCTCGACGTAGCCGACCTGGGCCGGGTCGACGCCGGTGCGGGAGAGCACCGCGCGGATGACGTCCTCCTGGGTACGGCCGTTGGGCGCGGTGAGCGCGGGGGTACGCCCGTCGTGGTTGATCGCGGTGCCGACGACACTGGCCAGGATGGGATCGCCGCGCTCCTCGGCGAGCGACTGACGGCGCACCAGCGCGGCCACGCAGCCTTCGCTGCGGACGTAGCCGTCCGCCTTGGCGTCGAACGCCCGGCACTGCCCGCTGCGGGAGAACAGGCCCAACTTGCAGAAGGAGATGTGCACATCGGGGTTGAGGATCAGATTGACGCCCGCGACGACGGCCGAGTCGCACTCGCCGGTGAGGATCGACTGCCGGGCCAGGTGAAGGGCGGTCAGTGACCCGGAGCAGGCGGTGTCGACCGTGAGGCAGGGCCCCTTGAGGTCGAAGAAGTGGGCGATACGGCCGGCGCTGATGCTGAGTTCGTCGGCCATCGAGTCGAAGGCCGTGATGCCGGTGAGCCCCCCGATGTCACGTTTGAGGAGGCCGTAGTTGTTGCCGTTCATCATGGCCAGGAAGACGCCGGTGTTGCTTCCCCTGAGGTCGTCGGGGTTCTGCCCGGCGTGCTCCATGGCGTGCCACACGGTCTGGAGGAGCAGGCGCTGCTGCGGATCCATGCGGACGGCCTCGGCGTCCGAGATCCCGAAGAACGCCGCGTCGAAGCGGTCGACGTCGTCGACGAACCCGCCGTGGCGGACGTAGGTCTTGCCCGCCGCCAGGGGGTCGGGGTCATAGAGGGCGTCCACGTCCCACCGGCTGGGCGGGATCTCCTCGACACAGTCCCGCCCCTCGCGCAGGACGGTGTGCATCTCGTCCAGTCCGTGCACGTTACCGGGGAGCGTGCACCCGATCCCTACGAGAGCAATGGGCTCAGCATCCATGCCGACTTCTCCTTCGCCGGGTGGGGGCGGCGCTGTCATACGGTCCGGCGCGGGGACACGTTCTGGGACAGCAGCAAGTGGCAGAGCGTCGTACAAGCTTAGTGCCGGGGGTCTCAAGCCCCTGAAAGATTTACGGCTCTATGCGCAGATAGAGAATGAATTGCGCTTCGGCACACCCTCGCAAGGCTAGGCGGGCGCCTGGCAGGGGGCAAGGAGCGACAGAGTGTGGAGTGGCGCACTTGAAAGGCACCGGGAGCGCCGTGCGAGCGACGGGCGCGCGCCGTTTCACGGCTCGCACGGCGCACGGAGAGGAGCGCGGGCGCTCGGCAGGCGGTTAGGGCGTACGCCGGTGCGAATACCCCGCGCGCACTGCCGAGTTCGCCTTGGGCCACCGGCCCGTACGATGCCGGGCTGAAGCGGGGCGGGTCCGGGGTGGCCGGTCAGGGCAGGAGCAGCAGTTTTCCGGTGGTCCGGCGCGACTCGATGTCGGCGTGGGCCCGGGCCGCGTCCGCGAGGGCGTAGCGGCCGGTGACGCGTGGCGTGAGCCGTCCGTCGAGGACGAGGTCGAACAGCTCACCGGTCCTTCGCAGCAGGGCCTCGTGGGTGGGGACGTGGTGGTGCACCACGGGGTAGGTCAGCAGGATGCTGTTGGGCAGATCGGTGGGCCGCAGGGTCGGGACGCCCATGAAGGGGCCGTAGTAGGCGTGTACCCCGTGCGGGCGCAGGGCCAACTGCGAGGAGAGGAACGTACCGGCGCCGCCGCCGTCGTAGACGACGTCGGCTCCCCGCCCGCCGGTCAGCTCCTTGATCCGCTCCTCGAAGCCGCCGCCGGAGTGGACGAGCACATGGTCGGCACCGGCCTCCTTCGCGACGGGCGCCTTCTCCTCGCGGGAGACCAGGCCGATCACACGACCGCCGCGCGCCTTGATCATCTGCGTGAGCAGCTGCCCCACCCCGCCCGCCGCCGCGTGCACCACGGCGGTGTCGCCGGGGCCGATCGGGTAGGTGTCGGTGCTCAGGTGACTGGCGGTCAGGCCCTGCATCATCATGGCGGCCGCGGTCTCGTCGCCGACGCCGTCGGGAACCTTGATCAGCGAGTCCGCAGGTATGGCGAGCAGCTCGGCGTAGCTGCCCGGGTGGTAGAACCAGGCCACCCGGTCGCCGACGGCCAGGCCCCGGACCCCGTCACCCAGGGCGGCGACACGGCCCATCCCCTCGGCACCGAGGACCGCGGGGGCACCCCAGCCGGGGCCGCCCTCGGCGCGGGCGCCGATGTCCATGTAGTTCACCCCGGCGGCGCCCAGCCGTACCAGCGCCTCACCGGGGCCGGGTACCGGGTCCGGCAGCTCGGTCCAGCGCATGACCTCGGGACCGCCGTGCTCCTCGATACGGATCGCATGCATGGGTGACACCTCTCTGTGCGCCGACGGGCGCGTCGTGGGGAACGGCTGCACGCTAGGACGCCGAGAATGGACCGGCAAGTCCACAATCTGTGCCACAGCGGCGAGTTGGGAAGCGTGCGGCCCACGGGGACGAAGATCAGACTCTGGTCTCTCCGGACCAGGAGCAGGTCGCCCTGGTAGAAGGTGATCGTCAGGTGCCGGCAGCCTGTCGCTCCAGCCGAGTAACCAGCCCTGACCTGCGCGTCCGGCCTTAGCGTTGGTCTCTCGGCGAGTACGGCAACTGCCGCTGACGGCCACGACAAGGGGGGAGCGATGACGCGGGACGGCGCCGACCTCATCGTGGAGGCCAACGGGATGCTCATTCAGGGGCCGGGCACGCTCGCCGGTGAGTTGGCCGGCGTTCGGGCCCGCAAGGTCTTCAAGACCAGCTCGTGGCTGCGCTACGCGGCGGGAGAGCTGAACCGTCAGGAGGCGTTCGACGCCATCGTGGCGGTGCTCGATGTCCCGCCTGCGGCCGTCGCCTCGACCGTCAACGCCTACCGGGATGCCTGGCACATCCCACCAGGGCTCCCGGAGATCCTGGACGCCCTGAAAGAGCATAGTGTCCGTCTCTACGGCCTGGTCACCATGCCCGCCACGGACTGGGGCCACGCCCGCGAGCGGTTCGCCGGACTCTGGAGCCGCTTCGACGGCCTGGCCGCATCAGGTGACCTGGACGCGGGATTCCTCAGCCTGGTCATGACGGCCAAGCACCCCTGATATGCGAAGACTTGAGATGCGTCACCTGTTTGACCGGTGACACAAGCTGTGCCACAGTCGTCTGGCACGCTCACGGCGGCCATCGGGACCGGCGCGCGCGTGGGATCTCCTGCGAGGCGCGGATCGTTCGCAGGACGGCACTTCGAGACGCGCGGAGGGCTTCACATGATCAAGAGGCGTACGTTCGGCAAGGCTCTCGGCCTGGGTGCCGGGGGCGCGGCCGCCGCGACGCCGGCGGGGCCGGCGCATGCTTCGGCCATGACGGGGCAGGGGGCCACCGCGGCCGGCGGCCGCGGACGCACCGCGTTCCCCTCGCTCAAGAAGGTCAGGGCCGGTCTGCTGGAGATCGGCTACGCCGAGACGGGGCCGGCCCACGGGCCGCCGGTCATCTGCCTGCACGGCTGGCCGTACGACATCCACAGCTTCGTCGATGTCGCGCCCCTGCTGGCGGCGGAGGGATACCGGGTGATCGTGCCCTATCTGCGCGGTCACGGCACGACGCGCTTCCTCTCGCCCCGGACCTTCAGGAACGGGCAGCAGTCGGCCCTCGCCCTCGACATCATCGCGCTGATGGACGCACTGGGTCTGGAAAAGGCGGTGCTCGCCGGATTCGACTGGGGAGCGCGGTGCGCCGACATCATCGCGGCGCTGTGGCCCGAACGCTGCAAGGCCCTGGTATCGGTGGGCGGCTACCTCGTCGTCAACCTCAAGACGAACCTCCAGCCGCTGGCGCCGGCGACCGAGCACGCCTGGTGGTACCAGTACTACTTCTCCACGGAGCGAGGCCGGATCGCCATGGAGGACAAGGCCAAGCGCCACGACCTGACCCGACTCGTCTGGGACACCGTTTCCCCGACCTGGGACTTCGGCGACGCCACCTTCGAGCGCACGGCCGCCGCCTTCGAGAACCCGGACTACGCCGCCATCGTGATCCACAACTACCGCTGGCGGCTGAGCCTCGCCGAGGGCGAACGGCGCTACGAGCCGTACGAGAAGAGGCTCGCCGCCCGGCCGGTCATCGCCGTGCCGACGGTGACGCTCGACGCCGATCGCGACCCGTTCACGGTTCCGGGCGACGGGACCGCGTACCGGGACAGATTCACCGGCCCGTACGACCACCGCACCCTGAAGGGCATCGGCCACAACGTGCCGCAGGAGGCGCCCGAGGCGTTCGCCCGGGCGGTCGTCGACGCCGATGGCCTCTGATACCGCATCAACTGTTGTCCGGATACGCATTTCTGCCGGAGCGTACGGAGTGTACGGAGCATCCGGAGCCGCGCGGGAGCAGGGCCGCGCGCACCGGTACCGAGGGAGCGGGAGAGGATGACGATGCAGGACCACGACACTCGGGACAGCGGCTCGGTGATGCGCCGCGCGCGGTTCGGCGCGCTGCCGGAGCGGATCGCCTACGAGGACATGGTCGAGACGAAAGCGGCCTCGCCGAGGGATCCGGCGCGGGACGGCTGCGACCCCGATGAGGCGAGGAACCTTCTCCCCTGTCTGGCCTGGGACCTGGCGCTCTGACGCGCGCCCTCCACTACGGCGGCGCCGGCCAGGACGCGAGATCCGGCTGAGCGCCACGGAGGGAGGGCGGCCCGGCAACGGCCGACGACCCTTGCGGGGCGCCACGGTCACCCGTCAGGATGGTGACGTGAACATGGAACACGCCTTCGTGTGCGGCAATCCGGCGCTGGACTTCGCGGCCACGCTCCGGGCGCGCCGCACGGCGCGATTCGAGATGTTCGCGGCGCCGGACCGCCTGGACGCCTGGTACCTGGAGTCCGGCACGGTCGACTCCGTCTCGCCCGCCCGGCAGGCCGACGTCGTGCGGGCGACGACCGTACGCGAGGCCGTCTACCAACTGCTCACGGCACGGCGCCTCGGCGAGGACTTCGACGACGGGGCGCTGGCCGAGGTCAACGACGCGGCGCGCAGGGCTTCCGCGGCACCGCAGCTGACCCACTCCGGCCGCTGGACGGCGGCGACGCAGCGAGAAGCGCTGTCCACCGTCGCCCGGCACGCCGTGGAACTGCTGAGCGGCCCGGACGTACCCCTGCTCAAGGAGTGCGGCAACCCCGAGTGCACCCGCGTCTACATCGACCGCTCGCGCGGCACACGGCGTCAGTGGTGCGGCATGGAGTCCTGCGGCAACAAGATCAAGGCCGCCGCGTACCGCGCGCGCAGGAAGACCGCCGTCACCGTCGTGGCGTGACCGCGGTACCCGCTGCCGGGCCCGGGGTCAGTGTGGTGCCGCCGGTGCGGCGGTCCGCGGGGTGGCCCCGGCGGCGCCCGCGCCGAGCCCGTTCAGGAGGGTGTCGACCACAGTGTCGGCGGCCCGCGCCGGGCTGAGGCCGGTGAGCCGGCGCGAGGCGATGTTCATGAGCTGCGGCAGAACCGCGAGCACCCACTCGTCCGGCAGCCCGGAGCGGAGCAGGCCCTCGTCCGTGGCCCGGCGCAGGAAGTCGGTGAGCTCACGGACCGAGTGCTCGCGCCGCTCCCGGACGGGCTCATTGGCCAGCATCAGGCTCAGGTCGACCGGCCACCTGCGGTTGACGCCGATGATGCCCTCGACGTAGCGGTGCAGGGCGACGGCGACCGGGGCCTCGCGGAGCCGGGCCTCCTCGGTGGCCCGCTCGATGGCCGTCAGGCGCGCCTCGTGGATGGCGGCCAGCAACTCCTCGCGTGAGGCGAAGTTCCGGTAGACCGTGCGCCGGTCCACGCCGGCCTCCGCCGCGATGGCGGTGATGCTCACGGCCGGATCGGCGGCCAGGAGACGTGCCCCGGTCGTCATGACCGCTTCCATGTTGCGTGCTGCGTCGGCTCTCACGGCCCCACGATAGCCCTGTCCGCGCGGAAAGAGCGCCATCCCGCAACTTTTATGTGCTTGTTGCGGCGTGAAGCGCTACATTGATGTGACAGTTAGAGAGTTCCCCGGCTACGGACTAAGGAGAAAGCGCGTGATCACTTACGACAAGCTCTTCATCGGCGGCACCTGGACGGAGCCGAGCGACCCGGAGCTCCTCGACATCCTGTCCCCGCACGACGAGTCGGTCGTCGGCCGCGCCGCCCAGGCCCGGCCGGCCGACGTGGACCGCGCGGTGGCCGTCGCCCGCGCCGCCTTCGACGAGGGCACCTGGCCGGACACCCCGCCGGCCGAGCGGATCGCGGTGCTGCGCCGGCTCGACGCCCTGCGCGAGGCCCGGGCGGCGGAGATCGCGGCCGTGATCACCGCGGAGAACGGCTCCGCGAGCTGGTTCACCCGCGCCGGGCAGCCGGGCCTGTCGCGTCAGGCCGGCGCCTACCTGAAGGCGGCCGAGGAACTGGCGTGGGAGGAGACCCTGACACCCACCGACCCCGCGGCCACCGTCCGCAGTGTGGTCCGCCGGGAGGCCATCGGAGTCGTCGCCGCGGTCATCCCTTGGAACTCGCCGTTCTCCGCCTCCCTGGCGAAGATCATTCCAGCGCTGCTGGCCGGCAACACGGTCATCCTGAAGGTCTCGCCGGAGAACTCGCTGAGCATGGGCCTGCTGGCCGACCTGCTGTCCGGCTGCGGCCTGCCCGAGGGCACGATAAGCGTGCTGCCGGCCGACCGCGAGACCAGCGAGCACCTGATCTCCCACCACGACGTCGACAAGATCGCGTTCACCGGCTCGACGCGAGCCGGGCGCCGGATCGCCTCGATCGCGGGCGAGCAGCTCAAGCGCGTCAGCCTGGAACTGGGCGGCAAGTCCGCCGCCGTCCTCCTGCCCGACGCGGACCTGGCGAGGTTCAAGGCGGGGCTGAGGTTCTCCTCCCTGCTCAACAACGGTGAGGCGTGCATCGCGCACACCCGCGTCCTCGCCCCGCGCAGCCGCTACGAGGAGGTCGTCACCGCCGTCAAGGAAGCGGTCGAGTCGCTGAAGGTCGGTGACCCGCGGGACCCGGACACCTTCATCGGCCCGATGATCCGCCGTGACCAGCAGCAGCGGGTGCGGGACTACATCGAGCTCGGCATCGAGGAGGGCGCCCGTCTGGTCACCGGCGGCCCCGAAGTCCCGGCCGGCCTGGAGAAGGGCTACTACGTCACCCCGACGGTCTTCGCCGACGTCGACACCTCGATGCGGATCGCCCAGGAGGAGATCTTCGGCCCGGTGCTGGTCGTCATCCCCTACGAGGACGAGGACGACGCCGTGCGCATCGCCAACGACTCCGAGTACGGCCTGTCCGGCGGCGTGTGGAGCGCGGACGAGGGACACGCCCTCACGGTCGCCCGCCGTATACGGACCGGCACCGTCACGATCAACGGCGCGTCCATCGGCTTCGACGGCCCGTTCGGCGGCTTCAAGGCCAGCGGCTTGGGCCGCGAGTACGGCTTCGCCGGGCTGAACACGTACATCGAGTACAAGACCGTCACCATCTGATTGCCCGTCATGCCGACGAAGGCGCGGAGCGGGCGAGCGTGGCGCCGGAAAACCAGTACGTCCGGCCGTGGCCACGCCGGGTGTCGACCTGCCTGATGCGGGCCAGGGTCGGCTGGAGAACCGGCCGTCCCGCCCGCCTCACCGCGCTGCGAGCGCGCCCGGGGCGGGGCGGCTCCTGCGAGGCGGTGGCGCCGGACCGGTCGGGTACGGGGTCCGGGCCCGGGGAACCGGGCTGCCCGCGAGCGGAGCTGACGCGGCCCCCGTGAACACGTCCCCGCTCAGCCGCCGGGTGCGGAGGCTGCCTCGCCCGTACCGGTCAGACGGGAGGCGAGCTGGGTGCGACGTGTCACGCCGAGTTTGCGGTACGCGTGGGTGAGGTGGGTCTCCACGGTGCGGCGGGCCAGTTGCAGTGCCGCACCGATCTGGGCGTTCGTCTGGCCCTGGGCCGCCAGCTCGGCGATGCGCCGCTCCGCCCGGGTCAGCACGGCGCAGCTCTTCGTGACCTGGCGGGGACCGCGGGCGCCGCTCGCCCGCAGGGCGTTGTCGGTGGCGCGGACCAGGCGGCCGGTGGCAGCAGCCGCGGCAGGCCCGTCCGGGGTGTCCGGGTCTCCGGTGGCGTCGGTGGCCAGCAGGCGCAGGGCCAGGGCATGGGCCTCGTACAGGTCGTCGCGCCCCTTGCGGCCGTTGCCGGTGTCGATCCGCGCGTGGCCCAGGTCGAGGAGGGTCTCGATGAGCTCGACGGGGGCCTCTGCCGTTCTCAGCAGGGCCGCGGCCTCGGTCAGCGACTCGAGCGCCCGGCGGCCGCCCACGGCCGCGGCGTGGGCGCGCAGGGCGCGGCCGACGACGCGGGGTGTGCCCCAGGTCCGCGCGTGGCGCAGTTCCTCCTCGGCGAGTTCCAGGGCTCTGGCCGGCTGTCCGAGTCCGACCAGGGCGAGGGCGGCGCCGGAGCGCCAGGGGGTGGCCACGGGGCTGACGAAGTCGCGGGCGCTCTGACCGCGGCCGCAGGCCAGGTAGTCGTCCAGGGCGGCCTGCCGGTTTCCTTCGGCCGCGTGCACGAAGGCTCTCGCGTAGCGCAGTTCGTTCCATTCCCAGGAACTGTCGGCGCTCTCCTCGTCGATGGCGGCCAGCAGCCGGTGGGCATGGGCACGGTGGCCGAGTTCGTAGCGGGCGAGTGCCACCATGGACGCCAGGTGGGGCAGGCGGATCCCCTGCCCGGCGCAGGCGTCGAGGAGCGGGGCGTTCTCGGCGACCACGCGCCGGAAGTCGCCGGTCCACAGGGCCGCTTCGGCGCGCACGCTGATGAGGCACTGCCGGCCGATGTCCGTCAGGTCCGGGAGCACGGGCGGTGCGGGAAGGGCCTCGTCGGCGAAGGCCCGCGCCTCGGCCAGCCGGTCGGCCCACTGCAACAAGGTCGCGGCGCTGCCCAGCCAGCCGCTGCGGAGCCGGGGGTCCACCGGTGCGGCCAGCCGGGGCAGGACACGGTCGAGGGTCTCGGCCGCCGAGAGCCGGCCGGCCCCGACCTCGTACTCCGTGACCAGCCCGCAGGCGAGCGGCTCGATGGCGGCGGGCGCCGTGGCCGCCAGCTCCCGCATGCGGGCCACGGCGTCGCGCCACGCCACCGCGTCGTGGGAGGCCATGAGGGCCGCGGTGGTCTGCAGCACACGGACGAGTTCGCCGTCGTCCACGGTGCTGCCCGCCCGGCGCATGACGCGCATGGCGGTGACCGTGCGGCCCCGGGCGACGAGCGCCGCACCGAGGGCGGGCGCGACGGCGGCGCGTTCGTGGTGGTCGAGGGGAAGCTCCAGCGCCGCGTGCAGCCTGCGGATGCCGGCATCCGCGCTGTGCGGCAGTTCCAGGGCGCCGAGGCGCAGGGCGAGCCCGGCGCGGCGGTCGGGGGTGAGCGGAGCGGTGAGGGCGTGGCGCAGGAGGGCGATGGCCTCGTGGACCCGGCCACCGCGTACGGCCTCCTCGGCCGCGTCCTCCAGGGACCGCGTCATCCACTCCTCGCCGGGCCGGTCGAGACGGAGCAGCTGGGCGGCGACGTCCGCCGCGGGCGCGCCGCGCTCGTCGAGCAGGCGGGCGATACGGCCGCGGAGTTCTCCCAGTTCGGCCGGGTCGGCGGCGGCGAGGGCGGCTTCGCGTGCCAGCCGGTGGGAGAAGAGCCGGCCGAGGGCCGATGTGCTCACCGGCGTGGCGCGGTGGCCGGGGAAGAGGCCGGCGGCCTCCTGGAGCAGGGCCTCGCCGAGCACCGCGGTGCCGCCCCCGGCCGCGGCGAGCGCCAGGGCGATCCGGCGCGACCCGGGGGTCGCCCGGACCCGTATCCAGTGGGCGATCGCGTCGCGATAGCGGCTTCCGCCCAGCTCGGAAAGGCCGCGGGGCAGCGGACCCGCACAGAGGTCGGCGAGCAGGGCGTGCACCAGGGCCGGGCTGCCGCCGCACGCCTGGGCGCACAGCTCGGCCCGGTCGGCGTCGTGCCCACCGGCGGACACCAGACGGGCGGTGGCTTCCGGGCCCAGCGGGCGGAGCCGTACGGACGTACCCGTCTCACCCGGCAGGACGGTGACGCCCTTCTCCCCGCACTCGGTCAGGACCAGCAGTACGGGTATGCCCGTCAGCCGGCGGGCCAGGTAGCCGATCCAGCGGCGTGACGCCATGTCGGCGTCATGCAGATCGTCGACGGTCAGGAGTACAGGGCGCCGGTAAGCGGCCTGTGCCAAGCGGGTCACGAGACGATGGAAGACCACCTGTTCCTTGTCGGCGGGCAGGTCGGCGAAGGGCACCTCCTCGGCCTCGGGAAAGAGCCGGCGCACGAGCGCGAAGGGAAACCCCGCCTCCTCCGGTGAACAGGACGCGTGCAGCACGTCCATCGCCCCGCCGGCGGCCTCCCGTGCCGTGACCTCGCTCAGCAAGGCGGTACGGCCCATCCCCGTCACGCCGCTGAACAGCACCCAGCGGCCCCCGCCGGACCGCGCGGACTCTCCGGCCTTCGCCGCGGCCGCTACCGCGTCATCGCGTTCGAGAAGCACTTTTCGCATGCTCAACTCCTCCACCTTCGTGCACAGTCGCCGTTTCACAGGGGACGCCTGAGACGAATGATGGATGTCGAAAATCGCGAAATTATCTATTCTGAGCTGGTATCCCCCTCCAGAAGATAACCCATATGCCTCATGTGACGCCGTCGGGCGGCGGGCGGCATCGGCCGGGGGTCCGGGAGGCCGCGAGGACGCAGGCGGTGGCCAGAACATCACTTTAAGTCTTGTATCCCCCGAAATGACTATTTCCGGGAGAGCTTGGGGATTTTGCTACCAAGTGATGGGTGTAAGTGATGGGTGAGCAACAGCTTCCCAAGGGGGAATCCATGGCTGAAGATCAGCCGAACGACGCGGTCCGCGGCGGGAGCCCGGACTCGGCGGTCGACCGGGTGGCCGACTTCTACGGCGCTTACATCGACGCCGTCGACGACGGAACCGATGACCTGGGTGGGGAGCTCCGTGCCCACTACCTCACCGAGGACTTCCGCGGGCGCTTGGCCGCTTGGGAGGAGGCCAATCACGCCGACGGAGTCCTGCGCGCGCAGGACGTGCCCACCCACTGGGAGGTTCGCTACCACGATTCCGGTGCCGGGCACCTGTTCACCACGGTCACGCTCACTTGGGGTACGGGCCCGGACGCCGGGCACACCCGGCTGGCGGTGCAGAGCGACCTGAGCACCAAGCTCATCTCGGACATCGAGGACGGGGGGCCCGGGTCCTGACGCGGGCGCGGGACGACTGAGGAGAGAGGGCCGGAAGTCGTCACGGAGGAGGCGCCGGACCCGGCGGGAACACCCGTGTCCGGCGCGGTGGCCGGTTCTGGACCGTGGGGTGAAGGGGCGCGCAACCTCTTCGGGGTGCGGTGGGTCTGTGTGGGCACGGAGGCGGACGTTCCGCGTTCGTCCGTCGACCGACACCATGCGACTTCCATGGAGGACACAGTGAAGCGTGCTGTACGTACTCGCGTCGCGGGAACCGCGTTACTCGCGGCCACCACCGTCACCGCACTGGCGGTGAGCACCGGAACGTCCGTCGCCGCTCCAGCCCCCGCCGCCACGTACAACCAGGAGTGCGGCACCGGCTATGCGCAGGTCAACCAGATCCCGATCCCTGGCCGCGGGGCGGTCTTCCTCGCGTACAACGCCGCCACCGGCAAGAACTGCGTGGTCACCAAGCGGAACACCTCGACCGGTGCGCGACTGTGGGTGGGCTCCTGGCTTCAGCGGAACAGCGAACTGAAGTCGAAGCAGGAGCAGTACGGCTTCTTCACCTCGTATTCCGGACCGGTCCTTCTGGACGCCAAGGGCAAGTGCGTCGACTGGGGCGGCGAGATCGACGGCTATGTCGTGGCCCGGTACAAGACGAACTGCGGCACTCTGGCCCCGACCGGGCAGTAGGCCGTTTACCTGGGGCCCGGGCGGTGAATGGAGCGGCGGGTGGCAGGAAATGCTCTCCCAGGCCGACTTGCCGGATGCCAGGCTACCGGGGGAACAGGCTCGGCTGTTGTCCGGAGTAAAGGGGCGGCGGGCCGCGGATCCGAAGGCCGGTGGCGCGGCGGCCGTGTCCTCGGGCCCGCTCCTTCGGTTGGCAGGCTGCGGAGGCGGGTGGGAAGTGATCCGGCCCGTTCCGGCTCCATCCCCTCAAGTACCTGTCGAACCAAGGGAGAAGACGACATGGGACTCACTGCCCGAAGGCTCACCGGCGTCGGCACCGCGCTCGCCGTGGCCATGGTGCTCCTTGCCCCCTCCGCTTCGGCCGTCAAACCGGGCGAGCGGTTCCGCTACGGCGACCTGGACTGCCTCGCCACCGCGGACGCGGCGTGGAACGGGGCACTGAGCTGCACCGGCACCATGAACGTCACCTGGCGGGCCAAGGTCAAGTGCTACCTGGGCTTCACGTACTACGGCCCGTGGCAGAACAACGCCACCGGCGGAACCAAGGAGTCCAAGTCCGACTCCAAGTGTGCGGTTTACGTCGACGACATCATCATCGACGCCATCTGACGCACGCCGATCCCAGGCCCTCGGTTCCGTCAGGCGACCGTCCCGCCCGCGTTGCGGATCAGTCGCTGGAGCACCTTCACCGTGGTGACGTAGTCCGCGTCGTCGATTCCCTCGTGGAAGGCGGCGCGGATCGCCGGCGCGTTGCGTGCGAGGGCGACGTGGGCTTGTTCCCCCTCCTCGGAGAGCCACAGCCGGTCCTGGGCGTCCCGGGTCGGCCGGATAAGACCCCAAGTGCGGTTGAGGGCAAATGAGCGAGCTTCCGGATGCTGCCGACGTCGGAGAGACGATCTGTCGTGGCGGACGCCCTGCGCCGAGGGGGGTTCCGGCACCTCGCCCGACAGCGGTACACGTACGCGGACCCCACCCCGCCGCCGGGGCCGAGTGTCAGCCGAGTCGGCCCAGGTCGTGGTTGAGTTCGATGACGTTGACGCGCTCCTGGCCGAGGAAGCCCAGGTCGCGGCCGCGCAGGTGATCGGTGACGAGCTTCCGGACCCGCCCGGCCGGCAGCCCCCGCGTTTTGGCGACCCGGTTCACCTGCTGATACGCGTAAGCGGGGGAGATGTCGGGGTCGAGGCCCGAGCCGGAGGCGGTGAGGGCGTCGGCGGGGACCGACGCGGGGCCGACGCCGTCGAACGCCGCCACGGCCGCGCGCCGTTCGGCGATCGTCGTGACGAGCCGGGGGTTGTTCGGGCCCAGGTTGGAGGCGCCCGAGGAGGTGGGGTCGTACGGGCCGGCGCCCTTGCCGGCGTCGGCGGCCGACGGGCGGGGCTGGAACCACTCGGGGGCCGGGCGGAGCGCTTCCGAGGCGTCGTCGGGGTTCTTCTTCGGCAGGGCGAAGTTCTGGCCCAGGAGGCTGGACGCCACCGGGGTGCCGTGGTCCTCGACCAGGGAGCCGTCGGCCTGGTGCTCGAAAGCCAGCTGACCGACTCCGGTGACCGCGAGCGGATAGGCGATGCCCGTGACGACGGTGAGGGTCAGGAGCATGCGCAGGGCCGACAGGTGCTGCCGCAGCGTCGACGGGAGGTGCGGGGACATGGCTGGCGCCTCTTCTCTGCGGTCGGGTCAGTGGAGGCCGGGGACGTACTGGACGGCCAGGTCGATGAGTTTGATGCCGAGGAACGGCAGGACCACCCCGCCCAGCCCGTAGATCCAGATGTTGCGGCCGAGCAGCGCCGCCGCGGAGGTGGGGCGGTAGCGGACCCCGCGCAGGGCGAGCGGGATCAGCAC
This sequence comes from Streptomyces eurocidicus, assembly GCF_002891295.1. Taxonomy (GTDB): domain Bacteria; phylum Actinomycetota; class Actinomycetes; order Streptomycetales; family Streptomycetaceae; genus Streptomyces; species Streptomyces eurocidicus. The sequence goes on along the minus strand of NZ_LGUI01000005.1, from coordinate 202,614 downwards.
CACGATGATCAGCGCGTTGAAGACGATCGCGGAGGTGATGGCCGAGGTCGGGCTGTGCAGGCGCATGATGTTGAGCTTGTCCAGGCCCGGGTGGACCGCGGCGAACATCGCCGGGATGATCGCGAAGTACTTCGCGACGTCGTTGGCGATCGAGAAGGTGGTCAGGGCGCCCCGGGTGATGAGCAGTTGTTTGCCGATCTCGACGATCTCGATGAGCTTGGTCGGGTTGGAGTCCAGGTCGACCATGTTCCCGGCCTCCTTGGCGGCCGAGGTACCGGTGTTCATGGCCACGCCGACGTCGGCCTGGGCGAGCGCGGGCGCGTCGTTCGTCCCGTCGCCCGTCATGGCGACGAGCTTGCCGCCCGCCTGCTCGCGCTTGATGAGGGCCATCTTGTCCTCGGGCGTGGCCTCGGCGAGGAAGTCGTCGACACCGGCCTCCTCCGCGATGGCCCTGGCCGTCAGCGGGTTGTCACCCGTGATCATGACGGTCCTGATACCCATGGCGCGCAGTTCCTCGAAGCGCTCCCGGATGCCCTCCTTCACCACGTCCTTGAGGTGCACCAGACCCAGGACGCGCGCGCCGTCCGCGTCCCGCACCGCGACCACGAGCGGGGTGCCACCGCTCTGCGAGATGCGCTCGGCGGCTTCGCGCACGTCCTCGCCGACCGTGCCGCCGGCCTCGGTGACCCAGGCGCCGACCGCCGCGGCCGCGCCCTTGCGGATGCGACGGCCGTCCACGTCCACCCCGCTCATCCGGGTCCGCGCGGTGAACGGCACGAACGTGGTGTGTGCCAGCTCGCCCTCCGTACGGGCGCGCAGCGCGTGCCGCTGCTTGGCGAGGACGACGATCGAGCGGCCCTCGGGCGTCTCGTCCGCGAGCGACGACAGCTGGGCGGCGTCCGCGAGTTCGTCCGCGCCGACACCGCCGACCGGCAGGAACCGGGCGGCCTGACGGTTCCCCAGGGTGATGGTGCCCGTCTTGTCGAGCAGCAGGGTGTTGACGTCCCCGGCGGCCTCGACGGCGCGCCCCGACATGGCCAGCACGTTGCGCTGCACCAGGCGGTCCATGCCGGCGATGCCGATGGCCGAGAGCAGCGCGCCGATCGTGGTCGGGATGAGAGCCACCACGAGCGCGACGAGCACGACGATGCTCTGCTCGGCGCCCGCGTAGACCGCGAACGGCTGCAGGGTGGCCACCGCGACGAGGAAGACGACGGTGAGCGAGGCCAGCAGGATGTTCAGCGCGATCTCGTTCGGCGTCTTCTGCCGCGCCGCGCCCTCCACCAGCGCGATCATCCGGTCGATGAAGGTCTCGCCCGGCTTGGAGGTGATCTTGACGACGATGCGGTCGGACAGCACCTTCGTGCCGCCGGTGACCGCCGAGCGGTCACCGCCGGACTCCCTGATGACCGGGGCGGACTCGCCGGTGATCGTGGATTCGTCCACACTCGCGACGCCTTCGACCACGTCCCCGTCACCGGGGATGATCTGCCCGGCCTCGACGACGACGTGGTCACCCGGACGGAGGCTCGCGGCGGGCACCTCCTCCTCCGGAGGGGCCGCGGTCCCCGGCCGCCAGGAGGGGAGGCGGCGCGCGGTCGTCCCGGTCCGGGCCCGGCGCAGCGTCTCCGCCTGGGCCTTGCCCCGGCCCTCGGCCACGGCCTCGGCGAGGTTGGCGAAGACGACGGTGAGCCACAGCCACGCCGTGATGACCCAGGGGAAGACGCCCGGGTTCTTGAGGGCCGACAAGGTGGTGAGGGCCGCCCCGACCCCGACGACGAACATCACCGGGTTGCGGACCATCAACCGGGGATCCAGCTTGCGGACGGCGTCGGGGAACGAGGCGACGAGTTGCCGGGGGTCCAGCAGACCGCCCGAGACCCGGCGCGGCTGACGAGGTGCCGGAGAAGTGGTCATCGGTGGAGTCCTTCCGCGAGGGGGCCCAGCGCCAGCGCGGGGAAGAAGGTCAGGCCCACGACGACGAGGATCACGCCCGTGAGCAGGCCGACGAACAGCGGCCGGTGGGTGGGCAGCGTGCCCGCCGTCACCGGCACGGGACGCTGCCCGGCCAGGGTGCCGGCGAGTGCCAGGACGAACACCATCGGCAGGAAACGGCCGAAGAGCATGGTCAGGCCGAGGGCGGTGTTGTACCAGACGGTGTCGGCCCGCAGACCGGCGAAGGCCGAGCCGTTGTTGTTGGCGGCCGAGGTGAAGGCGTAGAGCACCTCGGAGAAACCGTGCGGGCCGGGGTTCGCCATCGCGGCCCGTTCCCCGGGCAGCGCCATGGCGACGCCCGCCCCGATCAGGACGATGACCGGGGTGGCGAGAATGTAGAGGGAGGCGAACTTCATCTCCCGGCTACGGATCTTCTTGCCCAGGAATTCGGGCGTCCGGCCCACCATCAGCCCTGCCATGAACACGGCGAAGATCGCCAGGACGAGGATCCCGTAGAGACCGGAGCCCGTGCCGCCGGGGGCGATCTCGCCCAGCATCATGTTGAAGATCAGCAGCCCGCCGCCGCCCGGCGTGTACGAGTCGTGGAAGGAGTTCACCGCGCCGCACGAGGTCAGCGTCGTTGACGCGGCGAAGAGGGCGGAGGCCCAGACGCCGAACCGCTGCTCCTTGCCCTCCATCATGCCGCCCGCCGCATGACCGGCCGAACTGCTCACGCTGTGCAGCTCGTTGGCCGTCACGGCGGCGACGGACGCCACCCAGATGACCCCCATGACGGCGAGGACGGCGTACCCCTGCCGCCGGTCGCCGACCATCGTGCCGAAAGTCCGGGGGAGGGAGCAGGAGATCACCAGCAGCAGGTAGATCTCCAGGAGATCGGTGAAGGCGGTGGGGTTCTCGAAGGGGTGCGCGGAGTTGGCGTTGTAGAAGCCGCCGCCGTTGGTGCCGAGTTCCTTGATGGCTTCCTGGGAGGCGACGGGACCGCCGGTGATGCTCTGGTGGTCACCGGCGATGGTGGTCACCGCCTGGACGCCGTGGAGGTTCTGGACCACTCCCGCAGCGAGGAGCGCGATCGCGAAGACGAAGGCGATCGGCAGCAGCACGCGCAGGACGATCCGGGTCAGGTCGGCCCAGAAGTTGCCGACCTGGCTGGTCCGCTCGCGGGTGAAACCGCGGATGAGGGCGGCGACGACGGCGATGCCGACCGCCGCGGAGACGAAGTTCTGCACCGCGAGACCGGCCATCTGCACCAGGTGGCCCATGGTCGACTCGCCCGAGTACGACTGCCAGTTGGTATTGGTGACGAACGAGGCCGCGGTGTCGAACGCCAGGTCCGCCGGGACGGGCTTCATGTCCAGCGACAGCAGCAGGTGGTCCTGCAGCCGCTGGAAGCCGTAGAGGAACAGCATCGACACCAGCGAGAACGCCAGGACACCGCGGAGGTAGGCCGCCCACGTCTGGTCGGCGTCCGGGTTCACCCCACCCGCCCGGTACACGACGCGCTCGGGGCGCAGATGCCGGGAGGTGGTCAGGCAGCGGGCGATGTGGTCGCCGAGCGGTCGGTGGGAGAGGGTGAGCGCGGCCATCAGGGCGAGGGCCTGCAACCAGCCGGCGAGGGTGTCGTTCATCAGAACCTCTCCGGGAAGAGCAGGCAGAACACCAGGTAGAGCAGCAGGGCCGCGGCCACGATCAGCCCCACGAGATTGTCGGCGCTCACAGCTTCTCGACCCCCTTCACGACGAGGTGGAGGAGGGCGAAGGAGAGGGCGATGAGGCCGAGGAAAGCCAGATCGGCCATAGGCGATGCACCCCGTAGATTCGAGAGGAGCGGAGGGAGGACGGGACCTGCCGGTTGCGCGTGGGGACAGGAGAGGGCCACTGCGGCCGGGAGCCGGCGGACCGATCTGTTTAGGTAGAAAACGGTAATAGCGGGCGCCCTCGGCAGGGCGGTGAACACGCCAGTCCGCGCCGGTGGCCGATGTTCGGCCAGGGATGATCACCGCCATGCGGTTCGGAATCCTCGGTGACACCCGGGCATGGCACGACGACGGCACCGAGGTAGCGCTGGGCGGCCCCGCGCGGCGCACGCTGCCGGCGTTGCCGCTGATCCGCTCGGGCGCGGTCGTACCGGTCGAACGGCCGGCCGAGGAGGTCGAGCCGCGCAGGACAGTGTCCGCGCACGCGCCGCAGTCCCGGATATCCAGGCCGCGCACGGCCCTGGGCGCGGCGGCCACGATCGAGCGCGCCGGGACCGGGTACCGGATCGTCGTTCCGGAGGACGCCGTCGACGCCGACCGGTTCGGGCGCCCGGCCGCCGACGGGCGGCGCGCCCTGGCCGACGGCGACGCCGGACGGGCGGCCGCGCTGCCGCGCCGGGCGCTCGGGCTGTGGCGAGGACCCGCGCCGGCCGGGCTCACGGAGAGCGGGACCGGCAGCGGGACGGCCGCGCCGCCGCGGGACGGCTGGAGGAACTCCGCCTCGCGGCCCTGGAGGACCGCATCGAGGCCGACCCGCGCCTGGGGGAGCACCGCGCGCTCGTGCCGGAGCCGCGCGAACTCGTTCGCCGCCACCCGCTGCGGGAGCGGCTGACCGGGTCGCTGATACGCGCGCTGTCCGCTCAGGGCGAGCAGGCCGCGGCGCCGGTGGTGTTCGAGGAGACCGGACGGCACCTGGCGGACGAGCCGGGCGCCGACCCTTCGGCCGGGCTCGCCGCCCCGCACCAGGAGCTGCTCGCCGCGCACCCGTCCCCGGCGCCCGTCGCGCCGCCCGCCCGGCCGACCTCCTTCGCGGGCCGTGCCGAAGAGGTGGCCGAGCTCGCCGAGCTGCTCCGGGTGACCCGGCTGGTCACGCTGACCGGCCCCGGCGGGGTCGGCGAGACCCGCCTGTCCGACGCCCGCCGCGACGCCGGCCGCTCGCGTACCGCCTAGCCGAGCGCCGTCGCCGCTTCCCCGATCGTGCGGTCCAGGTCGTCGAGGAGATGCCGCAGCGCCTGCTCGTACCCGGCGGCGAAGTGTTCGACGGTGGCTTCCCGGTAGAGGTCCGGGTTGTACTGGAACTCGTACGTCATCCGGTCGTCGCGCCGGCCCACGTGGAAGGTGACGTCCGTGGTGCTGACGCTGCCGCCCAGGTCGTGGCGCGTGGAGCGGGTGCCGGTCAGGTCCAGTGGGGGCGCGGGCTCGTTGTGGAAGGTGAACAGGACGCGGAAGAGCCGGGGAGGCCGCGGGTACTCGTCCTCCAGCGAGGCCAGCACGGCGGGGAAGGGCACGGCCTGGCAGGTGAGGGCCTCGGCCAGGTCGACCGCGGAGAGCCCGAGGAGCTCGCGCAGGTTCCCCTCGTCGGACGGCCGGGCGCGGAGGACGTACGCGTTGGCGAAGTAGCCCATGGCGTCGAAGGCGCTGGCCCGGGTGCGGTTGGCCATGGGAATGCCGAGTGTGACGTCCTGGCTGCCGGTGAGCCCGCGCAGGAGGAGGCGCAGCGCGGAGAGGCTGACCGCGGCGAGGGTGACGTGCTCGGCCCGGGCGAGCCGGGAGAGGGCGTCGCTCGTGTCCTCGGGGAGGGTGAACACCCGGCGCTTGCCGTTGAAGGTCTTCCGCTCGGGCGCGGGGTTGTCATAAGGGAACGTGACGGCGTGGGAGAAGCCCGTCAGTCCCTTGCGGCAGCGGTCGAGGAGCTTACGCGCCCGGGGAGTGCCGATCCAGGCGTGCTGCTCGGCGGCGAACTCGGTGAACTGCAAAGGGGATTCCGGCAGGGCGGGCGGTGTGCCGGTCACGGCGGCCCGGTAGAGCTCGGACACCTCACGCCACAGCAGGCCCATGGACCAGCCGTCGAAGACGCTGTGGTGGACGACCGCCAGGACGAGGTGGTCGTCCTCTCCCAGCCGGTAGAGCGTGAAGCGGGACAGGGGCGTGCCGTCGAGGGGGAACAGCTCCTCGGCGTCGGCCGCCACGCGCCGCCGTACGGCGTCCTCGCGGCCGGTATCCGGGAGGCCGGCCAGGTCGTCCGTGAGGTCGACGTGGGCCAGGGGCCGCGGGCCGGGGGAGTGGAGCACCTGCCGGACGGTGCCGCCGGCGTCCCGGCGCAGTGAGGTGCGCAGGGCGTGGTGGCGGGCGGTGACGGCGGTGAAGGCCGCCGCCAGGGCCCGGGTGTCGAGGGGCCCGGTGACGCGGTGGGCCTCCGACATGTTGTAGGCCCGGCTGACCTCGGGGTCGGCCAGCATCGGCGGGTAGAGACGTTCCTGGGCGGGAGAGGCCGGATACACCGTGCCGTCCTCGGGTGCGCGCATGGTCGTGTCCTTCCTTATCGGGCCGCGGGCAGGAGGGGGTTGGGGACCCGGCCGACCCCGGCGGGCATGGTCACCTGCCGCGACCGGCCTTCGCGCAGGAGCGGGCCGAGGACCAGGCGCGAGGGCCACACGGGCGCCCGCAGCACTTCGTGCCGGACGGCGTCGGCCACGGCGGGCGGCGGGCCCACCCGGTCGAGGGCGCGGTCCACGGACAGGGCCAGCCGCTTCCAGAACGCCGTCTCGCCGATGCCGTGGGCCCGGCTCAGCGCGTCGGCTATGCCGTACAGGTTGACCTGGAGGCCCAGGGTCTGGAGGAAGCCGACGAGCTGACGGCCGGTCGGGAGGCACACGGAGTCCGGGTCGCCGGGCTTGATCCGGTACCCGGGGTCGGGGAGGCCGGCGGCGGCCATCCAGCCGGGGGTGAAACGCAGGGTGTCGTGGTCGCGCAGGACGAACCGGCGGGGGACCCCGTGTTCGAGGACGACGACCACGTTCTGCCCGTGGAGCTCGGGCAGCACGCCGTGGCGGAGGAAGCCCACGCCCATCTCCAGGAAGGCGTCGGCGAGTTCACCGAAGAACTCCAGCGCCTGTGCCGCTCCCCAGTCCTCCGCCGAGCGCGCCCGGGCGAGCAGGGGGCCGAGGAGATGCCACTCGTGGGCGGCCAGCGCGGCCATGGGCAGCACGAGGCGGTGCCCGCCGTCGAACACCTCCCGCGGGTACAGGCGCACCTGGGCCGCCAGCTCGCCGGGGCGTACGGCGGCGGCCGGTCCCGCCCCGGGGGAGCTCCAGCCCGCCCATGTGCGTTCGTCACAGATGCCCGCCAGGGCGCGGAGACCGGGGTCGCGGTCGGCGATGGCGCGCATGGCCGACTCGGCGCGCTCCCCGTTGTCCAGATCGCCCGGGTCGAGCAGCCGGGGCACGCCGAGGGTCGTCACGCTCAGGGGGAGCTTCACATGGACGTGTGCCTGGGAGGCGGTCGCCAGGCTGCGCAGCGAAGCGGTGGGCAGGAAGGCCCCGAGGGCGGGTGTGAGGGGGACGGGGCCGTCCGGATCCCGCCGGGAAGGGGTGGCCCGCCCGTCACGGTGGGGTCCGGCGAGGACGTGATCGTACTGCCAGGGGTGGACGGGCAGGGGCTGGTGGGTCGTCAGGTCTATGTCGTGACGCTCCATCAGGCCGAGCAGGGCGTCCGTCTCGGTGCCGGTGAGCAGGAGCCGGTGCAGGGCCTCGGAGGCGGGGGCCGAGCCCCACCGGGTGCCCTCGCGGGGTACGGCGACCCAGGCGAGCGGCATGGCCTCGGCGCGCAGGGGGCCGTAGCGCGTCGCGTCGTCCGCGGTCCAGCCGGTGGCGGCGCGGGCGGTGGGGTGGAAGGGGCGGTTGCGTAGGGAGGCCAGGCGCTCACCGGCCAGCAGGCAGTGCGGTCGCGGCAGCAGCGGGTGCGCGGGGCCGGTGAGGGCCGGTGCCGGGGCACCGGCCACGCCGGACGGGCCCACCTCGTCGTCGGCGCCGGTGGCGGGCCGTGCGCCCGCGAGGAGCCGCCGCCGGGCGGCGAGCGTCGCGGCGGTGTGCTCGACGGCGGTACGCAGGTCGTCGAGCACCTGGTGCGCGTAGGCGGCCGGGGCTTCGCCCGGTACGGGCGTCCGGTCGGCGTCGGCCTGGAGGAGGCCGAGCAGTTCGGCGGGGCGGAGCGTCCGCACCCGGTCCGGTGCCGGCCCCGTGGGCCGGTCGGCCGGTGCCGCGCCGGCGGGCCCGCCGTGCCAGACGGGGCCGCGCGAGAACCGCCAGGACTGAAGAGCGCTGACGGGGCGGGCCCGGAAGCAGACCCAGCCCTCGGCGAGGTCCAGACGGAACCAGCTCTCGCCGATGCCGAGCTCCCGTGCGGCGAGGCCCGCCGGGACGCGGTCCGAGCGCCGGTGGGCCACCTCGTAGAGGTTCTCCTGGACGAGGGTGTCGACCAGATCGCGCATGACGAGCTCGGCCGCCCGCTCGTCGTGGTCCCCCTCGTGAGGCCGCTCGTCATGGGGAGCGCGTACGGCCGCACCCGCGGTCGCGGCCCCCAGGGACTCCGGAGCGTCCGTCAGGAGGCGTGACGGGTCGTCGGCTGCACAGCACAGGTCGGGCATCTGCTTGTTCTCACTCCAATGTCGGTCGGCGTACCGGCGGCCGCGCCCGGGTCCCCGGCGCGGCGGGCGGTCAGGGCGTTTCCCGCTCGCCGGCCCGGACCACGGCCGCCAGCAGGGCGTCGACCGTACGGGGCTCGGTGTCCGGGTTGAGCAGCGTCAGCTTGAGCTGGACGGCCTCGCGACCGGTGGTGGGGTCGGGAGCCGTCGTGCGGCCCACGACCGCGAGGCCCTCGCGGAGCAGGCGTCTGCGCAGCCGGGCGTTGACGGCGTCCACGACGTCCTCGGGGACGTCGGCGGGCACGTACCGGAAGACGACGGTGCTCAGGGTGGGGGGCGCGTAGAGGGCCAGGCGCGGGTGGGCGGCGATGGCACCGGCGGCGTGCCGGGCCAGGTCGTGACAGCGGTCGACGAGGGCGCCGAGGCCGGTGCGGCCCAGGGCCTTGAGCGTGACGGCGATCTTGGCGGCGTCGGGGCGGCGCGTGGTGCGCAGTGAGTGGCCGAGCAGGCTGGTGTAGCCGGCCTCCTCGTCGTCCTCGGGGTTCAGATAGGCCACCTGCCGGTCCAGCGGTTCGAAGGCGGCGCGCTCGCGGGCGAGGAAGACACCGGCCGCCACGGGCTGCCAGCCGAACTTGTGCAGGTCGAGGGTGATCGTGTCGGCGGCCTCCAGGCCGGCCAGCAGGAGGCGGAGCCGGTCGGAGAACAGGGCGCCCCCGCCGTAGGCGGCGTCCACGTGCAGCCGGGTGCCGTGCGCGGCGGCGATCCCGGCGATGCGCGGCAGCGGATCGACGGCGCCGAGATCGGTGGTGCCGGCCGTGGCCACGATCGCCACGGGGAGCTCGCCGCGGCGTCGCAGCGCGGTCAGTTCCGCGTCCAGCGCCGCCGGGTCCATGCGGTGCCCGGAGTCGGTGGGGACCGCGATCACGGCGTCCTCGCCGAGCCCGATGAAGCCCGCGGCGCGGGCGATGGAGAAGTGGGCGGCGCGGGAGCACAGGACGCGCGGCCGGACACCGGCCGGGATGCCGGAGCGGGCGGCGGAGACGCCCGAGTGGCGGGCGACGGCGTGGTCCCGGGCGAGGAGGAGCCCCATGAGGTTGGACTCGGTGCCGCCGGTCGTGACGACGCCGGAGGCCGCGGCGGGGTCGTAGCCGGCCAGACCGGCGAGCGCGGCGACGACGGAGCGCTCGACGGTGGTGGCGGCGGGGGCCTGGTCCCAGGAATCCAGCGAGGGGTTGAGGGCGGAGGCGGCCATGTCGGCCGCGACGGCCACGGCCAGGGGCGGGCAGTGCAGGTGCCCGGCGCAGGCCGGGTCGGCGGGGTCGGCGGCGCCCGCGGCCAGCAGGCGTGTCACCTCCGCCAGCGCGGCGGCCGCTCCCGTCCCGTGCTCGGGCAGCGGTGTGCCGAGCCGCTTCTCCCACCGGGCCGCGAGCTCGCCGGGGGTACCGGCCGGGACGGGGCCGCCGCGTTCGGCGGCGCCGTCGGCCAGTGCTGTGACGGCGGTGGCCAGCAGGGCGCCCAGCGCGGCGGGGCCGCCCTCGCCCTGGGCCAGGCGGTGCGCGGGGAACAGGGGGTCAGTGTGCGGCACGGGTGCTCGCCTCCAGGGCGTCGGTGAAGCGTTCGAGGACCGATGCGGCCTCCTCGTCACTGATGATCAGCGGCGGCAGCAGGCGGACCACACCGTCGTGCCGTCCGCCGAGCTCCACGATGAGCCCGCGGTCGAGGCAGGCCGCGCGAACGGCACGGGCGAGGCCGGGGTCGGCCGGCAGGCTGCCGAGGGGATCGGGCTCGCCCTCGGGGTCGACCAGCTCCACTCCGAGCATCAGCCCGCGGCCGCGCACATCGCCCACACAGGGGAACCGCGCCTGCAACTCCTCCAGCCGCGCGAGCATGCGGGCGCCCAGGGAGGCGGCTCGCTCGGCCAGGCGGTTGCGGGTGATGAAGTCCAGGGTCGCCGTTCCGGTCGCCATGGCCAGGGTGGTGCCGCGGAAGGTGCCCGCGTGGGCGCCCGGCTCCCACACGTCGAGCTCCTCCCGGTAGACGACGACGGCGAGCGGCAGGCCGCCGCCGATGGCCTTGGAGGCGACGAGGACGTCCGGGACGACCCCGGCGTGCTCGCTCGCCCACAGGGTGCCGGTGCGTCCCATGCCGGTCTGCACCTCGTCGGCGATCAGCGGGATCCCGTGCCGGCGCGTGACGTCGCGCATGGCCCGGAGCCAGCCGGCGGGGGCCGGTACGACGCCGCCCTCGCCCTGGACGGGCTCCAGGATCATCGCGGCGGGCGGCACGACCCCGCCGTTGGGGTCGGCGAGCAGCCTGCGGACGTACTCGGCCGCGGTACGTTCCCCGAGCTCGCCGCCGAGCCCGAACGGGCAGCGGTAGGCGTAGGGGTAGGGGAGGCGGGTGACGTCCGCGCCCGACCCGGCGACCCGGGCCTTGGCCGCGACGCCACCCGAGACGGCCAGGGCGCCGCTGGTCATGCCGTGGTACGCCCCGGTGAACGCGGCCAGGCCGTGCCGTCCGGTGGCGGACTGGGCCAGTTTCAGCGCCGCTTCGACCGCGTCGGTGCCCGCCGGGCTGCAGAACTGGACGCGTGCGCCGCGCGCGAGTTCGGCGGGCAGCGTGGCGAACAGCGCCTCGGCGAAGGCGTCCTTCTCCGGGGTGGCGACGTCGAGGGTGTGCAGGGGGCGGCCACTGTCGATCACCTTGCGCATCGCCTCCACGGCGACGGGGTGGTTGTGGCCCAGGGCCAGGGTGCCCGCACCGGAGAGGCAGTCCAGGTACGTGCGGCCGTCGGCGCCCTCGACGGTCATGCCCTCGGCCCGCACGGGGACGATCCGCAGGTGCCGTGCGTAGGTGCGCGCGGACGACTCCCGGGCGTCCAGTCGGCGCAGGATGCCCTGCCCCTCCGACTCTGTCACTGCCGGTACCGGCTCTGCCGAGGACATGGTGCGGGCACTCCTGATCGATGGGGGAACAGCGGAAGGGAAGGGGAAAAGGGGAAGGGGGCGGAGGGGGCCGGGCCCCCGCCGTCGTCAGCTCGCGGCGAGGTCGTCGTCGACGAGGCGTGCCAGCGTCTCGACGGTCGGCGAGGCGAGGAAGTCGCCCGGCATGACGTCGGCGCCCAGCTCGTCGCCGATGCGGCTCAGCATCTCCATCAGGTGCATGGAGTCGCCGCCGCTGCCCACGAAATGCTCGCGCGGGCCGATCGAGGCCAGGCCGATCACCTCGCACCAGATGCGGGAGACTGCCTCCTCCGTCGCGGTACGGGGGGTCTCCTGCCCGGGAGCAGGCTCGGCCGGGGCGGGCAGCCGGGAGCGGTCGAGCTTGCCGGTCAGGCCCACCGGAAGGCTGTCGAGGACCACGACGCGCGCCGGGACGGCATGGCTGGGCAACTGGCGGCCGAGGTAGCCGAGCAGCTCGTTCTCGTCCGGCGGCAGGAAGGTGGGAGAGGTGACATAGCCCAGCAGCCGCGTCCCGTGCGACGGGTGCCGGTCCACGACCACGGCGGCCTGGCCGACGGTCGGGTGGACGCGCAGCAGCTTCTCCACCTCGGCGGGCTCCGCCCACTGGCCGCGGATCTTGACGCGCTGGTCGCGGCGGCCGCAGAAGACGAGGTTCCCGTCGGGCAGCCGCCGGGCCAGGTCGCCGGTGCGGTACGAGGGCGTTCCGCCGGCGTCCGTGGTGAACGCCGCGGCGGTGCGCTCGGGGTCGTGCCAGTAGCCGCGCGCGACATGGGCGCCGCGCAGGACGAGTTCGCCGAACACCTCGGTGGGCCGGCCGGTGGTGTCGGTCAGCACGACCTCGATGCCCTCGACCGGCCGGCCGACGGGCAGCGCGGCGCGCAGGGCGTCGGCGGGCTCCACCAGGTGCTGGAGGGCCAGCGTGCACTCCGTCGGGCCGAGGCCGTTGACGAGCCGGGCGTGCGCGGGGAAGGCCGCCCGGAAGGCCGCCGCGTCCGCGCCGGTCGCCTCCTCGCCGCCCAGCACCACCACGCGGACGGTGTCGAGCGCGCCGTCGCCGTGCCCGGCGCTGGTCAGGTGCCGGAAGACGGTGGGGGTGCAGTGCACGACGGTCGCCCCCGCGCTCGCCAGAGCCGCGCGCAAGGAGGCCGGGGAGTGCGCGGACGGGTCCACGACCTCCAGGCAGGCGCCCGTCAGCAACGCGCCGAACAGGTCCATCACACCCGCGTCGAAGGAGTACCGCGCCAGCAGCGGGACGCGCTCGCCCGGGCCCAGGCGCAACCGCGTGGCGTAGGTCAGGGCGTGGCGCAGGACGTTGCCGTGCGTCTGGACGACACCCTTGGGCGTACCGGTGGTGCCGGAGGTGTAGAGCACGTAGGCCATGGCGTCCGCGGCGGGGGCCGTGACCTCGCGGCCGGTGCGGTCGACGGCGTCGTACGCGGTGGGCAGGGGGACGACGGGGAGGGCGGGGGCCAGAGCCGCCGCCCGGTCGGCGAGACCGGCGTCGCACAGGAGGGCGTCCGCGCCCGCGTCGGCGAGGATCGCGGCGAGCCGGGTGTCGTCCAGGCGGGGGTCGAGCGGCACATAGGCGGCACCGGCCTTCAGCGCCGACCAGACGCCCAGCACCGCGCCGGTGTCGTGCGCGCACAGCAGCGCGACGCGACCGGTGCCCTCCTCCGCCGGGGGCCGGGGCAGGCGCAGCACCACGGCGTCGGTGATCCGGTCGAGGTCCGCGTAGCTGAGCTCTCCCGAAGGGCCGCGCAGCGCCGGACGGTCACCGTGGGCGGCCGCGACGGCCTTGAAGCGGTGCACCAGACCCTCCGTCACCCCGGCGGCGGGCGGCGGGAGGTGACCGGCCGGGGCGGGGAGCGCCCAGATCCGGGGCGCGGCCACCGCTTCGTCCTCGACGGGCAGTTCGGCGACGGGCCGGCCGGGCTCGTCCCCGGCGGCGTCCAGCAGAGTACGGGTGTGCCGGAGCAGGCGGGCCGCGGTCGCCCGCTCGTGGAGTCCGGCGTCGTAGGCGAGCCGGAGGACCATGGGGGTGCGGGCGGTGTCGAGGGTGAAGGCCAGGTCGTACGGCGCGTCGCCGGGGCCGTCCCGCGTCCCGTCGTCCGCGGTGAGGTAGCGGAACGCCACGGTCGGCACCTCGGCACCGGCCTCTTCCGCCGGGCGTCCGACGGGTACGCCGGCCCGGCCGGCGGTGTCCTGGTGGAGACGGCCCCACAGGGCGGTGAACGGGGCCCGCGGGTCGAACCGGGCGTGCAGGAGCACCGGTTCGGGGCCGGTCGCGGGCAGGGCGGCCCTGAGGAGGAAGTCGTCCTGGCCGGTGTGGCGGTGCAGGACGGCGCACAGCGCGGCGAGGGCGAACGCGGCCGGGCGGTGGTCCTCCGAGGGCCGCAGGCGGTCGGCGGTCCCGGCGGGCAGCGCCAGCTCCTCGGTGGCGGGGCGGCGGTCCAGGCGGTCGGTGCGGGGCAGGTCGGCGGGCAGGTCCAGGGGCGCCGCGCCGGCCGGCGTGCGGAGCCCGTCGGCGGCTTCCGTGGTCGCGGACGGGTGTGTGCCTGCGGTGCCGTGCAGTGGCATGGGGGTTCTTTCGTCGTTCGTGGTGGCGCGGGCGAGAGCTGACGGCCGGTCAGGTGGTGAGGAAGTCCGGGTGGGGGTGGCTGAGGAAGTCGCGGTGGGAGATCTCCCAGCCGTAGGCCCCCGCCATCGGGAACACCACGATGTCCCCGGTCCGCAGCCGGCCGACACGGGTGGCACGGGTGAGGACGTCGGCCGGGGTGCCCAGCTCGCCGCAGAGGGCGACGGGCGTGTCCCGCAGCTCGGTCCGGTCGACGGGCCAGGGCCAGCTGTCCACCCCGACGACGGTGAAGGGGTGGTCGGCACCGAGCACCTTGGGCAGCCGGAACTGGTGGATCCCGCCGCGCAGGACGGCGAAGGCCCGCCCGTGGTTGTGCTTGACGTCGAGGACCTCGGCGCAGTAGAAGCCGTGCTCGGCGACGAGCGAGCGCCCGGGCTCGATGACGAGTTCGATGCCGGTGAGGGCGGCCGACCGGTCGTGGAGACCACGGGCGAAGGCGTCCCAGTCGAAGTGCCGGCCGTCGCCGGAGTAGTCGACGCCGAACCCGCCGCCGATGTCGAGCACCCGGGTGGGCAGCCCGTGACGTGCGCGCAGTTCGGCGGCCAGGGCCAGACAGCGGTCGACGAAGGCCAGGTGGGAGGCGGCGTCCGGGTTGTTGGAGACGGAGTGCAGGTGCAGGCCCTCGACGTCGATGTGCGGCGCCGCCAGCGCGGCGGCGGCCACCTGCGGCAACTGGTCCTCGTCGATGCCGAACTGCGTGGCCTCGCCGACCATCTGGTGGGTTCCGGTGACGAGCGGCCGCCGGGTGTTGACGCGCAGCAGGACGCGGGCGCGGGTGCCGGTGCGGCCGGCGACGGCGTCGAGACGGGCCAGGTCGGTCAGGCTCTCCACGTTGAAGAGGTCCACGCCGGCGCGCAGGCCCTCCTCGACGGCGGCCCAGCTCTTGCCGGGGCCGTTGAAGACCACCCGCGCGTCGCCGTCGGCGGCGCGGGCCTTGCGCAGTTCACCGCCGGAGGAGATCTCGAAGCCGTCGACCACCGGGGCGAGGGCGCTCAGCACCTCGGGGCGGGAGTTGGCCTTGACGGCGTACAGCAGGGTGCAGGCGTCCGGGAGCGCGGCGCGCAGCCGCCGGGCGTGGTCGGCGATGGCGGCGGTGTCGTGGACGTAGGCGCAGAACGGCTCGGCGCGCTCGCGCGCGGCGGCGATGCCGCTGTGGATCCGCTCGGCCACCCGGGAGGGCAGCGCGTGGCCTTCGTGACGGTGGGTCTGCATGGTGGGTGGGTGCTCCCGCACGGGTCACCGTCCGTGCCGCGGGCAGCGGCACGAACGGGCAGGGGTGGGCAAGGGGGGACGGTCAGTGCTCGGCGTCGGTGGTGCGGTCCCGGGCCGCCGCGGCCCGGTGCAGGGGGTTGTCGACGTGCTGGTACAGCTCACCGGCCGCGTCTCCCTCCAGCCGCATGCGGACGAACATCTTCTGCCGCAGGGTGGGGGCGCTGACCGCGGCGCGGTCGGCGGCGACCCGGGGGGCCAGTCCGGGCCGGCGGGCCAGCTCCGCGAAGGTCCGTTCGGCCTCCTCCCACACGGCGTGCCAGCTCTCGTCCTCGGGGACGGCGAACTCGTCGGCGAGCGTGGTGACGAACTCGGCGACGTTCGCGCGCAGGACGGCGTAGCGGAACCGGTCGTGGAGCTTGGCGGGGTCGTCCGTGACGGTGACGGAGCCCGGGTAGGGGCGGAAGCCGACGCCCGCCTCCTTCAGGCGGCCGGCGTGCAGGCGCAGGCCGGCGAAGTCGCGCAGCAGCAGCCTGGTGGGCCGGCCGTCGCGGACGACCACCACGGTGTTCTGCAGGTGGCTCTCCAGGGCGATCCCGTAGGCGGTCATCAAGGTGAGCGTCACGGGCAGCAGCAGGGCGAGGTAGTCGCGCAGGACGGCCCGGGCGGCGTCGGGGTGGCCGAGGCCGTGGACGCGGGCGTACCGGGTGACGAGGTCGGCGAGGATCGTACGGCCGGTGACGGGGGAGCGGGCGAAGAGGGCACAGCACGTCAGGGCCGTCTCGCCGGGCGCGAGATGGCCGCCGAGGTCCTCGCGCAGCAGCAGGGAGAGGTTGCGCTGCCGCGCGTCGCCGCGGCCCCGCTCCAGTTCGGGCCCGCCGGGGGCGGCGGAGGCGAAGCAGAGGCCGGCGAGTTCCCGCACGGGCACGGCACGGCGGGCGAGGCCGGGTTCGGCGGCGAGGACGCCGGCGAGGATCCGGCTCAGGGCGGGGCCGTTGTGCGTGGAGGCGGGCGAGATGTTGCGGCGGGTGGAGGTGAGGAGGACGTCGAGGGAGGTCTTGACGACCAGGCGGCGTCCGTGGGCGCCGGGCTCGGTCACCACGCTGCGTACGGAGGTGGTGGGCCGGGCCGGCAGGACGGTGTCGTCCGGCAGCGGGACGACGGTCCCGTCCGCGATCTGGTCGGCGTAGCAGGTGGGGAGGGTGTGGTCGGCCTGCCAGGGGTGGACGGGGTAGAGGTGGTAGTCGTGCGGGTCCAGCCCGTGTGCGGTCAGGTGGTGGCGGGCCCGCCCGTAGAGCTCGGGGAAGTGACCGGCGAGGATCTCGTCGGCGCCCCGGCCCTCCGGATCGGGGGTGGACAGGGCGTGGGTGGTGCGGACGGCCACCAGCCGCAGGTCGGTGCGGCCGGTGTTCTCGGCCGCGTAGCGCTGGTTCTCCGCCGGCCGCATGCCCTTGCGGACCCTGCCGCACGGGTGGATGTTGTGGCCCTCGGCGCACAGCCCGTCGGCCAGGAGGTTGACGGCGTCGGCGTCGGTGTCGCGGCCGAGGAGGGCGAGGAGTTCCCCGGCGTCGCGGGCGCCGAGGCGGCGGGCGGTGGCGGCGAGGGCCTCCGAGGTGCGGTCGACGTTGGTGTGGGAGAGGGCCAGGTTGGCCACCGAGTCCGCCACCTCCGCCGTGAACTCGTCCCAGGCGCCCAGCTGTTCGGGCGCCACCGTCGGCCTCAGGGCGGTGAGCAGGCCGACGGGATGGTCGATGCGTTCCCGGTGCCCGGCGGTGAGCAGGAAGGCGGTGGCCGCGGTGCGGGTGCGGCCCAGGTCGGCGCGGCTGACGACACCGACGGCCAGGACGCGGCCGTCGTCGACGGGCAGGAGCTGGACGGCGGTGGCGCCCTCCTGGGTGAGGACGCGCAGCGCGTCCTCACCCAGGAGCGCCCCGGCCTCGCCCGCCGGGTCCGCGCCGAGGGTGCGGACGAGGTGCGGGGGCCGGATCTCCTCGCGCAGGAGTGCGGCGAGGACCCGCGTCATGGTGCCGCGCCGGGCCCGCGTCAGGCGGGCGGGGTAGGCGGCGGCCAGCTCGGGGTGGTGCTCCGCGAGGTGGGCCAGCGTCCGGCGTTCCTCTTCGGTGACGGGTACGGCGGCCACCGGGGCGGTGACGGTGACGGACAAGACAGGGCCTCTCGTGCGTGCTTATGCGCCGTGGTGCAGGGGGTTGGCCACGCGTCCGTGGAAGACGATGCTGGGGCGCTTGGCCATGTCCCGGTAGCCGTCCTGGAGGAGCCGGTGGCGGTTGAGGCACAGCCGGTCCAGGTCGGGGGCGAGGAGGTCGAAGAGGGCGTAGCGGTCGGCCAGTTCGGGGAAGCGCTCCTGGTAGCCGAGGATCTCCTCGCGGACCATGGTCCAGAACGCGTCCTGGTCCACGCCGAGGTGCTGGTCGACGAGGTCGGCGAGGTAGCGGAAGTGGCCGACGAGGAGGGCGCCCTGGATGTACTGGCAGAGCATGTCGGGGGACTTCGAGCGCAGGGCATCGGCGACCTGCTCGGGCATGCCGGCGGCCTCCGGCAGGGGCACCTCGGAGACGTTGACGTCGTCGACGAAGTCCTTGACGGCCAGGCGGATGGGGACGTCCTGCTCGTCGAAGACGACGATGGCGTTCTCGCCGTGGGGGGAGAAGGCGACGCCGTAGCGGTAGAGGAAGTGCAGCAGCGGCGGCAGCAGGGCGCCGAAGAGGCGCCGCAGCCATTCTTCCGGGGACAGGCCGGAGCGGGCCACGAGCTCGCTGACCATCGCGCGGCCGGTGCGGTCGGTGTAGAGGAGGCTGGCCAGGGTGCGGGCCCGCTCGCCGGAGTCGAGGAAGGCCGCCAGCGGCTCCCGCCAGATGACGCCGAGCATCTCGCGGTGCTGGTACGGGGCGTCGGCCATGGTGCCCAGGAGGGGGTGCGGCACGGCGACGGAGGCGACCTCGCCCAGCAGGATGACACGGGTCTCGTGCCGCAGGAAGGCGTCGGCGTCCCGCAGCCCGAGCACCCAGCTGGTCAGCGTGGGGGCGGCGCAGGTGCGGGCGGTCGGCAGGCCGCGCCAGACCAGGGTGTTGAAGATCGACAGCGGGAGCTTGACGTGCCGTCGGCCGGGGGTGTCGATGTTGGTGAAGGTGCGGATGGACTGCTGGGGCAGATAGCGGTCGGGGCCGTCCCCGAGGGGGACGATGCGGCCCTGGGCGATCTCCCCGCCGAAGACGGGGACGACGGTACGGTCCCACTGCCAGGGGTGGACCGGCAGCCAGTGGTAGTCGTCCGGGTCCAGGCCGCGCTCGGTGAGCCGGGCGGTGAAGCCGGCCCGGGTGGCCGCGTCGAGTTCCTCCGCCAGCAGCCGCCCCTGGGTGAGCCCGTCGACGCCCTGATAGGTGGCCAGATCGCGGTGGACGGCCATCCACGGCAGCCGCGTCGGCTCCCGTGACTCGGGGGCGTAGCGGGCGACGTCGGAGGCCGTGAAGCCCATGCGCCCCTTGTTGGGGATCAGCCAGGGGTGGCCGGTCTGATGGCCTTCGAGCTCGGCGTACGGCAGGTCCGCGAGCTCGCCGACGCCCGGGGCGCCGGGGGAGAGGAGCCCGGTGTCGGCGACGAGCGTGGCGGTGAGTTCGCACACGAGGTGGCCCGCGGTGTCACCGGCGATGCCGAGCATCTCGTAGGTCTCGCGCAGGAACCGCACCGCGTCGTCGGCGTCGGTCTCCCGCCCGCCGGCCTCCCGGCGCAGGGAGGCGGGGTCGACGTGCCAGGACTCGAAGGCGCCGCGGCGGGCCTCGAAGACGTAGCCGATCCCGCCGGGGAGGTCGAGGCGGTAGGTGCCGGGTGCGACCTCGACCGGGGTCAGCAGCTGCTCGAAGGACAGCTCGGCGATCGTCTTGGCCAGCAGGTCGCGGTTGGCGGTGCGCCAGGCGGGGCCGGTGAGCGTGGCGGGTACGAACAGGGACATGGGTCTCCTCGTGGTGGAACGGTGGCGGCGTACGGCGTCAGCGCGTGGACTTCCGCGCGAACAGGGAGCCGAGCTGCCGGTCGAGGGACCAGGCGGTGTTCAGGTCGGGGGCGGCGATGCAGTACATGACGCCGTGGCTGCCGTCGAAGGCGTTGGTGAAGAGGACGCCCGTGCGGGTGGCCGGGTCGTAGGCGTGCCCGGCGGCGGTGAGCCGTTCGAGGGCGTCGGTGAAGGAGTCGACGGACCAGCCCTCGGGCCATACGCGTTCGAGGATGATGCGGTCGGTGCCGTAGCCGTCGCCGATGATCTTCTTGCCGAGCACACCGTAGATGTGGGTGGAGCCGGTGATACGGCCGTTGTACTCGGTGAAGAGCACCTCGCGGCGGGGCGTGACGATGGCGTCGGTGGCGCACATGCCGCGGTAGCCCATGGCGTGCAGCGACTCGCACAGCTCGCGTCCGCCGTCGACGAGCGCGCGCATCACCTCGGGCTCCAGGCCCACGCACGGCATGACCTGGCCCACGGCGTACGGGGCGGACAGCAGCTCGCCGTCGCCCGTCAGCTCCACGCCCTCGTCGGATATGCGGTACTCGGTGAAGTAGGCGGAGCTGTCGCGGTGGTACTGCTCCACCACGGGCCGGCTGCGGCCGCCGCCGGTGAGCCACTCCCAGCGCTCGTCGAGGTAGGCGCGTACGGCTGCGCGGTCGGGCACCGTCACCGCGCGGCGGGCGCCGATGGGGCGGATGCCGTCGGTGGTGCTGAGGATCTCGTTGCCGTGGCCGCCGGAGAGGAAGTCGTGCTTGACCATCACCGGCTCGCCACCCGCGAGGAGTTCGACGATGACGGTCTCGGCCACCTCCTTGCTGGTGGCGACCGCACCGGCGGGCACGGGGACCCCGGCGCCGCCGGCGAGGGTGCGGAAGAGGGACTTGCTGTTGGTCAGGGGGCCGCCGCCCTGGTCGACGAAGCCGTGGCCGGCCAGGGCGGACGGGGCGCCCAGGGCGCGCGCCAGACGGGCGACGGTCGCGTCCGGCCACAGGGAGAAGATCTCGGTGACCGGGCGGTCGCCCACGGCGGAGCGCAGCTCGGCGAGGAAGGCGGGGTCGGCCAGCCGGCCGGGGGTGAGCATGCTGTCCTCGCCGCCCGGCGGGACGACGACCGTCAGCGAGGCCCGGTCGACGCCGGTCAGCGCGGTGACATAGGCGAGGAAGTCCTCGTCGACGGCGGCGGGGAGCACGAGGACGTCCCCGTCGGCGGCGAACCACGCCAGGCGCTGGACCCACCATCCGGTCCACCCGCGATCGGTCCGTACGTCCTCGCTGAAATCGTTGCCGACAAGTACACGGGTCATGGGTGCTTCTTCCCCATCGGTCGGGCTCCGGCGGCCTTGACGACCGCCGGGGCGTTCTGGAAGCCCAGCGGCCGGTATCGAAGTCGCTCCGCGGTCCCCGGTGGATTCCGCCGGGTATACCGGCCGTTGCGACGGGCTTCCCGTCGTCACCTCACGGACCGGGCCGAAGAGAACTCCTCGATGGCGCGGCGAGGTAGGGACGTAAAGCGCCCGCGCTTCCGGGCGAACGCCACGGGAAGCACTTGAACGGGCTTCCGGCGTCCCCCTCACATTGCCAGATCCTTACCTTACAACGTGTCGGTAGATGGTCATGACAGGTAGGTGTCCATGGGATACTCATGACTGGCCGTGACCTGCTGACCAGGCATCACCTGCCGGGCCGGACCCCTCGCAGCCGGTGGCACCGAGGAATTGACGGGTGGTCTCGGGGGCGCTTAATTCACTCTCCGTCAGGAGTGGCCGACATTCGGTTTCTGGTAGTTTTCCGCCGTGCGCGCTTTTCTAGTACCGGATTCACAGACCCCTGACTGCCGCTCGCCGGTCCGCTATATTCTCCGGCTCGCCTCAGAATTCCGAATACCCCTTTCCCTGGGCATGGTCCACGGAATGGCGACCATGCTCGCCCGGGCCCTCGTCCCGGTCGTCATCGGACTGGCCATCGACCGTGGGCTCGTGGCCCATGACCGCCCTTCCCTGTGGCTGTGGAGCGGCGTCCTGTTCGCCCTCGTCGTTCTCCAGGCGGCCACCACCACGCTCCAGGAGCGTTGTGATTTCGCCGTCAACGCCGGGCCTTCCTTCCGCACCATGCAATACGTCAACCGGCACGCCGCCGTGCTCGGTGCCGATCTGCGGAAGCACACCTCCACCGGAGAGGTCGTCAACATCGGCACGGGCGACATCGAGCCCATCGGCCGCGCCCTCGCCGCCACCTCCCGGGCCGCCGGCGCCGTCGTCGCGATCGTCGTCGTCGCCGCCGTCATGCTCTCCTCCGCCTGGCAGCTGGGACTGACGGTCCTGATCGGCGTCCCGCTGATCGTGTGGCTGATGACACTCGCCGTGCGCCCCCTGCGGCGCCGTCAGGGCGCCCTGCGCAAACAGCAGGGCGAACTGGCCGCCTTCGCCGTGGACACCGCCACGGGCCTCGGCGTCCTGCACGGCTTCGGCGGCGCCGAGCGCTTCGCCGAGCGCTACCGCGCCGAATCCCAGCGCACCCGGCGCCTGGCGACCCGGACCGCGCGCACCGAGGGTGCGCTCGCCGCGGTCAAGACCTTCCTGCCCGGCGCACTGGGCACGGCCGTGGTCTGGCTCGGCGCCCACCTCGTCCTCGACGGCACCCTCACCGTCGGACAGCTCGTCGCCTTCTACGGCTACGCCGTCTTCCTGGCCACCCCGCTGCGCTGGCTGACCGAGTCCTTCGAAGCGCTCACCCGCGGCCATGTCTCCGCCGAACGCGTCTGCCGCTTCCTGCGAGCCGAACGCGAACTCCCCGACGGCACCGCCGGGACGACCGGTGACACCCCGGCGCCCGCGGGCCCGCTGCACGACCCGCTCTCGCGGCTGTCCGTCACCCCCGGCGCCTTCACCGCCGTCGCCTGCGCGTCCCCGGCCGACGCCACGGTGCTCGCCGACCGCCTCGGCCGCTACGCAGACTCCGGCACCACCTGGGGAGACGTCCCGCTCGGCGACCGCCCCCTCGCGGAGACCCGCGAGCGCGTACTGGTCCTGCGCAACGACGACCGCCTCTTCGCCGGCCCCCTGCACGCCGAACTCGACCCGCTCGGCCGCACCACCCGCGAGGACCTCCTCGAACTGGCCGACACCGCCGTCGCCCGCGAGGTCCTCGACGCCCTCCCCGACGGCCTCGACAGCCAGGTCCAGGGCGCCGGCCGCAACTTCTCCGGCGGCGAGCGCCAGCGCCTGCGCCTCGTCCGGGCCCTGGCGGCGGACCCCGAGGTCCTGCTGCTCGTGGAACCGACCAGCGCCCTGGACACCCACACCGAGGCCCGCCTCGTCCAGCGCCTGCGCGCCCGCCGCGACGGGCGCACCACCGTGGTCTTCACCAGCAGCCCCGCCGTCCTGAGCCAGGCCGACCACGTGGTGCACGTGGAGGACACCACCGCCGTCGCCACCGGCTCGCACCGCGAGCTGCTGGCCGACGACCGCTACCACTCTCTCGTGACCAGGGAAGGCGACCCGACGTGACCGTACTGCCCGTCGTTTCCTCGCAGGAGGCCCGGCGCCACGCCCGTCGCCTCGTGCTGAAGTACCCCGGGGAACTGGCGACGGTGCTCGGCCTGCACGGCCTGAGCACCGCGTGCGGACTCACCGCCCCGCACCTGCTCGGCGGCCTCGTCGAGGACGTACGCTCCGGGATCGACTCGGTCTCCACGGCCGCCCTGCTGATCCTCGGGTTCGTCCTGGCCCAGTCCCTGCTGCTGGGCCTGGCCGTCAGCAGCACCGCCCGGCTGTCGGAGAAGGTCGTCGCCGAACTGCGCGAGGAGTTCCTCGAGGACCTCCTGCGCCTTCCCCTCGCCCGGGTGGAGGAGGCCGGCGTCGGCGACGTCCTCACCCGCTCCACCCGCGACGTGGACGCCCTCGCCCGCGTCGCCCGCTACGCCCTGCCGAGCACCCTCGTGGCGCTCACCACCATCGCCACCACCGTCGGCGCGCTGCTGCTCACGGGCTGGCTGATGGTCGTCCCCGTCCTGCTCCTCGTCCCCGTGCTGTGGCCGGTCACCCGCTGGTACCTGGGCCGTGCCCGGGAGGGCTACCTGCGGGAGCGGACCACCTACGCCCAGGCCGCGGAGACCCTCACCGAGACCGTCACCGGCGCCCGTACCGTCGAGGCCCTGCGCCTGGTGCCGCGGCGTACCGAGCGCATGGACCGGGCCGTGGCGGAGACCTACGGCGCGCAGCGGCACACCCTGTGGCTGCGGTCGGTCTTCCTGCCCGTCACCGACACCGCCATCGCGCTGCCCACCGTGGCCACCGTCATCCTGGGCGGCCTGGCCTACGACCAGGGCTGGGTCTCCCTGGCAGGGGTCACCGCGGCCACCCTGTACACCCAGCAGCTGACCGGGCAGATCGACATCCTGCTCTTCTGGCAGGACAAGCTCCAGGTGGGCGGCGCCTCGCTGGCACGCCTGCTGGGCGTGCGCCAGGAAGCCGACCCCCGGCCCGCCGCCACCGGCTCCGGGGAGCGTGCCCCCGGTGACCTGGACCTCGAACTGCGGGGGGCGAGCTTCTCCTACACCGACGGCCGCGACGTCCTGCACTCCCTCGATCTGACCATCCGTCAGGGAGAGCGGGTGGCCGTCGTGGGCCCCTCCGGAGCGGGCAAGACGACCCTGGGCCGGCTGCTGACCGGCACCGACCTGCCCCGCGCCGGCACGGTCACGGTCGGGGGCGTGCCGCTCGCGGACATCCCGCGCTCCACCCTGCGGGCGGACATCGCCCTGGTCACCCAGGACCACCACATCTTCCGCGGCAGCGTCCGGGACAACCTCCTGCTGGCCTCCCCGGCGGCCGGCGAGGAGCGGCTGCGCGAGGCCCTCGAAGCCGTGGGCGCCTGGGGCTGGGCCTCCGAACTGGGCCTGGACACCCCGCTGCAGGGCGCCGGCGGCGACCTCGCCCCGGACCGCGCCCAGCAGCTCTCGCTGGCCCGTCTGCTGCTGAGCGACCCGCACACCCTCGTCCTCGACGAGGCGACCTCCCTGCTCAGCCCGCGCTCGGCCCGCGACGTGGAACGCTCCATGGCCGCCGTGACGGCCGGCCGTACGGTCGTCTCGATCGCCCACCGGCTGCACACCGCGCACGACGCGGACCGGGTGCTGGTGATGGAGGCCGGCCGGATCGTGGAGGACGGCTCCCACACCGAGTTGCTGGAGAAGGACGGGGCCTACGCCGCCCTGTGGCGGTCCTGGCACGCCACCGCCTGAACCTGCCTGTACGGCGAGGTGCCGCACACCCAGGAGGGTGTGCGGCACCTCGTCGTTTACGGGGCTTCCCCGGGGTGCCCGGCCGCCGGCCGGGCACCCGTGGTGGATCACGCCTTGGTGGCGACCATCAGGCTGTGCTCGTAAGGCAGACCGGTGATCGCCTCGACGGTGGGGAAACCGGCCTCGCGCATGAGCCGCTCGTACTCGCCCACCGGATAGGCCAGGCCCTGGCCGGTGGCCAGCACCGTGAGGTACAGCGACAGCCGGGCGGAGTAGACCCCGCGCTCCTGGTCGCTCAGGGTGAACCCGTAGATGAACAGGCGCCCGCCCGGCCGCAGCGCCGCGTGCGCCTTGCGCAGCAGCGTCAGGATGCGCTCCGGGGAGAGCACCTCCAGACAGTGGCTGAAGAGCACGCAGTCGACGCCCCCGGGGAAGTCGTCCTCGAAGAGATCGCCGCCCTGGAAGCCGATGCGGCCGCCCGCGACGGCGTCCTCGCCCTCCTCGGCGAGGGCGACCACGCTGGGCAGGTCGAAGATGGTGACGGTGCTGTCGGGGAAGCGCTTGACGAGCTCACGCGCCGTGGTGCCGTCGCCGCCGCCGATGTCCAGCAGCCGCTCACCGGGGGCCAGACCGATGTTGTCCAGCAGGCCGCTCATGCTCTGCAGGGTGAACGCCGACATGGAGGCGTGCAGGACGGCCTCCCGCTCGGGGTCGTGGGACAGGCGCTGGTAGAGGGTGGGCTCGGTGCCCGGGTACCCGTCCAGGGCCGTGTTGGTGCCGGCCCGCAGGGCGGTCGTGGCGTGCGGGAAGGCCGGGTAGTAGATCTCCTGCCAGCCGCGCAGGATGTGCTTCCAGCTGTCGGGCCCGTCGCCCGCGAGGAGCTCGTCGGCGACCGCGGTGTTGGCGTAGCGGCCGTCCTCCTTGTCCACCAGCTCGGTGGCGCACAGGGCGTGCAGCAGGACACGCAGCTGATGGACGGGTATCCCCGTGCGGGCCCGCAGTTCCTCGAAGGGGGCGGGCCCCTCGGCGAGCGTGTCGAAGACGCCCAGCTCGATACCGGCCACGAGGGAGTTGAAGAGGGCCGGTCCGTTGACGATCAGGTCGAAGCGCTCCAGGAGCCTGCTGCGGGTGTCGGGGGCGTCGTTCACGATGTACGGGTCCTTGTGTGTGTCGGTGTCGGGACGATGTCGTGGAGGAAGCCCGCCAGCCGGCGTACTCCCTCCTCGATCGCGGGTTGGTCCAGGTAGCTGCACGACAGGCGCAGTTCGTGGTCGCCGGCGTCGCCGATCCAGAACGGCGCCATGGGCGTCCACAGCACGCCGTGCCCGGCGGCGCAGCGTTCCAGCAGCGCTGTGTCCACCGGTACGGGCAGGCGCATGCGGACGAAGAAGCCGCCGCGGGGGCGGTTCCAGCTCACGGCGCCGGTCAGCTCCGGGGTGGCGCAGTGCCGGTCCAGGGCGTCCAGCAGGAAGGCCAGGTTCTCCCGGTAGACCTGGGCGCGGTCGCGGCCCAGGTCCGCCAGGGAGCCGCCGTGTTCCAGCAGCATGCCGGCGATGACGGCCTGGCTCAGCGGGGAGGTGTTGACCGTGACCATGCTCTTGAGGGCCGCCAGGTCGTCGGCGAGGAGCCGTGTGCCGCCGGGCCCGGTCACGGGCTGGTCGGCGACGACGAAGCCGACCCGGGCGCCGGGCAGGCAGACCTTGGCGAAGGTCCCCAGGTGGATGACGCGGGTGTCGCGGTCGAGAGCCTTCAAGGAGGGGACGTCCGTGCCGGGGGGCGCGGTGAAGGCGTAGGCGCCGTCCTCCAGCAGAAGCAGGTCCTCCTCCTCGGCCACGGACAGCAGGGCGTGGCGGTCGGCCCGGTCCATCACCGTGCCGGAGGGGTTGGCGTAGTCCGGTGCCACGTACAGGGCGCGCACCCGGCGGCCCCCGGCCCGCGCGGTGCGGCAGGCCGCGCGCAACGCGCCGAGGTCGGGACCGCGGTCGGTGTCGGGCACGGCGACCACCCCGATGTCCAGCAGCCGCGCGGCACCCAGGATGCCCACGTAGCCGGGGGTGGCCACGGCCAGCAGGTCACCGGGGGAGGGGCACAGCGCGCGCAGCGTGAGGACCATGGCCTCCTGCGCCCCGACGGTGATCACCAGGGCCTCGGGGCGGGCGGGCACCCCGAGGTCGCGGCTCAGGGCCGCCGCGACGACGTCGTTGATCAGGCCGCGGCTCGGTCCGTACTCGTGGAGGAGCCGCCGGGCCCGCTCCTCTGACAGGCCGCGCTCGGTGCGCAGGTGCTCCAGATAGACGTCGGTGTAGTGGGAGAGGTCGGCGTCCCGCAGGTGCGGCAGGCGGGGCGCGCCGGGCGCGAAGGAGATCGCGCCGGGATGCCGGCCCATGACCTCGTTGAGGAAGCTGATGGCACCCAGGACGGGGTCCTGGAGGGAGCCGTGCAGGTCGGATTCGTGGAGCAGGGGCATGGGTCGGTCACTTCCCTCCGGGCCGGCCGGGCTTCCGGGCGACCTTCTCCAGGACGTCGGCGGCGTAGAGCCGGGTGGCCTGGACGTAGGCGAACTCGGCGAGGTAGGCGAGGAAGCGGTCCCGCGGCTCCTCGGCGAGTGCCAGCATCCGGCGGTTGGCGGTCACGGCGGGGTTGTCGAGCCGCGCGGCGGCGGCCTCGACCCGGGCGCCGATCTCATGGGCCGGGACGACCTCGTCGCACACCAGGTGGGCGTCGGGGTCGCCGGCCTGGATCCGGTGGCCGCCCAGGATGACCCGCCGGGCGGGGCGCGCACCGGTCATCCGGCCCAGCCGGAAGTTCCCCGCGCCGGGGACGATGCCCTCGTCGGCGGCGGGCAGGCTGAAGTAGGCGTCGTCCGCGGCGATCACGTGGTCGAAGACCATCAGCAACTGCATGCCGCCGCCGATGGCGAAGGAGTCGACCGCCGCGATCCAGGGCTTGTGCGCGGTGCGGTACGGGTACGCGTCGGGCGCGGGGTCCACCAGCAGGCCGTGCGCGATCTTGGTGAGGTAGCCCAGCTCACGGCGGAGCAGGAACCCGGTCAGCGAGATCCGGCCCGCGTGGAGCTCCTTGAGGTTGATGCCCGCGCTGAAGACCCGCCTGCCCGCGTAGCGCGGGTGGTCCACCTCGCCGCCGCGCACGACGCCGACGTGCGTGGCCTCGTCGAGGAGGACCAGGTCGACCGCCGTCTCCATGTCGTCGATGAGCCGCTCGTCCTCGGCGTTGAGGCAGTGCGCGTTCTCGACGGTCAGGTGGGCGGTCGTGCCGTGGCGTTCGAGCCGTACGCTCGCGAGCCGCACCCGGCCCTCGGTCCGGAAGGTTTCGCGTAGCTCCAGGGCCCGGCGGCAGGGCAGCATCATGGCGTCGGCGAGGTGCGGTCCGGCCTGGGGGTGGCTCAGCAGGGCGCGGAAGAAGACGCCCTGGTCGATCTCCAGGCCCTCCTTGGCCGCCTGGGGGAGGGCGCGCTCGGCCGCCAGCTCCGCGGCCGTCGGGACCAGGCCGGGGAACCGGTCGGCCGCGGCGAGGGCGAGGTCCGCCAGCCCCCGGTGGCGGGTGCGGGCGTCGGTGAGCACGTCGTAGACCTCACCGGCGTGCCGGTGCATGAAGCGCCCGCGCAGGGTCCGCGAGCCGGTGTGCAGGTGTGCGGCGAGCTCGTGCCGGGACGTGTCCCGGTCGGGCGGGGCGGGCAGGGCCGCGAGCCGGGCCGTGGCCTCGCGGGTGTGGCCCGCGAGGAGCGCCGCGTCCGCGGTGAGGTCACCGGTGAGGGCGGGCAGGGGGACGGCCGCGCCGGCGGGCGTGAGCGGGGTCACCGGGCACCGTCCTCGGCC
This sequence comes from Streptomyces eurocidicus, assembly GCF_002891295.1. Classification (GTDB taxonomy): domain Bacteria; phylum Actinomycetota; class Actinomycetes; order Streptomycetales; family Streptomycetaceae; genus Streptomyces; species Streptomyces eurocidicus. The sequence continues at coordinate 174,364 of NZ_LGUI01000005.1, read as the reverse complement.
AGCCGGCGCAGCTCCCGGTCGCAGGCGGCCAGGTGGGACCCGAGGGCCTCCTCGTGATCGGTGGTCGCGGCTTCGAGCAGCAGCTGACGGCGTACGGCCAGTTCGGCTCCGGAGACGCGGCCCAGCAGCAGGGCGGCGGCGCGGACGGTGTCGTCGACCTCGGTGGTGAGCTCGTCGACCAGGCCCATGCGGTGAGCGCTCTCGGCGGACAGCTCGTGGCCCCAGAGCACGAGCTGCCGGGTGCGTGCCGCGCCGATCTGGTTGACCAGGCGGTGGACGGCCATCCCCGGCCAGAAGTGCCCTTCGTTGACGGGCAGCAGCAGGCGCAGGTCCGGGGTGGCGATGCGGTAGTCGGCGGCGAGCAGCAGGTCCAGCGCGGCGCCCTGGCAGCCGCCCGCGGCGATGGCGATGGAGACGGCCTCCAGCCGCTCCAGGCGCCGTACCGCGCGCTCCCAGCGGTTGACGTCCTGGACGCCGACCTGACCGGGCCACGGGCTGCGGGCGGAGACCGGTGCGCGGGTGGCCCCCAGGTGCAGGGCGAGCGTGGGCGGGACCTCCTGCTCCCCGGCCCAGTCGCAGGCGTCGTTCACGGCCGCCGTCAGCTCGGCCAGCGGGCGGCCGCTGTCGATGCGCAGCGTGCGGCCCGGCCCGCCGAGGGGCTCGGTCCGTACCGGGAGGGTGTCCATAAGGGGGGTCCCTTCAGGGTCGTTGGTTGCGTCCAGGGGTTGGACGACACACGTCGGCAGGCCCCGGTGGCGGGTGCCGAGGGGTGGGCGCGGCTCGGTCACCAGCGCAGCAGGGCCGTCTCGACGGTCGAGCCCGGTCCCATGGTCATCAGCACGCCGTGGTCGCCCGGGGCGGTGCGGCCCTCCTCGCTCAGCCGCTGGTAGGAGAAGAGGAAGGAGCCGCTCGAGAGATTGCCGTGATCGGCCAGGACACCGGTGGTGTGCCGCAGGTCGTGACGGGTCAGACGCAGATTGACGCGGACGGAGTCGATGACCTTCTTGCCGCCGGAGTGCACGATCCAGTGGGCGATGTCCGAGCGCCGCAGGCCGGTGCCGTCCAGCAGGGCGGCGACGGTCTCCTCGGCGTGGGCGCCGACGACGTAGGGGATCCCGGGGTCGAGGAAGAAGCTGAACTTGCCGTGGTCGTCGTCCCATTCGTAGCGCATGGCCTCGCTCGCCTCGGGGATGATGCGGCTGGCGAACTTGAGCACGATGGGTACGGCGGGTGCCTTTGCGGCCCGTTCGGCCGATTCGGCCGGAAGCGGTGTGCCCGCGCCGACCGCGATGGCGGCGGCGCCGTCACCGAAAAGGCTGTTCACCACGGACGTACGCATCGTGCCGTCGAACACATAGGCCGCGGAGCACGCCTCGACGCAGACCATGAGGGCGATTTTCCCGGGATTCGCGACGGCCCAGCCCGAGACGGCGTTCAGTGCGTTCAGACCGGCATTGCAGCCCATTCCCACGACATCCAGCCGGGAACAGCCGGTGTCGAATCCCAGCTCCTTGATGATTTTCGCGCTGAAGCCCGGGGTGATGAAGCCGGTCGAGGAGACACAGCAGAGGTAGGCGACGTCCCGCGGTGTCGCACCGATCTTCCCGAGGCATTCCCCGATCGCCGCCCGGGCCATGTCCAGACCGGATCCGACGTGCTTGCGCAGCAGTTCGCCCTGGGATTCGAGGCGCCGCGCGCCGTCCGGGCCGATCGGCGGGAGCGTCAGGTTGCGGCGTTTGATCGCGCTGTTCAGATAGAGCGACCGGATGCGCGGGTCGTCGACCCGGAAGATATCCAGCAGCTCTTCCTGTGAATAGGAGTGCGGCGGAACTCCCGTGCCCACCGCGAGGATACGTGACAGCGGCTGTGACGGCGCTGCTATGTTCGACAACATGACACCTTCGAAGATATACGGTTCGCCCGGTGACCGGCCGCGCGTCCGCTACGAGAAGAAAGGCCGCACGGCTTTCGTCACGCTCGACCGGCCCGAGGTCCTCAATGCGATGGACATTCGCATGCACAAGGAACTCGCCGAGGTCTGGGACGATTTCGAGGCGGACGACTCGCTGTGGGTGGCGGTGCTGGCCGGCGCGGGCGACAAGGCGTTCTCGGTGGGGCAGGATCTCAAGGAGCTGGCGGCCCGCGACGCCGCCGGCACGGCCGGCGCCTCGACCTTCGGCAGCCGCGGCAAGCCGGGCTGGCCCCGGCTGACCGAGCGGTTCGGCCTCACCAAGCCGGTCGTCGCCAAAGTGCGCGGCTACGCCTTGGGCGGTGGCTTCGAACTCGCCCTGGCGTGCGACCTGGTCGTCGCCTCGGAGGACGCCTGTTTCGCGTTGCCCGAGGCCCGGCTCGGCCTGGTGGCCGGTGCCGGTGGCGTCTTCCGCCTGACGCGCCAGATTCCCTACCGGACCGCCATGGGCTACCTGATGACCGGACGCCGGATGCCGGCGGCCAGAGCCCTGGAACTGGGCCTGGTCAACGAGGTGGTGCCCGCGGCCGAGCTGGACGCCTGCGTGGACGGCTGGGTGGCGGACCTCCTCGGCTCCGCGCCCCTGGCGGTGCGCGCGGTCAAGGAGGCCGCCGCCGCGTCCGCGCACCTGCCGCTGCCGGACGCGTTCACCGCCACGTACCCCTGCGAGGAAGCGCGGATGCGCAGCGAGGACGCCCTGGAGGGGCCCCGGGCCTTCGCCGCGAAGCGCCCGCCCCGCTGGAGCGGGCGCTGAGGGGACGGCCGAGGGCGGCGACGGGTCAGCCGAGGTAGTCCTCGGGCCCGCCGTCGCGGACGGTGTCCAGGGTGAAGCAGTGGAAGCCCCCGCCGAACAGGCGCCGGTGCCGGTGACGCACCGGGACGACGGTGAAGCCGTGCCGCTCCAGCACGCGGGCCAGGTCGGGGCACGCCTCGTTGACCAGCACCGTGTCGGGGGACACGGACAGCACATTGAGGTCGATGTACGGGCTGGTGAGGATCAGGTCGTCGTCCTCGTACCGCGGGAAGTTGTTCTCGCGCGGCGGCGGGGGCACCACGATGTCCCACTTGCGGAGCGGCTCCGGCAGGAAGTCCAGGACCTCCTTGGAGCGGACCAGCAGCAGTCCCGGTCGCAGCGCCAGCACCATGCTGTCGATGTGGCTGTCGCTCAGGCGGTGCACCCGGTGGATCCGGAAGCGACCCTCGACGTGCCGCTCCAGCCAGTCCACGGCGAGCGCGTGGTTGGCGGTGGAGATGTTGGCGACGATGTCCCGGCCCAGGCGCAGGCACTGCGCCCCGTCGAACATCATCTCGTAGCCGACGTCGTAGGGGTGGGCCTGCGGGTCGGTGACGGGCTCGGTGGGACCGCCGGCATTACTGTCGGCATAGGACGGGTCGAAGGAGGCGTCGGTCATCAGCGGACGCGGCATGACCGTCCAGCGGGCGCCCTTGCGGAAGTAATCCGCGAATACCGGCTTGAGGAACTGGGTCTCGAAATACCGGGAGCGGACCATCGGCGAGGTCTCGATGATCTCGTCACCGAGGATGAGCGTGTTGTCGCGGACGTTCAGCGGCGGGACCACGGAGGCCGACCACGCGGGGGTCTGCACGTTCGGCGTGGCGGCGTCGAGGTCCATCGGCCGGTGCACCTTCACCGACAGGGACTCGAGCGTGGCGACCAAGCCCTCGATGTCCTCGCAGAGTTCCTCGACGTACCGCTGCTTGATGGGCTGCTGCCCGGGCCGGGCCTGGGCGCTCGCACCGCTCGCCGAGAGCCGGGGGTAGTACCACTCCGTGCGGACGAGATTGTCGTGGAAGAAAAGGTCGAACGACAGCTCGCGCTCATGCGAGATGTAATTGCGGGCGGAGCCGACAATCACTTCCCGAAGCGGTGACCATTCGTCAAAGCTGCTCAATTTCAAGACCATGGCCCCCATCGTCGTCATGGCGCATTTCAATTTCCTGCGAAAAATGCGGGCCGAACGCTTGAAAAACCCGCTAGAAAAGAGGTGTTACCTCATGTCTTCGCAGGTCGGCGCGGTGCGGCCGCGTTCGACCGGGGGTAGCTTTACAGAACTTCCGAGGGCCCGTCAACTTCCTCCATCAGCCCGCCCGGACCGCCCTGAGGGGCTCGCCAAAGCCCTCCGTGACTGCCGTGAGGAGTCACTGCGTTTGGTCATCATTCGGCAAACTGTTAAGCTCCAGCGGTATTGGAAGCGGCCTGCGCGGTAAATCGCGATGCCGCCATTTCGGCCCTGGCTGACGGCATCTGCTTGGCTACGACCGTGGCCTCTACATGGATGCCGGTTGAGCCGTCGCGGGGCCGGCCCCGGAGGGAAGCCATATGAGTAAGCGGCGGCCACCGGCCGACTGCCCGCACCCGTCCGACCCCGCCACGCGGTGCCCCGGCACCCTGCCCACCCGGCGGGACGCCCCGCTCGATCCGCCCCCCGGCCTGCTCCGGCTGAACGAGACGGCGCCCCTGCACCGGCTGCGCTACCCCGACGGGCACGAGGGCTGGCTGATCACCCGTCACTCCCTCGTACGCGCCGTCCTGGCCGACGCGCGCTTCAGCGCCCGCTCGGAACTCAAGCGCGTCCCCGCGCCCAGGCCGGGCGCGGACCCCTTCATCGGCGAACCCGCCCTGCCCGGCTGGCTCGTCGACATGGACCGCCCCGAGCACACCCGCATCCGACGGCCCATCAGCGGCCCCTTCACGATGCGGGCCGTCGACCGGCTGCGCCCGCGCATCCGGCAGATCGTCGACGAACACCTGAGCGCGATGCGCGAGCAAGGCCCGCCCGCCGATCTGGTGGCCTCCTTCGCCCTGCCCGTCCCCTCCTTGGTGATCTGCGAACTCCTCGGGGTCCCCTACGGAAGCCGGGCCGGCTTCCAGCGGGCCGGCGCCGTGCTCTTCAGCCTGGAGGTCAGCGCCGCCCAGGCCACCGAGGCCATGGCCGAACTCGACGGCTTCCTCCTCGACCTCGTACGCCACCGGCGCCGTCGTCCCGGCGACGACCTGCTCGGCAGGCTCGTCTCCGGCACGGACCTGGGCGACGAGGAGATCGCCGGCCTCGGCGTCCTGCTGCTGACCGCGGGTCACGAGACCACCGCCGGCATGCTCGGCCTCGGCACGCTGGCCCTGCTCACGCACCCGGACCAGCTCGCGGCACTGCGGGCCGACCCCGCGCTCCTGCCCGGCGCCGTCGAGGAACTGCTCCGCTACCTCACCATCTTCCACTTCGGGGTCCCCCGGACCCCGCTGGTGGACGTCGAGCTCGAAGGGCGGCTTATCCGCGCGGGAGAGTCCGTCACCCTCTCCCTGCCCGCCGCCAACCGCGACCCCGCGGCCTTCGACGCCCCCGACGTCCTGGACGTCACCCGCAGCGCCCGCGGGCACGTGGCCTTCGGCTACGGCGTGCATCAGTGCGTCGGCCAGAACCTGGCCCGCGCGGAACTGGAGATCGGCCTCGGCGCGCTGCTCTCCGGGTTCCCCGGCCTGCGCCTGGCCGTCCCCGTCGAAGACGTGCCGCTGGCCGCCGACTCGGGGTTCTACGGAGTGCACGCCCTGCCGGTCGCCTGGTAGACGCGTGGTCTCCCCTGACACGTCAGGGGAGACCACCGGCGATGCGTGACCGAGGGCAGGTCAGAAGGTGACCACTGCCTTGAGGGCGCTGCGGTCGTCCATGGCCCGGTACCCGTCCGCGACCGACTCGAGCCCGACGGACAGGTCGAAGACGGGGGAGGGGTCCAGCGCGCCCTCCAACACGTCCGGCAGCAGCTCGGGGAGGTACGCGCGGACGGGGGCGATGCCGCCGCGGACGGTGATGTTGCGGCGGAACAGCACGCTCATGTCCAGCCCCGCACCGCTGCCGTGCGGCACGCCGACCCACCCGATGCCGCCGCCCGGCCGGACGGCACCGACCGCGGTCTCCATGGACTGCCGGGTGCCGACGGCCTCGACGACCGCGTGCACCCCATGACCACCCGTCAGTTCGCGTACGGCCGCCACCGCCGCCTCGCCCCGCTCGGCCACCACATCCGTGGCGCCGAAGGAACGGGCGACGCGCGTCCTCGCCGCGTGCCGGCCGAGCACGATGACACGCTCCGCGCCCAGGCGCCGGGCCGCCAGCACCGCGCACAGGCCGACCGCGCCGTCACCGACCACGGCGACGGTGGCACCGGGACGGACGCCGGCGCTCACGGCCGCGTGATGACCGGTCCCCATGACATCCGACAACGCGAGCAAGGCGGTCAGCAGCCGGTCGTCGGAGGCGGCCGCGGCCGGAAGCCTCACCAGCGTGCCGTCGGCGTAAGGGACGCGCACCGCTTCCCCCTGTCCGCCGTCGGCGCCTGCCGCTCCCCAGACCCCGCCGTTCGCGCAGGAGGTGGGCAGGCCCTCGGCGCAGAAGCCGCACGTGCCGTCCGACCAGGTGAAGGGCGCGACGACCAGATCGCCGGGGCGTACGGCGCGCACGTCGGACCCGGTCTCCACCACCGTGCCGAGGAACTCGTGCCCGATCCGCTGCCCGGGCTGCCGGGCGGACTCCCCCCGGTAGGCCCATAGATCGCTGCCGCAGACGCAAGCGCGCAGCACCTGCACCACGGCGTCCTGGGGCCGCTGGACGCGGGCGTCGGGAACCTCCTCGACGCGGATGTCGTAGGGGCCGTGAATAGTGGTGGCGCGCATGAGTCGGAGGTGTCCTTGCGTGGCGGCTGGGGGCGTGAACAACCGTACGGTATGCCGCTTCGAGGGTGCCGACGAGTGCGCCGCCGGGCCTTCGCCCGGCGGGCGTGCGCCGGGCATTCCCTCGGCGCCTCACGCGCCCCGGACCCACCCTCTCGTGCCGCGGCCGGGGAGCCGCCAGACTGGCTCCTCGCGGCTTCCCGCTCCCGGAGCGGGGCCGTACACGGCGTACCCCGGGGGAGGTTCGGTGAAGGTCGGTTCCTGGAACGAATGGGATCCACTGAGGCACGTCGTCGTCGGACGGGCCGACGGGACCATGGTGCAGGCGCCCGAGCCGGCGGTCGTCCGGGACTGGCCCGAACACGGCTTTCCACGCGGAACGCACGGGCCGGTGCCCGAGGAGATGACGGCGGCCGCCAACGAGCAACTGGACGCCTTCGCACGCGTCCTCGAAGAGCGCGGCATCCGGGTCGACCGGCCCCGGCCCCTGGACTTCGGCCGGGCGGTCGGCACCCCTGAGTGGTCGCAGCCGAGCATGTTCGGCGCCATGCCGGTACGGGACGTCCTGGTGGTGATCGGGAACGAGCTGCTCGAAGCGACCATGTCGTTCCGCAGCCGCTGGTTCGAATACCTGGCCCACCGGCCGCTGATCGAGTCGTACTTCCGGGCCGACCCGGAGATGAGGTGGGAGGCGGCCCCCAAGCCCCGGCTGACGGAGGCGTCGTACCGACCCGGTTTCTGGGACGAGTACGAGGCCCTGTCGTCCGAGGAGCAGGTCGCCCGTGCCAGGGCGGGGAAGCTGTTGCTGACCGAGGCCGAGCCGCTCTTCGACGCCGCCGACATCGCCCGCTGCGGCAAGGACCTGTTCGTCCAGCGGTCCCTCGCCACCAACGCGGCCGGGATCCGCTGGCTCCGGCAGCATCTGCCGGAGCACCGCGTGCACGGGGTGACGTTCGGCAACGCGCACCCCATGCACATCGACGCCACCTGGGTGCCGCTCCGCCCCGGCCTCCTCCTGCACTGCGCCGAACGGCCCGCCGAGGAGGAGCTGTCGCACCACCTCAAGGTCAACGACTGGCAGGTCGTCCAGGCCGCCACCCCCGGGCGGCGGACTCCACCGCCACTGTCCGCCTGCAGCCGCTGGCTGTCGATGAACGTGCTGGTGCTGGACCCCGGCACGGTCTGCGTGGAAGCGAGCGAGACCGCGCAGCTGGAACAGCTCGACCGGCTGGGCTTCGAGGTCATCCCGGTGCCGTTCTGGGACGTGGCCCCCTTCGGCGGCGGACTGCACTGCGCCACGCTCGACGTCCACCGCGAAGGCGTCCTGGAGGACTACTTCCCCAGGCGGTCCGGAAGGTTCTGAGGCTTCCGCGGCTGGTACGCGCCCCCCCCGCGCGGGTACGCCGAGACGTGGTCAAGCAACGGTGCCGGGAACTCGAACACGCGCCCCCCCCGCGCGGGTACGCCGAGGCCGCGCCCTGCCGGTCAACGCCGCTCGTGCCGGCGCCGGGCGTGGTTCGTGGGCGGTTCGGGCAGCCAGTCGTGGGCCGGGTCGTACTCCAGCCACCGGCTTCGTCCCGCTTCTTCGGCGCAGGCGGCGGTCAGGCCGTCGAGCCCGGGGTGTGCGTCCCCGGTGCGCCACAGCAGGGACCAGGCGTACAGCGGGGTGAGGCCGACCAGCGGGACGGCGCGCAGCCCGGGGAGCTCCGGCCGGGGGACGTCGGCGGGGAGCAGGGAGAAGCGCCGTGGGTCCCGTACCACTTCTTCGAGGAAGTGAGTGAGCCCCAGGTTGACCCCCGTTGCCCTGCCGCGGATGCCGAACCGGTCGGCGAACTGGTGGAGGAAGTCGAGCTGGTCCAGCTTTCCCGGTGCCCACAGCAGACTGTCGCGCAGCTGGTCGGGCCGCAGCGCCGGTGCGGCCGCGAGCGGATGGTCCGCGCTCAGTACGGCGTCGACGGGTTCGAGGCGGACGAGGCGGTGGGTCAGCCCTGTGTGCAGCGGTGGGTGGACCCGGCCGAAGGCCGCGTCGATGTCGCCGTGCAGCAACGCGTCCGTCACCGACGGCAGATCGCGCCCGTGCCCCAGCACCAGGTCCCCGGCCCGCTCCGCGACCTGGGCCAGTGTCCGCATCGGCGCGTAGAGGTGTCCCCAGACGTCGACCCGCAGCGGGCGGTGCCTGCCGACGGCCGCCGCGACCGCGGCGTCGGCGGCGGCCAGGGTCCGCCGGGCCGGCGCCAGGAAACGCCGCCCGGCCTCGGTGAGGTCCACGCCGCCACCGCGCCGGAACAGGGCGACGCCGAGCAGGGACTCCAGCCGCGCGATCCGCTTGGACAGCGCCTGCTGGGTGAGGGCGAGCGTTCCGGCCGCCCGCCCGAAGTGCAGTTCCTCGGCGGCGCGTACAAAGGCACGTACCTGTGCCACGTCGAGATCCATGGCTTTCACCATAGGTGACAACCAAAGGTTGTCGGACTTGCCCGATCGTTGTTGGATCGCCGGGCGGTCGGCGCGGTTGCATTCCCGGCATGCAACGACTGATTCCCACGGGCGACGCAGCGCGTCCCGTCGCCTTCGCCGAGACCCCTCAGCCCGTCCCGGAACCCGGTGAGGCACTGATCAAGGTCGAGGCGTTCGCGCCGAACCGGGGCGAGACGTTCCTCCTCGAGGACCCGCGCCCCGGGCTGCTGCCCGGCAAGGACATCGCCGGGCTCGTCGTCCAGGCCGCCGCGGACGGCTCGGGGCCCGCGACAGGCACCCGGGTCGTCGGGCACCCGGCGCACGGCGGCTGGGCCGAGTACGCCGCCGTGCCCACGCACTCCCTCGCGGTGCTCCCGGACGGCGTCGACAGCACCCGGGCGGCGGCCCTGCCCCTGGCCGGGATCACGGCCCTGCGGCTGCTGCGCACGGCCGGTTCCCTGACAGGCCGGCGGGTGCTGCTGACCGGTGCCTCGGGCGGGGTCGGCCACTACGTCACCGAGCTGGCCGTAGGCGCCGGAGCCGAGCTGACCGCGGTCAGCGCCACACCGGCGCGCGGTGAGCGGCTCGCCGGCCTGGGCGCCACGGTGGTGCACGACGTCGCGGCGGCCAAGGGGCCGTTCGACGTCGTGCTGGAGTCCACGGGCGGGCCGGACCTGCCGCTCGCCCTCTCCAAGGTGCGCCCGGGCGGCCTGCTCGTCTGGTTCGGCCAGGCGAGCCGCACCCCGGTCACCCTCGACTTCTTCCACCTGCTGGGTGGACCGGAGCGTGTCACCATCCGGCACTTCCACTATGCCGGTGCCCCGTACGGCCCTGATCTGGAGGCTCTGGTCGGCCTGGTGGAACGGGGGCGGTTGCACCCGGAGATCGGCCGGGTCGCCGACTGGTCGCAGACCGCCGGCACCCTGGTCGACCTGCGAGAGCGCCGGATCCGCGGCAAAGCCGTCCTGCTGACGGGAGGAGCGCGATGAGCGCCGGGGAACCCGCCGCCGAGTTCGCCCGTGCCCAGTGGACACGTGCCACCGGCGCGGGCGTCGACCCCCACGAGTACGGTCGCGTCACCGACGGCCTCACCTCCGTCGCCGACTGGGGACCGTCGTTCCGGCGGACCGGGGACGACTACCTCGAACGCGCCGGGAACGCGGGATCGCCCGTCTCGGCGGGGGAGCACCTGCTGATGGCGGCCCGGTGGTTCCACCTGGCCACGCTCGCGCCGTACGCGGAGGCGCACCGTGCCGCCGCCGAGGCGGACCACGCCCTGAGCCGGGCGCTCACCGTGCTGGAGCCCGGTGCCCGGCGGGTGAGCGGCGAGGGGTTCACCGGCCTGCTGCGCGGCCCCGCCGACGCGCCCGGCACCGTGGTCGTCGTCCCCGGCCTGGACTCGGCCAAGGAGGAGTTCCTCGACCTGGTGTCCGCGTTGCTGGCCAGGGGGCTGGCGGTGTTCGCCATGGACGGCCCCGGGCAGGGCGTCCTCGCGGCCGGTACGACCCTCAGGCCGGACTACGAGCAGGTCGTGGGCCGGGTCATCGACGCCCTCGGTGTCCCGCGCGTCGGCCTCGTCGGCCTCAGCCTGGGCGGCTATTTCGCGGCCCGTACGGCGGCACTGGAGCCGCGGGTGGCGGCGGCCGCCACCGTCAGCGGCCCCTTCCGCCTCGACTGGGAGGAACTGCCGCCGCCGGTACGGGACATCATGGCCCGACGCGCCGGGGGCGCCGACGCCGCCCGCGGGTTCGCCCGCCACGTGGACCTCACCGCCCTGGCGCCCCGCATCACGGCCCCACTGCTGGTCGTGGACGGAGGCCGGGACGTCATTCCCGGCGTGACGAACGGCGAGCCCCTGGCCCGTCTGGCACCACACGGCACCTACCTGTCCGTCCGGCACGGCGACCACCTGCTCGGCAACGCCCGGCCCGACTGGCTGTCCCCTCTCGGCGACCACATCGCGCGCACCCTGACGGGAACCCCGGCGGGCTCACCGGCCGGGCAGCGGAGGAGCCCCGGGCCGGCGCCGTGCTGACGACAGTGCCCGGGGCCCCTCGATCCGACTGCCCGGACGCGCACGAGACGTGGACGACGGCAGGGCCGGCCGGCTTCTTCCGCGAGCGCCTCGCCGCCTGGCCCGCGCCGTCCGCGACCCGTCAGCCGCCGGCCAGCAACAGCTCCGCCAAAGGCGTACGCACATGGTGCACCGAACGGCCCGTGCGGGTGGTGGTGAGGAGGCCGGCGGCACGCAGCGCCGAGGCGTGTGCCGAGGCCGTGGCGTTGCTGACGCCGGTACGCCGCGCCAGTCCCGTGGTCGTACGGGCCTCGTCCAGGCACCGCAGCATGGCGAGCCGGGTGCGCCCGAGGACGCCCGCGAGAGCCTCGTCGGGTGGGCCGTCGCCCCCGTCCGGGACCGGCGGCAGCCCCCGGCCCGCGGGGTAGGCGAGGGCCACCGGGCGGTCCGGCAGGTCCTGGACGAGCGGGCCGTGCCGCCAGTGGAAGGTGGGACGCAGGATCAGCCCGCGTCCGCCGAGCCGTACCTCGCGCACACCCCGGGCGCCCGGCACGGGCCATTCCCAGACCCCGTCGCACAGCCGTGACCCCGGCGCCAGGCCGGCCAGGGCGGCACCGAGGCCCTGTTCGGCGAGGGCGAGGGCATGCCGGGTGAACTCCGCCCGGTGCAGGTCCTGGACCAGGGGCCACACCGGCGCGAGGACCGACTCGTACGCCGCCCGCTGTGCCCGGACGAATACGCGCCAGGCTTCGTCCTGCCCGCCGTGCAGGCCGCGGATCCACGGCGGGGCGGTCCGTTCCGCGTAGACCTGTTCGATCCCGGCGCGCACGAACTCCGGGCGGGCGGACCGGATCAGCGCGAGCCCTTCGTCCGGTGTGTCGCCGAGGACGTCGAGGAAGGCGGGGGGCACCCCGTCCGGCACCAGGTCCGCGAGCGGCCGGACCGCGCCCGGCAGGCTCCGCAGCAGTCTGTTCCGCCAGCGGCCGAACAGCAGTTCCTCGTGCCGGGTGCCCAGCATCATCAGGGCCGCGTGCGTCTCGGGCAGGGGCGAGGGCCGCGGCGCGAACCGGACCCGGGCGAAGTCGTCCGCGGTGAAATGGATCCGGATCACGCACATCTCCCTCTTCCGCACCATCCTTTCGGGCCCGGCCGCAAGGTTCACCCCGGCGCCGCCCCGGCCCCCAGGATGCCGTCCATGACCACTTCCCACACACCCGGCCGCCGTTCCCTCGCGAAGGGCGTCCTCGCCGCCCTGTTCCTCGCGACCGCCGCCCCCGGCCCGGCCTCGGCCTCCGGGCGTCCCGGGGCGCCCCTCCTCCGGCTGCCCGCGCCCACCGGCCCGTACCTCGTCGGCGCACGGGTACTCCACCTCGTCGACCGCTCCCGCAACGACCCGTGGGACATCACGATCGGCGTCCGCGAGCTCATGGTCACCGTCCTGCGGCCGGCCTCGCCCGGCCCGGGCTCCGCACGCGTTCCGCAGCTCACACCCGGCGCCGCCGAAACGTTCGGCTTCCTCGCCCACCTGGTTCACCCTCCCCTTCCGGCCGCCGGGGTCGACTGGGCGGCGACCCTCGCCCATGCCCGGGCCGGGGCCCCGCCGCTGCCCGGCCGTGGCCCCGTACTGCTCTACAGCCCCGGCGGCGGCGACGCCCGCACGATGGGCAGCTCGCTGGCGGCCGACCTCGCCTCGCACGGCTGGACCGTTGTCACCGTCGACCACCCCGGGGACGCCAGCGAGGTGGAGTTCCCCGACGAGCGGCCGGAACGCCCCCGGATCCGGACGACCGTCCTGCGCCCGGACATCGACGCGGCGACCTTCCGCACCATGATCGACACCAGGGTCGCCGACCTGCGTTTCGTCCTCGACACCCTCGGCCTGGACCGGGTCGGGATCTACGGGCACTCCGCGGGCGGCACCGCGGCCGCGCAGGCGCTCCACGAGGACCGGCGGATCGCGGCCGCCGTCAACCTGGAGGGATACCTCGACCAGCCGGACGGCGAACTCCTGCCCGTCGCCCGGCGGAAGACGGACCGGCCACTGCTCCTGGCCGGCACCGACGGCTTCCGCGACGCACGGCTGGACCGCTCCTGGGCAGCCCTCCTCGCCCACGGGGGCCCCGTCGCCCGGCGGCAGCTCGACAACGCCCACCACTGGGTCTTCACCGACTACGCGGCCCTCGTCCCCCAGCTCCACGCGGCCGGCCTGATGACCGCCGCCGGACGCGCCGCCATGGTCGGCCGCGCGGACCCGCGCGCCACCGTGCCGGCCGTGCGCGACCTCGTACGGTCGTTCTTCACCCGTCACCTGCCGGTGCGAGCACCCGCCTCCCGCTGAACGAGCGGGGCCGGTCCCCGGGGACCACCTCCCGACCGACCGGCGCCGCGCCGTACCGGAGAGCATACGAGCGGACCGCCGGTCATCAGCCGGCGGAGGACTCGGGGTCCAGGGGAAGGACGGTCAGGACGCGCCAGCCGCTGTCGTCCTGCGGCCCGGTGGGCGCGAGCGGTTCGTCGTGGAGGCCGTCCAGGAGTAGGGCAACAGCCGGCAGTGCGCCAACGACAACAACCTCATCCGCGACTGGGTGAACCGCCACAGCGGCACCCGGCGCATGGCCACCAGCGGAAACCGCCTGTTTCAGGTAGCAGACGCCTCGGGCCGGGGTCGTATCGCCTCGGCCCCACGGGCTCTTTCGACCACGGACGCCGGCGCCACGGCGCTGTGCACCGGTAGCTAGAAGATCGTCAGCGTTGTCACCCCCGTGACGCCGGTGAGACCGTCGGTAAGGCACTGCAAGGCGCTCGGCTGGGGCAAGGGGATGACCTGGAGCAGGCTATGGCCCTGGAAGCGGCCGCGGGTGACGGTGCCGGTGACCGGGGTGACCACCTGGCCCACCGCAGCCGTGCTGCTGCCGCTGATGTCAGCAGTGCTGGAGTCACTGGTGTGCCGAGGGCCGGAGTGACCGGTGTTCCAGGTGTAGGTCCGGCGGGACCGGAACCCTTCCAGCAGCTTGTTGCAGCCCGTGATCAGCGTGAACTCCTCGTGGTAACCGCCGTTTTTCACCGCGCCGTCACCGCCGGCGCAGGAGGCGAAGCGCCCGTCGATCGTGATGTGGATGGGGCGGGCCTTGAGGATGACCCCCGGCTGGTAGCTGACGGACTCGGTGCCCTCGCACTGCAACAGCCCGGGTCTCCGGGGTTGGGCGGACGCCGGAGCCGGTGCGGTCACGCCGAACAGCACAGCCGCGGCCAGGGCGACCACCCGCAGCCGCTGCCCACCGACCGCCACCGAGGCTTTCTTCGCATTGAGCAACGTATTGAGCAACATGGGGCTGTTCATGCCCCGGCCGTACGGCCCGCAGACAGGCGCGCCGGAGCGACGAGGGGCACCCGGTCCCGCGTCCCCGCGTGCGCCCCGGGCCGCACGCCTATCCGTGCGGGCCGTGCCACGCGTAGTCTCTTGCCGCCCCTTCGACATCCCCCAGGGCCCGTGCGCCCGCGCCGGAGGTAGCTGGAGGAAAATGGACACGGTGGAGAGCGGCACGGTGGCCGTGCCGGGCGCAAAGCTGTACTTCGAAGTGCGCGGTACCGGGCCGCTGCTGCTGCTCATCCCGGGCGGCGCCTCCGACGCCGAGGTCTTCCGGGACCTGGCCTACGAGCTCGCCGTCTGCCACCGGGTCGTCACCTACGACCCGCGCGGCATCTCCCGCAGTCTCCTCGGCGGACCGCCGCCGGAACCGTGGCTCGACACCCAGGTCGACGATGCCTTTCGTCTGCTGGACAGCCTCACCCGGCCCGGCGAGCCGGTGCGGGTGTTCGGCAGTTGCGCGGGCGCCCTGACCGCGCTGGAGCTCCTGGTCCGCGACGCGCGCAGGATCCGGCTGGCCATCGCCCATGAGCCACCCGCGATGGGGCTGTTGCCGGACGCGCCCCGGCACGCGGCGTTCTTCGAGGAGGTGTACGCGACATTCCGCCGGGACGGCGTCCCGGTAGCCCTGGAAAAGCTCCGGACCATCTTCAGCGGCAGGCCCGCCCCACCGCTCCCCGAAGCAACCGACAACAGCGAGTTCTTCCTCTCCCAGGTGATGCTGCCCTCCAGCCGCTGCGTGCCCGATGTCACCGCGCTTGCAGCCGTGGCGGACCGCATCGTCCTGGCCGGCGGCCGAGCATCGCGCACCCACGACGTGCACCGGCCGGTCACCGTCCTCGCACAACGGCTCGGCCGGGAACCGGCGGAATTCCCCGGCGGGCACGCGGGCTACGCCACACACCCCGCACTCTTCGCCGCGCACCTCGCGGCAGTCCTGGCCGGCGCACAGCCCGTACTCGGCTGACCCGCCATGCGTACCCTGATGGGCGCCCAGAACTGCGGCTTCGGGCCGGCCTCCGTGCTCGTCGCCGTCTCCCGGCTGCTCTCCGGACACGAGCGGGTGTTCGTAGGCGACGGGATCGCGGCGCAATTCGCGCGCCGCAACGCCACCGCTTTCAACGGCGTCCACGAACTCACCGATCCGTACGGGAACGGAGCCGCGCTCCTCGACCGGCTGATGGAGAACAGCGACCAGGCCGTATCCGTCATGGACGCCGACTTCGTCCTGCACTCCGTCGTGGCGCGCCGCCCGGTGGTCCTGGTGGACTGCTTGTTCGGCTTCTGGCAGCAGCACCACCGTCACTCCCTGGCGCGGATCCGTGAGCTGTGCGTGACCGTCCCCCGTACCTCTTTCGCGGCGGCACGCCACCACCTGTCCGGCCTCTCGCCGCATGAACGCGTCCTCGCCGCTCATATGCTGGCCGACCACAGCGTGGTCCAGAACTTTCCCGGCGTCTCGCGGCGCATGGCCGAGTTCACCGAGGCCGGTGCGGAGGGCGTGATGCATCTGACCGGTCCGCTCGTCGACCTGGAATGCCTGAGGGAAGCGAGGGAAGGCGGACCGGCGACCGGCGGACCGGACTACGACCTGCTGATCAACACCGGTGGCTTCAAGAACTTCCTCCTGGACTTCGAGGTCAACAACGACTACCTCCGGCTCATCGACCGCTGGATCCCGGACCTCCTCGCCGACTGGCCCCGGTTCACCCGTGTCCTGGTCTGCGGCGGCCCGTACGCCGGGTACCGCGGCGGCGCCGACCAGGCATCCGGACAGCGGATCGACCACCGGTTCCTGCCCCAGCGCGAGCTGCTGCCGCAGGTGGCGAGAACGCCGCACTCCTTCATCGCCCCCGGCCTGTCGGCGCTGAACGAGGCCACGCTCCTGGACCAGCTGCCCTTGGGGCTCCACGAACAGCACTACGCGCACACGTTCACCATCCGGAACCTTGCGGACACCCTCTTCGGGCACCAGGCCGCCCGGTTCGCGGACGTCCTGCCCGGCCTCGCGTTGCCCGAGGACGACTACGCGGGCACCGAGGCCCTGGTGGGCATCGCCGGCCGGGTACTCAAGGACGACGACCTCTACGCGCGGTTCCGCAGCACGTTCAACGAACGCATCGAGCAGTACCTCTTCCTCACGCCGGAACAACGGCGAGGGGGAGTGGCGGAGCTGCGCCGTGCCCTCGACGGCCCTCCCGCCCCTTCGGTGATCGCCTCGATTCTCGCGGCTGCCGGGTGACCGGATGGCGTGGGCCCCGGTGCCGTCCATCGACGCGGACGTGCCCGCATCCGCGGCGCGAAAGCGAAGTTTGCCGTCGTGTCAGTCCGTGTCAGTCCGTGTCAGTCCGTCGGATCCCGGAGCCCGCCGGCCTCGGCGTAGACGCCGACCTTCCAGGTGATGACGGAACGGCACGCCTCCAGCGCCTGGATCTGTGCGTCGACGCGCCGGCGGTGGGCGTCGGGGAGCCGCGGGCGTTCCGCCTCGTTGCCCGGACCGTGCCGCACCGGCTCGGCGAACTGCTTGAGGTCACCACCGTCGGCCGCATCGGCTGCCTCGCCGCCGACCCGAGTGCTGCGGGGGCGATCAGCTCTGTGCCGTTCTGCAAGGCATGAGCGCGCTTCGTCTTCCGTTCTCCAGGCATTTCACGGTTCACCTTTCCCGGTGTCCGTGGCATTTGCCCGCTTTTAGGGAATAATAGCGGCGTGAAGGTTTCCCGACCGGTCTGGACGGCCGGTGACCCCGTTGAGGTGCGGCACCAGCCGCGGCCGGCGGCCTTCACGGGCCCGCTGCGGTTGGCTGCCGGGCCCGTCCGCCCGTCATCGTCCTGGGCGGGTCGTGCATCACGACCCGCCCAGGCCACCTTCCTCCTTGCCTTCAAGGGGAGTGCGTCATGAGTGTCCCCTCCGACGGCCACCTCCTGCCCTGCTCCCGGCATCTCTTCGACGTCCCCGACCATGTCGCCTACTTCAACGTCGCGAGCCTCGCACCGACGCTGCGCACCGGCTTGGCCGCAGGGCACGACTCCATGCGGCTACGGGCCCAGCCTTGGAAGATCGGTGCGGACGGCTGGTTCACCGCAGCCGAACAGCGCCGGGCCCTGTTCGCCGCCCTCATCGGTGCGTGCGCCGATGAGATCGCCCTGATCTCCGCGACCAGCTACGGCATGGCCACAGCGGCCAAGAACCTCACCGCGCGTCCGGGGCAGCGTGTGCTGGTCCTGGCAGATGAATACCCTTCAGGGATCTACACCTGGTGGCGTTTCACCGAACGTACCGGGGCCGGCATGCTCACCGTCGCCCGCAGACCCGGCCAGACCTGGACCGAGGCCGTCCTGGACGCCTTGGACGAGAGGGTCGCCGTTGTCTCGGTGCCGCAGGTGCACTGGACCGACGGAGCGCTGCTGGACCTTGAAAAGATCGCCGAAGCGGCGCGGGCGGCAGGAGCCGCTCTGGTCATCGACGCGAGCCAATCCGCAGGGGCGATGCCCCTCGATGTTGCCGCCCTCCAGCCCGACTTCCTCGTCACCGTCGGCTACAAATGGCTGCTGGGTCCGTTCGGCCTCGGCTACCTGTACGTCGCCCCGGCCCACCACGACGGCCTGCCGCTCGAAGAGAACTGGATCGTACGCCAGGATTCACAGAACTTCGCCCGGCTCGTGGACTACCGCACGGCATACCAGCCCGGAGCACGACGCTTCGACATGGGCCAGCGAACCGCCTTCGAGCTCACCCCCATGGCCACCGCCGCCCTGGAACAGCTGACCACATGGACCGTCCCGAAGATCGCCGCCACCCTGAACGCCACCACAGCACGCATCGCCGCTGCAGCTCGGGAGCGGGGACTGGCCGTCTCCGATCCCCGCGGACCGCACATGCTCGGCATCGATACCTCCGGCCGCGCCCCACAGCACCTATTGACCGCCCTCGGCAACGCCGACGTCCACGCCTCAGTCCGAGGAGCCGCACTGCGCATCAGCCCTCACCTGCACACCAGTAAAGGCGACATCGACAAACTCATCACCGCACTCGATTCCGCCCTCGGCCGATAAGAGGCACCAAAATGGCGTCGGTGTGCGTGGTGTCCTACGGCATTCGCAATTCGGGCCCTTCGTGCGGAGTGGAGCGTTGCCGTGAACAGCGGGCCCTTCCGAGTCCCCGACCTGTCGGACCGTCCCCACCGCCTTGTCGTCGAGCACGAGATGCAGGCGGATCCGCACGCCCTCTGCCTGGCGTGGACGGAACAGTTCGACCGCTGGTTCGCCGCTCCCGGCGCAGTCCTGATGACGCCCCGGGTGAATGTGCCGTTCTTCTTCGAGGCCGATACGCGATGGAGCCGGGCATGCCCAAGATGGAACAGCAGGCCGGTGCGGACGCTCTCCGTCCCGAGGCGTTCGTGTACCGCCGCCAGCAGCATCAGGTGCAGTCGGCCGCGGTGCACGGAGTACTGCGGCCAGCGGTATCCGGCCGCGAGGCCGAGTGCCTCCTCCCATACCGGTTCGCCCGACCGGTCGCGGTAGCTCAGCAGGTGCGGGGGCAGCGCGATGGCGGCCAGTTCATCCGCCAGGCCGAGTTCCGCGAGTTCCCGTACGGCGTGCGGCAGCAGGTTGATCCCCACGCCGACTGCCTCGATGGTCCGTGCAGCCTCCCGCACTTGCGGCCGGAAGCCCGCGGCGTACAGGTTCGCGCCGCCGCCCCGAGTCTGCCAGTGAGGTGACCCCACCTGATCCGTGCGGCCAGGCCCACGCTTCGGTCATACGCAGACAACGGACGGCTGTGGGTACCGAACTCGGCCACTGCCGGGTCTGTCCGGTCAACGACATTGCCGTTTACCGGACAGACCCCCGGTTGAGTGTTATCGCGCTGTGCCAGGGGGAAGGACAGCACGTGACTACGCGTAGAACGTTTCTCGGTACCGGCGCCGCCCTCGGTGCTACAGCTTTCGCCGACGCCTCCACGGCACGGGCTTCCGCCGGCACCGCCTCGGCTCCTGTCCCGGAGCGGGACGCCAGGGCCGCGGTGAATCAGATCGACACCGATATGCAGCGCCACTACGACCTGCTGCGTGCCTCGGTGGCGCGGCATCTGGGCCCTGTGATCGTCGTCAACAACGACGCGAAGGGAGGGGAATACTTCCTGGTCGACCGAGGCAGGACTGTCGAGCGATTACACCCGGTGGGCCCGGTGTTCGAGCTGGCGAAGTCGGTCGCGCATACGCCGCTGGGGATCTACTCGGTAGTGGCGCCCTACCTCAGCCCCAAGGTTCCGCCGGTTGGCAACGCGGACCGGATCGACCCGCACGACCTGGAACAGGTCGCCCACATCGGGCCGTCCTCGACGGCGTGGATCGATCCGCTGCGGAAGTTCGCGGCGACGCTGGAAACCGCGCGCCGGAACCTGCCCGGCGCCAACATGCCCGGGGCGCTGGAGGATGCCGGCCGGAGCATCCTGGACAGCGGCCTGGACTTCATCACGGACGCGGTCACGTCCCACTCCTTCGACATGCAGGGCTTCCAGGACTTCTCGAGCGCGGTGTACGGCCATATCCGGACGACCATGTACTGGGCGTCGAAAGCCCAGATCGAGGGCGTTCACGCGCTGCTCAAACGGTGGCGGGCTCAGCTGGGCGAGTCGGCCTGGTCCGAACTGTACGTCTTCATATTCGAGTTATGGACGACGGCCGCCCTCAATCAGAACGCGGTCATCATCAAGCCGTGCATGGATCAGAAGCGGGCGGACAGCCACCTCATCAACCAGATGATCGCGCAGTTCCCCTCCGACCCGGTCGCCACGGCACTCGACAACCTCGCCCGGATCGTGCAGGACAACATAGCGGCGGAAATGGTGTTCCCCACCGATCCGGATGTCGCGACCGCGCTGGCAGGTGAAGAAGACCTCCTGGCGCAGGAAATCCTGAAACAGCTCAGGGACTGCCCCTTCCACACGGCCGCAAAAAAATAGTGGCCCCCTGCGGCCGCTGGCCCCCTCGGGACCGGTCGGCTGAGCCGTCCGGCCCGGACGGAACAGCGTCACGCAGCCGGAGGACCTGCTCGCCGACCGGCCCGGGCACCGTGTGGAGGCGGACCTGCGGCAGGTCGTGCCAGCGGGCCAGCACGTTCTCGTCGAGCGGACTGCCGGTCACCACCAGGTGCAGCGGGGCGGTGAGCCGGGCCGGAGCGGCATCGACCGTGGCGATGCCCTTGCAGGGCCACCAGCCGCCGACGAGGCATGCCGCCGCGGCGATCTAAAGCGTGTTGCAGAAGGCTGCGATCTGGGAATTTCCTGGGTATGGCCGGGGTGTTGAGGGCTGAGCCGTTGTGGGTGGAGACGTTCACCGGGGGCGCCTCGGGCCGTAACTACCGAGCACGCGGGGCCGCCCGGGCCAAGCCGGGGTGCCGGCCCGATCACGTCGCCACAGGTCCATGTCGACGGCGTCGACGACAAGCCTGGTCCGCTTGCCCACGACGCAGGGTTCCGAGACGTTGATGAGTTTCTTTGTGAACCAGGAGGAAAGGACGAACTGTTGCGCCGTGGCACGGCCGGCGAGGACGATGTCTGTCAAGAAGCGCATCTTCAGGAAGTGGAGTCTGTTCCATGGGAGTGAACATGCGAATCCGTACAGCCGTCGTGGCCTCCGCCCTCGCGCTGGCGACCGTTCCGGGCGCCGTCGGATCGTCGGCGGTAGCCGTCACCCCGGCCCCCCACGCCAAGCCCGCCGCCGAATGCGGAGTCCGCTCGGACGGCAGGCTGTACTGCGGTAACAGGGCCGGGGCGAGGGGGTACGCCGACCGCTCCTACCGTTCGGCGACGCGTGGGACGCTCGTCGGCACGTTCAGCTGGTTCGCGTGCTGGGGACACGGCGACCCGCACCCCGGCGGGAACGACATCTGGTACTGGACACAGCTCGACAACGGCGCATGGGGCAACGTACCGGCCGTCGATGTGAACACCGGTCAGGACCCGGCTCCCGGACTGCGTGCGTGCTGACGGGTTCCTGAGAAAGCACGCTGGACACGTCGCTTCGCTCTGCCGGGCACGAGCTGACGAGGGCGGCGTCCGCAGCGGGGGCCGGACATGGGCCGGGACGGGCGGTTCCTCACTGGATGTACTTGAGGGTCCACTTCTGATTCGGCAGCCCCTGGTTGTCGTTGGTCACGACCGGCGACCGGTTCGCGCCGCCCCAGCCGCGGTCGGGCTCGAGGACGCGGCCGAAGAGGTTCGCGATGCGTGCCGGTCCGGACTGGGTCGCCGGGTCGACGTACCAGAGCTGGTCGACGTTGGTGAAGTCGTGGTCGCAGGTGGACAGCCAGGTCGCCCAGCCGCTCGGGCCCTGCGCGTAGCCCGCGAGGCATTCGCCGTTCCTGCGGTTCACCATGTGGTAGCGGCCCCGGCCGTCGGCGACCAGGTCCCAGAGCTGGTACGCCTCCGTGGTGCAGTCCCATACGCGCACGCGGTCCTCACCGTACGGGAAGCCCATGCAGCGGCCGGTGCCTTGGTTTCTGAACTGGAACGGGCCGACCCCTGCCCGGGCGGCGGCCGCCGGGGCCCGCTCCGCGCGGGCCCGCGGCTGGGCAGCCCCGGCACCCGGGGTCGCCGCCGCGAAGGCGGCGGCCAGCGCGATCGCGAGCACGGTGAGTCGTTTGCGTGGTTTCACGAGCTTCCCCTGTTCGACGGTTCCGGAGACTGCGAGCGCAGGCTCTCGCGCCGTGCGCCGCTCGGAGCGGGCTTCGACGCGAATCACCTCTAAGGGGTGAAGCGGGAGCCGCCGCGGCGCGCGCCGTGAGTCGATCGCGTACGGCGCGGGGGCGACAGCAAGGCCGAGCGGACGCGGGATCCGAAGCTGCGCCCGGGCGTTCACCGAAGGCGTGGCCGGGCCGATCGTCCCGACGTACCGGACGTCCGGGGCTTCGATCCTCAGATGTATATCGACGGCCGGCAGAGGCCACCGTTCGCGGCCCGTCGCCGTGCCGCCGGGGAGTACCGTGATGCCGACGTCGCGCCCTCGACGAGGAGTTCGCCGAACTGTCCCGTTCGCCCGGGGGCCGAAGGGGTGGGGATGACGGAGATCCGCCGCGAGTTGATCCGTCCGTTACCGGGAGTGCTGAAGGCGCACGCGGCACGCGTGGGACGGAAGACCGCCTTCCGCGACGGACGGCGAGGCGTCACCTACGCGGAGCTGGAGGAGCGTACCCGCCACCTGGCGGGACACCTGGCGCGGCTGGGACTGCGCGGCGGCGACCGGGTGGCCCTCCTGCTGGGCAACCGGGTGGAGACCGTGGAGAGTTACCTCGCGGTCCTGCGGGCCGGAGCCGTGAGCGTGCCACTCGACCCCGGAGCCGCCGACGCCGAGCTCGCGTACTTCCTCGACGACAGCGAGGCGGCCGCGGTGATCACGGAGGAGACGCTGCTGCCACGGGTCTCGCGGTTGGCGGCCGTGCGACCGAGGCTGCGGTCGCGGATCCTGGTGGCGGGCACGGACACCGTGCCGGACGGAGCGGCCCGGGGCACCCACGCCTTCGAACGGCTCGCCGGCCCGGATCCGGGACGCGCGCCCCGCGACGACCTCGGCCTGGACGAACCGGCCTGGATCCTCTACACCTCGGGCACCACCGGGCCGAGCAAAGGCGTGGTCTCCAGCCAGCGCACCGCGCTGTGGTCCGTGGCGGCCGGCTACGTCCCGCTGTGGGGTCTGGGGGAGGACGACCGCCTGCTGTGGCCGCTTCCCATGTTTCACGCCTACGCCCACTCGCTGTGCCTGCTGGGAGTGGTGACAGTGGGCGCGAGCGCGTACCTCCTCGACCGGGGCGCGAGCGTCGCGACGGCGCTCACCGAAGGGCGGTTCACCATCCTCGCCGGCGTGCCCGCCACCTACCGGCTGCTCACGAGCGCGGTCCGCGGAGCCCTCCCGCCGCCGGACGGCATCCGACTGTGCGTCACCGGAGGCGCTCCGTGCACCCCGGAGCTGCGGGCCGACGTCGAGGAGCTGCTCGGCGCACCGCTGCTCGAAGGCTACGGAAGCACCGAGACCTGCGGGAAGATCACCGTCGACCGGCTCGGCCGGGCGGGACGTGCCGGCCCCGGCGGTCTCCCGGTGCCCGGCGTCGACATACGGCTGACCGATCCCGACGGCGGCGACGTCGCCGACGGGGACGAGGGGGAGATCCGGGTCCGCGGTCCGAACCTGATGCTCGGATACCACCACCGCCCGGACGACACCGCACGGGCGTTCAAGGACGGTTGGTACCGCACCGGGGACCTCGGCCGCCGCGAGCACCACGGCGGTCTGCGCGTCACCGGCCGGGTCAAGGAACTGATCATCCGGGGCGGCGAGAACATCAACCCCGCCGAGGTCGAGCGAGCGCTCCTCGGCTGCCCCGGCGTCGTGGACGCGGCCGTCGTCGGCAGGCCGCACGACGTGCTGGGCGAGGTGCCGGTCGCCTTCGTGGTCGCCGACCCACGGCACGGCGTCGACACCGACGGGATACGCGCCCTGTGCCGCGAACGGCTGTCGGACTTCAAAGTGCCCGACGAGGTGTACGAGACCGACTCCGTACCCCGTACCCCCTCGGGCAAGACCGACCGCCCCGCGCTGACCCGGCGACTGGCCGAACGGCTGGGGTCGGCGCGCGAGGCCACCGCGTCCGCCCTGCGCCCGCGCCTGGCGGCACTGACCCCACCCGGGCGGTACGACGCCGTGCTGCGCCTCGTCCTCGCCGCCACGGCCCACGTGAGCGGCGTGCCCGAGCGGGATCTGGAACCGGGCCGCCCCTTCACCGGCTTCGGGATCACCTCCCTGGGCGGCGTACTGCTGCGCGACCGGCTCGCCACGGCCACCGGCCTCGAACTGCCCGCCACCTTGGTGTTCGACCACCCGACGCCCGCCGCCGTGGCGGAGTTCCTCCGGACCGGGCTCCTGGGCGGGGTGGCACCGGACGACGGCCCGAGCGGCGGCGGGAGGGGCGGGTCCCCGGCGGAGCCGGTGGCCGTCGTCGCGATGGCCTGCCGGTATCCGGGCGGCGTCACCTCACCCGAGGACCTGTGGCGGCTCGTCGCGAACGGCGTCGACGTGACCTCGGACGCCCCCGACGACCGCGGCTGGGACCTGCCCGGCCTCCTCGACCCCGACCCCGACCGGCTCGGCACCTCCCTCACCGGCCGTGGCGGATTCCTGCGCGGGGCGGCCGACTTCGACGCGGCCCTCTTCGGGATGTCCCCACGGGAGGCACTGGCCACCGACCCGCAGCAGCGCCTCCTGCTGGAGACCGCCTGGGAGGCCCTGGAGCGGGCCGGCATCGACCCGACGGCCTTGCGCGGCAGCGACACCGGCGTCTTCGTCGGCGTGATGTACGACGACTACGCCGGCCGTCTCCTGACCCGCGGCCCGCACGAGCTGGAGGCGCACCTCGCGCTGGGCTCGGCGGGCAGCGTGGCCTCGGGCCGTATCGCCTACGCCCTGGACCTGCGCGGGCCCGCCGTCACCGTGGACACCGCCTGCTCGTCCTCGCTGGTGGCCCTGCACTCGGCGGCGCAGGCGCTGCGGTCCGGCGAGTGCTCGCTGGCCGTGGCCGGCGGCGTCACGGTGATGGCCACCGCGGCGCCCTTCGTCACCTTCAGCAGACTGCGGGGCCTGGCGCCGGACGGCCGGTGCAAGCCGTTCTCCGCCGCGGCCGACGGCACCGGCTGGGCCGAGGGCGCCGGCGTGGTCCTGCTGGAGCGGCTGTCCCACGCCCGGCGCAACGGCCACCCGGTGCTGGCCGTGCTCCGGGGCTCGGCCGTCGCCTCCGACGGCGCGTCCAACGGCCTGACCGCGCCGAGCGGCCCGGCCCAGCGGGAAGTGATCCGTCAGGCCCTGGCCGCCGCCGGGCTCACCCCGGACGACATCGACACGGTCGAGACCCACGGCACCGGCACCGCGCTCGGCGACCCCGTCGAGGCCCGGGCCCTGCAAGCCGCGTACGGGCGGGGAAGGCCCGGCGACCGGCCGCTGTGGCTCGGGGCGCTCAAGTCCAACATCGGGCACACCCAGGCCGCGGCCGGTGTCGGCGCCGTGATCAAGACGATCCTGGCGATGCGTCACGGACGGCTGCCGCGCATCCTGCACTGCGAGGAACCCTCACCGCGAGTCGATTGGTCGCCGGGGGCCGTAAGGCTCCTGACGGAGGAACAGGTGTGGCGTCCGGCCCGCCCCGGCGCCCCGCGCCGGGCAGGGGTGTCCGCGTTCGGCATCGGCGGGACCAACGCCCACGTCATCCTGGAGGAAGCGCCGGAGGAGCCCGCTGCGAAGGGGGCGGCTGCCGCCGGGCCGTGGAGCACGGTGCCACCGCTGCTGCTGTCGGGCGCGGATCCGCGGGCACTGCGCGCGCAGGCCGGCCGGGTGGCGTCCCTGCTGCGGGAACAGCCCCGGCTGTCCCCGCTGGACGTCGGGTTCTCCCTGGCCACCACCAGGGCGGCGCTCACTCACCGTGCGGCCGTGACCGCGGGGGACCGCGAGGCGCGGCTGCGCGCTCTGGACGCGTTGGCGGCGACCGGCCACGCGCCCGGCAGCACCGAGGTGAGGCCGCCGGGTGCACCTGCCGGGCGGCTGGCACTGCTCTTCTCCGGCCAGGGCGCGCAGCGACCCGGCATGGGCCGGGAACTGCACGGCGCCTTCCCCGCCTTCGCGGCCGCCTTCGACGCCCTGTGCGCACGGTTCGACGCCACCGGCGCGCTCGACCGTCCCCTGCGCACCATGCTGTGGGCGGACGGGCACACCGACGACGCCGCTCTCCTGGACAGGACCGACTTCGCCCAGGCGGGGCTGTTCGTTTACGAAGTGGCGCTGTTCCGGCTGCTGGAGTCCTGGGGCGTACGGCCGGACGCCGTGGCCGGCCACTCCGTCGGCGAGCTGGCAGCCGCTCACGCGGCCGGCGTCCTGTCGGAGCCGGAAGCGGTGGAATTGGTCGCGGCCCGAGGGCGGCTGATGCGGCGACTGCCCGGCCACGGTGCCATGGTGGCCCTGGAGGCCACCGAGGCCGAGACGGCGGAAGAGCTGGCGGACCTGGCGCACCGCGTGGCGATCGCGGCGGTGAACGGCCCCCGGTCGGTCGTCGTCTCCGGGGAGGACGAGGCCGTACGCACCGTCGCCGCGCGCTTCACCGGTCGAGGACGCCGCACCACCCGGCTGCGGGCCGGCCACGCCTTCCACTCACCGCTGATGCGGCCCATGCTCGCCGAGTTCGGCCGCATCGCCTCGTCCATGACCTACGGGAAGCCGCGCATCCCCGTGACCTCGACCCTGACCGGGCGTCAGGCCGAGGGGGACGATCTGCGCTCGGCGGCGTACTGGGTGCGCCACGCCCGCGAGACCGTACGTTTCGCGGACGCGGTGCGACACCTCGTGGACGACGGGCGGGTGACCGTCTTCGCGGAGACGGGCCCCGACGCGCAACTCACGGCGGCCGTCATGAGCGGTGTGGCGGGGGAGCGCGACGGGCTGGTGTGCACGGCCACCGCTCGGGCCGGGACTCCGGAGCCGGAGGCGGTCCTGGCCGCGCTGGGCCGGCTGCACGTCCACGGCCCGCCGGTGGACTGGCACCGCGTCTACGCGGGCAGCGGCGCCCGGCGGGTCGACCTGCCGACCTATCCCTTCCAGCGACAGCGCTACTGGCTGGAGAACACCGCCGCCCCCGCCCCCGTCGGCGACGGGCATCCTCTGCTGCCCGTGACGACCACCGTGCCCGGCACGGAACGCCTGCTGTGCACCGGTCACCTCTCCACCGCGTCCCAGCCATGGCTGCGCGATCACGTCATCGACGGGCAACCGCTCGTCCCCGCCGCCGCGTTCGCCGAGATGCTGATCCACGCGGGCGACGTGAGCGGACTGGAGGTCGTCGAGGACTTCGCGCTGCCGACCCCGCTGCCGCTGCCGCCGTCCGGCTCCGACGACGGGGTCCAGGTGCAGGTGGCGCTCGGCGAGCCGGACGCCTCCGGCCGGCGCACCGCCGACGTCCACTCCCGCCCGCGGGAGTCAGGACCGCTCGGCGCCTGGACGCACCACGGTACGGGGCGGCTCGGCCCCGCGACCGGCCAGGGAGACCACGGAACCGATGCCGCCGCGTGGCCGCCCCCGGGTGCCGTGCCCGTGGACCTCACGGGCGCCTACGCTCGCCTGGCCCGCGCCGGCCACACGTACGGCCCCGCGTTCCAGGGCGTCACGGCCCTCTGGCGGGGGCCGGACGAGGAGGTGTTCGCCGAGGTACGCCTGCCCGGGCCGGCGAGCGCCGACGCCGTCCGGTACGGCCTGCACCCCGCCCTGCTCGACGCCGCGCTGCACGCGGCCCTGCTCGCCGCGCCGACCGACGGCCCCACCCGGATGCCCTTCGCATGGCGTGGCCTGCGCCTGTACGCCGTGGGCGCCACGGCGCTGCGCGTACGCCTGCGTACCACCGGCCCGGACACGTTCGCCGTGGAGCTCGCCGACCACGGAGGGAAGCCGGTGGCCCGGGTGGACTCCTTCAGCACCCGGCCCGTACCGGAATCCACCGGTGCCACGACCACGGAAGCGAGCGTCGCCGGGGGACTGTACGGCCTGCGGTGGACCGGCATCCCCGCCGACGGCGACGGGCCGCCCCTCGCCGTGGCGGAACCCGACGACCTCGGCCTCCGCCCCGTGCTCCCCGGGCCACCGGCCGGCACGAGGAACGCCTCGGAGACGGTGGTCGTCTCCCTGTCCCGCCTCTCCTCGGATGCCGGCCCGGCCGTGGACACCCACACCCTGACGACGCGTGCTCTGGCCGTGCTGCGGACCCACCTGTCCGCCCCGGCGGCGCCGGGATCACGCCTGGTCGTGGTGACCCGTGGCGCCACCGTCACCGTGCCGGATCTGTCGGCCGCCGCGCTGTGGGGCCTGGCGCGTTCCGCCCAGGCGGAGTATCCCGGCCGTCTCACGCTCGTCGACACCGACGGCCGGCCCGAGTCCCTGCGCCTGCTGCCCGCCGCTGTCGCCACCGGCGAACCCCAGCTCTCCCTCGTCGAAGGCGCCGTCCGCGTCCCCCGGCTGGCCGGCACCGACACCCCGCGGGACGCTCCTCCGGTGGAGGGCACGGTCCTGGTGACGGGCGGCACCGGAGCCCTCGGCGGTCTGCTGGCCCGGCACCTGGTCACCCGGCACAAGGTCCGCCACCTCGTCCTCGTCAGCCGGCACGGCCTCCTCTCACCGGCCGCGCGACGTCTGCGGGCAGAGCTCCGGGAGTCCGGCGCCCGGGTGGACGTGACCGCGTGCGATGCCGCCGACCGGACCCGGCTGGCGGCCGTCGTACGGACGTACGCGCACGAACTGAGCGCCGTCGTGCATGCCGCCGGGGTCCTGGACGACGGAGTGCTGGAGGCCCTGACACCCGGACGGCTCGCCGCGGTGCTGCGGCCGAAGGCGGACGCCGCCTGGCACCTTCATGAGCTGACGAAGCGTCTGCCCCTGTCGCACTTCCTCCTGTTCTCCTCGGCGGCCGGGATACTGGGCACGGCGGGCCAGGCCAACTACGCGGCCGCGAACGGCTTCCTGGACGCGCTCGCGCACCACCGTGCCGCTCTGGGCCTGCCGGCGCTCTCGCTCGCCTGGGGGCCATGGGCGGGCGGGACGGGAATGGCGGCACGTACCGCCGCCCCCGACCGGGCCATGGGCGGCGTGCTGCGCCCCGTATCCCCCGCGCAGGGCCTGGCGCTGTTCGACGCCGCGCTGGGCAGCGGCGAACCGGTGCTGGCCCCGCTGCTGCTGGACCGTTCCCGGCGTCCGGCCACCGCCGGGCAGCCGCTGCCGGCGCCCCTGCACGGGCTGCTGCGCCCGGCCCGCCCGGCCGCCCAGGCCGCGGGCGACGGTCCCGGAGCCGCGGCCGGATCCTGGCGGGAACGACTCGCCGCCCTCCCCGGGCCCGACCGGGGCCCGGCCTTGCTCGGGCTCGTCCGCGAGGAGGTCGCCGCCGTCCTCGGCCATGCCGGTGCGGACGCGGTAGGGCCCGGCCGCCCCTTCACCGAGCTCGGCTTCGACTCCCTGACCGGGGTGCTGCTGCGCAACCGTCTCGGCGCGCTCACCGGCCTGTCCCTGCCCGCCACCGTCGTGTTCGACCGGCCCAGCGCCGCGGAGCTGGCCGCGCACGTCGGCGAGGAGCTGGGCAAGGCCCGGCTCGAAGGGGAGGCGGCCGCCCCGCGCGCGATGCCACGCCCGCCGCAGAACCTCGCCTCCCTCTACCGGCGGGTGTGCGAGACGGGCGACGTCGTGTCGGCGATGCGCTTGCTGGTGACCTCCTCGCTCGCCCTCCCCGCCTTCGGAGGCGCCGACAGCGCCCGGCACGGGCTCACACCCCTCAGGCTCGCCGAAGGCACCGCCGGTCCCGCGCTCGTGTGCTTCCCCGGGTTCACTCCCGCCGTCGGCAGGCCCTGGCACGCCACGCTGGCCTCAGAGCTGGCATCAGCCTTCGGCGGCGAGCGGGACGTACTAGAGATCCGGCATCCCGGCATCGCCGAAGGGGACGCCGTCCCACGGGACTGGCAGACCCTGGTCGACCTGCACGCCGCCACGGTACGCGAGCACGTCGGCGACCGCCCGTACGCCGTCCTCGGCTCCTCGATGGGCGGCTGCCCCGCGCACTCGGTGGCCGCACACCTCGCGGCGACCGGCACACCACCGGTCGGCCTCGTCCTCATCGACACCCACCACGTCACCCCGGACCTCGAGAACGAGCCGTGGCTGCTCGCCCTGCCCGCCTACGCCCCCTTGCGGATGGGGGAGCGCTTCGACACCGCCGTGGACGACATGGCCGTGGCCGCGCTCGGCGCCTACATCCGTATCGCCCGCGGCTGGCAGCCGGAACCGACAGATGTCCCTACGCTGCTGATCCGCCCCACCGAACCGCCACCGCGGTCGCCGGCCGGCGGCGGTCCCGAAACGCGATGGCCGGTGCCGCACACCACGGTGCACGTCCCCGGCGACCACTGGAGCATGACCGGAGAGCACGCGCACACGACGGCGGCGGCCATCGGGGCATGGCTCGGGACACGACTCACAGCCACCGGCGATGCCCGGGCGTGACGCGGGTCCCGAGCCTGCGGACGCACCGCCCGGGAACTACCGTTCCGCTGGTGGTCCACCGGATCCGCTCGGCCCCCCGTCTCCAAGGGAAGCCACCTGCCCGGGGATCGACCGGTGACGCTGAGGAACGCCTCGCTGAACGCGCCGGGTTGCGCTCGGCGTCCGCATGGCACGCAGCCCGCGGTAAATCCCGGTGGAAGGCCGTGCTGATCACCGGAAGCGGCCGGGGCATCGGGCAAGGCATCGCCGAACGCCTGGCCCGGGACGGCGCTCCGGTCGCCGGTGAAATCATATGGCCGTCGGCGAAGACGGATCCGGTGCCCAGGTCGTGCTCAGAAGCTTCTTGTCGGGCTTGCCGACGCCGGTGAGCGGAATGCGGTCCACGATGTGCACGGCCCTCGGCGCGTACATCGCTCCCTTGCGCTCCGTCACGAACTCCCGGATCGCGTCGAGCCCGACCTGGCTCCCCGCCGCGGGGACGATCGCGACGTGGACCTCCTCGCTCTCGTCCGCGCGGCGCACCCCGAAGGCCGCGCACCGCGCGACGGCGGGGTGTTCGAGCAGCAGCTGCTCCAGCTCCGCCGGATAGACGTGCCCGCCGACCACGACGACCATGTCCTTGAGCCGGTCGACGAGGAAGAGGTACCCCTCGGCGTCGACGTAGCCGACATCGCCGGTACGGACCCAGCCGTCGCGCAGGACCTCCGCGGTCAGATCGGGCTGCCGCCAGTACCCGCTCATCATCATGGGGGTACGGACGCAGATCTCCCCGGATTCCCCGGCGGCCAGGACCTCGCCGTCCGCGTCGCGTATCTCGATCTCGGCGCCCGGGGCCGCACGGCCGGCCGTGGACCGGCCGCCGCGGCCGGTCACCCCGTGCTCGTGGGGCAGCACCTCGGCGATGTTGCCCGCCTCCGTCTGGCCGTACCAGCCGTGCAGTACCGGCCCGAACGCCTCGGCCGCGTCGCGCAGCCGCCGGGCCGAGGCGGCGGTCCCGCCGTAGAAGACGCGGCGCAGCGCCGACACGTCGGTGCCGGGCAGTGCCGGGTGGTCCAGGAGCTCGTACAGCAGGGGCGGCAGCAGCCAGATGTCGGTGATGCGCTCGCGCCCGAGGACGGTCAGGACCTCGCCCGCGTCGAAGGCGGGCCGCAGGACCACCGTGCCGCCGGCGAGGAGCGTGATGTCGGCGACGATCCCGGCCATGTGCGCGAGCGGGGTGCAGGCCAGGAACCGGGGCCGCGACCCGGACGGGATCCTGCCGGCGTGCAGGGCCAGCGCCTCCCGGTACGGGCCGTGGGCCATCCGGATGCCCTTGGGCGTCCCCGTGGTGCCGCCGGTGAACCGGATGCACCAGTCGTCCTCGGCCCGTACCGTGCTCACCACCCGCTCCGGCGCGCGGAGCGCCGCGTGGGCGAGCAGGTCCTCGCCGAAGGCGGCGGGGCCGAGGGTGAACACGGCGGGGACCGGCGCCAGGGCGCGCAGCGCCTCGGCGGCCTCCCGCGTCGCGGGCGCGACGAGCAGCATCGAGGCCCCGACGGTGGCCACGATCCGCGCCTGTGCCTCCGGAGCCGTGCCCTGGTCGAGGAAGACCGCCCGGGCGCCCAGGAGGTTCACCGCATAGCGGGCGAGGAGCGCCTCGGGCTGGTTTCCGGTGAGGAACACGACCGTGCTTCCGCGACCGATGCCGCGCCCCGCCAGCTCCGCGGCCGTCCGGCGCACGTCGTCGCGCAGCTCCCCGGCCAGAACGGTGCGGCCCTCCGCCGTGATCAGCGCCGGCCGCTCCGGGGAGCGGGAAAGCACCTTCAGGAGAGTGTCGACGTAACTCTCGTACGCCGGGCGGGGGTTGTTGTTCATCGGCCGTCTCCTTCGGTGGTGCGGACATCCGGAGGCTACGGGCGTGCCGTTCATACGGTCCAAGACCGATTCAGGCATGTAAAGATGCCTGTGAAGTTATGAGGAGGGGGGTAGGGGCAGGTGGATCTGCTGTCGCTGCGCTGTTTCCAGGTCGTCGCGCGCCACGAACACATCAGCCGGGCCGCCGCGGAGCTGCATGTGGCCCAGCCCTCGGTGAGCCGGACCATCGCCCGGCTGGAGGCGGAACTGGGTGTGCCGCTCTTCGACCGCCGCGGTCGCCGCATCCGGCTCAACCCGCACGGCGCCGCCTTCCTGCGCCGCGTCGACCGGGCGCTCGGCGAACTCGAGGACGGGCGCCGGGAACTGGCGGACGTGGCCGGAGGGGGAGGCGGCACCGTGACGGCGGCCGCCGAGACGCTGCTGACCCTCGCCGGACTGCTCGTCGGTTTCCGCGCGGCCCACCCGGGTGTGGACGTCCGGTTGCACCAGGCGTCCGCGGACGCGATGGCGCACCGTCTCCGGGCCCGCGAAGTGGACTTCTGCCTGGTCTCCCAGCCGCTCGCGGGCCCGGTGCTGACGTCCGTCGAGCTCCTCCGGGAGGACGTGCTGCTCGCGGTGCCGCCCGGGCACCGGCTGGCCGGGCGCGAACGGGTCGCCCTGGCCGCGCTGGACGGCGAACCGTTCATCACCCCCACCCCCGGACACTGGCAGCGCGTCCTGGCCGACCGGCTGTTCGCCCGGGCCGGGGTCCGCCCCGCGATCGTCTGCGAGGGGAACGAGCCGGGCGCGATCCTGGACCTGGTCGGCGCCGGGCTGGGGGTGGCCCTGCTGCCGGCCATGGCGCGGGACTCCGGCATCCGGGCAACGGTCTCCTGGGCCCGGCTGGACGCGCCCGACTGCCACCGGGTGCTGTGGCTCGCCCGGCACAAGGACGCCTATCTGTCCGCCGCCGCCCGCTCCTTCGGCGACTTCGCCGTCGAGCACTTCCGGCACTTCCGGGGCCCTGCCCGGCCGGGACGCGGTACGACGGCGCCGCGGCCCCGCACATGAGTCACCTCCTGCCGCGGGCATCGCCTCCCCGCCGCCGGAGCGGGCGGCGGGGAACCGAGGGCGGTAGGCGTCCTACCGGCGGCCGCGTAGGAGCGGACGGTCACCAAGACGGCGAACGGCGCGGTCACCACGGCTCCCGTCGGCACCCTCGGCCGCACTCCCAAGCGGACTCTGGCCGAAAACGAGGGCTGGTATCGGGCGCCCGGCGCCACGAAGATGCTCCCCTGCCGGACAGGACCGGCCGGAAGGACCAGAAGGAGGGGAGTCCGTGGAGTTACGACGAAGAGGCCCGCGCGGCACACGCGACAGAGGGGCCGGGAGACTGCTGCACGGCGCGGTCGCGCTGGCGCTCGCCTGGGGCGGAGCCGCGGCGGCCCCGGCGATGGCACAGGACGCGCCCGCCGCGCGCACATCCGCCACGGCCGCGTGCCAGGCGGACACCGCCGCCAAGGGCCTGGCCAGCAGGCCGGTCGCCGACAGTCTGGTGTCCGTGGACCGCGCGGACGGCCGCATCGCTCAGTTCCAGCTCTTCTACGACGCCACCGCCACCGGCGGCCTGCCCTTCGTATGGCAACGCGAACAGGACACGCCGGCCGGCGCGTACGGCCCGTGGCAGCGGGTCAGCGCGGCGACCGTGGGTCCCAAGAGCTACGCCGTCACGGCGGTGGAGAACTCGGCGCGCCACCTGGAGCTGCTGTTCTCCACCTACGGCTCCTTCTGCCACACGGTGGAAGGGACCGCCGGCTGGGGCACCCCCACCCCGTTCGGGCTCGCACCGACGCCGTACCACGGTGCCGTCGTCCTCTTCAAGGAACGGGACGGCAGCATCGACGCCTTCGCCTCGGGGGCGCGGACCGGCGGCACGATGGAGGTCCGGCACCAGCGGAACGCCGAGGAGGGCTGGGACCCGGTCCGGTCCTTGGGCCAGCTGCCGGAAGCGAACGCGGGCCTGAGCCAGCCGAGCACGGTGGAGCAACTCCCCGACGGACGCCTCCATCTGACGGCACGTGAGTGGAACAGGGACCGCACATGGGAGATCACCCAGGCGGCGCCGGGCGGCGGCTGGGACCCGTGGCGGCTGCTGCCCGCCCGCACCGCGGCCACCGCGCACGCCCGTACCACCGCCGGACCGCAGCTGAACGTGCAACGCACCACCGGGCTCCTCGACGGCGACATCGTCCGGTTCACGATCGCCGGCGGCCCGCCCAAGGAGTACGTCTGGGTCAAGCAGTGCGGGCCCTCGGCCTCCGCCGGCACCTGTGACGACGCCACCGGCCGCCAGTTCCGGGTGTACCCGGACGGCACCTACCGGATCTCGCCGAAGAAGCTGTACGCCCAGCTCAGCACCCCGGCCGGGAACGTCGACTGCCGTACGGCACCGGCCGACGCCCCGTGCTCCCTGGCGCTCACCGACAACGCCGGGGCCCTGCTCACCACCGTCCCGCTGCGCTTCGCCCGGCACGGCCGCCCGGAGGCGCCACCCACCTTCGACGTGGACCCGAGCGAGGACCTGGTGGACGGACAGTCCGTGCACGCCACGGGCAAGGGCTACGAGCCGCAGTACCACGTACTGATCATGGAGTGCGCCGCCGGGGCCGCGAACACCTTCGGGTGCCGCCCCCGCAGCAGGCCACCGGCCACCGATGATGACGGCCGGGTCGACGAGAACGTCACGCTCTCGGCGACGTTCACCGCCATCGACGGCCACACCGTCGACTGCCGCACCGAGAGCGCGTGCGAGCTGGTGGTCTTCGGCACCCGGGTCCGCGGACCCGAGACGGTCCGCCACCCACTGAGTTTCGTACCGGCGGCCGGGACCGGCACAGCCGGTTCGCGCGGCACCACCGCGGGAACGTAACCGGACGTCCGGGACCGATGAGGGAGAGGGTGGGCTCAAGGTGAACGAGCGAGCACTGGCGATGCTGCGGGCGGGTGGAGCCGAGGGGATCGAGCACCCCGGCGGCACCCTGCAGGCGCACCTGGAACGGGTCAGCGCCCTCCTCTCGTCCTGGAACGCCCGCCCGGCCCTGGTATCGGCCGGGCTGTGCCACGCCTTCTACGGCACCGACGGGTTCGCGGTCGCGCTGCTGGACCTGGGACGCCGGGCGGAGCTGACCGAGGCGATCGGCTCCGAGGCCGAGGAACTCGTCTACTTCTATGCCTCCTGCGACCGTAAGGCGTCCTACCCCGTGCTGGCGGACGACGTGGGCCCGTTCTACGACCGCTTCACCGGGGAACGGCTGCGACCGGACATCTCGGCACGCCGGGACTTCGCCGAGCTGACCGTCGCCAACGAACTGGACATCGTCGCGATCAGCCCGGCGTACCGCGCCCGCCACGGTGCGGCGTTCCTCGACCTGTTCACCCGGTGGCACCCACTGCTGTCGGAGCCGGCCCGGGCGCACTGCCGCGCCGTGCTGGGTTAGGCCGGCCGTCTCCATGCGGCCGGAGCACCGGTTCTCCGCCGACCCGGGGGCCTTTCCGATGCGGTGACCGGGAACATCCACCGGGTCGCGACGGCGGCGCCGCGTGCGCGGGCGTCGTCACACGTTGAGGTCGTCGCCGACCTCGACCACGGGCTCGTCGGGCACGATGTGCATCGCGGCCTCCTCCGCGGAGGCCGCCCCGCCGTCGATTCCCATGTCCCGGGCGAAGATGTCGTTGCGCCGAGGGGGCATGGCGTCGATGGTGGCGACGAGGCGCCCCGCGCGCTCGTCGCCGGCCTCCTCGTCGATGGGCTCGCCCTCCCCGCCGGGCACGTCGCCGATGCCGTCCCCGTCCGGCACCCCGATGTCGGGGACCTCCTCGGCGAGCCGCCGGCCGAGGCTCTCGCGCTCGTTCTGCTCGCGGGCCGTCGTGCCGTGGTGCCCCACGCCGAGCGGCCTCTCCGGGGGCGAATAGCCCGCGTCGAGCACCTGATCGTAGAGATCGCCGTCGAGGGCGTTCTCCAGGTCCAGGTCACCGGGGTTGTCCCGGCGGTCGGACCGGGCAGGCTGGTAAACCTCGTCACCCATCACGTCATCGGACATAGTGAGGCAGTCTCCTCCCGCACGGTTCCGCGGCGACGGCCTACCTCCACTGTCCCTCGTACCGCCGCTTCGCGCCCCTCAGGAAGGGAGGGGCGACCGCCCGGCGAGCGCGGAACCTCGGTGCGGAGAACTCTCGCCGCGCAGTGGGGCAAGGGCCTTGACGGCGGCTTCGGCGGCCCTGGCGATGAGTGTGTCGTCCGCCTTCGCGTCCTTGGCGGTGCGGCCGGAGAAGACGGCGACGACGAGCGGGGCGGCCCGGGGAGGCCAGAGGACGGCGAGGTCGTTGCGTGCGCCGTAGCCCCCCGACCCCGTCTTGTCGCCCACCTGCCAGCCGGCCGGGACACCTGCTCGGATGAGCGTGTCGCCCGTGGTGTTCCGCTTGAGCCAGTCGGTCAGAAGCGGCCGCCTGTCCGCGGCGAGGGCATCGCCGAGGACGAAAGCGCGCAGGTCGGCGGCCATGGCGCGAGGGGTGCTGGTGTCACGGGGGTCGCCGGGAGCGGCCTCGCTGAGGTCGGTTTCGTACCGGTCGGCCCTGGTGACATGGTCGCCGATCGCGGCGAGAGCGTCCTGCAGGCCCTTGGGGCCACCGAGTTCGTCGAAGAGGAGGTTGGCCGCGCCGTTGTCGCTGTGACGGACCGCGGCATCGCACAGTTCCCGCAGGGTCATGCCCCCGCCGACGTGCTCGGCGGTGACCGGCGAGTGGCCGACCGGAACGTCGCGGCCGTAGCGCACACGCCGGTCGAGCTGCTGGAGCGTGTTCTTCCGCAGCACGGCGCCGGCGAGGAACGCCTTGCAGACCGAGGCGTAGGCGAAGCGCTCGTCCGGCCGGTGGGCGACGGACCGCCCGCTGCCGGTGTCGACGGCGTAGACGCCCAGCCGGGCGTCGTACTCACTCTCCAGTTCGCCGAACGCGCGCTCGGCTTCCTGGGTGGTGCCACGCGACGCGGGGGACGGTGGAGCGGTCCGGCACGCGGCGAGGGGGGCGACCGCGAG
This sequence comes from Streptomyces eurocidicus, assembly GCF_002891295.1. Lineage (GTDB taxonomy): Bacteria > Actinomycetota > Actinomycetes > Streptomycetales > Streptomycetaceae > Streptomyces > Streptomyces eurocidicus. Next base: position 136,887 of record NZ_LGUI01000005.1, on the reverse strand, counting down.
TCCGGTCAGGGTGGCGATGGCGGAGCGCCTCGTAGGGGAGGTCGTCATGGAGCGATGCCTTTCGGGTCGGTGATCGGGCGTGGGGCCCATCGGTTCCCGTCGAGCCGGCGGCCGGCGCGAATCGGTCAGGAACGTCCGGCCGGTACGGCGGCCAGCACATCGTGGACGAGGGGCACGGCCGAGGCGCTGCCACTGAGGCCGCCCTCCACGACGGCGGCGATGGCGATGCCGTCCCGGTGCGCGGCGACCCAGCCGTTGTTGGGGGCCTGCTCGGACACCTCGGCGGTCCCGGTCTTCGCGCCGATGTCGCCGGGCAGGTCCGCCAGGCCCTTGGCGGTGCCGTCGGTGACCGTCGCGCGCATCATGGCGCGCAGCCGGTCTGCCACGTCCCCGGGGAGCGGTGCGGTGGTGGCCGTGCCGTGAGTGCCGGGGAGGAGTGTGGGCTGGCGGAACGTTCCGGTTGCCGCGGTCGCGGCGATGGACGCCATGGTCAGCGGGTTGCCCAGGACCTTGCCCTGCCCGATCATCGCCGCGGCCTTGTCGGTCTGGTCGCCCGGTGCGGGTGCCGCTCCGTCGAAGGAAGGGATGCCGATGTCCCAGTTCTGGCCTATGCCGAAGTACTTCTCGGCCACCTCACCCGGTTCCCGGTCGCCGAGCTTGTCGCGCAGGCTGATGAAGGCGGTGTTGCACGACTCGGTGAAGTCCTGGGCGAAGGTGGCTCCCCGGTGCTCGGACAGCTCCATGTTGTGGAACTGTTTGCCCACCGTGAGGTATTTGGGGCAGTCGACGACGGTGCCGGGCTCGACGGCGTTCTTGAGCAGCAGTGCCGTGCTGGTGACGATCTTCCATGTGGAGCCGGGTGCGTAGGTGCCGGAGACGGCGCGGTTGAATCCGGCGGACGGGGAGTTCGCCACGGCGAGGATCTCGCCGGTGCCGGCCCGCAGGGCGACGAGGGCGGCGTTCTTCCCCCGGCTCTTGGACGCGAGGGCCTTCTCGGCGGCCGCCTGCCACACCGGGTCGATCGTGGTGCGTACGGGTCCGTCGCCGGCCCGGGCGGCGGGCGCGGTGCCGAAGGCGGCCTCCGTGGCCTTGGTCTCGCCCGACGCGCGGTCGACGAGCTGGACGGCTCCCCGGGGGCCGCCCCCGGCGGCCTTGCCGAGCTGGGCGATGACCGGTGCCAGGGAGGGATACGTACCGCCGGACAAGGGGGCGTCGCCACGGCCGGTGACCTTGACGGCGGCCGTGGTCCCGCGCTCCAGACGGAACTTGTCGGTGCTGCTGAGCTTCGGGTGCACGAGGGAGAGGTCCCAGTCCACCTTCCACGTCCCGTCCGGCTGCTCGCGCAGCGGGAGCTTCGAGGCGTAGGTCCAGTCCCCGAGGCCGGCGACCGGCATCTTCGCGGTGAACGGCACGGTGACCGTACCGCCTCGCGCGGCGGTGGCCGGCGCGGCGGTGAGGACCGGCTTGCCGATCTCCAGACCGGTGGTGAAGTTCCGCAGCGTGCTCTCGGCCGGCCCGGGGCTGGTGGTACGGCTCCCGGCCTCGGCGAGCCGGCCGGCCGCCCAGTCGGCGAGGAACGCCCGTGCCTGGGCCACGGCCGCGGGCTCGGGGGACGGCGCACCGATGGCGAAGGGGCCCCATCCGGCGGCGTACGCCCCACCGGCGGCCGCGGCGAGCGTCACCGCCGCCGCCGAGGTCAGGAGGGCCGGCCGACGTCGTCGCCCGGCACGCGGGGTGTCCGCCGGTGGCATCGAGGACGGGTTGCGGCGCCCGGGGCGCCGGTGAGGCTGGGGGAGAGGCATGCCCCGAGCAGAGCAGCACAGCTCCCCGCCCGTCCAAGATTGTTATCAGTATCCAATTGATTAATCTGCGATATAGTCCCTGCTCGTGGACCTGATACGCCACCTACAGTGCTTCGTGGCTGTTGCAGAAGAGTCACACTTCGGCCGCGCCGCCCAACGCCTCGGCATGGCCCAGCCGCCCCTGTCGCAGCGCATCCAGCGCCTGGAGCGGGAGCTGGGAGTGCGCCTGTTCGAGCGCACCAGCCGCCAGGTGACGATCACCAAAGGCGGCACCCTGCTCCTGGACGAGGCCCGCGAGATCCTGGCCCGCTCCGAGGCGCTGAGGGCGACGGCCCGCCGCATCCAGGAGGGCCGCAGCGGACTGCTGCGTGCGGCCCTGCCACCCGACCTCGCCGGCGACACCGTCGCCGCGATCCTGGCCGCCTTCCAGCGCCGGAACGACGGGGTGGAACTGGAGCTGCACGAGCTGACCACGGCCGACCAGCTCGCCGGGCTCGCCTCCCACGACCTGGACGTGGGCCTCATCCGCCACCCCTGCGACGTATCCGGCCTGGAGCTCGGCCCCGTCCTGCGCCACGAACTGGGCGTCCTGCTGGCCCACGACGCACCGGCCGCCCGCTCCGAAGCGGTCCCGCTGACCGCCCTCACCGGCTACGACCTGATCCTCTTCCCCCGCGCCCAGGCACCGGCCGTGCACGACGACCTCCTGACCACCTGCGCCCGGCACGGTTACACCCCCACCTGCGTCCGGCACGGCCAGGGCCCCAGCTTCACCCGCGGCCTGCTCCTGTCCTCCCGGGCGATCGCCTTCAGCCCCCGGGACGCCCACCCCGCCCAGGACCCGGACCTCACATGGCGCCCGCTCGCCGGTGCCCCGCTGACCCTGCGGCACTCCGCCGCCTGGCCCAGGGGACGCGGTGACGCCGCCGCCCTCGCCTTCGCCGACACCGTCACCGATGCCCTCGCCGCCACCGCCACGGCGGGCGGCGACCTGCCTCCCACCCCCCTGCACCTGCGCCCAGCGGCGGAGTACTGGATATGACCGAGACCAAGGCCCGCACCCGCGGTCGCGTCCGCGCCGCCTTCGCCGAAGCCGGCGTCACCGGCTGGCTGCACGCCGTCGACATCGACTCCGGAGCCCAGCTCGACGCGGGCGCCGACCAGCCGGTCGTCACCGCCAGCGTCCACAAGCTCTGCCTGCTCGTCGCCCTCCACCAGCAGGCGGAGGCGGGCCGGCTCGACCTCTCCGAACAGACCACGTGCCCACCGCGCGACCGCACCCCCGGCCCCACCGGACTCGCCGCGATGCTCGACGACGTCCGGCTCTCCCTGCGCGACGCCGCCTACCTGATGATGGCCGTCAGCGACAACACCGCGGCCGACCTCATCCTCGAACGCGTCGGCCTGGACGCGGTCAACCGCACCACGTGGCGCCTGGGCCTCACCGGCACCCATGCCGTTCACACCTTCCGCGAATTCCTCACCCTCCTCAAGGAGGACACCGGCCCCGGCGGCCCCCAGGCGCTGACCGACCCCCGCGTCATCGCCGGGCTCCGCGTACTCGACCCCGCCGCCACCAACCACAGCACCCCACGCGACATGACCCGCCTGCTCGCCGCCATCTGGCGGGACGAAGCCTGCGCCCCCGAACACACCGCCGCGATGCGCCGCCTGCTGGGGCTTCAGGTCTGGCCCCACCGCCTGGCCTCCGGGTTCCCCTTCGACGACGTCCACGTCGCCGGAAAGACCGGAAGTCTGCCCACCGTCCGCAACGAAGTCGGCGTCGTGGAATACCCCGACGGTGGCCGCTATGCCGTAGCGGTGTTCACCCGCGCCTCCAGCACCGCCGCCGTCCTCCCACCGGCCGACGCGGTCATCGGCACCGCGGCCCGCATCGCCGTCGACGCGCTCCGGGCCTGCCGCGGCTGATCATGTGGACGCCGGTGGGCCGTCACGATCGCGAGCCACCCGCCGCGAACGGCGGCGCCCGCTCCGCTCCGTGGGTAACTCGGGCGGGCGGGCGGCCACGGCATTGCGCCGTCTGGCGGAACCGGGTAATTCGGGTTTACGTATGGGCTCGCCTTCCGTCACACCGCGCTCGTCCAGCCCCCGGCGCGGCTCGCGTCAGGGCCGAGCGGCGACGGCGCGGGCGGCGGGCTTCGTCGAACCGACCCGGAACCAAGGAGCGTTCGCAGATGAGAAACACGTCGCGTGCCCTGTTCGTCTCGCTGGCCGTCGCGGCCGGCGCCGTGCTGCCGGTCTCCACGGAAGCGCATGCGGCCGACGGGTACGACCGCTGTCCCGTCGGCTCCTACTGCATGTTCTCGGGCCTCGACGGCACCGGCGACATGATCACGCTGCGGAGCAGCACGCCGGACCTCGCGGCACTCGGCATGAACGACAGATCCAAGTCGGACTGGAACCGGACCGCTTCGACCATCTACCTCTGGTCCGACGCGGGCTACTCCGGCTGCACGGCCGTCACTTCTTCCGGCCCGACCGGCAAGGGCAACTTCTTCCCCGACTACCGGGACTTCTTCAGCTCGGTGCGGTTCGACGGCCCGGGCGGCCGGAGCTGCGGCACGCCTCCCGGCGGAAACGGCTGACCCGCGCTGCCATGCGGGACCCTCCGATAACTGGTCGCCGGGCGGGTCCCCGTGGCGGAGCGTCAGCGTTTCGGGCGCGCTGCCGATGCCGGTCACGTCGGCGGAGCGTACGGGTCCGGTGCGATCGCCGCCGGGCGGAACGGGTCCGACGGGGTGGACCCTGGTCGAGGGCAGGCACCCGGACGGCAGAACCGTCCCGCTTCTCCTCCCACTCAACCATATATCGCATGGGGGATCTTGCCGCAAGACCCCCATATGGGGCGAAGATGGCTCTCCGCTCGCCGATACGCGGCACGAGAACGGGGGAGTGACCATGCGGGTGCTGTTGTCCACGATCGGCTCACGGGGAGAGGCCCAGCCGGTGCTGGCCCTGGCCGCACAGCTGAAGGAATTGGGCCAGGAGGCCGTGGTGTGCGCGCCTCCCGACTTCCAGGAGACCGCCGCGTCCCTCGGGATCGCCTACGTCCCGGTCGGCCCGGAACTGCACACGACCGCGAAGTCGACGGGGGCCGTGTTCCCCCCCGAGCAGCGGCGGCAGATGATCGAAGGCACGATCGCCGACCAGTTCGCGGCGGTGGGCCCGGCCGCGGAAGGATGCGACGTGATCGTGGCGGGCGGCGCCCTGGCGATCGCCGCCCACTCGGTCGCCGAGCAGCGCGGCATCCGCTACGTCTACGGCGCGTTCGCACCGATCACCCTGCCTTCGCCGCACCACGCGCCGCCCGTCTTCGGGTCGCTGGGGCAGAAGCCGGCGGACGGCACGGTCGACAACCGGACCCTGTGGGCCCAGGACGCACAGCGCTGGAACGCCATGTGGAGCGCGGCACTCGACGCACGGCGCGAGGCCGCCGGCCTCGGCCCGGCCGGCGACGTGAGCCGGTATCTCTTCACCGACACCCCGTGGCTGGCGGCCGATCCGACCCTGGCACCATGGCCGCGGCCGTCGGAGCTGGACGTGTTCCAGACCGGTGCCTGGACGCTCCCGGACCGGCGTCCGCTGTCGCCCGAGCTGGAACGGTTCCTCGACGCCGGCGAGCCACCCCTCTACTTCGGGTTCGGCAGCATGCGCGCCCCCGAGGGCATCACCCGGACGATCGCCGAGACCGCCCGCGCCCTCGGCCGCCGCGCGATCCTCGCCCGCGGCTGGGCCGGACTGTCCCTCGACGAAGCCGCGCCCGGCTTCCTGACGATCGGAGAGGTGAACCAGCAGGCGCTGTTCCCACGGGTCGCCGCGGTCGTCCACCACGGCGGGGCCGGCACCACCACGGCAGCCGCGGCGGCCGGCGCGCCACAAGTGATCGTCCCCCGGATGTTCGACCAGTTCTACTTCGCCCGCCGTGTCGACGCGCTCGGCATCGGCAGCGCCCACCCCGCCGGTGACCCGTCGGCCGGCTCCCTCACCGCGGCGCTGCGCCGCGCCCTTGACCCTCAGGTGGCCAGGACCGCCCACGGGCTGGCCGACCGGGTACGTACCGACGGTGCGCTGACCGCGGCCCGTCGGCTGGTCGCGGCGGGCTGACCGGAGCCGTGATCAGTGGCGGGAAAAAGGTTTGGAGGGACGACGGGCAGGCTGGTAGCTTGCGGTCGACCGTGACACCGCCCGAGGAGGTGAGACCCATGAACGCTGTATCGACGTGGGTGCTCCCCCTTCCCGTCACGGCCGGCGATTGACGTAGGTGTCGCCGGGAGCGCCTCGACAACAAGGCACTCCCGAAAGGCAGCACCCATGCACTCTCTGCAGTTCACCGCCGAGTCGTCCTCGAACGGCATACGCGAACGCGACTTCACCCTGGGCGGCGTCCCCGGCGTTCTCTGGTCGCCGGCCTCCGGCGCCGAGCGCGCACCCTTGGTACTGATGGGCCACGGTGGGGGCGCCCACAAGAAGCACCCGGCGATGGCGGGCCGCGCCCACCTCCTCGTGACCGGCTGCGGCTTCCACGCCGCCGTCATCGACGCGCCCGGCCACGGCGACCGGCCGCGTACCGCCCACGACGAGCGGGAGATCGCCGAGCTGCGCAAGGCGCAGGCGGCGGGCGAGCCGGAAGGCCCGGCCGTCGTCCCGTACAACGCCCGTCTGGCGGAGCTCGCCGTGCCCGAATACCGGGCGGCCCTCGACGCCCTTCAGGAACTCCCGGAGATCGGCGCCGAGGGGCCGGTGGGCTACGCCGGCATCGGCCTGGGCACCGCGATCGGGGTGCCGCTGGTGGCGGCCGAGCCCAGGATCACGGCCGCGGTCTTCGGCATGATGTGGCCCGATGCCCTGTTCGAGGCGGCGAAGCGGATCACCGTCCCGATCGAGTTCGCCGTGCAGTGGGACGACGAGCGCATCCCGCGCGAGGCCGCTCTCACGCTGTTCGACGCCTTCGCCTCGAAGGAGAAGACGTTGCACGCCAACGCGGGCGAGCACATGGAACTGCCCAGGTTCGAGGCCGACAGCGCGACCCGGTTCTTCGCCCGGCACCTCGGCCGGACGGTCACCTCACCGGCCTGAAGGTGAGCGGCGGCGTCCGGTCTGCCGCGAGGTGAGCCTTGCCGGTCGGCCCACCGTACGAGCGACCCGGCGCCGCCGATGCCGACGGCGCATCGGGCGGGCGGCCGATGATGAGACAGGCATGTCCATGCCATAAACTCCGGATCGTCCCGGCCGTCGGAGCCGGGCTGCACCACGGGGGATCACCATGTCCGTTCGCCATGTTCTCGCATCCGCGCTCGTCTTCGCCGGCGCGCTCACCCTGACCGCCTGCGGTCCCGAGAAGGACACCGGCACATCCGAGCCGTCGGCGAAGCCGCCGCACAGCGCCACGGCTCAGCCGTCGGCCAAGCCGTCGCCCGCCAAGGGCGGGGGCGCCGCGGGCAAGGGCAGCTGCCCCTCGCTCAAGCCCGGCCACAAGGTCATCTGGGTCAACAACGTCGAGGGCGCGATGAACAATGTCATCGCCAAGGACACCGAGACGGCCTGCGACCCGTCGTCGGGCGCGGGGGCCTCCTACCACCCGGTGGGCGAACTGAAGACCTATGCCCTGAGCCCGGACACCAAATTCGTCCTCATCACCGAGGGCGGCGGCGGCAAGATCCCCGGTCCCACGGCGGGCCCCGGCAGCGGCGTCGCCCATGTGAAGACCTGCGCGGACCCGGACGGCAAGCAGTACGACGGCGGGCAGCGGAAGACGAAGGACGGGGAGTTCTGCTGGGGCATGAACTTCTACGATGTCGCGGTGGGTTCCGACAACAAGATCACGGAGATGGCCGAGGTCTACTCGTCATAACTCCGCCCGCCATGGCCCGGATACGATCGGGACCGCCGCCCTGCCCGGCGCCGCTGCTCGTCCACGGCGCCCTGGCCGGGCATGCGGCCTGACGGCCGGTCCGGCCGGGCGCCAGGGCTTCCGACGGTAACGCGCACCCCGCTCAGTCGCCGGGTGCCCTCGCGACCGTCACACACTCCGAGGCATGACACGTCCCGCGCCGCGATGCGGTCGAGCGCCGCCCCCGGCTTCCGGGCCCCTGACAGCGTCCCCCGCAGGAACACGATCCCGCGCCCGTCGCCGGTCCGGCCCGCCTGTGCCCGCACCAGGTCATCCCCGTGCAGACCCGAGGGCCGTGAGCCCGGGGGCTCAAGCACAAGCTCAGCAGGAGATCCAGCGCACCTCGTACGGAGCGAGGGACAACACCTGCCCGTCCACCCGGGCCGTGACCCGCCGGGACTCGGTGTTGACGACGAGCACGGCCGCATCGTCGGCGAGGACCTGGATCCTGGTGCCCTGCTCCGCGGTCGCGGCAACCGGCCGGAAAGCGCTGCCCGGAGGGAACTCGTGGGCGAACCGGCCCAGCAGCCGGGCCATGGGCAGCTCTCGGCCCCCGTCGGGCAGGTGGGTGCTCCGCCACAGACAGCCCGGGCAGTCGTCCCCGGTCCGCTGCGGGTTCCAGTAGAGGGCGGCGGCCGCGCCGCTCGCCGCCAGTCGCATCATGGCGACGGCGTGTACGGCGATGCGGTGCTGCTCGCTCCAGCCGTCCCGGCCGCCCGGCCGGTCGTCCCGGGCGGGCGGCTCGACGTACCACTCGGCCCACCACACCGGAAGCCCGGTGACGCTCCTCAGCCAACGGGTGACGTCGGCGAACTTCTCGGTGGCGGCGAACTCGTCGGGGATCGCCCGGTGGCCCTCACGGGTATAGCTGGATCCGTCGACGACGACGAAGTCCGCGCCCGACTTGTGCGCGTTCCAGTAGTGGACGACGTCGGCGGAGCGCTGGTCGAGCTCGCCCCAGGGGCCGCGCAGTTCGGGCGAACGATCCTCGCGGTCCACGGCGGGCGGGTCGTGGTCGGCCACCACGTAGGGGCCGCCGACGAGGTTGCCCGGACTCTGCCTCTTCAGCTCCGCGTGGACGAGGTTGTACAGCTCGGTGTACCCCTCGTAGTCCCACCGGCGCCTGCCCTCGTCGTAGAAGCCCTTCAGCTCGTTCCACACGAGGAAGTGTTTGACGTCCGGGTAGCGACGGGCGACCGTGCCCGCGAGCCGGGCGAAGTCCCCGTAGTGCCGGCGATCGGGAGCGGCCTCCAGCCGGGACCAGTCGGTACGCCTCTTCCGGCCGCCTTTCATCCAGTCGGGCGCGCCGCACAGGGTGAGGACGGGGGTGGCGCCGGTGGCCCGCATCAGGGCGACCCGCTCGTCGAGGGCCTGGAAGTCGTAGCGCCCGGGCGCCGGTTCGGGGTTCTCCGCGCCCCATCCCATGATGTGCTGGTTCTGCGGCAGGGAACGGGCGGAGAGCAGGGCCCCGGCCCTGTACGTGGCCTCCGGCGTGCCGTGGTCCGCGCTGTACTGGGTGTGGGTGAAGCCCCAGCCCGGCCGGACGTCCTCCTGCCTCCGGCCCGCTTTCGGTAACCTGCCGCCTCCCGCTCCGCCCGAGGCCGCCGCCAGGGAAAGAGCCGCCAGCGCCACCGCGCCGCACGTGCCGAGCAAGGAAGCGAACAGCCGTCGCCCCGTGCCGGACCTCACCGACTCCGCCGCATCATGTCGCCGCCCCACGACATCCAAGGATAGGCGCCGGCATCCGGATTTCGGCCCCTGTTTCGGCCCACATGGTGCGCGACGGGAGCACGGGGAGCGCGCCCGGAACGTCCCGCACGACCGGCGCCGGTGCCCCGGCCCCACCGGGCCGGGGCACCGGCGCCGGCGGTTAGTGACCGGGCGCGAGCCATTCCGGGCGGCCCGAGCCGCGCGGTGCGAGGACCGTGCGGAAGGTGCCCGGGGTGCGGGACATGACGACCTGGTCCGTGACGCCCTGATAGAGGCCGCACGGGGTGTCGGCGGTGAAGGTGTCCGGATCGAGATAGGCGTGCCGCTCGCCCGTGCCGGCGAGTGCCCGCGCGTAGTCCTTGTCGAGGATGCCGAGGCTGAGGATCCAGAGGGCGACCCGGGTGAGGGACACGTGCACGCGGTAGCTGCCGCCCTCGGTGGCGCGCCGCATCAGGGCGGCGATGATGCCGGTCGTGGCCAGCCAGGGAACCAGATAGTCGTTGACGACCTTGATCGGGGGCAGTGCCGGGTTGTCGTCGGTGCCCTCGAGGTTCATCATCCCGCTGACGCAGCCGGCGGTCTGGTCGAAGCCGACGCGGCCCGCCCACGGGCCGTGCCGCCCGTGCAGGCTGACGGTGGCGTGGATGATGCCGGGCCGGATCGCGGCGGCCTCCTGCGCGGTCAGCCCCATGCGTTCCAGGTAGCCGGCGCGGTGGTTGGCGTAGAAGACGTCGGCGCCGCGCAGCAGGTCGCGCAGGGTCGCCGCGGCCTGCGGGTCCCGGGCGTGGTCGAGCGTGGCGGAGCGTACGCCGACCTGGGCGGTGTAGTAGAGGATGTCGTTCTCGTACTGGCCGGGGCGCCAGATGTTGAGCGCGTCGGCGCCGTGCTGGGCCATGGTGCGGCCGATGGCGGCGCCGGCGATGACGTGGCCGAGGCCCAGTGCGCGCACACCGTCGAGGGGCTGGGAGGCGCCGGGCGGCAGCGGTTCGGGGTCGCTGTCGCCGATCTTCTCTATCTCGATCAGCGGCATGCCGGCCAGGACGTCGCGGTACTGCCGGGTGTCGAGGAACTCCCGGGTGGTGCGCAGCATCGGCATGACGACGCCGGCGTCCGCGCCGGCCCGCTCCAGTTCCGCGCCGTCCCAGCGGGCGACGGCGTTGGCGATGGCCGTCGCGTCGTCGGGGGTGCCCAGCAGCTTCAGGGTGCGGGACTTCAGCGCCGGGTAGACGTTCAGCGGCATCACCCAGCGGCCGTCGCCCGCGCGGTAGAAGGAGAGGGCGAAGGGATCGTCGGGGGCGAGGACCGGGTAGCCGTTGAGCTTCTCCCACTTGCCGTCGTAGAAGGGGCAGAGCCGGTGCGGGGCCTTGCGCAGATCCATGGTGACGTCCTGGCCGGGGCCGCCGCGGTGCTGCCACAGCTTTGCCAGGGCCACGGACTTGGCCGTCAGGCCGAGAGCGGGCGCGGCGGCCAGCCGGAGGGTGGAGGGGACGACGGGGTCGGCGCCGATGAAGGAGACCGTGCCTCCGGCGTCCTGTTCGCCCATGCCGACGCCGGCGAGGACGTCGTTCAGCGCGGTGTGGATGTCGAAGTCGTCGTCGGCCTCGCCGGTGACCGGCTTGTCGAGCGCGGCCTTGATCCTGGCGGTGAGCTGGGTGTCCATCGTGCTGCCTTTCCGGCCGCTCATACGTGGGCGTGGGTGTCGGGGGTCGTGGCGAGGGCGCGCATCAGGGCGATCTGCGCACGGTCACGGCGGATGGCCAGCTCGCCCACGGGCGTGTCCCCGAAGGCGTGCTCCGCCTGCTCGGTCAGCCGGGCGACGGTGGGCTCGTCGAAGACGGGGGTGCCCAGGCCGGGCCAGGCCGCCTCCATGGCGTGGCCCAGGTGCCGGAGGAAGTGCGGCAGGCCGCCGGGCCCACCGCCGAGGTGGAAGGTGCGGAAGGGGCCCGCGACCGCCCAGCGGAGGCCGATGGAGTCGGTGACGATCTCGTCGAGTTCGGCCTCGGTCACCACTCCCTCGGCCACCAGGTGCACGCATTCGCGGAAGAGCGCGGACTGGAGCCGGTTGGCCACGAAGCCGGGGATCTCCTTGCGGAGGATCTGGGGCTTCTTGCCGAGCGCCGTGTAGAAGTCGTGGGCCTGCCGGAGCGTGTGCGCGGAGGTCCGCTCACCGGGGACGATCTCCACCAGGGGTACGAGGTGCGGCGGGTTGAACGGGTGGCCGACGACGAGGCGCTCCGGCTGCCGCATGGCCTCGGCGATCGCGGTCGCGGGGATTCCGGAGGTCGAGGTGGCCAGCAGCGCGTGGGCGGGGGCGGCCTGCTCGACGGTCTGCCAGATCTCCTGCTTCACGGGCAGGCGCTCGGGGCCGTTCTCCTGTACGACGTCGGCGTCCGCGACGGCGGTGGCCAGGTCGGCCTCGAAACGGAGCCGGGCGGTCAGGTTCTCGGTGGGCAGCCCGAGCGCCGCCAGGGCCGGGGCGATCTCGTCGAGCCCGGCCAGGACCTTCTCCCGCGCGTCGGGGCGCGGGTCACTGACGACGACGTCCAGGCCGTGGGCGAGGAAGAGCCCGGTCCAGGAGATGCCGATCACGCCGCCGCCGATGACGGCTGCCCGTCGGTACGGGGCGGTCTTCGCGTCCGTGGGGAACGCGTGGGTGGTGGGAGAGTTCATGTGGCTGCACCGCCTTCTCAGTGGGCGAGGTAGTCGTGGACGACTGCGGCCGGGCTCAGGGTGAGGTCGGTGAGGATGTGGCCGGCGGCGACGACCTCGAGCACCGGGAGGTCCGCGAGCGGGGCCAGCGCGTGGGCGAAGAGCTCCAGGCGGGCCGGGCCGCGGAAGGCGCTCTTGACGGTGATGTCGGTGATCTGGGTACGGACCAGTTCGCAGATGCGCGGCCGGCCGTCGTAACCGGGCACCGCCTTGACCATGAACGTGGGCACGCAGATCTCCGCCCGGGCCTCTTCCAGGTCCATCGGGTGGTGCTTGTATCCCATGGTGGCGGTGGCCACCCGCAGGGAGCCGTAGTCCAGGGTGCCGACCAGGGTGTCGGAGTCGACGTAGAGCCTGGGCGAGCCCGCCTTCTTCGGGTAGGCGCTCAGTTCCCGCCCGCTGGAGATCGCCGGCACGCTGTCGAGGTACATCGCCAGGTTGTACTCACCGCGCTCGCCCTCGTGCTCGACGGGGATGACCTGGCCCGCCTCGGTGTAGTCACCCAGACCCGTCACATCGGGCATCCGCATGATCTCGAACCGCACCAGCGGTTCGGGGACCGACAGCGGTTCGGGGACGACCCGCCGCAGGGCTTCGGGATCGGTGCGATAGGTGATGTTCAGGTACTCACGGTCGGTGAACCGGTACCGGGTGGGGGCGAAAGCGGGGGCGTCCAGCGGGGTGGTGAACAGCTGGGCGACGTCGTGCATATGCATGAGTGGCTTCCTTGGAGACGCCTGTGCCTGTCAGGGCGGGGAGCGGATTCCTCCGCTCAGCGCTTGGAACCACTGCACTCCACGGAGCCAATGTCTGTCCAATATATGTTTCCCGCTCATTCGATATGGTTGACCATATGGAGTTCACCAAGCGCCTGCTGGAGCAGTTCCTGGCCCTCGCCGAGGAGAGGCACTTCGGCCGGGCGGCGCAGCGCCTCTCGATGAGTCAGCCCCCGCTCAGCCAGGCGATGCAGCGGCTGGAGCGGGGCCTGGGCGTGACCCTGCTGGACCGCCGGCCGGGGGACCTGCGCCTCACCCCCGCGGGTACGGCCTTCGCCGTGGAGGCGCGGCGGCTGCTGGACGCCCAGTCCGCGGTCGTCGAGCGCGTACGGCGCGTCGCGCACGGCCTGGAGGGTGATGTGCGGGTGGGATACGTGAGCATCCTGAGCCACCGCCACCTGCCCCGGTTGCTGCGCGCCGCTGCCGAGGAACTGCCCGGCCTGCGTGTCCACCTGCACCAGGACGCCACCGTCACGCTCGTCGAGATGCTCCGCTCCGGCGCCCTGGACCTCGCGTTCATCCGGGACCCGTCGCCCGTCCCGGATGATCTGGTCGTCCACGACTTCGCCGTCGAGCGCATCGTCGCGGCCCTGCCGGACGAGCACCGGTTGGCCGGAGCCGCGTCCGTCGCGCTTTCCGATCTCCGCGAGGACGACTTCGTGCTCCTCAGTGAAACGGCCTTGCCGGGGCTGGCCCGGCAGGCCCGACTCGCCTGCGGGGAATCCGGGTTCACACCGCGCCGCCGTGCTGACGCCGACGATCTCACCGGTCTGCTCGGCTACGTCGCCGCCGGGCTGTGCGTCAGCCTGATGCCGGAGGACCTGCGTGACTTCCCCGTCCCCGGGATCACCTTCGTGCCGCTCCGGGAAGCGTCGCCGTACCTGCGGACGACCGTCGCCGCCGTCCGGCGCGCCGACGCGGACGCGGCCGTGCACCGCCTCCTGGACCTCATCACCCGGCACACCGGCCCGTGAACCCGCTCACCGGCATCGGCGAGGACGCGGGCCGCGCTCCTTCAGGCGGGCTCCGGAGCGAGCGCGGTACGGGTCCCGCCTACGAGCCGCGGTGACCCGAAGACGACGATCAGCCCGCCGGGCCCAGCGGGTTCGGCGGCCCGGTGCGGCGCCGACGGAGTGTCCTCGGCGGTGTACCGCGGACGGAGGCGAACGGGGCGTCCCCGAGGCCGGGACCTCGTGGGGTCCGCCGGCAACCGGCCGCGCAGGCTTTCCATGCCACGGTGTCACCAAGAAAAAGATTGCCCCGAGGCCAGGGCTGACGTTGGCTGGGCGGCATGACCGAACTGCGTACCGATCGCCTCACCCTCCGTCGATGGCGTGACTCCGACCTTGGACCATGGGCGACGATGAACGCCGATCCCGAGGTGCGGGAGCACCTGGGCGACCTGCTCACCCGCGAACAGAGCGATGCCTCCGTGGCGTGCTTCCAGGCCGAGTTCGACCAACGAGGCTATGGGTGGTGGGCGGTCGAGGCGCGGGACACGGGAGAGTTCATCGGCTTCGCGGGCTTGGATCAGGTGGACGACTGCATGCCGTTCACAGGAGTGGAGATCGGCTGGCGGCTCGCCCGCTCCGCCTGGGGTCAGGGCTACGCCACCGAAGCCGCGCTGGCAACCCTGGCCCACGGCTTCGACACCCTTGGACTTCCCGAGATCCTGGCCGTGACAACGGCCACCAACCTCCGCTCGCAGGCGGTGATGCGCCGGATCGGTATGACGCGGGACCCGGCAGGCGATTTCGACGATCCCACGGCTCCCGAAGGGCCACTGCGTCCGAACGTGCTCTACCGCATCGCTCGTACCGCGAGGGTCTGACCGAGGGATGTCGGCCGTCAACTGGACGCTCCTGCAATGGCGGTGCTCTCTCAGGGTGGGCCCGCAGATCCACGGCCCGGAATCCGGGCGCACTCGGGAACGGCGGGTCCAGGCCCCGCACCGCTGGTCGCGAGACCCCGCCGTCTACCGGCACGGGAACCGGGCCGCTAGCGTGGCGCTCGCAACCGACCACGGAGGGGAACGCCATGGGGTGGGGAACGGGTAAGGGCTCGACGGGCGACGGGAAAGGCGACCACCGCGGCGGCAAGGACCCCGGCAAGGACAAGCCCTCCGACGACACCTCTCAGCCCAAGTCGGACCCGAAGCACAAGAAGAGCTGAACGGCGATGACCGCCACGGAGGAACTGCCCGCGGTCCGGGCCATGCTGACCGCGATCGCGGCGGAGAACGGTGAGCTCCCGGAGCCCTGGGCAGCCGCCATGGCCGCGGTCCGCCGGCATGAATTCCTGCCCCAGGTCCTCTGGCGGTGGGACGGCGACCACTACGTTCCGATCGACGCCGGGAAACAGCCGGACCGGTGGCGGGCCGCCGCGTACGCGCCCACCTCGGTGGTGACGCAGGTCAACGACGGCCGACCGGTCGAGGCCGGCACAGAGGTCTTCCCGTCGTCGTCCGCGTCGGCCCCCGCCGTCGTCGCCCGCATGCTCGGCACCCTCGACCCCGGGCCCGGGCAACGCGTGCTGGAGATCGGGACCGGTACGGGCTGGAACGCCGCCCTGCTGGCCCACGTCATCGGCGCCGGCAACGTCACCAGCCTGGAAGTCGACGCCGAGGTGGCCGAGCAGGCCGCGACCACCCTGGAACGGCTCGCCCCGGGCGTCAAGGTGGTGGTCGGCGACGGCACGTTCGGAGCGCCCGACGGCGCCCCGTACGACCACGTCATGGCCACCTGTTCCCTCAACCGGCTGCCCGCCACCCTGCTTCGGCAGACACGGCCGGGCGGCACGATCCTCACCCCCTGGTCCAGGCCCTGGTGCAACTACGGACTGCTCCACCTGACCGTCCGGGACGACGGCAGCGCACAGGGCCGCTTCCACCCGTACGCGGACTTTATGCCCGCCCGTGGACAGCGCCTTGACCTGCGCATCTACCGTGACGTCGTGCGGGACGACCACCAGCCCGACGAATCCCGCACCACACTGCCGCCCGACGCGGTCGCCGGCGACGATTTCGCCGCGCAGTTCGCCCTCGCCCTGCGACTGCCGGACCTCTGGTACGCCTGGCACGAGGCCCCGGCCGTCGACGGCGTCGTCCGGCGCCTGTGGGTCGCTACCGTCGACGCCGGCTCATGGGCCGCCGTCGACG
Organism: Streptomyces eurocidicus; assembly: GCF_002891295.1. Taxonomy (GTDB): domain Bacteria; phylum Actinomycetota; class Actinomycetes; order Streptomycetales; family Streptomycetaceae; genus Streptomyces; species Streptomyces eurocidicus. The sequence goes on along the minus strand of NZ_LGUI01000005.1, from coordinate 120,822 downwards.
AGACGGAGACCGGCGGAGGCACGTTCACCGTGTGGCAGCACGGGCCGCGGAAGCTTTGGGACGAGGTCGCGGCCGCCTGGGACCGGTACGTAGCCCATGGCCGCCCGGGGCCCGACCGCTTCGGCATGACCGTCAGCGCCGACGGCTTCCACGAGGCATGGCTGGACAGCCCCGCCAACCGGATCTGAGCTCGTCAGCGGCGTAGTGCCACGGTTCCGAAGTTGGGAGGGTCGTACTCAGTGCTGTCGGGCGGTAGCCGCGTCACGGCCGGCCGGATGTGACACGGCCCGGCAGCCACCCTCCACTTCGCCCATCCATTCCTGCTCCTCTCTGTGCGGAGAACCTCGATGTGTACCTCAGCACATGCACGATGGCAGCGATCCGAGCCGCTGGAGGACGATGAACGCACACTCAAGGAGCTCGGCTACACCCAGCAACTGCACCGGCACATAGGCGCCTTCGGTAACTTCTCCGCTTCCCTGTCGGCCATCTCCATCATGTCCGGGACGCTGCTGCTTCTCGGCTACGGCCTGAACAGCGGTGGACCCGCGGTGGTGGTGTGGGGGTGGCTCGCCGTGGGGCCGCTGGTGCTGTGCCTGGCCGCGGCGCTGGCCGAGATCACCTCCCGCTACCCCACCAGCGGCGGCCTGTACTACATGGCCCGCCGGCTCGGCGGTGAGCGGTGGAGCTGGTACACCGGCTGGCTCAACCTTCTGGGCCTGCTCGGCGGGATCGCGGCCCAGGACTACGGCATCGCGACCTTCACCGCCGCCTGGGCGAACCTCCAGTTCGGCTACGTGCCGACACCGGGGTCCCTGCTGGTCGTGTACGCGGTCATCCTCGCGCTGCACGCGGTCCTGAACCTCCTCGGCACCCGGCTGATGAACGTCCTGACTTCCCTGAGCGCGTGGTGGCACCTGGCCGGGGCCGTCGTGATCGTCGGCGCCCTGACCCTCATCCCCGCTCACCATCAGCCGGCCGGCTTCGTGTTCTCCGAGTTCACCGACAACACCGGCTGGTCGAGCCCCGTGTACGTGATCCTGCTGGGCATGCTGCTGCCGTGCTTCGCGCTGGCCGGCTACGACACCTCGGCCCACCTGAGCGAGGAGACCAGTGGTGCTTCCGTGGCCGCGGCGCGCGGGGTCGTCCGCTCGGTGGCGGTGTCCTGGATCGCCGGCGGTGTCCTGCTGGCCGCCTTGCTGTTCGCCGTCCAGGACTACGCCGGGACGCTGGGCAGCGAGACCGGGGTGCCGGTGGCGCAGATCCTCCTGGACGCTCTGGGCGTGGCGACGGCGAAGGCGTTGCTGCTGGTGATCATCGTCGCGCAGTTCCTGTGCGGTTACACCGTGACCGCGGCCGCCAGCCGCATGATCTACGCCTTCGCCCGGGACGGCGCCCTGCCCGGCTCGGCGCGCTGGCGGAAGGTCACCCGCCGTACGGCCGTCCCGGCCAACGCCGTCCGGCTCGCCGTCGCTGTCGCCTTCGTGCTCGCCCTGCCGTCCCTGTATTCCGCCACGGCGTTCTCGGCGGTGACCGCGATCTCCGTCGTGGGTTTCACCCCGGCCTACGCCATTCCGGTGCTGCTGCGACTGCGCCACCGGGACCGGTTCACCCCCGGGCCCTGGCACCTGGGCCGCTGGAGCCGGCCGATCGGCTGGGTGGCGGTGTGCTGGGCGGCCGGGGTAACAGTGCTGTTCCTGCTGCCGCAGTCCAGCCCGGTCACCGCCACGAGCTTCAACTACACGCCCGTCGCCTTGCTGGTGGCACTCGTCATGGCCGCCCTGTGGTGGCGCTTCGGAAGCCGTTCCTACGGTGTGCCCCGCTCCGGCACGGGCTCCGGCACGGCGAACGCCCCCGACCGAACCGAAGAAACCGAGAACAGCATCTGATGACAGCGGAACCGCAAGCCGCACGTAGAGTCCCCCGCTCAGGTGCCTTGCCGGGCACAACAAATCATGGAGGCACCGTGACCGTTTCCGCGGAGTCCATCGAATCGGTACAGCAGCTCACCACGGTCTGGCGGACCATGGTGCTCGACCGCGCCGCGGACGCGGACGTGCGCGACCTTCCGGGCATCGCCGTCCGCTGGGCCGACAGCCGGTTCGGGTTCTGGAACTGCATCACCTTGACCGAGGCGGGAGCGGGAGCGGAGCTCGTCGGGCACCGTCTGAGCCAGGCCGCGGCCATCATGCGGACAAAGAAGCGTCCGGGCCTCGTGTGGCTCTTCGAAGACCTTCTCGACAACGAGGCCCGCTCGGGGCTGGAGACGACAGCCGAGCAGGCCGGCCTCCAGTACGCCTTCCCCGGTACGGGCATGGCCGGCGACCTGCTCCCCATCCCCGCACCGGCGCACCCCGACCTGACGTTCGCCCGTGTGAGCACCGACGAGCAGTTGCGGGCCTACGCCGACCTGCAATCACGCGCGTACGGGTTCCCGCTGGAGGAGGGCCGCGACGGCCTGGTCGGATCCACGCTCTGGAAGAACGAGGTCTACGCCTACCTGGCCATGCGAGGCGACGAACCGGTGGCGTGCGCCGGCACGGTCGAAGCGCAAGGCCGCCTGTTCGTCGTACTCGTCGCCACGGACCCGCGGTGGCAGCGCAAGGGCTACGGCGAGGCGGTCACGCGCAAGGCGCTGCACGAAGGCGCGCGGGCCACCGGGCTCACCCGCGCCACGCTGCACGCCACCGCCGCCGGAGCCCCCGTGTACCCGCGCATCGGGTTCAGGCCCAACACACGAATCCACTTCTACAGCCTGAAAGGCTGATCCGGCGATCGCCGCATCCGGGTTTGGTCACTGTGGATGAGCATGTGGTCGCTGTGGGTGGAATGGGTGGGGGCGCGGTGTGAGGCCGGGCATAGGGCCCAGATCACCTACGAGTGGGAGTAGTGGTCCCTGAACCCAGCGAAATCGGACATCTCGGGCGTTTGGGTGGGGTGCTGGAGGCTCGCCTGAACGGTGTGGGGTAGTAGGTCACACCTTTGCCAGGGGGTTTTCCGGCGGCTAACAATTACGGGGTCGCTTGGCGCCGTCGATCGAGACGCGGCGCTTTTTCCGCGCCGTTTCCGGGCCTGCGACATCCGCGATTGGAAGAGGTTCAGCTCAGTTATGCGCTCCACCATCTCCGGTTATACCCGTCTGCCCCTGGTCCACAAGCTCTCCACCGCTGGTATTGCCGCGGCCGGGATAGCCGCGGTGGCGTTCGCCGCCGTTCCGGCCTCGGCCGAGTCGCAGGCGCTGGACGTCAAGCCTGTCGCGGTGAGCACCACCGCCACCGGCACTGCTGGTGCGCAGGAGCAGGGTGAGCTGGCCCAGCGGGTCGCGGACGCCATCGCTGAGGCCCGGACGGACGCCGCGGCCGCGCAGAAGAACGCCGCGGAGACCGCTGCGAAGGCGAAGGCTGATGCGGAGCGTGCGCGGAAGGAGACGGCGAGCCGTTCGCAGGAGCGTAAGCCGGTCCAGGCCGCCCCGGCTCCTGCCGCCCCGGCCCCGGCTCCGGCTGCGGTTGAGAAGAAGGCTTACGGGAACAACCTGGACGGCTGGATCAACGAGGCGCTGGACATCCTGCGTGCGAAGGGTATTCCCGCTTCGTACGAGGGCATCAAGCGGAACATCATGCGTGAGTCGACGGGTAACCCCCAGGCGATCAACAACTGGGACTCCAACGCTGCCGCCGGTATTCCGTCGAAGGGCCTGCTGCAGATCATCGACCCGACGTTCAAGGCGTATCACGTCGAGGGCACGTCCTGGGACATCTACGACCCGGTCGCCAACATCGCCGCGTCCTGCAACTACGCGGCCGACAAGTACGGCTCGATGGACCGCGTCAACTCCGCCTACTGATCACCCTCACTGATCACCCCACGCACTTTCCACGCGAAGGGCGGCGGCACCCCGAACGACAAGGGGTGCCGCCGCCCCTTTTCCGTAGCGTCCCGTCACCCCCCGCACGGCCTGGCCGGCACCGGAATCCCCAGCAGGCACACGCGTGAAAGGCCCGGCCGTCGGCGGCCGGGCCTTTCAGGTGACTGTGCTCAGCGGAAGCGTCGCAGGCGGAGGCTGTTGGTGACGACGAAGACGGAGGAGAAGGCCATCGCCGCTCCGGCGATCATCGGGTTGAGCAGGCCGGCCGCCGCGAGGGGGAGGGCGGCGATGTTGTAGCCGAAGGCCCAGAAGAGGTTGCCCTTGATGGTGCCAAGGGTGCGGCGGGAGAGCCGGATGGCGTCGGCGGCTACGAGGAGGTCGCCGCGGACCAGCGTCAGGTCGCCGGCCTCGATGGCCGCGTCGGTGCCGGTGCCCATCGCCAGGCCGAGGTCGGCGGTGGCCAGGGCGGCCGCGTCGTTGACACCGTCGCCGACCATGGCGACCGTACGGCCCTCGGCCTGGAGGCGCTTGACGACGTCGACCTTGTCCTGGGGCAGGACCTCGGCGATGACCTCGTCGATGCCCACCTCGTGGGCGACGGCCTCGGCGACCGCCTTGTTGTCACCGGTCAGCAGCACCGGGGTCAGGCCGAGGCGCCGCAGCTCGCCGATCGCCCGGGCGCTGGTGGGCTTGACGGCGTCGGCCACGGTCAGGACGCCCCGTGCCTCGCCGTCCCAGGCCACGGCCACCGCGGTACGGCCCTCGGCCTCGGCGGCCGCCTTGGCCGCCGCGAGCTCCGTCGGCAGCTCGATGGCCCACTCCGCGAGGAGCTTCTCGCGGCCGACGAGGACCGCGTGCCCGTCGACGACGCCCTGGACGCCGAGGCCGGCGACGTTCTCGAAGCTCTCGGGGACCGGCAGGGTGCCCGTGCGGCCGGCGGCGCCGTCGGCGACGGCTCGGGCGATGGGGTGCTCGGAGGCGTGCTCAAGGGCGCCGGCCAGGCGCAGCAGCTCGTGCTCGGTGACACCGGGGGCCGTGACGACCTCGTGCAGGGCCATCTTGCCCGTGGTGACGGTGCCGGTCTTGTCCAGGACGACGGTGTCGACGCGGCGGGTGGACTCCAGGACCTCGGGGCCCTTGATGAGGATGCCCAGCTGGGCGCCGCGGCCGGTACCGACCATCAGGGCGGTCGGGGTGGCGAGGCCCAGGGCGCAGGGGCAGGCGATGATGAGGACGGCCACGGCGGCGGTGAAGGCGGCGGTGGCGTCGCCGGTCATGAACAGCCACGTCAGCAGCGTGCCGAGGGCGATGAGCAGGACGACGGGGACGAAGATCCCGGAGATGTGGTCGGCCAGGCGCTGGACCGCGGCCTTGCCGTTCTGCGCGTCCTCCACCAGCTTGGCCATCCGGGAGAGCTGGGTGTCCGCGCCGACGCGGGTGGCCTGTACGACGAGGCGGCCGGAGACGTTGACGGTCGCACCGGTGACCGCGTCGCCGGTGGTCACGTCCACGGGCACGGACTCGCCCGTGAGCATGGAGGCGTCCACGGCCGAGGCGCCGTCGAGCACCGTGCCGTCCGTGGCGATCTTCTCCCCGGGCCGGACGACGAACCGGTCACCGACCGCCAGTTCGCTCACGGGAACGCGGACTTCGCGTCCCTCGCGGAGGACGGCCACGTCCTTGGCGCCCAGCTCCAGCAGGGCGCGCAGCGCGGCGCCGGCCTTGCGCTTGGACTTCGCCTCCAGGTAGCGCCCGGCGAGGATGAAGGCGGTCACGCCGGCGGCGGCCTCCAGGTAGATGGAGGACGAGCCGTCCGCACGGGAGATCGCGAAGTCGAAGCCGTGCCGCATGCCCGGCATCCCCGCGTGACCGAAGAACAGGGCCCACAGCGACCAGCCGAGCGCGGCGAGTGTACCGATCGACACCAGCGTGTCCATGGTCGCGGCGCCGTGCCGCGCGTTGGTCCACGCGGCCTTGTGGAAGGGCAGCGCGCCCCACACCACGACCGGTGCGGCCAGGGTCAGCGACAGCCACTGCCAGTTGTCGAACTGGAGGGCCGGCACCATCGCCATCAGCACCACCGGCACCGACAGGACCAGCGAGACCAGCAGCCGCTGCCGCAGCGTGCCGAGCTCGCCACCGGTCTCTTCCTCTTCCTCGGCCGGGGCTGTTCCCTCCTCCGTGCGGGCGGCCGGCTTCGGCGGCTCCTGGGCGGTGTAGCCGGTCTTCTCGACGGTGGCGATCAGGTCGGCGACCTCGACCTCCGGGCCGTAGGAGACCTTGGCCTTTTCCGTCGCGAAGTTGACCGTCGCGCTGACGCCGTCCATGCGGTTGAGCTTCTTCTCGATGCGCGCCGCGCACGAGGCGCAGGTCATGCCGCCGATGGAGAGTTCGACCGCGGCGGTGGGCGTGGTCGCGGGGGTGGGTGCCGGGGCCTTCTCGGGAGCGATGCTGGTCATGTGCTGTGGGTCTCCTGGAGGAGGGCCGGGCCGTGCGGCTGCCATATCAGTGGGGCGGCATCGGCCCGGCAGTGGATACCGGGGAGGGGTAGTGCCTCAGGCACGGCCGGCGAGCTCGTAGCCCGCCTCGTCCACGGCCGCGCGCACGGCCTCGTCGTCCAGCGGACCGGCCGAGACGACGGTGACCAGGCCGGTGGCGGCCACGGCCCGCACCGAGGTCACGCCCGCCATCGCGGAGACCTCCTGTGCGATCGAACCTTCGCAGTGGCCGCAGGTCATGCCGGTCACCTTGTAGACGGTGGTGACGCCGCCCTGGACGCCGGCCGGGGTGGTGGTGCCGCAGGTGCCGGCCGGGGTGCAGCAGGAGCCGCTGCCGGACTTCGTCTGGGAGGTCATGGCCACTTCCTTCGGGACGCGGGTGCGATGCCTTGACGGAGGGTGCCGGGTCGGCCCCGGACTCCTTCCGACGAGAAGAACCATATACCCCTGGGGGGTATCCAGGGAAGGGGTGGTGAGGGCGCCGGGCCACGGAGTGGGGGAGAGGGTGTCGAGCCGGGTGGGGGGCGATCGTGGTCCTGCAAAGCGTCCTCGCGCTCTACCAGCACAAGCAGGGCCGGCTCGCCCGGCTGTCCCAACTACCTCTTCGATCGCATCGGCGAAAGCACCTGCGGCCTGTCCGACCTGCTGCGTGAAGGCGCCGTCGAAGCCGTCATGAGCGGCAGTGAGCCGGCTGAACCTGCCGACCCGCACGGGTTGCGGTGAGACGCTGCGAGGCCCAGGGTTCGGCACCACCGTGCAAGGAGGAGGCCAGTTCCGGAATAGGCCGGAAACAGGCAACATGCGGGATGCCGCGCAGTGGTATCCGACGGGGCACGGGTGGTCCTTCCGTGAGGGCGAGATGCGGTGAGCACCGTCACGGCGGCGTGTTCACCGCGGCCACAGGTACTCGGGCATGTCGGCCGGCATGGAGCCGCCGAAGACGGCGAGGAGGTTGGTGCCCACGAAGAACACGAGCATCCAGGTATTGAGGTATCCGACCCCGGCCAGGAGCCGTACGGCGCCGCGGACTGCGGGACGCAGGGTCTCACTGCCGCGGAAGATGTGGGGAGCGCGGCCCTTGCGGTGGGCGTGGAACCACATGACGGTGATCGGGGTAGGCACGGTCACCGCGATGAGTAGCGCGTGCAGGAGATTGAGCTGGTACCAGTGGCCCGCGAACACGGTTGTCCCGGGGGTCGTTGCGGTATAGGCCCACATCCCGGTGACGATGAACAGGGATTCCAGTACGACGTTGACGATCAGGCCGAAGAGGACGGCTACCGTCCATAGCCGGATGCCACTCCAGGCGGGCCGGGTCCGGGTGAGCCAGGTGGTGAGGGCCATCTGGCCCCATACCCAGAGGATGAGGATGCCCATGATCAGACCGGAGGGGGCGAGGATCGGCTCGATCAGCAACTTGGCATCGGGGTTGTTCCAGCCGGGTAGATATGGGCCCCAGGTGCTGACGTAGGGGACGCTGCGGTTGAAGACGACGAACGCCCGGACACAGTCGAAGAGTGGATCCTGCCAGATCAGCGAGTTGAAGCCGATGAACACTGCCGCGTTCAGAGTGACGGTGCGTCGGCGTAGGCACTCTCGCAGGACGTAGATGGCGATTGCCAGGATCGCCACCACTGCGATTCCCTGGAACACCAGGGCAGCGGTGGCGCGGGCAGTGGAGATGTGGAAGTCACGCTCGGGGCCGGAGGTCAGGCCGCCATTGGCGGCCCAGCGGGTGAACAATTGGATCTGGAAGACCGCGTACGCCGCTCCCAGTACCGCCCAGACAGTGGCCGGCCGAGGTTTTGCGGTGCGTCGGATCTGCTGGGTCTGCGTCATGGAGACTCCTCTGCCACGGGTATGTGAGACAGGGCCGCCTACCGGACAGGTCCCGGCACCGGAGAAGGAGCCTGAGACGGGTTGTCTGTCAGGACTTCCTCAAGGTGCTGGATTCTTCACCGGGCAGGTCAGATGTTGTGGCCGGGAGATCAGGTGCTGCTTTGAGGAACAGGCTGATCGTGTACAGGATGGCGAGGAGGCCGACAGCAGTCAGGACGCCGGCTGCAAACCGGCCGGAGGTGTTCAGGTCGGTCTTCAACGCCACCAGTGCTGGCCAGCTGGTGACCGTGATGAACCCCATGTAGCCGCTGCCGAGCATCGGCAGTGCGAGCAGCCACCGGATGCCGTTGAGTTGCTTTCCGAAGAAGAAGACCAAGGCTCCCATGCACATGGACACGGTCACGTACGAGATCGGCCACACAAGGGGGAGCCCGTACAGGCGCAAGGTCTGGAAGCCGGTGTAGGAGTAGACGCCGGCCACGTGGATCGTCAGGTACTCGAGGGCCATGTCCACAGCGGTACAGATCGTTACTGTCAGCCAGTACTTTCCCGGTGACCATCCGTCGGTGAAGGCGAGGAACGCCAAGTAGGCGGGGAAAGAGAGCGTCACGATGTTCACCATGAGGTACCACAGGGGTTGTTCGGTACCGAACGATTGGAAGAGCACTAGTTGGTCGGCGGACCGGGAGATGGTGATCTGGAGCAGGAAGCGCCCTCCGGCATCCGTGGCCCAGGACAGGAAGGAAGCGGTGAGCAGGATCCACAACTGGATCCTGCCTTTGCTCCTGTGCTCGTGGGCTGCCCAGGTGATCAGGGCGATGACTGCCCCCGTGACGGCGATCAGGGTTAGCGTGGCGCCGGTCTGTTCCCGGGTGTTGCCGGCCAGAGTGCTGAAGGTCGTGTCCATTGCGCGGCCTCCCTCGAGGCAGTGAGACGGCGGCCCGTCGCAGGCTGGCATGCTTCGGGTCATCGCACGGTCGTTCGGAGTACTCCATTGGTCTGTGGCCGGTTCGCGGCCGTTTTTCGCGGCCGTGCGGGTCAGTGGAGTGCCCGCCGCGCAGATGCCGGCCCGGCCGGGGGCGGGGTGAGGGTCATCGTGGTCCTGTGGGAGAAGGTACGTGCCAGGCGGACGGCGATCTGGGGGGAGGCCAGGGAAGCGGGGGTGCGTGTCATGTTGAGGGCCTCGAGGAAGGCGCGTTGTACGCGCTGGTCGTGGGTGCCTGTGGTGAGGACGCGGTCGAGTCCGATGGCGAGCAGACGTTGGAGGGGGCCGGGAGGCGGGCCCTGGGTGGTGGGGTGGCGCAGGTCGACAGCTGTGGCCAGCAGCCAGTAGCGGTCCAGGAGAGCGGCCAGTCGGCGGTGATAGCGGGCCGCGCATACATGGGGGGCGGCATGTGAGGCCAGGCAGGCGCGCAGCAGCGCGGCGCTGTGGACGGCGGCGGTCATGCCTTGGGCGTAGAGGGGGTTGAAGCAGCAGGCGGCGTCACCGAGCAGGACGAGGTTGGCGGGCTGCCGGGGCATCCGCTCCAGGTGGCGGCGGCGGTTGCTGGTGGCGTGCGTCGTGGCGACAGGGGTGAGGGGTTCGGCTGTGGCGAGGGCGTCGGCGATGACGGGGTGGGGCAGGGTCTTGGCGAAGGGCAGGAAGTTCTCGTCGCCGGAGGTGGGCCGGTCGGCGCCGAGGCCGTTGAGGGTGACGATCCAGCGGCCGTCTTCGATGGGGGCGATACTGCCGCCGCGGGTCTGTGGTGGGCTGGTGATCATGAGGTAGCAGGCGAGCCAGTTTCTGGCCGGGTCGGCTGCGGGGCGGTAGAGGCGGCTGGCGTAGCCGAGCCGGGGAGCGATGGTGGTCTGGGGGATCGCCGGGTAGCCGAGGTCGGTCAGCCACCGGTCTGCCCGGGAGCCGCGTCCGGTGGTGTCGGCGAAGAAGTCGGCTTCCAGTTCGGTGAGCTCACCGCTGGGTGTGCGCAGCTGGACCGCGTGAATGCGGCCCCGGCTGCCGGTCAGCGCCTGGGCGCGGTGTTGTTGCAGGGTGGTGACGTTGGGCAGGGCGGTGACGCGGCGGCGAATAGCCCCTTCGAACAAGGCGCGGCTGGCGGTGACACCGGTGAGGTCGGAGGGAAAGCGGACGCCTCAGCCGCAGCTGGTGCCGAGGAGGAAGTCGGCGCCCATGTCGACCCCGACGGCGCCGGATTGGCGCAGTGCGGCACCGATGCCGGGGAGCAGGGTCTCCAGGGCGCGCTGGCCGCCGACGAGGAGTGCGTGGACGTGGTCGCCCTGGGGAACGCCGGGGCGTCGGCCGGGGGTGTTGGGCAGGCGATCGGCGTCGAGGAGCGTGACGCGCCCGTAGTGCTTGGTCAGGACAGTGGCGGTCAGCAGCCCGGCGATGCCCGCGCCGAGCACCACGGCATGTCCGGAGCGTGGTGTGCCGGTCATGAGGAAGCTCCTAGTGCCAGCTGAGGCCGACCGTGATCGGAGGCGGGTTGCCGCGGGGGCCGTGCCGGTCGGTTTCCGTGCTCCGTCACTTGGGCGCGCCGGACATCGGCACCCAGCAGGGCGGCGCAGTCGACGAGTTCACGGGGCCATGGGCCGGGTTCGTAATGGTCGCCGACGCGGTGTGCGCTGGCCCACACCTGCTCGCCCGTGGCGACGAGTTCGCCGCCCTGCTGCCCCGGCTGGGTGATCCGGTAGTAGCGGAAGACACCTTTCATCAGGTGCATTCGCACCCATGGAATGGTCATCCGGATGGCAGTCCGTTCGCCGAACCAGAGTTCTTCGGAGTACTCGCAGGAGCAGGATCGGGTGAGCATGGCGTAGTCACCGCAGATGTCACTGCTGAAGATGGGCGCGTAGGTGATTCCGGCCTGCTCGCGGCAGCGGCCCTGCCAGTCGATGAGGCGGGCGTAGTAGACGGGTCCCACCGCGCTGGTGTCGCCCGCGGTGACCACGTGCTCGATGGTGAACCAGGGCTGCCCGGCAGTTTGTGCGCCCGCCTTGGCAGGCGTGCGGGCCGCGGCGGGTGCGGTGGCGTTGAGGCGGGTCATGGAGTTCCTCCCGGGGCGGGCAGGATGACGAGAGCGGCCAGGTATCCGGTGTGCGGAGCGGAGAGGCGGGTGACAGGCCAGGCTGTTGGCGGGGCGGTCAGGTCGTGGGCCAGGCAGCCGCGCCAGGCAGGGGTGAGGGTGACGCCGATCTCCACGAAGGAGCGGGCCATGCCCCGGCCGATGGCTTTGGCCACGGCTTCCTTGGCCGTCCAGATGGTGTGGAAGGCCGCGATGCGTTCTCGTGTGCCGAGAATGTCCAGTGCGGCCCGTTCCGGCGGGGTGAGGGTGTAGGCCAGCATGTGCGGGGTGACGCGGGCGGCACTGACCTGCTCGACATCGATGCCGATGTTGCCGCCTGTGCTGCTCAGGGCCATTACCCCCAGAGGCCCTCGGTGGGAGGTGCTGAAGCGGATCGCTGGGTGGTGGGGAAGCTCCGGGCGGCCGTTTGCCGCCACCGTGATCACAAGCTGCTGGGCGGGGACACCGAGCCGGGCGGCCAGGGCCTGGCGCAGCATTCCCCGGCGCACCACGAAGCGGCTGCGCACCAGGGTGGTGGGAAGGTCCTGTGCCCGTCGGCGTTCGGCGGGATCCAGGAGCGGCCACCAGCGGTCGGCGGGCTGGGCGAGGTCGAGCCAGCACAGGGACGGACGGGCTGCCGCAGAGGGCGCGGTTCCGGTCATGGCTGCCACTGCGGGTAGCGGATGGCCTGCGGGAATTTGTCCGTGACGTGGAACGTGAGCCCGGTGATGGTGAGTTGGACCCTCCCGGTCCGCGTCGCGGCGACGGCCCGGTCGTCGGCGGTGCGGTACCACAGGCTCAGGCCCTCGGGGTACGCGTGGGCGAGTTCGGTGTCGGTCATCGTGGTGTACAGGTCGATGCGGGCGATGGTGAGGGGAACGCACATGGCCTATTCTCCGCCGGGCTGGGGCGCGTAGGCGAAGAGCCTGCTCAGGGAGTCGATCAGCAGGGCCGGCACGGCGAGCCGGGCGAAGATGCCGTCGGGAGCCAGGCGGGGGTACCACAGCGCGTCGCCGCCTGCGGTCCCTGCGCCTGGGTGGTGGTTGGTGCGCCATACGCCGGAGAGCTGCACGGTGCTGTCGGGGCGGACGGTGGGGCAGTCCTCAAGTGCGGGAAGCGGCGGCGGAGGCTGCCATAGCGGTGCCGGGGGAAGTCCACCGAGGGTGACCTCTACCCGGCAGTGGTTCCGGTCGGGGACGAGGACCCGGCCGTCGGGCGTGACAAGGTCGGAGCGGAGCGTCACCCGGTACCGGCCCGCCCCGGTCTGCTCGGCGAGGATCCGGCACCGGGGCGGGGTGCCGTTCGGGTCGGTGTAGAGCGGGGTGGCGATGACCAGGTCCCGGAAACCGGTCACTGCCAGGCCGGGGGCGAGACGGTGCGCGGCTTCCGCTGCCAGAGCGAGCATCATCGCCGCGGGCAGCAGCGGGCGGCCGTCGGCGAGATGCTCGGCCAGGTAGGTGTCGCGCCGTGGATCGGCGCGCCAGGTCCACCGGGCCGCCCGGTCCGCGGCGGGTAGCTCGCGGTCCGGTGCGCCGAGCAGCCCGCCCGGTGGCGCTGCGGGGGCGGTGAAGTCCGGCACGCCCGCCAGGCGATTGCCGGGGCTGAAGGCGTAGAACGGGGTGGGGTCGAGCGGACGGGGGGCGGTGAGCTCGGACAGGAAGACGGCCGCTCCGTCAGCGTTGTCGAGCCCGGTGAAGCCGTACGCGCGACTGAGCCGGCCGGCCGCGTCCTTGACCATGCCGGTCTCCCGCCACAGCCCCCAGCTGATGGTGAACTCTTCGGTGTCTCCGCGGTGCTGGGCGCGAGCGGCGGCGGCCAGGTACTCGTTGGCGGGCGAGTAGTCGGTGTCCCCGGCGCAGCCTGTCAGGCCGCTGACGGAACCGAAGTTGCACCACAGGCGGGGGGCCGGGTCGGCGAACGCCCCCTTGAGGTGGTGGTATCCGGCGACCTTGGTGTCACGTACGGCCCGGAAGTCGGCGAGGGTCTTGTCGCGGACTGCTGCGGAACGGATGATCCCGGCTCCGTGGACCAGCAGGTCCACCCGGCCCTCCGCCGCGTACACCTCTCGCGCCGCCTGCTTGACCTGCTCTGGTTCTCGCAGGTCGCACACCAGGTAGTGCACGCGGTCGGGACCGCACAGCGCACGGAGCGTACGCAGGGTGCGCTGGATCTCGCGGGTGCGCAAGAGCGTGTCGAAAGACTTGTTCAAGGCGGGCAGCGCGGTGCCCGGGCGGGTCTTGAGTTCGTGGGCGAGGTAGCTCCGGCGGGCTTCGGGCAGCTTGTTGTCGGGGGTTTCCAGCAGGGTTTCGGGCACTTCGCCCGCGGGAGTGGTGCCGAGCAGCCATACCCGGGGGCGGATCTGTTCGGCCAGCGCCGCGACGGCGACCGCGGTGGCGCCGCGGGCGCCTCCGGTGGCCACGACCACCGCGCCCTTTCCCAGGGCCGAAGGGCCGCCGTGCCGGTTCCTGGGAAGCGGCGCAGGACAGATCTCCTCGACATAACGTAGTCCTTGGCGGTAGTGGACGACGGTCCGGTCACGGTGTGCGGACCGCTCGGCGGTGACCTGCCCGAGCCCGGCTTCCAACGTGGCATCGGTGACCAGGGCGAAGACCGTGCAGGGAAGTTCGAGTGCGAGGCTGCGCAGGAATCCGGTGAGCAGAGTCAGGTGCGGGTGGGTGGTGTGGCCGCGCAGAGGATCGAGCAGCAGCGCGGCCACCGAACCCCCGGTGTCGGGAGCGAGTTCCCTGACCGCCGGCAGGACGCATTCCTGGAGCCGCAGCAGTTCGTCCGGAGGCGTCACGGGCCAGGCGTGCTCCGCCTCGCGCCCGCGGACCGAGCCGACCACCAGAAGATCACGGAACGGCCCTGTCCCCCGGCCGGCGGCCTGGGCCAGGACGATTTCCTCGTGGCCCGGTCGCGCGTAGGCCACCACGTCGCTCGGTGCGGTGCGCGGGTCGGTGCTGATGAGGTAGGCACCGCACTCCCGGGCCCGCCGGGCCAGCGCCCGCGCGGCGGCTGCCGAGTCGACGAGAACGAGCGTGCCGGACCTCAACGCCGGTGAATCGGACGCCTCCGGACTGCTGGGCACCGCATCGCGGCGGCGGTAAGCGAGCACAGCCCGCTCCACACCCCTGACCGGCGGGCCCGGGGCCGGCCCGTGCCGCGCCGTGGCGGGCTTGACCAGCACCCTCGGACCCGGATCCCGGCCTTGCACGACCGAACACGGTGAGCCCGAATGGACAGCGCGCAGCACAGCGAGCGCCCCTTCGGCCCCCTGGTAGCCGAGGGCGTCTCCCGCGCCGGAACCGGGCAGGTCGTCATCGCACGCACCCGGCCTCCCGGACATGTCAGCCGTTTCGGTGGCGATCTCCGCCAGAACGTGCCAGCCGTGCTCTCGGGCCAGGGACCCACGCGTGAGAACCAGCAGCACCGCTGCCTCCGCCAGGGAATCCGGCCGTACCCCGGCCAGCTCCTCCATCACTGGCGAGCTGTTGCCGTTGATCCCCAGGACGAGCGCCACGTCAAGCTCTCCTGTGGCGAGATACCGCTCCGCGACGTGCAGAGCGGCCTGGGTGGAGGCGCGGCCCGAATCAACCGCGAGGGTGACGCCATTGAGGCGGAAGCGGTTGGCCACCCGGCAGGAGATCACGTTCGCGAGCTGGCCCGGCATGCTGTCGTCATTTGCCGCAGGTAGCCGATTCCGCAACTGCTCGAGATGTCTGCGCAGCCGCCCGGTGTCCGCCGGCAGTGTGGCCGGGTGTCGCGCGACCGTAGCGAGCAGGTCGTCCGCTGCGACCCTGAGGGAGTAATCGGCCATGGCGCGGGTCGGCCCCATGTGCCCGGTGATCACCCCCGTCGTCTCGCGGTGGCGCTCCCACAGCTCCCCGTGCTCCTCGACGAAGGCGGAGGCGACAGCCGTGGCCATCAGATGAGTGCGGTCGATACTGCAGGCGGCGAGCGGCGGCATCCGCAATTCCTTGAAGGGCGGCAGCGGATACGTATCGCCGAAGGAGCGCCGGGGCCCGGGTCCCTCGCCGCGCAGCCAGGCCGCGGTGGCATCCCGTCCGGGCATGCCGGGGAAGTGGGTCTGCCAGCCGACCAGGACCATGGGGTCGTCCGCCCGTGGAGTGAGCGCCCCACGCGGAGCGGGCGCCTCGGCCGGTTCGGGGCCGTGCAGGACGAGGTGTCCATTGGTGCCTCCCAGACCGTAGGCGCACACGGCGGCGGTACGGCGACGCCCGGGCAGGGCCGGCCACGGCCGGTCCGTCACCGGAACCGTGATCCTGTCGGCCTTCACGCCATCGGGGAACCGGGTGAAGTACCGTTCGCCGGGGATGGAGCCGTGCTTGAAGGCGAGCAGCGCGTGCACGACGGAGACCACTCCGGCAGCCCATCCTCCGTGCCCCACCAGCGGTTTGTTCGAGGTGAGCAGATGGCCTTGCGGGCCGGCGAGCGCGGCGAGCCCCTCCAGTTCGACGGCATCGCCGACCCGGGTGCCGGTGCCATGACCGACGATCCACTCCACTTCGTCCGCGTCGATACCGTTGACGGCGCGGGCACGCAGGACGGACAGCTCCTGACCGTTGATGTCAGGGGCCCGCACGCTGCCCCGGCCGTCGACGGAGCCACCGAATCCGCCGAGCAGGCCGAGAATCCCGTCGCCGTCCGCCAGCGCCCGGTCCAGCCGCTTGAGGGTCACGATGCCGGCCGCGTCGGAGAACAGCACCCCGCAGGCATCCTTGTCGAAGGCACGGATCTCCCCATTCGCGGACAGCCCCTTGAGCTTGGCGAACAGAACGAGGTCGCGTCGTCCTCCGGTACTGCTGCCGCCGCACAGCACCACGTCACGCTCACCCGCCAGCAGGCTTTTGACGCCGATGTCGATGGCGTACAGCGAGGACGAGCAGGCGGAGTCGACGGCGAGACGGTCGCTGTCCTCGGGCAAGAGCCCCTGGCAGGCGCGCCGGATCATGCGGTCGGCAAAGATGTCGCGAGGATGGTCCGCCGCATGCGTGTAGCGGTCGCCCAACGCCTCGCGCAGCCGGTCCGCCGCCTCCCCGCTCCCCGCGGCGGCGACCGCGGCGGCCGTCAGCATCGACTCCTCCAGACTGACGCTGCCCGGCAGCGTACCCACGTAGCAGCCGAGCCGATCGCCTTCGCGCCGGGTGACGGTGTCCAGTGCCTGGAGCAGACAGTGCCGCAGCAGCAGGGTCGTCAGGTCGCCTGCCGTCCAGCTGTTCGACGCGAGTTCGGAGGCAAGCTGGGGGTGCGGGGCGAAGTTCCGGAGGAAACCGGCCACGCGGACATGGGTCTTGTCCTCGGCCTTCGGGTCAGGGTCAAACCACTGGTCCAGATCGAAGTGCTCGGGCTCACCGAACGTGTTCCTGTCCTGGTGCAAGATGCCCCAGAACTCATCCGGGCTGCTCGCTCCCGGAACCGCCAGTCCCATACCGACCACAGCGACGGCCTCGGCCACGTGACGCGGGACTTGCTTCCGTACGGCTGAGCCCGCGGCTGCTGAGCCCGGGACCCCGTTCGGCACCAGGGAGGCCCCGGTAGGGGAGCAGGCTGTTTCGGAGGCCAGGACGGCGGCGGACTCCGCCACTTCGTGCAGGGCCGGCCTCCCCTCGACGGCACCGGGCTGTCCCGCTCCGGACTCGCTGATCAGGAGCTGCTCGTGCGCGAAGCCATGGACCTGCGGCAGGAAGGCGGCCGGGGCCGCCCCGGGCGTGGTCACGCCATCACTCCGACCGGCCCGTCGGCCTCCTCAGCAGCCAGCAAGACCATGAGGTCGGCCAGCTTGGGCAGGGTGTTGTAGTCCCGCAGACGCAGCTCTGCGGGCGGGGTCGGCAGGTCGTACCGGTCGAGGAGCTCGACAAGGAGATCGGTCTTCTTGACCGAGGCGATCCCCAGGTCCGCCTCCAGGTGGGCGTCCTCGGTGAAGACCTCTTCCGGATAGCCGAGCGCGTCGGCGAAGACGCGGCGCAGCTCATCGACCAACCGGTCACGCTCCGGCAGCCCGGAACGCGGCTCCACCGGAGGCGCCGGTACAGCGGGAGAGGCGGGCGCAGCAGCCTGCACGGGCCTGACCTGCTGGGCAGCTGGTGCACTCGTCCGGACAAAGGGCGGTGCGGCCGCGTCGGCGGAACCTGCGGACAGCAACACCTCGAGGATGTCCCGGCCGTCCGGATCTCCTGGGGGCGGCCCCACCAACTCTGCCCCCGGTGGCAGGCACTCCACCGCGTACTGCGTCAGGAGCGGCCGGGGACCGGCCTCGAAGAAGGCGCTGACGCCGAGGTCGCCATGGAGCGCCCGCAGCGCCTCCATATAACGAACCGGTTCCGTCAGATGCCGGTCGATGATCCACCGCACATCTTCCACGGACTGCACCAGCCGCCCCAGGAGAGGGGAGAACACCCGGATACGGGGCAGGTCGAGGCGGTAGTGAACTGTCTTCTCCGCCACCCGCCGAGCCGCCCCCGCCAGCATGGGGTTGTGATGCGGGTACGCCACGAGCAGGCGGGTGGCCTGGATGCCGAGGGAACGGGCCGCCTTCTCGAGGCGGTGCAGCTCCTCGACGCTGCCGGAAACCACTGTCTGCTGCGGTGCGTTGAACAGTGAGGGGCGCAGCCACAGACCGCCCACCGCCCCGCACAGATGGTCCGCCCGACGGGCACTGATCCGCAGTGCCGTGAGCCCCCCCGCGAAGTCACCTTCGGCCAGCGCGACCTCCCGTTCGCCCAGCGCGCATGTCGCGTCGTACACCGACAGTGCCCCGGCCGCGGCCAGTGCGGTGAGCTCACCGGTGCTGTGGCCGAGCAGCACATCTCCCGGTCGGCCGTTCGCCACCATTTCCCCGTACAGGACGAGGCCGGTGACCAGCGACGCGAGATGCAGTCGGGTGGGCGTGACGGCCAACTCTTCGATGTCAGGACCGTCCCTGTCCGTCAAAGCCGCGGAGACAGGCTCGACGCCGTATCCACGGGCCGCTCGGTCCACCTCCGCGAGCAGCTTCGAGACCTGCGATTCCGTGGCCAGCCTCTGGAGGACACCGGGCACATAGCCGCCGAGTCCCGGAAACTGGATTGCCGTATACATGACAGAGACCTCCATCGAAGGAATGGGTTCTGCGCTTCCGGCCGGCCGGGGCTGTGGGTGGCCCGGGCTTGCCCCGGGTTGACCACCGCTTCGAGCCCTCACCGCAGGCGGGGCGGCGCGGACGGCTCCAGTTTCGTGTCAGTTCCGGCCTTGGATCCGGAAACGCCGAGATGATGCGGTCGGATCACCACGGCGGCCGCAGTAGCCGGGGATGAACTGCCGGGCGCCATGGAGTTCAAGGCGATGGCGCGTCGCGCCTGAGGCGGCGCAGGAGGGCGAAGCTGATGGCGAACTGCCAGAGGAACGCGGGGGCATAGCCGATGACCACATTGCCGATGGATGCCGGTGACCACGGCCCGGTGGGGAAGAAGGCGATGGCGACGAGGTTGGCGAGGATGAGGTACACGCTCATGACGGGCAGGACACGGTTGGTGAGCGTGACGGGGAGTACGGGGTCGGCGCGGTTGGCTGAGCTCAGGGCGAGCAGCGCGATGGCCAGAGCGATCATGCCCATGGTGCCGACCGCGTTGGTGAGGTCCCACAGCGCGGCGACGATGAACAGTTCGGACGGGTTGTGCCCGTAGGACGGGTAGCCCTGACCCAGCAGTCCGTTGACCAAGACGGCAGCACTCACGGTAGCTTCAAGGGCGGTCCACAGGGCTCCGAAGAAGAGCATGATCTGTACAGCCAAGGGCGTCCGCTCCGCGCGCTGCTGGTAGACGGCGGAGACCAGGACCAGGAACATTCCTGTTCCTGCGGCGAGGGCGAACCAGAAGACGGCCTGGCCTTCGGCGCAGTGGTTCTTCAGCGCGTAGTCCAGCATCGGACGGCCGCCGGCATCGACGTCCGGCCAGGGGACTTTGCCGAAGGCTGTTGCGATGATGAACGTGGTCAGCGGGATGAACGCGGTGCGGCCCGCCCAAAGCAGATACCGCCGGTGATGTTCTGAAATGCGCACGGGACGGTCGGTGGAGCTGTCAGTGGCCATGGCGTTTCCCTTCCCTGGCAGGTGCTGGCCGAGGTCTCTCTTCTGCGTGCCGGCCCACCCGGCGTCTCCGCCCGACCAGGGAAGCGGCAGTCCGTTCCCACGGTCGCGATCGGTGCTGCATCCGAAGCCGACATGACCCACCCCGTCTGTTCCGCGATGGCCGTGCTGTAGCTGAACCGGAAAACCGGCAGCTCACATCCGTCGACCACCTCGACGTCGCCGGTCGGTATGAAGTGCACGTGCAGCCCGTAGTAGGCCACCGCCACCTTCTCCGGAAGCTCGCTCCCCGCCGCGTGGTGCACCCGGTGCAGACCCACCGGCCCGCCCCTCAACAGGACTGCCTTCATCAGAGAAAACCTTTCCGCACAGGGGGGTAACGGGCAGCGTCAGCCCCACGCCGAACCAGCTCGACGAAGAGAGATGAGGAAGATCCCCAATTCGAGAACCTCGGGGGAGGTGCCATCACAGAGCTGTGGTGTGGAAGCGTGGGGAGCGGCGTCGGCTGTTGTGCTCATGGTCTCTGCCTGGGGAATGGGCCGGACGGGAGAACCCGTCACGTGGCAGCAGGCGGGTCCCGGCCAACAGCTCAGGCTTTATGAAGAACCGTTCCAGCGCCTCTGAGCTGCGAACGGCGCAGGACCTGCTCCCTGCATCATGCCTCCTGCACAGGCTAAAAACGCCCCCTTTGCAGAGGCGGACGAAAGCATTCGGAACATGTGAATCCGCCTGGTGGTACAGCTGATACCACCGAGCTCCGCATGCGCCGCCTTTGCGATACCACAGAGAACGCCGGGATGACAGTGACAACAAGGCGGAACACCACACGCAGTCAAGCTGCGGCAGCCTCAACTCGTCATCCGAGAACACCCGCGTCGCCACTGATACCCCACGTCGCTCCACATGCGGGCGCCCGGCACGGGGGTGCCCAAGCCCCCGCCTCGGCCGGCCATGAAGCAGGCTGGGACCGTAGCCCCGGCCCTGGGGAAGGACGGAGTGACGGCCCTCGCCCCGCTCCCGGTGTTCCGGCCACGCGGTCAGCCGCAGCTGCCTGACCGCCTTGTGCCCGTGCGGCTCCATGTCCAAGTGCCATGTGTCGAAGTGCCATCCAGGTCAGAGGAGGGGCGAACGAAATATTCCCGGACTTGCGACAGGGGGGGGAACGGACGGCCTCGGGTCCGGGTGTACGTGTGGCGTTACGCGCCAGTGGTGCGCCGGCCCGAGGTGGAGCGGCTGCGGCGGGCGCGCGGTGTCCGGGGCGCCGGTCAGGTGAACACCTTGGTGCGTAGGTGTCGGCGCCGACCGTGTACGGAGGGAGATTTCCAGCCGGCTGGTCCTATCTGCTCGACGACACGCCGACCGAATGCTTCGGGGAGACTCGGATCTACCCGCCGCTGGCCCGGCTGCAGCTCGACTGCCGTTTCGAGCCCTCCTCGAGCGGCGGCCCCTGGTACGAGGGCTATGACTCCACCGCGCAGTCGGGCACCGTCAACGGAGTCATCAGCAGCTCGCCGGCTGATACGGGCTTCACCACGATCCTCTCGCCCTACTTCGACGGCTACACCTGGCTGCTCTACCAGGAGGCCGACGCGCTGGATTGATCCGGATCCGCGGTCGCGCAACGTCCGCGCGCCCGCGAAAGGCTTGCGCCATCACCCGTGGGTGAGCGCTGTCCGGTCCGTCCTCGAAGTCCCCGGCCATGAGTGCTTCGGCCTGTGGCCGGTCTCGGACGCCGAGCCCCGCACCTTTCACTCGGCGCGCGTCGGCGATGCGCTTGCCCGCACCCTGGCGCTGCCGCCGCGCGACTGAGCGCGTACGGGGCGGCTGGGCGCACCGCATCGGCCGAGCTCGATGCGGATGGCCGCGCTCGCGCCGGGAAGAGCCGGACGGCATCCCCCAGGTTGCCGTCCGCCGCCGGGGCCGGCTGTGCCGTGACCGCGCCCGTACCCCCGGCCCGGGCCCTGCCCGCCCCCGGGCCGTCCGTGTGCGTCCGTCCGGCCCGCCCGGTATCGTCCATGACGGGCGATCCACCCAAACCGATGCGGCTTTGTCCGGCTGGGCAGCCGCGGCTGTCGGCAGAGGAGCGGGGCCACGTGACCAAGCACGGCATCCACGCGGTGGCTGCCACGGCCGCACTGGCCCTGGCGGCGTTCTGCTCGATACCGAGCGGTGCGGCGTTACCGCACAGCCGTACCGCCGGGCCCGGACCGGCCGCCCCGCCGCGGTTCGTGCCCGGTCCCTGCCCGGAGACGCCCGCGCCGGTCACCGCGCTGAGCACCGCGCGGTGCGGTTTCCTGGAAGTCCCCGAGAACCGTGCCCGCCCCGGCAGCCCGACGATCCGGCTGGCCACGGCGGTCGTACCCGCCACGTCGGCGAAGCCCGCCGAGGACCCGGTGGTGTTCATGGCGGGCGGCCCCGGCGGCGACACGTTCGACGACATCCCCTTCCTGGTCGACTCCGGCCTGAACCGGGATCGCCCGCTGATCGTCATGGCCCAGCGCGGCAACCTCCACGACCGGCCGAACCTCGCCTGCCCGGAGCTGGACCGGTTCGCCGCGCGGTACGTGGGACTCGGCCACGACGCGCCCCAGGCGGAACGCCGCCTGCTGGACTCCGTGAAGAAGTGCCGGAACCGCCTGGCGGCCGACGGCATCGACCTGAGCGCCTACAACACCACCGAGAACGCCGCCGACTTCGCCGACCTGCGCACGGCGCTGGGAATCCCCCGGTGGAACGTCTACGGCTACTCCTACGGCAGCGACCTGGCACTCACCTACCTGCGCCGGCACCCCCAGGGGATACGCGCGGTGGCGATCGACTCGGTCACCCCGCCGCAGATCGCCACCCTGCCGTGGACCTGGAGCAGCGCCCGGGAGGGCATCGAGAACCTCCTCGGAGCATGTGCGGCCGAGCCCCGCTGCGGGAGCCGCTACCCGGACCTCCGCCGCACTCTCACCGAACAGGTGCGCAGGTTGGAAGCGCGGCCTTTGACGCTGACGGCCCGGCCGGCCCGCGGCGGAGACCCGGTGAAGGTCGTCCTCGACGGGGGAGCACTGCTGAACCTGCTGGTCGCCAACGCCGTCAAGGCCCCCGACGTCCCCGCGGCGATCGAGGAGCTCGGCCACGGACACCCGGAGCGCTTCGCACGGGCCCGCGCCGCCGACTCGGTCCAGGCCGTCGGCGAGACCGCCCACGGCCTGACGGAGTCCGTGGCGTGCGGCGAGTGGGCGCCGGGCTCCGGACCGTCCGACGTGCTGAAGGCGGGGCGCCGGGCCTTCCCCGGATGGCCGGACACCGTCCTGGCCCAGGCGCCGCAGCTCCCGTTCCAGCACCAGGTGTGCCGCGTCTGGGACGTACCGGACCGCACCTCCGCCCAGCGGGTGGCCACCGTGAGCGCGGTGCCGACGCTCATCGTCTCCGGGACGTTCGACACGAAGACCGGGGCGAGCTGGGCGCGGGCGGCGGCCCGTACGCTGTCCCGCTCGACCTCCGTGCGGATCCCCGGGATCGGACACTGGGTGGTCCCGCAATCGCCCTGCGCGCAACGGGTGCTGGCGTCGTTCCTCGCCCGTCCGACCGCGCCCGACACCGCTTGCGTGGCCGGTCTCACGCCGAAACCGTTCACGATCGTCCCGAAGTGACCGGGAGGGCAGATGTCACTCGACCACGCACCCCGCCGTCGCCGTACCGCGCGCCGGTTCCACGCCACGCCGGCCGCGGTGACGACCGCGATCCTCGTCACCGGGCTGCTCGCGGCGCCCGCACGCGCGGAACACGGCACCGGGACCCCCACCGGTACAGTCGCCCGGACAGTGGGCCGTGCCCACTTCCGGCCGGGCCCCTGCCCGAGGACGCCGGAGCCCGTCGCCGCGCTCGAGAAGGCCCGCTGCGGAACGCTCACCGTGCCCGAGAACCGCGCCGAGCCCGACGGCCGGCAGATCGCCCTCGGCGTCGCCGTCGTACCGGCGGCGACCGGCAAGCCGAAACCCGACCCGGTCGTATGGCTCGCCGGCGGCCCCGGCGACGACGCCGTCGGGGAGGCGAAGACGGCGATCGACGGCGGTCTGAACCGCGACCGGGACGTGATCCTCATGTCCCAGCGGGGAACGTACTCGGCCGACCCGGCGCTCACCTGCCGCAACATCGACGAGTTCAACGCACACGCGGTCGGCCTCGTCCACGACGCACCGTCCACCGAGCGCCTGCACCTCGAGGCGACGCGCACCTGCCGTGACCGGCTGGCGGCCCCAGGCATCGACCTCGGCGCCTACAACGACACCGAGAGCGCCGCCGACTACGCGGACCTGCGCGTCGCCCTGGGCATCGACCGGTGGAACGTGTTCGGCATCTCCTACGGCACCCACCTGGCCCTCGTCTACATGCGCCAACACCCCCGGGGAACCCGGTCCGTCGGCATCGACGGCATCCTGCCGCCCTCCGAGGCGGGGTCGGCGTCGACCTGGAGCAGCGCCCGGCAGGGCTTCGACGGCCTGTTCAAGACCTGCGCGGAACAGCCCGCCTGCAACCGCCGCTATCCGAACCTGGCCGCCACCTTCGAACGCCTCGTCCGCGACCTCGAAGCCCACCCGGTCACCACCACCGTCACGGTCCCCGGCCACCCGGAGCCGGTGAAAGTCGTACTGGACGGCGGAGCCCTGGTGAACTGGATGACCTCCGCCACCCACGTGGCGGCGGGCGTCCCCCGCTCCCTCGACGAACTGGCCCACGGCAAACCGCGGCGGATCGCCGAGCAGTGGGCGGGCGGCAGACTCAGCCCCCAGGCATTCGGCAGAGTCGCCCACGGGCTCGCCTACGGCGTCTTCTGCGGTGAGTGGGTGCCGTACGAGAGCCGGGCCGAGGCGATCCGGGGCGGGCAGGACGCGTTCCCGTCGTTCCCCCGCTCGGTGCTGGCCCAGGCTCCGCAGCTCACCTTCCTCCGTCCGGACTGCGAAGTCTGGAACGTCCCCGCGGCGCCGCGCTCGATCCGGGAGGCCACGCGGAGCGACATCCCCACCCTCGCCCTGTCGGGCGGCTTCGACTCCCAGACCGGGGCGGCCGCCGGTCCGTACGTCGCCCGTACGCTGAGCCGCGCCACCGTCGTCACGGTCCCCTACGAGCCTCACGTGGTGTTCGCCACGTCACGGTGCGCCCAAGAGATCACCGTCTCCTTCTTCGACGATCCGACCGCCGCGAAAACCGGATGTCTCGGTGGTCTCGAGCCGCCCCGGTTCGAGATCGGCCCGTGAGCCGGCCGACGTGCCGAGGGCCTTCGGAACCGGAGGGGACACGGCCCTTCGGGTTCCGTCGGCCCGGGGTTCATCGAGGTTTCATCGACCGCTGCCACTGTCGGAATCAGCACCCTGGTCCGGGTCACACGGGCCCCGCTGAAAATCCCGCGCATCACGCTCTCCAACGAATCCGGAACGGTTCACCTCCGTGAGTCATGGAGAGCCCGGATCCCGATGAGAGGCCGTTCTGTTGCTTCCGCGTGCTGAATCAGCCCAGCTGACCGTGGCCTGGATCACCTCGAGCTTCCCGCCTGAGGTCAGCGGTATCGCGCTGGGGAATGTGGAGCGAGCCCGGTGGTTCGCCTCGCAGCAGGATGTCCGTTTATGCCTGCTGGTCCCCGAGTCCCCCGAAGGCTTCCCTCCGGTGAGGGTGGGCGCGCCCGGTCTGGAGCTGTTCCCCTACGCCGCCAAGCCGTGGCTTCCCTACCCGATGCTGCCGGTCCCGCGCCGGGCCGCGCTCGCACAGATCGACGCGGCCCTGGAGAGGATCGCGCCGGACCTGGTGGTGGTCATCGACCCCGAACGGTCCTTCGTCTTCGGCTCGTGGGGGCTGCCGGGGCACGCCTACGCACGCCGGCACGGCGTGCCTTACGTGGCCCAATACCAAGGTGACCACTACAACTTCGCCCGGAGCTATCCGGTCTGGCGCCACCTGGCGACCGCGGCGTTCCCGCCCGTCATGCGTTATGTGTACCGCCATTTCGACAGCGCCATCTGTGCGACCCCCTACGCCGCGGACACCTTGGGCGGCCTCAGCGACGTGCGGATCGAGCAAGTTCCCTTCGACAGCGTCGACATCGACGCCTTCGGCCCCGACCGTGCCGACCCCGCCGTTCTCTCCAAGCTGGCGCCTCGTTACGACGGACGCGGCAAACGCCTGCTCTACCTGGGCCGCCTCGCCCGTGAGAAGCGTCTGGACCTGATCATCGGGGCCTTTCTCAGGCTGAGCGCCATGCCCGGCAACGAGGACCTGTCCCTCTTCATCGCCGGCGACGGTCCGCCCGACATCACCGCCCAGGTCACACGCCTTGCCGCCGCCTCATCCCGGATCCATCTTCTCGGCTTCGTCCGCGGCACCGACCGGAGCGCCCTCTACGCCTCCTGCGATGCCTTCTGCACGGCCTGCCCCTACGAGACCTTCGGCTGCACCGTCGTCGAAGCGATGGCCTCCGGAATCCCTGTGGTCAACCCTTCCAGCGGAGGCATCACCAGCATCCTCTCGCATGGTCACAACGCCTACCTCTTCCAGCCCGACAGCCCCGACGCGCTCTTCGGTGCCCTCCGCGCGGCTCTCGACGACAACGGTCGCGTCACCGGCCGGGCGCGCGCCGACGCCGCCCAATTCACGGTGGAGAGATGCTGCACCCATCTCCTCACCAGCTACCAGCGCCTCACCGCCTTGACCACCCGCAAGCGCGAGAGGTGCGTCCACTGCCTATGAGGAGGCAGGCCGTGTCCGCTGGATGCGCACGCCGGGTGCGGGCCGCCGGTCCTCGCGCCGGTCCTCGGCGTGCGGGGGAACACGAACTCCTCGGCGCGGGCCGACGAAATCGTCGGCCCGGCCGCGGCCACAGCGTGCACACTCACCTGATCGGGTGAGCTCGATTCCTCCCGCGGGTAGCGCGGAGTGCGCCGGGCAGCCTCATCCTCACAGGCTTCCCGGACGGGAGGAGTCGCTGTGACGGCACCATCAGGGCCGACCCGCGCCGACTGGGCCGATATCGTGCGGCTGTTCGTGATCGGCGTGCTTCCCGCCCTCGCCCAGGGGTTCGCGAACCGCCGCCCCCTCGCCCTCGGGCTGACGGCCGCGTCGGACACCCACGCGTGGGGCTGCCGGGTTCCGCACGGCTTGCGCATCACCTCGCCGCACCGCCCGGGTCCCGGACGTCCCCTCCCGCGCACCGCCGATCACACGTCGCTGCGGTTCGCGGCGGGCGACCACGCCCCGCACGGCTGACGTCGTGACGGCGTCCTCCCGCCCCGCCGCCCCTCCGGCCCCCGCCGCGCCCGTCCTGTGGTACCCGGGCGACCGTGCGGCCGCCTTCACCCCGGCGGAGATCCTGAGCGCGGCGGGCGTCATCAGAGAAGCCGTCCATCTCGTGACCACCCCCGCGGGGCCGGGGATCGGGATCGCCGTAGGGGGTTCCACGGGCCCGGTCGTCCCCGGCCGGCGGGGACTGGCCCTGCTGGGCACCCTGCCGCCGCTCTACCCGGAGTGGCTCGGCGACCGCGCCTTCGGCGAGGCGCACGGGGTGCGGTTCCCCTACGTCGCCGGGGAGATGGCGGGCGGCATCGCGACCGTGGGCATGGTCTCCGCCATGGCCCGGGCCGGCATGCTCGGCTTCTTCGGCGCGGCCGGGCTGGATCCGGAGCGGGTCGAACGGGCGGTGGCCGAGCTGGCCTCCGGGCTCGCGGGGAAACCGAATTGGGGCGTCAACCTCATCCATTCGCCCGGCGAGCCGATGCTGGAGGACCGGATCGCCGAGATCGTGTGGCGCCACCGGGTGCCGGCCGTCTCCGCCTCCGCGTTCATGTCGCTCACCCCCGCGGTGATCAAGGTCGCCGCCCGCGGACTGCGCCATGGGCCGCAGGGGCGGATCCTGCGCGGCACGCGGCTCTTCGCCAAGGTGTCCCGGCCCGAGGTCGCGGGGCCCTTCATGAGCCCGGCCCCCGCGCCCTTGGTGCGCGCTCTCGTGGAGCGGGGGCAGCTGACCGCGGACGAGGCCCGGCTGGCCGCCCGGGTGCCCGTGGCGGAGGACGTCACCGCCGAGGCGGACAGCGGCGGGCACACCGACAACCGGCCGCTCACGGTCCTGCTGCCGGCCATGCTGGCACTGCGGGACGAACTCACCGCCGTGCACGGCTACGACCGCGCCATCAGGATCGGGGCGGCGGGCGGGCTCGGCACTCCCGCCGCGGTGGCCGGTGCCTTCGCCCTCGGCGCGGCGTACGTACTGACCGGTTCCGTCAATCAGGCCACCCGGGAATCAGGGCTGTCGGACGACGCGAAGGCGATGCTCGCACAGGCCGACATCGCCGACGTGACCATGGCGCCCGCGGCCGACATGTTCGAGCTGGGCGTGAAGCTCCAAGTGCTGCGCCGGGGCTCCCTCTTCGCCGCGCGCGCCACCCGGCTCTACGAGCTCTACCGCGACCACGAGAGCTGGGAGGACATCCCGCCCCGGCAACGAGCGCGGGTCGAACAGGACATCCTCCGGACGTCGTTCGACGCCGTCTGGGCCGAGACGCTGCGCTTCTGGCAGCGGCGGGACCCGTCCCGGCTCCGCGAGGCCGAGCGGGACCCCCGGCACCGGATGGCGCTGGCCTTCCGCTGGTACCTGGGCATGTCGAGCCGCTGGGCGGTGGCGGGGCACACCGAGCGCCGTGCGGACTACCAGATCTGGTGCGGCCCGGCCATGGGAGCGTTCAACCGCTGGGCGGCGGACAGCTTCCTCGCCGAGCCCGGCCGGCGCGACGTGGTGCAGATCGCCCTGAACCTCCTCGAAGGCGCGGCCGTCCTCACCCGAGCCCATCAACTGCGCGGGCACGGCGTCGCCGTGCCCGCCACCGCCTTCGCCTTCCGGCCCCGGCGGCTCTCCTAGCCCCTCCCGGCGCCGCCGGTCCGGCCCGCGCCCGACCACCGACCCGCCCGCGACACGAGGACCCCACCATGCCGGATCAGCCACTCCCACGCCGCGTACCCGTCGCCGTCGTCGGGCTCGGCGCCCTGCTGCCGGACGCCCGTGACGTCGAGCAGGGATGGCGGCTGATCCTCGGCCGCCGGAACCTCATGCGGGACATCCCGCCGACCCGGTGGCTGCTCGACGACTACTACCACCCCGTCCCCGGCACCCCGCAGAAGGTCTACACGCGCCGTGGCGCGTTCCTGCCCACCGTGGACTTCGACCCCATGGCCTACGGCATCCCGCCGCACAGTCTCGCGTCGACGGACACCGCGCAGCTGCTCGCCCTTCTGGTCGCCGAGCAGGTCCTGCGGGACGCCGCGGACGGCGGTGCCGTCCGGCCGGACGGCGATCGCGTCGCCGTGCTGCTCGGCACGGCCGCACTGGGACTCCTGACGGAGTCCAACGCCCCGACGCAACGGCCGGTCTGGCTCAAGGCCCTGCGGGAGCACGGCCTGCCCGAGGCCGAGGCGCGAGCCGTCTGCGACCGCATCGCCGCCCACTACCCCGGACCGACCGAGGATACCTTTCCCGGTCTGCTCAGCAACGTCGTCGCCGGGCGCATCGCCGCCCGCTTCGACCTGCACGGCACGAACCACACCACCGACGCGGCATGCGCCAGCTCGTTCGCCGCCCTGTCCATCGCCCTCGACGAACTCTCCCTGGGCCGTGCCGACCTGGTCGTCACCGGAGGCGTCGACGCGACGAACGACATCGGCATGTTCTGCTGCTTCACCACCACCCCGGCGCTCTCCCCGACGCAGGAGTGCCGCCCCTTCTCGGAGGACGCCGACGGGACCATGCTCGGCGAGGCCGTGGTGATGTTCGCGCTCAAACGCCTGGCCGACGCGGAACGCGACGGCGACGGCGTGTACGCGGTCATCCGCGGCCTGGGCAGTTCCTCCGACGGGCGCGGCACGGCCATCTACGCGCCCAGGGCGGGGGGCCAGGCACTCGCCCTGCGCCGGGCCTACGAGGAAGCGGGCTACGCACCCGCCACCGTCGAACTCGTCGAGGCCCACGGCACCGGCACCAAGGCGGGAGACCAAGCCGAGTTCGCGGCCCTGAGGGAGGTGTTCGCGTCGAGCGGCCGCGCCGGCCGGCAGTGGTGCGCCCTGGGGTCGGTCAAGTCCCAGATCGGCCACACCAAGAGCGCGGCGGGAGCGGCCGGCCTGCTCAAGGCCGTCCTCGCCCTGCACCACAAGGTGCTGCCACCGACCGTCAACGCCGATCGTCCGCACCCCGGCCTGCACATGGAGACCAGCCCGTTCTACCTCAACACCCTTACCCGCCCGTGGATCCGGGCCGGTGACACCCCGCGGCGCGCGTCCGTTTCCAGCTTCGGGTTCGGCGGCAGCAACTTCCACGCCACGCTGGAGGAGCACCGGGCTCCGGCTCCGTCCCGTACCCCCGCCGGCTCCCGGCCGCGCCTGCGCACCGCGCCGACGGAACTTCTGCTGCTCTGCGCCGGATCCGCCGACGAGCTCCGCGAGCGGGCGGCGGACCTCCGGCGGGCCGCGGACGAGGCCGGCGCCCGCCCGGCGCACGGTCTCGCCGACCTGGCCCGTCGTACGCAGGAGGACTTCCGGCCCGACGCGAGCCGACGGCTCGCGGTACTGGCCACCGACACCGCCCGGCTCGTCGAGCAACTGGACCAGGCCGCCGTGGGCCTGGACACGGGGGAGACCTCCTCCCGGCCGCTCGCCCTGCACTGGGGAGCGGGGCCGCCCGAGCCCGGCCGCCTGGCCTGGCTGTTCCCCGGCCAGGGAGCCCAGTACGTGGGCATGGGGGGCGACCTGGCGGCCCACCACCCCGGGGCGCTCGCCGTCTGGGACGCCGTGGGCGGGACGGGCCCCGAGGGAGCGGACCCCGGGGGAGCGGGTCCCGACGCGGTGCCGCTGCACCGCGTGGTCTTCCCCCCACCCGTACCGGACGACCGGCGCGCCGCGCAGCAGGAGCTGCTCACGGCCACCGAGTGGGCGCAGCCCGCCCTGGCCGCACACAGCCTGGCCCTGCTCGCCCTGCTGGCGGAGTTCGGCCTCCGCCCGGACGCGGTCGCGGGCCACAGCCTCGGCGAACTCGTCGCCCTGCACGCGGCGGGCGTGTACGACGGCGAAACGCTCATGCGCCTGTCCCGCGCCCGCGGCGAGGCGATGCGCGACGCCGGGGCCGCGACGCCGGGGGCGATGCTGGTGGTCCTCGCCGGCCTCCCCGAGGTCAGGGAAGCGCTGACGCGGTCCGAAGGGGAGGACGTGTGGATCGCCAACCACAACGGTCCCCGGCAGACGGTTGTCTCGGGCACGCCCGAGGCTATCGCGACGGTGGCGGCGCGGATGGAGGCCGCCGGCACCGCCACCGTGCCGCTGGTCACCTCCGCCGCCTTCCACAGCCCGCTTGTCGCCGCCGCCCGGGCCCCCTTCGCCGCAGCCCTTGCGACTGCCACGCTCTCGCCCCCGGGCCCGGAGGTCTTCTCCAACACCGACGCCACGCCCTACCCCGCCGCCGCCGAGGAGATCCGCGCCCGCCTGGCGGGCCACCTGACCGAACCCGTGCGCTTCACGGAACAGATCGAGGCCATGTACCGGTCCGGGGTGCGGACCTTCGTCGAGGCCGGGCCGGGCACGACCCTCACGGCGCTGGTGGACCGGATCCTCGGCGACAGGCCCCACCTGGCCGTACCCCTCGACCGGCGCGGGACGCACGGTGTGACGGCCCTCCAGGACGCGCTGGCCAGGCTCTCCGTCCACGGGATCCCGCTGGACTTCGCGCCGTACTGGCAGCACTACGCCATGCCCCGCCCCGCAGGCCGGGAACGCGCGCCCAGGATGACCGTACAGATCGACGGCGGCAATTACGGACGGCGCTACCCGCCGCAGGACGCGGCCCGGGAAGCCGCGGAACGGCAGGGGAGCGCAAACCGGCAGGGGAGTGCGGGCCGGCGGAAGACCGCGGACGAGACCCCCGGACCCACGCGGCCCACCGGGCCCGGCGCGGCCGTCCCGCCGGCACCTCCCGCGCCGCCGCCCTCGGCGGTGCCGCCCGCTGTTGCCGCACCGCCTGCCGGGCCCGACGCGGCGCCCGCACCACCCGGCGTTTTCGACATGCCCGAGGCGCCTGCGCTGCCCGGCGTCCCGGCTCCGACCGTGACGCTGTACGGGCCCGGGCCCGGGCCCGAGCCGGTTCCGGCGCCGTTCCCCGTACCGCCGGACGCGTACCCGTCCCCACGCCCGCCGACCGGCGAGGACGACGCCCGGATCACCCTGATCGAGGATGCCCAGCGCCAGACCGCCGAAGCCCACGCCGTCTTCCTGCGCTCCATGAGCGAGGCGCATCAGGCGTTCCTGAGGATGTCCGAGACGTCCTTCGCGGCGCTGGTGGGAACCGCGCCCGGTGAGCCCGCGGCCCCGCTCCCGGAGTGGCCCTCCGGCATGCCCGGGGCATCCCCTGCCACGTCCCCGGCCGCCCGGCCGGACAGCACGGCGGTTCCCGGTCCCGCCGCCCCGGCACCGCCGCGAGCCGTCCCGCAGGCCGCCGACGCGGCCACCGCGCCCGGCACGGCGGAGTTCGACCCCGCACTGCTGGAGGAGACGCTGCTGGCCGTGGTCGCCGAACGGACGGGCTACCCGCCCGAGATGCTCGACCTGGACATGGAGCTGGAGTCGGAACTGGGCATCGACTCCATCAAACGCGTGGAGATCCTCTCCGTGCTGCGCCAGCGGACCGGGGACCTGCCCGAGATCCAGGGCGACCCGGTGGAACTGGTGTCGCTGCGGACACTCCGGCAGGTCGTCGACAAGATGCGGGAGGCGGCCGGCGTCACCGCCGCACCGGCGCTCGCTCCCGGCCCCCCTCCGGCGCCGGAGCTTCTTCCGGGTCCCGCCTCGGCGCCCGGACTCCCTCCCGGGCCCGCCGCTCCGGCGCCGGGCCCGCCCCCGGCCGTCCCGGGGCGCTACGCGCTGCGCGCCGTCCCCGCCCCGCCCACCGGCCTGGCGGTGCCCGGCCTGGGCGAGCACGTCCTGCACGTGGTCGACGGGGGCTCCGGCCTCGCCGCCCTCGTGGCCGGGCTCCTGGGCGAGCGGGGAGTCCCCGCCGAGCCCGTCCCGGAGCCGCCGCCGGAGAGCCGGGCGGTGCTGCTCCTGGGCGGCCTGGCCGAGGACCTGACGGTCGACGCCATGCTGGAGGTCCAGCGGGACGCTTTCCGGGCGGCGCGCACGGTGGCACCGCGGTTCGCCGAGGAGGGCGGGGTGTTCGTCACCGTGCAGGACACCGGCGGGGACTTCGGAGCGCGGGGCGCGCGGGGCGAGCGGGCCTGGCTGGGCGGCCTCGCGGGACTCGTGCGGACGCTCGCCGGGGAATGGCCCGGGGCCGTGGTCAAGGCGGTCGACTGCGCGCGCTCGGGCCGTTCGCCGCGGGCCGTGGCCGACGCCGTCGTCGGGGAACTGCTCCACGGGGGGCCGCTGCTGGAGGCCGGCCTCCCCGCGGACGGGAGCCGGGTGACGGTGGTGGCCGTCCCGGCCCCGCCGGGGGCGGAGGACGGCGGCCCGGGCCCCGACGACGTCCTCGTCGTCACCGGTGGCGCCCGCGGGGTGACCGCCGCCGCGGTGACGGCGCTCGCCCGGTCCCGGCGGCCGCGGCTGGCGCTGCTGGGCCGCACCGAACCGGCCGACGAGCCCCCGGGGCTGCCACCGGGGAGGGACCGGCCCGCCCTCGTACGGGCCCTCGCCGCGCGGCGGCCGGGCGCGACCCCGGCCGAACTCGCCGAGGAGGCCCGTCGCGTCCTCGCCGTCCGCGAGATCAGGGAGACCCTCTCCGCGATCGAGGAAGCGGGCTCACCCGTGCGCTACGTCCCGGCCGACACGCGGGACCCCGGTGCCGTGCGAGCCGCCCTGCACACCGTGCGCACCGAGTGGGGGCCGGTCACCGGCATCGTCCACGGCGCCGGAGTCGTGGCGGACAAACGGATCGCGGACAAGACCGACCAGCAGTTCGACGACGTCTTCGGCACCAAGGTCTCGGGGCTGCGCGTGCTCCTGGACGCGACGGCCGACGACCCGCTGCGGACCCTCTGCCTGTTCTCGTCCGTCGCCGGCTGCTTCGGGAACCCGGGACAGAGCGACTACGCCATGGCCAACGAGACCCTCCACCAGGCGGCGGCCACCGAGGCGGCGGCCCGCCCCGGCTGCCGGGTGCGCTCCCTGGCCTGGGGCCCCTGGCAGGGCGGCATGGTCACCCCCGCACTGGCGGACCACTTCGCGGCGGCCGGAGTGCCTCTCCTGGACGTCCCGGCCGGCGCACAGGCGTTCGTCGAGGAACTGACCCGCCCGAGCGATGACGACCGGGTGCTCCTCGTAGCCGTGCCCGCCGGCGCCCGAGCGCGGGAGGAGCTCCCCGCCGTATTGCCGCCGACCGGACTGCGGCACCCACAGGCCGCCGGCGCGCGCGTCACCCCGGCCACCCACCCGCACCTGGCCCACCACGTCCTCCGGGGCAGGACGGTCCTGCCCCTGGCCCAGTCCCTGGAGTGGATCCTCGCGGCTGCCCGCGCCTGGAACCCCGCCGCCACCCCGACCCTGCGCGACATCCGCGTCCTGCTCCCGGCCTCCTGGGAGGCGACGGACACCCAGGACCGGGAGTTCACCCTCCACGGAACGAGCGGGACCGTGCGGCCCGGCTCGCTGACCGTGGAACTGCGCGGCGCCGGAGGCCGGGTCCACTGCCGGGCGCTCGCCGCCCCCGCCGACGGCTCGGCGGGCGCGGTCCCGCCCGTACCGGCGGAGACGCACGACCCCGGCCTGCCGCCCTGGCCTCACGCGCGGATCTACGACGGGGAACTGCTCTTCCACGGCCCGCTGCTGCACGCGCTGGCGAGCGTCGAGGGGGTGGGGCCGGCCGGTGCCCGGGGCACCCTCGCCGGCCTGGCCGCACTGGGCTGGCCCGGCGACACATGGCAGACCGACCCGGCCGTCCTCGACGGGGCCCTGCAACTCGCCGTGCTCTGGGCACGGGAAGCCCTCGGACACGCCACGCTCCCCATGGCCGTCGGCACCTTCCGCCCGTACCTCCTGGGTCCCGCGCCGGGGCGCGTGACCTGCCGGGTGCTGCCGGTGCGGGTGGCGGGCGACCACGCCCGGTGCCACCTGCGGCTGACGGACCGGGACGGAGCCCCCTTCGCCGACCTGCTCGACGTGGAACTGGTCCGGCGGCCGGACGTACCGGCGGCCGGCGACAGCCGGGGAGGCGAGACGTAGATGACCTTCGAACCCGTCGCCGTCGTGGGACGCGGGTGCGTACTGCCGGACGCGTCGGGCCCGGAGGAGTTCTGGCGGAACCTCCTGGACCGCCGGGTCAGCCTCCGGCCCGCCCCACCGGACCGCTGGGGGGTGCCGCTCCCCACCGGTGGGGCCACCGCGTCCGGACCCGGCCACCCGCACCGCCCCGCCACCGGCACCGGCGGATTCGTCCGCGGCTTCGCGGATGCCTTCGACCCCACCGGATTCGCCCTGGGCCCCGCGGAGATCCTGCGGCTGGACCCCCTCTTCCACTGGGTCCTGCACGCCGGACGCCAGGCCCTCGCCGAGGCCGGGCTCCCCGCCGCCGCACCCACCCGCTCGGGCCTGGTGCTCGGCAATCTGTCCTACCCCTCCACCGCCGCCGTCCGCCACACCGAACACGTCTGGCTGTCCGCCCAGGACCCCCCGGTACGGGACGCCCTGCTGGCCGCGCTGCCGCCCCGTCCGCACGCCTTCAACCGCTTCTCCTCCGGGCTTCCGGCCCTGCTCGCCGCCCGCGCGCTGGGGCTGGAGGGCGGCGCGTACGCCCTGGACGCCGCCTGCGCCACCTCGTTGTACGCGGTCAAGCTCGCCTGCGACCGGCTCCACGACCGGTCGGCGGACCTGATGCTGGCGGGCGCCGTGAGCCGTTCCGACGCCCTGCTCATCCACGGCGGCTTCGCGACGATGGGCGTGCTCAGCCCGACCGGACGCAGCAGGCCGTTCCACCGCGAAGCCGACGGCCTGGTACCGGCCGAGGGGGCGGCCCTGTTCGCGCTCATGCGACTGGCGGACGCCGTGGACCAGGGACGGCAGGTGCTCGCCGTGGTGCGCGGCATCGGCCTCGGCAACGACGGCCGCGCCTCCGGACTCATCGCCCCCGACGCCGCGGGGCAGGAACGCGCCGTGCGCGCCGCCTACGTCTCGGCAGGGGTACCACCGGAGTCCGTGGGCCTGCTGGAATGCCACGCCACCGGAACGACCGTCGGCGACGCCGTCGAGGTCCGCGCGGCAGGCCGTGTCTTCGCCGCCCACCCCGCCCTGCCGGTCGGGTCGGCGAAGGCCAACGTCGGCCATCTGCTGACCGCGGCGGGCGCGGTCGCCCTGCTCAAAGCGGTCGGCGCGGTCAGTGCCGGGGTCCGGCCGGCGACCCCGCACGACGGCACCGCCACGGCGCTGGACGGGCAGCCGCTCCGGCTCGTCACGGAGCACGAGGACTGGGCGGGGCCGCGCCGCGCCGCGGTCAGTGCGTTCGGCTTCGGAGGCACCAACGCCCATCTCGTCCTGGACGCCTGGGACGCGCATGTCCCGCCGCCCCTCCCGCCGCCTCCTGCCACGGCTCTCCGGCGGCATGCCCCCGTCGCCGTGGTCGCGCTCGCGGTCAGGGCCGGACGGGACGGGGACACAGGTGACTTCCACGCGGCCGTGGGCTTCGGGAGGCCCGTCGGGGAACCGCGCGAGAGCGTCGGTCTCGCCCTGGAGGGCCTGCGCTTTCCGCCCCTGGACCTCCGGGAGAGCCTGCCCCAGCAGCTGCTGGTCCTCGACGCCGCACGAGAAGCGGCCCGTGGTGTGACCATGCCGCCCCCGCGCACGGCCGTCGTCGTCGGGGCGGGAGTCGATCCGCAGGTGGGCAGGCACGCCGGACGACTGCGCATCGACGCCCTCTGGCAGCGTTCCGGACTGCTCCGGCCGCCCGGCCCGCGGGACGGGCTCGGGGACGCTTTCACACCCCCCGGCACGGCCGCGGGCGTGGTGGGGGCGATGATGAACATCACGGCCAACCGGATCAACTACCAACTCGGCCTGGAGGGCCCCGGGTTCACCGTCTCGGCCGAGGAGGACTCCGGCACCGCCGCCCTCGCCCTGGCCGCCCGCCTCCTGAGGGCGGACGAGGCGGACGCCGCGATCGTCGGAGCGGTCGACCTCGCGCACGACCCCGTGCACCGGGAAGCCCTGCGGGAACTGGGCGTGGACCGGGCGCCGGGGGACGCCGCGGTCGTCCTCGTCCTCAAACGGCTGCCGGACGCGGAGCGGGCCGGGGAACCGGTCCTGGCGGTCCTGGACGAGACCGAGTCCGGGCCTGAGCCCGAGTCTGAGCCCGGCGACGGCCCGCCCGACCTGCGGGTGAGCACCGTCCCCCTGGACGGCACGGAGGAATGCTGCGACAACTCCGCGCTGTTCGGCACGCCGCACGCCGCCGCCGGCCTGCTCGCCGTCGCGACCGCCGTCACCGCCCTGCGCCACGGAGTCAGGCCCCGGCCGGGCCGGTTCGCCGAACTCGATGCGCGATTGCGTACGGCCGAGGCCGTCGTCCCGGTCCTGGAGGGCCCGCGACGGCGGGTGCGGCTACGCGCCGCGCCCGCCCGGCGGCACGGACAGGTCGCCTTCGTATACACGAACGGTTCCGCCGCCTACCCCCGCATGGGCCGGGAGCTGACCCTCGCCCTGCCGGACCTCGCCGAGGCCGTCCGGCACCGCTGCGACAACCCCGAGGACGTCCCCTGGCCGCCCGCGGACTTCGCCGACACGGGCGTGCTCGGCAGGATCTGGGCCACCACCCGGCTCGCCGCCCTGCACACCCTCGTCACCCGGTACCTGCTCGGCCTGCGTCCCGACGCGGCCATCGGCTACTCCTCGGGCGAGACCTCCGCGCTGGTCGCCCTGGAAGCCTGGCCCGACGCCGCCGCCCTGGCCGAGGACGCCCGGCGCGGCGACCTGCTCACCCGCGACGTCACGGGCGAGTACCGGGCGGTCCGCCGCGCCTGGCGGGCCAGGGGCATCACCGGGCTCCGCTGGCGGAACTACCTGCTCACCGCGCCGCTGGAAGAGGTCCGGGAGGCCGTCGCCGCCGAACCGGCCGTGCACCTGATGGCGGTCAACGCCCCCGGCGTCTGCGTCGTCGGAGGCGAGGAGACCGCCTGCGCCGCCCTGGTACGGGACCGCTTCGCCCACCGGGCGGTCCGGCTCGACTACGACATCGCCGCCCACGCCCCCGAACTGGAGGCGGTCCGCGACGCCTGGCACCGGCTGCACCGCCGCCGCACCGTGCCCGTCCCGGGCGTCCGCTTCTACCGGGGCGACACCGCCGAACCGTACGTGCCCACCGAGGAGAGCGCCGCCGACGCCATCACGGCGCAGGCCACCACGACGGTGGACTTCCCGGCGGTGATCGAGCGGGCCTACGCCGACGGCGTCCGCGTCTTCGTCGAGCACGGCCCCCTCTCCCTGTGCACCGACTGGATCGGCCGCATCCTGCACGGACGCGAGCACCTGGCGGTCGCACTCGACGAACCCGGCGGCCGGGCCCTGCACCGGTTGCACCGGTCGGTGGAGCGCCTGGCGTCCGCCGGCCTGTGCGACCCGGCCCTCCTGCTGAGCCTGCTCGGCCGGACCCGCACGGACCCCGGCGCCGGACGCCCCGGAACGCCGGTGGACCGGACGCTGCGCGTACCGGCCCACCCCCGCGCCGTCAGGCTGCCCGCACCGGACACCGCCGGCACCGTCATGCGGCCGGCACCGGACCTGTCCCCGGTGCTCTCCGAGGTCCCGGCGGGAGGGGAGCGGGCCGCCGGGCCGCCCGCGCCGCCGCCCGACCCGCCCCCGGCGGCTGGCACCGCGGCCGTCGCACGGCACCGCACCCGGGTCACCGCCCTGCACCGGCAGTACCTGACGGAGCTGACCGCCCTGCACCGGCGGTACCTCGAGGGCCGGCACCTGCTGGGCAACGCCGTTCCCCGCCCGTCGGCCCGCCCGCGTCCGGGCCCCGCACCGCTCCCCGCTCCGCCGCCGCAACCGGCTCTGCCCGGGCCCAAGTTCGACCGGGCCCAGCTGGAACGCCTGGCGGACGGCCCGGTCTCCGAACTCTTCGGCCCGCTGTTCGCCGCCCAGGACGGCTACCGGCGCCAGACCCGGCTGCCCGGGCCGCCCCTGCTGCTGGTGGACCGCGTCACGGGCATCGCCGCGGCACCGGCCTCCATGGGAACGGGAACCATCTGGACCGAGACCGATCTCAGGCCGGATTCCTGGTTCCTCGACCACACCGGCCGCGTCCCCGGCGGCCTCCTGGCCGAGGCCGGCCAGGCCGACCTGCTCCTCATCAGCTGGCTCGGCGTCGACCTGCTCAACCGGGGCGAGCGCGTCTACCGGCTCCTCGGCTGCGAAGCCGCCTACCACGGCACCATGCCCAGGCTGGGACAGACCCTGCGGTACGAGATCCATGTCGACGGCCACGCGCATCACCGGGGCACGCGGCTCTTCTTCTTCCACTCCGACTGCTTCGCCGACGGCGAGCACGTCCTCAGCATCCGCAACGGCCAGGCCGGATTCTTCACCGACACCGAACTGGCCGCGGCGGAAGGCATCCGGTGGACCCCCGGCACGGTCCCGTCCCCGGACCTGCCGTTCGAACCGGTCACCCCACCACCCACCGCCGCCCGGTTCGGCGCCGAGGCCGTACGGGCCTTCGCCGAAGGCAGGCCCTACGACTGCTTCGGACCCGCGTGGCACACCACCCGTGCCCACCTCCGGACGCCCCGCATCGACGGCGGGCGGCTCCTGCTCATCGACGAGATCACCGCGTTCGAACCGGCCGGAGGCCCGCTCGGCCGCGGCTATCTGCGCGCGGAGCTGCGACTGCGCCCCGACGGCTGGTACTTCGAAGGACACTTCAAGAACGACCCCGTCCTCCCCGGCACCCTGATGAGCCACGGCACCCAGCAGGCGATGGCCTTCTACCTGGCCGCGCTCGGGCTGACGATCGACCGGGACGGGGCCCGGTTCGAGGCGCTGCCCGGCGTCACGGCCGTGTCCCGCTGCCGCGGCCAGGCGACCCCGGCGAGCCGACGCGTGGTCTACGAGATCCACGTCGGCGGCCTGAGCACCGGCCCGGAACCCGTGCTGTACGCGGAGGCCATGGTCAGCGTGGACGGCGTCAACGCGTTCCACGGCCGGAACCTGGCGTTGCGCCTGGTGCGGGACGCCCCGCTGGACCACTGGCGGGAGCTGGGGCCGCACCGTGAGCAGACCACCGGCGCATGCCTCGAACCCCGGCTGCTGGGCGGCCTCGCCGGCCACCGCGAACGCCGTCCGGTGGCCACCGAGAACGGCTTCGCCTTCGACTACCCGTCGCTGCTCGCCTGCGCCTGGGGGCGCCCCGGCCAGGCATTCGGGCCGTGGGCCGCCGTCCTGGACCGGGCGGCGACGACGATCCGCCTGCCCGGACCGCCCTACCACTTCATGAGCCGGATCGCGTCCCTGGACGCGCCCCTGGGAGAGCCACGGCCGGGCAGTGCGGTCGTCGCCGAGTACGACGTGCCGCCGGACGTCTGGTACTTCGAACAGAACGGCAGCGCCGTGATGCCCTGGGCGGTGCTGATGGAAGTGGCGCTGCAACCCTGCGGCTGGCTCGCCGTCCGCACCGCCGACGCCTCCATCGCCACGGGCCCCCGGCTCGTCTTCCGCAACCTCGACGGCACCGCCCGTCTGCACGAGCAGGTGCGCCCGGGCACCCGGACCCTGCGCACCCGGGCAGTGCTGTCCGGCGCCGTCCGGCACGGGGACACCACGATCGTCTCCTTCGCCGTCGACTGCACGGCCGACGGCGCGCCCCTGCTGACCGTGACCTCGTCGTTCGGCTTCTTCCCGCAGACCGCCCTGGACCGGCAGGTCGGCATTCCCCCCGACGCCGACGAGCGCGCGCGGTGGGCCATGCCGTACGACCCGGGCGCCGACCTCACAGGGCGGCGACCGGACGGGGGCGCGCGGCTTCCCGGCCCCATGCTGCGGATGCTGGACCGGGTCACCGGGCACCGGCCGGACGGCGGCCCCGCGGGCCTGGGCCGGCTGCGCGCCGAGAAGGCGGTGGACGCCGGCGCCTGGTTCTTCAAGTCGCATTTCTTCATGGACCCGGTACAGCCCGGCTCCCTGGGCGTGGAGGCGATCGCCCAGCTGCTGCAGTTCCACCTGCTGAGGACCACCCCGGCGGCGGCGATCGCCGCGGGCACCCTCGAACCCCTGACGGGCAGGGAGTTCACGTGGCGGTACCGCGGCCAGGTCGTCCCCACGGACCGGCAGGTCACCGTCGGCATCGACATCACCGAGGAGGGCGAAGACGAACAGGGACACCACGCCCTGGCCGACGGCCGGCTCTGGGTGGACGACCGCCGCATCTACCGGGTACGGGGGCTGGGCATGCGACTGGGCCGCGCCTGAAGGGCCGTTTGTGTGCCGCGCCGTTGCGGGTGCCGCCCGCGGTCCCTCAGCCGAGACAGAACTCGTTGCCCTCGATGTCCTGCATCAGGATGCACGACTCATTGTCCTCATCGGCAAGGAGCGGTCGGCGAGGACGCCGGGCATCGGCTCAGGGGTCCGCCGCCGGTCGCGTTCGCCCTGGACCGGACCCGCCCCGGACCAGCGCGCGAAGCCAGCCCAGGCCGACGAGGGTGACCACGACGAGGCCGCCCACGGAGAACAGCGTGAACAGGTGCCTCTGCTCGGCGGTGGGGCGGGGCACATAGCCGTCGGCGAACAGCCGGGCCTCCAGAGACGTCCTGGTGAGCAGGACGACGAGCAGCACGGCGATGCCGTGCACGGAGTCCCACAGGGCGTGCAGGACGGCGACGCCGAGATAGGTGACGACGACGGGCGCGGGGAAACGGAACCGGCCGCCGGGCTCCCGGTGGGCGAGGAGCACACCGCCGGCGACGGCGGTCCACAGCCCATGGCCGAACGGGGCGAGCAGACCGCGCAGGATCTCGGTCTCCACCAGCGCCCGCAGGTCGAGACCGCCGGCGGTGACGGCCGCGTTGAAGGCGTACCCGGCGCTCTCGAACGCCGCGAACCCGAAGCCGACCGCCGCTCCCAGGACGGTGCCGGCCCGCACTCCGCGGACCCGCGGGCGACGGCGCAGGACGAGCATCAGAGCGATGAGCTTGACCGCCTCCTCGATCAGCCCGACGCCGAGGAACAAGCCGACCGACGGATGCAGCAGATAGGTCTCCAGAACGGATGCGCCGAGTACGCCGAGCAGGCCGCCGATCGCGAAGGAGCCCATCAGGAGATCCGCTCCCAGGCCGCGGCCGTCCCGCTCGTAGGCCCACAGCGCGAACACCGTCGGCGTCAGGAAACTGCCGAGCAGGATCACCGTGGGCAGCAGGTTGGTGTTCCGAGTGCCGTACGTGACCACGACCGTGACCAACCACAGCACCAGCCCACCCACCAGGCACCGCAGCCACAGACGGCTCCGCGGCGCCGGTGCACCCACCCGCGGAACCCCGGAAGGCGGCGAGGGCCCGTCGGGGGTGGAATGCTCCATGGCCGCTCCTCTGGGACATGCCGCTGCCCGGCACCCGGGCCGGGGGCGAGAGCACCGCCCGCACGGCCAGGACACCATGTGAGGCTCGCCCCCGCGCGCCGGGCGAGGCATTCTCGCGAACGGGCGGGCCGGGCCGAAGCCCCGGGCGGGCACCGCGGGAGCCGCCGGACCGGCGCGTGCCGGGGGCCGGGTCCGTCGGGCGACGACCCGGCCCCTTCGGCGGTGGTGGTCAGACGCGGTCGGCGGCGATCAGGACGTACTGGAAGGAGCCGTCCTTGTACGAGTTGATGAAGGCATCCTCGATGCCGGTGACCAGGGACGA
Source organism: Streptomyces eurocidicus (assembly GCF_002891295.1). Lineage (GTDB taxonomy): Bacteria > Actinomycetota > Actinomycetes > Streptomycetales > Streptomycetaceae > Streptomyces > Streptomyces eurocidicus. The sequence goes on along the minus strand of NZ_LGUI01000005.1, from coordinate 78,604 downwards.
CGTGGCTCGCAGCTCCCAGTAGGGCAGGGCCGCGGGGGTCAGGTCGACGACGGCCTGCGGTACGAGACGGTTGTCGGCCATGGCGCGCAGGTACTCCCGGCGGGAGTGGATGTTGCACTCGAAGTGCGCGTTGATCTGGGAGATCAGCTTGGACGGCTGACCGTACCGCGGATTCCAGCACCCGGTGATGGTCACATAGCGGCCGCCGATCGCGAGGATGCGGGAATGCTCGGCGAAGAGGTCGTGCAGGTCGACGTACATGCTCGACTCGTTGTTCCACGAGGCCGCTGCCTGCCCGGTCTCGAAGGGCGTGTTGAGCATGTTGCAGACGCGGGCGTGGACGTGGTCCTCGATGCCGAGTTCGCGGGCGCGCCGGTTGCCGAAGTCGGCCTGCTTGGCCGACAGGGTGACGCCCTCGACGCGGCAGCCGAAGCGCTGGTGGGCCATGACCATCGAGCCGCCGCGGCCGCACCCGGCGTCCACGAGCGTGTCCTCGCGCCGGACGGCGCCGAGGTGGTCCAGAAGGAGTTCGGCCTGCGCCGACTCCAGCCGGTGGAGCTCGGCGATCAGTTTCTTCTCGTACTCGCTGTCCTCGGAGTCACCGAGGGCGGCGTGATCGATGTCGCCGATGCCGTAGTGGTGGTGGTAGAGGCCGTCGACGTCACCGAGACGCAGGTTCACGGGCCTGGCCTCATGGTCCCAGTAACGGGCGATGTCCCCTTGGTAGGGCGTCGTCGGGGCGGGGACGAACACCGGGGTGGCGGGGGCGACGTGATGGGTGCTGGACACGGATGCGTACCGTCCTTACCAGAAATCGGGCAGGCTATAGCGATAGGTGTTGGTCTGGTGCCAGTAGTGGTTGCCGTCGACCCACACGGCCACTCCCCGCAGGAAGCGCAGCACGCTCGGGACGGGGCAGGCGGCGGCCACGGCGGCGGCTTCGGCCTCGAAGTCGTGCATGAGGCCGTTGTGTACCTCGACCGCCTTCAGATAGGCGTCCCGCTCGGAGAGGCCCTCACGTTCGGCGATCACTACGGGCAGGTTCAAGTGCCGACCGGGACTGGCGAGTTCCTTGGTGTAGGAATACAGGTCGTTGACGATGGTGGAGGCGTTCCCGGCGAGCGCGATGACCCGTTGCATGTCGGGCCGCGCATGGAGGTCCGCCGGCAGTTCGTAGCCCCCGACGGTATCGGTGATGGTGGGGCAGGGGCGGAAGTTGTTGAACTGCCGCATCGCCAGGTATTCCCACACCTCGGGGACGTGATCCGCCTGGGCCCAGGCCGCCTCGGCGAGGTATCCCATGTGCAGACGGGCCATGTCGTGCCGGAAGCGGTCGGCCTGGGACGGGCTGGCTTCCTGGAGCAGGTACTCCATGGCGGAACGGTAGGAGCGCCGTGGTGCGTCGGAGTGGAGCGACCGCGCCCACTGCGGCTGGTACTCCGGCGTCGTGTGGAGGGCGTCGAGAGCCGTGTGCGCCAGCAGCAGGCGCCCACCGAGGCCGATGGGTGAGCCGCCGTGGTCCTCGCAGTAGCAGTCGTCGACCGCGTTCTCGGCCACCATCAGTCGCGCGGCGAGCATCAGATGGTCGACGGTGGGAGCGTCCGGATGGCAGGCGACCATGTAGCGCCCCACGGAGAATCCGTCGAACTGGTCCTCCCACTCCTCGGGATACAACTCGACCTCGTCCAGCGCCCATGCCTTGATCCTGCGGCTGACCTCCTCCACCCGTACGGGATCGGGCTCCGGCACCGGGTGGTGGTAGAGGCCCGGGATGGGGTTTCCCGCCGTCGGTTTCCCCGCCTCCTCGGCCGCCTCGGGTGCGGGCGCCGGGGGCTCCTCGCGCGGGGCCAGGCGCAGGCCCGCCGTACCCAGCCCGGTGGGACCGCGCAGGATCAGCTCCAGGCCGGGGCTCGGCCGCCCCACCGCGGCGGCGTCCTCCCGTACGTGCCCGGCGGCGACGCCGTCGTCCGGGCCGTCGTCGGGCGGGGCCACGGCTCCCGTGCCGGGCGCGGGGAGGAAGGGCAGCGCGGGCGAGGAAGGCAGGAAGGGCCGGGCGCCGTCGGCGGCCGGCTGGCTCGGCTGCAGAGGGGAAGGCCGGGTGTCGGGCATCCGTAACTCCTTAGACTCCTCGGTGACTCGGGTGGACCGTCCCGGATCCCGGGCGTGCTCAGTGAGAGTGGTGACCGGCGTATGCGCGTGCTCACCGGCGAAAGAGGAAGAAGTGGCTGATGGCCGGGAATCCGTCCGGATCCTGGCTGGGGAACAGTAACGGCCGCACGCCCACCCGCCCCGGAAAAACCATAAATATTACCCCGATGCGGTGACCTTGCCTCGTATGACGTTTGCCCGGGCGGCCGACGGCATTCGGACCCGGTCGAAAACATGCTCTGCGGGTGAATCGGCAGGGGAGAGAGGGCGGTTGGGAGTCGATTGCCGTAGGAGGTGGCGGACGTCGGCAGGCGGTCACGCACGGGCCGGGTGCCGCGCACCCGCCGCTCGCCGTGCCGTGACAGCGCCTGGCCGGTGGTGATTCCGGTGTCGCGGAAAACAACGTTCAGGCCGGTACGGGGGAAAGGGCTCGCGGTCGCCCATTCAGAGGAATTCGGACACCTCGACAGGTAGCCGTGCGAGGCGGTGGGTATCCGCGTAGCGTCCGACCCTCGGCCTGTCGGGCGCCCTCCGAGATGTCGCCTCGAGACTGGAGCACCCGCGATGGAGCCCGGTGCCACCGTACGGACCTGTCATTTCGCCTTCGCCGACGCGCTCGAATTCGACCCGCAGCTCCGGCACCTGATGACGGAAGAGCCCGTCTCCCGCATCCGCATGCCCTACGGCGAGGGCGACGCCTGGCTCGTCACCGGCTACGAGGACGTGCGCACGGTCACCACGGACCGCCGTTTCAGCCGCGACGCCGTCGTAGGCCTGGACTACCCGCGCATGACACCCGAGCCGAACAACCAGGCCGGGCCCCTCAACATGATGGACCCACCGGCCGGCAGCCGGCTGCGCCGCCTGATCGCCAAGGGCTTCACGCCGCGGTGTGTGGACCGCATGCGGGAACGCGCACAGCGCGTCGTCGACGGCCTGCTGGACGGCCTGGAGGAGAGCGGCTCCCCGGCAGACCTCGTGCGGCACATGACGTCGTCGCTTCCCATGACGACCATCTGCGAGGTCTTCGACATCCCCGAGGAAGAGCGGCCCCGGCTGTGCTCCCACGCCAGGACGATGACGCACGGCGGATCCGCCGGCCGCGAGGACGCGAAGCGTTCCCAGGACGAGCTGCGCGCCTGCTTCTCCGAGCTGGCGGCGCGGCGCCGGGCCGACCCCGGCGACGACCTGATCAGCGCCCTGGCCCGGGCCCGCGACGGGGACGAGTTCCTCGACGACCGGGAACTGGCCGCCATGGCCGTGCTCCTGTTTCTCACCGGCCAGGAGCCCACCTCGTACGAGCTGGTGAACATCTCCTACACCCTGCTGAGCCGCCCCGAGTTGTACGCGAGGCTCCGCGAGCGACCCGAGACGCTCCCCCGGGCGCTGGAGGAACTGCTGCGGTTCATCCCGTTCCGCAAGGAGGGCGTCGGGATCCCGCGGGTGGCCATGGAGGACGTGGTGCTGAGCGGGGCGAGGATCAAGGCGGGTGACATCGTGCACGTGTCCTACCTGACGGCTAATCGTGACGCCAATAAATTCGACCGGCCTGACGAACTGGACCTCGACAGGCCGAAGCCCGCCCACATGACCTTCGGCTGGGGCTCCCACCACTGCCTCGGCGCCCCACTCGCCGCCATGGAGCTCCAGGTCGCCTTCGGCACGCTGATCAAGCGATTCCCCGGGCTGCGGCTGGCGGTGCCGGCCGAGGAGGTCCGGTGGAACACGGGCTCGATCTGGCGCCACCCCGTGGAACTGCCCGTCGCCTGGTGACGGCACCGTCCGCTCACCCGGGAGCGGACGGCGAATCACTCCGGCCCCGCGAGCTCCCGGCGGGCCAGGAGCCGGTACGCGTCGGTCACGCGGGCGCCGGACGGGAGGAGCCCGGCCAGGTGGTCGGCGGCCTTCATCGCGACGAGCAGGGGCAGCGCGCCGAGGAACACCGCCTTGCGGGCGTTCCTGCGAAGCCGTGACGGCGCCGTGGGGAACCAGGGGGCGTCCGGGGCGGGAGCTGCGTTGTGGAGGCGGAGGTAGGTGGAGTACAGGAGATTGACGGGGCCGTTGAAATTGCAGCGCTGCTGGGCGACCACCGTGAACCCGAGGCCCTCCAGGTGGCGCCGGAGGTTCGCCAAGGGCATCAGATGCAGGTGCTGCGGCTGGAACCAGGGCATCCACCAGCGGCCCAGGGCGCGGCCGAACCGGCACTCGGGGTCGGGAACTTCGATGAAGAGGTGGCCTCCGGGGCGTACGACCCGGGCCGCGGCCCGTAGCTCCCGCTGCGGATCGATCGTGTGCTCCAGGTAGTGCTGCATGCTGACCATGTCGTAGGCGTCGGCCAAGGTGGGTGCCAGATCGGCGAACAGGCCGCGGTGGGCGCGGTCGATCCATCCTCGCCGGGCGGCGAGTTCGACGCCGTTGCCCCGGTCGAGGCCGTCGAAGACCGTGCCGGGGAACCGGTCCGCGGCGGCCGCGCAGAAGTGGCCGTGCCCGGTGCCGACGTCCAGCCATGTCTTCGGCCGGACATGGCGGGCCGCGAACGCGGCGCGTTCCTCGTACGCCCGCCGCAGGCTCGCCCAGGTCTCCCCGGCGCGTTCCTCCCAGTAGCCGTCGTAGAAGTCCCGGTAGTAGAAATCCAGACCGTCCTCGTTCAGCCGCGGGTTCTGGAAGATGTGGCCGCAGCCGAGGCACTGGTCGAGGGTGAACCTTCCCGGCTTGCGCTGCAGGAGGTCCGTGGTGTGCAGGCGGTGACGGAGGCGCCCGGCGTCACACCAAGGGCAGGTGGTCCGGGGCGCGCACAGGAAGCGGTCCACACCCTGGGCGAGCGCGGCACGGTAGGAAGCCCGCTGCTCGGGAGTGGGGGGCGGAGGGGAAGGGAGCATGGGTGAACTCCTGGGGGAGGAGGGGGGATCCGGAGGTGGGGCGGGAGTCCTGTTCACCGGGCCCGGGAGTCCTGTTCACCGGGCCCGGGCGCGTATCGCCGCGGTGCGGGCCGCGAGTCGTCCGAGGTGCGAGGCCGCGGCGGCGGCGCCTCCCGCCGCCCGGAAGGATTCCCCCACGCCCCGGGCCGCGGCCCGGAACCGCGGCTCGCCGAGGACGGCGTCGAGGGCCGCTCCGATCCGGTCGGCGGTCGCGTGCCGGAACCGGACGCGCAGCCCGGCTCCCGCCCGGACCACCTGGGAGGCGATCACGGGCTGGTCGTACCGGACGGGTGCGACGACGAGGGGCAGTCCGTGCCACAGGGCCTCGCAGACGGTGTTGTGGCCGCCGTGGCAGAGCACGGCCGAGCACCGCTCCAACAGGGTGAGCTGGGGCACGTGCGGCAGGACGAGAATTCCGTCGCCGGTGTCGCGCACGGTGCCGGACGGGTCGGCGATCACCGCTTGGACCGCGCCGGACCGCTCGCGCACCGCGGCGGCGCAGGCGGGGAGGAAGCGGGCCCCGGCGTCGCCGCTCACCGTGCCGAGCGTGATCAGCACGGTGGGACGCGCGCCGTCCAGACGGTGCCAGGGGAAGCCGCCCGCGCGGGGGCGTGGGGCGAGGGACGGCCCGACCAGCCGCACCTGCGCGCCGAAGCGCCCGGCCGGGCCCGCCAGCGCCTCGGTGGTGAACATCAGGACGAGGTGGTCCGAACGGCGCGGGTCGGACCGGTCGTTCCGTACGCCCACGCGTCTTCGCAGGTCCTGGATCCGTCCGTCGAGCCAGGCCCGCAGCTGCGGCGTGCCGGCCAGCGCGGTGGACTCCGCCGAGGTCGTCGCCGAGGTGGCCCAGGGGATCCCCAGCCGTTCGGCCACCAGACCTCCGGCGAGGGCCTGCTGGTCGGCGACGAGCACATCCGGCCGGAATTCCCGTACGGCGGCCAGGACCCCGGGGGCCATGGCCTCCGCGAGCGGTTCCAGACAGTGCTCCCACAGGGACATCAGTGCCGCCGCACCCTGCTGTTCCGGGGGCGGGGACCACGCGTCGGGAGCCGGTGCCCGCGGATCCACCGCTCCCCGGGCCGCGCAGGGGAACACGGTGGCCGACGCTCCCACCAGCGGTTCCACGGCGTACGGCGGGCCCGCCCAGGCGACCCGGTGGCCGCGCCGGACCAGTTCCGCGGCGACGCCGATGGTGGGGTTGACGTGTCCCGCGAACGGGGGCACGACGAACAGGAAGCCGCTCATGACCCGCTGTGCCTCACGTCCGGTGCCCCGCCGTTCCCGCCGCGTCCCCCTGGAGGCACGAGACGACGTGGTCGACGAGGTCGCCGACCGTGAGGTACATGAGCTGGCTGAGGTCGAGTTCCGCGAAGTACTCGGCCATGTTCACCCGCTCCCCGTAGGCCGTGGCGAGCCGGCCGCCCAGGTCCGCGAAGTCGATGCTGACCATGTCGAGGTCCTCGTGGAGCAGGGTCTCCCTGCCGACCTCCCCGTCGTGGAAGTCCTCCACGGGCTCCCCGAGAACGGCGCCGATCATTTCGAGGACCTGTGCGAGCACCTCGGCCTCGGCCGTGGGGCCTGTCGGCGCCGTCCGTTCGTCGTTCATGCCGTCCTTCCTTCCTGCGTCGGTTCCTGGATCGGTTCCCGGCTCGGTTCCTGGGCCGGTCCTTGGGCCGGTCCGGCGATCGCCGGACCGGGCGCTCCGTCCGCCGTGCCCGTCGTCCATGCCACGACGTAATCCCTGGCCGGCAGGCCCGGAGGGTTGCCGACGAGTCGGCACCGCACGGACCAGGTCCGTCCACCGGCCGCCACCACGAGCCCCTCCGGGCGGGCATCGAGCACCGTGAAGTCCCGGGGGCGGCCCCGCAGACCAGTGCCCTCCGCCTTGGCCACGGCCTCCTTCGCCGCCCAGAACCGGGTGAACCACAGGGCCTCCGGTTCTCCCGTTCCCGCGCACGTGGAGGTGAGCAACCGGCGTTCCGTCTGTCCCAGGGCGAAGTCGTGGAGGTGCCCGGGCCGGTCGGTGACCTCCTCCACATCGATGCCTACACCGCCGGTCCCGCCCGGTCCACGCCGCCGCACGAGGGCCACACCGGCCTCGGCGCGGTGGGCGAGCGACACCTCCAGCCCGGGCAGGATCCGGCCGTGCACCCCGGTGACGTACGGTCTGCCCCGTTCGTCGTTGCCGACCTGGATCTCGGCGGGGAAGACCGGCCCTTCGCCCCGCTCCCACAGCAGCCGCCGTACCGCGTCCTTGACCGCGATCCGGCCGAGCAGCCACCGCTCACGGGCGTGCGGAGGCTGCCGGTCGTGGGCGAGCCGTTCAGCGCGGCCCAGATGGTTGCGCATCACCAGGTCACGGGAGGCGCTGTCGTGCCAGAACCGGTGGATCAGGTGCCACCCGCCGGGTTGCGGCCGGGAGAGGGTGTGGCGTTCGGGGAAGCGTTCCACTTTGATGGTCTCGGGCAGATTGTCGAAGCGCCGGTCCTGCCAGCCGGTGAGCTCCGCCCACACCCGGCCGCCCGTGACGAGCCGTACGTCGGCCTCGAGCACGGTGTCCGTCAGCGAGACGATCCTGATGAGGCACTCCACCGGGGTACCGGGCGCGGGGTGGGGGCCGTGGAACCGGATGTGCCGGATGCCCGTGGGGAGCACGGCGACCCGCTCGGTCCGGCTCGCCATGATCCAGTAGCCGATGAGCTGGCCGGCGTTGTCCAGCAGGGCGCCCGGCGTGGCAGGGGCGGAGATCACGCCGCGCACGTGCTCCTCACCGATGGCCGTGATGGCGGTGACGCCCTGGAACGACGGGCCGTGGAACATCCAGCGCTCGTCGTAGAGCTGGGCGGCCGTGTGCTCGGGTACGCGTTCGGCCGCCGGGTCCGGGCGCCACCCGTCCCCGGCGGCCCGCGGGTAGTGCGGCGCGAGCTCGACGGTCGCCCGCGCGCTCCGGCCGAAGGAGACGTCGAACCGGTCGGCGCCGTCCGGCGACGGGGTTCCCGTGACGCGTACGTCGACGGGTTCGGCGGCGGGCACCCACTGATCGAACCGCACATGGTGGACGGCGACCGCCCGCATGCCCGGGACGGCCTGTTCCGCCGCGTGGGTGAGGTGGTGGACGATGGTGGTGCCCGGCACGACGGGCCTTCGATCGTCCAGATCGGGCCAGCCGGGCCGTTGGTGGATGAAGCAGTGGTCGCGCAGGTACGGCATCGCTTCCATGGAGATCCGCAGCACGGTCTCCCACCCGTGGCCCGGTGCGGCGGCACCGATCAGCTCGGCGGCGGTGGCGGCCGTCTCCCGGATGAGCGCGGCGAGTTCACCTGCGGGCGGGAAGCGCCCGGCGGCCTCCTCCAGCGCGGTGACGCACCGGCCGACGGGATCGGCGCCGGGGTCACCGGGCCCGCCGGAGCCCGGGGCGGCGGTGCGGGCGAGCGCGAGGTCGCGGCGCAGCTCCGCCAGGTCCGGCCCGCTCAGGGAGACGAGCGTGCTGCCGAGGGCGAGCCGGGTCGGCGTCCGGGCCACGGCGGTGGCCCCGGCCGGGCGGGCCGGCCGGTGGGCCGGGTCGGTTCCCGGCGCGGGCGGCAGGGCGGGGCCGGTTCCGGCGCCGTGGACCCACAGGGCCAGAGCCACCCGGCGGAGCTGGGCGACGCCGTCCCTGCGGGGCGAGTTGGCGGCCACGGCGAGGTGTTCCCTGCCCTCCAGCGTGGCGGAGACGAGTGAGGTGAGCCGGCCGGTGCCGACCTGGACGAACGCGCGGAATCCCACGTCGTGCAGGGAGCCGACGAGCGAGCGGAAGCGCACCGGCTCCAGCAGGTGCCGGACGAACAGCTCGCGTACCTCGGCCGGGTCCGTGGGATACGGGGCGGCGGTCGTCGCCGACCAGAGCGGAACACGGGGCGGCACCAGCTCCAGCCGCTCGGCCTCCGCGGTGATCGGCTCCAGCCACGGGGCCAGCATGGGGGTGTGGAAGCCCGACCGGAACGGCAGGACGCGCCCGAACACGCCCTCGGCGCGCAGCGCCCGGACGGTGTCCTCGACCTGGGGCCGGGGGCCGCAGATCATGCACTGCTCGGGAGCGTTGTCATGGGAGAGGACGACGCGGCCGTCCCCGCGCGCCGCCAGCGCGGCCCGCGTCCGTGCGGCCGAGGCGCCCAGCACCGCGAAGGCGAGAGAGGGCACGCGCAGCCGGTCGGGGTCGAAGGCGGCCAGGAGGCCGTCGACGGCCTCCCGCGCGTACATGCCGGCCATCGCCATGGCGTTCCATTCGCCGACGCTGTGACCGGCGAGGGCGTCCGGGACGACGCCCATCCTCCGTAGCGCGTCGTCGAGGAGGCGACCGAGGGCGAACACCTCGATCCCGTGCCGCCCGACGTCGCCGACCGGCGCTCCCGCCCCGGGCGGGCGGCCGGTGGTGGGCGGCAGGCCGAAGTATTCGGCGATCCCGTCCGTCCGGGGCGCGAACTCGGCCTCCAGGCCGGGGAAGACGAACGCGACCCTGCCCGTGGTGCCGGGGCCCAGGAGCGGGGCGGGTGCGTACCAGATGTCGTTGCGGCCGCGCCAGGGGCGCCCCGCGGCCACCACGCGTGCGGCCAGCGCGCGCCGCTCGGGGGTCGGGGCCACGACGCCGAGCCGGACCGGGCCGGTGCCGCGCGGTGCGGCCGCCGCCGGGTGGTTCTCCAGGACCAGCAGGTCCGCGAGTTCCCCCGGGGTGTCCGCGGCCAGGGCCAGGACACGCTCGGGTTCGCCCGCACCGGTCGAGGGACCGGTGCTCCGGCGCCTCCGTACGCCGGTGGCGGGCGGCGCCTGTTCGAGGACGACATGGGCGTTGACGCCGCCGAAGCCGAAGGCGTTGACGGCGGCGCGGCGTACGGCCGGGCCGGGCCCGCTCTCCCACGGCTCCGCCGTGCCCGTGACGCGGAACCGCGTGCCGGCCAGTGCCGGATGCGGCTCGTCGCAGTGCAGCGTGGGCGGCAGCACCCCGTGGTGGACGGCGAGGGCCGCCTTGACCAGCCCGGCCGCTCCGGCGGCCGGCATGGTGTGGCCGATCATCGACTTCACCGACCCGAGCACGGCCCGGTCGCCGTCCGTGGCGGGTCCGAACGCCTCGGCCAGGGTGGCGAGTTCGGCGGCGTCCCCCGTCGGCGTCGCGGTGCCGTGCGCTTCGAGGAGCCCGAGGCAGCGCGGTGCGCGCGGGTCGAGGCCGGCGGCTCGCCACGCCTGCCGCACGGCCCGTACCTGGCCGCCCGGGTCCGGGCTGAGGAGCCCCGAGGCGCGGCCGTCGCCCGATACGCCGGTGCCGCGGACGACCGCGTAGACGCGGTCGCCGTCCCGCTGGGCGTCCGCGAGGCGTTTGAGGACCACGACGGCCGACCCCTCGCCGATCAGGAGGCCGTCGGCGTGCCGGTGGAAGGGGCGGATGCGCTGGCTGGGCGAGAGGGCGCGGAGCTGGCTGAAGACGCTCCACAGGGTGATGTCGTGGCAGTGGTGGACCCCGCCGGCCAGCATCACGTCGCAGCGGCCGGAGGCGAGCTCGGTGACCGCCTGGTCGACCGCCACCAGGGACGAGGCGCACGCGGCGTCGACCGTGTACGCGGGGCCGCGCAGGTCGAGCCGGCCGGCCGTCCGCGAGGCGACGAGGTTGGGCACGAGGCCCGCGGCCGCGTCCGGGCTGTCGGCACCCAGCCGGCGGGTGAACGCGGCCCGTACCCGGTCGAGCCGGCCGGGATCCAGGTCGGGCAGCAGCTCGCCGAGGGTGCGCGTGAGCTGGTGGGCGAATCCCACGCGCTGGGTGAGGCGGGCGAGCCCCGCCCCCATGTAGTTGCCGCGGCCCAGCACCACGCCCACCCGGTCCCGGTCGGGCAGCCGCCCCTCGCCACCCGCGTCGGCCACGGCGGCCGTCGCCACGTGCAGCGCGAGCAGCTGATCGGGCTCGGTGCCGGGCACGGCGGCGGGCATGACGCCGGACCGGGCGGTGTCCACCACGGCGAACTCGTCGACGAATCCGCCCCGCCGGCAGTACACGCGGTCGGCACCACGGGCACCGGCCGGGTCGTAATAGCAGGCGTCCCACCGTTCCGGTGGGACGTCGGTGATGGCGTCGGTGCCGGCCGTCAGGTTCCGCCAGTACGCCTCCAGGCCGGGGGAGCCGGGCAGCAGCACGGCCATGCCGATGACGGCGACCGGAGGCATCGGCGTGCGCGGCATCGGTGCGTACGGCGTCGGTGGCTGCGGCACGGTCACCGGCCCGGGGCGGTGTGGACGACGGCATCGGCCCGGATACCGCCCCAGGCCAGTTCGCGCAGCAGGGCCCGCGCCCCCTCGTGGGGGTCGATGAGGCCGATGCCGCGCCGGGCGTAGGCACGGCCGAGCTCCGGGGTGACCATCCCCGGGTGGGTCCCGGTGGGGGCCCAGGGGCCCCAGTGGACGGTCAGGGCCCGGCCGCCGGTGCGGGCGGCCCACCGCGCGCCCAGCTCCTCCAGCGCGTCGTTGGCGGCCGCGTAGTCCGCCTGGCCCCGGTTGCCGAGCGCCGCGGCGACGCTTCCGAAGAGGACGACGAAGGCGGGAGCGGCCGGCAGCCCTTCGAGAGCGGCGAGCAGCGCGGCGGCACCGTCCACCTTGGTGGCGTACACCCGCTGGAAGGACTCGGCGGACTTCCGCGCGATCAGCCCGTCCTCGATCACGCCCGCGCCGTGGACCACACCGTCGAGACGCCCGTACTCGACATGGATCTCCTTGACCGCCCGGCACACGGCCTCGGGATCCCGGACGTCCACCGAGCGGTACCGCACACGGGCGGCGACGGCCGTCAGCTCGTCGACCGTGGCGGCGATCTCCCGCCGGGCCAGGACGCGCGCGCTCTCGTCCCGGACCTGTGACGGTGTCAGACCGCCCCGGGCGGCGAGTACGCCGTACAGCGCCGCCCGGTCGCCCGCCGCGGCGATGTCCGGCTCCTCGTCCGGGCCGGGCCAGGGCGTACGGCCCAGCAGCTCGATCCGGCAGCGGGCGGCGGTAGCGAGGGCGACGGCGACGCGTGCCGTGATGCCGCGGGCCCCGCCGGCCAGGACGACCACCGACTCGCGGTCCAGCCCGGCGGCGGTCGCGGCGGCTCCGTCGTCCTCCTGCCCCGCGCGGGTGAGCGGGGACTCCCGCAGCTCCAGGCATTGCCGGCCGGCAGCGGTCCGCAGGACGACGGGGGCGTCCCCGCCGATGAGGAGCTCGGCGGCGAGGGCGTCGGCGACGGCCGGCGCGGGCAGGCCGGGGGACAGCTCCACGAGCCGGGCCACGGCCCCCGGGTACTCCTGGGCCACGGCGCGGAACAGCCCGCGCAGGCCGGCCGTGCGGGCGTCGTGCGGCGCGGCGTCCCGGACGGCGAGGAACCAGTGCGGATCGCGCCGCAAGGCGGCCCGGATGACGGGGTAGGCGCCGGGGAGCACCGACGGGTTCGAGCCGGCCGGCGGGCCGAGGAGCACCACGCCGTCCACGGGGCCGTCCCGCTCGGCCAGCAGATGGCCGGCCGGCAGGATCACGGTCCGTGCCCCGTGCCGTAGCAGCCGGGCCGTCAGCGCCGTGGCGACGTCGCCGTCACCGAGGAGCGCGAAGCGCCGGCCGGTGAGGTGGGAGGACGCCGGAGCGGTCGGGGCGTCGTCGAGCGGGACGGGCACGAGCCGGAACCGCCGCGGTGCCCCGCCGGGCGCCGGCCGGGGCCGGTCCGCGTCCGGCGGGGACCCGGCGGCGATCCTTCTGACCAGCCATGCCGCGGTGGCCGCCGCGGTGCGTGCCTTGCCGAGCTCTTCCAGCTCCTCGTCGCCGAGGGCCGCCGTACCACCGCCGAGGCCCGCGCGCTGGGCGAACTCGCCCGCGATCTCGGCCCGCTTGATGGAGTCGATGCCGAGGTCGGCGTCGAGGTCCAGGTCCGGTGCGATCATGCCGAGCGGATAGCCGGTGCGCGTGCTGATGACCTCCGACACCAGCCGCAGCGCGTCCGCCTCGGTCAGGGCCGCGGGCGGCGCGGCGGGACGGACGGGCGCTTCGGACTCCGGTTCCGGACGCGCGGGGGAGCGGGGGACCGGCGGCGCCACGGGCTCCCGCTGCCCGCCGCCGAGGTACCCCAGCAGCACATCGCGCTGGGCGGCGATCATGTCCCTGCTCGTGCGCAGGAATTCGGAGACCAGCCCGTCCTTGTCCGCCGGTGGGTCACCGTCGCGGTACGGGGCCGGCACCGCCGGGGCGGCGACGCGCCGGGCCGGTGCCGGCCCGCCGGGCACGGGTTCACCGTCCCGGGTACGGACCAGGTGTCCGTCGACGGTCCAGCCCGGCAGCTCCCGCGACACGCGTCCGGCGTCGACGGCGTCGCGGCCGTGGAACAGCCAGGCGGTGCGCACCGGCAGCCCGGCGACCGCCAGCGCGGCCAGGGCGCCGAGGAATCCGGGAAGCTCACGGCCGTCCTCCCCGGGCCCTCCCACGAGGGCGACGGCGCGGTGCGGCCGTCCGGCGAGGATCGCCCCGACCATGCCGGTGAGCACGCTGCCCGGCCCGGCCTCGACGAAGATCCTGGCCCCTGCCGCGTACATGGCCTCGATCTGCTCCGTGAAGCGCACCGGCGCGCTGATCTGCCCGGCCAGCTCCGCGCGCAGCGCCTCGGCCCGCCCGCCGTGCGCGGCGGCCGTCCGGTTGGACCAGACGGGGAACTCCGCCTCGCCCAGGACCTGGTGCTCCAGCGCCTCGGCGAACCGGTCCGCGGCCGCCGCCACGAGCGGACTGTGGAAGGCGCAGGCCACCGGAACGCGGGTCGCGGAGCGGCCGGTGGCACGCATGGCCCGCACCGCGGCGTCGACCGCGTCGGCCGGCCCGGAGACGACGGTCTGGGCCGGCCCGTTGCGGTTGGCCACCACGACCCGGCCCGCCAGGCCCGCTTCCACAAGGGCCCGTTCGACATCGGAGGGCGCGGCGGCGACCGCCGCCATGCCGCCCGGCCCGTCCGGGTGCGCCTCGGCGGCCGCGTGGATCGCTTCGGCCCGCTCGGCGCTCAGGCGCAGCAGGGCGCGGGCGTCCAGGACACCCGCCGCACACAGCGCCACGAGCTCGCCGTAGCTGTGTCCGGCCGCCATGTCGGGCCGGACGCCGGCCTTGTCCAGGAGGGCGTGCGCGGCGAGACCGACGGTGCCCAGCGCCGGTTGGGCCGTCCGGGTGTCGGTGAGGCGGGCCCGCTGTTCCGCTCGCCGGGCCTCGTCGAAGGCGGCCGGCGGGTGGAGGGCGGCGGCGTGGTCACGGCCGAGGCCGAGGTGGCGCCGGAGTTCCGGGAAGGCGGTGAAGAGGTCCGCGAACATGCCGGGGCGCTGACTGCCCTGGCCGGGGAAGAGGAAGGCGACCTTGCCGGGATCCGCACCGGAGCCCGCCTCCCTTCCCGGTTCCGCGTAGTGGACGCCCGGTGCCGGACGACCGCCGGTCGCCGGGTCGCCTCCCGCCGCCGGGCCCGCCTCCATGACCCGGCGCAGCTTGCGCGCGAGGTCGCCGAGGTCGGCCGCGACCAGGGCGACCTGGACCGGTTCCCGCCCGGCGTCGGCCGCGCGGGAGGCCGCCAGCGCCAGATCGCGCAGGCGCCAGGGCCGCCCGGCGGCGCCGTCGGCCAGCTCCAGCGTCCTCCCGGCGGCGCGGAGGGCCGCGGACAGATCGGCGCCCCGGAAGAGGAAGAGCTCGGCCGGCCAGGCGTCCCGCCCGTGCTGCGGGGGCACACCCGTGGCGTGGGCGGTGAGCACCACATGGAAGTTGGTACCGCCGAAACCGAAGGCACTGAGCCCCGCGACCCGCTCGGCGGCCGGGAGCGCCCACGGCCGGGCGCGGGTGTGGAAGACGAAAGGGCTGCTCCCCTCCCGCCAGGACGGGCTGGGCCGCTCCAGCCGCGCGGTCGGCGGGGTGACCCCGGTGTACAGGGCCAGGGCGGTCTTGACGAGACCGGCCAGGCCCGCGGCGCATTTGGTGTGCCCGATCTGCGCTTTGACGGACCCGAGGGCACAGCCGCCCGGCCGCGCCCCGGCCGCGGTGAACACCTCGTCGAGGGCGGCCAGCTCGGTACGGTCGCCGAGGACGGTGCCCGTACCGTGGGCCTCGACCAGCCCGACATCGGCGGGGGAGACACCGGCACCGCCGTAGGCCCGCTCCAGGGCGGTGCGCTGGCCCTGCGGGCACGGCGCGGTGAGGCTCCGCGACCTGCCGTCGCTGGAGCTGCCCACCCCCTTGACCACGGCGTAGACGCGGTCGCCGTCCCGTTCGGCGTCGGCCAGCCGCTTGAGCACCACGCAGGCCACGCCCTCGCCGAGGACGGTCCCGTCGGCCCCGGCGTCGAACGGGCGGCACCGCCCGGTCGGCGAGAGTGCCTGGACGGAGGAGAAGAGGACGTAGTCGGTGATGCCGTTGTGCAGGTCCACGCCCCCGCACAGGACGAGGTCGCTGCCACCGGTGACCAGTTCCTTGCAGGCGGCGTCGAGGGCGGCCAGGGACGAGGCGCACGCCGCGTCCACGGTGTAGTTCGCCCCGCCCAGGTCGAAGCGGTGGGCGATGCGCCCGGAGACGACGTTGGCCAGGATGCCGGGGAAGGAATCCTCGGTGGGCGTGGGGAGCTGCTCCGCCAGACCGGGCGGGACCGTGCCGAAGTAGGAGGGCAGGACCGCGCGCAGGGTGTAGGCGTGGGACAGCTCGCCTCCGGACTCGGCGCCGAACACCACGGAGGCGCGGGAGCGGTCGAAGGGCCTGCCGCCCTCGTCGCCGTATCCGGCGTCGTCCAGAGCCCGGCGCGCGGCCTCCAGGGCGAGCAGTTGCGCCGGCTCGGTGCTGCCCAGTGAGGTGGGCGGAACGCCGTAGCGCAGCGGGTCGAAGGGGATGCGCGGCAGGAACCCGCCCCATTTGGAGACCGTGGCCGTGCCGTGGTGGAGCGCGGGGTCCCAGCGGTCGGCCGGCACCTCGGTGACGGCGTCGGCGCCGTCGAGCACATTGGCCCAGAAGGCGGCCATGTCGGGGGCGCCGGGGAACATGCAGGCCATGCCGACGACGGCGATGTCCAGCGGCCGGGGTACGGCCCCTCTTCCCGGCGAGCCCTCCTCCGGCGCGCGGCGTAGCTCCTCCGCCCGCCGCTCCAGGAAGTCCGCGGCCCCATCGGTCACGGCGCGGTGCAGCGCCGCGACGGTGGTGACGGAGGAGCGCAGCGCCGCGACGTCCCCGGCCATGAACAGGCCCTCGCGGAGCTGCCGGTCCTCGCCCACCGGCACCGGTTCGCCGCCGGGACCGCGCTCGACGCCCCTGCTGGCGAGCCGCAGACGCCCGATGTTGTGCCGCTCCAGGCTCTCCCAGCGCCGCCGTGCCGGTACGCCCTGCGCCCGGAGGCGCTCCTTGAGTGCGCCGAAGTCCTCCGTGACGGGAGTGGTGAGGCACCGGGTGGCGTGCCCCGGCGCCGTCTCCAGCAGGGTCGTGCCGTGCGCGGCGAGGACCTGCCGCTGGAAGAGCGGCTGGACGGCGTCGCAGGCGACGGCTTCCTCCGTGAACAGGTAGGCCGTCCCCATCAGCAGACCCACCGCGACGCCGCGCCGGATCAGCGGGGCGGCCAGGGTGGCGACCATCGCGGCGGACCGCTCGTCGTGGACGCCGCCGGCGAAGAACACCTCCACGCCGTGTGCCTGTCGAGCGTGCCGGGCGTCCTGAGGGCCTTGGGTCCCCCGGGCTTCCTGGTCCTTCCGCCCGGACAGGAAATCCGTGAGCACCGCGATCTGCGCCTCCCACAGCGGAAAGCTGTTCCGCGGTCCCACATGACCACCGCACTCCGCGCCCTCGAAGACGAACCTGCGGGCTCCCGCCCGCAGGAACCGCCGCAGCAGGCCGGGCGAGGGGACATGCAGGAACGCGGCGATCCCGGCCTCTTCGAGGGCGGCCGCCTGGGAGGGCCGCCCGCCCGCGATGACGGCATGGCTCGGGCGTACTTCCCGGACGACGTCCAGCTGGCCGTCCCGGATCCCTTCCGGGGCGAAGCCGAGTACGCCCACGCCCCAGGGCCGCCCGGCGAGGGCCGCCGCCGTGTCGCGCAGCACGGTACGGGCCCGGTCCGGCGGTGCCAGGGCGAGCGCGATGAAGGGGAGCCCGCCCTCCGCGGCCACGGCGGTGGCGAACGCGGGCCGGTCGCTCACCCTGGTCATCGGGCCCTGCGCGACGGGCAGATGGACACCGAACGCCCCGGCCGAAGCCGAACCGGGACGCAGCGCCGAGGCGGCCGTGCCGCCGCGCAGGCCGTCCTCGACCGCTTCAGTGAGGCTCCGGACGGTGCGGGCCACGGTCCGCCAGCGGTCGGCGAAGCCGGAGGCCAGGAAGCCGTCCTGGCCCACCGGCAGGTGCCCGGCCCGCGACCCGTGGCGCAGCAGCACCCGCCGGCCGTCGACGACGGCGGTCTCCGAGCCGTCCATGGCGCGGATCTCGGCCGCCTCCCGCCCGCCGAGTCCGGACTCGGCCAGCAGGGCGAGCTGGCTGTCGAGGACGACCCCGGCCGCCCCGCCCGCGACAGCCGCGGCGGCGGTGCGTGGTCCGATGCCGCCGCAGGCCCATACGGGAACGGTCACTCCCGGCTCGCCCAGCACCTGTTGCAGGAGCACGAACGTGCCGGTGCGGCCGACCCGGCCGCCGCTCTCGCCGCCCCGCGCGACGAGGCCGTGCGCTCCGGCCCGTACGGCGGCCAGGGCTTCCTCGACGGTGGTGATCTCGACCAGCACCCGGTACGCGCCGGCCGTCTCGCGGACCGGCCAGTCCGCCCCCACGCCGAGCACCACCGTGTGCGGTGCGGCCCCGTCCCCGGCGGGCCCGGGAGCGAGATCCGCGGGCGCGAGCCGGCACCCGGCGGCGACGCGGACACCGTAGCGCCGGCCCCGGGTCCAGTCGCGGACCTGTTCCAAGGCCTCCCCGGCCCGGCGGTCTCCCGTGCCGAGGTCGAGCACGCCGAGGCCCCCGGCCCGGGTGAACGCCGCGACGAGCCTGGCGTCGGGTGCCCCGAAGGGGCTGATCCCGATGAGCACGTCACGCGAGGACGCAGCGGACACGCAGACACTCCTCTGCAAGGGGAGACCCGGCGTCCCATGACAGTCCATGTGAGACATCCGCGGCAGAGCGCGCAGGGTTGCACGCGCACACGGGGGAGCGCGGGTGAGTCGGCGTTGGCTCCGATGTCCCGTCCCTTGGCCGCAAATCGCCTTTGACAGCAGGGTGGTTGATGCTAAGAGGGCGGGGGCGGGTGGTCGGGGGTACGCGGGTGCGAGACGGGGGGCGGCGGCCCCGGGCGGTCGGGAGGGAGGGCCGGCGGCGGACGGACTCGGCGACCGCGGCGGCGAGCGGGCCGCCGCCGAGGGCCTCACCAACACCGAGATCGCCGAACGCCTGCACATCTCCCTCGGCACGGTCAAGAAGCACCTCGCCGGCACCCAGCTGAAGCTCGATCTCCGCAACCGGGTCGAACTCGCTGCCTGGGCCTACCGGCACGGCCACATGGACGGGGCTCCGCAGGCGCGGGAACACCGGTAGCCGTCGGTCGTCGGCTCGGGATCCTGCCGGAGGGCACCCTGGGCAGAATGGCTCTACCGTGTCCCTCGCACGGCGTGCGGTGGCTTCGGCAAGCGAACGTGACGTGCGGCTTCCTGACGAAGAGTCAGTGATCCGGTGGGAGGAGATTCATGGGGGCGGCTGCTGCCGGCCGCCGGATGCCCGTGTGTCAACGGGCCGCGTTTTCCTCCCCGCCCTTCTCAAGCTATAGCGCACCAGGGGGCTTGCGGCAAGACCCCCGTTGTGCCGCAGGATGGTCGGCCGAGGCCGGAACCTGGGGAAAAGGGGGATTTGCGATATGCGTGTGGTGCTGTCGACATGGGGATCACGCGGGGATGTCGAACCGCTGGCCGCACTGGCGGCGCGGTTGCGGGAACTCGGCGCGGAGGTACGGGTGTGCGCGCCGCCGGACGAGGAGTTCGTGGCGCTGCTGGCCGGTGCCGGTGTGGAGCTGGTGCCGCTCGGACCGACGGTGCGCTCGGTGGTGTGCGGCGAGCGGCCGCCGACGGCTCAGGACGCCTTCCGGCTCGCGCCCGAGCTGGTCGCCGCGCGGTTCGACACGCTCACCGCGGCGGCCGAGGGATGCGACGTGCTCCTGGCGACCGGCCTGATGCCGGCCGGCGCACGCTCGGTGGCCGAGAAGCTGGGCATCCGCTATATGTTCGCGTGCTTCCAGCCCTTCGGGCTGCCGTCGCGGCACTTCCGCCCGGGGCGGCGGCCGGGCACGCCGTCCCCGCAGGAGGAGACCGACCTCAAGGTGCTGTGGGAGCAGGACGCCCAGCGCGTGAACGCACTGTACGGGGAGGCACTCAACCGGCACCACGCGGCGATCGGCCTGCCGCCGGTGGACAACGTCCGTGACTACGTCTTCACCGACCGGGGGCTGCTGGCGGCCGACCCGGTCCTGGGCCCTTGGCAGGACATGACGGAACTCGACCTCGTGCAGACCGGGGCGTGGATCCTGCCGGACGAACGCCCGCTCCCGGCCGGGCTGGAGGCGTTCCTGGAAGCCGGTGAACCGCCGGTGTACGTGGGCTTCGGCAGCATGGCCGGGCACCTCTCGAAAGACCTCGCCCGGGTGGCCGTCGAGGCGGTCCGCGCGCAGGGCCGCCGTGTCCTCCTCGCCCGCGGCTGGGCGGACCTGGCCCTGATCGACGACCGGGACGACTGCTTCGCCGTGGGCGAGGTCAACCAGCAGGCCCTGTTCCGCCGCGTCGCCGCCGTCGTGCACCACGGCGGCGCGGGCACCACGACGACGGCCGCCCGGGCCGGCGCCCCTCAGGTGGTGGTGCCGCAGATCGCGGACCAGCCGCACTGGGCCGCCCGGGTGGCCGAGCTGGGCATCGGCGTGGCCCACGCGGGCCCGGCCCCGACAACCGAGTCCCTGGCGGCCGCGCTCACCACGGCCCTGACGCCCGGGACCCGGGCGCGAGCGAGGGCCGTGGCCGCCACGATCCGCACCGACGGTGCGACGGTGGCCGCGAAACTGCTTCTCGACGAGGCAGCCGGCCGGGGAGGGCCGCCCCGGCCGGCGTGAACTACCCGGAACGCCGAACCGGGGACCGGCGGGCGGTGACAGCGGTCGGGCGAGCGGAGGTCAGCCGCAGGTCCCCGCCGGGCGGTTGCGGACGACGAGGTCGTTGTAGCCGGTGGTCCGGTCGACCCACACCACCTGCTTGCCGCCTGCCGAGGCGTAGGTGGTCTGCTCGCCGCGGTTGCAGGAGACCCGCCCCAGGCGTGCGCCGTCCGGTGAGAGCTGCCACAGCCTGCTCAGCTTGTCGTCGGGCGTCTGCGCGGCGACGGTCACCGCTTCGTCGGACGCGGTCAGGAACATGCCGTGCAGCGCGTCCTTGCCCATGGCGGGGCTGATGTCGACGACGCCGGTGCCGTCGAGGTTCGCGCGGCGCACCGCGGTCCGCGCGTATTCCGGGTCCTCCGTGGCCAGCCAGTACACGTACGTGCCGGTGATCGCCGTATGGCCGGCGGACAGGGGTGTGCCGAGCTGCCGCATGACCGTCCGGTGGCCGGTCGCGACGTCCAGGACCTCGATGTCGTGCTTTCCGCGGCCGAAGTGGGAGAAGGCGATCCGGCCGTTGCTGAGCGACGGGGCGCCGGTTCCCGCGGCGCGGCCGCCGGCGGAGGGTTCGATGTAGACGGGATCGGTCTCGCCCATCCGCAGGTAGACCACGCGTGAGCCGCCGCGGAGCGGGTGGAAGGCGAAGGTCACGACCTTCCCCTCGACATGCAGTGAGGTGATGTCGGCCCGGTAGGAGTCGGTGGAGAAGAGCTTCTTGACGGGGCCGCCGGCGAGCGGCCGTGCCAGGACCTCCGGGTTCCTGCTGCCCCGGGTCGACTTCCACACCACGGTCTTTCCGTCGGTGGCCGGACGCGTGTGGTACCGCCCGTCGTTGGGGCTGATCCGTCGGGGGGCGCCGGTGCCGTCCACGCGCCCGGCCCAGACGGAGTACGGCTCGACTCCGTCGTCGTTGGACTTCGACGTCACCCACCAGCCGCCACCCGCGCCGACGGCGGCATCGGTGTTGAGCCTGCCGAACAACAGGTCGGAGTCCACGCCCAGGGCGAGCTCCCAGTCGGGCACGATGCCGTGGGCGTCGAAGGACCGCTCGACCGCCCTGAGCTGCCCGTCCGTGACCTTCAGGTCCCGGGCCGCGGCGATGACCGCGTTGCGGCCCTCGGTGAAGCCGTCCAACGGGCTCATGTACTGCGTGAGAGCCTTGTAGACGATCCTGTCGGCGAGAGCGGTGTCCAGATCCTCGCGGATGTCCCAGAGAGCGCCCGAGAAGATGGTGGAGTTGAGGTGGACGCCGCCGTTGTCGTTGGAGAACGCGACACCCTGGAAGGACTTCGACGTGGTCCGTCCGTCGTTCATGTCCCGGGCGGCGCACGCGCGAGGGCCCTTCGCCCGGCACAGCGTCTCGCCCAGCAGCCCGGAATCCGGACTGTCCATGGGGAGGCCGTACAGGTCGGTCTGGATGGCGTTGCCGAAATAGTCGGCGATCGCCTCGCCGAGGGAACCGGACTGGGCCGCGGGGACGAGCCCCGCGCTGTTCTCGATGACGCCGTGCGTCAGCTCGTACCCGACGACGTCGAGAGCGGAGGAGAACGGGCGGTACTCCTGATTGCTGCCACCGTAAATGACCTTGGTGCCGTCCCACTGGGCGAACGGGCTCTCCGGAAAGCCCACCAGGGAGTTGACGGGCAGGCCCCGGCCGTCCAGGCTGTCCCGGCCGTGGACCTTCTTGTAGTAGTCGTGGACCTTGCCCGCGGCCCAGTGGGCGTCCACCACGCCCAGTTCGGTCGCTTCCCGGCCGAACGCCGGAGTGGGGGAGCCGAACTCCTTGAGGCCGGGAATGGGCCACCGGCCCACCAGCTCGGTCCAGTACCGCCCGCGCGC
Organism: Streptomyces eurocidicus; assembly: GCF_002891295.1. GTDB lineage: Bacteria > Actinomycetota > Actinomycetes > Streptomycetales > Streptomycetaceae > Streptomyces > Streptomyces eurocidicus. Next base: position 56,557 of record NZ_LGUI01000005.1, on the reverse strand, counting down.
GTCCCAGGTGGAGATCAGGTTCTTGCCGCCGCCGGCCTCGGTCCGGCTGCGGTCGCGCGTCACGTACTCCTTGCGTGCCTCGTCACGGTCCACCTGGAGCTCGACGGCAGTCCCGTCGATCCTGACGCCGGACCCCTTCGTTCCGCCGCCGTCCTGTGTGACGGCGGGCATACGTGACCGGTCCGGCGGACTCGCGCCCTTCGGGGCCGACGCGGGCGTGGTGAACGACTTGATGCCGCTGTACTGAAGGACCGGGTGGCCGGTTCTCGCCTCGATGTACACCTCGCTCAGCACCGGCAGCCCGGTGGCCGTGTCGGTGCCCCGCACGGTGACCTGCCAGGTGAGTACGCCGGGCCCCCGGGGAAGGACGACGAGGCCGCGGGCGGTGCCGCTCAGCGGCTGCTCCTCGGCGTGGTCCGCATCGCCGTCGGGCCATCGTGGGGCCAGTTGCCTCTCGACCGCGTCCACCGCCAGCTCGACCGCCGTTTCCGCCGCCACCTCCGGCTCGGTGGCGACCTTCAGACCGGTGAAGTACTTCCCGGAGGTGCCGGTGACGACGCGCTCGCCGCCTTTGCTCTCCATCCGGACGACGTACTCCCCGCCCAGGACGTCCACGCCCCGGTGCCGCTGCCTCAGCCGTACGGTCTCCAGGCCGCCGGCGACCGTGGTCCGTACCGGCGTGAGGTCGCGATCGGGGCGGGCGATCCGGTAGCGGCTCGCCTTGGCCGCGAGGTGCCCGCGCGCCGCGTCCGCGGCGCTTCCCTCCGCCGTCACCGGCTCCCGGATGCCGCTCACGAGCCCGGGCGTGGCAGTGCGCTGCCCCGGGACCACCTCCTCGGGGCCTGTCTGCGGTACCGGCGCGGCACCGGCCGCCGGAACTGCGGAAACGACGAGTGCGGCGACGCTGATCAGCGTCGCCGCACCGGTTAAGCCGCTTCGTGCCGCTCTGGATGTTCTCGGGCGCACGATTCCCCCCTCCGCGGGATGTCGGACCAGTCATGGAAGCGGAGGTCGGCTGTGTCCGGCAATGCGGGGGACGGGCGCGTGGGCGGGTTTCGGACGGGCGGCGCTGTTCGGCGCGGGCGGCCGGGCCCAGGATTGATTACTGAATGCGGGCATTCGGTTGCGGTGGGTGGGCCGGCGGGGGTGCGGGTGTGAGGTGGGGCATGGGGCGTGGGTCACTTACGAGGTGATGTAGTGGACCCCTGCTGCCCCGCGAAAAGGGATATTGCGGGCGTGTGCGGGTGTGGCGGGGATGTCCGTGAACGGTGTGGGGTAGTAGGTCACACCTTTGCCAGGGGGTTTTCCGGCGGCTAACAATTACGGGGTCGCTTGGCGCCGTCGATCGAGACGCGGCGCTTTTTCCGCGCCGTTTCCGGGCCTGCGACATCCGCGATTGGAAGAGGTTCAGCTCAGTTATGCGCTCCACCATCTCCGGTTATACCCGTCTGCCCCTGGTCCACAAGCTCTCCACCGCTGGTATCGCCGCGGCCGGGATAGCCGCGGTGGCGTTCGCCGCCGTTCCGGCCTCGGCCGAGTCGCAGGCGCTGGACGTCAAGCCTGTCGCGTGGAGCACCACCGCCTCCGTTGCCGCCGAGGACCAGGCGCAGGGCGAGCTCGCCCAGCGTGTGGCCGGTGCCGCCGCCACGGCGAAGAGCGAGGCCGCGGCCGCGCAGAAGAACGCCGCGGAGACCGCTGCGAAGGCGAAGGCTGATGCGGAGCGTGCGCGGAAGGAGACGGCGAGCCGTTCGCAGGAGCGTAAGCCGGTCCAGGCCGCCCCGGCTCCTGCCGCCCCGGCCCAGGCTCCGGCTGCGGTTGAGAAGAAGGCTTACGGGAACAACCTGGACGGCTGGATCAACGAGGCGCTGGACATCCTGCGCGCCAAGGGCATCCCCGCCTCCTATGACGGCATCAAGCGGAACATCATGCGTGAGTCGACGGGTAACCCCCAGGCGATCAACAACTGGGACTCCAACGCCGCCGCCGGTATTCCGTCGAAGGGCCTGCTGCAGATCATCGACCCGACGTTCAAGGCGTACCACGTCGAGGGCACGTCCTGGGACATCTACGACCCGGTCGCCAACATCGCCGCGTCCTGCAACTACGCGGCCGACAAGTACGGCTCGATGGACCGCGTCAACTCCGCCTACTGATCACCCCACTGATCACCCCACGCACTTTCCACGCGAAGGGCGGCGGCACCCCGAACGACAAGGGGTGCCGCCGCCCTTCGCTGTGCTTGGTAGGCGTCGCTGGTTGCCCCCGTGAGCCTTGCTCGCCGAGCCGGTGCGACGTCAAGGTGCCGCCGATGAGTGCATGTCTGTGGGGCCGAGAACTAAAGTGGACTCATCAGTCCACTCAAGGGGGGCGATATGCAGAACGCATCCACTGCCAAAGGCCGGGCCACCCAGGCTCGCATCGTGGAAGGCGCGGCCGAAGTGCTGCGGGAGCAAGGTGTCTCCTTCACGACGCTCGACGATATCCGCGCACGCGCCAACGCGAGCAAGAGCCAGCTCTTCCATTACTTTCCCGGGGGCAAGGACGAATTGCTGCTGGCGGTGGCCCAGTGGGAGGCGGACCGCGTCCTGGCGGACCAGCAGCCGCATCTGGGATCCCTGGACTCATGGGAGTCGTGGGGGCGGTGGCGGGACGCTGTGGTGGAGCGTTACGAGCGCCAAGGTGACCAGTGCCCGCTGGGTGCCCTGTTCCTGCAGGTCGGCCGCTCGACCCCTGGAGCCCGCGCCATCGTCACGGAACTCATGCGGCAGTGGCAGAAGCAACTCGCCGACGGCATGCGCGCCCTCCAGGCCGGTGGCCTGGTGTCGCCGGGCTTCGACGTGGAGCGTTGTTCTGCCGCGCTGTTGGCGGGAATCCAGGGTGGCGTCTCCATCATGATGTCCACGGGTGACTCCACCCACCTCAAGGCGGCGCTGGACAACGGCATCGAGCAACTGCGGGAATCGGCAAGGCGTTTGGCCTGATGACGATATGGACGCAGCCTCGGAGGGTCTGGCGATCCGCTAGGAGTATGAGGCGTTGTGGGTCGACGGCGGTGTGGGACGCGTGATCGGCACGCGTTCCACACCACCCGGAGGACGGATCAGCGGTCGGTGGGGATGGCGGCGCGGAATTTGGTGGTGAGGTCGGCGCCGCGGATCACGCCGTTGGTGTGGTAGGTGAGTCCCCATGCGTCGATGGTGGAGCCGTCGGCGAACAGGCACATGCTTCGCAGGTGGTCGCGATCGGTCGGGTCGCTGGTTTTGATCCATCCGCCGACGTCGTTCTTGTGGTTGCCGAACTGGGTTGTTCCGCCGATGGCGGCGCAGTAGGCGGCGGAGGGGTTGCCTTGCGGGTGCTCGGGCAGGGCCGGCTTCCGGACGTACGCGAGTGCGGCGAGGGTCGGCAGGTCAGCGGCGAGGGTGTCGGTGGCCACGGTTATGCGGGAGTGGTCCGTGGCGGTGAACTCGCACAGCTCCCGCTGGCCGCCGAGTGGAGTGAGCTTGCTGCCGGAGTCGTAGAAGGGCCGGTAAGCCGCCGGGTCGCCGCCTTGGGCCTTGCACCAGGCGGCTGGAGTCTTCGGCCGGGGCTCCGACGGCTGAGCGGTGGCCTGGGTCGCTGCTGCGGCGACGGCAGCGGTGACGAGGGTGACGGCAAGGGCGCGTGCGCGCATTGTGCCTCCCGAGAAGTCTGAGGCCAAACAGTCTCGGGCTGGTTGCGCGTGCGCGTCAACGAGGCGTCGGTGCAGGGGAGTCCGGCGGCTCGGCCCGCCCGGGCGGTGGGGTGTGCGGTTCGGCGTGGGCACACGGCGAACCGCCGCGGGCATCGAGCCGGTACGAGCGCGCCCGGGTCGCCGGCCTCGCTCTGCGGACCGCAATCCGCACCGCCCGCGCTATGCCCACCGCCGCGCGGGACGAAGTCCCGGCCGCGTCCACGTCGTCCGGCTCGGCGCCGCCCATCAGACGCAGGTGCCCCTCATGACCGACGCCGAGCCGCCGACCGGCTCACCGCCACGGCGGCCGGGGAGCCGTCGCCGCAGCCGTCCAGCGCGGCTGCGCACCGATGCCGACGCCCTCAGCGGTAGACGGCCCGCGCGGTCGGGCGCTGGAAGAAGTGCCCGCCCTCAGACACCTGCTGCCACCGTGGCGCCCAGCCCCAGCAGCACGACACCGGTCGTCACACTGAGCCCCCGCAGGACCGTCGGCCGTGATATCAAGGCGCGCCCTCGGCCGACGGCCCAGGTGAGCAACATGTACCAGGAGGCGCTGACGAGCGCCCACAAGGCTCCCAGGGCGACGGTCGACAGGAACACCGGGCCCTTCGCCGTCACGAACTGGGGCAGCACCGAGACGGCGAACACGCCGGCCTTCGGGTTGCCGAGGTTGGTGCTCAGGCCGGTGAGGTATCCGCCCGCGAAGCCGGTGCGGCGCCCGCCCTCGTGGGGCGGGCGGGTGGAGACGGTGGTGAGCGCGGTCCGTAGCGTCTTCACTCCGAGGCCCATCAGCACGATGCCGCCTGCGATCCGGAGCGCCGCGTACGCGGTGGGGCTGGCCAGCAGGACGGCGGACAGCCCGGCCGCGGCGGCCGTGGACCACAGCAGGAAGCCGGTGGCGTTGCCCGCGAGCGTGCCTCGGACTGTGCGTCGGCCGCCTTCCAGAACCTGTCGGATCAACAGGGCTTGACTCGCGCCTGGCAGCATCGCCAGCAGCAAGGTGGTGGCGATGAAAACGGGCACATGCGTGGGCATGGGAAAAGAACCCCTTCCGGGGATTGCGGTCGATGGGTGCACCACCAGGCTTCCTGTCCCGCGCCCCCAAGAGAAGTTAAAAGAGAGGGGTGTAGCGTTAAGATGAGTGAATGGTGATGGACCCGGGGCAGCTCCGCCTTCTCGCGCTGATCGAGCGGCACGGCTCCCTGACGGCGGCGGCTCGCGCCCTCCAACTCACGCCCGCGGCGATCACACAGCAGGTGGTCAAGGCCGAGCGCGACTGGCAGGTGCCGCTGGTCATCCGTGGTCCTCGCGGGGCAACGCTCACCGCGGCCGGCGCGCTGCTGGCCTCCCACGGTCGAACCGTGGAGGAGGCCTCGGACAGGGCCGAGGCGGAACTGGCCGCACTGCTCGGCCACCTCTCCCTACGGCTGCGGATCGGAACGTTCCAGGCAGCCGCCCTGCACCTGCTGCCACCCGCCCTGACGGCGCTGCGCCACCGCCATCCGGACGCCGACGTCTCGGTCGTGGACGTGGTGTCCGGACGCGGAGCGGATGAGATCAGCGCGGGACGCCTGGACATGGTCATCGTCGCGTCCTGGGGCACGCCGCTCGCGCCGCCCCCACACATACGGGCCCACTCGCTCCTGTTGGACCCGATGGTCGTGGTTCTCCCCGACGACCATCCACTGGCCATCGGGCAGCCCGCGGACACCGAACTTCACCTGGAACAACTGCGCGACGAATCGTGGGTTTCCATCCTGGCCGGCCATGCCGCCCGCGAACAGTTCCACGACGCTGCCCGCGAGGCCGGTTTCACTCCCACCGTGCGGTTCGAGACCGAGTCCTACGATGTCGCCCAGGCCCTCGTCGGCACAGGCAGCGCAGTGGCCCTGGTCTCGCGCCTGGCCCTGACCCATGCGCCCGGCACCACCCATCGCGAACTGGCCCACCCCAGGCCCTACCGCCAGCTCTACGCCGTGACCAAAACAGACGCCAGCCTCACACCACTCGCAGACATGCTCATCGACCTCCTACGCGATGTCGCCCGCGACATCACCGCCACCTGGGAGGCTCCCCTGCAAGAAAAACAACGCTCATCGAACTCACCGCACGGAGCCTGAAAGCCCCCGGTTCTGAATCGACACCGCCTGGTCCGGAGCCGCCGGCCCCGCTCCGACCGATCATCGACGTCGGCAGCCGGCTCGCGGCACTGAAGCAATGGGCGTAACACTGAACAGCCCACCGCGACTTTGCCCGGAATGCTGAAGCACTGAGCGGCACCCGACAAGACTGTCCGTGATGTTGGCTGTGCCGACCATGGGCCATTGCTTAACTGTTCTGATGGCCACTGAACTGATGCTGCTGTGCCGGGTTTCCTACCGTGACCAGGAGGTCACCGCGCCCAGGCTGCGCGGCCTGCTCGCTCTTCTGGCGGGCGAACCACGCACCGGGTGCAGCACGGCGTTCCTGGTGGACGGCCTCTGGAGGGACGGGGAACCGCGGAATCCCGTGAAGGCGCTGCAGACTCTGGTCGCGCGCGCCCGGAGCCTTCTCGGTGCCGGCGTGATCGTCGGCACCGCTACCGGCTATCGCCTCGCGCTGGGTGAGGAGCAGGTCGACAGCTCCGCCGTCCTGCTCCACGCCGCGGCGGGTGCGGAGCGGCTGCGGAGCGAGGACCCGGCAGCGGCGCTCGCGGAAGCCGAGGCGGGCCTGGCGTTGTGGGGTGCCGACGGCGTGCGGTGCGAGGGGGATGCCCCCGGCGATCCGGTGTCCGCGCTGCGCGCGGAACGGGCCCCGGTGTACCGGTCGCTCATACAGATCCGTGCTCTGGCCCTCGCGCGGTTCGCTCGCCGGGCCGAGGCGGTCGAACCGCTCACGCACCTGGTGCGTGAGCTGCCGCGGGACGAGGAGGTGTTGCTCGAACTGGTGCGCTGCCAGGCGGCAACCGTGGGGCCGGCCACTGCTCTGGCCACATACGACGGTTACCGCCGCAGGCTCCGCGAGGAACTCGGAGCCGACCCGGGACCCGCGCTGCAGGGCGTACATCAGGAACTGCTGCGGGGGGCGGCGCCCGCGGTGCGCCGCGGGGTGTCGCACGATCCCAATCCCTTGCTCGGCCGTGCCGCCGACACCGTCGCGGTGGCGGAGATGCTGCGGACCTCCCGGGTCACCTCGATCGTCGGACCAGGAGGCTTGGGTAAGACCCGCCTCGCACACGCGGTGAGCCGCGAGGCGGAGCAGCGGGTGGTGCATCTGGTCGGGCTCGCCGGTATCACCAGCGACGCGGATGTGGTCGGCGAGGTCGCGTCGGCTCTCGGGGTCGGCGAGTCACTGCGCCTCCACACACTCCCGTCCGCCGTCCCCGCCGATGTCCTCACCGGCATGGTGGGCGCGCTCGGGCCCGGCCCCGCGCTGCTGGTCCTCGACAACTGTGAGCATGTGATCCGCGGTGTCGCGCAGCTGGTGCAGGCCCTGGTGTCGGCCGTCCGCGACCTGCGGGTCCTCACCACCAGCCGGGCTCCCCTCGGCATCTCCGCCGAATCGGTGTATCCGCTGCCGGAGCTGGATCTGCCGACCACCGTCGAACTGTTCCGGCAGCGGGCCCGGGCCGCTCGCCCCGGCGCCGAGCTGCCCACCGGGACGATGACCGAGCTGTGCCGCCGCCTGGACGGATTGCCGCTCGCCGCAGAGCTGGCGGCGGCGCGGGTACGCGTCATGACGGTCGGTGAGATCAGCCACCGGCTGGCGGACCGGTTCGCCCTGCTACGGGGCGGGGCACGGGACGCCCCGCCCCGCCACCGCACCCTGCACGCCGTCGTCGACTGGAGCTGGAACCTCCTGGACCCGGCAGGGCAGGCGGTGCTGCGTACGCTGTCGGTCTTCCCCAACGGCTTCACGGCGGACGCCGCCCGGTATCTCCTCGATGACGACGAGCTCTTCGGCGGCCTGTTCCGCGACGGCGAGGTACTGGAAGTGCTCACGGATCTGGTTGACCAATCGCTGGTCAAAGTGGTGGACACGGCCGCCGGCGCGCGCTTCGCGATGCTGGAGACGATACGGGAGTTCTGCACAGCCCAGCGGGCGCGCTCAGGCGAGGACGACCGCGTGACCCGCCGGTACCTGGCATGGGCGTGCGACTTCGGGATGCGGCACCACGACGCGCTCTTCGGGCCCGCCCCCTTCGAGGCATGGGAGCGGATCAGAGCCGAGCAGGACAACCTCATCCAGGCGCTGCGGCTCGGCCTCGCCCAGGAGGACGGCGCCGCGGTCGCGGCCACCACCGCGGTCCTCGCGACCCTGTGGACCACCGAGGCGAATTACGCTCGCCTCGTCCCGCTCGCCCAGGACGCCGGCCCCCTGCTCTCCCACTTCCGGCCCCGGCCCGACTACGTCGAGGTCACCCGGACCGCCACGGCCACCTGTGCCATGAGTCTGTTCCTCGGCTTCGCCCCCGGAGCGGCGCGCACGCTCGTCGCCCTGCGCCGCCTGCCACCGGCCTCACCGAACACCCTGGTAGGGGCCGCCTCGACCGTCCTGTGCGCCCTGCCTGGACTCCTGGGCCCCGATGAATCGGTGCTCAATGCCTTGTGCGACCGGGATGAGTCACTGCTCTCCGGCGTGGCCAACTGCGTGGCCAGCCTTGTGTGGGAGAACTCCTACGACCCGGGTCGCGCGCTGTCGGCGGCCCAGCGCATGCTCGACGCCTTCAAGGAGCTGCGCATCCCGTGGATCCAGGCCATGGCTCCCGCCCAGATGGCCAGACTGTGCCTCCAGACCGAGCAAGGACGCGAAGCACTGCACCATCTACGGTCGGCACTACAGGTCCTGAGGGAGCCCGGCCTCCAGGAGGGAGACCCGATCGGCGTCCGGTGGGGCATGGCGCTCGCCAACCTGCACACCGGTGAACTCGAAGAAGCCGAGCACTGGGTGGCGCAGGCGACGCTGCACGAGCCCCAAGAGGCACCGGACGTCCTCTCGCCCGGCCTTGGCGTACGCGCCGAGATCGCACTCGCGCGCGGCGACACCGAAGACGGGCTGCGCCTGTGGCGCCGGGCCGCCGAAGGAGTACGAAGCAGCACCGCCGGCCCGGTCTCCGACCTCGAACTGGACCTGGAGCCCTGGGCCCTGGAGGTCCAGGCCGTCGCCGTGACCGCCCACGCGCGATACGGTTGCCTCGACCTCGTCGAGGACCTCACCCTCACCCTCCAGGACCGGCTTCCGGCGCTCATGGCTCCCCGCGCCGCCGCGCCGTGGCCTGACGGAGGCCTCGTGAACCCTCCGCTCTGCGGTGCGCTGCTGCTCGCGCTCGGCATGGCCGACCTCGACCACGGTCTGCGCACCGGCGACGCGCGCCGCACCAGGTCGGGAACACGGCTGATCGCCCTGGCCGAACGCTTCCGCTACCTGCGCGTCTTCCAGCCGACCATGTCCTCCGCGCTGTCCCGGCAGGCGGCCGAACAAGCCGACAGGGCCGCGTACACCGAGGCGGTATCGGCGTATGCCGCCCTGGACCGGGACGCACTGCGGGCCGCCGCGCTGACGGCGTTACGGGAACGGGACCGTGGTCTGAAGCCACTCTGAAGCCGCTCTGAAGCTCATTGACGGCACGCTCTGCGCAGACCTCGCGAGATGTCTCGATCTCACGTGGACAGGTTCCAGGAATATCGAGGGAGCGGAGGCGCGATACATGGCACCCGCTTCTCGAACAACGTCGCAGGAGGATGAATCAGATGAACGCCAGGAGATGGGCCTTAGCGGTTTCCTCGCTCACCGCCGCTGTCGCGGTCGGCATTCCCCCGGCCATGGCGCAGGCCGCCGAAACCCGGCACGTGGGCGACCGGTGCACCAGCGACGACTACACGACGTGTGCCGGGTCGGCGTCCTTCATCAAGGAGGGGGACCACATGCTGATCTGGGACAACAAGGCTGACGGGCACTCGGTCGTCGTCATCGGAGACCGGTCCGACGGGCTGCCGCTGAAGTTGCGGAACCACTCCGGCTCTGAAGGCGACGGGAAGGTCGACCACAACCTGAACCTTCCCGAGAACGGGTGGATCCGCTACAAGGTCTGCCTGGGGGAGTACGGCTCCAAGAACGTCATCGAAAACACCTGCTCCGCGAGCAAGACGGAGAATGCCTCGTAACGAGGTGGGGATGGCCCACAGGGAGAAGTGAGAACCGGCTGGTGGCGACCTCGGCCGCTACCAGCTGACACAAGTGACAGGCACGGTGTGGCCGTCCGTACCATGGCGGGCACGGGCGGGGGGAAAGGCCGTGCGTCTGCGGCTGGTCGTGGTCGAGGACGCCGTTGACCGCACGGGTGGCCCGGGTGGCGAACCCGCGAGGCACGACCGCGTGTGGGTGCGCGACCGGCTTGAGGGGTTGTGGGACGAGGGCCTCGTCGCCTGGCACCCGCGCGACAGGCGCCCCGGGATCTCGCCCGCCCAGCCGGCGCTGGTCTGCGTGCTGCAGCACTTGCACCACCTCTCCGACCGGCAGGCCGCCGAGGTGGCGCGCTGCCGCATCGACGTCAAATACGTCCTCGGCCTGGAGCTGGACGATCCCGGCTTCCACCACAGCGTGCTCCGCGACTTCCGTGATCGGCTGGCCCAGGAGGACCGGGCCGACCTGCTGCTCGGCCTCGCCCTGAAGCGGCCGAAGGAGGCGAGGCGGGGCTGGTCAAGGAACGCGGGCACCGGCGCACCGACTCCATCTGCATCCTCTTCGCCGCGAGGGAGCCGGGCAGACCCGAGCTGGTCGCCGAAGCGGTCCGCGCCGTCGTGGAGAACCTCGCCCGCACCGCCCCCTGAACTGCTCGAGGATCTTGTGACCGCGGAGTGGGGCGAACGCTACGGACGGCAGGTGCGGATGTGCGGCCAGCCCAGTCACTCCGTCGCCCGTTTCACCCAGGCCGGCACCGACGCCCGCACCCTGCTCGACCACATCTACGCGGGCTGCCCCGGCGGCACTCTGCCGCAGGGCGAGGTCCTGCGGCAGATCTTGGTGCAGCAAGCCCCGGGCTATGGCACCCTTCACGGTGGTCCGGTTCGGCAAGCGGCAGTGTGGTCCGTGCCCCGAGCGGACCAGATGCCCCCCCGCGGCGCCGCCGGGGCCAGGACGTCCGAAAAGCAACCCTCTCATGTAATCCGATCGAGTGATTCCCGAAGAAACCCTTCCGGTGAATCGTTAACCCGGGCTTTACTGAGGCATGCGCCTGGCGAACATGATCAGGCAGAAAAAGGTTCAGAAAGACCGCCCTCGCTCGTATCACGTCACCCTGGGCCGTAAACCTGCAAACCTCCTGGCCGCGCCGGGTCAACAGTACGTACACCAGGAGCCGGTGGTTCAGAAAAAGAACGCAGCAAGAACAACTACCGCATATCCCAGCGGCTGGCACGATCACGATGGCCGCGACATCATCCGGGCGGCCCGCCGGCAGGAGCTCCAGCAGGCACAGGCCGGCCACATCGCCTATCTCCGAAAGCGACGAGCCGAAAGCTCCCGGCCCTGATCCCCTTGGCTTGGGTGATTCCACCCCAATCTGGTTCAAGGAATCAGGCGAGCCTCGCTTCTGCTGCAAGGGACCGTCGTCATGCCTTATGAGGATCACCGGACTTGGCTCAGCGGCTGTGCGGAAGCCTTCGGCGGTGAAGTGGGAGCGATGCGCAGGCGGTGCGGGTGGGTTGTGTGTGAAGGGTCACCGGAGGTGGCGGAATGATGGGGTACAGGATCCGCTTGCGGCGGGACCCCCTCGCCTACGTCGAGGAGCTGAGCCGCGGCAGCACGGCGGGGGTGATGCGGCTTCCCTGGGGTGGCTGGTGTGTCCGCGATACCGAGCTGGCGCAGACACTGCTGCGGGATCCGGAGTACCACACGGACGGGTCGGTCTTCTTCGGCGAGCTGCTGCCCGCCCGCGGTGCGCAGGCGGAGCTGGGCCGCGCGGTGCGCAGCCTTCTGCGAGACGGCGTGCCGCGCTACCGTGCCGCGTTGCCCGAGGCGGTGGCCGCTCTGCCGACGGCCAGCCGGTGGCCGGACGCCGGCACGCGGGTGGTCTACCACTGCCTGGCGGACGTGCTGCTGCGCCCCGGCACACCGGGCGGCAGCCGTGAGCTGATGCGGCAGGCCGCCCACGAGGGCGTGGCGGTGCGCTCGCCGCATGTGTGGCAGCGGGCCCGGGCGGAGCTGGTGCGGGCCAGGCTGGTGACCGCCGTGACCGAGGAGGCACACCGCCGCCGCCGGCAGCCTGCCGGTGAACCGCGGGACATGCTGGACGCGGTGCTCACGGTGTGCCCGGAAGCGGAGATGCCCGGCCGGACAGTGGCCGACCTGCACCTGATGATGTTCCGGGCGATCATGGCCCCCGTCAGCGCCTCGCTGGCATGGTCGGTGCTGCTGGCCTGCCTGCACCACACCAGGGCCGCACCGTGGCCCTGGCCGACCGATCACGTCGTGCGCGAGGCGCTGAGGCACCGCCCGGTGCCCTGGATGCTCGGGCGCACCCTCCCGCGCGCCGTGGAACTCGGCGGCATCGTCTTCCCGCCCGGTGAGCTGCTCTCCGTCTGCCCGTACCTGCTGCACCATGACGAACGCCACTGGGATTCCCCTGACGCCTTCCAGCCCGAACGCTGGGCCGGCGACAGTGGGCACGGCCCCTACATCCCCTTCGGAACGGGGCCTTTCAGCTGCGCCGGCGCGGCGGTGGCACACACGCTGCTCACCGATTCGCTGGCCGCACTCACCGACCACGCCTGCCTGGCTGTCACCGGCGGTGATACACGCGCCGCCATGTCGGAGGGCAATGTCCCGCGACCGTTCATTCTCCACCGCACCCCGGACCACCCGCCCGCACACGACATGAGAAGGAGGTGATGAGCCATGGCCGCGACGATGCGACGCATCTTCACCAACAAGCCAGCCCGACGGTGGTACTGGTACTGATGAGCAGGGCACCACAGGCCCGGACGCCTCCGGTGTCCGGGCCTTCCCCTGCGGTGAACGAGGACTGCCGTTAAGAATCTTGGCAGGAGGGGCAAAGTGCCCCACCTGCCCGCGCGGCGCGAACTGCCGAACGCACGTCGCGCGCCTCGCGGGAGCGCCGATCGCACACGGCGTACTCGCGGCCGTCACACACGGTCTTCAGACCCGTCGCGCGCCCCCGCCGGCTCCCGGACGGCCCGACCAGCCGGAGCCGCGCCGCCCTGCCCGCGCCGGACGGACGTGGTACCGCACCGCTCGCGAGCACCCTGGGAAACGATCTCCACCTGAGCGGGAACATCTCCCGGGGAACCCATGAACAGCCGCACGTCAGCGAATTTTGTCGGTTGGCCCCGGGCAATCCCGCCGGCCCGCCCTCACCCCGGCCGCTAGCCTCGGCGCTCATGAACAACAGGCGGCGCAAGAAGCTCTCCCGACAGCTCACCGTGGCGGCCCTGCTGGGTGACACCGCCCGTGTGAAGGCGCTGCTGCGGGCCGGCGCCGACCCCGAGCGGGCGGACAGCGAGGGCACCACCCCACTGTACGAGGCGTCGGTGAACGGGGAGGCCGGCGTCGTCCGGCTGCTCCTGGCGGCCGGGGCCCGCCCCGACACCGAGAGCGGGCACGGTTCGCAGGGCACGCCGCTGTGCGGGGCCGCCTGCTGGGGGCACACCGAGGCGGTGCGGGAACTGCTGGCGTACGGTGCCGATCCCGGCCTGCGGGAGGACCACGGCACGGGCCGCTCGCCCCTGGAATGGGCGCTCACCGGCCCGCATCCCGCCACGGCCGCCCTCCTCGCCGAGGCGGGAGCGGCCACGGACCGCGTGCCCGCCCCGGCCGTCGCCGCGCCCCACGCGAGCGCGTAGTCGCCCAGGGAGGGATCGAGCAGGCCGAAGGCGCGGGGAGGGCTTCCTCGTGCAGGTGGTGCAGGTGGTGCAGGCGGGCGGCGTGGTCGGAGACCAGCCGCCGGGTCTCGCGCCTCTTGGACTCCCGGAGCCCTGCCGGTGCGGCGCCCACACGCTAAATATGACATCCATAGCAACTTTGCTCTTGGCGCACAACGAGCACCCCGAGACGATCCCCCCGCCCCGTGTAGGTTCCGAGAGTCGATGCCCAATGTCGGCCGAGGATGCGCACTGAATGCGCAAATCCGGGGTTCGGTGCGCAATAGTCACGGTCCGTAGCCGTCGGTGTCAATCTCGATCTGGTGGCGTAGCGGACCCTTTCCCGGGCAGGCGGGGCAGCGTTGGCGCCGGACCTGGCGCCAACGCTGCCCCGCCTGGCGCCGCTCCCGGCCTCGGGCTTCAGCGGGAGAGGAGGTCTCGAAGTGCCTTGGCGATGTCGGCGGGGGCTTCTTCAGCCATGAAGTGGCCGCAGGCGACGGTAGTGTGCCGCAGATCCGGTGCCCAGGCGCTCCACAGTGCTGCCGCGTCGAAGCCGAGGGCGGCGCCCCAGTCCTGTTGGAGCACGGTGACCGGCATCCGTAGACGGTTGCCGGCGTCCTGGTCGGCCTGGTCGTGGGCGACGTCGGTGCCGGCAGAGGCGCGGTAGTCGGCCACGATCGAGGGCACCGCGTCTCGGCAGGCGTCCAGGTAGGCGGCGCGGACGTCGGCGGGAATCGCCTGCGGGTCGTTGGTCCAGATGTCGAGGAAGTGGCCGAAGAAGGCGTCCGGGCCGGCGGAGATCATCTGCTCGGGCAGGCCCGGGGGCTGGGCCATCAGGTAGAGGTGGAAGCCGACGGCGGCAGTGACACCGCGCATCACCTCCCACATGTCTACCGTCGGGAGCACATCGAGGCAGGCCAGGTGAGTGATCGTCTCGGGGTGGTCGAGCCCGGCGCGGAAGGCGACCAGGGCGCCGCGGTCGTGTCCGGCCAGCGCGAAGCGCTCATGCCCCAGCGCGCGGGCCAGGGCGACGATGTCCGCGGCCATGGTGCGCTTGGCGTAGACGTTGCCATCGGTCTCGACGGGTTTGTCGCTCGCGCCGTAGCCGCGCAGGTCGGGGCAGATCACGGTGTGGTCGGCCGCGAGGTCGGCGGCGACATGCCGCCACATCAGGTGGGTCTGCGGGAAGCCGTGCAGCAGCACGATCGGACTGCCCGAGCCGGAGACGGCCGCATTGAGGGATACACCGTCCGCGACGGGGACGCGTTGGTAGGTGAAGCCGGCGGTGGCAGGCGTCATGGTTTCGCCCTTCCTCCTATAGGTGACCAGGTGCCTCACAGCCTGCCGGGCGCGGATGAGCATCGAGTGAGCGCGTTACGGTAACCAGGGGCGATGCCCGGAAAGGAGTGGTCGAAGATGCAGGTCGCGTTCGGGGTGCTGGGGCCGGTGGTGGCCTGGGACGGTGCCGGAGGCGCGATCGCCTTGAAAGGGCCGCGGCACCGCGCCGTGCTGGCCCGGCTGATCGTCTCCCGCCGCCGCGTCGTCCCGGTCACGCGCCTGGTCGAGGACCTGTGGGAGGACCCGCCCGCTGATGCGGTGGGCGCGGTGCGTACCTTCGTGGCTGCGCTGCGCCGCGCTCTGGAACCGCAGCGCCCACCCCGTGCTCCGGCCAGGCTGCTGGTCACCGAGGGCCCGGGGTACGCGCTGCACGCGGAGCCGGACGCGGTGGACGCCTGGCGTTTCGAGCAGGCGGTGGCCGCCGCCGCGACGCTGCCACCCCAGCCTGCGCTCGCACGGCTGGAGGAGGCGCTGGGATGGTGGCGCGGGCCTGCCTACGCCGACTTCACCGAGGAGATCTGGGCCCGTGGGGAGCGCTCCCGCCTGGGCGAACTGCGGCTGCACGCCGTCGAGCGCGGGGCCGAGGCCCGGCTGGCCCTGGGACTTGCCGCCGAGGCAGTGCCGGACCTGGACGCGCACGTGGCGGAGCACCCCTGGCGTGAGGACGCCTGGCGACTGCTGGCCCTCGCGCTGTACCGCACCGGCCGCCAGGGCGACGAGCTCGCGGTGCTGCGCCGGGCGCGCACGCTCCTCATCGAGCAACTGGGGGTGGATCCGGGCCCGGGTCTGCGCCGCCTGGAGGCGGACATCCTCGACCAGGCCGGCCACCTCGAGGCCGCGTCCGGGTCAATGGGTTCGGCGGGGCGGGTGTGGGCGCAGGCGGCCGCCGCCTACGACCGCACCGTGGCATCCGGCGCCCGGGCGCGACTGGAGTCGACGGTGGGCCTGCTGCGCGATCTCGCGGTGACCGGGGGCGGGGGCCTTCAGGCCGCCCGTCAGCACCGCTTGGCGGCCATCACGGCGGCGGAGGAGCTGGGCGACGCGGAACTCACCGCCCGCGTGATCGGCGCCTACGACGTCCCGGCGATCTGGACCCGGGCCGACGACCCGCAGCAGGCCGCGTGTGTCGTGGCGGCGGCCGAGCGCACCCTGGGCGCCCTCCGGCCGGGTGCGCACCCGACGGCGCGAGCCCGCCTCCTGGCCACGATCGCCCTGGAGTCACGCGGCACCCGCTCAGCACTCGGGCCCCATGCCGCCCGGCAGGCAGAGCAGATCGCCCGCCGCCTGGACGACCCCGCGCTACTGGCGTTCGCCCTTAACGGCGTGTTCATGCAGACCTTCCACCGCGCGGGTCTGGCCCCGCGCCGGGACGAGATCGGCGCCGAGCTCGTCGACCTGTCCGCCCGACACGGCATGGCCGCCTACGAAGTGCTCGGACACCTCATCCGACTCCAGGCCCGAAGCGCGCTCGCGGACTTCGCCACAGCCGACGGACACGCGGCCTGCGCAGACCGCCTGGCCGAGCGTCACGAGTTGCCGCTGGTCGGCGTGTTCACCCATTGGTATCGGGCGCTGCGGCTCGCCGAGAGCGGCGGGACATCGGTTGCAGAGGCGGAGGCGGCCTACCAGGACGCCGCAGAGCAACTGAACGGAGCCGGCATGCCCGGACTGGAACGCGGGCTGTTGCCGCTCGCCCTGCTGTCCCTGCGCCTGCGGCACGCACAGCCCGCCCAGGCCGACGAACGCACCGACTGGGGACCCTATGAGCCTTGGACCCGCCCCCTGGTGCTGCTGGCCCAAGACCGCGGCGGTGAGGTCACGGCAGCCCTGCGCCGGCTCCCGGAACCGCCCCGCGACCTGATGTTCGAAGCCCTATGGTGCCTTGCCGCACGAGCCGCGATCGCCGTCGGCGACCGGAAGACGATGGAGCGCGCCTTCACGGAGCTCGCCCCCGCAACGGCGGAGCTGGCCGGGGCAGGCAGCGGCCTGCTCACCCTGGGCCCGGTCGCGAAGCACCTCGACGACCTCGCTACCGCCCTCCAGCATCCTCGGTGAGCAGATCGCACCCATTCGTCCGGGACCCATGACGCCGAGTTCGCCACGCGCGGCGTCGTCGGCCGAACGTCGCAGGCCAGGCCGGACTCGACCACCGAGGCGCCGTGCGTGTCCTGACTCCTTGCCCTCTGCGACGACAACACACCGCGACCACCGCACAGGGCGACATGAAGCAGAATGCGCATTCCCAGCAGACGCGTTCAGTGCGCGTCAAGCCCGGATCCCAACGTTTCCGCAGGTCTCGGTGCGCACGAAGCCACGGACTCTACACCCGCCCCGCCCCGCCCCGACACGCCCTACTCCGTCCGCGTCACCAGCAGGACCTCGATGGGGCCGCGCTCCCATGCGCCCGGGACACGGGCCCTCCTACGGTAGGGATCCGGCGCTCCACTACCGGCGCCCCGCACACCGGCGGGGCCGGGAGCCCGGCACACGAGAGGAACACCCCTCATGAACGCACGAACCCTGCGGACCGGACCCGCGATCGCCCTGGCCGCGGCAGGCATGCTGCTTGGCGGCGCGGCGGGAGCGGCCGTCGCCGCCCCGCAGCAGGGCATCGCGAGCACGAGCGCCACGGTGCTCCAGGAGCGCCCATCCGGCAAGTACGGCCCGTACTCCTCCTACAAGTCCTGCTACAAGGCGGGGAAGTACGGCCAGGACCACGGCCGCTGGCACTACTTCTCCTGCAAGGACGAACACCACAAGTGGTGGCTGTACACCTACCGCTGACAGCGGCAGGGCAGGTCACCCGCCCGGCCGGGCCTGGGAACCCGTCACGCACCCCACGCGGGGGCGTACGGGCGTCCCGGCCCCGGCCCGCCGCACGCCGCCTCGCACCCCCGCGGGGCCCTGCCCGCCCGGTGCGGCAGACCGGCCCGGCCGGACGGACACGCCCGCCATCCCCACCGGCGTGCCCGGCACCCACCCCGTATGCCCCTGAACGGACCACACCACCCTCACGCTCCCCGGTGTCCCCGCCCGGAGGCGCTACGCTCCGAAACGCGTGCACACGCACCGACCGCGAGGAGGCGTCATCAGCGAGTACACCACTCCGTCACAGGCCGAAGGCGAACGCCTGCCGGAAGACGAGGACGAGTCCCAGGCCAGGGAACACCACCACCCCGACACCACCCGCACCACGCCCTCCCAGGCCGAAGGCGAACGCGCCACGAACGACGAACCCTGACCTCTGCCCCACATAGGGGCGCTGACACAAGGGCCCGTAGCCGACCCCGGCGTTTTGGCATGGCGTTCCAGTCATGACGTCATCGGGCCATGCTGTACAAGACGCCGGCGCTGGAGGCCGATGACCACCGGACCCTCACGGAGATCGAGGAGATACGGGTACGTCTTCGGCACCAGCTGCGGGTGCGGCCGCGCTGGTCCGGTCAGCTGCGGCGGAATGACGCGCGGGCGATCGCCGGGTCGAACACGATCGAGGGCTACGCCGCGACGGTGGACAACGCCGGAGCGCTAAGCGCGTCGTCTACGCGCTGCTCCCTGCCTTCCGAGGATCGAGGGTTCGCCGCACCGGCTACCAGCAGGACGCTGACTTCTCCCCCTGGCGGGAGCCGGGCACTCTCCCCTGCCGTCGCCCTTCGTGCCCCTGGCCTCCGCCTTGGTCTCTGTCCCTGCTCCTGCCCTGGTCTCTGGCCTTTTGGCTTGCTGCCCCTTCCGGGGGGCGCGTGGAGTGTTCGGCGTGCGCCTGCGAAAGCCCGTCCACAGTAGGGGAGTTGCTGTGGGTGAGCGGAGTGTGTTCCGTGGCCGGGTGGAGGTAACGAGTGGGAGAAATCGGGAGGATCCTGAGTTTGGTCGTCCGGAATAGCGGAAAACCTAGCCGCGCGCTCTCTGCGTTCCCACCCGTTCTCTGTGTTCTCGTCTGTTTCGTGCCGCTCTGCGTGTTCCTGCGTGTTCGTTCGTCCCACTGCCGGTAGTTCACCCCCCTTGGCTTGAGGGACCGTCTATGTCTGGAAGACCCGTATACGTCGCCGCGCACGCTCCCGGAGCCCTGCCCCTCGTTGGTCATGCCTGGCCCCTGCTCCACCGTCCTCTGCCCTTCCTCAGCTCCCTCCCGCAGTACGGTGATCTCGTCGAGATCCGTCTCGGACGCGTCCGTGCCCACGTCCCCTGCCATCCTCAGCTCCTGCGTCGCGTCCTGTCTGACGACCGTACTTTTGACAAGGGTGGGCCGTTGTTCGCCCGATTGCGTGATCTTGTCGGTAATGGGCTGGGCAGTTGCCCGTATGGTGATCACCGTCGTCAGCGGCGTCTTGTGCAGCCTGCTTTCCAGCGTGCCCGTATCGAGGACTACGCCGGTGTCATGGTGGATGAGGCTCTGCGCCTGGCGGCCGAGTGGCGGCCGGGGGAGACCGTCGACGCCTTTCCCGCGATGTTCGGTCTCGCCCTGCGCACGGTGACCCGTACGCTCTTCTCCTCCTGTGTCGGCGAGGACGAGGTGGCGCGGCTGCAGCGTTTCTTCGAGACCGCTCTCGCCGGTCTCTTCCGCCGTATCTTCGTCCCCGCCGCCCTCCAGCGTCTGCCCTTGCCCGCCAACCGCCGTTACGCCCATGCTCTGGCCGGTCTCCACGGCTGTGTGGACCAGCTCATCACCGGCTACCTCAGCGCTGGTGAGCGGCAGTACACCACTGCCGCTCACCAAGGCCCCTGCCAGGGCGAGCGCGAGGACCGCGGGGATCTTCTGTCGGCGTTGGTCGCGGCCAGGGAGGAGGGCTCCGCACTGAGTGACGGTGAGCTCCATGACCAGGTCATCACCATGCTCCTGGGTGGCGCTGAGACTGTCGCCGCCGCTCTGACCTGGGCCCTGTACGCCCTGACCTGTAATCCCCGTGTCGCGCGCGGTCTTCACGACGAGATCGACCAGGTGCTGGCCGGCCGCCCGCCCGCTTACCGGGACCTGCCTCATCTGCCCCGTACCAGCCAGATGATCTGCGAGACCCTGCGCCTGTACCCGCCGGCATGGCTGTTCACCCGCGTCACGACCCGCCCGCTGAACCTCGCCGGCCGCTACCTGCCCCTGGGCACCACCCTCGTCATCAGCCCGCCCGCCCTTCACCACGATCCGGCCCTCTATCCCCGCCCCGCCGACTTCCTTCCCGACCGTTTCGCGGGTGAGCGCCCCGGAGTGCCGCCCCGGGGCGAGTTCACCGGTTTCGGCGCGGGCGCCCGCCGCTGCCTGGGCGACACCTACGCACTCGCCCAGACCACCCTGACCCTGGCCACCCTCACTCAGCGATGGCGGGTGGAATGCGCCCCAGGTACCGACATCCGCCCCCAGCCCCTGTCCGCCGTCCACCGCCCTCGCCACCTCCTACTGCACCTGGCCCCCCGCACCCCCAGCCCCCACCACTAGGGCGTGTCCGCAAAGTCATGGTGTGAGCCGTAACAGCAGGCAGGCGATGGTGACCATGGCGTGGTAGTGGTCGGCTCGTTTGTCGTGCTGGACGTGAGCCAGGAGCCGGGCGGCCCCGTGGGCGGGGTTGCCGAAGACGGGGGCGGCGTGGTTCCGCGCGGACCTGAAGGAGACCGGGCCGCCCGACAGGTGGCCCTCGGCGGTGTCGTTGCCCGCGACGGTCAGCAGTACACGGGCGTACCCGTGGAGCCGGCCGGCCGACGGCTGACGCCGTCGGCTGCCTTGGGCCGGTTCCAGAGACTGGTGCTGACGGATGATCTACTCGGTGTGCAGCACCGCGGCGATGGTCATGCGGGCCGCCGACCGGGCCGGGACCAGGGCGCCGAGGACCGCGATCGTCACACCCGCCAGGAGCATGGCGGCCAGCTGCGGGGCATGCCACACGTCCTTCATGTACTCCGGGAAGTCGATCACTCCGACATGGTCCACGACGAGGCGGTGGGCCGCGATTCCGAGCGGGATGCCGAGCAGCCCGCCGACCGCGCCGAGCCCGGCGACCGAGGTCACCGTCATCACCACCACCTGCCGGGGCGTCATGCCGATCGACTTGAGCATGCCCAGGTCCCGGCGCCGCTCACGGGTGTTGAGGAGCACGGTGTTGAAGACGCCGAGCGAGGCGACGAGGGTCAGCAGCACCGTGAACACCGTGGCGAAGGTGATGACGGTGGCGGTGCCGGCGTTGCCGGAGTCCATCACCGACGCGTGCAGGGCCGGGTCGAGTGCCGCGACCGCGTCGGCGTAGGCGCGCGCGTCGGCGCCGGGGGCGAGCCGCACCGTGTACTCGGTGGCATGGGCGTCCGGTGCGAGCCGGGCATAACTCTCCCAACTGGCCTCCAGCGCACGGGCGTTTCCCTCGATGACCTGGCCCACGACGGTCGCGGTGATCTTCCGGCCGTTCAGCTCCAGCGTGACCCGGTCGCCGAGCTTCAGCCCGCGCTGGGTCAGGAACGCCGGCCCGGCCGCGATCTCGCCCGCCGCGGCCGGCGCCCGGCCCTTGACAATGGTGTGGTCGTACACGGAGTCGTCGCCGCGGTAGAAGTCGGCGAAGACGGGCTGGGTCTGCCCGGTCATGTTCGCCTGGGACAGTGCGCGGGCCCGTACCCCCTTGGCGCCCGGCAGGGAGCGCAGCCGTTCCTCGATCTGCACGTCACCGAGGCGCGGCGGTGTCCGGTCGGGGCCCGACCCCCCGGTCGTCACGTGGATGCGGGCGCCGCCGTCCTCCTTCCCGACCTCGCCGTACGCCAGCAGAGTGCTGGTCAGCCCGGTCGACAGGGTCACCGTGGTGACGCCGAGGACGATGGCCGCCAGGGTCAGCAGGGTGCGGGCGGGGCGGGCGAAGGGCTGGCCCAGGCCCAGGCTGACCGGGCGCGGCAGCCGGGTGGCGCCGAGCATCCGCTGGACGCGCAGTCCGCGCCCGGTCCGCGGCGCGCCGCCCGCGCTGATGGCCCGTGCGGCGGGCAGCCGGTGGGCGCGCAGGGCGGGCACCAGCGCGGCGAGCAGGACGAGGGCGGGCATGCCCACGAGGCAGGCCACCGACACCCACGGGCTGATCTCGCCGACCGAGGCCCGGCCCACGTCGATGCCGGTGAACGCGACCTTCAGGATCGGCCCGGCCAGCGCGTTGCCGGCCAGCGTGCCGAGCACGCAGCCCGCCGCGGCCGGTACGGAGAGCATCGTCAGGTAGACGGCGACGACCTGGTTCGGGGTGAAGCCCAGGGCTTTGAGGACCCCGATGTGCCGGTAGCCGGAGACGACCGCGCCGCTGACCACGTTGCCGACGATCAGGGCGGAGACCAGCAGGCCGAGGACGCCGAAGAGCGTCATGAACGGGAGGTAGGAGTCGGCCATCGCGGAGAAGGCATGCTTGAGGGTGAGGTAGGTCTGTGTGCCGGTCAGCGAGTCCTTGGGCAGTCCCGCGGTGGCCCGGGCCAGCCCGGCGCTCAGTTCGGCCTCCGTGGCGGAGTCCGTGAAGCGGTAGAGCATCTGGGCGGAGGTCGGGTGCAGTGCGGCCATCTGCTCGGGCGAGACCCAGGCGCTCGCCGACTTGCTCATGCTGGTGGCGAATCCGACGACGGTCAGCGTCCCCCCGCCGGGGGTCTCCAGCTCGGTGCCGAGGAGTGCGGTGCCGGGGGAGCCCTGGGCGGACCAGTTGACGACTATCTCGCCGGGTGCGGTGGCCCAGTGGCCCTCAAGCAGGTCGATCCGGTCCACGGGGCCCGCCGGGTCGGCCCGGCCCACCACGCTGAGGGTGCCGCCCGCCATCCAGAGCCAGTCCTTGGGGATGTCGACGACGGCCTGGCCGAACGGTCCGGCCGCGGCCTCCACCCCGGGCTGCCGGGCGGTCCGCGCCAGCTGCTCCGGCGAGACCTTCGTGGTGTCGAAGCCCGCCACCGTGTGGGCGCCGCGCTGCGCGGCGTATGCCTTGTCGAAGGGGCTCGAGGCGGCGGTCAGCAGAGCCAGTGCGAGCAGGACGGTCGTGGTGGAGCAGAGCACGACGAGTCCGATGACGAAGGTCTGGAGCCGGCGGCGCTTCACGGCCGCGCGCGAGGCCCTCCACACGGCGCTCACGCGGTCGCCTCCAGCGCGCTCTCGCGGGCGACCCGGCCGTCGGCGACTTCGACCAGGCGGCTGGCACAGCGGGTGGCCAGCTGCGGGTCGTGGGTGACGATCAGCAGGGTCTGGCCGATCTGGTTGAGGTCGATCAGCAGGTCCATCACCTGCTCGCCCGACCGGCTGTCGAGGGCGCCGGTCGGCTCGTCGGCCAGCAGCAGGGCCGGGCGGTTCATCAACGCCCGTGCCACGGCGACGCGTTGGCGCTCGCCGCCGCTCAGTGTCGCCGGATAGTTGTTCCGGCGCTCGGCGACACCGAGTTCGTCCAGGAGCTCCAGGGCACGGCGGCGCGCCAGGCGGGCCGGGGTGCCGGTCAGCTGGGCGGCCAGCGCCACGTTGTCCAGGACGGGCAGGTCGTCGATGAGGTTGAAGAACTGGAAGATCATGCCGACGTTCCGCCGCCGGAACAGCGCCAGGCCGGTCTCGTTCAGCTTCCCGAGGTCGTGACCTTGCACCTCGACCGTGCCCGACGTCGGCCGGTCCAGGCCGGCCACCATGTTGAGCAGGGTGGACTTGCCGCAGCCGGAGGGGCCCATCACGGCGACCGCGTCGCCCGCCCGGATCTCCAGCGAAAGGCCGTCCAGGGCCTTCGCGTCGCCGTACTCCTTGTGCACGCCGTCCAGCCGCACCACTACTTGCCGGGCACCGTCATGATCAGTTGTCATGGCTCGAACCTAGGCCGGGACCGATGACCGGGCGTCACCCCCCGGATGTATCCGTCCGGGGAGGTCATCCCGGAGATGTACGGCGCTGCATCGGGGGGGGGGCGATGCGCGGCACGCCGGGGCACCTGCGAAGATGATCCGGTGGGGGAATCCTGGACGATGTGGCTGGTCATCGCCCTGATGGCGGCAGTCGGCGCCGCCGGGTGGCTGTGTGCGGCGGCGGCGCGGGCGCGGCGGCGGCACCGGGCGGCCATCGAGGAGCGGGGCTGGCTCCTCGAGCGGGAACGGGAGAGCGCGACGCGGACCGCGGTGGACGCCGAGCGGGCCAGGATCGCAGCCGAGCTCCACGACATCGTCAGCCACAACGTGAGCGTCATGGTGATCCAGGCCGGGGCCGCCCGCGAGGTGCTGGCCACCATGCCCGAGGAAGCGGCGGCGGCGATGAGCGCCGTCGAGACCGCCGGGCGCAACACGATGACCGAGCTGCGCCACCTGCTCGGCCTGCTCGCGCCCGCGCAGAACGGCGAGGACGAGCCGTACGGCGTGGACCTGTCGCCGCAGCCGAGCCTGAGCCGGCTCGGCCCGCTGATCGACCGGATCGCCTTCGCCGGCCTGCCCGTTGAGATACGAATCTCGGGTGAGCCGCGCCCGCTGCCGACCGGGATCGACGTCACCGCCTACCGGATCATCCAGGAGGGCCTGACCAATGCACTCAAACACGGGGACGAGGCGAAGGCCGAGGTGACGGTGCGGTACACGGACCACTACCTGCGCGTCGAGGTGCTGAACAGCGGACCGAGCGTCCTGTCGGGCGGCGCGCCCGCACAGAAGGAGCCGGGCCGGGGCCAGGCGGACGGAGCGGGACGCGGGCTGCTCGGCCTGCGGGAGCGGGTCGCCGTCTACGGCGGCGACCTGGACGCCCGCCGTCGCCTTGGCGGCGGCTACCGCGTCCGCGCCCGGATCCCGCTGGACCGGCCATGACGACGCACACCGGGCCCGCCCCACGCGTCGTGATCGCCGACGACCAGGAGCTGGTGCGCACCGGCTTCCGCATGATCCTGACCGCGCGCGGCATCGACGTGGTGGGCGAGGCCGGTGACGGGGCCGAGACGGTGGCCGCCGTGCGCAGGCTGCGGCCCGACGTCGTCCTGATGGACATCCGGATGCCCGTCATGGACGGCCTGGAGGCCGCCCGGCGCATCCTCGCGCAGGACCCGGACTGCCGGGTGATCATGCTGACCACCTTCGACCTCGATCAGTACGTCTACGCCGCCCTCGCCGCCGGCGCCAGCGGCTTCCTGCTCAAGGACGTCACCCCCGCGCATCTGGCCGCTGCCGTGCGCCTGGTCGGCACCGGTGACGCGCTGCTCGCACCCTCGATCACCCGCCGCCTTGTGGAGCGCTTCGCCTCCGCCGCTCCGGCGGCCGGTCCGGCTCCCGCGGCCCCGGCCGTCCACCGCGACCTGGCCGCACTAGGGAACGTATTGGGTTGTGATCAAGAGGTGCTGCGGGTGAGGTCTTTGATCCAGATCATCGCGGCACGGAGGTGGAGGCCGGCGAGGTAGCTTGCCGGGGTTTGGTCGTATCGAGTGGCGATGCCTCGCCAGGCCTTCATTTTGTTGATCAGACGCTCGACGGTGTTGCGTTCTTTGTAGAGATCGGGGTCGAAGCTGACGGGCCGGCCGCCGGTGCTGCCTTTCTTCTTCCGGTTGGCGGCCTGGTCCTTCTTCTCTGGGATGACTGCTTTGATGCGTCGTTTCCGCAGATGAGCGCGGTTGCCGCGGGAGGAGTAGGCCTTGTCCGCGGCGACCGCGTCAGGCCGGGTGCGAGGGCGGCCGATGCTCTGCCGGATGCGTACCTTCTTCAGCACGGGGATGAACTGCGGGCTGTCGGCGGCCTGTCCCGCGGTCAGCACGATGGCCAGCGGGCGGCACTTTCGATCGCTGGCGAGGTGGATCTTGCTGGTCTGGCCGCCTCTGGAACGTCCGAGCAGGGCGGCTTTCAAACGGACCTGGTGACGGCGCCGGATGCGGCGTCGTGCCTCCCGCTCGAGGCCATCTCCACCGTGTCCGTCTTGTTCTTCCGGGCCACCCCCTTTTGCCGGGCCTTCCCCTCTTCGGCTGAGGCTTTCTCCAGGGCGGCAAGGACGCCGGGGTCCAGATGCATCCCGGCGGCGTCGTGGTGAGCCCTGACCGTGGTGGAGTCCACGCTGACCAGGGACACGTCCACCTCACCCCGCCTCGCCGCCTGTGCGATCGAGGCCTCCAGCAGGGCTTCGAAGACACCGGCGTCCCTCCACTGACGGAAGCGGTTGTGGACAGTCGGCCAGGCGCCGAACTCGGACGGCATCTCCCGCCACTGCCCACCCGTACGAAACCGCCAGATCACGCCCTCGAACTGCTGCCGCAACCGCTCGGGGTAAGGCCCGAACCTGCCTACCGGCAGGAAGGGCTCGATGAACTCCCACTCCACATCCGTCAGTTGCGCTCTCGTCACATATGACGGTCTACCGGACCAGGACCCACCATGAGGTCGAATCGAACAAACTGATCACAATCCGATACACGCCCTAACGCCGCGCGAGCGCGAGGTCCTGACGCTCATGGGCCGGGGGCTGTCCAATGCCGAACTGGCTCGTGAGCTGACGCTCAGCGAGGCGACGGTGAAGACCCATGTGGCCCGGATCTTCGCCAAGCTGACCCTGCGCGACCGGGCCCAGGCCGTCGTCCTCGCCTACGAGACAGGACTCGTCTCACCGGGCGAGTCCGCTGACACCGCCAACCCCTGCGGATAGCCGGCATTACGGATTGTGGTGCCGTGGGGAACCCGCTTCGCCCGCACCGAGGCCACGGTCGCCGACGGAGGGCCCGTCCACGGTGTTCCAGTACGGCAGCCGCCGGCTGTGGGACGAGGTCGAGGCCGCGCACGCCTAGTGGCAGGAGCAGGGCCGGCCCGGGGGAACCACCGTCTTCCGGCCTTGTGCCGCCCCGACCCCCTGCTGCACGCTGCGCGTGGAGGGCCCGGCGATTGCGCGGCGCATGGGGGTGGCTGGGTTGTTCATATGCCCATCATGTGGGGATCCATGGCTGTTTCCAGCATGATGAGGCTTTTTTCGGGGCAGCTGCTGCCGATGGTGCAGTCGTAGTGTTCGCAGCCGGGTCCTTCCAGTTTGCCGCTGGATGCATGGCTGCCCGGCGGTCCACCGGTCGCGGTGAAGGTGACGGGGGCGTCGGTCATCTGGTAGCGGAGCGCGGCTGCGCCGGACTCCCAGGGGAAGTGGACCGAGGAGACCTGGAAGGTGTCCGATTCCCGGGGATGAAGGACGTGGCCTTCGTCCGGGGCTTCGTCGAACGACCCGGATACCGCCTTCGACGTCAGTACGAGAGCGTGCGTCGACTGGTTGCTCACGGTGACCTCGTAGTGCTCACGTTCCGGCAGGGGAGTTCCGGTCGCGATGGCTGTGTCCCTGAGCTTCTTTGCGAATTCCTTGTTCATGCCCTCCAGCGTGCGCGCGGGAGCGGGCATGCAGGGTCATCCGACCGCCGGGACGAGCGGGGGAGCACAGGACCCCCGATCGGTGGGTGCTGTGCGCCGGCCACCGAGCGGCCTTGGAACCTCCCGGCCGCCGGGGCCAGCCTGACCCGCACCTGACACAGCACGGGGGTGGACTGCCGACCCCCAGACGCGTAGGTTCACGCCACCGCTCCTCGATCCCGGCATGGGGCTCGGGGCGCACCTGGCCGACACTTCCGCACCGGGTCAGCGCCTCCGCAAGGTCGGGCACATCAGCGCAGGTGCGACGACCATGCCTTCCCTCTGCGGGTGGCCAGCCTGGCCCGAAGGGGTAGAAGAACCATCGCGCCGCTCGGGCCTCTCCCAGAGGCCGAAGTGGACCAGCTTGATTTCCTCCCCGCACAGGCGCCCGGGACCTTGAACGTCCCATACGAGCCTCAGGTCGGCGGATCCGCGAAAACTCCCCGGACAGTGCCAACTCGCCGACCCCACCCGTAGTGTTCACGCCGGGGCCTCGGCTCGAGCCGACGCTGCCCGCGCGCGCCGCGGTACTCAAGGGTCTGCCGGCCGAGGTCCGCGAGGGTACCCGCACAGCGCCCGAGTTCGGCGTGCTGCTCGTAGCGCGAGTGGCTGCCGGCTGGTCCGAGCCGTTCCACATGCACGACGCCTTCGTGATCCCGCACGCTGTACCCGGTGGCGACGTGGTGGCCGCTGATGTCGACGGCGGATGCGGGAATCTGAGCCGCCTCCAGGGCAAGAGCGATCGCGCACAGGCTGGAGGCACTTCCACTGCGCGGGCACGGAAACCGACCGTCCGGCCGCGGACTCGGCGAAGCGGGTGTCCGGTTCGACCGGCACCAGTGGGCTTGGTGAAGGGGAAGGTACCGGGGGACCGTTCGAGCACGGAGCTCTGATGTTCCTCCAGCTGAGGGCAGGAGTTGTCGGCAACGGACGGGTCTACCGAACGCGTACGCGCGGATGTACGAAAAGGAGATGCCGCGCGTAAGGCCCTGACGTAACTTGCGCAGCAGGACTGTGACACTTACTTCCGGAGGGTTGATGGTTCCGGAACTGGTCAGGACCTGGGTCGCCGGCTGGGCCGTGTCACGCGGCACGCCTTCACCGGTCGAACGGCCTTGGGGCCTCTACCTCGAGGTGGGCCACCCCGCCCAAGTGGCACGCCACGTACTGCCCGATGCGGACGGGTTCGCGGTACGCGCAGCTGCCGACTCGGTGAGCGTGCCGCACACCTGGCTCAAAGTCCCCATGGAGCCCGAGGACGTCGGTCACTGGCTCACTGAGGGCTGGGCGGTGGACAAGGACGAGACGGGGTACCTGATGGCCGTGGATCTGCGGTCCACGGACCCGGTGGTCCCCGAGGGCTACTCCGTGTCCGTGGAGACCCACGACGGTGTCGTCCATGTCCGGGTGCACGACGCCGCGGGCGATGCCGCGGCCAGGGGGCAGATGGTCGTTGTCGGCCGGGCGGCGGTCGTCGACAAGGTCGGGACCGACGACACCCATCGCCGTCGTGGCCTGGGCGCCTTCGTGATGCGCGCCTTCGCCGACCACGCCGTCGCGCGGGGCGCGGTCCTCGGCGTGCTGGGCGCGACCCCCGAGGGCCGCTCGCTGTACGAGAACCTGGGCTGGAAGGTGCACGCACCGCTGGCAGCCTGCATCTACAAGCCCTAGACAGGTACTGTCCCGTACGGGTCGGGCGCGGTTGTCGCACCGACCGGACCAGGGCGGCCGGCAACGCTGCGACGTGCGGCCGGGGCCGGCCGCGATACCGGACGGCGGTGGCCACACCGATGCGGCGGGCGGGGCCTGGGTGCGCGCGGGAAGGAACGCCCGCGCGCGCCCCCGGGCCGGGTGCGCCGCCATGCGGCTGTCCGCTGCGGGTCGTGAGCGAGATCCCGGTGAAGGCGGGCGGGGCCGGGCGGTACGCGGTCAGCGGCGGAGATCGATCCGGTACACGCGCCGGAGACGCGGATGCTCCGCCAGGCACCAGAGCCGGCCCGCGTCGTAGCTGAGGTCCTCGGGTCCGATGGCGAGCGTTCCATGCCTTTTCGGGCTGCCCTTGCGGCCCTTGTGCAGCCACAGCTGTCCCGGCTTCGGGGTGCGTTTCCTGTTCTCCCCGTCCTCCTCGTTGTCCTTGGGGCCTTTCTTGCCACGGACGTTGGCGGCGTAGTAGGCGTCGCCGCCCACCGCGACCGCCCCCTGGACGTAGGGCTTGGACAGCCAGTCCTCGTCGGACAGCCCGTCGGTCAGGTAGCCGGTCGGGGCCAGGCTCCAGCGCACGACCCTGCCCCTGGGGCCGTCGTCCCGGAATTCGCTGACGACCAGGGAGTGGGGTTCGTCGGGGCGCGTGCGGTCCAACGACAGCTGCGAGTGCCGCAGCCGGCCGCCGCCCCGGTTCTCGTACAGGTGGTGCAGCGGAAGGATGTAGTCGTAGTTGAATGCCTTGCGCTTGTCCGCGCCCTGTACCTTGACCATCCGGGTGAGGTCGAAGGCGCTCACCCCGCCCTGTTTGAAGGGGGCGAGCAGGCCGGGCAGGTTGGCGACGTAGAGGAAGTTCCCGACCCAGGCGACGCCGCCCGCGTGCATGACCACTGGCTTGAAGGTGGCGGTGTCGTTGCCGTGCAACTGGCTGGGCTCCACCAGCAGCACATGCTCGTAGCGGGGCTGCTTCGGGTCACCGGTCACGTCGATGAAGCTGATCCGGGCGCCCCGGTACTCGTAGTTCCCGTAGCCGTACCAGCTGACCGCGACGACCTTCCTGCCACCCACCGTGCCGCCGTAACCGTCGACGCTGGTGCTGATCCCCTGCGGATACCACTGGGTGGTCTCGCCGTCCAGCTTGCGATGTGGGTCCTTGGTGTCCGGATCCCAGGCGAAGCCGTAGTCGAAGCCGGTCGGCTCCACTCCCTTGACAGGTCCGTCACCCCAGCCCTTCAGGACGCCACCGGCGCGCTTCGCCCGCCGCAGCACGTCCTCGACCAGGTCGGCGCGGGGCAGACGGCGGCGCAGGGTATCGGCGGCGTCGTGCCAGTCGCGGTGATACTGCGAGGGGCTGAGCCGCATCGTCAGGGCGAAGTCGCCGGGTGCCGCCCGTGCCGTGGACGGTACGAGCAGGCCGCCGGCGCCGGCGGCGAGGGGTGCTGCCGCCATGCCGCGCAGAATCGTTCTTCGTGTGGTGTCCATGGCCAGGCACCGTAGGGGCGGAGCCCGACATTCGGTACGGACGTGACGTCGGCGGCCGTGAGAGGTGACGGCCGTCCGGGTCGGGCCGTGGCATGGGGCACCACTTCCGGGCCGGCCGACGGGGGCGTCAGCATGCGCACTGTGCACCGTGGGAACGGCACTTCGCCCCTGCACGCGCAGTCCCTGCCGCGAGAGGCACGGACCTTCCGAGAACCCGGCTGTCAGTGCCCGGCGCTGATCAGCTGGGCCACCCTGGCACCCGTCAGTTCGGTGGCGAGCACGCTGTTCTCCAGCGGCAGCAGGCGGTGCGCCTTGCACAACTGTGTCGGCAGCGCCGCATACTCCTCCCCGGTGACGCGCGCCCAGGACGGGTCGAACCGCACCCGGATGATGAGGTCGCGGGCCTGTTCGGAGACGATCGTCGACGCCAGGAGCCACAGCCCGGGCTCCCGCGTGGTGCCTGGCGGATCGAAGGCCAGGTGCAACAGCGACGCCGCCCGGCCCAGCGGGTGGTTCAGCCGGTGCCAGAGGATCCGTCCTTCCGCGTCGATCCGGCCGAAGGTGCCGGTCCCCGCCTTCGCGGTGCCGAGGAGCACCACCCAGATGCCGCCGGGGCCGCCGATCAGGCCGACCGGGGTGCTGCCCTGCTCCACCGGGACAGGGATCTGGGAGGTGCGTCCGGTGCGCGGGTCGATGCGCAGCAGTGAGCTCGCAGTGTCCTGGCTGACGTAGAAGTCCCCACTGACCGGGTGCTGTGCGGCGAAGATGGGGTGGGGCTCGGCGTCGAAGAGGCGGTGGCGGCCGGGACGCGTGTGGTCCAGGGCCAGGACCTGGTCGCTGCCCTTCAGGGTCACCCACAGGGTGTCGCCGTACTCGTTGACGTAGTGCGGCCCCCGACCACCGCCCGGAACGGCGATCTCCCGTTCGATGCACGGGGTGGCTTCCAGGGAGTCCGCCCGGGGATCCACCAGGAGCAGACGGTCGGCGCTTTCGTGCGTGGCCCAGATCCGCCCGGGGTGGCGCGAGGAGACCGTCAGCCCGTGCAGCATCGCGTCGGAGGATCCCAGGGGGAACGCCTTGGCGGCCGTCACCTGCTCCGTGCGGGAGTCCAGCTGGAGCTTCACCAGCCGGCTGTTGGACATCTGGGACACGAGGACTATCGGGCGCCCCGGGACTCTGACGATCTCGTGCGTTTCATCGGCGGGTGGCAGCTCGTACTCCGTGACTGTCCGCCAGGAGGCCCCCGCGGGTGGAGAGACCGTGTTCCGGTACCGCGAGCCTGCGGCCGCGGTGCCCGGCGTTCCGAACAGCGTCCCGGCTGCCGCGAGGCTGCTCAAGGACATCAGCCGGCGGTGAAAGGTGCGGCGGTCCAAGTTGCTCTCCAGCCAGACGCGACTCTTGGGTGACGCGTCCATGTAAGCGGCGCTGCCGGATCATCAGATAGCGGATCCGGTGGATTCCCTCTTGTGGGTGAGGTGGAAAAACGCCACCGGGCCCGGGCATGGGGGTGGCTGGGTTGCTCATATGCCCATCATGTGGGGATTCATGGCTGTTTCCAGCATGATGAGGCTGTTTTCGGGGCAGCTGCTGCCGATGGTGCAGTCGTAGTGTTCGCAGCCGGGTCCCTCCAGTTTGCCGCTGGATGCATGGCTGCCTGGCGGTCCACCGGTCGCGGTGAAGGTGACGGGGGCGTCGGCCATCTGGTAGCGGAGCGCGGCTGCGCCGGATTCCCAGGGGAAGTGGACCGAGGAGACCTGGAAGGTGTCCGATTCCCGGGGACGAAGGACGTGGCCTTCGTCGAACGATCCGGATACCGCCTTCGACGTCAGTACGAGAGCGTGCGTCGACCGGCGACCGACAGCGCTTCGAGGAAGAGCTGGATGCCGCCGACCTCGACGACCTGACCAGGGTCCGCGAGATCACCCAGGCGTACCGTCACCGCGTCCTGATGCGGTCCGACCCTGCGGCCATGGCCGCACTCACACGGGCGACGGAGGACGTCGCCGAGGAACTGCGCCGCAAGCTGGCCGAGGCCAGTGGCCGGTGGCCCACGCCTTCTACTCGGACGCCGCCCAGAAGATCCGCGCTGAGCTGACCCTGTGGGAGCGGGCTGCTGTCGAGGAGGTCCGCATCTCCCTGGAGTCCGACCTTGAACAGGGACGCGGTCTCCCCGACGCGGATCCGCGCTCGGAGTCGAAAGCGAGCTGGGCAGGGTGGTCGGGTTCGCCGGCCGCGCGGATGCGCCACTGGTCCTCGCCGGCCGGCTCGCCCGGCGCCTGGCCGACCAAATGCGGCTGACCGGGCCGATCCAGGACCCGGTGGGCTGGCTGATCGGTCTGGCCTGCCACAGCGTCAGTAATGCGGCGACGTGCGGTGCGACGACCCGGTGCTTCTCGGCTCCGACCAGGACTGCCCCCCGGGTGCGAGGAGTAGCAGGCCGACCGCCGTACCCAGCGCCGTGCGGCCGCGGTCGACGCGGCGATGCCCGGGACCCCGGGCGGCCAACAGGTGGCAGCTGCACCAGGACGTGACAGCCAAGGCCTGGGTGAAGGCGTACGAGTGGGAGCAGGCCCTCGCCGAAGCCGCGGTCGCGCAGCCGTCCGCCGATGTCCCGGTTGCCCCGGCGGGGCCCCGCCCGGCCGTCGTCGTCGCCGCTCCGGTGAAGGATCCCGCCGACGGCGACGACGGCCAGGAGCTGCTCCTCGAGAACCTGACCCGCGAGCAGGTCCTGGACTGGCGCAATCGCGCCGCCGCCGACCACCAGATCGTCCACGACCGCATCGCCCGGTATGGCGAGGCGTCAGCGCAGCGCCTGTCCATCCGGGGCTCGTCGCGACCGTGCAGCGCCTATCCGGTCTCGGGCACCTGGACCTCGGCTACACCCCGTGGGAGCAGGTGTGAGCGGCGGCGAGATGTCCGGCGTCGATCTGGCCCGAGTCACGCTGCGGGCCGCGGCGGCGGGGCCGTAAGGCGAAGTTGAAGCAGCGGCCAGCGGCCGGTCCGTATGGTGTGCTGAGACGGGCCCGAGCTGATGCGCCTCAGCGCGGCGATCGGCGCGCTGGTCACCGAGCGGGCCTGGGCGCTCCCGGCCGCCGGTGCGACGCTGCGGGAGCGGTGGACGGCCATCGCCCCGAGCTCGTCGCCGCCGTCGGCTTCGACCCGGGGCTCCGGCCGGCCCACCGTGTGCCCGGAGTCAGTAGCCTGGGTGACGAAGGCCCGCCTGGAGCAGACCCGGGTCATCGCAGCCGCCGGCAAGGCGGCGGGCCGCACCACCGTACGCGCTCTGAGGATCCTGCCGCCCGGTTCCGTCCCCACACCCGACCCGGCCCCCGTCGGACAGGAAGCCGCAGCCGCCGGTCCGGCGACCAGGGAGACCGCGTGCGACGGCTACAGCCGCGATGCGCGAGCCGAGTCACTGCACGTTCCCCGAACCTGAGCCCCGGAGGAGCGCCCTTCAGAAGTGTCTCGTCCAACCACCTTCAGGGCTCCACGGCTATCCGCTTCAGTGCTTGACGAACATTTCAAAGTCGTTGAACCCGTCGCAGAAAATATGCTCGACCTGCTCATTGAACAGCTCGTGCCAGTAGTTGTTTGTGTCCTGCGCCCAGATGCCGAATCTGTTGACACTCACGCACTTCTGCCGCCCCGGCGGGGTATTCGGAGTGATCACAGTCAACGTCAGGCTCGTGAGGTCTTTCCAATACAGGTGCTGTCCCGGCTTCGGCCCGCCCAGCAGGTTGACTTTGCTCCAGGTGTTCTGGAAGTCGCCGAACTTCTGAAGATGCTCCGGGTCGGTCTCGCAGCCGTTGTTGTTGGTCCGGACGAGCCTGGTCCATGTGTCGCTGCCGGACACCGGGTCCCGGTAGCGTGCCGTGACCCACGAGGGAATGCACTCATTGGTGTTGGACAGGCTGGTGACGTCGAACCACATGTTGAATGCTTTGAAATCTTCGTTGCCGGCAGCCGAGGCGGGCGCTACGCCGACCAGGAAGGCACTCAATGCCATTCCCAGCAGTATTGCAAACGCTCTTCGGCAGGACCGAAACGCGCGTCTGCCCATAGTGATCCCTTCCTTCCTCACTGTCCCAAACAACCTGGGCCTTTGGTGATCGAGATCTTCGGGGGGAAGTTTTCCGCGGAGACTACTGTCGTGGCGTCGTCGCCGTTATCCAGAAGAGGCGATCACGACCCTCACTCTCCTGCTCTCCACGAGTTCCTACAAGCGTGAGATCTGGACACCTCGGCGACCGTTGGCAGACCGGGAACACCATCAGCCTCGACCCCGGCCTCCTCATCGGCAGCGACTGGCGCATCGCCAGCGGTGTCACCCTCACCGTCACCGCAAATCCACACCTCCGACGCCCGCGTCCGCCAGCGCCCCGCCACGGCGTACCGCGACGCACCCATTTCCTGGCCGCGGTGGCGGCGAGTTCGGTGTCGAGTTCGTGCAGGCGGTCGGTGACGCGGGTGGAGTTCACCCTGCCCAGCAGATCCAGCGCAGTAGCCGTGGTGTGGTCGGCGGCTTCGAGTTGTCCGGCTTGGACCTGGGCGCGGGCGAGCGCGATGTGGTCGAGGGCGCGGCTGCGGATGCGGTCGGCGGGGCGTTGCTCGGTGCCTGCCTCGGTCAGTTCGATGGCGCGGGTGGCGCGGTGGGTGTCGTGGGTGGCCGCGATGGACTCGCATACGCCGGCGGTGACCTGGTACTCGGCGCTGTCGAACCAGGCGGCCCAGCTTGGTAGGGGCTCGCCTCGGTCGGTGGCCAGGGCGTCGGCGGCGGTGCCGATGGCCCGGGCGGATTCAGGGAGGTGGCCGAGGACGGCATGGCAGCGGGCCTCCAGGGTGCACAGGAAGGCGCGCAGGCGCCCGGGTGGGAGTTTGCGGGTGCCGTACGTGGGCGGCCTGGACGAGTTCGGGGGCGTCCTCGGCGTGTCCGAGGTGGTTGGCCTGACGGGAGAGGCAGTTCAGCAGGTGCCCGGCGATTCCGGCGCCGGCGGGCCCGGCTTTCCGGTCTCCCGGACGGTCCGGACCGCCCCGGCCCGGAACTCCGCGTCGTACCTCTTACATATCTCTGCCATCGAGCTTCCTCATAGCGGACATCTCCACACTACGAGGGGAGGGACACGTGCGTAGACGCGCATGTGTGCCGGAGCGTGCTCCGGCACACATGCCGCGCCGAGGCCGCTTGCAGTGATTCGTCGTGCTTCAGCGCTCCTGTCGGTCGGGCTTGTCGTGCTGACGGGAATGGCTCAAGTTGAAAAATGAACCGCTGGTGGGGGCTGCTGTGGGTAGCTGCCGCCGGGACGAGAGAGCCACGGCAGCAGGGGCGGGGAGGGGAATCGGGGCTGAGACAGGCAGGGATAGGCGATGTGCGACAGAAATGCGCTCATCCACAGTGCACCGAGCAGCCGCCCCCAGACCGTTGGCGAGTACTTCTTGCAGGCAGGACTGGCCCGGCCTGGTCGCGCGGCAGTGCTGCGGGAGGACGAGTGCCTGACCTACGAGAATTTGGCGCTCGGCGCGGAAGACTTGGCTCGGGAGCTCGCGGAGCGTGGGATCGGCCGTGGGGACAGGGTCGTGGTCGAATGCGATCCGGTCCCGCAGGCGGTGGTGGTCCTGGTGGCGTGCTCGCGGCTGGGCACCGTCTATGTACCGGTCGCTCCGGATGCTCCGCAGATCCGCAAGGCGGCGATCATTGAGGCGGTCAGGCCTTCGGCCTATGCCGTAGCCGCCGGACAAGAAGCAGCTCCCGGCGTCCCGGTGCACATGTATCTGTCAGTCGGCCGGGTGGCTGTGTCGGGCCGTGTCCCGGGGTACCCGGAGCACGTCCTCGGCGCGCCGAGGAGGATGACGTTGCCTACGTGATCTTCACTTCGGGTACCACCGGGCGGCCCAAGGGCATCATGATGACTCACCGGGCGGCGTTGGCCTTCTTTCGCGGGATGGCCTGGCAGGCGCCGGTCTCTTCCCAGGACCGCATCGTTTCTTTCGCCCCGCTGAACTTCGACTTCTCGCTGCTCGACCTCGGGTGGGCGGCGGGTGCGGGCGCGACGGTGGTCCAGGTCCCGCGGATGCTGCTGCGTCACCCTCGGCGTTTCGTGGGCTATCTGGCGCGCCAGCGGGGCACCTGGGTGAGTGGTGTCCCCTCGATCTGGCCGCCGGTGCTGAGGCATGCTGCGGACGCGCTGCGTGCATGCACCTGTCTGCGGGGGTGTTGCTCGGTGGCGAGTCCTATCCTGTCGCTCTGGTGCATGCGCTGCGGCGGGCACGGCCGGGGGTGCGGCTGATCAACGTCTTCGGGCAGTCGGAGTCGATCGCCTGCTCTTTCCTGGAACTGCCCGATCCGTTCCCGGACGACCTGCGGCAGGTGCCGGTCGGTCCCGCGTATCCCGGCGCGGAGATGCTCGTACTCGACGAGGCGGGCTGTGCAGTCGGCACCGGCGGGGTTGGTGAGCTCTTCCTGCGGAGCACCGCGTTGTTCTGCGGATACTGGCAGGACCCCGATGCCACCCGTCGGGCCCTGGTGCCGCTGCCGGGACGGCCCCGGTGCGGTGAGCGCGTCCTGCGCACCGGCGACTTGCTGCGCCGGGAGCCGGGTGGGCTGTTCAGCTTCGCGGGCCGCAGGGATCTTCAGGTCAAGGTCGGTGGCAACCGGGTGGAACCGGAGGAGATCGAGGCGCATCTGACCGCGCATCCCAAGGTGGAGGAGGCTCTCATCGTGCCCGTAGGCGGAGACCTGAGCACCCGCTTGGTCGCCCTGGTCGCCTGCGGGATGGAAGCGGCCGGTCTGGAAGACGAGTCGCACGCCTGGTGTGGTGCCCGGCTGCCGTCCTACATGACTCCCGCCTACGTGCTGACCGTTCCTGCGCTGCCGCGCACCGTGGGCGGAAAGCTGGACCGGCAGGCCGCGCATGACATCGCCCTGCGCCGGGTGGCCGTGGCCCGGGACGGCGCCGCGTATGCTCCCGCACGCCCGGCGGCCGGTCCCCTTCGGCCGCGGAAGCAACCACCAGCCGGACATCCGCTCGCCGAGCCCCTCGGTTCCCCGGTGCCGCACGTGACCGCGAGGAAACAGCTCGGGACGGGGAGCTGGGCCACCGCGGCTCCGGAAGGTGTCCAGATCGCCGCGGTACGGCTGCCCGGCCGGGACAACCGCCTGAGCGAACCGCCGCTGCGCAGCGCGCAGTCCGTGGCCGAGATGCTCGGCCCCGCCTTGGCCGGCCGGGATGACAGTGTGCCGTGGGGTTTCTTCGGGCACAGCCTGGGCGCGCTGCTGGCCTTCGAGACCGCGCACTGGCTCACCCAGCGGGGGCATCCCGGCCCCCGTGTTCTTGTTGTCGCATCCGCACCCGCCCCCCATCTGCCGTACAGCGCACCACCGTTGCACCAGCTCCGGCGGCAGCCTGCGGGGGCTGGGGTGCGGGTGGATCACCCGTGCGAGCAGTACCTGACGCAGTGGAAGGGGCAGACGGTCCGCTCAACGTGGTCGTTTCACATTGATGCGGCAGGCCGGCCTGACCGTGCTACGGCGGCGAATCTGACGGCGGGGATGGCCACCGTCCGAGCCCTGCCACCCCACCCCCCGACCGTCGTCTCAGGCCCTGGCCTGCGCCGGTAGTCTCCGCGGCGCGCTTTGATGGCTGCGCCGGCGCCTCGCTCCGGCTCAGGTCACTGGATTCCGGTGGCTCTGGTCACCATGCGTTGATGACCGGCGCGTCGGGTTCGTGCTGCCGCCAGGCCTCGTTGAGGCGCGCGAGCCGGTCCGCGGCGGCGATGCCGCGCAGGGACGCGACCTTGCCGTCGCTGACTTCGAACGCCACGGCGCCCACGACCCGGTCGTCGACCACGGCGACGACGGCCGGGGAGCCGTTGACCAGCGCGATGTGGAACGCAGGGGAGCCGCCGGCCAGCCGTCGCTTCGCCGGAGTGGGCTTGAAGCCGGCCCGCACGTAGGAGGCGACACGCTCGCGCGTCCTGTACCGTAGCAGCCGCCTGGCCAGTCCGGCACCGTCCGAGACCGCGATCACGTCGGCGGTGAGCATTGCCACCAGCCGTTCGGTGCGCCCCGACACGGCGGCGGCGAGGAACTCCTCGGTGATCCGGCGCGCGGACGCGGGGTCCACCTCGTCGCCGCCGCGGCGCTCGGCGGCGACCCGGCGTCGGGCCCGGTGGACATGCTGCTGGCTCGCGGACTCGGTGATGTCGAGGATCCCGGCGATCTCGGCGTGCGGGTACGAGAATGCCTCGCGCAGGACGTAAGCGGCCCGCTCGACCGGCGAGAGGCGCTCCATGAGGGTCAGTACGGCTAAGGACACCGATTCGCGCTGCTCGAAAGTATCGGCAGGGCCGAGCATGGGGTCGCCCTCGAGGAGCGGCTCGGGCAGCCAGTCTCCGGCAGCGCGCTCATGGCGCGCCTGCGCCGAGCGGAGCCGGTCGAGGCAGAGGTTGGTGACGACCTTGGTCAGCCAGGCCTCCGGCACCTCGATACGTTCCCGGTCCGCGGCCTGCCAGCGCAAGAACGCGTCCTGCACGGCATCCTCGGCGTCGGCCGCCGAGCCGAGCAGACGGTACGCGAGCGAGGCCAGCCGGCTCCGGCCGGCCTCGAACCGATCGATGGCTGCACTGTCCATGCGGAGCAGCCTATGCGGCGACCTTCGCACAGGGCTGGTCGGGCGTGGTGGCCAGGCGGTGCTTGCGCTTCGGCATGCCGAAGGTCGGGTGGGCGATGCTCCACCCGGCTCCCTTGAGGACGCCCGACTTGAGCCGCGCGGCGGTCCGGCCGCCCAGGTACCAGGACTTCGACCGGACGTCCTCGTCCACCATCTGGAAGATCGCGTCTCGCCGCCCGAGGCTGATGTGGTTGCCGTAGTACTTCAGGCCGGTGGTCGGGACCTTGCCGCCCGTCAGGCGCGCGATGATGGCGGCGGTCGCCTGCATGTTGGTGAAGCCGGCCGAGGCACAGGACATCGGCAGCGGTCGGCCGTTCTCGCCGATGGCGTAGGCGCAGTCACCGGCGGCGTAGACGTCCGGGTGCGAGACGGAGCGCATGGTGCGGTCGACGACGATCTGGCCGGTCTCGGCTATCTCCAGGCCGCTGGCGGCCGCGATGGGGTGCACGGCGAACCCGGCCGACCACACCGTCACATCGGCCGGGATGGACCTGCCGTCGGCGGCGATCGCCCGTGCCGGCTTGACGGCCTCGATGCCGGTGTGCTCGTGGACGGTGATGCCGAGCCGGTCGAAGGCCTGGCGCAGGTGACGGCGGGCCTTCGGGGAGAGCCAGGCGCCCAGCTCGCCACGGGCAGCGAGCACGACCGAGAGATCGGGCCGGGACTCGGCGAACTCGGTGGCGGCCTCGATGCCGGTCAGCCCCTCGCCGACGACCAGCACGGTGCCGCCCTCGCCCAGGCCGGCCAGGCGCTCGCGCAGACGCAGCGCCGAGGGCAGGCCGGTCACATCGAAGGCATACTCGGGCACGCCGGGGACGCCATGGTGGGCTACGGAGCTGCCGAGCGCGTAGAGAAGCGTGTCGTACGCGAGCTCGCCGTTGCCGTCCTCGCCGGTCACGGCGACGGTCCTGCGCTCGGGGTCGACGCCGGTGACGCGCGCCAGGCGCAAGTGCACCCCGGTGCCCGCGAATACGTCGGCGAGCTTGCGGAACGCGAAGTCCTGGCCGACCGCGAGCTGGTGGAGCCGCATCCGCTCAACAAAGTCGGGCACGGCGTTGACGACGGTGATCTCGGTGTCGGCGGGGGAAAGCCGGCGGGCCAGGTTTCCGGCGGCGAAGGCCCCGGCGTATCCGGCGCCGAGTACGACGATGCGGTGCTTCATAGCGTGGCTCCTGTCTCGTTCGCGTGCCCCTTGAACGAGACGGCGCCCCGATTGCTGACAGGAGTCGGCTGTGACGCGGGTCACTTAGGGATCGCAGAGAATCAACATGCTTACTTGATCTTGGCTTGGGTGGGGCTGGAAGCGAGGAACGTCGTGATGTCGGTGGGTGTGCGGAATCGGGCGGTGGAGGCGTTGATGTGATGGCCGTGCGTTTCCAGGAGGGGGCGGACTTCCTGGTTTGCGCGGCTGATGGTCATGGCGGTGACACCGAAGAGCTGACCGAGGAGGTCCATGGTGGCGAGCTTGCGCTGGTGGAGCACGGTGGCCAGGACCCGGTCGGCTGGAGCGAGCTTGGCTTTGGCTCCTGTGCCGGGGGCCACCAGGCGCTCATGACCTCGGCGGATGCGGAGTGTCCGCTCGCGTTGCAGTTCCAGCTGGGGCGTCAGAGTGTCGATCAGCTCACTGAGCTGCTCGCGGGGCATTCCGGTCAGTTCCGGGGCCTGCAGTGAATGCGGCGTCAGGCGATGTGGTGTGCTCGCCGGCGCCTGGTCCGCTGTGCTGTTGACCGGTGTCTCGTTCACGTGAGGTTGGGGGTGAAGGGTGTAGTTCCAGTCGCCGTGGAAGCGGTGCCGGGTGATCGGCAGGGCGGCGATGGCCTCGTCGCTGACCTGGATGCCGGTGGGGTAGGGGTTGGTATCGAGTTCGGCGTGGACTGTCAGGCCGGTGCGGGTCGTGGTCGCGGCGATGCTCTGGACAATGACTTCGTGGCTGGTCAGGGGTCTGCCACGCCAGTTCATGGTGATGTGGGAGAAGAGCCGGTGCTCAATCTTGTTCCACTTCGATGTCCCGGGTGGCAGGTGGCACACGGTGATCTCAAGGTTGGTTTCGGCGGCGAGGGCGGCCAGCTGAGTCTTCCAGCCGCGGGTGCGGTAACCGTTGGAACCCCGGCATCGGCGGTGATCAGCAATCGCCGGGCCCGTGGGTAGTCGTGCCGGCCGCGGGCCTGCCACCAGCGGCGGATGGAGGCGACGGCGAAGGCAGCGGTGTCGTGGTCAGTACCGACGTTGACCCAGCCGGTGTTCGCGACCGTGTCATAGATGCCGTAGGGGATTGCCTTGTCAGCCTGACCGGGGAAGTCATGGGTTTTGACCTTTACCGGTTCGCCCATGGGCTGCCACTCCCGCGGTGTTCTTGTAGTCGCCGACCAACTCCTTCTTCTTGGTGTCCACACTGATCACCGGGTCTCCTGCGTCCCGGTGATCGCGGGCTCGCTCGTTGAGGTAACGGAACTGGGCATCGCGGTCCGGATGTTGCTGGCCTTCGATTGTCTTGGCGTTGGCCTGCAGACTGAAGCCTTCCTCACGCAGCAGGTCGCCGACGGTGTCGGCCGAGACACGGTGCCCCTGGCGGGTGAGTTCGGCGGCGAGTGTTCTGGTCGACTTCACCGTCCAACGTAGAGGCGACATCGGATCGCCCCGCATATCGGGCTCGACCAGGGCAAGCAGTGCGGGCCGCAAGCCCGCGTCCAGCTCGGCGGCCTTCTTCCTGCCTCCGCCTGGCCGGCGGACTCGGCCCAGCGGGGCTTCCCCGGCCTCGAGCTCGACAACGCCTTTGCGGACAGTGGCTTCGCTGGCCTGAGCGGCCCGGGCAACAGCCCGGATCCCACCATGTCCCAGGATGCGGGCCTCGGCCCCCATCACCAACCGACGCTGCCGTTCATCCAGGTGCGGGAACAACACCGCGAACCTCACCGCGAGTTGCTCGTGCACCGACTTCGATATGCCCATACCACATCAACGAGCGTCAGAGAGGAAAGCAACACGTTGATTCTCTGCGATCCCTTAAGCGGGGTGGGTGGCTGGGCCTCCGGTAGGCGCTTGGGCTTGTCTTGGGCAGTCGAAACCCCGGCCGGCCTGAAGAAGCCCCGGCTGATGGCGGTCACCGAGTTGCCCGGGTCCCAGCTGGTCCGCGGGCTGGCCGCCTTCCGTGAACTGGCCGGGGAGAAGGACTGGCCGCCGCTGGTGTGGTCGGGTGAGCACGGCTACCACTTCTGCCTGGACCTCGACGCGCTGGAGGAGTGGGAACAGCAGTGGGCTGACGTGAAGTTCACGCAGATCAGTCGGGTCATCACCGGTGTCCTGGCACCGCACGCCAAGCTCTTTCCCAAGAGCCGCTGGGTGAAGTGCGTCGTCGCCCAGATGAACGCGGTCCAAAGC
The DNA here is from genome assembly GCF_002891295.1 of Streptomyces eurocidicus. Taxonomy (GTDB): domain Bacteria; phylum Actinomycetota; class Actinomycetes; order Streptomycetales; family Streptomycetaceae; genus Streptomyces; species Streptomyces eurocidicus. The sequence goes on along the minus strand of NZ_LGUI01000005.1, from coordinate 14,132 downwards.
GCACTGGACATGATCGCCCGCCCGCAGATCCAGTAGCCGAAGCGGCGGACCGCACCACCACGAAGGAGAAGGAGGGGCCGGTCCCGGCCCGTCGGCCGCATCCCCGGGACCGGCCCCTTCTCCTTCTCTATGCGCGCATTCCGCTATCCTTCCGACACCACCGACGAAGAATGGGCACTCATCGCACCTTCTCTGAACTACGAGGAATCTCCTTCAGTCCCACCACGAAACGACGAACAGCCCTCGTTGTGCGGCCTCCACGTAGAAGTCCCTCAGCGCCATGAAGTGGGTCGTCAGGTAGGCCAATGGGTCACCGCTGAAGTCGCCGCCAGCGATGGTTTCGCGGCAGTCTGCCGGAATCTCGGCCATCACCCTGTCCCAGTCCAGCCCAGCAAGTTTCGCTGCGACGTCGGCCACGGAGGCCGGCGTGAGAGCCGTGGGAGTGGGCCCGAAGCCACCTGTTGCTTCCGGATGGCTCAGCACCGACACGTCGACGCTCGCATCACCGTTCAGCGCATAGTTGAGGGCCTCCAACGTGGGCGAATCCACCCCTGCGAGCTCGCAGGCATCGCGGAGAAAGCGCGGGGACCAGTCGAGGTCGATCCAATCCTCGGCAGGCGGGTCCCACTCGGGATCAGCGTCTGGGCTGACTGCTGCCGAAGCGCGGCACCGAGTGATGTATGCCCCGCTCACTCGGGCGAGTTGTTGTGTCACGGCCATGTACTCAGTATTCCCGTGGCGGCCTGTGCTGGGGAAACCGGGCCGAGGTCGCTGGGCGCGTCTAGGGAACGTATTGGGTTGTGATCAAGAGGTGCTGCGGGTGAGGTCTTTGATCCAGATCATCGCGGCACGGAGGTGGAGGCCGGCGAGGTAGCTTGCCGGGGTTTGGTCGTATCGAGTGGCGATGCCTCGCCAGGCCTTCATTTTGTTGATCAGACGCTCGACGGTGTTGCGTTCTTTGTAGAGATCGGGGTCGAAGCTGACGGGCCGGCCGCCGGTGCTGCCTTTCTTCTTCCGGTTGGCGGCCTGGTCCTTCTTCTCTGGGATGACTGCTTTGATGCGTCGTTTCCGCAGATGAGCGCGGTTGCCGCGGGAGGAGTAGGCCTTGTCCGCGGCGACCGCGTCAGGCCGGGTGCGAGGGCGGCCGATGCTCTGCCGGATGCGTACCTTCTTCAGCACGGGGATGAACTGCGGGCTGTCGGCGGCCTGTCCCGCGGTCAGCACGATGGCCAGCGGGCGGCACTTTCGATCGCTGGCGAGGTGGATCTTGCTGGTCTGGCCGCCTCTGGAACGTCCGAGCAGGGCGGCTTTCAAACGGACCTGGTGACGGCGCCGGATGCGGCGTCGTGCCTCCCGCTCGAGGCCATCTCCACCGTGTCCGTCTTGTTCTTCCGGGCCACCCCCTTTTGCCGGGCCTTCCCCTCTTCGGCTGAGGCTTTCTCCAGGGCGGCAAGGACGCCGGGGTCCAGATGCATCCCGGCGGCGTCGTGGTGAGCCCTGACCGTGGTGGAGTCCACGCTGACCAGGGACACGTCCACCTCACCCCGCCTCGCCGCCTGTGCGATCGAGGCCTCCAGCAGGGCTTCGAAGACACCGGCGTCCCTCCACTGACGGAAGCGGTTGTGGACAGTCGGCCAGGCGCCGAACTCGGACGGCATCTCCCGCCACTGCCCACCCGTACGAAACCGCCAGATCACGCCCTCGAACTGCTGCCGCAACCGCTCGGGGTAAGGCCCGAACCTGCCTACCGGCAGGAAGGGCTCGATGAACTCCCACTCCACATCCGTCAGTTGCGCTCTCGTCACATATGACGGTCTACCGGACCAGGACCCACCATGAGGTCGAATCGAACAAACTGATCACAATCCGATACACGCCCTAGTGCTCGATTCCGTTTTGGCGGGGTAGATGTAGAGGTGTGGGGGTGTCGGTCCGGGCTTCTCGGGGGCGAGTTGCTGTGCCGAAGCTGTTGTTGGCCCGTCCGGCGTCGGATGTGGTCGAGGAGGGGGAAGTCCGGAGGCTGGCCGGTGCCCGGCATGCTCCGGCGGACTGGATCCTGTGGGTGAGGATCGTCGTGCTGAGCGGGGAAGGGCACCGTGTCCCTGCCCTAGCGTCCCGGCTCGGGTGTCATCACAAGACGGTGCGCAAGTGGCTGCACCGGTTCAGCGTCCAGGGCTTGGAAGGGCTCGGAGACTGCCCCGGATGCGGCCGCAAAAGGCGTATCACCGAGGCCGAACGCTCGCGGATCATCGAGCTGGCCCGCTGTGACCCTCCGGGCCGGCTGGTGAGGGAGCCTTGGGGTGACCTGGCGGTCGAGGACGAGTGAGCCCCGGGCGAGTGGGCCCTGGACACTCTCACCGAGGCGGCCCGGCGCCAGGGTATCGACATCCAGCGCTCCCAGGTCCGCAGGATCCTGCTGGCCGAGGGTGTCCGCTGGCGTCGTACCCGTTCCTGGATCACCAGCCGTGATCCGGAGTTCTCCCCAAAAGGACCCGGATCGTCGGCCTGTACACGGACCCGCCGGAGGGTGCCACGGTGATCTGCGCGGACGAGCTCGGCCCCGTCATCCCGCGCACCTTCCCGCCCGCACCGGGCTGGTTACCGGACGGCCACCGCGTCAAGGCCGAGCTCGACTACAGCCGCAGGCCGGAGAAGACCTGGGTCTGCGGCGGCCTGCGGCCGGCCGACGGCCAGGAGATCACCATGCCCGCGGCCTTCCGCAACAGCGTCAACTACCAGAAGTTCCTCCAACTGCTGGAGGACGCCAATCTCACGGGTGACATCGTGGTCGTCACCGACAACCTCTCCTCCCATAACAGCAAGGCCACCCGCGAATGGCTGGAGGACCACCCCCGCATCCATCACGTCTTCATCCCGGTCGGCGCGTGCTGGCTCAACCTTCAGGAAGGCTGGTGGCGCCTCTTCCGCAAGGCGGCCCTGGCCGGACAGCCCTTCGCCGACCCCGACGAAATCGACCACGCAACGAGAGCCGCCACCGCCCAGCTCAACGCACGCGCCAAACCCTGGATCTGGGGCCGCCCTCCACCACCAACACGCCAGCTCCGGCGCCGTTTCGAGTACCGCCTTTGAGGAATCGAGCACTACTAGGCAGGTGGACTGGTTGGCCCACCACTCCAGATGCGCCATCTTCTCGTTATGATCCATTCCCCGAGCGTAAGCGCCCGTACTCCAGCATGGGCTGCTCGTTGAGTAGGGGTATGGGGCGGGGTGATCTGACTGATGCCGAGTGGGAACGGCTGCGGCCGTTCCTGCCGGTCAGCAACAGGCGTTGCGGCAGGTGGCGGGACCATCGGCAGGTGATTGACGGGATTTTGCACCGGGTGCGGACCGGAGAGCAGCGGCGCGATCTGCCAGAGCGGTTCGGTCTGTGGAAGACCATCTACGAACGCCACCGGCTGTGGTCGGCCGATGGCACCTGGGAACGTCTGCTCCAGCAGGTCCAGGCCGAAGCCGACGCGGCTGGGGAGATCGACTGGGACATCTCGGTCGACTTCACCATCGTCCGCGCACACCAGCATGCGGCCGGCGCCCGCACCGACCCGCCCCCGTCCTCCACCTCAAAGGGGCCGCGGCATCTGGTTCACCGACCGGGCGGTGGTCAAGGCACAGGCGGACGAGATCGTGGCCCTCGACCGGCGCGACGGCACCCGTCTGTGGGACGCCCCCACCCCCGGGTCAGGGACGGTCATGTGCCAGGCGTCCACCGATGCCACCAGCAACATCGCGGTCCTGGCCTACGGCAACGGAGAGGACTGCCACACCTTCTACGCCGTCGACCTCACCTCCGGAAAGCCCCTGTGGCAGCACCAGATCGACGCTGATGAATGGGCGCCCAGCGGCGGCACTCGCATCGCCCGCTCCGGGGACACCGTCGTCGTCTCCGCCGAGAAACACCTGGCCACCGCCTACCGCGTCAGCGACGGGAAAGAGTTGTGGAAGGACACCAGCCCCACTGCTTTCGACCTGAAATCCCCCCCGGGACGTCTGCCGGGAGGCAGGAGTACACCGGCGGCCGCCAGCTGATCCGGATCCAGCACTGCAACGTGGGGGACTTCAACCAGGACTACGACGTCGCCGCCGTCGACACCGCCACCGGCCACGCGAAGTGGACCTACCGGCTCAGCGAACGGGGCGGCCTGCTCGCGAGAATCCTCTCCACCAGCCCGGTCATCGTCCACGACTCCACCGCGAACTCCTTCTCCGGCGGCCTGGAGCCGCTCGTCATCGACGACAACGGCCGCCTGCGCACCCGCCTCGCCCCCGCCACTGACGGCGCGTACCTCCACAACGAGGGCGACGGCAGCCCGTTGTCTGAGGTGCAGATCAAGGGCCGGAACATCTTCATCGTCGCGGACAAGAAGGAATCCGACTCCAAGGGCAGCAACAAGATGATCGCCTGGGGCGGGGAGACAGGAAAATGCTCTGGGAGCAGAACCCCACCCCCGAAAAGTCGCAGGCATTCAGCACCGTGGTCGCCAACGACCCTGACGTCCTCGCCTACAGCTCCGCAGGACCATACGCTCCCAGCGCCCTGGTCAAATTCGACCCCGCCACCGGCCGGCAGACGACCGTGCACAGCTACCCGGCCGCCTCCCATGACGGAGCACGCGCCGGCTACCTGCCCCTGCCCCTGCCCTTCCTCGAACGCGGCACCCTCTACCTCTCCGCCGGCGACGTCACCGAACTCCCCAGCATGGAGACAGACAAGCGCGAGAAGGCACTGCTCGCACTTCCCGCCGACTGGCGCAGCCATAGCCCCTGCCACTCCGGATACCACGGGGGCAGGGGCTGCAGCCCTTCCCGTCCTCCGGTCCCGGCCGGTCATCCGCAGGCGCACACCATGTGGGTGAGGGCCCTCTTCCCGTCTTCCCGCGCTCGATGAGCATGGGCTCGTGCTCCTGCGGTCAGGTAGGAGACGGCCAGCCGCGCGGTGAAGAGGGCCAGGGCCTGGTACTCGGCTGGCGCGAGAGCATGTCCGCAGCCAGCGAGGAAGGCGGGTCCGGCAGCCCTTCGAGGATGCGCCGCAGCGGCGCAAGGAGGGTGCCCCGCCGCGTATCACCGAGGGACCGCCGCTCCGCCATGGGAACGGATGAGCAGGGCGGCGTCGACGAGGCCCTCGATGCCGGCTGCCGCGCCCACCGCGGCATGGCGGGAGTTGGGAACGCGAGAGGGAGGTTCCTCCGGCAGGGTGGTGGGGCACAGCCGACCGGGTGCGTGCACGACGAGCCCGTTCAGGTTCTCGGCGCGGCTGTCTGTCTCGGAGACGTGGCGGAAGTGGCTGAGGAAGCCGGGCCAGGCGTGCACTTCGAGGAGGGGTTCGGGCAGATCTACGGTGGGGATGCGGGCGTCGATGAACGCATGGGAGTTCGGGCGCCGCCGTGCTGCGGGCGCGGCGGGGCGGCAGCACCGAGTCACGACCGGGCACTGGCAGCGGTCGCCTCCGACAGCGGCTTCTCCTGTGTGACCAAGGCCAGGACGAGCGCCAGTGCCATGGAAGGAGTGGTCCAGAAAAAGACGGCCTGGAACGCTGTCACGCTCTCGGCGGCAGTCGGCCGCGGGGAGCGCAGGCCGGCTGCGAGGATCGTGCCGAAGAGAGCTGCGCCGAAGGCTCCGCCGAGGGTGCGGAAGAAGTTCAGCACGCCGGTGGCGGTACCGAGGTCCTCGTAGCCGACGGCGTTCTGGCCTGCCAGCAGGCAGACCTGCACGAAGAAACCGATGCCCGCGCCGGCGACGGCAAGGGGCACGATCATGGCGAGTGGGCGCGTGTCCTGGTCAGCGTGGCTGAGGGCGAGCATCGACAGGGTCACCAGGACCGATCCGGTCACGGGGTAGAGCTTGTAACGGCCGGTCCGGGTGATGAGCGGGCCGGAGATCGCGGCGGCAGCCACCAGGCCGAGGAGGAGGGGGATGTCGTACAGCCCGGCGACGAAGGCGGACTTGTGCTGCACGGTCTGGATGAACATGGGCACGTACAGCATGCCGGCGAAGAGCACCAGAGCGGCGAGGAAGAACTGGGCCGTTGCCAGGCTGAAGACAGTGGAGCGGAACAGATGCAATGGGGTGATTGGCTTGGCCGTTCTGTGCTCGACGTACACGTAGAGCGGCACAGAGACGATACTGAAGGCGATCAGGCCGAGTACGACACCCGAAGACCACGCGTAGGCGTGGCCGCCCCACGTCATGAAGAGCATCACGGATGCGGTGAACAAGGTGGCGACCAGCGCACCGGGAACGTCGACCGGCCCACTGTCATGCGCGGGACGGGGCAGGTGGAGGTTCGCCGTAACCATGGCGAAGGCGGTGATGCCGATCGGCAGGTTGACGTAGAAGATCCAGCGCCAGGAGAGCCCCTCGGAGAACGCGCCGCCGAGCAGTGGTCCGGTAACAAGGGCGAGGGCGGCAGTCATGCCCAGCAGGGCTTGGTGCCGGGCGCGTTGCCGCGGTGAGGCGAGATCGCCGGTGATGGCCAGCACCAGCGAGGTGATGCCTCCTCCGCCGATGCCCTGGAGGGCTCGGAAGAGGGCGAGCAGCGGCGCACTGTTGGCCGTGCCGCTCAGCAGCGAGCCGGCCAGGAAGACCACGATGGAGAACTGGAGGATCTTCTTGCGGCCGTGCAGGTCGCCGAGCTTGCCGAAGACCAGTGCTGTGACGGCGCTGGTGAGCAAATACGCCGTGACGATCCAGGAGATGTCGGCGGAAGCCCTCAGGTCCGCGCCGATACTCGGCAGGGCGGCGGCAACGATCGTCTGGTCGAGGTTGGACAGGAACAAGGCGAGCATCAGCGGAAACATCACCGTCATCGTGTCCGCTGCCCGGTCATGTGCAGGCCGCCGGATCGAAACGGCTCAGCAGCCGGACGAGCCTGCCGGTCGACCAGGGCCAGCAGAAGTCGTTCCGCCCGCCCGGGCCGAAGTAATAGCTCGCACAACCACCCGCGTTGTACACCGTGGTCCGCAGTGCCTTCTGCACCGCGGAGTTGTATGACGCCTGGACAGACGGTGCCACGTCCAGCGAAGCGGCGCCTTCTCTGCGCAGGTGGTGCAGTGCGCCGCAGACGTAGGTGAGCTGGGCTTCGAGGACCGTGACGGCGGACGTCGCTCCGCTGAGGAGATTGGGGCCCAGCAGCAGGAAGAGATTCGGGAACCCGCTGACCATGGTGCCGAGGTATGCCTCCCGTCCGCCGCGCCAGGCGTCGGCGAGCGTACGGCCGTCCCCGCCGTGCACCCTGCCGGCCAGCGGCAGTTCACCGATGTGGAATCCCGTCGCCATGATGATGGCGTCCGATGCTTCCCGCGTGCCGTCAGCACCCACGACCTCATTCCCTTCCACGGCCACAACAGCGGTGGGGTGCAGGTGCACATGGGGCTTGGCGAGTGCCGGGAAATAGGTGCTCGATGACAGCAGGCGCTTGCAGCCCATGGTGTAGTGCGGCGTGAGCACCCGGCGCAACTCCCGGTCGCGGACCGCCAGACGTAGCTGTGCCCGCGCCGCGCTCTGCAGCAGCCGTGCCAGTGGCGGGTGGCGGAAGGCGTAGACGAACGCCTCCTGCATGCCGTACTGGCCTGCCCTTACGGCTCGGTGCAGTCCCGGGACACGGCTCAGACACCAGTTAACGGCAGGCGGAATCGCGACGTCGGGCTTGGGCAGCACCCACTGGGGGGTGCGCTGGAAGAGGTGCACGGCCGCCGCGCGCGCCTCGATGGCCGGGACAAGCTGGATGGCTGAGGCACCGCTGCCGACCACCGCCACGCGCCGGCCGGACAGCTCGACGGACTCGTTCCACCGTGACGTGTGCAGGACCGGGCCGGGGAAGCTGCCGAGGCCGGGGATTTCGGGCCACCGTGGGCAGTGCCACGGGCCGGTCGCCAGCACCAGCGCCCGGGCCGTGCAGGCACCGTCCGTCGTCTCCAGGAGCCAGCGCCCGGCCGATGCGTCCCAGACAGCCCGTCGGACCTCCACCCCGCACCGCAGCACCTCGTCGACTCCGTACCGGCAGGCAGTCGCGCGCAGATAGTCGCAGATCTCCCGCTGCCCGGCGAAGACTCTGCGCCCGCCCGGGTTGCCGGTGAACGAGTAGCAGTACAGCGCCGACGGGACGTCGCACGCACAACCCGGATAGGTGTTGTCCCGCCAGGTACCGCCGAGCTCTCCAGCCTTCTCCAGCACCACAAGGTCGCGGAAGCCTGCCTGACGCAGTTGTATGGCGGCCCCGATGCCGGAGAACCCGGCACCGACCACCACGACCTGCGCTTCCCCTGCCTCCTGGTGTGCAGTCGGCACCGGGACCCCCTTGCGACGTGCCCACGATCCGTTTCACCACCACTCTGGCAAAAGGTGCGGGAACCCCGTTAGAGCGCAAACCGGCGCACAAACGGGGCTCCCCGCTCCGCACAGGGGCGCAACGGCGGATCCGGCCGCCGCGCACCGGGGGACGTCACTGGCTCGTCCGCACACAACAACGCGTCCGTCAGCTCGAACAGCTCGTCCCCGCGCGCGGTCATGCAGCCGAACAACAGACTCACCTTCACGGCCTTGGTCTTGATCGGTGCATCCTGAGTCGGAGCACATGATCAGGCGAAGGTTGCCTCAACGTCCGGCGAATGCCCAGGTAGGCGGCCTAGTTGGAGGCGTATTTCGACGACGGGGTTCGGAAGAGGTTAAGAACAAGCCGAGAAGCTGTACACAAGGTGCGGCGGGCACGTCCTCGCTGGCATGCGCCGTCGGCTCGTGGCACGGGCGGACTGAACGTGGTGCGCGCCCTGACAGCCGTGGCCGAGTGCCCCGATACTGATGACATCACCGGCCCGACAGAAGGGGGTAGTTGCCGTGATCGGACAGCGCATGGCCGCTGCGGCATTGCCGCCGCCGGTGTCGGGCGGACGGCCGTTGGTGGGCCACGGTGTGGAGTTTCTGCGCGACGGCGTGCGGATGCTGGAGCGGGGGTACCGCGAGCACGGGGAGGCATTCACGCTCCTGCTGGGCCGGGAGCCCGTCCCCGTCCTGGTGGGCCCTGAGGAGGCCCGGTGGTTCCTGCACGAGACGGGCCACAGCCTTTCCATCGGCGAGGGCATGGACTTCCTCAAGAAGATGTTCGGGCCGGACTTCTACCTAGTCGCCGGACCGGAGGAGTATCAACGGCAGCTGCCCGCCACGATGCTCCCCTTCCGCGGCCGGGCGGCTCAGCAGCGCGCGGAGCTGATGACCCGGCACGCGGCGCTGTTCTCGGCCCGGCTCGGTGACCGGGGCACCCTTGAGCTGACCTCCGGCTTCGCGGAACTCGTCCTGCGGACCGGCGTCGAGGCATTCCTGGGGCCGGGTATCCTGGAGCGCCTCGGACCCTACGCCTTGCGCGAGTTCCGCGCCTTCGCCCGGGGCCTGGACCCGGTCACGCCTGCTTGGTTGCCCGCGCCGCACTTGCTGCGCGCCCACCGCGCCCGGGACCGGCTCCGCACAGCGGCGGGCACACTGGTCGAAGAGCGCCTGCGGCACCCCGCCGACCCTCCCGACATCCTCCAGGAGCTGGTGCGCCTCCATGCGGAGCAGGGCATTCCAGCGCGGCGGGAACAACTCGCCAACCGGGTCCTGAGCCTAGCCCTCGGCAGCCACAACGACACTGCGAGCTCCCTGGCCTGGGCCCTGGCCGACCTGCTCCGGCACCCCGCCGAGCTGGCCGCGGTGCGCGACGAGATGGGCGCGGACCCATCCCGCACCGCGCCCGTGGACCCGGATACGGTCCGCAAGCTCTGCCACCTCCACCGCGCCGTGCAGGAGACGATGCGCCTGCACCCTCTTCCGCCCGTCCTGGTGCGGCGGACCCTCCGGGACGTCGAGGTCGCCGGCTGGGTCCTTCCCCGGAACCACCGCGTCTTCATCACGCCGCTACTCACCCACCGGCTTCCCCGGCTCTTCGACAACCCCCTGAGCTATCGGCCCGGCCGCTACCTTGCGGATCCCAAGGCGGCCCAGAACATTCTGACGTTCGGCGGCGGAGTGCACCGGTGCCGCGGCGAACAGTTCGCCTATCTGGACATCAAGATCACCATTGCGCACCTGGTACGGGACTTCGACCTCGAATTGCTCGACACCGATCCGCGGCCGGTCCGCAAGATGGGGCGGCACTGTCTGCAGGGCCCCTGCCGAGTGGCCTACCGGCGCAGGGCGGTGTGACCGCTCAGCCCGTAGACGCTGTTCCGCCGCGACCGGGAGCGCCATCGCCTCCGGTAGAGGCCCTTTGCGCATCGCGGGTGCCAGCACGGAGGCGGCCGCCATGAAGGCATGGCCTCCTCCACAAACGCGTACCCCTCACCTGCTGAGGACGACCACGGAGAAGTCGAGGACAGGGGGCCGGGCTCACTCTGGCAGGTGCACCTGGCGGGCCGCCCGCTCCTCCTTCCCAGGGGGACGGGCTGTGCTCATTGTCCGGAAGCCTGCGGCCACCTGGCTCGCGGCCGACGTCGCGGGCGCCGGCCGCGTCGAGCACCCTGCGGATGGTCTTGGGCGCGACGCCGTGCCGGGCGAGCACCTTCCTACTCGACCCCCGAGTCCGACGTGATCCCACACCGCCGCACCGGGCCGCGGCCATTCGATGACGAGTTCGGCGGCCCGTTGTTCCTTGGATATCGAGCCAGGCGGTCACCGCCGCCGGGTCGTCGTCCTGGTGGAGCTCGAGGGAAGTGAGGTGCTTGTCCCGGGCGCGGCGGGCTGCCTCCCGCACGAGGGAGTGGCTGCCGATGTTCTCCTTGCAGCCGCGCTTGAGGAGAGCGTGGAAGGCGCGGCTGTCCAGGTGGGACCTGACCCGTGGCTAGGCCCGCGGGCCCGCGGTGCCGGTGCCGCCTGGCCTCCCGGGGCGACGCGGTGCCTGGTGCCTGGTGCCTGGTGGGCGGGGTGGTGGAGGGGGTGCGGGTGGCCGGGCCGCCCCGCCCCGCCGGTCATGCCCCGCCGGTCACGGGCAGCCGCCGGTCATGCTCCGCCGGGCCGGTCGCGGGTGGCCGGGCCGGCGGGGGGGGGCTGGTGGTACCGGTCCGTCCGTGTCTTCGTCTGGCGGCGCCGGTCTGTTCTTCGCGCAGTGCAGTGCAGTGCGGCCTGTGTCCGGGGTTACCGGCCGAGCGGGCCCCGGGGTCCGAACCCTGTGTCCGCGAAGCGTTCGCCGATCCGCCGGTAGCCGGCCGCGTCCGGGTGCAGGCCGTCGGGAAGGTCGCCGGCGTTGCCGGGCCGAAGAGGGTGCGCCCGTCGAGGTAGTGCAGGTTCCGGTCGTGCTTGCCGCGTTCCTGGGCGATGCGGGCGAGGGTTTCGCGTACGGCGTTCAGTGTCAGGGCGCCCTGGGCCACGTCGGCGCGTTTCCCGGTGGCCTTGATTCCTTCCGGGTGCTGAGGGTGGGGCCGGGGACGTCCTCGACCGCCGGGCAGGTGATCGGTGAGATCAGCAGCAGTGGGGTGGCGGGGTGGCCGTCGCGGACCGTGTCGAGGAAGCCGTGCACCGCCGGAGTGAAGGTCCGCCGCCGGAACGACGCGGCGTTGACGGTGTTGATGCCTACCTTGAGGCTGATCAGATCCGCGGGGGTGTCCGGATGGTGCGTGCGACGTAGGGGTCGAGCATGGCGTTGCCGGCCTGGCTGAGGTTGACCAGGTCCGCCCCGGCGGCTGTGGCGGCTACGGCGGCCAGGTGCCCGTGGGTGCGTCGGCCTCGATGCAGTGGCTGATGGAACTGCCGTGATGGACCCAGCGGCGGCGGCCGCTGGGTGCGGGCGGTACGACTTCGGCGTCGGCGCGCAATGCGAGCAGTTCGGTGCGGGTCTGCTGCGGCAGCCACAGCTCGACCTCCTTCACCCCGGCCCCGAGCCACGCCGAACCGCACTGTGCCCGGGCGCCGGCTCGAACCGCTGCTCACCCCGCGGATCGGACAGGCGTACGACGTTGCCGACCGGAACCCCGGCCCGCCGGCTTCCCGTCCACCACCAGGTCCACTGCTCCCGGCCCCAGCGGGCCCGCTTCGCCGTCGAAGTGCCACACGGTGGTCAGCACGTCGAGCTCCAGGGCACGCGCCCTGGTACGGAACACCAGGCGGACGCCGGTGGGCATGTCGGCCACACCCGGGTGAACGCGTCCGGGTACTGCGTCCGGGTCCACGCGGGCAGCCGCAGCGGCAGCACCCCCGCCCCGGTGGTCTCCAGCTCCAGCGCGCCACGGAACTCCACCGGCCCGCCGGTCAGGGGGATCTCACGCATCGACGTGGTCATGGGGGGCCTTTCGCTTCCTGCCTCTTGCCGTCAGGTGAACACCAATGCGCGGGCCGCGGATTCTGTTCCCCCTCCACCTGCCGGCGCGGGGAGCCGGCTGTGTCCTGGATGCGGGGGCCGGGCCGCCGCGGGTTCGCCTCCCGGCGCGCCGCACCGGCGGCGTGCACGGACCTTTGCGTGCCGGTGCCCCGGGGGGGCTTTCCCTCCCGGGGGCACCGGCACACCGCGCTTCGCCGGCGGATGCTTCCTAGTGGACGGTCTTGTAGCTGAGGGCCGGGTAGGTGAAGTTGGCCCAGTGCAGGCTGCCGAGCCCGAAGTGCCAGTCGCCGGGCTTGCCGGGGAGGCCGGGGAAGCAGTCGTGGTGGTAGTAGACCTCGATGTCGGAGGTGGTGAAGTTGACCGCGGAGAGCGCGGGCTGGGGAGGTTCTGGCAGCCGGTGTTGCCGGTGTCGGCCGGTGTCTGTCTGCCGGTCAGGTCGCTGCCCGCGGAGAAGTACGCCACGGGGCGTGGGGCAGGTCGACCGCCGCGGCGGGCTGGGCGGCGGCGGTGCCGCCAGCAGCACGGCACCGGCGACGGCGAGTGAGCCGCCTGCCAGGTGTTTCTTCCGGCGTATGGCCATGAGGGGTACTCCCTTGTCAGCGACGTCGTCGGAGCGGCCCGCGGCCCGGTGGAACAGTGCCCGGGCGGCAGGCCACCAAGCTTCTTGCATATTCAACCGCTCAACCGGACGGCGTCAATTCACTTGAGCGACAACCGAGTTCACCGACCGAATCCAGCCAGGAAAGACACTGGAATCCGCCGCCCGTACGCCATCCGCAGTGTTCATGCCGGGCCTCGGCCTCGAGCCGACGCTGCCCGCGTGCGCCGCGGTACTCAAGGGTCTGCCGGTCGAGGTACGCCGTGCCCCGTCGGGTGTCCGCCGCCTCCGTCCGGTGCCCGTTCCTCTGCTCCGGCCGGAGCCGCCCGGCGGTGCGGGTAGGGGTGGATTGAGCCGCCTCTGGATGGGTCCGGCTGGATCAGGGAGACCGCGACCGCCAGGTCGTTGAACGTCTTGGGCCGTAGCCGGGGCAGGGTGGACATCTGCGCTCTCGGCTCGGTCTGGAAGCTCGGGATGCCCGGATCACACTGCCTGGCGCTCGTTTCGGGGCGTATGGTCACTTCCGGTCGTCTCACCGCCTTCGGTTACTCCGAGGGGGTGAGCTGTTCGCGTACCCATGCGGGTCGGGGTTGATGTGCGGCCGGCCTGCTACGACGATGGTCGGTACGGTTTCGTCCCCGCCGGTGGCCGCCCGTACCGCCGCGGCTCCGGCGGGTCACGCCAGATGTTCACCCAGTGCAGCTGGCGGGCGCTGCGCCCAGTTTGAGGCGCAGTCGCAGGCAGTACGTACAGCCTGGCCGCCAGAAGACGACCGGTCGGCTGTCGGCCGCGCTGCGGCGCTGTGCCTCCCGTGCGCTGACGGCCGCGGGAAGACAGGGGTGAGTGGATGCCTGCGAGCAGTACGAACATCGGCAGGAGCACTGCGCCGTGCCGGGGCTTCCGCTGAGGCCGGTACGGCGCCACGGCTGAGCGCAGAGCATGAACAGCGTCGGCAGGATCCAGGAGCGTGTCATGGGATCGCAGGCTACCGGTGGTCCGGAAAAGTTTCCGGACCGGACCGCTCGCCGGGGTTCCCGCGGGTGAACCGCGGGCCGTGCGGCCCGCGCGGAAAGCGTGCTGGGCACGGAGCGGGCCGCGCCGGCCGGACCGGGCCCGGATGCTGGGGGATTTCAGGGTGTCAGATCATCAGGAGCAGCCGTGTGTGGGGCACCAGTTTCCGGTTCACGCTGGTGCTCTGCACGAAGATGGTGAAGTCGTCGTTGTGGTCGGGCTTGACGC
>NZ_LGUI01000006.1 GCF_002891295.1 Streptomyces eurocidicus | reverse complement strand
ACCCCCCCCCCCCCCCCCCCCCCGGCGCCGGCCGGGGCGGCCGGGGGGGGGGGGGGGCCCGGGTGGGGGCTGAGGGGGGGGGCGGCGGCGCCCGCCCCCGCCCCCCCCCCCCCGCCGGGGGGGGGGGGGGGGGGGGGGGGGGGGGGGGGGGGGGGGGGCGGCCCGGGGCCCCGCCGCCCGCCGGTCGTTCCCGCTGCCGGGCTCCGGCTCCCGCTTCGGCGCCGGGAGGCCCTCGGACCGACCTCGGGACGGCTCCGGGGAAAGGCTGGCTCGGGAAAACCCTCGGCATGGCCTCACCGCCCATCTCTTTATAGGGTGCCCGGAGGGAATTACCTTCACATTGGTGAGGTAATACATGGGGTACGGGGGGTTGGTCATGAGTGTGCCATTGGGGACGGGTATCGGCTGGCGACCGCAGATCGCCGAGGACATCGCCCGCCTGCCCGGCGTGGACTGGGTCGAGGTCGTCGCGGAGAACATCCGCGCCGACGACCCGCCCGAGGCCCTCCGGCGGCTGCGCGAGCGGGGTACGACCGTCGTCCCGCACGGCGTCTCGCTCGGCCTCGGGGGCGCGGACCGTCCCGACCTGGGTCGGCTCGTCGCGCTCGCGGAACTGGCGGAGGCGCTCGACGCCCCGCTCGTCAGCGAGCACATAGCGTTCGTACGGGCAGGAGGGCCGCGCACCGGGTCGGCGCGGATCGAGGCCGGGCACCTGCTGCCGGTGCCCCGCACCCGGGATGCGCTGGACGTCCTCTGCGCCAACGTCCGCCTGGCACAGGCCGCGCTGCCCGTACCGCTCGCGCTGGAGAACATCGCGGCGCTCATGACCTGGCCCGGCGAGGAGCTCACCGAAGGGCGGTTCCTCACCGAGCTGGTCGAGCGGACAGGGGTGCGGCTGCTCGTCGACGTCGCCAACCTCCACACCAACCACGTCAACCGCGGCGAGGACCCGGCGACCGTGCTGGACGAACTTCCCCTGGAGGCCCTCGCCTACGTGCATGTGGCGGGCGGCTTCGAACGGGACGGCCTGTGGTACGACAGCCACGCCCACCCGGTGACCCGGCCCGTCCTGGACGTCCTGGCCGAGCTGTACGACCGCGTCGCACCGCCCGGCGTCCTGCTGGAACGGGACGACGACTTCCCGGAGGCCGAGGGACTGGCGGCCGAGCTGACCGCCGTACGCGCCGTGACCGGGCGGGCGCGTGCCCGTGTCTGACGTGAGGGAGGCGCCGGGCGGCCCCGGACCGGGCGCCGAGGAGGCCGTGGGGAACGCGAAGGCCCCGGAGAGTACGGAGGCGGCGGCGGAGACCGGAGAGGCCGGAGAGCTGGACGCGGCCCGGAAGCGGCTCGCGCGCGCCCAGCTCGCCCTGCTCTCCACCCTCGTCGCGGGCGGCCCCGCGCCGGACGGTTTCGATCCGGGGCGGCTGGAGGCCCAGCGCCGGGCCCTGCTCGACAAGCGCGCGCACGTCATCGCCAAGGTGGCGCCCGAGTTGCGCGACGCCCTGGGATCCCGCTTCCACGAGCTGTTCCTCGGCTACGCCCGGGGGCGGCAGATGGCCGGCGGCCATCACCGGGACGCGCTCGGCTTCGCCCGTGAACTCCTGCGCACGGGCGCCCTGGAAGCGGATCCGGAGCGGCACCGGCGGCTGGCCGACTGGGTGGCCCGCCGTACCGCCCGTACCTCCCCTTCCCGTTCCACGGGGCGGCCGCCGCTCCACCGCCGCCTCGCCGCGGCCCTTCGTGCCAGGCGCGCCGAGCGCCCGCGGAAAGGCAACTGACTGATGATCGTCATCGCTGTCGTCGTCGCCCTGCTGTGCCTGCTGCTCCCGTCCGCGTGGTTGCTGCGGCTGCGGCGGAGCGCGCGCGGGCCGCTGGGCACGGACGTCGCGGGCAGCCGCCCGGACCTGCTGGGCGTGGCCTATCTGCTCGGTGGCGCACCACAGGTCGTGGACACGGTCGTCCTCCGGATGTACGAGGACCGGCGCATCACGCTGCGGAAGGGCCGGGTCACCGTGGTCCACCCCGCCTCCCACCACGCGATGGAGCGCGCGCTGCTGAAGCGGTGCAGCACCGACTGGAGCAATTCCCTGCGCAACCTGCGCCGGGAGATGCGCAAGGATCCGGCTCTGGAGGAGATCGAGCGCTCGCTGGTGGAGCAGGGGTTCCTCATGACACCGGCGACCCGGCGCGGGTGGCCGCGGGCCGCGCTGGTCCAGAGGGCGGGGCTGGCCGTCGCGGCGGTCGTCACCGCGGTGCTGCTGTTCCGCCCCGACTCCTACCCGCTGCCGTTCGTTTTGCTCGCGCCGGCCGTCCTCGGCGCGGCCGTCGTGGCAGGCCGGTGCAAGCCGCCCAAGTGGGCGATTCCCCGCACCGATCACGGCGAGAACGTCGCACGGCACCTCAGGTACCGGGGGCCGTGGAGCGTCCGGACCCCCGAACTCCACCCGGAGGGCCTCGCGGGGGTGGTCGCGGTGCTGGGGCCGGGAGCCCTGGCGGACGACGAGCTGCGCGCACGGTTCGGGCAGCCGGTGAGTGCGCCGCCCCGGACCCGTTCCACCACGGTCCGCCGACGTCCGGCAGCCTCGTCGTCCACGCGGTCGTACGCGTCCTCCTCCGCTGTCTCCGGGGCTTCCGGGGCTTCCGGTACCACCGCGTCCTCCTCGGGGTCGTCCTCGGGGTCGTCCTCGGCGATCGTCGTGGGTGCCTCTTGCGACACCGGAGGCTCCGGTGACACGAGCGGCTCCGGTGACACGGGGAGCTCCGCAAGCTGTTCGAGCGGCTACAGCGGCTGCTCCTCCGGCAGTTCGTGCTCCAGCTGCGGCAGCAGCAGCTGCTCCTGAGGGAGGGCGCCGGCCGCACGTGACGGCTCCCCTGGCAGGCGGCGGGGACGAGGGACGCGTTCAGGACTTCGTCGAGGTGCTCCCGCCACAGCCGTGGCGGAGCCCTGGTGGTCGCCGCCGGGCGCCGACAGACTGACGTCCGGCAGCGTCCTCGTCCCGAAAGGCGTCCCCTCATGCCCGATTCCGTGTCCGATGCCGTGTCCGGTGCTGTTTCCGGTGCCGCGTCCGGTGCCACGCCCGCGCCCGGCCTCGCCGACCTCCTGGCCGCCATGCCGCTCGCGTCGCATCTGGGGGTGACCCTCGACGAGGCGACACCGGAGGCCACGCGCGGCAGTCTCGCCTGGTCCGCCGAGCTGTGCACCGTCGGAGGCGTCCTGCACGGTGGGGCCCTGATGACCTTGGCCGACGCGGTCGGAGCCGTGTGCGCCTACCTCAACCTGCCGGCGGGAGCGGGCACGTCGACGGTGGAGTCCAAGACCAACTTCCTCCGGGCGGTCCGCTCGGGTGGCGTGCACGCCACCGCCCGGCCGCTGCACGTCGGCGGGACCGTCGTGGTGGTGCAGACCGACTTGCGGGACGACGAGAGCCGGCTCGTGGGGCAGACCACCCAGACCCAGCTCGTCCTCACTCCGAAGGACCGGTCCTGACCGGAGCCGGACGAGGAGGGGGACCCGGGCGGGGCACCGCCCATGGCATCCGGAGCGCCCCGGCCCGCCCCGACCGCCCGTTGCGTCAGCTCACTTCACGAGAGCACCGGGCATCTCGCCCAGGGCGCCGGCGGAGCCGAGGAGGCCGGCGGTGCGCCCGGGCGGTCCAGGGACGGGTCGTGCGCGAGTATCGCCTGTTCCGCGCGCTGGAGCCGCGGCGAGGGCTGAACGCCCAATTCGTCCGCGAGATGGCGCCACATCCGCCGGTAGGTCTCCAGGGCATCGGCCTGTCGGCCGGAGCGATAGAAGGCGATCATCAGTAGTTCGCAATAGCGCTCGTGCAAAGGATGCGCCAGATGCGTCTCGTGCAACTCGGCCAGCACCATGGCGTGGTTGCCATTCTCCAGTTCGGCGGCGAAAAGGAGCTCCAGGGCGCGTAGCCGGTACGCCTCGTAACGTGCGGCTGCCCTTCTGCAGGCCGGGGTCTTCGCGGCATCGCCGAACGCCGGGCCGCGCCACATGGCGAGCGCTTCCCGTAACAGCCGCACCGAATCCCTCGGGGAATTCCTTTCCCCCGCCTCGACGCCATGGATCTTCTTGACGAATTCGGCGGCGTCGAGCTCCCCTTCGCCGAGCGCCAGCCGGTAGCCGGACGGATGGACGGTCAGCCGCGGCTCCGTGCGCTCCGGCTCCAGCGCCCTGAGCCTGCGCCGGAGCCTGCTGATGTGGGCGTACAGGGTGTTGGGCTGGACGTCCCACATCGACTCGCCCCACATCCGCCGCATCAGCGCCTCGCTGGACACGCTTTCCCCCTCACCGACGAGCAAGGTCTGGAGGAGTGTCCGCTGGAGTTCCCCGGAAATCTCGATCTTCTTCCCCGGGACATTTATTTCCAGTGCGCCCAATACGGAGAATATCAGCACAGCGATTCCTGCTCTCTGTGACGATGATAGGGAGGTGCGAGCCGCCCGGCGGCCGATGGCGCAGGAGAGCGTCGGGGCGGTCGGCCCGGCCATCGAGCCACCAGGACGAAGTATATGGGCCGTTGCCGCCAAGCGGACTGCCCCCGTCGCCGAATGCCTGTTCGCAACTCAGGTACTCGTAAGGGAGCGGCGCACCCGGGAGGCAAGTTAATTACCTGCGTTCCCGTCATGCCGCTTCCTTCCCACTCGTCAGAGCAGAATCACATCATTTCCTTCACCACTCGGACCGCTGAGGGAACCATCTGCCACAGCTGGTCCCTGGTACCGGAGTCGGTCCACTGATCCGTCTCCGCGCCCTCCTCCGAGCTCACGGACTTGATGCCGAGGAACTTCGCGCTGTTCACATTGACGAGGGCGTGGAACCCGGTGCCCTGCGGCCGTGCCAGCCAGCCCTGTTCGGGGGTGCCGGCACAGGTCGTCTGGACGCCGAGGGCCCCGTTCTCGGTGCTGGCGCCCTCGATGGACAGACACTTCCCCGTGGACACGTTGGTCAGCGTCACGGCTCCGCTCGCGGTGGCTCCCACCTGCCACTTCTGGTCCAGGGCGGCGCCGGAGCAAGTCAGTTGGACGACCTTCGCGCCGTCGGCCGGGCCGTGCCCCTCGATCCCCAGGCACTTGCCGCTGTTGACGTTGACGAGCGTCGTCTCCCGCACCGGGTCGGACCGCTGGACGAACTCGGCGCCGGGCTGCCGCGCGCAGTCCCACTGCCGCAGCGGTACCCCGTCCTCCAGGGCGGAGCCGGTGACCTCGACGCATTTGCGCGGGGAAGCGGTCGACGGCTGGAGCCAGGCGTTGTCCCCGGCGTCCACCAGGGCGAAGTCGGCCCCCGGCCTGCCCGTACAGTCGCCCTGCCGGACCGCGGCGCCGTTCGCCGGGCTGGAGTTCTCCACCTCCAGGCACTTACCGCTGTAGGCGTTGACGATGTTGACGGTTCCGCCGCCGGCCTCGGAGGCCCGTAGATACCAGAGGGCCCGGGGGCTGCCGACGCAACGCTGCTGCCGCACCGGCTCGCCCACCGCCGCGGAGGCGACCTCCAGGCACTTCCCGCTGTGCGCGGCCAGGATATTGACCTCCTGCTGCGGGGCGGCCCGCGCCGGAGCGCGGTACCCCGGCCCGAGAACGAGCAGCGCCATGGCGGCCAGGAGCACGACGAGCGCGCGCGACCGGACGCCGGGCCGCGACGAGGAGAGCGACGGTGACGGCATGACAGGCCCCCTGCTCGACGGGAGAGGATTCACGGGTGCAGGGCGGTCCATGTGGCGGCGTCGACGACACCGGTGCCGGCGAGGCCGAACTGCCTCTGGAGCGTCTTCACGGACGCCTCGGTGACCTCTTCGAACACGCCGTTCACCGTGACGTTCTGGAAGCGGTACACCTCGTTGAGGATGCACTGGAGATGCCGCACGGCCTCGCCGGCGCCGCCCTTCCGTAACGAGGGGTGGCCGCCCAGGAACATGCACAGGCGCCACTCGGTGACGGTCGTGGCGGTGGGGACGGCGTGGGCCGTTGCGGGGGTGGTGGCCGTGACGGTGACGGCGGCGATCAGGGCGGTGGCCGCCAGGGTCGCTGCCGCGGTGCGGCGGCGGGGCGGTCTTGGCGGGGGTGTCGCTGTCATGGGTCTTCCCTTCCGATGTCGGCTGTCCGCATGCCGAGGGTTTTCCCTGTACCCGGGCCGGCTTTCGCCGTGCCGGGAGCGGCCTTCTCCTCGTGCCGGGCGACGGCGCGGCCCGTCCGGCGCGGCGCCCGCCCCTCCCTACACCCACGGGCAATTGGGCAACCCCGGAGGCGGATGCGCCGGCACTCGCACCACCTCCCCCGGCACCGTCCCCCACCCTTTGACCTTGGGCAGGTCACCGACCTGATCTCCCTGCACGTAGTACCAGACGCTGTTCCCCTTGGTGTCCTTCGGACCGAAGGTGTAGCAGGTGAACCATGACGGGGACAGCTTGAGCCAGCCGGTGATCACGGCGCCGAAGTCCGCCTTGCCGTAGACGTCCGACGGCTCGTTTTCGCAGTACAGCGCCTTGTTGAAGACATTGCCGATGGCGTCCCGCAGGACGATCCCCTCGCGGATCCCGCACGTTCCCGCTGCCGCCGCCGGTGGCGCGGGGCCGAGCAGCGCCGACCCGGACACCAGCGCACCGGCCACAGCCGTGCCCACCCCGCCCCGGAGTGCCCGGGCGGTCGACGAGTGCCGTCTCAAGCGAAGCTCCTCACGGGAATCGTGCACGGGGTGCGGGCGCGCTGCCCACCGGGGGGGGGCGGAGCGCAGGTCAGGAAGGTGCCGGGAGCGAAGAGCCGTCGGTCCAAGGGCACTCGGTCATGCCCGCGACCGGGTGCTTCGGCGCCTTGACGGCGACCGCGGGCAGATAGCCCCACGCCTTCGACCCGGGGCTCGCCAGCACCCGGTCGCCCTGCGTGTAGTACCAGCGGTTGTCACCGAGGTAGTCGCTGCCTTGCTTCCAGCACACGATCCAGGTCGGGGAGAACTCCATGCGCCCGATCACCGAGCTGGTCGAGCGCGACTGGACGCGTACCCACCCGGGCTCCACCTCGCACCAGAAGTCTCCGGTGAAGAGCCGCCCGGTCCAGTCCACATGCGTCTCGCCCGGACGCGCCCGGCACGGCACCGGCTCGGCCGCCGACGCCGACGCCTCCGACGACGAAGGCACGGTCAAGGTCAGGGCGGCAGTGGTCACGGCCACAGGGACCGCGCACCGGCGCAGCCGGCGTCCGAAGCCTCCGGGCAATGCCCTCACTCCCCCTGTCGGAACCGCCGGGCGCGCACATGTGCCCGGGCCGGCACGGGGCCGGCCGGTGCGTCGGAGTATCGGGCCGCTCCCGGCGGCACGTTAAGCGATTTTCGGCCGCGTGCCGCCACGGCGCCCCGATGTGCCGTCGTCCTCCCAGGTCGCCCGCGCCCGGGGAATCTCGTCACGTGAGGAAATGACCGAGTCCCGCGCCCTCCCCCGCCGCCCGCGCCCCGGCATGGCCGGAGACCGGTGTCACGGATTCCGCCCCCTCCCGGTGTGCGGGGACGGCTCGGTGCCGCCGGGCTTGCACCACCGGCCGTGCCGGGATGACGATGCACACCGTGATCCGTCAAGCCAGAAGAGAAGAGATCCCGCGTCTGCGGGACATCGAGCGGGCCGCCGGAAGACTGTTCGCCGACATCGACATGACAGCGGTGGCCGAGGACGAGCCGCCGTCCCCGGAGGTGCTCCGGCAGTACATCGACGCCGATCGCGCCTGGGTCCACACGGACGACCGGGACGTTCCCGTCGGCTACGTCGTCGTCGACCTCGTCGACGGCTGCGCGCACATCGAGCAGATCTCGGTGGACCCCGCGCACGGCCGCCGACGCATCGGCGCGGGCCTCATCGAACACGTCGGCGGCTGGGCCAAGGAGCGGGGCGCCCCGGCGCTCACGCTGACCACCTTCACCGAGGTGGCGTGGAACGGCCCGTACTACGAGCGGTGCGGCTTCCACCCCGTCCCGGACGCCGAGCTCACCCCGGGCCTCCGTGAGATCCGCGAGGCGGAGGCGTCCCACGGCCTGGACCGCTGGCCCCGCGTCTGCATGCGCCGCGCGCTGTAGCCCGTACGGCATCCCGCACGCACCGGGGGCGCCGGATGCGGCCGGTCGTGTGGCCGGGGGTGCGCCTGCGGCGGGCTTTCCCCAGCCCGCCCCTTCCCGGATGTCCTCAAACGCAGGACGGGCTGATCTCAGCCCGCCCGGCGCTTGAGGACACCGCGCGTCAGCGCGGAAAAGGGGGCCCGGGGGCGAAGCCCCCGCCACGTGGCGGAGCCGCACATCGGATGCAGCGGGAAGGGCCGGGGCACAGGAACAGGCCCCCACCCCCGCCCCCCGGTGCGACGATGAAGCCCACCGAACCCGTACCGGAGGACCCGTACATGCTCAGCCGCCTCGCCCGAACCCTCCTCCCCGCCTTCGCCCGGCTGACCGTCACCACCGACCCCGGCGCCGACCTCACCCCCGGCAGCATCATCGCCGCGAACCACAGCTCGCTCGCGGACCCCGCGGTCGTGCTCGCGGCCCTGCACCGGCTCGGCGTCGAACCGGTCGTCCTGGCGGCCGCGGGGCTGTGGCGGATACCGGGGCTCGGGCGGGCCCTGACGCGGGAAGGGTTCGTGCCCGTGCACCGTGGCGGGCCGCAGGCGGTGGCCGCCCTGGGCGGGGCCGAGGCCGCCCTCGCGGCGGGCCGGAGCGTCCTCATCTACGCGGAGGGCGGCATTCCGCCGCGCGCGGACTCCGGTGAGGCCGCGCCCGCCGCCTTCCGCGGCGGAATCTCCCTGCTCGCCCGGCGCACCGGCGCCCCCGTCGTCCCCCTCGGCCAGGCCGGCGCCCGCCGGATCGCCTCCGGACACTGGACCAAACAGCTCGCCGGAGTGGCCACCGCCCCGCTGCGCCGGCCGAACCTGCACGTCCACGTGGGCGCGCCGGTGACGCTGACGGGGGACAGGGGCGCGGCCACCGACCAGGCGCACCGGTCGGTGACTCTCGCCTGGCGGACCGCCGCCCGGCACCTCGGCGCGCCGGCCGCCCTCGCCGCCTGAACGGCCCCGGACGCACGGAAGGCCGCGCGGGATCACCCGCGCGGCCTCCTTGGCGCTCCGTCACGCCGCGAGTTCGTACGTCTCCAGCCGCTTGATCAGACGGCGGAGGATCAGCAGGGGTATGACCCCGAAGACACCGAACGACATGTCGACCAGCTGCCAGTAGAACGGAATTCCCCGGATCGAGCCGCAGATCAGAGCCAGCGGAACGATTCCGGCGCATGCGATCACGCCGAACTCGATGACCCAGATGTTGCGCACGGGGTCCCGGTACGGGCCGTAGAACGCGACCGCGATGACCAGATGCGCGAAGGCCAGCCAGTCCGTGCCGTACAGCACGAACGGATACTTCGCGTCGGTCGCGTCCAGGCCCTCCCGGACCCTGACCACCCAGTCCATCAGCCCCGGCAGGTGCTCGGGGACCGGGGAGGCGTCGGATCCCAGCACCTCCTCCATCCACCGCACTTCGGTGACCAGCGGAAACGCCGTCAGCCCGCTCAGTACGAGGCCGACGATGAAGACGACCAGCCAGATTCGAATACGGCGCTTCAGTGCGCTACGCCCGTCCATGATCGGAGCGTACGCCCGCCCTCTCGGCCTCTCGGCACCGGGCCCGACCAGGGCTGACGCGGCCGGCGCCCGGTCCGGTGGGGGAGTGCGGCCGAGCCGGCGCGCCCATGGTCGGCGCCCGGCCGGAAGACGTCGCTGTCATGGGGCAGATGAGTGTCAGAGAGGCTCTTGATTTTTCTGGTGTGCATGCGGTCCGGTGGCCATTTCGCGTGCTCGCGCCCGACCCCGGAGCGCGACAGATTGGGCTGCGGCGCACGGAGCGGGCCCGCCACAGGCAGGGCTCCGCTCCGCCGTGCGCCGGTTCGGAAACGACGCCGGAACATATGACGGTCCCATTCACTCACTCACCGCACGGCCGGAATTCAACCCCGGCGCACCCACGACGACTTCCTCGTCCCGCGTCGCGCCACCGCGCCCGGCCGAGCGGTGACGGAGCGGTGTCCCCCTACAGGAGGAGACGGAAGAATGACGCGGAACGGCGAACCCTTTTCCAAGGACCTCGGCGAGTTCCTCAAGAAGATCACCATGTGGTACGAAACCGACCACGAGGGCTTCCGGACCATGTACGACGCGGCGGTCGCGAACGTGGTCCCGTACCCGGACGACACCCCGGAGGAAGTGCGCTGCGACTGGAAGAACAAGGACATCCGGTTCCTGTGCGACTTCTTCGAGGAGTGGTACAAGTGGCGGTCGGGTGTCAATGACGGTCTGGACTACATCGAGAAGTTCAGCTGGATCAACTACGAGAACAACTACGGCATGGTGTTCGTGACCTCCGGTCCCGGATACAAGATGACGGCCGACTTCACGAATCTGCAGGGCAAGCAGATGGACGAGAAGGGGCCGCGGGCGAAGAAGCTCATCGAGAAGTGGGTCAAGGAGCTCGGTGAGAAGCGCATGGCCGAGTACAAGAAGGAGGACTGGGAGACCTTCAACGACTTCTTCGTCCGGCAGCTCAAGGAACCCAGGCGGGTCGACGCCGAGGGCGACGACAGTGTGGTGGTGGCCCCCGCCGACTGCGTCATCAACATGATCGTCGACGATCTGGCCGAGGACACACCCATCCCGGTCAAGACGGTGACGATGAACGTCGCCCAGCTGCTCGGCAATTCCAGCTACGCCGAGAGGTTCATCGGCGGTACGGCGGTGTCGTGCATCCTGATGCCCGACAGCTACCACTGGTACCACGCCCCGGTCACGGGCGAGGTCGTGGAGGCGTGCGAGAACCTCCCCGGCGCGTACTACGGGATGCGGGACTTCCCCGGACTGCTCGACAAGGGGAACGTCGGCTACGGCTACGACTACTCGATGTTCGACGAGTTCCGCCGGGGATACCTCGTCATCAGGACCAAGTACCTGGATTCCACCGGAAAACTGGACGGCGAGGGCTACGTCGGACTGGTCCCCGTCGGCCTCAACTCGATCGCCTCCGTGAACTTCCGGAAGAAGTTCAGGGGCCCGATCGAGGAGCCCGTCCCGGTGAAGAAGGGGGACCAGATCGGGAACTTCAAGTACGGCGGGTCACTGAACATCCTGCTGTTCGAGAAGGGCCGGTTCCCCGCGGTGCAGCTCCTCCAGGGACAGCGCATCGGAATCCTGGAGGATCCGCAACGGACGGCGGGGCTGTTCAACCACTCCTATCTGACCAGGTCCCAGCGCCGCCGCCCGCTCGCCCCCTGACCCCGCTGCCGAAACGGATGGGTGGACCATGTCCCACGACGACCTCGTCACCTCGATACCGGCGAACATCCTCAACACCCAGAGCATCGACTTCCACACCAAGGACACCAAGAAGGTGCGCTCCTACTCCGGGTACGCGCACCTCGACAGCACGGAGAACCCGGGGACGCAGAACCACCTCTTCTACTGGTTCTTCGAGAGCCAGACCTGCAACCCCCACGTCGCGGTCGCGGACCAGCAGGAGCTGATCAGCGGCACACCGCTGCTGATCTGGCTCAACGGCGGACCCGGTGCCTCCTCGCTGCTGGGCCTGTTCCTGGAGAACGGGCCGTTGTCCATCGGCGACGACGCCGCCGGGACGGTGTCGGTGACCTCCAACACCTGGAACCAGGAAGCGCACGTCGTCTACTGGGACCAGCCCCTCGGCACCGGATACAGCTGTTCCGACGCCGGGGAACTGGTCAAGGACGAGAAGGCCCTCGCCCGGATGTTCTGGGAGGCCCTCCAGAAGTTCTTCGACAAGCACCCGGAGTACGCGCGCTGTCCGCTGTACGTCTGCGGGGAGAGCTATGCCGGCAAGTACGTGCCGGCGATCGCCCTGGAGATCGACGAGCGGAACCGCCTGCACGAGGGGCAGCACCTCGACCTCCGGGGGATCTCCGTCGGCAACGGCTGGATCAAGCCCGAGCTCTCGCTCCGCGTCCTCATCGACTACGCCTACACGACGGGTTTCCTCGGCATCGGCCAGAAGGAATCCCTGTACGAGGACTACGCCGTCTTCCAGGCCGCCCTCGCCGAGCGGAGGATGAAGAGGGCCACCCGGCTCGGCAACGACCTGGTGGCCAGG
This sequence comes from Streptomyces eurocidicus, assembly GCF_002891295.1. Classification (GTDB taxonomy): domain Bacteria; phylum Actinomycetota; class Actinomycetes; order Streptomycetales; family Streptomycetaceae; genus Streptomyces; species Streptomyces eurocidicus. The sequence continues at coordinate 531,774 of NZ_LGUI01000006.1, read as the reverse complement.
GTCCTGGCCTGCGGGGGGAACTTCGACCTCTACGACGTGCGGCGCTGGGACGACCTGCCCATGGGGGCGCTGCGCGCCTACCTGGACGGCGAGGCCGTGAAGCAGGCCCTGCACGTGCCCACCGACGTGCCCTGGCAGTGCGCCGACAACGCCGGCCCGGTGGCCGAGGCGCTGGTCAAGGACAACATGGCGGACGCCTCCGGCCTGTACGCCGAGATCGTCGACAAGGGCTACAAGACCCTGCTGTACACCGGGAACTTCGACACCGCCTGCGGTTACCAGAGCACCGAGGAGATCCTGGACGACCTGATGCGGCGGAAGGGCGCGCAGGAGCACGCGGAGTGGCGGCACGCTCCCCGGCTGATCTGGACGCGGGCGCAGGGGAACCCGAAGGGGTTCGTCCGCCGCCACGGGCGGCTGACGCAGGTCAGCGTGCCGGACTCCGGGCACCAGGTGCCGGCGTTCCAGCCGCAGGTCTGCCGGGAGATGCTCTACAACTGGCTCTTCGACCGCCCCTTCCCGGGCTACGACCCGCAGCAGCAGCTCAAGCCGGCCGACGGCGCCGCGGGATCCAGGAAGAGCTGAGCGCGCGCACGAGGTACGTGGGAACAGGCCGGGCGACCGTCACCGGCTGACGGGTCCGGTCCGTGCGGGGACGCCTCCGCACGGACCGGACCCGTTCGCGTGGGGCACGAGCGGGGCACGCGCGGGCCCCGTCCCGGCCCCGCGCGGGCGTCTCCGGCACCGGCCGAGCAAATATGAGCGTTCCATGACAGAAGGAACTCCCCGCGGCACGCTCCTCTCCCTAGAGGCAGACCGTCCCGCTCAGACCGGCGCGCCCCGCGCCGTTCGGCAACACCCTGGAGTTCCGCCATGTCCCACCCGTCCCGCAGGACCTACCGGGCGCGCCGCGCCGGCCGTACGTCGCGGGCGAGGAAGTGGTCCCTCGCGCTGATCGCCGCGGTGGTCCTGGGCGTGGCCTCCTGGCCGGTCCTGAACTACTTCGACGTCTTCTCCGACAAGGGCGACCCCATCAGCTTCGAGGACGGCAAGGACACCACCGCCCGGCCCGCGAACGCCGGGACGCTCATGCCGACCGGTCCCACGGCCGATCTGCGGGTCGAGACCACGCTGGCCGACGGCACCAAGATCGCCAAGACCACACTGCACGGCGCGAAGTCGGGGTTCACCGGCAAGGTGTGGGTGTGGGCGCCCAAGGAGTACAAGGATCCGAAGTACGCCAAGAGCGGCTTCCCGGTGCTGATCGCGCTCCCCGGCGGCGAGGGGGCCCAGCAGAACTACTGGATGGGCACCGACCTCAAGCTCCAGTCGAGCATCGCCAAGTGGGCCGAGGAGGGCAAGAGCCTGCCCTTCATCGTGGTGATGCCCGCGCTCAACCCGGACAAGAAGTTCTACCGCGACGGCAGTGACATCCCGGGTCACGAGAAGATGGGCACCTGGCTGACGGAGGACGTCCCGGACCTGGTCAAGGCCAACTTCCGCACGATCAAGTCCCGTGACGGCTGGGCCTTCATGGGCTCCTCCTCCGGCGGCTTCGCCGGTATGAAGGCCGTTCTGAAGCACCCCGACAAGTTCAAGGCCGCCATCGCCTCGGGCCCCGACATCGTGCCGGACTCCCCGCTCTGGGCCGGTCACGAGCAGGAGAAGCAGGACAACAACCCCCAGGTCCTGGCCAAGCGGCTGGCCGCCGTCGGCAAGCCGGACGTCTACCTCGCGTTCCAGGTCGGCACCGCCGAACCGGCATCCGTGATGAGCCAGGTCAAGCAGTTCCGCACGCAGTACGGGAAGGGGCCCGTGCACACGATGCTGCACGAGATACCCGGCGGGCAGCACGACGCGCACACCTACGTACCGAACATGGAGCAGGGCGGTCTGATCCAGTGGATCAGCAAGCACATGCAGGGCCCGACGCCCGCGTCCTGACGGCGGTGTCCCGACAGCGGCGGACGGCGGCCGGGCGGGCGAAGGACGCCCCCGCCCGGCCGGCGGCCCGGCTCAGCTCTCGGGCTCGAGGTCCTTGGTGAAGTGGAAGGCCGAGATGGCCATCCGCTCACGCAGGTAGAAGCGGTGGGCGTCGGTGCGGTGGGTGCCGGAGTCCAGGACGAACACACGGGCACCGGCCTCGCGGGCGTGCTCCTGCAGATGGGCGAGCAGCCCGTGCCCGACACCCGTCGAGCGCGTGCCGGAGTCGGTCACCAGGTCGTCCACGTACAGCGAGCGCAGCGTGCTCGTGTTGACGACGACGCGCCAGCCGGCCGCGCCGACGCAGCGGCCGTCGTCGGTGTAAGCGGCCGAGAACCTCAGTCCCTGGGCGTGGCCCTCCCCGTACACGTCGCGGAGGAGGTCCTCGGTGAGGTGGGGGCGGAGCTGGTGGAGAACGGGGAACAGGTCGGATATGAGCCGGGGGTCACCGGGCTCCAAGTCGATGATCTTCACATGGGCACTCTAGGGGGAGCCGGGGCCTTTCCCCATCCCCGATTTCTTCCCGTTACCGTCCACCCTTTCCCACGACCGCTCGCCCCCCGCCCTCGGCCGGGGTCGTGCGGGCCCCGGCGGAAACAAAGCGAACCCGTCCCCGGCGGCCTGCGATCATGTGCCGGTGATACCGAGCACCACCGCACCCCCGCCCGCCCCGGCACCGGCCTTCGCCGGTGACTTCGAGGCCCATCTCACCGTCCGGCCCGCCGCGACCGCCGAGGACGACCGGGCCCTCCAGCGGTACGCGGCGGCCCACGGCATGAAGTTCACCGACATCCTGCTGGACCGGGGCCGCACCCCCAGCCAGCCGATGCTCACGCTGCGCGCCTCCGGCCCGCTGCCCGAGGTGCGGCAGGCGGTGGACGCCGCGGCCCGGAGGCTGGCGGGCGCCGGGTTCGCGGTCGTACGGACGAAGATCGAGGCGGCCCCGTGGGCCGCCGGGGTGCCGGAGACCGACGCCGAGGCGGCGGCCCTCGGGGCGCGCTACTACTTCGAGCACCACCTCAAACTGCTGCTCACCCCGGACACGGACCTCGCGGCCCTGGCCGGTCTCACCGCCGCCCACCGGGCGCACCTGTCGCGCAACGCCCGCCGGGTGCGCGCGGACGGCCGCGTCGAGCGGTTCGTCACCCAGCGCTGCCGTACGGTCGGCCGCCGTACGGCCGGGGCCCGGCTGGCCGCCCTGGTCGCGGCCGTGCGGGCCGGCGGGCACACCCTCGTGTCCGAGGAGCGGGAGTTCGTCGTCCACGACAGCGACGAGACGCTCGACGCGGGCTGGATCGACGAGGACCACGGCACCGGCCGTACCGGCGAGACCTACGGCGCCGGCCGTACCGGCGAGGACGAAGAGGGGACGGGCGCATGACGACGACACCGTGGGAGCGCTTCCAGTACGGGCCGTGGGACGCCGGGGCGATCGTCCCCCGGCTGCCACCGGACGAGGAGACCCGGGCCCGGCGGGACCTGCCCCGGACGCTCCTCCCGGTCCCCGGCGAAGGGGTGGTCCAGCACCCGGTGTACGACCCGGCGGCCAACCACCACGCGATGGGCATGCGGCTGAGCGAGCCCGAGTTCGCCGACCCGGCGACGGGCGGCGCCTGGTACGCCGCCCGGCGCCGCGCCCTCGGCCTCACCCTCGCGGCCGTCGCGGGCTCCGCATGGGCCGAACACCTGGTGCTGCGGGGGAGCGTGCTGCTCAAGGCGTGGTTCGGGGACGCCGCCCGGGAGCCGGGCGACCTGGACTTCGTCGTCGTCCCCGCCACCTGGGAGCTCGGCGACCCCCGCACCGACGCGATGCTGGAAGAGATCGCCCGGGCCGCCGAGGAGCGCTCGCGGGAGGCCGGGAGCCCGGTCCGGATCGACGCGGCTGCCGCGGTGAGCGACGAGATCTGGACGTACGACCGGGTGCCGGGCCGCCGCCTCGTCCTGCCCTGGACGGCCGTCGAGGACGGTGTGCCGCCCGGCACGGTCCAGCTCGACTTCGTCTTCAACGAGGACCTGCCCGCCCCGCCCGAACGGACCGAGGTGCTGCCCGGTGTGGCGATGCCGGCGGCGAGCGCGGGCCTCTCGCTGGTGTGGAAGCTCCTGTGGCTGGTCACCGACATGCACCCCGAGGCCAAGGACCTCTACGACGCCGTGCTGCTCGCGGAGCACGTCCGCGTCCCGTACGCGCTCCTGGAACGGGTGCTGACGGAAGCGGGCGAGACCGCCGACCTCGGCTCCGTCCTCCACCAGGCGACCGAGGCCGACTGGGACGAGTTCGCCAAGGACCATCCGGAGTTCGCCGTGGACGCGGAGAGCCTGCTCACCCGCCTGATCGTCGCCCTCGCCCCGGGCTTCCACCCGGAGGAGGACGGCGTCTACGCACAGTTGGCCGCGGCCTTCGCCCCCACCACGGACGTCCTCCGGGGCGAGCGCGAGGCGGGCGGGACGGAGGCCGTCGAGGAGTGGCTCGCCGTACGCTCGCCGCACTGCCTCAAGGCGCTCGTGGTCGTCCGTGAACTCCTCGGCCGCGAGGAACACACCCTCGACGAGGCCGCGGAGGCGCTCGCGTCCTTCCGTGACACGCGCCCCGGCGGCTGGAGCCACCCCTACCGGAACGGCCGGCGCGGCGACGCCTTCCGGACGGCCGCCCGGCTGGGCGCCGCCTGCGGCTGACCGCCTCAGGCGCCCGGCGGATCGCCGCCGGGCGCCAGGGCGTGCACCAGCTGGACGCGGGAGCGGATGCCGAGCGCCGCGAAGACGTTGCGCAGGTGGTGGTCGACGGTCCGGTGGCTGAGGGTGAGCAGCGCGGCGACCTCCCTGTTGGTGCGGCCCTCGGCGACGTGCCGGGCCACCCTGAGCTGCTGCGGGGTGAGCGAGGCCAGCGCGCGCGGCCGGGTGTCCGGCTCCGCGCGCCCGGCCGCCCGCATCTCGTCCCTGGCCCGTTCCACCCATACGTCCGCACCGCACGCCTCGAAACGGAGCATGGCGCCCCGCAGATGGGCGCAGGCGTCGCCCGGTCGGCGGCGCCGCCGGAGGGACATGCCGGCCAGCAGGCTGGTACGTGCCTGTGCGAACTCGCTGCCCGCGCCCTCCATGAGGGCGAGGGCCCGGTCGAAGGCCGGGTCCGCGCCGCCCGGTGCCGCGAGGAGGGCGCGGCAGCGCAGCGCCGTGGCACGGGCCTGCCGGTCGGCACTCGCCTCCGCCCACTCCTCGAAACAGCGCAGCGTCGCCCGCGCCTGGCGGACGGCCCGCTGCCGGCCCGCCGCCGGCAGGGCGGGGGCGGCCAGGGCGACGGCCTCGACGAAGTACGGGATCACACGCTGCCGCCAGGCGAAATGGTGCACCGAGGACGTGCCGAGGACGAGCGGCCGCAGCCGTTCCACCGCCTCCACCGGCAGATTGCGGGCGAGGTCGAGCAGCCCCGGGCTCCAGGTCGCCAGGACGGCCGGGACCATCAGACCGTGGGCCCGCGCCGTCGCGAGCGCCGCCCGCGCGTGGGACCGGCAGCCGCTCTCGTCCCCGCGGACCGACGCGGCCATCGCGAGGACGCCCCGCAGATGCGCCGCCAGGTCGGGACGGCCGGCGGCGAGCGCGGCGTCCAGGCCCCGCAGGGCGTGCGACTCGGCGCGCGCGTACTGGTCGGCGACGAGCTCGACCAGGGCGAGGTGCGTGAGGAGCCTCGGCACGGCGGCGGGGTGCCGGCCGGCCCGGGCCAGGGCCGAGGTCGCCAGCGCCCGCGCCTGCGGCAGCCTGCCGAGCGCCATCGCGGAGCGGGAGGCGTACAGGAGCGCCCGCGCGTCGTCCTCGGGCGCGGCCCGGCAGCCCGTACGGAGCAGGACGGCCGACAGCGGCCCGTCGCCGCCCATCGCCGCCGCGACACCGCGGTGGTAGTCCCGGATGGGACCCGACACCCCGCCGTGCGCGCCGAGGCGCCGCGCCGCGGTGAGGAACCCCGCCCGGTCGCCCGCCGCCCAGGCCGCCTCGGCGGACCGCAGGAGGGCGAGCGCGTCCAGGGCCGTGGCCCGTCCCGGCAGCCCGGCGCGCCGGGCGTGGCGCGCGGCCGACGCCAGCCGGGCCGTGTGCGTGGGCTGGTCCTCGGCGCGCTCCGCGGCCCGGGTGAGCGCCACGGAGCAGCGGAGGTGCATCCGGCGTGTGGGATCGCGCATTTGTTCCTCCTCGCCCGGACGGGGCGCCGGCCCAGGGATTGCCCACAAGTTACCTGTTGGTAAACCCGCTTGGGGAGTGGGCGGCCCCGCGTGCGACCTACCGCCGGGAACACCCTGGCGATTTCGCCGATTCGCCGGCCGGGTCCACGGCCGCATGCTCCCCGCAGTCGATTTCCCATCCGATCGTCCGACGGAGGCACACATGCGAAGGACCACGAGAGCGCTGGTGGCGACAGCGGCGGTGACGGGCTTCCTGCTGGCCGGACAGGCCGGGCGGCCCGCGACCGCCGGGGCGGCGACGCCCCGCGAGCCCGTCGTGTTCGTCCACGGCTACCTCGGCAGCGGCGCCGTCTGGGAGCCCGCCCGGTCGGCATTCGAGAAGGCCGGGTACGACAAGTCCCGGCTGTTCACGTACTCCTACGACTTCAACGTCTCGAACCGTACGACCGCGCGGGGCCTGGCCGACTTCGTCGACAAAGTGAAGCGCGACACCGGGGCGGAGAAGGTCGACATCGTCAACCACTCCATGGGCGGCATGGTCACCATGTGGTACATCAAGCAACTGGGCGGGGCGGCGAGCGTCGGGCGGGTGGCCTCGCTCGCGGGCGCCCACCACGGCACCAAGGTCTCCGGCCTCTGCACCGTGGTGTCCCCGTCGTGCAAGGAGATGACCCCCGGCTCGGAGTTCCTCACCACCCTCACGGCGGGCGACGAGACCCCCGGGCCCGTCGCCTACCGCACCTGGTACTCGCCCTGCGACGAGATCATCAACCCCTTCACGAGCACCGTGCTCGACGGCGCCGTCAACACCTTCCTGCCCTGCGAGGAGCACCTCGCCTACCTGGTCGACGGCCCGCTGCTGGCTCAGGTCGCCGCGTTCGTCAAGGGGGCCTGACGGCTGAGGGGGACGGCGCCCGTCACGACTCCGCCTCCGGCGGGCGGACCGGTGCCGGGACGGGTGGCGCCGCACGGTAGCAGCGTCCGGCAGGGGGCGGCACCGCTTCGGCCGAGGTTTCCCGGAGGTTTGTCAGAGGCCGCGAACGCTCGTCCGCCCCGCTGTGCCGGGGGCTAGCGTCCGGGGGCATTCCGGCAGGGCGACCGAAGAAGGTGTCATGCGATCCGTTCGTTTCCCCCGTTACGCGCGCTCCCCGGGTCTGCCGCGCCCGTTCTCGCAGCGGGCCCTCGGCACCGGGCTCGTCGTCCTCTCCCTGGCGGCGACGCTCCTGGCGCTGCTGATCCCGGTCCACCTCTTCGGCGGCGCCGGACCCGCCGCGGCCGCCGCCCGTACCACCTGGAGCGACGACGGCGAGGGGACCACGGCGACGCCCTTCGGGCCGCTGACGCCGCTGGACCGGGACTTCGTCCGCAGGGTCCGGCTCGCCGGACTGTGGGAGAAGCCCGCGGGGCGGCTCGCCCAGGAGCGCGGCACCAAGGACGCGGTGCGGATGGCCGGCGAACACCTCGTCGACGGTCACACCGAACTGGACCGGCGCTCCGTCGAGGTGGGCCGGGCCCTGGACGTGACCCTGCCGGAGCGGCCCGGTGCCGACCAGCGGGGCTGGCTCGACCAGCTGAACGCCGCTCGGGGGAGCACCTTCGAGCGGCTGTTCGCCAACCTTGTGCGCACCGCGCACGGGAAGGTGTTCGCGCTGGTGGCGCTCGTCCGCGACCGCACCGCCAACGCCTTGGTCCGGGAGCTGGCGACCCGCGCCAACACGGTCGTCCTCGACCACATCACGGTCCTGGAGAACACCGGACTCGTCGACTTCCCCCACCCAGGCAACGACGAAAAGAAGTGACCCCACATGATGCGACAGGCCCACAAACGCTCGCAGTTGAGGACCCGGGCGGTGGTGGCCGCCGCGGCGCTGCTGCTCGGCGGCGGCGGAACGGCGGTGATCGCCCAGCACGCCTCCGCAGGCGCCTCCCACGGCGGCGGACGGGACGCCGGGCACGGCTCCCATGACGCGGGCGGCGGCTCGGGCGGTGGCTCCGCCGCCGGGGCGAGGACCCTCGCGTGCCCCGACGTCGGCGACCGGCTGCGCGACGTACCGGCACCGGCGCGGACCGAGGTCTCCAGGGGTCTCTCTCAGCTGGACGCCCAAGTGGCCCAGGCTTACGAGCGGATGACGTCACATCAGGGTGGCGAGGACACTGTGCTCGACGAGCTGAAGGCGAAGCGCGCCGAGACCATAGGCCGGATCAACGACTCCCTCACGGCGGACGGCGCGGGCCCGGCCCCCGCCACCGTGGCGGCGGCGTCACTCAGCGGCTGCCGGACCGAACAGGTCAGCACCGCCGCCGCGGACGACTCCTCCCGCGACCTGGCCCCCCGGCTGGGCGCACGGGGCATGCCGGGCGGCCCCTCCCGCGCCGACTTCGCCGACATCAGGACCGCCCCGCTGCGAAACGGACCGCGCGCCCGGCCCGGCGGCTCCACCGGCACCTTCACCTCCGTATGCGGTCGCAACGAGAACGGGCACTTCAACCCCGACAACGTCATCGTCACCCCGGGGGTGCGCAACGGCGCCCACCACATGCACGACTATGTGGGCAACAAATCCACGGACGCCTTCTCCACCGACGCGAGTCTCGCGGCCGCGGGAACGACCTGCGCCAACGGGGACAAGTCCAGCCACTACTGGCCCGTACTGCGCGTCCTGGACGGAAAAGCGGCACCGGACGCGAACGCCCCGGGCGGCGGACACGACGGGAACATGGGAACCGTGCTCCGGCCCGCTTCCGTCACCCTGCAATTCAGGGGCAGTCCGGTCTCGAAGGTGACGGCCATGCCGCGCTTCCTCCGCATCATCACCGGGGACGCCAAGGCGCTGACCAACGGAGTGGCCAACGCCAATGCCTCATGGAGCTGCGAGGGCTTCGAGAACCGGCAGCTCAAGGACAAATACCCGATCTGCCCGAAGGGCGCCGACGTCGTCCGCACCTTCGCCTTCCAGAACTGCTGGGACGGACGGAACACCGACAGCGCCAACCACCGCACCCACGTCGCCTTCGCCCGCCCGGACGGTTCGTGCCCGCGCGGCTTCCGGGCCGTCCCGCAACTGGTGCAGCGCATCACCTACGACGTGCCGGCGGGCGTGCCGTTCGCCGTCGACAGCTTCCCCGAGCAGTTGCACAAGCCGGTCACGGACCACGGCGACTTCATCAACGTGATGTCCGACCGCCTGATGGCGAAGGCGGCGTCCTGCGTCAACGACGGCCGCACCTGCTGACGGAAGACCGCGTCCGCCTCCTGTGACGCCGGTCCCGCGAACCCCGGCCCCGGGTGCTCCCCCCACTCATGCCACCCGGCGCCGGGAAGGCGGCGGCCCCCGACAGCCGGGTCGGGGGCCGCCGTGCCATGTGCCCTCACAGCCCGTTGACGCGGGCCCTTCCGGCCGGTCCCGGCGGATGGACCGCCGCGCCGAGGGCCCGCGCGGTCCCCGGTGCCCGTGACCGCAGCTGCCGGGTACGGGCCAGCAGGCGCCGGCCGCGCAGCGCCAGCTCCAGCTCGAAGCGCGTGTGCGGCTCGCGCATCGCGGGCCCGAAGAGCTTCTCGATCTGCCGGAGCCGGTAGCGCACCGTCTGGGGGTGCACCTTCAGCGTCCGGGCCGCCTCCGGCGCGCCGCCGCTCTCCAGCCAGGCCAGCAGCGTCACCTCCAGCCGCTCGCTCTGCCGCGGCGTCAGGTCGTCCAGCGGGCGCAGCCACCGCGCGGAGAGCGCGCGCGCCAAGGACTCGTCCTGAAGCATCAGCAGGTCGGAGAGGTGGTCATCGACGCACACGACCCGTTCCGCCGGACCGCCCAGGGCCGCGGCGACGGTCAGCAGCCGGCGCGCCCAGCGCAGCGAGGCGGCGGCTTCCGCGACCGGCACCGAGTGGCCGACGGCGGCCGTCCGGCCGCCCAGCGCCGACTCCAGCACCGCGTGCCCCGGCAGCCCCGGGTCCGGGACCAGCAGGCACAGGTCTCCCTCGACGGCGCCGGGCAGGCCGTGACCCAGGGCCGCCGCGAGCGGGGGCGTCAACGGGGGTGCCGGCTGCGGTGCCGGCTGAGCGGCCGGGTGGGACACCGGGTGCGGCACCGGGTGGGACACCGCATGCGGCAGCGGATGCGGGAGCGAGTGGGGCGACGGACGGGACGAAGGATGGGGTGACGGGTGAGGAGGGAACGCCTCGTTGGGGCTGCCGAGGACGACGGCGCGCACCCGGCGGGGGAGCGGCCAGCCGGCCTGGCCCGCCAGCTCGGCCAGGACCTCGCCCGGTATGTGCCGGTCGTCGGCGAGCGCGGCGAACAGGGCCTGCCGGGCCCGCGTGGCGGGCATGGCGGTGACCACCTGCGCGGGTTTTCGCCGCGGCCGGAGGCCCGTCCCCGGCGGTATGCGCTCCGGCCCCGTACCGGGTGCCAGCCCCAGGGTCAGCAGCAGCGCCTGTTCCACGGCGGCCCGTGCCGCCTCCGTGCCGATGCGCCGTGACACCGCCGAGAACGCGGGCGTACCGCGCTCCAGCTCCGCCACCACCGTGGCGGCGACCGCCGGAAGTTCCTTTCTCAGGACCGGGATCCACTCACCGCGCGGCCGTGACCAGATGCGGTTCAGCATTTCGCACATCGTCTACCTCCGGACTTCCGTACCGGGCGGGAGGGCCGGGAAAGCCGTCGGCGGCCTCTCGCCTGAGTGGGCATCATCCGCAGCCGACCACTGCCGTGGGGACAGCCGGGCGTGAATTTGTCACAGCGCGATAAACCTTATGGAGTTCCGGTGAAGTTGGGCGATGCTTCTGCACATTCAGCCGCCGGGCCATGGGTGTCCGGCCGGTCACATCGAGTGAATTCGATGATCGCCCTGCCGTCGGGAAACGCCGATGCGAGGGATTTCCGGATTTCTCAGGAACACGGACGGTCGCCGGAACCCCGGCCGGCCGCCCGTCGGAGACCCAGATGTATAAGTCGCGAACGCAAACACTTCTCTCCCGCCCGCGAACCGGCCACCGGATGCGTACCGGAATCCGTCGCCGGGCCGTGGGGCCGCGGCCGTCGACCGGTCTGTCGGCCGACCCGTCGACCGGTCCGTCGACCGGCCCGTCACCCCGGTCTGCGCCCGGCCCCGCGTCCCGGCCGCCGTCCCGAGCGCCGTTCCCGCCGTCCTTCCGACCGTCCTTCCGGGCGTCTCTCCTGGCATCTTTCGAGGAGTGGCCCGGCACATGGCGCAAGGCGTCGTCCAGGAGGCCGGCCGGGCCCTCGCCCCGGCCGAGGGCCCGGCCGCAGGCGCGGCCCTCCGCGCGTCCCGCCCTCCCGGCGGCGATCCTGCTGTTCCTCGCCGTCGCCGCCCGTTCCGGCGTGGCCGAACGGGCCCGGGAATTCCTCGACTTCGGCGCGGGCGTACTCGCGCTCGTCTCGCTCACCTCCACCGTGCTGTGGGGGCTGGCCGCGACCGACCGACGGCTGCTGGGCTCGGCCCACCGGCTCCTCGCCCAGGGCGTGCACCGCGGACTGGCCGTGGCCGGGCTCGGATTTCTCGCCCTGCACGTGTGGGTGAAGATTGCCGAGGACCGTACCAGTGCGACGGCCGCCGCCGTCCCTTTCGCCGACTCCGGCCACCCCTTGCTCATCGGACTCGGTACGCTCGCCGGTTACCTGTTCGTCGCCGTCGCGGTCACCGGCGCCGTGCGCAGCGCCTTCTCCGGCCTCGGGCGCTCCGGCCGGTGGCGGGCCCTGCACATGGCGGCCTATCCGGCCTGGGGCGCCGCCCTGGTGCACGGACTCCACACGGGCCGGCCCGCCGCCGGCTGGGCGACGGCGGGGTACGCGCTGTGCGTGAGCGGAGTCGGCGCCGCCCTGACCCTGCGATGGCGGTCCCGGCTGCGCGAGGCGCGCGGAGCACGGCGGTGAACCGGGCCGTCCCCACCCTCGCCACCGTAGGACCGCCCCGGCTGCTGGCCGGGCTCGACGAGACGGCGTGGATGGACCTCGGGGCGCACCTGGCCGTGCACGGGCCCGCCCCGGACCTGGGCCCGCACGAACTCGCCGGGCTCGCCGAGGACATCGGCCTGCGCGGCCGGGGCGGCGCGGGCTTCCTCTTCGCCCGCAAACTGCGGGCGGTCGCCGACGCCCAGCGCCACCGGAGCCCCGGCGCGGCCGTCGTCGTCAACGGCAGCGAGGGCGAGCCGGGCTGTCTCAAGGACACCGCGCTGCTGCTCTACGCGCCGCACCTGGTCCTCGACGGCGCCGAGCTCGCGGCCAGGGCCCTCGGCGCGCACCGGGTGGCCGTGGGCGTCACCCGGCCGGACGTCGAACGGTCCGTGGCCCGGGCGATCGCCGAACGCGGCCCGGCTGGAACCGCCGGCCCGGCCGTCGGCGTCACCCTGCTGCCCGAACGCTTCGTCACCGGCGAGAGCAGCGCGCTCGTACGCGGCATCGACGGCGGCCCCGCGCTGCCGTCCGGCCGCCGCGTCCGCACCAGCGAAAGCGGTCTGGGCGGTCTGCCCACACTGCTGTCCAACACCGAGACCTTCGCCCAGCTCGCCCTCGCCGCACGGCTCGGAGCGGCGGGCTACGGCGCGTCCGGGCTGCCCACCGAGCCCGGCACCGTGATGCTGACCGTCGCGGGCACCCACGCCGTGGAGACGCCGACCGGGGTCCCGCTGCCGTACGTCCTGGAGCTCTGCGGCACCGCGCCGGGGCAGGGCGTGCTGATCGGCGGCTACCACGGCGGCTGGCTGCCGCCCGAGGCGGTACGGGCCGCCACCGTCTCCCGCGACTCGCTCGCGGCGGCCGGCGGCGTCCTCGGCGCCGGCGCCGTGCTGCCGCTGCCGGAGACCACCTGCCCGGTCGGCGAGACCGTCCGGGTGACCCGCTGGCTGGCCGGCCAGTCGGCGGGCCAGTGCGGCCCCTGCGCCCTCGGCCTGCCGGCGCTCGCCGACGCGCTCGCCGACGCCGCGGCGGGCGGCGGACAGGCCGCCCTGGACGCCGCGCGCGCCCGGATGTCCGCCGTGGAGCGGCGCGGGGCGTGCGGACACCCCGACGGCAGCACCCGGTTCGTCTCCTCGGCCCTCGAGGTCTTCGGCGAGGAGTTCGCCGCCCATGCCCTGGGTCACGGCTGCGGACGCCGGACCCTCGGCACGCTGCCGCTGCCCGCGGGCGAAGGGCGGCCGGCGCCCGGCCCGCTCCCGTGCGCGGCGTCGGCGCCGCGCGGGCCCCGGCGGAACGACTGCTCGTCGACTGGACCCTGTGCAGGGGGCACGGGCTGTGCGCGGACCTCCTGCCCGGCCTGCTGAGACTGGGCGCGGACGGCTACCCGGAGCGGGCCGTCATGCCCGTACCCGCGCGGATGCGCCAGCGGGCCCTGCGGGCGGTACGGCGCTGCCCGGCCCTGGCCCTGCGCGTCGAGGCCGGCGGCTGAGCGGCGGCGGGGCCGCTCCCGCCCCGGGTTCCCCGCCGCACGTCCCGCAGCGGCCCCCGCCCGCCCCTTCGGTTTCTGTCATCCGGTGACAAATTCCCGGGTCCGTTGAGCGTGTGACGGACCCGTCCCGTAATCCCACGGCAACGGCGGACCACCGCCGGGCCACGAGCAAAGGACAGTCCATGAACAAGCGTCACGTCTCCCTCGCCTCGGCGGCGATCGCGGTCATGCTGCTGACGGCGGCCTGCGAGGGCGGGGGCGGCTCGTCCGCGACGGACGACTACGGCAAGGCACCCGCCGGGAGCAGCTCGAAGATCGACGACGGGTACGGTTCGGGCGGGTCCTCGGCGTCCGGCCCCTCCGCACCCGCCTCCGAGGGGGCGGGGAGCGCCAAGGCCGGGCGGCTCGCCGTGCGCGACGCCCCCGGCATCGGCGCCGTCGTCGCGGACGCCAAGGGCCGGACCCTCTACCGCTTCGACAAGGACACGGCCGGTCCGTCGGCCTCCCGCTGCGACGGCGACTGCGCGAAGGCGTGGCCGCCCGTCCCCGCCGACGACGCGAGCGTCGCCTCCGGCATCGGCGCCGCGCTCGGAGAGGTCGAACGCACCGACGGCACCAAGCAGTTGACCCTCGCGGGCTGGCCCGTCTACCGCTACGCCAAGGACACCTCCGCCGGAGACACCAAGGGCCAGGGGGTCGGCGGGACGTGGAACGCGTTCGCCCCCGACGGCAAGAAGGCGGGCGGGAAGCCGGCGGGCGGACAGGACACCCCGGAACCCGGCGGCGCCTCGTATCCCGCCGGCTCCCCGGCACCCGCCGACGAGACGAAGCCGGCCGCCGAGGGCGTCTCCGTCAACGACGACCGGACCCTCGGCAAGATCCTCGTCGACGGGAAGGGACGTACGCTCTACCGCTTCGACAAGGACAGCGCCTGGCCCATGAAGTTCGCCTGCACCGGCGCCTGCCTGGACACCTGGAAGCCCGCGAAGCCGGTGGAGAAGAGCGCGGTGCGCGGCGTACCGGAGAAGCTGATCACCACCGTGACGCGCCCGGACGGTACGAAGCAACTGGCGATCGACTGCTGGCCGGTCTACTGGTTCACCGGTGACAAGAAGCCCGGAGACGTACAGGGCCAGGGCAAGCAGGGCCTCTGGTTCGCCGTCGACGACCGGGGCGGGAAGGTCACCACCCCGGCGGGCTGAGGCCGGTGGCGCTCCGGGCGGCGGGGCCTTCGGGGGAGACCGGTGACCCCGCCGCCCGGCCGGGCTCAGGCCGGAAGGGCGTCGACCGCGGGCGCGACCGTGCCGAAGAGATCGGTGATCGTCGTCAGCGCGCCGGCCTTGAGGGCGGCGGAGGAGACGACGGTGCCGTCCGGGGCGGCGAGGGAGCGGGTGGCCGTGGCCTCGGCGACGACCGTGGGCCGGTAGCCGAGGTTGAAGGCGCCCTCAGCGGTGAACGTGACGCACATATGGGTCATGAAGCCGGCCAGGACGAGGTCGTCGCCCGCGCCGACGCCGAGCTCCGTCAGCGTCTTGACCAGGTCGGTGTCGTGGAAGGAGTTGGGGAAGCGCTTCACGACGACGGCCTCGCCCGCCACCGGCGCGACCTCGTCGCAGATGCGGCCGATCTCGGCCCGGATGTCGTACGGCGAGCCCTCGCCGCCGTCGTGGAGGATGTGGACGACCGGCGTCCCCGCGGCCCGGGCCCGCGCCAGCAACCGGGCGCCGGCGGCCAGCGCGGCCTCGGCGCCGTCGAGGGCCATCACGCCGGAGCGGTAGGTGTTCTGGAAGTCGATCATGATCAGCGTCGACTCGCTCAGCCGGGCCGGGCGGCTGTCGAGGCCGGAGACGTCGCGGAGGGTGGTGGAGGGCGTGGAGGTGGTGGTCATGAGAGGTTCCTTTCGGATCATAAGTGCAGATAAGGGGTGGTGAAGGGAAGGGCCGACGGCCCGGCCGGTGCCGGCGACCGGGAAGCCGGGCACGGCGAAGCCGCCCCGCCGACCGTTGCCCGTACGGGTGCCGCGTCCGCCGCGGCGGGTGACCGGGGGACGTCCGCGAACCGATCGGACCGGCCGGGTCAGGCGGGCGTCGTCCGGAAGCGCCGGCGGTAGGCGGCGGGCGTGGTCGCGAGCTGCCGCCGGAACGCCCGGTGCAGGGTCTCGACCGAGCCGAGCCCGGCGCCCGCGGCGACCTGGTCGAGCGGCTGGTCGGTGCCCTCCAGCAGACGGCGCGCCGCCTCGACCCGGGCGGCTTCGACATAGGCGGCCGGGCTGGTCCCGGTCTCCTGGGCGAAGATCCGCGCGAAGTGCCGTTCGCTCAGGCACATCCGGCCGGCCAGCGCCCCGGCCGAGAGGTCCTCGCGGAGGTGGTCGGCGATCCACAGGCGCAGCTCGTCGATGTCCCGCCGGGAGGTGGCCGGGCCGGCCAGCGGTACGGAGAACTGGCTCTGCCCGCCCTGCCGCTTGAGGTACATCACCAGCTGCCGGGCGACCGCGAGCGCCACCCCCTCACCGTGGTCCTCGGCCACCAGGGCCAGGGAGAGGTCCAGGCAGGCGCTGATCCCGGCGCCGGTCCAGAGCCTGCCCCGGTCCGCGCGGACGAAGATGGGATCGGGGTCGACCGTGACGGCCGGATGGTCGGCGGCGAGCTGGGCGGCGGTCGACCAGTGCGTGGTCGCCGTCCTCCCGTCCAGCAGGCCGGCCGCCGCCAGCACATGGGCGCCCACGCACACCGAGGCGACCCGGCGGGCGTGCTGCGCGGTGGCCCGTACCCACTCCACGACCTCCGGGTCGACGCGGGCCACCGGGCCGAAGTCGCCCCGGTCGACCGCGCCCGGCACCAGGAGGGTGTCCACCCGCGCGCCGACCTCCGCGAACGACAGGTCGGCGCACAGCCGCACCCCGGCCGAGGTCCGGACCTCGCCGGCCGTCGGCGCGGCGAGCCGGACGTCGTAGCGGGCGCGGCCCCCGGTCTCCCGGTCGGCGAGGGCGAACACCTCGGCCGGGCCGGTGACGTCGAGGAGGTCGACCTCGGGGAAGACCGCGATGACGACACGGTGCGTAGTGGGCATGCGTCCATCGTCGGGGAGGACGGTCACGGCCGCAATGACGGTTTCCTGTCACATCCGGACATGGGGTGGGAGTGCCACGGACAAGGGGCGGACCCGGGCCACGGGAGGCGCGGGCCCGCCTCGTACGCCCCCGCTCGCCGGATCCCTCGCGCCCGTCGCTTCACCGCACCCCGTCGCACACCTCCAGTACCAGCTCGGCGACCGTCTCCGGGGCGCGCAGCATCGGCAGATGGTCGCAGCCGGGCAGCCGGACCAGCCGGCAGTCCGGGATGCGGGCGGCCATCTCCTCGTTGCAGCGGACGACCTCGGGCTGGTCCAGCTCCCCGAGCACCAGGAGGCAGGGCGTGTCGAGCTCGCCGAGCCGGTCGAAGGACGGCGGGTCGGGCACCTGGTGGGGGTAGTTGGAGAACCACGCGGGGACGGCCGCCCGCACCTGCGCGGCGGCTTCGGGGTCGTCGCCCGTGCCCGCCGCGGCCCAGGTGCGCAGCGTCAGGGTCACCAGGCCGTCCACGTCCCCCGCCTCGGCCAGCTTCTCGATCTCGGTCATGAGCTCGGGCGAGGTGAGCCCCGGATAGCCGGTGACGCCGGGACACAGCAGCGCGAGGGCGGCGACCCGCTCGGGCCGGCCGAGCGCGAGGCTCACCGCGGCGACGCCGCCCATGCTGGAGCCGACCAGGGCCGCCCGGCGCACCCCGAAGTGGTCGAGGACCGCGATCAGGTCCTCGACCAGGGAGTACGGGGCCGTGGCCGCCGGGGACCGCCCGTAGCCCCGGACGTCGTAGCGGATCACGCGGTGCCGCCGTGCGAGGCGCGGCACGACCGGGTCCCAGGCGGTGGAGTCACCGATTCCGGGATGGAGCAGGACCAGTGGCGGACCGTCCCCTCCGGAGTCGTCCGCCCATACCTCGCCGCCCTTGACCGCCACCATGAGTTCCATGGCGCCAAGTCTGCTCGCGGCGTCCCTCGGACCACCAGGGCGGCCGCGGGACGCGTCCGGCTCGCGCCGGTTCCCGAGCCCCGGCGGGCGTTGACGCACGCACCAACACCGGCTGTCATCGCCTTGCATTTGAAGGAAAGTCAACGGGATGAATTGTAAACATCAAGTGGGAATCGGTCCTTCACCCGTGGATTCCGGCCGTCACTGAGGCGCATGGGCTCCGGGGTGCGGAAGGGCCCCTAGCCATCGGTCGGACCTCCCGGGAACTTCTCGGGAGCATGTGTCAGGGAGGCATTCCTGTGCGCACCATGAAGGCAATCGCCGCACTCGCCCCGGTCGTCCTGGGCGCGATCCTCGCCGTTCCCGGCGGCGTCCTCGCCGCCGGCCGGGACCACTCAACGGACCAAGCCGCGTCCCGGGCCGGCGCGGCGGCGTTCGGCAACTTCATCCTGCAAACCGGTACGGCGCTCCACGAGACCGACGACACCTTCGCCACCACCACCACCGCCGACTGGGCCAGGACCTCGTGGCGGTGAAGAAGAGCTGGACCGGCACCAACAGCACCGAGGTCCACATCCTCGGCTGACCGCTGACCGCTGACCGCTGACCGCTGACCGCTGACCGCTGACCGCTGACCGCTGACCGCTGACCGCGGCGGCCGGCACACCTCGGCTCTTCCCGCGGCCCTTCCCGGTCTCCCCGCCGCAGGGAGAGCCGCTCGGACCGTACCGGGCGACACATGTCCGTATCCCCCATGCGTCCGGCCCGTCCTATGGGGCGAGGACCCATCGGCCCGCCGCGGTCCGCGCGCCTAGGGTGCGGGCATGACCACCCCGCCACCGCTCACCCCCACGCCCGCCTGCCCCTCCCCGGGCCTCCAGGGCCGTACCGCCCTCGTCACCGGCGCCGCCGGCGGCATCGGCGCGGCCTGCGCCCTCCGGCTCGCCGCCGCCGGAGCCCGCGTCCGGGCCCTGGACCGCGACGCCCCCGGACTCACGGAAGTCGTGGCGCGGGCGGAACGCCTGGCCGGCACCGTCGAACCCGTCGTCCTCGACCTCACCGACCTCGACGCGACCGAACGGGCCGCGACCGGCACCGACATCCTCGTCAACAACGCCGGCATCCAGTGCGTACGCCCCATCGAGGACTTCCCGCCCGACGTCTTCCACACCGTCCTCACCCTCATGCTGGAGGCGCCCTTCCGCCTGCTCAGGGGCGCTCTGCCGCACATGTACGAGCGGGGCTGGGGTCGCGTCGTCAACATCTCCTCCGTGCACGGGCTGCGCGCCTCGCCCTACAAGTCCGCCTACGTCGCGGCGAAGCACGGCCTCGAAGGGCTGTCCAAGACCGCCGCCCTCGAAGGCGCCACCCACGGGGTCACCTCCAACTGCGTGAGCCCGGGGTACGTACGTACGCCCCTGGTCGAGCGGCAGCTCGCGGAGCAGGCGGCCGCCCACTCGCTGCCCGTGGAACGCGTGCTGACCGAGGTCCTGCTGGCCGACTCGGCGCAGAAGCGCCTCATCGAACCGGAAGAGGTCGCGGAGGCCGTCGCCTACCTCTGCGGACCGCACGCCTCCTTCATCACCGGCACCAGCCTCGTCATCGACGGCGGCTGGACCGCGCACTGAGCCGTCCCCTCCCCGCGAGACCCCACGAACTCCCGGGAAAGTATGTGGAACCAGCACCCGGTGACCTGGATCCTGTGCCCATGCCCACACCTCCGCCCGCCCCCGGCGGCCACCCCGACGGCGGCCCCTCCGCCGCCTACCTCGCGCTCCTCGCGCACGGCGCGCCCGCCGAGGCGTACGAGCGTCCCGTGCTGCGCGCCCGCGCCGAGGGCGCCTCGCCGGACCGCCTCGCCGAGGTGGAGCACGCCAAGCTCCTCGCCCTGCGCGTCCGGGCCGAACTGGAGGACCGCAGACGGCGCGAGGCGGAGCTGTCCGCCCTCTTCGCCACCGCGCACGACCTCGCGGGGCTGCGTGACCTGGACGCGGTCCTCCTCGCCATCGTGCGGCGCGCCCGCTCGCTGCTGGGCGCCGACGCCGCGTACCTCACCCTCAACGACCCGGTCGCGGGCGACACCTACATGCGCGTCACCGACGGCTCGGTCTCCGCCCGTTTCCAGCAGCTGCGGCTCGGCATGGGGGAGGGGCTGGGCGGGCTCGTGGCCCAGACGGCCCGCCCGTACGTCACCGAGAGCTACCTCGACGACCTCCGCTTCCAGCACACCGGGACCATCGACTCCGGAGTGCGGGACGAGGGGCTCGTCGCGATCCTCGGCGTCCCGCTGGAGCTCGGCAGCGGCGTCATCGGGGTCCTGTTCGCCGCCGACCGGCGGGCCAGGGTGTTCGACCGGCAGCAGATCGCCCTGCTCGCCTCCTTCGCGGCTCACGCCGCCGTCGCCCTCGACACGGCCAACCTCCTCGCCGAGACGCGCTCCGCCCTCGCCGAGCTGGAGACGGCCAACGCGACCGTCCGCGACCGCAGCGCCACGATCGAACGCGCCGCCGGCATCCACGACAGGCTCACCGAACTCGTCCTGCGGGGCGGGGGCGTCCACGACGTGGCCCGGGCGGTCACCGAGGTCCTCGCCGGGCACGTCGAGTTCCTGGAGACCGAGGACTGCCCGGCCCCGGCCGTGGAACGCTCCCGCGCGGACGGCCGCGCCGTCCGCCACGGCGACGGCTGGATCGCCGCCGTGTCCGCGGGCGACGAACTCCTCGGAGCCCTCCGGCTGCACGGCCAGCCCGGACTCGACCCGGTGGACCGGCGCACCCTCGAACGGGCCGCCATGGTCACCTCGCTGCTGCGGCTCGCCTTCCGCTCGGCGGACGAGGCCGAGCAGCGCGTCCGCGGCGAACTCCTGGACGACCTGATCGACTCCCCCGACCGCGACCCCCGCCTCCTGCGGCAACGCGCCGCCCGCCTGCGCGCCGCGCTCGACACCCCGCACCTCGTCCTCGCCGCCCGCACCGCGGACGAGCACGCCGGCGCCCCGGCCGGCCGCCGGCGCCTGTGGTCCGCCGCCTCCCACCTGGCCGCCACCCGGCACGGCCTGGCCGCGGCGCGCGACGGCGGCACCGTACTGCTGCTGCCCCACGGCCCGTACGACGACGCGACCCGCACGGCACGCCACCTCGCGCAGCGCCTCGGCGCGGCCGTCCACGCCCCCGTCACGGTCGGCGCCGCCGGGCCCGTACCCGCGCCCGACAGCCACCCCGGAGCCGTCGCCGCCGCCTACGCCGAGGCCCGCCGCTGCCTCGACGCCCTGCACCTCCTCGGGCGCGGCGGCGACGGCGCGGCAGCCGACGACTTCGGCTTCCTGGGGCTGCTCCTCACCGGCGGCGCGCACGGTCACGACGGCGCGCGCGTGGGGGAGTTCATCAACCGGACGATAGGCCCGGTCGTCGCCTACGACACCCGGCGCGGCACCGCGCTCGTCCGTACCCTCGACGCCTACTTCGCCGGCGGGATGAGCCCCGCGCGCACCAAGGACGCCCTGCACGTGCACGTCAACACGGTCGCGCAGCGGCTGGACCGGGTGGGCCGCCTGCTGGGCCCGGACTGGCAGACGCCCGCCCGGGCCCTGGAGATCCAGCTGGCGCTACGGCTGCACGGCCTGTCAGCGGCGCTCGGTGACTGACGGCCCGCCGCCGGTACGCGCGGCCGCCCGGTCGGCGGCGCCGTCGGCCGGCTCGCCGAGGTCCCGGTGCCGCGTCTCCCGGGCACAGGCCACGGCGACCAGCGTCAGCACCACGGCGGCCATGACGTACAGGGCGACCGGTGTGCCGCTGCCGTACTCGGCCAGCAGCGCCGTGGCGATCAGCGGGGCCGGGGCGCCGGCGGCCACGGACGCGAACTGCGCCCCGATCGAAGCCCCCGAGTAACGCATCCGGGTGGCGAACATCTCGGAGAAGAACGCGGCCTGTGGTGCGTACATGGCCCCATGGCAGACCAGACCGACCGTCACCGCCACGACCAGCGCCCGGAAGCTCCCGGTGTCCACGAGCGCGAAGAACGGGAACGCCCAGATCCCGACCCCGGCGGCGCCCAGCAGATAGACGGGGCGGCGGCCGACCCGGTCCGACAGCGCGCCCCACGCCGGGATGACGGCGAAGTGCACGGCGGAGCCGATCAGCACGGCGTTGAGCGCGGTCTGCTTGGGGAGGTGCGTCCGTTCGGTCGCGTAGACGAGGATGAAGGCGGTGATCACGTAGTAGCTGATGTTCTCGGCCATCCGGGCGCCCATGGCGACGAGCACGTCGCGCCAGTGGTCACGCAGCACGGCGACGAGCGGTGGCCGCTCGGCGACGCCCTCCTCTTCCTCGCGCGCCTCGGCCCGGGCGAGCGCGGCCTTGAACACGGGTGACTCGTCCACGGACATCCGTATCCACAGCCCCACCATCACCAGCACCCCGGACAACAGGAACGGCACCCGCCACCCCCACGCCTCGAAGGCCCCGTCCGGCAGCGTCCCCGTCAGCACGGACAGCACCCCGGTGGCGAGCAACTGCCCGGCGGGCGCCCCGGTCTGCGGCCATGCGGCCCAGAACCCCCGCCGCCGCGCGTCCCCGTGCTCGGCCACCAGCAACACGGCCCCGCCCCACTCACCCCCGAGCGCGAACCCCTGCACGAGCCGGAGCGCGGTCAGCAGCACGGGCGCCCACATCCCCACGGTGGCGTGGGTGGGCAACATCCCGATGCCACACGTGGCACCTCCCATCATCAGCAGGCTCACCACCAGCAGCTTCTTCCGCCCGAGCCGGTCCCCGAAGTGCCCGAACACCAACGCCCCGACGGGCCGCGCGACAAAACCGACGGCATAGGTCAGGAACGACAGCAAGGTGCCGACGAGCGGATCGGAGCCGGGAAAGAAGAGCTTGTTGAAGACGAGGGCGGCGGCGGAGCCGTAGAGGAAGAAGTCGTACCACTCGATGGTGGTGCCGATGAGGCTCGCGACGACGATTCTGGGGAGGGAGTTGGGAGTTGGAGTGTGTGGGGAGGGGGTGGTCATGTCGTCACTTCCGGGTGGGCGAGGGGCGCGTCATTGCGTCGCCACACCGTAGGAAGGCGCAGGTCGGGGGCCTATGTGGTGAGGAACCACACTTCGGGGGCGGGGTGTGAGGGAAGTGCCCATGAGGGGGTGCTGCGGGTCCTGCGGATCGCTCAACTCGATTTTGGAATTCGGTTCGGAGTAATGTCGCGATTGAGGTGATCTGGCGCTCGGGTGCTGACTCCGGTGCTGACTAAAATCCCACGTCAGCACCCCTGGTCACCCCTCCCGTGCTGACTTGGTGCTGACTACGGAGCGTTGAACTCCGGCATTCGGGTGCGGATCGGGCTGCTGCACGAGTCTGGTGATCGCTCGCCACGGTTGCGTTTGGAGGTCGTCGCACGACGAACGTGTGGGAGGCGAGGTCGCTCTTCCTGCAGTTCACGATCAGGCGCGACAAGCTCGACGAGCGGCTCTTCGGCGTCGGCACCAGGACCTCCGTGCTGAAGGAGGGCGAGGTCGCCATCGGCGAGAACGAGGTCTACGAGGTCGTCTGGGACTTGGGCACGGGCCGTATGGGCGGCCGTCACCGCGTGGTGTGCGTGGGCAAGAAGCAGAACCCGTAGCCGCAGCCGCTCCAGTATCGGACCGGTGACCTCGGGAACGTACCTGTCCTGGTCGTTGGCCCCATGCTCGGTACCACATGGCACAGGTAGGCGGAAGCGTCTTCTGGCGGCGCCGGTGCTCGCGGATGGCGTGCATGTCCTTGACGCGGACGTTCCGCTTAGGTGTTTCACTGTCGCCCTTCGGCCTGCCCATGACCATTGAATGCCCTCGGACTACCTGGCGCCCGTCCCAAGGATCTCCTCGCGCAGGGTCTCCTCTGGCCGGTGACGGTGATGCCGTCGATACGGTTCCACGTCTCGGTGAACGCCTCCGGCAGCTCCACTAGGGGCTCGGGGAAGGCGACCCACACGGGGGAGTCGACACCGGACAGACCGGGGGCGTGCTTGGCCAGGTAGGGCGGGCAAGAGGCGGTCCGGCTTGCCGTTCACGCCATGGATCACCTTCACCGGCCTGTCGGCGGGGGCGGGAATCTCCAGTTCCTCGCGGAGCGCGGGGACGAGGGCGGAGCGCGGGGTGTGGTACTTCGCGGCGGTCTTCCCGCCCCGGGTGCGGCAGGTTCTTCCGGCGGGCGCGTCACAGTTCGGGCGGTTGTGATGTTCTATCGCCAATGCTGCCTGATCGGGTGTGAGATCCGCGTTTCGCACGATGTGCGTCTTTATTCGCAGAGGCGGTGAAGGGTGGGTGTCGTGACGATCGTGCCGGGAATGCTCGGCGGGGCCTCCGGGCGATCGGCACCGCTGCGCTCGCGTCGACTCGTCAAATCGGTTCGCGGGCCAGTCGTCTGAGCGCAACGATCTGGCTGCCCGCGAAAGCAGCGACATCAATCGCGACCGCCACAAGGGTGAGCAGGACGAGTACGCTTGCTGCAACAACAGACACTGCCGCCAGCACACATGCCGCGAGTGCGTTCGCTGCAAGTACGAGGCGCAGACTCCCTGTCAGAGGGCGAAGGCTGAGCCACCACACGACGCCGGCCCACAGCACGACAGCCCCACCGATACTGACGACGACGAGTGCCGGCAACTGGACCGTAGTCGCCGTCAGGGGCGCAGTCGAAGCGATCAGCAGCCCGACGAGCAGGCAATAGAGTGCATCAACGCGGAGGCTCAACAGACCGAGCCGGCTCCCAGACATGCACAGAGGCTAACTCTCGCCCAAGGTGGTCGTACAGCCCCCGAGATCTTTGTCTGCGAACACGTCGTTCACTGGGCAGCGCGATCAGATCGCGGTCGACATCATCCAGGAAGAAGAACCGCTCCAGCTCGGGCCGGGCTCCCCACGGCGACGGTACTGCGCGCGGCCGTGCCTGTGCCGGGACCGGGCGTACCGCGACCGGCGCCCGGCGAAGGCCGCGATGCCCGAGCGTCTGGCGCTCGCCCGCGCCGGCCAACGCCTCGACCAGGCCGTCCTGCCCGCCGGATCCGCTGAAGGGTAGAGCAGGCAGTTCAAGGCTTGAACGAGGCGAAGGGATGGGTCCTGTCATTCCAGGAGGCTCCTGCGGCAAGCTGCCCCGTGGCGGTGCCTGAGCAGTCGGAGTTTGGCCAGAGTTTGACCGTGCGGTTGGTGTGGTTGGTTCCGCCGACGGCGCCGGGGGACATGTCGTAGCAGCGGCCGATCTCGGGGTTGAGCTCGACGTTCCGCGCGCCGTTGATGTCGGTCCAGTCGAAGGAGCAGGTCCCGCCGCCGGGTGGCGGGCACGCCGGCGCCAGAGCGCGGGCCTCCGCCGGAGGTCCCGTCAGAGTGGCGCTGACGGCCGCCAGGGCCGTGGCGCAGGCGAGCGCAAAGCGCAGAGTGGTCGTCTTATGCGACATAGGTCCCCTCAGGTTCGCACGCACACAGGTTCGGTTGCCCGGCTGTCCGAGATTCCCGGATATCACTCTCATAGTCACGGTATTAGTGTGAAGCCGTCTATCACTCACAAGGGCGACATGCGGACCCGGGCGCTTCGTAACGGCTGAAGTCTGAACACTTCCACCCGCCGACGGTCGGGCCGAGGGGTGCCGTTACCGGTCTACAGACGGTGCGCAGCCTCGCGGCGGTCGTACGGGACCGTGGTCCGCCGCAAGGCTCTGAGACGCCCCTGGCCGGATGCTCAGCGGCGGATGCGGATGGTGATCTGAATGCCTCCGACGGCTGCTGATTCCAGGCCCCGACCTCTCCGGTCGGGGCCGCTACCTCGCCGGCCGTTCGTGGCACCAGCGCGCCACATGGGCCTTGGCCTAAGCGGGAGCTCGGAAGCGGCTCGGGCGAATCAAGAGGTCACCACACGGCGGGCTCGCACCACGAAGATCAACGAGCGAGCAGAGCAGTAGGTGGTGGCAGCCGCGAGAACGCCGGACGCTGCCGATCTACACAGAGGCATCGAGGGCCGGGCAGCTACTAGGCATCCGCCCGGCGCCCACGCGACCGCCACCACCACGAGTGGTGAGGATCGCCCGCACGGTCTAACCAGAGGCTTCGCGATGATTTCATCCGTGGTGAGGATGGTGTCGCGCTTTTCGTACCAGCGCAGGGAGTCGCGGATGCCGTCGGCGATGGTGAGCTGCGGCTCCCAGCCCAGCAGGTTCTTGGCCCGGGTGCCGCGGCTGTAGGCGCCGACCGCGTCCCCGGGGCGCCGCGGAGTCTCCACGACCGGCAGGGGCGTCCCCGTGGCCTCAGAGAAGGTGTCCACGAGTTCGCGGACGGCCGTCGCCTTCCTACCGCCCAGGATGATGACCTGGTGATTGTCGGTGCCGTCGGCGGGCAGGACGGTCTCGAAGCGGCGCAGGGCGCGGACGTGGGCGAGGGCGAGGTCCCAGACGTGGACGTAGTCGCGGACACAGGTGCCGTCGGGGGTCGGCCAGTCGGTGCCGGTGATGGTGAACGCCTGGCCGCTGTGGTGAGCGTCGATCATCCGCCCGACCGCGTGCGTGGGCTGGAGGACCTGCAGACCGGTCCGCAGCTGGGGGTCCGCCCCGAGGGGGTTGAAGTAGCGCAGCGACAGCGCCCGCGGGCCACCGGCGTCCCCTCCCTGCGCACGTGGAGCGACCGGCCGGTGCGGCATCCGTGCTCGCTTTCGCCGCGCTCCAAGTGGTGGAGGCGGCGCTGCCGGAGTACCGCAGCAGCGCGCTGGGCCGGCTGGGCCGGACCGAGGAAGCCGAAGCGGAGGCTCGCCGGGCGTACAAGACCGAGCAGGGACGGCGCTGGTTCCAGCACAACCCGCACGGCGCGGACGTCGTCGCCGCCGCGACGAAGGCCGCCGACACGGCGAGGGAGCGCACCGCGTAGTACCTGCTGGCGGCGCGGCTGGAGCAGCTGCGCGAGCAGGCCGCCGCCCGCACCGAGCAGGCCAAGGCCCCGACTATCACGACATTCACCAGGGCCTCACGGGGTAGCGGTCCCGGCCGGCCGGCTCACAAGCCCGGGGCCACAAGTCCCCATTCTCGAGGTACCTATTCGACCTTTCGCGTGATCGACCGCATACGTCACAGTCAAGATCACTCTGGCGCACAAGCTCCCCTGCTGACCGCGCCAGGGCCTTTGGCAAGCCACCTGCGAAGGGTCTTCATGAACCACCGTCAGCGCATAGCCGACACCATCGTCGCCACCATCAGCGCGGCCGCACTCGCCCTCGGGGCCGCCCCCGCCGCCTTCGCCAGCGACACCCCCTCCCCAGCCGAGCGGACCGCGGCCGTGATCGAGAAGGCCACCGGCACCACCGACATCGCCACCGCCCCCACCCCGGGCACCACGATCCCCCAGCGCTCCACCGGGAACGCACAGGCCGGCACCGCCATGGGCGACACCGTATCCATCACACTCCCCGGCACCCAGAACGTCACCGGCACCAAGGCCGGCAAGAACACCACCGTCTACCTCGGCGCGGCCAAGGCCACCGACCTCGCCGTCCAGCCCACCACCGACGGCGGCATCCGCACCCTTGCCGTCCTCAAGGACGCCACCGCCCCCCCCGCGAACAGCGCTACGCCATCGGCCTGCCCGACGGCGCCCGCCTGGTCAAACTGGACAACGGCGCGGTCACCGCCATCGCCGAGAACGGCACGCTCCTCGGCGGTTTCGACACCCCCTGGGCCAAGGACGCCCACGGCAACCCCGTACCCACCAACTACCGGCTGGAGGGCAGCACCCTCATCCAATCGGTACGAACCGCGGACTCCACGGCATTCCCTGTCGTCGCCGACCCCAAGTGGTGGGACAAGACCAAAGAGATCGCGGGCGGCGTCGTCAACGACACCTGGAGTTCCATGAAGTGCGGTGGCGCGCTGGGCGCGGCGGCCATTCCCGGATCGGCCGCCTACAAGGCGATCAAGAACGCAGGCGGCGTCGCAAAGGTCGTGTCCACACTCGCCGGAGTGGACTCGGTGAAGGGCGCACTGGCCGCGCTGGGGTCCGGTGGCACCACGCTGTTCGGGATCAAGTCCGTCAAGAAGGCATGCTTCGACGATCTGAAGTAAGCATCCTGCCGACCGCGGAGACACTGTTGTGAACACCCCGGGCTCCGGCCACCGCAGCGACCGGACACCGCCCTTGCAGGGTGCGGCGATGCTCGCCCTCGGTTACGTCGTCTTCTACGCCCCCCTCGCCTACGCCATCAGCCATCCCATCCGCTTCCACTGGCTGGTGTGGCCCGCGCTCACGGTGGCATGCGTGACGTTCGCCGCATGTCACATGGGCTTCGGCGACCGGCCTTGGTTTGTACGGACGATGACCCTGCTCATCGCCGCGGTCGCGGTCACGGGCGCGATCATGACCTGACACCACGCTGGACCACACGCAGAGCAAGGCAGGCCGTGCCGGGCTCCTCACGGAACCGGCACGGCCTTCTCCGTCCACTCGCCTGGCCGACCTGAGCTCCACCAGTTTGAGCGCCGTCGGTAGCCGGGCGGCTGAAGGGGGCGGTGGTCCTGTGGCCGACGCCGGAGGGCCGGGCGCGCCGTCCAGGCGTACCGGGACTCACGCCGCGCGGAGCAGGCCCGCCATCAGGAGTGGGAGGGCACCTGGCAGGCCCCGCGCAGCGAGTCCGTCCGCCGCCCGGTCGCCGAAGCCTTCGCCTTCCGTCCGCCGCAGCCGTACGAGGACGGTCGTACCGTCCGGTTATGGACGACAGCGGCCTGGATGCGGGCCCGCGCTGCCTGTGGTGCGGTGAGCCGCTCGGTGAGGGCTCCCCACGGCACCCCTACTGCGCGCGGCCGTGCCTGTGCCGGGACCGGGCGTACCGCGACCGGCGCCCGGCGAAGGCCGCGATGCCCGGGCGTCTGGCGCTCGCCCGCGCGAACGCGGCGCGAGCCGTCTTGAGTGGGCGGGTCCGCGCCCGGGCGAAAGCGGGCGACGGGCCGGTGCAGATCGCGAGAATGCACAAACTCACGAAGGCGTCGGCCCTCAAAGCCCGCACCCAGGCTATCAACCAGCTCAAGTCCGTCCTCGTCACTGCTGACCCTGCCTTGCGGGAAGAGCTCGCCGGACTGGGCAATGCCGAACTCTTCCGTACCTGTGCGCGATTCGCCGATATGAGCGGTCACGAGGAGGGCGGCGAGGAGCCGGTGCTGCGGGCGACTCGGATCACGCTGGGTCTGCTGGCCCAGCGGATCGGCCGGCTCTCCGAGCAGATCCGGAATGTGGACGCTCGTCTGACCCGGCTCGTGGAATGTCATGCCCCGCAGCTGCTCGACGTGGTGGGCATCGGTCCGGACACGGCCGTCGCCTTGCTGATCACGGTGGGGGACAATCCGGAACGACTGGACAGTGAGGCGTCCTTCGCCGCGCTGTGCGGGGTCAGCCCTGTCGAGCGTTCCTCGGGACGCCGGCAGTTCCGTCGCCTCAACCGTGGTGGCGACCGGCAGGCGAATGCCGTGCTCCACCGCATCGTGTTCACCCGTCTGCGGGTCGACCCGCGCACCCGGGACTACTACGAGCGCCGGATCAAGGAAGGCAAGACCCGTCGCGAAATCGTCCGCTGCCTCAAGCGCTATGCGGCCCGGGAGGTCTTCCACCTGGTCAGACAGCTACAGCCAGGACCCCGCTCATAGGGGCTGTGATACCGCGTGAGAGGCGAGGAACCCCTGTCGGCTTGCTCCGGCGGGGGTTTCTGCGTTCAAACGTTCTCTTTACAGGCCCCCCGGATCCGAGTTCGGCGCGGACAGTGAGACCGCCCTCGGGGTTGGGGTGGACGTGGCCGCCGGGGTGGTTGTGGCGGACGGCGTTGGCGAGGAGGTTGAGGGCGAGTTGGGCGAGGAGGGCGGGGTCGCCGGTGACGGGCGCCGGGTTCAGTTGGGTGCGTACGTGGATGTCGCGTTCGGTGATCTCCGTGCGCAGGTCGGCGAGGGCCGTGCGGGCGGTGTCGGCGAGGTCGGTGGGGCGGGCGGTGGCCAGGCCGCTTTCGCCGCGGGCCAGGGTGAGGAGGGCGGCGAGGAGGTTCTCGCTGCGGGTGGTGGCGTCGAGCGCGGTGCGCAGGGCGGGTTCCAGGTCGGCGGGGACGCGGCCCTGGGAGAGGGGGATCTCCAGGGCGGTGCGCTGGATGGTGAGGGGGGTGCGCAGTTCGTGGGATGCCTGAGCGGTGAAGCGACGCTGGGCGGTGAAGCTCTGTTCCAGGCGTTCGAGCATGGCGTCGACGGTGTCGCCGAGTCGGCCCACCTCGTCGTGGGGGCCGGTCAGGGCGAGCCGTTCGCCGAGGTGGTTGCCGTTGTTGATGCGGGCGGTGGCCTCGGCGACGTGGCCGAGGCGGCGCAGGGAGCGGCGGCTGAACCACCAGGCGAGCAGGGCGGCCAGGGCGGTGAAGGCGGCCAGCAGGATGAGGGAGTGGGTGAACAGGTCGGTCAGGACGGAGCGTTTGAAGTCGTCGAAACTGTGGGCGGCAGTGGCCTCGGAGCGGACGGTGCCCGGCGGCGGGTGGGCGGAGCCGGTCGGTGCGGGGGAGGGGATCACCGGTGCCGAGGCCGGGTGGGGGGACGATGACGGGGCGGGGCGGATGCGGGATGGTGGCGGAGATCCGTCATGGCGCATGGCCGTCATGTCCCTGTGCTCCGAGGCCGGTGCGTGGGCAGAACCGCGCTGTGGTCAGGATGCGTTCAGGTTGGAGGTGGCACGGTCGGGCCCATGACCCGTGAGATCTCCGAAACCGCCGGGGCACCGGCGACGCGCGTTGTCGCCGCTACGGCCACCGAACCCGGCCTCCGATGGAACAAGGTCCCCGAAGTCACCGTGTACTTCTGGGCGATCAAGGTGTTGTGCACGACGGTCGGCGAGACCGCGGCCGACCTGCTGAACGGCAGGCTCGGCCTGGGCCTGTCCGGCGTGTCGCTGCTGATGGGCGCGCTGCTGGTGGCCGCGCTCGTGGCGCAGGTCCGTGCCCCGGCCTACCGGCCCGCTCTGTACTGGCTCGTCGTTGCCCTCGTCAGCGTCGTCGGCACGCTGATCACCGACAACCTGACCGACAATATGAGCGTGCCGCTCCAGGTCAGTACCGCGGCGTTCGCCACCGCGCTGGTGGGAGTGTTCGCCGTCTGGTACCGCAGCGAGCGGACCCTGTCCATCCATCACGTGGACTCCGTGCGCCGGGAGGCCTTCTACTGGCTGGCGGTCCTGTGCACCTTCGCCCTCGGCACCGCCGCCGGTGATCTGGTCGCCGAGCGCATGGCCCTGGGCTACTGGCTCTCCGCATGCCTGTTCGCCCTGGCCATCGCCGCCGTCGCGGTGGCGCGCCTCACCCGGGGCCTGGACGCCGTATGGAGCTTCTGGATCGTGTACGTCCTGACCCGGCCGCTCGGCGCCTCGGTCGGCGACTACCTCTCCCAGCCGGTCGCCGACGGAGGACTGGGGCTGGGTACGGTCGGAACCAGTGGGCTGTTCCTTGCCGTGATCACAGGGCTGGTGGTGTTCTTGACGGTGACGCGGCGGGATGTGACCGAGCCGGACCGCCTCACGCCGTCGGCAGGCTGACCACGAAGGCCGCGCCCGGCGTGCGCCGGGCCGCATGGCATACGTCACCTCCGGCGGAGCGGGCCAGGCGCCGTGCGAGCGGCAGGCCGAGGCCCGCTCCGCCGTGCCCGTCGCGGGGAGCCGCGCGCCGGCCCGGTTGGAACAGGTGCGCGGCGAAGGAGTCCGGAACGCCCGGGCCGTCGTCGGCGACCTCCACGAGTACGCCGCCGGGGTGGTGCGCGGCGCTGATGAGGACGCGGGAGCGCGCGTAGCGCAGCGCGTTGTCGAGCAGGGGACTGACGATCCGTTCGAGGAGAGCCATGGGCACTCCCACCGTCAGTCCCTCGGGGCAGGCGACGGTCACCTCGGTCCTTCCGTCCTGGTGGAGCCTGTCCACGAGGCCCCGCAGGACGGGCAGGACACCGGCGGTGCCGGGGACGGTCCGGGCGCTGTCGCGCGCATCGTGGAGGAGGGTGTCGCAGATCGTCCGCATGCACTGGGCCGCGTCCGCGAGCCTGGCGTGCGTGGCGCGGGTTTCGGCCGCCGAACGGGGGCGGGTCTGCCACCAGTCCAGCTCGGCGGTGATGCGCGCGAGAGGGGTGCGCAGCTCATGGGACAGTTCCTGGGTGAGCTGCTGTTCATGCCGGAGCACCGCGCGGATGCGGTCCAGCAGCCCGTCCAGGGAAGCACCCAGCCGCGAGAGTTCCAGGGGGCGGGCGGCGACGCCGAAGCGCTCGTCGGAAGCGACGGCACTCCACCGGGTGGCCTGGTCGGTCATGACGTACACCGGATGCAGGGCATGCCCCACCGCGAGACGGGTGAGGACATAGGCGCAGGCGAGGACGGCCGTTCCCAGGGCGAGAGAGGCGATCAGCATGGTGTCGGCCGAGGCGCGGTAGGGGGACAGGTCCAGGGCGGTGACGACGACGGCGCG
Source organism: Streptomyces eurocidicus (assembly GCF_002891295.1). Lineage (GTDB taxonomy): Bacteria > Actinomycetota > Actinomycetes > Streptomycetales > Streptomycetaceae > Streptomyces > Streptomyces eurocidicus. Next base: position 499,756 of record NZ_LGUI01000006.1, on the reverse strand, counting down.
CGGCACGGCTCCGGGAAGGACGTCTCCGACGGGCCGACCGCACAGGCGTACGGGGCCGTCGCCCTCGAAAGTGGCGCACCGCCCGCTCCCGTGCACGGCGAGCCGTGCCGCGGTTCCGGTGAGACCGCTGTCGTCCGGGGCAGAGGCAGGGTGTTCGAGCAGCCGCGTTCCGGCATAGATCCATACGTTGGTGTCGAGCAGCGCGTCGTCCGCTGTTTCCCGTACCCGCACCGGGCCGCTGCCAGTGTCCACGGTCGTGGCCACCGTGGCGGCACGGGTGCGCAGTTCGTCGTCGGCCTGCCTCGCGAGGTGGTCCCGGACGACGGCGTTGAACGCCAGGATGAGAGCCACCATCACCAAGGACGCCGTCGCGACCGCCACGAGCGAGAGACGGCCGCGCAAGCTGCGGGGCCAGGCGGCCCGGAGGAACGTCATCATGACAACCGGTGCCCGATTCCCCGGGTGGTACGGACCGTCAGATCGCTGCCTGCTTCCCGCAGTTTGCGCCGCAACCGGCTCAGGTACTGGTCCAAGGTGTTGTCGCTGACCTGCGCCCCTTCGGGCCAGCCGGCCCGGACCAGCGCACGTCTGGACACGACGTCCCCGCACGAGGCCATGAACGCGGCCAGCAGCCGGAACTCCGTCGGCGTGAGCGCGACCTCGCAGCCGCGCACGGTGAAGCCGTACCGCACCGGGTCCAGCACCAGGTCTCCCGTGGAGGCCGGCGCCGGCCGGCCCGCGCGCTTGAGCGCTGCCCGCAGCCGGGCCGCGAGCTCCGCGAGATGAAAGGGTTTGGGCAGGTAGTCGTCACCGCCGGCGGCGAATCCGCCGAGACGGTCCGCGAGCCGGTGGTGAGCGGTCAGGAAGACGACCGGTGAGAGGAACCCGTTGGCCCGCATCGCCTGGCACACGTCGCGTCCGTCCGCGTCGGGCAGGCCGACGTCCAGGACCACCGCGTCGATGGAGTCACCGGCCAGGCGCAGGGCGTCGGCGCCGTTCTGCGCGGGCACGGTCGCGAATCCCTCGTCGCGCAGACCGCGCAGCAGCACGTCCCGCAGGGCGTGGTCGTCTTCGACGACCAGGATGACGTGCCGCACGCTCTCTCCTCATGGGCCGGTGGGCCGGACCCGCTCGCACCGGCGGTCGGGATCCTTCACACGCAGGGGAACAGCAGCCGGGGGAAGCCACCGGGCAGCCGCCCAGAGGCACGCCGTGAACCAGGCGAGGGCGAAGAGCCAGCCGCCGACGACATCGCTGAACCAGTGAACTCCGAGGTAGACACGCGTCAGCCCCACCGCGACGCCCCAGCAGCCGATCACGCCGACGATGACACAGCGGCCGCGCGGCGAGCGCAGCATCACCGCGGTGATGAGCAGCGCGGCCGTGAGGGCCGCCGTGGTGGCGTGGCCGGAGGGGAAGGACCACCCCGACGCGTGTGCCACCCGGTCCGGTGCCGGCGGGCGTGAGCGGGCCATCAGATGCAGTACGGCCTGCCGCAGAGCCTGCCCCGCCCCCAGGCAGAGCACACTCGCGGCCGCCGCTAGGAGCCTGTGCCGTGTTGTGCGCCCGGCGACGACACCCGCCAGGGCGGCCAGCAGGTACGGGAGCGCATCCGTGCCGGTGCTGGTCACATCCCGTGCCGAGGTCACCGCCGTGGCCGGGCGGTGCCCGACGGCCCACGAGAGCAGGGAGGCGTCCGCCGGAAGCGGGGTGCCGCCCCGCAGGACGACGGCCGTGGTCAGCAGCGCGAAGCAGACCAGGGCCGTAAGACTGACGAGGCCCGCGCGACCGGGTGCCTTCACCCACCCGCCCCGTTCCTCCGCGCAGCCGCGGCGCGGCGCGACCGGTGGAGCTCGGCCGCGAGCGGAAGCAGCGAGACGGCGACGATCAGCGCGACGATGGGCAGGAGGTAGCGGTCGACGTTCGGGACGGACGACCCCAGCGCGTAGCCGCCCAAGGTCAGGCCCACCGTCCACAGCAGCCCACCGGACACCTGCCAGAGGGTGAAGGAGCGCACGGGCACGCCCAGGGCTCCGGCCACGGGGTTGAGCACCGTGCGGACGACGGGCACGAACCGGGCCAGCACGATCGCCTTCGCGAAGCCGTACCGCTCGAGGAGGACCTCGGCCCGCTGGGCTCCCTCGTGCAGGCGTGCCGAGCGGCTGCGGGCGAGCAGGGCGCCGCCGGCCCTCCGGCCGATGAGGTAGCCGCACTGCGAGCCCGCCAAGGTGCCCGCGACGGCCGCGATCAGCAGGGGCGCCAGTGACAGGTGCACACCCGCGGCCGAGGAACCTGTGCACAGCAGGCCGGCGGTGAACAGCAGGGAGTCGCCGGGCAGGAAGAATCCGACCAGGAGTCCCGTCTCCGCGAACAGGACGATGCCGACCCCGAGGACGCCGAAGGCCGCGAGGAGCGACTGCGCGTCGAGGACATTGACGGCGAGTGGTGAACCCGTCGCGAACAAGAGTCCGGACATCGTCGCGGTCCCCTTTCATAATGGACAAGCGGGCGGCCGGCACGGCACCCCGACTGACTACAAGCATATAGACGGTCTACTGTGTTGTAGACGACGACGGGGTGAGGAACGTTCCCATGGCGAACGCGAAGGACGAGCGCCGGTCGGCGGGCGAGCTGGAGGCCGGTGTCCTGGCCACCCTCTGGGCCGCGGACCGCCCCCTCACACCGGCCGAGGTGCAAGCGGGCCTCGCCCATGACCCGGCCCGCACCACGGTGACCACGACCCTGACCCGCCTGTACGAGAAGGGCATAGTCGACCGCCGGCGGCAAGGGCGTGGCTACGCCTACTTCCCCGTGCAGGACGCCCCCGGGCTGAGGGCCCTGCGCATGCACAGCGAGCTCGACCAGGACGCGGACCGCGAGACGGTTCTCGCCCGGTTCGTCGAAGGGCTCGGCCCCGACGACGAGCGGCTGCTGAGGGGCCTGCTGGAATCAGAGGAGCGATGACCGTCCTGCTGCTGTTCCCTCTGCTGCTCCCCTTCGTCGTGCCGCCGCTGGCGAGGCGTGCGGAGCGGTGCCTCGCCCCTGCCGCCGCGCTGTGGGTTCTGACCCTCGCCGCGGTCGCGCTGGCCGGCGGCTCGCTGACGGCGCTGGGCGCCCTCGTTCTCACGGGCTTGCTCAAGCTGCCCGTTCTCGCGGCCTTCGGTGAGCTGATCCACCCCCTGCGCACGCCGTGGGACGCCGTGGCGGTGCCTTCGGCCGCTGCCTCCGTCGGTCTGCTCGTCGTCGGCGCGTGGACGCTGACCCGTTCCGCCCTCCGGCAGGCCAGGGCGGTGCGCGCGGCGCACGCGGAGGCCGCTCGCCGGCCGGTCGCGGGTGACCTGTGCGTCATCGACTCCCCGTACCCGGACGCCTTCGCCCTTCCCGGACGCCCTGCCCGTGTCGTGGTCACCACCGCGATGATCCGCAGCCTCGGTCCCACCGAACGCGAGGTCCTCTTCGCCCACGAACGCGCCCACAACGCCGGCCGCCACCACTACTTCCTCGCCACGGCCGAGCTGGCCGCGCACTGTCATCCCGCACTGCGCGCCGTTCGCACATCTATTCGGTTCGCTGCTGAGCGGGCGGCGGATGAAGCCGCCGCCGCGGCTGTCGGTGACCGCCGTCTCGCCGCCCGCGCCATCGCCCGCGCGGCGCTGGCCGTCGGCGCCCGCCGTCCCGAGCGACCGGTCGTCGCCCCGGCGGCCACGACCGGCCCCGTCCCGCGCCGCGTCGCCGCCCTCCTCGCCGGCCCCCCGCCCCGGGCGCACCGGGCGGCTCCTTGGATCGCCGCACTCCTCGCCCTGTGTGCCACCGCTGCCGCCGGCGCCTCGGTGACGGGCCTCGTCGCCTTCCACCACGACGTGGAAGTCGCCCAGGGCGAAGCCGCCCACTGATCACCGGCGCCCGCCCGTAGGTGTGGAACCGTCGGGCCGCCGCTATCGTCTACCGGTGTGTAGACGCTCGCCGGGTCTCGCCTCCCGGCGCCCGCCTCGCGCAGCGGCTTCCAGCAGTCCCACGGGACCACACCTCCGCACGACGGGAACCTGTAGACGATGAGTACCGCTTCCGGCCCCGACGGCCTCGACGGGGCCGCGATAGACGGCGGCCTGTACACCGACGTCACCGACTTCGCGCACCGGACGCACTGGCTGAACGGACCAGTGGCCGCCTACACGACGTACGGCATCGCGTTGTTCGGAGCGCTCCTGCTCGCCGGCTGGTGGCTGGCCCGCCGCCGCGACGCCCGCACCATGGCCGCCGCGCTGATCACCCCGGTCGCCGTCGTCATCGCCTACCTGGTCAACGACGGCGTCAAGGCCGTCTTCCAGGAGTCGCGGCCCTGCCGGGCCCTGCCCCACGACTTCCTCATAGAGGCGTGCCCGCCCGCCAACGACTACGCCTTCCCCAGCAACCACACCACCGTCGCCTTCGCCGTGGCGGCCGGACTGCTCCTGGTGAACCGGCGCCTGGCCGCCCTCGCGATGCCGGCGGCGGTACTGATGGCCGCCTCGCGCGTCTACGTCGGCGCCCACTACCCCCACGACGTTCTCGTAGGGGCCGTCGTCGGGATCGGCGTCGGCGTCGCCGTCGTGGCGATCGCGAGTCGCCTGGCCGCCCCGGCCGTCTCCAGGCTGCGCAACGGGCCGGCCCGATCGCTGCTCCTCGCCGTCTGACCACGTGTGCGAGCGGCGGTCACCGAGGCCGGCCCCTCGGTGGTGCGCACCTGGTCCACCTGCTCCCTGAGGATCGGGCAACGACCCGGGCGAGCCGACCGTCGGGCACGTGCTCGCCGCCACGGCCTCGTCCACATCGCGCTGGCTGTCCGCCGGTGCAACCGTCGGGCGTCGTGATCACCATGGGCTGCGGTGACGCCTGCCCCGTCTTCCCCGGAAAGCGCTACCTGGGCTGGAAGCCCCGAGGACCCACCCTCCGTGCCTCCGGCGATCCGGGTATGCAGACCGGGTATGCCGAAAGGAGTCCGCTCGCTGGGCACAAGCGATGCCCGGTGTGCCGTAGCACCGGCTCGGCCGGGCGGGGCTTCTTTGCGCCGTCCGTCCGGTGTCGCCGAAGATCTCGAAGACCTTGGCGGTCAGGGAGTGGACGGTGCCCACCGGCGGGCCCACCAGGGACCGGAACGGTGCCTCGTCCTCCGGGCCCGCGCCACGGCGGCGAGGGGCGTGGGCGCAGCGCGGCCACCACGCTGCTGCCCGTTACCTTGTTAGCGTGATGACGTGGCACGGATTGTGATCGTCGAGGACGACGACGCCATCGGAGGCAGGCTCGCGGCGACGCTGCGCGCCCAGGGTCACGACAGCGAGTGGTGCCCGGACGGTGCTGCGGCGCTGGAGCGGGCCGCCCGAGGGCCCGCCGAGCTGGTGCTGCTGGATCTCGGCCTGCCGGACGCGGACGGGTTCGAGCTGTGCCGGAGTCTGAGGGAGCGTCTGCCGGGGGCAGTGCTCGTGGTGCTGACGGCGCGTACGGGCGAGATGGACGTGATCCAGGCGTTGGAGTCGGGCGCCGACGACTATCTGACCAAGCCGTTCCGGCTGGCCGAGCTGCAGGCGCGGATCGCCGCCCATCTGCGGCGTGCCTCGCCCGGCCGGGACGGCGGCGCGGACCGTATCCGCCACGGCGCCCTGTTGATCGACCGCACCGCGCGGCGCTGCTTCACCCCGGCCGCGGAGGTGGAGCTGCGGCCCAAAGAGTTCGACCTGCTGGTCCGGCTGACCGTGTCCGCCGGCCGGGCGGTGAGCCGGGAGGACCTGATGAGCGACGTGTGGGACGAGAACTGGTTCGGTTCCACCAAGACGCTCGACGTCCATGTGGCCGCGCTGCGCCGCAAGCTGGGTGACCGGGTGCGGATCACGACCCTGCGGCACTTCGGCTACCGGCTCGAACCTCCCGGGGAGCGCTGACCGTGCGCCGCCGTATCCTGCGGGCCGTGATCGTCGCCGTGGTGTGCGCGGTGCTGCTGTTCGCCGTACCCCTGGCGGTGGCCGCACTCCGGCTGTACCGGCAGGACGAGGTACGCGAGCTGCAGCAGCTGGCCGACCGGGTGGCCGTGACCGTGCCGGCGGACGTTCACCATCCACATGATCCGATGGAGCTGCCGCGCGTCGAGGCCGGCACCTGGCTGGGGGTGTACGACGAGGGGGCACGCCTGGTCACCGGCGCGGGGCCCGCGCGCGGGGACGGCCCGGTGCGCGAGGCGCTGGCGGGCCGGGCCTCGTCGCGCCTGCTGGGCGACTGGCTGGTGGCAGCGGTGCCGGTGGGTTCGGGCGAGCGGGTGCGGGCGGTGGTGCGTGCCGGTGCACCGGCCGATGGGCCGTTGCGCAGGGCAGCGCTGACGTGGGCGGGCATGCTCGCGCTGGCGGCGTTGGTGGTGGGCGTGGGTGCCGTGCTGGGGGTCCGGTCCAGCAGACGCCTTGCTCACCCCTTGGAGGCATTGGCCGCGACGGCGGGCCGGCTGGAGAGCGGAGATCTCGCGGCCCGGGCCGCACCGTCGGGCCTTCCGGAGGCCGATGAAGTCGCGGCCGCGCTCAACCGCGCCGCCGCACGCATCGAGGGACTGCTGCGCCGCGAACGGGCCTTCAGTGCGGACGCCTCTCACCAGCTGCGCACCGCGCTGACCCGGGCGCGGCTGGAACTGGAGAGTGCTCTCGCCACGGAGCAGGGGGGTAGGGGCCCGCATACCCCGGGCCCGACGGGCGTGGAAGCACCCGCGGACCCCCGCGACGCGATGCGGGCCGCCCTGGAGGCGCTGGCACGCATGGAGACCACACTGGACGACCTCCTGGCCCTGGCCCGGGACCTGCCGGAGCAGGCACCCCTGGACGTGGCGGGGCTGCTCGCGGATGCCGAGCGGCGCTGGCACGGCGAGCCGGCGGCCGTGGGCCGGCCTTTGCGGGTCGTCGTCGAGGAGCAGCTTCCGGAGGCGGCAGGCTCGGCGCGCGCCGCCCGGCAGATCCTTGACGTGCTGCTCGCCAACGCGCTCGCCCACGGCAGCGGCATGGTGACCGTCACCGCGAGGGAGGCGGCGGGGGTGCTCGCCGTGGACGTGGAGGACGAGGGGCCCGGGCCGCCCGAGGGGGAGGATGTCTTCGCCCGGCGGCGCGGCGCCGGTGGCCCCGCCGACGGCGCCGGGGACGGCGGTCACGGGATCGGGCTGGCGCTCGCCCGCTCCCTGGTGGAGGCGGAGGGCGGGCGGCTCATGCTCTCCCGGAGAGCCCCGCACCCGCGTTTCACCTGGCTGGTCGCCGGTGGAAGGGACGGGCCCGCCCTGTGACAGGTTGTCGCCGGGGCGGGTGCTGTCACAGCTCCCGCAGCTCCGTCAGCGGTGGCCGCTTGGCGTGACGTACCGCTGTCCAGGCCGCCCCGGCCAGCGCCGCCGCGACCGCTGCGGCGAGTGCGCCGAGGTAGGCCCACGGCACGGCGAGGGCCGCCGGGGGCGGGTCGAACACTCCGGACAGGACCTTCACGAGCATGTGGGACAGGGCCCAGCCGAGGAGGACGCCGCCGACGGCGCCCGCCACCGCGACCAGTCCGGCCTCGCTCCACACGAACCCGGACAGCTGCCGTCCCCGGGCGCCCAGCACGGACGCCAGCGCCAGGGTGCGCCGCCGCTCGGTGAGACCGAGGGCGAGCACCAGGCCGCCTGCTGCGGCCCCGATGACCAGGGCGAAACCGAGTTCGACCCGGGTGAGTCCGCTCAGGTCGACGGCGGTAAGGCTGGAGCCGGCCACCGTGCGGGCGGACGGCAGGTCGGTGACGTGGGCGGCGGGGCCGAGCGCGGACCGGACGTGCCGGGCCACTGCCTGCCGGCCGGTGCCTCCGGTGTCGACCAGCAGCGTGCCGATCGCGCCGTTGCCGGTCGTACGGGCCACGTAGGAGGCGTTGGCCACCAGGAAGCTGTCCTTGGGAGCGGTAGGGAACTCCTTGACGACGCCCACGAAGTGGAACGCGACAGGGCGTAGCTGGTGGGTGCGGCTGTCCGGGAGCCGAAGCCGGACCTGGTCACCGGGACGGAGCTGGAAGTCCTTGGCGGTCTCGGCGCTGACGAGGAGCCCGTCCGGCTGGTGCCGCAGGCGGTCCATGAGCTGCCGCGCGGTTCCGCCGGAGAAGTACGCGTCCTGGAGCCGGCCCGCCCCGACGACAGTGGAGGGCCGCACCCCGTACAGGTCCTGCAGGTCGGGCCCGACGTACGCGAAGCGATGCTGCAGCGGTTCTACGCTGCGCACGCCGGGCAGGGCCGCCACCTTGGCCGCGTCGGCCGTGCCCGTGGTGGTGCCGGGGGACTCGGTGACGGTGACGTCGGCGCCGTTGGTGAGGACCGCGTCGACTCCGGCCTGCTGACGGTAGGTGGAGTTGAAGACGGCGGTCGAGGCGGCGAAGGCAACCGCCAGGGCGAGCAGTACCACGGCCCGGAGCACGGTGCCCCGCTGCCGGGACAGGCCGGCCGCGACCGTGCCGGACAGGGGCCCGGTCACCGGCCGCAGCAGCCGGGCCAGCACCGGCCGGCCCCGCCGCAGGACCAGGTCCACCAGCAGCCAGGCCAGCAGTGCCCCGCCCGTCCACAGCAGGGCGGGGCCGGCGAACGCCCAGTAGTTCACCGACAGGGTGGGCGTGCCCTCGGGCGCCAGGATCAAGGCGTAGTTGGTGCGGCTGGTGATACGGAAGACCGCCAGCGACCCGGCCAGCAGCCCGGCCGCCAGGATCCACCGAGCGGCACGTGGCACCTGGCGCCGTTCCACCGTCGCCCGCCCGGCGACAATGGTGGCGGCCTTGATGTCCCGGCGCGCGGGCAGCAGCACGGTGCCGCCGGCGATGACCGCGCCGACGGCGAGTGCGGCCAGCGCCCATCCGATGGTGAAGGTGCCCGTCGTGCCGAAGGCAGTGTGTCCCAGCAGCGCCGCGACGCCCAGTCCGGCCGCGCCGCCGGCGACGGCGACGATCCCGGCCTCCACGGCCGCCAGCGCGAGCAGGCGCCCGGCAGTGGCGCCGCGTGTGCGCAGCAGGGACTGTTCCCTGCGCCTGCGTGTGGCGCCCGCTGCGGCGACCGCCGTGGTCAGCGCCCCGGCCAGCACCGCGCCGGGCACGCCGAGGAAGAGGAACAGCATCTGGGCGTACAGGGCGTCGGAGCGGGCCGCGTCCAGGACCGCGCCGAGGTTGTCGCCGACCACTCCGGTCCCGGCCAGTCGCACCTCCGTGTGGTGAGCACTGCCGGTCGCCGTCGTGTAGGCGGCGGCCGGGTCGTGCGGCAGGGCGTGACTGCGCCGTGCGTGGATCTGGTCGTGGACGAGATCGGGGCGGTTCTCGGCCAGCGGGTCGAAGGCCGTGTGCCAGCGCGCCTGCGGCAGCAGCACGACGTTGTCCGGGGGCGCCGTCGGCTGTGCTTGTGGCGGGGCACCGACCTTCTGGAACAGCGAGTCGGCGTGCCGGAGGTCCGCCACCCCGTCGACACGTACCGTGACCGGCGGCAGCCCGGTCCGCCCGACGGTCACCGTGTCGCCGGGGGCCGCGTGCAGGTTGGCGGCAGTCTGCTGGGCCAGCAGCACACCGTCCGGGCTCCCCGCCAGCACCCGGATCTCGCCCGGGAACGTCGTGCGGTAGTCGGCCGGGAGGCCGAGCACCGCGCCGGGGCCGGTGGTCTGGTGGGTGCGGCCGACGATGGCGCTCAGGCCGCTGGTGTCGGCGTATCCGACGGGAAGCGCCGCCCGCGTGCCCGGAGTCCCCCGCACCGTGGCCAGCACGGAGCGGGCGTCGGCGCCGCTCGCCACCTGCACCTGCCAGTCGGTGACGACCCCGCGCACGGACTGCGCGGTCATCGTCGCCCGGGTGGCACCGAGGAAGCCACCCAGCGCCGCCAGCAGCGCCACCGCCGTGGCCACCCCGGCCGCCACGCCGAGCAGTCGTCCGCCCCGCCGCCGCAGCAGGCCGGCCAGCCAAATCCTGATCATCGCCGTTCTCCTCCTCGGCGTCACCGGAGCGCGGCCCACAGGGGCCTCCGACCGCCTGACGCGGCGGGTGCGCAGCCGGGGCCGATGCCCGCCGGTCCGTGTTCATGGCGCGGCCCGTCCACCCGGATGAGGGTCCGGGCCCGCCTCCGCATCCGGCTGGACCAGGCGGCCGTCCACCATGTACCAGCGCACGTCCAACTCGCGGGCCATCCGCGGATCGTGTGTCGTCACCAGCACCGCCGCTCCCAGCTCCTGGGCCGCGGCCAGGAGCACCGACAGCACCTGACGGCCCGTGGCATGGTCCAGCTGCCCGGTCGGCTCGTCGGCCAGGACGAGGCGGGGCCGACGCGCCAGCACCCGCGCCACGGCGACCCGCTGGGCCTGGCCGGCCGACAGCTCGTCGGGCAGCCGGGGCGCCAGCGCCTGAAGGCCGAGGCTCTCCAGCGCGGCGTACGCCCGGGTGTCCGCCTCGTCCTCCGGTACGCCGTCGATCCGCAGCGGCAGCGCGACGTTCTCGGCGACGGTGAGCGGGGGGAGCAGGCTCGGACCCTGGAAGACGACCCCGATGTGCCGGGCCAGCCCCTCGGCGTGTTCGCCGCCGAGGCCGGGGTGGCTCACCCGACCCGCCGTTGGACGGTCCAGGCCCGCCATCAGATGCAGCAGGGTGGACTTGCCCGAGCCGGACGGGCCGACCACACAGACCCGGGTGCCGGGCCCGACCGCGCAGGTCAGGCCGTGCACGGCGACGACGGCGCCCGGACCCTTGCCGTAGGTGCGGGCCGCGCTCTCGCACCGGACCAGCGGCGTGCCGGTGTCGCCCGCCCGCCTCGGGTTCACGGTGCCCGGGGCGGCCATCACGCCCACCTCCCGTCCCTCAGACGCAGTACCCGGTCCGCGGCCCCCGCCACGGCACGGCTGTGGGTGACCACGACGACCGCGGTCCCGGCGGCAGCGCGCTCGCGCAGCAGCGCCAGCAGCCGCCGTTCGGTTTCCGCGTCCACCTCGCCGGTGGGTTCGTCGGCGAGCAGTACGTCGGGCGCGTTCGCGAGGGCGACGGCCAGGCCCGCCCGGGCGGCCTCCCCTCCGGACAACTGTCCGGGCAAGGCCCCGGCACGCCGGCCGATGCCGACGCGGTCCAGGAGTTCCTGCGGCGCCATGCGGGCCCTGGCCGGCGCCAGCCGCTGCACGAGCGCGACGTTGTCCCGCACGGTGAGGTGATCCAGCAGATTGCCCGTTTGGAACAGCACCCCGATGTGCCGGGCCCGGATGGCTCCCCTCTCGCGTTCGGCACGGTGGCTGAGCCGCTCGCCGACGACCCGCACGGTGCCACCGTCCGGCTCGTCGAGACCGGCCAGGCAGTTCAGCAGCGTGGTCTTGCCCGACCCGGACGGCCCGGTGACGGCCACGGTCTCGCCGCGCCGGACATCCAGCCCGACGCCCTGGAGCGCGAACGTCTCCTCCTCCCCGGCCCGGAAGAACCGGTACAGGGAACGGGCGCTGAGCACGGCCCCGGTCACTGCGGCCGCCATCACGACCACCGGAAGGAGTCCGTGACAGTCCGCCAGGGATCGACATTGTCGGCCCCCACCGCACCGGACAGCGTCACCACAGCCTCACCCTTGTCCGGCTTGTAGAACACATATCGCTGCACGTCGAGGGCGACGCGCTTGCCGGTCACCTGGTCGGGAGGGGAGTCGGCCCGGTATTCGGCCAGTACCGCCTTGCCGCCCGAACGCCGGACATCGGTCACCTTGACCAGCGAGAAGTGGTTACTCGCAGCGCGGATCCCCGGAAGGTCCTTCGTATGTACCGAGTTCACGGTCGGCGCCGCCGTGGCGGGGACGCGCTCGATGCGTACGCTGTCGAACTTGTCGGTGAACACCGTCACCGCCCCCTGGGCGGTCCGGGCCCACCCCTCCGGCACCTTCACCGTGAACCCGCCGCCGGGCGGCGACCACGGCACGAACATCTGTGTGTCAGGAATGTCACCGGGCGGATTCGACTCGGCGGGAGCCGGAGCCGAAGAGGACGGCGCGGGCGTGCCGGACGAGTGCGGTGATGAGGACGAGGAACAGGCCGCGGCCCCGGCCCCGGCAACGAGCATCAGGCCGGCCGTGGCGGCAGCGAACGGACGATGCATGGTCGACACCTCCCAGCGAGGGCGGCGGCCGGTTCACCGCCGCGGTCTTCGCCTTTGTTCTCGACGCTAGAAGCCCTAAGGCCAGGGCCCGCACTGCGCCCGGTTAGCGCCCGGTTAACACGCGGCCCCGTGTGCAGGGATCGCGGGCACATCCGTCGCGCCCGCGGCCCCTGCGCCGCCGGTCACTCCTCCCCGGTGAACCGGCGATCGACCGTGCCGGAGGGATCGGCGTGCCCGCCGGAACCGTCGGAGACCCCGTTTTCCGGAGCCCTCACCCCGGCGTTCCTGCTCCTGCCCCGCCTGACCGGTGTCGGGAGCGGTCTGGTCGCCCTGCTGGACGTTGTCCCGGTCCGGTCCGGTGTTGTCCTCACCCGGATAGGCCGGGTCCGAAGCCCTGGGCGCGGGCATGGTGTGCGTGACGGGCGCGGACGGAGCCGCCGCGTGGGGCATGGCCAGTGCGGCGCCCGTGGCCCCGGCTCCCCCTGGCCAGGAGCGCGATCCTGCGTCGGAGGTGTGTCATGTGCTTCTCCCCTCGATCGAAGGGACGCGCGGTCTGCGTTCCCGGAACGGCTCCAGTTTGTGCCGCAGGTGCTGAGAGAACGCCGAGGACCCGACCGGGCCGTCCTCCCCGCGCTCGGCTCTCAGCCTCCTCTCATGTGACCAGCTCTACGGTGGCGGCGTCGTAAAGTGGCAGGTGAGGCGGCCCTGCGCGTGCTGGTGATCGAGGACGAACGCGGGCTCGCCGCGGCGGTCGCGCGCGGGCTCGGCCAGGAGGGTTTCACCGTCGACGTCGTCCATGACGGCGCGGACGGTCTGTGGAACGCGGTGAACGAGCCGTACGACGCCGTCGTGCTCGACATCCTGCTGCCCGGGCTCTCCGGATACGAAGTGATCAGGCGGCTGCGGGCGGCGCGGGTGTGGACGCCGGTGCTGATGCTGACCGCGAAGGACGGTGAGTACGACGAGGCCGACGCGCTCGATCTGGGAGCCGACGACTATCTGCGCAAGCCGTGCTCGTACATCGTCCTGGTCGCCTGCCTCCGGGCGCTGCTGCGACGCGGCACTCCGGCCGCCCGGCCGTCCTGGCCGCCGGTGACCTCACCCTCGACCCGGCACGCCGCCGGTGTGAGCGTGCCGACCAGGAAATACACCTGACCGCAAGGGAGTTCGCATTGCTGGAGTTCCTGATGCGGCACCGGGACGAGGTGGTCGGCAAGACCGACATCCTCACCCACGTCTGGGACGAGAACTTCGACGGCGACACCAACATCGTCGAGGGCTACGTCGGGTACCTGCGCCGCAAGACCGACGCCCCGTTCGGCCGCCGGACGATCGAGACCGTACGGGGTGCCGGCTACCGGCTGCTCAGCACGGGGGAGTGATCCGATGGGCAGGTCGTTCGCGCGCTGGTGGGCCGGACGCTCGCCGCGCCTGCGCCTGACCGCGGCCGCCGCGCTGGTGATCGCCGCGGGTCTGGCCGGTGTCGCGGTGCTGCTGGTCGCCTGGCTGCACGCCGGCCTCATCCGTCAGCTCGACCAGACGGCCGCCCAGCGCGCCTCGGCCGTCGCCGCCGCACTGACCTCGGGGAAGCCCTCCGGCTCCCTCCCCGGGTCGGAAGATGGGAGCACCCCTATCCAAGCGGTCGACAACCACGGGCGGGTACAGGCGAGTTCGGCGAACCTCGAGGGCGAGCCGCGCCTGTTCTCCTTCCCCGCGAGCGGGTCCGGTGAGCCTCGCGCCCGCAGCGTGCACGGTCTGCCCCTCGGACAGGAAGCGACATGGCGTGCCGTGGCCCTGCCCGCCGGGCCGGGGCGCGGCCCCCTCACCGCGGTGAGGGCGGCAGCCATGCCGGGGTGTGAGGAGTGACGTCAGGAGCCCAATTCGATACTTCTACAGGTCGGGCGGCGCGGGTCAGGGCGGTCCGGCGAGGTCAGCGGCCCAGCACGGCCATGGCCGCGTTGTGGCCGGGGATGCCGCTGACCAGGCCGCCGCGTGCCGCGCCCGAACCACACAGGAGGATGTCGGGGTGGGCGGTCTCCACGCCCCACCGGGCAGCCGCCGAGACCTCGTCACCGTTGTCCGTGCCGTCCCTGTAGGGGAATTCGAGTGTGGAGTGGAAGATGTTGCCGCCCGGCAGCCCCAGTTCCCGCTCGAGGTCCAGGGGGCTCTTGGCCTCGACGCACGGGCGGCCGTCGCTGTCGACCGCCAGACAACCGGCGAGCGGCTCGGCGAGGTGGGAGTCCAACTGTTCCAGCGTGGCCCGGAGCAGTCGCTCCCGGGTGGCGTCGTGATCGGTGGTGAACAACCGGGCCGGCGCGTGGAGCCCGAAAAGGGTGAGGGTGTGGTAGCCCTCGCGGGCCGGTGCGGGGCCGAGGACGGAGGGGTCCGTGAGGGAATGGCAGTAGATCTCCGCGGGCGGGGCGGACGGGATCCGGCCGGTGGACGCCTCCCGGTAGGCGGTCTCCAGCTCCTCGTAACCCTCGCTGATGTGAAAGGTTCCCGAGAAGGCGGTGCGCGGGTCGACGGCGGTGTCGCGCAGCTTCGGCAGGCGCCGCAGCAGCATGTTGACCTTGAGCTGGGAGCCCTCGGCCGGCGGTGGGGGCCGCTCGCCCAGGAGCCGGGCCAGTTCGTGCGGGGAGGCGTTGACCAGGACGTGCCGCGCCGCGAACGTACCCCGTGCGGAAGCCACCTCGGCAGTCCGGCCGTCCGTGGCGATATGTGTCACCTCGCACTCCGTGAGGATGCGCGCGCCGGCGGAGCGGGCCGCGTCGGCGAGGGCGTCGGTCAGCGCTCCCATGCCGCCCACGGGGACGTTCCAGTCGCCCGTGCCGCCGCCGATGACGTGGTACAGGAAGCAGCGGTTCTGGCGCAGCGTGGTGTCCCGGGCGTGGGTGAAGGTGCCCACGAGAGCGTCGGTGAGCACCATGCCGCGCACGAGGTCGTCGTCGAAAGCGGCCTCGACGGTCTCACCGAGGGGTCGCTCGAAAAGGGCTTCCCAGGCGGACCGGTCGTCGATACGGGCGCGGAGTTCGGCGCGGGTGGGAAGCGGTTCGGTGAGGGTGGGGAAGACCCGCTCGGCCACGTGCCGGGTCAGGCCGTGGAACCGCTGCCAGGAGTCGAATTCCTTGTCCGAGCCCGTGAGCCGGGCGAACGACGCGCGAGTACGGGCCTGATCGCGCTCCACCAGAAGCCCGGTGGGACGTCCGGCACGCACGGTGGGGGAGTAGGAGGAGACCGCGCGCCCGCGGACGGCGAAGCGCAGTCCGAGGTCCTTCACGATCTTCCGGGGCAGTAGGCCGACGAGGTAGGCGTAGCGTGAGACCCGGGCGTCGAAGCCGGGGAAGAGGCGTGTGGAGACGGCCGCACCACCGGTTCGGCCGAGGCGTTCCAGGAGGAGCACGCGGCGTCCGGCGCGGGCCAGATAGGCGGCGGCGACCAGACCGTTGTGACCACCGCCGACGATCACCGCGTCGTACGCCCTGACGGCCTGCCCGGCCCGTGGGCGGGCCTCCGTCCGGTGAGCGGCGCCCGGGATCGTCCCGGGCTTGTCCCTCGATGTCGCCATGCCTCTTCGTAGCACGCGTCGATCGGCGCGACCAGACCCCGGCGAAGCGAGTCCGGGCCCTCCGGAGCGCGGGCTCACGGCCGTCTGCGCAGACGGCTCGCTACCTGTTGATGTGCCCGGCCCACAGGGGCACGTGGAGAACTTCGGGTGACGTGTTGCCGTGTCCGACCAAGCGCTGTTCGCCGAACGACTCACCGTGGTCCGCGCACACGACCACAAGAGTGCCGCGGGCCGCACCGGACAGTGCCGTGAACATGGGCCCGAGGTGCCTGTCCACCCACTCCAGGGCCCGCACCTGGAGCTTGTGCACATTTTGCAGACGGTCTTCCTTCCACAGCGCACTGTCCTCGCCAAGCGCTGCTCTCCGGTAAATGTGCCCACCTATCTCGCGCAGGGCGTCCACCGTGTGGTCGTCGAGCGTTCCGGCGCCGGGCGTGCAATACGGAAAGTGGGTCTCGGGGAAGTTCACGAAACCGAAGAACGGTTCGTTGCGCAGGAGCTGTTCCGTGAACTTTCCGAGCCGCTCGGTGGGGAGCGGCCGGCGCGTGGGCAGGTCGGCGTCGATGGCGGTCGTGGGAGCTCCTGCCCGTTCTCCCCGGTAGCGGAAGGAAGGGAAGAGAGCCGGGAGAATGCTGGAGGGAATGGCCGGGTCGAAGAAGGGGACGCCGCCGAGTCCGATGGTGAAGTAGCCCGAACGCACATGGTGTTCGACGATCGTCGGGGTCTCGAACACGGTGTAGGTGCTGCGCTTCCAGGCGCGGCAGTCGTGCGACCACAGCTGCTCGTAGCGGCCGAGAAAATGCTCACCGTTCCGCGGTTTGGGAAGGAACCCGGAGAAGAACGCCCAGTGTGCCGGAAGCGTGAACGTGCCGGCGGTCTCCGCGACGACGAGAGGTCCGAGACGGTCCAGCGCCGGCGTTACGGCCCTGACCGCCGTGTCGACACGGCATGAGTCGATCGTGATGAAGAGCGTGTTCTCCCCGGCCGCCGTCGACGCCACAGCCTCTCCGTCCCTCCAGCAGAACACCGTGAAATGGCCATGCCGAGCATGGAGCCGTTCGGGCGAGGCCGAACGATCCGGCCCGAAGGGTCCCGGCATACCGCTGCTCCGTCAACCCCCTCCGCCGCTCTCGCGTGCGGAAGAGAATGCGAAGGCGGGCCAGCAGGGCAGCCGGGGGGCAAGGGCTACGTGGCCATCACGTACTGACCGGTACGACCATGCCGGCCGATGTCCTCCGCGCAACGCTCGCGAGGCAATCGGCCGAGCGCACGGCCTTGCCTCCGCCTCAATACCCTTTACTCCGACCTGATGGGCCATGAGCGAGGAGCTGACCGAACACTGAGTATGGAAGTGCCCCGGGAGTTGGCAAGGTGGTTGAACAGCTCCGCCCCGACCCCAAGTGGTTCCAACCCCGTCCGTCGGCCGCGGACGCCGGCAAGGGAGCAGGCCCGTACGACCCCACCTACTCCAGCGCATCCAACCTCGGTCCCGACAACCCCGATCTGATCAAGACCGTGGAAGAACGCCGCGCCGCCGTGGCGGCCTTCGACGGCGTCGACCCCGGGACGGTGCCCGCCGACGCCCTGACCGCCAGCGGCTCCGGCCTCGACCCCCACATCTCCCCGGCCTACGCCTACGAGCAGGCCGGACGAGTGGCCAGGGCACGCCACCTGTCCCCGGAACGGGTCCGCGCCCTCGTTTCCAGGCATGTCCGCGGCCGGGACCTCGGCTTCCTGGGGCAGGAACGGGTCAATGTCGTCGAGCTCGATCACGACCTGTCCCTGCTGAAGCCGAGCAGCCTCGACATCGTCCCGAACTGATCGTCGGCGCGCCGCCCGCAGGCCCTGCTGCACGCCGCCACTGACGTTGGTCCAGGGCTCACGGCAGCTCGGGCTCCCGAGCATGTGCACCGACTCGGCCTCTGACGGCAGGAAGCCACCGGACGGGGCCGTCTCACCGGCCATACACGGGTACATGCGGCGGATCCCGCGAACACCCGGCGGAGGCGGCCGCCGGGGACGGAGTGGCGAAGGGCGCGGTGGCCAAGATGATCACCGATGTCGGTACCTACGAGGCGTCCTCGCCGTCTCGGGACTCGCCGTCCTGGGCGTCTCACGACCGGTGTCGTCGCGCTCACTCTCGTCGTTCAAGGCTTCACCCTGGCACCCCTGGTCCGTCGATCCGGCATCGCCCTGGAGCCTGAGCACACCGCACGCGAAGAGGCTCGCGCTCGCGGAAGCCTGGCCCATGCGGCTCTGCTCCACCTCGACAAGCTCATCGATCTCGAGGCGGTCCCCACCGCGGTGGCCGACCAGCTGCGCCGCGACCTGGAGAATCGCCTCGGCGCCGAAGACGGCGCGGGCGCGGGCGAAACCGCAGGTATGCGCTTCGCCGTCGCCGACCACCGGGCCATGCGGCGCGCTCTGATCGGTGTCGAGTCCGAAGAACTGCAACGCCTCTACGAGACCCATGAGATCAGTGACACCACCAGACGCCGCATCCAACGGTCGTTGGACCTGGAAGACCTCGGCCTCGCGGACTGAGGAGTCATCCCAGCGGGGCGGCCCGGTCGGGTTCCGGCATCAGAACAAGGCATCGAATGCCATAAAAGGAGCGTAAAAGTAGTGGGATGACGCGTCAGGATTTCATCAAGAACCCCTGCCGGCCGGGCTGTTCGCGCTTTGCTACGAAGCCCGCGCAGCCCACGCTCATCCGCCAGGGACGGGCGAACTTGTCCTCTCGCTTCCCTACTCGACGGGTGTTCCGCTCATGGCGATCCGCACCCCTCGGCGTCACCTGTGTCCGGACTCCACCACGCCCTCACCACCCTGACAGGACGACATCCCCATGACACCGCCCGGCCGCCCGAGCTCCGGCTCGCGTGCCGCCTCTTGAGAGGGACCGAACCATGGCGCAGCACAGCGCTTCGACCGGTGGTCCGGGCACACGTCCGGGCAGGCTCAAGGTCTTCCTCGGGGCGGCACCCGGGGTCGGCAAGACCTACCGGATGCTCGACGAAGGACGGCGGCGCACGGCCCGGGGCAAGGAAGTGGTGGTGGCCTTCGCCGAGGGCCACCACCGTCCGCGCACCGACGCGCTGCTCGAAGGGCTCGACATCATGCCCCGTACGACACGCACCTACCGGGGCCTGGCCCTCACCGAACTCGATCTCGACGCGGTGCTGACGCGCCGCCCCGAGGTCGTGCTCGTCGACGAGCTCGCGCACACCAACGTCCCCGGTGGCCGCAACGCCAAGCGCTGGCAGGACATCGAGGAACTGCTCGCCGCCGGGATCGATGTGGTCACCACCGTCAACATCCAGCACCTGGAGTCCCTCAACGACGTCGTCGAGAAGATCACGGGAGTCCAGCAGCGCGAGACCGTGCCCGACGAATTCGTGCGCAGGGCTCATGAGATCGAACTGGTCGACATGCCGCCCGAAGGTCTGAGGCGGCGCATGGCACACGGCAACATCTACCCGCCCGAGAAGATCGACGCGGCACTCTCGCACTACTTCCGGATCGGGAACCTCACGGCACTGCGGGAGCTGGCCCTGCTGTGGGTGGCGGGCAGGGTCGACGAGGCCCTGCAGAGCTACCGGTACGAGCACGGGATCGGCGGCGTCTGGGAGACCCGCGAACGCGTCGTGGTCGCCATCACCGGCGGCCCCGAGAGCGAGGCCCTCATCCGCCGTGCCGCCCGCATCGCGGCCCGTTCCTCCGGCGGCGACCTGCTCGCCGTCCACATCGCCCGGAGCGACGGCCTGGTCGACGCCTCACCCGCCGCCCTGGCCAGGCAGCGACAGCTGATGGAGAGTCTCGGCGGCACCTTCCACTCGGTCGTCGGGGACCATGTGCCCACCGCACTGATGGAGTTCGCCCGTGCCGAGAACGCCACCCAGCTGGTCATCGGAACCCGTGTCCGCGGCTGGCTGCTCGGCTCGCTGACCGTCCGCGGCGCGGGCGAGACCATCGTCGAGCTCTCCGGCGACATCGACGTGCACATGGTCACCCACGAGCGCGCCAAGCGGAGGCGCGTGCCGGCCAATCCTCCCAACCGCCTGCCACTCACCCGCCGCGTGGCAGGTCCCGTGGCCGGTCTCGCTCTGCCCGTGCTTCTGACGGTGCTTTTGCGCGGCTTCTCCGGCCGCCTCGGCCTCAACCTCACCAGCGACACCCTGCTCTTCCTGCTGACCGCACTGGGGGTCGCCTGTATCGGCGGCGTCGTCTCCGCGCTGCTCGCCGCGGTGACGGCCTCCCTGTTGATGAATTACTACTTCATCCCACCCACCGACCGGTTCACCATCGACGACGCCGACAACGTCCTCGCGCTGATCGTTTTTGTGACCGTGGCCGTTACCGTCGCCGTTATCGTGGACCGCTCTTTGCGTCTGGGACGCCGCGCCGCCGGCGCGGCCGCGGAGGCAGAGACCCTTTCGTCGCTCGCGAGCAGCATCTTGCGCGGTGACAGGGCCGTGCCCGCGCTGCTGGAACGCACCCGCGAAACGTTCGGAATGGAGAGCGTCGAACTTACCCGCGGCAAGGGTGAAACGGGGCGCAGGGCAATGGCCGACGGAGAGGCGGACACGTCCTACGAGACCAGGATCCCGATCGGTTCGGACAGTGTGCTGGTGTTGCGCGGCCGCCGATTGCCCGCTTCCGAGCACCGGGTGCTCACCGCCTTCGCCGCCCATCTCACCGCCGCCGTCGAGCGCGCCCGGCTGGCCGAGGTCGCGGCCGAGGTCGAACCGGTCAAGGCCGCCGACCGGATGCGCACGGCGCTCCTCGCCGCCGTCAGCCACGACCTCCGCACGCCACTGGCCGGCTGCTGGGCCGCCGTCAGCTCGCTGCGCAGCCGGGACGTCGACTTCTCGCGGGAGGACCGCGACGCGCTCCTCGCCACCGCGGAGGAGTCCCTTGCCAAGCTCAGCCGCCTCGTGGACAACCTGCTCGACATGAGCAGGCTTCAGGCGGGTGCGCTGACCCTCCGCTTGGAGCCCACAGCGCTCGCCGAAGTGCTGCCACTCGCGCTCGACACCTTGCCCGAACCGACGGTACCTGTGATCACCCAGGACCTGGAAAGCACTCCCCAGGTCCTCGCGGACCCGCCGCTGCTGGAACGTGTCATCGCCAACCTCGTGGCCAACGCGGTACGCAACGCGCCTCCCGGGCACCCGGTGACCGTGAGTGCCAGCACCCTGGCCCCGTACGTGGAAGTGCGGGTCATCGACCGTGGCCCGGGGCTTCAACCAGCCGACAAAGAACGTGCGTTCCTTCCCTTCCAACGTCTCGGTGACACCGACAACACCACCGGTCTCGGACTTGGGCTCGCCCTCTCCCGCGGTCTCACCGAAGCCATGGGCGGGACGCTCACTCCCGAGGACACCCCCGGAGGCGGACTCACCATGGTCGTCTCCCTGCCCGCCGCTCCGGCCTCCGCCAGGGATCCGGGTAACTGAGATTCATGCCGGTCCGGTGTCCGGGCTGATTCGGTCGCTGTAGGGCACGGTTCCACCCGCGGGGGTCGCTGTGCCTGCGGCCTTTGCATGGCTCTGCACGGCAGTCGTAGCGACGACGGCTATGGCAGCCCCGTTTCTCCGCTGCGGCACCCCCTGAAGCCGGCTACCGAGACAAGGCGATGTCCTCGACAGTCAGGTAGCGGCCGGACAGGTCTGCCGCTGGACCCGTGGCCAGTTCGAGGACGGCGCTGACCGCTCGGGGGAGTGGAACGCTCCGCCCTGCTTCGATCTGTTCGCGGAGCCAGAGGGCGCGGCGTCGGCGCCAGGGGTCGGTGGAGTCGGTCTCGCCCAGTGCGCTCGTGGTGAGTCCGGTCGTCACGATCCCGGGATGCAGACTGAAGGCCAGGACTCCGTAGGGACGGGATTCGCTGGCGATGTTCTCGATGAACATGATGCCGGCGGCCTTGGCGACGGAGTAGGAGGACAAGGTGGGCCAGCGGCGCCGTCCCGCAGCGCTGCTGATGCTGATGACGCGGCCACCGCCATGACGGGCCATCAGCGGAATCACGGCGTGCACGGTGGCGACGGTGCTCAGCGTGTTGACGCGCACCGCCTCCCACCATTGTTCGACGGGGATCTCCCAGGTGAGGCCGATCGGGCCTTCCACACCGGCGTTGTCGATGAGGACATCGATGCGGCCGAAGTCGGCATAGATCTTCTGCATGGCGGTGGCAGCGGCCGCCATGTCACTGACATCGGCGCACACCGTCGAGGCCGGACCGCCGGGCTGCGCGGGCAGCGCCGCAGCGAGGTGTTCGAGCGCCGAGCGGGTGCGCGCGACAAGAGCCAGCCGGAATCCCCGTTCGGCACAGGCGGCGGCGATGGCCGCACCGAGTCCGCCGGTGGCACCGGTGATCACGGCAACAGGCGGATCACCGGCGACACTCTCATAGGTCCCGTCATCCGACGACATGGGGCGTGTCCTCCCGCTCGGGTGCGCCGTAGCGGCCGCGCAGTGCGGCACGGTCGAGTTTTCCGGTGGCCGAAAGGGGCAGCCGCTCGGCGAAGTCGATGGAGCGGGGCACCTTGTACCGGGCGAGCAGGCCGCGGCAGTGGCTGAGCAGTTCCTCGGCGTCCGGTCGGCTGTGGTGCCGGGGAACGACCACGGCGTGGGGGGCTTCGCCACGCCGGCGGTCGGCACGGGCGATCACGGCGGCGTCCTCGACCCCGGGATGAGTGCGCAGTGCGTCCTCGATCTCGGCGGGCTGCACACTGTACCCGCCGGTCATGATGGTGTCCTTGGACCGTCCGACGACGCGGACGCACTCGTGCGCGTCGCGGACCACCAGATCGCCGGTGCGCAGCCAGCCGTCGTCGTCGGTGACGGAGGCCAGCTGTCCGGAGCTCGTACGGTAGCCGGGGGTGACCTGGGAGCCCCGCACCCACAGTTCGCCGACCGTACCGGCCGGCACGGGGCGTCCGGGGGCCTGGGGGTCGATGACGCGGACTTCCAGGCCCGGCACCGGGATGCCGGCGCTGTCCCGGCAGGAATCAGCGGTGGGGCTCAGCCCCGCGCCGGTGAGTTCGGTCATCCCCCAGCTCTGCAGCAACTCCACGCCGGTGCGCCGGTGCCAGTCGCGGCGCAGATCGGCGGGCGTCTGCTGCCCCGCACTCAGGCAGCGCCGCAAAGCGGCCGGCCGCCACCGCCGACCGGCGGTCTCCAGCAGCCCGCGGTAGACGGTCGGCACCGCCTCGATGACGGTGACGTCGCGAGCGACCAGCTGCTCCAGCCACCAGGCCGGCTCGAAGGCGCGGGAGGAGGTCAGCAGCGTCGCCCCGGCCAGCAGTGTGGAGATCGCCGCGAGATGGCCGTACGTGTGCGCGAGGGGAATGGGGACGGCCACCACATCATCGGGATCGCGGTGCCGGCCGCGCCAGAAGCCGGCCGCGAGGTGGAGTGCCCGTTCCGTCTGGACCACGGGACGGCAGACGCCCGTCGATCCCGATGTATGCATGATCATGCAAGGGGTGTCCGCCCGCGTCTTCGCGGTCCCTGCCGCTCCGCGTGGACCGCGTACGACATGCCTTCCCGGCGCCACCACGATCACGTCCACACACAGCCGTCGCCCGGCGCACAGTTCCTTGATGTCATCCGACCGTTCCGGGCCGGTCAGCAGCGCCCGGGGGCGGACGTGCTCCAGCACGCGGACGATCTCGTGCTCGGTGAGCACGGCGTTCATCGGTGCCACCGCCGTGCCCGCCTTGTGGGCGGCGAGGTACGCGGCGAGCCAGGAACCACCGTTGGGCAGGAGGAGCGCGGCGCAGTCCTCCGGGGTCCGCACCAGTGGGCGGAGCGTGTCAGCCAGCGAGGAGGACCAGGCATCCAACTCGGCGTAGGAGTAGGCCGCGGTCTCGTCGAGGACGGCGACGCGGGCGCCGTCCGCGGCGAGGGCGTTGATCAGAGCGTCACGGAACATCTCAAGCACGCTCCCCGGCTGCCGCCGCCTCGGTCCGCATCCCGGGTGGAACGATCCGAGGACTGAACAGTTCGCGGATATACGTCCACGGCCTGTCGTCGGCGTTCAGGGTGTATGCCTTGAAGGCACAAGGCATGTCCGGGTCCTGAGGCCAGCTTGTCAGGCCGACTCGGCTGATCTGGCGGTTCATCGGCAAGCCCGCCGCGGCGAACGCGAACCCGATGGGGCGCGTACGATCCCGCATCGCCGTATCGATCCGTGCGTCCTGCCCGGCCCGCGCCGTCACGATGTTCACCGACACCACCTCACCGGTACGGCTGACCAACCGGGTACGGCGCACCAGGCACACATCGCCCGTCGCCAGGCGCAGCAGTCCGCGCGCGGTCGCCTCCACATGCTGCCCCGGCGCCATCTCGATGCCGTCCACCTCTGGTGTGAGGGCTGATTGTGTGAGCGCCTGGAGCAGGACGGTGGTCAGACCGTCACTGGCGAGCAGTATGCGGGTGACAGGCGACCGGAACCCCGAGAGGTCACCGGCGGGGAACCCATCGCGGGTGTCTGCAGGAGCAGTTGGGGGGCGCATCGTGTGCTCTCCGGAAAACGTCACTTGCACGGTGGCAGTTCTCCCATCGGAGAGTCGCTATCGGCTCCGTGCGAAGCCCGGTCCAGGAATAACGGCTCGATCCGCGCCCACTGCGCGTCAGTCAACGGCACAGCCAGCCCAACGACTGACTGATCCAAACGAAACTGCCGGATCCGCCGGACCCGGCTTTACGTCGTGATCGAAGGCGTTCGGTACGAGGTCGCGGCCGTAGCCGACAGTCCGGTCAGCGTGCTGTCCCACGCCTGGTGCGCCGGCTGTGTGAGACATCCCTCTCCCGTCGTCGTGGCGCTGGTGGCCCGGGGAGGTTGACCATGTGGTCATGACCTCCTCGCCCCGCCCGCCGCACGTCGTCGGCCGACCGGATCCGACCGGCGGGACTGCCGCGCTCGGTGGCGAGTCCGCTCCCGCCCGCGGGTACCTGCTGGACAACGCGCGCGCCGAGGCCGGTGAGCGATTCGTCTGGCTGGCCGAGCTGTTCGACGGTGTGACGCGCGGGCACTTCGATCGGCTGGGGGTCGGGGCCGGCTCGCGCTGCTGGGAAGTGGGGGCCGGTGGCCCCGGTATCCCGGAGGCGCTCGCGGCGGCCGTCGGTCCGACCGGGCACGTGCTGGCCACGGACATCGACCCGTCGTGGCTGAAGACAGGCGACGGGTACGAGGTGCGCCGGCACGACGTCGCCGCTGATCCGCCCCCGGAGCCGGGGACGTTCGATCTGGTGCACGCCCGGCTCGTGCTGGTCCATGTGCCCGACCGGGCCCGGGCGTTGGCCACGATGGCGGCAGCGCTCCGGCCCGGCGGCCGGCTGCTGATCGAGGACGCCGATACCGCTCTGCAGCCACTGGCCTGCCTGGACGACAGCGGCCCCGCGCAGCGGCGGGCCAACCGGCTGCGTGACGCGGTCCGGGAGCTGCTGGCGCGCCGCGGCGCGGACCTGCGCTACGGCCGGACGCTGCCGCGGGCATTGCGTGAGGCCGGCTTGGTGGATGTCGCCGCGGCGGGCTCTTTCCCGGTCGGCGGGCCGGCCTGCGACCGGCTGGAGGCGGCGACCATCCGGCACGTGCGCGGCGAGCTGCTCGCGGCCGGCCTGGCCGACGACGCCGAGATCGACGCGCACCTGGCCGCCCTCCACGCGGGCGGACTCGACCTGACACTCGCGCCGCTGATCTCGGCCTGGGGACGCCGTCCGGCCGAGCACCCTCCGGCACTCGGTCACTGACCTTGCGGGCGGCCTGGGCGCCGCGTCGCGGCCCGCAAGGTCAGTAGCGGGTCCGTCATGCGCCGGACGTGGCCGTCCGAACCGCCCGCGCCGACGAATGGACCCTCATCCCGCCGACGCTCGGCGCCTCTTCAGCACATCGCGGGCAGTGGAGCGCAGGGCGTGTGCTGTGTCGATCGTGCTGGTACGCGCTCGGTGTGCGATTTCCCCCACGGGACCGAGCGAGCGTCGTCCGGGGCCGAGACGAAGCAGGTCCTGGTAGAGACTCAGGTGACGCTCCGCTATACGCGCCGGGTCGAAGCGGGCCGAGTTCTTCAGGGCCGCCTCGCCCATGCGCTGCCGTAGCTTGTCGTTACCCACCAGTTCGAGTAGCGCGGCCGCGATGTCGCCGGGGTCACCGGGGCGGACGAGGCGTCCGTCGACTCGGTCCTTGATGATTTCGCGCGGTCCGGCGGGACAATCCGTGGAGACGACGGGGAGACCGCAGCGCATCGCCTCGACGATGGTCATGCCGAACGATTCATGGTCAGAGGTGGAAGCGGCGATGGAACCTTTCGCCCACTCCGCTTCCATCGGATTGGCCCTACCCATGAGCCGGACGCTGCGGCTCAGCCCGAGTTCACCGATCAGGGCGGCCAGGTTGTCCTTTTCGTTGCCGGTGGCGTCGCCACCGCCGAAAATTCGCAGCTGCCAGTCCGGGTAGGCGGCGACGACCTCGGAGAAAGCCCGGATGAGCAGGTCGTATCGCTTCACCGGATTGAGCCGTCCTGCCGCCACGACCACCTTGCCGGCGCCGTCGGCCGGTTCGACGCGGGCGGCGGGGACACTGTTCGGTATCGCCTCCACCCTCACCCCCGGCAGGCCGAGCCGCCGGTAGGCGCGCGCGTCGGCCTCGGTGACGGTGGTGAGGGCGTCCAGCAGCTGATAGCGGTGGCGTATCTCGTGCCGCATACGAAAGCCATGGCCCGAAAGGGTCAGGTGCTCCTGCCCCACTCTGATGGCCGAACCGTGCGCTTGGCGGGCGATGTGGACGTTCAGTCCCGGTCGGGTCCCGACGATCACATGGGCATCCAGCCCGGACAGGTACCGGCCGATACGTTCGTCCGTGAGGCTGCTGTACTGCTTGTGCCGCCCGTCGGCGCGGGGGAAGACCCTGGCGGGCCGCGCGTGGCGGGGATCCTCACCGTCGTAGTCCGCGGAGCCCGTGCGCATGTCGACCAGCGGGGTCAGGCGCACCTTGGGGGGTGCGCCCATGACCGGCACGTCACGGTGGCGGAGCACCGAGATGATCTCCACTTCGTTGTGCTCCGCCAGTGCCGCGGCCAGGTTGAACGTCGACCTGATCGTGCCGCCGATGCCGTAGGCGTTGTGGAGCAGGAAGGAAATGCGCATATGGCGGCACGCCTTTCGGTAGTGCAAAGGGTCTTCGATGAAAGGGCGTCGAAATGCGTGTACCTCGCTCGGCTTCAACGGCCCGGCGGAAGGTGCTTCCCCGATGCGGGATACGGGGCACCGATCCGCACTCAGCGGGAGGGACCGGCCGCGCCCTTTCCCGAATACGTTGATCACCTTGATCGGCCGGCCGGACCGCTGGTACATCACTATGCGCAGGTCATCCTTAACCGTTT
Organism: Streptomyces eurocidicus; assembly: GCF_002891295.1. Lineage (GTDB taxonomy): Bacteria > Actinomycetota > Actinomycetes > Streptomycetales > Streptomycetaceae > Streptomyces > Streptomyces eurocidicus. The sequence continues at coordinate 472,711 of NZ_LGUI01000006.1, read as the reverse complement.
CTGAAGCCTGCTGTGTGAGCTGCGGGGCGGGCGCCTTCGCGGTGCCATGCTGGCGTGGTGGACATTCTGGTGGTGGAGGACGATCCGGTGATCGCGACCGCTGTGCGGGACGGCTTGGAAGCCGAGGGGTACACCGTCACTCACACGGCGGACGGCTTGTCCGCGGTGGAGCTCGGTGGCACGGGCGGGTTCGCGGCCATCGTCCTGGACGTCATGCTGCCGTCGCTGAACGGATTCGCCGTATGCGCACGGCTCAGAGCGCTGGGTGTCGACACCCCGGTGCTGATGCTGACGGCAATGGACGAAGAGCTCGACGAGGCCCATGGCCTGGACACCGGCGCGGACGACTATCTGACGAAGCCGTTCTCCCTGGTCGTCCTCACCGCGCACCTGCGGGCCCTGATCCGCCGCAGTACCCGTACCGCCGCGGGCTCGGACCAGCAGGACGTGCTGCGCGCCGGTGATCTGTGGCTGGATGCGCAGGGGCGAACCTGCGGGCGTGGCGATGAGCGCATCGAGGTCACCGGCCAGGAGTTCGCGGTACTGGAAGTCCTGATGCGCGAGCCGGGCCGGGTGCTGTCGAAGGAGACCATCCTCGGTGAGGCATGGGACATCGCCTACCGGGGCGGGACGAGCATCGTCGAGGTGTACATCAGCCTCCTGCGCCGCAAGATCGACCACCCGTACGGCACCCGGAGCATCGTGACCGTCCGGGGGCACGGCTACCGCCTGGACGCCTCGCATGCCTGACCCCGCGCTCCGGATTCCCGGCCGGACGCTCCTGTGGTGGATGCGGCTGCCCACCCGGGCCCGTACCGCTTGTGCCGCGGGCGCTGCCGCCCTGGTCCTCGCCGGCGCCGGCGCGTGGTGGCTGCACCACGACGTCTACGCCACACAGATGACCGCTGCCCGCGGCCGCGCGTTGGCACAGTCCCGCGCGGTCTCGGCGGAGTTCGCCCGCATCCAGGCCAGGGACCGGGAAGCCACCAGCGACATCATCGACCTGTGGCCCGTGGTGATCATCGGCCCGAGTGGTCCATTCGAATCCTGGTTCCCCCAGGCGTTCCCCGACGCGGTCAGAACACTCCCGCCCGCGCCCGCGTCGGCGCGACCCGGTTGGGGGACCTTCGTGCCGGTCCACCTCGGCACGCCGGCCTCTTCCTGCCGGCAGAACCCCTCTCGCACCACGTCCGGGCAGCCGGTCACCGACTGCCTCTCCAAAGCCGAGGACCTGGCCGGACAGACCCTGGACATGGCCGTCACCAGCGTCGAGATCCACACCCCCGACGTCCCCAGCCCCTCGGCAGCCCCCGCCGGCCGTTACACCGTCTACGTCGCCGTCACCCGGACCGAGGCGGCCCAAGCGGCCGACGCGCTCATCCCGGCCCTGGCCGGCGCGGTCCCGCTGGCCGCTCTGATCGTCGCCCTCAGCGCCTGGGTGGCGACCACCCGCGCCCTGCGCCCCATCGAAGCCATCCGCACCCGCCTGGCCACCGTCGACCAGCCGGGCGCGGGCACCCGCGTCCCCGTCCCCGCGGCCGAGGACGAGATCACCCGCCTGGCCCGTACCACCAACGACACCCTCGACATCCTCGATGCCCACGCCCACCGGCAACGCCGTTTCATCGCGGATGCCGCCCACGAACTACGCAGCCCCGTCACCGGCCTGCGTGCCACCCTCGAAGTCGCCCTCACCCACCCCCGACGGCCTGGCGCCCTTACCAACGCCCTTCAGGCCGCGACCAGACTGCAGCACCTTGTCGAGGACCTCCTCACCCTCGCCCGCCTCGACAACACCCCCACGCCACCAGCGACCAGGACACGGGTAGACCTCACCGACCTCGTCCGAGAACTCCTCCTCGAAATTCCTCACACCCGACCCGGAGCCACCCCCCACCTCACCCTCCACGCTCCTGACGCCCCCCTCGACGTCCCTGGCGACCGCGACCAGCTACGCCGCCTGCTGCGTAACCTCCTCGACAACGCGGCCCGCCACGCCCGCACCCAGGTCACCGTCACTCTCGACTCCCGGCCTGGATGGGTGGAATGCACGGTGCACAACGACGGCGACCCCATCCCTGAAGCAGACCGTGAACGCATCTTCGAGCGCTTCACCCGCCTCGACGAAGCACGCACCCGCGACACCGGCGGCAGCGGCCTCGGTCTTGCCATCGCCCGGGACATCACTCACCACCACCGAGGAACCCTGACCGCCACGCCGACCGGTCGAGGCGCGGCCTTCCTCCTCCGACTCCCCGGCTAGGCCGTTCTTTCGGCTCAGTGTGCTGACCAGAGGGAGCCGCCTGCGAGGCGTGGAGTCCGGCGAGGTGGACGGCTCAGGTGAGGAGTTTCGCGAGCCGGGCCATCTCGGTGGGTGGGTCGATCACCGGCTGGATGAGGAGTTCGTCGACGCCGGCCTGTTCCAGGGTGGTGATGCGGGTGAGGAGGTCGTCGCGGGTGCCGACCAGGGCCAGGGTGTTCATCAGCGAGGGCAGGACCAGGTCCCGGTCCTGCGGTGCGATGCGTCCGAGGTAGTTGGGGTAGAGCTTGGTGTGCCGGTCCGGCGCGGTGGCGGTGGTGCCGCGCCGGTCGAGGAGCCGCCGCACCGCCTCGCGTTCCTCGGGGCCGAGCTGTTCGGCGAAGGCGGGTGTGTCGGCGGCCGTGTCGGCGGCGAAGGCCAGCAGTGACAGGACGAGGTGGCCCGTCGCGTCCCGGGCCGCGTCGCCGTGGGGGTCCTCGTCCTCGTCGAGCAGGTGGAGCGCGGTGACCACGTAGGAGCCCGTGTGGGAGCCGGGGTCGCGGGGTGTGCCCTGGGCGGCGTGGCGGCGGGTGTCGTGCATCGCGTGCCAGGCGGTGGGGTCCAGCAGTCCGAAGGAGATGAGGCCGGTGCCACGGCGGCCGGCGACGGCGGCGGCCTTCGGTCCGAGCAGCGCGGCCACGACGAACTCGATCGGGTCGGTGGTGTTCACGTGCGCCCCGGCGTGCAGGAACCGGATGTCGCGGACCCGGTCACCTTCGCGGTACTCGGTCGGACGTCCGGCGCACAGGTCCTGCAGTGCGGCGGTGAAGTCCTCCAGCCTGGCCGCCGTGGTCGGCCGCATGCCCAGGGTGCGCCGGGCGGTGTTTCCGGTGCCGACCGCGCAGACGATCCGGCCCGGTGCCAGGGCGTTGAGGCTGGCGAGCCCGCTCGCGGCGGCCGGGGCCGAGCGCAGCGCCGGTGAGGTCACGCCGATGCCGAGCCTGATACGGCTGGTGGCCTTCGCGCACAGGCTCAAGGCGACGAAGGGGTCGCCGTGGACCATCGGGGTGTCGTTGACCCAGAAGCTGTGCAGGCCCAACTCCTCGGCCCGCGCGGCGAGGTCCTCCACACCGGGCTCCGCGGCGACAACGACGCCTGCGCGCATCAAGACCTCCAAGGTGTGAGGGTCGAATCGAACCCGCTCAGCATGGCAGGTCCCGGCGCAGGCCGCTGCGGCCCCGCAGATCACTCTGGCCCGGCCGGGTACCCGGGGCGCCGGCGCCTTCGCGGTGCGTACCGCAGTCCCCGCCGCTGCACGACACCACGGTCTTCCGGCTGGAGGCGGCACTGGCCGACGGGGCCGTGTCGACCACGCTCACCACACAGGTCGGCGTCATCCGCCCGCACCTGAGCCTCGACGACCTCGTCGCGCGCGGCGGCGTCCACCTCCTCGGAACGTCCGAGGACACGCTGAGCCTGACCTGGATACCGATGGGAGGCGGCCGGCTGAGCTCGTAACGGGGTCCGGGACCCGCGGTGGTCCGGTGCTGACTTCGGGCCTCAAGATGAGGAAAACCGCTGGTCCTGGCCCTGGGGAGGGCCCCGGCGGGGCCCTCGCGTGCCCCGCCGTGCCCCCCGCGTCAGTCCGTCGCCGCCGGGGCCGTACGCGCGAAGTGGCGGGCGGTGGGCACCAGCGCCGCCGCGGCCGGTACGAGGAAGCAGGCGGCGGCGCACACGGCGAGGACGGGGGTGACCCCGAACGCGTCGATGGCCGGGGCGATCAGGGCCAGGCCGACCGGCGCCAGGCCGTAGGAGACCAGGAAGTCCAGCGAGGAGACGCGGGCCAGCTTCTCCGGGGCGACCTCGCGCTGGGTGGCCGTGAACCAGGGCACGTTGAACAACTCGATGCCGATCCCGGCGACGGCGTACGCGGCGACGACCACGACCGGGTGCACGGGCAGCACCAGGCTCAGCGGCGCGACGCCGTACGCGGCCAGCCCGGCGAAGGCCGCCCAGCCCTGGGAGCGCGGCCGTAGGCGGGCGATGACCAGGGCCCCGCCGAGCGCGCCCACGGTGTACGCGGTCATGGCCGCGGCCAGCACCCACTCGGTGTCGTAGCGGTCCCGGCTGATCAGGGGCAGGGCGACGCTGGTGGCGGAGTAGCCGAGGGCGATGACGGCGACGAGGGCGGCGAGCCCGGCGAGGAACCAGGGGTGGCGGCGCGCCTCGCGTATCCCCTCGAGGAATTCGGCGCGGAAGCCGGCGCGCGGGGCGGGCTCCGCGGCGGGGTTCGCGGTGGCGTCCCCCCTGCCCGGGACGAGCGCGGCGACCAGCCAGAGCAGGCCGATGCCGAGCAGGAGCGTCGGGACGTCGAGGAAGGCCGCGAGCAGCGCGGTCAGGGCGGGTCCGGTGAGCGTGGCGCTGCGTACCGCCATGGTCATGGCGGCGTTGGCCTGCTGGCGGCGCTCGGGGGCGACGGTCTCGGCGGTGAGCGCCTGGAACGCCGGACGGCAGGCGCCCTGGCCGGCGCCCGCGAGGGCGGCGGCGGCCGCCATCAGCACGAGCGAGCGGCCGAGGCCGGCGGCGAGGAGGGGCGCGGCGACCGCGGCCGCGAGGGCCGACCAGAGGACGACCGCGCGGCGGGAGTGCCGGTCGGCCAGCACACCGCCGACGGCGACGGCGACGAGGAAGCCGGCGGTGCGTGCGGCGAGGACCAGGCCGAGGCCGGCGGCGCCGAGGTCGCGGTGGAGGACGGCGAGTCCGAGGACGAAGGGCAGGGCCCAGGTCGCGAGGCCGGAGGCGGTGGTGCCCGCCCACAGGCGCAGGAACGCGGTGTCGCGGAGGACCGAACGCGGGGGCGGGGCATCGGTCTTGGCCGCGGTCGGCGCGGGTGTGGTCGGCACGGTGTGGTTGCTCCTCGGGGGTGGGGTGGCGGTGCGGCGGACCGCACCCGGATTCATTAATGAAAATGAATACCATTACAGTACCCTTCGAACGCGGCACTCCTGCCCGGTGCACGACAACACCCACGCCTTCCTCCCGCCTCCCCCCCCAGACCGGAGAACCCATGCGCCACCCAGCCCGCCTCGGCATCGCCCTGACCATCGCCCTCGCCACCGCGGGCTGCTCCACGGCAGCCGGCGACGGCTCCAGGACGGACGCCGGGCCCGGCGCCCGGGCCTCCGCCCCGGCGGCCTCCGTCACCAGCTGCGGCCGCCAGGTGTCCGTCGCGGGGCCCCCGAAGCGGGCCGTCGCCCTGGACCAGACCTCGACCGAGACCCTGCTCGAACTCGGGCTCCAGGACCGGATGGCGGGAACGGCCAACCTCAAGACGAAGATCCCCGCCCAGTACGAGGCCGCGTACGCCAAGGTCCCGGTCATCGCCCCGAAGATCGCCACCGGCGAGCAACTGCGCGCCGCCGGACCCGACTTCGTCGTCGCCGGCTCCACGGACCTCTACACCAAGGACCGCGCCGGCACCCGCGAGGAGCTGGCCTCCCTCAAGGTCCCCACCTTCGTCAGCGCCGTCGACTGCCCGCAGCGGAACCCGGCCGGCAAGACCCCCTTCGAGCTGCTCTTCTCCGACTACGAGAACCTGGGCAAGGTCTTCGGCACCGAGCAGCGGGCCCGTAAACTCGCCGCCGACCAGCGCGCGGCGGTCGCCGAGGCCGGGGAGAACGCCGCCAAGGTTCCCCGGGGCGACGACCGGCCCACCGTGGTCTACCTCTACTCCGTCTTCAACGGCATGCCGTACGTGGCGGGCAAGAGCGGCCTGCCCAGCGAGATGAGCCGGATCATCGGCGCGAAGAACGCCTTCGACGACGTGAACGAGGACTGGCCGGAGGTCTCCTGGGAAGAAGTCGCCGAGCGCGACCCCGACTTCATCGTGATAGGCGACCTGTCCGAGCGCGGACGGCCGGGCGACAGCGCCGCCGAGAAGCGCGCCGCGATGACCGGGCACCCGGTGGTGTCCAAGCTCGCGGCGGTCCGTGACAACAAGATCCTTGAGGTGCCGGGCATCGAGCTGGACCCGTCCGTGCGCTCGGTGCACGCCCTGGGACTGCTGGCCAAGGGGATGAAGGACCTCGGCTATGCCCGCTGAGCCGGTAGCCCGGGCGGGGGCGGTGGACCTCCTGCTTCCGGCGGCCCGCGGGCGGGTGGTGACGGAGGGCCCCGCCACCACCCCGCGGTCCGGCCGGTCCGCCGCGACCCGGGCGGTCCTCTTCCTCCTCGCCGCGCTCGCCCTGGCGGGCTCGGTCACGGCGGCCGTACGCATCGGCACCGCCGACGTGGGCTGGACCGACCTCGCCCGCGTCCTCGGCACCCGTCTCGGCCTGGACGTGGAGCCGTTGCCCCCATTGGTGGACTCCCTCATCTGGGACCTCCGGCTGCCGCGCGTGCTGATGGCCGCCCTCGTCGGCGCCTCGCTCGCCGTGTGCGGCACGGTGCTCCAGGCGGTCACCCGCAACGCGCTCGCCGACCCCTACCTGCTCGGCGTCTCCTCGGGCGCCTCCACCGGAGCCGTCGCCGTGATCGTCCTCGGCGTGGGCGCGAGCGCGCTCGGGGTCACCGGCGGCGCGCTCGCCGGGGCGCTGCTCTCCTTCGGGCTGCTGCTGGCGCTGCTGCGGCGCACCGGTCTGGACTCGGCCCGTATCGTCCTCACCGGCGTGGTCGTCGGCCAGCTCTTCACCGCGCTGACCTCGCTCGTCCTGATGGCCTCGGCGGACGCGGACACCACGAGGGCCGTCACCCACTGGCTGCTGGGCTCGATGGCGCCGGCACGCTGGAACACCGTCGTGGTCTGCGCGATCGTCACCCCGCTGGGGCTGCTGGCCGCGTGGCTCCGCTCGAACGCCCTCGACGGGCTCGCGTTCGGCACCGACACCGCCGCGTCCCTCGGGATCGGCGTCCGGCGCACACGGATGCTGCTGCTCGTGGTCACGGCCACACTGACCGCGGTGGCGGTGGCCACCGTCGGCGCCATCGGTTTCGTCGGGCTGATCGTCCCCCACGGCGTGCGGTTCCTCGTCGGGCCGCCGCACCGGGTGCTGCTGCCGTACGCGGCGCTCGCGGGCGCGGTGTTCCTGGTGTGGACGGACGCGCTGGCGCGGATCGCCTTCGCGCCCCGCGAGGTCCCCGTGGGCGTGCTCACCGCGCTGCTCGGCGTGCCGCTCTTCCTCCTCGTCCTGCGCAAGAGAGGTGAACTGTGAGGATCACCGCCGAAGAGCTGAGCTGGTCGGTGGCGGGCACCCCGGTCGTACGCGACGTCAGCGCGGACATCGCCCCCGGCGAGACGGTCGGACTGCTCGGCCCCAACGGCTCGGGCAAGTCCTCGCTGCTGCGCTGCCTGGCCGGCCTGCGGACCCCCGACACGGGCACGGTCCGCTACGACGGCGAGCCCGTACGGGACTGGAGTGCCCGCCGGATCGCCCGCCGTGTCGCCTTCGTCGAACAGGACTCGGGCGCGGACAGCGATCTGCGGGTCGCCGACGTCGTCGGGCTGGGGCGGACCCCGTTCCGGGACCGCTGGCGCGGACCGGACGCCACCGACCGGGCGGTGGTCGCCGCCGCGCTGGAACGCGTCGGACTCACCGCGCTCGCCGACCGCTCCTGGAAGGCCCTGTCGGGCGGCGAACGGCAGCGCGCCCACATCGCCCGCGCGCTGGCCCAGCAGCCGTACGGACTCCTGCTCGACGAGCCCACCAACCACCTCGACGTGAAACACCAGCTGGAACTGATGCGACTGCTGACCGGTACCGGGCAGACGGTCCTGGTCGCGCTGCACGACCTGTCGCTCGCCGCCCGCTACTGCGACCGGCTGCTGCTCCTGCACCACGGCCGCCTGATCGCCTCCGGCACCCCCGCCGCGGTCCTGACCGCCGAGCGGCTCGCCGAGGTCTTCGAGGTGGACGCCGAACTCACCACCGACGCCTTGGGGCACCCCGTGGTCACATACCGCGGACCGCTCGACGCCCCGTAAGCCCTAGGAAAAGGAACCCCATGACCCGGACGACCCCCACCCCGACCGTCGACGCGCTCGTCGAAGCCGTCCTCGCGGGCGAACACGGCCCGCTCCCCTCCGGACTCGTCGCGACCAGCGTGTTCTGGATCCACCACGGCACCCGCCTGGCCGGCGGCGACACCACCTACCTCAACCAGTACGTCCTGGTCCGCCTCGGCGGCTCCTTCGGCGGCTGTGCCTTCGAGGCCGGCGAGATCGACCCGTCGATCTGCCGCGACTCCTCCGGCACCCCGCTCGACGTCCTGCTGCGCGAGGCCCCGCGCCCGCTGCGGATCGCCGCCCTCGACGCCTACCTCTCCGAGACCCGCCCCCACCGCGCGGCCGCCGAGGCGGGCGACGCCGAGCCCGTCACCCTGCCCGCCGGTACCCCGGAGGTCCGTGCGAAGGCCCGCGACGCGGCCATCGCCGGCCTGCTGGACATCGAGGAGGGCGCGAAGGTCGGCCTCATCGGCGTCGTCAACCCGCTGATCGCGGCGATACGCGAGCGCGGCGGCCGGCCGCTGCCCTGCGACCTCAACCTCAAGGCCACCCAGTGGGGCGACCCCGTCACCGACGACATGCACGAGGTGCTGGACCGTGCCGAGGCCGTCGTCGCCACCGGGATGACCCTGAGCAACGGCTCGTTCGACACCATCCTGGAGCGCTGCCGGTCCCGGGACATCCCGCTGATCGTCTACGCGCAGACCGGCAGCGCCGTCGCCCGCGCCTTCCTCGGCTCGGGTGTCACCGCCCTGTCCGCGGAACCCTTCCCCTTCTCCCAGTTCAGCGCCGAGGAGACGGGCCTGTACCGCTACCGCACGGTGGGCGGCGCGTGATTCCCACCGCCCGTACGGCCGTACCCGGTGCCGGTGGGGAGGTCACCGGCACCGGGCACGCCCCCTGCCACCACGGCGAGATCCTCCAGGGCGTCTTCGCCGACGACGAAGGGCGCCGGTGCGCGGGCCTGGTCACCCTGCCGATGGCCGGGCCGGGCAGCGGCGCCGAGTTCGTCCGCCGGCCCGGCACGGCGCCCGAGGCGCTCACCGTCGTACCCGCCGACCGTACGAAGGCCGCGCGCGCCGCGGCCCTCGCGGTGGCGGAGTGCGCGGAGCGGACCGGCCGGCCGCCCTGCGGCGGGGAGTTGCGGCTCACCGGTGACGTACCGGTGGGCCTGGGCATGGGCAGCTCCACCAGCGATGTGATCGCCACCGTGCGCGCGGTCGCGGACTCGTACGGGTTGCGGCCGGCCCCCGGCACGGTCGCCCGGCTGGCCGTGCGCGCGGAGTCGGCCTGCGACCCGCTGATGCTGGACGGCCGCCCGGTGCTGTTCGCCCAGCGGGAGGGCCGGGTCCTGGAGGTCCTCGGCCCCGCCCTGCCGCCGCTGGTCGTGGTGGGCTGCGCCCTCGGCGGGGGCGCGCCCGTGGACACCCTGTCCCTGCCCGTACGCGAACCCGGCGACAGCGACCTACGGGCCTGGGAGCGGATGCGCGCGCGGCTGCGCCGGGCGGTGGCGACCGGCGACGTACGGCTGCTCGGCCAGGTCGCCACCGCCAGCGCCCGCCGCGGCCAGCGAGTGCTCGGCCACCCGGAGTTCGACGCACTGACCGGAATCGCCCGCCGGGTCGGGGCGGCGGGTGTCCAGATCGCGCACAGCGGCGCCGTGGCGGGCGTGCTGTTCGACCCGGCCGCGCCGGGCCTGCGACACCGCGTCCGCGGCTGCCTGCGCGCCCTGGACGCCCACGCCATCCCCGCCACCCGGACCTTCACGACGTTCACCACCACCAAGGAGCTCCCGGATGGATCAGCACATCGCGGAGTCGATCGGCCGCCCGGACCTGATACGTCTCGACGACCGACTCGTCTGCCTGCGCTTTGAGACGATGAAGGTGGTCTCCGCCCTCGCCGCGGTACGCCACCTGCTGGACACCGGGACGGTGCGCCGCGGGGACACCCTGCTGGACAGCTCCAGCGGCATCTACGCGTACGCCCTCGCCCTGGCCTGCCACCGGCACGGCATGCGCTGCCACATCGTCGGCTCGACGACCGTGGACCACACGCTGCGCACCCAGCTCGCCGTATTCGGAGCGACGCTGGAGCAGATGGAACCGTGCAGCGACCTCAAGCTCGACCAGAAGCGGCGCGTCGAGCGGATCCACGAGATTCTCGCCGAACACCCCGAGTACCACTGGATGCGGCAGTACCACGACGACATCCACTACCTCGGCTACCGTGCGATCGCCGACCGGATCCGGGAGGCGACCGGAGCGGACGGGCTGACCGTCGTCGGCGGGGTCGGATCAGGGGCCTCGACAGGGGCCCTGGCCCGCTACCTGCGCGCGACCCAGGGGGGACCGGCGGACGTCGAACTGGCCGGCGTCCAGCCGTACGGCAGCGTCACCTTCGGCGCGGAGCACGTCTCCGATCCGGAGATCATCATCGCCGGGATCGGCAGCTCCATCCCCTTCGGCAACGTCTCGCACGACCTGTACGACACCCTGCACTGGATCTCGTTCGACGCCGCACTGGCCGGAAGCGTCGACCTGCTGCGGCGACACGCGGTCTTCGCGGGCCTGTCGACCGGCGCGGGCTATCTGGCCGCCCGTCATGAACGCGACCGTTCCCCCGAACGAACGGTCCTCTTCATCGCCGCCGACACCGGTCACCGCTACGTCGACACCGTCTACGCCCGCCACCGCGAGGCCATCCCGATCGAGGACCTCGCCCCGCGAGAGGTGCCCGACCAGAGCCGGCTGGCTCTGCCCTGGTCCCGGATGCGCTGGAACCGCGCCCCGGCGGCTCCGGCCATGGCGTCGTGACGTGCTGTCACGAGATGCGTCAGGGCCTTCCGCCGAGGCGGCACGGCCGGCCGTAATTGCCGCTTCTCCGTGAACGCGCAGGCCATCTTCACCAGGCGGTGCGGGTCGTGGCACATGCTTCAGGCCCGGTAGTTCGCTTGCAGGACGGCGAACAGCCCCCGGGCCCGAGTGCCGTCCAGCATGTGCCAGGAACCGGAGACGTGGCCGGTCGCTCCCTGCGGAAGGAACGGCGGCTCGTCTTGGGCGGGCCGCAGGACTCGGTGCAGGCGGAGGGTCGCGCCATGCGGGACGGCCAGCGCGGTACCGTCCTGATCATCGGTAGCAGTGGTGGCGAAGGCCACGGAGGCTGAGCCTTCACCGGTGTAGGAGCAGGTGACTTCCCGGTCGGGGCTGTCGCTGGTGTTCTGGTCCTGGGCCTGGACCCGGCCCTCGAGCAGGGCGAGCAACTGGGTGACCAGCACGGGGTCGTGACAGCCGTCGTAGACCCAGCGACGCCCCAGCACCCCGTGCTCCATGGTGCCGACGAGGGCGTGCTCCGCGCCGTCGAGCGGGGCACCGCGATAGGTGAGCGGCACCAGGTAGGTGGTCGGGTGAGGGCCGGAGGTGTCGGTGACCACGATGAACTCGATCCCCACTTCGCCTTGCGGATCGTCCAGCCGGAAGCCGCCGGACGTGGCCAACTCCGGTTCGCCTGCGCGGCTGTGGTACCACGGGCGGGAGGGGAGCCAGACGGTGAGCAGCTCCAGCTTGTTCGGTTTAAGGGTGGTGTGGTGGATGACGGCCATGCCGAAAGCTCTCTTCCGTTGGGTGAATGCGGCCCTACCTGCAGTTGTTATCACACGGTGGGCCGGGTTGCGGATCGTGGGCGGGTGCGGCGAAATCCGCGACTTGCCCCCGTGTCCTGCCCTGAGGCGCTTTATTCGCCATTGTGATCGATCGATCTCCGCCGTAATGGGCTTGGCGATATACCGACCTTTGCAGCCGGTGAACCTGCCGCGAAGGTGGAGGCCATGTGCCGGTGGGTCCGCCGCCGGTAGCGGAACGTGAGAGAGGACGTGCCACGCATGGCCCCGATTCCGGTCAAGCCCGGCAAGTACAAGATCCACGCTCACATCATCGGACCGACCTCCCTCCTGACGGCCACCGAGTACGCCGTCAAGCACGGCGCTCCTGTCATCACCGACCGCTTCAACCCCCTGCCGATCGAGCAGGAGTGGATCGTCGACGCCGCCGATCACGAGGTCGTCGGGTCGCCCTACGTGATCCACCTCGCCTACCACCCGGCCGCGGGTCTCGTGGTCCCCGAGGACAAGCTCTTCGTGAACAGCGTTCCGCGTGCCGAATGGGCGAAGTTCACGTTCGAGCGGGTCATCGGCGGAGTCAAGATCCTTTCCGACAAGGGTCTCGCCCTGCGCGCCGGACACCGTGGTGCGCAGATCGAGCTCGTGGCGCCCCAGCCGGAGTTCCAGGAGACGTGGACCCTGGAGTACGCGGGTCCGATCCCGTCCGAGGAGTAGTAGAGGGGTAGTAGGGGCGAGGAAGCGGGGCGACCGGTAGCCGTCGTGGCCCGGTCGCCCCGGCGTTCCGCCGGGACGACAGAAGCTGTCGAGCAGGGTCGGGAGCCCCGGCCCTGCTACCCGGTTCCGTCACGGCCAGCCTTGCTCCACCTTGGCGGGGGCGGTGTTCCAGCTCTTGGGTATGAACGTGACCACGTAGGTTCCGCGGTCGAAGTCCGCGTACCCGGCGGACCAGTTCCGGAACTTGCTCTCGTGTACGTGCATGGGGCCCAGGCCGCTGCTGGGCGCGTGATAGTGGTCGCCGTGGGTCCATATGGTTTTATCGGCGTCCGATTCCGCTTGAGCCCCGAACCAGCCGTAGTCGAAGTTGACCCAGCCTTCGCCGGGGCCGGCGGGACTGCGCGGAATGTTTCTGTCGTTCGCCATGTCGACCAGGCCCGTACCCTGGTCGGGGCGGAAGGCGTCCGGGTCGCCGTACTTCCTCTTGTCGGCGGAGCTCCGCCGGTCCTGCCCGCTCCAGAAGTGCTTCGAGTAGATCACTGCCTTCATCTTGGACGGGTCGTAGTTGCCTCCCTCTCTTTCCTTGAAGGACGGTGTGTTTCTCAGCGCCGAGTAGAAGTTCGAGCGGCCGTCCTCGTGGAGCAGGGCGTCACTCTTGTTCGTGAGCTCTGTCTTGAGGTTGCCGAGGTAGGTCCGCTCGTCGTGGGCGTTTTCCAGGGCCTTGTTCATGGTGGCCGCCACATCACGCGCCCGCTGGAAGCCCTTTGCCTCGTCGAAGCTTTCCTTGGCGATGCGGCCCTCGAACTCCGCCCGTGTCTCATCGGGCCGGGGGCTGGTGTTCTTGAGCCTGGTCCTGTATTTGTTCTCGTCGAAGGACGCGAACGCTAATTTGTTCGTCGGGTAGGGCCCCGAATTGACCCAGGTGACGCCGACGCAACCGTAGGACAGCTTTTCTCGCTGCTCTTCGGTCATCTGCTGCTTCTTGCCGTCGCGTTGGCTGTAGACCTGCTGCCACTTGCGTATGTAGTTGTTGACGACCGTAGTGGCCCTGCCTCCGTAGGCCCGGTATGCGTCAGGTGCCCTGTCGAGCGCTTCGGCGGGAGGGGTCTCCCTGTCGTCGACGAAGGCGGGGGCCGGGGAGAACGTGCCGGCGCTCGAAGGGAATTCCTCCGGAGAATCGCCGAGCCGGCCCAGAGTCAGGGCTCTTTCGTTGAGCGCGTTGATGTTCTTGACGTCATCCGCCGTCAGACCGTGCGTCTCGGCGTAGGACCCCTTCTTTTCCCCGTCGCCGCTACCGGCGGCCTGGCTGACCGACGGCATGAATCCAGCGGTGCACATGACCGTACCCACGGTGGCGAACGCGAGAACTCTCCGGCGTTTGTGCATGAAGATCAACAGCTCCCTTGGTGAAAACGCGTGAAATGAGGGCATGCGAGAGCGCGGCGCGAAGGAGGGGTTTACGGTGCGGGCTGCCGCTCAGGGCTTGCCTCGGCCGCGTGGTCCCGGGGCGCCGCACCGGCGGTGGGGAGGCCGCCGCGCCGGGCGGGCCGGTGCCGGTGGCCGGGCGCGGGGCCCGGTCACCGGCACCGTGGCCGTCAGGTGCCGCTGACGCCGGGGGCGACGAGCGGGAACTTCGGGTCCGGGCCGGTCAGGTAGGAGAACACCGTGTCGGCGGCGCTCTGCCGACCGTCCACGATCTCGATCTCCTTGTGCTGGACGGCCTGGTCGAAGTTCTGCGGGAAGTTCGGGCCGGCCAGGATGAGGCGGTTGAGCGCCTCGTGGGAGAGCCTGAGGGTGACGTCCGGGGTGCCCGCGAAGAGGTCCTTGCCCGGTACGTAGACCAGGACGCCGTTGCGCAGGGTCGTGGTGCACGCCTGGTCGGTCGCGCCGGTGATCTGCCACTGGAGAGTGATCGGCGCGAGCTGCTCGGCCCCGGCCCTGGGGCCGTCGACGCTGCGTGCCAGGGCGGCGAAGTACTGCTCCAGAGTGAGGCTGTTGACGAGGTCGCCCGCCTCCTGGTTGGCCCTGGCCTCCACACCGTGGGCCAGCTCGTGGGCACCGGTGAGGTAGAAATCGCGCCAGGTGCCGTTCTCGGCGCCGTAGCCGAGCTGGGTCAGCGCCTGGTACTGGAGCCGCTTGGCCGGCTCGCTCTCGGCGGGATAGCCGAAGATGACGTGGTTGAGGAGTTCGGCGGTCCAGCGGTAGTCACCGCTGTCGTACGCCGCCTGGGCCTTGGCCACCACGTCGGTGACCGTGCCGATCGCGTCCACGTACCGCTTGCCCGCCTCCGACTGCGGGTAGGTCCAGAGATGGGCCGGGTTGCCGTCGAACCAGCCCATGTAGCGCTGGTACACGGCCTTGAGGTCATGGCTGACCGAGCCGTAGTAGCCGCGGGTGTACCAGTGGTCGGCCAGCGACTTGGGCAGCTGGAGTTCCTCGGCGATCTCCAGACCGTTCCTGCCCGCGTTGATCAGGCGCAGCGCCTGGTCGTTGAGGTAGCCGTACACATCGCGCTGGATGCTGAGGTAATCGACGATGCGCCGCTTGCCCTCCTCGCTCGACGCGTCGTTCCACAGCGGCCAGTGGTGGGAGGCGAATTCGACGTCGGTGTGCGCGCCGAAGGTTTGGACGGCCTCGGTGAGGTACTTGGACCAGGCATGGGCGTCGCGCACCTGGGCGCCGCGCAGGGTGATGAGGTTGTGCAGGGTGTGCGTGGCGTTCTCGGCCGCGCACAGGGTGCGGTGTTCGGGGAAGTAGAGGTTCATCTCCGCCGGGGCCTCGGTGCCCGGCGTGAGCTGAATGATCATCCGGACGCCGTCCACGATCTGGCGGTACAGCCCGGGCCGCCAGGGGATCACATCGTCCTTGGACCACTGCGCGCGCGGGACGGGGCCGTTGCCGGCGTCGCCGATGCTGACGGTCGGCGGGATCAGGGTGACCTCGCCGGTGGAGATGGTCAGGCCGAGGCCCGAACCGACCTGCCCGACCGGGCTCTTGTCCAGTTTGGCGGCGTACATGTACTCGGCGCGGCGGCCCATGGCCGGGCCAGCGTAGACGTTCTCGCTGACGGCGTGCTCCAGGAAGCCGTCGGGCGCGATGATCGGGATGTCGGGGACGACGTCGTTCTTCTCGGCGAACAGCCCACGCACCCCGCCGAAGTGGTCGACGTGGCTGTGGGTGTAGATGATGCCGACGATCGGCCGGTCACCGACGTGCTCGCGGTAGAGCTTCAGTGCCCACTGCGCGGTCTCGTAGCAGGCCAGCGGGTCGAGAACGATGATGCCCGAATCGGTCTCGATGATCGTCATATTGGAGAGGTCGTAGCCGCGGACCTGGTAGATGGCGCCGCGCGGGCCGGAGGTGACCTGGAACAGCCCGGCGACGGCGGTGAGCTGCCCCTGGCGCCACAGGCTCGCGTTGACCTCCGCCGGGGGCGTCTCGTCCCCGGCGCGCAGGAAGTCGTAGCCGGCGAAGTCCCAGACCGGCTCGTCCCCCTTGGTGCGGGCCGGGATGAAGGGAACGGGCGGCATGGCTATCTGCCCCCGCGTGGCGTTCTCGAAGTCCTCGGAGCTCGAAGGGATGGTCTCGATCACCTTGCGATTCGCCTCGGCGATGGCCGGTGCCACCTCGACGTGCTCCCACTCGTTCGACATGTCGCAACCTCCGTGGAGCCGTGCGGAGTTCACCGCACGGCCCGGGATCGATTGGAATACTTGCTACGTGTGGTGCACGGGTGACGCTATGCAATTGATGCGACGGGAGCAAGCGGGCGCTACCTCATCAAAAGCCGCCTACCGGGCTTAAGGTGTGAACGGTGATCGCTATCGCGTCAACATGAAAAGACCGAAAGCCTCCGCAAGGCCGGCTCGTACGAGGTCCGGCGCTGCGGGAACACGACGCGGGGGGGCATGACTGCCTCAGGTGGTATGGACCGTCCAGTACGACCGACCGTTACCTGTTTCGCCGTCGTGCACTGTTGCGTAGTCGTCGTCCTTCCCCTTGTACGCCCAGAGGTACCCACCGCTGACGTACCCGTTCTCAAGGTGGATCGAAGTCCCGTCGTGTACGACTGTTTTGCCGTCGACGGAGATGCCCTGCACCCCATCCGTCGTGAACTTGACCTTGCCGCCCCATGAGACGGTGATGTCGCTGTTCGCCTTGAGGATCCCTCCGACGGTGAGGGTTTCGCCCACGGTCGCTGTCTGGTTCACCGAGAGCGTTGCCTTGGCATCGAGGGCTCCGTGCACCGTGAGCCCCTGGAGATCGGCAGAGCCGCTCACGGTGAGAGCCTGCTTCGCGGTGAGGTCCTTGTGCACCGTCAGTTTCTGCTGCGCCGTCAGGTCCTTGCCCACCGTCAGCCCCTCGACCGTGGTGGAGCCGTTGGTTACCGTCACGTCACCGTTCACCGTCAGCCCCGTCAGCTTCGGGTTCTTCACCGTGACCGTGGTTGTGAGGTAATGCGTGGTCTTGAGCTCGCCGGTTTCGTACGAGAGCTGGAAGGTCGTGTCTCGGTCGATCGTCGTGCTGTACGAGTGGTTCTTGCCCACCGGGTGCGAGTCGCCGCCGTGCGAGACCGTGTAGTCGAGGGTCGACGGGCCGGTCCACGTGAGGCGGACCGGGGCGCCGCTCGTTACCTCCAGCGTGTCCGCCGTGAAGTCGGAGACCGCCAGGGCCGGGATCCTCGGCGCCGGGAACTTCGTGATCTCCAGCTTCTTGAAGCGCGGGCTGCTGGGCCACTTGTCCGTGTTCGTGGTGGCGACCTCACGGACTTCGATCCTCGCCGTGCCGGGCAACGGGCTGATCTTGAGGTTCTCCAGGGTGATGACGATGCCGGAGACGTCGACGGCCGAGTCCGCCTTGTTCGGCTTGGCCAGGAAGTGGGCGTAGTCACCCGGCGGCAGGATGGTCTGCGTGCCCGGCTCGATGCGAGCCACCGTCCAGTCCGGGGCCTGACCGTCGCCCGCGTCCTGCGCGACCAGGCTCTGGGCGAGGTCCCCCGCCGGCAGGGAGAAGACGATCTCCCGGCAGTAGACGGTGTCGCCGCCGCCGTTCGAGACCACGAGGTGCAGGGCCGTGGCGGGGTCGTCGGTGCCGGTCGTCGCGTACAGCGGGAACGGCTCGCTGATGATGGCGTAGTCCAGCAGAGTGGGGTCCGGCTCGCTCACGGAGTCGGCTCCTTTCGGGGTCGGGTACGGGTGCTGGGAGGTCACTTGGTGTCGATGCCGCCGGACAGGCGCAGGAAGCCGGTGCGTACGGTCGGGCCGTTCTCGTCCAGCCGGGCCTTCTGGTCGATCTGCACGACCGGCTCGTGGTTCCACCGCGGCGCGGTGTCGGCGCCGGCGGGCGCGTCCGGGACGACCAGCTCGGCCCAGTCCCACGTGCCCTGCGGGGACGTCGGGTGCGGCACGGCGAGGGCGTTGACGAAGGCGGACGACGCGTCACCTACGCCCACGTCCTTGCCCGGGACCTTCCGTATCGTGGTCAGCACCGGGCTGAGCCGCAGCGCCACCCGCATCGCCGCCAGGGCGGTCCGCGTGAAGCGCGACGGGAGCTGAAGCCCCGTCACGGGGAGGATGTCCGTGGTCGCGTGGACGGTGGCGAGCGGGTCGAGCAGCAGCGTGAGGTGCGTCCGGTCCGTCGAGTCCGCCCGCAGCTCCGGCCAGTTGGCGTCGGAGATCGGCGCCACGTAGTCCGTGTGCGGGTGGTCGCCCGGCGTGGCCACCGAATAGAACGTGCCGTAGTCGGCCTCGGAGAAGTAGCCGATCAGACCGTCGCCCTTCTGCCCGGCGTTGCCGAGCCGGACGGGCCACCGGTAGTCGAGGTGGGCCATCTCGGCCGGTGCCGTGTCGCCCTGACGCGTGGCCCACGCCTCCTGCGTCTTCCAGTCCAGCGCGTACTGCCAGCCCCCGTCGGCGACGGGAAGGCCGTCCAGCTCGAAGCCGAGCCGGGCGCGGACCAGCGCGAGCGGGCGCCCGAGCAGCGCGCCGAGCACCTCGTCGCCGTACGGGTTGCCCGGGTCGATGCCTGCGAGCGCGTGGTCGACGGCGGCCAGCAGGTCGGCGAAGGCGTCCGGTCCCTTCGCGGCCAGCTCGCGGGCGAACGCGTAGAGCTGCGGCCGGGTCTCCCGCAGGGCGTCGATCGTGTTCACCCGGGAGTCCGGCAGGGGTCCCCAGGCGACCGCGGTCGTCACGTCGCCGCCCTCGCCCTCGCGGAGTTCGAGGCGCAGCTCGCCGAGCGGCTCACCGGTCGGCGCGTAGCACAGCAGCGAGCGGTCGACGTAGTTGGGCACGATCCACGCGCCCACCGGTGTCGTGTTCGCGGTGAGGTCGACGAGCCGCGCGTCGTCGTGCTCGGCGACGAAGTCGAACCGCAGCCGGGCGGCCTGGAGCAGGCGCGGCGGCAGCTGGACGAACCGCCCCGTGTCCGTGGGCTGGACGAACTTGTCGTGGGTGTGCAGGCTGTCGCCCACCTTGGGGACGAACGTGGGCGCGTCGCCGGGCAGCAGGACGTCGAGGCTCTGGCCGAATTCGTCGACGACGCTCAGCTTGCTCACCGCGAACTGCCCGGCCCGGATCTGGGCGAAGCCGGAGTCCTGCCAGCCCTTGAACGGCTCGGGCAGCATGCCCGGGTCGGGCAGGTGGCGGAAGGCGTCGCCTATGAGCTTGCCGATCTCGCCGGGCGGGCTGACACCGGGCGCGGGGTCGCGCAGGGCGAAGGCGTCGGTGAGCCCGTCCAGGCGCTGCGAGAGCAGGTCCAGGTCCTTGATCTGCGCCGCCGCTGCCGTGAGCGCCTCGGCCACCGCCGGGTCGGGGTGGTCGGCGGCGTGCTGTTCGAGCCCGCCGCCCACCGTGTGCTGCGGCAGGGGTACGAGGAAGCGGCGGCCGGTCACCTCGATGGCGTCGGTGGCGGGGGAGCCGTTCGTCCACTGGTAGGTGCTGCCGTCGAACGTCCAGTTGGGGCTGTTCGGGGTGCCGTAGGGCACCTGCCAGTGCTCGACCCGCCACTGGAACAGCAGCGGCTTCCACGGCTGCCGCCAGGCATCCGGGGCGATGTCGGGCGGGTACTTCCCCGCGTTCTTCGGGTCGAGCACGCACGCGAACTCGATCAACAGGGCCGACGCGACCGACGGCAGCCCGCTGAGCTGGAGCGAGGTGAAGGGGTTCGCCCGCCCGTCGTCGACGATCTGCGAGGGGATGCGGCAGACGAGCTCCCCGTCCCGCGTCAGGGGCTTGTGCGCCGTGTGGCTCTTCGCGCCGGCCAGCACCATCGTCGGGTCGGTGACCTGGTAGAAGGGCGGCAGGGTCTCCTTGCGCAGTTCGTAGCCCTTGGGCAGCGGGCGGCCGTTGACGCAGTCGGTGACGGCCTTCAGCTTCTTCTTCAGGTCGTCCTGCGCGGCGGCCACGCGGGCGGCCAGGCCGTCCGCGTTCGCCGGGTCGATCTCGGCGTACAGCCGCTCGCGGCGGTACTGCGGCGGGATGAGCGGCAGACTGTGCATCCACCACAGCCCGTACAACCGCTGCTGCAACGCGGTGAGCTCGCGCTCCGCCCGGTCGTACGCGCTCTGGTAGCCGTTGAGCTCCGCCAGCCACGCCTCGTGCTCGGGCGCGACGCCGGACCACGTGACCGACTTCGGGTCGCCGGAGACATTGCCCTTGTCGGCGGTGTCGGCCAGCCGCCACACATAGCCGCCCGGCACCTGCTGGAACCAGCCCTTGTGCAGGGCCTGGGCCGTGAGGACGTCGCCGTCGGGCTCGTCGAGGGTGTTCAGCAGGCCCTTGCCGAGGACGTGCAGGAGGGCGGGGTCGGTGGTGTGATCGAGGGCGTTGCCGGAGTTTGCGGGCAGGGCAGCGCGGGCCTTGGCGACCAGTGCGGCATGCGCCTCGTCCGCGCTGCTCCCGACGGCGATCCGGTCACGGACGTCCGTCTTCTCCGGGCGGTCCGAGTCCGGAGCGTCGCCGTCGCGGCTCCACCGCACCTGGAGGGCGCGTCCGCAGTAGGTGGTGCTGTCGGGCGTCCAGGTGCCCGGCAGGTCGGCGACCGTCCAGCCGAGCCCGGCCAGGACGGACGCGACCGTCGCGCCCTCGCCGTCGAGTCGGCGGCGCAGCTCCTCCTGGGCGGGGTCCGAATACCAGCCCACGACCTGGTAGTTCACGACTCCGGAGTCGATGCCGTCCAGCGGGTCGTGCAGCGAGAAGACGTTCTCGTGGTACGGCTGGTAGACGTGGAAGGTCATGATGCCGGGGCCGACCGCGGTGAGGAACAGCTCCTTGCGCGAGGCGTCCGTCGGCTCGCTCCATGTGCCACCGCTGACGCTCTGCTTCCTGCCGATCTGCGTCGTGATGATCGTCGAGCGGTACGGCGTGGTCGCCGGATCCCCGGCGCCGGGCCGCACCGGGTGCATAAAGCGCGAGGTGCCGTCCTCCGGGTCGAGGAAGTCGCTCTCCACCACCCAGCCGGCGGTCAGGTCGTCCCTGCCCTGCACCTGCCGGACGACGAGCCAGCGGTTGGGTACGAGCGGAAATTCCGTACGCCCGCCCTCGGCCCGCGCGGCACCCTGGCGCAGCGCGTCGGGCAGCTCCCAGCGCACGTAGACGCCGTCGTACCGCTTGTACTTCTCGTCGGTCTCATGCTCCTGGGTGGCGTTCCAAGGGTCCTCGTTGGTGAACGGGGCCACCTCGGGGCTGAGGCTGTGGCGCAGCAGGTTGAAGTTGGGGCGCCAGCGCCGGAAGCCCTGGCCGTCGCGCTGACGCAGGTCTTGGTTGACCACCAGGGCGTCCACGTTCACCGGGACGATGAGGGTGTCGTCGCGGTCAGCCATTGGGGTGGTCTCCTGTCGTGAAGGGGGTGTGCGCGGTGGAAGCGGTGGTGAAGGTGCGGCGCTGCGCGGCGTTGATCATCTGGATGGCGAACTCGCTGGGGGTCAGCGGACGGTCCTTGATCTTCAGGGCGTTTCCCAGCCCGTCGGCGAGCTTCTTCACGTTCAGCACGGCATCCGCCGGTGTCCGCAGGTAGTCGCTCAGCTTGTCGGGTGCCACGGGGAACGGATACTGCCGCGGGTCCAGTTCCTTCCCGATGGCGTCCCCCGACAGGGCTCGCAGCCGGATGATGCCGTCGACGATCGGGTCGTCACTGCCGCCTTCCTCCGGCTCGTCGATGCCGAAGTGGACGCCCTGCTGCGGCTCGGCGAGCTCGACCCGGCCCGGCACACCCTCGACCAGGACGAGCAGGACGTCGTCGGCGAGCGCCTCGCGGCGCAGCACCGGCAGAGTCGGTTCACCTTCGGCGGCCTGGGGGTTCGCGTACGGGCGGACTTCCAGCGCGGGCCAGCCGCTGACCAGCTCGGATCGCAGCAGCAGGCCCGTGACCGGGGCGGCCAGGGGCGGCAGCGGGGCCACGCCCGTGGGGCCGAAGACCAGGTCGTCCGAGGTGAGGTCGAAGGTGTGGGCGAGCCCCACGCTCAGGGCGCCGTCGAGCAGCATGGCGGTCCAGTCGGCGTCCACGTAGAAGAAGCGCAGGCTCTCCGCGGGCAGCATCCGGGAGTCGGGCACGAGGTGCGCGAACGGCACGCCCGTCAGGTTCCGCAGGCCGAGCAGCCGGTTCCGGACGAGGACGAGGTCGTCGTCGTCCGGGTCCACCAGAGGTTTGTCGTCCGACGTGAGCCGCGCGCGCAGGGCCGCGTCGGTGCGCAGGCGCTCCGGGCCGAGCCCGGCGGTGGCGGGCAGTTCGGTCGCGGCGGGTACGGGGGTGACGCCGGGGCGCCGCGCGGGAGCGTCGACGGCCTGCCTGGTACGGGCCGGCGTGGTCAGGACCTCGCCGAGGTGGCCGGCGAGGCCGTTCGCCACCAGGTGTTCGACACGGGCCCGGGCTCCGGTGGTCGCCGTCGTACGGCTCTTCTTCTCCGCCGCTCGTTGCACCTTGCCGCGCAGCCGCAGCAGCGCCGCGCCGAACTGGTGGTCGGCGAGGGCGACGCCCCGGCCCGCGGTGAACGCGGTGGCGAGGCTGACGTCGAAGACGCCGTACCGGTCCAGGTGGATCAGCGCCTCCGCCGCGCAGCGGCGCCGTGCGCGGTCGGTCTCCGGCGTGACGTACTGGGCGGTGAACGGTCCCCGGTACCAGCCGAACGTGGAGCGCCCGGACTCGGTGCGGCACGAGACCGGCAGATAGCCCCGGCCGAGCCGGTCGGCGACCTCCTGCTGGTCCTTCCCGGACAGCGGCCGGTCGGGCAGCGGCACACGAAGCAGCAGGTCGGAGCCGTCCGCGCCCTCGGTGTCGACGAAGTGCCCGGTCAGCGCGGCGAATCCGGGGAAGTGGTCGGGGATCGTCTCGAACGCCCACGACCACAGGGAGATCAGGCGTACCGCCTGACCGGGGTCCTTCGCCTCGTCGGCGCCACCGGGCAGGTACGACAGCCAGCCCTCCAGGGACACCAGGTGCGCGACGTAGCGGCCGCCCTTCGCGCTGGGCAGGCGGTTGCCGACCACGACCGCGTAGTCGCCCACCTGGATCAGGTCGTCGCCGGGCGCCATGCGCTGGTGCCGCTCATCGACCCGGCGGACGTGGGTCAGGAAGGGCAGTTCTTCCTGGGTGGGGGCGACGGCGCGGAAGACGGACCTGGGCACCAGGACGGTGCGGCACACCTGCTGCTTGTCGTCGTCGGTGACGGGGTCCGCGTCCCGGTCGAACGGGGGCAGGACGACGCCGCTCTCGGAACCGGTCAGGTCGGCCACCGTCTTCGCGTCCGTCCGCCCGAGGCAGTGCGGGTCGGTGCCGGGCAGCTCGCCCTCGGCGAAGACGAGGAGGGCCAGCCACGGCAGGCGCGTGCCGTCGTGCGCTTTCGCCTCGCGCTCCCACGGCAGAGTGGCCCGGTCGAGCGTGACATGCGGCAGCACGTCGTCGTACAGGCCGCCGGCGCCCGGAGTCGGGTACGCGCCGTGGATCCACTCCGGCTGCACGGTGAAGCGTGGCGCGCGGACCTCCACTTCCTGCGTCGCCGGGGCGTCCAGGTAGTTGTCCGTGTCGACCCGGTCGCCGCCCTTGGTGAGGGTCTGGTGCGCGGTGAGCGTGTACCGCCCCGCGGTGAGCGTGGGCACCAGCGAGTCGACGAACTGCACGTTCAGCGACGGGTCGGGGTCCAGGGCGTACTCGGGATGGCTCATGCCGCACCGCCTTCGGTGATTCGGGTGACGCTGGGGGTTGCCGGGATGCCGGTGACGGTGACGGTCGGCGGGACGGTGACGGCGAGCGCCACCGGGTCGTCCTCAAGGGGGACGGTGACGGGCAGCAGGACCGGCTGGTCCGACGCGACGTCCACGACCCGGACCTGCCGGACCTTCTCCCGGGCGACGTAGAGCCGGTCGCCCTCGGCGGACACCGCGAGCGCGATCGGTCCCGCTCCCACCCACACGGGCTCGGCCGCTTCCCGTGGCAGGTCGCCGCTGGTGTCGAACACGGAGACCGTGCCGGTCACGGCGTTCGCCACGTAGAGCCGCTCGCCGTCGGCGGAGGCGGCCAGGGCGCTGGGGTCCGTACCCGTGCGCAGGGTGGTGGCGATCGACTTGGCGGCGACGTCGATGACGGTCACCGTCGACCTGGCCGGGTTGAGCGCGTAGACCCAGCGGCCCCGCGGGTCCACGGCGAGGCGGGTGGGGGAGGGGCCGGCGGGGAAGTACGCCTGGGCGGTGGGGTTGTCCATGTTGCCGACGTCCACCTTCGCCACGGTGTCGTCCTGCGGTAGCGCGATGTAGACGGTCTTGTCCCACGGCAGGGCGGGGACCACATCGGCCGGTTCGGTGATCGTCACCCGGTCCGATGCCAGCGTGCCGTACGTGTGGCCCGCCACCGGAGCGCCGTTCCGGAACGTGAGGAGCACCATCTGGTCCGGCTGCGCGTAGGTGGCGTAGGCGTGGTCCCAGCCCGCGTCCGGCGAGAACGCCAGGCCCCGTGTGTTCTGCGGCAACCAGGCGGGGGACGCGCCGTTCAGGTCGACGGCCGCGCCGGGCGGGTTGGCCGTGGTGTCGAAGGACTCGACATGCTGCGAGCTCAGGGCGGCGGTGACCAGGCGGGTTCCGTCGGGGCGGACGGAGAGGTACGCCGAGCCCGCGTTCTTCAGCGTGATGGGGTCGTACACCGTCAGGCTCTGCGCGTCGACCGGCGTCACCGAGGCCGCGCCCAGCACGTACAACCGCTCGCTCGCGGTCGGCGTGCCCGGGACCGGGGGCGCGGGCTTCACGTCGACGTCGCCCGCGACCAGTCCGTCCGTGGCGGTGAGCCGCTCGTTGGTGCCGGGGCTCACGTCCAGGTAGTCCATCGCGGCGAAGAGCCGGTCGCGGGACTGGTCGACCAGGGCGCCGGTCCGGCCGGCGGTGACGGCGGCCGTGCTCGCGCGGACCTCCGGTGCCGGTGCGGTCCCGGCGACGAGCCCGACGGTGACCGGCCGCGGGGCCTCGACCCGTACGGGGGCGGACTCCACGGCGGTGACGGCCCGTACGACGCCCGGTCGCGTCAGCGGCAGCTTGCCGTTCGGCGTCCGGTCGTCGTGCGCGATCGTCCCGGCCTTGACGGGGCCGGGTGTGCTGCCCGGCGTGGGCCGCGGCAGCCGCAGGTCGACACCCGTCAGTTGGCCGTCCACGCGCTGCGCGCTGCCCGTGGTCAGCTTGCCGTCGTACTTCCCCCACAGTGCCGCGGGCAGGCTCGCCACGTTCGGTGCGGCGGTCCAGGTGCTCAGGTCCTGCGCGGTGGATCCCTTGGTGAGGGTGACGGTGAGCGTCGAGTCGAGCTGCTCGCCGCCGGCGCGGAGAGGGCGGATGTCGACGTCGGTGCCGTCGATCGTGTGCCGCTCGTCGCCGAGACGGAGCTTGCCGACCGGGACGGCCGTGCGTACCGCGAAGGAGAAGACGCCGGTGCTGACGGTCCACAGCTCCGGCTCGTCCTTGGAGTCCACCGGCGTCAGCCCGTCCATGGGCACCAGCCGGACGGCGTCCTGGGCAGCGGGGAGCTGCTTGACGACATCGCTCCACGGCGCGGCCTTGTCGCCGCTCGCGCTGCCGTCACCGAAGCCGATGGTGAAGGAGATGAACCAGAGGTGGACGGTGACCTCGCCGCCCGTCGGCGGGCCCCAGAGATGGAGGGAAGCGCCGACCTCGACGCTGATCGTCTCGCGCACCAGCCACAGGTCGAGTACGAAGCTGACCCCGATGCTCACGTCGATCTCGGCGTCGAAGTGGAAGGGCGCCCACTCGATGAGGATGTTGGCGTGCGCCGTCAGCCAGGCGTGCAGGTCGCCGGAGCGGAAGTTCACGTCCAGTGCGCCACCGGCCATGACCGCGCCGGGCGTGAGCGCGAAGTACGAGCCGCCGCTGAGGGTCAGCTCCGAGGTGACCGGCCAGTTGAAGCCCAGCCGCGGGACCTGCGGGTAGTGGCCGGGCACCGGGTAGCCCGGGTAGTAGCCGCCCAGGGTGAGGACGAAGTCACCGGCGTGCGCGCCGTCGAACCAGGTGTACAGCGCGAACCCACCGGTCAGCACGCAGTCCTCGGACAGCAGGAACGAGCCGGGGGCGAGCTGCGCGGTCAGCTTCAGCACGCCTTCGCTGGCCCGGTACTTGGCGGACAGCCCCAGCCGTACCTTCGCGTACGCGGGCAGGGACGGCTCCTTGGGGAACCGCGCCTCCGCCGTGCCGAGCACCGCGACGGCGAAGTCGTCGCCGACCTCCAGCACCAGCAGCGCCTGACCGGTGACGAACTCGAAGACCTTGAACTCCAGGCCCGCCGCGAACCACAGCTGCCCGGACGCGGGGCGCACCCAGGCGTCCTGGCCACCCATCAGATTGCCCAGGACCACCAGCGGGTCGGTCTCGGACGAGGACATGTCCGCGAGGAACGGGAAGTCCAGCACCTGGTCGCCCTCGGGCAGCCGCAGGTCGGTGTTGAGGCCGAAGCCGGCCATGATGCCGGTGATCTGCACGGGCGGCGGGCCGCCGAACTCGCCGTTCACCTTGCCGAAGAGGAACAGCGACGGCTGGTCGGGGTGCTGCTTCGTCCGTGCGTACGCGCCCAGCGCGGTCAGGCCGAACTCCTCCGCCGTGACCGACAGGGCCCCTTCGATCAGGGTGCTGTACGTGTCGTCCGGAGGCCGGTTGGCCAGGGCGCCCTTGATCGACAGCGGCGGGCGGGAGTAGCCGACGCTCAGCCCGTCCAGCCGGAACTCCGGCGGTACGGGGTGGGACAGGGGGATCCCGATCCCCAGCCCGTCGACGCCGACAGTGAGTCCGGCCATGCCGAGGGAGGCGTCGAACAGCACCCACACGGTGTCGTCGGCGAATCCCACGCCGACGCGGCCCAGGTGCAGCGGGCCGATGTCGCGCTGGACCTTGAGCCAGGCGACCAGGGGGAGGCCGGTGGGGCCGGCCGCCGTGTTCCCGGTGACGCCCCCGGCGACCGGGGTGCCGTCCTGGGTGATCAGCCGTGGCCGCGCGGGGGCTTCGGCGGCAGCCCTGGTCTTCTCGCCGTCGCCCCGGACGACGACCGAGGTGTTCTCCGAGTGACCCGGCAGCCGGAGGTCGACAGTGAAGGCCGGCCCCTTGCCCAGACCGTCGGCGGGCAGCAGGGGAAGCGCCCCGTCGCTCGCCGCGAGGGCCTTGTTGAGCTCGGTGATCCGGTCGGCCGTCAGCTCGTCGGAGGTGAGCAGTACGCCCAGCCCGCACACGCCGAGGTCCTGGCCTTCGGGTATCTGCCCCTGGAGCAACGGCAGGTCCGAGAGCTTGGCGTCCAGCCCGACGCCGGCGCGCACGACATACGCACGGGTGCCGTCCTTCGGCCGGTCCGAGACGACGACGAGCGAGCCGCCGTTCTCCTCCTTCGCGGCGAGCACGATGGACCTGCGGGCGGACGCGTACCCGACCGTGAGGCCGGAGATGACCAGATCGGTCAGGAACTCCGGCGGTTCCGCCACGCCCAGCAGTCCGGCGAGGTCCGCGAACGACACGCCCTTGGAATCCTCGCAGGTCGCGCTGAACTCGGCGTGCTGGGCGTCCTTGATGTCGAACGTCAGCGTGCGGACGGTGTCGTCACCACCACCCTGGGCGGGGACGCCGAGGACCAGCCGTGCCTCGTACTCTTGGTCGTACGTCCGGCTCCCGCCGGACTTGGCCAGCGCCACCTTGACGTCGAGGCCCGCGGCGAGGCCGCCCAGCGGGAAGTCGGCGTCCACCTCGACGCGGAACCCGGTGGAGTCCTGACCGTGGTCGTAGGCCAGCACGAGGCGCTTGAGGGCGATGCCCGCGAGGACGGGCGGCGGAGCGACGCCGAAGAGCCCGAAGAGCGCCTCGGCGACATGCCATTCCCCGCCGGCCTCGGGCTCCACGACGAACTCGTAGCCGGTCTGCCGCGCCTCGAAGTCGAGGGCGCAGGTGATGAGGAGCGGGTCGCCGCCGGTGGTGAGCTTCGCCTGCGCGGAGAGCCCGTGGACGGCGGCGCCGTCCAGGACGCGGATCTCGTAGGCGAGGATGAGGTCCTGTAACCCGAGGGCGCTGAAGACGGAC
The DNA here is from genome assembly GCF_002891295.1 of Streptomyces eurocidicus. Taxonomy (GTDB): domain Bacteria; phylum Actinomycetota; class Actinomycetes; order Streptomycetales; family Streptomycetaceae; genus Streptomyces; species Streptomyces eurocidicus. Next base: position 444,602 of record NZ_LGUI01000006.1, on the reverse strand, counting down.
ATCACGGGGTGGCTCTTCAGTGACAGGCCGAACTGGACGCCGGTGACGGTGGCGCCGTCGGGGTCGCCTTCCTCGTCACTGAAGAACCAGAGGGAGAGGTTCGGGGATTCCGTGGCGATGATTCCGGTGACGCAGAGGTTGTCCGGGTCCGGGACGAGCGTGGTGAGAGCGGTCCCCATGGTGAACCAGTCCGAAAGGGCGCCGGGGTTCACCGCGTTCTTGAGGGCGCCCTGGTCGCCCAGGTTGTCGGGGAGCCCGTCGGGGAGCAGCAGCTCCTGAGTGGGGGGTGAAAGGGTCTTCAACCATTCCTTGAGTTCGCCGACGGTCATCGCGGTCACCGCCACAACGCATTCCCTCCTGACCGATGGACCGCGCGGAGCACGGACCGCCGTGAGTGTGTGGACATGGGATTCCGGCGCACGCTAACAGCGGGTTGCCGGGTGACTGCGGTGATCAGGCCAGGTGGCCGGGGAGGAGCTGCGGCGCTTTCGTCGGTTTCCGCGACAGAATCCGGCTGTTGACCGTTTTGTCGGTGCGTAAGGCGTTCGATCATGATCGTTCCCAGAGAATCGATCATGCTCCGGGGGGAGCGGGCTCCGGGCGGGCCGAAAGCGGGCCGGACGGTGGCTTCCGCAGGGTGACGGCATCGCGACGAGGTGTCACCCGATCACGTCCAAAACTGGTCGCTGCCGCCTGGAGCGGAGTCGGCGACAGAGCTGTGACGTGCTAATTTCCCCGCTCCACGGACCGCTGACGGAAGGCCGAGCATGCCGAAGACCAAGCCCAGCAAGCCGGACACGGACGTCAACCTTCGGCATGGCGGCCGCGCCACGGACACCTGCCCGAGGTGTCACTACGTCAGGAACAAGAAGGAAAGCGAAAAGGGAAAGCTGCTCCACGGCATTCCGGAACTGACCGACAGCGCGAAGCTGCGCGGCGTCGTGGGGCAGATCAAGGACAACCTGATGCGGGACAAGAGCCTGGTCGGCGACCCGGCGGCCGTCTTCATGATGGGCGTGCTCGAAGCGAAGATCAACGGGGGCGAGTACTACTTCTATGCCTCCAGCGGACGTACCGCGGAGCCATGGATCAAGCCCAAGCACCTCGACGGGATCACCTACCACCAGGGGAAGTGGACGCTGGCGAACCCCACTCTTCCCATGAACAACAAGGGCTGGCTGACCGTCCGGGGCGAGAAGGTGAACCTGGACGAGGACATACAGGGCGTCACCCGGCCGTGCTCCGCCGTCAAACTCCTGGTCGCACTGGGAGAGAAGCACCTCGACTGGAATTCCGTCGATTACGTGCGCATGAGCGAGATGGTCTACGTCGGCCCCAAGGCGGAGGACGCCCGGTACATGCGGGCGTGGCACGGCCAGGGCGCCACGAACTCCTGGACCGCCGGCTCCTGCGACGCGTGCCAGGCCCGCATCCCGTACCTGATCTGCGACGTCTCTCGCGGCTGGCTGGTGAACCCCTGACCGGTCTCCGGCGGCGGGCCGGCGGGGCCGGGCCCGTCCTCCACCCGGCGGGGGCGCGGTCGGTTGTGGTGATCCGCGCCGGTGTGCCGAGTGGGACTCCCTCGCCATGGCCCGGGAGGAAGGCGGCCTGCGGCCGGGCGCCGGGCCCTGCTCCTGTCCTTCGGCGTCGGCTTCTCCTGCGGGGCCATCGCCGCCGTCCTGTGACGCCGCGTGCCCCCACCGGCGCGCAGGATTCGGTCGCGCACGCCCCGTGTGACCCCTTCGGGTGATTGTCACCGATTGTCGGGATGAGGTTATTTCCTGACGCTACGGTGATCGGGCCGATGGGGCCGGGGTCGGGGGTGGGCATGGAGCTGGGGTACTGGCTCGGGCGGGGAGTCGAAGCCTTCCGGGAATGGGCGGGCACGTACGGCGAGTTCGCGGCGCATACCGCGACGGCCGTCGACGAAGCGGCCTGTGCGGCGGCGTTCGAGGAACTGACCGCCCGGCTGCGCGGCAGTTACCCCTTCTTCCACCCCTGTTACGCGGGGCAGATGCTCAAGCCGCCGCACCCGGTGGCGGTCGCCGGCTACGCGGCCGCCATGCTGGTCAACTCCAACAACCACGCGCTGGACGGCGGTCCGGCGACCTCCGCCATGGAGGAGGAGGTGGTGGAGCAGCTCGCGGGGATGGCCGGGTTCGCGGCCCACCTGGGGCACCTGACCAGCAGCGGCACTCAGGCGAACCTCGAAGCCCTGTTCGTCGCCCGGGAGAGCCGTCCCGGCACGGGGGTGGCCGTCAGCGCCGAGGCGCACTACACACACGCCCGGATGTGCCATCTGCTGGGCGTCCCCGTGTTCACGGTGCCGGTGGACGACCGTGGGCGCATGGACACGGGCGAGCTGGACCGGCTGCTGTCCACCGGGGTCGCCGGGACGGTCGTCGTCACCACGGGCACGACGGCGCTGGGTGCCGTCGATCCGCTGCACCGTATCGTCCCGCTGGCGCGCCGGTACGGGGTGCGCGTCCACGCCGACGCCGCTTACGGCGGCTTCTTCCGGTTGCTGGCCGACGAGAAGGCCGACGGGGAAGGGGCGCCCGTCGCGCCGGAGACCGGCGACGCCCTGCGGGCGCTCGCGCGGTGCGATTCGGTGGCGATCGATCCGCACAAGCACGGTCTGCAGCCGTACGGCTGTGGAGCGGTGCTGTTCGGGGACCCGGACGTCGCCCGGTTCTTCCGGCACGACTCGCCCTACACCTACTTCACCTCCCACCGGCCCCACCTGGGGGAGATCAGCCTCGAATGCTCCCGCTCCGGTGCGGCCGCCGCCGCTCTGTGGCTGACCCTGAAACTGCTGCCGCTCACCCCTGACGGGCTCGGGGCGGTGCTCGCCGCCGGGCGCCGGGCCGCCGTCCGCTGGGCCGAGCTGATCAGCGCCTCTCCGTACCTGGAGCCGTACCAGCCTCCCGAGCTCGACATCGTGACGTACTACCCGGCCGCTCCGGGGAGTCCGCCACCACGCCTGTCCCATGTCGGCGCGGCGAGCAAGGAGGTGCTCCACCGGGGGATGAACGCCAAGGAGGACCCCGTCTTCCTCAGCGTCGCCCGTGTCACCGCCGACGCGTTCACCGCCCGCCGCGCCGATGCCGTCGCGGACGGCGACGACACCCACGTACTGCGCAGCGTGCTGATGAAACCGGAGAGCGAGCCGTATCTGGAGCGCCTGCACCAGCGGGTGGAACAGCTCGCCAAGGCATCGTGGCCCGCTCCTCGGGCGAGTGGCAGTGCGACAGGTGAGTGAGCGAGTGAGCCCCGCCCCGCGGACCGCGGGGGACATCGAGGGCGTCGATGTACGGACCGGTCTGCGGCTCCTGGCCGGACTGGTCGACGAGGTCGTGTGGCTCGACCACTGCCCCGCCGTGAGCGCCTCGTTCGTGCCGGCGCCCGCCTGGCTCCGGCACGAACCGGTCTCCGCCTGGCAGCCCTTGCCGGAACCCCCGCCCGGCCGGCGGCCGGGCCCGCCCGCTCCACGCCGTGTCTGCGTGTCCTTCGCTCCCGAGCACGGGGACAACGCCCGTACCTGGGCCCGTACGCACGGCTGTCGGTTGCTGGCCCCGGACGCCGGCGTCACGGCGTGGGCCGCCGACAAGATCAGCGCCACCCGGCTGTTCGCCGAAGCCGGCGTCCCCGTCCCGCCCTTCCTGGTGATTCCCGCGACGGGCCGCGAGCCGGCGGAGGCGTACTGGAACGGCCGGTGGCCGCGTGCCGTCGCCCAGCGGGCGGCGAACAACCTCATCGGGCGCGGGACCGCCCTCGTCGACGGGGTGCCGGGCCTGCGGGCGTGCCTGGAAGCCTGGCCGGACGAACCCGTCAAGCTCAGCCGTTTCGCTCCCGGGATCTCCCTGACCGTCACCGCGTGCGCCGGGCCCGATCGGACCGTCGTCTCGGCGGTCTCCCACCAGCTCGTCGGGCTGCCCGAGCTGGGCGCCTCCTGGGGCGCGCACTGCGGCAACCAGCTCGTCGGCCCGGACGACCTGCCCGAGGGGCTGCACGGACAGGCCCGAGCGGCCGCGTACCACGTGGGCGAGGTCCTGCGGGGGCGCGGCTTCCGCGGTGTCTTCGGCCTGGACCTGGTGGAGGAGGGCGGCCGGCTGTGCGCGGTCGAGGTCAATCCGCGCTTCCAGACGGTGGTGTCCCTGGTCCAGGCCGCCGAGAGCGCGGCAGGCCTGCTGCCGAGCCTGGGCCTGCACGTCCTGTCCTTCCTCCTGCCCGCCCTGCCCCCTCCGGTGGCCGGACCGCCGCCGCCCGGCCCGCGCCACAGTCAGCTCGTGGTGCATGCCCGTACGGACACCGTGGTGCGCCACCCGCGCCCGACGGGGCGCTACCGCAGGGACGGACACGCGGTGACGGGGCCGCTTCCCGGGCCGCCCGTGGTGTCCCGGCTGGCCGACGACGAGGCCCTGTGGTGGGCCGTCGCCCGCTCCGGGCCGGTCACCGCGGGCCAGGAGCTGGCGCTCGTCCAGTTCCCGCGGCCGGTCGCGGAGCCGCTGCCCCGCCCGCGGCTGCGGCCCGGCGCCTCGGCCTGGATCGGCGCCCTCGCCGTAGGCGCCGAAGACGCCGTAGACGCCGAGGAGGACGACCGGAACACCGAGCGGGAAGACGACCGGCGCGCCGGTGCCGAGCCGCCCCCACTGCGGCTGGACGAGCGGCGGATGCGCGAGGCGGGACACCACGCCGTCGAACTCGTCATCGACCGGATGACCACCCCCGGCTCCCGGCCGCCCTGCCACGCCCCCTCACCCGGCGCTCTCCGGGCCGCCCTCGACGAGCCCCTCCCCGAGCACGGCACCCGTGACCTGCCCGGCCTCCTCGACCAGGTCACCGAGCGGGCACTCGCCGAGGCGACCCGGCTGGACCACCCGCGCTGCTTCGCCTTCGTGCCCTCCACCGGCAACTTCCCGGCCGTCCTCGCCGACGCGCTGGCCTCCGCGTACCTCTCCGTCCCCGGCGCCTGGCTCGTCGGGGCGGGCCCCACCCAGATCGAACTGACCACCCTGCGCTGGCTCAAGGCGTTCCTGGGCCTCCCGGACGGCCATGGCGGACTGTTCGTCAGCGGCGGGTCCATGGCCAACCTCACCTGCCTGGCCGTCGCCCGCGACCACCGGCTCGACGGCCTCCCGCGGCCACCCGCCCGGCTGTACTGCTCCTCCCAGGCCCACCCCTCCGTCGCCCAGGCGGCGCACCTCCTGGGCCTCGCCCGCGAACAGCTCACCGTCCTGCCCCCGGACGCCGACCTGCGCCTGGACACCGCCGCCCTGGCCGAACGCGTCGGCCGCGACCGCCGTGCGGGGCTGCGCCCCTTCGCCGTCGTCGCCACGCTGGGCACCACCGGCACCGGGGCCGTCGACCCGCTCGACCGCGTGGCCGACCTGTGCCAGGAGGAAGACATGTGGCTGCACATCGACGGCGCCCACGGCGCGGCCGTCACCGCCACCCCACGCGGCCGGCACCTGCGGAACGCCCTCGGCCGGGCCGACTCCCTCACCGTCGACCCGCACAAATGGCTGTTCCAGCCCTACGAGATCGGCTGTGTCCTGCTACGGAGGCCCGAACTGCTCCCGGAGACCTTCGGCGTGGCGCGCCACTCCCTGGACCAGGGGTATCTCCGGCCGGCCCATCCGGCCGCCCCGGCGAGCGAGGAGGTCAACCTCTCCGACTACGGTCCGCAGCAGAGCCGCGGTCTGCGCGCCCTGAAGCTCTGGCTCTCCCTGAAGACCTTCGGCGCCGGGGCCTTTCGCCGGGCCATCGAGCGGGGAGCGGACCTCGCCGAGTACGCCGCCGGACTCGTCGAGGCCCACCCCGAGCTGGAGCTGGTCACACCACCCGGCCTCGCCATCCTCACCTTCCGCTACCGGCACCGGGACGCGCCCGCGACATGGGACGCCGGCACGGCGCAGGCGTACATCAGCCGGAGGGTGTGCGCCGACGGCGGCGCCGTCCTCCTCACCACCACGGTGCGCGGAGCCACCGTGCTGCGCATGTGCACTATCAATCCCACCAGCACCCGTGCCGATGTCGCGTACGTGCTGGAGCTGGTCACCCGCTACGGCCGCGACACCTGACACGACGTCTGCCGCGACGGCCGGCCCGGCGCCGCCCCTCAGCACGGCCTCGCGGTCAGAGGATCACCAGCGTCGACGGTCCGGTGATCAGCTCCACTCCGCGCTTCGACGCGCACCTCAGCGGATCGAGCGTGACCTGAAGCCCCGGGGAGGCGACCGTACGTCCCTCGAACCTCCCCTCCACCACCCGGCCCATGACCAGGACGACCGCCTGCCCGGCCACCTGCTGTACGTTCCCCAAGTGGTACACGACCGTCGTCCGCTCCCCGGTGTTCCACGTGACCCGCTCGACGGTGGTCGCGTCGGAGAAGAAACAGCCGTTCCGCCCGCCGCCGTCGATCGAGGACGTCCCCGACCGCAGCGCCGGGTCCGTGGAAAGGCATGTGTACGCACCACTGCCGCCGATCAGCGTCCGCCGCGCCGCCAGTGACAGACCGGGCGAGAACGAAACGGTGTTGCTCCCCACGCAGTTCACGGCAGCGCGCGACTCATGTGCCGACTCATGTGCCGACGCGTCAGGTGCCATGTGCACCAGCGCGGCCAGCGACGCCGCCACCACGCACCCGAGCCTTCTGCCCCACGAGAACCTTCCACCCATGCCTGTCCGACCCCTCCCACAAGACCACCCCGCACCGACGGCGACATCCTCCCGCCCCGGCCCGGGCCATGTCCCGTGGCACGGCACGGAATCCGGCGACCGACGGCAGCACGGTGTCACGCGCGGGCGCGGGGAGCCGCCGACGCGCCCGGCACCACCGCGCCCTGATGGACGGGCCGATGCTCAGGGAGCCGTGAGCAGCAGGACCGCGTTCTGCCCGCCGAAACCGAAGGAGAAGCTCAGGGCGGTGTCCGAGTGGACGGGGCGTGGGTCTCCGGCGACGATGTCGAGCTTGTGATCCGTGTCCTGGTCCTGGAAGTTCGCCACCGGAGGCACCGTCCGGTGGCGGAGCGCGAGGACGGTGTAGGCGGCCTCGATCGCCCCGGCCGCACCGAGGGAATGACCGATGACGCCCTTGGGGGCGGTGACCGGTGGCATGAGGTCCCCGAAGACCCGGGAGAGGGCCGCCGCCTCCAGCGCGTCGTTCCTGGGGGTGGAGGTGCCGTGCGCGTTGATGTGCCCGATGTCCTTCGGCCGGCACCCGGCGTCCTCGAGAGCGGCGGCGATGGCTTGCAGTACGCCCCGGCCCTCGGGGTGCGGGGAGATGGGGTGGTGCGCGTCGGCACTGGCCCCGTAGCCGCGCAGCAGGGCCTGCACCGGTGCCCGGCGGGCCCGCGCGGTGGACAGCCGTTCCAGTACGAGGACGGCGGCGCCCTCGCCGAGGACGAAACCGTCACGCGCCGCGTCGAACGGCCGGCTGGCGAGGTCCGGTCGGTCCCGGCGCCGGGACAGCGCCCGCATCCGCGCGAAGCACGCGGAGGCGATGCGGGTCCGTGCCCCCTCGGCGCCGCCCGTCAGCACGATGTCGCACACGCCCGAGCGCAGCAGGTCCCGCGCGACCCCGATCGCGGTGGCGCCCGAGGCGCATGCCGTGGAGACGGTGAAATTCGGTCCCTGTGCCCCCAGGTCGAGCGCCACCTCCCCCGCCGCCATGTTGGGCAGGCTGCGCGGCAGCGCGAGCGGGGAGACACGCTCCGGCTCTCCCGCGTGGAGGTGCCGGAAGACGGATTCGTACGTACTCATGCTGGTGCTGCCGACGCCCAGCACGACCCCGACCCGCTCCCCTCGCCAGGTGCGCGGCTCGAGGCCGGCGTCGGTGATCGCCTGCCGGGCGGCGACCACGGCGAACTGTGCGAAGGGGTCCAGGCGTTGTGCGAGCCGGCCGAGCTCCGCCTCGGCGTCGAAGTCCACGACCCGGCAGGAGAAGTCGACGGGCAGCCCTGCCAGGAGGGGGTCGGTGGCGGCCGTCGAGCGGCCCCGGCACAAGGTCGCCCAGTTCGCCTCGGTGGTGTGCCCTGCCGGAGTCACCAGGCCCAGCCCGGTGATCGCGACGTCAGGTCGCCTCATCGAACACCTTCGCCGCCTCGCCGAGGGTGGTGGACGGGGTGAGGTCCAGGGCGTCGTCGGGCAGGACGACCCCGAACACCTCCTCGGCCGCCACCATGAGTTCCATCAAGGCCAGTGAGTCGATGTCGAGGCTCTCCAGGGTCGTCGCGGCCGAGAGCCCGTCGGGAGGTACCGGAATTCTCAGGTGGTCGGTCAGCAGGGAGACGAAATTCTCGGGAAGCGCGGACTGGTCCAAGGGACTCGTCATGCCAACAGCTCCTGTTCTCTCACGGGGACGGAGGGAGGCCCTTGCTCGTGTTCATCCGTGCGTACAGGGCACGGGGCCGGTGCGTTCCTGATCCTGTCCGCCGGCCGGGCCGGGCAGCACCGTCGGGCACTCGAAGTGGCGACTGGGCGGGGTGTCCTCGGTGAAGAGGCCGACGACCAGCGCGTCCCGCACGGTCCCGGGCCGGCCCGGCAAGAGCTCGAAACCAGGCTCAGCACACCTGTCGTGCTATCGCTTTGTGTTTCATGCGCAACGCAAGTATGTCGCTGAGGGAACGTCTGTATGCGTCCTGCCGACGGGAGTTGGGGCGCGGGAAGGAGCGGCCGGAGGCGCGGACGCGGTTACGGGAACGCCCGCGCGCCGCCAGGAGGGTCTTGTGGTTGCCGTTCGGGATATGCATGTGCGCGGCCCGGGCGGCAGACCGCGTCCGCCGCCCTTGAGGGGCCGGCCATGTCCCTCGTTCGGGTGGTTACACGCGGATATGTAGACCACACGGCGTAACCCGGAGGGCGACGGGGAGGCTCGTCCGAAGCCCCATGGGAGGTGCCGATGCCCGGTTCCAGAGGTGTGACTCCATACGCTCCCGGCCCGAAGGACGGCCCCGGCGACGAAGGCCGCACAGCGCGCACCGGCCCGCGCGTACTGCCGCTGACCGCGGCGCAACGCAAGATATGGCTCGCCGAGCGGGACGCGTCCGGTGCCCACGAGGCGTACCGGATCAGCCAGTGCGTGCACATACACGGACCGGTCGACACAGGGCTGTTCGAAGCGGCGATGAGACAGGTCCTCGCCGAGGCCGACACGCTGCGCGTGCGCATCGTCGACACCCCGGACGGTCCCGTGCAGGAGATACACCCGGCGGCCGACGGCGCTTGGGCGTGTGTCGATGTCAGCGGTGACCCCGACCCGCACGGCGCGGCGCGTCACTGGATCGCGGCGGACATGGCCGCACCGGTCGACCCGGCACGCGGACCGCTCTTCCGGTGCGCACTGATCGGGCTGCGGGCGGACCACTGGCTGTGCTACCTCAGCGCCCACCACATGGTGGCGGACGGCCTCAGCCTCTTCCTGATCACGCGCCGGTTCACACAGGTGTACACGCTGCTGGCGGCCGGCGAGCCGGTGGGCGCGTCCCCGTTCGGATCGCTGGCGGACCTGGTGAAAGCCGACCTGGACTACCGGTCCTCACCGCAGTACGCCGCCGATGGCGCCTATTGGAAGCGGACGTTCGGCGATCCGCCGGACCCGGCACCGCTGCCCGTCCGCCCGGCCGTCGCAGACGTGCGGGAAGACGACGCGCGGGAGGAGGCGGACAGCGGGTACCTGGCCCAGCAGGCCCTGTGTGTGAGCGGGGAGCGTCCACTCGCATGCCCGGAGACCCTCCACAAGGCGGCCCGCCTCGCCGGGGTCGCGCGGTCACGGTTCGTCTACGCCGCGGCGGCGGTGTACGCGCACCGGCTGACGGAGGCACCGGAGGTGGTGCTCGGCCTGGCCGTCGCCGGCCGCCCGCGGCGCCGGCTCCTGACCACCCCGGGCGTGCTCCACAACATCGTGCCCTTGCGCCTCAGGGTCCGCTCGGGCATGCCGCTGGCCGAACTGCTCACCCAGGTCGACCGCACGATGAACCAGGCGGTGGCCCATCAGCGCTACCCCGGTGAGGATCTGGCCCGTGACCTGGGCCTGCCCGGCAGCATCGCCTCCTGGTTCTCGCTGGTCGTCAACGTCATGCCGGTCGGTCGCCCCCTCAGCATGGCCGGTAGCCCCTGCACCGTTTCCGGCGTCCACCTCGCCGCCGGCCGGCCGGCCCGCCTGAAGCTTCTCGTTCTGGACCGGCGCGACGGCGCCGGGCCACGGCTGGACGTACAGGGCGCCCGCGAGCGGTACTCCCGAGCCGGCCTGATGAGCCATCAACAACAGTTGCTGCTCCTGATCGACGCCATGACCGCCGCCGATCCGGGCCGGTGCGTCGGCTCCTTCGGCCCGCCGGCGGTAGGTGGGCGAACGCGGTCGCCGGAAGCCGGTGCCGGAGACCGGGCGCGGCCGTGACCGCCGGCCACGCCGCCGGAACCGTCCCGGAGGAAAGGGCGACGAGCCCCGGGCGCGGCAACGTCACCCTGGCGGTGGTCTCCACCGCCGCGTTCATGGCCATGCTGGACAACCTGGCCGTCACCAACGCGCTGCCCGGCATGGGGGAGAACCTCGGCCTGGGTATCAGCGGACTCCAGTGGGTCGTGGCGTCGTACACCCTCGTCCTCGCCGCGACCCTGTTGTCCGCGGGGGCGGTCGGAGACCGGCTGGGGCAGCGCTGGGCCTTCCTCTCCGGGCTGCTCGGCTTTATGGCGGGCTCCGCCCTCAGTTCCCTGGCGACCACCCTGGCCGCGATGGTGACCGGGCGCATCGTGCAGGGGCTGGGCGCCGCCGTGCTGCTGCCGGCCGGTACGGCACTGCTGCGCCACACCTACCCCGACGCCTCCGCACGGGCCCGCGCCCTCGGCGTACGGGGTGCGGTCGGTGGGCTCGGGGTGGCGCTGGGCCCGGCGTTCGGCGGTCTGCTGACGCAGGCCCTGGGCTGGCGCAGCGTGATGTGGATCAACTTGCCCATCGGCGCGGTGGCGCTGGTGGCCGCCTGGCGGGTGCTGCCGTGCCCGCCCACCGCACCCGCGCGGTGGGATCCCGCCGGGCAGGCGCTGGCGGTCACCGGGCTCGGCAGCCTTGTGTACGGTCTGATGCAGGGGCCCGTCGACGGCTGGAGCGCACCGGGCACGGCGGCCGCCCTCACGGTGGCGGCCCTGGCGCTGCCCGCCTTCGCGCTCGTGGAGACGCGTGTGCCCCGGCCCCTGCTGGACCCCGGGCTCTTCCGCGACCGGGAGTGCCGTGCCGTCACCTGGTCCTGCTTCTCCTCCAGCGCGGGGCTCTTCGGCGGCATCTTCTTCCTGAGCCTCTTCCTGCAGAACGTCCTGGGCTGGTCGCCCGCCGGGGCCGGGGTGGTGTTCCTGTCGGCCTCGGCGTTCATCGTGCTCGCTTCGCCCGTCGCCGCGGCGCTCACGGTCCGCTTCGGCGTGGGCGTCCCGCTGTCACTGGGCCTGGCGCTCGATGCCCTGGCACTGGCCGGGCTGAGCTGCTTCGGCCGACATGCCTCCTTCGCGGACTACTGGTGGCTGCTGCCCGTCCTCGGCGCCGGAACGGGGCTGCTCTTCGTGCCGGCCACCATCACGCTGGTCGACCGCGCCCCTCCGGCCCATGCCGGCGCGGCCTCGGCGGTGGTCGACACCCTGCGGGAGGTGGGCGGCGTCGTCGGTGTGGCCGCGCTCGGCGCCGTGCTGACCGCACATATGCGTGGCGCTCTCCGTGACCGGGTCGTACGAGCCGGTTTCCCGCGGGACGCGACGGAACACCTGGTACGGAACGCCGTCGCCGACGGCCCGGCGCACCGGCTTCCAGGTGCCGGCGCTTCCCGGATCACCGTCTGGGCCCAGGAGTCCTTCGCCGACGGCCTCCATCTGGCCCTGCGCTGCGGGGCTCTGATCCTGACCGGCACGCTCGTGCTCGTCCTGGTCCTGCTGAGCCGCCGGCATGGATGCCGGACCCGGCGCGAGGTGCCACGAACGACCATCGGCCGACCGGATGGATGAGATGCGGTCGGGCATGCGGGAAGAGGTGCCCTGTGGATCGTGAACCCACGGGGCACAGGGCTGGGCGGTCCCCAGGGTCGGCGTACGAAGGGGTCAGCGCACGAACTTCCAGGTGATGCCGTTGACCACGCCCCGGTCGAGCGGTGCCAGTTTCTGGAAGGCCGGCCGGCCGAGGTCGATGTGGGTGCGGTCGCACGAGAGACACTTGTCCCTGACCGGCACCCTGATGGTCTTGCCGTTGTAGCTGACCTCGATCGATATGCCCTTGCAGAGCGGGTCGTTGTTGGGATTGGCGGACGTCCACCACGAGGGCGAGACCGCGACCAGGTCCTGGGAGTCCGCGTCGATGGGCGTCCCGCAGGCGCCGTATCCCTTGTCGGTGTAATACGTCATCTTTCCGTTCATCGGCTGGCCGATCGGAACGTCGGCGGCCGCCGGTCCCGCGGCGACGGCGATTCCGGTGGCCGCGGCGGCCAGGACGACGGCCATGGAGCGCGCAGCTCTGTTTCCACGCATGGTTTCTCCTCGTTCATGGGGTAATGGCGGGCGGGCGGATACTCCACGGGTCCATGGAGCGCACCCGCCCCGGAAACCGGCGGCACGGAGCCGTCACGGCTCGCCGGTCAGGAAGTCGAAGGACAGCGGCATTTCTTCGGCACGCGTCCGGCTTTCGGTCCATGAGTGCCATGCGGGACGAAGCCGACGCAAGCCCCCTCAGCCACAGTTGTCCGGAATCGGTTGCCAAATGCGCCGGGTTTGGCCGCCCATGGGGTATGTCGTTGACAACTAAGTTGAAGGGTTATTCACTGCGCAAGGACGACGGCCGGGATCTTCCCGCCGGCCCGTCGCGCTTTCAGCGAGCGAGTATCACCTCAGTGTTCCGACCCGACAGGAGCCGCCGTGAGAAGAAATCGCTTCGTCACCCTGCTGCCGGCCGTACTGGCTCTGGTCGGTGCGGCCGTCCTCGTACCGTCCGGCACGGCGACGGCCGCCGGCCCGTGCGACAGCGCGGCCGGCTGGACGGCCGGCACCTGGTATCCGGCGGGCACGGTCGTCCGGTACACGGACGGCAAGTATTACGTCGCCGAGCACGACAATCCCGGCTACGACCCGCTCATCAGCACGTGGTACTGGGACCCGTACACCTGTCAGGGCGGCGGGGACCCGGGGACCGGAAGGTTCCCCGTGACGGAGGCCCAGTTCCAGCAGATGTTCCCGGGCCGGAACCCCTTCTACACGTACAACGGGCTGATCGCGGCGCTGGCCGCGTACCCGGGATTCGCCAACACCGGCAGCGACCAGGTGAAGCGGCAGGAGGCCGCGGCCTTCCTGGCCAATGTCGACCACGAGACCGGTGGCCTGGTCCACATCGTGGAGCAGAACACGGCCAACTATCCCCACTACTGCGACCGGAACCAGCCCTACGGTTGCCCGGCCGGTCAGGCCGCCTATTACGGCCGGGGCCCGCTCCAGCTCAGCTGGAACTTCAATTACAAGGCGGCGGGCGACGCCCTCGGGATCAACCTGCTGAACAATCCTTCGCTCGTCCAGACCGACGCGGCCGTCTCCTGGAAGACCGCCCTGTGGTACTGGAACACCCAGCGCGGCCCCGGCACCATGACGCCGCACGACGCGATGGTCAACGGCCGTGGATTCGGGGAGACCATCCGCAGCATCAACGGCGCCGCGGAGTGCGCCGGCCGCAACCCCGCCCAGGTGCAGAGCCGGGTGAACAGCTACCAGCGATTCGCTCAGATGGTGGGCGCGGCGCCGGGCGGCAACCTCTACTGCTGAGACCCGGAGCCTCCGGGCGTCTTCCCGATTGAGTCTAACTCCCCGTCAGCGGCTAGGCTTTGGCTGTTCTTGGGAAGGGGCGCCGGTGGGCACCAGATTTACTGAAGTGGACGAATCGCGGCAAGGTGAGCCGGGTGTACGGAAGGGAGGTCGAACATTGACGGTGGGAGACCAGTCCGTCACCCAGGCGACATGGGTCAAGGTCGAAGCCTACGACGACCTCGATCCGACCGTGACCGAGGACGTCCATCCGCACACGTTCGCGGTCCCCGGTATGGAAGTGCGGGCCGGGGCCGCGAAGGACGACGAGGACGGCAGCAGCGAATTCGAAACCAGGCTTATCCCATCTGTCCAGTATTACCGGATCGAGCTCGGGCCCGACTCGCTGAACAAGCTTCATGACGCGCTCAAGCCCTTCATCGCGGCCGCGCAGGAATGCGAGCCGCCGAAGGGCCGTAAGTCACGCGCCAAGTAGCCCGTAATGCCCCCTCCCGCGAGGGGGCATTGCCGTATTGCGGACGGCGGGGCCCGCAGCCGCCTGTCACGGCAGGCCGTACGCCTTCCGGTACCCCGGCCGGGAAGCCGGCACACGACTCCGCACCTCGAAGAAGTCACCGCCACCACACGACAGGGAGAACCTGGAACACCATGAACCGGACCCAGCAGGTCGCCCGGCTCCGCGGTGACTACCAGCGCGAACTCGCCCTCGGAACGGAACGCTTCCACGCGCCGAGACGCACCACGTGCCCCTGGTGCGGCTCCTCCCGGCTCCGCACCCGGCTCCGCACCGTCGACCTGCTCCAGCACAAGCCCGGCGCCTTCGTGCTCGACCAGTGCCGCGACTGCGCCCACTCCTTCCAGAACCCCCGGCTCACTCCCGAAGGGCTGGCCTTCTACTACCGGGACTACTACGACGGCCTGGGAGCCGAAAAAGCGGAATGGTTCTTCAAGCTCCAGGGCAACCGCCGGCGGTACCTGGCCAGTGCCCGCGCCCTCCGCCCGTTCGGCACCCCCCGCCGCTGGCTGGACGTCGGCACCGGGCACGGGCACTTCCCCGAGGCGGCCAGGAAGGTCCATACCACCACCGTCTTCGACGGCATCGACATCAGCGAAGGCGTGACGGAGGCCAAGCGCCGCGGCCGGATCGACGAGGCGCACCGCGGCCTCCTCCCCGACCTCGCCCCCGGGCTGGCGGGCAGGTACGACGCGGTGAGCCTGTTCCACTGCCTGGAGCACACCCCCGATCCGCGCGCGGAGCTGACCGCCGCGAAGAGCGTCCTCGCCCCCGGCGGCCACCTGATCATCGAGGTCCCGGACCCCGAGAGCCGGATGAGCGGGCTCCTGGGCCGCTGGTGGCTGCCGTACTTACAGCCCCAGCACCTGCACTTCATCCCGTTCGCCAACCTCCGCCGCGAACTGGAATCCCTCGGCTGCACCGTCGTCGCCGTCGAACGGCACGAACCGCACCACCCGGTCGACCTCGTCGCCGCGGCCGTCCTCATGGTCGGCCACGCGCTGCCGCCCGCCGACGAGCCCTGGCACGCCGGGCCGCCCAGCGGTCTCCAGCGAATGGCCCGCACGGCCCTGTTCGGGGCGTCGCTCCCCCTGCTGGCCGGTGCGTACGGCCTGGACGAGCTGCTCGCGCCCGTCCTCAGCCGCACCGGGTTCTCCAACGCCTACCGGATCGTGGCGCGCAACGGAAGCGCGGCCTGACCCCGGTCGTCGTCCACCGCGCGGCGTGCGGGCGGGACGCGGTCCGGTCAGCCGTAGGCGAGGGACTCCAGCCTGTTGTAGGAGCCGTTGAACCGGTCGTGGTCGCCCACGGTGGGCCCCTTGTCCGTGTGCTGCCAGAAGGTGTAGAAGCCCCAGCCGTTCGGGAGCTCACCGGAGGAGGAGCCGTAGCGCGGCAGCCACAGCGGGTTGTACCTGCCGAATCCGCCGTAGTTGCCGGTGCACTTCTTCCACCACGTGGTCGAGGTGTAGATCACCGCGTCGCGGTCGGTGTGGTCCCGGTAGGCGTCGAGGAAGTCCTCGATCCAGTCGATCATCCGGCCCGTGCTCAGCCCGTAGCAGGTGCTGCCGTACGGGTTGTACTCCATGTCGAGCACGCCCGGCAGCGTCCAGCCGTCGTCCGTCCAGCCACCGCCGTGGCGGACGAAGTAGTCGGCCTGCGCACCGCCGCTGGAACTGCCCGGCAGCGCGAAGTGGTACGCGCCCCGGATCATGCCCGCGTCGTACGAGCCGTTGTACTGCTGGGCGAAGTAGGGGTTGGTGTAGCCGGTGCCCTCGGTCGCCTTGGCGTAGGCGAACCTGACGCCGCTGTTCCGGAGCCTGGACCAGGAGACGTTGCCGTTGTGACTGCTGACGTCCACGCCTGAGACCGAGGAGCCCGCCAGGGCGGCGTCGGGCAGTGAGGGGCCCCTGGCGGCCGGGTCGCGTTCGCCTTCGTGGGCGAGGACGGTCGAGCCCATCCAGTCCCGCTCGGGATGGGCCGGACGGCTGTGGTCCCCGTCTATCGCGGCGGCGGTTCCGGGGAGGGCGACCAGCAGGGTGAGCGCGGTCAGCAGGGAGAGCAGAACGGCCGCCGTGGTGGGGGGATGCGGGCGGGCGGGGCCGTAGTGGTGCTGGGGCATGAGGTGCCTCCGAGGCCATGGTGGGGGTGCCGGCGGAATCCAACGGTCACCGCACGGCACGGGGCCCCACGCTGTACTGCCACGCTCACACCTGGGCCCCGGCAGCGCACGAGGTGGCGGGCAGCCGGATGACCTATGGGGGTGAACCCGTACCGGTACGGAGCCGGTGCGGTGCTTCAGGGGGCGTGACGGCCGGTCGTGGCGACCGAAGCCCACGGTTCCCCCGCGGTCCTCCGGCGCGACGGCCCCACCGGGTACCGCGGACGGCCCCGCCCGTGGTGCGGTACCCGTGACTCCGCCCTAGTGTCGGACCCGGTGCCGCTCTCCCGGCCGTCGCGCTGATTCCGGCGGCGGACAGGAGCTGGGCGCCGGTGCACACAGAGGCGATCGTCAGCCCCGGTCGCACGGCGTCGGTCAGCGCCTTGGGCAGCGCGCCGCGACGGATCTCCTCCTGTACGCCGTCGTGACCGCCGGGTACGAGGAGGACGTCGGCCGACTCCGGTGACCACCCGCGATCCACCACGATCTTCGAGCCGTGGGCGGCCCTGACGGTCCGAGGCCCTTCGAGCGCCACGTATGCCGTGTCGGCGAAGCCCGGGCGCCGGACCCCCGCCAGCCCGAAGACCTCGTACGGGCCCGGACGACGAAGCCCCTCTCCTGCCGACAGGAGAGGGGCGCGAGAGCTACTTCTTCCGGCGCTTGCGGGGCGCGGGCACGGTCGGCGCCTCCGTCTCACGGCCGGCGGCGAAGAAGGGCGCCATCATCTCTTCGTACTGCTTCAGGGATTCGGCGCCCAGGTCGACCTCGAGCCACTTGGGCACCTGGATCTCCTTGAGCTCCGTGACCGGGGAGCCGTCCTCGTCGACCTCGCCCGTCAGGTCCTCCATCTCCTCGGCCACCGTCACGGCGAACTTGACCGTGGTCAGGTTCTCGGTCACCTCGGGGGCGAGGTCGTCGAAGTCGATCCGCTGGACGAAAATCGGCGTCGTCATCGTCTGACCGCCGACCTCGATCGTCTTTACCCCTTCTTCCACGCCGGGCTGGCCCTTGCGGGATTCGTCTACCTCAATGAATTTGGTGCCCATGGACGGCGCCTCTCCTTTTTGCTTGGTGTGTGCGTAAAGTCTAGGGCAGCAAGGGGTGTTGACGCCAATTCAGATATGGGTTCGGCGCGGGGGAAACGAATCGCCTTAAGTCGGTCGCTTTTCTCGATAAGCGTGCGGATGCTCACCCTTTGGTGAAATCGCGCGTCAGTGCAGGGTGCGCCGAAGGGGAGCCGACGAGACGGATCGCAGGTCATCGCCGTGCGCCTGTGCGTCGTCCGGCCACGGGGGAACGACGAAGGCGAGGAGCCAAGCCGCTCCTCGCCACTCTCAACTTATAGCGCACCAGGGGGCTTGCGGCAAGGCCCCGGCCGTGCGGCAGAATCCCCGGCCATGGCCGGAACCCGACACCCGGTGCGACGGTGCGGGGCTGCGCTCCGCCGTACCGCGCGGAGCGGCCGGACGAAATTCAGTCTCGTTTGAATGGGCGTTTTGATGATTGACGTGGTCGTGGTCGGCCCCGTCGGCTTGAGGCCGGAGCGGGTGGACACCGCGCACCCGTACGGCCTCGCCATCCCGCAGGCGGTCACCGAGCGGCTGCTCACCGAGCGCGCCGTCGAGCTCGGCGCCGAGATCCGGCGCGGCGCCGAACTGGTCGGGCTGAGCCAGGACGAGGACGGGGTGACCGCCGAGCCGGCCGACGGCACCCGGCTGCGCTCGCGCTACCTCGTCGGCTGCGACGGCGGCCGCAGCCCGGTGCGCAAACTGCTCGGCGTCGGCTTCGCCGGTGACCCGGCCAGGACCGAGACGCTGCTGGGCGAGGTCGAGGTGACCGTGTCCCCGACGGCCCTGGCCGCCGTGACGGCCGGGATCCGTGAGACCCGCGTACGGTTCGGTGCCATACCCATGGGGGACGGGGTGTACCGCGTCATCGTGCCCGCCGAAGGGGTGTCCGAGGACCGCGCGACCGCGCCGACGCTCGACGAGTTCAAGCGGCGGCTGAGGGAGTTCGCCGGCACCGACTTCGGCGCGCACTCGCCGCGCTGGCTGTCCCGGGTCGGTGACGCCAACCGGCAGGCCGAGCGCTACCGCGTCGGCCGGGTGCTGCTGGCCGGCGACGCGGCGCACATCCACCCGCCGACCGCCGGGCAGGGGCTCGACCTCGGCGTCCAGGACGCGTTCAACCTCGGCTGGAAACTGGCCGCCGAGGTCAACGGCTGGGCGCCCGAAGGGCTGCTGGACAGCTACCACACCGAGCGTCACCCGGAGGGCGCGCGGGTGCTCGCCGGCACCCGCGCGCAGGGCGTGCTGCTCGCCGACGACCCGGGTGCGAAGGCGTTACGGGAGCTGTTCTCGAAGCTGCTGGACTTCGAGGAGGTGAACCGCTACGTGACCGAGATGATCACCGCGGCCGGGGTCCGCTACGACCTCGGCGAGGGCCATGAACTGCTCGGCCGGCGGCTGCGGGACGTACGGCTGAGGCAGGGGCGCCTCTACGAGCGGATGCACGGCGTCCGCGGGCTGTTGCTGGACCGGACCGGCCGGCTCTCGGTGACGGGCTGGGCGGACCGCGTCGACCACGTCGTCGACGGCGGCGAGGAACTGGGCGTACCCGCGGTGCTGCTACGCCCGGACGGCCATGTGGCGTGGGTCGGCGAGGACCAGGACGACCTGCTCGGCCGGATGCGACGGTGGTTCGGCGCCCCCGCCGTCTGAGCACGCGGCCGGGGCCCGGACGGGGAACGCCCCGGCGGTACGGGTGTTCCCCGGCTCCCGGCCGCCTCCCTCGTCCTGTGCGGACGGGGCCCTGTCCGGCGGTCGGTCGTCGTGGTCGCCGGCCGGCGGGCGCCACCCACAAGGGGGGTCTTCCCGCTGAACCCGCCCGCCTCCCGGATGCCGGGGGGAGGCTGGTGCGGTCCGTCCCCGCCCGGCACGCGGTACGGGGAGGCTGGAGCACAGAGGGGTAATCGGTGAAAGCAGTCAGGTGTCTTGTCGCTCCGCTCGCCGCGGCGATGGTGCTGACGACGGGGTACGGCTCCGTCGCGGTGCCCGCCAAGCGCGTCACGCTCACGAACCCCGACAGCGGGAGATCCGTCGAGGCGTCCGTCGGTGACTCCATCGAGGTGCGCCTGACCGGTTACCGCGACGGCGTGCGCGTGTACACGTGGGACGTCCCGCAGCCCAGCGACTCCGCGGTGCTCCGGCGGACGGCGGGCGGCACGACGCCGAGCGGCGGCGCCTCCGCGGTGTTCCACGTGCAGCGCAGCGGTGTCGCGAGGATCAACGTCGTCCGCAAGTGCCACCCCGACCCCGGGCACATCTGCCCCCTGATCATCGTGCCGTGGAAGGCCACGATCGGAGTGAAGTGAGCCGCCGCCCCCGGCGCATCACCGCCGGGGGCACCGGCCGCGCCGGGCTCAGTGGCCGACGAAGGTGAGGCTGGTCGCGTCGCGCTCCATGTCAATCGAGTGCGATCCGTCAGCACCCGGGGGAGCCGTCGACCGGGGCGCCGAGCAGGCGTTCCGTCTCGGTGACGATGATGCCGGGCTCGGTCGTGGGGACCATGTGGTCGGCCCGCGGCGCGGGGACGTGCCGTCCGCGCGGCGACTGCCGTGCCCGGTGGGCGTGGGACGCGTTCACGGACTTCCGGGCTTCCGCGCTCATGCCGGGGGTGGGCAGGGTCGCGGAGATGACCGTGAGGGGGATGTCGCCGAGTGCCGGCGGGTGGTCGAGCAGGGCGCGCAGATCGGCCTCGACGTGGGCCTGTTCCGCGCCCATGGTGCGCACCGCCGCGACGGTGAACGCCTCCGCGCGCATGTCGGCGGCGGCGTCGGCCGGCAGGGCGGCGGTCACCTTGCGGAAGAGGAGGCCGAACAGGCCGAGGCGGGCCAGCAGCAGGGCCGCCCGGTAGCGGACCTTCTCCAGCCTGCGGATGGAGCGGTCGAAGAGCAGGTCGCAGTCCTCGTCCGTGGGGTCGACCAGGACGAGGCCCGCGATCCGCCCGGGCCGGGCCGCCGCGGCGAGGCGGACGACCGGGCCGCCCCAGCTGTGCCCCACCAGCACGAAGGGGCCCGGTCCGAGGTGGTCGAGCAGGTCGTTCAAGTCGTCGGCGAGCCGGGGGAGGCGGCGCCGGCCGGACGGGTCGGGGGCGCTGCGGCCGAGCCCGCTGCGGTCGTAGACCACCGTACGGGCCGAGCCGGACACGGCCTGCTGGACGAGTGCCCAGTACGAGCGGGGGGAGCCCAGACCTCCCTCGAACACCACGGTCGCCCGCGCGCCCCCGGCGGGCCCCGGCCGTTCCATGAAGAACAGCTCGCGACCGTCCCGCGTCCGGGCGGTGCCGGGGGTTCCCTGGCTGTGCTGTCGCTGCATGATGACCGTCCTCAGAAGCGGATCCGGCAGGCCGTTTGACCGAAGTAGACTTAGGGTAGCCTAAGTTTGGCTGGTCGGTGCGGTCGGTCGGACCCGGGCCCGTGACGGTCGCGACGCCGGGCCCGGGAGGGTGGCCCTACCTCCGGGTCCTACCTCCGTGGTGACCGCCAGCTCGCACGCCGCCCGCTCGCGCCACCAGTCCACCGTCGCCGCGATCTGCTCGTCGACGGGGGTGGCCCGTACCGTGAACTCGGCCTCGTAGGCGCCGGAGTCCATGACGAACGGGCGGTCGAACTGGTAGCGGATCTCCTTCAGTTCGCGGATCAGCGGGGAGAAGACCGCCGCCACCGCCAGCGCGGCCGACGGCAGCGCGCGCACCGCGACCGGCCCCGTGCCCGACCGGGCGGCGAGGCGGCCGACCATCTCCCGGGTGGACAGCGCGGGCTCCGTCGGGACGTGCCAGGCCCGACCTGGTGACGACCCGTACCGTATGACCCCGCCCGGCCGGCAGCCGGGCGGTGGCCGCCCCGGCGGGACCGAATCCCACCACCACATAAAGACTCACGCGCGCACACTGGCGCGAGTGCGCGGTGCCCTTGTGACGGGTAGTCGCAGGTCAACGGCGTACGATCGCCGGTCCGGCCGGTCGGCCGCCCGCTTCGGGACACGCCCCCTCGCTACCTTGGTCGCCATGAACCCTTCGAGCCCCGGAAGCGTACGTGACCGTTACGAGCGCCACTGCGCCGAAGTCGTCCACCAGACCGGCCTGTTGAGGCGGCACCTCTCCGGCGCGGACCCGGCGTCGCCCGTGCCCTCCTGCCCGGGCTGGGACCTCGGCCGGCTGCTGCGGCACCTCGGCGCCACCCACCGCTGGGCCGGGACCGTCGTACGGACTCGCGCCACGCGGCCCGTACCCGACACCGAGGTCGACCACCCGCCGGAGCGCCCCGGCGAGGGCGCCGCCGAGCTCGGTGCCTGGCTCGCCGAGGGTGCCGAGCGGCTCGCCGGAGCGCTGCGCACGGCGGGGCCCGACGCTCCGATGTGGACCGCCGGACCGGGCGGGACGTCCGGCTTCTGGGCCCGCCGCATGGCGTACGAGACGGTCGTGCACCGCGCCGACGCGGCCCTGACCGTGGGCGCGGAGTTCACCGTCGGCGCGGAGGTCGCGCTGGACGCGCTCGACGAGTGGATGGAGTTCGGCGTGCTGCCGGAGGCCGTGGACCCGGGGTCCGGGAAGCCCGGACTGCGGGCGCCCGGCCGCGTCCTCCGCTTCCACGCCACGGACGCCCCGGCCCACACGCCGGGGGAGTGGCTGATCGACCTCACCGGAGCCGCCGCGACCTGGCGCCGCACGGCCCGCCCCGCCGGGGCCGGGGCGGACGCCGTGGCGTCCGCGCGCGGCCCGCTGGCCGACCTGCTCCTGTTCGTGTACCGGCGGCCCGTCCCCGCCGGGCGCGTCGAGGTCACCGGCGACGCGCCGCTGCTCGACCGCTGGCGGCGGCGGGCGGGCTTCTGGCTGGAGGCGGATTGAGCCCCGGGCGACCCCGTACCCCGGGCGCGGGCAGTCGGCGGCCTCGCCCGGGGTGCGATGTCAGACCCTCTTGGCAGACTGGCGGGAAGATCCACCGCAAGGTACCGAGAGGCCCGGATGCTCACCACCCTCGCCGTCGAGAACTACCGATCCCTGCGCCACCTGGTCGTTCCGCTCGGCCGGCTCAACGTCGTCACCGGCGCCAACGGCACCGGCAAGTCCAGTCTCTACCGGGCGCTGCGGCTGCTCGCCGACTCGGCCCGGGGCGGCGCCGTCGCGGCGCTGGCCCGCGAGGGCGGGCTGCCCTCGACGCTGTGGGCCGGTGAGCGGAAGGGTTCGGGCCGTGCGGCGCCCGTCGGCCTCCGCCTCGGCTTCGCCGGCGACGAGTTCGGCTACGCGGTCGACTTCGGGCATCCGGTCCCGACCGCCGGTGACTCGGGGGCGCCGTCCATGTTCAACCTCGACCCGGAGATCAAGCGGGAGTGCACCTGGGCCGGGCCCGTGCTCCGGCCGGCCGCCCTGCTCTCCGACCGCTCCGGCCCCGCCGTGCGCACCCGCACCGCGAGCGGCACCTGGCACAGCACCGTGAACAACGTCCGGCCCTACGACAGCATGCTCGGCGAGCTCGCCGACCCGCAGCTCGCCCCCGACCTGCTGCGGCTGCGCGAGCACCTGCGGTCCTGGCGGTTCTACGACCATGTGCGCACCGACGCGCGGGCACCCGCCCGCGGCGCCCGGATCGGCACCCGCACCCCCGTGCTCGCCCACGACGGCGCGGACCTCGCGGCCGCGCTCCAGACGATCCGCGAGATCGGCGACCACGACGCCCTGGACGCGGCCGTGGACGCGGCGTTCCCCGGCAGCAGGGTGGAGATCGTCAGCGAGGGCGGCCGGTTCGAGCTGCGGTTGCGTCAGCAGGGGCTGCTGCGTCCGCTCGGCGCGGCCGAGCTCTCCGACGGCACGCTGCGCTATCTGCTGTGGACGGCGGCGCTGCTCACCCCGCGCCCGCCCGCGCTCCTCGTCCTCAACGAACCGGAGTCCAGCCTCCACCCGGACCTGCTGCTCCCGCTGGCCGAGCTCGTCCTCACCGCGAACCGGGACACCCAGATCGTCGTGGTCACGCACGCGCCGGAGCTGGCCGCCGCCCTCGCCCGCGGGGCCCGGCACCACCGGCTCGACGTCAACTCCATAACGCTGGTCAAGGACGGCTCCGGACAGACCGAGGTGGCGGGCCGCGAGAGCCTTCTGGACGAGCCGCTGTGGTACTGGCCCAAGCGCTGACATGACGGGCGGGCCGGCCCTCTTCGGCGCTCCTCGGCGCTCTTCGCCGGACGGAGGGCCGCCGCGCCGGGGCCGTGACGGCTCCGGCCGGGCCCGGGGCGGTAGGAGGGTGTCCGCTACGCGGCCGGGGCCATGGCGCCCGCGGTGCCGGCCAGCTCGTAGGCGTGCCCCGCGCGCAGCACCGTGGCCTCGCCGAACGGCCGTCCCATGAGCTGCATGCCGATCGGCATCCCCGCCGAGTCCCGGCCGACCGGGACGGTCAGCGCGGGCACACCCGTGATGTCGGCCGGTGCCGACAGCCGTACGTACGCGTCGGAGACGCTCTCCACCTCGCCGTCGGCCCAGGTCACGGTGGGCCGACCGGCCTTCACGGCGGTGAGCGGAGTGGTCGGTGCGGCGATCACGTCGACCGTGTCCAGCATCTCCCGCCACGCCTGCCGCATGAGGGTGCGGGCGCGCTGGGCCCTGATGTAGTCCCCGGCGGACATCAGCTCGCCCGCCTCCAGGAGGACGCGGACGTCCGCCCCGTACAGATCGGGCACCGCGCGCAGCGTCCGCTCGTGATAGGCGGTGGCCTCGGGAACCATCAGGCCCCACTGCGTCGCCTGGACGTAGCGCGCCATCGGGATCTCGACCTCGACGAGGCGGGCGCCGAGCTCCTCCAGCCGCTCGATCGCCCGGCGGACGGCGGCCTCGACCTCGGGGTCCACCCGGTCGAAGTAGTAGTTGCCCGGTACGCCGACCCGAAGCCCCGTCAGATCCGTGCCGGGGGCCGGCCGGTAGTCCACGGCCGGGGCCGCGACGGACGCGGGATCGCGCGGGTCGTGCCCGACCAGGGCGGCCAGCACCAGCGCCGAGTCCTCCACCGTGCGGGTGAGCGGGCCCACGTGGTCCAGCGACCAGGCCAGCGAGGTCACGCCGTACCGGGGCACCAGTCCGTACGTCGGCTTCAGCCCGACGACCCCGTTGAGCGCGGCGGGCACCCGGATCGACCCGCCGGTGTCGGTCCCCAGCGCGAAGGCGGCCGCTCCCGCGGCCACGGCGACGGCCGAACCGCCGCTGGAGCCGCCGGCCACCCGCTCCACGTCCCAGGCGTTGCCCGTCTGCGGGGTGGTCAGGCCGTAGGCGAACTCGTGCGTGTGGGTCTTGCCGACGAACGCGACGCCGGCGGCGGCGAGCCGCGCGGCGACCGTGCTGTCCGTCCGCGCGCGATGGCCCGCCCGTACCCGGGAGCTCGCCGTGGTGGCCATGCCGGCCACGTCGATAAGGTCCTTGAGCCCGGCGGGTATGCCGTGCAGGGGCCCCCGGAGCGCGCCGCGGGCGATCTCGGCCTCGGCCTTTCGCGCGGCCCGTCGCGCGGGGCCCGCCGTCACCGCGGCGAAGGCCCGCAGGCGCGGTTCGACCCGCTCGACGCGCTCCAGCACCGAGTCCACCAGCTCGACCGGTGAGAGACGCCGGGTGCGCACGGCCTCGGCCGCGTCGGCCACGGTCAGTTCATAGGGCCGCATCGTGCTGCTCCCCTCCCGCGCGGTACGCGGCGGACGGCGGTGTGTCGCCGAAGTCCAGCTCGCGCAGGAGCGAGACGACGGAATGGATGTGGCCGGCGGTCGTCGCCACTTCCGTGTGGCGGTCCTCGGCCAGCGGCAGCCCGGATCGCGCGGCCCAGCGGGCGGCTTCGGACGGGGTGAGGTCTGACGGTGTGAGGTCTGCGGCGGACATGTACTGCCCTTCCTTCCGCGTTAAAGCTAACGGCTTGCGTTAGTCCGACGGTAGGGCCTATCGTCGCTTAAAGCAAACCAGTTGCTTTTGGTGTGAAGTCCGGCCTCGCCCGCGTCTCTTCGGACGCGGACGGCGGTCCGGGCGCCGCCCCGCTCCCGTGGCGTTCCGCGTGGGCGACGCCCCCGGCAGACGAAGGAAGTACGCCCATGTGCACGCCGCAGCCCACCGGCCCGGCCCCGGCCGGCCCCGCCCGCTGGACCGTCGGGGACATCACCGTCCACCGCGTCGACGAGATTCCGCTGCCGCCCGCCACCGGCCCGTGGCTGCTGCCGGCCGCCACCGCCGACGTGGTCGGCGGACACGACTGGCTGCGGCCCGACTTCGCCGACCCGGAGGGTGTCCTGCGCATCGACAGCCACAGCTTCGCGCTGGTCGTGGACGGGCTGCGGGTCCTGGTCGACACCGGGGTCGGCAACGGCAAGACGCGGGCGAACCCGGCGTGGCACGGCCTCCGCACCGACTACCTCGCGCGCCTCGCGGACGCCGGGTTCACGCCCGGGAACGTCGATCTGGTGGTGCTCACCCATCTGCACGCGGACCACGTCGGATGGAACACCCGGGAGGTCGACGGCGTGTGGGTGCCCACCTTCCCGAACGCGCGCTACCTCACGGCGAGGGCGGAGTACGACTTCTGGGCCGCGTACGACATGGACGAGGCGCGGCGCGGCATGTTCCTCGACTCCGTCGTCCCGGTCGTGGAGGCGGGCCTGCTCGATCTGGTCGACGTGCCGGAGGAGGGCGTCGACGTGGCCGCCGGCCTGCGGCTGGTGCCCGCGCCGGGCCACACCCCCGGGCAGGTCGCCGTCCAGCTGCGCAGCGCGGGCGCGGTGGCCCTGATCACGGGTGATTCCGTCCACCACCCCGTGCAGCTGGCGCGGCCGGGCATCGGCAGCTGCGTGGACATCGACCCCGCGCGGGCCGAGGCGACCCGCCGCGCGCTGCTCGCCCGGCTCGCCGGTACCGGCGGGCTCGTCCTCGGTACGCACTTCCCGGCGCCGACCGCCGGGCGCGTGGTCGCCGAGGGCGACGGCTACCGGCTCGAACCCGTGCCCGGCGTCAGCGAGTGAGCGCCTCCTCCGCGAGGCGGCGCGCGTAGGCGCCGGTGAGGCCGTCGGGGCGGAACAGGATGCGGTACATCACCGGCGCCACGACGCGGTCGATGACGGTCTCGACGTCCGGCACCTCCTCGCCGCGCCCGGCGGCACGGGCGAGCATGGTGCCCACCTGCTCCGCCGCGTAGGCCGAGCACAGTCCCGCGTTGTCGCCCTCGGGGTCGCCCAGCAGGGCGTCGCGCATATAAGCCCGCCCCGTGGGGGAGGCCATCTCCTCCAGGAACTGCTCGGCCCAGTTCCGCAGATCGTCCAGGAGCCGGCCGTGGTCCTCCGGCGGGGCCTCCGGGCGCAGGTGCTCGACGGCCACGTCCGAGAGCAGTTCCTGCAGGTCACCCCAGCGACGGTAGATCGTCGAGGGGGTGACGCCGGCGCGGGCCGCGACCATGGGAACCGTCAGCTCCGGACGCCCGACCTCGGCCTGGAGCTCGCGTACGGCGGTGTGCACCGCCTGCTGCACCCGGGTGCTGCGGCCACCGGGGCGGACCATCGGTCTACGGCTCATAAGGGCCACCTTAAAGCAAATTTCTTGCGTCATGCCCGGGTGGCCGTCGAGCCGCGGCCCGCCGTGACGCCCGTGGACACGGGGCTCCGGCGCCCGGGCCTCCGGCGTCAGGCCGCGTCGAGCGCCGGGGCGATGACGGTGAAGGCGCGGTCGATCAGCCCGGTGGGGTCCTCGGCCCCGTCGCTGCCGCTCCACCGGTGCAGCACGGCGTCGAAGGCGTTCAGCGCCATGCCGGCGGCCAGCCGCGGATACAGGTCGGAGCCGGGGTCGAGCCCCAGGCGCCCGGCCAGCTCCGCCGCCAGGTCGTCGCGCCACCGCGCCTGGTGCTCCAGGAAGCGTGCGTGCAGGGCGGGGGTGCGCAGGATCAGCCGGACCACCCTGAGTGCCCGTTCGGAGTGGGCGGTGCAGGTGGCGAGGGGGACCCCGACCGCGTACCGCAGCGCCGCGGAGGGGCGCTCCTCCGGGGGGCGGGCCGCCAGCTCCGTGCGGATGTCGACGCCCATGCCGGCCAGGAACTGGACGACGACGTCCTCCTTGGAGGCGAAGTAGCGGAAGAACGTCCGCTTGGACACACCGGCGGCCGTCGCGATCTCGTCGATGGTGACCGCGTCGAACCCCTTCGTCGCCAGGAGTTGCAGCGCTGCTTCGGTCAGCTCGTTCGAGACCAGCTGACGTTTGCGCTCGGCCATGCTCACTTCGGGTCGGGAACTCACCCGACGATGGTAACGCCATGCCTTCCATGGCACCAGGTAGCGTCTTGACACCGAGTGACACGAGCGGCAAGGTGTGCCGCATGACGCAGCGACAGCGATGGACCGCCGAGCAGATCCCCGACCAGACCGACCGGGTGTTCCTCGTGACCGGAGCCAACAGCGGCCTCGGACTGGCGACCGCCCGGGCGCTCGCCCGCCGGGGCGGACACGTGATCCTCGCGGTGCGCGACGAGGAGAAGGGCCGCCGGGCGATCGCCGACATCACCGCCGGACAGCCGGACGCCAGGCTCGAAGCGCGCCACCTCGACCTCTCCGACCTCGACTCCGTCCGGGCCTTCGCCGACCGGCTGTACGTCGACCTGCCCCGGCTGGACGTGCTCGTCAACAACGCCGGTGTGATGGCGCCGCCCCGGTCGCTGAGCGCACAGGGCCACGAGCTGCAGTTCGCCTGCAACCACCTCGGCCACTTCGCGCTCACCGGGCTGCTGCTCGACCTGCTGACCGCCGGGCACGACCCCCGCGTGGTCACGGTGAGCTCGGTCAACCACCGCAAGGCGAGCCTCCGCTTCGACGACCTCGCCGGTGAGCGCGGCTACTCGCCCATGGGCTTCTACAACCAGTCGAAGTTCGCCAACGCCGTCTTCGGGCACGAACTCCACCTGCGGCTGACCCGGGCCGGCAGCCCGGTCCGCAGCCTGCTCGCCCACCCCGGCTACACCGCCACCAACCTCCAGATGAAGGAGACGACCGGCCTGTTGCGGTTCGTCCTCGGCCGGATCGGCAACCCGCTCCTCGCCCAGCTCCCGGCCCGGGGCGCGCTGCCGCAGCTGTACGCGGCGACCGCCCCGGACGCGGCGGGCGGCGGGTTCTACGGACCGGACGGCACGGCCGAACTGCGCGGCGCCCCCACGCGGGTGGCACTCGCCCCCGCCGCGGCCGACCGGGAGACCGGCCGTCGTCTGTGGGAGCTGTCGGAGCGCATGACCGGCGTCCGGTTCGCGCTTCCGGCCCTCGCCTGACCGGGGCCGGCCGCCGGGCTCGGCCCCAGGGGCCGGGACGACCTGTGCGAGGCCCATGCCCTGGTCGCCCGGCTACCGGCGGCGAACCCGGCCGGGGCGGCGAACCCGTCACCGGCCGCCTCGTCCGGGAGGCGCGGCGGGCGCCGGTCGCCGCAGGTGCCCGCCGAGTCCCGCAGCCCCGGACCGGCCGGGCCGCGCTGACCGCGGCGGAACGGCGCGTGGTCGACCTCGCGGTCGAGGGGCACTCCAACGCCGAGACAGACGCGGTGCTCCACCTGGCCCGCCGTACCGTGGAGACCCATCTCGCCAGCGCCTACCGCAAGCTCGCGGCGATCCTGAGCAGAGGTCTCCTCGACGCGACGTCAAGTCGCTGACACGGCGGGCCGTGGTGCCGGACACATGATCCTGGGCGAGCGTCCCGCAGGCCGGCAGCGGACCGGACCGGTCCGGGTGGCGCCCGCGGCCCCGGCCCGGGCCCCGCGGCGGAACGGAACGGGCGGACGGGCGCCCCGTACGCAAAATCCCGGTGATGTGACGGACGAGAACCGGACACCCCCGGCATCATCCCGGTATGAGGCGAAGGCTGCCGGGGCGCTCCCCGAGGGTCACTTCCTGCCCCAGAAGGCACGTACCACCCCCGCCAGCGCGTGGACCACCTCGGACAGCGCCTTCAGGACGTGGGCCCGGTCACGCGCGGCGCTGCCCTTCAGCGCGATGTGGGCGACCAGTACCACCGTGCACGCCACGATCAGCAGGCCCGTCACCACGGGCCAGGCTGTGTCGGCCATGTGCCGACTCCCTTCCGACGAAGCTCGTTCCCCGGCCGGACGGCCGTGGACGGGGCAACCTTCTCCGGGCGCGCGGGGCGTGTCACGGAATCCCGGACCGAGCCGGATCGGAAGTCCGAATTCGCAGGTCACGACGGTATGTCCCGGGTTCGGGGGCGGATTTCCCCGGAGTGCGCGGGGCACCAAGAGGGAGGGAACATGACGGGGGACGACGGAACGGGCACGAGTGCCGGGCGGTTACTCCTGGGGAGGGAACTGCGCAGGCTGCTGCGGGAGTCGGGGGTGGACCAGAAGCAGGCACGCACGAGAGCCAACCTCCTGCTCCCCGAGAAGGCGGCCGAGCTGACCGCGCAGCGGGTCAGCGAACGCTTGTCCGGAGACCCCGGATCCGACTTCTCGCAGCTGTGGGCGCTGGCCGAGGCTCTGCTCATCGAGAGCGGGAAGCTGAGTGCCCCGGGCCGGGACCGGTTGAGGCGGTCCGCGGTCGACAGGGACAGGGCACGCGCCTTCTGGCACGGCCTGTGGGAGCTGGCCCGCACCGAGCCGCCCCTGGCGCCCGACCCCCGGCTGGCCGCCTACCTGCAGGCCGCGGCGCGTTTCGCCCGCAGCCACCCGTACCCGGGCCTCCCCGGTACCCCGCTGCCGCCGCCGCTGCCCGAGGGCTGCGTCGCCCGGCAGGTGCTCCCCCTGCCCCCGCCGGATCGTGAGCCGCACGCGTCGACCGGGTGTGCCGGGGCCGCCGGAGAGCCGCGGCCCGCGACCGACGCCTTCACGTCGGAGAGCCCGGTCACCGTGCTGATCGGCGCCCCCGGAAGCGGCAAGTCCACGCTCCTGCGCGTCCATCTCCTCGACTCGGTGGACGGCGGGCCGGACGGCAGGCGCAAGCGGCCCGGGACCGTCCCGGTCCTGGTGCCCGCCATCGCCCTGACCGGTACCGCCTCCCTGGCCCAGGCGCTGGCCTCGGCCGTCACCGCGCTCCTGGGGCGGTATCTGCCGCCCGGGACCGCCCTCGCCGGGGACTTCTTCGGCCGGCGCCCCCGCCCGAAGGGGACCTGGCTCGTCCTGGTCGACGGCCTCGACGAGGTCGCCGACCGGGAGGCGCGCGCCGGCCTGCTGGACAGACTGGCCGACGAGGCGGCGACCGACGGGACGCCCTACCGGTTCGTGGTCGCCACCCGCCCCCTGCCCGCGGGCGAACTCGACGTCCTGGGCCCGGACACGGCCCGCTTCGAGCTGCTCCTCTTCACCCCGGACGACCTGCGCCGCTACGCCCGCGAACAGTTCCGTGACCTCGATGACCCGGACCGGAGCACCGAGCTCTTCACCGCCTCGGTCGCCGGCACCGGGCTCGGCTCCCTGGTCCGCGGCCCGCTCATGGCCTCCATGCTGTGCGGGCTGTACGCGATCGCCCCCGGCGAGCTCCTCCCCGGGGGGCGCACCGAGGTCTACAGCCGGTTCATCGACCGGATCCACCGACACAACAGCCACAAGCGCATCGCCGAGACCCAGCAGGGGGCCATCGACGCCCTGGAGGAGCCCTTCCAGCACCTCCCGGACAGACTCGCCGTGCGCGCCGCCGCGGAGCGCACGCGGCTCGCTCTCCCCGAGCTCGTCGACTCGCTCGCCCACCGGATGTTCTTCGACGACGCCCCCGCCACCCTCGACGTGTTCGCCGCACACCCGTCGGCGCTCCGGCCCGAGCAGGTGCCCGGGCCGGACTGGCACCGGTTCCTGGGCGACCTGCTGCGTCCCACCGGCCTGTTGTCCGTCCAGGACGGCGAACCGGCCTTCCCGCACCGGACGTTCCTCGAATACCATGCCGCCCGCCACGCGACCCGTGACCCGAAGGCGAGCGCCTGGGCGGTCCGTGGCCTGCTCGACCACGGCTGGTTCAAGCCGCCCGCCATCTGGCCGTTCGGCAAGTGCTGGAGCAGGCCGGCCGGCCGGGCCCTGTCCCGTCCCCCTCTCGGGGAGGAGGAGGCGCGCATGCGCGAACGCGGCGACATGTCCTACGCCGGATTCGTGTTCGACCTCGCGGAGAGCGCCGGAGCCGCCCCGGGGAAGAAGCTCCTCCAGGTCGCCAGGAAGGGCGGCGCCGAAGGCGGTACGTTCATCGCCCTTCAGGCGGCACTGGGCACGCGCATCAGCCCGGAGACCGCGGCGGCCGCGCGCGAGACCCTCGTCCGGGCGGCCCTCGGGCCCCGCCGGATCCCCGGCAGGGAACGGGTCCTCGCCGCCGAGACGCTGGCCGGACTGGGCGACGAACGGGGCCTCGACGCCTTCCGGGCCATGGCGGACGACCCCCGCAGGCTCGACACCCTGGATCCGTGGCACATGCCCCTGACGGACTTCACCAGGGCGGCGCCCCCTTCCCCGTACGAGATGGACGAGACGCGGCGCCGTACCCGCCGGGACACGGTGGCCCGGCTCGACGCCGTGATCCGCGCCGCCGCCCCGGGCGCCGCCACCCGCCTGTACGCGTCCCGCGCGCGATCGTCCTTCGGGCGGTTGCTGGGCGAGGGCGCCGGGACGCGCGCGGGGTCCTGAGGGCCCTCCGGGCCCCGCCGGTCGGCGGGGCCCGGACGGGCGGCGTCGGCTATTCGAGGATCCGCTCGTCGAAGGGGACCGGCACCCACTTGTCCTCGGTGAGGCCGGGGTCGGCGATGTCGTTCGCGTACAGCAGCTTCCACGCGACCCGCCGGTATCCGGCCGAGGGGATGGTCCGGAACGGCAGATCGCCCTTGTCGAGCCACGGCGTCGTGTGCGCCTCGCCGTCCTTCGCCCAGACGATCTCGGGCACCCAGGTGCAGTCGCAGTGCTTCGTGGCCACGGTCAGGTCCACCGCCAGCGTCCTGCCGCCCGTGATCTCCAGGGGGAACGCCGTCTTCCCGGTGGGGACGACCCGGGCGTACGGTCCGCCGCCGTCCAGGTCGGCGCGGGCCGTGACCGTCTCCTCGGCCCCTCCGCACCCCGCCGTCTGCAACCCCAGTACCGTCGCCTCGCCCTGGGCGGGTACGGGAGCGCGCGCGACCACCTTGATCCGTATCTCCCTGACTACCAAAGGCCGGTTCCCCTCGGGCTGGATGTACAGGGTGATCGTGGTCCGGTCGGGGTCCCCGGCGTTGCGGGACGAGACCCGGGAGCTGTCCAGGGCGCGGCCGCGGACCGGCGGTGCCACGAGCTTGCCGGGCGGGGTCTTCACCACGCGGGCGTCCCACGGGCACAGGTACAGGGGCCGCTGGAGGTCGAGGCCCTTGCCGCGGGCGAGGTCCTCGGAGGCGGCGGGGGCCTTCGACTCGACGGCCCGGGGTGACCGCTCCCCCGACACATAGACGGGCGGTGGCCCGTCGTCCCCCTTGACCGCGTCGGCCACCCAGGAGAACCCACCGGTGACGGCCAGCCCGGTCACCGCCCCGGCGACCGCCACCACGACCGGCCCGATGACGACCGTCGCCATGAAACTGCGGTCCCGGAAAGGGAAGTAGCCCCGGCCACGGCGCGGGGCGGGCGGAGGCGGGGTGCCCGGTGGAGGCCCGGGTGGTCCCGGTGGTTCGGGCGGTTCGTCGGGGCGTCCGGGCTCAGGATCAGGTGAGTTGTGCGTCATTTCTCTCCCCCTTGGGCCGCACAGGGTAATGAGAGGGGGAGGGCCGGGGGAGGGGGTGTGCGCCTAGGGAGAACCGTCGTTCCGGAACCGGTCCCGGCATCCGGGTGAAGACGCCCGGTCACCGGTGTCGCCGGCCGGTGCCCGAGGAAGGCGTCGGGGGAACGGGCCGTGCCGGTGGGCGGTCCGGCCTGGACGTGGTGCCGAGGAGAACGCCGTGGAAATGCCGCAGGTGAGCGTGTGTCAGGTGGACGAGTGCGCGTACAACCAGGAGAGTGCCTGCCACGCCCTCGCCATCACCGTGGGCGACTCGACCCACGCCCACTGCGACACGTTCTTCGTGTTCCCGGCCAAGGGCGGTGACTCCTCCGCCGTCGGCCGGGTCGGCGCCTGCAAGATGGCCGGGTGCCTGCACAACACGGGCCTCGAATGCCAGGCTCCCGGCATCACCGTCGCCTCGCTCGGGGCGTCCCCGGACTGTCTGACGTACACGGCCAGGTAGTAGGGGAGCGCCCCGCCCGGCCTCCCCGCGTCCGCGCCCGCCGCGGACGACGACCCCGGTGCCTTCCACCCGAGGGGAGAGGCACCGGGGCCCTGCCCTGCCCCGGGGGTCTAGTGCGTTATCGACCACTTCAGCTGCGCGGGCGCCGCCGGGGGTTCACCGGTGTACTTCGTGGTGTACGCGGAAGACGCCGACGCGGCCTTGGAACCGGAGTAGTCGTCGCCGCCCTTGTCGCCCTTGTCGGCCGCCGCGCCGAGGTACCAGCCGTTCGACTCGTTCTTGACGAGCTTCGTGGCGGCGTCGTAGGACCACTTCAGCTGCGGGGGAGCGGCCGCGGGCTCGCCCGTGTACTTGGTGGTGTACGCGGGGGCCTTGGCGTCGGAGGAGTCGCCGCTGCCGAGGTACCAGCCCTTGGCCTCGTTCTTGATCAGTTTGGTGGCGGGGTCGTAGGACCACTTCAGGTTGCCGGGCGCCGCCGCGGGTTCGCCCGTGTACTTCGAGGTGTGCGCGGGCGCCTTGGCCGAGGTGTCACTGCCGCTGTCGAGGTACCACCCCGCCTCCTCGTTCTTGATCAGTCCTGCTGACGGGGCATCGGCCTGGCCCACTCCGGGGGCCAGGACCACCAGTGTGGTGGCGGCGACGAGGGTCGCGAGCCGCCGGGCGAGCGGGAGCACTGGCATGGTCGTCCTGCCGTTTCTGCGTGGGTTTCGAGGAGGCGAACGGTTCGCCTCGGCACCGCACTGTCCGCAATGAGCATGAACCGGCGCCCGTCGCGCACCCACCGGAACCGTCGCCCACCACCGGATCGTGCATGGGCATACGGCTCGACCGGCGGGGTGGCGGCCGTGCCGCGCGTTCGGAGGCGCCCGGCGCGCGGGTCCGGCGGGCCTTCCCGTACACCACCGCGGAACGGCGCTTCCCCGGCCGCCGCCAGCGCACAGGACCCGAACCGGAACCGCGCCGTGGGAGCGTTCCGGAAGCACGTCATCCAGGGTTCGCCCGGGCGCGATCGCCGTTCTCCGGGTCCTCGGACCGAGGCCGCCGCGCATCCCGCTGTGGCCTCCTCCCTTCTCCCGTGTAACGTCCGGCACGTACGGACCCCGGAAACGCCCCCGTCACTTCGACCCCCAGCAGCCGGAGGCTCCATGAACAGGCAGTCAGGCCCGGAACGCCCCTACGACGTCGTGCTCTTCGGGGCCACGGGGTTCGTCGGGCGGCTCGCCGCGGAGTATCTGCTGGCGCACGCGCCGAAGGGTCTCCGCTGGGCCGTCGCCGGGCGCAGCCGGACGAAACTGGAGGCACTGAGGCGGCGACTGGCCGTGCTGAACCCCGTGCGGGCCGACGAGGTGCCCCTGGTGGTCGCGGACGCGGGCGACCGGGGCGCGATGCGCGCGCTCGCCGGGTCCGCCCATGTCGTCGCGTCGACCGTCGGTCCCTACATCTGGTACGGGGAGAAGCTGGTGGCCGCCTGCGCGGAGGCCGGTACCGACTACACGGACCTCACCGGGGAGCCGGAGTTCGTGGACCTCGCCTACGTACGCCACGACGCGCGGGCCCGTGAGACCGGCGCGCGGCTCGTGCACGCCTGCGGCTTCGACTCGATGCCGCACGACCTCCTCGCGTACTTCACCGTCCAGCAGCTGCCGGAAGGGGTGCCGCTCACCGTCGACGGGTTCGTCCGGGCCTCCGGGCTCGCCTCCGGCGGGACGCTGGCCTCGGCCCTGACGATCATCGCGCGGCAGCGTCAGGCGCGCGAGGCGGCCCGGGAGCGGCGGCGGTACGAGCCGGCGCCGGCCGGGCGCCGGGTCGGGGCACCGCCGCCGGCCCCGCGGTTCAGCAAGGAGACGGGCACGTGGGCGCTGCCGCTGCCCACCCTCGACCCCCAGGTCGTACGCCGCTCGGCCGCCGCGCTGGACCGGTACGGCCCGGACTTCCGCTACCGCCACTACGCGTCCGTGAAGACGCTGCCCATGGCGCTGGCGGCGACGGCGGGCGTGGGCGCGCTGGCGGCCGTCGCCCAGGTGCCGCCCGCCCGGTCCTGGCTGATGAACCGCTACGAACCGGGGCGCGGCCCGGGGCCGGAGCAGCGGGCCCGGGCCTGGTTCCAGGTGCGGGCCGTGGGCGAGGGCGGCGGCCGGCGGGTGTTCACGGAGGTCTCGGGCGGCGACCCGGGCTACGGCGAGACCGCGAAGATGCTGGCCGAGGCGTCGATGTGCCTGGCCCTGGACGATCTGCCCGCCACGTCGGGGCAGGTCACGACGGCCACGGCGATGGGTGACGCGCTGATCGGGCGGCTGCGGGCGGCCGGGATCCCGTTCCGTGTGCGCCACACCCGCTGAGGCGGGGCCTCCCCGGGTGCCGGGACGTGCCGGTGCCCGGGTCTCAGGCCCGGGTGCTCAGCACTGAGGGCGCTTGCCGTGGTTGGCCGCCTTGCGGCGAGCCCTCTTCTTGCGGCGTCGCTTCGAGGACATGTCGGCTCCTCTCCTGCCTCTCCTGGTAATTTTCGTCCAATTTATACCCTTCGGTGGTGATGTGCCTGGAGGCCCGGCCCGCCCGTGCCGTGGGGGCCGGGCCTCCAGAGGGGCGGCGTACGGTCGTACGCCGCCCCCGGCGCGCGTCCGGTGACCGTCAGGCG
The DNA here is from genome assembly GCF_002891295.1 of Streptomyces eurocidicus. GTDB lineage: Bacteria > Actinomycetota > Actinomycetes > Streptomycetales > Streptomycetaceae > Streptomyces > Streptomyces eurocidicus. The sequence continues at coordinate 408,312 of NZ_LGUI01000006.1, read as the reverse complement.
CGGTCCCGCGCGGCGCGCCGCCGCATGGTCAGGAACAGGGTGGCGGAGCCCGCCGCCAGGACCGCCGCGCCGCCGGCGGTCAGCACCGTCGTGCCGCTGTCGCCGCCGGTCTCGGCGAGGCGCCCGCCCTGGGTGGCCGGGGCGTTGGCGGTGTTCACCGCGTAGTGCGCGCGGTGCGCGTCGCCGCCGTCGGCGGTCTTCCCGGCTTCGGTCCCGCCGGCTTCCGCGGCTCCGTGCCCGGTGCCGCCGCCGTTCGCGGCCGTGCCGTGCCCGCCCGTGCCGTGCCCGCCCGTGCCGGGGCCGTCACCGCCGTGGCCGCCGTGGTCGACCGTCGACCTGCCGGCCTCCGCGGCGATCTGCCGCTCGCTGGGCGCCGAAGCCTTCGTCGCGGGCGCCTGCCCGCCCAGGTCGACGTCCGAACAGGTGTAGAAGGCTTCGGGGCTGTCCGAGCGCTGCCAGATGCTGTAGATCAGGTGACGGCCGGACCGCTTCGGGACGGTGCCGTCGATGACGTAGCTCCCGTCCTTCAGCGTGGGGTTCGTGACCTCGGCGAAGGGCTTCTCCTCCAGGTCCGACCACTTCAGCGGCTTGCTCGGGTCGTAGCCGTCCTTCGTGACGTAGAGCTGGAACGTGCCCCGGTGCGGGGCCGTCGCCCGGTACCGGAAGGTGTGCGCGCCCGAGTCCAGCCGCGTCGCCGGCCAGTCGGTGCGGGCCATGTCCAGCCCCTTGTACTTGTCGCGTCCGGCGCTGCACAGCTTGCCGTCCGGGATGATCTGACGGTGCCGCCCGGCGGCGTCGCCGATGTTCACCTCGTTCCAGTCGTAGAGCGGCTGGGTGCCACCGGCCTCGACCAGCGCCTTGCAGGCGGCCGAGTCCGGGCTCTCCGGGCCCTCCGCGAAGCAGGCGGACACCCGGCTGACGGGGTCCGTCATGGTGCCGTGCGCGGCGGCCGGTCCGGCGGCCAGCGTGGCGAGGGTGAGGGAGGCGAGCGGGGTGAGGGAGAGCAGGGATATCCGTACGGTCCGGCGGAGCGGGTGCATGGGGATCTCCTAGGTGGGTGAGGGACGGCCCCGCACGCACGGCCGTTGTGTGGGAGGTGCCGTGCGTGCGGGGCGACTGTGGGGGGTGTTGCGTGGGGGGCATTATGGGGGAACTGGGGGCGTGGGGGCGAGAGATGACGTGAGAGAGTGTCAGCTCCGGGCCGCGGCGAACGCCTTGGCGAAGGCCGGCTCGTTCCGCGGGATCGAGCCGCGCGTCGCGGAGGCGGAGTTCCGCGCACCGCCCGGGTACGGCTTGTCGCGCGTCGCGGACCACATCGAGAACCCGCCGAGCCCCTTGGACCGGGCGAACCGCACCAGCCGGTCCGCGTCGCCGGCCTCGAAGACCTCCGTGGCGCCTGCTTCGCCTTGCGGCTCACGCGTCGGCGGTGTGCGGAGGAACCCATGGCGTACCTGCCTGTCATGTGTCGGGGGGTGACGCGGCAGCACGCTAGCGGGGACGAATCGGATGAACGGCCCAATGCCGGTACGGGGGCCGGGATTTATGGTCGCCTTAAGAAACACATGGGTGACGGTTAAAGAACCGGCGCCTGCCGGGGAGCGGCGGGCCGACGACCCGCGCGGCACCGGCTCACGCGGAGCGTCGGCCCGCCCCGGTGCCGCCGGTGAGGTGAAGAGCTTTCGGGTCCGGGGCGGACGGGCGGTCTTCGGCCCGGGCGGGAGCACGGCGGCCCTCGTGTCGGCGACGCCGGACGAGGGCCGGCAGATGCGGGTGTGGAAGCAGACCGCCTGGATCCGGGTGGACTTCGTGGCGGGGACGAGGACCAGCTCGGTGTTCGTCACCTGGAACGGGCACCCGCCGCACGTCCGGACGGTGGAGAGCTGACACCGCCCGGCGGCCCGGCGGAACGCGCGCTCCGCCGCCCCGGCGCCGGGGGAGCGACACCCTAGGCTGCCACCTGGAACCGGCACCGACCCAGGAGCGCACATCATGTTCGAGCCCGCCCCGAAGCACCCGTATCCCGACGCCTTCCGGCCGGACGCGGCGCCCGCGCCGCACGCACTGCTCGCACCGGTGCTCGCCCTCCTGGGCACCTGGGAAGGCCGGGGCCGTGGCGAGTACCCCACGCTCGCCGAGGAGTTCACCTACGCGCAGGAGGTCACCTTCAGCCACGACGGGCGCCCCTTCCTGCACTACGAGGCGCGCGCCTGGCTGCTCGACGGGGACGGGGCGCCGCTGCGGCCTTCCGCGCGGGAGAGCGGATGGTGGCGGTTGCAGCCGGAGGGGCGGGTGGAGGCGCTGATCACGCAGCCCACGGGGGTCGCGGAGATCTCGGTCGGGCGGGCCGCCGACGGCACCGTCGATCTCACCACGCACGAGGTCGCCCTCGCCCCCACGGCGAAGAAGGTCGACGCCACCCGCCGCCGGTACACGCTGACCGGCGAGGACACGCTCGACTTCGTACACGACCTCGCGGCGGTCGGACAGCCGCTGCGGCACCACCTCTCGGTACGGCTCCGGCGCACGGACGGGAGCTGAGCGCTCCGCGCAAAGTCCGGTGCGCCGTCTTCGGGTGCGTCGTGGCTGGTCGCGCGGTTCCCCGCGCCCCTTCGGGCGCTGCCGAACCGCACCGGACTTCACCAAGCCCGCTCAGACCGCACCCTCCGTACGGTCAGCCGCCACCCGGGGGCGCGCAGGTGGCTCGCCTCACCGGGCGCCGGCCGTGGCACGGGCACGTCCTGTACGGAGGACTCACCGGTGGAGCCCGTATCAGGGCGACGTAAGGAATGGGGCGCGGCGGTTGAACCCGGGTCCGCCGTCCCTTTGGATAGATGACGTGAACAGCCCTCTGCGCCACGACGACCGGCCGCCTCATACGGCGTGCCGAGTCCTGCGCGCTGTTCCGCCTCCGGCGCCGTAACGCGCCGGAAGTCTTCGCCGCGGCTCCCCGACTCCGGAAGCCGCGGCATCTCCGCACATCCCGTCACCAGCGCTCACTGAGCCGGTGACCGGAGCATTCGTTCATACGACGGTCCCGCCGATCGGCGGTCGCCGTCGCCTTTCCCCTATCCCGGAGTGGATCATTATGTCTTCTGCGCTCTCGCCTGCCGCCCGGACGGTGCTGGTCACCGGTGCCACCTCGGGCATCGGCTGGGAGACCGCGCGGTTGCTCGCGGAGCGCGGTGACGCGGTCATCGTGCACGCGCCGGACCAGGCATCGGGCCAGGACGCGATCGGACGCCTGGTGGCGTCCGGCAGCGATGCCGGGCGGCTGGAGCTCGCCGTCGCGGACTTCTCACGTCTGGACGAGGTGCGCGCCATGGCCGCCCGCGTCGCCGACCAACACCCGGTGCTGGACGTGCTGGTCAACAACGCGGCCGTGGTCGCCCCCGAACGCCGCACCATGACGAACGACGGCAACGAGCTGTCCCTCCAGGTCAACTTCCTGGCCGCCTACCTGCTCACCCACGAGCTCTCCGGCCCGCTCAGCGCCCGCCCCGGCAGCCGCGTCGTCAACGTGTCCTCCGCCATGCACCGCACCGCGTCCATCTCCTGGAACGACCCCCACCGCGCGCGCCGCTACTCCCGCCTCGCCGCCTACGCGCAGTCCCAGCTCGCCCTGACGATCTTCGCGCGGGAGAGCGCCCCGTGGATGTCCGTCAGTGTGCATCCCGGCGTCTGCGACACCGCCCTGCTCCCGCTCTACGCCCACGAGGGCGACTCGGCGGCCGAAGGCGCCGCGCGCGTGGCCCGCCTGTGCGACCCGGCGACCGAGGTGGAGCCGGGTGCCTACTACGACCGCACCGCGCTCTCCCCGGCCGCGCCGGTGGCGCTGGAGGAGCGCACGGTCCGCCGCCTGTGCAAGCTCGCCGACCAGCTGGTCGCCCGGAGCGCCTGACCTTCCGCCCCACCGAACCCCGAATACCGGAAGAGGGACGACCGATGTCGAAGCGCGCCCGCAAGAAGCGAGCCCGGCGCAAGAAGAGCGCCAACCACGGCAAGAAGGCATGCACCTGACGGCCGTACATCTCTGACCGGCGGGCGGTGCGGAACCAGGGGGATGGTTTCGCACCGCCCGCCTCGTACGGGTGGGGAATGGAGTCCTGTGTTCGAGGAGATCGCGCGCCGGAGGATGACGCCCGGCGCGGGGGAGTGGGCGTCGTGGTTCCCGCCGGGCATGCCCGGCCTGGGAGCGATGCCCGACCATATGCGGTTCGCCCGGACCGGGCGATGGTGGGCCGACCGGCCGTCGGAGCCCCGGGCGGCGGCGCTCACCTGCGCGGGGTACACCCTGATGGGCGGCGACCCGCACGCTGTGCCCCCGGAGGCGCTGGCGCCGCTGGCGTACGGCTACTTCGCGGTTCCGGACCGGTTTCTGCCCCTGCTGGGAGAGGCGTTCGAACGGATCGTGCCCTGGGAACGCATGCTCTGGGTGCGCCGCGACAACGTGCCGGCGACCCGGCCGGTGACGGGCATGAAGGTCACCGTCCGACGGATGACGGGCGCGGACGCCGCGGCGGTCCACGGGCTCGGCCCGGAGCTGAGCTGGATCGCGGGCACCTGGGACGGACCGCGCCGGCTCGCCGCGTCGGGCCGCTGCTGGGGCGCCTTCCACGACGGACGGCTGCTCTCCCTGGCCTGCACCTATTTCCGGGGCAGCCTGTACGAGGACATCGCCGTCGCCACCCGTCCCGAGGAACGCGGCCGAGGACTCGCCGCCGCTTGTGTACGCGGGCTGTGCGCGGACATCACCGCCCGGGGCACTCTGCCGACCTGGACGTGCTCGCGCCACAACGAACCCAGCCGCCGGCTCGCGGCCACCGCCGGATTTCGGCTGTACCGCGAGTACGTGCACTACGCGGTGGGTGCCTCGGCGGTGCGTACCGGGCGGCAGGCTGCCGCCCTGGCCTGACCGGCCGGTCGGCTTCCTCCGCCCTCGTGGCGAGCGCACACCGCGCTCGATGCCCGGGCGCAGCTTCCGTGAGAGCCGGTCAGGGATGCGTATGGGACGGCGGCTGACGCGGGTGACCGGGCAAGGGCCCGGCTAGCATCGGGAGTTCGCGGTCATCTGACGGCTGTCGACCACGGTGGCTTTGGACGGGGGAGCGGGAACGTGTCGTTCGAGAAGGAATGGGCTCAGCGTAAAACCGATGCCGGTACGCGACTCGGCAGTGCTTCGGCCGGTTCCGGAGGCGGTGGGGCGGCCGGTCCGGTCGTGCGCACCGGCGACCCGGGTGCCGTCGGGCACGCGGCGCGGCGCGGTCGTTCCCGCCGGGGCCGGGCAGGAGGGTTCCTCGACCACCGTCTGATGGTGCTGGGCGTATGCGTGGCGGTCGGCGGATTCGCCGGCGCTGTCAGGGGATTGGCGGACGGAGCGGACGCGCTGCGGATTCTGGCACCGGCGGGAGCGGCGATCCTCGGGACGGTCCTCGCGGCGGCATGCGTCGTGGGATACGCGAGGCGATGACCGCTCGGCCCCCGCCCTTTTCACGTGCCCCAGATCCTCCGGTACGCCGCCCGGTAGCCCCGTGGGTCCCAGGACGTGACGCTCGCGCTGTTGGCGGACGTGGCGATGTGGACGGGGGCCACGTAACCGCTGGCGGGGGCGCCGGCGAAGGCGCGGTTGAACTCGTCGACGATCTGCCAGCCCTGCTCGGTGAGCGCCTCGGGGACGGTGGCCGTCTGGAACTGGCCGCCGTTGACGCGCTGGAAGGCCGAGGGGTCACCGTCGCCCGCCCCGATGGCGAAGGGCGGGCCCGCGCCCTTCCTGCGGGCGGCGCGCAGGGCGGGGGCGGCGTCGGCGAAGTACACGTCGTTGATGGCGACGGAGTACGTCCAGCCGTCCCCGAAGCGGGCGAGGAGCGCGGAGACCTCCTGCGGCGTCCTGCTGCTGGTGTCGGAGACCGGGATGTTCTCCTCCGCCAGCAGCCGCACGCCGGAGCAGGTGGCGAGCTCCTTCTTGATCAGCTCGGACTTGGTCCGGGCGAACGGGATCGAGGCGTCGGTGAACAGCACCACACCGGCGTGGCCCCGGGAGTGCGTGATGATCCAGTCCGCGCTGATCCGCGCGACGTCGCCGACCCGGGTGGTGATGTTGGTGAAGAGCGCGGGGTCCCGGCCGGGGCCGGGGGTGTCGAGCGCGTGCCAGCCGACGAGCGGGACGTGGTCCGCGTGGGCCTTGGCGACCTGCTGGGACGTCAGGCGAGGGTCGAAGCCGCCGATGACGACGCCCGACGGCCGGAGGGCGAGGGCCTGGCCGAACGCCGCCTGGATCCCGGCGGGAGTGCCCTGGCCGTCGAGCACGCGGACGCTCCAGCCGATGGCCTCGGCGGCCTCCCGCACGCCCGTGGCGGTGCCCGCGACGCCCGGGTTGGTCATGGTCTGCGCGACGTAGACGAGGCTCTTCCCGGGAACCGCCCGGGGGCCCCGGGTGGGGCCGTCCCACGCGGCGTCGGTCCGCTGGGCCCGGTGGACGGCGGCTTCGGCCCCGGCCAGGGCGGTGGGGCAGCCGGGCGGGCCCGTGGCGGGGGGCACGGCGCCGCCGGCCGAGGTACCGCGCGCGCAGCCGGTGAGGCAGACCGCCGCCAGGACGACGGCGGCCCCCAGGGCGGCTCCACGGAATACGGGTACGGGGGTCACGGGGTGACCCCGGGCGGGCCGTGGGGGGTGCGGCGGGGGTCCGTGCGCCGCCGGCGCAGCTGCCGGCGGGCGGCGTACCCGGCCAGGCCGACGGCGACGAGCAGGGTGCCGCCGTTGAACAGCGGGGTGACCCAGAAGGCGGCGCCGAGCTGGCCGATGCCCGCGAGGCCGACGGCGAGGACGGTGACGGCCACGAGGGTGCCCAGGGCGTTGGCGCGGCCGGGCCTGACGGCGGTGGAGCCGAGCAGCGCGCCGACGAAGGCGGGCAGCAGGTAGTCCATGCCGACGCTGGGGTTGCCGATCTGCTGCTGCGAGGCGAGCAGGACCCCGGCGACGCCGACCACCAGACCCGATCCGGTGAAGGCGTGGACGACATGGCGGCGGGAGCGGATGCCCACCAGGTCGGCGGCGCGCCGGTTGGACCCGATGACGTACAGGTACCGGCCCAGCGGCAGCCGTTCCAGGACCACCCACAGGACGGCGGTGAGGGCGAGGACGTAGAACGCGGAGACGGGCAGCCCGAGGAAGCGGGAGTCGTAGAGGGCGGTGAAACCGGCCGGCAGGCCGTGCGGGCCGGGGACGACGCGGGCCCCGCCGGTGAGCCAGCCGGTACAGGCGTACATGACGCTGCCGGTGCCGAGGGTGGCGATGAAGGAGTCGATCCTGGCGAATTCGACGACCAGGCCGTTGACGGCGCCGACGGCCGCCCCGCCGAGGACCACCGCGAGGCAGGCGAGCGGCCAGGGCCACCCTTCGGTGACGACGAGCCGCATCGTCATGACGTGCGCGAGGCCGAGGCCGTAGCCGAGGGACAGGTCGAACTTCCCGGCGGCGACGGGGACGGTCGCGCCGAGCGCCAGGAGCGCGGGGACCGACTGGTTGGACAGGACGGCCGAGATGTTGTCCAGGGTGGGGAAGGTGTCCGGCAGGGCGAGGGAGAAGGCCAGGAACAGCACGGCGGTGAGGGCCAGGAGGCCGTAGGCGCCGACGAGGTGTCCGAGCCGGTGGCCCGTACGCGGGCGGGGCGCGGGGGTCACCGCCCCGGTGTCCCGGTGAGGGCGGTCATGTCCGAGGCGGCGTGGGCCAGCGCGGTGACGGTGAGGGCGTCGCCGCTCAGCTCCGTCGTCACCGTCCCCCGGACGAACACCAGGGCCCGGTGGCTCGCGCCCGCGACCTCCTCGAAGTCCGTGGAGACGAGCAGGACGGCCAGACCGCCGGCCAGTGCCTCCCGGAGCAGGCGGTGGATCGCGGCCTTGGCGCCGACGTCCACCCCGGCGGTCGGCTCCTCCAGGATCAGCAGGCGGCGGCGCAGCCCGAGCCACCGGCCGATCATGACCTTCTGCTGGTTCCCGCCGGACAGCGTGGCGATCGGGACCTCGGTGTCCCGGGGGCGCACCGAGAACCGGTCGATCAGGGCGGCGGCCCGGGCGCGCTCCTGCCCGGGGCCGAGCCAGCGCGTGCCCGGCGGGCCGCCCGCCCGGGGGTTGGCCAGGAAGTTCTCCCGCACGGTCAGCTCCGGTGCGCAGCCCTCCTCCTGACGGTCGCTGGTCACGAAGCCGACGCCCGCCGCGACGGCGTCGGCGACCGTCTCCGGCCGGTACGGGCGGCCGTCGAGCAGCGCGCGTCCGCCGAGGAGCGGCCGGGCCCCGGCGAGGGCGCGGCCGAGCTCCAGGTGGCCGGCGCCGGTGAGGCCCACCGCGCCGAGGACCTCCCCGGCGCGCAGCCGCAGGCCGACCGGGCCCGCGCCGTCGGTCCGTACGCCGTCGAGGGTCAGGACGTCCGGGCCCACGGCGGGCGCGGCGAGCCGGTGCGCGGGTGGTTCCCGGCCCACGATGTCGCGCACCAGCCGGGCGGGGCCGTAGCCGGCGAGCGGGCCGTGGGCGACGAGGCGGCCGTCGCGCAGGACGGCGAAGGCGTCGGCGACCTTGTGCACCTCGTCGAGCCGGTGGGTGACGAAGACGACGGCGTGGCCGCGGTCGCGCAGGGTGTGCAGGACGTCGAAGAGCCGGTCGCAGTCGGCGGCCGGGAGGCTGGCCGTGGGCTCGTCCAGGACGATGAGCCCGGCCCGGGTGCACAGCGCGCGGGCGAGGGCCACCAGGGAGCGCTCGGCCCGGGTGAGGCCGGCGACGGCGGTGTCCGGGTCGAGGTGGGCGGCGACGACGCCGAGGGCCTCGGCGCACCGGTCCCGGGTCCGCCGCCAGGAGACCAGGCCCGCGCGGCGCGGGTACCCGGTGCCCAGGGCGATGTTCTCGGCGACCGTCATCCACCCGACCAGCCCCAGGTCCTGGTGGATGAAGGACATGGCGTGGGAGGCGGCCTCGGTGCCGAGCGGGTGCCCGGCGACGGTCACCTCGCCCTCGTCCGCGTGGTGGACGCCCGCGAGCACCTTGATGAGGGTGGACTTCCCGGCGCCGTTGGGGCCGAGGAGGGCCAGCACGGTGCCGGGGGCGATGTCGAGGTCGACGGAGTCCAGCGCGACGGTGCCGCCGAACCTTTTGCCGAGGCCGCGGATGCGGACGAGAGGCTGTGGGTACCGCACGTTCGTCATGCTACGGCCCCTTTTCTCCCGTGTGCCGGATGGGCCGTCAGATGGCGGGGATGTCGTCGAGGCTCAGCCCGGCCAGGGGCGGCGCGGCCGCACCGGGGCGCCCGCCGGGGACGTCCAGGGCGAACTCGGCCCAGATGACCTTGCCGTCGGCGGTGTAGCGGGTGCCCCAGGACTGGGCGAGCTGGGCGACGAGGAACAGACCGCGGCCGCCCTCGTCGGTGGTGGCCGCGTGGCGCAGGTGCGGGGCGGTGCTGCTGGTGTCGGAGACCTCGCAGGTCAGCGTGCGGTCGTAGAGCAGCCGCACCCCGATGGGGCCGGTGCCGTACCGGATCGCGTTGGTGACCAGCTCGCTGAGGAGCAGCTCGGCGGCGAAGCCGACCTCCTCCAGCCCCCAGTCGGCCAGCCGGCGGGTGACGGAGCCGCGCACGGTCGAGACGAGCGCCGGGTCGGCGGGCAGCTCCCAGGTGGCGATCCGCTGCGGGGACAGGGCGTGGGTGCGGGCGACGAGCAGGGCGATGTCGTCGGCGGGGTGGTCGGGCACCACCGCCCGGACGACCGCCCGGCAGGTCTCCTCGGGCGGGCGGTTGGGGTGGGCCAGGGCCCGGCGCAGCTGCTCCAGGGCCGTGTCGAAGTCGCGGTGGCGGTCCTCGATGAGCCCGTCGGTGTAGAGGACCAGCTGGCTGCCCTCGGCGAGGGGGAACTCGGCCGTCTCGAAGGGGAGGCCGCCCAGCCCCAGGGGCGGGCCGGCGGGCAGGTCGGGGAAGGTGACGGTGCCGTCCGGGCGTACGAGCGCGGGCGGCGGGTGACCGGCCCGGGCCATGGCGCACCGCTGGGAGGTGGGGTCGTAGATGGCGTACAGGCAGGTGGCGCCGATGATGCCGGTGTTGCCGGCGGCGGGGTCGTCGCCGCACTCCTCCCGGTCCAGGCGGCCCACGAGGTTGTCGAGGTGGGTGAGCACCTCGTCCGGAGGGAGGTCCAGCTCGGCGAAGTTCCGCGCGGCGGTGCGCAGCCGGCCCATGGTGGCGGCGGCGTGCAGCCCGTGGCCGACGACGTCCCCGACGACGAGGGCGACGCGGGTGCCGGAGAGCGGGATGACGTCGAACCAGTCGCCGCCGACGCCGGACTCGGCCGGCATGTAGCGGTGCGCCACCTCGACGGCGTTCTGATCGGGGAAGCCGTGCGGCAGCAGGCTGTGCTGGAGGGCGAGGACCATGCTGTGCTCGCGGGTGTACCGGCGGGCGTTGTCGACGCAGATGGCGGCGCGGGTGGTGAGCTCGCGAGCCAGCGAGCGGTCGTCGTCGCCGAAGGGGGCGGGGTCCCGGGCGCGATAGAAGCTCGCTATGCCGAGGACGATGCCCCGGGCGAGGAGCGGGACGGTGATGAGGGAGTGGAGGTCGTGCGCGAGCAGCCGCCGGGCCCGCTCGGGGTCCTGGGAGATCCAGCCCGTGGCGGAGCGCAGGTCGGGCTCCAGCACGGTCTCGCCGCCGGTCAGACAGCGGAGCTGGGGCGTGGCCGGCTTGAGGCCGACCCGCTCGCCCTCGGGGTAGAAGGGGCAGTCCTCACGGATGCCGTGGACGACCGTGCGCCGGAGGTCCTTGCACGGGTCGGTCGGTTCGTCGCCGCGCAGCACCGCTTCGGGCAGGTCGATGGTGACGTAGTCGGCCAGGCGCGGGACGGCCGTCTCGGCGAGCTCCCGGGCGGTCCGGCCCACGTCCAGGGTGGTGCCGATACGGGTGCTGGCCTCGGACAGCAGCTCCAGGCGGCGCCGGGCGGCGACGGCGTACTTCCCCACGCCGGGCTCGCCCACCAGCACCAGGCCGCTGGTCGCGGCGTCGGGCGCGGTGATGGAGGGCGCCGCGGGCGGCGGGGCAGGGACGCCGGGGGCGCCGGGGACGCCGGTGAGGAAGTCCTGCCGGGCCGGGAGCCCGGCGGCCGCGTCGGTTCCGGTGGGCACGGCGAGGGGCTGCCGCAGCGACGGCAGGAGCGCCTCGACGGCGACACCCTCCACCCCGGTGGAGCTCGTGACCGGACGGCTCAGCAGGGTGACCCGCCGCCCACCGGGCAGCGACACCTCGACCGCCGCCCGCTGCGCCGAGGAGATCAGCTCGGTGGCCTTCTCCTTGAGGATCATCTGGTCACGCCAGTCCAGCCCGCTCGCGCCCAGGTCGTCCGGCCGGCCGCCGCCCGTACCGCCGACGGCGACGCCGCTCGCGCCGTCGGCAGGAACACCGGCCGGCGCGCGGCTCCGGACGTCGAGGTACGCGCGCAGCAGGGCGCGCTCCCGGGCCGAGCTCTGCTCCAGCAACCGCCGTTCGATGACCCCGGCCGCCCGGCGGATCACGGCGTCCAGCGCGCCGTCCGCGTCGGTGTACGGGAAGCCGAAGCAGAGCACTCCCTCGATGCGCCCGTTGAGCAGGTCCCGGACGGGGATCGCCGAGCAGGCGTTCGTCTGGGAGCGCTCGGCGAAGTGCTCGGCGCCGTAGATGCCGACCAGGCGCCGCTCGGCGAGGGCCAGGCCGATGCCGTTGGTCCCGCCGTACCGCTCGGCGAAGACGAAGCCCGGGACGCTCTGGATCGGGGCCAGCCGCCGGGCCATGGCGGCGTCGCCGAAACGGCGTTGCAGCACCGCGCCGTGCTCGTCGGCGAGGCAGATGTTCATCTTCCGGCCCGCGAACATGGCCTCCAGCCGGTCCATCACGGGCCCGGCCGCGCGGACGAGGGGCCCTTCCAGGTCGAGTTCCCGGGTGTAGGGGAGCTCGCACCCGTCGGGCGAGAGGCCCAGGGCGCGGCACCGCTGCCACGAGCTGAGAATAGGGCTGCGCACGGCCCCCTCGGCCGATCCGCCGCCGAGGAAGCGCTCCCGGGCGAGCGCGGGGCCGATGTCCTCCGCCACGAGCCCCATCCGGACCACTTCCCTCGTCGGTACGCGCCCCCCTGGCCCGCACGCCGGGGCGGCTGCACGGTTGTTCCATTTTAGAGCTTTGTGGTGATATGCCCTGGATGGTCGCGGAAAGGAGCCGGGGCGGCACCGTCCGTGACGCCCCGGACGCCGGGGCCGGCCGTCACAGGACCGCGACCGGGTTGACGGGCGAACCCGTACCGCCGGGGACGTTCAGCGGGGCGACGACGAGGAGGAACTCGTGGCGGCCCGCCCCGGCGCAGGCGGTGGCGAGCGCTTCGAGATCGAGGTTGTCCAGCAGCGGTACCCCCATCGCGGCGATGGCCAGGGTGTGGACCGGGGAGTGCAGGCCCGCGACCGGCGAGGGGCGTACGTCGCCGTCGCCGTCGCCGCCGAGCAGGGCGACGCCGCGCTCGGCCAGCAGGGGCACGGCGTCCACGTGGAGGCCCGCGCTCGCCGCGCCGAGGTCCCAGGCGCCCAGCTCCCGGCGGCGGCGGAACCGGCCGACCCGCACCAGCACCGCGTCGCCCTCGCCGATCCGCACGCCGAGCGCCTTCTCCGCGGCCACCAGGTCCACGCCGTGCACGGCCTGTCCGGGCTCCAGCCAGGGGCTCCCCAGGACGCCGGGGAGATCGAGCAGCACCCCCCTGGTGGCCAGGGGGCCGAGCGCCGCGACGGAGCCGAAGCGGGCGCCGTCGGCACCCGTGAGCTCCCGTGCCGTACCGCCGCCGTAGAACCGTCCGCGGTAGGCGATGTGGGACAGCGCGTCGAGGTGGCTGACGCCCTTGCCGTGGTAGTCGGCGCCCAGGAAATCCTTGTAGGCGGAGGGTTCCGGGGCCTCCCTGTCGCCCAGGTCGGACATGTAGTGCAGGGCGGGCCCGGGGTTGTCCGGGGCGGGCGCGGTGTCCCACGGCCGCGCCATCGGGACGACGGTCCCGGACCGTACGAGGGCGGTGGCCCGCCGTACGTGGTCCGCCGTCACCCGGTTCCAGGCCCCGCGGTCGGCGGGCTCCCAGTGGCCCCACGCGCGGACCCGCTCGAAGAGCGCGTCGAACTCCCGGCGGGAGACGGCCGGCCCGTTACGGGCGCCGGCGGGCGGAGGGGGCGGCGCGCCGCCGGGGTCGTCGTTCATCCGCCGCTCCGGGCTCCGGGGGGTCTGTCCATGGTGCCGATGATGCGCCGTCGGCGGCCGGCCGGGCGGGAGGAGTGCGGGCGCGTGAGAGGGGCTGCCCGGATGGCGGACGCGCTTCCGGGGCATATGGGGTGTGGACGTAAATTTACGCTCGTGCTACTTTTTCTCGTCGGTCCCGAAGTCTCGTCGGTCCCGGAGGGTACGGAGGGACCGGCCCGCTCCAGCCGTACAGCAGGAAGGCCGCACATGACGGATTTCGACGCCGGTACCGAGTTCGACCGCCAGGTCCGGACGCTGGTCGACCTCGCGTACCCGGCGCTCGCGGGCATGACGGAGGCCGCCTTCCGCGGCCTCCTCGAACCGCTGCGCGAGCCCGTGCTCGCCCGCGCGACGGCCATGGAGCCGCCGGCCGAGGGCCGTGTCCCGTTCCTGATCGTCGTCACCCGGGCGCTCGTGCCCCTCGCGGAGGCGGTGCCGCTCACCAGGCTCGCCGGCAGGAGCAAGCCCGGTGTCATCGAGCGCTTCTACGCGCCCGGCGAACTGGAGAGGTTCGTCCCGCTCCAGGAGCTCGCACTGCCGGACGGCGCCGCGTACGTCGTCTTCGACGTGGAGCGCGGTGAGGAGTTCTGCGGCGCCGTTCCGCTGAACGCCCTGATGACGGTCGCGGAGCGGAACCGCACCCCGCTCACGATCGAGGAGGGTCTCGCCCTCGTCGGCCAGTACCCGGAGGCGCTGGCCAAGAACAAGTGCTTCTCCCTCGCGGGCAGCCGTTCCGGCGACCGGCGCGTCCCCGCCCTCTGGATCAGCAAGGGCGCCCCGAAGCTCGGCTGGTGCTGGGAGGGCAACCCGCACACCTGGCTGGGCATGGCCTCGGCCGGCGCCCGGGGTCAGTGAGCCGGCACCTCCTGCGGAGTCGGGCCGTACGCGTTCGCGTGCGGCTTGCCGGCGCTCGCCCAGAAGATCACCAGGACGATGAAGCCCACGATCGGGATCAGGCTGATCAGCAACCACCAGCCCGACCGGTCGGTGTCGTGCAGCCTGCGGGCGCCGACGGCGAGGCTGGGAAGGAGCACGGCCAGGCTGTACACCGTGCCGAGAAGCGGGTCCGTGCCGAGCACCATGTCGAGAACGGCCAGAACGATGCTGATGACGACGCTGATCAGAGTGAACATCCAGAATTCCGGGCGGCCCGCCCGCCCGCTGAACGTCGCGTATTTCTTGAGCACATCCACATACCAGTGCACCTGCGCCCCCAAGAACCACGGCGGGGCCGGACCTCGTGGACCGGGCCCTCATGGGGAAATTAGGTGACCTGTGAGGGTCGGTCAACCGTTGCCCGGGAACGCTCGGCGGCGCCCGGGCGGTGTCCTGGCCGCCGGTGCGCGCCGGGCCTTCGCACCCGGGCCGACCGGCGCCCACCATGGGTTCCTGACAAACCCTTACCAAGAATTGTCATACGAACTGATCAGTTGTAGTAGCCATGTTCTAGGGTTGCGGACATGACAGGCGAACCACTCCCGGCCGCTCCGGGGCGGCCGCCCCGGGCGGGCCGCGGCACCGGCGGCGCCCGGTAACTCCGCCGCGTCACCGAGGAGATGCCGCCCGAACCCTGGAGACCTTCCCGTGCCCGATGCCGTGCCCGATACGTCCGACGTGGCCGCCCCACCCGACCCCGCCCGGCGGCCCCGCTACCTGGCCGACATCACACCTCTCCGCAGTTCCGTGGACTTCCGCCGGCTGTGGGTCGGGCAGACCGTCTCCTGGATCGGCCAGCAGATGACCGCCCTCGCGGTCTCCCTCCAGGTCTACGCGATCACCGGATCCACCTTCTCCGTGGGGCTGGTGGGACTCTGCTCGCTCGTCCCCCTGGTCGTCTTCGGCCTGTACGGCGGCGCCGTCGCCGACACCGTCGACCGCCGGGCCCTGGGCCTGGTCAGCGCGACGGGCGCGACCCTGCTGTCCGTCGCGCTGGCCACGGCGGCCCTGCTGGACTTCCGCCAGGTGTGGCTGCTCTACACGGTCGTCGCCCTGCAGGCGGTGTGCTTCGCCATGAACAGCCCCGCCCGCAGCTCGATGGTGCCGAGGCTGCTGCCCAAGGAACAGCTGCCCGCGGCCAACGCCCTGTCCTCCCTGACCACCAACCTGGGCCTCATGGGCGGTCCCATGCTGGGCGGCGCGATCGTCGGACTCTGGGGCTACCAGGCCGCCTACCTGATCGACGTGGCCGCGTTCTCGGCCTCCCTTTACGCGATGTGGCGCCTCCCCCCGATGCGCCCCGAGACCGCGGACGGGGGCAAGGCGCCGGGCCGCGCCTCCGTCAGGGGCGGCCTCCGGTTCCTCGCCACCCGGCCCAACCTGCGCGTCACATTCCTCGCCGACCTCGCGGCCATGGTGTTCGCCCAGCCCCGCGCCCTCTTCCCGGCCGTCGCGGGACTCTGGTACGGCGGCGACACCAAGACCGTCGGCCTGCTCGTCGCGGCGCCCGCCGTGGGCGCGGTCCTGGGCGGGCTGTTCTCCGGCTGGCTCGGCCGGATACACCGGCACGGACTCGCCGTCCTCCTCTCCGTCGTCGCCTGGGGCACGGCCATCGCCGTGTTCGGCCTCACCCGCGACCTGTGGCTCGGCCTGCTCTTCCTCGCGGCCGCCGGGTGCGCCGACTCCATATCCGCGGTCTTCCGCACCACCATGCTCCAGTCGGCCACACCCGACGACATGCGCGGCCGCCTCCAGGGCGTCTTCATCGTCGTGGTCGCGGGCGGCCCCCGGCTCGGCGACTTCCTCGCGGGATCGGTCGCCGACCTCGCCTCCCCGGTCTGGGCGGTCTTCGGCGGGGGCGTCGCGTGCGTCGTGACGGTCGCGCTCATCGCGCTGAGGTGGCGCGGTTTCGCACGGTACGACGCGCGGGCGCCGCAGCCGTGAGCGGGCGGGCAGGGCCGGGTCGCCCCCGGCGGGCGTGAGCCTCCTTACGGGTCGTCCCCGGCGGGTGTGAGCCTTCCTACGGGCCGCCCGGGCGGGGCGTACGCGCCCGGCGCGTACGGATGGCCCCGACCCGCCGCTCACCCGGTCCCGAAGCGCCGGGCGGCCCCGATTCCGCGGCCGCCCGGGCGCTCGCCGTTTGCCGTCGGCGCGGAGGGGAAGGCTGGTCCGGCCCGCCCGGGCACCGGGAAGCGGCGCCGCTCAGGCCGCCGCCCCGGCCAGGAAAGGAGCCGGCCGTGCGCACCTTGACCTTCGTCGTCGGTACGGGCCGCAGCGGTTCCACCGCGCTGTCCCGGATCCTCAACGTCCATCCGGACGTGCTCAGCCTCAACGAATACATGGCCTCCGTCGGGGACACCGTGTTCCCCGAAGGCGACCTGACCGGTGCGGAGTTCTGGCGGGCGCTCACCCTGCCCGCACGGTGGTTCGACGCGATGATCCGCAGCGGCGTACCGATGCCGGAGTTCCTCTACCCCCGGAACCCGGGGCGGTACGCGGCCGACACCACCGGCATCCCCGCGCTCTCCCTCATGGTGCTGCCCCACCTCACCGACGACCCGGACGGCCTCCTCGACGAGCTCCGGGAGACGATCGTCCGATGTCCGGAGCGGAGCGCGCCCCGGCACCACCGCGCCCTGATGGACGCGCTGTGCGCGCGGTTCGGACGCGACGCCGTCGTGGAGCGGTCCGGGTACTCGGCGCACTGGGTGCCGAGGCTGCGGGCCGCTTTCCCGGAGGCCCGGTTCGTGCACCTGTTCAGGGACGGGCCGGACTGCGCGCTGTCCATGAGCCGCCACCCCGGCTACCGGATGATCTTCCTCATGCGGCAGATCAAGGAACGGGTGGGCGTCGAGCACTTCACGGACCTCACCGCGGCGCACGCGAAGTCGCTGCCGCCGGACCTCGCGCCACTGCTCGGCGAGCGTTTCGACCCGGCGCTGGTGCGCGACCGGGACCTGCCGCTCCCGGAGTTCGGCACGCTGTGGTCGGAGATCGTCACCGGGGCGACCGGATGTCTC
Organism: Streptomyces eurocidicus; assembly: GCF_002891295.1. Lineage (GTDB taxonomy): Bacteria > Actinomycetota > Actinomycetes > Streptomycetales > Streptomycetaceae > Streptomyces > Streptomyces eurocidicus. The sequence goes on along the minus strand of NZ_LGUI01000006.1, from coordinate 391,099 downwards.
GCCGCCCTGCCCGAGGCGGACCGCACCACCCTCGCCTACGAGGACCTCCTCGACGCGCCCCGCGAGGAGCTGACACGGCTCGCCGCGTTCGTCGGCGTCGAACCGCTGCCGAGCTGGCTGGACAGTGGATGCGAGCTGCTCGACGGCAGTAGGCGCGGCGCCGCGCGACGGCTGCCGGACCACGAACTCGCCGAACTGAGGGAGCGGTGCGCGCCGGGCACGCGCGTCCTGGAGGAAGCGCGGGCGCGGTGACGGAGCCGTCCGGTCAGGGCGGCTCCGGGCCCTTCCCGCGCGCCGCCCCCGGCCTCCGGTGAGCCGCCCCGCGCTTCGCCGCCGCCCGGGCGGGCCGGGACACCGTCCTCGCCGTCCCGCCCGCGCCCGTGACCCCGCCGCCTACGCCCGGAACGTCTGCGGCCGCTCCGGGGACGCCTCGGCGAGTGCCTTGGTGACCCCTTCGACGCCGGCGCGGAGGCCGTAGACCGGGGTGCCGGGCTGCTGGCGCCAGGAGTCGTCGATGCCGCCGGCGTCGACGGTGTCGAAGCCGAGCTCGTCGACCAGCTCGCGGACGGTGCGCTTGGCGGCCTCGTCGTCGCCCGCCACCGGTACGGCGAGCCGCGCCGGGTCGCCCCCGGGCAGCGGCCTGTCGAGGAGGTCCTGGGCGTAGGTGCCGTTGAACACCTTGACGACGGGGTGCCCGAGGTGCTGCTCGGTCCAGCGGCTCTCCGGCAGACCGGCCTCGACGGCGGCGATCAGACCGTCCCGCTCCTTGGGGTAGTAGTTGTTGGTGTCGATCACCGCGACGCCCTCCGCGGCCTCGTCGAACAACCCGGACGGCAGGTCCGGCACGGCCTTGAGGGGGACGGTGACCACGACGACCGAGGCGCCGCGTGCCGCCTCCGCCGCGGTGACGGGCGTGGCGCCGGTCTCCTCGGCGAGCGCGGTGAGGGTGTGCGGGCCACGGGAGTTGGCGACGGAGACGTCGTGCCCCAGTGCCGTGAGCCGCCGGGTGAGGTTGCCGCCGATGTTCCCGGCGCCGATGATGCCGATCTTCATGGGGATCCTTCCGCAGGGGGTGCCTGTGTGTCGTGCCAGCCCACAACCCCGTGGGCGCGGACGCTATTCCGGCCCCTGCGGCTCCCGGCCCCCGGCTCCCGGTCCTCGGGGCCCGCACGGCGATGTCCGGGCTTCCGCACCCCTGGCCTCCGGGCCCGGGGAACGCCGTCGTGCACCGTCCTGAGCCCCTCGCGGAGGAAGCGCCGGGGGATGCAGAAAATCGGTGCGATGTACAGGGGGAATTTTTTTTACGGATCGGCGAGTCGGGGTGAAATTTCTTACCCGCCAGGCGGCCCGTACCGTGCTAGTGTGGATGTCAGTTGCAGTTGTGGTTTCCCAAGGACTTCAAATGCGCTTCCTGGCCCTGAGAGGGCCGGTGAGTGCACTTTTTGTTTTTCCGGTGCTTTTCCGACCGGGGCAATCATCGCGGCGACGCGAGGCGTGCACAGTGTGCGCCTCGGGCACTGCCCCGAAGGAGATATGACATGGCCAGCGGCACCGTGAAGTGGTTCAACGCGGAAAAGGGCTTCGGCTTCATCGAGCAGGAGGGTGGCGGCCCCGACGTCTTCGCCCACTACTCGAACATCGCCACCCAGGGCTTCCGTGAGCTCCAGGAAGGCCAGAAGGTCACCTTCGACGTCACGCAGGGCCAGAAGGGCCCGCAGGCCGAGAACATCGTTCCCGCCTGACGTCCACGGCGTAGCCGGGGCCCGCACCTTGGGTGCGGGCCCCGGCTCGTTTCATTTTCCGGCCCGGCCGGGCCGGGCTTCCTCCGGCGCCGTCCCACGGCCGTGACCCGGCCCGGGCCCGGTGCGGGTTTTCATGCGGCGCCGCGCAAATTTTCCATTTCCGCCATGTGCTGGAAATCCGCCCGTAAACCGGGCGTCGCTTTCTTTTTTCCGCCTCGTTCTCGTCACCCTGTGCGCGCTCACCGCTGCCGGGAATTCCTCCCCCGTGTCCGGCCCGGTGGAGAAGGGTGAGGCGGTGTCAGCGGGTGGCCGCCGGACGTCCGCGTGCCGCTGCCTTCTCGTCGGCTCCCGACAGCCAGAGGTACAACGGCGGCAGGACGAGCTCGGTGGCCGTCAGGAAGAGCTGGAACCCCTGGGGACGGCCGTGGACGGCCAGGGACAGCAGCCGGCCGGCTCCGCCGAGCAGCAGGACGCCCGCGAGCAGGCGCACCGCCGTCGCGGGGACGGGCGACCGCCGGCCCGCCAGGAGCCAGGCGAGACCGTAGCCGAGGAACACCGCCCCGTAGAACCGCTCCCGGCTGTCGACGGTCGCGCCGGCCGAGCCCTCGCCCGGCACCGAGGCGATGCCGAGGGCGAGATGGAAGACGCCGATCCCGACGCAGAGCGTCCCCATGGACAGTACGAGCCACTTGAGGAGCCGGTTCGCGGTCAAGGCCACCACCCCCGCTTGTAGACGTGTGTCTACTAACGGAAGGTAGGACCGCCGCCCGAGACCCGTCAAGTAGCCTGGCGCGCGTGACCGCACGCCGCAGACTCAGCCCCGACGAGCGGCGCGAGGAGCTGCTCGACGCAGGCGCCCGGCTGTTCGCGGCGAAGCCGTACGAAGAAGTGCTCATGGAGGACGTCGCCGAACGGGCGGGCATCTCCCGCGCCTTGCTGTACCGCTACTTCCCGGGCAAGCGCGACCTGTTCGCCGCGATCTACCGGCAGGCCGCCGACCGGCTGCTCGCCCGGACCGCGTTCGACGCCTCCGCCCCGCTGGCCGAGCAGCTGGCCGCCGGGCTCGACACCCACATCGACTACTTCGCCGCCAACAAGCACACGGTGCTCGCCGCCAACCGGGAGCTCGCCGGGGACCAGGTGATCCAGACGATCATCTCCGACGAACTGGCCGTGCTGCGAGGGCGGGTGCTCGACGCCACCGGCCTGGGGGAGGGGCCCGGGGAGCTGGTGTCGGCCGTGCTGATGAGCTGGCTGGTGTTCGTCCGCACCCTGACCGTGGACTGGCTGGCGAACGGGACGTGCTCGCGCGCCGAACTGCGGGACGTCTGCGTCGGAGCCCTGCTGGGCGCGCTGGCGCCGGTGCTCGGACCGGGCGGTGAGCGGGCCCCGGCTCCGGCCGCCGCGCAGGTGGTGGAGCCGGACCCCCGCCCGGCGGGAGCCGCGGGCCGGTGACGGCGGCGCCCGTACGGATACTATTCGGCGATTTGTCAGCCTTACCGCTGTTTCGTGACGGAGTCGCACCGACCGTCGTTGACTGATCGAGCAAGGGTGCGGCGCGCATCGCCCACCCGTTCGGTCGGGCAGGGGTGCGGAAGGCGGTACGGCGGATGAACCGGCGGCAGTGGTGGTGGGCGGGGGCCGTCGCCGCGACGGGGGCGCTGCTCGCCGCCGTGGTGGCCGCGCGCGGCCTCGAACTCGGCAACCAGGCGGCCTCGATCCTCGCCCTGCTGGTCTCCTTGGCGGGGCTCGGCCGGGAGACCGTCCGCGGCGCGGCGGACGAGGAGTCGGTGCACGGCCGCGCCGAGCACCTCGACCGGACCGCCCGCGACCTGGCCGAGGCGGTGGGCGAACAGTGGCGGGCCGAGGCCCGGCTGCGCCGCCTTCAGGACCCGGAACCCCTGCCGGTGCGGTGGACCCCGGCGGAGCCGCACCTCTCGGACCACTGGGCCAATGTCACCGCGGGCGCCGCCGGACCGCCCGACGGACCCTCGGCGCTCGCGGGCCACCTCGGCCACGTGGCCGGTACGTACGCCCTGGTGCCCTCCCGGCGCCTCGTGGTGCTGGGGGAGCCCGGCGCGGGGAAGACGGTCCTGCTCCTCCAGCTCGCCCTCGACCTGCTGGCCGGGCGCGGACCGGACGACCCGGTCCCGGTGATCTTCGGACTCGCCACCTGGGACCCGCGCACCCGGAGCCTGCCCGACTGGCTGGAGGAGCGGCTGATCGCGGGCTACCCGGCCACGGCCGCCCGGGACCCCGCGGGCGTCACCCGGGCCCGCCGGCTGCTCGAACTCGGCAGGGTGCTGCCCCTCCTCGACGGCCTGGACGAACTCCCGGAACCGGTGCGCCCGGAGGCCGTCCACGCCCTCAACCGCGACCTCGGCCGGGGCGATCCGATGGTGCTCACCTGCCGGGCGCGCGACTACGCGGACCTCGTGGCGGCCGCCGACGTGATCACCTCCGCCGCCGTGGTCGAACTGCGCCCGCTGTCCTGGGAGACCGTCGGCGGGTATCTCACCCGCACCGCGCCGCCGCGCCCGGGGTGTACGGCGGAGACCGCGTGGGCGCCCGTCCTGCGCGAGGTGGAGCAGGACCCCAGGGACGCGGTCTGCCGCACGCTGCGCACGGTGCTCGGCAGCCCGCTGATGGCCGGACTGGCACGCACCGTCCACAGCGGCACGCCGAACGACCCCCGGACGCTCCTGGAGCGCCGGTTCGCCGACCCGGCCGTACTGGAGGCGCACCTCCTCGACGGGTTCGTGCCCGCCGCCTACGGCGACCTCCCCGACGCCCCGGAGGCCCACGGCCCGGACGGGGCGATCGCGCGCCTCGCCTTCCTCGCCCACCACATGCAGCGGCGCGGCACCCGCGACCTGGCCTGGTGGGAGCTGCCGCCCGGGACACCGCGCGGCCTCGGCACCCTGACGAGGATCCTGCTGATCCTGCCCGTGGCCCTGTTCGCCTCCTACCTGGTGGCCCCCGACGCCGGCGCCCCGCTGCTCTGGCTGGAGGCGGCCGCCTTCGTCACCGGCATGGGCGGCGCCCACCAGCTGCTCTCCTACGTGACGGCGCCCGGCGCCGCCGGGGACCTCCGGCGGCTGGCGCCACGCGTCCTGGCCTGCCTCGCCACGCTCGCCGGACTCGGTGCCCTCACCGGGGCGTTCCGCCCGCTCGTCCACGAATCGGGGGAGTCCGGCTACTGGGACCCCCGGACGCACCCGACGAACCTCGTCCTGCAACTGGTGCTGCTCGGCGTCGCCAGCGCGGCGCTCGTCCGGGCCATGGACATGTCGCACACCCCGACCGCCCTGTCCCGCGCGTTCCGGGCCTCCCGCCGGACCGCGGCCGCACAGCTGCGGCGGCTGCTGCGGACCGTCCCGGTGGCGCTCGCGGCCGGTCTCGCGGCCGGTCTGGCGACCGGCGCCGTGTTCGGCGCCGCCCAGGCCGCGGTGACGGTCGCCAGGGCCTCGGCGCACCACGGCCTGCCCGCCGGAGGCACCCACCACGTCGCCCCCGACGGCTCCCGCTACACCGAGACACCGGACGGCTGGCGCTACGGGCAGCGCCGGGACGGCGCCCGGTACGTCGAGCTCCCCCGGCCGGTCCGGGGCGCGCTGACGCGCGACGCCGGCGGCCTGCCGCGCCTGTGGGACGGGACGAGGCTCCGGGGCGGCGCCGAGCGCTGGGAGGCGCTGCTGCGCACCAAGGCCGTGGACTGCCCCCGCTCCCCGGCCCCCTGCACCGGGTACGCGGGCCGCATCAGGCTCATGCTCTCCTCGAAGGGGTTCCGCGACGGCCGGGTGACCCGGGCGGCCGGTACGGGCGTGCGGGAGTCCCCGGCGGTCGAGTGGTACCTCGACCTGCCGGCCGTACGGAAGGCGGGCGGGCCCGTGGCGGAGGATCCGGACGCGCCGCCCGGCGAGCTCGCCCCGACGCCCGTGCGCTTCGCCCCGGGCGGTCCCGTCCTGGAGTGGCAGGCACGCGCGCCGCGCCGGGTGCTCGCGGCCCACGCCCTGGACAACTCCATCTCCGGCCAGCTGACGGTCGGTCTGGTCGTGGGGCTGGCGGCCGGCCTCCGCCGGTGGCTGTCCGCGCCGGCCGACGCCACCCGGGCCACCAGCCCGGCGGGGAGCCTGCACGGCGACCGCAGAGCGGCGCTGATCCGCAGCCTCGTCGTCGCGGCGCTGACCGCCGTGTTCCTGATCTGGCACATCTGGCGGTACGGAAGGGTTCAGTCCGGCTATGTGCCGCTGGCGTTCGGCGTCTTCGACCCGGGCGTCGCCTTCGCCATAGCCCTCCCCGCCGGTCCGATCTGCCTCTACGTGACCGCGTGGGGCCGCTCGATGACGGCGCGGGCCTGGCTGGCGGTGACCGGGCGGCTGCCCTGGCGGCTGATGGGCTTCCTGGCCGAGGCACACGCGAGGGGCGTGCTGCGGCAGGTGGGGGCGGTGTACCAGTTCCGGCACGCGCGGCTGCAGGAGCGGCTGGCGGCCGGGGGCGGGGTGCGGGACATCCCGGGGGCGCGGGACGGCAGTGCGGGGGAGCGGCGGCCGAGCGCGGTGGGGTGAGCGCGGGTTTGGCCGGGCGCGGTGGGCCGGGCGCGCTGGGACCGGCGGCGGGGCTCCGGCGTTCCCAGGCTGCCACCGGGCGGACGTGAAGCGGCCGCCCGGGGCCTTTCGGCGGACGGGATCCGGCCCGTCCCGGTGTCCGAGGGCGGCGTGGGCGGCGTGGGCGTCGCGTGGCGGGCCGGGGATCCCGGCGTCCGGCCGTGCCGGCCTCACGTGGCCGCCGCCACGCAGATCAGCAGGGCCACGACCGGTACCAGGGCCGCCCCGGGGCCCGGGCCGAGCTGGAGGAGAGTGCCGCACAGCGCGCCGGTGAGCATCGCCGCGAGGGACACGAGCCGGCGCGTGGTGGCGGGGCCCGGCGGGTCGGCGGCGAGTCCGGTGAGGGTCCTGGTGAGGACCGTGGTGGTGAAGTCCGGGACGGCGAGCCTGAGGACGACGGCGTTCTGCATGCCCATCCCGAGGGCGAGCAGGGCGGTGAGCACCGCCCGCGCGCCGGTCGACCGGTGGCCCGCGACGAGCGCCACGGCCAGCGCGGCCACGGCGAGCACGGCGTGGGCGGCGGTGACGGCCGTGAACAGCCGCCCGGAGTCCGGGACGCGCCGCGCCAGCCGGCCGGTCGTCCACGCCCCGGCCGTGAAGGCGCCGATGGCCAGCAGGGAGGCCCAGGCCGACAGGTTCGCGGCACCGGCCAGGGCGAACCCCAGGAAGACGACGTTCCCCGTCATGTTGGCGACGAAGACGTGGTTCAGGCCGAGATAGCTGACGGCGTCCACGATGCCGGTGACGACCGTCAGCAGGACGAAAGCGGCCGGCAGCGCGCCGTACTGGTTGGTGCCGCCGGGGAAGAGCCTGCCGGAGGCCCGGTGCAGGGTGCCGTGCATGTGGTTCATACCTTCTCTTCGGCGGGTGCCCGGCGCGGCACGAGCCGGACGGAGCGGGCGTATACCACCGGGGCGGGGGAGACGGGGGAGGAGCCGGAGGACGCGTGCCCCGCGACATCGTCCGCATCCGGTCCGTGTCGTGTACCGGGACGGTAACCGGCTGAGGACTTCGCGGAGCCGGCTCCGTACAGGGGGACGACGGCGCCGGTCCGGTCCGGGGCCACCACGACAGGGGGGATCTCACATGTTCCGCAAGCACACCGTGGCGATCGTGACGTCGGCCGCCGCCTGCGCCCTGCTGCTCACCGCCTGCGGCGGTGGCGACGACAAGGACTCCTCGGCGCCGGCCGCCGCGACCTCGGCGGCGGGCGCCGGGCAGTCCGCCGGGCAGGACCTGAACCTCCTCAGCGGCACCGCGAAGAAGAACAACGCCCCCGCCGGGACCGGCGACTGGGCCAACGAGCCCGGGAAGCCCGCGGTGAAGCCCGAGGCGACCCGCTGGGTGCAGCTCTCCGCGGCCAAGGCCGGAGCGCTCGACCCCGTGGTCGTCAACGGCGCGGGCTTCACCCTCTACCGCTTCGACAAGGACACGGCGAACCCGTCGAAGTCCACGTGCAACGGCGAGTGCGCGGTCACCTGGCCGCCGGTCGTCGTCGCGCCCGGCGGCAAGATCTTCCTCGACGGGGTCGACAAGTCGAAGGTCGGCGTGGTCAAGCGGGACGACGGCACCCGCCAGGTCACGGTCGGCGGCTGGCCGGTCTACCGCTTCGCCAAGGACACCCGGCCCGGCGACACCAAGGGGCAGGGCGTCGGGGGCACCTGGTTCGGCGTCACCCCGGACGGCAAGAAGGCCGGCACGGGGTCCGGGGACACCGGCACCGGTTCCCGGCCCGGACCCGCCGCCAGCGTCGTCCTCTTCGACGAGCGGAACTTCGGCGATCCCTCCCAGGGCCTGGCCGGGAAGGGCTGCCAGAACGTCGCGCGCGACGACGTGGCGTCCTCCCTCCAGGCCCGGGGCAGCCTCAAGATCTGGTCCGGGCGCGACTGCACCGGCAAGTCCAAGGTGGTCGACGGAGACGTCGCCGACCTCGCCGCGATCGGCTTCGACAACACCGTCTCCTCCGTCTTCTTCGGCTGACCACCGGCCCCTTGACCACACGGAAGCGGGCCCGCCCGGGTACGAGGTACCCGGGCGGGCCCGCCGCGCGGCGGCCGGTCCGGCCGGTCCTTCGGGCGAGGCGGTGAGGCGCCCGGTACGTCTGACGGCCGGCCCCCGCCCCGGCCGGCTGCCGGCCGCGGACCTGCCCGTCATCGCCCTGCCCGGCACCCGGGACGGGAGCCCCTGGGAGGCGGCCCTAGGAGGCGGTCCGAGGGAACCGGAGGGGCCCCGCCGGAGGGCGTCGCGATCGCGGGATCCGGCCGGACGGACGAGAATGGTGGGACCTACCCTCCTGCACGGCCAGGGGAAGGGAGGGCCGTGATGGGCATGTTCAGGTCGCCGGGACGGCGAAGGGACCTCCCGCCGGCCGGGGCCGCCGAAGACACCGGGACCGGGAACCTCCCGGACGGGTCCGGGGCGGCCGCACCCCCGAAGGACCCGGAGCTGCACGCCTGGGTGTCCGAGCACCTGGAGCTCCTCGACGCACGTCGCGCGGGGCTCAAGGACAGACGCTCCCGCAGGCTCATCGTCGGCGTCGCCCTGGTGGCCGTGGGATGCCTGGCCGCCGTCGGCATGGTCATCCTGTATGTGAAGCTCGACAAGGACACCCGCCCCCTCACCGTTCCGATCGCGCTGTACAGCCTGCTGGTCACGGCGCTGGGCGGCTTCATGCTGTCCGCCGCGGGCGAGGTGACGGTGGACATACAGAACATCGACGACGAGAAGGACCTCGTCGACTTCGAGCACCAGCCCGTGGACCTGTTCGCGTACAAGCTCTTCAGGCTGAACCAGCTACAGGTGAAACGGCATCAGAGCCAGACGCTGTCGCAAGGGCGCATCATCTTCCTGTTCGGCCTGTTCTGCATCCTGTCGGGCTTCGTCATCATCGGGTACAGCCTCAAACAGGTCAGCGGATCCGGCGAGGCCGACACCTCGGCAAAACTGATCACCGGCGGGGTGGGCGCGGTCGCCGGCATCCTGACGAATTTCGTGGCGTACATCTTCCTGCGGATGTTCCAGGAGACCTCGAAGCGGCTGACGGCGCAGCAGGACCGGCTGGTGACCACCCATTACCTCCATTTCGGCAATTATCTCGCCGCCAGAATCTCCAGGGACGACGACCTGCGCAACGAGACCCTGAGCTCCATGGCCAAGTCCCTGGCCGGTTCGTGCAGGAACAGGGAAGGCGCCGGAGCGGAGCCGCCGGGCGGTGACCTGAAGCCGGGCCCCGCCCACCCGGTCGTGTCCGGGCGGCCGGGCGACGTGGGGTGACGGGAGGTCCGGCCCCGTCCGCCGCCCCCGCCTCGGCCGGGCGATGGGGCCGGCTCGTCCGAAAGTACGGTCGTGGAGTCGTCAAGCATGCCGTAGGGCCACCAGGCATGCCGTAGGGCCGTCAAGTGTGCTGAATCGGTCTTCATGGGGCAATCTGCGAAGATCGCCCCATGAACCTTCGGCCCCGCTCGCTGTCCCGGCACTGGCCCACCCTCGCACCGGTCCTGGCGGCCGTCGTGCTCGCCCTGACCTGGGGGCGCGCCCTGCCCACCGGAATGGTGGTGCTGGTCAGCTGCTGTCTGGCCGCCGCGGTGCTGTCCGCCGTGCACCACGCGGAGGTGATCGCGCACCGGGTCGGCGAACCCTTCGGGTCGCTGGTGCTGGCCATCGCGGTGACCATCATCGAAGTGGCCCTCATCGTGACGCTGATGGCCGACGGAGGTGACAAGAGCAGCACACTGGCCCGGGACACGGTCTTCGCCGCGGTGATGATCACCTGTAATGGCATCGTCGGTCTGTCACTGCTGGTGGGAGCGCTCAAGCGCCGGGTCGCGGTGTTCAACGCCGAGGGCACGGGAGCGGCCTTCGGCACGGTGGCCACGCTCGCCGGCCTGAGCCTGGTCCTGCCGACCTTCACCACCAGCACCCCGGGGCCGCGGTTCTCCCCGGCCCAGCTGGTCTTCGCGGCCGTCGCCGCGCTGATCCTCTACGGGCTGTTCGTGGCCACCCAGACCATCCGGCACCGCGACTACTTCCTGCCCGTGACCGCCGAGGGCGAGGTCATCGACACCGACGACCACGCCGACCCGCCCTCGGCCCGCGCCGCGCTGACCAGCCTGGGCCTCCTCGCCGTCGCGCTGATCGCGGTCGTCGGCCTGGCCAAGGGGGTCTCGCCCACCATCGAGTCCGGGGTGGCCGCCGCCGGGCTGCCCGCCTCCGTCGTCGGTGTCGTCATCGCGCTGCTGGTCCTGCTGCCCGAGACGATCGCGGCCGTGCGCGCCGCCCGCCGCGACCGGGTCCAGACCAGCCTCAACCTCGGCCTCGGCTCGGCCATGGCCAGCATCGGCCTGACCATCCCCGCCGTCGCGGTGGCCTCCGTCTGGCTGGAGGGGCCGCTCGTCCTCGGCCTGGGCGCGACCCACATGGTGCTGCTGGCCCTCACCGTCGCCGTCGGCACCCTCACGGTGATCCCGGGGCGCGCCACCCCGCTCCAGGGCGGGGTGCACCTCTCCCTCCTGGCGGCCTATATCGTCCTCGCCGTCAGTCCCTGAGCCGTCGGGCCCTTCGCGCCATCGGTCCTCGGGGAGCCCCGGCGGCTCCGCGATACCGTGTGCGCCATGGAGATCTGGATCAATCCCGCCTGCTCGAAGTGCCGCGGCGCGGTCGGCCTGCTGGACGCGGAGGGTGCCGCGTACACCGTGCGCCGCTACCTGGAGGACGTACCGGACGAGGACGAGATCCGCGCCGTCCTCGGCCGGCTCGGGCTGGAGCCGTGGGACATCACGCGCACCCAGGAGCCGGAGGCCAAGGAACTCGGTCTCAAGGACTGGCCGCGCGACGAACCGGCGCGAGACCGCTGGGTCGCCGCCCTGGCCGCCCACCCCCGGCTGATCCAGCGCCCCCTCATCACCGCGGACGACGGCTCGGCCGTGGTCGGCCGCACGGAGGAGGCGGTGCGCGAGGCCCTGGCCAGGTCCGCGCGCGGCTGACCCGGACCACCCGCCGGCGGTACGGGACGGACGCCGGACCACCCCGTTCGTCCGTACCGCACCGGGCCTCAGGTTCAGCGCGGTACGGAGCGGGCCTGACCGGCGGTAATGGCCTGGTCACGGCCCTAATGGAGCGCCCCGTCGCGTTTGGATCCGCTCCTCGAATTACCGTACGATGACGGCCGTCGCTATTGCGTCCTCGGCGATCTCGTCGCCGACGGACGGGGAAATCGCTGTGCGAATTTCCCCGCCCCGTCACGCAAATCCCGGTGTGTTGCTCCCGGGGGCCCGATGTCGGCAAAGCCGACGGGGCCGGAATTCAGCGCGAGTGGCGGAACTCACTCCGTGCGCACTCGATCCGGAAAATGGCGCCGTCGGTCGGCGCGAGCCAATGCAGCAGGTATGGCAGCCGCACGACCGGAGAGTCGCTCAAGGCTGCCTCCAGATCTTGTCTCCCGGCAGAACGGAAAAGCACGTCGTGGACCTGAGCGCGGCCAATCGAAAGGGCCTGAGCCTCTTCGCCCTGATCATGATCGGGCTGGGGTCGATCTTCGGCTCCGGCTGGCTCTTCGGGGCCGGTCAGGCGGCGCAGGTCGCGGGGCCCGCCGCCCTGGTCGCCTGGGTGATCGGCGCCATCTTCATCGGCATGATCGCCATGTCGTACGCCGAGGTGGGCGCCGCCTATCCGCTGCCGGGGGCCATGGCCAGGTTCGGCTCCCTCTCGCACGGCCCGGTGCTGGGCTTCATCACCGGCTGGGCGGTGTGGATAGCGACCGCCTCGCTGATCCCGATCGAGGCCATCGCGGGCACCCAGTACATGTCCTCGTGGAGCTTCGGCTGGGCCCGCGGGCTGGTCGCCGACGGCAGCCTCTCCGGCACCGGCATCGCGATGGCCCTGTTCCTGACCGTCGCCCTGTGGCTGGCCTGCTACTGGTCGGTCGAGCTGCTGGCACGGGCCAACAACCTGCTGACCCTGGTCAAGTTCGCCATCCCGGTCCTCGCGGTCGCCGCGCTCATCGCCTCCGGCTTCCACACCGAGAACTTCACCTCGCACGGCGGCTTCGCCCCCAACGGCTGGTCCGCCGTCCTCACCGCCGTCAGCGCCTCCGGCGTCGTCTTCGCCTTCAACGGCTTCCAGGCCGTCGTCAACCTCGGCGGCAACGCCAAGAACCCCGGCCGGGCCATCCCCCTCGCCCTCGTCGGCGCCCTCTCCCTCGGCCTGGTGATCTACCTGGCCCTCCAGGTCGCCTTCCTCGGCGCCGTCCCCCCGGAAAAGCTCGCCGAGGCCGGCGGCTGGAGCGGTGTCAACTTCTCCTCGCCCTTCGCCGACCTCGCCAAGCTGCTGATGCTGCACTGGGTCGTCACCATGCTCCAGTTCGGCGCCTTCATCTCGCCCAACGGCGCCAACATCGGCAACGTCGCCTCGGCCGCCTACCTGGCCCAGAACCTCGCCGACACCGGCTTCTTCCCCAAGAAGATCGCCGAGGTGCACCCCCGCTACGGCGTCGCCCGCCCCGCCATGTGGCTCAACCTGGGCTTCTCCGTCCTGCTCCTGCTGACCATCGGCCACAGCTGGGAGGCCCTGGCCAGCGTCGTCTCCGCGGCGATGGTCGTCTCCTACCTCATGGGCCCCATCGCGGTCGGCGTCTTCCGGCAGACCAAGCCCGACCTGCCCCGCCCCTTCCGGCTGCCCGCCGCCAAGGTCCTCTGCCCGCTCATCTTCGCCTTCGCGGCCTGCGCCCTGTACTGGTCGAAGTGGCCCAACACCGGCAAGGTGACCCTGCTGACTCTGCTCTCGGTCCCCATCGCCGCGCTCGTACTGCGCCGCAAGGGCGAGACCGACCTGCGCAGGCAGTTCGCCCCGGCCTGGTGGATGATCGGATTCCTGCTGTGGATGTCCCTGCTGTCGGCCCTCGGCAGCGAGGAGTTCGGCGGCCACGGGGTGCTTCCCGGCGGTGTCGACATCGCGCTGGTCGGGCTGTCGGCCCTGGGCTTCTACTTCTGGGCGGTACGGGCTGGGGTGCGGGCTCATGAGGCGGGGTTGCCGGGGGCTGATCCGCTCGGTGCGGATGCCGACGCCGCGGCCGTGACCCATGCCGACGTCCCTCGTCAGGGCAGCCCTGCGGGGACCACGGTCTCCTAGGGGTCGCCTGCGGCGGGCTTGTTCCCCACCCCGCCCCTTCCCGAACCGGGGCTCCGCCCCGGACCCCGGTCCTCAAACGCCGGACGGGCTGATTTGTTGCCCGGAACGGGCGGAAAATTCAGCCCGTCCGGCGTTTGAGGACACCGCGCGGAGCGCGGAACGGGGGCCCGGGGATCTCCCCGGTTACGGGAAGGGGCGGGTAGGGGAAAGAACCCCCGCCCGCCCACAAGCCGCACGCCCCACTGTGGCAGGCTGCCCCAAGACGCCCGCAGGTCAGGCTGCCGGGCCGGAGCAGCAGGAAGCGCGGCGAAACACATGTCGAACCGATCGGGCCGGGCATCCGCCCCCGCCGTCCACCGAGACGCCGTCGCCGCCGAGACCGCCGCGTTCGTCGCGGCGGTCAAGGATGCCGATCTCGCCACCCCGGTGCCCGGCTGCCCGGGCTGGACGCTCGCCGACCTCGTCCGGCACACCGGCAGTGTGCAGCGCTGGTTCTCCGTGCTCCTGCGCGGGCGCATCCAGGAACCGCCGCGCAGCCGCGACGTGGAGCTGCGGCTCCCGGCGAGCGAGGACGGCTACCCGGACTGGCTGGCGGACAGCGCCGCCGAGGCCGCGAGCGCCTTCGCCGAGCTCGACCCGGACGCCCCGATGTGGGCCTGGGGAGCCGACCAGCACGCCAGGTTCTGGATCCGCCGGATGCTGTTCGAGACCCTGGTCCACCGCACCGACGCGGAGCGCGCCCTCGGCCTCAGCCCCGTGATCGACCGCGACCTGGCCGCCGACGGCGTCGACGAGTTCCTCGTCAACCTGCCCCACGCCGCGTTCTTCGCCCCCAAGGTGGCCGAGCTGCGCGGGGCCGGAGAGACCCTGCGCTTCCGGTGCGCCGACGGCGACGGCGACTGGCTCGTCCGCCTCGGCTCCGACGGCTTCACCGTGGAGACGGGCCCGTACCCGGAGGCCGCGCACCCGGCCGCCGACGTGTCCGTCCAGGGGGCCGCCGCGGATCTGCTGCTGTTCCTGTACGGGCGCCTCGGCCCCGACTCGGACGCCCTCCGGGTGGAGGGGGACGAGGAGCTGCTGATGCGCTGGTCCGCGAACTCCGCGTTCTGAGACGAAGGGGGCGGCACCCCGGTCAGCCCGCGGCCACCAGCACATTGATCAGCGCCCCGTGGCCGTACATGCTGACGATGCCGCTCTCGCCCGACGCGAAATAGCGGACCAGACAGCCCGCCGGCCTGCCCGCGACGACGTACGGGCCGAGGAGCGGGGCGATCGTCGCGGGACGGGTGCCGGACCCCGTCCCGTCGGTCACCTCTGTCGCGCACCGCCCCGCCTCCACGTACTCCTGGGCAATGCTGTCCTCCTCCCGCAACGCCCGCCCCACGGCGCGCTCCCACACCGCGGGGTCGGTGGACGGCCCCAGGAGCACGCCGTCGCCGCACATGCCGACGGCCTTCTTGAGCACGAAGCATGCCCGTCGGCGCAGCAGCAGCTCGCCCAGGTCGTGCTCCCGGCCGCGCCAGCCGACGCGGCGGTCGCGGACCACCCTGGTCCAGGGGAGGTAGCGGCGCACCAGCGCCCGGTCGGCGCCGGTCATCCAGGGCAGCCCCTCCGACACCCACCCGAGAACCTTCTTGTTGGAGATCAGGAAAGCGGTCTGCGGCGCCAGGAAGAGGCACCCGGCGTCGAGCGCCCGGCGTACCGGCGCCAGGTCGATGCCGTGCTCGCGCCATTCGGTGACCGTGAAGTGCCGCAGGCCCAGGGGGAACCGGAAGCCGCCCGTGGGGTCGTACGCCCGGTCCAGCTCCTCCGGTTCGAAGAACTCGGCCCGGAAGCCGTGCCGCCGCAGGTGGTCGACCTCGACGTCGAAGTAGCGGGCGCTGCCCACCCCGGGCAGGTCGCGGACCGTGCCCAGCAGGGCGACGGCCGGGGGCAGCCGCAGCTCCTCGCCGACCGCGGCGAAGAGCCGGCGGCGCGCCCCGAACAGCGAAGGGCCGTCGAAGGGCGGGGCGCCGCCGTACACGCGGCGCCAAGCCCGCGTCATCATGTGCGTGTGGACGGCCCCGCCGACCGCCCCACCGACGTTGAACTCCAGGAACCGCGGACCGTCCGCACCGATCACCGCGTCCGGGCGGGCCATACAGCCGCAGTAACGCTCCTCCAGCCGCGCGTCGACGAACAAGGGGTGCAGCGACTCGTCCACGCCCAGCGCGGCCATCCGGTGCCGCGCCGTGGGCCCGCTCGCCAGCAGGGCCCGGCGGAGGAGGTCCAGCAGCCGCGCGGCCGCGCCGTACAGCTCCGCGGCGCTGCCCGGGGGGACGAGCAGCGGCCGGGCCGACACCAGCCCCTCGTGGAAGCCCAGGTCGCGCATCTCCTCGACGAGGACCTCCCGGACGAGGGCCGGGCCCGGCCGGTCCGGAAGGTACGAGCCGAACCAGGGGTGGTGCCCCGCCGTCGCCGTCATGATCTCTCCCTCAGATCCCTCGGGTCCCTCAGGCCCGTCCCGCCGTGTCCCGCAGGAAGGTGTCCAGCGGTAGGTGCCGGGCGCGGCGTACGCCCGGGCACCGCCACGCCAGTTCGGTACGGGGCGGCCGGTCCGCGTCATGGGGGTACAGGGCCTCCAGGCCGTCGTCGCCGCAGGCGAGCACCGGGTTCGCCACCAGGAGGTCCCGTACCGCCGGGGTGTCCCGCAGGACACGGAGCACTAGCCGTTTGCCGCCGAAGTGGTCGTCCGGCAGCCGGCACTCCGGATGGAACCGCTGCTTGAACTGGAAGATCCCCTTACTGAGGAAGGGCTCGCAGCCGGACAGGTCGACGTGGGAGAAGCCGTGCGCCTCCGCCCACTCCAGCGCGAAGTGCGTCAGCGCCCGTACGGCGCCGTCCGCGTAGTGCCGCTCCGCGCCGCCGAGGACGCCGAGCAGCCGCATCGTCAGGACGCGCGGCCGGGTGAGGGCGCACAGCACCCCGGCCACCCGGGTGCCGTCCTCGACCAGGAAGAAGAGGATCCCCCTCCGGAAGAGGCATTCGTAGGCGAGGCCGGCGGGCAGTCCCCGGGTCGCGTCGCCGTGCCGGCGCCGCATGGTGGGCAGGTGCATCCGCTGGTAGAAGTGGTCGAAGGCGCGCGGATCGGCGCAGGTCTCCCACGTCCACCCCCGGGCGGCGCGCCGGGCGCGGAAGGTCCGGCGCTCGCGCGCGGAGATCCGGGCGCGCAGGGCCTCGGGCCCGTCGCCCACGGGGACGACGAGCCGCACCCGGAACGGCAGCACGAGCGTGGCCGGCCCCGGTGGGGGCACCCGCCGGGCGGGGAGCCCGGACAGCCGGACGTCCACGGGCGCGCCGGGCCGCGTCTCCCGCGTCTCCACGCCCCGCTGCCGGAGGAACGGCAGCACGTGCCGCGAGCCGTCGCCCAGCCCCTCGTAACACAGCCGCACCGGGCTGTGCGGCGGCGAGCAGGCCGTCAGGCGGGCGTGCACGGCGCCGTCCCACCGGACGCGCACGCCCGCCAGCCGGGGAGCCGTGTCCCACGCGTACCGCGCCCGCAGCAGCGCGCGGGACGGCGGCGCCGACCTGGCCGGGACCGGGGGACGCTCCTCGCCCGTCACGCCTTCGCCCCTTCCCCGGGTGCCCGGTGGCGGTAGACGGACACGCACCCCGGGCTGTCGGCGCTCATCGGCGACCCCTTCCAGTCGGCCGCGCGGGCCAGCGGCACCAGCCCCGCCGCCGCGGCCATCAGATCCAGCTCGCCGGGCCACACATAGCGGATGACCGACCGGTACGAGACGGTGTCGCCGTCCGTGACGACCACGGTGCGCCGGTCCATCACCTGGGTCACCGGGTCGCAGTCGACCAGGGAGAAGCGGAACCGGTCCTCCTCGGTGTGGAAGTGCCGGGCGGAGATCCCGGGGGAGACGCCGGCGGGGATCTGGTGGTCGACGACGAGGCGGCCGCCGGGTGCCAGATGGCGGGCGGCGACGGCGAGGCAGGCGGTCTGCCGGGCCTGGTCGGGGAGGCAGAAGAGGCTGTTGAAGACGGAGTAGACGAGAGTGAACCGGCGGCCCAGGTCGCAGTCGGCCATGTCCGCGAGCACGGTGCGCACCAGGTGCCCGCCGGGCTTTCCGCGCAGCCGGCGCAGCATCTCGGGCGAGCTGTCCACCCCGTGGACGCGGACGCCGCGCCGGGCGAGGGGTATGGCGATACGGCCGGTGCCGACGCCCAGTTCGAGGGCCTCGCCGCCGGCTCCGAAGCGCGCCAGCGCCGCCACGGCCGCCGTGCCGTCGCCGAACTCCGGGGGGTACCAGTCGTCGTAGACCTCGCCGAACGTCCGGCCGTAGTCGCCGATGCCGGGTCCGCCCGGGGGCGGGGTCTCCTCGTCCGTCGTCACGCCCGCTCCGCCTCTCCTCGTCCTTCCGCTCCGGTCCTTCCGCCGCGGATTCAGCCGCCCGGGGGCGGCTTCAGCCGCTCGACCTGCGGGATCGCGGCCGCCACGACCTCCTCGAAGGCCGTGACGTCCCCGGCGAACACCCCCGAGGGCCTGGGCCGGTGGAGGACCAGGTCGGTGAAGCCCAGCGCGGCGCACTCCGCCGCGAAGCCGAGCAGCCGGTCCACGGAGTCCGTGAGACCGGGGACCAGCCGGCTGCCGAGCACCATGCGGCCGGCCTCCGCCGGGGCGCGGCCGGCCTGTTCGCAGGCGTCCCCGAACAGGGCGGACTGCCGGGCCAGGAGGGGCAGCACCTCGGCCTCGGGGAGCTCGCCGGGCCCGGCGGCGGTGCCATGGGTCACCCAGCCCTGCCCGTGCCGCGCCGCCAGCCGCATGCCGCGCGGCCCGGTCGCCGCGATGATGAAGGGGAGGCGGGGGCGCTGCACACAGCCGGGGATCGTACGGGCGCCCCGGGCGGTGTAGAAGGGGCCTTCGTGGTCGGTGCGGTCCTGGCCGAGCAGCCGGTCCGTCAGGGCGACGAACTCCTCGAAGCGGGCGGCCCGCCGGGCGGGGGAGAGCGGGGGGCCGCCCAGCGCGCGGGCGTCGGAACCGGCCGCTCCGGCGCCGAGACCCGCGACGGCCCTGCCGCCCGCGATGTGGTCGAGCGTCATGAGCTCCTTGGCCAGCACCGCCGGGTGCCGGAGGTTCGGGGTGGCGACGAGGGGACCCAGCCGGATCCGGGTGGTGACCGCGGCGACCGCGGCCAGCAGTGGTATCGCGCCGAACCACGGTGCGTCGCGCAGCGAGCGCCAGGAGAGGTGGTCGTACGTCCAGGCGTGGTGGAAACCGAGCTCCTCGGCGCGCAGCCAGTGCCGGCGGGCGGCCGGCCAGGGGTGTTCGGGGAGGATCACGATCCCGGTGCGCATCCTCGCCGCCTCATCGCCGGGCGGCCGCGTGGAGCGCGTCCGCGACGTCGGAGACGCTTGTGGCGGTCCGCCGCGCGGTGGGCGGCAGCGGCGCGAAGTCGTCGGCCGTGTAGGAACCGCTGCCGTGCACGACGACCTCGTCGGCCTCCACCAGGCCGCGTTCGACGGCGAGCAGCGTGCCCGTCACCGCCATGACCAGCGACCACTCGCGCAGCCGCGCCGGGTCGGCGGGCAGCGGCACCCCGGCGGGCGCCACCAGGGCGCGGACCTCCGCGTACCGCCCGAGGCACTCGTGCCGGGAGACGACCAGGCCGCCGCCGCCCTGGGCCCGGACGATCTCGCTCATCGCGGGGGCCGTGGCGGGCGACCTGGTGTAGAAGGTGGGGTCGACGGTCTCCGCCGGGTCGTCGGCGACGGAGGGGAAGCGCGGGTTCCGGTCCTGCGTGAAGAGGCCGGTCGCGCCGTCCCGGGCGTACGCGGGGAGCCCTTCCTCCGGGTGCAGGTCGAGCACCATATCGGGGGTGGCGAGGTGCTGGATCAGGAGGTAACCGGGCGCCGGGCGCGCCGCGCCCGGCCTTTCCGCGGCGAGGAGTCCGGTGCCGAAGTGGTGGCCGAGGAGCCCGAAGGCGCTGGACACGGCGTGGGAGTGCCAGCGGACACCGGCGGGCGGCGGCAGGAACTCGTCCTCGAACCAGGCCCGTACGGTGTCCGGGGCGCGGTAGTTGTCGAGGTCGAGGGTGTGCCAGACGCGGACGCCGGTCAGCCGCTCGATCCGGGCCGCGGGCTCCCCGGCGGCCTCGCCCGCCAGGGCCTTGACGGCGGCGCCGGCACCGGCGTGCACCAGCACCGGATTGCGGCGGCGCAGCTCCCGGTCGTCGGAGAGTCCGGACCGCCACACCTTGTGGGCGGACTCCGCGGGGACCACGCAGGCGATGCGCAACTCGTCGCGGGTGACCAGGCCGTGGCCGACGGCGCGCAGGACGGCGTCGCGCAGGGCGGTGGCCTTGTTCGCGGAGGAGGGCGTGAGGAGCATCAGGGGCTCCCCGGTCTCCCGTACGTGGTGCGCGGCGCGGGCCACGATGACCAGCGAGGCCATGGTCTTCGTGGTTCTCGTCCCGGGATTGCGCATCAGGTCCAGCAGGGTGAGCCGCACCCCGTGGTGCTCGCCGAGTCCGGTCGCCGCCAGGCCGGATACGGACAGGAAGTCATGGAACCGGTCGGTCGGGGGAGGCAGCAGGGGGCCGGGGGAGAAGCCCTTCCGGGCGTCGGCGCCGCGGCTCTCCGCCACATGATGGAGAGCCGTCTGGACGCGGTCGTAGTAATGGCTTATCGCATTGTCCAGAACTGTTGGCCCATGTGCTCCCATCGGCCCCTCCCGTACCGCCGAGCCCGGTGGGCGGCTTTCCGGAATGTCCTTGAGCATGTCCGATCACCCATGCTAGACCCCGTAATGTCCCTCTCCGGGGGTTACGGAGAAGCTGGTGAGATGTGGCCGGATAGTGACTCTCTGCCCGAAAAGGCCGGTGTCTCTTCCCGGGGCCGACGCACACTGACGGAGTGAGTCGCTCATCAGGACGGCCCGCACCGCCGTCGCCGCCCTCCGCACCCGTGCCCCCGGCCGCGCCGGCTCCGCTCCGCGACCGGAACTTCCAACTCCTCTCCTGGGCCCGGACGGTGTCCGTCCTCGGCAATGGATTCGCCCGGGTGGCCCTGGCGTTCGCCGTGCTGGAACTGCCCGGCGCCACCCCGGGGAAACTCTCCCTGGTGCTGGCCTGCCAGATGCTTCCCCAACTGCTCTTCGTCCTGGTCGGCGGCGTCATAGCGGACCGAATACCCCGTATACGCCTCATGGTCGTCGCGGAGACCACCGGCGCGCTCGCCTACGCCGGCCTCGCCGTCATGACCCTGACCGGGCACGCGCCGCTCCCCGCCATGGCCCTGCTCGCGGCGACGGCCGGGACCGCCACCGCGCTCTTCTCCCCGGCCATGACCGCCGTGGTCCCGGAGATCGTCGCCCGCGACCGGCTGACGGAGGCCAACGCTCTGCTGCGGATGGGCACGAACGTCGCCATGGTGCTCGGCCTGGCCCTGTCCGGGACCGTCGTCGCCTGGGCGGGCGCGGGCTGGGCGCTGGCCCTCGACGCGCTCTCGTTCCTGGTGAGCGCCGTGCTGATCGCCGCCGTCCGGCCGGTCCGGGCCCACCGCCGGCGCGCCGGCTCCGGGTGGGGCGACCTCCGGGACGGCTGGCGCGAGTTCACCTCCCGGCAGTGGCTGTGGGTCGTGGTGGCCCAGTACGCGTTCGTCGTCGCGGCCGTCAACGCCACGGTGGGCGTCCTGGGCCCGCTGGCGAGCGGCCGGAGCCCCGCCGGGGCGCGCGAGTGGTCCCTCGTCGTCGCCGCGCAGGCGGTGGGCACGCTCGTGGGCGCCGCCATGGCGATCCGGCTCCGCGCGCGGCGCCCCGTCCTGGTCGCCGTGCTGGCCACCTTCCCCGCGGCGTCGCCCATGGTGCTGCTGGGGGCGGGCGCCCCGGTCTGGGCGACCGCCGTGTCGGCGTTCGCCGCGGGCGTCGCGGGCGACGTCTTCGGGGTTCTGTGGGCGACGACGCTGCAACGCGAGGTGCCCGTCGGTGCCCTCTCCCGGGTCAGCGCCTACGACTGGTTCGGCTCCCTGGCGTTCGCCCCGCTCGGCCTGCTGGTGGCCGGTCCGGTCGCCGCGGCCACCGGCCCCCGTACCGCGCTGCTGGGCTGCGCCGGCCTCGTCGTCCTCGCCACCTCGGCGGCCCTGCTGTCCCCGGAGGTGCGCCGTTTCCCGGCCGGGCGCCGGGCGGCGGGGACCTGATCCGCCCCCCGGCGGCCCGGTGGCGCCGGTGCGGTTGGATGGGGCCATGAACACGACGCTCGAGGTCCTTCCCGCCCTGTCCCGGACCGATCTGATGGCCCCTTCCGTCGCCGCCGCGCTCGGCCGCTGGACGGAGGAGGACGCCGCCCGGGTGGAGATCGCCGGCATCGACCCCGCGCTCTCGGACACCGTCGAGTTCTGCGAGGCGTACGGCGTGCCCCTGGCGGACTCCGCCAACTGCGTGGTCGTCGCCGCGAAGCGGGGCGGGGCGACGACCTACGCGGCCTGTGTGGTCCCCGCCACGGGCCGGGCCGACGTCAACGGACTGGTGCGGCGGCACCTCGGCGCCCGGAAGGTGTCGTTCGCGCCCATGGACGCCGTGCTGGCGGACACCGGTATGGAGTACGGCGGCATCACGCCCGTCGGGCTGCCGGAGGGCTGGCCGGTCCTGGTGGACGCCGAGGCCGCCGCGCACCCCGGGCTCGTGGTGGGGTCCGGGATCCGGGGCTCCAAGCTCTGGGTCCCCGGCCCGCTGCTCGCCGGCCTGCCGGGCGCCCGGGTCCTTCCGGGTCTGGGCGTGGCGGTGGCGTAGCACGCCCCGGGTACGCCGAAGGCCGGTCGCCCTCCTCTCCGGGAGGGCGACCGGCCTTCGTGGCGAGTGGCGGGACTCAGCGCTTCGCGGCCGCCCGCTGCTGGACGTACCCGACCAGGGCCAGGGCCAGCGCCAGACCGCCCGTGGAGTACAGCTGGACGCGGGTGTCGGACTCCAGGCCCATCAGGACCAGCGCACCGGCCACCCCGGCCAGCGTCACCCAGGTCAGATACGGGAAGGCCCACATCCGCACCACCAGCTGCCCGGGCGCCTCGCGCTCCATCCGGCGGCGCAGCAGCAGCTGCGAGGCGGCGATGAAGCCCCACACGATCAGCACGACGCCGCCGACCATGTTCAGCAGCCAGGCGAAGACCGTGGTGGGCCACCAGTACGACAGCAGGACGGCGAAGAAGCCGAACGCGGACGACGCCAGCACCGCGCGGCGCGGCACCCCGCCGGAGACCTTGGCCAGGGCCTTCGGCCCCTGGCCGCGCGACACCAGCGAGTAGGCCATGCGCGAGGAGCCGTAGATGTTGGCGTTCATCGCCGACAGCAGCGCGATCAGGACGACCACGTTCATGATCTGGCCACCGGCGGGGACGTTCAGGCGGTCGAGCACGGCGGCGTACGGGCCGCTCTCCGTGACGGACTCGTCGTTCCACGGCAGCAGCGTGACGATCACCAGCATCGAGCCGACGTAGACGACGCCGATCCGCCACATCGTCGTCCGCACGGCCTTGGCCACGCCGTCGACCGGGTTCTCGGACTCGGCGGCCGCGATGGTCACCGTCTCCAGGCCGCCGTACGCGGCGAGGGAGGCCAGCAGCCCGATGAGCAGCCCGTCCATGCCGTTGGGCAGGAAGCCGCCGTCGTGCAGCAGGTGCGCGGCGCCCGGGGAGTCGCTGCCGGGCAGGACGCCCAGGATCGCGAGCAGGCCCAGGACCAGGAAGGCCGCGATGGCGGCGATCTTCAGCGCGGCGAACCAGAACTCGAACTCGCCGAAGTTGGAGACCGCGGCCAGGTTGCTGCCGCAGAAGAACGCCATGAAGATCAGCACCCACATCCAGGACGGGGTGCCCGGCAGCCAGCCCTGCACGATGTGCGCCGCGCCGATCGCCTCGATCGCCACGCCCACCACCAGCAGGGTCCAGAACATCCAGCCGGCGGTGAAGCCCGCCCACCGCCCGATCGCGCGGTCGGCGTGCACCGAGAAGGAGCCCGAGACCGGATTGGCGGCGGACATCTCGCCGAGCATGCGCATCACGAACATCACGAGCAGCCCGGATACGGCGTAGGCCAGCACGATCGACGGACCGGCCGAGGCGATGCCGGCGCCGGAGCCCACAAAGAGGCCCGCGCCGATGACACCGCCGAGGGCGATCATCGAAAGGTGCCGCTGCTTGAGTCCGTTCGACAGCGGGGAACCCTGCTGCGGTGACGTCTCGGTCGGCGGGGGAGGGGACGGGACTGTCCGGCTCATGGTCGTACCTGTCCAATATGCGAGATCGGGGGTTACGAGTATGGGCAAGTGGGCGAAGACCCGACCCGCCTGTCCGATATTCGGACGATCGCCTTACGCAGCGTGATCGTCCCGCGCCAGAGCTCCGGCAGGGCCCGGGCCGGCCGGGATGGCTCGGGGGGCCTGCATGGCGCGAACCTCTCACGCGTCACACCGGCCCCACCAGTGCCGATCACGTCGTTACGGAGCACCGTCTGGCCGGATTTATGCGCTCGATCACGCCGTCCGGCCGGGAGGGGGGACAGAGGGTCACAAGGTCTCCCGGCCCGCTCCGGGGAAGCCGGGCGCCCGTGCGGGGCGGAGGCCCGGAAGATGAGGTCGCCCGGCGCGCTCGGAGGGGAGCCCGGGGGCGGGCGGCGACGCTGTGAGGCGCGCGCCGGACCGTGTGCGCCGGGCCGTGCGCGCCGCTCGGACATTGGCCGGTTCTCCCTGTGATCACCGTCGGCCGGGTGGGCAGGCTGAACCCGGCCGGTACCGGCCGGACGACAGCGACGAGCGAGGTCAGCACCGATGAGCCAGGACACCAGCACCCCGGGCGCGGGCGAGGACGCGACGCGCCGCTACTACGACTCCTCCGACGTCGACGCCTTCTACCGCTCCATCTGGGGCGGCGAGGACATCCACACCGGCATCTACCGGCACCCGGAGGAGCCCGTCGCGGACGCCTCCCGCCGCACGGTCGAACGGCTGGCGGACCGGCTCGCCGACCGGCTGGGCCCCGGCCGCTCCGTACTGGACCTGGGCTCCGGCTACGGCGGGACCGCCCGCTATCTCACGGAGCGTTTCGGCTGCCGGGTCGTCGCGCTCAACCTCAGCGCCGCGCAGAACGAGCGGCACCGCGCCACCAACGCGGAGCGCGGCCTGGACGGTCTCGTCGAGGTCGTCACCGGCTCGTTCCACGACGTCCCTTTCCCAGACGGCCACTTCGACGCCGTCTGTTCCCTGGAAGCCCTCTGCCACAGCGACGACCGGGACAAGGCACTGGGCGAGGCGGTACGGGTCCTCCGGCCCGGGGGCGCGCTGGCCTTCACCGACATCATGGCCGCGGAGGACGTCCCCGCGGAGGAGCTCCGCCCGGCGGTGGCCCGGCTCGGCGTGGAGACGCTGGCGACCCCGTCCTCGTACCACCGCAGGCTCACCGAACTCGCGCTGTCGGAGGTCGGCTTCGAGGACCACAGCGAGCAGCTGCTCACGCATTACACACGGCTGACGGCGGAAACGGGGGTGCGGGAGGGGGAGTTGCGGCGGGTCATCAGCGGCGGGTACGTCGATCATCTGCTGGAGAACCTGCCGGTGTGGGTGGGGATCGTGCGTGGCGGGAAGCTGCGCTGGGGGGTGATGCACGGGCGGCGGCCGGTGTAGCGGCCCGCGGCGCCGGGCCGCTGCGCGGGGCTTTTCCCCACCCCGCCCCTTCCCTCCCCCAGCTACCGCTGGGAGGTGCCCCCATCCGGGGGCTCCGCCCCCGGGCCCCCTTTTCCGCGCTCCGCGGTGTCCTCAATCGCCGGACGGGCTGATTTTCAGCCCGTCCGGGGGCACCTCCCAGCGGTAGCTGGGGGAGATTGAGGACCGGGGTCCGGGGCGGAGCCCCGGTTCGGGAAGGGGCGGGGTGGGGAACAGGCCCGCGCAGCGGCCCGTACCCGTGCCGCGCCTTCGACGATGAGGGGCACCCGTGACCGACACCTCCACCCCGCTCCAGCCGATACCCGAGGACTTCAAGGACGCCGTCGCCTTCGCGCTCGGCCAGTACGACGCCATCCGCGCCTTCGCGGCCGGCGCCGTCGCGGCGGGTGTGTCCGGCGTCTTCCTCGTCGGCTGCGGGGGCGCGCTGGCCGACGCCTGCCCGGCGCACTTCGTGCTGGAGGCCGGGGCGCCGTTCCCGGTCCGGTGCATGACCAGCGCCGAGTTCACCCACCGCAGACCGGCCACCCTGGGCAAGGGCTCGGTCGTCCTGGTCAGTTCGCACACGGGGACCACCAAGGAGTCCCTCGCCGCCGCGGGCCTGGCCCGCGCGGCCGGAGCCCGCGTCGTCGCCGTCACCCGCACCGCCGGCAGCCCGCTCGCCGCGACGGCGCACACGGCGTGGACCTACCGGAGCAACGACACCGTCGTGCCTCCCCGGCAGGTCCTGCTCGGCCAGTTCGCCCACGCGTTCCTCGAAGCGGCCGGCGCGGAGGGGGACCACGCCGCCGTCCGCACCGGGTACGAGGTGCTGCCCGACGCGCTGTACTCGGCGCTGGAGGAGACCGAGGAGTCCAACCACGCCCTCGCCACCGCGCTGGCCGACGAGCCCGTCACCTACGTGCTGGGCTCGGGGCCCAACTACGGCGAGGCGTACGCCTTCGCCATGTGCCACCTGCTGGAGAAGCAGTGGAAGCACGCCGCCGCGTTCCACGCGGGCGAGTTCTTCCACGGCGCCTTCGAGATCGTCACGGCGGAGCAGGCCGTCCTGCTCCTGCTGGGCGAGGACGCGACCCGTCCGGTGGCCGAGCGCGCGCGGGCCTTCCTCGACCGGCACACGAAGAGGCACCACTACATCGACACGGCGGAACTGAGCCTGCCGGGCGTCCCCGGGGCGGCGCGGGCGGCGGTCGGGCCCCTGGCGCTCGCGACGGTGACGACGCGGTTCTCCCAGCACCTGGAAGCCGTGCGGGGGCACGGCCCGGACAAGCGGCGCTATATGTTCCGGATCGACTACTGACGGGCCCTCGCGCGCCGGGCGGCTCCTCCCCGGGGGCCGCCCGGCGGTCCGTACGACTCCCTTGCCCAGGTGGCCCATTCGCCCGTGGAACGACCCGGCACCCCCCTCGCCGACGAAGATCATCCGGGGTGCAGAATGAGCCGTATGGCGATATCCAACACCCCGAAGACGGCGACGCCCGACGACGCCCGGTTCATCGGCGGCACTCTGGCCGGCGCCTTCGGCGACGACCCGATGATGCGCTGGTTCTTCCCCGAGGACTCCACTCGCGAGGCAGGGCTGGGCCGGTACTTCTCGACCCTCTTCACCCGGCAGTACCTCCGGCACGGCGTGTGCGAGCGCACCGACGCGGCGGCCGCCTTCTGGGTGGCGCCGGAGGGCCAGGAGAAGGCCGTTCCCGACGCGGAGACCGTCCAGGAGCTCCAGGAGATCCTCGGCGACCGGGCCGGGCTGTTCCGCGACGCCGTCGAGGCCGCCGCCGAACACGCACCGCAGGAACCCCACTGGTACCTCGCGGTGATCGGCGCCGACCCGGCCGCCCGGGGTCAGGGCCACGGGGCCGCCCTGCTGCGCTCGGGGCTGGCCAAGGCCGACGAAGCGGGCATGCCCGTCTACCTGGAGTCCTCCAAGCCGTCCAATCTCCCCGTCTACGAGCACTTCGGCTTCACCGTGCTCGGCGAGGCGCGGCTGCCCGGCGGCGGGCCCGAGCTGTGGGCCATGCGGCGCGCGCCCCGCCCCGTGGCCGGTGCCTGAGGGTCACCCGAGGGGCCGTTGACGGCCCTTGGGCCCTGAGCGGCGGCGGAAGCCCCGCGCTGTGGCGGACGACGGACGGCTCCTCGGCCGTCCCCGGTCGCCATGGCGCGCACCGCCGCCACGGCCGGCCGGTCGGCGGGGGCGTACCTCGCCGTACCGGGCGTACCTCGCCGTACCGCCCCCCGGATCCGCCGCGCCCCACGAACGTCACGGCTGCACTCTGGCGTCGCGCCTTCCCTCAGCCCTACCTTGGCCACGCTAGGCACACTCGAATAGCTTGTCATGTTCGCATCCGTCGACGTTCAGGCAAGAGGTGAGCCGTGTTCCCGCGCCCCAGACGCGCACGCCGATTACGGCGGTCGAGTATCGTCGCCCTGCTCCTCGGCGTCGTGGCCCTCGCCGCCGCCGGACCCGCGCGGGCGACGCCCGACGCCCCCCGGGTCCGACCGCCCCTCGTCCAGCCGATCGATCCGCAGAACTGGCGCAACCCCGACGACATGACCTGGGCCGAGTACCGCTCGGTGCCGGGAACGGACTGGGCCGACCCCGATCTCAAGCCCACCAAGCGCACGTTCAAGGGCGCCCTGGTGCTCCTGGACTACCCCGACGAGGAGTTCTCGGTCAGCAAACCGGCCGGCACCGCCCGGTTCGGCAACCCGCAGTCGAGCGCCTCCGGCATCCCCCGCGCGCAAGTCCCCAAGTTCTACGAGAACTTCCTCAACAAACCCGGCGCGCTCAACCGGGGACACACCATCAACGAGTACTGGATGGAGGACTCCGGCGGCCGGGTCGGGGTGGACCTGACCGCCTTCGGCGTCTACCGCATGCCGTGGAAGTCCTACCAGTACGGCATCGAGCCCGGTATGAACCCCGGCGCCTGCCCGGTCGGCGACTCCTGCGGCAAGGACATCCGCACCGACGGCAAGCGCGGCTGGGTCGCCGACGTGGGCGCCGACAAGGCGGCCGAGTTCGACTTCGTCTTCTACCTCACCGCGGGCGTGGACGAGTCCTCCGCCTGGCAGGAGTTCGGCCCGATGAAATTCCGGTCCCCGCAGGACGTGCCCGCCGCCTGGGGGCCGCCCTCCGCCATCCCCGGCGGCGGCAACGCGGCGAAGACCCGCTATGTGCCGTGGACGTCCTGGCAGGCCGCCGCCCGCATCTGGCCCAACGCCGCGAACGGCTCGTCCACCCAGGCCGAGAGCTCCGGCATGGCCACCTTCGCCCATGAACTCAGCCACATCCTGGGCATCGGGGACAACTACAACAACCCCTACGGCACCCCGCTGAGCCGCGCCTACACCGGTATCTGGGGCATGCTCTCCCGGGGTTCGTTCAACGGCCCCGGCGGACCGCACACCCGCTGGCAGATCCCCGCCACGGCCGGCGGTTCGATGGGCGCCCAGCACGTCCTCCGGGACAAGCTCAAGCTCGGCATCGTCGACGAGAAGAACGTCCTGCGCCTCGACCGCGACGCCCTCAAGGGCTCCGGGCTCGTCGTCGCCCGTGTCACCGCGCGCTCCGCGCCGCCCGGCGAGCGCGGCCTCACCGGCGTCAACATCACCATGGGCCGCGACCTGTCACCCGCCTGCGACCGTAACACCGACCCCCTCTGTGACGGCGGCGGCTACGACAACTACACCGTCGAGGTCGTCGACCGCATGGGCATGGACTCCTTCACACCCGACAACGGGGTCCTGCTCAGCAAGACCAAGAACGCGGACCGGGCCCCCTTCGTCTGGGTGATCGACGCCCACCCCGAGGACATCGGCATGGTGGACTTCCTGCGCCCCGACGGCGTCCCGCAGAAGATCACCATGGGGGACTACCGGCAGCTCAGCGACGCCCTGCTGCACGCCGGAGCCGACTCCGGCAGCTCGTACGAGTACGTCGACCAGGCCAACCGGCTGCACTTCTACGTCCTCGACGTGCGCCGCGACGCCGCCGGGGTGCTGTCGTACAGCGTCGGCGTCAAGTCCCTGGACGGCACGGGACCGCAGACCCGCGGCCTCGCCCTCGGCCAGGGCAAGGCCAAGGGCCGGCCCGCCGACGGGCGTGCCGTGTGCACCTTCGCGCTCGCCAACACCGGCCGTGCCACCGACGCCGGCCCGTACCTCTCCTCCGACGTGTACCGGCTGTCGGCCACGACCGCCGGACGCGGCTGGTCCGCCTGGCTCCCCAACCGGCTCGCCACCGCCGAGGCCGGCGCCTCCGTGCCCGTCGAGGTCGCGGTGAACGCCAAGGCGGGCGCCGACCGGGACGGCAAGGTCGTCCTCACCGCGCGCTCGGAGAGCGACCCGAAGAAGACCGCCAAGGCCACCTGCTCGCTGCAGAGGTGACCCCAGGGCGCCCCGGCCGGAGCCCCCGGTCGCACGCGGCCACCGTCCTCATGGGCGGTGGCCGCCTGCCGTTCGCGGGCCGGCCGCCCCTCGCCGCTCGCGCGTACGCCGGTGCGCGGGTCCGAAGGGGCGGGATCCCCGGATGCGTCGAGGCGCGGCGGGAAGCCGGTGGTTCCGCCACGAGGCCCGGGCACAGCTCTCCCGGAACGGAGTTATCCCGCGGGCCCCCAGTGGTTCCGCCGCGATTCCGCGTCGGCCTCCGGGCGGACCCGCGCCGAGGAGATGAGGTTCCGTTGCACCCTCGTGCCCATGCCCGCGTCCGCGTCTGTTCCGCTCTCTTCGCCACCCTCCTGCTGACGGCCCTCGCGGGCTGCACCGACGAGGAGGACGAGAAACACCGCTCCGGCACCGACGCCAAACCCGGCACCGCCAAGGCGGCGCTGGCGGAGCTGCCCGTCAAGGCGGCCGCCTCCAAGGACGGCTACGACCGCGCCAAGTCGTTCGGCACGGCCTGGTCCGACAAGACCGACGCCCCCGGTTCGGGCAACAAGTGCGACACCCGGAACGACATCCTGCGCCGGGACCTGAAGGACCCCGTGTTCGACGACGGGAAGAAATGCGTGATCACCTCGGGCACCCTCGCCGACCCCTACACCGGCAAGACGATCTCCTTCCAGCGCGGCGGCGGGGGCGGGTCCGTGGACATCGACCACGCCGTGGCGCTCTCGGCCGCGTGGCAGACCGGGGCGCAGAAGCTCACTCAGGCGAAGCGTGAGGCCCTGGCCAACGACCCCCTCAACCTCATCGCGGCCGACGGCCCCGCCAACCGGGCCAAGGGCGACAAGGACGCCGCCGCCTGGCTCCCCCCGAACAAGTCGTTCGCGTGCCCCTACGTGGCGCGCCAGATCGCGGTGAAGAAGGAGTACAAGCTCTGGGTCACCTCCGACGAAGGCGCCGCCATGCGCAAGGTCCTCGACACCTGCCCCGCCGAGCGTCTCCCGGCCGAGACCAGCCCCGAGGTCACGCTGAAACCCCAGAACTGAAACCCCGGAGCTGAAACCCCGGAGCTGAAACCCCGGAGCTGAAACCCCGGAGACCCCGGAGACCCCGGAACCAAGGCCCCGGGCCGGGACCCGGCCCCCGGCCGGGAAGCCGAAAGCGCGGGGCCGGGCGCGTGTCGGACGCGCCGGAGAGGCACCCGGCGCGCCGGGGAGGTAAGCAGGAGTCATGCGCCTCCAGCTCCGTCCGCCGGGTCTCGGGCAGCCGTGGCGTCACCGCCCCGCGCTGCTCGCCGTACCGTTCGGGCTGGTCGTGGCGATCACGGTGCTCGACCTGCTGACCGGCGAGAACATCCAGCTGGGGCCGCTGCTCGTGGTGGCGCCCGCGCTCGCCGCCATGATCGGCGGCGTCCGGCTCACGGCCCTGGCCGGGGCGCTCGCCGTGGGTGCCCAGATCACCCTCAGCGCACTGCTCGGCGGGGTGACGACGGCCAACCACCAGGCGCAGATCGTGGCGCTCTTCCTGGTCGCCCTCTTCGTCGTGGCCTTCAGGGCCGTCCACGAACGGCACGAGCAGGCCCTGCACAAGGCCCGCTGGGTCGCCGACGTCGCCCAGAAGGTCCTGCTCCGGCCGCTCCCGGACCGGATCGGCGCGCTGCGGATCGCCTCCGTGTACGTCGCGGCCGAGGCGGAGGCGCAGATCGGCGGCGATCTCTACGCGGTGGCGCCCGGGCGGTACGGGACGCGCTTCCTGATCGGGGACGTACGCGGCAAGGGGCTGTCCGCCGTCGGGGACGCCGCGCTGCTGCTGGGCGCCTTCCGCGCGGCCGCCCACCGCAACCCCCCGCTGCCGAGGCTCGTCGCGCACCTGCACAACGCCGTCCACTGGGACACCGTGGAACCCACCGGCGCGCCCGACTACGGGGAGGGCTTCGTGACCGCCGCGATCCTGGAGGTCCCGGCCGACGAACAGCTGCTCAGGCTGATCAGCTGCGGCCACCCGCCGCCACTGCTCCTGCGCGACGGGAAGGTCACGTTCCTGACGGTGGGCGATCCGGCGCTCCCGCTCGGGGTGGGCGGGGAGCGGTCGGAGGAGGACTACGCGCCCGAGCCGTTCTCCTACCGCGGCGGCGACGTGCTCCTGCTCTACACGGACGGCGTCGTCGAGGCGCGTGACTCCCACGGCGCCTTCTACGACCTCGCCGGGAACGTGGCGGCCTGGCACGAGACCGAGCCGGAGCGGCTCGTCCGGCTGATCCACGAGAGCCTGCTCGCCCACGCGGGCGGCTCGCTCGGCGACGACGCCGCGTTCGTCGCCGTCGAACGCCTCGCCTGACCCGCACACCTCCCCAACTTGGTCCAGACCTATTGACGGCGGGTCCGGGCCCTCCGACGATTGCCCCCCGGGTGTCACCGCGCCCCGGTGCGGTCGGGCGCGACCGGAAGGACGCGTGGAGGAAAACGTGAGGCGACACGGCATGTCAGGGAGAACGGCACGACTGCTGGGGGCTGGGCTGGCCCTGGCCTTCCTCACCCAGCTGCCCGCCACCGCGGCGGCGGGCACGCCGGCGGAGGAGACCTGCGCGGTCAAGCCGAAGCCTGCGGGCAAGGTGCTCCAGGGGTACTGGGAGAACTGGGACGGTGCGGCCAACGGCGTCCATCCGCCGTTCGGGTGGGCGCCGATCACCGACGCCCGCTTCGGCGACCACGGCTACAACGTCCTCAACGCGGCCTTCCCGGTGATCCGCTCGGACGGCACCGCCCTGTGGGAGGACGGGATGGACGCCACCGTCAAGGTCGCGACCCCGACCGAGATGTGCCGGGCCAAGGCGGCGGGCGCCACGATCCTCCTGTCCATAGGCGGCGCGGCCGCCGGTATCGACCTGGGCTCCAGCACCGTCGCCGACCGCTTCGTCGAGACCATCGTGCCGATCCTGAAGACGTACAACTTCGACGGCATCGACATCGACATCGAGACCGGCCTCACCGGCGACGGCGACATCACCAAGCCGTCCACCTCGCAGGCCAACCTCATCCGCATCATCGACGGCGTGCTCGCCCGGATGCCCTCGAACTTCGGTCTCACGATGGCCCCCGAGACCGCCTATGTCACCGGCGGCAGCGTGACATACGGCTCGATCTGGGGCGCGTACCTCCCGATCGTGAAGAAGTACGCCGACAACGGCCGTCTGTGGTGGCTCAACATGCAGTACTACAACGGCAACATGTACGGGTGCTCCGGGGACTCGTACTCCGCCGGAACCGTCAAGGGCTTCACCGCGCAGACGGACTGCCTCAACAAGGGCCTCGTCGTCCAGGGCACCACGATCAAGGTCCCCTACGACAAACAGGTCCCGGGCCTCCCGGCGCAACCGGGCGCCGGGGGCGGCTATATGGCCCCGGGTTCGGTGGCCCAGGCGTGGAACACTTACGGCGGCGGCCTCAAGGGGCTGATGACCTGGTCGGCTAACTGGGACGGCTCGAAGGCGTGGAGCTTCGGGAACAACGTGAAGGCTCTGCAGGGCCGCTGAGCCGCAACCCGGCACCGGCCACCATGGGAACTGCTGGTGGCCGGGCCGGTGAGGCCAGAGTGAGGCCGAGGGCAGGACAGACCTCAGCCTGGTCGCCTCGTGTTGAGGCCCCGGGGATGGGGCCGCCCCGAGGGTTGGAGCGGTCAGTTCACCGGGCCAGCCGGAGGTCCCAGCCGGAGACGTCGCCATCCATGTCGGGGATCAGGCTCGCCGTAAAGGTGTCGGGGGTGGGGCGGTCGGCGTCCTCCCACGCTGCGAGCCAGGCCCGCAGGACGGTCAGGGAGGCCGAGTCGGTCGCGTCGGCGGTGATCGTGCCGTCCTGCTGGATCACGGCGGCGGTGTTGCGGGTCGAGTGCCCGAGTCCGATGACGTCGGCTTTGAGCTCGGTCATCGTCAGCCGGGAGCCGGTGGCGGCCAGCCAGACGCGCAGGCTGGACCAGTTGATCTCTTCTCCCTCGTACTGCTCGGTGTGGCCGGGCTCCCGCAGGCGGTCGAGGACCCCACGTGCCCCGGAGTTCTGCCAGTCGTCCTGCTCGCGCCAGGCGATCGACACCCATGAGGTGGCCGGGACGCGGTTCTCCCAGTCGACCCACCGTGCCGGGACCGAGAAGTCGCTGCGAGGAGAGGATCCGGTCTCGATGTAGGAGCCGGGGAAGACCGACTCGACGCGCGGCTGTCCGTCGCTGACGCGGATCACGGCACCGATCGCCAGGTTCGGCACGGCCACGATCGGCAGGGTGGCCACGATCAGTCCGCCGTCCTTGACCTGGTTCACCCATGCCTTCGGCAGCAGCGGCGGCGTACACCAGCCCACCATGCGGTCGTAGGGGGCCCGGCCGGGGTAGCCGGCGGTGCCGTCCACGGCGTAGCAGCGGATGTTGCTGACCCCGCGCTCGGCGTGGATGTGGTTGGCCCACCGCGTCAGGTACGGGTCGATGTCCAGGCTGGTGACCATGCCGGTCGGTCCGACGAGTTCGGCGAGCAGGCCCCCGGAGAGGCCGGAGCCCGTGCCGACCTCGGCGACGTTCATGCCCATGTGGACGTCGAGGGCTTCCAGTTCCCGGTGGATGAAGACGGGGTTTGTCCGGTGGATCGTCGCGCCCCGGGCCTCGTGGTGGGTGTAGTGCTGCTCGGGGACTTTCTCAGCGGCGGCAGCGATAGGGGTCATCGGTTCACTCCTTCGTGGAAGGGTCAGGACGCGTTCCTCAACTGCTCCGAGTGAGTGAGGGACACGCGTCAACGAGGCGCCAAGTTGACGCGCTCAGATGACGAGAGCGGCGTAGTGGTGCCACCCGGCCTCGGTGTATTCGCCAACCGGTCCGCCACCGGGAATTGCTGTCCACGCGTGGTATTCGGTGGGCGGCGGGGAGAATCGCACCCCCAGGCACCAGTCGAGGCGTCGGCCGAGGAGGGCTGCGGCCAGGACCGACCCGAGCGAGATTTCCGCGCATGCGGCCCGGACCGGCCAGAGGCGGCCGGTGTGCCGGACGGTGGCGATCAGGGCCTCTGCTTGGTCGGGTGCTATCGCCCGGCGGCCGGCACGGCGGGCGAGGCGGGCAGCGCGGACGGTGTAGCGGAAGGGCAGGGCCAGGAGCACCAGGGCCAGGGCGAGGCCCAGGGCTGCTGCCAGGCGGTCGCGGAAGGGGCCTGTGCGGACGGTGGAGTAGGACTCCATCGTGGTCACCGCCACCACCCCCACCTGCGGGTCCGGGGCACGAGTTCCCTCGAGATGCCCTGTGTGGTGAGGGCGTCGGCGACGGCGCGGACGTCGGCGGCGGCCTGCTCGGGGCTCAGGCGGTAGAGGGCGCTGTACTGCTCGGAGGCTTGGCCCTGGTCGCCGCTGGCGAGGAGGAACAGCACCGCTGCGGAGGCGGTCGGCGTGAGGTAGGTCCAGCGGCCGGTCCGCTCGTTCAGGATGGCTCCGCCTTCGTCGGTGAGGACGGGGCGGGAGCCTTCACGCAACTGCCACACGGCCGGTCACCTCCCACCAGGCCCCGGCGTGTTCGAGCTGCCGCAGCCATACCTCCGTCACGACCGCAACATGCAGAGCGCCCTGGGCGGTGGCCTGCCCGGCTGCCGCGCGGGCGAGCATTGCCCCCACCGGCCCGTCGGTCACCAGGCCCATGGCACCCAGGCGGGAGGACGGGCCGAGCAGGCGGCGGAGGGCGGGCGCGTGCTGGACGAGCCCGGCATAGGAAAGCGCGTTGAAGCCGCCCTTGGTGGCCCGCTCAAGAACGAAGTCAGGCAGCACGTCGGTGCCCGCGAAGGCTTCGGCCAGCAACGGTTTGTACCGTCCAGGCGTCCCGCGCTGGTCGGCCGGCACGGCCAGGCAGGCCCTGCGGACCTCGTTGTCCAGGTACGGGGCGGCGATCTCGATGCCGTGCTCATCGAGGGCGAGCGTGCGCCAGCCGCTGGTGTCCGCTCCGATCCGGGCGAGGTCCTGGCTGTCCATCCACGCCGCCAGCCGCTCCGGCGGCTCCCTCAGCTCGTCGGCCGCCGTAGTGAGGGCGTCGGCGAGCTGGTGGCGCACGTCGGTGCTCATCCAGTCGGCCGTGGCCAGCAGCGGCGTCCACGCGATCGGACGCCGTACTTGGGGCACCCACTGCCTCGGGGTATCGCGCAGCTCAGCTGCGGCCTGACGCCAGCCGCCCGCCAGCCCGATGCGGGCCGCGGGCCGGGCTCGACCCAGCACCGACCACACGGAGGTCTGCCGCAGCCGCGCGTGCCCCTGTGCGTGCTGCCAGGCTCGCGGGCGCTGCCGTTCCCGCAGTAGATCAGCCAGGTACGACGGGGAGGCGGACAGCAGCCCATCTCCGGCGACGCCCGTCAGGTGCACGCCCGGCGCCGTCTGGAGGGCGATCACGGCGTCCAGGACAGTTCGCTTGACCGCCGCTGAGACCGCGAACGCGTTCGGTGTGTCGGTGAACGGTAGGGCGGACACATCGTCCAGCCCCGCGTAGTAGACCGTGTCCGTGGCACCGGGCACCTTCTGGTGGCGCAGCTGGGGCATCACGGCGGCCGTCCGCTGCGCATAGGCGAGATCGTCGTCCCGCAGCCGTTCATCAGCGAACGTCACCACTGTCACTGGCCGGTGCCGGGCTGCCAAGCAGGCCAACGTGGTGGAGTCCAGGCCCGCGAGGTCCGCGCTCACCGGGCGACCGTCCATGCGGACCGCGACCGCTTCGGCCAGGGCCGCCCGCACGGTCGGCGCCGCCTCGCGCAGGCTCACCGGCTCGTACTCGGCGGGCTCATAGCGAACGGTCCGGGCGCCTTCGGGGGTGATCTGGAGCAGGTGTCCGGTGGGCACCCGGTTCACGGTGCGGAACAGGCTCCGGGAGGCCAGGACGTCGGGCTGGCCGAACGCTAGGTGCGCCGCGAGGGCGACAGGATCGGCCGGTGCCCCGTCCAGCGCCGCGAGGGCCGTGGCGGAGGTCGCCCACCAGGTCCCGGCCGCCTCCCGCCGGTAGTAGACCGGGTGCTGCCCCGACAGATCCCCGATCACCGCCAGCGTCGGGCCGCTGCGGGCCACCACCAGGTAGGAGCCGGGCCACCGTGTCAGCGCCCGCCACTGCTGCGCCCGCACGACGGGTAAGGCTTCCTCCAACTGCCGGTCGCTCGCCCCGCACACCCCGATCACGGCCAGCACAACAGCCCCCACCCCGGCCGTGCGGACCTGGCCTTCGGGCCAACCGGCCGTCCACGTCTCACCCAGCGCAGTCACCGGCCGCCCCGCCTGGGGCTGCCGGCTGGCCGGACCGCCCTCCCATCCCGTGCACCACCGCATCGCGAGCCTCCCGACTCCCTCGTCCTCAAGACCGGACATGACCTGCAAAGGCCCGGGGCCGAATGCGGCGAATACCGCACCCGGCCCCGGCAGGTGGATCAGGTGCCCTGCTTGTACTGGGTGTCGTCGACGGTGTCGAAGTTCTGGTTGCCGAGCGTCACCTCCGCGACAGCTCCGGCGTCCAGGACGACCGGCGCGGTGTAGGCCGGGGACTGGGTGATCTCCATCGTTTCCTCCTTCGTCACTTCGCCGTCCCGTGCACCATCTGATGGGCGCACGGCCAACGGGTTATGCAGCCCTCTCAACGACCCGGAAGGACCGCGCTTGTGGGCGCTCAATCAGTGAACTGCGAGGGCGAGTTGGGGGGTACCGTGTGGGCCTGGCGGAGACGTATATCGCGTATACCGAGGCTAGCCATGACCAAGCGCACGCCGAACATGCAGCTCAAGGCCCTCATCGACGAGAAGAGGCTGCCGTACGAAACCATCGCGCACGTCGTGCGTATCGTCGCGGCGGAATCGGGTGAGGTCTTACGCACCAACCGCTCCACCGTCGAGCACTGGATCTCCGGGGCCCAACCCGCCGGGAATACTCCCCGGTACCTCACCGAAGCCCTCTCCCGGCTGCTGGGCCGCCTGGTGACTGTGGACCACTTGGGTCTTTCCACAGGGCGTGGGGAGGATGACAGCATCGGACTGTCCCTCGGTCCCGACCCGGTCGAGACCCTGACCCTGATCGGGAAGGCAGACGTGAACCGACGACGCTTCCTCGCCTCCTCCGCCTACTCCGTCGCAGCCGCGGCCCTGCCGCTGGGCTACCTCCACGACATCGCCGGCCGGGCCGCCGCCGCCCGCAGCGGCGCCATCGCAGGAAACGCCGAAGTCGCCGCCGTGCGCGACATGGTGCGGGTCTTCACGGACATGGACGAGCTCCACGGCGGGCAGCATGGCCGCTCAGCCCTGGTGCAGTACCTGATGTCCGACGTCGCCACCCTGTGCCGAGGGCGCTTTCGCACCGAAGACGCGCGCCGACAGATGCTCTCCGCCGCCGCATCAGGCGTGCACCTGGCGGGGTGGAAGAGCTATGACGCCGGAGAGCAAGGGCTCGCACAGCGGTACTACTTGCAGTCGTACACGCTCGCCACCGAGTCAGGCATCTCCGGCCACGACGGATTCGTGATGCGGACCATGTCTCAGCAGGGCATGAAGATCCACCGCGCCGAACACTGCCTGGCCTTGGCCGAGACCGGCTTGGACAGAGCCAAAGGCCACGTCGACCTCGCCACCGAGGCCCTCTTCCACATTACTTACGCACACGCCCTGGCCAAGAGTAATCGGCGTCAGCAAGCGGTCCGCTCCGTCGAGCGCGCGCGGGCCTGCCTCGATGCGGTCAAGGGCGATCCCACACCCTTCTGGGCCCTTGCCTGGGGGCCGGTGGAAGCCACAGTCCGCTCCCGTACGGCCAAGGTCTTCGCCACCCTGGGCGACCCTCGTAACGCTGCCCAGCAATACGCCCGCGCAGCTGCCAGTCGGCCGCCGGGCACCTACGCGCGCATCATTGCCCTCGACCTCGTCGCCCAGGCCGAACTCCAAGCCGGCCAAGGTGCCATCGAGGAGGCATGCGCCACCTGGGGCCGGGCCATGGACCACATGGAC
Source organism: Streptomyces eurocidicus (assembly GCF_002891295.1). Taxonomy (GTDB): domain Bacteria; phylum Actinomycetota; class Actinomycetes; order Streptomycetales; family Streptomycetaceae; genus Streptomyces; species Streptomyces eurocidicus. The sequence goes on along the minus strand of NZ_LGUI01000006.1, from coordinate 352,578 downwards.
GGAATCGCCTCCGTCCGCACCCGCAAAGCCGTCAAAAACATGCGCCGCGACCTGACCCGCTTCCGGGCTCGCGGCCTGAGATGCGCAGCCGAGCTCGACGAACGCGGACGCGACTTCCTCATCGCGTACCGCTGAACATCAGGACGTGTTTTTGGGCCTTGAGCGGCCTCTGAGTGAACCTCGCGGCGCCCTGGCGAGTAGGTGCGTGATCTTGGCGTTCTGCAGTACGGCGTCCCAATCTTCATCGAATCAGCTTGTCGAGGTGCGTCGGCCGGGAGCGGTCTCGGCCAGGGGCTCTGTCGGTCTTGAGGAGTAGATGATCCGGTTGGCCGGTCAGGGCGAGATGATGGATCGCCGGACCTGCTGGGCTCGGTGGTGTGGACGCTGTGAGGGCCCGTTCCTGGGGCGGGTACCCCCCCGCCGTCGGCACCCGCGATCGGCTCATACCTTTCTGGCGGTGACCCACGCCCTGCGCTTGAATCCGGGACCACATCGGACGACCGACAACGGACGAAGAGGTGGGGCGTGGCAGGCATGGACACGCGAACACGCGCTGGGGCACCGGCGGCCGACCCGGTGCCGCTGCACCGGCTGGGGGTGCCCCGGCCGTCGGTACCCCCCTTCGCCATGGGGTCCTTCGACGTCTTCGGGCCCGATTCCCGGGCGGGCTACCCGCACCGGCACACCTTCTACGAGATCGTCCATGTGACCGGCGGCTCCGGCGCCCATGTCGTCGACCTCGTCCGCCGGCCGCTCGACCCGCCGCACCTGTGCTTCCTCCTGCCCGGCCAGGTGCACTACTGGGAGCGGGTCTCCGGGCTGCGCGGCGTGGTGATGCTGTTCACCGAGGACTTCCTGCTGTCCCGCCCCGGCGACCGGCAGCTCCTGCGCGCCCTCGGCGAGCGCCCCTGGCTGGACCTGCCACCGGGGCCGGGCGGGGACGACGCCGCGGGGCTCGGCCGGCTGGTCCGGGCGATGGGGCGGGAGTTCGGCGCCAAGGCGGACGGATACGCCTCCGTGCTGGAGGCGTATCTGCACATCCTGCTCGTGCGCGCGCTGCGCCTGCCCGGTGCGACCGCGCCCGGCCCCGGCACGGGACGGGCCGCCGCGGTCTCCCGGGAGTTCGGTCTGCTGCTCACCGCCACCACGGGGGCCGAGGGGTCGGTCGGGGCGTACGCCGCGCGGCTCGGCGTCTCGGTCGGCTATCTGAACGAGGCCGTCAAACAGACCACCGGCCGGACGCCCGGCGAGCTGGTGCGCGCGACGCGGACCCTGGAGGCCAAGCGGCTGCTGACCGGTTCCGCCCTCACCGTCGGCCAGGTGGCCCGCCGGGTGGGCTTCGCGGACCCCGCGTACTTCTGCCGCTTCTTCCGGCGCGAGACCGGGGTCAGCCCCGGGGACTTCCGCCGGACGGCAGGAGGGAATCACCACGTTCACCGAACGGAGTCCATCGATCCGCACGGGCCGCGTCCCTAGGTTCGTCAGCGAGCCAACTCACCCCCAGGAGGCGGATCATGACGGACCAGCACGGTGCCGAAGACGGCATAGCCCGCACCGAAGGCACCGGCGGCATCGAGGGCGTGGCGGCCGCGGCACGGCGGCCGGTCAGCCGGAAGTCCCTGCTCAAGGCGGCGCTCGTCGCGGTGCCGCTGCCCGCGCTGCTCGGCGGCGGGGTGGCCCTCGCGCGGGACCACCGGCCCTCGGACGCGCCGCTGGAACCCACGCCGTTCTGTGACGACGGTGACGACCCGACGCCCCCGCAGATCGAGGGCCCGTACTTCAAGCCGAACTCCCCGGAACGCGCCTCCCTGCTGGAGCCGGGGACCCGCGGCACCCGGCTCACGGTCTCCGGCTTCGTCTTCGGACTCACCTGCCAACCGGTCGCGCACGCCCTGCTGGACTTCTGGCAGGCGGACGACGCGGGCGCGTACGACAACCGGACGTACCGGATGAGAGGGCATCAGTACACGGACGTGCGCGGGGCGTTCACGCTGACGACCGTCGTGCCGGGGCTCTACCCCGGCCGCACCAGGCATCTCCACGTCAAGGTCCAGGCCCCCGGCGGCCGCATCCTCACCACCCAGCTCTACTTCCCGGGCGAGCCCCGCAACAACACCGACCCGCTCTTCGACGCGGCGCTGCTGATGAACGTCCGCCAGGCCGGGTCGGCCAAGCAGGCGACCTTCGACTTCGTCGTCACCCCGGACCGGCGCGGAGGGTAGGGCGCCGGCGGCTCCCGGGGGCCCCACACCCCGGGAGCCCTACGGCCGGGTCCGCCCCGCGCCCTCGACGAGCGCCGTCAGGCCGTCGAGCATCGAGGTGAGGCCGAGCTCGAACATCGCGTCGATGCGCAGGTCGTACCCCTCCTCGCCGAGCGATCCGAGCACCTTGGCGAACGTCGGGAACCGGCCGGAGGCGACGAGCGCGCCGTAGGCGGCGGCCTGGGAGTCCACCCACTGCTCGCCCGTCAGCCCGGTGGCCCCCGCCGCCCGGGCCTCCCGCTCCAGGTGGACGGCGGTGCCCTGGATATAGCTGTAGAGCAGCGTGTTGAGGTCGAGCATGGTCGCCGGGGCGAGGCCGTGGCCGTCGAGGGCGGCGAGCATCCACTCGGAGTAGGCGATCAGCGAGGGGACGGCCAGCGGGCGGGTGAGGGGTCCGATCTGCGCGAGCCAGGGGTGGGCGCGGTGCAGCTCCCAGAGCGTGCGCGCGCCCAGTTCCAGCCGGCTCCGCCGGCCGGCCGGGGCGCCCTGGGGGTACACCGCCTTGGCGAGCACCGCGTCGGCCATGAGGAACACCAGGTCCTCCTTGCTGTTCACATGGCGGTACGGCGACATGGCGGCGACGCCGAGTCTCGCCGCGACCCCGCGCATGGCCAGGGCGGCCAGGCCCTCGGAGTCGGCGAGTTCGACGGCGGCGCGCACGACGCGCTCGCGGGTCAGCTCCCGGTCGTGCGCGGGTGCGGCCTTCTCCGGTGTACGAGCGGGTCCGCCCGGGGCCGTACGCGCGGGGCCGCCGCCCGGCCCGGCGACCACGGTGCCGACCCGTGGCCGGGCCTCGGCGAGTCCCTCCTGCCGCAGGGTGGTCAGGACCTTGGCGGCGGTGGCGAGCGCGACGTTCCACTCCTGGGCGATCCGCCGGGTCGACGGGACGCGGTCGCCGGGGGCGAGTGCACCGTCCGCGATCCGCCGCCGGAGCTCGGCGGCGATGCGCGCGTACGGCGGAACGATTTTTTCGGCGAACGGCATCGCGCTGGACGGCTGACCCGCTCGCCCGGAGCCGCCCGCGTCGAGTGTGGCTGACATATACGTGTGTGATTGCGGTGGCACCGAGGGTAGGTCATGGTCGGGGAGTACCGACGCGCGCTCTCCGACGAGACGAAAGGGACGGACATGCCTCTTGAGGGTGAGTACGAGCCCAGCCCGACGGGGTGGGTGCGGGAGCAGGTCGAGCTGTTCGAGGGATCGGGCGGCACCGAGGGGACCACGATGCGGGGGCTGCCCGTCGTGATCCTCACGACGCGGGGCGCCAGGAGCGGGAAGATCCGCAAGACGCCCCTGATGCGGGTCGAGCACGACGGCGCGTACGCCGTGGTCGCCTCACAGGGCGGTGCGCCCAAGCACCCGGTCTGGTACCACAACCTCGTCGCCGACCCGCGGGCCGAGCTCCAGGACGGTCCGGTGCGGCAGGACATGACGGCCCGGGAGTTGGCCGGCGAGGAGAAGGCGCTGTGGTGGCGGCGCGCGGTCGCGGCCTTCCCGGACTACGCCGACTACCAGGCGAAGACGGAGCGCGAGATCCCCGTCTTCGTCCTGGAGGCCGCCGCCGCGGCCCACTAGCCGGTCCGGCCGCGCGCCGGGCGCCGGGGGAGGGCGCCCGGGGCCCCGTCGCCCGGGTGCCGTTCTCCCGTGGCGGGCGACCCCGGCGCGTTGGGCTATGTTGAGCGGAAATCGGTCGGGAGGGAGGCACGCCGGTGCCATCAGGGCAGCAGGCACGCGCGCAGGCGTCGCAGCAGGCACGTGCGCAGGCGTCCGCGATCACGCCGGGCACACGGTCGCCGGCGGTGGAGCCGCCCGCCGCGGAGAAGGTCCGCGCCCTGTTCGGCGGCCACCGGCTGTCCCCCGCGCAACGCCGCATCGCGCAGTACATCACCGACCACCTCACCGAGGCCGCGTTCCTGTCGATCACGGACCTCGCGGACCGGGTGGGCGTCAGCCAGCCGTCGGTGACCCGGTTCGCGGCCTCCCTGGGGTTCAGCGGGTACCCCGCCCTCCGGGAGGAGCTGCAGCCCATCGCGCTGCGCGCGGTCGCCGGCTCCCCGGGCGCCCGGGAGGAGGCCCGGCGCAACGAACTGCAGGCGGCCGTCGACGCCGAGATCGCCAACCTGGAGCACCTGCGCCGCGTGTTCGCCGACGCCGACCAGGTCCTCGCCCTCGGCCGCGAACTCGCCAGGTCGGTGCCGCTGACGGTGCTGGGCCTGCGGATCTCCGTGTCCCTGGCGGAGTACTTCGCCTACGCGGCCCGGCGGATCCACCCGGACGTACGCCTGGTGTCCCGGGGCGGCAGCGTCGCCTACGACGCGCTGCTCCAGTCCCGGGAGGCGGGCGGCAGCTGGGTGCTCGCCTTCGCGATGCCCCGGCACGCCAAGGAGACCCTGGCCGCGGTGCGGGCCGCGCGCAGCACCGGTCTGCGCGTCGCGCTGATCACGGACCTGACGCTGGGGCCGCTCGTGGAGGAGGCCGATGTGACGCTCACGGCCGGCACCGGATCACGCCTCGTCTTCGACTCGTACGCCGCTCCCGGGATCCTCTCCGCGGCCCTCCTCCAGGCGATGGCCGACGCCGACCCCGAGCGCACCCAGCTCCGGCTGGAGAAGTACGAGCAGGCCGCGGACCAGCACGATTTCTTCCTGGAGCCCTGACCCCGGGCCGGCCGGAGCCCTTGTCCGCCCCGGCGGTCCCGGAGAGTTTTCCCGGCCAAATGCACATGAAATTTTTCATGCACTTGCTTACTTGGCAGTAAATATATTTACTTCGTGGGCACCCCGGGCCCCTGAAGCGGCGGCCGGGGACACGGACGAACATCCAGGGACGACACCTCCTCGTCGGCCCCCGGTGTTCCGTTCGGGCGCTCCGCCCCCTCGGACGCCCCCGGCGGCCCCGGTCTACCCCCTGGGCCGGGACCGCCGGCCACAGCCCGACCCCCTCAAGGGCGGCGAGGAAGTGCGCCGCCGAGCCGCCGCGTACAGGCTGGTCCCATGGATCAGGTCCCCAAGGAGCTGCGGATCGCGGTGGCCATGCGCGGCGGAGTCAGCCTCGCCGTCTGGACGGGCGGTGGCTGCCGCGAGATCGCCGCGCTGCGGAGGGCGGCCCGGGACCGGGCGCGCGGGGCCGACGCGCCGGGGGCCGAGGGATACGGCGCGCTCCTGGACCTCTGCCACTACGACGAGGTGACCGTCGACGTCCTCGCCGGCGCCAGCGCGGGCGGACTCAACGGCGCCCTGCTCGCCTGCCATCTGGCCTACGGCATGGAGTTCGGCGACAACATGCGGCGCCTGTGGCTGCGCCTGGCCGACCTGGAGACCCTGACCCGCAGCCCCGGCACCCCGCGCGTACCGGGCCTCCCGCAGGACGAGGACCCCCCGCCGGACCCCCCTGGTGTCCCGGACTCCCTGCTCCGCGGCGACGAGGTCTTCTACCGGCGGCTCGCCGACAGCCTGCTGACGGAGATCGGCAAACAGCCCCCGGACCGGCCCGGCGGCGGCCCCCTCCGCCTGATCCTCACGGCCACCCGGGTCACACCCCGCCAGGACTGGGTGCGCCCCACCACCGGCCAGCCCCTGGAGGTGGGGCGCGCCCGCGCGTTCTTCCGCTTCCGGCACCGGCCCGGCACCGCCTTCCTCACCGACTTCGGCGGTCCGGTCGGCCCCTGGCCCCCCGAGGACGCCGTACGCCGCCTCGCCTACGCCGCCCGCGCGAGCTCGTCGTTCCCCGGCGCCTTCGAGCCCGCGCGGCCCTTCGTCGGCGCCCCCGGCAGCACGGTGCCGCCGCACGAGCCGGACGTCGTCGACATGAGCTCCGTCAGCAGCGAGGCCGGCTACGGCGAGGCGCCCGACGGCCGCCTCGAACTCGTCGACGGCGGCCTGCTGGACAACATCCCCGTCGCCTGGGCCGTACGGGCCGTCGCCGGCATGCCCGCGAGGGCGCCGGTGGACCGCTGGCTGCTCTACCTGCAACCCGTACCCCCCGTACCCCCCGCGCTCCCGGACACCGAGGAGGCCGGGCCGCGGCGCAGGATGACGAGGCTGCTCCGGCTCGCCCGGCGCTCCGCGGCCATCAAGGCCGGATCCGAGTCCCTCTGGGAGGACGCGACCGACCTGCGCGCCGCCGAGTCGGCCGCCGAACGGCGCCTGGCCCCGGTGGCCGCCCTGCCCGCCGGCGGCTGGGCACAGGAGGCGCTCCGGCGCGGCCGCCTGGCACGGTACCGGTCGCTGGCCGGCCACGCCGAGGCCGACCGGTTCGCCCGCCTCCTGGAGGACCCGGCCGAGGTCACCGGCCCGGACCCGCTGCCGCTGCCCATGGGGCCCGGCCCGTTCGACGGCGGGTCGTCCCCCCGCTGCCTCCAGCGCCTGCGCCAGGCGGCCGACGGGCTCGCGCTCCCCACGGAACCCCGTTCGCTCGCGGACGTACGGGCGTACGGCACCTCGCCGCTGCCCCTGGCCCGCGCCGTACGGCTGCTCTTCGACGGGATCCAGGCGGCGGAGGAGAGCGGGCAGACCGTGTCCCCGGCCGCCCGCGAGCGCCTGTACGCCTGCCGGCTGGCCGTCGCCACGCTGGTCGCCGCCCGGGACCGGCTCGTGCTCCGGCGCTTCCGCGAGTGCGGCGAGGAACCCGTCCGGAGGATCCGCGAGGCCACCGTCTGGCTGGCCGCGGTGCTGGCCGAGGCGGGCACACCGGGCCCCGAGGACGTGGCCGGCTGGCAGGAGTGGCCGGGCCGGCTGGCCGCCGCGGTCGCCGTCGCCAACCCCGCGACCGCCGACCTGGACTCCGACTGGCCCGAGGACCTCTACGCGCCGGTGTGGCGGCGCCTGGCCGCCCTGGGCCGTGAGATCGGGGCGGACGTGCGGCGGCCCGTACCGGGCTTCGGCGGGCTCCAGGGTGCCGCCGGGGGGCCGGCGGCCGTGCTGGACGCCCTGCTCGCCGCCGAGGTGCTCATCGGGCCCCTGCGCCCCGACCCGCTGGGCGAACCCACCCGCATCCGCTTCCACACCGTCTCGGCCGCCAACTCCAGCTGGGCCACCCGGGAGGCGTTCCCCGCCCCCGTGGAGAGCCTGGTCGACGCCAAGCTCAGCGGTAACGAGCTCGGCAACTTCGCCTCCTTCCTGAGCGTCCGCCGGCGGCTCAACGACTGGACCTGGGGGCGGCTCGACACCGCCGCCTCGCTGGTGGACGTCGTCGCGACGGACGAGCGGCTGGAGAAGCTCTACACCGGCCCGGACGACCCGGCCCTCGTCGGCCTGCTCGACGCCCCGGTGGCCCCCGCGCCCACGGGCAGCCCCTGGGATCCGGTGCGCGCCGCCGTCACCGAACGGATCCAGCGGCGGATCCTCGACGAGGAACTCCCGCTGGTCGAAAGGCTCCAGGAGGAGGGGCGCGACGAGCCCCTCACCGGCGCCGACGCCCCCGAGCCGCCGGCGCCGCCGGACGACCGGCCCCTCGACGAGCGGCTGGTCCCCCTCGTCGACGTCGGTGCCGAGCCGATCGGCGAACTCGTCCGCCGGCCCGCGCCGCGCCGTGCCGCACTGCGGCTGGGCCTCGTCGCCTGGCGGGCCCTCCAGCCCTCGGGGGAGCGGCCGCGCACCCGTGCGGCCCGGGGGCTCATGGAGCTCTGCGGGCCGCTGGTGTGCCTGCCGCTCGTCCTGTCCCTCGTCGCCCCGTCCGCGGCGCTCGCGGCGGCCGTGTGCGCCTGGTTCGCCGTCACGGCCGGCACCGGGGTCTGGTTCTCCTTCCCCGCCCACCTCACCGTCCTCGTCGGCGCCTCGCTGGCCGCCACGGGCCTCTGCCTGCACCACCTGGCGAAGGGTCACCGCGCGCTGCTGCCCGGCTTCCTGCTCCCGCTGGGCGCGGGACTCGTGGCGGGCTACGGGTGGCTGGACCACCAGAAGACGGACCTGGGCACTCCGGGCGTCTTCCTCGTCACCGCGCTCGGTTACGGCGGCGCCGTGGCTGCCTCCCTGGTCGCGGGGGTCGGCGTCCGGCGGGTCAGCGTCGTCACCCCGGTGGTGGCCGGCGTGGGAGCGGGCGTCGTGCAGGCCGCCGGGCACCCGCTGCCCGCCTGGGTGGCCTTCGCGGTGCTCTACGGGGTCCTCGCCGTGGGGGCGCTCGCCCTCACCTTCTTCTTCCCGGAGGGCGACCCCGGCGCGCGGGAGCCGAACGAAGTCCCGGACACCGGGGGCCTCTGCCCCGGCCCGGACGTCGCGGCGGCCGCCCCCGGGCCCGAGGATCGCAGGTCGCCCGACCCGGCGTAGAACGGCCGGGGGCGCTCGGACCGGCGGCCGCGCACGGGTGCTCCGCGCACGTCGCGGAACAGGCCGTTCCCGGATATCGGTCGACTGGCCGGATCCCGACGGTGGGCCGCCGTACAACTGCCCGGATCCCGCGCGGTCTTAGGGGTTCCGGGTGGCTTGACTTGACTTGTACATGCCCTATTTTCGTGGTGGCAAGGACAGGCGGAGCGAATCCGCAGAGTCGTGGGAGGGAACCCCATGTTCAGACCGGTGATGATCGGTGGCGCGGCCGTGGCGCTGGTGGTGGCCGCATCGTTCTCACCGTCGGCGGCCGCCGACGGGACGCCTCCGCCGGACAAGGTCGTGATCGACGTGGTGGCGGTCAACGGCTCGGGCTGCCCGGCCGGGACGGCCGCGGTGGCGGTCGCCGGTGACAACACGGCGTTCACCGTGACCTACAGCGACTACCTCGCGCAGGTCGGCGTCGGCTCCCGGCCGACGGACTTCCGGAAGAACTGTCAGCTCGGCCTGAACGTCCACGTCCCGCAGGGGTACACCTACGCGATAGCCAAGGCCGACTACCGGGGCTTCGCCCACCTGGAGAGGGGGGCCACGGGCCTGGAGAAGGCCAGCTACTACTTCCAGGGCATGTCACAGACGACGTCCGTGACGCACCGCTTCAGCGGTCCGGTCAGTGACAACTGGCGTACCACCGACGTGACGGCGGCCGACGCCCTCGTCTACGCCCCGTGCGGCGCCCAGCGCATCCTCAACGTCAACACCGAGCTGCGGGTCAGCGCCGGCACCTCCGATCCCGCCACGACCAACAGCTTCATGGCGATGGACTCCACGGACGGCAGCGTCAACACGCTCTACCACTTCTCCTGGAAGGAGTGCCCCTGACCGGCTGCCCCCAGGGCGCGCACGGCGGGGAACGTCACGCTTGTGCCCGGTGGTCCGCCCCGAGGGCGGACCACCGGGCACCGTGGCATCGGCTCAACCTGTTCTGTACACACCCGGTAACTGATGGTGGCATGAGCACATCAGATGCCCCGACGGGGCGTGATCGGTGGGAGGGATCCCCATGTTCGGACCGGAGTTCGGGCGGGAGCGCGGAGCGGGCCTCAGACCGGCCGGCGGGAAGCCGCGCGGAGCGCTCGCGAGGCCGTTGGCCGCCGGCGGCGCGGTCGCGCTGCTGCTCGTCATGGCGGCGTCACCGGGCGCCGCCGCCACGGACGGAGTGCCTCCACCGGACAAGATCGTGATCGATGTGGTGTCCGTGAACGGCTCGGGCTGTCCCACCGGGACCGCCCATGTGGCCGTCTCGCCGGACAATACGGCCTTTACCGTCTCGTACAGCAACTACATCGCACAGGTGGGCATCGGTTCCAAGCCGACGGACGCCCGGAAGAACTGTCAGCTCAGCCTGAACGTCCATGTCCCCCAAGGCTTCACCTACGCCATAGCCAAGGCCGACTACCGCGGTTTCGCCCACCTGGAGAAGGGGGCCACCGCCCTCCAGCGGGCCACCTACTACTTCCAGGGCATGTCGCAGACGGCCTATATGAACCACCCGTTCACCGGCCCGCTCAACGACGGCTGGCAGACCTCCGACAGCACGGAGATCGACGCGCTGATCTACGCGCCGTGCGGGGCCGCGCGGTACTTCAACATCAACACCGAGCTGCGGGTGGACGCGGGCACCTCCGACCCGGCCAGGACCAACAGCTTCATGGCGATGGACTCCACGGACGGCAGCATCAACACCCTTTACCACTTCGCCTGGAAGCCGTGCCCCGCGACGTAAGCCGGCTCGGCGCGGTGGGCCCACCGTGCCCGGTGGCCACTCCTCGACACCCGGTCGTTGCTCTGGCGTACGGACGGCTGCACCTCAAGAGGGTTGCACCACCGCGCACTTCGTAGAAGCGGGTACGCGTCTAGCGCTGGTTCCGCGCGCCTTCGCGAACGGCGGGCGGCAGGGGAGCATGGCAGGAGGCGCCGCTTGTCCGCCTGCCCTTTTCCCGGGGAACGGCGGGGGTACCGGCGCGCGCCGCGAACGCCCGGGCGTCCGGCCGGCGGCGCGGATCGGTACGTGTCACGGATCAGCAGAGGTACGGAGGGAAATCCCCACGGCCACCGGCCTCGCCGAAGGGCGGCCGGCCGGACCCGAGGCAAGAGCGCGCGTCACAGGAGCAACCCCGGCGCCGGGCAGCACCCGCTCCCGGCGCCAAGGACCTCTTCCGCCGAGCCAGGCCAGGAGTTGCCCATGAGCCTCACCACCGGTAGCGGCGACACCCTTGTGTCTCCCGTGGCGAGCGGTCAGCCCCTACTCCGCCACCTGGCCGTGATACTGGACGGCAACCGGCGCTGGGCCCACGACCGCGGCCTGCCCATCCTCGCCGGGTACCAGCGCGGCGGGCAGCGGGTCCTGGACCTGCTCTCCTGGTGCCGGAACGCCCATGAGATCGAGACCGTCACCCTCTGGCCGCTGTCGATCGAGAACCTCCGGCGGCCGCACGGTGAACTGACCGACCTCCTGTGCGTCATCATGAGCATCGCCGAGCAGATAGCGGCCACCGGCCACTGGCGCATCCGCATCATCGGCGCCCCGGAGGTCCTGCCCGCCCCGCTCGCCGACGGGCTGGTCCGGCTGGCCCACCGGTCGGGGCACCGCTCCGATCCGGTCGTCAACATCGCCGTCGCCTACGGCGGCCGCGACGAGATCACGCGGGCCGTGCGGAACCTCATCCTCGCCCACCGGGAGGCGGGCACCCTGCCCGTCCTGGCCGACGGGATCCGGCCCGAGGAGTTCGACCACTACCTGGACACATCCGGCCAGCCCGACCCCGACCTGGTGATCCGCACCTCGGGGGAGCAGCGGCTGTCCGGCTTCATGCCCTGGCAGACCGTCTACTCGGAGTTCTACTTCTGCCCCGTCCACTGGCCGGAGTTCGACAAGGGCGAGTTCGACAAGGCGCTGGGGCACTACCGCACCCGCCGACGCCGCCTGGGCCTGTAGCCGCCACCGGGACGCGTGTGTCCCGCACCGCACCGCACCGCCCCGTCCTGTCCCGTCCGGCCCGGTGGAAGACCGGCCGAATCCCGGCCGCACGCCGGTGGAAAGGGGAGCGATGCCCAGGCCGTCGCTGTTCTCCGAGTCGTCCGAGAACGACCGGGCCGCCCTCGCCGGTTACCGGGCGCCGCGGTACGCCGCGCCGTTCCCGGTGGTCCTGGGACCCCACCACGCCCACGCGGAGGCGGCCGCCCTGCGCTGGGCCCACGCGTTCGGCCTGGACCGTACGCCCGCGGCCGCCCAGCGGCTCGCCGACATGGGCTGCGGCATGTTCTCCGCCCTGTACTGCCCGCGCGCCGACCGCGACGGCGCGGTGCTCATGGCGCAGTGGATCATCTGGCTGTTCCTGTGGGACGACGTCTTCGACGACGGCCCGCTCGGCCGTGACCCGGCGGCCTTCGAGGCCGCGCTGGCCCAGGTCGACCGCGCCCTGGCCGGACCGCCGGGACGGGCGGTGGCGGAGCCGGCCCTCCCGATCGCCCGTGCGCTCGCCGACCTGTGGGGGACCTTCCACGCCCGCGCCCCCGAGACCGCGCGCCGGCGCTTCCCGGCGTCGGTCCGCGTCTACTTACGGGCCATGGCCGACGAGACGGCCAACCGGGCCGCGGAGCGGATCCCCGACCTCGACTCGTATCTGCGGCTGCGCCGGGTGAACGGCGCGACGCGCTCCAGCATCGACATGATGGAGGGCCTCCAGGGCGCCGAGGTCCCCGACTCCCTGCGGTACGGCCTCTACGGCGAACTCCGCGCCTTCGCCAGTGAGGTGTGGCTCTGGTCCAACGACACCTTCACCGTCCGCAAGGACCTGCACTACCGCAACCCCCACAACCTGGTCCTGGTGCTGCGCGAGGCCCGCGGCCTGTCGCTGGACGACGCCGTCGAGCAGGCCGGGCACATGGTGGAGCAGCGGTTACGGGACTTCGTCCGGGTCGCGGAGCGCCTGCGCGAGCTGGTGGACCTCCCGGCCGACCCGCACTCCCGGGCCAAGGACGCCGTCCTGCGCGGGGTGCGCGTGCTGGAGGAGGCCATCTCCGGCTACTTCCGCTGGCAGGAGAACACGCTGCGGTACCGCCGCACGACGAGCTTCCTCGTACCGGGAAGCACATGAGCGCGTGCGGCGCGTGAGGACGCACAGCACAGGGAACGACGGCCTCCCCGCGTGGAGCGGAGCGGCGCCTCCCGTCCGGCCTTCCCGAGTTGGAGAGTGACATGCGAGTGCGCGCGTACAAACCCCTGCACCGTGCCCGCCCGGCGGACGAGGCGTTCCCGGCGGCCCTTCCGTACCCCACGGGCTGGTTCTGCGTGGGGCTCTCGCGGGAATGGGCGCCGGGCGCCGTCCGCACCCTGCCCTTCATGGGGGCGGACGTCGTCGTCTACCGCACCCGTTCCGGCGCCCTGCGGGCCACCCGGCCGTACTGCCCGCACCTCGGCGCCCACCTGGGCGCCGGGGGCGGCGTCGACGGCGAACTCCTGGTGTGCCCCTTCCACCGGTTCGCCTTCGCGGTGGACGGCACCTGCGCCCGCACGCCCTACGGGGCGCCGCCGAAGGCGTCCCTGGACGTGCTGCCGGCGAAGGAGGCGTACGGCATCGTCTGGGTGTGGCACCACGCCGACGGCGCCCCGCCCGGCTGGGAGCTGCCGGAGCTGCCCGCCCTGGCCCGCCCGCGCGCCTCCTGCGCGGTGGAGCTGGCCGGGCACCCGCAGGACGTGATGGAGAACTTCGTCGACTACGGGCACGTCAAGGAGCTCCACGGCGTGGAGCACCTCGACGTGGTGTCGGCGCCCAAGGACGACGGGCCGTTCTACACCATGACGTTCACGGTCCGCCGCACCCTGCCGCTCTTCTCCTCCTTGCTCCCCTCGGTTCAGGAGGTCGACTTCCGGCTGCTCGGGCTCGGCGCCGCGCTGATCCTCATCGAGGTGCCCCGCTACCGGATCCGCGCGGCCCAGTGGATGCTGCCCACGCCCGTCGCGCCCGGCCGCATCCGGTACCTGCTCGCGGCGAACCTGGTCATGGATCCCGCACCGCGCCTCCCGGCGCCGGTCCGCCGTGCCGCCGAGCGCGCCGGGAGCTCCGGGATGAACCGCTGGACACGGTACGACACCCGGGCCGACCTGGTCGTCTTCCACCACAAGGCGTATGTGCCGCATCCCAGGCTCAACAGCGGCGACGGCCCCATCGGCGCCTACCGGAACTGGGCGCGGCAGTTCTACGCGACCGGGCCGGACCCCATGGGACACGATGTGATCACCATTAAAAGTTAGGTTAGCCTAAGCTAAGCCCTCGTTGGGGGGTGGTGGGACAGCGACATCTCGGGAGCGGCTCCATGAGCGTCACGGCAGCGAAGGGTTTCACGGCGGCGGGCATCGCCGCCGGGATCAAGGAGAGCGGCAACCCCGATCTCGCTCTGGTGGTGAACGAGGGGCCGCGGCGGTCCGCGGCCGGTGTCTTCACCGCCAATCGGGTCAAGGCTGCCCCCGTCCTGTGGTCGGAGCAGGTGGTCAAGGGCGGGGCGGTCTCCGCGGTCGTCCTCAACTCGGGCGGGGCCAACGCCTGTACCGGGCCGCGCGGTTTCCAGGACACCCACGCCACCGCCGAGAAGGCCGCCGAGGTCCTCGGGCACAGCGCGGGGGAGGTCGCGGTGGCCTCCACCGGGCTGATCGGTGTGTACCTGCCGATGGACCGGCTCCTGCCGGGGATCGAGAAGGCCGCGGCCGGACTGTCCCCGCACGGCGGCGAGGAGGCCGCCGTCGCCATCAAGACCACCGACACCGTCCACAAGACCGCCGTGTACGAGGGTGAGGGGTGGACGGTGGGCGGGATGGCGAAGGGCGCGGGCATGCTCGCCCCCGGCCTGGCGACGATGCTGGTGGTCCTGACCACCGACGCCGACCTCGACGCCCCCGACCTCGACGCGGCGTTGCGGGCTTCGGCGCGTACGACGTTCGACAGGATCGACTCCGACGGCTGTATGTCCACCAACGACACCGTGCTCCTGCTGGCCTCCGGCGCCTCGGGGGTCGTGCCGGACGGGGGTGGGTTCGCGGAGGCGGTGCGGGTGGTCTGTGACGATCTGGCACGGCAGTTGATCGGGGACGCGGAGGGTGCCTCCAAGGACATCCGTATCGAGGTGGTCAACGCCGCGACCGAGGACGACGCGGTGGAGGTGGGGCGTTCTTTGGCGCGGAACAATCTGCTGAAGTGCGCGATCCATGGTGAGGACCCGAACTGGGGGCGGGTGCTGTCCGCGATCGGCACGACCTCCGCGGTCTTCGACCCGGACCGGCTCAACGTGGCCATCAACGACGTCTGGGTCTGCCGCGACGGCTCCATCGGCGACGACCGCGAACTCGTCGACATGCGGGGCCGGGAGGTGTGCGTCACCGCCGATCTGGCGGCGGGTCAGGAGGCGGCCGTGATCTGGGCCAACGACCTGACCGCCGAGTACGTGCACGAGAACAGCGCGTACAGCTCCTGACAGCGGGGGCCGCCGGCTCTTGCCGACGCCTCGGCCCGGGGCTTCCGTCCCGGGCCGGTCCGGCATGCCTTCGTGCCGGACCCGGCACGAAGGCTTCCACACCGGGGACTTGACACATCAGCCGATCGGAAAGTTAGGTTAGGCTTACCTAAACATCAACTTCTTGCGCTGCCCAGCGAAGCTCTGTGGGGCCGGGTGGCACAGCGAAAGGACGAGCATGTCGGCACGGCGCGGGGACACCGCACTCACGGGCGGCGGCCCCATCGACGATCTGGTCGGCATAGGCTTCGGCCCCGCCAATCTGGCCCTCGCCATCGCGATCGACGGCCACAACCGCGAGCACCCCGGCAGCCCGCTGCGCGCCGCGTTCGTGGAGCGCCAGGAGCGCTTCGGCTGGCACCGGGGGATGCTGCTCGAAGGTGCCACCATGCAGGTGTCGTTCCTCAAGGACCTGGTCACCATGCGGGACCCCGGCAGCCGGTTCTCCTTCCTCCACTACCTTCAGGAGCGCGGCCGGCTCGCGGACTTCATCAACCAGAAGACCTTCTACCCCACCCGGATCGAGTTCCACGACTACTTCGAGTGGTGCGCCGCACGGTTCGACCGGTCCGTCGGCTACGGGCGCACCGTCGCCGCCGTGCGCCCGGTGACGGGCGACGACGGGACCGTGGAGGCCGTGGACGTCGTCCACCGCGCCGTGGAGGGGCCGTCCGGCGAGACCGTCCGGCGCGCCCGCAACGTCGTGCTCGGCACCGGGCTCACCCCGCGCGTCCCCGACGGCGTCAGCCTGGGTTCCCGCGTCTGGCACAACCGCGATCTGCTGTTCCGCGCACCCGAATTGACGGTCCGTCCGCACCGTCGCTTCGTGGTGGTGGGTGCCGGGCAGTCCGCCGCGGAGACCGCCGAATACCTGCACCGCACCTTCCCCGACTCCGAAGTCTGCGCGGTCTTCTCCCGCTACGGCTACAGCCCCGCCGACGACAGCCCCTTCGCCAACCGCATCTTCGACCCCACCGCCGTAGACCACTTCTACGACGCCCCCGAAGACCTCAAACGAACCCTGCTCACCTACCACGCCAACACCAACTACTCCGTCGTCGACGGCGACCTCATCGAACACCTCTACCGCACCACCTACCAGGAAAAAGTCCACGGCCACCAACGACTGCGCATCCTCAACACCACCCGCCTCACCGCCGTCGAAGACATCCCCGGCGGCGCCCGCGCCGTCATCCGCCCACTGACCGGCGACGAGACCTACACCCTCGACTGCGACGCCGTAGTACTCGCCACCGGCTACCAGCCCACCGACCCCCGCGAACTCTTCGGCGACCTCGCCACCGAATTCCTCACCGACGACAACGACCGCCTCCGCGTAGACCGCGACCACCGGATCATGACCACCGACCGCATCCACGCCGGCATCTACATCCAGGGCGGCACCACCGAACACACCCACGGCATCACCTCCACCCTCCTCTCCACCCTCGCCATACGTTCCGGCGAGATCCGCGACTCGCTTCTCCTGCGCCGCACCGAACAGGACGTCATGGCCGCCGAATTGGCGGCCGTACCACTCGGCTGACCCCAACCGGCCGATCCCGGTCATCACAGTGCGCCACAGCCCTCCCGGTCTTCCACCGGGAGGGCTGTGGCGCCGTGGTGGGTGGAACAAGCGCGAATCGGCCCGGGGCAGGCGCGTCGGATCCCCCCCGCCGCACGGAACACGGAAGCGCCCACCCGGTCATGGACCGGATGGGCGCTCCGAGGCGTCGGCCGTCAGCCGCCGTAGCCGCCCGCCCGCGGCCGGGTCACCGCGCCGGCGGTGAAGGGCGCGGTCAGGGCGCGGGCGAAGACCCGTGAGTTACGGCCGGGGTCCAGGGACACCGCCCAGGCCCGGGGCGCCCGCCCGGCGTCGGCCTCCCGGAAGCCGCTGCGGACGAACGCCTCGCCGCCACCGGTGGTCGCCGCGAACACCTCGCCGACCGACCGCGCGGCGGCCTCCCGCAGCAGCGCGGCCAGCAGCCGCGACCCCACCCCGCGCCGCTGACGGCCCGCGCGTACACAGAAGTTGTGGAGCACCGCCGGCATCCCGACCGGTGTCCGCGCGTCCCCCGGGTAGGTGCGCAGGGCCACACAGCCCTCCAGGACCCCGTCGCCGTCCTCGGCCACGAGGAATTCCCGGGCCGTCCTCGCGTACGACTCGGGCGTCCGCCACAGCAGCGCGCCGGAGCGCATGAACGGCTCCGACAGCGCGTACAGCCCGGCCGCGTCGGTGGCGTCCGCCATCCGTACGGAAGGGGGTGCGAGGGTCGGCTCGCCGGCGGGGGATCCGGCTGTCCGGCAGTGCGCCGCGGCCACGGTGGTCCTTTCCTCGTTCCGGTCGCGAGGGCACGCCGCTCACGCCCGGCGGCGCGGCGGGGCCCCGACCCGGCTGGGTGGGGGTGTCGGAGAGCGCGTCTCAGCAGGGGCCGCCCGGATAGTCGTTCGTCTCGGGCGCGCCCGCCTCGCGCATCCTGCGCAGGACCCCGCGCAGGGCGGGCCCGTCGTCGATGGACTCCGGACAGTTGGTGACGGTGTCGAACACCATGGTCCCGTCGACGGCGTGCCAGATGACCCACCGGTGCGGGGAGTCCGACCACAGGTGCGCGTACCGCCGCACCTCGTCGTCGTGCGTGTTCATGTGCGGCCTTTCCGTTCTCCCGCGCACCGGGCCGCCGCCGGGAGGTGCGCGGAACGGGCGGGCCCGCACCCGCCGTGGCGGAGTGCGGGCCGGTGTCCCGTGCTCAGGGGCGGTCGGTGAGGTAGCCGCCCATCGTGGTGAAGTAGTCGGCGGCGGACAGCTCCTGGCCGT
Organism: Streptomyces eurocidicus; assembly: GCF_002891295.1. GTDB lineage: Bacteria > Actinomycetota > Actinomycetes > Streptomycetales > Streptomycetaceae > Streptomyces > Streptomyces eurocidicus. The sequence goes on along the minus strand of NZ_LGUI01000006.1, from coordinate 334,669 downwards.
CTTCGGTGCGGACCCGCTCGACGGCCAGCCCGTGGTTGCGGCCGGTCCGGGCGTCGGCGCCCGCGACGATCACCACCGCGTCGCCCTCCCGGTAGAAGACACGGCCGGGCGTACCGCCGTAGCGGCCCTCGGACACCCTCGCGGCCACTATCTCCAGGCGCTTGCCGCGGTGGTGGGTGAAGGCGCTCGGGTACGGCGCCGACTGGGCCCGTACCAGGCGGTCCAGCACCTCGGCGGGCCAGTTCCAGTCGATCCGGATGTCCTCGGTGGAGCGCTTGTGGAAGAAACTGGCCTTGCTGCGGTCCTGCTTGACCCAGTCGGTGCGGCCGGAGGCGATGAGGTCCAGGCCGTCGACGGTGAGGGGGCCGAACAGCTCCAGCGTCTTGTGGAACAGGTCGGTCGTGGTGTCCCTCGGGCCCACCGGGACCGCGCGCTGGAGCACGATGTCGCCCGCGTCGAGGACCTCGTCCATCATGTGCGCGGTGACCCCCACCTCCTTCTCGCCGTTGATGAGCGCCCAGATCAGCGGGGAGAAGCCGGCGTAGGCGGGCAGCAGCGAGTCGTGCACGTTGAGCGTGCCGTGCCGCGGCAGGTTGAAGATGCGCTCCGGGATCCAGGTGCGCCAGTTGGTCGCGACGATGACGTCCGGGTCGGCTTCCTTCAGCCGGGCGAACAGCTCCTCGTCGTCGGGGCGGTTGCGGATCAGGACGGGCACGCCGTGTTCCTCGGCGAGGTCGGCGACGGAGTCGTTCCAGATCTTCTCGTACGCGTGCTCGCTCTTGGGGTGCGTCACGACCAGGGCCACTTCGTGCTCGGAGTCGAGGAGCGCCTGAAGGGTGCGATGCCCCCAGGTCTGATAGCCGAACATGACGACCCGCATGGGGTTCCTCCTTGGAGCGGTGGCTTGATCGCTCGCAAGTAAAGCAAGCCTTGCCTAACCTCGCAACGACGGGGACCTCCCTTCGAGATGACCGCACACCCCCGTCGACAGGGGCTCTCGACTTAGGTTAGGTTTGCCTAAGTTCTCTCGTGTCGACGTCACCGCACGCCTTCCGGGACCTTCCGCGGATCCGTGCGGTCCGCTGCGCCCCCCTGCCCGGCCGCGGTCTCGCTCGACCGGTCCGCCGGCCCTGCCCCTTGAATGTGAAAGGGACCCCTGTGTCCAACGGTTCCCGTCCCCTGCCGAAGAAGCTCCTCGGCAAACTGCCCCCCGTGGCCGTGGCCCTCGCCGCCGCACTGACCCTGACCGCCTGCGGCGGTGGCGACTCCGGGAAGGAGGAGGACTCCGCCGCCAAGGGCGGCTCCTCCGGCGGCGCCTTCCCCGTCACCGTCGAGCACAAGTACGGCAGCACGGAGATCAAGAAGGCGCCGAAGAGGGTCGTCACCCTCGGACTGTCCGACCAGGACGCGGTGCTGGCACTCGGCGTCAAGCCGGTCGGCTCGGTCGACTGGTTCAAGGAGAAGCCGTACGGCAAGTGGCCGTGGGCCAAGGAGCTCTGGGGATCGCAGCCGCCGACGGTCGTGGGCGAACGTGACGAGTACAACATGGAGAAGATCGCCGGCCTTAAGCCGGACCTGGTCGTCGCCCAGTACTCGGGCATGAAGAAGGAGCAGTACGAGACGCTGAAGAAGATGGGCGTCCCGGTGGTCGCCCAGCCGAAGGGCCACGCCGACTACATGGCGCCCTGGCAGGTGTCGACCCGTCAGATCGGCAAGGCCCTGGGCAAGGAGGCCGAGGCCGAGAAGAAGATCGCGGACATCGGCGCGCGCTTCAAGGCCGTCCGCGACAAGCACCCCGAGTTCGCGAAGCAGACCCTCACGGTGGCCGACAGCTTCGAGGCCGGCAAGTACTCCGCGTTCACCAAGGGTGACCCCAAGGCGATCTTCTTCTCCGAGCTCGGCTTCAAGCTCAAGCCCGAGATCGACAAGCTGGCCAAGCCCGGCTGGAACGTCGCCGAACTGAGCGCCGAGAAGCTGGACGTGCTCGACGCCGACCGGCTCGTCTGGGTCACCTCCAGCACCCAGGCCAACGACCGCATCAAGGGCGAGCCGTTCTACAAGAAGCTGAAGGTCTCCGAGGAGAAGCGGGATCTGTTCGTCCCCTACGAGGGCCCCGACGTCGGCGCCGCGTTCTCCTTCAACACCGTGCTCTCCATCCCCTACGCCATCGACGAGATCGTGCCGTTGCTGACGGCCGCCAAGAACTGACGCTCCAGAGCAGACGCAAGACCAGGGAAAGGCAAGACGACCATGTGTGATGCCGAGTCCGCCCGGACGCAGGCGACCGGACTGCCACTGACCGGTGCGCAAACCGGTATCTGGCTGGCCCAGCAGATCGAGCCGGACAGCTCGGCGTACAACATCGCGTTCTACCTGGAACTGCGGGGCGCCGTCGACCTCGACCGGCTGGCCGCCGCCGTGCGGCAGGCGGTCGAGGAGGCCGGGCCCCTGCACGTCCGGGTCGAGGCGGGGCCGGCCGGCCCCCGCCAGTACCCCGGCCGCCTCCCCGTCGAGGTCCGCCACGTCGACCTGCGCGGCGAACCCGACCCCGAGGCCGCCGCCGACGCCTGGGCCGCCGCCGAGCGCGACCGGCCCGCCGACCTCGCCCACGGCCCGCTGTTCGCCCAGGCCCTGCTCCGGCTGGCCGACGACCGGGTCCGCTGGTACCAGCGGTACCACCACCTCGCCACCGACGCGGCCGGAGTCGTCCACCTCACCCGCCGGGCCGGTGCGCTCTACACCCACGGCGCGGACGCGCCGGCACCCCGCTGGGAGCTCGCCCGGCTGGTCGGCGCCGACCGCGACTACCGCGCCTCCGCCCGGTTCGAGGCCGACCGCGACCACTGGAGCGCCCGGCTCGCCGATCGCCCGGAGCCCGTACGCCTCGTCCCGCGCGGCGGCGCGCCCATGACCCGGCGGGTCCGGCGCACCACGGAACTGTCACCGGAGCTCACCGCCCGCGTGCGCGAGGCCGCCGCCGCCCTCGGCGTCCGCGCCTCCCGCCTGCTGGTCGCGGCCGTGGCCGGCTATCTGCACCGGGCCACCGGCGAACGGGACCTCGTCCTCGGCCTGCCGGTCACCGCACGCGCCGACGACGGGACCCGGGACCTGCCCGGCATGGTCTCCAACGTCCTCCCCCTGCGGGTGACGGTCCGCCCGGACACGACCACCGCCGCGCTGGTGGACGCCGTCCGGCACGAGATCGCCGAGACCCTCGCGCACGGCCGCTACCGAGCCGAGGAACTGGCCAGGGACCTGGGCCTGACCGACGGCGTCGCGGAACTCGTCGGCCCCACGGTCAACGTCCTCCCCGCCGCCGAGGACTTCCGCTTCGGCGACCACGAGACCGCCTTCCACCCCGTCTGGCTCGGCCGCATCAGCGACCTGGCCGTCACCTTCGTCGCCCCCGAGCACGGGAACATACGGATCGGCCTCGACGCGGACGCGGCCGTCTGCGAGCAGGGCGAACTGGACGACCACGAGCGCCGTTTCCTGCGCGTCCTCACGGCCATGGCCGACGACACCGACCGCCCCCTGGGCCGCGTCGAGCTGACCGACGACACCGAGCGGACCCGGCTGCTGACCGAGTTCGGCACCGCGCCCCGCGAAGCCCCCGAGCTGACCTGGCCGGCCGCCTTCGAGGAGCGGGCCCGCCGCACCCCGGACGCCGTCGCCCTCGTCTGCGAGGACCGTGAACTCACCTACGCCGCACTCGACGCGGCGGCGGGCCGGCTGGCCCGCCTGCTCACCGCGCGCGGCGTGCGCCCCGAGGACGTCGTCGCCGTCGCCCTGCCCCGCTCGCCCGAGCTGGTGACCGCCCTGCTCGCCGTCATGAAGGCGGGCGCGGCCTATCTGCCGCTCGACGCCGACCACCCCCGCGACCGGATCGCCTACATGCTCGACGACGCCGGCGCCCGGACCGTCGTCACCACCCGCGAACTCGCCGCCGAGCTGCCGGACGGCCCCGTACGCCTGCTGCTCGACGACCCGGCGGTCACCGCCGGACTGGCCGCCTTCGACGGCCCGGCCCCCACTGTGCCGGTCTCCCTCGACCAGGCCGCCTACGTCATCTACACCTCCGGCTCCACCGGCCGCCCCAAGGGCGTCGTCGTCACCCACGACGGCATCGGCAGCCTGATCGTCACCGCCACCGACCGGCTCGGCGTCGACGCCGGAAGCCGCGTCGTCCAGTTCGCCTCGGCCGGCTTCGACGTGACCGTCTGGGACCTGGTCATGTCGCTGTGCGTCGGCGGGACCGTCATCCTCGTCCCCACCGAGCGCCGCGTCGCCGGGCCCGCCCTCACGGACTACATCGCCGCCCACCGGGCCACCCATATGATCCTGCCGCCGTCCCTGGTGTCGGCCCTGCCGCAGGACTGCGACCTCCCCGAGGGCTCCGTCCTCGTCGTCGGCACCGAGGCCGTGCCCGGAGAGCTGATCGCCCGCTGGTCCGACCGGCTGCGCGTCGTCGTCGCCTACGGGCTGACCGAGGCGACCGTCAACTCCACGCTGTGGTCCGCGGAGGCCGGCCGCCCCGGCCCGGTGCCCATCGGCCGGCCCGACCCCAACACCCGTGCCTACGTACTCGACCACGCCCTCCGCCCGGCGGGCGCGGGCGTCGAGGGCGAGCTGTACATCGCCGGACGCGGCCTGGCCCGCGGCTACCTCGGCCGGCCGGGCCTGACCGCCGGCCGGTTCGTCGCCGACCCGTTCGGCGCCCCCGGGGAGCGGATGTACCGCACCGGCGACCGCGTCCGCTGGGGCGCGGACGGTAACCTGGAGTTCCTCGGCCGCGCCGACGGCCAGCTCAAGATCCGCGGCCATCGCATCGAACCCGGCGAGATCGAGAGCGCCTTCATGGCCGCCCCGGGCATCGCCCAGGCCGCCGTCCTCGTCCGGCAGGACCACCGGGGCACCAAGCGCCTCGTCGCCTATCTGGTCGGCGACACCGGCACGGACCCCCGTGCCACGGACACCGCTGTCGCCGCCGCCCGCGCGGAGCTGGCCGGCACGCTGCCGGAGCACATGGTGCCCTCGGCCGTCGTGGTCCTGGCCGGGCCGCTCCCGCTGACGCCCAACGGAAAGCTCGACACCAAGGCCCTGCCCGACCCCGAGTGGACCGCCCTGACCGGCGGCGCCGCCCCGACGACACCGGCCGAGGCCACCTTGGCCGGGCTGTTCGCCGAGGTCCTCGGCCTGCCCTCGGCGGGCGTCCACGACAGCTTCTTCGCCCTCGGCGGCGACAGCATCGTCGCGATCCAGCTGGTCGAACGCGCCCGCGCGGCCGGAATCCCGCTGACCCCCCGCGACGTCTTCCAACACCGCACCGTCGCCGCGCTCGCCGCGGCCGCCGGCACCGACACCGGTACGGGCCACCCGGCCGCCGCCCCCGTCGAACTGGACGACACGGCCCTGCCGGTCTCCCCGCTCCAGGAGGGCTTCTACTTCCACGCCCGCTTCGACGAGCACACCACCGACCTCTACCTGGTGCAGGAACTCCTCGACCTCGCGGGCCCCGTCGACGCCGACCGGCTCCGCCGCGCACTCCAGCACCTCCTCGACCGGCACCCGCTGCTGCGCGCCGGCTTCCGGCAGCTCCCCGGCGGACAGGTCGTCCAGCGGGTGGCCGACGCCGTCACCCTGCCGTGGCGCGAGGCCGAAGCCTCCGGTGACGCGCTGGACGCACTGCTCCGGGACGACCGCGCCGAGCGCTTCGACCTCGCCGCCCCGCCGCTCCTGCGGGCCGCCCTGATCCGCGACGGGGAACGCCACCGGCTCCTGCTGACCCTCCATCACATCGTGGCCGACGGCTGGTCGGTCTCCGTCCTGCTGCGCGAACTCCTCGCCGCCTACCGGGGGGAGGAGCTCCCCGCCCCCTTCGACCCCCGCCCCCACCTGGCCTGGCTCGCCGGCCGTGACCGCGGGACGGCCCGGAGCGCCTGGGCCCTGGCCCTCGCCGGCCTGCCGGGGCCGACCCGGCTCACCGCGCCGGACGCCGACGGGGCCGAGGACGCGCCGGAGCCCCGCCCGGAGCACCTCGACACCAGCGTCCCCGAGGCGCTCACCGCGCGCCTGACCGCCCATGCCCGCGCCCACGGCCTCACCCTGAGCACCGTCGTGCACGGCGCCTGGGGCCTCCTCCTGGGCGGGCTCACCGGCGGTGCCGACGTCGTCTTCGGCAGCACCGTCTCCGGCCGCGCCACCGAGGTCGACGGGCTGGCCTCGGCCGTCGGCCTGTTCATCAACACGGTGCCCACCCGGATGCGGGTACGGCCGGACGACTCCCTCACCGGGGCCCTGCGCCGCCTCCAGGACGAGCACGCCGGACTGCTGGAGCACCACCACCTCGGCCTCGCCGACATCCAGCGCACCGCCGGGGGCGGTGACCTCTTCGACACCCTCGTGGTGTTCGAGAACTACCCCGCCCCGCGGCGGCCCGGCACCGGGGACGGCGACGCCCTGGACATCACCGGCGTCGAGGTCCACGACGCCGTGCACTACCCGCTCGCCCTTGTCGTACGGCCGGGCGACCGCCTCGACCTGAGGTGGAAGCACGACGCCGCCCGGCTCGGCCGGCCGGCCGTCCGGGCGCTCGCCGACCGCTTCCTCGCCCTGCTGGAGACCCTGGTCGCCGAGCCAGAGCTGCCCGTCGCCGGGCTCGACCTGCTGACCGCAGCCGAGCACGACCGCCTCGCCGGAAGCAACGCGACCGCGCGCACCGTGCCGGACACCACGCTCGCCGCCGCGTTCGCCGCGCAGGTGGCGCGCACCCCCGAGGCCACCGCCGTGGTGTACGAGGGCGAGCGGCTGACGTACGCGGAGCTCGACCGGCGCGCCGAGGACCTGGCCCGCCGGCTGCGGGCCCGTGGCGTGGCACCGGAGCAGTTCGTCGCCGTCGCCGTGCCGCGCTCGGCCGGGCTGATGGTCGCGCTCCTCGGCGTCCTCAAGGCGGGCGCCGCCTACCTGCCCGTGGACCTGGACTACCCGGCCGACCGGGTGGCGTTCATGCTCGCCGACTCCGGCGCCCGCGTCGTCGTCACCACCGCCGCGTCCGCCACCCGGCTGCCCGGCGGCGGCGACGGCCCCGACCTCCTCGTCCTCGACCGGGCCGAGGACCTCCTCGACCGGGCCGAGGAGGTCCCCGACACACCCGCCCGGGACGCCGGCCCCGACCACCCCGCCTACCTCATCTACACCTCCGGCTCCACCGGCCGCCCCAAGGGCGTCGTCGTCACCCACCGGGCGATCGTCAACCGGCTCGCCTGGATGCAGGGACAGTACGGACTCGCCGCCGACGACCGGGTCCTGCAGAAGACCCCGTCGAGCTTCGACGTGTCGGTGTGGGAGTTCTTCTGGCCGCTCCTCGAAGGAGCCGCCGTCGTCCTCGCCCGCCCCGACGGCCACCGCGACCCCGACTACCTCGCCGGGCTCATCCACTCCGAACGCGTCACCACCCTGCACTTCGTGCCCTCGATGCTCGCCGCGTTCGTCCAGGCCATGGAGGCCGGCACCGCCCCCGGCGGCTGGGCGGCGAGCCTGCGCCGGGCCTTCTCCAGCGGCGAGGCGCTCACCGGCGCCACCGCCCGCCGCTGGTGGGACCTCACCTCCCGCGCCGGACACGGCCCCGTACCCCTGCACAACCTCTACGGGCCCACCGAGGCCGCCGTGGACGTGACCTGGTTCCCCTACGAGGGCGGCACCGACCGCGACGTCCCCATCGGCCGCCCGGTGTGGAACACCCGGCTGTACGTGCTGGACGCCTTCCTGCGCCCCGTCCCCGACGGGGTGCCCGGCGAACTCCACCTCGCCGGCGTCCAGCTGGCCCGCGGCTACCACGACCGGCCCGGCCTGACCGCCGCCCGGTTCGTCGCCGACCCGTTCGGCGCCCCGGGGGAGCGGATGTACCGCACCGGCGACCTCGTACGCCGCCGCCCCGACGGGACCGTCGAGTACCTCGGCCGCACCGACCGCCAGGTGAAGATCCGCGGCAACCGCGTCGAACTCGGCGAGATCGAGGAGGCCCTGTCCCGGCGGCCCGGCGTCGCCCACGCGGCCGTCACCGTCCGCGACGGCGCGCTCGTCGGCTACGCCGTGCCCGCACCCGGCACCACCCTGGACACCGAGGCTCTGCGCGCGGCACTCGCCGCCGAACTGCCCGCGACCATGCTGCCCGGGGCCCTCGTCCCCCTCGCCGAACTGCCGCTGACCCCCAGCGGCAAGCTCGACCGGAACGCCCTGCCCGCACCCGCCGCCGCCACCGCCGGAACCGGCCGCGCGCCCCGCGACGCGCGCGAACGCGCCCTGTGCGAGATCTTCTCCGACGTCCTCGGACTGCCCGGCACCGGCGTCGACGACGACTTCTTCGTCCTGGGCGGGGACAGCCTCACCTCCATCACCGTCGCCACCCGCGCCCGACAGCAGGGAATAGCCATCAGCCCACGGGACGTCTTCGTCCGCCGCACGCCCGCCGCACTCGCCTCCGGCGCCACCGCCGACCCGGCCCCCGAGCCCGCCACGGGCCCGGCCGCCGGCGGTGAGACGGCCGTGACCGTCGCCGCCGCGGACGCCGGACAGGCCGCCGCCGCGCTCCGGGCCGTCCTGGCACAGCGGTCGGGGGCACCCGTCGACCCCGCCCTCCAGGCACTCCTGGACCAGCTGGTCGCCGCCTCCGCGACACCGGGGGAGACCGCCCCCGAACCTCCGCCCACCGGACTCGTCCTCTCCCCGGAGGAGACCGAGCGCGTGACGGCCGCCGCCGGGCGGCCCGTCGCCGACGTCTGGCCGCTCTCCCCCCTCCAGGAGGGCATGTACTTCGAGGCCACCTACGACGTGGGAACGCTCGACGTCTACCTCTCCCAGGAGGCCCTCGACCTCGACCACCGCCTCGACGCCGACCGCCTCCGCGCCGCCTGCCGCACCCTGCTGGCCCGCAACACCGGCCTGCGCGCCGGGTTCACCAGCGACGGCCTGCCCCGCCCCGTGCAGTTCATCGTCGACGGCGCCGGGATACCCCTGACCGAGGTGGACCTCTCCGCGCTGTCCGACGAGGAGCGCGCCGCCCGGGTCGAGGAGCTGCTGGCCGCCGACCGGCGGCAGCGCTTCGACCTCGCCGCGCCCCCGCTCTGCCGGCTGCTGCTCATCCGCCTCGCCGACGGCAAGGACCGGCTCGTCGTCACCCACCACCTCATCGTGTGGGACGGCTGGTCCGCGTGGCTGTTCCTCGAGGAGCTGTTCACCCTCTACGAACGGGCCGGCGACGGCACCGGCCTCCCGCCGGCCGGCTCCTACCGCGACTACCTGGCCTGGCTGGACCGGCAGGACGCCCCCGCCGCCATGGGGGAGTGGGGCCGGGCCCTCGCGGGCTTCGCCGAACCCACCCTGCTCGCCCCGGCCGGCCGCGACGGCGGACCGGTCATCCCGGTGGACTTCGACGCCTGGCTGCCCCGGGAGAGCGGCGACCGGCTGCGGGCCGCCGCCCGCCGGCACGGACTCACCCTCAACACCGTCCTCAACGCCGCGTGGGGCCTGGTCCTGTCCGCCATGACGGGCCGCCCCGACGTCGCCTTCGGCACCGCCGTGGCGGGCCGCCCCGTCGAGGTACCCGGCGTCGAGGACATCATCGGCATGTTCCTCAACACCGTCCCCGTCCGCATCGCCCTCGACCCGGCCGAGCCCCTGCCCGGCCTCCTGCGCCGGATGCAGTCCGAGCGCGCCGCCGTCATGCCGTACGAGTACGTGGGCCTCGGCGCCCTCCAGCGGGAGGCGGGCCACCGGCGCCTGTTCGATACCCTGTTCGTGCTGCGCTCCGCCGACGGTGAGGACCGGGCCGCCGCCCTCCGCGAGCGGCACGGCATCACCGGCGTCTCCAACGTCGACGGCACGCACTTCCCCCTCACCCTCATCGTCACCCCCGGCGCCCGGCTGAAGGTGACCCTCGCCGCCCGGCCCGACCTGTTCGACGCCGAGGCCGCGACCACGGTCCTCACCCGCTTCACGACCGTCCTGGAACGGCTGGCCGACCAGCTGGACGCCACCGCCGGCACGCCCGTCCCGACCGGCGGCGTCGACCTGCTCCTGCCCGGCGAGCGGACCACGCTCCTCGCGGGCCACGAGGACAGCAGGCGGCCGGTGCCGGACGACACCGTCGCCGACCTCCTCGCCGCCCAGGCGGCCCGCACCCCGGACGAGGTGGCCCTGGTCTTCGGCGCACGCGCCCTGACCTACGCCGAACTGGACGCGGAGATCAACCGCCTGGCCCGGCTGCTGCTGGCCCGCGGCGCCGGACCGGAGAAGGCCGTCGCGCTGGCCCTGCCGCGCTCCGTCGAGACCGTCGTGGCGCTCTTCGCCGTACTGCGCACCGGCGCCGCCTACCTGCCGCTCGACCTCGACCACCCCGCCGACCGGCTGCGCATGACCGTCGAGGACACCGCGCCCCTGTGCCTGCTGACCACGACGGCGGTCGCCCCGACCCTGCGCGGCGAGGCGGGCGCCCCGGCACCGGAGATCCTCCTCGACGACCCGGCCGTCGCCGCCGAACTCGCCGCCCTCCCCGGCGCGGAGGTCACCGACGCCGAACGGCCCGCCTTCGCGCACGGCCTGCCGGACCGGCTGGAGCACCCCGCCTACATCATCTACACCTCCGGCTCCACCGGCCGCCCCAAGGGCGTCGTCACGCCCTACCGCGGCCTGACGAACATGCAGATCAACCACCAGAAGGAGATCTTCGACCCGGCCATCGCCGCCGCCGGCGGACGCCGCCTGCGCATCGCCCACACCGTCTCCTTCGCCTTCGACATGTCCTGGGAGGAGCTGCTCTGGCTCGTCGAGGGACACGAGGTGCACATCTGCGACGAGGAGCTGCGCCGCGACGCCGAGGCCCTCGTCGCCTACTGCGACCGGCACCGCGTCGACGTCGTCAACGTGACCCCCACCTACGCCCAGCTGCTGATCGAGGAGGGCCTGCTGGAGCGGTCCGAGGAGCCGGACGGCCCGCGCCACCGGCCCGCGCTCGTCCTGCTGGGCGGCGAGGCCGTCCCCGACACCGTCTGGACCCGGCTCCGGGACACCGAGGGCACCTACGGCTACAACCTCTACGGACCCACCGAGTACACGATCAACACCCTCGGCGGCTCCACCGCCGACAGCCCCGCGCCGACCGTCGGCAGGCCCATCCGCAACACCCGGGCCCACGTCCTCGACACCATGCTGCGCCCCGTACCGCCCGGCTGCCCCGGCGAGCTGTACATCGCCGGCACCGGTCTCGCCCGCGGCTACCACGACCGGCCCGGCCTGACCGCCGCCCGGTTCGTCGCCGACCCGTTCGGCGCCCCGGGCGAGCGGATGTACCGTACCGGCGACCTCGTACGGCAGCGCCCCGACGGCCTCCTGGACTTCCTCGGCCGCACCGACGACCAGGTCAAGATCCGCGGCTACCGCATCGAGCTGGGCGAGGTCTCCACGGCCCTGGCGACCCACCCCGAGGTCGCGCACGCGGCCGTCGTGGTGACGGACGCGGGCGGCACCAAGCGCCTGACCGGCTATGTGGTGCCGGAGGCCGACGCCGACGCCGGGGACCTCCTCGGACGGCTGCGCGCGCACCTGAAGGCCAAGCTGCCCGACTACATGGTCCCCGCGGCGCTCGTCACCGTCCCGACCCTGCCGCTGACCGTCAACGGCAAGCTCGACGTCAAGGCGCTCCCGGCGCCGGAGCCGACCGGCTCCGGCACCGGCCGGCCCCCGGGCTCGCCCCGCGAGGAGACGCTCTGCGCGCTCTTCGCCGAGGTGCTCGGACTGCCGGACCCCGTCGGCGTCGACGGCGACTTCTTCGAGCTGGGCGGCCACTCCCTGCTGGCCACCCGGCTGATCAGCCGGGCCCGTACCGCCCTGGACGCGGAGCTCACCATCCGGGACCTGTTCGAGGCGCCGACCGTGGCCGAGCTGGTGCGCCGCGCGAGCGGCCCGGACGCGGCGGGCGCCCGGCCGGCGCTGGTCGCCGCCGAGCGGCCGGCGGAGCTGCCGCTCTCCCACGCCCAGCGGCGGCTGTGGGTCGTCCAGCAGATGGAGGGCACCTCGGCCGCGTACCACTTCCCCCTCGTGATGCGGCTGCGCGGCGCGTTCGACCTGCCCGCCTGGCGGGCGGCGCTCGGCGATGTGACGGCACGTCATGAGGCGCTGCGGACCCTGATCACGGAGCACGAGGGACGGGCACTCCAGCGGGTCCTGCCGCCGGAGGAGGCCCACCCGGTGGTGGAGCACGTCCGGGCCGGCCACGAGGAGGCGCCCCGCGTCGTCGCCGACGCCGTCGCCCGGCCGTTCGACCTCGCCGTCGAACCGCCGCTGCGGGCCACCGTCGTCGAGCTCGGCCCCGACGACCACATCGCCGTGCTCCTGCTGCACCACATCACCACCGACGAATGGTCGGACCGCCCGTTCCTGCGCGACCTCGCCACCGCCTACGCCGCCCGCAAGGACGGCACGGCACCCGTGTGGGAGCCGCTGCCCGTCCAGTACGCCGACTACGCCCTGTGGCAGGAGCGGCTGCTCGGCGACCCGGCCGCGCCGGACAGCCCGGCCGCCCGCCAGCTGGAGTTCTGGCGGACCGCCCTGGACGGCGCGCCCGAGGAACTGGAGCTGCCCACCGACCGGCCGCGCCCCTCGCGCCCGAGCTTCGCCGGCGCCGACCACACCGTCACCTTCGACGACGCCTCCTACCGGGGCCTGCGCAAGCTGGCCCGCGAGAGCGGCGCCAGCATGTTCATGGTCGCGCACGCGGCCGTCGCCGCCCTGCTCCACCGCATGGGCGCGGGCACGGACATCCCGCTGGGCTCGCCCATCGCCGGGCGCACCGACGAAGCCCTCGACGACCTCGTCGGCTTCTTCGTCAACACCCTGGTCCTGCGCACCGACCTCACCGGCGACCCGAGCTTCACCGCCCTGCTGGCCCGGACACGGGACACCGACCTCGCCGCGTTCTCCCACGCGGACGTGCCCTTCGAGGCCGTCGTCGAGAAGCTCAACCCCACCCGCTCCCTCGCCCGCAACCCCCTGTTCCAGGTGATGGTCGGCTACCACAACCGGGTGGCCGGCGCCCTGGAACTGCCCGGCCTGGCCATGGAGTACGTGCCCGTCGAGACCCGCACCGCCAAGTTCGACCTGGTCTTCAGCTTCACCGAGGAGACCACCGAGGACGGCGAGGGCGGCACGCTCGGCTGCCGGCTGGAGTACGCCACCGACCTGTACGACCGGGACACCGTGGAGCGTCTCGCCGACCGGCTGCGGCTCCTCGTCGCCGCCGTCGCGGCCGACCCCGGCCGGCCCGTCTCCCAGGTGGACGTCCTCACCGGCGACGAGCGGCGGCTGGTCCTCGAAGGGTTCAACGCCACCGCCCGCGAGGTCGAGGAGGCCACCCTCCCCGCCCTCTTCGCCGCCCGGGCCGCGGAACGCCCCGACGCCGTGGCCGTCGTCGACCGCTCCCGTACGGTCAGCTACGCCCGGCTCGACGCGCGGGCCGAACGCATCGCCGGGCTGCTGGCCGCGCGCGGGATCGGCGCCGAGAGCGTCGTCGGCGTGGCCGTGCCCCGGTCCGCCGACATGGTGGCGACCGTCCTCGCCGTGCTCCGGCTCGGCGCCGCGTTCCTGCCGCTCGACCTCGTCCACCCCGCCGACCGGCTCGGCTACATGGTGGAGGACTCGGGCGCCGCGCTCGTCGTGGGCACCGAACAGGTCGCCGGGAAGATCCCCGACGTGCCCGGCGTCCCCACGCTGCTGCTGGACGCCCCGGACACGGCCGCCGCGCTCGACGGCCCGCCCGGAGCGCCGCCGGCCCCCGTCCCTGTGAGCCTCGACGGAGCCGCCTACGTCATCTACACCTCCGGCTCCACGGGCCGCCCCAAGGGCGTCGTCGTCCCGCACGAGGGCATCTCCAGCCTGGTCGCGACCGCCGTGGACCGGATGGGCCTGGCACATGACAGCAGGGTCCTGCAGTTCGCCTCCATCGGCTTCGACGTCGCCGTCTTCGAACTCGCCATGGCGCTGTGCCACGGCGGCCGGCTCGTCCTCGTCCCCGACGAGGCCCGCGTCGCGGGACCGGCGCTGACCGACTTCCTCGACGAGCAGCGGATCACCCATATGATCCTGCCCCCGTCGCTGGTGTCGGCCCTGCCGCCGGAGTGCCGGCTCCCCGAGGGCTCGACGATCCTGGTCGGCACCGAGACCGTGCCGCCGGACCTCTTCGACCGCTGGGGCGACACGGTCGACCTCATCGCCGCCTACGGCCTGACCGAGGCGACCGTCAACTCCACGCTCTGGCCGGCCCGGCGGGCCGGCGGCCCGGCCGGGAACCGGGTGCCCATCGGCGCCCCCGACCCCAACACGCGCTGCTACGTGCTCGACGCCACCCTGCGCCCGGTCCCGCCCGGCGTGGTCGGCGAACTGTACGTCGCCGGCCGCGGCCTCGCCCGCGGCTACCTCGGCAGGCCCGCCCTGACCTCGGAACGCTTCGTCGCCGACCCGTTCGGCGCGCCCGGCGCCCGGATGTACCGCACCGGCGACCGGGCCCGCTGGCGGGAGGACGGCAACCTCGACTTCTTCGGCCGGGTCGACACCCAGGTCAAGGTCCGGGGCTTCCGCATCGAGCTCGGCGAGATCGAGGCGGCCCTGGCCGCCCACCCGGGGGTCGCCCAGGCCGCCGTGGTGCCGGACCGCAAGGGCGACATCGTCCGGCTGGTCGGCTACGTCGTCCCGGAGGGCGGGGAACCCGACCCGCGGGCCCTGCGCGCGCACGTCGCCGGCATGCTGCCCGAGTACATGGTGCCCGCCCTCGTGGTGATCCTGGACGGTCCGCTGCCGCTGACCCCCAACGGCAAGCTGGACCGCCGGGCCCTGCCCGCGCCCGACTGGTCGGAGCTCACCGGCGACACCCGCCCGGCGACCCCCACCCAGGCCCGGCTCGCGGACCTCTTCGCCGAGGTCCTGGAGCTCACCGACGTCGGCGTGCACGACAACTTCTTCGCCCTGGGCGGCCACTCGATGGCCTCGATGCGGCTGCTCGGCCGGATCCGCTCGGTGTTCGGCACCGACCTCAGCATCCGCGACGTCTTCGACGCGCTGACCGTCGCCGGCCTCGCGGCCAAGCTCGACGAGGCGGGCGCCGGTGCCGGCCGGCCCCGGCTGCGAGCCCTGGACGACCGGGACGGTGCGGCTCCGCCGCCGCTCGCCCCCGCCCAGCGGTGGCGCTGGACCTCGTACCGCCGCCACGCGGGCTTCGACCACGCGCTCGTCCTCCGGTCGCCCGGCGGCCTGGACGCCACCGCGCTCGACGCCGCGCTCGCCGACGTCGTGGAGCGGCACGAGCCGCTGCGCACCGCCTTCACCGAGTGGGACGGCACGGTCCTCCAGGCCCCGGCCGCGCCGACCGCCCTGGACCGGGAGCGGTGCGACGACCTGGAGGCCCGGCTGACCGAACTCGCCGCCGGGACCGCGGACCTGGAGCGGCGGGCGCCCCTGGGCGTCCGGCTGCTCACCGCGCCGGACGGCACCCAGGCGGTCCTGCTGACCATGCACTACCTGGCCGTCGACGAATGGTCCGTCGTCCCGCTGCTCCGTGACCTCGCCACGGCGCACGCGGCCCGCACGGCCGGCCGGGCCCCCGAGTGGGAGCCCCTGCCCGTCACCTACGCGGACTACACGCGCTGGGCGCACGAGGTCCTGGGCGACCCGGCCGACCCGGAGAGCACCGGGGCGCGGCAGCTCGCGTACTGGCGGCGGACCCTGAGCGGCATGCCGGGCGAGCCGGCCCTGCCGGGCGGCCGCGCGCGCGGCGGGCGGGGACACGGCGGCCGCGCCGGTGATGTCGTCGGCTTCGTCCTCGACGAGGAGCTGCACACCCGCGTGGACGAGCTCGCACGCCGGACCGGGACGAGCATGTTCATGGTCCTGCACTCGGCGCTGGCCGCGCTGCTCACCGCCCATGGCGCGGGCACCGACCTGCCGATCGGCACGATGGTCGCCGGCCGCACCGACGAGCTCCTGACCGACCTGGTCGGCTGCTTCTCCAACACGGTCGTCCTGCGCACCGACACCGCGGGCGACCCCTCCTTCACCGAACTCCTCACCCGGGTGCGGGAGACCACGCTCGGCGCCCTGGACCGCCAGGACGTCCCCTTCGACGACGTCGCCCGGGCCACCGGCCTGGCCCCGGCGGGCCCGCAGATCATGGTCATCCACCATGAACAGGCCCACCTGGCCGAACTGGAGGGCGGCCTGGGCTCCCTGGACGCCGTCCCGACGGGCTCCACGGCGGCGGACCTCACGCTCAGCTTCTACGAGCCGAGGGGGGACGGGCCGGTGCACTGCGCGCTGATCTTCGCCACGGACGTACTCGACCGGGAGACGGCGGAGCGGCTGGCGGGGGAGTTGCGGGGGACGCTGGAGCGGGTGGTGTCCGACCCGGAGCGGGCGGTTTCGGAGCTGCGCGTGGGGTAGGAGTGAGCCTTTGAAGCAAGGGCCCCGCCGGTGGGAAGGAGGATTTCCTCCGCCATCGGCGGGGCCCTTTCCGTGCGAGGGCGTTCCCGCGGCACTGCACCGGTCGGGTGAATCCCGCCGCCGGTGCTTCCCCAGCGGGTAGGTCTGTCGCTGTCCCTATCGGGGCACTCGGACACGGACCGGCAGGGAGACACGCTATGGCTCAGGGCGTCGTGAAGGGGTTCAACGCGGAGAAGGGGTACGGATGGATCACGCCCGACGGCGGGGGTCCGGATTTGTTCGTCCACTACAGCGAGATCCAGGGGAAAGGCTTCAGGACTCTCGACGAAGGGCAGCGGGTGGAGTTCCAAATCGGGCAGGGCACGAAGGGGCCGCAGGCGACGGATGTCTACGTCCTGTAGAGCCGAGCCCGCTGGGCCGGGGGTCACTCCGGCGAGGTCCGGGTCCGCCGAGGCGCGCCGGCCCTGTCCGGTGCCCGGGGACACCGCGCGGTAGCGCAACGGGGGTCCGGGGGCCTGCCCCCGCCACGCGGCGGAGCCGCACACCGGATGCCGCGGGAAGGGGCGGGGGAGGGGAGAAGCCCCCGGCAGGGCGTCCCCGCCGCCCGGGCCGCCGCACCCGGGACGCGCGACGCCGAAGGCCCCCGGTGGACAACCGGGGGCCTTCGGCGCGGGGTGGCGGGGGCGTCAGCCCGGCACGACCTCCCGCCGGCTCTCCGACCACGCCCCCCACAGCGCCGCGTACCGCCCGCCCGCCGCCACGAGCTCCTCGTGGGTGCCCGACTCGACCACCCGGCCGCCGTCGAGCACGACGACCCGGTCGGCCGTCGCGGCCTGGGTGAGGCGGTGGGCGACGACCAGGCTCGTACGGCCGGAGAGGGCGCGGGACGCGGCCGTCTCCAGGGTGCGGGCACCGGCGCTGCCGGCGTCCGCGGTCGCCTCGTCGAGGATGGCGACCGGCGGGTCGGCGAGGACGAGGCGGGCGAGGGCGAGGTGCTGGGCCTGGGTCACCGTGAGGCGGTGGCCGCCCTCGCCGACGACCGTGGCCAGGCCGTCCGGGAGTTCCGCCACCCACGACAGGGCGTCGACCTTCTCCAGGGCCGCGCGCAGCTCGTCGTCCGTGGCCTCCGGGCGGGCCAGCCGGAGGTCGTCGGACAACGCCCCGGCGAACACGTGGACCTCCTGGCTGATGAGGGTCACCGCGCCGCGGATGCCGGCGGGCCCCAGGTCCTCGCTGTCGACCCCGCCGAGGACGACGGAGCCGCCGGACGGCCGGTGGATGCCGGCGATCAGCTTGGCGAGGGTGGTCTTGCCGGCACCGCTGGCACCGACCAGGGCGACGCGTTCGCCGTCGCGCACGGTCAGATCGACCTCGTGCAGCACCGGGCGGCCGGTCACGTACGTGTGGCTGAGCCCGGTCACCCGGACCGAGCCGTCGGCGGGCGCGGCGGGCCGGTCCGGCTCCCGCTCGCCGGGGAGGGCCGACACGCCGACCAGGCGGGCCAGGCTCGCCCCGGCGGACTGCGCGTCGTCGATGAGGACGAGCGCGGCGTTGAGCGGGTTGAAGAGGCTGTGGAAGTACAGCGCGGCGGCGGTCGCCGTGCCGATGCTCACGGAGCCGTTGTCGACCAGGAGGAAGCCGGTGACGAGGACCGACGCGAGGCCGAGGAACTCGGCGATGTTGAGCCGGGAGAAGAAGCCCGTCACCAGCCGGTTACCGCGCAGGGCCAGGTCGACGGCCGACTGCGACCGCTCTCCGACCAGGTCGACATGACGGTCGGTCAGCCGGAACGCCCGGACGGTGCGGACGCCGCCGACGCTGTCGAGGAGCTGGTGCTGGAGCGCCCCCGTCGCCACGCGGTGCGCGGCGTAGACGGGGATGGCGCGGCGCATGTACCAGCGCACGGTGAAGTAGTGGACGGGTGCGGCGATCAGGACGACGAGCGCGAACCGCCAGTCCAGCACCGCGAGGCCGACCAGGGTCAGCACGATGGTGAAGACGGAGCGGCTGAACTCGGGCAGGGCCTGACGCACCGTCTGTGCGATGAGGGCCACGTCGCCGGTGACCCGGGAGGTGAGGTCGCCCGAGCCGGCCTTCTCGACGCGTTCGAGCGGCAGCCGCAGCGCCCGCTCGATGAACTGCTCGCGCAGGCTCGCGAGGACGGTCTCGCCGAGCCGGGCGACGAGCGAGCTGCCGATCGCGGTGGCGGCGCCGCGCCCCACGGCGACCGCGACGAGGAGCACCATCGGCAGGGTCAGGGCGTCCGCCCCGCGCCGCTGGACGACCAGGTCGACGATGTGGCCCAGCAGCGGGGCGGTCAGCAGGCCGATGCCCGTACCGGCGAGCAGGACGGTCACCGCCGCCGCTGCCAGGCCCCGGTGGCGCCGCAGCAGCGGGCCGACGACGGCGAGCGTCTCGGCGCCGGTGGCCGTCGGCAGGAGTGCGCGGTCCGGCGTACCGGCTGTGCTCATCGTCCGTCCGTTCTCAGGGGTGGTCTCGTCGGGAGCGGCCGGAGCCGGCGTCGTGGTCATGCGAGCACCACCGAGCGGTACGCCGCGTCGCCGGCCGCGAGTTCGGCGTGCGGGCCGTCGGCGGTCACGGTGCCCCCGTCGAGGACGACGACCCGGTCGGCCGTCGCGAGCAGGGCGGGGCTGGTGGTGACCAGGATCGTGGTGCGGCCGTCGCGGAGTTCGCGGAGGCGGGCGGCGATCCGGGATTCGGTGACCGTGTCCACGGCCGTGGTCGGGTCGTGCACGACCAGGACGGGCGGGTCGGCGGCGAGCGCGCGGGCGAGCGCGACGCGCTGCCGCTGACCGCCGGAGAGGGAGCGCCCGCGCTCGTCGATCAGGGTGTCCACGCCGCCGGGCAGGGTACGGGCGACCTCGTCCGCCGTCGCGGCCGCCAGCGCCGGTCCGGCGCTCGCCGCGTCGCCGTCGCCGCCCGCCAGCACGTTGTCCAGCAGCGTGCCCTCGAACAGGTCGGCGTCGTGGTGGGCGACGAGGATCGCCCGGCGCGTACCGACGGGATCCAGCTCGGCCAGGCCGACGCCGTCCAGCTCGATGGACCCCTCGTCCGGGGTAGCCTCCCTGCCCAGGCAGACCAGCAGGTCGGCCGCGGTGGCGGGGTCCTTCGCGACGACGCCGACGACGCTCCCGGGGCGGATGTCGAGATCGACCCCGCGCAGCGCCCCGTGCCGTACGCCCCGCAACCGCAGCGCCCCGGCGACCGGTTCGGCCGGGGCGGCCGCCCCGGCGGGCACGGCGGGCGGTGCCGCGAGCACCGAGGCGATCCGGTCCGCCGACGCGCGGCCCTGGGCGAACTCGCCGTTGACGTAGGTGAGGAGCTGGAACGGGCCGAGCAGGAACTGGGCCAGGCCCACGGCCGCCACCAGGTCGCCGACGCTGATGTCACCGCTCATCGCCAGGTGCGCGCCGACCAGTCCGATGAGGGCGATGAAGATGCCGGTCAGGGCGAGGATCGCGCCGTCGTGCCAGGCCCGGCTGCCGGCCGCGCGCAGCGCCGCCGCCAGGGAGTCCTGGCTGGTCCGCCGGTAGCGGGCCACCGCGGCCGTCTCGGCGCCGAAGCCCTTGAGCACCCGGAGCCCCGCGACCAGGTCGGTGGCGATGCCGGACGCCTGCGCGGCGTGTTCCTGCTCGGCGCCGCTGCGCCGTTCGAGCGGCCGGCTGATGCGGTGGCCGAGCCACAGCAGCGGCGGGATGCCGAGCAGGACGAGCAGGCCGAGCGGCACCGAGATGCGGAGCAGCGCCACGGCGCTGATCGCCAGTCCGGCGAGCGCCGCCACCCCGTACGGCAGTACGGTCGCGACGCCGCCGACGCGCTTGGCGTCGCTGGTCGCGATCGTGGCCAGCACACCGGGGAGCCGGTCCTTGTCCGCCCCGCCGCGCGGGTCGAGCACCCGGGCGCCGAGGTCGCGGCGGAGCCGGTGGGCGGCCTGTTCCCCGGCCCGTTCCCCCATCCGCGCGCCGACGCGGTAGCAACTGGACAGGACGAGGAAGAGCCCGGCGAGCACCAGCAGCCAGCGCAGCAGGGCCCCGGACGAGCCCGTCGCCACCGCTTGGTCGATCACCAGACCTATGACGACCGGGACCATCGCCTCGCACGCTTGGTGCGCCGTACCCAGGAGCGAGGCCCCGGCCACATGGCGACGTTGGCCCGCGATCGCCCTTCGGAGGACGTCGCCCCCCGTCGGTCCTCCATCGAGCATCGAAAACCTCCACAGACACCAGCAGTAAGTTAGGTAAGGCTATCTTAACTATCATGATCGGGTCGGATTCCGTACGTGGTCCGCTCGCCCCGACCCTCTTCGGGCAACCGGCGTTGACCTGGGCAGAGTTATTCGGTTAGGTTCACCTAAGTTGTCGTGCTGCCGGGTTCTGCCGTCCAGCCGCCGTACCGAGCGCAGGGAGGCCCTTGGTGTCAGTCGAGGCGCCGGACAAACCCGGAACCGGTGTCGGCGGCCTCCCGGCGCCCGCCGGCCGCGGCTCCTCGGCGGGGCCCTGGCGCGGCCTGGGGCTGCTCGTCGCCGCCGCCGCGCTGCTCCTGCTGTCCCTGGCCGGCATCTGGGTCGGCACCCGGGACATCCCCTTCACCGCGACCTGGAGCCTGCTCTGGCACCCCGACGGCTCGAACGCGGCCGTCGTCATCCACGACTACCGGATCCCCCGGACCGCGCTCGGCCTCCTCGTCGGCGTGGCCCTCGGCCTCTCCGGCGCGCTGATGCAGGCGCTGACCCGCAATCCGCTCGCCGACCCCGGTCTGCTCGGGGTGAGCCTGGGCGCCTCGACGGGCGTGGTGGTGGGCATCGCCTTCCTCGGCGTCGGCACGGTCCTCGGCTATGTGTGGTTCGCCTTCCTCGGCGCCGCCCTCGCCTCCGTCGCCGTCCACCTCCTCGGCTCGGCGGGACGCCGCCTGGTGACGCCCGACCGGCTGGTCGTCGCCGGCGCCGCCGTGACCGCGGTGCTCTACGCCTTCAACTCGGCGGTCCTGCTGCTCCATCCGCGCGCCTTCGACGAGTTCCGCTTCTGGACCGTGGGCTCGCTCGCCGGCCGGAAGTACGACGTGGTGTACGTGATCCTGCCCTTCGTCGTCGTCGGCGCCCTGATCGCGCTGGCCCTGGCCCGCCCGCTGAACGCCCTGGCCATGGGCGACCAGGTGGGCCGGGCGCTGGGCGTCCACGTAGGCCGTACCCGGCTGTTCGGCGCCGTCGCCGTGATGCTGCTGTGCGGCGCCGCGACCGCCGCCGCGGGACCGATCGGCTTCGTCGGCCTCGCCGTGCCGCACATCGCCCGCTTCCTGGTGGGCCCCGACCAGCGGTGGGTGCTGGCCTACTCCGCCCTGCTCGCGCCGATCCTGCTGATCGGCGCGGACGTCCTGGGCCGGGTCCTCGGCTCCCCCGGAGAGGTGCAGGTGGGCATCGTCACCGCGTTCCTGGGAGGCCCCTTGTTCCTCGCCCTCTGCCGCCGCCGGAAGCTGGTCATGCTGTGAGCCCCGTACAGGAGGCCGGACGGAAGCCCCGTACGCCCGGCGGCGTGACCGTGCGCAGCCGGGGCGGGCGGGTGTCGCTGCGGATCGAGCTCCGCGCGGTCGTCGTGGCCCTGGCGCTGCTGGCCGCCCTGGTCGTCACCGTGGGCGCCACGCTCACCACCGGCGACTTCGAGCTGTCGATCGGCGAGGCGTTCCAGGCGCTCGTCGGCAAGGGCTCGGGGAGCGCCGACTTCATCGTCAACACCCTGCGCCTGCCACGGCTGCTGACGGCGATGGGCGTCGGCGCCGCCCTGGCGGTCAGCGGCGCGATCCTGCAGAGCCTGTCACGCAACCCGCTCGGCAGCCCGGACGTCATCGGCTTCACCAACGGGTCGGCGACCGGGGCCCTGGTCGTGATCGTCGTGCTCCACGGGAGCATGGCGCAGATCGCCGCGGGCGCGCTGATCGGCGGGCTGGCGACCGCCCTGATCGTCTACCTGCTGGCGTTCACCCGGGGCTCGCAGGGCTTCCGGCTCGTCGTGATCGGCATCGGCGTGAGCGCCATCCTGCTCGCCGCCAACTCCTACCTGATCACCCGGGCGAGCCTCCAGGACGCGCTCGCGGCGCAGACCTGGCTGATCGGCAGCCTCAACAGCCGCACCTGGGACGAGGCGACCATGATCGGCATCGCACTCGCGGTGCTCCTCCCGATCGCCCTCCGGTTCGGCCGCAGGCTGTCCCTGCTGGAGATGGGCGACGACACGGCCGGGGCGCTGGGCGTCGACGCGGCCCGCACCCGGCTGGTACTGCTGGCCGTGAGCGTCGGCCTCGCCGCCGTCGCCACCGCCGCGACGGGCCCGATCTGGTTCGTCGCCCTGGCGGCCCCCCAACTCGCCCGCCGCCTCATCCGCTCCTCCGGCCCCGGCCTCCTCCCGGCGGCCCTCATGGGTGCGGTGCTGCTGGCCGCGAGCGACTTCGCGGTACAACGGCTCTTCTCGCCGGCGCTGCTGCCGGTGGGGACGGCGACGGGGACGGTCGGGGGGCTGTACCTGATCGGGCTGCTGGTCGCGGAGTCACGCAAGTCGCGGGCGTGAGGGGTGACGAGGTGCCCTGCGGGAGCCTTTCCCCAGCCCCCGTCCCTTCTCGTAGGCGGGCCCGTCCGATCGCTGTCGCCGCCGAGTGCTTTGACCAGGTCGTCGACGCGCTGGGCCTGCCCGGCGTCGGCGAGGAGACCCAGCGCTCCCTGAAGGACAAGGCCATCGCGTCACCTCTCAACGAGCGTCACTACTCGCAGAGTTGCGCGATGGCCGCCCCATGACCAGGAGCTATGCCGAGATCGCCGCTGCACCACTCAGCGCGACACCGTCCGCTCAGCTCTTCCGCTCACCCAGGACACAGAATTCGTTGCCCTCCGGGTCGAGGAGGGTCACCCAGTGCTGCTCGTCCTGCACGGTGCCGGCGCGCCGGGCACCGAGGGAGAGCAGCCGGGCGACCTGGGCCTCCTGGTCGTCGGGGCGGAAGTCGGGGTGGAGCCGGTTCTTCGACGTCTTGCCCTCGGGGACAGGCACGAAGAGGAGCCCCGGCATCCGGTCCGGCTCAGGCCGGATCTCGATGATCTCCTCGGATTCGTCGACCACTACCCAGCCGAGAGCCTCGGCCCACCAGCGCCCGAGGGCGACGGGGTCGGCGGAGTCAACGATGATCTGTTCCCATTCGAGTGCCATGGGCATGAGCATAAACAGGGTCGGCCGGCTGCCAGGGCCGGGGGTGACTGCCGTCGACCGCCGGTCCGGTGTGCGGATCGTGTCCCCCGGAGCGGTGTAGTGGCGCGATGTGGTAGCGGCAAGTCGCGAGAAGTGATCGCTGCTGCGATCTGCCGGTAGACCGGTGTCGGGGACTCGTGATCAACCTCGGATGCCGAGGAACGCCTGCTCCGCGCGCACCGGAGTGCCGCACTCGCCGCAGCGGTACAGGGCTGGGGCCGGCTCGACGCGGAAGCCGAAGGACAGCCCCGTCCGGTCACGTACCGGGCGGGGCTCCTCCAGCTCTTTCTCAGAACACCTACCCCAGCTCCAGACTCGTCACCCCGTACCCACGATCCGCCCGAACCTCCCGCACGGGCCCCGTATACATCCGCACCGTATGCGAACTCGCCTTCAACCCCCGCCCCTTCAACAACGCATGTCCCTCCGCATGCGGCTCCGGCACATCGACGCACACCTCCTCGTCCGCGCCCACCGTCGCCGTGAGCGCGTCGAACAGCGCCTCCGCGTCCGAGGGCGTGTCGGCGAAGAGCGGGCCGATGCGCCGGCCGCCGCGCGAGGGGCGGATCACGCCGTAGCCGGTGATCGCGCCGTCGCGTACGGAGACGTAGGCCGTGTGGCCGGGGGCGCCGAGCCAGCGGGTGAGGAAGGCGCGCCGGTCGGCGGGGAAGCACTCCCGGTCGTAGGCGGCGATCCCGTCGGCGTGGGCGGGGGTGACGGGCACGACGCCGGCCGCCACCGGGGCGCCGTTCCGTTCGGGGCGGCCGGTGTAGCGGATGGTGTCATGGGCGGCGACGAAGCCGGAGCGCTCGTACGTGGCCCGCTGCTCGGGCACGGCGTCCAGGCCGACCGTACGGTCCCCGGCGTGCGGGAAGGCCGCGCGCCAGGTGGCCAGGCCCAGTCCCTTGCGCCGGTGTCCGGGGTGGACGAGGTAGTAGCCGAGGAACGCGTAGCTCGGCGAGTAGGTGACGATCGAGAGCGCCGAGACCGGCCGCCCGTCGATGCGGCCGAGGAAGAACCCGGCGGGGTCGGTGGGGTGGAAGCAGGCCGGGTCGCCGGAGCCGGGGTTCCACCCCTCGTCCGCGGCCCACTCCGCCACATGGTGCCAGTCGTCCAGCGAGGCGCGGGTGACGGTGAGCTCGTCGAGGGGGTTCATGATGTTCCGTTCGTCCCTTCACACGGGGTTGCGGGTGCGGTGGGCCGCGCACGGCCGGGGCCGTGCGCGGCGGCCGGTCGGATGTTCAGCCGGCGTTCAGATGAGGTCCATGGCCGCCACCTCGTCGGGGCGGCCGTAGCTCACGGGCCCCTGGAAGCGGTGCCGGGCGCTGGCGAACCACCACACCGTGGCGATGAGCAGGACGACGCCCAGGGCGATCGGCGCGTAGTTGAACGAGGTGGCGGTGATCGGGGATGCCTGGGGCAGCATGAACAGCACGTTGCTGATGAGGATCCAGGTTACGGCGATGCCCGCGACGAGCTTGCCGTAGCGGCCGAGGTTCCAGGGGCCGGGCTGGAAGTCGTCCAGCCGCAGGCGCAGGAAGATGGGCACGCCGTAGGC
Source organism: Streptomyces eurocidicus (assembly GCF_002891295.1). Lineage (GTDB taxonomy): Bacteria > Actinomycetota > Actinomycetes > Streptomycetales > Streptomycetaceae > Streptomyces > Streptomyces eurocidicus. Next base: position 309,382 of record NZ_LGUI01000006.1, on the reverse strand, counting down.
GAGGAACAGGCCGACGACGTTGACGCTGACGACGGCGGTGAAGGCGGTGTGGGACCACCAGCCGGGCAGGACCAGCACCAGGGGGCAGGCGGCGGCGAGCCAGACGGCCTTGACGGGGGTGCGGGTGCGCGGGGAGACCGAGTGCCACCAGCGGGAGCCGGGCATGGCGCCGTCGCGGGAGAAGGCGAAGATCTGCCGGGTGTTGCTGGTCATGTTGGCCAGGCCGCAGAAGAGCATGGCGCCGATCACGATCAGCAGGAGCAGTTTCGCGGTGCCCGTGCCGAGCGCGTCGACGAGGATCTGTACCGGCGGCGCCGAGGCGCCCGCCTCCTTGGCGTAGTCGCGGATCGCGTAGACGAGGGCGAGCATGAGGATCAGGCCGGTGAACGCGGAGCAGGCGATGGCCCGCATGATGCCCCTGGGGGCGTTGACGGTCGCCTTCACGGTCTCCTCGGACATGTGGAAACTGCCGTCGAATCCGGTGAAGGTCCAGCTGGTGACGAGCAGGCCCAGCATTCCGCCGTAGATGCCGTTGGTGAAGCCGGTGTTGTTGACGAAATGGGTGACGTAGGAGGCCGACTGATGCTGGTCGGGGATCACGGTCAGGGCGGCGACGATCACCACCAGGCCGATCAGCAGCCACCACACGGAAATCCGGTTCACTATGGCGACCAGCTGCACCGTATAGGTGTTGGCCAGTGCCTGGAGGACGAGGATCACCGCCGTGATGCCGACGGCGTGCCGGGGGTCCGGGTGGTAGGAGGGCCATTGCATGGCGACGAACGCCTGGATGAAGGTGGCGGCGGCGTAGTTGGTGGCGGCCGTGCCGCCGACCTGGCCGACGAAGTTCAGCCAGCCCGTGTACCAGGACCAGGCGCCGCGGTGCCGCTTGGCCAGCTTGCCGGCGGAGAAGTAGAGGGCGCCGCTGGTCGGGTAGGCGGAGGCGATCTCGGCCATCGCGGCGCCGACGAAGAGCACCATCACGGAGACGCCGATCCAGCCGAAGACGAGCACGCGCGGGCCGCCGGCGCCCATTCCGAAGCCGAACGAGGAGAAGATGCCGGAGATGATGTTGATGATGGTGAAGGAAATCGCGAAATTGTCGAAGGCCCGGAAGCGGCGGGTCAGTTTTCGCGGGTAGCCCATGGCGTGCAGTGTGGCGTCGTCGTCGAGGACGACGGGGACCGCGGGCGAGTGACGGGCTCTCGTACGGGCGAGAAATCCGGGACCGGGCACAACCGCGACCTTTCCTGAGAGGTGAGCAGAAGCAGGGGACGGGGCAAGAGAACTAAAGGAACAAGAAAAGGGGACAAAAAGCAGAAGCGGGTGGCAGCGAGGGCGTACGTCCGTCAGGCGGCCCCGGGTACCGGAAGGCCGCACATGCGCCGGACCTTGGTGAGTTGCTCCTCGGGGTCGCCGAACATGCTCCAGGGCATTCTGGAGGCGTACGGGCCCATGGCCGTGAGGACGGCCCGCGCCTCGAATTCGCACTGCGCCATGAACAGCGCGTGCGCGAGATAGGCGAGGTCCAGCACGGGGGTGAAGCGGTATTCGGACACATGGGGCAGCCAGTCCCGGTAGACCCCCAGGGCCGTCGCCCGCCAAGGCGGCTGTTCCCAGGTGTGGTTCACCAGCGGGGAGGCAGGGTTGTAGTCCTCGACCAGGGTGACCAGCGGCAGCAGTCGCAGGGGCGAGGAGGACGGTGCCCGCTGGCCGAGGAAGGCGGCGACGTCCCACGCCGCGTTCGCCGAACCGCCGTGGCGGGCGAAGAAGAAGGACAGGAAGCGGTGGTGCGCCTCCCGGTGCCAGGGGTCGAGCCGGAGGATGTGGGCGAACAGCGACCAGGGGCCCGGCGGCGCGGTGAGCAGCCCGCGCGGCGCGGGGTCGCGCGGCCGGTGGATGCGGGCCAGCGTCAGCTTCGCCACCCAGGGGGTGGGGTCCTCGGGCGCCAGCTCGGCGGCCCGGTCGCAGGCCGCGACGGCGATCCGCCCCAGCGGCAGGGCCCGTTGGTCCTCGGTGTCGGCCGCCCGGACGGCGCGGAGCACCGCGACCCGGGCCCAGAGCAGCGCGGCTCCGGCCCCCGGTTCCTCGGCGAGCCAGCGTTCGGCCAGGTCGGAGTCGGCCGCCTCCGAGGCGAGGACGGACGACCGGTGGGCGCGCAGGCCGAAGTCGCCCCGGGTCTCCTCCAGGGCGTCGTGCGCGCTCAGGTAGCGTCCGGCCCGGACGTCGACGCACGCCCGCGCCAGCCGGCGGTCGTCGGCCGCCGGATGCCACACGTACTGCCCCTCGAATAAGTCAGCGGTCATGTTCTCCTGCCGATCCTGCCGACGACTCTGACCCGCCCATGTCGAATTGAGCCGGATTCCCTCCCCAGCACCACGGCGGCAGGCCATACCCTACTGAGCATCAACTCGAAACGGAACTGGCCATCCGAAATACCTGGTTCCGTATCATTTCCCGTACGGGACAAGGAAGACGGGCCCCCTCTCATTCCCGCGTTCGGCACCGCGCGGCGCATTGGTACGGAGTAACCGCGCGGCGCCCGGCCCCAATTCGCGCCCGCCTGCCGGAGCGCCGCCGGGCGGGGGCCGGGGCCCGTCCGGGAGCGGACCGGGTACGGATGCCGGGCTTCCGTACACTTGCTGGAGTCCGGCTCCGACGCAGCCGTCCGGGAAGGGGCCCGCCGATGGCAAAGGCCAAGGTCGCCGAGGTCACCGTCAGTCTCGACGCCGAGCTCGTGGTGGAGGTCATGGCCCTGGCGGGGGTGAGCTCGCCCCAGGACGCCGTCGAGGCGGTCGTGCGCGACTACATCGCCCGTGGTCACCGCACGGAGGCCCGTACCGGCCACCGGGACCTCACCCCGCGCGAGACGGGGAACGAGCCACGGGAACAGCAGGGCTGACACCGGCGACCGATTCCAACCAGGAGCCTCAGGGGGCACTGTGTTCGCATCCGTTCCGCACATGTCACATCTTCCGCTGGGGACTCCCCCTTCGCGCGGGCCGAGCCGGCGCGCCGCGCTGCGCGCGACGGCGGCGACCGTCACCGGCGTCACGGCCGCCGCCGTCGCTCCCGGCCCTCGCGCCGAGGCCGCCGTGCCCGTCGCCGTCTCCCCCGCCACGGAGACCGCCGGGGGCGGGCCCGCCCCGGACGCCTCGCACGCCCTCCGGGTGATGACCTTCAATCTCCGTTACGCCTCGGAGACCGGCCCGCACCCCTGGTCGGAGCGCCGCCCGGTGATGCGCCGCCTGCTGCGCCACGAGCGTCCGCACCTGCTGGGCACCCAGGAGGGCCTGCACGGCCAGCTGCGCGACCTCGCCGAGGACCTCGGCCGGCGTTACGGGTGTGTCGGGCTGGGCCGGGAGGGCGGCAGCCACGGCGAGTTCTGCGCGGTGCTGTACGACACCGAGCGGCTCGTCGCCGAGGAGTACGACCACTTCTGGCTGTCCGGCACCCCGTCCCTGATCGGCTCGTCCACCTGGGGCAACACGGTGGTGCGCATGGCGACGTGGGTCCGCTTCACGGATCTGCGCACGGGGGCGGGCTTCCTCGCCCTCAACACCCACCTCGACCACGCCCATCAGTACGCGCGGGAGCGCTCCGCGGCCCTGATCACCGATCGGCTGGGCCGCCCGGACCCGGCCCTGCCCCGCGTCGTGACGGGCGACTTCAACGTGCCCGCCCACCGCAACCCGGTGTACGACGCCATGCTCGGCCAGGGTGCACTGGCCGACACCTGGGACACCGCGGCCGCGCGCGGTCCGCAGTACGCCACGTTCCACGGCTACGGCCCGCTCGTCCCCGACGGCGACCGCATCGACTGGATCCTCGTCTCCCCGTCGGTGCGCGTGTCCAGAGCGGACATCAACACCTTCTCCGAGCACGGCCGTTTCCCCAGTGACCACCTGCCCGTACAGGCGTTGCTGGAGCTGTGACCGAGGGCGCGCGGGCTCCCCTCGCCCCGCGCGACCGGCGGGCGGGCCCCGCCCGTCGGTCCCGTCCCCGGGCTCCGGGGGCCGGCGGGACCGTACAGAACCGGCCTCCGGCGGCCGGAACGGCCCCGTCCGCCCGGGGCCGCGCCGCTGCCGCCGCGCCCCACGTCACCGCCGTCCCGGCGCCCGTACGGCGCCCGGGGGCCGGTGCGGCGACCGGCCGTCGCCGAGGCGGACGCCAGACCTCCGTGGGCCGATTGTTCGAAAACCGGAGCCGGTGTCCTGGCCCGTGCGTCTACACGGCGCCCGGGAACCGAGGCCGTTCGGCCGTTCCCGGGCCCTGAGGCCCGGTCGGCTCCGCGTCCCTGACGCCCCGTGGGGCCGCGGCGAAGTCCTGAACCGGCTCTGGCGTCCGGCGGCCTTCCGTGGAGCGGACGGCTCCCCGGGTGCGCGGCGCCCCGTGTGACACCCCGGCCGGAAAGCGCCGCCACGGTGCGGCGCGGTAGCGCGGCACGGTGGCGGAGAAGCGCGGCCCGGAGGGCTCTGGCCATGGGTTCACTCTCCCCTTGGCACGGAGGCGGTGGTTCACCTTCCGGAGGGGAACGTGCCGGTCCGGGGGCTGCCGGACGCGGCCGGTCCGCCGGGCCCCCACCGCCGGCCCCGGGGCCACCACCACCGCCGCGCGTACCCGGCAAGGGTCGTTTCCGGTTGCCGGCCCGGCCGCCGCAGCGGCCCGCGCGCTCCCCGCGCACGGCTGGAAACGGCACTTCCCGCCCCGCCGCAAGCTCGTGAGACTCAAGCGTCGTAAGCACAGGACGCCGGCCCGATCAAGAGAGGTGTGTGTCAATGTACGAACGGCTCACGGCACTGGGAAGCCGCCTTCTCGGCAGGTTCGTCCCCGAGATCGACGCGGCCGCGGCGGAGCTCCTGGCCTGCCGCAACTACGGGGCCTGCTGGCAGTGCGAAGGCAAGTGCGGCTACAACGCGCCCTGTTACGCGTGCTGCAACTCGTCCGGCTGCCCGACCATCATCTGTCAGTGCTGACCGGGCACTGACGGACCCGGTACGGTCCCGACCGCCGACCGGGGGCGCCGCCCCCACCGGGCACGGGCACGGCACGGCCCCTCCCGGCTAGCCCCGCGCTCCGGGACCGGCCCCCCGGTCGGCGTACGCGGCCCGCCCTCGGCGGGCCCGCGCGACCGCGACGCTCACCCGCTCCACTCACCCGCCCCGCACCGCGGCGACAGGAGGCGTTCCAGGTGGGATATCTGGCACTCGGGATCCGCTGTCTGATCGGCGCGGTGTTCCTCGCCTCCACCGTCGGCAAGGTGGGCGGGCGGGGGGCGTTCGGCCGCTTCGTCTCCTCGGTGCGCGACCTGCGGCTGGTTCCGGCGCGCTCCGCCCCGCCGGTGGCGCTGTGCGTGGTGGCCGCCGAGTCCGCGGTGTGCCTGCTGCTCGCGGCGCCCGGGCCGGACGCGGTCGCGGTGGCGGGGTTCGCGGTGGCCGGTGCCCTGCTGACGGGGTTCGCGGCCGCCATCGCGCTGTCCGTACGGCGGGGCGTGCGGACGCCCTGCCGGTGTTTCGGCGCGTCGACGAGGCCGCTCGGCCTCAGACACGTCGTCCGGAACCTCGCTCTCACGGCCGCGGCGGGCACCGGTGCGGCCGCCGTACTCGCGTCCGGCGGCGCCCGTCCGGACGCGCCGGGCGGTGTGGTCGTGACGGTCGCCGGCGGCCTGCTCCTGGGCGGGCTGGTGGTGACGCTCGACGACATCCTCGATCTGTTCCGGCCCGTCGGCCCGGCACCGGGCCTCGCCCGCGGCCGGTGATCCGCACGCCCGGGGGCCCCGGGGCCCCCGGGCGCCCTCACGCGCATTCCAGAGGAACCCCAGAGGAGAGGACTCCGATGCCCGTCCTGATCGCGGCGGTGGTACTGGTGGGATCGCTCTGCGCCCTCGACCTGCTGCTCACGCTCGGCGTGGTCAAGCGGTTGCGGGAACACACCGAGCTGCTGTCCAAGGTGTCCGACAACATGCCCGGCAGGCCGCCCGTCATCGGTGTGGGCGAGGAGGTCGGCGAGTTCACCGCCGTCGCCGTCGACGGTGAGGCGCTGACCCGTGAATCGCTGCGCGGGGACACCCTGGTGGCGTTCTTCTCGCCCAACTGCGCGCCCTGCCACGAGATGCTGCCGCAGTTCGTCGCGTACGCGCGGGCCGGGGGCCGCGGCCGGGAGCGGGTGCTGGCCGTGGTGGTCGGCGCCCCCGAACTGGCCACGGAGCAGGTCGAGGGCCTCCGCCCGGTGGCGCGGGTCGTCGTCGAGGGCAGCGACACCGCCCTGACCACCGCGTTCCGGATCAAGGGCTTCCCGACGGTGCTCAAGGTCACCCGGGACGGCCGCGGCCGTGTCGTGGTCGCGGGGAACCGGGTGGACCTGGAACTGCCCACCGTGGCGGCATGAGCGAGCCGGGCCCGGGCGGGCCGGGACCCGGCGGACCCGCCGGCCGGGTCGCGGACGAGGCCGACCGGGAGCCCGCGGGCCCCGCGGGCCCCGCCGCCGTGCTGCGCCGTACCGCCGCGGCCGGCGCCCTGGTGGCCCGCGCGGCGCCCGGCCCGCTCGCCCTGCACCTGCTGCTCACCCTGGCGGTCGGCGCGCTCCCCGTGACCACCGCCTGGCTGACCAAGCTGCTGCTGGACGCCCTGAGCGCGGACGCGCCCCGGGGACGGCTGGTCGCCCTGGGCGCGGGGCTCGCCGCGTCGGGCGTGGTCCTCGGCGTGGTGCCCCAGATCGGCCAGTACCTGCGCGCGGAGCTCGACCGGAGGGTGGGGCTGCTCGCGGAGGACCGGCTGTACACGGCGGTGGAGGGGTTCGCCGGCCTGGGCCGGTTCGAGAACCCCCGGTTCCTCGACCGGCTGCGGCTCGCGCAGGGCGCCGGGGGCGGCAGCCCCAACCAGGCCGTCGACGGGGCCGTCGGCATCGTCCGGGCCGTGCTCACGATCGGGGGCTTCCTCGGTTCGCTGGCCGTGCTCAGCCCGTTGATGACCGGCCTGGTGCTGGCGGCCGCCGTACCCACCCTGCTGTCCGAGGTCGCGATGGCCCGGCGCAAGGCACGGACCCTCTGGGAGGTCGGGCCGGTCGAGCGTAGACAGATGTTCTACGGCGAGCTGCTGTCCAGTGTGGAGGCGGCCAAGGAGATCCGGCTCTTCGGCACCGGCGCCTTCCTGCGCGGCCGGATGCTGGCGGACCGGCGGACGGCCGACGCCGCGAAACGGGCGGTGGACCGGCGGGAGGCCCTGGTCCAGTCGGGTCTCGGGCTGCTGGCCGCGGGCGTGTCGGGCGGCGGGCTGCTGTGGGCCGTGGGCGCCGCGCACGCCGGGACCCTGTCGCCCGGCGACGTCGTCATGTTCGTGGCCGCCGTGACCGGGGTGCAGGGCGCCCTGGCCGGGCTGGCGGGCGAGGTGGCCCGCGCCCACCGGGCGCTGCTGATGTTCGACCACTATCTGGCGGTGGAGCGGGCGGGCCCCGATCTGCCCGTGCCCGTACGGCCCGTGGCGCTGCCGCCCCTGGCCCGCGGCATCGAGCTGCGCGACGTCTGGTTCCGGTACTCGCCCGGGCACCCCTGGGTGCTGCGGGGCGCCAGCCTCCGGCTCCGGCACGGCGAGGCGCTGGCGCTGGTCGGGCTGAACGGCGCGGGCAAGTCCACGCTGGTCAAGCTGGTCTGCCGGTTCTACGACCCGGACCGGGGGGCGATCCTCTGGGACGGCGTGGACATCCGCACCGTCGACGTGACGGAGCTGCGGCGGCGGATCGGCGCGGTGTTCCAGGACTACATGCACTACGACATGACGGCGGCGGAGAACATCGCGCTCGGCGATCTGACGGCCCTCGGCGACCGCCCGCGGATCCGGGCGGCGGCCGAGCGCGCCGGGATCCACCCCAAGCTGGCCGGCCTGCCCCACGGGTACGACACGCTGCTGTCGCGGAGGTTCTTCATGGAGTCCGACAAGGACGACCCGGAGACCGGCGTCGTGCTCTCCGGCGGCCAGCGGCAGCGGCTCGCGCTCGCCCGCGCGTTCCTCCGGGACCAGGGGGACCTGATGATCCTCGACGAGCCCTCGGCCGGCCTCGACGCCGAGGCGGAGCACGAGGTCCACACGGCGCTGCGGCGGCATCGCGGCGAGCGGACGAGCCTGCTCATCTCGCACCGGCTCGGGGCGGTGCGGGACGCCGACGTCATCGCCGTACTGGAGGACGGGCGCGTCGTGGAGCAGGGCCCGCACGGCGAACTGATCAGGTCCGGCGGGCGGTACGCGCGGCTGTTCGCCCTGCAGGCGGCGGGATACCGCGCGGAGCCCGCGTTCACCGGGGAGTCCCCTCGGGGGCATCCGGCGGCCGGAGGCGCCCGGTGACGGCGGCGGTCGCCTGGTGGACGGCGCTGGGCTGCGCGGCCGTCGTCGCTGCCGTCCTGGGGCTGGTCGCCCTGGTCTCCCTGGCACGCGGTCTGGTCGTGGTCACCGTGCGCGGGGCGAGCATGGCGCCGGCCTTCCGGGACGGCGACAGGGTCCTGGTACGACGCGGCCCGCGCCCGTCGGTGGGCCAGGTGGTGGTGGCGGAGCGGCCGGCCGGCGGTGGCGCGTGGGCCGGGCCGCCGGTGCGGTCCGCGGCCGGCGCCGCCGAGGTCCGCGACCGGCAGTGGCTCATCAAGCGGGTGGCCGCGGTGGCCGGTGACCCGGTGCCGCGCGACCGGGTCCGGTCCCTGGCCGGGGTGCCCGAGGAGCGGGTGCCGGCGGACCGGCTCGTCCTGCTCGGGGACAATCGGAAGGTCAGCTTCGATTCCGCGGACGTGGGGTACTTCCCGGCCGACCGGGTGCTGGGCACGGTGCTGCGCCGGTTCTCCGGCGGCGCCCGCGAACGGCCCACCGGGGCACGGCGGGCGAAGTCACCCCGGCGGACCTGAGATCTCGGGGCCCGACGGCCCCGAACCCTGCGGCCCGGAGGCTGCGGGGAGAAAATACCTTTGCGTTTCTCCCGCTCCACCACAATGATCCAGATATGTCACGCACCTTCGATGAACTCGTCGCCGAGGCGGAATCCGTTTCGGTGGACGGCTGGGACTTCTCCTGGCTGACGGGCCGGGCCACCGAGCAACGGCCCTCCTGGGGCTATCAGCGCACGATGGGCGAGCACCTGGCCCGCGCCTCGGCCGCCCTCGACATCCAGACCGGCGGCGGGGAGGTCCTCGCGGGAGCGGCGAAGCTGCCCCCGCTGATGGTGGCCACGGAGTCCTGGCCGCCCAACGTCGCCAAGGCGACGGCGCTGCTGCACCCGCTGGGCGCGGTCGTGGTGGCCGACCCCGACGAGCCGCCGCTGCCGTTCGCCGACGGGGCCTTCGACCTGGTGACCAGCCGTCACCCGGCGACGGTGTGGTGGGCGGAGATCGCCCGCGTCCTGCGGCCCGGCGGCACCTATCTGGCCCAGCACGTCGGCCCGGCCAGCGTCTTCGAGCTCGTCGAGTACTTCCTCGGGCCGCAGCCCGAGGAGGTGCGCCGCAAGCGCCACCCCGACGACGAGTGCCAGGACGCCGAGGCCGCCGGCCTCACCATCGCCGACCTGCGGTTCGAGCGGCTGCGGACGGAGTTCTCCGACATCGGCGCGGTGATCTACTTCCTGCGGAAGGTGATCTGGATGGTCCCGGGCTTCACCGTGGACGCCTACCGCGACCGGCTCCGGGAACTGCACGAGCTGATCGAGCGCGAGGGGCCGTTCGTCGCGCACTCGACCCGCTTCCTTATCGAGGCCCGCAAGCCCGCCTGACCGTGGCCCGGGCCCTCGGGTGAGCCGGTTCCGGGAAACGAGAACATCAACTTCCCTTCCTCCCCCAGGAGTTGACAACGCACACCGGAAGGATGACAGTGCGCTGGAAGCGACGGGGGACGAGATGGCCGAGGACGACGGCGACGCGCCGATACGCTGGGACGCCGGAGCACGCGGGGGCGCCGGGGGCTGGGTGACCGCGGCCGGGGACACCGCGCGGGCCGGGCCGCCGGGCGGGGCCGGGCCGGGGAACGGCGGCGGGTACTCCGTACCGCCGAGGGTGGTCCTGATCGCGGTCGGCGGCGCCGTGCTCCTCGCGGCGGCCGCCGTGCTCGTCGTCAGGCTCTTCTTCTCCGGCTCCACCGACCACCCCGGGCAGGCCGACGCGGCGCCCGGCGGATACGCGTCGGCCTCTTCCCCCGCCCGCTCGGCACCGGCCCCGCCCACGGGCGGACAGCCGCAGGCGCCGGCTTCGGCCGGCACAGCCGGCGCACAGGCCGCCGCGCTCGACGCGCTGCTGACGAGAAGCGCGGCGGACCGCGAGAAGGTCACCGCCGCCGTGAACGCCGTCGACTCCTGCGCCTCCCGCGCGTCCGTCGCCTCGGCGGCGGAGGCCCTGAACGCCGCGTCGGTCCGCCGGGACGGCCTGGTCACCGACCTGTCCCGGACCGCCCTGGACGCCCTCCCGGACGCGGGGTCCGCTGCGGCTGACCTGCGCGCGGCCTGGCGGCACTCGGCGGACGCCGACCGCGCGTTCGCCGTCTGGGCCGCGGACGCCGTCGGCTGTTCGCCCGGCGAGGTCCCGCACGGAAGCGTCTTCGCACGCGCCTCGGAAAGCAGCGAGCTCGCCACCGCGGCCAAGAAGGAGTTCCTGCGGAAGTGGGCGCCCATCGCCACGCGGTACGGGCTGCCCGCGCGTGACGACACCCGGATCTGATGACCCGACGGAAGGGCCCGCGCCACGATGACCCGACCTCCCGGCCCGCAGCCGCCCCGCCCCGTGCCGCGCGACCCGGGCAGCGCGCTGTGGCAGCTGGTCAAGGCACAGGCCGGCGGCAGACCCGGGGACGCCACCGCCCTGCTGCGCGGGGCCGCCCACACCGACCGCGCCTTCCGCGACAAGGTGATCGCGGAACTGGCGGAGCACCCGTACCGGGTGCCGCCGCCGTCCTACGGTGTGGACCTCGTGGCGGTGCTCAAGGAGTGCCTCTTCGCACGGCGCCGGGCGGCGCGGCGCGGGGCGCTCATGCTCGTCCTCCCCTTGCCGCTGCTCGCGGTCGACGCGGCCGGGGCGCTGATGCCGCTGCTGCTGGTCCTGATCACGCGGTTCTGGCTGTTCGTGGCCCGCGTGGTGACGGGCGCGCTGGAGCGGGGCGCCGCCCGGACGGGGAGCGAGCGCGCCGTGCGGGGCGGCCGGGTGCTCACCGGCGTCCTGTGGCTGCTCGTCGTCGTGTTCCTGGCCTCCAGGGTCCTGGGTGGCCTCGGCGGTCTGGTGGCGGACGGCACGGGCCGGCATCTGCTGACCGCTCTGCTCGTCCTCGCGGGCTGGACGGTGGTGGCGGCCGTGGACCTGTACCGCCGGACGTGTCTGCTGCACCTCCTCGCCACGGGCCGGGCGCCGGCCCGCCCCGACGGGCACGGCCGTACCGCGGCGCGCTTCCGGCAGCTGGCGCGGCAGCAGGCCGATCCCGACGTCATCTACAGCGACTACGCGCCGTTCGTGGGCGCCGGCATCGAGATGGACTCCTGGTCGTTCGCGATCGAGCTGCTCCCCGACACCGACCGCGCGGACCGTCCGTCGCCGGGCGAGCGGCTGGAGAAGCGGCCGCCCGAGCCGCCCGCCGAGCTGACCGTCCCGGCCGTACACGCGCGGATCCGGGCGGAACTCCTCCGGCTGGGCGAGGCCGGCAGGTATCCCGGCGACCGGCTGCACGGCATCCATGTGGACGACTACGTGATGAAGAGCGGCCGGCGACTGGGCCCGGCCGCCGACTGGAGCGGTACGGGCCCGGGCACCGCGTTCCACCGGATGGCCCCGTTCGCCCGGCGCGCCGCCGCCGTCGAGCTCGGTCTCGCGCCGGGCGCCCCGGTGCCCGCGACGTGGTGGCCGGACAGCCTGGACGTCGCCGCCGAGGAACGGCTGCGGCACTACCTGGCGGCCCGGGTGGGCAGTTGGGAGGACGAGGTGGTGCTCACCGTCTTCAGCCGGGTGCAGTTGCAGGGCGGTCTGTTGTTCCTGGAGTCCCGCGCGTTCCTGCTGCCGCCGATCGCCAGGACGTACCACGCCCTCGACGACGTGATGCCGCCCGCCGACCTGGCGGACTGGGCGGCCCTCGTACGGCAGGCGCTGGGCTCGGCCGTCGTCCTGGCCGGCGAGGCCCCGCGCGACCTCGTGCGCGGCCCCCGGACCTCCGCGCTCACCACGCGCAACGAGGACTGGTACACACGGATGTGCCGGACCGACCGCGTGGTGGACCACGGCCCCCGGTACTCGGTGCGGGAGCTGGCCGCGGAGCCCCACTACCAGCAGCTGTTCCAGGAGATGGACGTCGCCCGGTTCCTCACCGGCATCAGCACCCGTACGGTGACGGCGGTGCGCGGCTGTCTCCGCGACGCGGGTTACCGCACCTCGGAGTACGACTCGCGCGCCAATGTCGTCTTCGACAATTCGGTGCACGTCAACGGCACCGTACACGGCAACGTCCAGACGGGCGACCGGGCACGGGCGAGCTACCGGACGGTCACACCGCCGCGGCCGCACATGGGCCCCGGCTCCGGGCCGTCCTCACCAGGGAGTTGAGAAACGGTGTCCACACCGCACGGCGGCGACCGCCGCGTCCATGTCTCCGGCGACGTCACGGGCAACATCCAGACCGGCGACCACGCCAGGGCCCGGTTCATCCAGCACGGAGCCCCGCCCGGCGGAGCCGAGGAGCCGCCGGAGGTCCGGCGGTTGCGCCAGGCGGTGGCGGACCTGCGGGAGCGCCTGGACGCCCTTTCCCCCGGCGAACTGCCCGCCCCGGCCGCCGAGGTGGCGGCGGGGGCGCTGGACGAGGTGGACGACGCGCTGCCCGCCGACGGGGAGCCGGCGCTGGGGCGGGTGCGACGCGCGGTGTTCGCGGTGTCGGGAGCGCTGGCGTCGGTCGCCGCCCTGACGGAGGCGGTGAGGTCACTGCGGGACGCGGCGGCACCCTGGTTCTGACGGGTCGGTGCGCATGGGGTGCCCTGCGGGGCTTTTCCCCTACCCGCCCCTTCCCCAATGCTCATGAGTAGGTTTTCTGAGAAAGAGCTGAAGGGGCCCCGTCCGGTATGTGGCCGGACGGGGCTACGGTCTCGCCGTCACAGCGGCAGCAGCGCACGACGCGGATGGCGGCGGGGTCGGTGGCGGTCATGCGAGGACCGCCGATCCGTCGGCGTCGCGCCGGACCCGGACCGTGCGGAGCCCGGTGCCGGGTCGATGTACAGAGCGTCCGGGTAGTCCCACCCGCCCGGGCCGGACTCACCTCTCGCCGCCGAGGGCTGCTCGGGGGCGGCTCATCCTTCGGCTTCCGCGTCCAACCGTTCCCAGCCCTGCGCCGCCGCTGAGAGAGCGGCATTTCGGTGTGCCCGCCGGGCTCGTTCGGCTGCGTCCCGCTGTCGGCGCTGGTCTTCTTCGTGCGCGAGGACGTGCGGGCGGATGAGGAGGCCGGTTGCCCAGAGGTGGGCGAAGTCGTCGACGACGGCGGATTCGGGGTCGGGCTGTGGGGCGGGGAGGTCCGGTGCGGGCGGGGTGTGGGTGTGGCAGAGGTAGGTGGCGCTGTGCCGGCCGGGGGTCGGGAAGATCAGGGCCCGTAACCACGCGGCTTAGAGGCGCTAACAAAGGCGTTTAACGTGACGGTGGGTGATGAGGCAGGTGGCGAGGCCGAGGAATGCCTCGTGGATGTCATCGCGCCGCTCCCACCGGATCCGCAGGCGGCGAAAGCCGTGCAGCCAGGCGATCGTCCGTTCCACCACCCACCTGAAGGTGCCCAGGCCGGAGCCGTGTTCCCTGCCCCGTTCGGCGATGACCGGGCGGATGCCTCGTTGCCAGAGCAGGCGCCGGTACTTGTCGTGGTCGTAGCCGCGGTCCGCGAGCAGGGCATCCGGCCGCCGGCGGGGGCGGCCGACCGTACCGGCCACGGCGGGGACCTTGTCGAGCAGGGGCAGAAGCTGCGTGACATCGTTACGGTTCCCACCGGTCAGCGACACCGCGAGTGGGATGCCCTGTCCGTCGGTCAGGACGTGGTGCTTGCTGCCCGGCCGCCCACGGTCGACCGGGCTGGGCCCGCTTTTGGGCCCGCCGGGCCGCCCTCACATGGGAGGAGTCGATCACCGCCCGCGACCAGTCCAGCTTGCCCTTCGACCGCAGCTTCCTCAGCAGCACCACATGCAACTGGTCCCAGACGCCGGCGTCGTTCCACGCGGCCAGCCGCCGCCAGCACGTCATACCTGAGCCGAAGCCCAACTCCTGCGGCAGATACTCCCACTGAATGCCCGTATGCAGCACGAACAGGATCCCGCACAACGCCTGCCGATCCGGCACCCTCGGCCGGCCCTCCACCAGCTTCGGCCCCGGCCCGGGCAGCAACGGCTCCACCAGCGACCACAGCTCATCCGACACGATCCACGGCCGCGACTGACGTTTCCCCACGGCCAGACCAACGAGCAGACAAGCCCACAGTCACACGATCAACAGCTTTTGTTAGAGCCAGTAAGTGGGCGATACGATCGCGCATAGTCGCTCAGCTCCTGAGTAGCCGTGTCGGCTAGCCCCGGCGGACCGTTGCTGGTGGAGCTGTACGGGGTTGCACGCAACACTGTGCGGTCAGCCCTGTCTGTGCTCCGGGAAAGCGGTCTCGTCTACACCGTGCCAGCCCGTGGCACGTACGTTTGCGAGCCTACCGACGATGGCACAGCGCCCCCGGAGTAGCGCTTACGATCTTCCGTGGCTCCTCGTCCAGTGCCGTTGGGCGCCCGATCGGGGCGTGCGGCGGCAAGGGGAAGGGGTGGGGGTCAACTCAGGCCGGAGCCCCGCCCGTCCGCCTCGGGGGAAGCGCACGAGCGAGGCGGCAGAGACCAGGGGCATTTACTGTCTGTCACTCCCACGAGTGCTGGCAGCTCATGCAGCGGAACGTCTTCCCATCTTCGGTCATCACGAGTGGACTACCGCAGTTCGGGCAGCTCGTGTTTCCCAGGACGGGAAGCCATCGGAGCGTTCTGCGTAATCGGTGCATGTTCCCTCCGGTTCGTTTACATGTACTCGTCGGGTTCGCCTCCGTGCTGGTCCATCGGCCAGGCGACACGGCATTCCAGGCACGTCAGCCGCCACTCGAACTGTTCGGTTCGCGGGTTCTTGGCGTGCGTGGTGATGACGGTGATGCCTTTGCATTTGACACACCGCACGGGAGGGTTCTGCGCCCCACCGGACCGGTAGGCGTCGGGACCAACGAAGTCGCCGTTACTCATGTCACCCACTGTGTCAGGCGGACAGTGGCCATTGGCTCCAACTCGACAACAAAGTCGAGCACTTGACGCCATCGCGTCACCCGCCCGGCCGCCCACAGCCACGAAAGCGACCGGACGGGGGTTTGAGGGGTTACGCGGTGATGGGCTCTCCGAGCGTGAGCAGCGGGTGCTGGTGGTGCAGCCCGACCGGCCGGTGCCGTGGCCAGTGGTCGACCGGGCGGGGGCTCAGGTGCGGTGCGCCCTCTCGAAGTGGCGCACGATCTTGTGCCGGATCTCGGACTCCCTCACGCTGCCGCCGGCCGCCTGTGCCTGGCGTAGAGCGACGACCAGGTAGCGGCAGGCGGTGCAGCGCGGGGTCTCCGGCAAGGTGTCCGGTGACGGTGACGTGATGCGCATGTGCCTCCGTTCCGGGGTGGGTGTGTCGCCAGGGGTTCACGAGCGGGTGATGCGGGTGCGCTGCCCGACAATGGGCGTACAGCCCCTCCGCGTGCCAACGGACGGCCCGCTTATCACCCCGCTCCTGCGCCGCCGTGATGTTCGCGACGTGGGCGGAGCACTCGGCGCACACCCTGTTGCCGTCGGGTGTGGCGAGCGGGCCCCGGGACAGCGGCATGGACACCGTCATCCACCCACCTCCGGGAGTCGGAGCGTCAGCCGCTCTTCCGCGGTAACGGCGCGAAGCTCGGACGAGTCCGCCCACCACTGCCGACCGCCCCACAACCCCTTGATCAAGTAGCGTCCACGGTCCCTCTTCTGGACCACTGCCTCCACGTCGCCGCGTGTGTCGACCACCGTTGCGCCGATCCGGTACCCGTCGCCCTGATGCTTCATCTGTTCGAGCCCTCCGCGTGTCCCGCTCATGTGGAGCGGGCAACTCCCGTGTAGACCAAACAGAGTTGCGTTCGCATGCAGCGCTGAACAGTGCTTTTGTGTTTCCAACCACCAATGGAAAGTTGAGGAGTTGCCCATGCCAGAAGAAGAGGCGCAAGACGGCCCGGAGTTCTATGGAGAGGAGGTACGGCACGCTCGCCGGCACGCGGAAGCCACGCAACAGGATCTAGCGGACGCAACGGGGTACAAGGTGCCTTACGTGTCCAAAGTTGAACACGGACACACCTTGGGATCTGAACGCTTCGCCGAAGGCTGTGATCAGTTCTTCAAGACTTCTGGGTATTTCCTCCGGCTGCATCATCGGATCAGTGACAGCGGCCATCCCGAATGGTTCGTGCCTTACGTCAAGCTAGAGCGCCACGCCCGCGCCATTGAGGACTACTCAAACACGTTCATCAAAGGCATGCTGCAAACCTCCTCCTACGCCGAAGCCGTCTTTCGAACGGCATACCCTCGCGAGACCGACAGACAGATCAAGGCTCGTGTGGAATCACGACTCGCCCGGCATAGCGTGATAGAGCGCGATGCACCCCCGGCCCTCTGGCTGATCCTTCACGAAGCCACGCTACGTATGATCGTCGGCAGTCCAGAGACGATGGAGGAACAGCTTGAGTACCTGCTAGCGGAGGCGGAACGCCCCACCGTCACCATCCAGGTCTTCCCAAACGGCACCACGCCAGCCGCCCACTTGCCTTTCGTGCTGCTGACGCCAACAGACGCCGGACCAACAGTCTTGTACGAGGAAATCCGACACCACGCGCGGGTGGACGACTCACCATCGGCGGTTTCGGAAGCCCAGTACGTCTACAACCGATTGCGTGCTGACGCGTTGGCCCCCAAGCAGTCAACAGCGCTGATTCGTACCATCCTTAAGGAGATCACCCATGACCACCACCCACGATCGCCCCACATTGACATGGGTGAAGTCCAGCTACAGCGGCGGGACCGGCGGGGATTGCGTCGAGTGGGCCCCCGCGTCCGCAGCTACCGGCGCCGTGCCCGCCCGTGACAGCAAGCGCCCGGCGGGGCCAGTGCTCGTGGTGCCGGCGGCGGCTTGGTTGGCGTTCGTCGGTGCGATACGGGGCGGCGGGCTCCCCGTCAACTGACGCCTACTCGCTACCAACGCAAAAGGGCCCCGTACTCGCCACCCATGGAAGGGAAGGCGAGTACGGGGTGGTGGTGTGTTCAGCCAGCAAGCACGTTGGTCAGTCGGGCGGCGGCCTTCCCGCCGAACAGGGCGAGGCCGCAATAGAAGTCGATGCGGGTGCGATAGACCGGCTTGTCATGGGACTCGCCGAGATCGGTGGCCTGTACACCGCCGTTGGTCAGCCCGGACCTCCGGCATCGGTCCTCGTGGACCCGAAGCGCACTGCGTAGATGTCACCAGTCTGCTTTCCCCCAGTACCCGTGGTGAGGGATAGTACGTCGGATCCGTCCAGCTTCTGGCCGGGGTCCAGGAGCGGCACACCCTTTTGTGACACTGCGTGCACAACGGGCGCAGACGCTGCCACGCGTCCGGCTCAGCGACACCCTGAGCCACCAACTCACCTCGGCTCACCGGGAAGTGGTCAGCGACCACCGCCGTGCGCCCGCGCAACAGACACCATGGGTGGGCATACAGGTACCGCCGACGGACACGCTGCCACCTGGTCCCGTAACCCCGTTCCACCGACGTGCCACGCTGCTGCTCAGCCTCACGCTGGTGCCGCTCACAACGCCCGCCGACCCGGGTCAGCTCAGGGCACCCGGGGGTCGAGCACGGGGGGCGGGGGCTGCGGGGCATGGGGGGATCACTCCAAGAGCGGAGACTGTGGAGATGGGTATGCTTCCGTAGTGCACCTGCCGTCGCCAGCAGATCAACCGCCGGAAGTAGCCCAAGGACTGGACGGGCGAGGGCTCTCGTGTGAGAGGTCGTCACCCGTCTTGAGCTGATGCCACCCCGCAGGGGCCGTACCCTGTCCGCGCTCGCAGCATCCGCCGCCCCGGAGCAGCTCAGGGCGCGAGGGGGTGGCGAGACGGGCGAAGGGTACCTCGATCAGGTGACACATGATCAGGTGGCATTCGCCACCCCTTCGCCAGTTCCGCCACCACTTCGCCACCCGAATGCGGGTGGTGCCCGCCCGTCCTGCCCATTGAGGACCGGGGTCCGGGGCGGAGCCCCGGGTCGGGAAGGGGTGGGGCCGGGGGAAAGCCCGCGTGGCACCCCCGACTCAGGACGTCGTCGGCAGCCCGTCGCGGACCTCGCGTGCCGCCGTCACCAAGTGCTCCAACGACTCCCGCACCTCCGGCCACCCCCGTGTCTTCAGGCCGCAGTCCGGGTTGACCCACAGCCGCTCGGCCGGGATGGCCTCCAGGCCCTTGCGGAGCAGGGCGGCCGCTTCCGCCGTGTCCGGGACGCGGGGGGAGTGGATGTCGTAGACGCCCGGCCCGACCTCGCGCGGGTAGCCGGCCGTGGCGAGTTCGCCGGCGACCTGCATATGGGAGCGGGCGGCCTCCAGGCTGATGACGTCGGCGTCGAGGTCGTCGATGGCCCGGAGGATGTCGCCGAACTCCGCGTAGCACATATGGGTATGGATCTGAACGTCCGGGGCGGCACCGCCGGTGCTCAGCCGGAACGCCTCCGTGGCCCAGGCCAGATAGGCGGCGTGGCCCGCCGCGCGCAGCGGCAGCGTCTCGCGCAGGGCGGGCTCGTCGACCTGGATCACCGCGCTTCCCGCGGTGGCCAGGTCGTCCACCTCGTCCCGCAGAGCGAGCGCGACCTGGCGGGCGGTCTCGCCCAGCGGCTGGTCGTCGCGGACGAAGGACCAGGCGAGCATGGTGACGGGCCCGGTCAGCATGCCCTTCACCGGCCGGTCGGTCAGCGACTGGGCGAAGGACGTCCAGCGCAGGGTCATCGGCTCCGGTCGGGAGATGTCCCCGGCCAGGATCGGCGGCCGGACGTAGCGGGTGCCGTACGACTGGACCCAGCCGTGCCGGGTGGCGAGGTAGCCGGTGAGCTGTTCGGCGAAGTACTGCACCATGTCGTTGCGTTCGGGCTCACCGTGCACCAGGACGTCGATCCCGGTCTTCTCCTGGAAGGAGATCACCTCCCGGATCTCGGCCTCGATGCGCCGCTCGTACGTGGCCGTGTCGATCCGGCCGGCCCGCAGCCCGGCGCGGGCCGCGCGCAGTTCGCCGGTCTGCGGGAAGGAGCCGATCGTGGTCGTGGGCAGCAGCGGCAGCCCGAGGCGGGCGCGCTGGGCGGCGGCCCGGTCGGGGTACGGCAGGGAGCGCCGGGCGTCGGCGTCGGTCACCGCGGCGGTGCGGGCACGCACCGCCGGGTCGTGGGTGAGCGCGGAACCGGCCCGGGACGCCAGGTCGGCGCGGTTGGCGGCGAGTTCCGCCGCGATGGCGCCGGTGCCCTTGGTCAGCCCCCGGGCCAGGGTGACGAGCTCCGCGGTCTTCTGCCGGGCGAAGGCCAGCCACCGGGCGATCCGGGGGTCGATGTCGCGCTCGGCGGTGGCGTCCAGGGGGACGTGCAGCAGGGAGCAGGAGGCCGCGACGTCCACCCGGTCCGCGAGGCCGAGGAGCGTGGCGAGGGTCTTGAGCGACGCCGTCAGGTCGTTGATCCAGACGTTGCGGCCGTCGACGACGCCCGCGACGAGCCGCTTGCCGGGCAGGCCGCCGGCCGCGGCGAGGTCGTCGAGGTTGGCGGCGGCCGGGCCGGTGAAGTCGAGGGCGAGCCCGTCGACGGGCGCCTTGGCCAGCACGGGCAGGGCCGCGCCGAGCCGGTCGAAGTAGGAGGCGACCAGGAGCCTGGGCCGGTCGGTGAGCGCGCCCAGCTCACGGTAGGCCCGCGCGGTGGCGTTGAGTTCGGCCGGGGTGCGGTCCTGGACCAGCGCGGGCTCGTCCAGCTGGACCCACTCCGCGCCGGCGGCCCGCAGGTCGGCGAGCACCTCGGCGTAGACCGGGAGCAGCCGGTCCAGGAGGGTCAGCGGGTCGAAGCCGGCCGTGACGCCCGGCGCGGGCTTGGCCAGCAGGAGGTAGGTGACCGGTCCTACGAGGACGGGGCGCGCGGTCAGGCCGAGGGCCGCGGCCTCCGCGAACTCGGCGACCTGCCGGGTGGAGTCGGCCGTGAAGACGGTGTCCGGGCCGAGCTCGGGGACGAGGTAGTGGTAGTTGGTGTCGAACCACTTGGTCATCTCCAGCGGCGCCACGTCCTGGGTGCCGCGGGCCATCGCGAAGTAGCCGTCCAGGGCGTCCGCCTCGACGGCGGCGCGGTGCCGGGCGGGGATCGCGCCGACCATGACGCTGGTGTCCAGGACGTGGTCGTAGTACGAGAAGTCGCCGGTCGGCACCTCGTCGACACCGGCCTCGGCGAGCCGGCGCCAGGCGGCGGCGCGCAACTCGGCCGCCGTCCTGCGGAGTTCGCCGGCGTCGACACGGCCCTTCCAATAGCCTTCGACGGCCTTCTTCAGTTCCCGGTTCTGGCCCTGGCGGGGGTAGCCGTACACGGTGGCCCGTGCTGCCGCGGCTGCGGACTTGCTGGTCACGGAACTCTCCTTCGCGAGCTTCTTCCGATACGACCCCGGGACGGGTCGAGGGCGCGAAGGGTCGGCGAACCGGGCGGGACCACGGCGTGGATTCGCCGTACGGGACCGCCTGATATGTGCGCCGACCCGCCCTCGAGGTCACCGGGATCTCCGCGCGCGTCCGTGCGCGCGGGCAGTGGCAGGTCTTCGGACTCGCGGGCACGTCTCGTGGGACACGAGGCTCCTACTGGCCGTCGCTTCCCGGTCCTTGCCGGACCAGTGCTGATGACGGCGGTCGTTCCCGCTCACCGCTGCGGGGCAGTCCCGGATTCCCACCGGGTTCCCTCTTGCGACGCGCCTGCCTGGCGAGCAGGGCGAACCAGCTGCACCGTCAGCCTAGGCGCTGGGCCCCGCCCCTGACAGCCCCGTCCGACCGCCGGATGGTGATCTGGGACACGTGGCACGGTGGGGAACCGGTGCCGGTGCCGTGGAAGGCGGCGGCGGCCGCCGACTCGGCGCCGCCGCCTCCCGGCGGTGACCTGAGGCCCCTCAGCCCCGGTCAGTCTCTGTCGTACCGGTGGAACCCCCGGCCCGACTTCCGTCCGAGCAGCCCGGCCTCGACCATCCGCCGGAGCAGCGGCGGCGGTGCGTAGAGGGGCTCCTTGAACTCGTCGTAGAGGGACTGGGCGATGGCGGCGACGGTGTCGAGGCCGATGAGGTCGGCCAGTCTGAGCGGCCCCATCGGGTGCGCGCAGCCCAGCTCCATGCCCTCGTCGACGTCCGTCGCGGACGCGAAGCCGGATTCGGCCATCCGTACGGCCGCGAGGAGGTAGGGGATGAGCAGCGCGTTGACGACGAACCCGGCACGGTCCCGGGACCGGATCGCCGTCTTGCCCAGGGCCGTGGTCGCGAACTCCTCGGCGAGGGCCGTGGCCTCGGCGCTCGTGTGCAGCGAGGTGACGACCTCCACCAGCGGCATCACGGGGACCGGGTTGAAGAAGTGCAGGCCCAGCACCCGGTCGGCGCGGCGGGTCGCCATGCCGAGCCGCATCACGGGGATCGAGGAGGCGTTGGAGGCGAGCACCGCCGCCGGATCCTCGACGATCTTGTCGAGGGCGCCGAAGACCCGGGTCTTGGTCTCCAGGTCCTCGACGACGGCCTCCACGACGAGCTGACGGTCGGCCAGGCCGTCGAGGTCGTCGGTGAGGACCAGCCGGGCCAGCGCGTCCTCGGCGGCGGCGCGGTCGGTCCTGCCGCGCTCGACGGCCCGTTCCAGAGACCGGGTGACGCGTGCGCGCGCCCGCCGGGCGGCGGCGCCGTCGGTCTCACAGAGCACGGTGTCGAGGCCGGCCCGCGCGCACACCTCGGCGATCCCGGCGCCCATCCGGCCGCCGCCGACCACCCCGACCCTGCCGAAGCGCGCGCTCATGAGCGCACCGCCGGGCGGCGTACCAGGTGGCGGGTGTAGGCGTCGGTGGTGAAGAAGCCGGGCAGTTCCCCGGACAGGGCCGTACGGACGAACACGTCGCGGGCCGGTCCGGCCGGCGCCCGCGGGTCCTCGGCCGCCAGTGCCGCGGTCTCCTCGTCGAGGACCGAGAGCACCTCCGTACGGTCGATCACGCCGTGCCGCAGCCACTGCCAGATCCGGCAGCGGGCGATCTCGGCGGTGGCGGCGTCCTCCATCAGCCCGTACAGGACGACCGTGCCGCTGCCGCGCAGCCAGGCGTCGAAGTAGCGCAGCGCCACGGCGATGTCGGCGCGGACGCCGGACGGGGTGGGCGGGCCGCCGGTGCGGTGCACGGCGAGCAGGTCGGCCGCCGTCACCTCCACGTCGGCGCGGGTCCGCTCGATCTGGTGCGGACGCCTCGCGAGCACGGAGCCGAAGACCTCGCGGCAGACGGGTACCAGCCCGGGGTGGGCCACCCCGGAGCCGTCGAAGCCGTCCTCCGCCTCGCGCTCCTTGTCCAGTCTGACGGTCGCCAGCGCGGCCTCGTCCGCCCCCGCGCCCCGGCCGGGGACCTGGGCGGCCGTCCCGCCGATGGCGTGCGCGCCGCGCCGGTGGCAGGTGCGGACCAGCAGCTCGGTACAGGCCCGCAGGAAGGGCGCGGTCATGGTGACGCGTGCCCGGTCGGGGAGGACGAAGTCGGGGCGGTGGGCGAAGTTCTTGACGACGCTGAAGAGGTAGTTCAGACGTCCGGCGGTCAGCCCCGCACTGTGCTCGCGCAGCTCGTAGAGGATCTCCTCCATCTCGAACGCCGCCGTGACCGTCTCGATCCGGACCGTGGCCCGGACGGTGCCGCGCGGGATGCCGAGGAGCCCCTGGGCGAGCAGGAAGACGTCGTTCCAGAGGCGGGCCTCCAGATGGTTCTCCAGCTCGGGGAGGTAGAAGTACGGCCCGGAGCCCGCGGCGATCCGCCGCCGCGCGCAGTGGAAGAAGTACAGGCCGAAGTCGACGAGGGAGGCGGCGACCGGGCGTCCGTCGATCAGCAGGTGCTTCTCGGTCAGGTGCCAGCCGCGGGGGCGTACGACGAGGGTGGCGAGGTCCTCGCCGAGCCGGTGCTCCGTGCCGTCGGGGGCGGTGAAGCCGATCCGCCGCCGGACGGCGTCCAGCAGGTTCAGCTGGCCGCCGATGACGTTCTCCCAGGTGGGGGAGGTGGCGTCCGCGAAGTCCGCGATCCATACCCGGGCACCGGAGTTGAGGGCGTCGACCGTCGTCCGCCGCTCGGGCGGTCCGGTGATCTCCACCCGCCGGTCGGTGAGTCCCGGCGCGGGCGGCGCCACCCGCCAGCCGGGATCCGCCCGGATCCCGGCGGTCGCCGGAACGAAGTCGAGCGTGCCGCCCATGGCGAGGAGCGCGGCCCGGTGCCGCCGCTCGGCGAGCAGCTCGGCGCGGCGGCCCGCGAAGGCGGCGTCGAGGGCGGCGAGGAAGTCGAGGGCGGCGGGGGTGAGGATCTCCTCGAAGCGGGGGCCTGGGGCGGCCAGCACCTGGACGCGATGGATGGCTGTGGTCATGGTGTCTCCTGGGGGCGGTGCGGTTCGTCGAACGGGATGCGGCCCCGGACCCCGCCCCTTGAGCTCCCCGGACGCCGCGGACGGGCCGGACAGGGCGGACAGGGTGGACAAGGCGGCCAGGCCCGACCGGGCGCCCCGCTCGTCGGGATGCCCTGCCCGGGCGGTCCGGGGCTTCTCGGCGGGGGTGTCCTGCTCGGGTCGCCCGGGGCGGGATCCCGGCCTTTCGGGGAAGGCCGGCCCGTGCGCGATCCAGCCCGTCCGGCGTTTGAGGACACCGCGCGGAAGGGGCCACGGGGCCGAGGCCCCGCCACACGGCGGAAGGGACGGATCCGGCGGAGGGAAGGCCACCCGCCGGTGGTGTCCGGCGTATAAGCCGGCTCGGCGAAGTCCGGTACGGTTCGGCAGCGCCCCGAAGGGGCGCGGGGAACTGCGCGGCGGCCACAACGCACCCGCGGATGACTCGCCGGAGTTCCAGCGGAGCGCTCAGTGGAACTGCTCCTCCTCCGTGGAGCCGCGCAGCGCCACCGTCTCCGCCGCCGGGTTCAGCGCCGTCGACACCAGGTCGAAGTACCCCGTACCCACCTCCCGCTGGTGCCGTACGGCCGTGAACCCCTGCTCCCGCGCCGCGAACTCGCGCTCCTGGAGGTCGACGTACGCGGTCATGCCGTGCTCCGCGTAGCCGCGCGCCAGGTCGAACATCGCGTGGTTGAGGGAGTGGAAGCCGGCCAGGGTGATGAACTGGAAGCGGTAGCCCATCGCGCCCAGCTCGCGCTGGAACTTGGCGATCTGGTCGTCGTCGAGCGCGGCGCGCCAGTTGAAGGACGGCGAGCAGTTGTAGGCGAGCATCTTTCCGGGGTGCTCGGCGTGGAGGGCCTCCGCGAACTCGCGGGCCTGCGCCAGGTCCGGGGTGCCGGTCTCCACCCAGATGAGGTCGGCGTACGGGGCGTACGCGAGGCCGCGGGCGATGACCGGGGCCATGCCGTTCTCGACTCGGTAGAAGCCTTCGGCGGTGCGCTCGCCGGTGCAGAAGCGGGCGTCGCGTTCGTCGACGTCGCTGGTCAGGAGGCTGGCCGCGAGCGCGTCGGTGCGGGCCACGAGCACGGTGGGCACATCGGCGATGTCGGCGGCGAGGCGGGCGGCGTTGAGGGTGCGGATGTGCTGCGCGGTGGGGATCAGGACCTTGCCGCCGAGGTGGCCGCACTTCTTCTCGGAGGCGAGCTGGTCCTCGTAGTGGATGCCGGCCGCGCCGGCGGCGATCATCGCCTTGGTGAGCTCGAAGACGTTGAGCGGCCCGCCGAAGCCGGCCTCGGCGTCGGCGACGATCGGCGCCAGCCAGTCGACGGCGTCCCCGGTGCCCTCGGAGGTGGCTATCTGGTCGGCGCGCAGCAGGGCGTTGTTGATCCGGCGGACCACGGTGGGCACCGAGTTGACCGGATAGAGGCTCTGGTCGGGGTAGGTGTGCCCGGCCTGGTTGGCGTCGGCGGCGACCTGCCAGCCGGAGAGGTAGATCGCCTGGAGTCCGGCCCTGACCATCTGCACGGCCTGGCCGCCGGTCAGCGCGCCGAGCGCGTGCACGTAGTCGCGCTCGTGCAGCTGCCGCCACAGCCGCTCGGCGCCGCGCCGGGCGAGGGTGTGCTCCTCGCGGACGCTGCCGGCGAGCCGGACGACGTCCTCGGCGCCGTACGTCCGCTCGACGCCCGCCCAGCGGGGGTCGGTCGTCCACCGCTGTACGAGTTCCTCGGCCGTCGTCTTCCCTGACTGCGTCATGCCGTCTCCCGGTTCCGCGTGTGAGGACTCTGCGCGGCGCCGACACTGCGGGCCGCACAACGACTCTGACAGCGGCACTGAGTGCCAACAACCGTGGATCCTTGCCAAGTTCTGCGAAACTTCGCCGCCCGTTCCGCCAATGTTGCGAAGAGCTCGCCGGGAACCTTCGCGAAGGTCCCGCCGGGGGCGGCGACGGGTCGGGACGGGCAGGGCCCTGGACTTAGTAGGACGTCCAACTATATGTTCGTGTCCAGAGCCCGCGGTGCAGGGAAGCCGGTGTGATTCCGGCACGGTCCCGCCACTGTGACCGGGGAGTGCGTCGCCGTACACACGCCACTGACGAGCGAGATGTCGGGAAGGCGGGCGGCGCGCGATGATCCGGGAGTCAGGATACCGGCCGTGGGTGTTCGTGTTGTCGTCCACGAGGATGGAGTTGACACGCATGGCACCCGTACGTTCCCACGGCCCATGTGATCCGGACCGGCGAGCGGCCGCGCCCGCTCCCTGACGGTCCGCGATTCCCCGCGTCCCGCGGATCCGTACGGCCCCCGGCGCGCCCGCGCCCTTCGCCGTACCGGCCCGGCCATCCCCGGACACCCCTGACGAGAGCAGGCTCCCATGGTCCGTGAACTGACTCATTTCATCGGCGGAAAGCACGTTTCCGGCGCCTCCGGCATCCACGGCGACGTGTACGACCCCAACACCGGCGAGGTCCGGGCGCGTGTCCCGCTCGCCGGGCGGGCCGAGACCGAGGCGGCGATCGCCGACGCCGTGGAGGCGCAGCGCGAGTGGGGCGAGTGGAACCCGCAGCGCCGGGCCCGCGTCCTGCTGAGGTTCCTCCAGCTCGCCGAGGCCGAGAAGGACTCCCTGGCCCGGCTGCTCTCCGCCGAGCACGGCAAGACCGTCCCCGACGCGCTCGGCGACCTCCAGCGCGGTCTGGAGGTCGTGGAGTTCGCCGCCGGGATCCCGCACCTGCTGAAGGGGGAGTTCACCGACAACGCGGGGAGCGGCATCGACGTCCACTCGCTGCGCCGGCCCATCGGCGTCGTCGCCGGCATCACCCCCTTCAACTTCCCCGCGATGATCCCGCTGTGGCAGGCCGCGCCCGCGATCGCCTGCGGGAACGCCTTTGTCCTCAAGCCCTCCGAGCGCGACCCGTCCGTACCGCTGCGACTGGCCGAACTCTTCCTGGAGGCAGGGCTTCCGCCCGGTGTGCTCAATGTCGTCAACGGCGGCAAGGAGGCGGTCGACACCCTGCTGGAGGACCCCCGGGTCGGCGCCGTCGGATTCGTCGGCTCCACTCCGATCGCGGCGCACATCTACGCCACCGCCGCCGCCCACGGCAAGCGCGCCCAGTGCTTCGGCGGTGCGAAGAACCACATGATCGTGATGCCGGACGCCGACCTCGACCAGGCGGTGGACGCGCTGATCGGCGCGGGCTACGGCTCGGCCGGCGAGCGCTGCATGGCCGTCTCGGTGGCCGTGCCGGTCGGCGAGGAGACCGCCGACGCCCTGGTCGCGAAGCTCAAGGAGCGCATCGGCACCCTGCGCATCGGCCGCTCCGACGACCCGGACGCCGACTTCGGCCCGCTGGTGAGCCGCGACGCCCTCGACCGGGTGCGCCGCTATGTCGACATCGGCACCACGGAGGGCGCCGAACCGGTCGTGGACGGACGCGGCTTCGTCCTCCCCGGCCACGAGAACGGCTTCTTCGCCGGCGCCACCCTCTTCGACCACGTCACCACCGGTATGCGGATCTACCGGGAGGAGATCTTCGGCCCGGTGCTCTGCGTCGTCCGCGCCGCCGACTACGAGGAGGCCCTGCGGCTGCCCTCCGAGCACCCGTACGGCAACGGCGTCGCCCTCTTCACCCGGGACGGTGACACCGCCCGCGACTTCACCCGGCGCGTCGACACCGGCATGGTCGGCGTCAACGTCCCCATCCCGGTGCCCGTCGCCTACCACACCTTCGGTGGCTGGAAGCGGTCCGGCTTCGGCGACCTCAACCAGCACGGTCCCGACGCGATCCGCTTCTGCACCCGAACCAAGACCGTCACCTCGCGCTGGCCCTCCGGGGTCAAGGAGGGCGCGAGCTTCACCATCCCGACGATGGGATGACGGCCGTGACCACCCTGCTCACCGACGACCAGACCGCGCTCGTCGACACGACCCTGGACTTCGCCCGGGAACACCTCGCCCCGCACGCCGTGGCCTGGGACCAGGAGAAGCACTTCCCCCTCGACGTCCTGCGCAAGGGCGCCGGGCTCGGCCTCGGCGGCCTCTACGTACGGGAGGAGGCGGGCGGCTCCGGGCTGACCCGCTCCGACGGCGTCCTCGTCCTCGCCGCGCTCGCCACCGGCTGCCCCTCCCTCGCCGGCTACTTCTCCATCCACAACATGGTCGCCTGGATGATCGACCGCTACGGCGACGCCGCCCAGCGCGCCCGCTGGCTGCCCGGCCTGTGTGCGATGGAGTCCCTGGGCAGTTACTGCCTCACCGAGCCGGGCGCCGGCTCCGACGCCGCCGCCCTGCGCACCCGCGCCGAGCGCGACGGCGACCACTACGTCCTCACCGGCGTCAAGCAGTTCATCTCCGGCGCCGGCGCCTCCCGGGTCTACCTCGTCATGGCCCGCACCGGCGGCGACGGGCCCGGCGGGATCTCCGCCTTCGTCGTCGAACGGGACGACCCCGGCCTGTCCTTCGGCGCGAACGAGAAGAAGATGGGCTGGAACGCCCAGCCTACCCGCCAGGTGCTCCTCGACGGGGTCCGGATCCCCGCCGACCGCCGCCTCGGCGCCGAAGGCGACGGCTTCCGGATCGCCATGAGCGGCCTCAACGGCGGCCGGCTCGGCATCGCCGCCTGCTCCCTCGGCGGCGCCCAGAGCGCCCTCCAGCGCAGTCTCGCCCACCTCGCCGACCGGGAGGCGTTCGGCGCCCCGCTGCTCGACGCGCAGGCGCTCCGCTTCCGGCTCGCCGACATGGCCACCGAACTGGCTGCCGCCCGCGCGCTCGTCGGCCAGGCCGCGACGGCCCTGGATCGGGACGACCCCCAGGCGCCCCAGCTGTGCGCCATGGCCAAGCACTTCGCCACCGACACCGGCTACTCCGTCGCGGACCGCGCCCTCCAACTCCACGGAGGCTACGGCTACCTCAGCGAATACGGTATCGAGAAGATCGTCCGGGACCTCCGGGTCCATCAGATCCTGGAAGGAACCAACGAGATCATGCGCCTGATCGTGGCCCGCGGCCTGACCGGAGCCGGCCGATGACCCCGACCACCCCGATGACCCCGACCACCCCGGCCACCGGGGACGCCCCCGTCCTGATACGCACCGAAGGCCGCGCCGGTTACCTCACCCTCAACCGTCCCAAGGCCCTCAACGCCCTCAGCCACGACATGGTGCGCCGCATCGACGAGGCCCTCACCACCTGGGAGCACGACCCCGCGATCGAGGCCGTGGTCATCAGCGGCGCGGGCGAACGCGGCCTGTGCGCCGGCGGCGACATCCGCTCCATCCACGCGGACGCGCGGGACGGCGACGGCACGGCCACGGCGGCCTTCTGGTACGACGAATACCGCCTCAACGCCCGTATCGCCCGCTACCCCAAGCCCTACGTCGCCGCCATGGACGGCATCGTGATGGGCGGGGGAGTGGGCGTCTCGGCCCACGGCAGCGTCCGGATCGTCACCGAGCGCTCCAAGGTCGCCATGCCCGAGACCGGCATCGGCTTCGTCCCGGACGTCGGCGGCACCTATCTGCTCGCCCTCGCACCCGGCGAACTCGGCACCCACCTCGGCCTCACCGGGGCGCCGGTCGGCGCCCGGGACGCCCTGCTGTGCGGGCTGGCCGACCACTTCGTACCCTCGGACGAGCTCCCCGCCCTCCTCGCCGCCCTCGCCGGGGAGGCCGTTTCCGACGTCCTCGCCCGCCACGTCCGCGAGGCGCCCGAAGGCGAGCTCGCCGGGCACCGGGAGTGGATCGACCACTGCTACGCGGCCGACACCGTCGAGGAGATCGTCGAACGGCTCCTCGACCACGGCGCGACCGCCGCGAAGGAGGCCGCCGGGACGCTCCTCGCCAAGTCCCCCACCTCGCTCAAGGTCACCCTGGCCGCCCTGCGCCGGGCCCGCGACCTCGGCCCGCTGGAGCGCGTCCTGGAGCAGGAGTACCGCGTCTCCTGCGCGGCCCTCTCCTCGCCCGACCTCGTCGAGGGCATCCGTGCCCAGGTCGTCGACAAGGACCGTGACCCGAAGTGGTCGCCCGCCACCCTCGCCGGGGTCACGGACGCGGACGTGGCCCGCTTCTTCGCACCCCTCGGAGCACGGGAACTCTCCCTCGCCGCCGACGGCTCCGGACCGGAGGTGCCCTGGTGAGCCGGGCCCCGGACACCCGCGCCGTCGGCTTCGTCGGGCTCGGGAACATGGGCGGCCCGATGGCCGCCAACCTTGTCACGGCCGGCCACCGCGTCACCGGGTACGACCTTTCGGCCGCCTCCCTCGCGGCCGCCGCCCGTACCGGGGTCGAGCCCGCCGCCTCGGCGGCCGCCACCGCCGCCGGGGCCGACGTCGTGATCACCATGCTGCCCGCCGGGCGCCACGTCCTCGCCCTCTACCGGGACGAGGGCCTGCTCGCGGCGGCCCGGCCCGGCACCCTCTTCGTCGACTGCTCCACCATCGACGTCGCCGACGCCCGCACCGCGCACGAGGCCGCCGCCGCGGCCGGTCACCAGGCCCTGGACGCACCCGTCTCCGGCGGGGTGACGGGCGCCGAGGCCGGCACCCTGACCTTCATGGCGGGCGGCGGCGAGGCCGAGTTCGCCCGGGCCGCGCCGCTGCTGTCCGCGATGGGCGCGAAGGCGGTGCACTGCGGGGCGCCGGGCGCCGGACAGGCCGCGAAGATCTGCAACAACATGATCCTCGGCATCTCGATGATCGCCGTCAGCGAGGCGTTCGTCCTCGGCGAGAGCCTCGGCCTGTCCCACCAGGCCCTGTACGACGTGGCCGCCACCTCCTCCGGGCAGTGCTGGGCCCTCTCCGTCAACTGCCCCGTCCCCGGCCCGGTCCCGGGCAGCCCCGCCGGCCGCGACTACCGGCCCGGCTTCGCGGCCCCGCTGATGGCCAAGGACCTCGGGCTCGCCGCCGCGGCCGCCCGCGCCGGCGGCGTCGACGCGGAACTCGGCCTGCGGGCCGCCGGGATATACGCCGAGTTCGCCGGGGGCGACGGCGCCGCGCAGGACTTCTCCGGCATCGTCCGGGCCATCAGAGCGCGGTCGGCACCGACCGCCGAGCAGAACGGAACGAGCACCTCATGACGTACGGGACCATCCTCGTCGAACGTAAGGACCGCACCGCTCTTGTCACCCTCAACCGCCCCGAGGCCCTCAACGCCCTCAACCTCCAGGTCATGAATGAGGTCGTCGCGGCGACGGAGGAGCTCGACCGGGACCCGGACATCGGCTGTATCGTCCTCACCGGCTCGGAGCGGGCCTTCGCGGCCGGCGCCGACATCAAGGAGATGCGCCCGCGGAGCTACATGGACATGTACCTCAGTGACTGGTTCACCGCCTGGGACCGGCTGGGCGCGCTCCGCACCCCGACCGTCGCCGCCGTCTCCGGCTACGCGCTGGGCGGCGGCTGCGAACTCGCCATGCTCTGCGACATCCTGCTGGCCTCCGACACCGCCGTCTTCGGCCAGCCGGAGATCAAGCTCGGCGTCATCCCGGGCATCGGCGGCTCCCAGCGGCTCACCCGCGCCGTCGGCAAGGCCAAGGCGATGGAGCTCTGCCTGACCGGCCGCACGATGGACGCCGCCGAGGCCGAGCGGGCCGGGCTCGTCTCCCGCGTCGTCCCGGCCGCCGACCTGCTCGCGGAGGCCCTCTCGGTCGCCGGGACCGTGGCCGGGATGTCGGCGCCGGTCGCCATGATGGCGAAGGAGGCGGTGAACCGGTCCTTCGAGACGACCCTGGCGGAGGGCGTGCGGTTCGAGAGGCGGCTGTTCCACGCGGTGTTCGCCGTCGAGGACCAGAAGGAGGGCATGACGGCGTTCGCCGAGAAGCGGGTGCCGGTGTTCGGCCACCGGTAGGCGGCTTGCCCGGAGGGGCTCCGCCCCGGACCCCGGGCCTCGCTCTCCCCCGGCCACTGCCGGGCGTGCCCCCGAGAGGGGCCCGGGCGGGCTGATTTCAGCCCGTCCGGCGATTGAGGACACCGCGCGGCAGCGCGGAAAGGGGCCCTGCCGAGCCCCGTACGGACTCCCCGGCCCCCGGACGGCCCTCAGCCCTCCCCGAGCACCGGATACGGCACCCGCGCCCGCCGGTCCGGGTCGATCGCCAGCCGGCCGCCCGCCGGAGGCCGGGCCCGCTGGGCGCAGTCGCGCCGTTCGCAGATGCGGCACCCCAGCCCGATCGGGGTGGCCGCGCGGGGGTCGCCCAGGGCGACCCCCGCCGCGTAGACCAGCCGGTGCGCGTGGCGCAGCTCGCACCCCAGGGCCACCGCGAACTCCGCGCGCGGCGCGTGGTGGCCGAAGCCGCCGCGCGTCACCGTGCGCGCGATCCAGAAATAGCGCGTCCCGTCGGGCATCTCCGCGACCTGGGTGAGGATCCGGCCCGGCGCGGAGAACGCCTCGTACACCGTCCACAGCGGGCAGGTGCCGCCGAGCCGGGAGAAGTGGAAGGCGGTCGCCGACTGCCGCTTGGAGATGTTGCCCGCCCGGTCCACCCGCAGGAACGAGAACGGCACCCCGCGCCGGCCCGTCCGCTGGAGCGTGCTGAGCCGGTGGCAGACGGACTCGAAGCCGACCCCGAACCGGGCCTGGAGCAGCTCCACGTCGTAACCCAGCTCCTCGGCCGCCGCGTGGAACGCCGTGTACGGCATGAGCAGCGCGCCCGCGAAGTAGTCGGCGAGACCGATCCGGGCGAGCGCCAGCGACTCCGGGGAGGACGGCGCCGCGTTCCCGGCGAGCGCGTCGAGCAGCGGGCCGTGCTCCAGCAGGGCCAGCTGCGTGGCGAGCTGGAACGCCCGCTGGCCGTCGCTGAGCCACGGTGACAGGAACACCAGGCCGGCGTCCGCGTCGAAGCGCCGGGCGTCGACCGCCCCGCCGCGCCGGGCCGGGGCGGCCCGGACGACTCGCACGCCGTGCCGGCCGGCCAGGTGCGCGGTGAGCGCGTCGGCCGAGCGGCCGGGCCGCAGCCCCAGTTCGCCGGCGGTGCGCTCGGCGGCGCTGTCGAGGGCGCCGAAGTGGTTGTGGTGCTCGTAGAAGAAGTCCCGCACCTCGTCGTGCGGTTCGGCCGGGGGCAGGACACGGGTGTCACCGGGCGAGGCGAGCGCGGCGGCCCGCTCGGCGGCGTCCCGGTAGCGGCGGTGCAGGGCGACCAGGGCGCGGGCCACCTCCGGGTGGTCCCGGGCCACCTCGGCGATCTCCTCGGCGGGCGGTGGTGCCCCGCACGCCTCGTCGCCGAGCGCGGCCCGCAGATCGGTGGTGAGCCGCTCCTCGTCCGCCTGGGAGAAGAACTCCGCGTCGACGCCCAGCACCTCGGCGATCCGCAGCAGCACCGAGGCCGTGAGCGGCCGCTGGCTCTGCTCGATCTGGTTCAGATAGCTGGTCGAGATGCCCAGCGCGCGGGCCAGCTCCACCTGGTTCATCCCCCGCTCGCGGCGCAGCCTGCGCAGCTTCGCGTGGGCGTAGATCTTCCGGCCGGCCGAACGCGTCATGCCCGAGCCCTCCCGTCCGCCCGCTCCGACGGCGGACCCCCTCTTGCGAAAGTAGCATCCGCACCTTTCGCAACATTCGCCGATCCGCAGCCACCGGCTGTACGGAATCCGCAGGTTGGAGCCGTCGCGGCGGGCGCCGGCCAGGGGGCAGGCTCGGTCCCGTACCCCCGTACGGCACCGCACGCTTCGAGGAGCCCCGTGATCGACCATCAGGTACGTGTCCACCCCAGCGCGGCCCGGCTGCCCCGGGAGGAACAGCTCGCCTGGAAACTGGCCGCCGTCGCCACCGGCACCGCCGAGGCCCCCGACGCGGAGGCCGCCGAGATGGCCGGGAACCGCGTCGTCGACAACGCCGCCGTCGCCGTCGCCGCCCTGCGCCGCCGCCCGGTCGCCGTCGCCCGCGCCCAGTCCCTGCCGCACACCGCCACGCCCGGCGCCTCGGTGTTCGGCGCACCGCCCGGAACACGGGTCTCTCCGGAATGGGCGGC
Source organism: Streptomyces eurocidicus (assembly GCF_002891295.1). GTDB lineage: Bacteria > Actinomycetota > Actinomycetes > Streptomycetales > Streptomycetaceae > Streptomyces > Streptomyces eurocidicus. The sequence goes on along the minus strand of NZ_LGUI01000006.1, from coordinate 275,780 downwards.
GTGGGCCAACGGCACGGCCGTCCGCGAACTGGACTTCCACGACACCTTCCTGGCCGCCGACTACTCCCACCCCGGCGACAACATCCCGCCGCTGCTGGCCGTCGCCCAGCACACCGGCCGCGACGGCGCCGACCTGCTGCGCGGCATCGTCGCCGCGTACGAGGTCCACGTCGCCCTCGTGAAGGGCATCTGCCTGCACGAACACCGCGTCGACCACGTGGCCCACCTCGGCGCGGCCACGGCCTGCGGCCTCGGCGCGCTGCTCCGGCTGCCGACCGCGACCGTGTACCAGGCGGTGCAGCAGGCCGTGCACACCACCACCGCCACCCGGCAGTCCCGCAAGGGCGAGATCTCCAGCTGGAAGGCGTTCGCGCCCGCCTTCGCCGGCAAGGCCGCCGTCGAGGCCGTGGACCGGGCCATGCGCGGCGAAGGCTCCCCGTCGCCGGTGTACGAGGGCGAGGACGGCTTCCTCGCGTGGATGCTGGACGGCCCCGACGCCTCGTACACCGTCACGCTCCCGGAGCCCGGCGAACCGCGCCGCGCCATCCTCGACACCTACACCAAGGAGCACTCCGCCGAGTACCAGGCGCAGGCGGTCATCGACCTGGCCCGCCGGCTGCGGGAGCGGACCGGGCCGCCGGACCGGGTGCGGTCCGTCGTGCTGCACACCAGCCACCACACCCACCATGTGATCGGCTCCGGCGCCGACGACCCCCAGAAGTACGACCCCACGGCGTCCCGCGAGACCCTGGACCACTCCGTGCCGTACATCCTCGCCGTGGCCCTGGAGGACGGCGGCTGGCACCACGAGCGCAGCTACGCACCCGAGCGCGCCCGCGCCGCCGGGACCACCGGGCTGTGGCAGAGGATCTCCACGGTCGAGGACCCGGAGTGGACCCGCCGCTACCACGACCCCGACCCGGCGCGCCGCGCCTTCGGCGGCCGGGCCGTGGTCACCCTGGAAGATGGCACGGTGATCGAGGACGAGCTCGCCGTCGCCGACGCCCACCCCGCCGGGGCCCGGCCCTTCGACCGGGACGGCTACGCACGGAAGTTCCGCACCCTGGCCGACGGCGTCGTCACCCGGCGGGCGCAGGACGACTTCCTGGCCGCGGCGGGGCGGCTGGCCGGGCTGGACACCGCCGGGCTGGACGCGCTCTTCCCCGCCGTCGACACCGGCGCGCTCGCCGACTCCGACGCGACGCTCCCGAAGGGCCTGTTCTGATGCTGCACACCCGCACCACCCCCGCCCGGCGCCGCCGCGACCTGCGCGAGAAGCTCGCCTCCGGCCGGCTGCTGCGCGTCCCCGGCGCGGTCGACCCGCTCTCCGCCCGCCTCGTCCAGGAGACCGGCTTCGACGCCGTCTACCTCTCCGGCGCCGGGCTCTCCGCCTCCCTCGGCCTGCCCGACATCGGGCTGACCACCGCCACCGAGCTCGCGGCCCGCGTCCAGCAGCTCAGCCGGGCCACCGATCTGCCCGTCCTCGTCGACGCCGACACCGGCTTCGGCGGGCCGCTGAACGCCGCCCGCACGGTGGCGCTCCTGGAGGACGCCGGAGCCGCCGGCCTCCACCTGGAAGACCAGGAGAACCCCAAGCGCTGCGGCCACCTCGACGGCAAGCGCGTCGTGCCGCGCGAGGAGATGACCCGCCGGATCCGGGCCGCCGCCGACGCCCGCCGCGACCCGGACCTCCTGCTGATGGCCCGCACCGACGCCCGGGCCGTCGAGGGGCTCGCCGCCGCGATCGACCGGGCCAAGGCGTACGTGGACGCGGGCGCCGACGCCGTCTTCCCCGAAGCGCTCGCCGACGAGGCCGAGTTCGCGGCCTTCCGCGCCGCCGTGGACGTACCGCTCCTCGCCAACATGACCGAGTTCGGCAAGGGCCCGCTCCTGGACACGGCCACCCTGGAGAACCTCGGCTACGACATCGCCCTCTACCCGGTGACACTGCTGCGCCTCGCCATGGGCGCGATCGAGGACGGCCTGCGCGTCCTCGCCGACCGGGGCACCCAGGAGTCCCTGCTGCCCCGGATGCAGACGCGCTCCCGCCTTTACGAGCTCCTCGGCTACGAGGAGTACGCGGCCTTCGACTCCGCCGTCTCCGGCTTCACCCTCCCGCCCGGCGCCTGACCCACAGAAGGGCACACCATGTCCGTCACCCCGTCCGGCATCCACCGGGGACTGGCCGGTGTCGTCGTCGACACCACCGCCATCTCCACCGTGATCCAGCGGACCAACTCGCTGACCTACCGCGGCTACGCCGTGCAGGAGCTCGCCGCCCACCGGTCGTTCGAGGAGGTCGCGTACCTCCTGTGGCACGGCGAGCTGCCCGGCCCGGAGCAGCTGGCCGACTTCCGCGCCCGCGAGCGGGCCCTGCGCCCGCTGGGCCGGGGCACCGCCGAGCTGCTGACCCGGCTGCCCGGGACCTGCCACCCCATGGACGTGCTGCGCACCGCCGTGAGCCTCCTCGGCGCCGAGGACCCCACCGAGGACGACGGCAGCCCGGCCGCGAACCGCGCCAAGTCGCTCACGCTGCTGGCCAAGCTGCCCGTCGTGGTGGCCGCCGACCACCGGCGCCGGCGCGGCCTCCCGCCGGTCCAGCCCGACCCCTCGCTCGGCCTCGCCGAGAACTTCTTCCACATGTGCTTCGGCGAGGTGCCGGACCGCGAGATCGTCCGCTGCTTCGAGGTCTCGCTCATCCTGTACGCCGAGCACAGCTTCAACGCCTCGACCTTCACCGCCCGGGTCGTCACCTCCACCCTCTCCGACCTCTACAGCGCCGTCACCGCGGCCGTCGGCGCGCTCAAGGGCCCCCTGCACGGCGGCGCCAACGAGGCCGTGATGCGGATGCTCGGGGAGATCGGCGACCCGGAGCGGGTCGAGGAGTGGCTGGACGGGGCCCTGGCCGCCCAGCGCAGGATCATGGGCTTCGGCCACCGGGTCTACCGGGACGGCGACTCCCGGGTGCCGCTCATGCAGGCGGCCACCGACCGGCTCGTGGCGCACACCGGCGGCCCCGAGGCGGCCCGGCTGGCCGCGCTGCACTCGGCCCTGCGCGACGCCGTGCTCCGGCGCAAGGGCATCCACCCCAACCTCGACTACCCGGCCGGTCTCGCCTATCACCTGATGGGCTTCGACATCCCCGCGTTCACCCCCATCTTCGTGATGAGCCGCATCACCGGCTGGACCGCCCACATCACCGAACAGCTCGACCACAACGCCCTGATCCGCCCCCTCGGCGCGTACGACGGGCCGGACCAGCGGCCGGTGCCGGCGGTGCTGTGACCGGTGGGCGGGGGCGCTCAGCCGGTGAACAACTGCCGCAGCCTGAGCGTGAGTTCGTACACGCCGTAGGCGAACGGCGCCCCCACCCACAGCCAGCAGAACACGAGCAGTGCCTTGCGCGAGCCCGTCACGGGGCCGCTCCCTTCTCCGGCACGGCGGCCGGCTCCTCCTCCGGCGGCGGTTCGTGGTGGCGGGGATGCACGGGGCGCACCAGCTCGTTCGCGACGAAGCCCACCGTCAGCAGCCCGATCATGATGAAGAACGACGTGGTGTAGAGGTCGGCGCCGGTCCGGCCCGCGGACTTCCCGGCGTCGGCGACCGCGTTGACGATCAGCGGCCCGAGGATCCCGGCGGTCGACCACGCGGTCAGCAGCCGCCCGTGGACCGCGCCCACCTGGTACGTGCCGAAGAGGTCCTTGAGGTAGGCGGGGACGGTGGCGAAGCCGCCGCCGTAGAAGGAGAGGATGACGGCCGCGCAGGTGATGAACACGGCCTTGGAACCGTCGCCGACCAGGGCGATCACCAGATACATCAGGGCGCCCGCGCCGAGGTAGAGGCGGTAGACGTTCTTCCGGCCGGCGAGGTCGGAGACGGAGGACCAGACGATCCGGCCGAGCATGTTGGCGAGCGAGAGCAGGCCGACGAAACCCGCCGCCGCGGCGGCCCCGACGGGGGCGGAGGTACCGGCGAAGAAGTCGGTGATCATCGGCGCGGCCTTCTCCAGGATGCCGATGCCCGCCGTGACATTGGTGCAGAGGACCACCCACAGGCACCAGAACTGCGGGGTGCGCAGGGCGCGGTGGGCGGACACCCGGACGGTGGCGGCGGCCGGGCGGGGTGCGTCCGGTGGCGGTGCGTCGGGCGGCACCCGGACCAGCAGGACGCCGAGCGTCATGAACACCGCGTACGCGACCCCCATCACGAGGAACGTCCGCGCGATGCCCGGCGTGCCCCGGCCGAACGCGTCCAGCAGCTCGGCCGACCAGGGCGACGCGATGAGGGCGCCGCCGCCGAAGCCCATGATGGCGATGCCGGTCGCCATGCCCGGCCGGTCCGGGAACCACCTGATCAGGGTGGACACCGGTGAGATGTACCCGATGCCCAGGCCGACGCCCCCGATGAAGCCGTACCCGAGCACGACGAGCCAGTACTGACGCGTCGCCGCCCCGAGCGCGGCCACCAGGAACCCGGACGAGAAGCAGACCGCCGACACGGCCATCGCCCACCGCGGCCCGTTCCGCTCCACCAGCGTGCCGCCGAACGCGGCCGAGAGCCCCAGCATCACGATCGCCACCTGGAACGGCAGCGCCGACGCCGTGCCCGACAGGCCCAGCGACGACTCCAGCGGCGGCTTGAACACACTCCAGGCGTACGCCTGGCCGATGGCGAGATGAACGGACAGCGCGGCGGGCGGGACGAGCCAGCGGCTCCATCCGGGCGGCGCGACGATTCGGGAGCGCGCGAGCATGGGGGGAACGTACAGCCATCGGCGGGGCCCGGCGGGGCTTTTCCCCTACCCGGCCCCTCCCGGGCGCCCCGCGGCCGCCGGGCGGACCGGCGGCCGGGGCGAGGAGTCCCGGCCCCGGCCTAGCCCAGGGCCACGCCGCCCCCGCCCGCCGGCACGCCCGCGCACCCTTCCAGGCCCGGCGGCAGCGCCCCCGTGTGCACCATGCCCAGGCGTTGCGTGGCCCGGGTCAGCGCGACGTAGAGGTCGCTCAGGCCGAACTCCGCCGGTTCCACCACGATCACCGTGTCGAACTCCAGGCCCTTCGCCTGCCGGGGGTCGAGCAGCACCACCGGGCTGGTCAGATCGGGGACCGGGCCGGTGGAGGCGGTGGGGAGGGCGGGCACGAGCGCCGGGTGGTGGGCGCGGGGAGCGATCACCGCGAGGCGGCCCTCCGCGTGGAGTTCGCGCGCCACCGCGGCGGCGACCGCGCCGGGCAGGTCGCCGGTGCGCTCCGCCCAGGGCAGCGCGTCCGTCTCGCGCACCGAGCGGGGCGGGGCGAAGGACGGGTCCGCCGACCGCAGCACCCCCGCCGCGAGCTCCATGATCCGGGCCGGCGTGCGGTAGTTGACGCCGAGCCGGACATGCTCCCAGCGGTCGCCGACGTACGGCTGGAGGACCGGGGCCCACGCGCCGCAGCCGCCCGGCTCGGAGGTCTGCGCCGGGTCGCCGACCAGCGTCATCGACCGCGTCGGGCAGCGGCGCATCAGCAGCCGCCACGCCATCGCGGACAGCTCCTGCGCCTCGTCGACGATGATGTGCCCGAAGGCCCAGGTGCGGTCGGCGGCGGCGCGCTCGGCGGCGGTGCGGTGGTCGGCCTCCTCGTGCCGGTCGGCGAGCCGCTCGGCGTCGACCAGGTCGTGCGCGCCCAGCACCTCCGAGTCCTCGTCCTCCTTGTCGTCGAACTCCTGGGTGCGGGAGCCGTAGGAGAGGTCCAGCACGCCCTGCGCGTACCGGATCCGCTCCTGCCGCTCGGCCTCCGCCTTGGCGCGGGCCGCCGAGTCGTCCTCGCCGAGCAACTCGGCCGCCTCGTCCAGCAGCGGCACGTCGGCGGGCGTCCACGCGCCGCCCGTGCGGCGGATCGCGTCCGCGTCGGCCTCCGGGAGGTGCACGGGGTCGGCGAGGAAGCCGGCGACCAGCTCGTGCGGTGTGAGGGCGGGCCACAGCTCCTCGACGGCGGCGTGCACTTCACGGCTGACCGCGATCGCCTTGCCGAGCTGGGCCACGTCGTCGGGTCCGAGGAAGTTCGGCCCGCCGTACGGGTCCGCGCCCAGCCTGTCGGCCAGTTGGGCGGTGAGGGCGTCGATGACGTGGAAGGCGAAGTAGGGGCGCGCGAGGTTGTGCGGGAGCCCGGTGCCCCGGGCCCGGCGGCGGGCCTCGGCCGCGGTCTCCGCGTCCAGCAGCAGCTCGCCGTCCTCGTGGGGGATGACGCGCGCGGGCTCCGGGAGGGTCTGCCGGTCCTCGACGGAGCGGGCCAGGGCCGTGGCCATGGCGAGGCCGCCCTTGACCGCCGCGGCCGCCGGGGTGTCGGTCCCCGTGGCCGTCACCCCGGGGAACAGCTCCCCGGGCGTGGCGAGCAGGACGCCCGTCTCGCCCAGCGAGGGCAGCACCTCGCCGATGTAGCCGAGGAACGCGGGGTTGGGCCCGACGATCAGCACGGCCCGCCGGGCCAGCTGCTCCCGGTGCGCGTAGAGCAGATACGCGGCCCGGTGCAGGGCGACGACGGTCTTCCCGGTGCCGGGGCCGCCCTCCACCACGAGCACCCCCCGGTGCGGGGCGCGGATGATCCGGTCCTGCTCGGCCTGGATGGTCTGCACGATGTCGTGCATCCGGCCGGTACGGGCCGAGTCCAGGGCGGCGAGCAGCACGGCGTCCGCGTCGGCGCCCTCGTGCCCGGTGCGGTCGGTGTCGGTGAGGTCCAGGATCTCGTCGTGCAGGGTGGTGACCCGCCGGCCCTCGGTGCCGATGTGCCGCCGGCGGCGCAGCCCCATGGGGGTGTGCCCGGTGGCGAGGTAGAAGGGGCGCGCGACCTCGGCCCGCCAGTCCAGGACCAGCGGGGTGCGGTCGGCGTCGTCACGCCGGATGCCGATGCGGCCGATGTGGTGGTCGGCGCCGTCCCGGAAGACCAGCCGGCCGAAGCAGAGCCCGTTCTCCCCGGCGTCGAAGGCGGCGAGCAGCCCGGACTGCTCGGCCACCAGCACATCGCGCTCCAGCCGGGCCTGGAAGGTGGTGCCGCCCGGCGCGAGGGCGGCCTTCATCGCCGCCTCCGCCCCCGTGCGCAGTTCGGCGAGGCGCTCGTGGAGCAGATCGATGAATTCCTGCTCCTGCCGCATTTCCCTGTTTGACAATTCGACTCCCGCCCGGATATGATGGCCTCATAAAGCTTCCCCATGGCTTGCGTTGACGTAAGACATGGAAATATCCAATGTACACAATGCAATGCCCCGGCCGTCAATACGGTCCGGGGTTTCTTTGTTTTCCGGGGGCGCCCGGGACGCGCCGCCCGGCCGCCGCTCCGCTCAGGGCGCGTCCCCGATCCACTTCACGCCCAGCCCCGTCAGACCGCGCGGCAGATCGGTGTAGCCGCGCCGCAGCGGGAAGTCGTCCCGCAGCACGCACGGCCCCTCCGCGGTCAGGGCCGCGAGCAGCAGCGCCGCACTGCCCCGGGAGTCCGCGCAACCGCCCAGGTCACCACCGCGCAGGGCGGCCCTGCTGTTCGGCCGGATGTCGGCGAGGGCCACCGCGCGCCCGTACCGCTCGGCCGTCCGCAGCCGCACCCCGTCCAGCCCGAGCGGCGCCAGATTGCCGACGTAGTCGAACCGCCGTACGGGCACGTCGCCGCCGACCGTGCTCCCGCCGCGCGAGCGCATCGCCAGCAGCAGCGAGGCGAAGGCCACCCAGTCGCCGCTGAACCCCGGCTCGGCGCCCGCCCGCACCCGGGCCGGGCGCAGCGCCCCCGCCGCCGGGAACCCCGCCGTCAGGCTGTGCGACCGCTCGGTGACCCGGGCACCGACGTCCCGGAGGAACTCCACGAAGCGGGGGATCCGCAGCGGCCCCGAGCCGGTCACCGTCACCTCGCCCCGGGTGAGGAGGCCCGCCGTCAGATAGGTGACCGCGTGCGCCCGGTCGGGCGCGATCGCCCAGCCGACCCGCGCGTACCCGCCCGCCCCGGCGATCTCCACCCCGGGCGGATCGCCCTCGACGCGCGCCCCCATGGCGCGCAGGCACGCCAGCTGCTCCCCGCAGGAAGGCTCCACGGAGGCGCCGAGCACGGTGCTGCGCCCGGGCGTCGCGGCCGCGGCGGCGAGCGCGAGGACGGTCCCCGCCACCGTGGGGCGTTCGAACACCACCCGGGCCGGCACCCGGCGGGGCCAGGAGAGGACCGTCGTGGTGCCCGCGAACCGGGTCCGCACCCCGAACCGGGCGAGCATCGCGAGGTGGCGGTCGGCCGGGCGCGCCCCGATCCAGCAGCCCTGCGGCGCCCCCTCCACGACCACCTCCGCCGCCCGGACGAGCAGGGCGGGCAGCAGGCAGAAGAGATTGCGGGAGCGCTCCGCCAGGCCCGCCGAGACGATCACCCGGTCCCGGCGCACCGGCCCGGAGAACGTCAGCTCGCGGACCGCGCGGTCGTACCGCACATGGGAGAAGACCAGGGCCAGCGCGGCCCGCAGCGCCCGCGCGTCCACATGGTCGGGCACCTCGGTCAGCCTGCCCCGGTCGCACAGTGCCGCGCACGCCAGCGAGTGGGCGAACGCGCGCCTCCCGCCGTCGAGCCGCACCGTGCCGTGCAGCGGTGCCCCGTCGTGCTCCACCCGAATGCCCGCCATCGCTCACCGGCTCCGCGTCCGCAGCTGTGCGGCCCGGCCGCCGGCCGGGCCGTTCTGGTCTCACCTTGGGCGCCTTGGGGACACGAGGTGATCCAAGTGAAGCACGCGGAAACAATTGGGTTCAAGAGGCAATTACCGCCATCTGAACTGCTGATGTGATGAGCGTTCCGCAAGTGCTGTGAGGAATAGGCAATCCCGATTCCGCCGGAGCCGATTCGCCTCTCGTGCGTGATATCGGAGCGGCGGCCGTAAATCCCTTGCCCGGCAGGGCCGGTGCCCTTCCGGCGCCCTCCGGGCGAGGATCTTCCGGAGGCGTACGGGGCCGGCTTCGCTCCCTTATTCCCCCGGGGGTCCGGAGAGGGACGGCGACAGGCGTGAAAGGGCTGCCGGGGGCGTGCGGAATTCCGCTCCGCGCCCCTTGACCGCCCCCCTGGCCAGGTGGATTCTGAGGAGCCCGAAAACGCTCGTCGAACGAGCCGGGGCTCATGTACGGGGGACTCAGTGGACAGGGTACGAGAAAAGGTCGACTCCGCTGTGCGACGACGGCGCGCGCCCGAGCGTAGCCCCGCGGTGGAGAACCCGGCCGGAACGCTCAACGTCGCGGCGACCTGGGTCGGCACCACCGACCTCGGGCCCGGGTGGCGGTCCGCCGTCTGGGTCCAGGGCTGCCCCCTCAGCTGCCCCGGCTGCATGTCCCCGGACTGGATCCCCGCCGTGCCGGCCCGTGCGGTCACCCCCGCCGCACTGTGCGCGGAACTCCTCGCCGACCCGGCCGTCGACGGCCTCACCTTCTCCGGCGGCGAACCCATGGAACAGGCCGGCGGGCTGGCGGAGGTGGCGCGCCTCGCCCGGCGGGCGCGCCCCGGCCTCTCCGTCGTCTGCTTCACCGGCCACCGGCTGGAGCGGCTCCGGGCGCACCCGCCGACACCGGGCGTGCCCCGGCTGCTGGCCGAGGTGGACGTCCTCGTCGACGGCCCGTACGTGCGGCGCCGCGACGACGGCCGGGGGCTGCGCGGCAGCGCCAACCAGCGGGTGCACCACCTCACCGGCCTGCTCTCCGACGGCGGGTACGGCTTCGAGGACCGGCACCGCACCGCCGAGATCGCCGTCGGCGGCCGCGAGGCGTTCCTGATCGGCGTCCCGCCCCCGGACCTCCTCACCGTCTTCGACGCGGCCGTCGACCGGTCCGGCCGGTCCACGGCCTGGGGCGCGCCGTGAGCGGCAGGAAACGCATCCAGGTCGACGAGTCCGAGTGGTTCCGGCTGCGCCGCCAGGCGGCCCGGCTCAAGGACGTCCAGCGCGGTCTGCCCGGCATGCTGGACGACGTCCGCCGGCAGACACACGCCGACCTCGAGCGGGTGTTCGGCGTCGTGGAGGACCGGCAGCGCACCGTCGAACAGGCCGTCCAGGGCCTGAGCGAGCGGGCCCGCGGGCTGGAGACCGGGACCCAGGAGCGGCTGCGCGCGCAGGCCCGGCGCATGGCCGAGGACCTCCGGGCCACCGCCGGCGAGCTGCGCCGGGAGACCGCAGAGCACCTCGCGGAACAGGAACACCGGCTCCAGGAGGAGATAGCCGCCGAGCGCCGGCAGCGCCGCCGGGACGTGGAACGGCTGGCCGGGGAGGTCGGCGAACTCGTCCGGGACCGCGAGCGCGCGGCGGCCCTCGCCCGCGAGGCGGTGTCCGACGCCCGCACCATGCACCGGATCGTCCACACCGCCTTCCCGGTGGACGCGCGGCCCCACGCCCACCGCCTGGAGAGCCTGGCCGGGCAGCTGGACAGGGCCCTGGACACCCTCGGCCGGGGCAGTGCCCAGGCCGCGCACGCCACCGCCGACAGCGCCTACCGGGAGCTGGGCGACCTCCTCCAGGAACTGGAGCGGCAGGACCGGGAGCGGCGCCACCACCGGGTCCGCGCGGGCGAACTCCTCCGCCACGTACAGCACCTGATCAAGGCGAACGCCGTCCGGGAGGTCCACGGGGCCGAGGGCGAGGAACTGACCGACGCCGTGCTCGACGTCGAGTACTGGTCCGGCGGCGAGCTGTCCCGGCTCCGCGCGGAGACCGCCCGGCTCCAGGAGCGGATCGGCGACGAGGAACGCCCCCCGGACACCGGCGAGCTCCGCGACATCCTGGAACACCGCGCCCCCGACCTCGAGAAGAGGCTCGCGGAGACCGTCGAACGGGCCGGGCGGCGCCAGCTCGAATCCCAGCTGCGGGTCAATCTCGCCGACTCCGTCGCCGGCACGCTGGAGGAGCTCACCGGCTACGAGCTGACGGACGGCACGTACTCCGGCGACGACCAGCGGGAGGCGTTCTTCGCCAAGCTCGTCCACCGGAACGGCAACGAGATCGTCATCGAGGTCGCCCCGGCCGGCACCGGCGGCGGCACCTCCGTCCTGCGCGTCCTGTCGTACGACCGGGACACCGCCGCCAGGGACGAACTGACCGCCCGGGGCCAGGAGGTGACGCGCGGGCTGCGGGCCCGTGGCATCGCCGCCTCCGACCCCGAGGCCGAGGACGGCGAACCCGACCCGGCCTACCGCGACTTCGACGGCCTCCGGCGGGCGCTGCCCCGCGCCGCCACCGACACCTGAGCCCGGGGAGACCCGCCATGGCACCACCCCGGCCGTCCCCGTACGGCCCCTCGGCCGAGCGGCTGGCGGATCTGACGCTGCCCGCCGGAGACCCTCTGTTCATCCTGTACGGACCCGGCCTCGGCGACGTCTTCGTCGGCCACGACCACCGGCGCCGGGGCGCCGAGGAACTGCTGTGGACCCTGCTGCGCGACGCCGGGTTCGCACGCGTCGTCTTCAGCACCCTCTCCCGGCCGCTCTACTTCAGGGACCCGGTCTCCCGGGACCTGTCCCGGCCGCGCCGGCGCCGCCCCGTACCGGCCGGCCGGATGCGCCCCGAGCTCCGGGGCCCCCTGGGCGGGCGGATCCTGCGTGCCCAGGACCCCGGCGGCACGGGCGCCGGCGAGGACCCGAGGACCACCGCGCCCGCCACGCTCACCGACGAGCACGGGGTCATGATGCTCGACCACTTCATGCGCCGCACCGACCACAGGACGGCGGTGGTCCTCGGCCAGGCGGAGGAGTCGCTGCGCCACGGCCGCGCCGCCCGCCGGCTCGCCGGAGCCCTCGCGGGCTGGGCCGAGCAGGGCGACGACCGCAACCTCTGCGTCCTGCTCTTCCGCAGGCACAGCCTCCAGGAGGTGGCCCGCTTCGTCGCCGACCTGCGCAGCCTGCCCCGGCTGGAGAGCTATCTGTACGACCAGACGCAGCGCCCCACCGGGCGGAGCACGGCCCGCGTGGGCCATCCGCACGCGGCCGAGCTGGAGCGCCTGGTGCACCTGCTGCGCGTCCGGGAGGGACTGCGCGTCGAGCGCTGGCACGAACTCCCGGCCCTGGTCAGGGCCATGGCCGCGATGCCCGTGACCGCCGCGGGCTGGCAGTCGAGGCTCCGCGAGCTGACGCGGCGCCCGCCCGGAACCGCGCTGAGCCTCGCCGAGCTGCGCCGCCGGGAGTGGATCGGCGGCGGGCGCGAGGACACCCGCGACGTGTCCGAGCGCCTGGCCGCGATGGTGGGGCTCGGGCCCGTGAAGGAACACCTGGAACGGCTGCGGTGGACCGTCGCGGCGGACGCCGGACTGCGGGCCCTGGGACACCGGCGGAACGCCGAACCGGCCTCCCCGCACCTGGTCTTCACCGGCAACCCCGGCACGGGCAAGACCACGGTCGCCCGCCTGGTCGGCGAGATCTACCGGGACCAGGGCGTCCTCCGCCGCGGCCACGTGATCGAGGTCGAAGTTCCCGATCTGGTCGCGGGATTCGTGGGCCAGACGGCCATCAGGACCAACGAGGCCGTCGACAAAGCCCTGGACGGCGTCCTCTTCGTCGACGAGGCGTACCGGCTGAGCGACCAGGAGCACGGCTACGGCCAGCAGGCCATCGACGCCCTGCTGAGCCGCATGGAGAACGACCGCGGCCGGTTCGTCCTGATCGCCGCCGGCTACCCCGCCCGGATGGAGGAGTTCCTGGCCTCCAACCCCGGGCTGCGCAGCCGCTTCCCCGCCGCCAACGTCATCCACTTCCCCGACTACGGGCCGGCCGAGCTGCACGCCATCCTCCTCGGCCGGCTCGGTGCCCTCGGCCTGCGCTGGATCCCGGAACTGGCGGAGGAGCTCCGGGACGTCACCGAGCGCCTGCACACCACGCGCGGCGCCGACTTCGGCAACGGCCGGGCCATGCGCGACCTCGCCGACGAGATGAAGTCCCGCTGGGCCCTGCGGGTGCGGGCCCGGGTCGGCGAACCCCTGACGCCCGAGGACGTGCCCGACCGCTGCCGCGCCCGTGCGCGGTGCCCGGCGGCCACGGCCGAGGAGGCCCTCGCCGAGCTCGACGGACTCGTCGGCCTCGCCCCCGTCAAAGAGCTGATCCGCGACCTCGTGGACCGGCTCCGGCTCCGGCGGCTGCGGGGCGGCGGCGGCTTCCCGCCGCCCCACATGCTCTTCGTCGGCCCGCCCGGCACGGGCAAGACCACGGTCGCCCGGCTGACGGGCCGCGTCCTGCACGCGCTCGGCCTGCTCGCCCGCGGCCATCTGGTCGAGGTCACCCGGGCCGAACTCGTGGCCGGTTACGAGGGCCGGACCGCGGCCAGGACGCAGCGGGCCGTACGGTCGGCGCTCGACGGCGTCCTCTTCGTCGACGAGGCGTACAGCCTCTCCCGGGGCCGCCACGGCGGGGACTTCGGGACCGAGGCCCTCGACACCCTGACCAGGGAGATGGACGAGCACCGCGACCGCCTCGTCGTCGTGGCCGCCGGCTACCCGGACGAGATGGACGGCTTCCTCGCCCGCAACCCGGGGCTGCGCTCCCGGTTCACCGAACGCGTGACCTTCCCCGCGTACACCGGCCCGGAGCTGGTGGAGATCCTCCGCCGCGCGGCCGCGCGACAGGGCTACGGACTGCCCGGCCCCGCCGCCGACCGGGCCCTGCGCCGACTGGAGCGCGAACGGGCCGCGCACCCCGCCGACTTCGGCAACGGCAGGGCCGTACGCGCCCTGCTGGAACGCATGGAGGCACGCCTCGCCCGCCGCCTCGGGAGCGCCGCGGCGGCCCCCGGCGCCCCACTCGCCTTCGCCCCGGAGGACGTTCCCGATGCCGACGGCTGACCGGGCGGCGGCCCCGTACGACGCGCCCGCCCGAGAGGGCGCCGGGCCGGCCGCGGGAGCCCCGCCGACGCGGCCGCCGGGCGCCGTCCACCGCCCCGGCGAGCCCGACGGCGCCGGTACGGGCTGCCCCGTGTGCGGTGCCGCCGCGCCGGAGGACGCCGGCCCGCGGAGTGCCCCGGCTGCCGGTGGCCGCTCCGCGCGGGCCCGGTACTCGGCCCGCTCACCCCGGAGCTCCTGCGCGCCTTCGACGACCGGCTCGCCACCGCCCGGCGGCGGTACGACCTCACCGCCGCCGCCCGCGCGGCCGGCCACCCGGGGCACGGCGACGACGCGCTGTACGCCCGCCTCCAGCGGCACGTCAGGAACGGGCCGCCGCGCCCCGGCGAGGCGGCGGAGGCGCTGCGCGGCCCCTGGCCGCAGGAGCCGCCGGCCCGGCCCCTCCGCGAGGTGGCCGGGACCCACGCCCGGGGGGCCGCCGAGACCCTGGCCCTGGAGATCGCGGCCGACGGCCTCACCGCCGTCGTCCTCGCCCGCGCCGACGACGGCGACCTGTACGAGCGGGCGGAGACCGCCTCCTGGCCCTGGACGGCCCTGCTGCCCACCCTGCCCGCGGACCCGGATGCCGCGCGCTTCCTGCTCGCCGGCGGCATAGGCGACCGGCTCCCCCGGGACCCCGACACCACCCGCACGCTCGAACAGTCCCTGACCGGCCTGCTGCGCCCCGGTGCGGTCCTGCCCGACGCGCCGTACTCCGGAGCGGCCCTGCCCGACCCGTCGTACCCCGGTGCGCCGCCGCCCGGCCCGCCGGGACCCGGCGTGGCGCCGGCCGTCCTGGCGTGCGGGCTGCCCGGCTGGCCCGTACCCGAGAGCGTCCTCGCGGCGCTCCGCCGCCGGCACCCGGACGCCGTGGCCGTACGGATCCCCACCGGCCCCGCCCGTCCCCCGCGCCAAGTGCTGCGCCACGCGCCCGGACTCTCCGCCCTCGCCTGCGGACCCGGCCCGGACCCGGGGACCGCCCACCTCGCCCTGGGCCGCCCCGACGGCTCGGCCGAGGTGCGGACCCCGGGCGCCGCCGAACCGCTCGCCGAGCGCGACCTGCACACCGGCCGCGTCACCGCCCTGGACCTCGCCCCGGACCTCAGGGGCCTGGTGACGGGCGGCAGCGACGGCGCCGTGCGGCTCTGGTCGTACGGCGGGTCCGGGCGGTCCCGCACCCTCGCCTGGCACGAGGGCTGGGTCAACGCCGTCCGGTACCGCGGGGGAGCCGTGTTCAGCCTCGGCGACGACGGCCTGCTGCGCCGCTCGGACCCCTCCCGCCCGCTGGGCGCCCCCGACGGCGCCGGCTACCCGCTGAAGGTCGGCTGGTCGGCCGCCACCGCCCTCGAAGTCACCTCGGACGGGCGGATCCTGGCCGTCGGCGGCGCCGCCGGGGTGGGGCTGTGGGACGCCCTCTCCGGCCACCGTCTGGGCCGCCTGACCACCGGGTCCTCCGTCACCGGGCTCGCCCTGGACGCGGCGGACCGGCTCCTCGCCGTCGGCTGCGCCGACGGCCGTGTCCACGTCCACGACCTGCGCCGCCGCACCGGGGCCGACGAACTCCCCGGGCACACCGGCGCGGTACGGCACCTGACGTTCGGCCCGCACGGCCTGCTGGCCGCCTGCGGCGAGTCGGGCGCGATCCGCGCCTGGCCCGCCGGCCGGGCGCGGCAGGGGTCGTGCGGCACACCCGTCGGCCTCCACGCCGCCGCCGTGCGCGGGCTGGCCGTCACCCCCGCCGGCCACCTGCTGAGCGCCTCCGCCGACGGGCTCGTACGGGCCTGGCCGTCCCCGGAACCCCTCTGACGACCCGACGACGCACACCCGCACACGACCACACCGGCACCGACAAGGGAGGGCGCCGTGAGCCGAGACACCCTGGCGACGGCATTCAAACGCCAGCGGCCGCAGCTGGACATACGCCTGGAGGACCACGCCACGACCGAGACCGCCATCGCCGCCCTGCGCGCCGCCCTGGAGCGCCTCGACCCGGCCTCGGCGGCGGCGCCCGGCGAGGACCGGGAGACCACGCCGAACTCGCGGCGCCAGCTCGCCGCCGCCGTGGACCTCCTGCGCGCCGTGTCCCTGGGCACCCTCGCCGCCGTCCGCGCGCCCGCCGCCCCGCCACAGCGGCCCCCTCGCCCCTCGTCCCCCCTCGCACCGCTGCTGCGCCTCCTCCCGCTCGGCCTCGACGAGGACCACCGCCACGAGCCTCCCCGGCCTCCCCGGCCGACCGTGCACACCCCCACCCTCCTCGACCAGCTCCAGGCCGCCGCGGAGGCCGCCGACCGGCTGCTCGCGGAGGCCGAGCCGCCCGCCCCCGAACGCGTACCGCTGCGCTGGTCGGAGGACCGCGACGTGCTCAACCTGCTGCGCGACCTGCTGTCCGCGCACGCCGAGCGGGACGGCGAGCTGGCCCTCCGGCACATCGACCGGCTCCGCAAGGACCTCGTGCTCCGGCACGACATCGCGGTCGTCGACTTCGACGGGACCAACGACGCCCTGTTCTCCTTCGTCATGCACCCGGACCCCGGGGAAGGGGAGTTCGTGACGTCCCGGCCCGCCCTGGTGGCGGCGGACGGCCGGGTGCTGCGCCCGGGGGAGGTGCGGGGGCCCGCCAGGACACAGTCCCCCGCCGGGGGGAACGAGCGAGGAACGGAACGGGAAGATGACTGACAGCTCGGGAACCGTGATCGTCGGGTTCGACCTCGGCCACGGAGAGACCGCCCTCGCCAAGGCTTACGCGGACAAGGACGCGGTGCCCACTGTCATGGACCTCGGCGCGACCGGCGGCGGCAGGCAGCACGTCACCATGGTCGCCGAACACCCCACGCGGGGCGTACTGGTCGGCCGGGCGGCCATGGACAACGGGGCCACCGGCCTCCAGCTGGCCTTCAAATCGCCCGAGCTCGACCGCGAGGAGGTGCGCCGGCCCACGACCCTCTTCGTACGGAAGGTCGCCGAGGACGCCGTCGAGCGGGACCAGGACCTGAAGGGCACCCGGCCGGTGCGGTGGTTCTTCGGGGCGCCCTCCGGCTGGGACAGGGAGCTGCGCGGGGAGTACGCGGCACTGCTGCGGGCGGCGGGACTGCCGCGGGTGGACGTGGTCCCCGAGTCGAGGGCCGCCCTGCTCTACGCCCGTGAATCGGGCGAGCTGGAGGTCGACCCGGGGCGGCTCTCCGGCGCGGTGCTGGTCGTGGACCTGGGGTCGTCGACCACCGACTTCACCGCCGTCGTGGGCCGCCGCACGGGCCCGCCCCTCGACACCGGGCTCCCGCTGGGCGCCGGGCTGATCGACCGGACGATCCTGGAACAGCAGCTCGACCGCAATCCGCAGGGCGCGGAGCTGAGGGAGTTCCTGCAGGAGGAGCGCTCCGTACGGCTCGTCCTCGAATTGATGTGCAGGGAGGTGAAGGAGACCTTCTTCCGCACGGACCGCGGCAAGTTCGCCGCCGACCCGGAGGCGACGGTCGGCACCGTCCACCCGGTCAGGACACGCGGCGGAGTGCTCTACTTCCACATCGAGCTGACGGCCGGGGACATGGCCGCGGTGCTGGACGCCCCGCAGCCCACCCTCGGCGGCCGCTCCTGGCGGCAGGCGTACCGGGACGCCCTCGACGGCGCGGCGGCCGGGCTCCCCGGACCGCCGGACGCCGTACTGCTCACCGGCGGCGCCTCCCGGATGCACTTCGTCCGGGAACAGGCCCGCGAGGTCTTCGGCGCGGACCGGGTCTTCCTGGGCACGGAGCCGGACGTGGCCATCGCCCGGGGGCTCGCCCTGGCGGGCCGGATGAGCATCCGGGCGGCGGGATTCCGCGCGGACATCCGCGGGCTCCTGGACAGCGACCGCGTCGGGTCCCTGGTCGCGGACCGGCTGCCGCGGCTCGCCGAGCGGCTGGGCGAGGCGGTCGCCGACGGGATGACGGAACGGCACGTGATCCCGGCCTTCAGGCGCTGGCGGGCCGGGCGGATCACCACGCTGGACGAGATGGCCGCCGGGATCTCCCGGTCGCTGCACGCCGAACTCACCGACCCGGGCAACACCCGGCTCCAGGAGGCGATCGCCACCTGGCAGAACGCCCTGCGCCCGGACCTGGAGGAGCTGACCCGGCCCATCTGCCGGCGCCGGCACCTCGAACCGTCGGTCATGGCGCTGCCCACCGTGCGGGTGAGCGAGGGGAAGCTGGACGTCCCCGTCGACGCGGCGGCCGCCACCGAGGTGCTGGACAACATCGCCTCGGTCGTCAACGTGGTGGTCGCGGGGATCGTCGCGACGACGCTCTTCGGCGCCGGCACCGCCATCATCGCCGCGACCGGGCCGTTCGCCGTGATCGTGGCCTTCGCCCTGGTATGGGCGGGCCTCAGCGAGGGCAAGGAGAGGGCGCTCGCCAAGGCGAAGGAGGCGAACATCCCACCGATGGCGCGCAAGGTCGGCGGCGAGGCCAGGATGGTCGCGAAGCTCCAGCGGGAGGCCGGCGCCCAGGAGGCGGCACTGGCCCGCGCGTTCGGCGAGCAGTTCCTGGAGGACGGCGGGCAGCGGCTCGCCCAGGAGATCACGAAGGGCATCGCCGAGGACCTGGAGGCCCTGGCGGACGAGGCGGAACTGCTCGTGCGCTGACCGGGGCGACGGGGCGCGCTGCCTGGAGGGTCAGCGTGTCGTGGTCGTGGGCGGCTCTTCGCCGCCCCGGGCGGGGGTTGTTCGGTCGGGGGCCTGGGCTTTCTTCTCCGGGCGGGGCGGAGTCGTGGGTGTGTTGACCGGGGTTCCCGGGCGATCCGCCCGGGTTCACTGTCGCCCTGGGCGGGGGTTGTCCGCGTCGGCCGCGTTCACTGGCGCGGGGACCATCTCACCGTCGCCCCGGGCGGGGGTTGTTCGGTCGGGGACCTGGGCTTTCTCCTCCGGGCGGGGCGGAGTCGCGCGTGTGCTGACCAGGTCTCCCGGGCGCCCGGCCCGGGAGCTCATCGTGCCGCCGCCCCGGGCGGCTCTTCGTCGCCCCAGGCGAGGACCGTCCGGCCGGGCACCGGGGCCGCCTCCTCCTCGTCCAGCGCCCGCCGCAGCGCCTCCTCCACGTCCCGCAGCCGCTCCTCGACCCCGTCGAGGAGCGCGCGGGCCCGCTCCGGCGCCGTGCCGTCGCCGTACGGGCCGTGCCAGGACTCCGGCAGCGACGCCAGCGCGTCGGCCAGCCGGCGGTCGGCCCGGGTGCGGGCGGACAGGGCGGACGCGCGCTCCCGGCGCAGGACGTCCACCTCCGCCAGACGGGCGGACACCGCGGCCAGCCGGTCCTCCGACCCCGCCAGCCGGCCCTCCTCGAAGGCGAGTTCCGCCTGCGCGGCCGCGGCGTCCTCCAGCGCCGTACGGGCCCGGGGCGCGAGCAGGGCCAGCTGGTCCCGGGTGAGCCTCAGCAGTTCCACGCCGTCCCGGGCCACCGCATCCTCGACGCCGTCGGCGCGGGACCGCAGCCGGGCCAGCCGTTCCCCGACGGCGGCGCGCTGGCCGGAGAGCGCGTCCAGGGCCTCGACCAGCCGCTCCAGGCGGCGGAGTTCGGCCACGCGCTCCCGCAGGTCCGCGTACTCCGCCAGCCGGCCGCGCAGCTCCTCCTCGGCCTCCGCGAGGCCGTCGAAGTCCGCGCGGGCGGCGGCGGTCCGCCGCTTCACCTCGCCCAGTTCGCGCTCCCTGTCCCGCAGATACGCCTCGGCGGTCGGCCCCGGCCGGGCCCGCGCCAGCAGCCGTACGGCCGCCCGTGACACGCCCTCGGCCTCGGTCAGGGCGTCGTCGAGGAGGAAGACCGCTTCGAGACACCGCGCGGACGGGCCCACGGGGGCCGGTTCCCCGAGGGGCTCCGCCGACGGCCGGGCCACGGCGAGGGGCGGCGTGCGCCTCGCGGGCCCGGCCGGCTCCCCGGCGCCCTCGGGCGCTTCCCCGGCCCGCCCCCGGCGAGGGGCGACGCGCCCGGCCCCGGCTTCCCCGCCCCGGTCGCCTCCCCGGCTTCCGGGGGCAGGCGCGGCGGGTCCTGCCCCCGCCCCGGGGACCCCGCCGGGTCCCCGCCGTCTTCCCCCGCCCCTCGCGGCGCCTCGTCCGGCAGCCGTCCCATGACCCCCGCCGACCAGACCAGCGCCCAGCGCAGGGCGTGCAGCGCCGCGAGGCCGTCGTCGTCCCGGGCCAGCGCCGCCGCGAGCCCCGCCTTCGCTTCCTCCGCCCGATCCGGCACGGTTCTCCCTCCCTCGCCGTCGTGCGCGACTCACACCCCGTCCGGTGCGCCCAAGGGGACGAGCGCCGCCTCGCCCCCGCCCACCGGGCGGAGGACCAGCACCCCGAACCCGCGTCGGGCCGGATGGAGCCCGACGTGGTAACTCCCGGCGGGCGGCGCGGCGCAGGGCGGGGCGAGCGCGCGGCGGGCCCCGTGCCCGTACTCCTGGACCTCGACGAGGAGCCGGAACCCCTCGGTCGGCGGGATCTCGACGACCACCGGGGAACCGTCGTCCAGCACTGTCAGGGGCGGCGGCCCACCGGCCTCCGTGAGCGGGATCCGGCGGGCCACCAGCCGGCCCCGCCGGATCTCATGGACCGGCAGGCCGAGGGTGTGCGGCGCCGGTCCGGGCGCCCGGACGGCCCCTTCGGCGATCAGCAGCGCCCCGGCCGCCGCCGCGCCGGGCGCCGGGACGTCGACGTACGGCGCGGCCGGGACCCATGGGGCCGGCAGGGACCGGATCACGGAGTGCCGGGCGAGCGGGTGCGCGGCCAGCGGGCCGGTGACGACGACCCGGTCCGGAGCGCCGGGGCGGCCGGGACACCGTGCCAGCAGGGCGGCACCGGCGGCCCGTACGGCGTCCGCTACGGGGCCGAAGGCGTCGATCGCCTCCCCGGCCGTCACGGCCCGCCGGGCGGGAGGACCGCAGGCCGGGTGCAGCGGGGCGTCCCGGTAGCGCGGGTGGACCAGGGCCCGCGCCAGCAGGAGTTCGGCCCTGCGCGCGCGGTCGGCGCCCGCACTCCCGTGGGCGAGCGCGTGGGCGGCCGGACCGCCTTCGCGCGGCACCCCGGACGTGCCGGCCGTCGCCGAGTCGACGTGCTCGACGACGGCGCCCGGAGCCCCGGGCGCACCGGAGACGCGGCAGAGCGTGACGCCGGCCCCCTCCGGCCCGATGTCGCAGACCAGCCGGTCGGCCACGCCGTCCACGGGAGTCGCCGCGGCCGCGCCGGCCAGGACGGCGACGGACGCGGGCACGAATCCGGGCGCGGATCCGGACAAGGGCACACCCGCGGCGGACAGTTCGGTGAAGAGCGCCTCCCGCCGCGCACCGCCGCTCTCCGCGCACCATTCCTCCGGAACGGAGACCACGGCGCCGGTCGCCCGGATTCCCGCCGCCCCTTCCGCCCGCGCCCTCGCCACGTACGCGCGGACGACGGCCGCCAGCGCATAGGGGGCGCATTCCAAAAAACGCGCGCCGTCCATACCGCGTATCGCGACCGTTCCCGTCCCGACGTCCATTCCCAGGAACACGGGCCCAGGTTAACCCGGACCCTTGACTTCCGTAAGTTTCCCGGGAGATGACGGCACACCCGGCGGAATTCCGGGCGGGCGGCCCTAGAATCGATCCCGTTCCGTTCGACGGGGGAAACGAGGGAACGGCGATGAGCGATCTCGTGCGCTTCGAGGCACCGGACGGCTCCTCCATGATCGTCGAGATCGAGGAGAACACACCCGGCCTGGAGAACGTCGCCCGTGACGACGACGGACTGCTGACCGCGGGCAGGCGCCTGGACCAGATCCTCTCCGGCAGCAGGCCCGCGATCGAGGCGCTGCTCGGACTGCTGCGCCAACTGGCCCCCGACGAGTACGACATCGAATTCGGCATCAAGCTCAACGCCGAGGCGGGCGTCGTGGTGGCCAAGTCCGCGACGGAGGGCCACTTCGGCGTCAGGCTCGGCTGGCGGCGCGCCTCCGGCACCGGGTGACCGGCCGTGGTGCGGTGGGAACGGCTGCCCTGGGTCGTGGGCGTCCGGCGCACCCGCGACGGTGCCCCGAACGGTGTGGGCGTGCTGGTCACCGACCGGCACGTGCTCACCTGCGCCCATGTCCTCGTGCCCCAGGGCCGGCCGGAACCCCCTGACCGGCCGGTCCACGTCCGCTTCCAGCACGCCGCCGCGGAGGACCCCGTCCCCGCCGTCGTGGCCGAGGGCGGCTGGCACCCCCAGGACAGCCGGAACTGGACGGGAGACGTGGCCGTCCTCGAACTGCGCGGCCCCCTGCCGCCCGAGGCCCGCCCCGCGCCCCTGGTGTCCACCGAGGGCGGCATCTGGGACCACGCGTTCCACGCCTACGGATATCCCGAAGGCACCCATAAATGGGGCGGGGTGTCGACGGACGGACGGTGCGTCGGCCCCGCCGAGACGGAATGGATACAGCTCCAGGCCGGCTCCGCGCTGGGCCAGGAAATCGCGCCCGGATTCTCCGGTTCACCGGTATGGGACATGACGCTCGAAGGCGTCATCGGCATCGTCGTCACACGGGACAGGCCCGGTGAGAAACGGGACCCGAGGACCGGTTACGCGATCCCGGTCGAAACGCTCGCCCGCTACTGGCCGCCCCTCGCCGGACTGATCCGCCGGCCGCCTGCCGTCGAACGCCGGGAGCGGGCGGCGGAGAAGGACCGGCAGGACCTCCTGGAAAGCCTGCTGGAACTGCCGCTGCGCGCCGACGGACAGCTCCCGAAGGTCGGTGAGATCCGTTTCTACGACATCGGCGTCACCCCCTCCAAGGACCTCGACCGCGACCCCGACCCGCCGTACGCACCCCGGCGCCGCGAGGACGCCGAGCTGGACCACGCGCTGGACTCGGCCCCCTTCGTCCTGGTCACCGGTGACTCCAAGGTGGGCAAGTCCCGCACCCTGATCGAGCGGCTGCGTCGCCGCCGCCCCGAACCACGGCTCGTGGTGCCCCACCGCGCCCCGGGCGCCCCCGGCGCACTGGCCCGGCTGCGGCTGCCGACCGGCGGGGACCGGGCCGTGCTCTGGCTGGACGACCTCGACGACTACCTCCGGCCCGGCGGGGTCGACCTCAAGGTCCTGGACGCCTTCGCCCGGCTCGACCCGCCCGTGACGGTGGTCGCCACCCTCACCTCCGAGCGGCTCACCCGCGTCCTCTCGGCGACGGACGAGGTCAGCCGTACGGCCCGTACCGTCCTCGGCCGGGCCACCCGGATCCAGCTGCCCCGGCTCTTCCACGACGAGGACCTGCCGGAGGCCGCCCGCCTCTACGAGGGCGAGGACTTCACCGACCGCGGCATCGGCGAGCGCATGGTCGCCGCCCCCCTCCTGGAGGAGACCTACAACGGCGGCCGGGAGGGCTGCCCCGAGGGCTGGGCGGTCGTGCGCGCCGCCGTCGACTGGCAGCGCATGGGCTGCGGCGCGCCCCTCACCGGGACCACGCTCCGCGAACTCGCCGCCGGCTACCGCGCCGGCGTCCCGCCGTACCGGGTCCTGACGGACGAGGCGTTCCGGACGGGCCTCGACTGGGCGATGCGACCGGTCGCCGGGAGCATCACCCTCCTGGGCCAGTTCCCGGGCGCCACGGAGCCCTCCTACCGGGCGTTCGCCTATCTGCCCGGCTATCTGGACCACCGGCCCGTCCCCGAGCCCACCGCCGTCCCCGGGCACGCCTGGCGGCACGCCGTGGCCACCGTCCCGGCGGACGGCCTGCTCGGCGTCGCCTTCGCCGCGTTCACCCGCGAACAGGGCGACTTCGCGGTCCTCGCCCTGGAGCGCGCCCACGGCACCGGCGACGGCGACGTCGTGGCGTGGGCGGCGCTCCTGCTGGGCGAGGTCGCGCTGAACGCGCAGGACGTCGAACGGGCCCAGACGCTGCTGGAGGAGGCCGCCGGATCCGGCCGCGCCGACGTCGTCCCGCTCGCCCAGGTCGACCTCGCCGCCGTACTGAACCTCCTCGGCCGGTGCGAGGAGGCGTGCGGCCGGCTGGAGCTGGCCCTCGCCTCCCACCACCCCCAGGCGGTACCGCTGGCCCAGGCCGGGCTCGGCGGCCTGCTCATCGCGCAGGGCGAACCGGAGCGCGCCCGCGGGCTGCTGGAGAGCGCCCTGGCCTCCGGGGACCCGCAGAGCGTGCCCCTGGCCGAGGCCAGCCTCGGCGGACTGCTGCTCCGGCGGGGCGAGCTGTCCGCACCGCGCGCGACCGCCAAGGGCAAGCCGGGAACGGCCCCCGAGGACGCGCCCCCGCCGCTGTTCCGCCCGTCCGACCCGGCACCGCCCCGGACGGGCGCCGCCGCCCCACGGCCCCGCGGCGAACCGCCCGGACCGATCACCCTGCCCCGGGCGGTCCGCGACTCGGCGCTCGCGCAGGCCGTGCCGCTGGCGCAGGTCAACCTCAGCGCGCTGCTCCTCGACCGGGGCGAGCTGGACCGCGCCCGTACGCTGCTGGAGTCGGCACTGGCCTCCGGGAACCCCATGGTCCTGCCCCTGGCCCAGGACGGGCTCGGCCGGCTCCTCGCCCAGCAGGGGGAGTTCGAGCAGGCGCGCCCCCTGGTCGAGGCCGCGGCCGCCTCCCCGATCGCCTTCGCCGCGCAGAACGCCCAGATCACCGCCGGCTGGATGCTGTGGGTCCAGGGCGACAAGGAGCGGGGCCGGGCGGCCCTGGAACGGGTCGCCGACCACAGCGACCTGGCGCAGTCCCTGCGCGCCCGGCACCAGCTGGCCCTGCTCCTCGCGACGGACGGCGACCGCGAGGGCGCCGCCGCCGAGCTCCGGCGGGTGGCCGGCTCCGGACACGAGAGCTGGGCGCCCCTCGCCCGAGTGGACCTGGGGGCCGTCCGAATGGCGGACGGCGACCACGAGGGCGCGGTGGCCCTGCTCACCGAGGTCGCCCGGTCCGGTCACCCCGAACAGTCCGCGCGCGCCGCCGACCTGCTCGGCGACGCCCTCACGGCGCTGGGGGAGTGGACCGGGGCGGAGGGCGCGTACCGCCGGGCGATCGGCTCGGAGCACCCCGTGTGGGCCCCGGTCGCCCGGCTGGACCTGGCCATGATGTTCGTGGCGTGCGGTGACGAGCGGGCGCGCGGGGCCCTCCGGGAGATCGCGTGCTCGGCCGAGGCCGACCACGCCCCGCACGCGGCGGACCTGCTCGGCGACCTCCTGGCCCGCCAGGGCGACCACGCCGGTGCGGAGGACGCGTACGGCAAGGCCGTCGACTCCGGGCACCCGCACTGGTCACGGGTGGCCCGGATCGACCTCGCGCTGATGCTGATGGACGGCGAGGACCCCGAGCGGATCGCCGAGGCCGAGGCCCTGCTCGTCACGGAGGTGGCGGCGGAGTCCTTCCTCTCGCCCCTCGCCCGCTGCTTCCTCGGCCAGCTCCGCGTGCACCAGGGACGTCCGGCGGCGGGCCGCGAACTGCTGGAGTCGGCCGCCGCCTCGGACTCGCCGGAGGCCGTCGACATCGCCCGGCTCCAGCTGGGGAAGATGGCGGCCGACGCCCCCGGCGCGGACGGGGCGGAGGCCCTCTTCGAGGCGGTCCTCGCCTCCGGCAGCGCGGTCGCCGGGGACCTGGCCCCCTTGGCCAAGGCACATCTGGGGGCGGTACGGCTGAGCCGGGGGGACACGGGAGCGGCGCTGGAGCTGTTCGACGAGCCGCTGACCCCCGAGGAGGCCGACGACCTGCCGGCCGTCCTCCTGGGCTGCGGCATGGAACTCCTGGACGCCGGCGAGATCTGGGCCGCCGAGCAGTACCTCGGCGGCGCCCTCGCCATGGACGACGCGGAGGTCACGCCCCGGGCGCGGGCCGGCCTCGGCGTGGCGAGGCTCGCCCGCCGCGAGTTCGCGCGGGCCGCGGCGCTGCTGGAGCGAGCCCTGCGGGAGGCCCTGGCGGCCGGGGACCCGTCGGCGGAGCACCTGGTGCGGCGCTACCTCGGCAGCGCGCTCGCCAGGCTGGAGAGGTACGAGGAGGCGAAGGCGATCCTGGTGCCGCTCGCACGTTCCACGGACCGGGAGGACCGGCCGCGGGCACTGCTGCTCCTGGGCCGCCTCGCGGAGCTCGACGGCGCGGCGGCCGAGGCGCGCTCGTGGTTCGGGCAGGCCGCGGAGACGGACGACGCGGCGGTGGCGGCCGAGGCACGCGAGGCCCTGGGCGAGGTTCCGGTGACGCCGGCGCCGGAGGCCCGTACCCCATCGGTCGTCGAGCCGTCGCTGTCTCCCGAGGTCCGTACCCCACCGGTCGTCGGGCCGTCGCCGCCTCCGGTGCCGTCCCAGGGGCCCGGTCTGCCCGCCGCCCTGCTCGTACTGCTGGCCCAAGTGGCCTACGGCGAGGGGCAGCCGGGCGAGGCACGCCACTGGCTGGAGCGGGCCGGGCGGGCGGCGCGCGCGGCGGGCCACGCGCCGGACCCGGCCGTGGGGGCGCTCCTGGAGGAGCTGACGGAGGCGTCGGATCGCCCCTTCACGCCCTCGCCCGGTCGCATCACGGGCCGGGAGCACGGGGAGGAAGCTTCCTGACACGGCCATGGTCACGTCAGGAAGGGGACGGGATGTTCGGTGGCGGGAAGAGGGACGACGAGGCGTTGCGGGACGGCATCGCCCTGCTGCACAAGGAATTGAGGCTCAAGACCCACGAGGCGCTCCAGCATCACCGTGACACCCTGGGCGCGGAACTAAAGCGGTTACAGGACCTGGTCGGCCAGGTGCGTGCCGAGGTGTCGGCCGCGCACCGCGACCTCGTGGAGCTGGCGGTGAAGACGGAGGCGGCCCACGACCTGATGCGCCGCCTGGAGGAGGCGCGGGAGGCGAGGGAAGCGCACCACGTACCGCCGCCGCCCGAGCCACAGCCGCTTGCCGGGCGGGCTGAGCGTACGGGGGCGCCGCCGGGGGCGGCGTGGGAGGCCGAGGAGGCCCAAGAGGGTGGGGCAGGCGGGCCGGGTGGGGAAGCCGGTGGGACCGGCCACGTCGGCCTGCTGCGCGCCGCCGCCGGAGTCAGTGCCGCGACCCTCGTCTGCCACCGCGACACCTGGGCCTTCCTCGTCGAACAGGCGGGACAGGAACCCCACTTCAGGGTTCCCGGCAGGGTGCGGGCGGGAGAAGGGGCGGACGAGGGCATGGTGGAGGTGTCCGTCTCGGGCCCGAGCCTGATCGCCGCCGTCACGGTGCTGGCGCGCATCAGGGACGACTCCGGCGACCCCGGCAGCCGGGCGCTCGCCTGGCAGTTGTACGAGCGCATCGCCGCGGAGCTGGGCAACGCGGGGCCGTGCCCGGGCCCGGGTGCCGTCGCGGAGCCCGGTCCCCGGCCGGACGCCGGGCCGGCGGCGGGGGCGGCCGCACCGGGGACCGGACCGAACGACCCCTGGCCGGAGGTCATCCGCATCGTCATCGACGACCGTCCCCACTGACCCCACGGGCCCCGGCGGCTACGGCGGTTTCTTCGGCCCACCCCCTCCACCCGAATGGTCCCTCCTCCCTCCGCTCAACACGGAGGACCCACGTTTGAGTGGATTGCTGCTTTTCATACCCGGCCCCGGCGGGCCGTACGGCATCGTGCAACCGCTCGTGCCGCCGCTCGCCGCAACCACCGGGAGGGACAACTTGGCCGCCGATGCCGCCGACGCCAGCGGGACGCCCGCGGAGGAATTACGGTTCCGTTCCCCCACCCTGGCGGTGCTCGAGAAGACCCCGCTGACCGCCCGGTCGATGGGCCGGCGCCTGCCCCAACTCGTCCGCAAGGCACTGGCCCTGGCCTGGCGCGTGGACCGGCGCGCCGTGGTCGCGCTGCTGAGCTGTCAGGTCCTCTCCGGGGTCTTCGAGGCGTTCGGGCTGCTGGCCACCACCCGTACCATCACGGCGCTGATCACCTCGGGCCACATCCGGGACCGGCTCGTGGAGGCGCTGCCCTCCCTCGTGGTGCTCGCCGCCGCGGCCGGGACCCGCGCCCTGCTCGGCATCGCCGTGCAGAACATCTCCAGCCGGCTGGCCCCGCGCATCTCGCGCGAGGCGGAGATGCAGATGCTCGACGCGGCGATCAACGCCGAGCTCGCCGCCTACGACCACCCGGGCTTCAACGACAAGCGCGAGGCCGCCGACCGGGGCGCGGACGTGGCCCAGGACCTGCTCACCGAGTCGCAGGACCTCATCGCCTGCATCGCCTCCCTGGTCGCCGCGGCCGGTGTGGTGACGCTCCTGCACCCGGCGCTGCTGCCGCTGCTGGTGCTGGCCACCCTCCCGCAGGGCATCGCGAGCGTGAAGGGCGCCCGCGTCCACTACCTCACCTCACGGGCGCTGAGCGGCGACCGCCGGGTGCTCAGCCACCTGCGCTGGTACGCGACCGACAAGCAGTTCGCCGACCAGCTGCGCTCCGGCACGATGGCCGCGTTCCTGCTCGGCCGCTACCGCGCGATCGGCGACCGCATCGACAGCGCGACCGACAAGGCCGTGCACCAGGGCGCGCGGTACGCCCTGCTGGGCTCGCTCGCCGGCGGGGTGGCCTCCGGGCTCGTATGGGTGGCGCTGGCGCTGCTGCTCGGCTCCGGGCACATGTCGGTCGCGTCGGCCGGCACGGCGGTGTTCGCGCTGCGGACGGTCGGTTCGTCACTGCGCGGCATGGTCGGCTACGGCACCCGGCTGTTCCGCACCGGGCTGTACCTCGACGACTGGGCGGAGTTCATCGAGGAGGCCGGCGGCCACCGGATGCGGCGTGGCGCCGAGGTGCCCGCGAGCCCGCTGGCCGTCCGGGCCGAGGGGCTCACCTACTGCTATCCCGGCGCGGACCGCCCGGCCCTGGAGAAGGTCGGCCTGGAGGTGCGGCGCGGCGAAGTGCTGGCCCTGGTGGGGGAGAACGGCTCGGGCAAGACCACGCTCAGCAAGCTCCTCGCGGGCCTCTACCTGCCCACCGAGGGCACCGTCACCTGGGACGACGCGGACATCCAGGGCTTCGAGCCGCAGGGGCTGTGGCGGCGCACCGCCGTGGTGCCGCAGGACTACGCGCGCTGGCCCATGTCCGCCCGCGAGAACATCACCCTCGGCCAGCAGCAGGACGGCGGTGACGACGCCGTCCTGCTGGCCGCCGGGCACGCGGGCGCGGACGAGGTCGTCCACGGCCTCCGCAGCGGGCTGGACACCCTGCTGGCCCGCGAGTGGTTCGGCGGCGTGGACCTCTCCGGAGGGCAGTGGCAGCGGGTCGCCATCGCCCGGGCCTTCTACCGGCGGGCCGGTCTCCTCGTGATGGACGAGCCCACCAGCGCCCTCGACGCCCGCGCCGAGCACCGCATCTTCACCGGGCTGCGCGAGGTCGCCCGGGACCGGGCGGTCGTCCTGGTCACCCACCGGCTGGCGAACGTCGCGGTCGCGGACCGCATCGTCGTCCTCGACCACGGCCGGGTCATCCAGCAGGGCACCTTCGGCGAACTGGTCGCCGCCGAAGGGCTCTTCAGAGAGCTGTGGGAGCTCCAGAACGACCGGGGCGTACCGGCCCGGCCCGTGGCCGGGACGCCCCACCGCGGCGGGCCCTGAGCCCGTCCTCGACGGGCGGGGTGGCGTACGCCCGCCCGTCAGCCGTCGTCACTTGCCCACGGCCCTCAGACCTCCAGTTCCGCCTCGACCCGCTTGAGCTGGTGGCGCGCCATCGCCAGGTTGGCCCGCTTGCCGTCCAGGACGAGGTAGAGGAAGAGCCCCTTGCCGCCGCGGCCGGCCAGCAGCCGGATCAGGTGGTACTGCGACCCGAGGGTGATGAGGATGTCCTCGATGCTGTCCTGGATGTTGAGCATCTCCATCGCCCGCAGCTTGGCCCGCACCACATCGGTGTTGGCGGCCGCCGCGACGTTCAGGTCGAGCGTCTGGGATCCGCCGAGGGTGCCGAGCGCCATGCCGCTGCCGTAGTCGACGAGGGCCGCTCCGAGGGCACCCTCGATCGAGGTCATCGCGTCCTGGAGGGCGGATTCGGTGTTCGCCATGGGAATCCCGCTTTCGTAGAGAGGTGAGTCGTAGAGAGGTGAGTCGTGAAGAGGTGATTTGTGCAAGGGGTGGTTCGTGCAAGAGGTGAGGAGAAAAGGAAGAGGAGGAAGGAAGCCGGGAAGGGCCGCGGCCCGGGCGCCGTACGTCGTGTCAGGTCTCGCGCCGGCGTTCCAGGGCGCTCTCCACGAGTTCCGCGACCCGCGCCCCGGACCTGCGGGCCTCCAGGTTCAGCCGCCCGACGTTGGCGTCCGCCGACGCCAGGAGCGTCAGGACGCAGGAGGCGCCCGCCGCGTACGTGGCCACGTATCCGCTCTCGCCGCGTACGAGCAGTTCGCGGAAGTCCCCGTGGCCCACGGCGTCGGTCAGCCGGGAGCCGACGCCCAGGGCGGCCGCCGTCAGGGCCGCCACCCCGTCGGGCTCCATGTCGGTGACATGGTGGGCGATCACCAGACCGTCGGTGCTCGCCACCAGCGCCCCGGTCAGATGCGGGACGCGTACGCGTAACCCCTGGAGCTCGGTGAGCACTTCGGGCACGGCCGTCATCGGCTGTCTCCTTCCGGTGAACTGTCTCAAGGCGCGTCTCATCATGGGATCGGGGGGACCTGACGGGAGTTCCGCCGGCGGCAGGGCACGGTCACAGCGCCTCCAAGGCGTCGCGGATCCTGAAGAGCAGGGAGAGCTCCGGGGCACCCGCACCGCCACCAGTGCCGTGCCGCTCCGCCACGGGCTCCGTGCCGGTCTCCGCGGGGCCCGCCGGATCCGGGTCGCGGGGCGAGGGGCAGGGGGCGGCCGGGGTGCGGATCAGCCCCTGCGCCGCCAGGCGCCGTACGTCCAGGAGCGTGGCGAAGGCGGACCGCCCGAGCAGCCGGGCGATCTGAACCGGGGTGCGCCTGCCGTCCGCGGCCTCCAGTACGGCCCGGCGGCCGCGGCCCGGGGCGGCGCCCGGCCCCGGCCACCCGGTCGCGTCCGGTACGGGCACGACGGGCGCCGCGTCGACGGCCGGGCAGGGCCAGGCCCGTTCCAGCAGCTCGCGGCGGCGGCGGACCTCCCGCTGGACGGCGGCCACCGGGACCGGACGCACCGGGCCGAGCCAGTGCCGTGCCTCGCGCAGGAACCGTTCCGGCGGCCTCCGGTCCGCCTCCAGCGGGCAGAGGACGAAGTAGGCCGCGTCGAACAGGGCGCTGAGGTGGCACAGTTCGAGCTCGCCGCGGCTCAGCCGGCCGTGCTCGACGAGGAAGCCCCCGGCCCGGTACCCGGGACCGCCCCGGGAGACGGCCTCCTCCCAGCTCTCCGGTGACAGCCGGCCGCCGGCCGTGAGCCGCCGGCCCACGTCGGGGGCGGCCGGGCTCTCCGCGTGTACCACCGCGCCGTCGGCCAGATAGAGCGCGCCGACGGGGCCGTGCAGCGCGCCGGTGGCCC
The DNA here is from genome assembly GCF_002891295.1 of Streptomyces eurocidicus. GTDB lineage: Bacteria > Actinomycetota > Actinomycetes > Streptomycetales > Streptomycetaceae > Streptomyces > Streptomyces eurocidicus. The sequence continues at coordinate 244,605 of NZ_LGUI01000006.1, read as the reverse complement.
GCTCGTCCGCCAGCCGGCCGAGGGCGGTGGCCCCGGCCGGGAGCGCGGGGGACCGGGACGGGAGCGTCGTGCCGCCGCGCGCCGTCATGACAGGACCAGCTCGGTGGTGAGCCCCTGGAGCCGGAAGCGGGCCATGGCGAGATTGGCCTCGGCGCGGTCGAGCCAGAGATAGAGGAAGACGCTGCTGTCGAAGGAGGTCTCCACGAAGCGGATCAGGTGGTAGCTGCCGCGCGCGGTGACGACGATGTCCTCCACCGGCCCGGTGTCCTCCGTCGCGCGGGTGAACGCGCTGTTCTCGAAGGCGAGCCGGGCCAGTTCGGCGGCCTCCGCCGCCGCGGTCTCATGGTCGCGGTCCGGCCCGTCGCCCGCCGCGCCCAGGGTCAGACCACTGGTCCAGTCCACCAGGCTCGCTCCCCGGACCCCGGGGATCGCCATGGCCTCGGATAAGCACGCGTCTATACCGGACACTCGGACCTCTCCAGCCCCACGACGACGCGTGCCGCCATGGCTGCTCATGACTGTTGCGGACATCTGCTGCGGACACGAGCCACCCGTGGCGGCTACCAACGGCGTGTCGGCTGCGACGGAAGGTAATCGAAAACGGAACCCGCCGAGGCGGTTTTTGGCAAATTCATTCGGCATAGGAAGGCGTGTGGGACCATGCGCCGCCCGGCTCCCTGCCCGCCCGGGCGGCCGGTAGCCCGTCGGAGGGAAATCGGCCGGGGAAGGCCCTGGATCCGGGTCCTCCGGTGCGCCGGTCCGCGCGTACCCCGTGCCGTCCGCCCCAGACTGGGCGCCACGGAAGAAGGGTTGGTGCCCCATGGAGACGACGGTCACGGAGATCGCGCCGGACGTCTACCGGCTGTCCACGTACGTCAGCGACGCGGACTTCCTGTTCAACCAGTTCCTCATCGACGCCGAGGAGCCGCTGCTCTTCCACTGCGGGCTGCGCGCCCTGTTCCCGCTGGTGTCCGACGCGGTCGCCCGGGTGACCCCGGTCGCGGGCCTCCGGTGGATCACCTTCGGGCACGTCGAGGCCGACGAGTGCGGCGCGATGAACTCCTGGCTGGCCGCCGCGCCGCGCGCCCGGGTCGCGCACGGTGCGATGGGCTGCCTGGTGTCCGTCGACGACATGGCCGACCGGCCGCCGCGGCCGCTCGACGACGGCGAGGTGCTCGACCTCGGCGGGAAGCGGGTGCGCTACCTCGCGACGCCGCACGTACCGCACGGCTGGGACGCCGGGCTGCTGTTCGAGGAGACCACGGGCACCCTGCTGTGCGGTGACCTCTTCACCCGGATCGGCGACGCCCCCGCGCTCACCGAGACGGAGATCGTCGGCCCGGCCCTCGCCGCCGAGGACGTCTTCGGCGCCTCCTGCCTCACGGCCGGCACGGCCCCCACCATGCGCCGGCTCGCCGGCCTCGCGCCGGCCGCCCTCGGCCTGATGCACGGCCCGGCCTACACCGGCGACTGCCCGGGGGCACTGCGGGACCTGGCCGACGCCTACGAGGTACGGTTCACCGCATCGCAGCGGAAGTGAGGCCGGCATGAGCGGTGTCCGGATTCCCGTGATCGACCTCGGGCCCTGGCGGTCCGGGGACCCGGCGGTGCGCGAGCGCCTCGCGGCGGAGGTCGACGAGGCGCTGAAGGCGGCGGGCTTCCTGCTCGTCACCGGCCACGGGATCGGCCCCTCGCTGCGGACGGCGGTCCGGGACGCCGCCCGCGCGTTCTTCCGGCTGCCCGCCGACGTCAAACGGCCGTACGCGGTCGCGGTCGGCGGCCGGGGCTGGCTCGGGCCCGGGGCGGAGGCCAACGCCTACGCCGAGGGCGCCGAGAGCCCGCCCGACCTCAAGGAGTCCTGGTCCTGCGCCGCCGAGGAGCCCACCGGGGACGCCGCCGTGGACGCCGAGTGGTTCCGGCCCAACGTCTGGCCCGCCGAAGTGCCCGGGATGGAGCCGCTGGTGACGGAGTACCTCGCCCGTGCGCGCGCCCTCGCCGACGAGCTGCTCGTCCTCCTCGCCACCGCCCTCGGCCTGCCCCCGGACCTCTTCACCCGTCATACGTCCCATCCCACCTGGGGGTTCAACCTCAACTGGTACCCCGGCACCGAGGTCGTGGGAGCCCCGCTGCCCGGCCAGTTCCGCATCGGGCCGCACACCGACTTCGGCACGGTCACCCTGCTCGACCGGCAGCGGGGCAAGGGCGGCCTCCAGATCCACACGGACGAGGGCGGCTGGCAGGACGCCCCCTACGATCCGGACGCCCTCACCGTGAACATCGGTGATCTGATGGCCCGCTGGACCGGCGACCGCTGGCGCTCCGGCCGGCACCGGGTGCTGCCGCCGCCGGCCGACGAGCCCACCGAGGAGCTGATTTCTCTGGTGTACTTCTACGAGTGCGACCCCGGCACGCGGGTCGTCCCGCTCCCGGCCCCGGTGGGACGCGTCGCGCACGAGCCGGTCGACTCCCACGCGTACCTGCGGGAGAAGCTCCGCGCCATCAGCGTCGGCTGACCGCCGCAGGGAACCGCCCGGGGGCGCTCAGCCGCCGGCCGCGCCCCTCGCGTGGCACTGCACGGCCCGCTGCCAGCGGAGGTGCAGGGCGTCCAGGCCGGGCAGCGCGCGGTCCGCCATGAAGCAGGCCGTGGACGTTCCCCGGTAGGTGAGCATGAGGACGCCCAGGGGGTTGCCCTCGGGCAGGCAGCCCACGGGTGTCACCGAGAGCACCGGGTCCCCGCCGAGCCGGAGGGCGTGCCGGACGACGAGCCCCGAGACGCCGACCGCCGCGTGGGCCGGGTCCGTGGCGTAGGCCCGTGTCATGCGGCGCAGTGCCCAGGAGGGGAGCCGGGGCCCGGCGGCGGCGCGGCGCAGGGCCTCGCGGTGCCGGCGTGACCGCAGCGGCGCGGTCTCCCTGATGGCGCTCTCCAGACGGGCCGTCAGGGGGACGTCGCCACCCGGGAGCGTGACCCGGACCATCGCCGTCCGGTTCCCCGGCGCGCTCGCCTCCTCCGGGCGGCGGATGTTGGCCGGCATGGTCAGGGCGAGCTCCGGTGAACGGTGCGCGGGCGGCCAGTGCTCCGCCGACCAGCCCTGCACGGTGTGGGCCACGGTGGCGAGGTACGCGTCGTTCGAGCTCCCCCCGCTCGTACGGGCGACCGTGCGCAGGGAGGCGGCCGGGACCCGGGCCCAGCGGAAGGTGCGGCGCGGGGACAGCGGGTGCCGGGCCGAGGCCCACACCTCCGTCCGGCGGGTCGCGCGCACCGTGGCCGCCAGGGCGCGGAGCCGGTCGCGCGGCGTCGGGGCCGGGGCGTCGCGCAGCCCGGGGAAGACCGCCGACGACCGGTCGTCCGGCACTCCGTGCGGGGTGAAGAGGGTCTCCAGCGTGTGCAGCATGCCGGCGCCGTCCTGCACGGTGTGGTGCACGAGGTAGAGCACGGCGTACGTCCCCGGGGCGTGGCCGTGGAGCAGCCAGATCCGCCACGGTGGTACGCCCTCGGGCAGCGGTTCGCGCAGGAGCCGCTGGACGGCGAGGTCCAGTCGCCCGGGGCCGGGCGGCAGCGGGTGGTCGACGACGTGGATGGCCGGATCGGGATACCGGGCCGGCTCCCAGTGGGTACCCGCGCCGGTCAGGAAATGGGTCAGCGCCGGAAGTCCGGCCAGGCGCCCGAGTATGTGGTCGCGCAGGTGTTCGCGGTGCGGCGGGGTGCCGAGCAGCTGGAGCAGGGCCCCTATGCGCAGCCTGGAGTCGGGGTGGTGCACGGGGAAGGCGTGCATGGCCCGGTCGGTGAGGGAGGGGGCGGCGAGCCGGGACGGGGGCGCGGACGGAACGGTCATCGGTGGTCCGGGGCGGGCGCCGGGCCGGTTTCGCGCGGCCGTTCGACCGCCTCGGGGACATGGTGCGCGCGGGGGAGTGACATGCCCGGACGGTAGTGCTCCGCGCACGCCGCAGACAGATCGTTTCCGGCCGGTACGGGCGATTCCGCGGTGCGGCGGACGTGCGGGACCGGCCCGGCGCCGGGCGCCCTTCGACGGCGGTCGTGCCGTACGGGCGCGCCGCCCGTACCCCCGCCGACGGTCAGTCGGCGCGGCCCTCGGCGTGACGGCACCGCCACTCGTCCGTGGCCACGCCCCCCAGCACCACCCGGACGACCTCCTCGGCCAGCGTCGCGGTGACCGGAAGGTGCCCGAACAGGACCCGGTAGTAGGTGGTGGAGGCCAGCATGTCGAGGAGCAGGTCGATATCGGCGTCGGGCCGGATGTCGCCCCGCTCGATGCCGCGCCGCAGCGCCTCGGCGGTCGAGGCCCGGCGGGTGTGGAAGAACTTCTCCAGGAACGCGCTCTCCAGGTCCGGGGTGTCGGCCAGATCGGCGATCAGCGCGGGCAGCACCCGCCGGCCCAGGGGATTGCCGAACGAGTGGCTGAGCGTGGCGATCCCGGCGATGAGGTCGCAGTGCGTGCAGCCGGTGTCGGGGGTCGGCGTGGTGCCCACGGTGGCGACGAGCGCGTCCACGACGAGGTGCTGCCGGGAGCGCCAGCGGCGGCGCAGGGCGGGCTTGCTGGTGCCGGCCCGCGCGGCCACCGCCTCCATCGTGAGGCTGCCGTAGCCCGACTCGCCCAGGAGTTCCATGACCGCGGCGGGCACCGCCGCGTCGATGCGCCCGTCCCGGGGCCTGCCGCTGCGCTGCGGGCCGGTTTCGCGAGGTCCGGCCAGGGCGCCGTTCGGGGTGTTCACCATGCGCCCAGTATAGGTAAGCTGAAATCTGTTCCGTTCCGGAACGGAACGAAAATCTTCCGAGGTGGGAACCCTGAGAGGGAACACCGAGGGAACCCCCGGGCCGAACGCCCGCAGAGCGCTGTCTTCAGGAGGTCGTCGTGGAGCAGGACGTCAATCAGGTCGCGGAGGCACGGCCCGCCGCGGGGGCGGCCGCCGACCCGCCCACGGGGACGGAGGGCGTCTTCTCCGGGGCCTACCGGGCCCTGACCGTCGGAGTGATCCTCTCCGTGGGCATGGTCGCCTTCGAATCGCTCGGGGTGGCCACCGTGCTGCCCGACATCGCCCGGCGCCTGGACGGCCTCGGCGCCTACGGCTGGGGCCTGTCCGCCCTGATGCTCGCCAACATCATCGGCACCGTGCTCGCCGGCCGCTCCGCCGACCGGCACGGCCCCGGCCGCGCCATGGCCGTCGGCGCGGCCGTCTTCGCGGTGGGCTGCGCCGTGGCCGGCGCGGCCGCCTCCTGGCCGCTCTTCCTGCTCGGCCGGGCCCTGCAGGGCCTCGGCGTCGGCGCGGTGATGAGCATGGCCTACACCGTCATCGGCCTCGCCTACCCCGAACGCCTGCGGGCGCGGATGTTCGCCCTGCTCTCCTCCGCCTGGACCGTTCCCTCGCTCATCGGCCCGGTCATCGCCGGCACCCTCGCCGAACACGCCGGCTGGCGCGGGGTGTTCCTGCTCATGCTGCCGCTGATCGCCGTCGCCGCCGCGCTCACCCTGCCCGTCCTGCGCCGCCTGGGACGCACCCGGGCGACGGCGCCCGCCGCGCCCGCCGGCCCCTGGTGGAAGAGCCCGCTCGCCGCCGGCGTCCTCCTCACCGCCGGCACCGCCCTGCTCCTCCAGGCGCTCCTGCTGAAGAACCTCGCGCTGCTGATCCCGCTCGCCGTCCTCGGCGTGGCCGTCGCCGTGCCGTCGCTGCGCCGGGTCACCCCGGCCGGCACCCTCGGCCTCCGCGCGGGCGTCGGCGCCGGCATCGGCATCAGGTTCCTGCTGTGCGCCGTGTACTTCGGCAGCGAGGCGTTCCTCCCGCTCGGCCTTCAGGAACTGCGCGACGTGAGCCCCGCCATGGCCGGCCTCGGCCTCTCCGCCGGCGCCATCACCTGGGTGCTCGGCTCCGCCTACCAGGCGAGGACCGACGGCCGCGGCCGCGGCTGCGGCCGGACCGGCAGCGTCACCCTCGGCTTCGCCGTCCTCCTCGCCGGAGTGGTGATCATGGCCCTGGCCGTCCTCGTCACCGCGATCCCCGCGCTGATCGCCGTGGCCGGCTGGGCGGTCGGCGGCATCGGCATGGGCATCGCCTTCAACGCCGCGACCACCGACACCCTGGAGCAGACCCCCGCCGGACAGCAGGGCCTCGTCAGCGGCTCCCTCCAGCTCGCCCAGACCCTCGCCACCGGCCTGATCGCCGGCCTCGGCGGCGCGGCCATCGCCATGGCGCACCACCACGGCTCGACGACCGAGGCCGCCCTCGTGTGCACCTTCGCCCTCACCGCCGCGCTGGCCCTCGCCGGCGTCCTCCTCTCACGGCGGCTGCGCCCGGCCCCGGCCTCGGCGCGATGACGGCCGGGAACACCGGGGCGGGCCCGGGGCGCGTACCGGAACAGGACGGGATACCCGCCGTGGACGACGTGCTGCTCCTCGGACTGAGCGCACCGGCCGAGGACGACCCCTTCGGCGCCCCGCTGCTCCGGGCCCTCTCCGTGCCCGGCCCCTCGGGCCTGCGGCTGGTCGTCAGCGCCACACCGCCCGTACTGGCGTGGGCCGGCGCCGCCGCCGGCGCCTCGCACCCCGTGGCCCGCGCGCTGCGGCGGATGGCCTCGCTCGCCGACGGGCTGGTGATCACCGCGCCCGAGTCGGACGCCGCGCTGCCCGGTTCGCTGCGCACCCTGCTCGACTGGCTGAGCTGGCCGGCCGACAGCTCACCGCTGGCCGGCAAACCGGTGGCCGTCATGACCACCACTCGTGACGTCCGCACGACCACCGCCCCGTACTGCGAGGTGGAACGCATGCTCTTCACCGCGGGCGCCAGGGTGGTGGGGCCGCGCACGGTGGTCGGACGGGCGGACCGGACACTCTGTGAGACGGCGGACGGGCGGGTGTCCATCGACGACCCGGCGGCTGCGGTGCGGTCGCTGTTCCACCTGCACCGGACGGCCGCGGAGGTGCGCCGCGACGCGGGGGCGCCTCCGGCGGGGGACCGGTCGTGGCCGCTCTGAACGGGGCGGGCGGGGGTGCCGGGCCGGCGAGCGGGGCGAAGGGCCGGTTCCCGGCATCGCGGGGCGGGCGCGGAACGGCTCCCCGTGGCTGAGGGAGAGTCGTCAACTCCGCCGGGAGAACCGGGCGATGGCCCTCTTTCGGGGGAACTCTCCGACCACCGGGAACCGGCCCGGGGGGCCCGTGCGTCGGGCGGACTCCCGGTGTCCCTGCGGGCCCGCCGGCCAAGGGCATATGCCGGGTCGGGGCAAGCCGCGCGACCCCGCCCCACCGGCTTCGCGCCGCTGCTACCGTCCCGCGACATGGAGCAGCTCTTCAGCCACGACGAACTCGCCCTCATCACGGCGGCAGCGGAGGAAGCGGGCATGGCTCCGCGCGACTGGGTCCGCGGCGCCGTCCTCCAATACCTCACGGAGGACCTCTACGAGGACGAACCGGTCACCGCCGGCGCCCCGTACCGGCCGGATCTGGAGCACGCCCGCTGGCCCATGACCGAACACTGCCGGTCGGGCCGCCCGCTGCTCGAGGTGCACCACGCGGGGTGCTGGGTGCCGAAGGGCGGCGAGAGGACGATGACGACGGCACAGGCGCGGCAGGCGCTGCTGGCGGGGGAAGCGGGGGCGTGCGACGCGTGCCTGCCGGAACGGTTCCTTACGCCGGCGTAGCGATGATCCGCGGGCTGCCTTTCGCCGGACGGGCTGAAAATCAGCCCGTCCGGCGATTGAGGACATTCGGGAAGGGGCGGGCAGGGGGAAAGCCCACCCGACCCCCTACCTCACGCCGCCACCTCCTCCCGCACCAGCAGCGACACCACGTACCCCGCCAGCCCCGACGCCGTCGGATAGTTCCACAGCACCGTCACCGGCAACCGCACCCCCATCCGCTTCTCCAGCCGCGCGCAGACCCGCATCGACATCACGGAGTCGAGCCCGAGGTCCGTGAGCGGCCGCTCCGGGTCGAGTTCGTCGACGGGCATCTTCATCTCGCGGGCCAGTCGTGCCAGGATCTCCGCGCCGACGCGGGCCGCCAGCACGTCCTCGGGCATGCTCCGCCACTCGGCCGGATCGTCGGCACGGTCCTCGCCCCCGGCGGCCGTCTCCGCCGGGGCCCCGGTCGCCGGTACGTCCTCGGCGGTCTCCGCCGACCCGTTCGCGCGCAGGGCCCCGAACCGGGTCCCCGGCAGCCACGCCAGCAGCCGCCCCGCCTCGTCGCTGATGGTGATGTCCACGGTGTCCGTGGCCCGGTCGACGAGGCGGATGTCGACGATGCCCGTCTCGGGGGCCTCGCCCACCACCCGCACCTCACGGATCTGCGCGGGCATCCGGACCATGGGCGGGCCGCCGTAGATGACCGGGACGATGCCGAGCGCGGCGTCCAGCAGCGGCGCCCAGGTCACCTGGTCGCCCGGCACGGCCGGGGCGTGCACCCGGGCGCGGATGACGCCGTCGGCGGTGAGCAACTCCTCGACCGTCCACGGCCAGGCGATGCCCTCCACGCCGATCGCGTCCAGCCGGCCGATCACGACCGACGGGTCCGCGGGCGTGAGGCCCCGGGGCGCCGGTACGGAGACCAGCTCGGCGGGGAACGGCGCGGCGTTCTCCGCCATCGTCGAGGAGGTGGTGTGCGTCAGCCAGTTGCCCGGGCCCCGGGCCGGGTCCGAGGCGGCCGCCGGCCGGGTGCTCAGCCGGAGCGTCAGGCCCTCCTGGACGACCTGGACCTCGCGCGGGCTCGCGAGCGCGATCGGGAACTTCAGGGACACGTCGAACAGCGCCTTGGAGCCGCCCTGTCCGGGCGCCGCCTCCAGGAACGTGTGGATGATCGAGGAGGCGGGGACGATCGACGCGCCGTGCAGGGCGTGGCCGCCGGGGAAGGGGCGGCTCGCGTCGTCGAGGTGGGTGTGCCACAGCCGCAGCCGCCCCTCCGAGGCGACGTCGACGGGCCGGCCGAGCAGGGTGTGCCCGGTGACGTCGTGCTGGTGGGCGAGGACGGCGCCGGCGGGCAGCACCGCGTCACGCCAGTAGCGGCGGTGCTGCCAGGCGAGGGGCGGCAGCTCGGCGGGGAACGGCGCGGCGGCGTGGTGCCGGGACCAGTCGATGTCGGCGCCGTGGCTGTGCAGCGCCCCCAGGCCGAGCAGCAGCGTGCGCAGTTCGGGCCGCTCGCGGCGCAGGGTGTGCCCGACGTGCGCGCCCGTGACGCCGAGGTGGTCCAGGGTCTCGGTGACGGAGTGGGTGACCACCGGGTGCGGGGAGACCTCCAGGAACCGCCGGTGCCCGTCCTCGACGGCGGCGGTCACCGCCTGGGCGAGGCGTACGGGGTTGCGCAGGTTGGCCGCCCAGTAGTCGGCGCCGTGCCCGGTCCGGGCCCGGGGGTCGTCCAGGGCCGTGCTGTACAGGGGTACTTCGGGGGTACGGGGCGTGAGGCCGGTCAGTGCCTCGCGCAGGGCCCCGGTGAGCGGGTCCATGTGCGGGCTGTGGAAGGCGATGTCGGAGTTGACGGAGCGTACGGGCACGCCTTCCGCGGCCCAGTCGCGGACGAGCGCGGCGACGGCGCCGGCGTCCCCGGACACCACGGAGGTGGCCGGTGAGGAGGCGATCGCCGCGCAGACCGCGCCGTCGTCCGCGAGCCGGGCGGCCGCCTCCTCGAAGGGCAGCCCGACCATGGCCATGGCGCCCTTGCCGGCCACCTGGCGCAGCAGCGTGGAGCGGCGGGCGCTGAGCCGGGCGCCGTCCTCCAGGCCGAGGGCCCCGGTGACCACGGCGGCGGCGATCTCGCCGACGGAGTGCCCGATGACGGCGGAGGGCCGGTGCCCGAGGGCGCGCCAGACCTCGGCGAGGCCCACCTGCACCGCGAAGATCATGGACTGGGCACGGTCCGTCGACGCGAAGTCCCCGGAGACGATGGCCTGCCGGGGCGAGATCCCCAGCTCGCTGCGGAAGACGGGCTCCAGGCGGTCGATGACGGCCCCGAACTCGGGCCGGGTGGCGAGGAGTTCGGACGCCATGCCGGCCCATTGGGAGCCGTGCCCGGAGAAGATCCATACGGTGCCGTGGTCCGCCCCGGGCCGTACGGCGCCCTCCGCCACGCCGGCCGCCTCCAGGTCCTCGGTCCCGTCCTCGGCGAGCGCGCGCAGGGCCGTCACCAGTTCGGCGCGGCCGCGGGCGACCACGGTGGCGCGGTAGTCGAGGTGGCTGCGGCGCAGGGCCAGGGTGTGGCCGACCGAGCAGAGCGGGGTGTCGGGGTGGCGCTCCAGCCAGTCGGCGAGCCGGCGCGCGTACCGGGTGACGCCCGGCCGGGAGCGGTAGGACAGCGGGAAGACCTCGGGCACGGCCGGGTGCGGTTCCTCGGGGCCGTGAGCTCTGGCGGTCTCCGTCGTGGGGGCCTCCTCCAGGACGACGTGGCCGATGGTCCCGCCGTAGCCGTATCCGGAGACGCCCGCGCGGCGCGGGGTGTCGCCCTTGGGCCAGACCTGGTGCTCGGTGACCAGCCGGAGGCCCCAGTCCTTCCAGGGGATGTCCGGGCTGGGCTCGCTGGTGAGGACCGTCGCGGCCATCTCCGCGTGCCGCAGCATCAGGGTGGCCTTGATGATGCCCGCGACGCCCGAGGCCGGTTCGGCGTGGCCGATGTTGGATTTCACGGAGCCTATCCAGCAGGGCTTGTCGGCGGGGCGGCCGGCGCCGAAGACGGCGTGCAGGCCGGACGCCTCGACGGGGTCGCCGAGCCGGGTGCCGGTGCCGTGCGCCTCGATGTAGCCGGCGGTCGCCGGGTCCAGGCCCGCGACCTGCCAGGCCAGCCGCAGCAGATCGCGCTGGGCGTCGGGGTTCGGGGCCATGATGCCGCTGGTGCGGCCGTCCTGGGCCACGGCGGTGCCCTTGATCACGGCGAGTACGCGGTCGCCGTCGCGGCGCGCGTCCGACAGCCGCTTGAGGACCAGCACGCCACAGCCCTCGGCCCGGCCGTACCCGTCGCCCTCGGCGTCGAAGGGCTTGCTGCGGCCGTCAGGGGAGAGGGCGCCCGCCGCCTCCAGGGTCAGGGTGTAGGCGGGGGAGAGGATGATGTTCACCCCGCCCGCCAGGGCGAGGGAGGTCTCGCCGGTGAGCAGGCTCTGGCAGGCCAGGTGCACGGCCACCAGCGAGGCGGAGCAGGCGGAGTCGAGGACGAAGCTCGGGCCGTGCAGGTCCAGGACGTGCGAGACGCGGTTGGCGATCCCGGTCAGCTGGGCGCCGATGCCGGTCCACGGCTCGATGCGGGGCAGGTCCTCCAGCAGCCGCCGGCCGTAGTCGTCCGAGCAGGTGCCGATGTAGACCCCGGCGTCGGAGCCGGCCACCGAGCGGGGGGCCATTCCGGCGTGCTCCAGCGCCTCCCAGGCGACCTCCAGGACCAGCCGCTGCTGGGGGTCCATCAGCTCGACCTCGCGCGGTGTGATGCCGAAGAACTCGGCGTCGAAGCCGTCGACGTCGCCGAGGAAATTCCCCGGCCGGTCGGCCAGTCGCAGGGCCTCGGAGAACTCCGGGCTGATCTTCGTGTACGGGCGCCACCGGTCCTCCGGCGTCGATTCGACCGACACCTTGCCACCGGACAGGAAGTCCCAGAACGCCTCGGGCGAGTCGATACCGCCCGGGAACCGGCACCCGATGCCGACGAGGGCCACTGATTCTTTATTCTGCATGCCTGTCAATTCCGTTCGTCTCGTAAGGGATTCGTACCTGACGGAAGACGCGGGACGGGGAGTGCACGACGGAGCGGGCGCCGGGGAGTGCGTACGCGATTGCGGCGCGTCGGTGAACCGTGGGGGTGGCGCCACAAGGCGTCCGGCAACTTCCGCCGGGAAAGTGTTCGTTGCGGGCGGAGCGGGTGATTGCCACGTTCACACACTGTTCGGCCGCGGTCCAAGCGGGTCCCGGGAAATTGTCAACTCGGGGACGGTCGCGGTGGCTGCCGGACCGCCCGGAGCGGGGCCCGCGGATGGCGTCCCGTCCCGGATCCCGTACCCCCACATCAGGCCAATCCGCAGGCCGGAGGCGCGGCCGGGCGACGGGTGCGGCGACGGCGCCCCGGCGCTCGGGGCCGGCTCCCGCGGGCGCCCGCACGGGTCCCGCGGCCACTCCGGCATATCACCGCTGTTTCCGGCCATTCCCCGTCCGGCGGGCCGGCGCCGATTTGGCGGTATGTTCGACGTGTTCCATGATGGGTGATCGTGCGTCAGTTGCGACGCCCAAGTGACACGAGCCCACTGCACTCGGCTCATTGAGTATTCAACAGGTCATGGCGAGTGCCGACCCCCTCGCCGGGCCGGAACACCCTCTTCCCGTATCTAGGCAAGGCATAATGCCCGTCCATCAGCTTTCGGACCTCATACGTTTCGCCCGAGAGAACTCGCCGTTCTACGCGAATCTCTACGCCACCCTGACACCCGATGTGGACTGTCTCACAGACCTTCCCGTGGTGGACCAGGAAGAATTCTGGGCGGCCAACACCCTGCACGACAACCGGGTGCTGACCGGACCGCTCACCGAGGCCGCCGTCTACAAGACGGGCGGCACCACCGGCGCCCCGAAGTTCTCCTGCTACACCCGCGAGGAATGGCGCGAGTTCGTCACCGCCTTCGGCGCCGGACTCGTCGACGCGGGCCTGAAGCCCGGCCACCGGGTCGCCGACCTGTTCTACGCGGGCGAGCTGTACGCCAGCTTCCTGTTCGTCCTGGACTCCCTGGCCCAGGCCCCCGTGGACAACGTCCGCCTGCCCATCGGCGGCGGCGCCCCGCTGGAGTCCACGGTCCCCACCCTGGAGGACTTCGCCGCCCAGGTCGTCGCCGGCACCCCGACCACCCTGTGCCGCCTCGCCGAGCACCTGGTCGCCCAGGACCGGCGGCTGCCCGCCGTGGAACTGCTGTTCTTCGGCGGCGAGGCGCTCTTCCCCGACCAGCGACGGCTGCTGGCCCGGGCCTTCCCCAACGCCGAAGCGCGCTCCCTGGGCTACGCCAGCGTCGACGCCGGACTGCTCGGCCGCCCGGTCCCCGGCCCCGACGCCCGGGTGCACCGCGCCTTCACCCCGCACTCGATCGTCGAGATCCTCGACGAGACGACCGGCGAGCCGATCACCGAGCCCGGCCGCCCCGGCCGGGTCGTGGTGACCATGCTGTTCCGCACCCTGATGCCGATCATCCGCTACCCCGCGGGCGATCGCGCCGAGTGGACCGGCACCGAGGCCGGCCACTTCCGCATCCTCGGCCGCGCCGAGGAAGGCGTCCGCGTCGGCCCCGTCTCGCTCTACTCGCAGGACGCGCAGGCCGCCGTGGAGGAGGCCGACACCGCGGGCCGCGTCATGGGCACCCAGCTCGTGGTCCGCCGCTGGGACGGCAAGGACGGACTCGTCCTCCGCCTCGCCGTCGCCCCCGGCGACGACGACCCCGCCGGCCTGGACGTCCTCGCCAAGGAGATCGTCGAGGGCCTTCACACGGCCCGGCCGCTCTACCCCGACAGTATGGCCGCCGGCTACGTACACCCGCTGGAGGTGGAGTGGGTGCGCCACCGCGACCTCGTCGTCAACCCCCGCTCCGGCAAGCTCGTCCGCGTGCTCGACGAGAGGCCGACGGCATGACCGCGCCCACCACGGACCGCACGCTGCCGCTGGTCCTGCGCAACCGCGCCTTCGGCACCGTATGGCTCGGCCAGGTCCTCACCCAGGCCGCCGTGCGCATGTTCCAGGTCGGCATCTCCTGGTGGCTGGTGGCCTACGCCGTCAGCGGCGGCAGCGGCCTCGCCTCCGGCCTCTTCATGGCCGTCAGCACCCTGCCCGCCGTGGCCCTGGCCCCCGTCGTGGCCCGCGCCGTCGCCCGCCTCGCCCACCGCTCGCTGCTGCGCGGCGCGGCCGGCTGCGCGGGCGCCGCCGCCACGGCCCTGGCGGTCTGGGCCTGCGCGAGCGACCTGCCGATCGCCGCCGCCTACGCCGCCACCCTCGCCCTGGCCACCTGCCAGGCGTTCTTCGACCCCTGCCTGACCACCTCGGTGCCCGAGCTCGTCGACGACGAGGACATCGAGGCCGCGACCGGCTTCGAGCTGTCCACCCAGTCGCTGGCGAGCCTCGGCGGAGCCCTCCTCGGCGCCCTGATCGTCGACCGCGCCGGAGTGGCCGGCCTCGCGGTCGGCTGCGCGGCCGCCTACGTCACGGCCGCCGCGCTGCTCGCGACCGTACGCTTCCGCGCCCCGGAGCAGGGCCCGGGCGACGGCGACGGCGCCGCCCCCGCGCCGCGGACACTGCGTCAGGTCCTGTCCGGACTGCCCTTCGTCCGGAAGATCCTGATCAGCTTCACCGCCGCCAACCTCTTCACCACCGCCGTCTTCGTCGTCATCCCGCTCTACACCAAGTCCGTGCTGGACGGCGGTGGCGGCACCGTCGCCCTGCTGGAGGCGTCCCTCGGCGCGGGCACCCTGATCGGCTCCTTCACCGGCGCCCGCGTGCCCGGCCGGCCCACCGTCGTCGGCGCCTTCGCCCTCGCCGCGATGGCCGTCGCGCTCGGCCTGCCCGGCCTCGTCGGCGAGCGGCCCGTCATCGCCGGCTGCCTGGCCGTCGCCGGCTGGTGCGTCGGCGTCATCGGCGTCCGCTTCGTGGCCCTCTTCCAGCGCCTGGTGCCCGCCGCCGACAAGCCCGCCTTCTTCGCCGTGATGCAGGCCGTGCTCGGCGCGACCTTCCCCGTCGCCTCCCTGCTGTTCGGCCTGCTGGGCGACCATCTGCCCGTACAGACCCTCTGCCTGATCCAGGCCGCCGGACTCGTCCCCGCCGCCCTCGCGCTCTTCCTCCTGCGCGAGAACGCGCCGGAGCCCGAGGCCGTGCCCGGGTCCGAGGCCGCGCCCGCCCTCGCCGCCGACACCGCGGGAGGCGCGCGATGACCGTCACCGTCGAGCGCGCCACCACCGCCGACATCGCCGACCTGCGCCAGCTCTACTACGCCGTCTACGGGCCGCACTACCCCACGGCGCTGGGCACCGACCCCGCCGAGATGTCCCGCCTCATCCAGGACCCGGACACCCTCTGGCTCGTCGCCCGCGGCGGCCCGGGGGACGCCCTGGCCGGCTCCGCCGCCATCCACAGCGAGCCCGGCAGCCGCCTCGGCCGCCTCGAAGGGCTCGCCGTCCACCCGGACCAGCGCGGCTCGGGCCTCGCCGGAGCGCTCACCGAGGCCCTGTGCGCCCGGATGTTCGCCACCGGCCGGCTCGACTCGGTCTACGCCACCGTACGCACCGTCAGCGCCGGCCCCCAGCGGGTCGTCTCCCGCCACGGCTTCCGGCCGCTCGGCATCCTGCCCAACGCCGTGGACCTCAACTGCCGTGAGAGCCTCGCACTCTACGCGCGTCACGCCGAGGGCGTCCTGGACCGCCGCGTCGCCGTGCCCGAGGTGCCCGCCTCCCTGGCCCCGCTGCTGCGCACCGTCGAGGACAGCCTGGGCATCAGCTACGCCGGGACCCGCACCACCGCTCCGCGGCCCGCGCCCCCCGGCCCCACGACGGCCCGGCTGGAGATGATCGAGGCACCGGCGTTCGTCCGCCGCCGCTTCCAGGAGCGCTTCCCCGACGCCGACCGCTGGTTCTACCCCCTGCACACCCCCAACATCCTGCTGACGCCCGACGACGGCGGCTTCGAGGTGTACGCCTACCTCAACCGCGTCGGCGGCTACTGCGCCCTGGTCACCGCCCACCCCGACCCGGCGGTCGCCGCCGGCTGGCTGGAGCCGGTCACCCGGACCCTCACCCGGGCCGGCGCGGGCTATGTCGAGGCGCTCGTCCCCCTCGACCACCACGGCGCCCTCTCCGCCTTCGCCGCCCAGGGATTCATCGCCGGCGCCCTCTACCCGGCCATGCGCCGCGACGGCGACGGCTTCCACGACTACGTCGTGATGTCCCGGACCACCGAACACATCGACTTCCACGGCGTGGTCGTCGACGCACCCCTCCAGCCCTTCCTCGATTCGTATGTGTCGGCCTGGGCGTCGACGTACCTGCCCTCACGTGAGGTTGCCTCATGACCCCCTCGAACCCCCATCTCGCCCCCGTCGACGTCCCCGACGCGACGGCGCTCGCCCGGGTGCAGCAGCTGTGCGACCTGACCGAGCCCTACGCCTCCGGCCCCGCCGAGGAGGAGCTGTTCGCCGCCGCCATGGCGGAGACCAACGCCTGGCACCGCGACCGGTCCCCCTTCTTCCGCGGCCTTTACGACGGCGACCGGCCCGAGACCCCGTACGGCGCCCCCCTGATCCACGCGAACTTCTTCAAGCGCCACGAAGTGCTGTCCATCCCCATGGATGACGTCGACCTGCACCTGACGTCCTCCGGCACCACCGGGCAGAAGTCGCAGATGTTCTTCGACACGTGGACGATCCGCTCCGCGCAGCGCATGGTCGCCCGGATCTTCGACCACAACGGCTGGATCACCCCCGACCAGGAGGTCAACTACCTCCTGTACAGCTACGAGCCCGCCCGCGACCTCAAGCTGGGCACCTCGTTCACCGACAACTACCTGTGCGACTTCGCCCCCGCGCGGCAGGTCGAGTACGCCCTCCGCAACACCGGCAACGGCCATGAGTTCGACCCCTTCGGCTCCATCGCCGCGCTGCGCCGCTTCGCCGAGGACGACGTGCCCGTCCGCATCCTCGGCTTCCCCGCCTTCCTCTGGTTCACCCTGGAGCGGATGAGCGCTATGGGCCTGCCGCCCCTGCGGCTGCCCGAGGGCTCCCTGATCATCCTCGGCGGCGGCTGGAAGGGCCACACCGACCGGCAGATCGGCAAGCACGAGCTGTACGAGCGCGTCACCGAGCAGCTGGGCGTCCCCTCCGAGCGGATCCGCGACACCTTCGGCTCCGTCGAGCACTGCATCCCCTACATCGAGTGCGCGCACCACAACCTCCACGCGCCCGTCTGGTCCCGTGTGTTCATCCGCAGCACACGGACCCTCGAACCCCTCCCGTACGGCGAGAAGGGCTATCTGCACCTGGTGTCGCCGTACATCACCTCCGTACCGGCCCAGAGCGTCGTCATGGGCGACCTCGCCTCCCTCCACCCGGGCGAGGAGTGCGGCTGTGAGCTGACCACCCCGTGGTTCACCGTCCACGGCCGCGCCGGGGTCAGCCGCAACCGCAGCTGTGCCGTGGCCGCCGCCGAACTGATGAAGGGAATGTCATGACCGGGACCGACCGCTCGACGCACCACCACTACTGGCAGGGCGCCTTCATCGGTGACGACGAGGCCGACCGCCGCCTCGCCACGCTGCCCGCCGCCGTCGAGGCCGCGCTCGCCGCACCGCTGGACACCGAGACCGTCCTGGCCGCCTGCGACGCCCTCGCCACCGCCCTGCGCGACACCGACGGCGCCGTCCGGGCGCGGCTCGCCCCGCACCTGCCCGCCGACGAGGAAGGCGACGTCCTCGCCGAGCTCGCCGCCTTCCTGGAGCGCGGCGCGCTCACCCGCAAGCTCCGCCGCGAGCTGGGCGGCACCGCACCCGAGCGGCTGACCCGGCCCGACGCCAAGGAGACCGTCTACGAGGCGTGGGCGCCCGTCGGCCTCGTCGCCCACATAGCCCCCGGCAACGCCGCCACCGTCGCCCCCCTCAGCCTGATCGAGGGCCTGCTCGCCGGCAACGTCAACATCCTCAAGACCAGCAGCGCGGACACCCTCCTCGCCCAGCACCTGCTCGCCGAGCTCGCCGCCCTCGACCCCACCGGGGCCGTCGCCGAGCGAGTGATCGTGCTGCGCTTCCCCTCCTCCCGGCAGGACTGGCTGCGGCGGATGTGCGCCCCGGCCGACGCCGTCGCGGTGTGGGGCGGCGAGGCCGCCGTCGAGGGCGTCGCCGCCCACGTCCCGGCCGGCTGCCGCCTGGTGGAGTGGGGCCACAAGATCTCCTTCGCCTACCTCACCCGCGACGCCTGGGCGGACGAGGCGACCCTGACCGCCCTGGCCCAGGACGTCTGCCTCTTCGAACAGCAGGCGTGCTCCAGCCCCCAGGTCGTCTACCTCGACACCGAGGACACCGAGGAGCTCCACGCCTTCGCCGACCGCCTGGCGCGGGCGCTCGCCGCGTGCCCGCCGCCGGCCGACGAGGAGCTCGACCCGGCCGAGTACGCCGAGCTCACCACCACCGAGCACCTCGCCCGCCTGGAGGAGCACCTCGGCCTCACCAAGGTGCTCGCCGCCCCCGACGGCACCTGGCGCGTCATGGCCGACGTCCGCCCGGCGCTCACGGCCTCTCCCCTGCACCGCAGCGTCTGGGTCAAGCCGCTGCCCCGTAAGAACCTCATCGCCACCCTGCGTCCCATGCGCCGCTACCTCCAGACCGCGGGCCTCGCGGGCGGCCGCGCGGACGTCGCCGAGCTCGCCACCACGGTGCTGGCCGCCGGCGCCACCCGCGTCACCCCCGTGGGCGCCATGACCGCCGGCTACTCCGGCGAACCGCACGACGGCGTCTACGCCCTCCAGCGCTACAGCCGCCGCGTCGCCGTCCAGGCCGACGAGCGCTTCGCCACCACCGCCTGCCTCGACGACCTGGCCCGCCCGGCCGCCTTCCCGCGCCCCTCCGGGCCCCTGCTGGACAAGGCCGCCGTCCAGGAGCTCAACGACGGCGTCGACCGGCGCGACGCCGAGCTGTACTTCCGCAGCGGCGGCAGCACCGGCACCCCCGCCCTGTCGCTCTTCAGCTACGACGACTACGACACCCAGATGCGCGCCGCCGCCCGCGGCCTGCTCGCCGCCGGCTACGACCCGGCCCGCGACCGCACCGCCAACCTCTTCTACTGCGGCGGCATGTACGGCGGGTTCATCAGCTTCTTCTCCATCCTGGAGCGGCTGGGCGGCACCCAGATGCCGATGGCCGCCGGCCCCGACCACCGGGCCACCGCGGAGATGCTCGTCGCCTACGAGGTCGACACGCTCTTCGGCATGCCGTCCTACCTGTGGCAGCTGCTGCACGAGCAGGCGGACCTGCTCCGCGCCTACGGCGGCATCCGCAAGATCTTCTACGGCGGCGAGCACTTCACGGAGGAACAGCGCCGCACCCTCACCGAGAAGTTCGGCGTCGAGGTCGTCCACTCCATCACCTACGGCAGCACCGACCTCGGACCGCTCGGCTACCAGTGCACCGAGAGCGGCGGCAGCGTCCACCACCTGCACGCCGACCTGCACACCCTGGAGATCCTCGACGTCGACGCCGACCGGCCCGTGGCGCCGGGGGAGACCGGCAGGCTGGTGTTCACCACGCACGCCCGGCGCGGCCAGAACCTCGGCCGCTACGTCATCGGCGACCTCGGCCGCGAACTGCCCGGCCGCTGCCCCTGCGGCAGCCACGCCCCGCGCTTCGAACTGCTGGGCAGGCTCGGCGACGTGATGCGGGTGGCGACGTACTTCCTCAACCACCGCCGGTTCACGGCCATCGCGCAGGAACGCCTGGGCTACAGCGGCGAGCTCCAGATCCTGCTCACCGGCAGCGGCCACCGCGAAGCCCTCACCGTCCGCGTCGAGCGCACGCTCGCCGTGGGCACGGAGGAGGCGCGGGACGCCTTCCTGGCGGAGTACCCGGAGCTGCGGTCGGCGGTGGAGGAGCGGCTGCTCGACCTCACCGTGGAGACGGTGGACGGCGCCGACCTGGAGCGCACGGCGACGAGCGGGAAGCTGCGGTCGGTGGTGGACGGCCGGGGGTAGGCGGGGCCGCCGGGGCGCGCGGCCGGTCGCGCGCCCCGGGCGGTGCCCGTGGCCCGGTGGCGCTCAGCGCCAGCGCGCCGCGAAGGCACGGGCCGGGTTGGCGACGAACACCTGCTCGGTGAACTCCCCGCCCAGCCCGGCCTCCAGCGCCGGCCGCAGGCCGGTCAGCAGATACGGCATCCCCGGGCCCCCGCCGCCGACCGCGCGGGCGGCCGCCGTGGTCGTGTCGCCGCCGAGCAGGATCCGGTCGCCGTGCCCGGCCTCCGCGAGCGCGGCCAGGGAGTCGAAGAGCCGCCAGTCGGTGGGGTGATGGGCCCGGGAGGGGCCGTCGAAGGCGAGGTACGCGCCCGACCGCGCCGCCGCCAGCTGCGCCCGTACGTCGGCGGACCGGCCCAGGTGCCCGAGGATCACCCGGTCCGGCGGCACCTCGCCCGCGCCGCAGAGTACGTCCAGCACCGCCGCGGCGCCCGTGCCCAGTTCGAGGTGGACGGCCACGGGCGCGCCGGTGGCGTGATGGGCCTCGGCGGCCGCGGCCATCACCCACCGGGCGTGGGCGTCGAGACCGTGGAACCCCCCGGCGACCTTGATCAGACCCGCTCGGACCGGGGCGGTGGTGAGGTCCCCGACGAAGAGCTCCGCGAGCCGGCCCCGTACCCGGCCGAGCGACTCCGGGGTGTAGTGCGCCGCTTGGTGCAGCCCGGTGGCCGCGACGAGGTGTATGCCCGTGGCCCGGGCCAGGGCGGCGAGCTCCGCGCGCCGGCGCCCCATTCCGCGCGGAGTCCACTGCGCCACCGCGCGGCCGCCCGCCTCCCGGAAGGCGCGCAGCTCGGAGGCGGCGGCGACCGGGTCGGCCAGCTCCTGGCCGGGCAGCAGCGGGGTGCGGAGGAAGAGGTGGTCGTGGGCGTCGCAGACGCCCAGCTCGCCGGGCGGGAGATCGCCGAGCACCGTACGGACCAGCGGCCCGGCCGGGGGCGCTTCCTGTGGGTTCATGCCGTTCCCTCTCGTTCGTCCCCCGGGAAGGGGCACCAGGTGTAACGCTTCACCCGTTACAGCCTCACTGTAACGGGTGAAGCGTTACGCTGGTCGCCATGACGGACGACGACGCGCAGCAGGCATTCCGCTTCGACTGCGGAGCCACCTGGCTCAACCTCCTCGCCACCCGTGGCCAGGCGTTCGGGGCCCGGCCCGTGGAGCGCGCCGCCACCCCCGAACGGCTGGGGGAGTGGCTGGAGCGCAGCGAACTCCCCCCCGTCCGCCCGCCCGACGGGACCGATCTCCGGCGGGCCCACGAACTGCGGGAGACCCTGCGCCCGCTCGCCCTGGCCACCGTCGCCCAGGAGCCGCCGCCCGCCGCCGCCCTCGCCACGCTCGCCCGCTTCCTCGACGGCGCCCCCGACCCCGTCCGCCTCGTGCCCGGCGACCGCCTCCGCCGCGAACCCCCGGCCACCACGGACGCCGCCCTGGCCCGCATCGCCCGCCAGGCCGTCGACCACCTCACGGGCCCGGACCGGCACACCCTGGCCGTCTGCCCGGAGCACGACTGCCGGGGCGTGTTCGCGAACCCCACGGGGCGGCGACGGTGGTGCCCGTCGCCGGCCTGCGCGAGCCGGGGGCGGGTCCGGGCGCTGCGGGAGAGGCGGCGGGCGGGTGACGCGGAGTGCCCCGCCGACGGATCCGGCGCGGCCCGGTGAAGCTCACACGGGCTTGTCGGCGCGGCCGCCGTCCACCTCGGCGAGGTAAGCGCCCAGAGGCCGGAGACCGGCCCACAGCTGATCGAAGTACGCGGCGAAGTAGGACATGAACGTGGGATCCTCGACGCTGAAGCCGTTCAGCCTCTGACGTGACCCCCCGGAGAACGCCAGGAACACCACGCTGTCGTCGATCAGCGCCATGTTCAGCCCGTCGGCTGCCGCGGTCCACCGCAACACGTTGGCCTCGTAGTTGAGGATGTGCTTGCTGTCCTGGTGATGCTGACGGGCCCAGGAGAGCATGTCACGGTCGGGAAGGCCGTCGCGTTCGGGGATGCCGATGATGCGCCGTACGCTCCGTTCGTCGTCGCTGTCCTCGCCGGCCCAGTCCAGGATGGTCCTGAAGTATTCGGCGGATGCCCGCGTCGTGTACTGCGTGGGCGGGTATCGGCGCGTGTACGTGACCCGGATCTCCGAGCGGGCTCGGCGGGCGTGTGCGGCGGCCGCTTCGTAGAACTCCCGGTTGTCCCGGTACCAATACGCGGCCAGCAGGGCATCCCCCTCGGCCTCCGGCCCGGCGGCGAGCGGCAGTGGCGTGACCGGGGAGCGGAGGCCCTTGGAGCCCTCCTCGATCTGCCTGTCCGCCCGCAGCCACCGGTCCCGCCACCTCGACGGATCCTCGCCGCATGCCTCCACGAAGGCCGCGGTGTGCTCCCAGTGCGGGAACCGCCGGCCGTTGAGGATCGCCGAGACGGTGCTGCGCCCGCAGCCCATTCTCCGGGCGAGTGCCTCCTCGGTCGGCTTCTTGAAGGTCCGCCGCCGGAGTTCGCGTAACTCGGCGGCGAAGGTGAGTTGATGCTCCGGCGGCTCTGACGTATTCCGCTGGTCAGGCATGGTCTCCACCCCCGTGGACGACGCGGAACGACACTGATGGTCCGTCATTGTCCGTCAGTGCTACAGAACTTCGCCAGTGCTCGTGGAGTGTCCCTCCTTCGTCCGGGGTGTTCTACGTGTGTCTTCCAGCCGTTGTCCCCGTGAAGTTCCGGCCGCAGACTCTGGGCAGCGGCCGTCGCCGGCCGCACTGCCGGTCGAGGGAAAGGAGCCCCTCCCATGTGACCTGCCGAACCGCTGCACCACAGACCCGCGCCGTGCGGCATCACGGCAAAAGCCGAGGCCGCCCCCTGATGCTTCTGGGCGGAAGCAGGGAGCGGCCTTCTGCTCGAACACAAGGAGACCTCGTGCTCGTCAACCTCAGGATAGACCTGCCGTGTAGGAGCGTGGCCTTCGTGGCCACGCTGGTGCTGGGCATCGTGCTGGTGATGTCCCGCTCGGCCCAGGAGGCCGCTTTCCAGGAGGGAACGTGGCTGCTGCCGGCGGCAGCCTCCCTCCTGACCGCCGCACGGCCCCGTGAAAGGGGCCGGCGATGACATCTCGCGAACTCGTGGCGACATGCCCGCGGTGCGGGGAGAACGCCTCGCGCTTGAGCTACACCGAGCTCGTCCACAGCTGCAACGACGACCTGAAGGTCGCCGAGTGGACGGAGTGCGGAGGGTGCCACCGCTGGCTCGCCTTCCGCGTCGGGCGCGACGAGGAGGCGCGTCCCGGGTAGCCGGTGCGATCCGCGACCACATCCACAGCACCATGGCCTGGTGGCTCGTCGTAGGGGCGGGGGTGGGGGCGGGCGGGCGGGGCCGGGGAAGAAGCCCCGCGCGCCCGGCCCTGCCCCGCCGCCTCAGCCGTTCACCACCGGCACAGGCGCCACCGGCATGACCAACGTCGTGAAACTCCCCTGATCCGCGGACCGGACGATCACCGGCGTCGCCACCGTCGCCACCTCCAGCAGCACATCCGGCCCCACACTCGTCTCCAGCGCCGGCACCAGCACGGCCGGATCGAAGGACAGCCGCGGCGGCGGCGTGTCCTGGCAGATCACCGGCAGCGTCCGCGAGCCGCCGGAGCCGTCCCCGTCGGGCAAGGACAGCGTGACCTCGTCCCGCCCCCAGTCCAACGTCACGGCGGCCACGTCACCGAAGCTCTCGACCGCCTCGCGCAACACCGTACGGCCCACGACCACCCGGTGCGCGGGCGGCGCCATCGCGTCCAGCACCCCGCGATACATGGGGAAGTGGCCCTCCGTCGTCCGCAGTTCCCGTACCTCCCCGGTCCCGGAACGGGCGCGGGCCCCCTCCGGGCCGGACTCCAGTGTCACCTCGACCGCCCGCGCCGCCCACTGCCCGAGCGCGACCAGCTCGGCGGCCGGCACCAGCACGCTGCCCGGCTTCCCCGCCGTCTCCAGCGGCCGCAGCACCCGCACCGACAGGCGGAAGCGGTCGGTGGCCACCAGCCGCACCTCGCCCGCGTCGACCTCGACGAGGACGCAGGCCAGCTCCGGGTACTCCGGGTCGGTGGCGGCCGCCGACACCACCTGTCGTACGGCGCCGGCCAGCTCGGCACCCCCGAGCCGCGCTCGCCAGCCGCCCCCGGCCGCCGTCCCGTCCCACCGGCGCAGCACCGCCGTGATCGCGGCGCGCGCGGCCTCCGACTGCTCCCGCACCGTGCCGAGGTGCTGTTCCAGCAGCTCCCGGCCCGCCTCTTCGGGCCCGTCGAGCACCATGGAGATCCCGGCCAGCGACAGCCCCGTCCCTCGGAGCCGTCGCAGCAGCCGCGCGCGGTCCTCCTGGGCCGGGCTGTAGAAGCGGTAGCCGGTGGCGGCGTCGACCCGCGCGGGGCGCAGGATCCGGCAGTCGTCGTAGAAGCGGAGGGCGGAGGGTGCGAGGCCGACGCGGCGGGCGAAGGCGCTGATGCCGAGCAGTTCGGTGGTGTCGTTCATGTCCGCGATTCTGGACGTTCAGCCGGCTTGAAGGTCAAACGGCGGACCCGGCCGCCGCCCGGGTCCGCCGTATCGACGCTCAGACTCCCGCGCGCACCCCGCCCGCCGTGCGCAGGAGCTCCGCGAGCCGCGTGGCGGACGTTCCGAGCCCTCCCGGTGCCCCCACCGGCAGGGCGGGCGAGGAGTGTCGCAGCAGGTCCTCCTCGCGGTAGCGGCGGCACCCGTCGTGCCAGTTGAGGATTCCGGACATCCAGTTCTTGAGGTCCTCCGCGTACCCGTTCAGGGTCTTCCGCGCGGCGTCGTCGACCCCGAAGTCCTCGTAGAAGGCCGGCAACTGCACGCCCACGATGTGCTGGAATTCCCGCATCCGGGAATTCAGCAGGTCGGCGACGATCCCGAGGGCCTCGGTGACCCCGCAGTCGAAGAAGTTCCGCACCACTACGACCGAGTTGTGGAACTCGCCCTCGAACTCGACCTCTTTCTGGTACGAGAAGACGTCGTTCATCAGGCAGGCGTAGTCCATGGCCGCGTTCTCCATGGCCACGACCGGTCGCGCCGCGTAGATCTCGGGTGGCACGGTGTTCCCGTGACCGATCCGCGAGAGGCTCTTGGTGAGGTCCGAACCGAAGGTCTGGCGCCGCATCTCGATGTAGTCGACCGGGTCGGGGACGCGGTTCTGTTTATGGTTGGAGAGCTCCCACAGCCAGCTCTCCAGCATGGCCTCGACCCCGGCGCGGAACGCGCGGCGCTCGGTCACGTCCATGCCCGCGGCCGTACGGGGCCAGAGGTCGGCGAGGCCGCGTTCCAAGGGGCCGAGCGCCGGGGGCGTGGGGGAGAGGTCCAGCGGCATCAGGGCCAGCAGCCGCCGGTGACTCGCCCACGCGGTGTCCATGCCGGGCATGCGCCCGAAGAGCGCCGGATAGTAGTCGTCCGCGTACGTTCCCCAGGTGAGCCAGTCCGTCGTCAGCTCCAGCTGTTCGGGGGCCGCGTCCGGGTGGATACCGGCGGAGCACAGCGGCAGGTCGTAGTCCTTCAGCTCGCTCTCGTCCCAGAGACCGGAGCCGGGGACGCCCGGGACGGCGTCGAGGATGCCCGTGCGACGGCTCCATTCGAGGTTGTGGCGGCGGTTCGCCTCCAGGTGCGGGCTCAGCCGCAGCGGGTAGGGCATCACGAAGTCCGGGTGCGGCAGCGGGCCGACGCGCTGGAAGGGCACATGGGAATAGCGCCGCAGCCGGCCGGGGACCGAGTCCACCAGCGAGTCCACCAGGCGCGCCGCCGAGGTGCCGAGACCCGACGGCCCGCTCAGAACGTTCTCCGCCGCCGAAGCGGCGCCCGGGGCGTTCGCGGCGTCCGTCGCCGAGGCGCCGTTCATATAACGGCTGGAGCGCATGTGCCATTCGTGCCCACCGGACTGCCAGTCCTGGAGGCCCTTCACATAAGCGAGGACGTCGGCGGTGGCCGCGAGCCCCAGGCCGTGCTCCCGCAACAGCGGCCCCACCTCGGTGAGCGCCGTGTGCTCGAACTGCTGGAGCCGGGAGGTCAGCAACTCGTTGACGGAGTCGGCCGCCTGCTGGGTGTCGCAGTCGAGGAACTTCTCCAGCACCAGGACGGCGTTGGCGAGCTCACCCTCGCTCTCGGTCTCGCGCTGGTACGAGAAGAGGTCGTTCCGCAGGTGCACCGCGTCCGAGAACGTGTCCTTCAGGACCCGCATCGGCCGCGTCGCCGCGATCGCCGCGGGCACCTCGGCGCCCACCGCGTGCTCGACGAGATTCGCCGACCAGGGGGCGCCGCCCACCTTGCGGCGCATCTCGATGTACTCGACGGGGTTGGAGATCCGGCCCTCGTTGATGTTGGCGAGCTCCCACAGCGACTCCTCCAGGAGGTGCCGGGTGCTCTCCTTGAACCGCCGCCGCCAGCCCTCCGACATCACCGGGACCGTACGGGCCCACAGATCCGCCAGGCCCGCCTCCACCTGATTGGTGGCCTCCGGGAACCCGTCCTCCGGGCGGACCGGCATGAAGTCCGGCAACCGGTCGAGATACGCCTTGGCGCCGACGGTGTCGCCGGTGCGCTTGAAGACGTCCAGGAAATGGTCGTCGAAGAAGAACACCCAGACGTACCAGTCGGTCACCAGGGCGAGCTCCGCGGCGGAGGCTTCGGGGTGGGTGTAGGCGCACAGCAGCGCGTAGTCATGGGAGTCGAAATCCGTCTCGTCCCAGATGCCCGATCCCTCGACCATCTGCATCTCGCGGGCCCACGCCTTCGAATGCGCGCGGGCACTCTCCAGATGGGGGTTCAGGCGCGCCGGGTACGGCATGTAGAAGCGGGGGAGCTCGAAGGGCTGCGACATGGATGACCACGCTAGGACGCGCGGGCGGCGCGCATAGATCGTGAAGTCGTACTTCCGCTCGATGTGGTGAAAGCACCGGCCGCCCGGCTTAAGGATCTTGCGGGCCGTCTGCCAGGCACGGCGCCGTCGAAGCCCCGGTTCCGAGGGGTGACCAGGGAATCACCTTGAGTACCGAGACCCGGCGGCCGGGGCTAGGGTCGTGCGCATGGGTGATGAAGAGCTGCGCAAGGACGTACTCGACGAACTCGGCGAGGACCGCATCCAGGAGCTCGCGGGCGAGCTCGGCACCGACAGCGACGGTGCCAAAAAGGTCGTGGAGGCCACCGTCGACGCCCTGCCCGAGGAGCTCACCGGCGCGGCGGCCACCCCGGCTGGAGCCGTGGGCTTCGGTGGCCTGGGAGCCGGTCTCGGCGGCGGGCTGCTGTCCGGTGTGCTCGGCAAGGTCACGGGCCCGGTGGCCAAGGCGGTGGCGAAGAAGACGGGCCTGCCGGAGGCGTCGGTGGCCAAGGCGCTGGAGCTGCTGCTGCCGGTGGTGATGACGGCGATCGCGAAGCGGAGGCGGCGGTAGGCGGACGGGCTGAATATCAGCCCGTCCGGCGTTTGAGGCCACTGCGCGGAGCGCGGAAAGGGGGGCTGGGGGCGAAGCCCCCGGTTCCGGGAAGGGGCGGGTAGGGGAAAGCCCCGCAGGGAACGGACCCCCCGCAGGGAACGGACGGCCGCCCCCGGTTCCCCCGGTCCCGGCAGCCCACCCCCACCACTCGCTTAACATCGTCGTGTACGCCGCCCTCAGGGCCGCCCCGCGCGCGCCCACCCACCCGGCCACGACATTGGACCATCGCAGTGCCCCGACCCGCCCGCCCGGCCGACCCGCCGCACCCGCCGCCACCCCGCCCGGGCACTGGCCGTGGCCGCGCTGCTTGTGGCGACGGGGGCCGCGGCGACCGCGTGCACGAGCGTCGGGGAGCCGGTCAGCGCCGGTACGACCGCCCCCGTGGCCGCCCCCTCCCGGCTGTGGCCCGACCGGCCCCCCGCCCCCACGCCCACAGGCGAACAGCACGAGGACGACAGCGCCACCAACGTCCCCGGCTTCCCCGCCGTCCCCTCCGGTGACATCCACAAGGTGAACCCGTACAGCGTGATCAAGGCCGAGGTCGCCGCGCACCGGAAGGACGTCACAGGCGCCGACGGCCTCGACGAGGGAACCGCCGCCAAGCTCACCACCTGCGACGGCCGGGCACCGGACTGCCCCCTGCGCCCACCCGTCTACCGGGACCTCACCGGCGACGGCCACGATGAACTGATCATGGGCATCGAGATGGCCGACCACCTCGTCGGACTGCGCTGCTACACCGTGACCGGCGGCCGCCTCACCCGCGTCATGGCCACCGTCGTCCAGCCCACGTCCATCGAGATCGCCGGCCGCGACCTGATCGTCTGGGAGCCCGCGGGCACCCCGCACTACGCCGTCCGCTCGGTGTACGCGTGGGACGCGCACCGCCGCTACATGGAGTTCAAGAGCGACGAGATCCGCCGCGTCGGCCCGGCCCCGTCGCCCCGCACCACGGAGCGCCACCGATGACCGCCCGCCCCCGCCGCGTCTCCCGATTCGGCTCGCTGTACGGGAAGTTCACCCTCTTCCTCGCGGTGATGTGCTGCGTCGTCGCCGCCGTGCTCGGCATCCTGGTGCACGTCATCGTCACCCGGCAGACCGTGCACCAGGCGCGCACCGAGGCCCTCTCCCGCCTCGACGCCGCGGCCCGCGCCTACGCCGCGGGCGAGCCGAACCGCCACCAGTCCGCCCTGAACCCGCCGGAGCTTCCCGAGAAGCTGCGGACGATGGCGCTCGGCGGCAAGCGCGGCACGGCGCTCGGCGACGACCACGGCATCGCCACCATGTGGGCGGCGGGCCCGGCCGACGGCGGGGTGCTCGCGGCCCGGCTCGACTACCGGCACAGCGCCGGCACCATCGAGGGCCTCGACCGCGCCATCGTCGGCTCCTCCGCCCTGGCGATCGGCGGCACGCTGCTCGTCGGCGTCTTCGCCGTCTCCCGCGTCACCCGGCGCCTGCACCGCACCGCCGACGTGGCCCGCCGTATCACCGCGGGCGACCTCGACGCCCGCGTCGCCGACCCGCGCACCACCGACCCGGCGAAGGCGCAGGACGAGGTGGCCGCGGTCGCCGAGGCCCTCGACGCGATGGCGGGCACCCTCCAGGCCAGGCTGCAGAGCGAACAGCGCTTCACCGCCGACGTGGCCCACGAACTCCGCACCCCGCTCGCCGGCCTCCAGGCGTCCGCCGACCTCCTGCCGCCCGGCCGCCCCACGGAGCTGGTCCGGGACCGCGTACAGGCCCTGCGCCGGCTCACCGAGGACCTCCTGGAGATCTCCCGCCTGGACTCCCTCACCGAGCGACCGGACCTCGACGCGCACCGGCTGGGGCAGCTGGCCGAGCGTGCCGTACGCGCCTCCGGGCTGGAGGCGGAGGTACGGATCGTCCGCGACGCGTGCGTGGTCACCGACCGGCGCCGCCTGGAACGGGTCCTGAGCAACCTCCTGGCCAACGCCCACCGCCACGGCCGCCCACCCGTCATCCTCACCGTGGACGGCCCGACCATCACGGTCCGCGACCACGGCCCCGGCTACCCCTGCTACCTCCTGGAACACGGCCCCCAACGCTTCCGCACAGAACCCACCTCGGGAGGGGGCAAGGGCCATGGCCTGGGCCTGACGATCGCGATCGGCCAGGCGAGGACGATCGACGCGGAACTCACGTTCGCGAACGCGACTGATGGGGGCGCGGTCACGACGCTGGTGCTGCCGGAAGACACTGACGAGGCGATGGAGGCGGCGGAGGGCTAGAAGGGGTCGGGCCTGTCCCCGTGTGTACGCCGCGTGTGCGCCGATCAGGTTCTCATTTCATTCCCGCTCCCTACACTCGATCGGAGGGGCTCGTGTGGGGGGAGCGGGTATGGCCATGGACCTCGCGATCGGGCTCGCCGCCCTCGCCGCCCGTACGGTCGTCGTCCAGCTGATCCAGGGCCAGTCCATGAGCGACGCCGCCTGGGCCGGTGTGGCCGGTCAAGTGGTGGACGTCATCGCCGGGAGCGCGGCACGCCAGGATTCCGGCCTCCAGCGGATTCAGGAGCGCATGGCCGCCGGGCGCCGGTACGTCCGGGATTTCCCCGACAGTTGGCGGAGCGGGAAGGACCGGGAGCACCTCACCCGGGACGCCCGCCGGGAGTTCGTCCATGCCTACGGCATCGCCGAGCAGATGGGGTCGCCGGTGCGGCAGGCCCTGGCCGACGTGGCGATCGCGGGGTGCTGGCTGTGGGTGCCCTCGTTGCGGGACGTACGGAAGACGGTGGGAGCGGCCCGGCAGGTGCTGGAGGACGAAATTCTGTACGGTTCGTCGCTGCCCACCACGTCGTACAGGGACGTGATCCGGCTCTGCAAAGCCTATGGCGAAGAGCCGGCCATCACTGCGGATCCCCTCATTCCCCGGTGGACCCGGCCTCCGGCCCCCGGCGCGCGACTCGCCGTCCGCGCGAAGTACGGCCACTGGGTCTCGTGCGCGAGAGTCGACGTCCGTGCCGAGTCGCTCCCGGCCGGCGGCGCGGTGTCGGGGACAAGGACTGCGAGCGGTCTGATGATCCCGGACTCGCGCGCGTCGGCGACGCTCGGAAAGAGAATCCGGGTCCACATCCGAAACCGGCGACCCGACTGGCTCACGGTCTTCGCGAGCCACCTTGCCGTCTACGCGGAGCTCCCCGACGCGGCCAACACCCTCCCCGAGGGAGACCGGGTCAGACCCTACGAAAGCACCACCCTCGACCTGTACCGGCAACCCTTCGCCGCCGTCGGCGGCGCCGAGACGCTGTCAGTACCCAGCGCGCCGAGGTTCGGATTCGTACTGCCCTCGATAAGGCCGACCAGGCCGGCCGCGCCCCGGACGACGGCTCGCCAATCCCCCTCCGACTGGCTCCGAGAACTATTCGGCAGGTGAGCCCTCCACCGACAACTCGGCGCTCATCAACCTGCATCAGTGCGTCTATGCCAACAGCGGCGACTACGTACGAGGGGTGGGACACCCCGCATGCGCGGGGACCACACGACTGCGGCGACCGCCGAGGGACCACCCCCGCATGCGCGGGGACCAGAGGAGATGACCTGCGACTCTATCTGGCAGGACGCGGCTTTTTACTCACTACACCAGATTCCGTCATCGCGGTCATTTTGGCAGCTTCCAGAGGGTGCGCTCTGTCGCTGAGCAGGCTACCGCCTCAACAGGTGTAGCTGTTCGGATCCTCCCCCAGGCGGGCGGCCTGACCCCCGCTACATGCCGACCGCACCCGCACCCGCACCCGCCGCCGCCCCGTCATACGCCGCCCGCGCCGCCGCGATCTCCCCCTGGTGGGCCTCGGTCCAGGTCACCAGGGACTGGATCGTGTCGTGGAGCGTCGCTCCCAGTGGTGTCAGGGCGTAGTCCACCCGTGGTGGTACGACCGGGTGCACCGTGCGGCGTACCAGGCCGTCGCGTTCCAGGTGGCGCAGGGTCACCGTCAGCATGCGCTGGCTGATGCCGTCGACCTCGCGGCGTAGTTCCGTGAAGCGCAGGCTTCGTTGCTCCAGCAAGGCGATCACGAGCAGTGACCACTTGTCCGCGACCCGGTCGAGGATCTGCCTGACCTCGCAGCCCTCCCTGACGTCCCACTGGCGGGCGTCGTAGTCGTGCTCGAGGGCGGTATCCGCGCAGTGCGTCGGTGACTTCGAAGTGCCTTCTTCCATGGTCGTCCAGGGTGCCCCAGGATGGCTCTGGTTACAAGACGGAACCGGCCGGCGGATCCGTAACCACCCAGCGTATGGGCCGTGTCGAGGCCCGTCCGCTGCCCTTTCGGCGCTCCCTTCCTAAAACCTTCCCCAGAGGCACTCCATGTCTTCCGTCCCCACCCCGCACCCCCGGCTCCTCCTCCTCGTCCTCAGTGGTGCCGTCTTCCTCGAAGGCATCGACATCGCCATGCTCAACGTGGCCCTCCCCTCCATACGGGCCGATCTCGGCCTCTCCACCGGTCAGTTGCAGTGGGTGATGAGCGCCTACGTGCTCGGCTACGGCGGCTTTATGCTGCTGGGCGGGCGTGCCGCCGATCTCTTCGGGCGGCGTCGGATGTTCCTCCTCCCGCTCGCCGTGTTCGTGTTCTTCTCCGGCCTCGGCGGCTTCGCGACCGAGGGGTGGATGCTCATCGCCGCCCGGCTCGTGACCGGGGTCGCCGCGGCCTTCATGACACCCGCCGGGCTGTCCGTCATCACCACGAGCTTCGCCGAGGGCCCCCGGCGCGACAAGGCGCTCCTCGTCTACTCCGGTACCGCCGCCGGTGGTTTCTCCATCGGTCTGGTCGTCGGCGGGCTGCTGACCGCGCTGCACTGGCGGTGGGTGTTCTTCGCCCCCGTCGTCCTCGCCCTGCTCATCCTTCTCACCGCCGTCGCCGTCGTCCCCAAGGACGTTCGTCCCGGCCGCACCGCCCGGCGGCTCGACGTGGCCGGCGCGCTCAGCCTGACGGCGGCGATCCTGCTGCTGGTGACCACGGTCGAGCGCGCCGCCCATGTGTCCGCCGCCCGGACGCTCGGCAGCGCCCTCGCCGGTCTCGCGCTGCTCTGCCTGTTCGTCCTGATCGAGCGCAGGTCGGCGGCGCCCCTGGTGCGCCTCGGGATCCTGCGTACTCCCTCGCTCGTGCGTGCCAACTTCGTCGGGCTGCTGTTCTCCGGGAGCTTCTTCGGCTTCCAGTTCGTCGCCGTGCTCTACCTCCAGGAACTGCGCGGCTGGTCCACGCTCCAGACGAGCCTCGCCCTGCTCGCGATCGGCGCGGACGCGGTGCTCTCGCCCACCCTCACGCCCCGGCTCGTCGGCCGCTTCGGCAACGCCCGGGTCATCTTCGGCGGACTGCTGCTGACCGCCCTCGCCTACGCGCTGTTCCTGCCGGTCGGCGCCGACTGGTCGTACGCCGCGATGTTCCCGACCATGATCCTGCTGGGGCTGGCCTTCTCGCTGGTCTACGGGCCGCTCGTCATCGTCGCCACGGACGGGATCGACGAGGAGGAGCAGGGGCTCGCCGGCGGTCTGCTGTACACCTCCTTCCAGTTCGGTGCCGCGCTCGGGCTGTCCGCCGTCACGGTCGCGCAGGCCGGGTTCCAGGGGGAGGGCGACGCGCCCGCCGACCGGCTGCTCGCCGGTTACCACGCCGCCCTGCTCGTCCCGCTGGGCGCCGCCGCCCTCGCCGTGATCGTCGGCGGGTTCGGGCTGCGGTCCCGGCGCCGTTCCCGGACGGTCGCCGTACAGGCTGCCGCCCTCTCGAACGAAAACACAGTCGAGAAAACAACGAGCGTCACCCACCCGTGACTCCCGCCGCTCCCCGAGAACCCCGGCGCCCCCCGGTGTAGCCTCGCCGTGTCCGCAGCCCATGTGAGGACGGAGACCGCCCGCCCCATGTCACCGCTTCCCCGACGGCACCCGACCTGGCCCGCAGCCCTGGTGGAGGAGCGGGCCAGACCGGATCGGATACGGCGGAGCGAGGGCGGCTGGAAGCTGGCCGTCGGTACGGTCTGCTTCGGCGCCTTCATGGGGCAGCTGGACGCCAGCATCGTCACCCTGACGTACGGCAGCCTGCGCACCGAGTTCCACGCCACGCTGGCCGCCGTCGAATGGGTCTCGCTCGCCTATCTGCTCACCCTCGTCGCCCTGCTGGTGCCCGTGGGACGGCTCTCCGACGCCCACGGGCGCAAGCTCTGCTACCTCTACGGCTTCCTCGTCTTCACCGCCGCCTCCGCCGCCTGCGGCCTCGCCACCTCGCTCGTCGCCCTGGTCGGCTGGCGAGTGGCACAGGCCGTCGGCGCCGCGATGCTCCAGGCCAACAGCGTCGCCCTGGTCACCACCAGCGCGCCCCGCGGCCGCCTGCGCGCCGCGCTCGGTGTGCAGGCCGCCGCGCAGGCCCTCGGCCTCGCCCTCGGTCCCACCCTCGGCGGTGTCATCGTGGCCTCGCTCGGCTGGCGCTGGGTCTTCGCCATCAACGTCCCCGTAGGGATCGTCGCCCTGGTCGCGGGCCAGTACCTGCTGCCGAGGACCCGGGTGCGCACCCGGGTCGCCGGCCTGGACCCGGCCGGGCCTCTCCTCCTCGCCGTCGCCACGACCGGCTTTCTGCTGGGCCTGTCCGCCCTGTCCGGCCTGGGTACGCCCACCTGGGTGACCGTCGCACTCTTCGCCGTCGCGGTGGCCGCCGGCTGGGGGTTCGTACGGCGGCAGCGGCACGCCGCGAACCCCCTGGTCGACCCGGCGCCGCTGCGGGAGCCTGCCGTGGCCACCGGCCTCGTGGGAGCCCTCGGCGACTACCTGGT
Source organism: Streptomyces eurocidicus (assembly GCF_002891295.1). Lineage (GTDB taxonomy): Bacteria > Actinomycetota > Actinomycetes > Streptomycetales > Streptomycetaceae > Streptomyces > Streptomyces eurocidicus. Next base: position 210,691 of record NZ_LGUI01000006.1, on the reverse strand, counting down.
CCTCTTCGGCCCCCTGGTCCTCGTCCCCCTCGTGCTCACCGACGCCGGGGCCTCCGAGCTGCACGCCGGCCTCGTGCTCACGGCGCTGCCCGCCGGGTTCGCCCTGGCCGCCACCTGCGCCGAGCGGGTGCTCCCGGCGCGCTTCCCGGACCGGGCGCGCTGCGCCCTCGGCGCGGGCGCGGCGGCCTGCGCCCTGGCCGCGATGCTCGCCCTGCCGCTGCGGGCCCCGGCCCTGGTGCCGCTGCTGCTCCTGCTGGGGCTGGGCCTGGGCACCTACACTCCCGCCAACAACGCCCTGATCATGCGGGCCTTCCCGGCGCGCTCGGCCGGCACCGGCGGCGGCCTGGTCAACATGGTCCGGGGGCTGGGCACCGCCCTCGGCATCGCGCTCGTCACCCTGACGCTCCACCACTCGGGCACCGGCGGCCCCCGCCTGACGATCGCGGCGCTGCTGTGCGTCGCCCTCCTCGTCCTGGTCACCGCCCGCCCGCCGCTGCGCCGCGCGCCGTCACCCGGACGCCCTCCCCGGAAAGCCGGGCGCTGAACGGCGAACTACCGTCCGCGACATGACGCCCGTACACCGCCGGCCCCGGATCCCGTCCCTCCCGTCCTTCCCGTCCTTCCCGTCCTTCCCGCCCTTCTTGTCCTTCGCCCCCGCCGCGCGCCTGCCCCGCGTCGTCACGGTCTCCCTGCCGCTGGCCGCCGCGACCGTGCTGGCCCACGGCCTCACCGGCTGCGCCGGGCCCGACAAGGCGGCCGGCGCGCCGGACACCGGCTCGTACTACGAGCAGAGCGTCTCCTGGAAGCCGTGCGCCCAGGAGCGCGACCGGGACGTCGACCGGGAGACCGACAAGGCCGACACCCGGGCCGAATGCGGCTGGCTCAAGGTTCCGTACACCTACGCCGACCCCCGCAAGGGCGAACTGCGGCTCGCGGTCATGCGCTACCGCGCCCCGGACCAGGACCACCGGGCCGGCTCCCTCGTACTGAACTTCGGCGGCCCGGGGGAGTCCGGCCTCAAACAGCTCACGGCCTACGGCCCCGACGGTTTCAGCAAGGCCGGAACCCGCTACGACCTGGTCACCTTCGACCCGCGCGGGGTCGGCGCCAGTTCCCCGGTGCGCTGCGACGAGGGGCGCGACCCGCGCCGCACCGGTGCGGACGGCACCAGCCGCGCGGGCATGGCCGACTACCTCGCCGCCCAGGAGAAGGCCCTCAAGCACTGCCGGACCGAGCCCGGCAGCGCCCTGCCGTACATCGGGACCGTCAACACCGCCCGTGACCTGGACGTGCTGCGCGCCGCGCTGGACGAGGACCGGCTCCACTACCTGGGCTACTCCTACGGGAGCCGGCTCGGCGCGGTCTACGCCCACCACTTCCCCGGCAAGGTCGGGCGGATGGTCATGGACGGCGTCGACGAACCGGCCCCCGACATGAAGGAGACGACGCTCGCCCAGACGGCCGCCTACCACAAGGCGCTGCGCCACGCCGTCGACACCTGCACTCGCAAGGGCGACGAGGACTGTGTGCTGGGGTCCGACACCGACGAGGCCATGGAGGACATCGAGGAGGCGTTCGACGACCTCGACGACGAGCCGCGCGACTGGCCCGACGGCCGGCGGCTCGACCGTGACACCGCCGTCGCCGAGACCATGGGGCTGCTGCGCTCCCGGGCCGGTCTGCCCGAGGTGCCGAACCTGCTGGCCGCCCTCGTCCACCACGTGCGTCCCGGCGAGTCCGCCACGATGGCCCGCGCGGCCGCCGAGCGCGCCGATGGCAAGGGGACCGACGGCAGGTACGACAACTCCGACGACGCGCTGACCGCCATCAACTGCGCCGACACCGCCGGCCGGTACCGCACCGAGGAGGTCCTGGACGCCTTCGACGACTACGTACGGGCCTCGCCGGTGTTCGGTCCGTCCATGGCCTCGGGCATGGCCCTGTGCACCGGCTGGCCGGGGGCCGGGGACGACGCGGCCCGTGACGTCGGCGCTCCCGGCGCCCCGAAGATCCTCATGCACACGAGCGAGTACGACCCGGCCACGCCGGTCGGCTGGCTGCCCCGGATGGCCCGGGCGGTCGGCCCGGCCGCGGTCACCATGACGGACCCGGGCGGCGGGCACAGCGTCTACGGCTCCCCGGACGCCGCCTGCGTCAACGAGCGCATCGACGGGTTCCTGCTGGACGGCACCCTGCCGAAGGACGGCACCCGCTGCACCTGACGGGAGGCACCGGCCGGTCAGCCCATGGGCTCCGGGGCGGCGGGCAGCACCTGCTCGGCCCAGATCGTCTTGCCGTCGGCGGTGAACCGGGTGCCCCAGCGCTCGGTGAGCTGGGCGACCAGCAGCAGGCCCCGGCCCCCTTCGTCGAACACCCGGGCCCGCCGCATCCGCGGCGAGGTGCTGCTGGCGTCCGACACCTCGCAGATCAGCGCGGCGGCGTCGCGGATCAGCCGCAGCCGGATGGGCGCGTACCCGTACCGGACGGCGTTGGTGACCAGCTCGCTGACGACCAGTTCGGTGGTGAAGGACAGCTCCTCCAGCCCCCACGCGGCCAGCTGCTCCGAGGCCCGCTTGCGGGCGTCGGCGACGGAGGCCCGGTCGGAGGGCAGCTCCCAGCTGCGGACGTGCGCGGGGCCCAGGGAACGGGTGCGGGCGAGCAGCAGCGCGATGTCGTCGGCGGGCCGCTCCGCGCGGTCGGGCAGCAGGGCGGCGAGCACGGCGTCGCAGGTGGTCTCCAGCGGCCCGGCCGGCCCGGACAGGGTGCCGCGCAGGGTCTCCAGGCCGGCGCCGATGTCGTGGTCACGGCCTTCGACGAGCCCGTCGGTGTAGAGGGCCAGCAGGCTGCCCTCCGGCAGTTCGAGCTCGGCGGACTCGAAGGGCAGCCCGCCCAGGCCGAGCGGGGGGCCGCTGGGGATGTCCAGATAGCGGGCGGTGCCGTCGGGGGTGACCAGCAGGGGCGCCGGGTGGCCCGCGCGGGCCATGACACAGCGCCGGGACACCGGGTCGTACACCACGTACAGGCAGGTCGCGCCCGTCTCCCGGACGGCGTGCGCGCCGGGTCCCGCGGCCTCCACCGCCTGGTCCTGTGCCAGCTGGATCACCAGGTCGTCCAGATGGGTGAGGAGCTCGTCGGGCGGCAGGTCGAGGTCGGCGAGGGTGCGCAGGGCGGCGCGCAGCCGCCCCATGACGGCGGACGCCTGGAGGCCGTGGCCCACCACGTCGCCGACGACGAGCGCGACCCGGGCCCCGGACAGCGGGATCACGTCGAACCAGTCGCCCCCGATGCCCGCCTGGGACCCGGCGGGGAGATACCGGGAGGTGACCTCGACCGCGCCCTGCTCGGGCAGCCGGCTGGGCAGCAGGTTGCGCTGGAGGGTGAGCGCCACCTCGCGCTCCAGGGCGTACCGCCGGGCGTTGTCGAGGCAGGTGCCGGCCCGGGCGGCGACCTCCTCGGCGAGGAGTACGTCGTCGGCGTCGAAGCCGGCGTCGGCGGACTCGGCGGGGTCGAAGGCGCCCACCGCGTCGGGGCCCCGGTGGAGGAGGAACGTGACCACCCCGAGCACGGTGCCGCGCGCGCTCAGCGGGACGGCGAGGACGGACCAGACGCCCCGGGCCAGGACGTCGTCGGGGAACGCGGGGGTGCCGGTCAGCCAGGCGCGCAGCGCCGGGTCGTCGGTGTGGCGCAGGCAGGGCAGGCCGGAGGCCAGGGCCCGGGCCGGCGGCGAGTGCGGCGGGTAGGTGTGGGCCGTGCCCGGGCCGGCCGCGCCCGTCACGGGGCGCCGGAGGCGCGGCGGGCGGCCGAGCGGCGCAGCGTGGCTGCGCCCGGGTCGCCGTCCCGCCGGGGTTCGTCGCCCGGGGCGACGGACTCCAGCAGGTCGACGGCGGCGAAGTCGGCGAAACCGCCGGTGGTGACCTCCGTAAGCTCCTCGGCGGTGCGGGTCACGTCCAAGGTGGTGCCGATGCGCGCCCCCGCGTCGTTGACCAGTGCCAGCCGCTCGCGGGCCCAGTACTGCTCGGTGCGGTCGAGGGCGGCGAGGGACACTCCCCGCACCGTGCCGGCGGCGTCCTTCAGGGGGGTGAAGAAGGAGGCCCAGGCGCGTTCGCGGGATTCGCCGGGCGCCCGGAAATAGGCGTCGGTGCGCACGGGCTCGCCCGTGCGGAGAACCTCGTCCATCATCCGGCCGAATTCCTCGAACGGCGGGCCGGGGTGGATCTCCGCGAGGCGCAGCCCGAGAATCTCCCTCTCCGGGCGGCCGGAGATGCGCACCATTTCGTCGTTCGCGCCCGCCAGGCGATTCTCGTGGTCGTAGACGGAGGCCGCGATGGGGGACTGGGTGTAGGCCCATTCCCGGAGCGGGTCCGCCGGTTCCGCCCGGGGGTCGCGGCCGTCCGGCGAGGGGGCCAGGAGCAGCCACAGCACGGTGTCCGGGCCGCTCCGGCACGGGCAGGCCCGCACGGGGATCCGTACGGTGTCACCGCCCCGGTGCCGTGCCCGGACGATGCCGCTCCACTCCTGGTGGCGCAGCAGGGCGGTACGGGCCGGGCCGGGCAGCGGGGCGGCCAGCAGCCCGGCGGCGGGGCGTCCGACGATCTCGTCGGGGGACCAGCCGAGCCACTGCCGGGCGGCGGGGCTCCAGAGCGTGACCGCGCCTGCCGCGTCCACGGCGGCGACCGGGACCGCCGCCGGACGGGAAGGGGTGTCGGCATACGCGTCCATCGGCGCTCATCTCGGCTCTCGGTGCGCGGCGCGGCGGGCCGTCCGCCGTCGTCTCCGGTCTGTCTCCTTCACGCCCCTTCATTATCTTTCCCACCGTTTTGCCCGCCCACGCGTCGGACGGCCGATCCGGTGCGGCGAGGGCATCTCGCGGAGCGCATAACCGCTGGTCACACGCTCCGCGAGGCGGTTCGTGCCGGGTCAGGCGGAGAGCTGTGCCTCGATCGCCCGGACGACCTCGTCCGCCTCGGGCTCCACCCGCGGACGGAACCGGCCCACGACCTCGCCCTGCGGGGAGAGCAGGAACTTCTCGAAGTTCCACTGGACGTCGCCGGCCTCGCCCGCCGCGTCCTGGGTCCGCGTCAGCTCGGTGTACAGGGGGTGGCGGCCCTCGCCGTTGACGTCCGTCTTCTCGAACAGCGGGAAGCTGACACCGTAGGTGGCCGAGCAGAAGGTCGCGATCTCCTCGGCGGAGCCCGGCTCCTGGCCCGCGAACTGGTTGCTGGGGAAGCCGAGCACGCTGAAGCCGCGCGCGGCGTAGCGCTGCTGGAGCCGCTCCAGGCCCTCGTACTGCGGGGTGAGCCCGCACTTGGACGCCACGTTCACCACCAGCAGCGCCTTGCCGCGGTGGTCGGCCAGGGAGGCGGGCTCGCCGGAGAGGGTGCGCAGCGGAATGTCGTACAGACTCATGGGGAACTCCTCGGGCGGAAAACGGATGACATGTGCTCATGATGCGTGTGCCCACTCGTCAACCGTCCCGGTGGGCTCGCTCTTCCCGCGCGTTTCCCGGTGGCTCACCCTCGTGAATGAGCCGTACCGCAGATCCTCTGACACCGGCACCAGTCGGTCGGATCCGGAGAAATTCCAACGGCTTGCGATCGAGTTGCTACGGAATTGAGACAGTCGTGGGCGATCCGGGTCCGGCGCCCATGACATCCTGAGCCGTCACAGTTCTGCCGGACGGGATCGGCGGACGTCCGGGGATTACGAGGATGCACCAATGAGAATCTGCTTCCTGGTGGAGGAGCAGTACCGGCGCGACGGTATGCCGGTGGACGTCATCCGCCAACTCTCCGCCTGGGGTCACCGGGTGGACGTGCTCAGGCCCGGCGGCTCGCTCCTGAAGCTGTCGGAGACCGTGCGGGCGGGCGACCACGACGCGTGGGTGCTCAAGACGGTGTCCGGCGGACCCGGCCTCACCCTCCTGGAGGGTGCCGCGAACGTCGGCCTGACCACGGTCAACGACGCCCGGTCGATCCGGGGGGTGCGCGACAAGGCACTGGCCGCGGTCATCGCCGAACACCACGGCCTGCCGGTGCCCGTCACCTACGCCGCGGCCCGGCCCGAGGAGTTCGCCGAGGTCCCCGCCGCCGCGTACCCACTGGTGGTCAAACCCGCCGACGGCAGCTCCGGGCGGGCCGTCCGGCTGGTGCCGTCCCCGGACCGGCTGCCCACCGCCGACGAGGAGGGCATGGGCGGCATGCTGATCGCCCAGCCGTACGTGCCCAACTCGGGCGTCGACCTCAAGGTGTACTGCGTCGACGGCGAGCTGTACGCGACCGAGCGGTGCTCACCGCTGCACCCCGGCCAGCCGGTCCGCGAGCGCCAGGTGCCGCTCACCGCCGAGGTCGCGGCCATCGCCACCGAGGTCGGCGCCGTCTTCGGCCTCGACCTGTACGGACTGGACATCGTCCTCGGCCCGGACGGCCCCGTGCTCGTGGACGTCAACGACTTCCCGAGCTTCCGTCAGGTGCCCGACGCCGTGGCCCGGGTGGCCTGGGCGATCCTGCGGCTGGCCGACGCCGGCCCGAACCGCGCCGGAGCCGCCGCGACGACCGCGACGGCCGGCGGGCCCGGCCCGGCCCCCTTCGTGCCGGAGCGGACGACCGCCCCGGTCGCCGGCGGTGCCGCGCGGGGCGCCGCATGAGGATCAGCCTGCTGACGCCGGCTCCGGACCACCCGCTGCTGGCCGCCGCCACCGCCCTGCTGACCCCCCGCCACCAGGTGGAGTGGCAGGACCCCAACGACCCCGGGACACCCGATCCGGCGCTCGCGCCCGAGGGCCTCGCCGACGTCTATCTGCTCAAGACCCGCACCCCGCGGGCCCTCGCCCACGCCCGGCGGCTGGAGGAGCTCGGCGCGCCCGTGCTGAACTCCGCCGCCGCCACCGAGCTCGTCCAGGACCGCACGGCCATGGCGGAGACCGCCCTGCGGGCCGGTCTCCCCTTCGTCGCGACCGACACCGCGCCCACGCTCGCGCACCTCCTGGCCCAGGGGGCCCCGGCGTACCCCGTGGTCGTCAAGAGCCGCCACAGCCGCCGGCACGACCTGGTGGCCCGTGCCGACGACGCCGCCGCGCTGCGGGCGCTGGCCGCCCGCTGGGCCGACGAGCCGGTGGTCGTCCAGCCGTTCTCCGCCAACAGCGGCTGGGACCACAAGCTCTGGGTCGTCGGTGACCGGGTCTTCGCCGGCCTCCGCCGCTCCGAGCTGGCCACCCCCGTACCCGGCGGGACCCGGCCGCTCACCGCCGCCGAGCTGCCCCCGTCCTGGCTGGCCGCGGTGCGGAGCGTCGGCGAGGTCTTCGCCCTGGACGTGTACGGCGTCGACCTCCTGGAGGTGGCGGGCCGCCCGCTGATCGTCGACATCAACGCCTTCCCCGGCATCCGGGGCCGGGAAGGCGCCCCCGAGGCGCTGGCCGGCCTGGCCCTGCGCGCGGCGGCCGGCGCCCACGCCCCGCGGGTGCCGGTCACGGTCTGAGCCGCTCAGCCGCCGATGTCCTCCCGCCACAGCGCGGGATGGTCGCGGACGAAGCCGCGCATCAGCTCCGCGCACTCCTCGTCGTCGAGGACCAGCAGATGGACACCGGCGTCCGCCAGCCACGCGTGGGCGCCGGGGAACGTCGTGGCCTCGCCGATCACCACGTGCCCGATGCCGAACTGACGGATCAGCCCGGCGCAGTACCAGCACGGCGACAGCGTCGTCACCATGACCGTGCCGGCGTAGTCCGGCCGCCGCCCGGCCGCCCGGAACGCGGCGGTCTCGGCATGGGTGGCCGGGTCGCCGTCCTGCACCCGCCTGTTGCGCCCGGCGCCGAGCAGCCGCCCGTCCAGCGCGAACAGGGCCGCGCCGATCGGGATCCCCCCTTCGGCGAGCCCGGTACGGGCCTGCCCCAGAGCGACCCGCAGCATCTCTCGTGGATCGATCGTCATGGGGAGATGCTGCCCGCTCCCGGGCTGTCCCGCGCGCCGGACACCGGACCGGACGCCGCGCCGGGGAGCCGCCCGCGCGCTTCGGAGCGCCTCGACCGCTCGCAGGGACGGCCGTACGCGGCACCTGAATTCGACCCAGCAGCCACACAAGTCCGCGATGTCACGCTAAAGGGATCTTCGCGTAACCCGTCGCCCCGGCGGCCCGTTCACCACGCAGACCAGTCCTCAACGACAGGGCTGCACCGACCGGCGGCCGTCTCCCGGCGCGATGCCGCGCTGTGACGGCGGGAGACGGCCGCCGCACCTTCGTGAGGCCGTACGAAGCCGGGCGGAGGAGACCGCATGAGCCTGCTGCGCAAGATCCGTGACACCGGCCGGGTGGCGGAGGACGCCCCACCGCGCCCCGCCGGGAGCGGCTCGCGCGCCGCCGCCGCGCTCGGCGGCTCCGTCCAGGTCCGGTGCGTGGACGCCGGCTCGTGCAACGGCTGCGAGATCGAGATCGCCGCCGCCTTCGGCCCCGTCCACGACGCCGAACGCTACGGCGCGCGGCTCGTCGCCTCGCCGCGCCACGCGGACGTCGCCCTCGTCACCGGGCCGGTGACCCGGAACATGGCCGAGCCGCTGCGCCGCACGGTGGCCGCCATGCCCCGCCCCCGCCTGGTGATGGCGGTCGGCGACTGCGCCATGAACTGCGGCGAGTTCGCCGGGGCGTACGGCGTCGAGGGCGCCGTCGCCGACGTCGTGGCCGTCGACGTGCAGGTCGCGGGGTGCCCGCCGCAGCCCGAGAAGATCGTGGCGGCGCTGCGCGCGGTGACCGGCCGGTGAGGCCCGCGACCGGGACCGGCACATGAACCCCGCCGGGACCGCCGTGGCCCTCGCCGCCGGGCTCGCCGCCGCCGGAGCGGCGGCCGGGGCCCTGCTGCCCGGCCGGGCCCGGGTACCGGCCGTCGGCCTGTGCACGGCGGGCCTCGGCACGGCGGGCCTGGCGGCGGGCACGGCGGCGCTGGACGGCGTCCGCTGGTCCGCCCGGCTCCCCGGGCTGCTGCCCCTGGCCGGGGCGCACCTCGCCGTGGACGCCCTCTCCGGGCTGTTCATGGCGGTGGCCGGCGCCGTGGTGCTGGCCGTCGCCGTCTACGGCATCGGCTACGCCGCCGGGCGCGGCCCGTACGGCGTCGCCTCGCGCGGGGTCCAGTCGGCCCTGCCGGTCTTCGCCCTCACCCTCGTGCTGGTCCCCGCCGCGGCCTCCGTCTCCACCTTCCTCCTGCTGTGGGAGGCGATGGCCCTCACCTCGCTCGTCCTCGTCCTCGCCGAACAGCGCGGGCGGCCCGCCGTCCGCGAGGCCGGGGTCTGGTACGCCGTCATGACCCAGCTCGGCCTGGTCCTGCTGCTCGCCGGGCTGGCGCTCTTCGCCGCCGGGGCCGGCGGCGAGACCTTCACCGCGCTGCGCGCCGGCGCCCCCGCGCTGTCGCCCGCCGCCCGCGGCACCGTCTTCGTGCTCGTGGCCGCGGCCTTCGCGTCCAAGGCCGGCATGGTGCCCCTGCACCCCTGGCTGCCGCGCGCCCACCCCGAGGCCCCCAGCAACGTCTCGGCGCTGATGAGCGCCGCCATGGTCAACCTCGGGGCCTACGGCATCGTCCGCGTCGCCTTCGACCTGCTGGGGGGCGGGCCGCGCTGGGGCTGGCTGCTCGTCCTCGGCACCGGCGCCCTGTCCGCCGTGCACGGCATCCTCCAGGCCGCCATGGCCTCGGACCTCAAACGGCTGCTCGCCCACTCCACCTCCGAGAACCTCGGCCTGGTCCTCGTCGGCGTCGGCGCGGCCGGCCTCTTCGCCTCCGCCGGACACCCCCTCCCCGCCGCCCTCGCCCTCGCGGCGGCGTTCCTGCACGTGGTCAACCACGCCGTGTTCAAGGCCCTGCTGTTCTGCGCCGCCGGCTCCGTGGCCCGCGCCACCGGCCTGCGCGACCTCGACCGGATGGGCGGCCTGCGGGCCCGGATGCCCGCCACCGCCGGCTTCTTCGCCGTCGCCGCCCTGGGCGCCGTCGCCCTGCCGCCCGGCAACGGCTTCATCAGCGAGTGGCTGCTGCTCCAGTCCCTCATCGAGGGCCTCACCGTGCCCGGTGTGTCCACCGCCGTCGTGCTGCCCCTCGCCGTCGCCGTGATCGCCCTCTCCGCGGGGCTGTCCGCCGCCGTGTTCGTCAAGGCGCTCGGCGTCGGCTTCTTCGCCCGGCCGCGCAGCGAGCGCGCCGCCGCGGCCGGGGAGAGCCCGCCCGGCATGCTCCTCGGCATGGGCCTGCTCGGCCTCGGCTGCACGGGCCTGGCCCTGGTGCCCGGCATGCTGGGCGACGGACTGTCACGGGCGGTGGCCGTGGCCGCGCCCGGCGGCGGACCGCCCCTCACGGGCGACAGCCTCGAACTCCGGCTCGAACACCTCGCCACCTCCCTCTCCCCGCTGTGGGCCGCGGCCGCCCTCGCCGCCGGGCTCCTCGCGGCCCTCGCCCTCGTCCGTGTCACCGCGCGCCGCGGCCGGCGCTCCCACGTCAAGCTGTGGGACTGCGGGGGCGGCGCCCCCACGGCCCGGATGTCGTACACCGCGACGTCCTTCGCCGAGCCGCTCCAGCGCGTCTTCGACGACGTCCTCGCCCCCGAGCAGGGCGTCGACGTCACGCCCGTGCGCGCGTCGACCTACCTCGTCGAACGGGTGAGCTTCCGGCGGAGCGTCCCCGACCGGATCGAACGCCGCCTCTACCAGCCCCTGATCGGCGCCGTGGACCGGCTCGGCGAGGCCGCGCGCCGACTGGCCCCCGGCAGCGCGCACCGCTATCTGGGCTACGGCTTCTGCGGCCTCGTCGCCCTCCTGCTGACCCTGGCGGCGAGCCGGTGAGCGGGCACCGCGGACGCCGGACGCGACCCGTACGGCCCGGGCGACCGGCCCGGCCGACGCGACCAGCGCGACCCGTGCGACCAGTACGAGAGGACACCGGAACACCGTGAACGGCATCGGCACCGCGGCCGTGGCCGCCCAGGTCACCCTGGTCGTCGTCGGCGCCCCCCTGCTCACCGGAGTGATGCGCAAGGTGCGCGCCCGGCTGGAGGGCCGGGCCGGCGCCGCCGTCACCCAGCCCTGGCGCGACCTGCGCAAACTGCTCCGCAAGGAGGCCATCACCCCCCTCGGCACCGGCCCGGCCTTCCGCGCCGCGCCCCCGCTGCTCGTGGCCACCACGGCCGTCGTCGCCGCGCTCGTCCCGCTGGTCTCGACCACCACACCGGTCAGCCGCCGGGCCGACCTCATCCTGGTGGTGGCCCTCCTCGGCCTCGGTACCGTGGCCGTCGCGCTCGCCGGACTGGACACCGGGACGGCCTTCGGCGGCATGGGCGCCTCCCGGCAGATGACCGTCGCCGCCCTCGTCGAACCGACCATCCTCCTCGCGGTGTTCGCCCTGTCGATGCCGACCGGGTCCACCAACCTGTCCGCCATCGTCACCGGCGGCCTCCACGACCCGGTGCGCCTCGCCTCCCCGGCGGGCCTGCTCGCCACCGCCGCCCTGGCCGTGGCCGTCCTCGCCGAGACCGGGCGGCTGCCCGTCGACAACCCCGCCACCCACCTGGAACTGACCATGGTCCACGAAGCGACGGCCCTGGAGTTCGCCGGCCCCGACCTCGCGCTCGTCGAACTCGGCACCCAGATGCGACTGACCGTGCTCCTGGGACTGCTGGCCTCGCTGTCCGCGCCCTGGGGCATCGCCACCACCACGACCCCCCTGGCCCTCGCCCTCGCCCTGGCCGTGCTCACCGCCAAGGTCGCCCTGCTGGGCGCCGCCCTCGCGGCGGCCGAGGTGTTCTGGGCCAAGCTCCGGCTGTTCCGCGTCCCCGAGCTGCTCGCCGGATCCTTCCTGCTCGCCGTGCTCGCGGTCACCGCCTCGTACTTCCTCACAGGAGAGTGAGGCCATGAACGACAGCGTCTTCACCCAGCTCCTCGACCTGGCGTGCGGCGCGTTCCTCCTCGCCGCCGTGGCGGTCCTGTGGCTGCGCCAACTGACCTCGATCGTCCGGGCCTTCGCGTTCCAGGGCGTGGCCCTGGCCGCCGTCGCCGCCCTGCTCGGCCTGCGCGAGGGCCGCGGGGAACTCCTCGCCGTCGCCGCCGGCGTCGGACTGCTGCGCGCCGGGGCCCTGCCGCACCTGATGCGCCGCGTCCTCGCCGCGAGCCGCCCCGGAGACGGCGGCGGCCGTTACGAGGAGGACGTCAGCGAGGCGCGCGAGACCCGGCCCCTCGTCAACGTCGCGGCCTCCCTGCTGAGCGCCGCGCTCCTCACCTTCCTCGCCTACGCCGTCGCCCGGCCGCTCGTCGCCCTCGACCCGACCCCCGCCACCCGGGCCCTGCCGGTCGCCCTCGCCGTCGTCCTGATCGGCTTCTTCACCCTGGTCACCCGGCGCCGCGCCCTGGCCCAGGTGGTCGGCTTCCTGCTCCTGGACAACGGCATCACCGCCACGGCGTTCCTGGCCGCCTCCGGGGTGCCGCTGATCGTCGAACTCGGCGTCTCCTTCGACGTCCTGCTCGCCGTCCTCGTCCTGCAGATCCTCACCACCCGGATGCGGGCCGCCTTCGGCGGTACCGGCATCGACGACCTGCGGGAGCTCCGCGACCGATGACGCACGCCACCACCGCACTCCTGCTGACCGCCCCCGTCGCGGTCCCCCTGGCGACCTGCGCCGCCCACGCCGCGGCGGGCCTGCGGCCACGCGCCGCCCGCCGCCCCGGCACCCGGGCTTCCCGCCCGCCGACGCCCCGGGCGGCCCGGAACCCGCCGCCGTGGCGGGCCGTGCGGCGGGCGGGGGAGGGGCACTGCTCACGGCCGGGCCGGGCGGCGGACCGGAAGGCGGAGAGCCCGTGGACGACGGCTCCGGGTCCGGCGGAGGAGCCCCTGACGCGGGCGGCCGGAAGGGCCCCCTCCGGACCGGCGGCGCGGGCGGGCTCCCGGGCGCGCGGGCCGGGAGCGGTGCAGGCGGCGATCCGGCCCACGTCGACGGCGAGGCCGTCCAGGCCGCCCGTGACGCCGTCCACGTCGATGTCCCTGACGCCGCTCACGCCGTCCAGGCCGCCCCTGAAGCCGACCGTGCCGCGACCCCCGACCGTGGCGTACGAACCGACCGTGCCGTACGAACCGACCGCGCCCCCGGCCACCCGCCCGTACCCCCACCCGCCCGCACGGCGACGAGCGCGCCCGCCCCGGCCGGTGGCGACCCGGGGCGACCCACCGCCCCCCACAGCTACGGCACGGAGGACTCCGTCCCCCGTCTCCCGTCCCTCGTCCCCTGGCTCGGCCTCGTCTCCCCGCTCGCGATCCTGACCTGCGGGGCCGTCCTCGCCACGGAACTGCCCGGAGCGGCACCCCTGACCGCCTGCGGGCCGCTGCTGCGGGCGGACGCCCTGACGGCGTGGATACTGCTCGTCGTCGGCGCCGTCGCCACCGTGGCCTGCGCGGCCACCCCCGCCCATCTCGCCCACGAACGCCCCGACCCGGCCGCCGCCCGCCGCTACCACCTCCTCGTCCACGCCTTCCTCGCCGCCATGAGCGTGGCCGTCCTCGCCGCCGACCTGGGCGTTCTGTGGGTGGCCGTCGAGGCGACCACCCTCGTCACCGCGTTCCTCGTCGGCCATCGCCGCACCCGCGCCTCCGTGGAGGCGGCGTGGAAGTACACGGTCATCTGCTCCGCCGGGATCGCCCTCGCCCTCCTCGGCACCGTGCTGATCTACTACGCCGCCCGCCAGGCGGGCGTCCCCGAGGCGGCCGCCCTGGACTGGACGACCCTCGCCGCCCGCGCCGACCGCCTCGATCCCGATGTCACCCGGCTCGCGGTGGGCCTCGTCGTCCTCGGCTTCGGCGCCAAGGCCGGTCTCGCCCCGCTGCACGCCTGGCTGCCCGACGCCCACAGCCAGGCGCCCGCCCCCGTGTCCGCCCTGATGTCCGGCGTCCTGCTGTCCGTCGCCTTCGCCGGCCTCCTGCGCTACAAGACGATCGCGGACGCGGCGCTCGGCCCGGGCTACACGCGCGGCCTGCTGACCGGGTGCGCCCTGCTCACCCTCGCCGTCGCGGCGGCGCTGCTGCTCGGCCAGCGCGACTACAAACGGATGCTCGCCTATTCGAGCATGGAGCACATGAGCCTGATCGCCCTCGGCGCCGCCGTGGGCACCCCGCTCGCCCTCTCCGCCGCCCTGCTCCACATGGCCGGCCACGGGCTGGCCAAGGCCGTGGCGTTCTGCGCCTCCGGCCACGTCCAGCGGCTGCTGGGCACCACCCGCATCGGCCGGGTGCGGGGCCTGCTCGCCCGCGCGCCGGCGCTGGGCACCGTCTTCGGCCTCGCCGTCGTCGCCCTGCTGGGCCTGCCGCCGTTCAGCCTCTTCGCCTCCGAACTGGGCATCGTCCGGGCCGCCTTCGCCGCCGGCACGGGCGGCTACGCCGTCGCCGCCCTGGTCCTGGCGCTCCTGGCCTTCGCCGCGCTGGCCGCCCGCACGGCCCGGATGCTGCTCGGACCGCCGCCGTCGCCGCCCTCCGGGGACCGGGCCGAGGCGCCCGTACGACTCGGCCCGGCCGCCGTCCTGCCGCCGGTCTGCGGCCTGCTCGCCTGCGCGCTGCTCGGCGTCACCGCGGGACCGCTCACCCGGCTGCTCACCGCCGCCGGTGACCTCCTGGGAGGCCGCTGACCATGCGGACCCGGACCGTCCATGACCTCGACCCCGACGAACTGCCCGGCAGGGCGGCCGACCTGCTCACCGCCGGCCACCGGCTCGCACTCGTCGCCGCCCACCACGACGGCGGCCCGGCCCCGGCCGGCCGCGCCGTCCGGGTGGTCTACCTCTTCGTCTCCGGGCCGCCCGACACCCGCACCGAACTGCACGTACGCCTGGACGCGAAGGCCCCCGAGATCCCCTCGCTCGCCCACCTCTCCTTCCCCGCGGGCCGGTTCGAACGCGAGATGCGCGATCTGCACGGCATCGTCCCCCTCGACCACCCGCTGCCCCACCGCCTCGTCCGGCACTTCCACTGGCCGCGCGGCTGGTACCCGATGCACCCCGACGCCGGACCGCCACCGCCCTTCGCCGAACCCGAGGGCCCGTACCCCTTCCCGGAGGTCGAGGGCGAGGGCGTCTACGAGATCCCCGTCGGCCCGGTGCACGCCGGGCTCATCGAGCCCGGGCACTTCCGCTTCTCCGTCGTCGGCGAGACGATCATCAAGCTCAAGGCGCGGCTGTGGTTCGTCCACAAGGGCGTCGAGAAGCTCTTCGAGGGCCGCACCCCCGAACAGGGCCTGCCGCTGGCCGAGCGCGTCAGCGGCGACACCACCGTCGGCCACGCCCTCGCCTACTGCCTGGCCGTCGAGGAGGCCACCGGCACCCCCGTGCCCGAGGAGGCCCGCCGGGCCCGCGCGCTGCTCCTCGAACTCGAGCGCCTCCACAACCACGTGGCCGATCTCGGCGCCCTCTGCAACGACGTCGGCCACGGCATCCTCCACGCGCGGGCCCAGCACGTCCGCGAACAGCTGCTGCGCCTCAACCACGAGGTCACCGGGCACCGGCTGCTGCGCGGCGGCGTCCTCCTCGGCGGGGCGGAGCTGCGCGAGGCGCCCGGTCCGGCCCGGATGCGCGCGCTCGGCGGGGAGATCCGCGACCTCGTCACCCTCGCCCTCGGCCACACGACCGTCCGCGACCGCTTCACCGGGACGGCCAGGCTCGGCCCGGCGGCCGCCCGCGACCTGGGCTGCCTCGGCTATGTGGCGCGCGCCAGCGGGCTGGCCTCCGACGCCCGTGCCGGGCACCCCTTCCACGACCTCGGCGACGCCCTCACGGTGCCCGTCCACACCGCCGGGGACGTACTGGCCCGCTTTCTCGTACGGGCGGAGGAGGCCGATGTCTCGCTCGGCCTGATCGACCGGCTCGCGGACGGGCTCGCGCCCGGCCGGACCGTCGTGGACCTGCTGCCCGGCTACGCCCCCACGGCGGGCGCTGGCATCGTGGAGGGGTGGCGCGGCACCCTCACCACGCGGGTGGAGCTGGGCGTCGACGGGCGCTTGACCCGGGTGAAGGTGGCCGACCCCTCGTTCTTCAACTGGCCCGCCCTGCCGGTGGCGCTGGCGGATACGATCGTGCCCGACTTCCCGCTGACCAACAAGAGCTTCAACCTCTCCTACGCGGGCAACGACCTCTGAACGGCCGCTCCGGGCGCGGGCGGGCTACGAGGGGGCGGGTTCCTCGCCGCCGGGGTCCTCCGGGGCGTCGGGCTCCGGGGCGTCGGGTTCCACGCCGTGCCGCCGCGCCGTCCGCAGGGCGTCGTCCAGTTCGTCCGCCGCCACGGCCGTGCCGTAGGCGTCACCTTCCGCGCGGGCCAGGGCCAGCGCGGCCCGCGCGTCACGTACCCGCTGTCGCATCGCCTCGGCGAACACGCTCACGACAGCCCCCGGATGACCTGGCGCACGGAATGCCTCAAGTCTAGGGGAGAACGGACGGGCCGGCGCCGGTTCGGGCGGCGCTCTTCGGCCGTGTCGGCCACCGGCCGGCGGGCCTGGAGCGGCCGTGGCGACGGCTGGTGACGAAGTGTCGCGCGAGGCGGGGAAGGGGCCTCAGGCCGCGCCCTCGACCGTCCAGCCCGGGACCTGGAAGCGGGGCGTGATGGACGCGCCGTCGATCTCCTCGCCGCAGCACCGGCAGACGACGGCGGGGTCGAGGTCGGAGCCGCAGGAGTGCTCGAAGACGGTCGGCGCCAGCTCCGCGAGGTGACGGTCGCCCCAGCGCATCAGCATGAGGAGGACGGGCCGCAGGTCGTACCCGGAGGGCGTCGGGCAGTACTCGAAGCGCGCCGGGCGTTCGTTGTACGGCACCTTCTCCAGCACGCCCGCCTCGACCAGGCGGCGCAGCCGGGAGGCGAGGATGTCGCGGGGGGCTCCGGTGTTCCGCGCGATGGCGTCGAAGCGCCGGACGCCGAAGAAGACTTCGCGCAGCACCAGCAGGGAGTACTTCTCGCCGACCACGCCGAGCGCGTCGGCGATCGAACAGGGGCGCGATGTCGTCATGGGCCCCATCGTAAGGCAGCCCGTTTTGCATCCCCAAGCCTTGGGGACAAGGTGAATCCAGGATTCCAACCCCTGTGCGGCGTGGTCACACGCCGCACGTCCGGCCGGCGTCCCGGGTGAAGCGCGCGACGCGCGGCGCGGACCACGCCGGCGGCCGGGAGGCCCGCGCGTAGGGCCTGTTCGCGCCGGGAACGGCGAGCGCGGCCCGGACGAGCGCCGCGTTGTCCGCGGCGGGGCGGCCGTCCGGCGTGTGCGTCACATCCTCCATGCCGACGCGCCGCGCGAGCCCGAGCGCCGTCGCCCTGCGCAGCACGGGCCAGGCGCCGCCGTCCTCGCCGTGCAGCAGTACGGGCGCTCCGAGGCCCGGACGGAGCGCGCGCAGCAGGGCGGTGGCGGACGCGAGGGCCGCCAGCGGCTCGGTGTCGGCGACCTCGGCGCGGACGCGCAGGACCCGGCAGGCGAAGGGCGAGGCCCGGAAGCGGTCCACGGCGTCGGTGCCGGAGCGGATGACGGCCTCGATGCCGACGCCCCGCTCCCACAGGGCGCGGGCCACCAGATCGGCGCCGTCCGCGTGCCAGTCGACCGAGGCGTGATCCGGCAGGACCCGCCAGGCGCGCACCAGCTCGGCCCGCCGCCGCGCGTCGGGCGCGGCCGGGGCGGAGGTGGTGACGCCGACCGGCACGCCGGGCGCGGCCGCCCGTACGGCCAGCAGCGCCTCGGCGACGGCGACGGGGTCGAGGGCGCCGGCGCCGTCGGGCGACCGGGGGTGCAGATGGACGTCCTCCGCGCCGGCGGCCACCGCGGCGCGCGCCGCGGTGGCGAGCTCGGCGGCCGTGCCGGGGAGGGCCGGGTGGTCGACCCGGTTTCGGGAGCCGTTCAGGCAAACCTGCAACATGATGATCATGGTGGCAGGTGGGACTGACAACCGCCGACCGGTGGCCCCGGCGCCCCCTCGGCGGCCGTGGCTACGGCCGGGCCGCCCGGATGAGCTGCCGCAGCGCGCCGTAGTAGACCTCGTGGTCCGTCATCGCGGGGAGGATGACGTCCATGTGGCCGGTCAGGACGGGGAACCGCTCGGGGTCCAGCGCGGCGAGCGCGGAGCGCGTGGTGACGACGGTGGCCTTGGGGTCCCTGTGGTCGACGAAGCTCGCGCTGCCCAGGGTGAGCAGATACATCCGCCGGTAGGTGCGGAACGCGTCCTCCGGCGTCATGCCCGCGGCGAGGTTGTCGGCGAGCGCGGGCTCGACCAGCCGGGCGAGCAGCTGCGGGCCGAGCCACGGCCGGGCGCCGCGCAGGGCGACGAGCCCCGGGTGGGCGGTCAGCAGCTCGTAGAGGCCGCCGAAGCGGGCCTCCGTGGCCTCGGCCCAGTCGGTGCCCGGCGCGATCTCCGGCAGCTCGGTGGCGAGGTGGTCCGTGCACAGGTCGAGCAGTCCGCCCAGATCCGTGCAGCGGCGGTGGATCGTGGCGTGGGAGACGTCCAGCCGCTCCGCGAGGGCGCGGAAGCTCAGGGCCCCCGGCCCCTCCTCGTCGATGACGGAGAGGGCGGTGCGGGCGATGGCCTCGGGGGTGGCGCGGTCGAGGGAAGCGGAGTGCCTGGGCATGTGGTACAGCGTATCGTACGGTGTTGATACGCTGTATCGTACGGCGTATCGGCACTGTCCGTGCCGTGTGCGACCCCGGTCCGTGGCCGGCTCGTGTCCGTTCCACGGGCGCGGGACCTGCCGTGTCCCCCGGTGGGCGTGCCCCGCTTCCGTGCTCCGAGAAGGGTTTCCGCCGTGCTGACGTACGACGACATCGAGCGAGCGGCCGACCGGGTGGCCGGTCATGTCCGCCCGGTCTCCGTAGTTCCCGCCGACGGGCCCGGCCGGGTACGGCTCGCCCTGGAGTTCACGCAGCACACGGGGTCCTTCAAGGCGCGCGGCGCGCACAACTTCCTCGCCGCCCACCGCGAGGCGGGCGCCCGGCCGGCGGCGGGCGTCACCATCGCCTCGGGCGGGAACGCCGGGCTGGCCTGCGCCTGGGCCGCCCGGCGGCACGGCGTTCCGGCGACCGTCTTCCTCCCGGCGACCGCCCCGCGCGTCAAGGCCGACCGGCTGCGCGGCTACGGCGCGGACGTACGGCTCGTCGGCGCCGAGTACGCGGAAGCGCTCGCGGCCTGCGAGGAGTTCGCGGCCGCCACCGGCGCGCTGGCCGGCCACGCCTACGACCACCCGCTGATCGCCGCGGGCGCCGGCACTCTCGTGGACGAGATCCGCCGGGCGGTGCCCGGCCTCGACACCGTGGTCGTGTCGGTGGGCGGCGGCGGGCTGTTCGCCGGCGTCGCCACGGCCGCCCGGCGGCACGGCGTACGGACCGTGGCGGTCGAGCCCGAGAACTGCCGGGCGCTCCACGCCGCCCTGGAGGCGGGCCGCGTCGTCGACGTGGCGGTGGACTCCGTGGCCGCCGACTCCCTCGGCGCCCGCCGGGTCTCCCCGATGGCGCTCGCCGCCGCCCGGCACGACGACGTCACCTCCGTCCTGGTGCCGGACGCCGAGATCGTCCGGGTCCGCCGGGCGCTGTGGGACGACCGCCGGCTCGCCGTCGAACACGCCGCGGCCACCGCCCTGGCGGCGCTCACCTTCCCGGAATGCGGCTACGCGCCCGAGGCGGGGGAGAGGGTCGCCGTGGTGCTCTGCGGAGCCAATACCGACCCCGGCGACCTCGTGGACCGGACGTAAGGACTCGCCGGGGCGCCGGGCCGCCCCGGCGTCAACGCGCGCCGGAGAGAGGTGTGTTCCACCCGGGGGAGACGAGGCCGCCCGCGCACCGTGCGGCGACGGCTGTCCGACACCCGCCCTCCCCTCCGGCGCGCGGCGGTGCCATGCTGCTTCCGTGGCAACGAGCTATCGGTCGATCACCGAGCGGTGTGTCGACGGTGAGGACCCGCCCTGGACGCTCCGTTCCGGTGCCACTTGGTGTTTCCTCACCCCGCCGCACCACGCACGCCGGCCGCAGGGCTGGAAGCTCCACCTCTCCGCGACCACCGGATCCGCGCCACATGTGCTGGAGCGCGCGGTTCCGGTACTCGTGGCCCACGCCTGCGCGTTCAAGTTCGCGGGCACGCCCCGGATCCTCGCCGAGCTCACCTCCGTACGCGCCCCGCGCGCCCAGTCGGGCAAGTTCCTCACCGTCTACCCCGCCGACGACGACCAGCTGCGCGAGCTCGCCGCCACCCTCCACCGCGCCACCCTCGGCCTCACCGGCCCCGCCATCCTCTCCGACAGGCGCTACCGGCCGGGCAGCCTCGTCCACTACCGCTACGGCTGCTTCGCCCGGCCGCGCGAACTCGACGACGAGGGCTTCTACGCGGGACGCCTCAGATCCCCCGACGGAACCCTCGTCCCCGACGAGCGCAACCCCTGGTTCTCGCCGCCCTCCTGGGCCCCGCCTCCCTTCGCCCCGCCCGTGCGCGCCGCCTCCTCCCGGCGCCGCGGCGACCCCGTGCTCCTCGCCGGCCGCTACCTCGTCCGCGAGGCGGTACGGCACTCCAACCGCGGCGGCGTCTACTGGGCCCACGACCGGCTGACCGGAACCGACGTCCTGCTCAAGGAGGCGCGCCCGCACATCGGCACCGGCCGGGGCGGCGGTGACGCCCGGGACGCGCTGCGCCACGAGGCGGACGTCCTGACCCGGCTCGCACCACTCGGCGTCGCCCCGGCCCTCCACGAGGTGTTCGAGGCGGCCGGGCACGTCTTCCTGGCGGAGGACCTGATCGACGGCGCGCCCCTGCACGAATGGGCCGCCGAGCGGGCGGCGCGTCACGGGGGCCGGCTGCCGGTGTCCCCGGCGTGGCGGCTGGCCCGCGACCTCACCCGCCTCCTCGGTGAGGTGCACACGGCGGGTTACGTGGTGCGCGATTTCAAACCGAGCAACGTGATGATGACGCCGGACGACGTGCCCGTACTCGTCGACCTGGAGTGCGCGGTCCGCCCCGGCGGCCGGGCGTACGCGGCGGGCACGCCGGGGTTCACGGCGCCGGAACACCTGGCGGGGCCGGTCGGTGGTGCCGCCGCGTCCGAGGGCCTCGACGGCCCCGGCCGCGACAGCGGGGACCCACCGCCCGCGCCCGGCCCGGAAGCGGACTGCTTCAGCCTCGGGGCCACCCTCCTCCACGTCACCTCCGGCATCAACCCGGTGCTCGCCGCGGACACGCCGCCGGCCCGGCCGGCCGGCGACCGGCTCGCGGCGCTCGTCGAGGCCGCGGCCCCGGACTGCCGGGCCCTGCACGCGCTCGCGCCGCTCGTCCTCGGCCTCACGGCGGGGGGCCCGGCCCGCTGGCCGCTGGAGAAGGCCGCGGCCTTCCTACGGGCCGAACCGGGCGTAGGGACCGAACCGGTCGTACCGACTGCTGCCGAGCGCCCGGGGCCCGCTGTCGTACGGTCGGAGCCGGCCGCGCCGACAGCCGCCGAGCCCCGGCCGCCCGTTGCGCCAACTGCTCCTGAGCTTCCGGAACCCGCTGTCTTACGGTCGCCCGAGCTGGTCGTATCGGCTACCCCCGAGCCCCGGCCGCCCGTTGCGTCAACTGCCCCCGAGCCTCCGGAACCCGCCGCTGTACGGCCGGAGCCGGCCGCGCCGACAGCCGCCGAGCCCCGGCCGCCCGTTGCGTCAACTGCTCCTGAGTTCCCGGAACCTGCTGTCGTACGGTCGCTGGAGCCGGTCGTACCGGCTGCCGCCGAGCCCCGGCCGCCCGTTGCGTCAACTGCCCCCGAGCCTCCGGAACCCGCCGCTGTACGGTCGGAGCCTGTCGCGCCGGCTGCCGCCGAGCCCCGGCCGCCCGTTGCGCCGACCGCTCCTGAGTTCCCGGAACCCGCCGTCGTACGGTCGCCCGAGCCCGTCGTGCCGGCCGTCTCCCGGCCCCCGGAACCCGTCGGCCCGCGGACCGGGGGCGCCGTACCGGCCGCCGTCGGGACCCCGTGCCCCACCGTGACACCTACCCGTGACGTTCCCCGCACCACCACTCCCGCTGTCACCTTCACCCCCACCCGGGTCCACCGTCTCCTCCACGACGGCCTCGCCCACCTCGCCGCGACTCTCACCCCTTCCGGCGAGTACCTGTGGCCGCCGCCCCGCTCCCTCCCGTACGGCGACCCCTGCAACGTCCAGCTGGGCGCCGCCGGTGTGCTGGCCGTGCTCGACCGGGCGGTCCGCTCCGGCGCGTACCCCGGTACCGGGGCCGTGTTACGGACCGCCGCCCACTGGCTCGACGAACGGCTCACCCTGCCCAGCCGGATCCTGCCCGGTCTCTACTT
The DNA here is from genome assembly GCF_002891295.1 of Streptomyces eurocidicus. Classification (GTDB taxonomy): domain Bacteria; phylum Actinomycetota; class Actinomycetes; order Streptomycetales; family Streptomycetaceae; genus Streptomyces; species Streptomyces eurocidicus. The sequence continues at coordinate 188,415 of NZ_LGUI01000006.1, read as the reverse complement.
CGGCCGCTCCGGCGCGGTCTGGGCGCTCCACGACGCCGCCCGTACCCTCGGCGACCGCGCGCTGGCCGGGCGCGCCCGTGAGTACGCCCTGCGCATCCCCCTCGACTGGCACGCCCCCGACGTCTGCCACGGCCTCGCCGGTGCCGGTCTCGCCCAGCTCCGCCTGTGGCGGACCACGGGCGACCCGCGCTTCGCCGACCGCGCGTCGGAGTGCGCGGACCGGCTGCTGGGCCTCACCGCCCGGCCCGGCGCCCGCGGCGTGGACTGGCCGCTCGGCCCCGCCCACCGCGCCGAGCTCGCGGGCTCCGCCTCCTACGGCTTCGGCCATGGCGTCGCCGGGCACGCGGCGTTCCTGCTCGCCGTGGGCCGCGACCTCGGCCGGCCCGAGCTCGTCGACATCGCCGCCGCCGGGGGCCACGCCCTGTGCGCGGTGGCCGAACGGGACGGCGACGCCGCGCGCTGGCCCAAGGGGCCGGGCCGGACCGAGCGCATGGGCCTCGACTTCTGGTGCCACGGCGCCTCCGGCATCGGCACCCTCCTGGTCCGGCTGTGGCGGGCGACCGGTGAGACGGCCTTCCGCGAGTACGCCGAACGCGCCGCCGTCGCCGTGCACCGGGACCGCTGGCGGCTCGGTCCCGGCACCTGTCACGGCGTCGCGGGCAACGCCCACCTGCTGCTCGACCTCGCCGACGCGACGGGCCGGGAGCGCTACCGCGCGTGGGCGGCCGAGGCCGCCGACTGCCTCTACCTCCGGGCGGCCCGGCGCGACGGCCGGCTGCTGGTGCCGGACGAGACCCTCCGCGAGGTGCACGCGAGCTACCACGTGGGGCTCGCCGGCGTCCTCGACTTCCTCCTGCGTCTCGCCCACGGCGGCGACCGGCCCTGGCTGCTCGACACCGCCGGGCGGGGCACCACCGCCGCGCTCGCGCGGACGGCGACCCCGACCACCCCGACCACCCCGGAGGGAGGTGAGAGAGATGGAGACAGAGGTTCTGGAGCTGCAGGAACTGCCGGAGACGGACGAACGGACGCTGGAACCGGTGATGTGCTGTGACACCGACTGGACGAGCGGTCAGTGCACTGACATCGGACCGCGTTGCCAGGAGTCCTGACGCCGTCGGTCCGACGCTGTCAGGAGGTTCCGTACGGTCGCCGTGACCGGGCCGTACGGAACCTCCGCCCGTTCCCCACGCCCCCGCAGGAGACCCCGCGTTGCCCGACAGCACCCCGCCTCGGACGGCCGTCCTCCGGGACCGCGCGGCCGCCGACGCCCTCGAACTCGTCTCCGGCCTCGTGGGCCGGCCGCGCCGGGTGCCCGCCCGCGTCCACCCCGACCTCGCCGACGGCGGCCCGGGGCTCGTCCTGGCCTTCCGGCAACTGGACCGCTGCCTGCCGGGGGAGGGCTGGGGCGCCATGGCCGAGGGGTACCTCGCGGCCTCGGTCGAGGGCGCCGCGCGCCTCGGCGGACCCACCGCCGCGCCGGGGCTGTTCGGCGGGCTCGCCGGCCTCGCGTTCGCCGCCTGGTCGCTGTCGCCCGCCGCCCCGCCCCGCACCGCGGCGCACGAGCGCGTCGTGGAACAGGCGTCGCTACGGGCCCGCGCGCTCGCCGCGACCCCGCACGGCCCGCCGCCCCGGGCCTTCGACGTCATCGCCGGGGCGACCGGCACCGGCGCGTACCTGCTGTGCCGGTACGACGAACCGGCCGCCCGCGCGGCCCTGCGCGACGTGCTCACCGCCCTCGTCGCGCTGAGCGGCGCCGACCGGGCCGGTACGCCCCACTGGTTCACCCCACCGGAAGCCATCAACGACCCCGACCGGCGGGCGCGTTTCCCGCACGGTGCCCTCGACTGCGGCGTGGCCCACGGCATCGCCGGCCCGCTCTCCCTGCTGTCCCTGGCCCTCGGCGGCGGCGTCACCGTCCCCGGCCAGCGCGCGGCGGTCGTCCGGCTGGCGGGATGGCTCGCCGCCCGCCGGACCGACGACGCCCAGGGCCCCGACTGGCCCGCTCTGGTCCCGCTCCCGCCACCCGGCGGCCCCACGCCCGTATGTCCGCCGGCCGCGCGCGCCTCGTGGTGCCGAGGGGCCCCCGGGATCGCCCGCGCCCTGTGGCTCGCGGGCACGGCACTCGACGACGCGCCCCTCCGGGCTCTCGCCGTCCGCGCGCTGAAGGCCGTCCACCGGCGCCCGCCCCCGGACGGCACGGGCCTCTGCCACGGCCTGGCCGGGCTCCTCCAGATCACGGTGCGTTTCGCCCAGGACACCGGGGACCCGGAGCTCACCGGCGCGGTGGCCGCGCTCGTCGCCGCGTCGGCCGCCCGGCTGAAGGCCGCGGCCGACGGCCCCGGTTTCCTCGACGGGGCGGCGGGCACGGTCCTGGCCCTCCTGTCGGCCGCGACGCGGGTACCGCCGGACTGGGACCGGGCGTTGCTGCTCTCCTAGCCGCCGGGTCCCGCACACCGGGCTTCGGCCGGCGTCAGGAGAGCCCCAGCCGTCCCAGGTAGTCGATGACCCCGGCCGCGCTGTCCCCCGCCCACCCCACGTACCCGTCCGGCCGCACCAGGAACAGCCCCCGGGCCGCGTACGCGCGGCTCACGCCGCCGGACTCCACCGGCACCCGGTGCGTCACCACCAGGGGCGACGCGACCAGGGGCAGCTCCACCGGGCCGAACGCCAGCAGTGTGAAGTGCGGACCGCGGAAGAGGTCGAACAGGCGGCCCTCGCCGCAGGGGCCGTCGGGCGCGCGGTCGCCCGCCTGGAGCGCGTCCCCGGGCAGGCCCCGCCGGGTCTCGACGGCGAGGACGCCGCCCCGGTAGCCCATCGCCAGCTGGCGGGTGGCGGCGCCGCGCCGCCGGGCCGGGATGCGGTCCGTGAGCCGGGCGGTGCGGTGCAGCCGGGTGCCGACGGCGAGGGCCTCGGCCGCGACCGGCCGCCGCTCCCGCTCGTAGGTGTCGAGGAGGGCGGGGTCGGCGCCGTGCCGCAGGACGAGGCCGAGCTTCCAGCCGAGGTTGTACGCGTCCTGTACACCGGTGTTGAGGCCCTGGCCGCCGACCGGCGAGTGGACGTGCGCGGCGTCGCCCGCGAGGAAGGCGCGGCCGGAGCGGTAGGAGTCGGCGAGCGCGGCCTCGACCCGGAAGTGGGAGGCCCACAGGACCTCGCGCACGTCGTGGGCGGCGAGGTGCGTCCGCTCGGCGATCAGCCGGCGCACCCCCTCCTCGGAGATGTCGGGGCGGGCGTCCTCGTCCTCGAAGTGGGCCTGGAGCTGGAAGGAGTCGGTGCAGGCGAGCGGGCACAGCGCGAGGCCGCCGCCTTTCGGCTCGGGCCATACGTGCCAGCGGTCCCGGTCGAGGCCGTCGACCCGGACGTCGGCGACGATCGCGGGGCGGACGTCGACCGTCTCCCCGCTCCGGCCGATGCCCAGGGCGGCCCGCACGCTGCTGCGGCCGCCGTCCGCGCCGACCACGTACGCGGCGCGCACGGTCAGCTCCCGGCCCTCCGGGCCGTGGGCGAGCCGGACCTCGACGCCGTCGTCCCACTGGGCCAGCCCGGTGAGGGCCGCCCCGAAGACGACGTCCCCGCCGAGCCGCCGCAGCCGGGCGTGCAGGATCTCCTGAGTGCGCCACTGCGGGACGGCCCACACCTCGGGGTAGGGGATCTCCGGCGTGGGGGCGTAGCGCTGGAACATGTCCCAGTCGCCGCGCGGCTCGCCGTTCTCCCAGCGGCGCATGGTGGGGTGCGGCCCGCCGACGGCCCGTACGGTCTCGATGACGCCGAGGTCGTCGAACACCTCCTGGGTGCGCGGCTGGATGCCCTTGCCCCGCGAGCCGGGGAACAGCCTGCTCCCCCGCTCGACGAGCAGGGCGCGCACGCCGCGCCGGGCCAGGTCGCAGGCGAGGGTCAGGCCGGTCGGGCCCGCCCCGGCGACGACCACCTCGAAGCCGCTGCCGTCCGTTCCGTAGCCGACGTCCATGTCCAGGCCCCCGCCCTGTTCGCCGTGCAACCCGCGATCTCCGGTTGGGCGGAGTGTGGCGCACCCGCACGTCGCGCAACAGCTCATCACCCGTAACCCATCCGATGGGGGACACGGGGCCCGTCACGGGCCGCGGCCGCGGGGGATCCTCCCGTACCGGCTCCGTACGTCCCACCTAACGGAATCATCCATTCCATGAGTTGGCCAAGGCCCGGTGTGCCGGATTGCCGAGGTGCCACGGGACGCTGACCATGAGGGCGCGGGTGACGCTGCGTCAGCAGGGATGCGCACGCCCGCTGGGAGAGCTGATGAGGGATCTGTCCACGGCGAAGTGGAGCCATGTCACCCGGGGCGTCACCGAGCCGGGCCGGTGCCGGCTCGGCGGGCTCGCCACGCCGCCCGGGCCGGGTGACCTGGTGGTGGCCTCCGTGAGCCGGGTGGGAGGCCGGGGCAGGCTGGAGGACGCGTACGGCAGACGGGTCCGGCTGCACGCCGGCGATCTGGTGGTGGGCGCCTGCGGAAACCGCTACGCGACGGACTCGTACGAGGGCTACCACCGGCCGGGCCCCCGGGCGCACCTGCTGACCTCCGGGGGCGTCGTCGGCACCGCCGTCTCCTGGCACACCGGCTGCGCGGCGCCGACCGAGCTGGCGATCCTGGGCGCGCTGACCGGCGAGGACGACCGGCCGCTGTCCCTCGACCGGTTCGCCCGCCCCGCCCCTCCGCCGCCGGCCGGTCCGGTCCGGGCGCTGGCGGTCGTCGGCTCCTCGATGAACGCCGGCAAGACCACCACCGCGGCCGGCCTGCTGACCGGCTGGGCCCGCGCGGGACTGGTGCCGGGCGCCGCGAAGGTCACCGGGACCGGCAGCGGCAAGGACCGCTGGGCCTATCTGGACGCGGGGGCCCGGCACGTCACCGACTTCCTGGACTTCGGGATGCCGTCGACCTTCGGCTATCCCGTGGCACGGCTCCTCGCCACGATGACGGCCATGCGGGACGCGCTGGTCCACGACGGCGCCGACGCGGTCGTACTGGAACTCGCCGACGGGCTGCTCCAGGAGGAGACCCGCACGCTCACGGCCGCGCTGCCGGAGGTCTGCGACGGCGTGGTGCTCGCGGTGGGCGACGCGCTGGCCGCACGCGCGGGCGTCGACCTGCTGGCCGCGCTCGGGGTGCGGGTGCTGGCCGTGAGCGGGCTGGTGACGGCGAGTCCGCTGGCGGTGCGGGAGGCCGCGGCGGTCACCGGACTGCCGGTGCTGTCACCCGCCCGGCTGGCCGACGGGGCCGCGGTGGAACTGCTCGCCGGCCCCCTCGCCACGGCCGCGGCGGGGGGCAGGTGATCCGGGTCGGGGCCTACCGCGAGGACGGCACCCCCGGCCCGGGGACCCTCGCCGAGGTGGAGCTGGACGCGGAGGTGACCGGGCCCGCCGAGCTGTGGTCCCCGGAGGTGACCGTGCGCGACGAACGCGGTGGCGCGCTCTTCGACGACTCCGGCGGTACGTCCCTGGCCGTCGAACCGGCGGCGGGCGGCGGCCCGCTGGCGGCGGCCGGAGCCGAGCGGCGGGCGCGCGCCTTCGGCGTCGGCAACACCGCCTACCGGGCACAGCGGCTCCTGCGGTCGGCCGCCCGGCTGCTGGGCCGGCCGCTGCCGCACCTGACCGTACGGATCGGGGCGCACGACACGCCCGCCCGCTGGGGCGGCGGGCACTACCGGCTGCCCGGCGGGGCGGACCCGGCCGAGCCGTACCGGATCTCCTGGGCCGGCGAGGTCCACCTCGGCGGCGGCAGCGCCTACCTCCCGGGACCGTCCGGCGGCCCGTACTTCCACGCTCCGGCGCACAACGCGGCGATCGTCTGCCACGAGGTGGGACACCACATCTGCCGTCACACCGCGGACTTCAAGGTCAACCGGCTGCGGCCGCCGGACGGGCAGCACAGCGGGAAGAACGCGCTGGACGAGGGCACCGCCGACTTCCTGACGGCGATCACGCTGGGCACCCCGGACATCTACGGCTGGCACCGCGGCCACGTACCCGCGTGGGACCAGCGCCGGCGCGGCCTCGACCGGCGCTGGACCATGGCCTATCTGCGGCCCGGCCGGGGCGGGCAGGCGCACGCCAACGGCACCGTCTGGGCGTCGGCCCTGTGGTCGGCGCACCGGGCCGTGCTGGAGGGCGGCGGTGACGGCGACCGGTTCGTCGCCATGCTGCTGCGCGGGCTGGTGCGCCTCGGCTCCGGTACGGGCGCGGAGGCGGCCGGGCAGGTCACGGCCGCCGCCCTGGCCGAGGAGCGGAAGCGGCGTAACCAGTTCGCCTCGCTGCTGAGGGAGATGGTGGCGGCGGATCCCCCGCTCGCCCCGGTGGTGCTGGCGGCCATGGCCCGGCACGGCGTTCATCCGGACGGGAGCAACCGGGCGCTGCGGGAACGGGTCAGGGCCGGTGCCCTGCCCGGGGCCGCGGCGGCGGCCCTGGCCGGATGAGCGAGGGGCGCCGGGGCCGGCAGGTGGCACGGCTCTTCCGCGGCTTCGGCACCCCTTACCGGCCCCGGCTCCTGCTCGGCGTCGGGCTGCGGATCTGCGAGATGGCCACGGACCTGGTGACGCCCTGGCCGATCGCGGCCGTCGTCGACCGGGTGCTGGGCGGCAGCGGCTCGGCCAATCCGCTGGGCGCCGCGCTGGACGCCTTCGGCCCCGAGCGGAGCACCATGCTCGCCACGGCCGCCGGCGCGGTGATCCTGCTGGCCCTGGTGTCGGCCGCCTTCGACTACGCCGGTGACCGGGTGATGGGCGCGGTGGGCGAGCGGATGAGCGTGGCGATCCGCCGCGAGACGTTCGGCCACCTGCAACGGCTGCCGCTGATCTACCACGACGGACAGGCCGTGGGCGAGTCCACGAGCCGGGTGATCACCGACTGCGGCCGGATCAAGGACAGTCTGGTCGCCTTCTTCTCGGTGCTGTTCCCCGGACTGCTCTCGGTCGCCGGGTACGCGGCGGCGCTGCTCTTCCTGGACTGGCGGTTCGGGCTGATCGGCGTCGGCTGCGTACCGCTCATCCTCCTCGTCGGGGTCCGCAACCGGCGGCGCGGGCGCCGGGCCGCGCGGCGCCGCCGGGAGGCGGAGGGGCAGCTGACCGGGCTCGTCGCCGAGGCCCTCCAGGGGATCCGGACGATCCATGTCTTCGGCCGCCAGGAGCTGCACGACCGGCACTTCGCCACGGGCAGCGACGGTGTGCTGCGCGCGGGCCTGGAGGCCGCGGACGTGCAGGCCCGCCGGGTGCCGCTGCTGGAGTCGGCCACGGCGGTCGGCACGGCCGCGCTGCTGTGGGTGGGCGGCACGGGCGTGCTGCGCGGCTGGTGGAGCGTCGGCCATCTCGTCGTCGCCCTCAGCTATCTGACGGGGATGGTGGCCCCGCTGCGCGCGCTGTCCAAGCTCGCCGGCACCTTCGCGCAGGGCCAGGCGTCGGCGGAGCGGATCGCGACGATCCTCGACGAGCCGTGCCCGCTGCGCACGCCCGCGGCCGAGCCGTCCGCCGGGCTGCCGGACCGTGCGGCGGGCCGCATCGACTTCACCGGGGTCGCGATGGAGTATGGGGAGCGGCCCGCGCTGCGCCGGCTCGACCTGACCGTCGGGCGCGGCGAACGGGTGGCGCTGACCGGGCCCAACGGGGCCGGCAAGTCCACGGCGCTCGCGCTGATCGCGGGGCTGTACCGGCCCACGCGCGGCGCGGTGCGCATCGACGGCACGACGACCGCCGAACTGCCCGACCGGTGGCTGCGCCGGCAGGTGACGGCGGTGCTCCAGGACACCTTCCTCTTCGCCGGCACCCTGGCCGACAACATCCGTTACGCCCGCCCGGACGCGAGCCCGGCCGAGGTCCGGGCGGCGGCCGAGGCGGCGCTGGTCACCGACTTCGCGGACCTGCTGCCGGACGGTCTGGACACCCGGCTCGGCGACTGCGGCACGGGCCTCTCCGGCGGCCAGCGCCAGCGGGTGGGCATCGCCCGCGCACTGCTCGCGGACGCGCCGATCGTGCTGCTGGACGAGCCGACGTCGGGGCTCGACCCGGAGACGGAGCGGTGCGTCGTGGCCGCGCTGGGCCGGCTGGTCGCGGGCCGGACGGTGGTCATGACGACCCATCGGCCGGCGCTGCTGGGCATAGCGACACGGGTGGTACGGATGTCGGCGGGTGAGCTGAGCGAGGCGGCGGATACGGGGGTGGTGAAGGCCGTCGGCGCCGCTTCGACGGACCGTAGGTAGCGATGTGTAATCACTCGGACACTGTGGGTAGGCTTGCGGGGCGCCGCGCCGCTGACGACCCGCCCTGCTCACTCGTTCGAGGAGGATCGCCGTGTCACCCGACCGGACCGTCGCACCACCGCCTGAGATCTTCACCCCGGCCTTCTTCCAGGACGCCCACCCCGTTCTCGACGCCCTGCGGGACCGGGCGCCCGCCACCCTGGTCACCGGGGTGAGCGGCAGCCGCCTGTGGCTCGTCCCGCGCTACGAGGCGGCGCGTGCGCTGCTGGCCTCGCCCGACGTCCGCAAGGACGAGTGGAAGCGGCCCGACCGCCGGGAGCGACATACCGCGCGCCCGGAACGGCGGCGCGAGACGAGCCCCCGCATCCGGGCCCATATGATCGGCGCCGATCCGCCGGACGCCCAGCGCCTGCGCCACAGCACCCAGCAGGCGCTCAGCAGGGGCCCGGTGGAGGCGATGCGCCGCCGCGTCGAGGTCTTCGCCGACGACACGCTCGGCGCCCTCCGCGGCTCCGATCCCGTGGAGTTCCGCGCGCGGATCGCCTACCCCTTCGCCATCGCCGTGATCGGCGAGCTGCTCGGCCTGCGCGACGACGAACAGGCGGCGTTCCCGGCCTGGTTCGAGCCCCTCATGTGCGGCCGGAGCTCACCGGGCGACCAGAAGTCGTCCCAGTTCATCGCCGACTTCGGCGAGCGGCTGATGGAGCGGGGCCGCGCCCAGCCGGTCCGGGGCCTGCTGTCCACGCTGGGATCGAGGCGAGCGGGCCGCCGCGCCCTGAGCCGCCACGAACTCGCCTCGGCCGCGTTCCTCCTCCTCATCGCGGGCGTGGAGACGGCCAACGCCCTCACCAACGGGGTGTACGCCCTCCTCCGCCACCCCGATCAGTACGCCGCCCTGCTCGCGGACCGCGGCCTGCTGCGCGGCGCGGTCGAGGAATGCCTGCGCTACGAGGGCCCGTTCCGGGCGGTCGGCCCGCGCCACACCGCCGAGCCCGTGGCCCTGGGCGAGGGCCTGACCATCCCCGCAGGCGAGTTCCTGCTGATCGCCGTGGGCGCCGCCAACCGCGACCCGCGCCGCTTCCCCGACCCGCACCGCTTCGACATCACCCGCACCGACCACCAGCACCTGGCCATGGGCCACGGCACCCACCGCTGCATCGGCTCGCTGCTCGCGTACGCGCAGATGGAGGTCCTCTTCGGCCGGCTGCTGGACCGTTTCCCCCGGATGCGGCTGGCGGTGCCGGCGGAGAAAGTGCGGCGGCAGCAGAGCATGACGATGAACTGGCTGGAGGAGCTGCCGGTTCTGCTGCGCTGAGTGTGCGAACCGGTTCACGAGCGGTCGTGGGGACCGGACGGAAGGGCCGGGAAGAGTGCCGTGCGGCCGCTCCATGGGACACGTCCACGGGCGCGCGACGCCGCGACCCGTGGACGGCGGTGTCACACCGAGGCCGGCCGTATCGTCGGACACCCGAGCGGTACGCCCGCGTCACCCCCTATCGTCGGGGCGTGCGCAGTCGACAGCTCGTCCTCGCCGTCACCCTGGCCGCCCTCCTCCTCACCGCGTGCGGTTCGTCCCGGGAGTCCGGTCCCGAGCCGCCCGGCCCCACCGGCATCCGTGCCGACGGTGCCCGGCTCGTCTACCGGGGGCAGGGGAAGGCCAGCGCGCAGAATCCCGCGTTCTCGCCCGACGGGCGGCGGATGCTGTTCACCCTCTTCCACGACGGCTACAACGAGGGTGCCGCGGCCCTCCGCGTGGTTCCGCTCGACGAGCGCGCGGCCTCCGGGCGCTCCGCCGGCACCTTGCTCGACGAGTCGGACCGGGCCGCGGTGAACCTCCCGGGCGCCAGCTGGCACCCCTCCGCCGGGGTCACCTTCGCCTCGGACCGGGCCGGGCGCGACGAGGTGTGGGTGCTGCCGCCGGGCGCCGGGAAACCCGTACGGGTCACCGAACACCGGGGTGAGTCGGGCTACCTGGAGCCGAGTTTCTCGCCCGACGGGCAGTGGATCGTCTTCCAGGAGAGCCTGGAGGAGGAGACCGGGAGCGAGCGGCGCCGGCCGTCGCGGGCCGCGCTCGGCTCCCTGTGGAAGGTGCGGCGCGACGGCAGCGGGGCGACGCGGCTGCTGGACGGGCCCGCCACCGGGACGGACAACCGGCAGCCCAACTGGTCGCCGAAGGGGGACCGGCTGGTCTTCCAGCGGCGGGAGCGGAACAGCGACGCGTGGGCGCTGTACGTGATGAACGCGGACGGCACCGGCCTGCGCAGGCTCACCGACGGCCCCGGCGAGCACACCGACCCCAGCTGGTCGCCCGACGGCAGGTCGGTGGTCTTCTCCTCCACCGCCGGGGGCCTGGACGTGCCGCAGATCTTTGTGATCCCCGCGGCCGGCGGGGCCCCGGTCAGGGTGACCCGGAGCCCCGGCGGCTACGACGGCGCGCCCAGCTGGTCGCCGGACGGCCGGTGGATCGCCTTCGAGACCCACCCGGGGGACGAGGACCGGCCGACCTCGCTGTGGCGGATCCCCGCCCCCGGGGCGGTCACCCGGTGAGGGCCGCTCAGCCGGTGGTGACGGTCAGCAGGGAGTACTGCGCCACCGTCAGATCGACCGTGGCCGTGGAGCCGGTGACCCGCCAGGCGACCGGCTGCGGGGCGGGCGAGGGCGTGTCCGGCGTGCTGACGGTGGCGGACAGCACCCGCTTGCCCGCCGGGACCGCGACCGCGACCGTACAGGCGGCCGGGGTGGTGCGGAAGGCGGTCGGCGTGTCCTGGCAGTGGGTGAAGTTGACCAGCTGGACGACGGTGTCGTCGCCGAGCGTGCTCACCTCCAGATGGATCCTGGGGTCGCCGGTCAGCGTCACCGCGGGGGTGACGGCCGCCCGGACCGGCGCGAGGAGCAGATCGGCGCTCGGCTGGTCCGTCGAGGCCAGATAGCTCTTGCCGATCAGGTTCCTGACGTAGTGACAGGTGCCCGCGCCGAAACGATTCTCCTTGGTGGCGGGCAGCGGGTCCGCCTTGCGGAAGCCGAGCACGTCGGCCAGCGCGTACTCACCGCGGGCGGAGCCGAACTGGTCGAGGCCCGTGGGCGCCGGGCCGGTGATCACGACCGTGCCCCCGCCGGAGACGAAGCCGCGCAGCACCTCGGCCTCCTGGTCCGACACCGCCTGGAGGTTGGGCAGCATCAGCACCCGGAAGCGGGTCAGGTCGTCGGCGGTGAGCCCGGGACTGGTCACGGTGGAGAACGGGACGTGCGCGTACACCATCGCCTTCACCGTGCCGCGGAACTCGCCGAGCCACTCCTTGGTGGTGCAGCTCTCCTCCGCGCTGCCCGTGCTCCACCAGTCGCCGGACTTGATCCCGGCCGGTGCCTTGGCGTTGGCGTACATGCCGCTGCCGATCGAATGGCTGACGAAGTCCCGCGACGCCGAGGAGTGGTAGACGCCGACCTGGGCCGCCGGGGCGGCGTTGTACAGCTTCTCCTGGTTGGCGGCGACGAAGGCGTACATCCGGGTGCGCATCGCCTTGTCGGTCGACGCGGCCTTGAACGGGCTCTTGACCTCGTACGGATTGCAGCCCGCCGCCAGCAGCTCGGCCATCACCAGCGCCGCGTCGTCGGCCTTCCAGCCGTAGGAGAACGCCCACGCCGGCTTGGTCCCGCTGGCCGCCCGCGCGTATTTGTACATCGAGATCAGGCAGGTCCAGTCGGTGGCCGTGGCGTGGCGCATCCCGTCGTAGTTGCCGAGGATGTCCACCTCCCAGACATGGCTCACGCCCTCGGCCTTGCGGAGGTACGCCCCGTCGAGGCCGACCGAGGTGGCGTACTGGTAGTCCATGCTGACCGTCTCGACGAAGGTCACCAGGTCCGGGTTGACCGACCGGCCGGCGGCGGCGATGTCGAGCTGCCACTGGTTGAGGTTGCGGTGCCGCCACTCGACGTAGCGCCGGAAGGGCAGGCTGCTGAAGTCGTCCTTGGCGGGCAGCGCGAGCCCGGTGTCGGCCCGGAAGGCGTCGGCCGCCCAGGTGGAGCCGTCGCACCAGCTCAGCGCCCCGTCGAAGTAGATCGGCACATCCGGCCACACGGCGTCCAGACCGGTCCGCGCGAGCGCCTTGATCCGGCCCAGGTAGAAGTCCCGCCAGGGGGAGTTGGGGCTGACCCAGCAGCTCTCGTCACCCGGGTCCACCCAGACCACCAGGCTGCCGTAGAAGACGTTCGGCCTGCCGTCCAGGGAACGCTGCACCCAGGACTTCCCGTCGCCGTCCTTGTAGAACGACTTGCCCTTCTCGCCGCCGATGGTGATCACTTCGAGCGACGGGTAGTACATCACCACCCGGATGCCGGCGGCGTGCGCCAGCTCCACAAAGCTCTTGATCTTCCCCAGGTGCGTGGTGAAATCCGCCTCCGTCACCCAGTTCGACAGGATCGTGTCGACCTCGATCACATTGACGTTCTGGGCTTTGAGCGCCGTGATGACCGGCTTCATGTCGAGCTGGGGATCGGCGTCCTCGTCGAACGTGCCGTCGGCCAGCCGGGCGAAGCGGCTCCACTCCGGGAAGGCCGCCCGGGCGTCCGGCGTCGCCGCCCAGGCCGGGCTCTCCAGCAGGTGGTACGGGCCCGGGATCCGCGGCGCCAGCTGGGCCCCCAGCGCCACGCCACCGGCTCCCAGGCCCGCCCGTAAGAGCCCTCGACGACTGAATCTTCGCATTCCGCTCATGGACTTCCCCTCGTCCTCGCGACGGTGTCTGCACGGTGCCCGCAAAGTCTGCCCGATCCGGATCGTTCCGGCGGGCGAACGCGTATACGGCGGGACGCCCTCCGCCTGCCGCCCCGGCCGCCCTCCGGCGGGGGACAGGGGCGCCCTCCGGCCGGGGGACGACGACGTCCTCCGGCCGATCCCCGTCCCCGGGGATGTTCCGACGGGCCCGGCCACCGCACCCTGGAACCTGTCACCGCGCACCGCGGTGACAGGACCGGAACCGGACGGAAACCCAAGACCTCGGGAGCGAGTTGTGGCGAAGCACACCGAACCGGCCGTCGGCCGGCTCTGGACCGTGAACATCACCACCGACCGGGACCCGGAGCGGCGGACCATGACGCTCCGGTGCTCCGTGCCCGGATGCCGGCCCGATCCCGTACCCCTGCCCACGCCCACCGCGGCCCGCACGGCCGCGGCGGGCCACCTCGCCGCCCACGGCCACGCGGCCGGGCCCCCGCCGCCCGGCAGCGGCTGCCGTTGCGGGAAGGAGGGCTGCGCCTGGCACGCGTGGACCGTCCCGGGCTGCCGGGGCGAGGCCGTCGGGCAGGTGATCCTCCACACCGGCGCGGGGCGGCTGTGGCGGCTCGCCGAGCTCTGCGGACACTGCGCCGCGTCGATACCCGACGCCCGCGAGCTGCGCCCGCTCAACACCGGCGGGGCCACCGGTGCGCACCTTCGGGGCGGTTGTTGGGCCGGATGGAGCAGCGGCGGCGCAGACCGTCCGCAGGCTGGATAAACTCCCGGCGCCCTTACAGACAGCTACATCTGGACACGAGGAGTGCCGTCATGGCCGAGGTAAAGCTGACCGCCGAGCCGCGCACCGAATTCGGCAAGGGCTATGCCCGTCGCATCCGCCGCGCCAACAAGGTCCCGGCCGTCATCTACGGCCACGGCGCGGACCCCAAGCATGTCGCCCTCGACGGGCACGCGCTGATGATGGCGCTCAAGACCCCGAACGTGCTGATCAAGCTGGACATCGAGGGCAAGGGCGAGCTCGTCATCCCCAAGGCGGTCCAGCGGGAGGCGCTCCGCGGCTTCCTCGTCCACGTCGACTTCCTGGCGGTGAAGAAGGGCGAGAAGGTCACGGTCGAAGTGCCGATCCTCACCGAGGGCGAGCTGGCGCCCGGCGGCAACCTGCTGGAGCACATCCTCAACGCCCTGCCGGTGGAGGCCGAGGCCACCCACATCCCGGAGGGGTTCACCGTGTCCGTCGAGGGGCTGGAGGCCGGGCACACCATCCGGGCCGGGGACATCGAGCTGCCGCGCGGCAGCACCCTGGCCGTCGACGAGGACGCCGCCGTCCTCCAGGTGGTGGCCGCGCAGGCCGAGGAGCCCACGGAGGAGGAGGCCGAGGAGGAGGGCGAGCCGGCGGTGGCCGAGGCCGAGGCGCCGGAGGCCCCCGAGGAGGGCTGAGCCCCGGGTGCGCGGCCTCTCACGGGGGCCGCGCACCCGGCCCGGCGTCAGGCCGCCGGCGGCTCGGGCTTGATGACGGCGAAGGGGGCGCCGAACGGGTCGGCGATCCAGGCGATCCGGCCGGCCTGCGGCACGTCCGCGGCGGGCACCAGCACCGTGCCGCCGTGTTCCTGCGCGGTGGCGACGGTCGCGTCGGCGTCCTCCACGGTGAAGTACGGCACCCAGCGCGACTCGTCGTCGCCCTGGAGCGGGACGACGCCGCCGAACGCCGCCTCCTGGGCGTCGCCCTCCGCCGTGGTCAGCACCCGGTAGGTCATCCCGGGGATCTCCATCTCCTGGCTCCGCCACGCGAACAGCGAGCGGTAGAAGGCGAACGCGGCCTCGGGGTCCGCGGTGTGCAGCTCCGCCCAGCACAGGCTGTGGGTCTCCGAGGCCCGCTCCAGCCCCTGGACCGCCGCGGGCTGCCAGACGGCGAACTCGGCACCGCCCGGGTCGGTGAGACAGGCCATCCGCCCGGCGTCCATCACATCGAACGGGGCCACCCGGACCCTGCCGCCGCCCTGCTCCACGGCCTTGGCCGTGGCATCGGCGTCGGGCGTCCGGAAATACACCGTCCAGGCCGGGCTCGCGCCCTCCTCGGTGAGCGGGCCGAGCCCCGCCACGGTCCGGCCGTCCAGCTGGAAGAAGCCGTAACCGCCCGCGTCCGGCCCGGCGGACTGAAGGTCCCAGCCGAACACCGCGCCGTAGAACCCCGCGGACGCCGCGGTGTCGGGGCTGCCGAGGTCGAGCCAGTTGGGCGCGCCGGTCACGAAGTCTGTGGTGAGCATGGTGGAGTGCTCCTTCGACGGTCCTCGCCGGGGCCGACCCCGCAGGCGCGGCGGGCGGTGTCCCGGGCCGGGTCCCAGTCTGGCACCGGCCACCGGCGATCGCGCGGGGCCCGCCCGCGGCACGCCCCCCGCGCGTGGAGTCGCGCAAGAGCGGCCGGGAGCGGGCCCGAGCCTTCCCCGGCGTCACCGGTGCGGGACGCCGGGGAAGGCCGCGAAGAGAAGAAGAGACGCCGGAACGGCTCAGATCGTCGCCGTGTCGATGACGAAGCGGTACCGCACGTCGCTGGCCAGCACCCGCTCGTACGCCTCGTTGATCTGGTCGGCGCGGATCAGCTCGATATCGGCGCCGAGGCCGTGCTTCCCGCAGAAGTCCAGCATCTCCTGGGTCTCCGGGATGCCGCCGATCATCGAGCCGGCGAACGACTTGCGCTGGGTGATCAGGGCGAAGGGGGAGATCGGCAGCGGCTTCTCCGGGGCGCCGACCTGGACCAGGGTGCCGCCGGTCCTCAGCAGGCCGAGGTAGGCGTCCAGGTCGACATCGGCGGAGACGGTGTTGACGATCAGGTCGAAGGTGCCGGCCAGGGCCTCGAAGGTGGCCGGGTCGGACGTCGCGTGGAAGTGGGCCGCGCCCAGCCGCAGGCCGTCGTCCTTCTTGCGCAGCGACTGGCTGAGCACGGTCACCTCGGCGCCCATGGCGTGCGCGATCTTCACTCCCATGTGGCCGAGGCCACCGAGGCCGACAATGGCGACCTTCTTGCCCGGGCCCGCCTTCCAGTGGGCGAGCGGGGAGTACAGCGTGATGCCCGCGCACAGCAGCGGGGCCGCCGCGTCCAGCGGGATGCTGTCGGGTATGCGCAGGGCGTAGTTCTCGTCGACCACGATGTGGGTGGAGTAACCACCGTAGGTGACCTGACCGTCGCGGCCGGTGGCCCCGTAGGTGCCGACCATGCCGAGCTCGCCGGTGCAGTACTGCTGGAGGCCGGCCAGGCAGTTCTCGCAGGTGCGGCAGGAGTCGACGAAGCAGCCGACGCCGACGCGGTCGCCGACCGCGTACCGGGTCACGCCGGAGCCGACCGCGGCCACCACACCCGCGATCTCATGGCCCGGGACGATCGGGAAGTTGCCGTCGTCGCCCCACTCGCCGCGCACGGTGTGCAGGTCGGAGTGGCAGATGCCCGCGTACTTGATCTCGATGAGGATGTCGTGCTCGCCCGGCGCACGGCGCGGAACGGTGATCCGCTCCAGCGGGGCCTTCGGGGACGGCGCGGCGTAGGCGGGGACAGTGGTGTGGTTCATGGGGCCAAGGATGCGGCCGTCCGGCGAGGCTAGCCAGGACCCGGCCGAGCCTAGTCTCGGTGTGCCTGCTCCTGCCGTGACTATCCCTGACAGTGCCACCCTGGCCTGCGGGAACGCCCCGCATACTGGGGCCATGGACCAGCGCACCGAACTGAGCGAGTTCCTCCGCTCCCGCCGAGCCCGCCTCAGCCCCGAGGACGTCGGCCTGACGCCGCACGGCGGCCGGCGGCGGGTACCCGGGCTGCGCCGGGAGGAGCTGGCGCAGCTGGCCGGGGTCAGCGTCACCTACTACACGCGCCTGGAGCAGGGCAGGGGGCAGAACGTCTCGGCCGGGGTGCTCGACGCCATCGCGGGCGCCCTCCGGCTGAACCGGGCCGAGCGGGACCACCTCACGCACCTGTCCCGTCCGGTCACCCGGTCCCGCCGGGCCCCCAGCCGCCCGCAGCGCGTCCGGCCGGCCGTGCAGCACCTCATCGACGCCATGGACAGCGTCCCGGCCTACGTCCTCGGGCGGCGGCTCGACATCATCGGCTGGAACCGCATGGCGTGCGCGCTCCTCGGCGACCTCGCCGCCGTGCCCGCCCCGCAGCGCAACATGGCCTGGCAGATCTTCCTCGACCCCGGCTCCCGCGACCTGTACGTGGAATGGGAGCGCAAGGCGGCCGACATCGTCGCCCTGCTGCGCCTGGAGGCCGGCTGTTACCCCGACGACCCCGGGCTGTGCGCGCTGGTGGGGGAGCTGTCCGTCAAGAGCGAGGAGTTCCGGGGCCTGTGGGCCGCCCACGACGTGCGGGACAAGTGCTTCGGGGTCAAGCGGCTGCACCACCCCGTCGTGGGGGAGCTGACCCTCTCGTGCGAATCCCTGGTGCTGCCCGCCGACTCCGGCCAGCAGCTGATCACCTATCACGCCGAGCCCGGCTCCCCGTCCGCCGAGTCCCTGCGGCTGCTGGCCAGCTGGACCCTGGACCCGGCGGCACGCCCGCAGCCGTCGCCGCAGCCCGGTACGTAGGCCCCGCTGCCGCCCGGTCAGGGCCGGGGCACCCCCACCGGGTTGGGCACCGGGACGACACCGGTGTCGACGAGGTGCCGGCTGAGCGGCACGGCCAGCCGGATCGCCTCCTCGACACCGGACGCGCCGAGCGCCGCCACCGGGTCGGCGGCGAGCCGGTCGGTGGCCTCCTCCAGCTGCCGCCGCAGCACCCCGCCCGCCCGGGTCAGCCGCTCGTCGCGGTCCAGCAGGCCGCGCGCCCGCAGCCTGCGCCGACTGGCCTCCCAGTCCGCCTCCGTCCACCCCCGGTGGGCCTCGAAGAGCGCCCGGGGCACGGCGCCGGTGGCCACGTGCGTGAGGGTGGCGTCCAGCCCGCGCAGCCCGGCGTGGACGGCGGCCAGGACGTGCCCGTCACCCCGGTGCTCGCGCAGCACGGTCGCGGCCAGCCACGCCCGCACCGCGACGGGGGCCGGCGGGCGTACCAGGGACCAGCCGGCGGCCAGCGGCCTGCCGTCGAAGTGACAGGCCGCCGCCGCGTGTTCGAGGAGCTCCGTGAGGGCGGCCAGCCGGTCGCCGGAGCCCGGCGGCAGCGTACGTTCCAGGGCCGCCCCCACCGCGTCGAGACGAGCGCGCAGCACGGCGTCCGGCGTCGCGCGGTCCCAGGCGCCGGGCAGTGCCCGCGCCACCATGTCCGGCGCGAAGCCGTAGAGGACGGCGGTCGCGGGCACGGCGCCGAGCGGTCCCAGCGGGGCGACGCGCCCGGTGAAGTACCCCGTCCACCAGCCCCGCAGGCCCAGCGCGCGGGCGGCGTCGGCGGGCTCGGGCGTGAAGTAGACCACGGAGTGCAGGGGTTCGACCGCTTCCCAGAAGCGTCTGGCCAGCGTGGGGCTCGGGTCCATGAGGTCCTCCCGGTGGGGTGCCGGGGCGGGCCCCGGGCGGTGGAGGAGTCCCCGGCCCCGCTCCCCCGTTCCGGGGCCGGGGACTCCTTGCCCGTCTCGGTGGTGAGGCGGAGGGGCCGTAGCAGGCTCTCCTCCGGTCGGGCGTCGCCAGCATCGCTCTTGCCATCGCGCGGGGACAGTGCCAATTTCGGTGAATGGACCAGAGGGAGCGGGACGTCGGCTGGTGGGTGCGCGTGGTGCTGGACGGCTGGTGTGACCGGCCGGGACCGCGCTACCGGCGCATCGCCGCGGCGCTCACCGACGCGGTGGAGCGCCGTCTGATCACCGCCGGTGACCGGCTGCCCGCCGAACGCCCGCTGGCCGACGCCCTCGCGGTGAGCCGGGGCACGGTCGTGCGCGGCTACGAGGAACTGGCGGCGGCCGGTCTCGTGGGACGGCTCCAGGGCTCCGGCACGTACGTACGCTCCCCGAGGCCCCGCGAGGAACCGGGCCGGGTGCGGGAGGACCCCGCCGCCGCGCTGTTGCGCCGTCGGCTGGCCGGTGCCGGCGAGGCGATCGACCTTTCGCTGTCCGTACCGGCGGACACTTCCCACCTGCCCTCCGTGACCGGGGTCGACCTTCTCGCCGACGCCCGCGACCACGGCCTGCACCCCGAGGGCACGCTCCGGCTGCGCACGGCCCTCGCCGCCCATCTCACCGACCGGCTCCGGCTGCCCACCACGGCCGGGCAGTTGATCGTGACGTCGGGGACGCGGCAGGCGCTGCGGCTGGTCGCCGAGGCGGTCGCGGGGCCCGGTCGTACGGTCGTGACCGGGTGCCCCACCTCGGCGGACCTGCTCGCGGCGCTCTCCGGCCGGGGCGCGAGGCCGCTCACGGTGGCCGCCGACCGGTGGGGCCTCGACGCCCAGGCCGTTCTCCGTGCGGCCGCCCGGTCGCCCGCCCCGGTCGTCTACGCGGAGACCGCGGCCCTGCCGGCGGCCCGGCGCGAGACGCTGCTGCACACGGCTCGCCGTACCGGCGCGCTCCTCGTGGAGGACCTCGCGCGGGCGGGTCTCGTCCTCGGCCCGGACCCCGTGCCCGCCCCGCCCCTGGCGGCGGCCGACGACGGCGTCGTCGCCGTCGGTTCGCTGTCCCGGATGTTGTGGGCGGGACTGCGCGTCGGCTGGATCCGCGCCCCGGCTCCGCTCCACGAACGGCTGCTGCGGCTGCGCTCCGTCCACGACCGCGCGCCGGGGGTCCCCGCGCAGACGCTCGCCACCCATCTGCTGCGGGTGGTCGACGAACCCTGGTCCGAGGCCCGGCGGGCGGTCCTGCGCGGCCGCAGCGAGCTGCTGCTCGGGCTCCTCGCCCGGCATCTGCCGGCCTGGCGGCCCGAGCCGCCCGCCGCCGGTCTCTCGCTGTGGGTCACGGTGCCGGTGGCCGACAGCGAGACCTACGCGCATCTGGCGGCCCGCTACGGCGTCATCGTCGCCCCCGGGGCGGCCCACTGCGTCGACGGGCGCCACCACGCGGGCGTCCGCCTGTCGTTCGCCGAGCCGCCGCACCGGCTGGAGGCCGCCGTCGACCGCCTCGCCGCCGCGTGGGAACACCACACGCGTGACCTCGCCGCCACCCCCGTGCCGGCCCCGCGGCCGCCTCGGCCCGCCCGGGGATCCGGCCCGTCCGGCGGTTGAGGACCGGGTCCGCGGCCCGGCCCCGCACCGTGCGCCGGAGGCGGGGGAAAGGGCGGGGAAGAGCGAAAGGAAAGCCCCCGGGGCACCGCCGATGTGGTGCCCCGGGGGGACGTCGGTGAGCCGCTGCCCGGGTCAGCGCTTGACCGACTCCTTGGGGGTGTTCCCGGCCGTGACGTTGACCGCGGCCCAGGCCCGGTCGACCGCCGCGTACTCGGTGCCGTTCGCGCCGTACATGTCCGCGGCCGCCTGGAGGGTGGCCGTGCGGGCCTCGTGGAAGTCCGTCGTCGAGACCATGTAGCGGGTCAGGGCGCGGTAGAAGATCTGCTCGGCCTTCTCCCGGCCGATGCCGCTGACGGCCTTGCCGTCGTACGTGGGGGAGTCGTACTCCACGCCGCCGACGGTCTTCTTGCCGCTGCCCTCGGCCAGTAGGTAGAAGGCGTGGGAGGAGACGCCCGAGCCCGCGTGCACCTCGCGGTCGAAGGAGTCGGCGTCCCAGTAGTCGACGGTGCCTTCAAGGACGTCCATGGAGGGCTTGTCCATGCGGCGCAGGAACTTCTGCTCCAGGCCGAGCTTCTCGCCGAGCAGGTAGTTCGGCGGGTTGCCGGCGTTGTTGGTGCGGAACTCGACGCCGGTGCCGAAGATGTCGGCGAGCGACTCGTTGAGCGAGCCGGCCTCGCCGAACTGGTTCTGCCGGGCGTCGACCCGGGTCGGCTGGAAGTCGGCCGTCGCCTCGATCACGCCGTGGCTCAGCTCGTGACCGGTGACGTCCAGGGCGACCAGCGGCTGCTTGAACGTTTCTCCATCGCCGTCGCCGTAGAGCATGCAGGAGCAGTCGGGGGACCAGAAGGCGTTGCCGACCTTGTCGCCGAAGTGCACCAGGGCGTGCGGGCCGGCGCCGTCGTTCTTGATGCCGTCGCGCCCGAAGGTGCTCTTGTAGTAGTCGAAGGTGCTGGTGATGCCGTACTGCGCGTCCACGGCGGCGGTGGCGGAGTCGGAGGTCGTGCCGTTGCCCCAGCGGTTGTCGCCGTCGGTGAGCGCCTTCCCCTCGGAGAAGTAGTTGAGCTCCTTGCCACCGGCGTCACGGGTCTCCCCGCCGCCGCGGCTGGGGTCCTTCAGTACGAAGGAGTCCTTGGCGGTCTGCGTGGTGACGAGGGGGACGTTCCCGGCGAAGAACGAGGCGCCGGTGCCGTCGGCCCGGGCCGGGAAGCCCGCGTCCGGCTGCACCTTGCGCGGCGGCGCGGCCTTGGGGCCGGTGCTGGGGGTGGCCTGCTTGCCCTGGCTGCGCAGCTTGTTCCGGAGCTTGGGGGAGATGAAGGCGTCGGTCAGCGGGGTGTCGCTGAGCACCGTGCCGGAGGTGGCGTCCACGACCACGGAGTGGAGGCCGCCGGTCTCCTGCGTACGGCTGTCGGTGACGGTCACCCGGTAGGCCAGGACGGACTTGCCGCCCCGGACGTCGACGACCAGCTCCGTCTTGGCGGCGGAGCCCTTGGCGGCCCCGGCGGCCTTGGCCGCGGCCTGCGGCGCCGTCAGCTTGGGGGTGACCGAGGAGAGGGAGACCTTGTGCTGGATCGCGCGGGTGACGCCCAGGTAGTTCTGCTTGGCGTCGAGGTGGACGACGAGGTCGCCGCCGACGACGGGGACGCCGCGGTAGACGCGGGTGAAGCGGACGTGCCGCTTGCCCTCCGGGTCGACGAGGGTGTCCTTCACCTTGAGGGTGTCGTCCTTGCCGACCCCGGTCTCGGCGGCGTGCGAGAGGGCGGCGGCGCCGGCGGCCTTGATGAGCGAGGCGTTGGCGGCGGTGCGCGAGGCGGATATGGAGGAGGCGCGGGCGGCCTCCCTGACCTCGTCGGGCGTGGCCGCGAAGGCGGTGCCCGCCATGGTCGCGGCGGTCACCACGGCGACGGCGGCGGTGACTATTCGTCTGTGGTTCGTGGGGGATATACGCACTGTTCAGCGCCCTTGTCGTGAGGGCGGTACGGGACGTGCCCGCCGCCTGCATGCGCGCGGCGCCGTCTCCGGCGTACCGCGGGAACCTGTGGTCCCGCGGAGGACTCTGCCCGAATTGGCATGCCCACGAAAAGTGGAAATTTCACAATGTCCGTACAGTTGATCAACTGTTTACATTGAACGAACGGACGGTGAGGGGGCGGTGACGTGCCGTCGACTCGCAGGTGAAGACGGGTCAACTCGCGGGGAGGTTGACGTCTCGTGGGAACTGCTCACGATGTGAGACGGGGACGGTGGTTTTCCCTAGGTGCGCCTGCGGCGGGCTATTTCCCCACCCCGCCCCTTCCCGAATGTCCTCAATCGCCGGACGGGCTGAAATCAGCCCGTCCGGCGATTGAGGACACCGCGCGGAGCGCGGAAAAGGGGGCCCGGGGGCGGAGCCCCCGGTTACGGGAAGGGGCGGGGTGGGGACAAGGCCCCGCGCAGCGGCAACCGTCACACCGGCCAGCGGCCGCCCTGGATCCGGGTCCCCACCGCCCGCAACCGCCGCGCCACCTCGTCCCCCGCCAGGTACACCCAGGCGCGCACCGTCCCGCCGCCCGCGGGCAGCACCGGGCGTTCGACGCGCACGTAATGCCGCCCCGCCCCGCCGGGCAGACTCCCCTCCAGCCGGTCCAGCGCGGCCAGCACCCCGTCGTGCTGGTCCGCCGCCAGGAACACCAGGTCCCCGAAGACCTCCCCCGTCGCGTCCGGCACCGCGTACGGATACCCCGGCCCCTCGAAGAGCACCGCCCCCCGCATCCGGGCCGGTTCCTCCGCGACCGTCCGCCCCCGGAGGAAGGCCGAGTGGTTCCGCTGCCCGGGACGCAACGTCCCGTAGACGAACACCGGCAGCCGCTCGCGCTCCGCGCTCACCAGGGGTCTCCCTCCACCGGCCCGGCGCACCCCGAGGTCACGGTCGCCGGAAGGCGGGGGCGCGCTGCCCGCCGTAAAATACCGGGTATGGGAGAGCGGCAGGTCGCGCCCTCCGCCCCCGAACTCGTCGTCGAGGCCGACGGCGGCTCGCGCACGATGAGTCCGGGCCGGAGCTATCAGGTGGGGCGCGATCCCCTGAGCGACATCGTGCTGCGGGACGCACGCGTCTCGTGGCACCACGCGATCCTGCGCCCCGTGGGCGACCACTGGACGGTCGAGGACACCGGCAGCACCAACGGCACCTGGGCCGAGGGCCGCCGGGTGAGCGCCGTGGACGTCGGCCCCGGCAGCGTCCTCCGCTTCGGCAACCCCGCCGACGGCCCCGCCGCCGTCCTCAAGGGACCGCCCCCGCCCCCGGCGCGCCGTCCCTCGTCCGTGTCGCTCCCCGCCGCCACCGGCACCTTCCGGCAGCCCACCTCCGTACGCCCGCTGCCCTCCCGCACGGTCCACATCGGCCGCGGCGCCGAGAACGACCTCACCGTCGACGACCTCGTCGTCTCCCGCCGCCACGCCGAGCTGCACGCCCTGCCCGCCGGCGGTTACGAGATCGTCGACCTCGGCAGCCACAACGGCACCTACCTCAACGGCGGTCTTGTGCACCGCGCGCCGGTGCGCCCCGGCGACATCGTCGGCATCGGGCACTCCGCCTTCTGCCTCGTCGGCGACCAGCTCCAGGAGTACGTCGACACCGGCGAGGTCTCCCTCGACGTCCAGGACCTCACCGTCCAGGTCGGCAAGGACCGCAAGACCCTCCTCGACGACGTCTCCTTCCCCGTCGGCGCCAAGTGCCTCCTCGCCGTCGTCGGACCCAGCGGCGCCGGCAAGTCCACGCTCCTCAACGCCCTCACCGGGCTGCGCCCCGCCGACCGCGGCACCGTGCTCTACGACGGCCGCGACCTCTACCACGACTACGCCGAGCTCCGCGCGCGCATCGGCCTCGTACCGCAGGACGACATCCTGCACACCCAGCTCAGCGTGCGCCGCGCCCTCGGCTACGCGGCCGAGCTCCGCTTCCCCGGCGACACCGCCAAGGCCGAACGCCGGGCCCGGGTCGACGAGGTGATCGGCGAACTCGGTCTCCAGCAGCGCGTCGACCAGCCCATCCACAGCCTCTCCGGCGGCCAGCGCAAGCGCGTCAGCGTGGCCCTCGAACTGCTCACGAAGCCCTCCCTGCTCTTCCTCGACGAGCCCACCTCGGGCCTCGACCCGGGCATGGACCGGTCCGTGATGACCATGCTGCGCAAGCTCGCCGACGACGGCCGCACCGTCATCGTCGTCACCCACAGCGTCCTCAGCCTCGACCTGTGCGACCGGCTGCTGGTCCTCGCCCCCGGCGGCCGCACCGCCTACTACGGCCCGCCGGAGGAGACCCTCCCGTTCTTCGGGCAGCCCCGCTGGCCCGAGGCGTTCGAGGCGTTCGAGAACGACAAGGACCGGGACTGGGCGGGCCTCTACCGCGCCTCGCCGCAGTACCGCCAGTACGTCGGCGCCGCCACCGAACAGCCCCACCTCGGCGGGGTCCCCGCGCCCGTGCCCGCCCCCGCTCCGCTCAAGGCCCAGAGCTGGGGCGCCCAGTTGCGCACCCTGGTGCGCCGTTACACCGCCGCGCTGACGGCCGACCGCACCTTCCTCGCCATCATGATCGCCCTGCCGTTCGTGATGGGCGCCATGGCGCGGGCGCTCGCGGGCAGCCGGCTCAATACCGAGAACGCGATGAACGTCCTGCTGATCCTGTGCGTCGGCGGCGTCCTGACCGGCGCCGCCAACGCCGTCCGCGAACTGGTCAAGGAACGCGCCATCTACCGCCGTGAACGGGCCGTCGGCCTGTCCCGGTCCGCCTATCTGATGTCGAAGGTCGTCGTCCTGGGCCTGGTCACCGTCTGCCAGGCAGTCGTCCTGACCCTCGTCGCCCTCTTCGGCGTCCGTACCTCCGCACCCGGGGGCAAGGGCGTCCTCATGCCACCGCTCGTGGAGATCGCCCTCGCCGTCGCGCTGCTGTCCTTCACCGCCATGATGCTCGGCCTGCTGGTGTCGGCGCTGGTGAGCAAGGAGGAGGTCACCATGCCGCTGCTGGTGCTCCTCGCCATCGTCCAGGTCGTCTTCTGCGGCGCGTTCCTCAAGCTGGCCGGTGTGGCCGTCCTGGGCCAGCTCTCCTGGCTCGTGCCGTCGCGCTGGGCGCTGGGCGCGATGGGCGGCACGCTCGACGTGGAGCGCCTCGTCCCGGGCAAGCTGACCACCGATCCGCTCTTCGGTCACAGCGCGGGCGTCTGGCTGCTCGACATGGCGATGATGGTGGTCCTGTCGGCCCTCTTCGGCCTGATCGTCGTGCGGCTGCTGCGCCGCCAGGAGCCCGCGGTCATGCGGAAGTGAGGGGCGGCCGCGCATGGACCCGATGACCACCGCCGACGGCTTCCGGCCCACCCACGTGGTGCCGCCGGACGGCCTGCCCACCTGGTCGGCCCCCGACGGGGCGACGCCCACCGAACCGCTGGACCCGCTGCTGCCGGTCCGGCTCCTGGACCGGCGGGGCGACTGGGGCCGGGTGCTGTGCGCCAACGGCTGGGCGGCCTGGGTGGACGGCCGGCTCCTCGTACCGCTCCCGCAGGGCCCGCCCGCCGCGGGCGCTCCGCTCGCCCGGACCGACGACGCCCGCGATCTCCTCGCCAGGATCGAGGACACGCTCGGCCGCTACCGGCGCGCGGCGGACGAGGTGGCGGCCGGGCGGATGGACGGCGAGACGTTCCGCCGGACCACCAACGGCCTGCGCGTGGGCGTGGTGGTCGACGGCGGGTCCGTCTGGGTCTACGACGCCGAACGGGACGGCTGGCTCTACTGCGACGGCACGGCGGCGACACCGTTCGCGGAGCCCGCCGCACCGTCCGGGAGCGAGGACCGATGACGGGCGACGAGCCGCTCCGGCCCGGCGTCCCGGTGGAACGGCCCTCCGAACTGACCGGCCGCCGGATCGGCACGTACCGGGTGGAGAGCGAGATCGGCCAGGGCGGCATGGCCGTCGTCTACCGCGCCCGCGACACGCGCCTGGAACGCACCGTCGCGCTCAAACTGCTGGCGCCCGAACTGGCGCGCAACGACACCTTCCGCAAGCGCTTCGCTCATGAGTCCCAGGCGGCCGCGGCCATCGACCACCCGCACATCGTCCCCGTCTACGACGCCGGCGAGGCCGACGGCCTGCTCTACATCGCCATGCGCTACGTCGACGGCCAGGACCTCCGCGCGCTGCTCGACCGCAGCGGGCCGCTGTCCCCCGCCGTCACCTGCCGCATCGCCGTCCAGGTCGCCTCGGCCCTCGACGCCGCCCATGCCCACGACCTCGTGCACCGGGACGTCAAACCGGGCAACATCCTCGTCGCCGAGGGCACCGACAGCGACCATCCCGAGCACGTCTACCTCACCGACTTCGGCCTGACGAAGAAGTCGCTGTCCCTGACCGGCTACACCCGGGTGGGCCAGTTCGTCGGGACCCTCGACTACGTCGCGCCCGAGCAGATCTCCGGCAAGCCCGTGGACGGCCGCTGCGACGTCTACAGCCTCGCCTGCGTGGTCTACGAGATGCTGTCGGGGGCGCCGCCGTTCCGGCGCGACGACGACATGATCCTGCTCCGGGCGCACCTGTACGAACCTCCGCCCCGGGCCTCCGACCACGTTCCCGGGCTGCCGCCCGCGGCCGACGAGGTCCTCGCCACGGCCCTGGCGAAGTCCCCCGACGACCGCTACGACGGCTGCCTCCAGTTCGTGACGGCGCTCCGCCGCGCGGTGGGGGGCGCGGCGGCCCCGGGCCCCGGGGCGGGACACGAGCCGACACGGGTGGTGCGGGGGCTCGCGGACCTGCCCCCGGTGGGCGCGGTGCCGCCGCCGGGGCCGCCGCGATGGGCGGCGGCGGTGTTTCCCGGACCGCGGCGGTAGGGGCGGAGCCGGGCCGGACGAGGGCGGAGGCCGGCCGGGCGCTACTGTCCGGCCGGCCTCTCCCCGACCACCTCCGCCACCTCCGCCACGTCCCCCCGCCGCCGTACCCGCCGGGCGAGCACGTCGCCCAGGAACCCCGCGATCAGCCCCCAGAGCAGGCCGAAGCCCAGCAGGGGGAGCCACCGCGGGCGCAGGGACACCTCGCCGCCGAAGGCGCCCAGGTCGCCGATGCCCAGCAGGGAGAGTCCGAAGCGGGCCGTGATCCCGGTCAGGGCGGCGACCACCAGGAGGGTGACGGCGAGGGCCACGGCCAGTTGCACGGCGTGCTGCCAGCGCCGGGTGCGCGGGGACGAGCGGGCGGCCACGAGGAAACCGGCCGCCAGCAGGGCCAGGGCGGCGACGACCACCAGCAGCCAGGCGCGGCCGTCCTGCTGGGTGAGGGAGGAGAGGTTCACGGCGCCCCTGCCGTCGCGCTCCCGCAGTACCGCCGCGAGGGCCTTGGGCACGGGCAGGCCGATGTCGGGCGCCCGGCCGTCCCAGGTGCCGCCGAGGCCGACGCCGAAGGCGAGCCAGACGAGGTTGGGCAGCCCCAGCAGCAGGACCGCGGCGGTCTCCGCCGGATGGCCGCGCACGAGGAGCACGACCACCCCGGCGACCAGGCCGAGCGCCGCATAGGCCAGCAGGACGGCCAGCATCGCGAACGCGGCCGGGCGGACCGGCTCCTGGAAGCGCAGCAGCCGGGACGGCAGCGGGGTCTTGCGGGACACGGCGACGGCCACCGCAAGCAGCACCAGCAGCCACATCAGCCCCAGGCCGAGGGTCGGTCCCACCGCGGCCCGGAACCCCACTTCCGGAGTCACGCCCAGGGCGTCGCCGAGGTCTCCCAGATCGCCCAGGTCCCCGACCTGTGTGCCGCCCAGGTCGATGCGGAACGTGTGCCGGGCGGCGAGGCAGATC
Source organism: Streptomyces eurocidicus (assembly GCF_002891295.1). Classification (GTDB taxonomy): domain Bacteria; phylum Actinomycetota; class Actinomycetes; order Streptomycetales; family Streptomycetaceae; genus Streptomyces; species Streptomyces eurocidicus. Next base: position 160,545 of record NZ_LGUI01000006.1, on the reverse strand, counting down.
AGCAGGAGCGCGACCAGCCAGAGTGCGGCCGTCCGGGCGACCCGGCCGAGCAGTTCGCGGCCGCTCGCCACCGCCCGGTGCCGCAGCGGCCGCAGGAACACCACGGCCGTCACGACCGCGCCGGCCAGGGTCACCGACAGCGGTACGACGTCCAGCCCCGCCGCCGTACTCCCCAGGAACCCGGCGCCGCCGGACAGTTCGACGGAACCGCCCACCGCGGCGACCACGGTCGCCGCGACGACCGAGGGGAACCCGCCGCCGGGCAGACCGGTCGCGCCGGCCGCCCACAGGCCGAGCGCCGCGGTCACGAACATGGCGGCCACCCCCGCGGCCACCGCCGCGAACGCGTCCCACCAGGCGCGCAGGGCGTGCCGGGGCGGCTCCGGCGCGGTACTCGGTGGCTGACTCACGCTGCCTCCGTCACTCGTCGGTCGGTCGTCCGTGTTCCGTCCGCTCCCGTCGGACACCCGTTCGTCCGCGGTGTCCGCAGCCCGCCCCGTCCGCTCGGGCCGGGGCGGCTCCTCCGCCGGGCGCGGAAGGGCCCGGAGCTTCAACGTAAGCCTCCGGGCGGCGGCCCACCCGTCGGGCGGGCCGCCGCCCGCTTGCGGCACCCGAGGGTCTGCGGCACACAATGACCGGTGGGGGCGACGAACCAGGTGAAAAGCAGACGGAAGAGGGAAAACGCTTAACGCGCGGACACCACGCGCGAATGCCGCCAACGCAGGAGAGGGCCGTGTCGTCCGAACCACCGTCAGAGCCGTCAGAGCCGTCAGAGAACCGCCCCACCGGCCCGCCACGGGGTCCCTTGTCCGAGCAGGGCTCCGGGGCCGGCGCCGCCCGCCCGCCCGAGCCGACCCGGACGGACCGGCCCTCCGACCAGGACACCGTGCCAGGGGCTCCTGTGACCCCGGGAACCCCGAGCGGCCCAGGCGGTCCTGGTGGTCCTGGTGGTCCCGGCGGTCCTGGTGGTCCCAGTGGTCCCGGAGGTCCTGGCAGCCACGGCGCCTCCGGGCCCGCCCCCGGACGCGACGGCGGGGGAGGTTCCCCCTGGTGGCGGTCCGCGCCCAAGGTCGCCCTCGTCACCGGCGTCGTGGTCGCCGCCGCGGCCCTCGCGGTCTTCTTCCTCCGCTCGGACGGCGGATCGGGCGAGGTGTTCCTGCAGCCGGCCGCCGCCGACGGGAACGACCCCTTCACCTCCTCGACCGCGAAGGGCTCCGCCGCGGCGGCGGCCCCGGCCACCGCGCCCAGCGACACGGGCGGCACCCGCAGCATCGAGGGCTCCACGCCCGGCCTCTACGGCGGCACCCAGTCCCTGGCCAGCTGCGACGTGGAGCGGCAGATCCGCTACCTGACCGACGACCAGGCCAAGGGCCGCGCCTTCGCGAGCGCGGCGGAGATCACCCCCGACCGGATCCCGTCCTACCTGCGCGGTCTGACGTCCGTACAGCTGCGCGCCGACACCCGGGTCACCAACCACGGTTACAAGAACGGTTCCGCCACCGGCTATCAGGCCGTCCTCCAGGCCGGCACGGCCGTCCTGGTCGACGGCCACGGGCTGCCGAGGGTCCGCTGCGCCTGCGGCAACCCGCTGGGCCCGCCGGTCGCCGCCAAGGGGACCCCGAAGGCCAAGGGGCAGTCGTGGAGCGGCTACCGCGCCGCCGACGTGGTGGTGGTCTCGCGGGCCTCCACGGCCCTCGAATCCATGGTCCTCTACGACCCTCAGACGGGACAGTGGTTCGAACGGCCGGTGGGCACCGAGGGCGAGGAGGACAGCCCGGTCTCGCGTCCCAGCGGCGGCATGACGTCCGCCGCGCCGGAGTCCTCCAGCGCGTCCCCGCCGTCGTACCCGCCCTCCAAGCAACCGGTCTCCCCGCCCGCGCAGCCGCCCTCCGAGGCCCCGGGCCCGGCCTACGGGCCGCCGCCGGCCGCGCCCGGACGGGGAGCCCCCTGATGCCCCCCGCCGTACGGAGCCCGGCCCGCGGGTGCCGTCGCGCGCGGCGGGCCTGAGGCACCCTCCGATGGCCGAACCGTCCGCCGTCACCGGCCGCGCGCGGGCCACCGCCCGGGCGCGGCCGGGCCCGGCGGCCCCACCGCCCGCGCCGGGTGGTGGGCGCTGATCGCGGCGGCGGTGCTCTACAACGCGTGGGTGCTGGAGGCGGTCCTGCCCACGGGCCTGGACCCCCGCCACTCCTACGTCAGCGAGCTCTACGCGGCCGACCAGCCCTTCCACGGCCTCTTCGGCGGCATCGAGATCGTCACCGCGCTGCTCGTCGCGGCCGGCGCCCTGTCCCTGCCGGCGCGACGGTACCCGGCCGCCGGCCGCCGGGCCGGCGCCGGCAGATGGGCGCTGGTGGCGTTCGCCGCCTCGTCCGTGGCCGACGTGATCGTGCCGATGCGCTGCGCGCCGTCGGTCAACCACGCCTGCGAGGCCGTCAACCCCTGGCACACCGCGACCAGCGCCCTGGCGCACGCCGCGCTGTTCGGGTCCATGGCCCTGCTCGTCGCCGCCGCGTTCCGCAGCCCCGGCAGACCGCCGCTGCGCCGCTGGGGACCGTGGGTGCTGGGCGCCGCGCTGCTGACCGCGCTGGCCACGGTCGGCCCGCTGTTCGCCAGACCGGGCTGGCACGGCGTCCCGCAACGCGCCCACCTGGTGCTCGTGGGGGTGTGGCTGGTCCTGCTGACGACGGCCCACCGCCCGGAGCCGGACCCCGGCGCCCGGCCGGGCGGTCCGTGAGCCGCCGCGGGGCGACGGCCGGAGCTCAACGTGAGGGCGTCAGGGCGGAATCCGTGGCGAGGGCGTCCGCCGCCGCGCGCAGCAGCTCCTCGTACCGCCCGTTCCCCCCGGCCGAGGGGTCCAGCGCCGGGCGCGGGCCGACGAGGGCGAGCGCCGCCGCGTACGGGACGGGGCCGGGGCAGTCGACGGCGACGGCCAGCGAGCCGGTGCCGGCGTCCGCCTCGGGGGTGTAGACGCACCGCCCGTCGTGCGGACCCGCCAGGGCGCGCGCCAGGGCGCAGCCGGCGGGGCGCGTCTCGCCCGTCAGCAGGTGCTGCGGGCTGTTGTCCGGCCGGAAGACGTGGTGGACGATCCGCACGCCGTCGGGGTGGGCGACGGCCAGCAGGACGCTCAGGCCGCTGTGCGCGGCCAGCCGGTCCGCCCAGTTCATCGCGGAGGAACGCAGGAGGTTCACGTCCGGTGGCGCCGCCGAGGGGACCAGCGGCCCGGCCGGGCGCAGGACGTCCGTGCCCGGATCCTGCCGTACGAGGCCCTCGGCCCGCAGGCCGTCGACGAGTGCGCAGGCGGTACGGGCGGGCAGGTGAAGGGTGCTGGCGAGGCGGCGTGCGGTCACCCCGTCGTCCGGGTGCTGGGCCAGCAGTCGCAGCGCCGCGGCGGTGCCGCCGGCGAGGGCTCGGGACCGGTTCATGGACGCTCCTTTCGAGGCAGCTCACCGTCCACCGTAAGCAGCCCCGGGGCCGGTCCGCCGTCCACCGACCGGGGGAGCGGCCGGGGGAACCGGGTGTCCACCGGTGCGGCCCGGGCGGGTGCGGAGGCGCGGTCCGGTGGGCGTGGGCGTGGGCGCGAGGTGCCCGGCCCGGTGCCGGCCCGTGGGCGGCCCCGGGCCGGAGGCCGGGATGACGGGACACGGGCCCAGGATGTGCCGCCGGGCCCCGCGTGGCGCGGCGGCGAGCCGCACGCGCCCCGGGCGTCACTCGCCTGCCCGAAGGAATCCGGGGTTCCTGGGGCCGCTTCCGGTCGTTCGCACGCGGGTGGATCCTCTTTCAGTCGGCCGGGCCGCGGCAGGGGGTGTCCGGCGGCGCGGATCATCGGACCTGCTCAGGGGACCGGCGCCGGCGGCGGTTCGGCGCACTATCAACTTTGCTTATATGCAAGGGGATTACTTTAGGACCGTTGCAAAAATACGTCGTCTTGTGATCGAGCAGATCGCACCAAGACGATCACCCTCGATCGGCGCGTGACCGTCCGCGATCCGGGCGCACGCCACTTCTTCGAGGAGGACCCCCATGAACGACAGGCTGAGTCTCGGCCCGGACGCCGCACGGCAACTCGCGACCACCACCAAGACCACCCCGCAGATGCGCGGCATCACCCCGCGCTACCTGCTGCGCGCCCTGCCCTGGGTGGACGTCGAGTCCGGCGTCTTCCGGGTCAACCGGCGCCGTACGTTCATCCTCGGCGACGACCGCATCAGCAGCTACCAGGACGGCGACGCCCACCACATCGTCCCCGAGGACCTGCGCGAGGTGCCGTACCTCCGCGAGGCCGACGCGGACCTGCTGCGCGAACTGGCCGGCTCCTTCACCGAGGTCACCTTCGACGCCGGTCAGCAGCTGGTCCAGGAGGGCGACACGGCCGACCGGCTGTGGGTGCTCGTGCGGGGCCGCGCCGAGAAGCGGGTCACCGGGCGCTACGGCGAGGACGCCGTCGCCGAGGTCATCGGCGACGGCCAGTTCTTCGACCTCGACGCCTGGACCCGCGGCGCGCCCCTGCCGTACCGCGTGGCCGCCCTGACCCCCGGCGTCGCCCTCTGCGCCGACCGCGCGGCCCTCGCCCGCCTGGCCGACCGCGACGAGACGCTGCGCACGGCCCTGGAGGCGTACGCCACCGCCGACCGGCCCGCCCCGGGCTCCGAGGTACCGGTCGACCTCGCCTCCGGCCACGTCGGCGAGCCCGACCTCCCGGGCACCTACGTCGACTACGAGGACGCGCCGCGCGAGTACCACATGAGCCTCGCCCAGACCGTGCTGCGCGTGCACTCCCGCGTCGCGGACCTCTACAACGAGCCCATCGACCAGACCCGGGCCCAGGCCAACCTCACCGTCCAGGCGCTCCGCGAGCGCCAGGAGTCGATGATGCTCAACCACCCGGAGTTCGGCCTCTTCCACAACGTCGCCCCCGGCCAGCGCATCCAGACCCGCACCGGCGCGCCGACGCCCGACGACCTCGACGAGCTCCTCGCCAAGGTCTGGAAGCAGCCGTGCTTCTTCGTCGCCCACCCCAAGGCCATCGCCGCCTTCGGCCGCGAATGTACCCGGCGGGGGGTGCCCCCGGTCATGGACTCCCGGTACGGCAGCCCGCTGATCACCTGGCGCGGTGTGCCGCTGCTCCCGTCCGACAAGGTCCGGATATCCGGACCCGAGGGCGCCGGCACCACCGAGATCCTGCTGATGCGGGTCGGCGAGGCCGATCAGGGCGTCGTCGGCCTGCGGCCCGCGCAGGTCCCGGACGAGGTCGAGCCCGGCCTCGCCATGCGCAACATGGGCATGGACCAGAAGGGCATCACCTCGTACCTGATGACCGCCTACTTCAACGCCGCGGTCCTGGTCGAGGACGCCGTCGCCGTGCTCCAGAACGTCGAGGTGTCCAAGTACCATGACTACTCCTGACGTCAGGGAGCGCCGGCCCGCGCGCGGCGCCGGCTTCGACCCCGAGCGGGCCCGCCGCGACGTCCCGATCCTGCACCGCACCGTCAACGGCCACCCGCTCGCCTGGCTCGACAACGGCGCCACCACCCAGAAGCCGCGTCAGGTGATCGAGGCGCTGGCCGGCTACTACAGCCACTCCAACTCCAACATCCACCGCGGGGCGCACACCCTGGCCCGCGAGGCGACCGAGCTCTACGAAGGCGGCCGCGCCACGGTCGCCGACTTCCTCGGCGCCTCCTCGCCGGAGGACGTCGTCTTCACCCGGGGCACCACCGAGGCGATCAACCTGGTCGCCCGGACGTGGGGGAGCCGCAACCTCGGCCCGGGGGACGAGATCCTCGTCTCCTCCCTGGAACACCACTCCAACATCGTCCCCTGGCAGCTGATCGCCAAGGAACGGCGGGCCCGGGTCGTGCCCATCCCGCTGCTGGCCGACGGCGCCATCGACCAGGACGCCTTCGCGGACCTGCTCTCCTGCCGCACCCAGCTGGTCGCCGTCAGCCACGCCTCGAACGTCCTGGGCACCGTACCGCCCGTACGGGAGATGACGGCCCTGGCCCACCGCTACGGCGCCAAGGTCCTCGTCGACGGCGCCCAGGCGGTCGCCCACTTCCCCGTGGACGTCCAGGAGCTCGACGTCGACTTCTACGCCGTCTCGGGGCACAAGCTCTACGCCCCCACCGGCATCGGCGCGCTCTACGGGAAGCCGGAGGCGCTGGCCGGCATGCCGCCGTGGCAGGGCGGCGGCAACATGATCGACCAGGTGTCCTTCGAACGCACCACGTATGCCGCCGTCCCGCACCTCTTCGAGGCCGGCACCGGGCACATCTCCGGCCCCGTCGGCATGAAGGCCGCCATCGACTGGCTGACCTCCTTCGGCCACGAGGCCGTCGCCGCCTACGAGACCGAACTCCTCGGCTACGCGCAGCGGGCGCTGGCCGGCATCGACGGCCTGGAGGTGCTGGGCACCGCCCCCGACAAGATCGCCGTGCTGACGTTCACGCTCGCGGGCCACGACCCCATGGAGATCGCCGACTGGCTGGACCAGGACGGCATCGCCATCCGCGCCGGCCACCACTGCGCCCAGCCGTCGCTGCGCCACTACGGCTGCACCAGCGCGGCGCGGGCCTCCCTCGCGCTCTACAACACCCGTGAGGAGGTGGACCGCCTGGTGGCCTCCCTGCGAGCCCTCCGGGCGAGCGGCGGCTGACCCGGACCGACCACGGGCCCGTCCGCCCCGGCACCGCGCCGGGGCGGACGGGCCCGCCGCGCCGAGGGGGACGGAGTCCCACGTATTCGTGGACCTGACGGCCCGCCACGAGCGCACAACCGCCACAGGCGCCCGACCGGCAGTGGCAGGATGAGCGCGAGCAGTTCCGGCGGCCGCCGGCCGGGCCGCCGGGAGGCAACCCGTGGGGCCTTCAGGGGATTTCGCGGTACTCCCGGTGGTGCGGGGCACCCTCGGCCGTGTAGGACAATCTCGTACACCAGATGCGTACGCGTGTGCGGACAACCCGAAAGCAGGGGGCGGTAAATGACTCAGAGAGTGGCACAGCGGCGGTCGACGGGCGTGCGGAGCGCCGCTGTGGGGTCGGTGCTGGCGCTGGCGGCCGGACTGGCGTTCGTCGCCGGGAGCGCGGGGCCGGCCGCCGCCATACCGGCCGCCGCGGCCGTGCGGGCGACCGAGGGCTGCGAGGGCGGCGGCAGCGCCCGCGACGCGGCGAAGGCCGCGTCCGTGTCGGCCGCCACGGCGGCGGCCGACGCCGCCCGCCCCCGGTCCACCGCGGTCGGCACCGCCGCCGAGCGGATCTCCTACAGCCTGCCCGCGCAGGCCCCCATCGGCCTGTGGACCGAGTCCTCCGTCACCCTGCGGACCCCCGTCGCCAAGGGCGGCACCGTGCGTCTCGACGTCGGCAGCCGGGGCTTCAGCACCGACTCCCTCGCCGTCCAGCGCTACGCCCCCGAGAGCCACCGCTGGGTCGACCTGACGCCCGCCACGAGCGGCTCCGGCAGCCCGCAGCAGGCGGTCTTCGCCTTCCCGCTCACCACCTCCGCGAGCGCGGCGAAGCCGCACACCGTGGCACTGCGGTTCATGGACCTCGACCGGCCCGGCACCTTCACCGTGACCGCCTCCGTCACCGACGGCAAGGGCCACACGTACCGCGCCCCCGCCCGTACGGCCACCACGACCCGGCCGGACGCCTCCGTCAGCGGCTGGGGCGCCGGGACCACGCTCACCCGCGGCGGCCCCGCCGGCGAGTTCACCCTCACCGTCAAGAACACCACCGACCGCGCCTACCCGCGGCCGTACGCCTCCTACTTCGCCTACGGCGCCGGCACCGGCCACGCCCTGACCCCCAAGGACATCGACCTCCAGCAGTACCGCCCCGGCCACGGCTGGGAGCGCGTGCGGCTGGTGGCCGGCGGCTGTGACCCGGGCATGAGCGCCACCCTGCGCCCGGCCGTGAACGGCCCGCTCGCCCCCGGCGCCACCGCCACCTACCGGATGCGGGTCGCCGTCGCGGCCTCCGCGCCCCGGGACGTCACCGCCGCGGACGCGGGCGTGACGGCGGGCAACGGCGACCTGTCCTACTTCTCCCGCAACCTGCCCTTCGCGATCAAGGGAGGGAAGTGAGCCGCACCCGGGTGAACCGGGCGCGGCGGGCGGACGCCTGAGGGACCGTTCCCCGGGGAACCGTCACCCGGCTCCGCGCCACCCGAGCGGGTGGCCCGGCGGAACGACCGCCGGGCCACCCGCTCGCGCGTCAGCCGAGCCCGCCCCCTTCCCGGTCGAAGGCCGCCCAGCGCTCCACGGCGAACCGGTTCCCCTCCCGCCGCACCTCGGCCGCGCCGTGCCCCGCCAGGTGCGCCGGGAACACCAGGGCGCGGGTGTCCGCGGCCTCCGCCAGGATGCGGCGGCGGGAGCGGGTCGCCTGCTCCGGGTCCTCGCTCACGCAGGGCTCGCAGTCCGGCTCGGCGAACTGGAGCGGGCTGTGCACCAGGTCGCCGATGAACAGCGCCCGGTCCGCACCCGAGGCCAGCCGCACCACCGCGGTGCCGGGCGTATGCCCCGGGGCCGGCTCCAGGACGAGGTTCCCGTCGATGCGGTAGCCGTCCTCCCAGAGCACCGTGCGCCCCTCCCGGTGCACCGGCGCCAGGCTGTCCTGGAACATGCCGCCGCCGGCCTTCGCCACCGTCATGTCGCCGATGGTGCCGCGCTGGACGTGACCGTTGGCCGGGTTCCAGTAGTCGAAGTCGGCCCTGGAGACGAGGTAGGTGGCGTGGGGGAAGGTCGGCACCCACTCGCCGTCGACCAGCCGGGTGTTCCAGCCGACGTGGTCGAAGTGCGCGTGGGTGTTGACGACGACGTCCACGTCCTCCGGGCGGACGCCGGCCGCGGCCAGCCGGTCCAGGTAGCCCGTCCGCAGCCGGGACCAGACGGGCATGTCCGGACGGTCCTTGTCGTCGCCGACGCCGGTGTCGATCAGGACCGTCCGGCCCTCGCTGCGCAGCACCCACGTCTGCACATTGGTCACGAGGGAATCCGTCTCCGGAGCCCAGAAGTCCGGTGCGAGCCAGGATTTGTTGTCCTGCCACATCTCCGGTGTGCTGGAGGGAAAGACGGCGGTGGTGGTGGCGACCGGCGCGTGCCATTCCACGACCCGGGATATCTCGACATCGCCCAGAGTGATCGTCTGCATGGGCAAGACGCTAGGCAACGGCGGCGATACGGCCAATAGTCAGAAGTGCCCTGTCTTCGCGTCAGCGCCGCACCGGAGCCGAACCATGGCCGAAACCCCGGAATTGATCCGTAAACGATCCGGGAAAGACGCGGGGAACGGTCCGGAACCGGTACCGGGGCGCCCCCGGCACCCGGCCCGGAACCGTCACGCCCGTCGCCGTACGCGCACTCGGCACATGGACGTACCCGGCGATGCGCTCGCCGCCCCGGATCACGGCAGCCGGTACGTGCCGTCGAGGGGGGATTGCTGAACAATCAGGCAAGGGGTGAAGGCCCCCTGACGGGCGATCGGGAAAGGCGCCGCCGCACCCCGTGCGATGCCCGGCCGGCCTCCCGCCGGGGCGTCAGCGCGCCGCGCGCAGCTTGAGGATGTACGTCGCGGTGAGCGCGACGGCACGGTCCTCGTCGTGCGACAGATCCGCGAGGGCCCGTGCCGCCACGGCCCCCGGGACGTCCGCGAGCGCCTGTGCCAGCCGCCGGCGTGCGGACGGTCCGGTGCCGCCGTCGGCGAGGCGGCCGGCGAGCCCGGTGGCGATCCGGTCCGCCGACGCGGGGTCACCCGCCAGCGCGCCGAGCGCGTCGGCCGCGTCGGCGTCGTTCACCTCCTCGACGACCATGTCGACGAGCGCCGGGACCGCGTCGGCCACCCCACGCGCCCCGAGCGCCAGGGCCGCGCACCCGCGGACCGCGGTGTCGGAGTCGGTGAGGGCGTTCCGCAGCAGTGCGGTCGCCCCGTCGCCCGGAATCCCGGCGAGGGCCCGGACGGCACGCTTCCGCACCTCGGCCACCGGTGCGCCCAGGCCCTCGGCGAGCAGCGCCGGTCCGCCGTCGCCCGATCGCGCCAGCGCCCAGCGCAGGGCTCCGGCGACGTTCGGGTCCGTCTCGCTCAACGCGGCCTCGACCAGGGCCTCCACCGGCACCGGCTCCTCCGCGACCGAGGCCAGGGCCGCGCGCTGGCGCGTCCCCGCGCTCTTCGACCCCAGCGCCCGGAGAAGCGCGGCGGCCTGGAGGACGTCCTCCCAGCCCGCGGGCTCCGCCGCACCGATCCGGCGGAGTCGCGTGAGCAGCGCGGTCTCGGCCGCGATGCGTTCCCGCGTCCGGCGGACGAGGTCGCCGACGAGTTCCGCGGGAGCGAAGCCGGGATCGTCCAGCGCGCTCCCGACCTCACGCAGCGACAGCCCCAGGGACCGCAGGCTCTCGATGTGGAAGACACGCCGGACGTCCTCGCCGGAGTACTCGCGATAGCCGCCCTCGGTACGCCCCGTCGGCCGGACCAGGCCGAGCGATTCGTAATGCCTGAGCATGCGGGCGCTGACCCCGGACCGCCGTGCCACCTCACCGATCAACACCGCCTGTCACCCCTCCCGGCCGGTCGTGCCCAGGGCCATGATCCGCTTCGCCTCCTCGATCGCGCACTCGAATCCGGCGTCCGGGTCGCGCGCCAGCCGCTCGGTGGCGATCGCGTGCTGACGCACGTGAGGGTCGGGATCCCCCGTCGCGGCGCGCAGAGCCGGCGTCATCGCCGCACCCAGTGCGATCAGCGCCCGGCTGAGGCTCAGCCGCGTCTCCCGCCCGCCGCGCCCGAGCAGTGTCGCCAGCACTCCGGCCAGCCCGGCTTCCCCGCCCTCGGGTACGAGCACGACCGCTGCCCGCCAGGCGCTCCGCGCCACCTCGTCGTCGGCGTCGGTCAGCAGCTCCCGTGTGAGCGCCGGCCACGCCCGCCGGTCCCCGAACTTGGACAGCGTGTGCAACGCCCGGCTCCGCGCCCGCGCCCGCTCCGAACGGAGTTCACCGAGGAGCTTCGGGACAACCGTCGACGACGAGTGGCGGGTGAGCGCCCACGTGAGCATTTCCCGCACATGGAATTCGGGCTCGGTCGCGCATCGTTCGATGAGCTTGTCGACGAACCGGGGGTCGGGGGCCGAGCCGATCGCCAGCGCCGCCCGCAGCCGCGCCGACGGGCTGCCGTTCTCCAGCCCCTGGAGGGCTCGGGTCGTATGCGTGTCCTGTGCCGACATGGTCGTCGGGATCACCTCCTCGGCCACAGTGAAGACCTTGCCACCGTGTCAAGGTCAAGCCGGACCGGGGCCGGGCGGGCCCGGTCCGCGTGGCAGGCGGCGCCGGGCCTCCTCGGTGTCCGTCTCCGGTTCCGCTCCGATGAACGATCGCCGGAAGGGGTTGATCCGCTGTTGATCGAAGGTTCAACGGCTCTCCCTAGGGTTCCGTCCGTACCGGCCCGGACATTCCGATCGCCGCGCCGGGGACCGACCGAGGAGTTCTTCGTGGAGAGCCTGTTCGACCTGGACGTGGAGGGGATCGCGATGCCGGATCCCGACGGGACCGGCGTGCCGGAGGCGCCCGTCCCCGCCCACCCCGCCGTCGGCCTCCTCTGCGACCCCGGCCCGGCGGAGAGCTGAGGCCGCGTCACCCCGCCCGGCGCGCACGCCCGTACGCGCCCTCCGACGACCGGGAGCAGCACACGGATGATCCAACGACGAAGAGCGGCCGCCCTCTCCGCGGACCTCGCGGGGCGGCTCCGCGACCCCCGGCAGGTCCGGGAGTGGCTGCCGCAGCACGAGCGCCCGGCACGGGCCCTCACCCTGAGCGACGGCGCGCCGGGCATCGCGCTGCTGCACCTGGAGCACGGCAGCGGCGACGACCGGGCGCTGCGCACCGCGCACCGCTGGCTGAGCGACGCCGTCGGCCTCGCCCACGCCGCCCCGGAGTACGTCGCGCAGGCGGCGCCGGGGCTCTACCGGGGCGTGCCCGCCCTGTCGTTCGCCATGACGCGGGCCGCCGTGGTCGCGGGCCGCCCCCTCCGGGCCGCCGAGCGCCTCGCCGGTCACGTCCGCGCGTACGCCCGCGCGCTCGTGGCCCGGGAGCGGCGGCGGCGCCCGCAGGACGGCGAGTGCGTGAGCGCGGGCACCTATGACGTCATCTCGGGCCTGACCGGCCTCGGCGCCCACCTCCTCGACGGGCGGGGGCGGGGCTGCGACACCCTCGCCGAGGTGCTGACCGCGCTCACGGCGCTCACCGAGCCCCTGCGGGTCGACGGGCGCGCCCTGCCGGGCTGGTGGACCGGCCCGGGCGGCGCGGCCGAGGGGGAGCCCGTGTCCGGTCCGTGCGCCGGGCACGCCCGTGCGGGACTGGCGCACGGCGCCCCCGGGCCGCTGGCCCTGCTCGCCCTGGCCTGGGAGGCCGGTGCGACCGTTCCCGGCCACGAGCGGGCCGTGCGGGTGCTCGCCGAGTGGCTGATGGGTATCCGGCAGCACGGCGCCGAGGGGAGCTGGTGGCCGCGCACCCTCGTCCTCGGCCCCGGCGGGGCGGCCGTCCCCCGGGAGACCGGGCCGGGCCGGCCCTCCTGGTGCCACGGCACCGTGGGCATCGCCCGCGCCCTGTTCCTGGCCGGACGGGCGCTGGACGTCCCCGAGTGGCGCGAGGGCGCCGTCGACGCCTGGCGGACGGCCCTCGCGAGCGCGCGGCGCACCCACGACGGCCCCGTGGGCGCCCGGCTGACCGACGCGGGGCTGTGCCACGGGTGGAGCGGTGTGCTCCAGGCGACGTGGCGCATGGCCGACGACACCGGGGACGCCGCCCTGCGCGCCGAGCTGCCCTGGCTGGCCGAGCGGGTCCTGGACCTCGCCGACATCGACGACCACTTCGGCCTGCTGCCGCCCCTCGCGCACGGCGAGCACACCAGCGACCCGGCCGGCTTCCTCACCGGCGCGGCGGGCGTGGCCCTCGCCCTGCACACCTTCGCCACCGACACCGCGCCCGTCACCCGGTGGGACCGTGCGCTCCTGCTGGCCTGACGGGCCGCGCCCGGGCTCCTACGCCTCCCGGCGGACGGCCAGAAGCGCCGCGTCGTCGGACAGCGCCCCGCCCGCGTAGGCCACCAGATCCGCCACCACGCGGTCGAGCAGCGCCCCGGGGGCGGTCTCCGGCATCCCCGCGAGCCGCTCGGCCAGCGGGTAGAAGACGCCGGCCGTGTCGCGGGCCTCCGTGACCCCGTCGGTGTACAGGAGCAGGAGGTCGCCCCGCTCGAAGGCGAACGTCCGGTGGTGATAGACGTCACCGACGAGCTCCAGCAGGGCCAGCGGCGGCTGCGGTACGGGCGTCTCGACCTCCGTCACCCGGCCGTCGCGCAGGAGCAGCGGGGGCAGGTGCCCGCAGTTCACCATCTCGGCCGGGCCGCCGTCCCCCGGGACCCCGATCAGGACGGCGGTCACGAACTCCTCGCGCGGCCGGCGCCGCCGCATGGCGGCGTCGAGCCGGCCGGCCACCGTGGTCAGGTCGGCCTCGACGTAGGCGGCCTCCCGGAAGGTGCCGAGCACGGCGGCCGCGGTGGCGATGGCGTCCAGGCCCTTGCCCCGTACGTCGCCGACGAGCAGCCGGGTGCCGTACGGGGTGGCCAGAGCCTCGTACAGGTCCCCGCCGACCCGGGCGTCCGCCGCCGCGGCCATGTACCGCACGGCGGTCCGCAGCCCGCCGACCAGCTCCGGCGGCGGGCGCAGCAGGGTGTCCTGTGCCGCCTCCGCCACGGAGCGCGACCGGACCAGCTCCCGCTCCCGGGTCGCGACCAGGACGACGTTGGCGGTGCTGACGCAGGTGACGCCGAGCACCGCGAGGCCGGAGGTCAGGTGGACGGCCAGGGGGACTCCGCTGTCGGAGAACGCGAGCAGCGGGACGATCAGCAGGGTGGCGGCCAGCCCGGTCACCAGGGGTACCCGGGCGCGCCGGGTGCCGATGCTGGCGAGCACCGGGGCGGTGGCGAGGACGGGGGAGAGGGTGAAGTCGGGGTTGGTCGCGAGGTCCGAGCCGACGGCGAGGGCCAGCAGCGCGTAGCCGGCGGTGACGAGCCGGCGCGCGCGGCGGGGGAGGCGGGGCGTGCTGGGCGGCCCGGGCCGGCCTGGCGGGTGCTTCATGATTGCCGTCCACCATAGGGAGCGCGGCCCCGTGACGGACGGCGACAGGGCCGTCCGGTATTCGATGTAAGTGACATCTATGTATTCGATGTCGGGAACACCTATATAGGTGCATGCGGAATCGACGTAGCTCCCTCCCCGGAAAAAGCCCCACTGAAACACTTACCGGCGGTTCGCTAGCGTGAGTGCCCGGTGATGTCAATATTCCGTTAACTCTTGACGGGTTCCTTGCGAGCCTCTCACTATTCACCGCATGGACTTGTCCGACAGACGGCGGAGCACCGCGGCGCATGAGCGTCGGGGAAACGGTGTCCGCCCCTGCCGTGGGGCGCTGGTGCGCCACGGCAGGTCTGTCAGCCGTACGGGAGGCGCGGTCCCCCAGCCGCGCTTAAGCGGTGAAGGGTCCGGCCGGTAGTTCCCGGTCCCCTGTGCCACGGCGGCGCGACCTCTACGAGGCGTGCCGTGGCACCGGGGCGTCCCGTCGGTCCACCAGTCCACACTTCCCGAACCCACCCGTCGGCCGGCGTCGCCAGCCGGATCCGTCCACCGGGCGGGATCGGTCCTGCTCCCCCCTCCAGCGAAGGCGAACACATAGATGAGTGACCGCACCCTCACTGCGGCCGACACTGAGCCCGGCGTCACCGCCCCGGCCACGGCGTCCCCACACGTCGACGCCGGCGACGCCGGTTACAGCAAGGACCTCAAGTCCCGCCACGTCAACATGATCGCCATCGGCGGGGCGATCGGCACCGGCCTCTTCCTCGGCGCCGGTGGCCGCCTCGCGAACGCGGGCCCCTCCCTCTTCATCGCCTACGCGGTGTGCGGAGTGTTCGCCTTCTTCGTCGTCCGGGCTCTCGGTGAGCTCGTGCTCTACCGCCCGTCCTCCGGTGCGTTCGTCTCCTACGCGCGAGAGTTCATGGGGGAGAAGGGCGCCTTCACCGCCGGCTGGCTCTACTTCCTGAACTGGGCCACCACCGGCATCGCCGACATCACGGCCGTCGCCACGTACACCCACTACTGGGGCATGTTCAGCGACATCCCGCAGTGGGTGCTCGCCCTGATAGCCCTCGCCGTCGTCCTCACCGTGAACCTCATCTCGGTGAAGTACTTCGGTGAGATGGAGTTCTGGTTCGCGATCATCAAGGTCGGCGCGCTCGTCCTCTTCATGTGCATCGGCATCTTCCTGCTGGTCACCCAGCACGACGTCGGCGGCAGCACCCCGGGTCTGTCGAACATCATGGACAACGGCGGCGTCTTCCCCTCCGGCGTGATGCCGATGCTGCTCGTCATCCAGGGCGTCGTCTTCGCCTACGCCTCGGTCGAGCTGTGCGGCGTCGCCGCGGGTGAGACCAAGAACCCCGAGAAGATCATGCCGAAGGCGATCAACTCGATCATGTGGCGTGTCGGCCTCTTCTACGTCGGCTCGGTGATCCTGCTCGCGCTGCTGCTGCCGTACAACGCCTTCACCGGCGACGAGAGCCCCTTCGTCACCGTCCTGGGCAAGATCGGCGTCCCCTACGCGGCCGGCGTGATGAACCTCGTCGTCCTCACCGCGGCGCTCTCCAGCCTCAACTCCGGCCTCTACTCCACCGGCCGCATCCTGCGCTCGATGGCCATGTCGGGCTCGGCGCCGAAGTTCACCGGCCTGATGAACAAGGGCCAGGTGCCCTACGGCGGCATCC
This sequence comes from Streptomyces eurocidicus, assembly GCF_002891295.1. Taxonomy (GTDB): domain Bacteria; phylum Actinomycetota; class Actinomycetes; order Streptomycetales; family Streptomycetaceae; genus Streptomyces; species Streptomyces eurocidicus. The sequence continues at coordinate 144,754 of NZ_LGUI01000006.1, read as the reverse complement.
TGCTCACCGCCTTCTTCTGTGTGCTGGGCGTCGGTCTCAACTTCGTCGTCCCCGCGGACGCCTTCGAGATCGTGCTGAACTTCGCCGCCATCGGCATCATCGGCACCTGGGGCATGATCATGCTCTGCTCGCTCCTCTTCTGGAAGCGCGCCAAGGAGGGCAAGCTCTCCCGTCCCTCCTACCAGCTGCCCTGGGCCCCGTACACCCAGATCATCACCCTGGTCTTCCTGGCCTCGGTGCTGGGCCTGATGGCCGCCGAGCCCGGCGCCGGCCGCACCACCGTGCTGTGCCTGCCGCTGATCGTGGCGGCCCTGGTCGGCGGCTGGTTCGTCGTCCGCGGCAAGGTCGCGCGGATCAAGCGCGAGACCGAGCTGGAGCGCGCCGGGGCCGGGCTGTAGCCTCCCCCTCCCGCTGAAGAGCCGGCCGTCCCCCACGGGGCGGCCGGCTCCTCGCGTTTCTCGGGCCGGCCCGCCCCGCTACCCGAGGTCGTCCCAGGTGACCACCGGGCTCCCGGCCCGCAGGCTGAAGTCCACGGCGGGGTTGCGCACCGGCCACTTCAGCCGCAGCCAGTGCGGCACCGTCGCCGCGATCCCGTCGTCACCCGCCAGATGCCAGAAGGTATTGGAGTCCTGCCGGGCGAAATAGGGACAGAAGAGGGAGATCACCAGCACCACCCGCCGCCCCTTCGTCACCGGCGTGACCGCGTGGAAGATACGGCTCCCGTGCAGGAACAGGGTCGCCCCGCGTTCCCCGCACGCCGCCTCGCGGATCCGGGGGTCCCCCGCCGACGCCGCCGGGAACTCGTCCGTACGCCCCTGGAAATAGGTGAAACGGCCGCCCTCGTAGTCCTCGTAGCCGTTCAGCTGGATCGTGAAGACGTAGTCCATGCCGTCGCGGTGCCACCGCACGATCTCACGGCCGCCCTGCCCGCTGCCGTAGTTGATCTGCGCGGTGGGGATCCGCAGCGGATGCGGGATCAGCGGCACCCCGACCAGCCGGGAGCACGTCACCAGGAACGCCCGGTCGCGGATCATGTTGTTGACGAACGGCGACAGCAGGTCCGCGCCGCGCAGTCGCCGGGTCGCGATGAACCGGCTGTTCCCCGCCGCCCCCTCCAGGGCGTCGCACACCTCCGTCAGCCGGCCCAGCCCCTCCTGGGTCAGGAGCCGCAGGGGGCCGACGACGGCGGTGTCGTCCGGCCGCCCCCGCCAGGTGCTGAGCTCGCCGTTCCCGTAACCGAACTCCCGCAGCGTGACGCGCGGTCCGGCGGCCGCCTCGTCGACGAACTCGCTCCGCCACCGCGGCTCCGCGGGCAGCGTCGCGCCCCGCCGGGGCGTACGCGCCCGCAGGGCGTGCGAGAACTGCTGGAATCCGGTCGGGGTTCTCGGGAGGTCGAGCGCGCTCGCCGCGCCGCTCCGCTCCGAGGCCGTGGGCATGGGGCATCTCCAATCGGGGAGAACGCATTCCGTCGAACGCCGAGTATCAAAACGCCGCCCCAGGGCCGTCACAAGGCCCGAACCCGCCAGCGTCCCCCCTCGCACGGCGGCGCCCGGGTTGCCGCAGATCACCGGATAAGTAGCGTTATTTCCGAACGGGTAGATGGTGCGTTCAAGTCCACCCGGCTCCACGCACGGGGCCGTAGCTCAAGGCAGAGCGACCCGTTCACCCCCTATCTCCCCACACGGACGTGGTGCGACGGATGCGGATGGCGGCGGGCCCGCTGGACTGGTCCCTGGTGAGCGGATGGATCCCGGTCGCCCTGCTGGTCGTGGGCCTGTGCGCGCTGGCCGTGCTGCTCCTCTCCCGCCGCCGCACCTGGTGGACCCGCTGGGCCCCGCTCGCCGTGCTGCTCGCCGCCGTCCTCACCTGGCTGCTGCGCACCGCCGTGGACGACTGGTGGCAGCCCTTCCCCGACCCGCTGCCGACCGATGTGGTGATCTGGGCGGGCGTCGCCGTCCTCGGCGTCTGCCTCGCCACCTTCCGGATCCCGCTCCTCCGCCCCCGGTACTGGGCGGGGGCCGTGCTCGCCGCCGTCCTCACCGTCCTCCTCGGCGCCTCGGAGATCAACAAGCACTTCGACCAGTACCCCACCGCACGTACCGCCCTGAACTCCTGGCTGACCAAGACCACCAGCCTCACCGACGCCACCGGACGCACCGAACCGGCCCTGTCCGTACCGCCCGGCAAGACCGTCGCCGATGTCTGGCACCCCCCGGCCGGCCTCCCCGAGAACGGCACCCTCTCCAAGTCGGACATCCCCGGCACCCGCTCCGGCTTCCACGCCCGCGGCGCCTTCGTCTACCTCCCGCCCGCCTACCGCGCCACCCCGCGCCCGCTCCTCCCCGTCCTCGTCCTCATGGCCGGCCAGCCGGGCTCCCCCGACGACTGGATCAACTCCGGCCGGCTCCTCGACATGATGAACGCCTTCGCCGCCGGCCACCGCGGCCTCGCCCCCGTGGTCGTCGTCGTCGACCCGCTCGGCTCCCAGTTCGCCAACACCCTCTGCATGGACTCCCGGCTGGGCGACGTCCAGACCTACCTCGCCACCGACGTCCCCGACTGGATCCGCGGCCACCTCCAGGTCGCCACCGCCCGCACCTCCTGGGCGATCTCCGGCATCTCCTTCGGCGGCACCTGCTCCATCCAGCTCGGCGTCAACGCCCCCCAGGTCTACGGCGTCGTCAACGACATCTCCGGCCAGGAGGCGCCCACCCTCGGCAGCAGACAGAAGACCGTCGACAAGGCGTTCGGCGGCGACACCGCCGCCTTCGAGAAGACCAACCCCCTCGACGTACTCGCCCGGCGGCGCTTCCCCGACACCTCGGCCGCCTTCGTCGCCGGCAGCGACGACGGCACATACCGGCCGCAGCAGCGGAAGGTCTACGACGCGGCGGTCAAGGCCGGCATGCGGGCCGAGTGGGTGCTGCTCCCCGGCGGCCACAGCTGGCAGGTCTGGCGCCCCGGCCTGGAGACGCAACTGCCCTGGATCGCCCGGCGGACGGGACTGATCCGATGACCGCCGCCACCGCGCCGCCCCCCGAGGCCCCCACCCGGGGCGACGGCACCCGCGGCTGGCGCGTCACCCTCGACAGGCTCCTCGCCCCCGTCCGGCACGCCCCCTTCACCCTCGCCTTCCTCGCGGTGCTGTGGATCGTCGGAGCCGTCACCGGCAGCCTCGGCTCCGGCCCCCACCGGCACCGCATGGAGGCCGTCGCCGTCGGCGTCCCCGCGCTCGCCGAGGGCCGCTGGTGGACACCCGCCAGCTCCCTCCTCTGGTGCCCCGGCCTCGGCGGCTACATCGGCTCCACCCTGATCGTGCTCCTCCTCGTCACCCCCGCCGAGCGCCGCCTGGGCGTGGCACGCACCGCCGCCGTCCTGCTCGGCGGCCAGATCCTCGGCACGCTCCTCGGCGTCGGCGTCGTCAAGCTCGGCGCCCTGACGGGGGAGTGGTGGCTGGAGGAGCTCGCGGACTACCGCGCCGTGTCCCCGAGCGTCGGGGCGCTCGCCGTCGGCGGGGTCCTCAGCTACCGTCTCACCGCCCTGTGGCGCCGCCGCACCCGCCTCGGCATCGTCGCGTTCGCCCTGGTCATGGCCCTCTACGTGGGACACCTCCAAGGCGTGCTGCGACTCGGCGGCGCCGTCGTCGGCCTCGTCGCCGGGGCCGTGATGTACCACCGGTCCGGGCCCTGGCGGCTGCGCCACTCCTCCCACACCGAGGCCCGCGTCCTGGTCGCGCTCGTCGTGGCCGCCGCGGCCATCGGACCCATGGTGGCCATCCTCTACCGCGACTCCTACGGCCCCCTCAACTCCTTCCAGCTCTACGTCTCGGTCCAGCCCACCGACCAGGAGGTCGCCGACGCCTGCGCGGCCTCCGCGGAGGACTGCCACCTCACCCACGCCCTGCGGAACTTCTACGACTCCCCGGCCACCGTCATGGCCGTACTCGTCCCCGCCCTGCTGCTCGTCCTCGCGGAGGGGCTGCGCCGCGGGCTCCGCCTCGCCTGGGCCCTGGCGATCCTGGTCCACCTCGCCTGGATCGCGCTGTTCTCGTACTGGCTGAACGACTTCCTCAGTCACCCCGCGGGCTGGGCCGAGCCCACCGAACGCTCCACCTACGCCCAGGCGTTCGCGGAGCAGATGCTGCTGCCCGTCCTCGTCGTGGTCCTCCTGATCGTCACCCGCGCCCGCTTCGACCTGCGGCTGCCGCGCCCGACGATCCGCCGGCTCGCGGCCGTCACCGGTGGCGCGCTTCTGGTGGCCTGCGTCGCGTACGTCGGCATCGGCTACGCCGTCCGCGACCAGTACGACCCCGAAGCCACCTTCCTCCTGCTGCTGTCCGGGCTGCCCTCCGAGTTCCTCCCGCCCACCCTCGTCGGCGCCTTCTGCGACTGGCCCGTGCCGGTCGGCGGCACCGCGCAGGCCCTCTTCCAGTACTGCGGCCTCCTCTTCTGGCTCGTCACCCTGATCGCCCTGCTCTTCACCTTCCGGCGCCCCCGGCTGCACACCGACGCGGACGCGGCCGTACGGGCCCGGCGGCTCCTCATCGAGCAGGGCGGCTCGACGCTGTCGTACCTCACCACCTGGGACGGCAACTACTACTGGTTCGACGACCGCGGCCGCGCCGCCGTCGCCTACCGGGTGGTCGCGACCGTCGCCCTCACCACGGGCGAGCCCTTCGGCGCCCCCGACGCCCGCGCCGCCGCCGTCGCGGGCTTCTCCCGGCACTGCGACGAACGCGGCTGGACCCCCTGCTTCTACAGCGTCGGCGAGGAGACCCGCGAGGCGTCCGAACGGCTCGGCTGGCGCTCGGTGCAGGTCGCCGAGGACACCGTCGTCCCGCTGCCCGACCTCGCCTTCACCGGCAAGAAGTGGCAGGACGTCCGCACCGCGCTCAACAAGGCCAAGAAGGAGGGCATCACCGCCGAGTGGTGGTCCTACCCCGACGCCCCCGTCGCCCTCACCGACCAGGTCCGCTCCATCTCCGAGGAGTGGGTCGCCGACAAGGGCCTCCCGGAGATGGGCTTCACCCTCGGCGGCCTCGACGAGCTCGACGACCCCTCGGTGCGCTGCCTCCTCGCCGTCGACGCCGACCGCACCGTGCACGGCATCACCAGCTGGATGCCGGTGTACGGACACGGCAAACCGGTCGGCTGGACCCTGGACTTCATGCGCCGCCGGATGAGCGGCTTCCGTGGCTCGATGGAGTTCCTCATCGCCTCCGCGGCCCTGGGCTTCCAGGAGGAGGGCGCCCGCTTCCTCAGCCTCTCCGGCGCCCCCCTGGCCCGCAAGGCCACGGAGGAGCCGCCGGCGGCGCTCCAGCGCATCCTCGACCTCGGCGGCAGGGTCCTGGAACCGGTCTACGGCTTCCGCTCCCTGCTGGCCTTCAAGGCGAAGTTCCAGCCGGAGTACCGCCCGATGTACATGACCTATCCGGACCCGGCGGCGCTGCCCGCGATCACCCGGGCGATCGGCAAGGCGTACCTGCCGCACATGACGGCGGGGCAGGGGGTGCGCTTGATGAGGCAGTTCTCGTCGTAGCGGGCGGGCGGGCCCCGGCACCGCGCCCGGTGGAAGCCGGATGTCCCCTTTCCGGTGGCGGTCCCGCCCCGCGATCAGAGGGCGGTGAGGACGCGCGGCCCGGACTCCGTGATCGCGACCGTGTGCTCGAAGTGCGCCGCCCGGCTGCCGTCCGTGGTGCGCAGTGTCCAGCCGTCGGGGTCGGTGCGGTAGCCGTCCCGGCCGCCCGCCATCAGCATCGGTTCTATCGCCAGCACCAGGCCGTGCCGCAGCGGCATCCCCCGGCGGGGTCGGCCGCGGTTGGGGACCGGCGGGTCCTCGTGCATCTGACGGCCGATGCCGTGGCCGCCGAAATCGGCGGGCGTCCCGCAGCGGGCCGCGCGGACGACGCCGCCGATGGCGTGGGAGATGTCCCCCAGCCGGTTGCCCACGACGGCCGCGGCGATCCCCGCGGCCAGCGCCTCGCGCGTGGCCTCCATCAACTCGGTGTCCCCGGGGCGCGGCGCGCCGACGCCGAAGGTGAGGGCCGCGTCGCCGGTCCAGCCGTCGAGCCGGGCTCCGCAGTCCACGCTGACCAGGTCGCCGTCGCGCAGCCGGTAGCCGTCGGGCACGCCGTGGACGATCGCGTCGTTGACCGACGCGCAGATCACCGCGGGGAACGGGGCGGGCGCGAACGAGGGGTGGTAGCCGAGGAACGGCGAGGTCGCGCCGGCCTCGTCCAGTACGGCGCGCGCCGCCTCGTCCAGCTCCCGCAGGCTCACCCCCACGCCCGCCGCCTCGCGCGCGGCGGCCAGCGCGCGGGCCACGACGCGGCCCGCCTCGCGCATGGCGTCCAGCTCGGCATCGGACTTGATCTCCACCATGGTCTGTCGCTCCCGTCTCATGGGCCCGCCCCGGCGAGTCGAGCCAATTCTTATACCGGTATAGTTATCACGGTATTAGTATCACGGTCATGGTGAGGAATCCTTTGACCCCCTGGGAGCGCCGTCGCGGCGAGACCTTCGGCATGCTGCTCCGCCGGGCCCGCGGCGACCGGAGCATGGTGGAGATCGCGGCGGCGGCCGGGCTGTCCGCCGAGACGCTCCGCAAGATCGAGACGGGCCGTGCGCCGACCCCGGCCTTCTTCACGGTGGCGGCCCTGGCCACCGTGCTCGGCCTGTCCATGGACGACCTGGCCGCGGCCTCGGCCGAGGCCGCCGGGGCCGAGCCGGAACTCGCGGAGGCCGGCTGAGGGAGGCACCCCGGGAGCCGCGTCGCGGTCCCGGCCGGGGCGCTCCACCGGCTGCCGGCCGGGTGCCGGAAAGCGGTGAAGCGGAAGGCGTGACCGTGCGGCACCCGGGTGAGCCCGAAAGCGTGAACGGCACCTTCTGGCGAAACGGTTTCTCCCTGTCGCGTGCGCCTCGGCGCGCACGCGTGCCCCGAACCGACCGGTGGTTCACTCCCGATGGGTATTGACCCGCACCGGAGTTGCTCACCAGGCCCTGGCGTCCCGTCGGCGGGGAGCCCTCCGTCGCGGGGCCGGGGCTTCGGGAAGCGGCACCGGCTTCCCGAAGCCCCTCTCCGGGTGCGTCGTAGCTGCGAATCCACCGGGCGGGAAGCGGTCGTCACGCCCAGACGCCCTCCGCCGCCGTCGTCTTCACATAGTCCCGGAAGGAACGTGGCTCCCGGCCGAGGGCCTGCCGCACGCCGTCGCTCAGGAAGTCGTCGGCGCCCCTGCTGATGCCGTCGAGGAAGCCCGCGACGGCTTCGGCGTCCTCCTGGGGGACGCCCGCCCCGGTGAGGCTCGCGACATAGGCGGCCACCGGCACGTGCCGGTGCCGGACGTCGCGGCCCGCGGCCTCGCCGATCAGCGCCAGCGCCTCGGCGAACGACAGCGTCTCCGGCCCCGACAGCTCGTAGGTCCGCCCGTGGTGACCGTCGGCGGTGAGCGCCGCCACCGCGACGTCGGCGATGTCCTCGGCGTCGACGAACGGCTCGCGGCCGTCGCCCGCGGGCGTCGCCACCTCGCCCGCCAGGACCTCCGGCAGGAAGAAGTCCGCCGCCGCGAAGTTCTGCGCGAACCAGCAGGGGCGCAGGACCGTCCACTCCAGTCCCGACTCGCGGACCGCCGCTTCGGTGGGCGGCACCCTGTCCTCGTCGATGCCGCGCACCGACAGCTGGACGAGCCGCCGGACCCCCGCCTCCTCGGCGGCGGTCACGAAGGCCGCCCGCTCGGGGAGGCCGAGCGTCTCGGTCGGGACGAGGTAGACGGCCTCCGCGCCGGCGAGGGCGGGGCCCCAGGTGGTGCGGTCGGCCCAGTCGAAGCGGGTGGCGCCCGAGCGCGAGGCGGCCCGGACGGAGTGGCCGAGGGAGCGGAGGCGGGGGACGACGCGGCTGCCGGTCTTGCCGGAGGCGCCGAGTACGAGGATCTCTGTCATGACGGTCAGTCAACCGGTGGGCGGGACGTGACTCCATGGGCGAGAGGACGGGGCGCATAGGAGATCGTCCGGACCGTCCCGCCGCCGTCCCGCGCGGGCCGCGCCGGAGGCCCGGTACGTGTCCGGGTGAACATGCCACGGCCGCCGGTCCGGGCGGGCCCGCCCGGGGTAGGCGTGTGGGGGAGTCACCGGCCGGGTGACGGCGGCGGCGCGTACGCCGCGGCGCCCCGGCCCGCTTCCAGGAAAGGCAGGAGACATGGCGGACAACGACCTGGGAAGTCTGCTGGGCGGACTGCTCGGCGGCGGGGGCAAGGGCGGGGGCGCGAACATCCTCGGCGCCCTCCTCGGCACGCTCGGCAGCGACGGAGGCGGGAACCCCCTCGCGGGCCTCCTGAACCAGCTCCGCGACGGCGGTCTCGGCGAGAAGGCCGACTCCTGGGTGGGTACGGGGCAGAACGCGTCCCTCAGCGGCCCGGAGGTCGCGCAGGCCCTGCCCACCCAGACGCTGGACCACATCGCCCAGCAGGCCGGCCTCTCGCCCGAACAGGCCGCCGACGAGATCGCGGGCGTCCTCCCCGAGGCGGTCGACAAGCTCACCCCGCAGGGCGAGGTGCCGCAGGGGTCCCTGGAGGACCTCCTCGGCCGGGGCTGAGCGCTCCGCTCACAGTCCGGTGCGCCGTCTGCGGGTGCGTCGTGGCCGGTCGCGCGGTTCCCCGCGCCCCTTCGGGCGCTGCCGAACCGCACCGGACTTCGCCAAGCCCGCTCAGCCGCACCCCGGCGCCCGGCCACCCGGCCGTGCGCCCCGCACACCGTGGCGTACGCCCCGGCTGTACGCCGCGGTGTGCGGCCCGGTCGTCGAGTGCGTGTCAGTCCCACCAGTTGAACAGCGCGTCCCCCGCGCGCTCCGGCTGGTGGTAACCGATCTCCGCCAGCTCCGTGGAGGCCAGTGCCGTGACGTCGGCCCGCGTCATCGGCGTGGCCAGCTCGTCCGCCTCCAGGAGGCGGAAGCCCGCGGTGCGGAAGGGATCCGACCACACCGGGACCGGGGCGAAACCCGGCACGGGGTCGCCGGGCGGAACGGGCCCTTCGGTGAAGGCGATCAGCGGGAGATGGGCGTGGCACAGGACGGTCAGCCGGCGCCCGTGCTCCTCGGTGACCGTGGCGGAGTGGAACGTCCGGCGCGTGGCGGGCGCCACCTCGCTCAGCCGCCCGCCGGCCTCCCGCGCCGCCGCGAAGCACACGGCGCGGAAGAGCGTGGGCTCGACCCGGGTCAGGGCCCGGCCGCGCGCGTCCCGGAAGCCCGTCGAGCCCCGCTCCAGACGGAACACCATGCTCCTCCGTATCAGGCGGCCGTGCCGGGTCAGCCGCGCCGGCCCGTGGCGGACGCGTCGTGGGCCGCACGGGCGGCGGCGACGGCCGTGCCGTGGCGCTCCGCCCAGTCCACGAGCCCGCTCAGCGTCACATGGAGCTCGTCGGCCAGCGGGGTAAGGCTGTACTCCACCCGGGGCGGCACCGTGGGATAGACCGTGCGGTCGAGCAGGCCGTCCCGCTCCAGCCTGCGCAGATTGAGGGTGAGGACCCGTCGGCTGATGCCCGTGACCACCCGCTCCAGCTCGGTGAACCGGACCGGGCCCCGCCCCGCGGCCACCAGGATCCCGATGCTCCACTTTCCCGCGACATGGTCGAGGACCTCCATGACCGGGCACGCCTCGGTCCCCGGCCGCCCGGACAGCTCGACGGCGGCGTGCGCCACGACGGTGCCCCCTCGCCCCTCCGCTCTCATCCGCCCAGGACCCTCGGCGCACCCGCCGCGGTGCCGCCCCGCACCCCTGCAGGACTCACGCGCCCGGCGCGCCTCCCTGCCCGCACCGGGGAGCACGAAGCCACCACGACACCTCGCCCACCGAACATCTCCCACCCCTCCGCACGGCCCCGAGCGCGCCGACCGGCGCGCCCCGCTGCTTTCTACCCGCGAGGAACGTGCGAGCCGCCCCGTCGTAGCAGGCACCCGCAGCACATCCGTCCCGGCCGCGCCAAGGCACGCACACCCCAGCGCGCGGCCGGGAAACGCACCACCCGCCTGCCGGGGGAGCGCTCCCGAAGAGGTGTCAGGAAAGCGCGAAGCCGTACGGTGCGGCGTCGTCATGACGCCGTACCGTACGGCTCCCGGACCCGGTCCGTCAGCGGCGACGGGCCCCCGTGGACACCGCGCCGGCGCCCTCCGCGATCTTCCACTCGCGGTGCAGGGCGCCCAGCGGTACGGGCTTCTCGAAGATCGGCGTGTTGAAGATCTTCAGCTGGACCTGGAGGGCCCCGCTCAGATCCAGGCCGCCGAACGCCTTCCACTTGCCCGCCGCCGAGGCGCTGCCGTCCATGGCGGCGGACGCCTCGCCCTCGGCCTCGGCCCGCAGGTACGGCGCGACGTCGGCGGTGACGCCGACCGTGCCGTACAGACCGAGGCTGGCCTCGGTGCCGAGGGTCGCCTTCACCTTGCCCGCCGCGCTCACGGTCGCCCGCGGCGAGGTGGCCGTGATGTCGGAGGTGTTGACCGGGGTCCACCCCTTGGCATGGGTGTAGTCGCCGCCGACGCGGAACCCGCCCTTGAGGTCCTGCTTGATGTCGACGTTGACGTGGCCGTCCGCGTCGACCTGGAGGTAGCAGGTCAGACCGACGTTCACGACCACCGGCACCGCGCCCACCTGGATGACGGGCGTGGCCTTGAGCTTGGCGAACGGCATCCGCAGCGGCTTGGCGTCCGTGGTCGCGGCGGCCTGGCCCTTGAGCTCCCAGCCCGAGGTCCAGTCACCCGCCAGCGCCAGGGAGGCGGAACCGGGCGAGAGGCCCGAACCGCCCCGGCCGTCGTACGAGAAGTCGACCTCGGGAGCCAGCTGGACGAAGCCCGACGCGGACGCCGCGGCCGAGACCGGGGCGCCCTTCGCCGTGGCGATCGAGGTGCCGACGTCGATCCGGAGGCTGCCCAGGGGCACCTTCCCGCCCTTGGGCCCGAAGCGGACGTCGCCGGTCTTCGCCCAGGACACCTTCGTGCCCTGGACGAGCGGTTCGACCGTGACGGCCGAGGGGTCGACGGGCACCTTGCCGTCGGCCTTGGCGTCACCGAGCAGCGCCCCCAGGGTGGCCGGGGTCGTGTTGACCTCGGTGCCCTTGTCGGTGCTGCCCAGCACCTGGGTGACCTTGGCCAGGACGCCGTCGGGGGCGCCGGGCGTGGGCGCGCTGGCGATGATGTCGCCGACGGCCACGGAGGAGTTCCGGCCGGGCCCCCCGGCGGACGCCGACGGGGAGGCCGGGCCGGCCGGGGCCGACGGTGCCGCCGGATGGGCGGCGGAGGGCTTCCGCGCGGGCTTCGCCGCACCGGAGATGACGGCGCGTCCGCTCTTCCGGTCGTACGAGGCGACCTTGAGGGAGGACTTCTCCGCCTGCCGGCCGCCGCCGGAGGGATGGGCCACGGCGCTGGGCGTGCCGGACCCCTCGGGTATCGCCGCCTTGACGGCGAGCTGCCGCTCCGCGGCCGGGGGCGGTGTGGTGGCGGCCGGTTCCGCACCCCCGCCGGAGGCGGTGGTGGCGGGTCCGGCGGCGGAGCAGCCGACGACGAGGAGGGACGCGGCGGTCAGAGCGGGTAAAGCGATGGTTCTGCTGGGAATGCGCACCTTGGATCCTCGAGAGCGTGAGGTGGGGGCGGGGCGAGGGGGACTGGTCCGTACCTTCGGCCCGCGTCAACACGGCATACGGCATCGGACGGGCAAGTGATTACCCGCCGGTAACGATCTGCATGATCATGCCATGCGGAGGCGCGTCGTCCATTCGATTCACCGACGCCGAAACCATGATCTGGATCACTTCCGCGCCCGGCCGGGAATACGTGTACGGCGCACGGCCCCGGAGTCGTACCGGGACCGTGCGCCGCACGGAGAACACCGCCGACCGCCCCACGGGCGACGGCTCATGACGGGCACGCGGGCCGGAGCGCGCTCAGTGCTTGACGGCCCGCAGGACGACGAACTTCGGGTCGCTCGCCACGACCTCGGAGCGGCCGAAGAGCCGCCGCAGCCGCACGTGGTAGCCGAGGTGCCGGTTCCCGACCACCCACAGCTCGCCACCCGGGCGCAGCGCCTCGCGGGCGCCCTCGAACATGCGCCAGGCCGTCGCGTCGGTCGTCGCCTGATGGGTGTGGAACGGCGGGTTGTTGAGGACCAGGTCCACCGAGCCGGCCGGCACGCCGGACAGACCGTCGCCCACCCGGAACTCCGCCGGGGCGGCCGTCCCGGCGTTCGCCCGGAAGGTGGCCTCCGCGGACGCCACGGCCTGGTAGGACTCGTCGACGAACACCACCTCGGCCTCGGGGTTGGCCAGCGCCGCCGCCGTGCCCACCACGCCGTTGCCGCAGCCCAGGTCCACGACCCGCTCGGGGCCCCGGCGCACCGGAAGGTGCTGGAGGAGGAAGCGGGTGCCGATGTCCAGCCGCTCGGCGCAGAAGATGCCCGCGTGGTTGGTGACGGTCCGGCCGGAGACCACCCCGACGCCGTCGGGCAGCGCGTAGCTGTGCGGCCAGGGGTTGGCGCCCCGGCCGGACGTGACCTCCGGGTCAGGCGCGCAGAAGATGAGGCGCGACTTCTTCACCGCCAGCGACGTCCGCGTCGGCCCCAGGATCCGCTCGAAGAGCGTGAGCGTCGAGGTGTGGATCTCGGTGACCCGCCCGGTGCCGACCACGACCGTCCCCGCGTGCACGCGCGGCGCCAGCCGGTGCAACTGGTCCTCCAGGAGCGCCAGGCTCTTGGGCACCCGGACCAGCAGCACGTCGATACGGTCCGGCGGGGTGTCCCGCGTGGACAGCAGCCGCACCGCGCCGGCGGCGACGCCGTTGCGCGCCAGGTTCGCCCGGGTCGCCTCCTGGCCGAGGTAGGAGTCCGTGATCTGCGTCGGGCCGTACGCCGCGAGAGCGGTGGTCAGGGCACCCCACCGGTCGCCCACGACGACCACGGTGCCCGAGAGGTCCACGGGATCGGCGTCGATACCCCCGAGGTGGCGCAGAAGGTATTCGTCGGCCGAGTCCCAGGCGCGGAGCCGGTCGCGGGGATCCTCGGGGAAACGGGTCAGTTCGTACTCACCCTGTGGCGTCGTGAAACGATTCATCGTGCCCTCAGGCTAGCCAGTCCACGGCACCCCGGCCAAACCCGGCGGCCCGGCCGCGCGCGGCGCTCGGCACTCTCCGCCATGGGTAGAGTGTCGCCCCGCCGAAATAACGTCGTCGCAGGTGAGACCGGGGGAAGAGGCATGGGGATAGTCAATCGGGCAAGAACTCTGGGCGATTCGGTGAGCGCGGCGGTGACCGTCGGTAAGGACGCCGTGGCCGCCGGCCGGGGCGTGGTCGCCCGGGGCGTCGACGCCGGCCGCGCCGGCACCACGGCCTCCGGCGACTGGGTGCTCTCCGTGCTCCGCTCGCTGCCCGCGCCCGCCGCGCCCACACCGGTGGAGTGGGAGTTCTCGCTGGGCGCCCTGATCTGCCGGCACCCCCGGGTGCCCGCCGTCACCGCCAAGGTGCTCCGCCGCCTCGACGGCATCGGCGCCCTGCGCTTCGGCCCCGACTCGGTCGGCTTCGAGGGCGAGGACATCCCCTGGTCGAAGGTGGTCCACCTTCAGCTGCACGACGCCTTCAGCGCCATGACGACCGACGTCCTCGACGCCGAGATCGACCGTATCCGGGACGTCCTCCCGATGCTGCCCGGCCGCAAATGGGTCGTCACCAAGGTGGTCGAGGGCCTGGCCGCGGTCATGCTCGCCGCGCTGGAACAGGCCGCCGAACAGCGGATGGACTCCGTCGACATCGCCTGCGAGATCACCTACCGCGGCACGCTCGGAGTGAAGAAGACCATCCGGGCCAACGTCTTCACCACCGCGCTGCTCGCCCAGCAGCGCGAGGTGACGGAGAGCCTGCTGGCCACCGCGCGCGCCAACGGCGTACCGGTGCTGCCGGCCGAGGCGCCGGCCGCGGGCACCCCGGCCGCCGAGCGGGTACGGGCCCTGCGCGCACGCACGGACGCGGTGGCGGCCGAACTCCGCGCCGAGCCCGGCGCGGACTCGCCGGACGCCCCGCCGCGGCTCGCGCCGCCGCGCCTCTGATCAGGGCGGCGCGTACACCGCGCGGAGGAGCCCGGCGCGCGGGTTCTCCGTGCGGTGTACGCGGGATGCCGGGCCCCGGAACCCCGCTCAGGGTGCCCCGCGGACCCGGCCCCGCTCCCGCCGGAGCATGGGTACACCAGGTCGTCGCGGGCGTCCTCGGCGTCCTCGGGCCGGAACGGACGGAGTGTCAGCCGGGCGGTGGTGAGGGGGAAGCCGATGCGCACCATCGGGCGACTGTACCCGGGCCGCTCCGCCGGTCACCCGTCGGCTGCCCGGCCCGCAGGCCGACGGGTGCCGAAGCGCGACATCCGTCCCAAGGCGGAGTTTCCTGTCATCAGGACCGCCGGAAAAGGTAGGCTGGACCGGGCACCGGACCGCGCCGCCTCGGATGCCAACGCGTCACGTGTGCACGCGAGTTCTCCTTCCGGGGGGCTCCGGAAGGCCGCTTTACCCCCACCTGTCGCCGACCCCTCACGCCAGGGTCATCCTCGGCCTGCTTTCCCCCCGCGACCGGTAACTCCCCAAGACCACATGCGCAGCCCTGACGTAAAGGGGTTTGGATGAGCGGGCGTGCCCGGCCGCAGCCGGGGTTCTCACCCGAGAGGCTGGCCTTCTTCACGGACGCGATCTTCGCGATCGCGATGACGCTGCTGGCTGTCGAGCTGGAGCGCCCGGACGACAAGGAGTCGGCGTCGGTCCGTACGCTGGGGAGCTTCCTGGTGGACGAGCGGGGCTCCTACGTGGCGTTCGCGCTGGCGTTCATCCTTCTCTGGTCCGTGTGGCGTCGCCACCACAACCTGATGGACCGGATCGGCCGGCTGTCGAAGACCTTCACGGCCTGGCACGCGCCGTTCCTGCTGCTGGTCGCGTTCCTTCCCTTCCCGACAGCGCTCATCGGCGCGTCGATCGGCAATCCGCTGGCGCAGACCCTGTTCGCCTCCACGATGGCGGCCATGGTCTTCTGCGAGGCCGTCCTCAAGGAGATCGCGGGCGGCACCGGTCCGGCCGCCGGCGACCCCGCGGAAACCCGCCGGCACGCCGGTGACTCCTGGGCGGTCGGCCTCTGGTTCGTCCTCAGCGCCGGCGTCGCCTGGGTTTTTCCCTACGCCTACGTCCTGTGGCTCCTCGCCCCGCCGGTCGCCACGTACGGCGGAGCGCTGATCTCCCGCCTGCGCACCGTTCCCGCAGGTCACCCGGACCCGCACGACGGGGACACGCCACGGACCTGAGTTGCCCGCCCGGGATCGCGCAGGAAAGGGCCCGCACCGTCTTCGTCCTCGTGCACGGGGCCTGGCACAGCTCCGCGCACCGCCCTGCTGCGATGAGCACACGGGGACCGGGGGGGCATCGGGCCGGGGCATCGTCCGGCGCGAAAACCCTTGGCGTCCCCGACGCCCGTACTCCTGGAGTGAGTGCCGTCCAGGTGCGAAGACGGGACCTACTTCGACTCCTCATCGGGAGGCCGTGGGTTCGAATCCCGCCGTCGGCACGCAGGCCGGTGTAGCTCAGGGGCCAGAGCGCCTTGTCGGTTCCGTCGCCCCGATCTCTGGACACATACGCTTCACGCACCTCCCGGTGCGCGGGCCGCGGCTACTTCGTTGCGTTCGAATCCCATGCCGTGGCCGCTCTGAACTCGGGAGGCGCGGCGCCGGGGCGTCCGGTGCGCAGGTGACGGTTACTTCCGGGAACAGCCGGCCGCGGGTTCGAATCCCGTCCCAGCCATGGGCTGGTGTAGCTCAGTCAGGAAGAGCGGCTGTCTTGTACCGTCGCCGGCCTTGTGATCTCGGACGCCCTTGTGCCGTGCTTACCCGGATGAATTCGGGGGAATTCACATGGCACGCTTCAACATCCGTGCCCCCAAGCCGGCCGGGCCCGTCTCGCCCGTGACCACGGCCGGGCCGCGCACTCGCACGCACCTCGGCGGCAAGGGGCACGCGCGGGACGACCGTTCCGAGCTGTTCCTGCTCGCGGTCGCCGACTTCGTGTCCCAGCAGACGCATCACGAGAGCGGCACCAGTCGTGACGACCGGTTCGTCACGCTCGTACGCAAGCTCGCCGTCGAGGACCCGTCCTGGACCGCCGGCCTCCTCGCGTGGCTGCGCGGCGACGGCCGGATGCGCACCGCCTCCCTCGTCGGCGCCGCCGACCGGCACACCTTCGGCGGCCTCACCGACGCGGCGTTCCGCATGGTGCCGCTCCTCGAGAGCGGCCGGGACGCCCACTGGCCCTGGGAGGACTGAGCGCAGGTGCCGGCGACCCGGCCGCAGCGGGGTGGTGCGGACCGCCGGGTGCGGGCCGCCGGCCGCGCGGAACCCCGAAGACGATCCTTCGTCCGAGGGGTTTAGCCTGCCGGCGCTTTCCCGTACCGAGCGGTACCCGATAGCCGTAGCCGTATGACTTTCTTTCTGAGGGCAAGACACTGCGCGGTAGCCGCCGTCACAGCGGCGCTGGCCATCGGCGGCCTGGCATCGGCACCGGCCTCCGCCCGTACGACAGCGGCCGTGACGTTCTCCGAGGCCGGTGAGAAGGCTTACGCCGCGGGTTGCGGCTGGAACGAGAGCAGGGGCGGCGAACGGGCCTACTACGAGCACTGCGCCACCAACACCAACGTGTGGATCCAGGTCAAGCGGTTCCCCCGGTCCAACTACCACCGCTGCGCCGGACCCGGCCGCACCAACCTGGACGCCGACGCCACCGGCGCCTGGTACGACAGCAACTACCGTGGCGGGCTCTGCTCCCACCCGGGGGACACCGGACCCTGACCGAGCCGCCGCCCGCCACGGTCGGGGCGACGGGCCGCTCGTCCCCGCGCCTGGGGCGGACGGCCCGGCCGTCCGCCCCAGGCGGCATCCGCCGGTTATCCGAACTGGCCGGGCTGGTAGTCGCCGGCGGGCATCTGGAGCATGACGTTCCCGCGGTTGAAGGCGTTGATGACGGTGATGACACCCACCAGGGCGCCGAGCTGGTCCTCGTCGTAGTGCTTGGCGGCGTTCGCCCAGACCTCGTCCGGGACACCGCCCGCCGCGTCGGCGATGCGCGTCGCCTCCTCCGTCAGTTCCAGCGCCGCGCGCTCGGCATCGGTGAACACCGTGGCCTCCCGCCAGGCCGCCACCAGGTTGAGGCGCTCCGGGGACTCCCCGGCGTGCACGGCGTCCTTGAAGTGCATGTCGGTGCAGAAGCCGCAGCCGTTGATCTGGCTGGCGCGGAGCTTCACCAGCTCCTGCGTCGAGGCCGGCAAGGCCGAACCCTCGAGCACCTTGCCCGCGGCGATGATGTGCTTGAAGACCTTGCCCAGGACCGGGTTGGTGAAGGGGTTCAGACGTGCTTCCATGATGCGCTCCGTTGCCGTTGTGCGGTTTCACACCTATGACGAGGCAGCCCGGCGAACTGTGACATGAACGCCCTGCGACGTACGTCACTCCCGCCGTGCCGCGACAGTGGGCCCCCGCCCTGGTCAACGACCCTGGGAGCGATCGGCTTCGGCCGTGCCGCCCCCCTGCCGCAGCGGGCGCGCGCATCTGGGATCCTCCTGCTCATGCACACACCACCAGACGGACTGCCTGTCTACAGGGTCCTCACCGGACCGGACGACGCCGGCTTCTGCCGGCGTGTGAGTGAAGCGATCGGCCTCGGCTACGAGCTGCACGGGGGCCCCGCCGTCACCTTCAACGGAGAGAGCGTCATCGTCGCCCAGGCACTCGTCTGGCCATCACGGCCGAAGGAGCCGGTGAGCGGCCGCGGTGCCGATCGGCCCCTGACGTGAGGAGGGCCGCACCGGCTGGATGAGTGGCGACGCGCACCGGGAAGCGTGCTCCTGCCCCATGGGCAGGAGCACGCTCGCTCAGTGGGCGGGGGGTTCGCCGGGCTGGTCGTGGGTCGAGCAGTGGATGCCGCCGCCACCGGCGGCGATGGTGTCGATGCCCACCGGCACGACGTCACGGCCGGGGAAGTGTTCCTTGAGGATCCCGCGTGCCCGGTCGTCGGCGCGCTTGTCGCCGAACCGCGGCATGAAGACGGCGTCGTTCGCCACGTAGAAGTTGGCGTACGTGGACACGAAGTCGTCTCCGGTGCCGGTGATCCGGTCGGGGTCGGGCTGGGGCAGGTCGATGATCTCCAGGCGCTTACCGCGGGCGTCGGTGGCCTCGGTGAGGACGGACCTGGCCTGGTCGGCGGAGCGTGACCAGACGTCGGCGGGGGCGCCGGGGAACGCCTTGTCCAGCAGCACCACACCGGGTGCGGTGAACCGTACGAGGCTGTCGACGTGCGCGTCGGTGATGTCCTGGCCGCGCACTCCGGCGAGCCAGATCACCTTCTTGACGCCCAGGGCCTGCTTGAGCTCCGCCTCGATCGTCTCCCGGCTCTTGCCGGGGTTGCGGTTGTCGTTGACGACCGAGCTCTCGGTGACCAGCAGGGTGCCCTGGCCGTCGGTCTCGAAGGAGCCGCCCTCGGCGACGAGCGGGGCCGTGTCACGCGGGATCTTGTACTTCGGCAGCAGGGAGCGCCCGACCGCGGCGTCACTGTCGTGCTTCTTCTGCTTGTTGCCCCAGCCGTTGAAATTGAAGTCGACGCCCACGGTCCTGCCGGACTCCTCGACGAAGACGGGGACGGTGTCGCGGGCCCACAGGTCGTCCACCGGGAGCGGGATCACTTCGACCTGGGAGCCGCAGGCCCGCTGGGCGGCGTCCTGCTGGTCGGGCCGGGCGAGCAGCACGACGTGCTCGTACTCGGCGACGGCCCGGGCCACCCGTGCGATGTCCTCACGCACGTAGCGCAGGTCCAGGCTCCAGACCCGCCGCAGGGCCGGCCAGGACATGAAGGTACGCGCGTGGCTCTCCCACTCGGCCGGGAACCGGCGGTCGGCACCCGGCCGGGAGGCCGGGCGTGCGGAAGCGGCGGGACCGGACTGCGGCGGGTCCTGCGACCGGCAGGCCGCCAGCGCCCCGGAGGCGAGCGCGCCGGCACCGGCGAAGGCGCGCAGGGCGGTACGGCGGGACAGGAAGTGGGGGGACAAGGCGACTCCAGTGCCAGGACGAACAGTGAAAGTTCCGTGTCGCGCGGCCGCTCGGGCGCGGCTCGCGCAGGGCGACAGACCCGTTACCGAGAGCGGCGGAGGTGGCACTCGCCGGCGCTCCGGGATTTCCTGACTGAAATTTCAGTCAGGAAGGGAAAGTAGCATAAGGTGCAGGCAGTGGCATGGCCTGTAAGCCCAAAACCCCCGGAAGTGAGTGCATGTCCCGTCGTCGTACCGTCATCCTGGAGGCCGCCGCCCGGGTCGTCGCCCAGCGCGGCATCAGGGGCCTGCGCGTGGAGGAGCTCGCCGAGGAAGCCGGCGTGTCGACCTCGCTGATCTACTACCACTTCCAGGACCGGGCCGGCCTGCTGTCGCACACGCTGGAGTTCATCAGCACCCGCGCCGAGCAGTACACCGACCCCGCCACGGACCCGGACACCGACCCCCGCGGCCATCTCGAGGAGATGCTGCTGCTGGAACTGCAGGACACCCCGGTCGTCGTCGAGAACAGCACCGCCTGGGGCGAGCTCCGCGCCACCGCCGTCTTCCAGCCCGAATTCCGCGACCAACTGCGTACCGCCACCGCACGCTGGACCGACTACGCGGCCGACCTCATCGACCGCGCCCAGCGGGGTGACGGCGTTCCGCCCGAGGTGTCCGCGGAGGACGCGGCCGAGCGCCTCACCACCCTCGTCGAGGGCCTCAGCAAACGCTGGCTCAGCGGCACCCTCCCCCTGGACCGCGCCCGGGAACTCCTGCGCGGCGCCATCACCGCGGAACTCGGACCGCGCCCCTGAGCCGGCCGCGGCCCCTTGGCCGGTCGGCACCGGCGGCCCGGTCCGCTCCGCGGCGGCCGATGGGCCGGGTGGCGGCTACGGCCGATCCGTAGGGCGCGGTCCCTTGACGCGGTGGCCGCCCGTCGAAGGGCTCGGGGCGACCGGGCCGTGATCACCGCGGTCGCGCGGAGGAGGGCGCGCAGGGTCGGCGCGTGCGGCGGGCGCGGCCCGAGGGCCTGGGCGCGCCGCGCCTCGGCGCGCGGATCGAATCCGCCTAGCGGTGCGGCCGCGCGAGGTCGAACGGCTCGATCCCGTGGCCGTCCCAGATCCGCCGTGACGCCTCCTCGGGGTACGGGGCGGTGCTCGCGGCCGGACCGAGCAGCCGGGTGGGGCGCCGCCCGGGCTCGTAGGCCGGCCAGCCGGGATCGCCGCCGTACGCGAACGCCGCCCAGGCGCGGCGGAGGCCGTCCGCGAACGCGACGGTCCCCGCGGACGGCGCGCCCTCACCCAGCAGCCCCCGCCCGGCGGGGCTGCCGAACGTACCGAACAACAGCGCCACGTCGAGGCTGTGGCACGAGCCCAGGGCACCGCCCAGCGCGGGCGACTGCCCGCACAGTTCGGCGAGGTAGGCCGTGCCACCCGCGGTGGAGTGCGCCTCGGCCAGCCGGAGACTCGGCATCCGGAAGAGGGCGTCCGCGCACACCGTCTCGAACAGGGCACCGGCGGAGGCGCCCGGGAAGCTCTCCCGGTAGGCGTCCTCACCGCCCGGGCCGGGGGCGAAGGCCCGCAGCGTCGCGGTGGCCTCCTCCTCGGTGACGGCGCCGAGCCGTCCGGTCATGACCATGAACAGCCGGAACTCGTCCCGCGCGTGGCAGACCAGCAGCTCCACGTCCGCTGCCCGCCCGTCGCGCACGGCGCGCCAGGGCACGTCGGGCACGAGGTCGTCGTCGACCACCGGCGCGAAGAGTGCCGCGCCCCGTGCGGCCCGGCCCCAGCGGCCCACGTGCTCGTCCAGCTCCATGGTGAGCGCGCCCGCCGCGTCGGCCAGCCGCTGCGGTGCGACGGCCGATAGGCTCTCCACGGTGGGCTTCGCGTCGACCCGGCCGGCCAGGACGGCGGCGATGTCGGCGGCGAGCGCGGGGGTGAAGTACAGGCCCGGCACCGACTGGGCGATCGCCCGGCGGAAGAGGCCCCGGGCCGGCGGGGCGGCCAGCAGCGAGGCGATCGACCCCGCGCCGGCCGACTGGCCGCACACGGTGACCCGGTCCGGGTCGCCCCCGAACCCGGAGATGTTCTCCCGCACCCAGCGCAGGGCCGCGATCTGGTCCAGCAGGCCGCGGTTGGCCGGGGCGTCCTCGAGCGCGGCGAACCCCTCCGCGCCCACCCGGTAGTTGAGGGTGACGACGACGAGACCGGCCTGCCGGGCGAGGAGCGCCGCGTCGTACAGCGGGTCGGCGGCGGACCCGGCGGCGTAGGCACCGCCGTGGATCCACACCAGGACCGGCAGCCCCGCGGCACCCGGGTCGGGCGACCAGACGTTGACCGTCAGCCAGTTCTCTCCCGTGAGCGAGCCCACCGGAGCGGGCCCGGACTGCGGGACGGGCGGCCCGAAGGCCGTGGCGTCCCGCACCCCGGCCCAGGTCAGGGGCGGCCGGGGCGCGGCGAACCGCAGGGTGCCCACCGGGGGGCGGGCGAAGGGCACGCCGCGGAACACCGCGAGCCCCTCGCCCTCCCGAAGTCCCGCCACCGTGCCGGCGGTGGTACGGACCTGCACACCGGTGCCGGTCATGGGCCGCTCCTTCACGCTGTCCAGGGTGTCGCGCCGTCCGGGTCCGGCACGACAGCGAACACGATCGACGGCGCCCGGCACAACACGACCTACCGGAGGTGCGGCACTTCGGCGTGCGACACGCCGTGACCGCCGGTGCCGGCGACCCGGTCAGGCGGCGGCCGGCTCCGACTCCACCTGGCGGCGGAGCAGCTTCTTGTCCGGCTTGCCCGCGTCGGTGAGCGGCAGCATGCCGACGAAGAGGACGCGCTCGGGTTCGTACATCGGGCCCCGCGCCGCGCGGACCATGTCGCGCAACGCCTGCTGGTCGAGGTCGCCGCCGGGCTCCCGGACGACGGCGGCGTGCACCCGCTCCATCCGGTTCGCGTCCGGGACGCCGAAGACGGCGGTCTGGCGCACCTGCGGGTGGGAGTTGAGGAGGTCCTCCAGCTCCGTCGTGTACACGTGTCCGCCGACCACGACGATCATGTCCTTGAGCCGGTCGACGATGGTGAGGTAGCCCTCCTCGTCCAGATAGCCGACGTCACCCGTGTGCAGCCAGCCGTCGCGCAGCACCTCGGCGGTCAGTTCGGGCTGCTTCCAGTACCCCTGCATGATGCCCGAGGAGCGTACGCATATCTCGCCGTGCTCGCCGCGCGGCAGGTCGTCGCCGGCCTCGTCGCGGATGGCGATCTCGACGCCGTCCAGCGCCTTGCCGGCGGACCGCAGCAGCTCGGGGCGGTCGGGGTCGTGGTCCTCGGCGGAGAGCCGGCTGATGCCGCCGGCCTCGTTCTGCCCGTAGAACTGGTTGAGCACCGGGCCGAAGCGCCGCAGGGCGTCGGCGATCCGGGCGGGGGACGACTGGCAGCCGCCGTACCAGATGTGGGTGAGGCTGGAGGTGTCCGTGCCGACCGAGTCCGGGTGGTCCACCAGCTGGTACAGCAGGGGCGGCAGCATAAACGTGTGGGTGATGCGGTCGCGCTCGATCGTGGCCAGCACCATGGCGGCGTCGAAGTCCTCGAGGAGCCGCACGCTGCCGCCGGAGCGCAGTGCGTGGTCGGCCATCGTGCCGCCCGCGTGGGCGAGGGTGGTGCACAGCAGATAGCGGACCGGGCCCGCCCAGCCCGGAATGGCGTCGTCCTGCGCCGGCACCTGCCCGAAGGAGGTGCAGATCGCCTTGGGATGGCCGGTGGTGCCGCCGGTGTGGCGGATGGTGCAGATGTCCTCGGGGCGGGCCAGGCCGGGGAAGGGCTCGGCGGACTCCTCGGCGGCCAGGTCCAGCAGGCTCCTGCCGATGTCCGACGGGCCGAGGGTGAGCACGTGCGCGACGGGCGCCCGGCCGGTGATCTCGGCGGCCCGCGCGGCGTACGCGGTGTCGACGACGAGCACCTGGGTCTCGACATCGCGGACGATGGTGGTCTGCACCTCGGCCGACAGCTTGTTGTACAGGTGGTTGACCGGGCAGCCGATGAGATTGGCGGCGTAGCGCGCGGCGATGGTCTCCGGCAGGTTCCCGCTGAGCAGGGTGACGACCTGACCCCGTCGGACGCCCTGGGCGAGCAGCGCCCGCGCCATCCGGTAGACGAGGCCCCGGAGTTCGCCCGCGGAGAAGCGGCGGTCCTTGTGCAGCACGGCGGTTCGGCCGGGCTCGGCTCCCAGGACATCGAGATTCCGCTCCACATGTGTGCGGAATTGCCGCGTTGCGACGGTCATGCGTATTTCCTTTCAGGGGGCATCAGTTGACTAAGGCAACCAATTCTCATGATAGTCGTCCATGATCGCGGGCTCAAAGTGAGCGAGCGCCCCTTCTAGGAGTCCCCCGGCTGAAACGTCGAAATCAGGCCAACGACCCGGGAGTCATGGCGATATCGGCAGTGCGGCGGGTCCGGGTGCCCCTGTGCGCTATGTGGGTGGTTATGGGGGTGTGTCGAGTGTGATGGTCAGATGAGTCATGGGCGGATTGTTAGGTTTTTGCTACTGATCTGATAGTTCGTCCAATCGTGAGTGGGGTGGGGGAGTGGGTGGTGGTTGCGGTGGGTGGTGTGCGGGTGTCGGGGCATCGCGCGGTGAGCGGTGAGGGCGGATCGGATCCGGGCGGTGGTGTGCCCGGCCCGGCGGGCGAGGTCTCGATGCCCGGTTCCGACGGCGCGGGGCCGGCGGGGAGCGGGGGCGGCTACGACTACGAGCGGTACAGCCGGCTGGCGGGGCCGCTGGAGGAGCCCCCGGCCGGTGTGTACCGGGTGGGCTACCGGCGGTTGATGGGGCGTCGGGGGGCCGCCACCGCGGATGCCGGCGAGGTCCTGCGCGCGGAGGCCGGGGCTGTCTGGCGTGTGGGGTTGTTGGTGGGGTTGGCGCCGTTGGTTTCGGTGGGTTTGTTGGTGTGGTTGTTGTGGCCGGTGCATTGGGTGGTGCGGGGTGGGTGGTGGGGGTGTGTGGATGGGTTGATGTTGGTGTCGGTGGGGTTGGTTGAGGTGTTTCGGGTGGTGAATGTGGTGTCGGTGGCGCATGCGTCGTGGGTGGCGTGTGATCCGGTGCCGGTGGTGGCGCAGCCGGGGGGTCGGGTGGCTTTTTGTACGAGTTTTGTGCCGGGGAAGGAGCCGTTGGGGATGGTGGCGGCGACGTTGGAGGGGGCGGTGGGGGTGCGGTATGAGGGGGTGGTGGATGTGTGGTTGCTGGATGAGGGTGATGATCCGGGGGCGCGGGCGTTGTGTGCGCGGTTGGGGGTGCGGCATTTTTCGCGGAAGGGGGTGGCGCGGTGGAATCGGGTGTCGGGTCGTTTTCGGGCGCGGACGAAGCATGGTAATTACAATGCGTGGTTGGATGCGCATGGTGATGGTTATGATTTTTTGGCGTGTGTGGATACGGATCATGTGCCGTTGCCGTGTTTTTTGGAGCGGATGTTGGGGTATTTTCGGGATCCGGATGTGGGTTTTGTGGTGGGGCCGCAGGTGTATGGGAATTATGTGTCGCGGGTGACGAAGGGGGCGGAGAGTCAGCAGTTTTTGTTTCATGCGTTGGTGCAGCGGGCGGGGAATCGGTATGGGGCGCCGATGTTTGTGGGGACGTCTAATTGTGTGCGGGTGAGTGTGTTGCGGCAGATTGGTGGGTTTTTTGATTCGATTACGGAGGATATGGCGACGGGGTTGGAGGTGCATTGTCGGCGGAATCCGTTGACGGGTGGTCGGTGGCGTTCGGTGTATACGCCGGATGTGTTGGCGGTGGGGGAGGGGCCGTCGTCGTGGACGGATTTCTTTTCGCAGCAGTTGCGGTGGTCGCGGGGGACGTTTGAGACGTTGTTGTGTCAGTTTGGTCGGGTGGTGTGGTCGTTGTCGCCGGGGAGGTTGTGGAATTATTTGTTGTTGGTGGCGTTTTATCCGGTTGCGGGTTTGACGTGGGTGTTGGGTGGGGTGTCGTGTGTGTTGTTTTTGGGGTGTGGTGCGGCGGGGGTGAGTGTGCCGTCGGAGGTGTGGTTGATGTTGTATGGGGATGCGGCGGCGTTGCAGGTGGCGTTGTATGTGGTGAATCGTCGTCATAATGTGAGTCCGCATGAGCCGGTGGGTTCGTCGGGGGTGGCGGGGATGGTGATGTCGGCGGTGTCGGCGCCGTTGTATGCGCGGGCGTTGGGGCAGGCGTTGTTGCGTCGTCGGTCGGGTTTTGTGGTGACGCCGAAGGGGGATTCGGCGTCGCCGGATTGTGTGGGGACGTTTCGGACGCATTTGGGGTGGGCGGGTGTGTTCGGGTTGTGTTTGGTGGCGTCGGTGGTGTGGGGGCATGCGTATCCGGCGATGCGGGTGTGGGCGGTGCTGGCGTTGGTGACGGCGGTGGGGCCGGTGGGGATTTGGGGGGCGGGGTTGGTGCGGCGGCGGTGGGTAGCCGGTGGGTTGGTGGGGGATGGGGTGCCGTTTTTCGGGCAGCGGCGGCCGGGGTAGGAGGGCCGGGGTAGGGCGTCGGGGTGGGGGGTGCCGCTGCGCGGGGCTTTTCCCCAGCCCCGCCCCTTCCCGATACCGGGGCTCCGCCCCGGACCCCGGTCCTCAATCGCCGGACGGGCTGAAATCAGCCCGTCCGGCGTTTGAGGACATTCGGGAAGGGGCGGGTAGGGGAAAACACCCGCCCCCCTACTTCGTCCCCGCCGCCCCCGACGGCGTCGTGTTCGCGAGCCCGAGCGCGTAGTCGGCCCACCAGCGGCCGGCCGGTGGGGCGCCTCGGCAGGCGCCGTCGGACTCCCCCGGCCGCTTGATCCAGAGGAACGCGTCGATGAGCGGGTTCCCCGTGGACGTCGTGGGCGGTGTGCCCAGCGCCCGCCCCGGAGGGTTGCACCAGGGCTCTCCCTGGACCGGGTCCGGCCCCTTCCCGTCGTCGGCACCGCCCGGCGGGCCGTTCAGCCCCGCGGGGGCACCGATCGGCTCCGCCCCCGCCCCCGCCCCCGCCGGTTTCGCCGGGTCCGGGGAGCCCCCGCCGCTCATCAGCGGACCGTTCCCGTTCCGGCTGGTGTCGACGACGTAATGGGCGCCGCCCAGCAACGCGGACAGTTCGTCACCGTAGGCGCTGGTCACCGAGTTGGTGTGGAAGTTGGAGACGTTGAGCGCGAACCCGTCCGCCTGCGCGACGCCCGCCCTGTTCAGCGCTTCCGCGAGGCGCTTGCGGTCCGAGATCCAGCCGGGGTTGCCCGCGTCGAGGTAGACCGCGGTCCCCGGCTGTTCCTTGAAGATCCGTACGGCCTCGGCCAGCAGTGCCAGCCGCTGCTTGGCCGCCGCCTCGGGGACGCACCCGGAGGCCCACTGGGCGAGCGCGTCGGGTTCGAGGACGACCCACGCCTGACGCGAGCCGATGCCCTCGGCCGCGCGTGAGACCCATCGGCGGTAGTGCGCCGCGTCGGGGGCGCCACCGGAGGAGTACTGGCCGCAGTCGCGCTGCGGGATGTTGTAGGCGACGAGGACGGGGATGCGGCCCGCGCGCTCCGCGCGGCGGGTGATCTGCTCGGCCTGCGACTTGGGGTCGCGGTCGGTGAGCCACACCGCCGTCGACCGGTCGGAGATGCGCTGCAGCGAGGCCGCGTCCTCCTCCCGGCCCCGCTCCTGCCAGATCCGCTCCTGCCAGACGGCGGGTCCCGCGGGCTCCACCCAGAAGGGGGCCGTGGCGTCGTGGTCGTCGTCCGGCGAGGTGCGGGCCTCGGCGGGGCCCGGCAGGCACACCGCCCCGGCGCACACCAGCGGGACGGCCCCGCGCCGGAGCAGCGTACGGGTACGCCCCGTGGCGCTCCGTCGGATACCGGGTCTCTTCCTCACGTGAGCCCCCTGACTTTCCCTGGAGTTCGCTTCGGCTCGGGCCCTGTCCCTTTCAGGCTGTCAGGTGTCGGACCGTCAGAACCTGTTGTGCTACGCCGAACGGGAGGCGGTCCGTCGATGAGCGATGGATCGCGATCGCCGCGCGCGGAGGACGGCATCCGGCCATGCTTTGATGCGTGCCTGACAATTCGGCCGTCCCGTGGGACCCTCCCTCACGCACCCTCGTATCCGCACCGCTCGTCTGCCCGGACCGCGCCCGCCGCGGTCCGGCCCCCCACCGCCGCGCGACACCCGCGCGGCCCGGGCAGAAGGAGTACGCGTGAGACGTTCCCTCCGCACCGCCACCGGTGTCCTCCTGGCCGCCGGTGCCACCCTCGCCGCGGGGATCCAGCCGATCACAGCCGCCGCCGCCCCGGCCGCCCCGGCCGGCCGCGCCGCCGCGCACACCGCCGCGGCCTCGGCCGCCGAGCACCAGAAGGTCCGCGACTTCTGGACACCGGAACGGATGCGTTCGGCCACCCCGCTCGACCTCCTCCCGGGCACCGCGCCCGGCGCCCGCGGAACCCCGCGCGCTCAGGGGCCCCTGTCGACCGTCGGGCCCACCGCCCCGGCCGCCGCCCCGCGCGCGGACACCAGGGCGAACCCGCAGCCGGGCGGGGCCTGGACCGGCGGAGGCGCCGTCGTCAAGACCTCCGGCCGGGTGTTCTTCACGATGGGGAGCCGCACCGCCTCCTGCTCCGGCGACGCCGTCACCAGCCAGAACGGCAGCACCGTGATCACCGCCGGGCACTGCGTCAAGTACCAGGGCGCCTGGCACACCAACTGGACCTTCGTCCCCGCCTATCACGACGGACAGGCCCCCTACGGGACGTGGAGCGCGGCCAAGACCGCCTCCACGCCGCAGTGGGTGGCCAGTGAGGACATCAACTACGACGTGGGCACCGCCGTCGTCGCCCCGCTCGACGGCAAGCGGCTCGCGGACGTCGTCGGCGCCCAGGGCCTGCAGTTCAACGGCGCCTACAACCAGGAGATGTACGCCTTCGGCTTCCCGGCCGCCGCGCCGTACGACGGCAAGCAGCTCAGCTACTGCAGCGGGAAGACCGCCAAGGACTTCCTCTTCAGCAAGGACCACGGCCTGGCCTGCAACATGACGGGCGGTTCGAGCGGCGGCCCCTGGTTCGCCTCCTTCGACGAGGCCACCGGCTCCGGCCTCCAGGCATCGGTGAACAGCTTCGGCTACACCTTCCTGCCGAACCGGATGTTCGGCCCGTTCTTCGGCGACGAGGTCAAGAGCCTCTACGAGCAGTCGGCGGCGCAGAAGGTCTAGCCGCCCCGCACGAGACGACCGGCCGGACACCCGGGACGCCCCGGACCGGCCGGTCGGTCATGCCTGCCCAGGCGCTCCGGAGCCTTCCGAAGTCCCCCGGAGCGCTTCGCGGACCGGCCGGCGGGCCGACACGCTCTGGCGGCCCCGCACCCCTTCGGGCCAAGGTTGTCGGCGACCAGCGAACGCAAGGGCAACAGGAGGCTCCGAATGAACACCCCTCAGCCGGACAGCTCCCTCGTCACACAGCTCAGCGAGCAAGCCCTGGCCTACCTCCACTCCGCCGCGCTGCGCACGGCGGCCCGCACCGGGGTCGCCGACCACCTCACCGGCGGCCCGCGCACCCCCGAACAGCTCGCCGGCCCGCTCGGCGTCAGCGCCCCCCACCTGCGCCGCGTCCTGCGCCTCCTGGCCACCCGCGGCATCTTCCGCGAGGACGCCGACGGCGCCTTCCGGCTGACCCCCGCGGCCGAACTCCTGCGCTCCGACGCCCCCTCCTCCATGAGGCAGGGCGTCATCATGCTCACGGAGGAGTTCTTCTGGACCCCCGCCGGGCGCCTGGAGGACACCGTGCGCGCGGGGCGCACCACCTTCGAGGAGCTCTACGGAGCCCCCTACTTCGACCACCTCGCCCGTACCCCCGACGCCGCCGAGACCTTCCACACGGGCATGGCCAGCGTCTCCGAGGGAGACGACGCCGCGACCTGCGCCGCCTACGACTTCCCCGGGACCGGCACCGTCGTCGACGTCGGCGGCGGCCGCGGCGGCCTGCTGCGCCGCGTCCTCCTGGGCAACCCCGGCCTCACCGGCATCCTCTACGACCGCGCCGACGTCCTGCGCGACCACAGCCTCGACATACCCGAACTGGCCGGGCGCTGGAGCACCGAACCCGGCGACTTCTTCTCCTCCGTGCCGGCCGGCGCCGACATCTACCTGCTCAAGCGCATCCTCCACGACTGGACCGACGCGGAGTGCCTGGCCATCCTGCGCGGCTGCCGCGCCGCCATGAAGGAAGGGGGCACGCTCCTGGTCGTCGACACCGTCGTCGCTCCCGGCAACGAGCCCTCCTACGCCAAGGTCCTCGACCTCCTGATGATGGCCTCGCTCAACGGCCGGGAGCGTGGGGAGGAGGACTTCCGGAAGCTGTTCGCGGAGGCCGGGCTGGAACTGACCGGCATCCGTCCCACGGACTCCTCGCTCTCCGTCGTGGTGGCCGCGGCGGTCTGACGGGGCGCCGGGCCGCGACGCCGGATCCCATCGTCCGTACGACATATGGCGCTGTGCGGCGGGCGATTCGGGGGAGACCCGGCCGTGCGCGCATATCTGCTGGTATGGCCACGGGGGGAAAGGGGGAAGACACGAGGTCTGGGCCCGGATCGAGGCCGTGGCCTCTACAGTTCCCGGGGATGGGTTGTGGCACCGGCCGGAAGGATGTGCGCTGTGAGTGAGCCTGTTCGGGGTTGCGTGCTGCTGTTGGACGGCACACCCGACCGGTCCCGGGGGGCGGTGCCGAACCCCACGGCGCACGCGCTGGCGGGCGCGGACCCCCGCCGCTTCCTCGCGACCCCGTCCGTCGACGTCGTGCAGCTGCCCGGGATCTCCGGCCCGCAGAGCGTGCTCGCCTATCTCCAGCACGCCGCGGCCGGTCCGGGCCCCTTGCTGGTCTGGGTGACCGGACGGCTGATGGTGCCGTCGCGCCGCGCCAAGGAGCTGCACCTGGGGCTCTCGGGCAGCACCCCGGGCTCGGTCCGTTACACGGGCCTGCCCTGGGCGTGGCTCACGCGGACGCTGCGCGCCCACCCGGGACCCCTGGTGGTGCTGGCCGACATCGAGGCGGACACCGCCGCCTGGCCCGAGGTGGCCGCCGCCGCGAGCGGCGGGCAACTGGCCGACGGGGTGCCCCTGTTCGGCGTCGTCACGCCCGCCCCGGCCACGCCGTTCCGCGAAGCGGGCCCGTACACCTCCGCGTTCCTCGACGTCCTGCGCGCCGGCGACCCCGGCGGGGGGCCCGTGCTCGACGTGGCGGCGGTGCACCGGCAGGCGCTGGACCTGGCGGCGCCGGGGGAGCGGACCCTGACCCTCCAGTACGGCCCCGTGGGCCCCTTGCTGGCCAACCCGGCCGCCGCACCGGCCCCGGTGACCGCGCCCGCACCGATGCCGGTGTCCACGCCCGTACCCCTGGCCGTGCCGGCGCGGGAGCCCGCCCCGGCACCCGCGCGCGTGCCCGAGCAGCCCGTGCGGGACAGGGAACCCGCGCGGGACCCGGGCAGGGTGCGGGCCCCGGAGCCCGCACGCGACGCGGAGCCGGTGCACGGACCGGATTCCGTACGCGCCACCGAGCCGGTACGGGCCACCGGGTCCGTACGCGCTTCCGGGCCCCCGCGCACGGCGAACCCCGTACCCGCCGCCCCCGCGCCGGCGGCCGCGGTGCCGGCGCGGGACGATCTGCTGCCCGGCATCCTGGCCGCCGCCCGCGCCGGACGGCACAACGAGGCCGCGGCGATGGCCGCCGCCTGGGAGCAGCAGGCCCTCCGCACATACGGCCCGGACAGCCCCGAGGCCGGTCTGTGGACCGAGGTCCGCGCCGACCTCGCCCGGCTCGCCGGGGACCACGGCCGGGCCGCGGGGCTGTGGATGTCCGCCGCACGGGCCCGGCTGGCCCGCGGCGGCCCGGCGGACGGCGAGGCGCTCGCCGCGGTGAAGCGGGCGCACTACTGCTGGCAGCACAGCGGAGGGCAGGCGCCCGGCCTGGCCACCGACCTGCTCGCGCTCTGGGAGCAGGTCCCCGGGGGCCGGGACGCCGCCGAGGACGTCCGCACGCGCCTGCGGGCCCTGCGGGAGGCGCCGCCCGCCGCCGCCCGCTGACCGGGCGGACCGCTACGCCCCGGCGGGCTCCAGACCGTAGACGCGCCGCGCGTTGCCCGAGGCGATCAGGTCCGCCACGCGCCGGGCGTCCCCTGCGGTCCAGGCGCCGTCGTCCACCCAGCCCGACAGCAGGCGGCCGAGGGCCCGGCCGAAAAGGCGGGTCGCGGTGAGATAGAGCTCGGGCAGGCCGTAGGCGTCGGACGAGAACATCAGCTTCCCGAACGGCGCCAGTTCGAGGGTCTCGGCCAGGACGTCGAGGGCGCGGGCCCCGACGTGCGGGACGGCGAGGCCGATGTCGGTGTGGACATGGGCGTAGGCGTGGCTGAGATAGGCGGCGTTGCGGTGGTAGGGGTAAGTGTGCAGGAGGACCACCGGGCAGCCGGTGGGGCGCACGGCGCGCAGGAAGTCGGTGAGGAGCAGGGGGTCGCAGCGGTGCAGCCGTAGGTCGGGGTCGCCGAACCCGGTGTGGAACTGGAGCGGGCGGCCCGTGGCGACGGCGGTCCAGAGCAGGTGGCGCAGCAGGACCGGGTCGGTCAGCCGGCCGCCCGGCCGTCGGCCGGCGAGCCAGCGGTCCGCGGCCCGGCGGACCTCCTGGTCGGTGGGTGGTTCCGGCGCGAAGTCCAGTCCGTGGCGGTAGCCGATCACCGACTTGAAGGCGATGGCGGTGCCGGCCGCGTCATGGACCCCGGAGGCCAGCAGGGTGACGAGCTCCTGGGCGCTGCCGGCCGCGTCGGCGGCGGCCTCCGCGAGGGTCTCCAGCCGTACGATCTCGTGGGCGCGCGCACCGGAGACGGTGGCGAGCCGGGCCGGTGTGGTCAGCCCGCCGGACAGGCCCGTGTCGACGAGGAGATCCGTGATGCCGGTGGCGCGGAGCAGCCGCCGGGTCGTCTCGTCCGTGCCCAGCTCGGTGCGCCGGGCCAGGTAGTCGGCCGCCGGGCAGTGGGCGGGGAGCCCGAGCGCGGGCGGGCACCAGCGGCGCAGCGCGAACCCCAGCTGGGTGTCGAAGAAGGTGGTGCCGGGGGCCGCCGGAGCGTCGGACTCGGTGAGGTAGGAGGCGAACCGCGCCTCCGTCAGGGCATGGCGCGCGACGCCGTGGCAGTGGTGGTCCACCAGGCGGGCGGGGGCTTCGATCGTGTCCATCGGTGCCGTCCTTTCGCGTCTCCGGTCCTTCTCGCCTGCTCTCTCAGGTGCCCTCCTACCCCGGCGGCCCCCTCAGTAGCGGCCGCGGAGGGCGTCCGCGAGCGCCTGCGGGTCCTTGCCCTCGGTCAGCGCGTGCTCGCCCCGGCGGATGGCGAGGAGCGCCTCGAAGAGGGGAGTGCCGAGCGCGTCGCGCAGCAGGGCGGAGCGGGTGAAGTGGCCGAGCGCCTCGGGCAGGGAGGTGGGCAGGCGCGGAGCGGAGCCGGTGGTACCGGGATTCCCGGCGACCGGGGCCGGGAGCGCCAGACCGTCGTCGAGCCCGGCGAGGCCGGCGGCGATGACGCTCCCGATGACCAGATAGGGGTTGGCGGCCGGGTCGAAGCACTTGATCTCGGCGTTGGCCGCGTCGGGGTCGTGCGGCGGTCCCGGGATGAACCGCAGCGCCGCCTCGCGGTTCTCCACGCCCCAGCAGTGATGGGCGCCGGCCCACCGCGAGGGGGTGAGCCGCAGATAGCTCGCGGGCAGCGGCGCGCCCAGGGCCAGCAGGGCGGGCAGCTCCCGGAGGATCCCGGCGAGGAACGACTCGCACACGGTGGTCATGGCCTGGGGGCCCGCGCCGCCCCGGCACAGGTTCACGCCGTCCCGCCACAGACTCAGGTGCAGATGGGCGCCGTTGCCGACCGTTCCCGCCCGTGTGACGGGCGCGAAGGAAGCCCTCAGCGCGTGCCGGGCGGAGACGGCGCGGACGGTCTCGCGGACGAGGACGGTGTGATCGGCGGCGGTCACCGGATCGGTGGCGGCGGTGGAGACCTCGAACTGGCCCGGGGCGTACTCGGGGTGGAGCTGGAGCACCTCGATGTCCTGGGCGGCCAGCGCCTGGAGGATGTCGTCGAGGTAGTCGGAGAGCTCCACCAGACGCGTCATGCCGTAGGCGGGGCCGGGCCCCGCGTACGGCTCCTCTTCGCCCGCGGCCGTGCCCGTACGGGTGGTGACGGTCCATTCGGTCTCGATGCCCATGCGCAGGTGCAGGCCGTGGGCGGTCGCGCGGGCGGTCATGCGCCGGGCGAACTGGCGCTGGCACGCGGTGTAGGGGGTGCCGTCCTGTTCGTAGCGGTCCGTGGGGGCCCAGGCCCAGCCGGGCTGCGCCGCGAGCGGGGTGAGGAGGGAGAGGTCGGGGAAGATCCGCAGATCGCCGTCGGGGCCGCCGAGGTGGGGGCTGGTGACGGCGGAGTCGTCGGAGAGGAAGACGTCGAAGACGGGGGAGGCTCCGGCGCCCCAGCGCGCGGTGTGCGGGAGCCGGGCGGTGGGGATGGTCTTGACGCGGGTGATCCCGGAGTTGTCGACCCAGGTGAGGGCGATGCCGTGGATGTTCCGCGCGGTCAGGCGCGCCGCTTCCTGGCGGGCCGCCGAGGCGGCTCTCTCCCGCTCCCGGCGCTGTTCCTCCCCTCGGTCCCGGCCCTGCTCCTGGCTCTGGTTCCGTACCTGGTCCGGCTCGTGCACGGCTGCTCCTCGCTGCCCGCGTTCCCGGCCGGGCGGACGGTGCTGCTCGGCACCGTCCGCCCGGCGGTCGTCACTCCTGCTCTGTCACCCTTCCCGCATTCCCGCGTTCCTGATCACCTTCCTGATCAGGGAGCTGCGGCCGGCCGGGAACCCCGGGCATACCGGGGTGCGGGTGCGATCGGGGTGGTGGCGGGCGAGCCGGGTGCTGCCGGGTGTGGTCAGGTGTGTCCGGGGAGCGGGTGGGATCGACGGTGTACCGGGGTGGAGCAGCCCGGGCACCAGTAGCCGTCGCCGTGGACATAGGCCCAGCCGAGCTCCTTGATGTGGGGAGTGGCGGTGTGGGCGTGGTGGAGGAGGTACCCCCACAGATCGTCGTCGCGGGAGGGGCCGGGGTCGGGGATGACGAGGTCGAAGGTGGTCCGGGCGTCGCAGCCGCGGTGGTCGCAAGCCAGGTAGAACCGGACGGGCCCGGGGGTTTTCCCTGCGGTGGTCAAGCTCATGCGGTCAACTCTCGGGGCACTTCCCGGGCGGCAGGGGGGTGATCGGGAAAAGTCTCCCCCGCATCGGTGATGCCAGGTGTGAGCCGGGTGCCGGACGGGTAGCCCCATTCGTCCCGGTGCGTGCGGTACGGGGGGTACAGACGGTTTGGAGGGGCATATGGCGCCCGGAAAGGCCGACTTGACGAGGGGTCACCGACTCAGTCCGTCAGGAAGAGGTCACCGTCGAGGGGGATCTGGGGCAGGCGGTTGTTGCTCACCACCGCGAGCCGGTGGCCGTGTTCGGTGGGCTGCCATTGACCGCCGGCGAGCGGCAGCAGGGCGATGCCGGGGGCGGGCCCGGTGGTGAAGTCCAGATCGCCGGCGACGGTGGACAGTTTGGTGCGGCCGAGGGCCTCGGCCACGGCACGCCGGTCGGTGGGGTCCGCCGCGGTGCCGAGGGCGTGCGTGGCGACCTCCAGCAGGGCGTGGGCCAGGCCGAGAGGCTGGAGCCAGGCGCGGCCGGTCGCCGACCGGTAGGCGTCGGCGAGCTGGGCGGCGGTGCTGCCGTCGAGGGAGGAGCGGTAGGGGTGCCGGGGTGTCCAGTAGACCAGTGTGGCCACTTGCTCGGAGGGGCCGGAGGGGCTCGGCGGCCCGGAGTGGGGTGCCGGGGGCACGGCGCGGGGCGCCGTGGCCGCCCGGCGGGTATCGGGTGGGTAGGCGAGCCATCGGGAGCAGGTGACCAGCCGGGGCCTTAGCCCGGCGGTGTGCGCCTGGCGGAGGAAGAGCGTGAGGTCGGCGCCGGTGGCGGCGCTGGTGACGATGTCCGTCCCCGCCTCGTGGAACCGCCGGACGTGCTCCGCGAAGCCGCCGCCCGGTTCGGCGTAGCCGCCGGGGTCGACCAGGGTGTGGCCGCGGGCGTGCGCGGCGGGCGCGAAGCCGTGCCGGGGGTGGCGCAGCAGCCGTCCCTGCCGGCCGTCGTTCCACAGGCAGCCGACGGTCCGCGCGGTTCCGGCGTGTTCCCACATGTCGGCGAAGACGTCCGCGATGTCGTCCAGCCCCCACGCGAAGTGGTACGTCCAGCCGGGTGCCCGGCCCCGGTCGCCGCCCTGGGTGAGGACGTACGCCTGCCAGGGGAAGGTGGTGGACAGGCAGGGCACCCCGATGTCCCGGCAGGCGGTGGCCACGGCCGGCAGCACCTGGGTGCCGGCCATGGTCACCACGATGCGGGCCCCGTCCCGCGCGACGAGTTCGGCGACCGCCCGGCGGGCCCGGCCGGGCTCGGAGCGGCTGTCGCGCACGGCGAGCCGCAGGGGGTACGCGCGGCCGTCGTGGGTGAGGCGGGTGAGGCGTGGGGCGAGGTGCTCCAGGACGAAGGCGAGGGGGTGCCCCAGGCTCCCGAGCCGCCCGGTGAGCGGCACCACGGCCCCGACGCACAGCTCCTTCCCGTCCCGCGGTCCACCCGCCCCGGTGCGCGGTCCGTCCTTCTCGCGCGGTCCACCCATGGGCGTCAACCTCCCGGTGCCGTAACCTTTTTGCGGCCAGGGTCCTCCATGCGGAGGCCGTCGCGGCGGGCGCCGGGCGAGACCTTGCTCGTACGAGTGACGGGGCCGGGAGCCGTGGGGCGGGTGGTCACCGAGGGCCGTCCCGGAGGGCCGGGTTCAGTGGCGTACGGTCCAGTGGTCGTTGGCGCCCGCCTGGAGGAAGCGCAGGGGCGGGCAGAGGAAGTCGCGGCCGTCCGGGCGGGCGTCGGTCCAGGGCGAGTCGGCCGGCCGGGCGGGCCGCCAGACGCCCTTGCCGCGCAGCTGGACGGCGCTGCTGTCGAAGACGGTGTCGCGTGCCTCGGTGCAGTAATAGCCCGTGCCCGTCGCGGGGTTGACGCTCGCGTAGACCTCGAACATGTCCCAGCCGTGGTCGAGCTCGCTGAGGTCCTTGCCGGACTGGCGGAAGAGGAGCTCCCAGGCGGCGGTGCGATGGTTGAAGAGGTAGGCCGACCAGCGGTTGGCGGCGGGGTCGTCCTGGACCAGCTGCACGCTGTACGCGGGGCGGCCCGTGGCGGTGGTGGTGTAGGCGGCGAGGAACGCCTGGTCCACGGTGAGGACCTTGGCGGGGCCGCCGGGGCTGGAGCACCAGTCCCAGGCCCAGATCTCGGTGCCGGTGTTCCAGTAGGCGGTGACCACTTCCATGCAGGACCGCCCGCCCTTGGTGGTGGGCGCGTAGGTGAAGTTGTCGGCGTCGGTGACGTGGTAGCCGGGGTCGACGCTGTGGGTGGCCGTCACGCCGTCGTGGGTGCCGGGCTGCGGGAAGACGCCCCACCAGTTGTGGGTGAGACCGGCCGCCGCCGACGTGCCGGTGGTCAGCCGCGGGTGGTGGGTGAAGGGGGCCGCGCCGTCCGCCGTCCGCGCCTGTGCCCGGCGTCCTTCGGCGAAGGTGCGGACGGCCCGGTCGCGGCCGGCCGACGGCCGGCGGGCGGGGTCGCGCGCGAGGGTGACGGTGCCTCGGTGCGGGGCGTCGGGGGAGGGTCCGGCGGATGCGGCGGCCGGGGTGGGTGCCGGCGTCCCGGCCGCGGTGGGGGCGGCGGTGAGCGCGGTGACGGTGAGTGTGGCGCAGGCGGTGAGCAGGGCGGCGGCCAGGCGGTTGCGGCGTCTGTTCATGGGGGGCTCCTCCGGTGCCGGATTCCAGCGCCGAAAATGTCCATGACAACTCTTGAGAAGTCAAGAAGCACGGACCGCCACGGAAGGCACGGGGGTCACGAGGGGGACGACGCGCACGCGCCCCGGGCCGCCGCACGCTCGTGACGCGCGGCCACCCGGGGCGCGGGTGGAGAGGCGGGGGCGCCGGGTCAGCCGGCGGTCGCGTACACCCGGGACGCGAACTCGGCGATCTGCTCGTCGGTGAGGTTCTTCGCGAGGTCCGCTTCCGTGATCATGCCGCACAGGCGGTGCCCGTTCCGGACGTCGATCACCGGCAGGCGCTTGATCTGGTGCCGCTCCATGGTCTCCAGGGCCTCGGTCGCGTCGGCCTCGGCGTCCACCCAGTGCAGCGCCCCGGCCAGCTCGCCCGCCCGCACCTCGGAAGCCTTACGGTCCTCGGCCACGCACCGTACGACGATGTCGCGGTCGGTGATGACGCCCTTGAGGCGCTTGTCGTCCCCGCAGATGGGCAGGCAGCCGACCTTGAGGTCGCGCATCATCCGCGAGGCGTCCAGCAGTGACTCGTGCTCGCCCACGCACTGCACGCCCTTGGTGGACATGATGTCGCGGGCCATGAGCTTCTTCCTCGTAGCCATGATCGCTCCAGTCTTCCGTCGCACGGGATCCCCGGTCCTTCCTCCATCGCAACACGGATGGAGCAGCCCCGCCACGCGCGTTCCGCACCGTGCCCGGGCGGGGCGTCCGCTCGGGCCGGCGGGTCACGGAGCACCCGGAGATCACCGTGACGGCCGGGGACCCCCCTCCGCGTACGAGCGGACAATCGGTCTCGCGAAGGCCCTCATCACTCTTTCGTGGCTACCGGCGGCGGCCGCCGATTTCTCGCGGCGGGCAGGGAAGGCTCCTCGTGACAGCCGGTGACAACACGGAGGGCGCGCATGGGCCGTTCGGCGGTCGGGAGCGGACGCGAGGTGGCGATCACAGGGGCAGGCCGCCGCCTCCCCGGCGGCTTCGGCTCCCGCACGGCCACCGAGCCGGTCGTCACCCCCCGGCGCGAACTCGCCCGTGAACTCACCCGCGAGGTCCCCGTGATGGACGCCGTCGACGATCCCGCCGACCGCTTCCCGACCCCGCCCGGCGCCCGCACCGGCGGCCCATGACCCTCATGGACCCCGAGCGACCCGCGCCCCGCGACGCCCCGCCGGACGGCGGAACCCGGTGGCCACGCACGGCCTCCACCGTCCTCTGCCTGGGATTCTTCGTCCTGGGCGTGGACGTGACCGTCCTCAACGTCGCCGTCCCCGCCCTCCAGCGCGACCTGGACGCCACCCTGGCCCAGGTCCAGTGGATCGCCCTCGGCTACGCCCTCGCCCTCGGCACCGCCGTCCTCCCGGCCGGGGCCGTGACCGACCGGATCGGCCGGCGGCGCTCCTTCGTCGCCGGCCTCGCCGTCTGCGGGGCGGCCTCCGCCCTCGGCGCCCTCGCCCGGCACCCCGGGCAACTGATCGCCGCACGCTGCGGCATGGGCCTCGGCGCCGCCCTGCTGCTGCCCGCGGCGCTCTCCCTCGTCGGCGACCTCCACCCCGCCGCCGCGTCCCGGCGCCGGGCGATCGCCGCCGGGGCCGCCGCCGGGGCCTTCGGCGGTCTGACCGGGCCGGTCATCGGGGGCTTCCTGGTCGAGGAGTTCTCCTGGCGCGCCGGTCTCTGGGCCAACGTCCCGCTGACGGCCGCCGCCCTCGCCCTCGCGCCCGCCCTGGTCCCCGGACCCCGCGCCGCCCCCGGCGCGGCGCGCGCCGACGTCGGCGGACTCGCCCTGTCCGCCACCGGGTTCCTCGCCCTCGTCTGGGCGGTCGTCGAGAGCCCCGGCCGGGGGTGGACCGACCCGGCCGTGCTGACCGGTTACGGCGCCGCGGCCGTCCTGCTGATCTGCTTCGTCGGTTGGGAGCGGCGGAGCCGGCACCCCATGCTCCCGCTGTCCCCGCTGCGGGACGTCCGGGTGGGCACGGGCGCGGCGTGCCTGGCCCTGATGTCCCTGGCCCTGTTCGGCGCGCTGTTCGTCCTGACCCTCTATCTGCAAGGGGTGCAGGGATGTTCGCCCTGGCAGGCGGGGGTGCGCGTGCTGCCGCTGCCCGCCGCCCTGGCCGTGGGCGCGGGCGCCGCGCTGCCGCTCCTCGCCCGCTTCGGCGAGCGCCTCCCCGTGGTCCTCGGCCTCACCCTCGTCACCTGCGCCTTCGCCGTCCAGGCCGGCACCCGCCCCGGGTCCGGCTACGGCCGGGTCGTCACCTTCGAGCTCGTCGCGGGCCTCGGCGCGGGGCTGGTCGCCCGCGCGGCCGCCGAGGCCGTCATGGGCGCGGTCCCCCGCGAGCGGGCCGGCCTCGGCTCGGCCGTCAACGACGCCACGCGTCAGCTGGGGGCGGCGCTGGGCGTGGCGGTGCAGGGGTCGGTGCTGTCGGCGGTCTACACGTCGCGGCTGGGCGAGGGGGACGGCGGCGTGGTGCCATTGCCCGTCGCGGGAGCGTCCGGGGGGCCGCCGGCCGTCGCGCGGGAGGCGTTCGTGGCCGCGGTGACCACGACGGCGGTGACCGCCGCGGTCGTCTCCCTGGCGGCGACCACGGCGGCCTGGTACTGGCTGCCGGCGGGGGCGCCGGACGCCGCGGACTGAGCGCGCGGCCCGCCGGCCGGTGGTCGGCGGTCAGTCCCCGGACGGGCTGAGCTGGTGGCGCTCCAACGCGTCCCGGTACGCCCGCGCCGCCGGTGAACGGTACGCCGCCGCGACCCGCAGCAGCCCGTTGATCTCCTCCGCCAGATCGTCCGCCCCGGCGCCCGTCAGGTCCGCCGCCTGGGCCCGTGGCTCCTCGCCCGCGCGCCGGGCGTGGAGGGCGGCCGTCAGCCAGCAGGCCGTCACATGCGCCTCGACGAGCTGTTCGGGCACCGCGTGCTCGCGGACGTGGCGGCGTACGACGCCGAGCGTGGCGGGCGGGACGTAGTCGCGCAGCACGATCATCGCGTCCCGGATCTCGATCACCCGGCGGTACAGCAGGAGTTGCAGCGGGACGGCCACCGTGCCGAGCCGGTTGCCCGGCCGGAGCACGACGTCGGGCGTGGCCGCCGTCAGGTCCTGCCAGAGGGGGTCGAGACCGCGGTACGACCTGCGGTCCGCGAGGTGGGCCCTGAGCCGCGCCGCCGCCGGCAGGGCGACGCCGAGCGCCATGAACGCCGCCTCCACGCCCGTCACCGGGGAGAACAGCGGGGCGAACACCGAGGAACGCGTGTGCAGATAGAAGAGCTTGAGGACCCAGAGCAGCGACGCCAGCAGTATGCCCGTCCCGAACAGCCGCAGCCCGTAGCGCAGCAGCCGGGGCGTGCCCGTCCTGCCGTAGCCCCAGCAGACGAAACCGCAGGTCGTGTCCGCCGCGAGGTGGAAGGCGAAGAAGACCCACCAATAGGTGTCCGGCACACCGGGGATGTCGGGCGAGGGGGCGATCCGGTTACGGGCGTGGGCGGGCGCCCCCAGGTCCAGCAGGACCAGGGCCGCCATCACGGCCGCGGCGGCGCCGAAGAGCACGCCCCCGTGCCGCCGCCTGCCCGCGGCCCCGAGGATGAACCACAGCACCGCCGCGGCGTCGACGATGCTGAACAGGTGCTTGGTCAGGTCGATCCAGTGCGGCCCCGGCACGATCCGGCCCAGGACGGCGGTGACCGGCTCCAGGTGCAGCGACATCGCGAGCGCGATCATCACCACCGCGAACCACAGCGGCCGTTGCTCGCGGTGGCGCACCCCCTGCGGCGCCCGGACGACGGCCGCCGCCCACAGCGCGGCGATCCCCGCGTCCTCTAGCCAGGTGAACACGAGGCCCCCGCCGGCCGGGCCCGCCGCAGCCCCATCGCGGACTCCAGGCCGCCGAGCATCCCCGGCAGCGGCCCCGGCCCCGGCACCCGCCCGGCGGCCTCCAGGAGCAGGGTCGCGATCATCTCGGCCTCCCGCTCCTGCTCGTCCCCGTAGCGGACGCGAGGCAGGGCGGTCCGGACCGACCGCGGGTCGGCGAGGTCGAGGTGCCGCTCAGGCCGGACGTCCTCGGCCACCGACCGGTGGCCGCAGACCAGATGCCCGATCTCGTGGACGATGATGTGCTCCTGGTGCAGGGGGCTGGTCCGCGCGTCGTAGAGGATGACGTCCTCCCGCTCCGCCGACAGCAGGAGCCCCGACGGGGTGCCGGGGACGGTCGGCGTGGGCAGCGCGAGCAGCCGCAGCGGCCGGTCGCGGCGCTCCGCGAGGCGGGCGCACAACGTGTGTACGGAGAAAGGATCCGGCACGGGGAGCGAACCGATGACCTTCCGGCACCGGCGGCGCAGGTTCCGCCAGCGCACCCCCGTCGCGTCCGCACGGGGCACGGGCGTGGGCGGGCACCTCACCAGGAAGCCGTAGGCGGTCATCGGACCGCCCCGGAGACGTCGATCGGCAGCATCACGAGCCCCCTTGTACTCGGCCTGAGGCGATGTGATCGTAGATCGTTCCGCCCGGTCCGGCTAGGGTGCCCGACGCCCCGTGCGGCCACCTTCCTGAGTGCCTGTCACCCCCTATGCGGGGTTGGTGACGGTGGTGACCGTGTGGGTGCGAGGATTCGTGTTCTGTCTGTGATTGGGAGGGTTTTTTATGTCACGTGTGGATGCCGGCATGGGTGCGGGCGCGGGGGCGGGTACGGGGCTGCTCGCGGGGAAGACGGTGCTGGTGTCGGGGGCGTCGAGCGGCATCGGCGCCGCGTCGGCCAGGGTCTTCGCACGGGAGGGCGCCCGTGTGGTGCTGGCCGCGCGCCGGGAGGAGCGGCTGGCCGCGCTGGCCGGCGAGGTGCGCGAGGCCGGCGGCGAGGCGGAGTACGTGGTGACGGATGTGTCCCGGGGCGACGACGCGCGGCGCGCGGTCGACTTCGCGGTGGACCGCTTCGGCCGGCTGGACGCCGCGTTCAACAACGCGGGGATCGGCTGGGACCAGATGCCGCTGCACCTGATGGACGACTCGGCCTATGACGCGATCATGGACACGAACGTCCGTGGCGTATGGAACCTGATGCGGTACGAACTCGCCGCCATGCTGGAGAACGGCGGGGGATCCATCGTCAACAACAGCAGCGTCGGGGGCTTCCAGGCGATCCCGGCCGCCGCCCCCTACGTGGCGTCGAAGCACGCCGTGCTGGGTCTGACGAAGGCCGCCGCCGCCGAGTACGCCTCGAAGGGCGTCCGGGTGAACGCCGTGGCGCCGGGGACGACGCGCAGCGAGATCATCGAGGGCTGGTTCGAACGGAACCCGCACCTGGAGAAGGAGCTGCACAAGGCGACGCCGCAGGGGCGCACGGCCGAGCCGGAGGAGATAGCGGAGGCCGCGGCCTGGCTGTGCAGTGACCGGTCGTCCTTCGTGACCGGGGTGACGCTGCCGGTGGACGGCGGGTACACGACGGTCTGACCCCGGTGACCGCCGTCGCCCTTGGAACGGAGCAGTCCGCTCCAGGGCGACGGCGCCCCCGGGCCGCTAAGGCTTCACCGAGTCCGTCCCCGCCCGCTCCTTCCGCCACAGCCCCCGGGTGAAGTCCGGGATCTCCTGCGGCACCCCCTTCGCCTTGATGGAGGCGGTGCTCAGCGGGACGGGCGCGGTCCAGGTGGCCGCGTCGTACACGTCGAAGTCGGGCACCAGGCCGAGCCGCATGCACTGCACCAGCCGGAACAGCATGATGTAGTCCATCCCGCCGTGCCCGCCGGGTGGGTTCGCGTGGTCCTTCCACAGCCAGTGGTCCCACTTCGCGTACTTCTCGAAGTCCCCCCACTCGTCGTTCGACATGTCCGGCTCCAGATAGATCCGGGCCGGGTAGTCCTCGAAGACGCCCTTCGTGCCGCCCAGGATGTTCACCCGGCTGTAGGGGTGGGGGTTGGAGACCGCGTGCTCCAGCCGGATCACCCGGCCCTTCGCCGTCTGGACGAGGCTGATCGACATGTCGCTCTCGATGTACGTCTCCTTCCAGCTGGGGTCGCCCGCCGGCATGTGCTGCGCGCGGTACGCGGCCAGCCCGAGGGCGGGGGAGCCGAAGGTGGTGATCCGTACGGCGCGGTCACCGCGGTTGACGTCCAGGTAGTTGGCGGCCGGGCCGAAGCCGTGGTTGGGGTAGAGGTCGCCCTTGAGCCGGGTGTGCCAGAGCCGCCGCCACGGGCCCGTGTAGTACGTGGGGGAGAACATCAGGCCGCGCAGATCGTGGATGTAGGCCCCCGCCGCGTGCAGCAGGTCCCCGAACAGGCCCTCGTGGGCCATGCGCAGCACCCGCATCTCATTCCTGCCGTAACAGCAGTTCTCCAGCTGGATGCAGTGCCGCCGGTTGCGCTCCGACAGGTCGACCAGCCGCCACAGCTGGTCCAGCTCCATGGCGATCGGGCATTCGACGCCGACGTGCTTGCCGTGCGTCAGCGCCGCCTCGGCCATCGGGAAGTGCCACTCCCAGGGCGTCGCGACATAGACGAAGTCCACGTCGCCGCGCCCGCACAGCTGCTCGTAGTCGTCCTCGCCGTTGGTGTAGAGCGCCGGTGCGGGCTGCCCCGCCGCCTTGACCTTGGCGGCGTTCTTCTCGGCTCGCTCCCTGATCTTGTCGCACAGCGCGACGATCCGGACCCCGGGGAGGGAGAGGAAGAGCTCGGTCATGTAGTCGCCCCGGTTGCCCAGGCCGACGATGCCGATCCGGAGCGTGTCCCGCCGCTCGAACGGCACACCGATCATGGTCTTGCCCTGCCGCGCCGGCCAGGCCGCCTCGTCCGCCGCCGGCCGCGCCGCACCACCGGTCGCGGCGTTCGCCGCCCCCGGCCCGCCGAGCCCCAGCCCGAGCCCGGCCCCGGCGGCTCCCGCCGTCCACAGCACGGAGCGGCGGCTGATCCCGGAATCCTCACGCTGGTCCTGCGGAGCTGACTCGTGCATCAATCCTCCAAGGGAGCTGATGATGAGCTGCGCGTGCGTGAACCTCGGCAAGGACCTTTACGGGTGGGGCACACGGAGCGCAAGAGGCAGGAAGAAGACTTCCGGGCTCGCGTGGACGCGAAACCCCGGGTGGTACGTGTGCAAGGGGGTGCGGGCACGGAAAAGGTCCGCGCCCCCGGAGGAGGGCGCGGACGTCGGAAAGGTGGTCTAGCGGCGGTCCCGTGAGGGCGGCACCACGCACCTCGGGGGGCATCTGCGGGCTTCGGCGCGGTCGCGCCGGAGCGCCGCCCAGGCCGGCGGCCCTCCTCACGGTGGACGGCGTCCTTCCAGGATCCGTCGGGGGAGGTCCCGGGCGCATGGGGCAGCGGTCTCGTTCCGGCCCCGGATCCGCTCGTCCCGTGCGCCCGGGGCGCGGCCGGCGGGCCGCCGTCAGGGGTGGAACGGACCGGTGACGGTCGTCCGGAAGACGAGCTCGCCGGCCTGGTGGCCGGAGACCTCGACCGCGAGGGTGCCGGCGCCCCGGGTGGTGCGGGCGGTGAGGTGGCAGGGCTGGTCGAACTCGACGTAGCGGTCGAACGTGGTCCGTGTGTCGGCCGGCAGAAAGGTGTGCGGAGCGGTGATGAGGGTGGCGATCTGCTGGGCGGCCTCGATGAGGGCGAGCCCGGGTACGTGGTCGACCGGGTGGTCGTAGAGGGCGGTGTCCGAGAAGTCGGTGCGCAGGACCCAGCGGTCCGGCCGGTCCGTGGCGCCGACGGCGATCTGGTGCGGACCGGTGCGGCCGAGGACGGAGGGGTCCACCGGTACGGGCGCGGGGAGCGGCGGCTGGACGTCGACGGCGCGGGCG
Source organism: Streptomyces eurocidicus (assembly GCF_002891295.1). Taxonomy (GTDB): domain Bacteria; phylum Actinomycetota; class Actinomycetes; order Streptomycetales; family Streptomycetaceae; genus Streptomyces; species Streptomyces eurocidicus. The sequence goes on along the minus strand of NZ_LGUI01000006.1, from coordinate 100,099 downwards.
TAGGCGCCCCGCAGCCGGCGGTAGACGGCGGGCGGGATCCATTCGAAGGCGGTGTCGGCGGTGCCGACGGCCCGGCCCGCGCTGGTGACGGTCATCCGGAGGCGGACCCCGGTCGGCCGGCCGCCGCGGTGGCCGGTCTCCTCGGCGGTCACGTCGATGTCCAGCGCCGTGGGGCGGTCCGGGGAGCCCGGCCAGGCGGGGTCGATCGCGAAGTCGAAGGTGCGGAGCAGTGTGGCGTGGGCGAGCGGCGCGCCGTATTCCGCGTGGGCGAGGAGCAGCGCCGCCTGGCGTATGGTCTGGGCGACGACGATGCCGTCGTGATGTGTGCCGTGGCCGGGACGGGGGACGCTGGTCCCCGCGGGCCACGCGGCGGTGACGGCGAAGCGGTGGGCGCCGAGGCGCTGCCTGCCGGTGCAGAGGACGGCGTCGTCGTGGCAGAGGTGGACCAGCTCCTTGGCGACCCCGAGGTGCACGGGGAAGAGGACGCGGTCGGAGACGGGGAGGACGCCGGAGTCGTGGCCGGAGACATGGGGGGTGCGGTCGGTGACGGAGGTGCCGGTGCGGTGGGTCAGGCCGGGGTTGGGGCTGAGGAGTGCGTAGGACACGGAGTTATCCCCTTTGAGACAAGCGGTACCTGGGCCACCGGTCGTCGTGCCGACCGGTGATAAGATACGTACTATCCGGTTTGGTTTTCAATCGGTTGATGGAGAGACGAACGGCGGCCCGCCCGCGCTGGTGGCCGGGGCGGTGTGCCCAGTGACAGCGACACAGGAGGTGTCCCGGTGGCGAAGCAGGCACGGGCGATCCAGACCCGCCGCATGATTCTGGAAGCGGCCGGCGCCGTCTTCGACGAGTTCGGGTACGAGTCGGCGACGATCGCCGAGATCCTCGCGCGGGCCGGTGTGACCAAGGGCGCGTTGTACTTCCACTTCGCGTCCAAGGAGGAGCTGGCCCGCGGCGTGCTGGGCGAGGCGCTGACCACGGAGGGCGTCCTGCCGCAGGAGTCCAGGCTCCAGGAGTGGGTGGACATCGGGATGGTGCTGGCCCACCGGCTGCCCAAGGAGCCCCTGCTGAGCGCGTCGATCAGACTGTCCGCGGACCGCAAGGCCCGGGACCTGTTCGGCACTTCCTGGGAAGGCTGGATCGACTTCATCGCGGCACAGCTCGCCGCGGCCAAGGACCAGGGGGAGTTGCTGCCGCACGTCGACGTCCGGCAGGGCGCGAACCTGTTCGTCGGCGCGTGGACGGGCATCGAGATCGTCTCCACCGCGCTGGAGGACGGCGAGAGCCTGGAGTCGAAGATCGCCGGCCTCTACGACTACTTCCTGCCGGCGATCGCCGTGCCCGGCGCGCTGCGCGGCCTGGACACCGCTCCCGACCGGGGTGCCCGGGTCTGGGAGGTCTACCGGACGCGGCAGGCCGAGGAGCCGGGCGAAGCGACGGCGGTCATGGGCGGGAAGTAGCCGGATCCGCCCCCGGCGGCCGTCGTCCCCCCTGCCCGCGCCCCCGGCGGGCCGGCGCCGCGTTCCGCGCCGCCGGTTCCGCCGGTCTTCCGTGCCGTCTTCCGTTCCGTGTGCCATCCGCCCCCCTCCCGCTCCGCCCCGGCCCGCCCCCGTGCCCCGCGCGTCCCCCGGGCGGTACGCCGCCCGGAGCCCCGTCAGGGGTGGGGCTGCGGACGGACGGCCAGCGGTACGTGGATGTTGACGCGCGTTCCCTCGCCGGGCGCGGTCTCCAGGGTCAACCGGCCGCCGATGTCCTCGATCCGCTCGGTCATCGAGCGCAGCCCCTGCCCCCGCCGGCCGTCGGTGGCCGTGAGGTCGAAGCCCGTTCCGTGGTCCTCGACGCGGGCGTGCGCCCAGCGGCGGGTGACGCGGGTGGTGACCTCGATCCGGCCGGGCCCGGCGTGCGTAAGGCTGTTGGCCAGGCATTCGCGCAGGGCCAGGAAGAGCTCCCGGCGGGAGGCGTCCGAGACGAGCCCCTCGTCCCCGGTGCTGGTGACCGTCACCTCGGTGTGCGCGGGCGCCGCCTCGGCGGCGAACTCCCGCAGGGCCTCCGCCAGCGGCGGCAGCGACGTCTGTTCCCGGAGGTCACCGGCGAGGGTACGGCTGTGGCCCAGGGCCTCGCGCACCAGACGGCGCGCCTGCGCCAGATCGCGCCGGGCCCCTTCGCTCCCGTCCGGGGCCTCGGCCGGTGCCGCGTGGGCGGTCCCGGCCGGTGCCTCGCCGGCGGTGCGCGGTTCGAGGTGGCGCAGGGCCCGGGAGAGCGGCGCCGCGAGCTGATCGTGCAACTCGCGGGCGAGGCGGCGCCGTTCGCGCCAGAGCTGTTCCGCCTCCGCGGCGGGGTACGGGCGGGCGGCGCCCGTACCGTCCGCCGCGCCCAGGACGCGTATCACCTGGGAGGCGCGGCGCGCCGCGAGCGCGCTGTCGCCGTGGGCGCCCTCGCGGGCCTCCCGCAGGGCGCACTCCAGCAGTACGGCCCAGGCCGCCTCGGCCGTCGGGCCCTCCTCCCGGGCTTCCCCCGGCCCGGTCGGCCCGTCCCCCGCCGACCGCCAGGAGGCCGGCGGCCGCGAGCCCGCCAGGGTGAGGCGCGCCCAGTCCAGCAGCGCGGTCCGCAGACCGGGCCGGGCGGCCGGCGAGCCGCCCAGGGCCGTCGGCAGGGCCACCGTGAAGCGGCGCAGGACGGCTTCGGCGTCCACGCCCTCGGCGTCCGTCTCCCCGGCCCCGGCCTTCGCCAGGGTGAGGGCCGGGCGCCGCTGGGCGGGAATCCTCGCCGCGCCGCCGAGGTGCCGCGCGGTGTGCGCGGGCTCCCGGGTGACCGGCAGCGACCTGCTGAGCCCGTCCCGTAGTGCCGCCATGAAGCCTTCCCCCACCATGGCTTCGAGCAGTCCGGCCCCCGACTGACCTGCGGGTCGGATAAAGGTGTCCACGATTCCCCCTCGTGAATGTGCCCGAACCCGGCTACGGGAGCCGGGTCTTCCAGGACGCGAGCGCACGCCTGCCGGAAGGTTTCGCCAACCGGGCGGTGTGCCCGGTGCGACGCTCTCCGACGCCTCGGACGTTAACAAACCGGCCAGCCTGTTTGTCAAGGGTGGTCGACGTCCCGGCGGCACACCGGGATGTGCTACCGGGAGAAGCGTGCCCGTTTTTGGGCATTGACGGAAACCGGTGCGTCGGTTTTGCTTGGGCGTGCCACCGCGCGGGGCCCGGCCGGTGGGCCGGGCGTACGCGGGAACCGGCCAGCTTGCATCCCGTGCGGAACATGACGGGGCCCCAGGGTCACGGGTCCGAATTCCCGTGGCCCTGGGGCCGTTGTGCGGATCTCGCGCGCGGTGCCGCCCGCGCCCCTCGGGGCGCCGCGGGTGCGCGGCCGCCCCTCCCTCTCGTGCGCGCCTCGGCGCACGCCACCCCCGGAAAGAGGAAGGGGCCGGCGGATCAGGTGGTCGTGGGCAGCGCTAGGCGCGCGCCGGACTCCGGCGCGCCCCCGTCCCCGGCGGCCTCGGTGACCGCCTCGGTGCCGGCGGCCTGGAGGCGCGCGAGCGCCTCGGACGTGGCCAGGGAAGGCAGCAGCGCCTGCCACAGGCCGGTGACGGTGGGCCGGGAGAGCCAGGCGCGGTCGTGCCGGGCGAGGGCCTCGAAGCCGGTGGTGGCTCCCACGATCGTCGCCGTCATGTCCTCCTGGGCGGCTCCCGGCAGGAGCGTTCCTTCGTCGGCGGCCTGCCGCAGGGCGCGGCGCACACAGACGGCCCACTGCCCGCGCAGATCGGACTCGGGCGTCTGCGGGGTGCGGCCGTTGAGCCGGAAGCCCGCCCGCACCACGATGTCCCAGCGCAGCTGCTGGGCGAAGAGGTGGGAGGCGTCGATGAGGGACTGCAGGGCGCCCGTGCTCCGGCGGTGCACGGTCCGCGCGACCGCGTGCAGCGTACGGGCGGCCTCCGCTTCGACGGCCGCGGCCATGGCCGCCTTGGTGTCGAAGTGGAAGTGCAGCGCGCCCGAACTCACGCCCGCTCCCGCGCTGATGCCCGACAGCTTCGCCCGGGTGTACCCGTGCTGGTCGAACGCCTGGGCCGCGGAGCGGATCAGCGCGTGCCGGGTGTTGATGGCCCTTTCCTGTTTGGTCACCGGGGGCTCCTGCTGCAGCTCATGACAACGATGGCGGGCCGCGCGAGGGCGGTGGCCCGCGGCCCACGCGTCCGGCGTGGGGCGAGGTGTGAGGGGTGGCACAACATCATGGAAACATGAAACCAACTAACTGGTTTTATTTCTAGTTGTGCGGGCCGACGAAAACGACTGTGTGTGGAGCGCGTGTCGCGTACGGTGCCTGTCTCCGGTGTCCGGCGCCCCCTGTGGTGGCGCCTTCGTGACGTGCGGTGACGTGGTCGTACGGGCGTCGCGACCGGACCGCTCCGGGGTCACCGACCCCCGCTGTGAGCGCTGTTGAGAGTGTCTGAAATACCTCTTGTGTGTCCGGAGGGCGCGGAAACTCAAAGCTTTGACAAACCGACAAGCCGGTTTGTAATCTCAGGTTGAACGGTCGACTCGCGGCCCAGCGCCGCGCGGACGTGCAGGAGCAGCGGATGAACCAGCAAGCCAGCAGCCTTCTCGACCCCCACATACGCGCCTCAAGAGTGCCCAGGCCGCGGACGGCGTCCCCGGCCGCGCCCGCGCCCCTCCCGCAACCCCGGCCAGGGGACGCGCTCCGGGTGCTGGTCATCGAGAGCGACGTCCGGGCGGCCGAGTCCCTCACCCAGGGGCTCCGCCGGCACGGCTACGAGACCGAGACGGTCGGCACCGGGAGCAAGGCCCTCCAGGTCTATCGCGGCGCGGACCTCGTCCTCCTCGACCTGGAACTGCCCGACCTGGACGGGCTGGAGGTCTGCCGGGCGATCAGGCTCGCCAGCGACATCCCGCTGATCGCTGTCACGGCCCGCGCCAGCGAGCTCGACCGGGTCCTGGGCCTCCAGGCGGGCGCGGACGACTACGTCGTCAAGCCCTACGGCTTCCGCGAGCTGATGGCCCGTATCGAGGCGGTCATGCGCCGGGTGCGCCCGGAGGCCCCGGCCGCCCAGGTCATCACCAGCGGCCCGCTGACGATCGACGCCGGCACCCGCGAGATCCGCCTGGACGGGCGGCCCGTCGAGGTGACCCGCAAGGAGTTCGACCTGCTCCACCTGCTCGCCTCCCGGCCCGAGAAGGTCGTCTCGCGCAAGCAGCTGATGACCCAGGTCTGGGACGACTCCTGGTCGCGGCCCGGCCGCACCATCGACACCCACGTCAGCAGCCTGCGCGGAAAGCTCGGCTCCGCCAGCTGGATCATCACCGTCCGCGGTGTCGGATTCCGTTTCGGTCACGCCTGACAGGACGCTCACGACGGCCGGGCCGTCACACCCGGAATCGCGCGTTGACGCGATTCTGACGAAGTTTCACCAAGGTCTGATGGGGGATACCTTGACGTTTCGTTTCGCGCTGAAGAAGCTTTTCGTACCACCACGAATTCCACGACCGCGGCCGCCGTCCGCCGGTGACCGGCAGGATTTTCCGCCGGTATCCCGCCCCGCACACCAGGGCGGCCCGCGCCACCGCGCCTAGGACCGCGATCGCCGCACCGGGCCGCCGCCATCGACATGTGCGCCGCCGGCCCGTACCCGGAATTCTCCGACAAACCTCCGCGAGGCGAAACTTCCATGAACGCCACCACCGCCACGGCCTCCGCCGCAACCGAAGAGGCCACCGCCGAAGAGACCCCCGCCACCCCGCTCACGGGCCCGCTGGTGCTGTCCGCCCCCGGCGAGCAGGAGCTGCGGGACCGCGCCGGGCGGCTGCGCGAGCAGCTCCTGCGCACCGGCGACGCGCCCGCCCCGGACGCCCCGGACGCGCACCGCGCCGTCGTCCTCGCCACCGACGCGGCCGAGGCCGTCCGCGCCCTGGACGCCCTGATCGAGGGCGCCCCCGCCGCCGGCACCGTCACCGGGAGCGCGGGCGAAGGCCGCCTGGCCTACCTCTTCACCGGCCAGGGCGCCCAGCGCCCCGGCATGGGCGCCGAGCTCCACCGCGCCTTCCCCGTCTACGCGGCCGCCTTCGACGAGGTCTGCGCCGCCCTCGACGCGCACCTTCCGCACCCGCTGCGCGAGGTCATCGACGACCCGGACCCGGCCCGCCTGGCCCGCACCGAGTACACCCAGCCCGCCACCTTCGCCGTCGAGGTGGCCCTCTTCCGGCTGCTGGAGAGCTTCGGGCTCCGCCCCGGCGTGCTGACCGGGCACTCCATCGGCGAGATCGCCGCCGCGCACGCCGCCGGCGTGCTGACCCTGGCCGACGCCGCCCGCCTGGTGGCCGGCCGCGGCCGGCTGATGCAGGCCCTGCCCGAGGGCGGCGTCATGGTCGCCGTCCTCGCCGCCGAGGCGGACGTCCTCCCGCTGCTCGAAGGCCGCACCGCGACCGTGGGCATCGCCGCCGTCAACGGACCCAACTCCGTCGTCCTGGCCGGCGAGCGGGCCGCCGTCGAGGAGATCGCCGCCCTGCTCAAGGCCGAGGGCCGCAAGACCCGCGCGCTGCCCGTCAGCCACGCCTTCCACTCGCCGCTGATGGAAGACGTCCTGGCCCCCTTCCACGCCCTGATCGAGGACACCGCCTTCGGCGAGCCCACGATCCCGCTGGTCTCCACCCTGACCGGCCGCCCGGTGGGCGACGAGATCCGCACCCCCGGCTACTGGGTACGGCACGTCCGCGGCGCCGTCCGCTTCGCGGACGCCGTGCGCACACTGGAGGACCAGGGCGTGACCACCTTCGTGGAGATCGGCCCCGACGCGCCCCTGACGGGGCTCGCGAAGTCCTGCCTGGCCGCCCCCGAGGAGGCCGCCCTGGTCCCCACCCTGCGCCGCGCCCGCTCCGAGGTGCGTACGCTCACGGCCGCCCTGGCCCAGGCGCACGTCCGCGGCACGGACGTCGACTGGCAGGCGTTCCGGGACGGCGGAGCCGGCCTCGCGCGGAGTTGACGCGCGCCGGTGGAAATTCACCAAAGCCTGAACCGCAACATCTTGATCCGTGGGGTCCCGGGCGAGGAACCTTTATGTCAGCGTCCCCCAAGTGCCTCTTGAGCACCGACCCCATATCCGAATCAAATCCCCGTATTCGTTGTGCCTGTGCCCACCGACGGATCACCTCTGGAGAAGAGAAACATCGTGCGTAAGGTGCTCATCGCCAACCGAGGCGAAATCGCTGTCCGCGTCGCTCGTGCGTGCCGGGACGCCGGGATCGGAAGTGTGGCGGTCTACGCCGATCCGGATCGTGACGCGTTGCATGTCCGTGCGGCCGACGAGGCGTACGCGCTGGGCGGTGACACCCCGGCGACGAGTTACCTGGATGTGGCCAAGGTCCTCGCCGCGGCCGCGGAGTCGGGTGCGGACGCTGTTCACCCGGGTTACGGATTCCTGTCGGAGAACGCTGATTTCGCGCAGGCGGTCCTGGACGCGGGGCTGACGTGGATCGGTCCGCCGCCGCAGGCGATCCGGGATCTGGGTGACAAGGTGGCGGCCCGTCATATCGCGCAGCGCGCGGGTGCCCCTTTGGTGGCCGGTACGCCGGATCCGGTGTCGGGTGCGGAGGAGGTCGTGGCCTTCGCGGAGGAGCATGGTCTGCCGATCGCGATCAAGGCCGCGTTCGGTGGTGGCGGGCGTGGTCTGAAGGTCGCCCGCACGCTTCAGGAGGTGCCTGAGCTCTACGATTCCGCGGTGCGTGAGGCGGTGGCCGCGTTCGGGCGTGGTGAGTGCTTCGTCGAGCGTTATCTGGACCGTCCCCGGCATGTGGAGACGCAGTGCCTGGCGGACAAGCACGGCAATGTGGTGGTGGTCTCCACGCGTGACTGCTCGCTGCAGCGCCGGCACCAGAAGCTGGTCGAGGAGGCTCCGGCGCCGTTCTTGTCGGCGGAGCAGAACGCGGAGCTCTACCGTGCCTCGAAGGCCATTTTGAAGGAGGCCGGGTACGAGGGTGCGGGGACGTGTGAGTTCCTGGTGGGCCAGGACGGGACGATCTCGTTCCTGGAGGTCAACACCCGTCTGCAGGTCGAGCACCCGGTGACGGAGGAGGTCACGGGTATCGATCTGGTGCGGGAGATGTTCCGTATCGCTGATGGTGAGGAGCTCGGTTACGGTGACCCGGCGGTGCGGGGGCACTCGTTCGAGTTCCGTATCAATGGTGAGGACCCGGGCCGTAACTTCCTGCCCGCTCCGGGCACGGTGACGCGTTTCGATGCTCCGTCGGGTCCGGGTGTGCGGCTGGACGCGGGGGTGGAGTCGGGTTCGGTGATCGGCCCGGCGTGGGACTCGCTGCTGGCGAAGCTGATCGTGACCGGTGCCAGCCGTGAGCAGGCGCTGCAGCGTGCGGCGCGTGCGCTGGGTGAGTTCACGGTCGAGGGTATGGCTACCGCGATCCCCTTCCACCGTGCGGTCGTGACCGAGGAGGCGTTCGTCTCCGATCCGTTCAGGGTTCACACGCGGTGGATCGAGACGGAGTTCGAGAACACGATCCCCGCGTTCGCGGGTGCGGTCGTGGAGGACGAGGAGGAGGCCCCGGGCCGGGAGACGGTCGTGGTGGAGGTGGGTGGCAAGCGGCTGGAGGTGTCGCTGCCGTCCTCGCTGGGCATGACGATCGCCCGGACGGCTGCTGCGGGTGGGGCGAAGCCGAAGCGTCGTGCGGCGAAGAAGGCGGGTTCGGCGGCGTCGGGTGACGCGCTGGCCTCGCCGATGCAGGGCACGATCGTGAAGGTCGCGGTCGAGGAGGGCCAGGAGGTCGCCGAGGGCGATCTGATCGTGGTCCTGGAAGCGATGAAGATGGAGCAGCCGCTGAACGCGCACCGCGCGGGCACGGTCAAGGGCATCACCGCCGAGGTCGGTGCCTCCGTCTCCTCCGGCGCCGTCATCTGCGAGATCAAGGACTGAACGGCCGTGTCCGTCCCCACACTCCCGGCCCCCACGGCCACGGCGCCGCCCGGCCCGTACGCGCCGCCGGTCGCGCCCTCCCCGGCGGACACGGTGCACGGCACGGTCGAGCGGTGGGCGGCCGCCTTCCCGCACCGCACCGCGGTCCGCGCCCATGACGCCACCCTGACCTACGCGGCGCTCGACCAGCGGGCCAACCACCTGGCGCACCGCCTGCGCGCCCTCGGCGTCCGGGAGGGCGACACGGTCGCGGTGTGCCTCGAACCCTCCGCCCGGCAGGTCACCGCGCTGCTGGCGGTCCTCAAGGCCGGCGGCGCCTACCTCGCCCTCGGCCCCGGGGAGCACCCCCGGGGCGGTGACCGCGCGGCGCTGCTCCACAACACCGGCGCCCGCGCCGTCATCACCCAGGAGCTGTTCGCCGGGGAGTGGAACGAACGGATCCATACCCTCCTCGTGGGCCCGTCCACGCTGCCCGCCCCGCGCGGGGCCGTGCCGCCGGCGACCGAGGTCCCGGCGCACGGACCGGCCTACGTTCTGCCCGTCACCGGTCCCGCCTCCGCGCCCTGGGGGGTGTGCGTGCCGCACAGGGCGCTCACCGCCCTGGCCGAGGACGCCCGCTTCCTGCCCGTACGCCCCGGCGACGTCGCCCTCAGCGCGTACGGGCCGGACGGCGGGTCGGCGCTGGGCCTGTGGGCGCCGCTGATGGCCGGTGCGCAGCTGCTCGTCGCCCCCCGGGGGCTCGGGCCGCGCGAACTGGCCACGCTGATACGGGAGGAGAGGGTCACGGTGGCGCGCCTGGGCGCGCCGGCCTTCCGTGAGATGGCGAAGGAGGGGCTCGTGGCGCTCAAGGGGCTGCGGTGTCTGGTGGTGACGACGGCTTCGCTGTCGAGTGAGGAATTGAGTGCGGTGCGGCGGGAGTTGCCGAAGGTTTCGCTGGTGGAGACGGTGACGCTCTGACGTCGTGGTTCCAGTCCGCCCCGGTGTCCCTTGTCCAGGGGCCGGGGCGGATTCTTTTTCCCCACCCCGCCCTTTCCCGGATCGGGGGCTGACGCCCCCGCCCCCCTTCCGCGCTTCGCGCGGTGGCCTCAAAGGCCGGCCGGGCTGACATTCAGCCCGGCCGGCCTTTGAGGTCCTGCGTCCGGGGCGCTGCCCCGGTCCGCGCGGGTTCAGCCCGCCTTGGCCGTCCCCGCGCGCGCATCCAGCGTCTCCTGGACATCCGCCTCGTGGTAGTACGTACGGCCCGACCGGCTCAGCCTCCGCCAGTCCCGCTCGCTCGCGTAGCGGTAGACGCTGCCCGGCGCGATGCCCCACAGCCGGGCGATGTCCCCGGCGCTCAGCCAGCGGACCCGCGCGGCCCCCTCGCCCCGCCGGGCCGCCGCGATGCGGCGGCCGAGCCCGAGCCACTGGCTGCCGGGCCACTGGTGCGCGGGGTCGGTGTCACAGGTGATGGCGGTGGGGCTGGTGTCCCCGGGGCGGAGCGTCGCCGTCAGGCTCCCCGGGCAGCCCGCCTCCACACAGGGGCCGACCGCGACCCGGCGGGTCGTACCGGGTTCGATCACATGACGCGCGCGCCGCACCGCCTTGGCGACCTCCCGGGAGAGGGCGTCGGCCGCCGGGTGGCCGGTCAGCCAGCCGGCGTGCAGCAGCAGGAAGCGCGTCAGCGCCGCCGGCTCGCGCGGCGGGCCGGTGCGCAGCCGCCGCTCGTCCGCCACCAGCCCCGACCAGGAGCCCAGCACGCCCAGGATCGCCGAACGGGCATCGGAAGCCGCCGCGTTGAAGGGCATGCCGGGCAGCGGGCCGCCCGAGACCTTCTCCTGGGAGCGCTCCGAGCCGCCGAGCAGCCGGCCGCACTCCTCGTACAGCCCCGGCAGCCCGGCCAGCTCCCGCACCAGGCGGGCCCGGCAGACCTCGCACAGCACCGACCCGGCCGTGACGGGCCGGGCCGCGGGCTCGCCGGTCTCCGTGGCACCGCGCCGGGCGCAGCCCGCGCCCCGGCACGGCGCGCCGATCGGTTCCCGATTCATGTTCATCTTTGTTTCCCCCATGGTTCGTTTCCGCCCGCCCTTGCCCTTCGGAAAAGGAAATGGCGGTACCGGCGAAACATAATTACGCCGGGTCGTACGGGCAAGGAAGAAGGGGCCGCTTTGTATGGACCTGATGGAATTTTCGCTTCCTTGACAGAGCTTCACACACACCTGAACATCAGGCCCTTGACGGGCGGGGGTCCGGGCGAAGAAGCTGTTGTCCAGTATCCGCAGAGCTGTCGGAAAGCCGGGCCGCAGGGCCCCAATCACCCTTCAGCTACGGATACTTGGCCGCCACCGAACTGCCGGTGCGGATCTTGCAAGGCTCTGACATTTCCTCACCAAAACCTGGATCAAGGCACCTTGACTCCGGACGGGGAAAGCGAAGAAGCTCTTTACCAGCGTCACCGAACTGTTTGCGCGGCCGGTTGCACCGGCCTTCGGGCGCTGCTTTTCATCCGGCCGCCGACGCGGCCCCCTCGAAGGAATATTCACACCCAAGGAGAGGTCCATGGACGCTGCCGTGATAATCGCGGGCGCCGGTCCGGCCGGGCTTATGCTCGCCGGTGAACTGCGGCTCGCGGGAGTGGAGGTCATCGTCCTGGAGAAGCTCCCGAAGCGCACGGGGGAGTCCCGTGGACTGGGCTTCACCGCCCGCACCATGGAGATCTTCGACCAGCGCGGGCTGCTCTCCCGCTTCGGTGACATCGAGACCAGCAACCAGGGCCACTTCGGCGGCCTGCCGGTCGACTTCGCGGTGCTGGAAGGCGCGCAGCAGGCGGCCAAGTCCATCCCGCAGTCGCACACCGAGACCGTGCTGGAGGAGTGGGTCACCGAGCTGGGCACCGACCTGCGGCGCAGCCACGAGGTGCTCTCCTTCACCGACGAGGGCGACCACGTCGCCGTCGAGGTCCGCGGCCCCGAGGGCGTCCACACCCTCACCGCCCGCTACCTGATCGGCTGTGACGGCGGCCGCAGCCTCATCCGCAAGGCGGCCGGCTTCGACTTCCCCGGCACCGCGGCCACCCTGGAGATGTTCCTCGCCGACATCCGCGGCGTCGACCTCGAACCGCGCATGATCGGCGAGACCCTGCCCGGCGGCATGGTGATGGTCGGCCCGCTGCCCGGCGGCACCACCCGCATCATCGTCTGCGAGCGCGGCACCCCGCCGCAGCGGCGCACCACGCCGCCCTCCTTCGAGGAGGTCGCCGCCGCCTGGAAGCGCCTGACCGGCACCGACATCTCGCACGGCACGGCGGAGTGGGTCTCCTCCTTCGGCGACGCGACCCGCCAGGTCACCGAGTACCGCCGCGGCCGGGTCATCCTGGCCGGCGACGCCGCGCACATCCACCTGCCCGCCGGCGGCCAGGGCATGAACACCAGCATCCAGGACGCGGTCAACCTCGGCTGGAAGCTCGCCGCCGTCGTCAGCGGCCGGTCCCCGGAGTCCCTGCTCGACACGTACCACGACGAGCGCCACCCGGTGGGTCAGCGGCTGCTGATGAACACCCGCGCCCAGGGCCTGCTCTTCCTCTCCGGCCCGGAGGTCCAGCCGCTGCGCGACGTGCTCAACGAGCTCATCGCCTACGAGCCGGTCAGCCGCCACCTGGCCGGCATGGTCAGCGGCCTGGAGATCAGCTACCACGTCGGCCGCGGCGACCACCCCCTCCTGGGCAAGCGCATGCCGCGCCTGGAGCTGGTCACCCCCGACCGCAAGACGTCCAGCACCGAGCTCCTGCACGCCGGCCGCGGCCTGCTGCTCGACCTGGAGGACAACGCCACGCTGCGCGCCCGCGCCGCGGGCTTCTCCGACCGCATCGACATCGTCACCGCCGCCCCGCACGGCGTGCCGGCCGGGCACCCGCTGGAGGGCACCGCCGCCGTCCTGGTGCGCCCCGACGGCTACGTCGCCTGGGCCGCGCCGGGCAGCCACCACGACCTGCCCATGGCTCTGGAGCGCTGGTTCGGCGCGGCCCGCGTCTGACGCGTCCGTAACCCGAGCACCCGCCCCGCACCCCCGGAGACCGCCATGACGCCCACCCCCGACGCGACCCCCGACGCGCCCGCCGCCGTACCCACGGCAGCGGAGCGGCAGGCCGTCGCACGGGCAGCCCGCGCCCTCCTCGCCCGCCAGGGCTGGCAGCGCACCACGGCCGAGGCGATCGCCGCGTCCGCCGGGGTGAGCCGGGACGAGGTCCGCGCCTGGGCCGGGGACACCGGGCAACTGCTGCTCTCCGTCCTGCTGGACTCCTCGGCCTCCGTCGCCGCCCACCTGGCCGACGTGGCCGTCGCCCGGCCCGGCCCGGGGGAGTCGGTCGACCTGGGCACCGAGCTCACCGACCTCGCCCACGCCTGGCTGTCCGCCCTGGACGCCTTCCCCGAGCACTTCGCGATCGTCCGGCACCTCGCCGCGGAGATCACCGAACTGCCCTCGGGCGTGGCCGAGAAATGGCAGACGGCGGGCCCCCGCCAGGCACATTCCGACCTCGCCCACCGCCTGCGGGCGGTGGCCGACTCCGGCCTGCTGGACATCGACGACGCCGACCGGGCCGCCGTCCGCTTCGTCCAGCTGACCACCCTCGCGGTGGTCCAGGCGTCCTTCCACGGCGCCCTGCCACTGGCCGAGGAGCACACCGCCGTGCTCGTCGCCCAGGGCGTCGAGGACTTCCTGCGGCTCTACCGCACCGGCCGCTGACCGGCCGGCCCCGACTTCTTCTTCCCGAAACCGCTTCCCGAAGAGAGAGAACCACCATGCACAGCACCCTGATCGTGGCCCGTATGGACCCCGGCCACAGCGTCGACGTAGCCAAGCTCTTCGGTGACTTCGACGCCACCGAGATGCCGCACCGCATGGGCACCAGGCGCCGCCAGCTGTTCTCCTACCGCGGTCTGTACTTCCACCTCCAGGACTTCGACACGGACAACGGCGGCGAGCTCATCGAGGAGGCCAAGTCCGACCCGCGCTTCGTCGGGATCAGCGAGGACCTCAAGCCGTTCATCACGGCCTACGACCCGGCGACCTGGCGGTCGCCGAAGGACGCCATGGCCACCCGCTTCTACGACTGGACGGCCGGCAAGTGAAGCCGACCGACCACCCGACGTACGACACGAGGGGAGGCGACCTGTAGTGGGGCGCCGAGTAGTAATCACCGGAATCGGAGTGCTGGCGCCGGGTGGCATCGGCACCAAGAACTTCTGGAGCCTGCTGAGCGAGGGCCGCACGGCCACCCGCGGGATCACCTTCTTCGACCCGTCGCCGTTCCGCTCCAAGGTCGCGGCCGAGGCGGACTTCGACCCGGAGCTGTACGGGCTCAGCCCGCAGGAGATCCGGCGGATGGACCGCGCCGCCCAGTTCGGCGTCGTCACCGCCCGTGAGGCCCTGGCCGACAGCGGCCTGGACCTGGCCGGCCTCGACCCCTACCGCACCGGTGTCACCATCGGCAGCGCGGTCGGCGCCACCACCGGCCTGGACAACGAGTACCGCGTCGTCAGCGACGGCGGCCGACTGGACCTGGTCGACCACAGGTACACCCCGCAGCACCTCTACAACCACTTCGTGCCCAGCTCGTTCGCCGCCGAGGTCGCCTGGGCGACCGGCGCCGAGGGCCCGGCCACCGTGGTCTCCACGGGCTGCACCTCCGGCATCGACTCCGTCGGCCACGCCGTCGAGCTCATCCGCGAGGGCACCGCCGATGTGATGATCACCGGTGCGACCGACGCCCCGATCTCGCCGATCACCATGGCCTGCTTCGACGCGATCAAGGCCACCACGCCCCGCAACGACGACCCCGAGCACGCCTCGCGGCCGTTCGACGGCACCCGCAACGGCTTCGTCCTGGGCGAGGGCTCCGCCTGCTTCGTCCTGGAGGAGCTGGAGAGCGCCCGTAAGCGCGGCGCCCGCATCTACGCCGAGATCGCCGGCTACGCCTCGCGCTGCAACGCCTTCCACATGACGGGCCTGCGCCCCGACGGCCGGGAGATGGCCGAGGCCATCAAGGTCGCCCTGGACGAGGCCCGGATGAACCCCGAGGGCATCGACTACATCAACGCGCACGGCTCGGGCACCAAGCAGAACGACCGCCACGAGACCGCGGCGTTCAAGCTGAGCCTCGGCGACCACGCGTACCGCACCCCGGTCAGCTCCATCAAGTCCATGGTCGGCCACTCGCTCGGCGCCATCGGCTCGATCGAGATCGCCGCCTCGGTGCTGGCGATGGAGAACAACGTGGTGCCGCCCACCGCGAACCTGCACACCCCCGACCCCGAGTGCGACCTGGACTACGTCCCGCTCACCGCCCGGGAGCACACCACCGACGCCGTGCTGACCGTGGGCAGCGGTTTCGGCGGCTTCCAGAGCGCCATGGTCCTGGCCCGTCCCGAAAGGAGCCTGGCGTGACCGCCAAGGTAGTCATCACCGGCATCGGCGTCGCCACCCCCAACGGACTGGGCGTGGACGACTACTGGGCCGCCACGCGCGTCGGCAAGAACGCGATCGGCCCCGTCACCCGCTTCGACGCCGAGCAGTACCCGTCCAAGCTGGCCGGCGAGATCCACGACTTCACGGCCGAGGATCACCTGCCCAGCCGGCTGATCCCGCAGACCGACCGTATGACGCGGCTGGCGCTCGTCGCCGCCGACTGCGCCTTCGAGGACGCCGGCGTCAAGCCCGGCGACATCCCCGAGTTCGACATGGGCGTCGTCACCGCCAGCGCCTCCGGCGGCTTCGAGTTCGGCCAGAACGAGCTGAAGAAGCTGTGGGGCCAGGGCAGCCAGTACGTCTCCGCCTACCAGTCCTTCGCCTGGTTCTACGCGGTCAACAGCGGCCAGATCTCCATCCGCAACGGGATGCGCGGCCCCAGCGGTGTCGTCGTCAGCGACCAGGCCGGTGGCCTCGACGCCATCGCCCAGGCCCGCCGGCAGATCCGCAAGGGCAGCAAGCTCATCTTCTCCGGCGGCTTCGACGCCTCCATCTGCCCCTGGGGCTGGGTCGCCCAGCTCGCCGGCGGCCTGATGAGCACCGACGAGAACCCGGAGCGGGCCTACCTCCCCTTCGACACGGACGCCAACGGCTACGTGCCCGGCGAGGGCGGCGCGCTGCTCATCCTGGAGGACGCCGAGGCCGCCCGCGGCCGCGGTGCCACCAACATCTACGGTGAGATCGCCGGTTACGGCGCGACCTTCGACCCCAAGCCCGGCAGCGGCCGCGAGCCCGGCCTGCGCCGTGCCATCGAGGCCGCCCTGGCCGACGCGGGCCTGGAGCCGGGCGACATCGACGTCGTCTTCGCCGACGCCGCCGGCACGCCCGAGCTGGACCGCATCGAGGCCGACGCCATCAGCGCCGTCTTCGGCGCCGGCCGCGTCCCGGTCACCGCCCCCAAGACGATGACCGGCCGCCTGTACTCCGGTGCCGCCCCGGTGGACGTCGTCGCCGCGGTGCTGGCCATGCGCGAGGGCCTCATCCCGCCCACCACCAACGTCACGCTCTCGCCCGAGTACGACATCGACCTGGTCACCGGCTCGGCCCGCCCGGCTCCCGTGCGCGCCGCCCTGGTCCTCGCCCGCGGCTACGGCGGCTTCAACTCCGCCGTCGTCGTCCGCGCCGCCGACTAGTTCCGGCAGACCCGCGTCCGCCGCGGCCCTCGTACCCCCGCTCGGAGGGCCGCGGCGGGCGCACCCCGCACTTCCCCACCAGCCGCACCGCGGCGTCGAACATCTGTGAAAGGACCGTCATGGCCCAGGAATTCACCATCGAGGACCTCAAGCGCATCCTGCTCGAGGGCGCCGGCGCCGACGAGGGCGTCGACCTCGACAGCGACATCCTCGACACCGACTTCGAGGAGCTCGGCTACGAGTCGCTGGCGCTGCTGGAGACCGGCGGCCGCATCGAGCGCGAGTACGGCATCTCCTTCGACGACGACACCCTCGCCGAGAACCGCACCCCGCGCGCCCTCGTCGCGACCGTCAACGCCCTGCTGAAGGACGCCGTCGGCGTCTGATCCCCCGGCGGGCCCGGACACCGGCCGCCCTTCCCGGCCGGCGTACGGGCCTCCCCTCGGGCGCCGTGGCCACGGGTCACCCCCTGACCACGGCGCCCGCCCCTCCCGGGCACACCACCCGGCACCCATGACTTCGACACCTCAGGAGCAGCACCCCATGACCAGCACCCCTCGCGTCGCTCTCGTCACCGGCGGCACCAGCGGCATCGGCCTCGCCGTCGCCCGTCTGCTGGCCTCGCAGAACCACCAGGTCTTCATCGGCGCTCGCAACGCCGACAACGTCGCCGAGACCGTCAAGCAGCTCCAGTCCGAGGGCCTCGACGTCGACGGCACCACCCTCGACGTCCGCTCCACCGAGGACGCCCGCGCCTTCGTCCAGGCCGCCGTCGACCGCTTCGGCACCGTCGACGTCCTGGTCAACAACGCCGGCCGCAGCGGCGGCGGCGTCACGGCCGACATCGACGACGAGCTGTGGCACGACGTCATCGACACCAACCTCAACAGCGTCTTCCGCCTCACCCGTGAGGTCCTCACCACCGGCGGCCTGCGCAACAAGGACCGCGGCCGCATCATCAACATCGCCTCGACCGCCGGCAAGCAGGGTGTCGTCCTGGGCGCCCCGTACTCCGCCTCCAAGCACGGCGTCGTCGGCTTCACCAAGGCGCTGGGCAACGAGCTCGCCCCGACCGGCATCACCGTGAACGCCGTCTGCCCCGGCTACGTCGAGACGCCGATGGCCCAGCGCGTCCGCCAGGGCTACGCCGCCGCGTACGACGCCACCGAGGACGCGATCCTCCAGAAGTTCCAGTCGAAGATCCCGCTGGGCCGCTACTCCACCCCGGAGGAGGTCGCCGGCCTGGTCGGTTACCTCGCCTCCGACACGGCCGCCTCCATCACCGCGCAGGCCCTCAACGTCTGCGGCGGCCTCGGCAACTTCTAGCAGTCCCGCAGTCCCACCCCGTTCCGACCGACCCGCCACCGACTGGCACACACCAAGGAGTTCCGGACATGCCGCAGTCCCCGCTGCGTGAGGTGGAGCACGAGATCACCGTCTCGGCCCCGGCCGCCGCCGTCTACCGCCTGATCGCCGACGTCGCGAACTGGCCGCGCATCTTCCCGCCCACCATCTACGTCGACCACGTCGAGCAGGGCGAGAACACCGAGCGCATCCGCATCTGGGCCACCGCCAACGGCGAGGCCAAGAACTGGACCAGCCGCCGCACGCTGGACCCCGAGGCCCTGCGCATCACCTTCCGCCAGGAGGTCTCCACCCCGCCGGTCGCCACCATGGGCGGCACCTGGATCATCGAGCCGCTCTCCGAGGGCACCTCCCGGGTCCGGCTGCTGCACGACTACACGGCCGTCGACGAGGCCCCCGAGTCGCTGGCGTGGATCGACGAGGCCGTCGACCGCAACTCGCGCTCCGAGCTCGCCGCGCTGAAGAGCAACGTCGAACTCGCCCACGCCGCCGAGGAGGTGACCTTCTCCTTCGAGGACACCGTCCAGATCAACGGCTCGGCCAAGGACGTCTACGACTTCATCAACGAGGCGCACCTGTGGTCCGAGCGCCTCCCGCACGTGGCCACCGTCCGGCTGGAGGAGGACACCCCCGGGCTGCAGAGCCTGGAGATGGACACCCGCGCCAAGGACGGCTCGACCCACACCACCAAGTCCTACCGGGTCACCTTCCCCAGCCACAAGATCGCCTACAAGCAGGTCACCCTGCCGGCGCTCATGACGCTGCACACCGGCTACTGGACGTTCGCCGAGAACGAGGACGGCGTCGCCGCCTCCTCCCAGCACACCGTCACCCTCAACACCGAGAACATCACCAAGATCCTCGGTCCGGACGCCGGCATCGCCGAGGCCAGGGCCTACGTCCACACCGCCCTGAGCACCAACAGCACCGCGACGCTGAACCACGCCAAGGCCCACGCCGAGCAGCAGCGCTGACCATGGCCGACCACCCTTTCACCGAAACCCAGGTGATCGTGGTCGGTGCGGGGCCCGTGGGACTGATGCTCGCCGGCGAGCTCCGGCTCGCCGGCGCGGACGTCATCGTCGTCGAGCAGCGCACCGAGCCCAGCACCGACTCGCGGGCCACCACCCTGCACGCCCGCACCATGGAGATCCTGGACAGCCGGGGCCTGCTGGAGAAGCTCGGCACCGTGCCCGGCGAGCCCATGGGCCACTTCGGCGGCATCCCCCTCGACCTCACCCTTCCCAGCCCCCACCCCGGGCAGTGGAAGGTCCCGCAGATCCGCACCGAGGAACTGCTCCAGGAGTGGGCGACCGGCCTCGGCGCGGTCGTCCTGCGCGGCCACCGGCTGCGCGCCCTGGACATCACCGGGGACTACGCGGGCGCCGAGGTCGAGGGCCCCGACGGGACGGTCCACCTGCGCGCCAAGTGCCTGGTCGGCTGCGACGGCGAGGACAGCGCGGTCCGCGCCCTGGGCGGCTTCGACTTCCCCGGCACCGTCGCCACCCGTGAGCTGCTGCGCGCCGACGTCGCCGGCATCGACATCCCCGCGCGCCGCTTCCAGCGGCTGCCCGGGGGCCTCGCGATCGCCGCCCGCCGGCCCGACGGCGTCACCCGCGTCATGGTCTGCGAGTTCGACCGCGAGGACGGACCCCGCACCGGCGACCTCGACTTCGCCGAGATCGTCGGCGCCTGGCGGCGCGTCACCGGCGAGGACATCGGCTCCGGCACCCCGCTGTGGGTCAACGCCTTCACCGACGGCTCCCGCCAGGCGGCGACCTACCGGGACTACCGGCTCTTCCTCGCCGGCGACGCCGCCCACCAGCAGATGCCCATCGGCGGACAGGCCCTCAACCTCGGCCTGCAGGACGCCGTCAACCTCGGCTGGAAGCTGGCCGCCCAGGTCGCCGGCCGGGGCCCCGACGGGCTCCTGGACAGCTACCACACCGAGCGGCACGCCGTCGGCGGCCGCACCCTGAGCAACATCCGGGCCCAGGCCCTGCTGCTGCTCGGCGGCGGCGAGGTCGAGGCCGCCCGTGAGGTGCTGGCCGAGCTGATCGCGGACGAAGGCGTCCGCACCCACCTCGCCGGCATGGTCTCCGGGCTCGACGTCCGCTACGACGTCGGGGAGGGCACCCACGCCCTGCTCGGCGCCCGGCTGCCGCACCGGCCGCTGGACACCGCCGACGGACCCGCCACCACCACCTCCCTGCTGCGCACCGGCAAGGGCCTGCTCCTGGACCTCACGGGGACCGGCCGGTTCGCCCCCACCGCCGGGCCCTGGTCCGCCCTGGTCCGCACCGCCACCGCCACCCTCGTGGCGAACGAGCGGCCGGACGAGTGGCCCGAGGGGACCGACGCACTCCTGGTGCGCCCCGACGGACACGTGGTCTGGGCGGCCGCCGAAGGCGACACCGACGTCGCCGGCCTCACCACCGCCCTCACCCGCTGGTTCGGCGACCCGGCGCTGCTCGCCGCGGCACCCGCCGCCGCACCCGCACCCGTATCAGCTTCAGCACCTTCCGCTTCAGTGACCGACAGGAGTACCGCCATGGGCAGGCTCAACGGCAAGACCGCGCTCGTCACCGGCTCCAGCCGCGGCATGGGCCGCGCCACCGCGATCCGGCTGGCACAGGAAGGCGCGCTCGTCGCCGTCCACTACACCAACGGCAAGGAGGCGGCCGACGACGTCGTCGCCACCATCGAGAAGGACGGCGGCCGCGCCTTCGCCGTCCGCGCCGAACTGGGCGTCACCGGCGACGTCCACGAACTGTTCCTCGGCGTGGAGCAGGGCCTGAAGGACCGCACCGGCTCCACCGAGCTGAACATCCTCGTCAACAACGCCGGCGTCATGGGCGGCGTCGCGGCCGAGGACACCACCCCGGAGCAGTTCGACCGCCTCTACGCCGTCAACGCCAAGGCGCCGTTCTTCATCATCCAGCGCGCCCTGAAGAACATGCCGAGCGGCGGCCGCATCATCAACATCTCCTCCGGCCTCACCAAGGTGGCCAACCCCGAGGAGATCGCCTACGCGATGACCAAGGGCGCCGTCGAGCAGCTCGCCCTGCACTTCGCCAAGCTCCTCGGCCCGCGCAACATCACCATCAACAGCGTCGCCCCGGGCATCACCCGCAACGGCAACCCGGCGTTCGACATCCCCGAGGTCGTCGACCAGATGGCGGCCCTGTCCGCCTTCAACCGGGTCGGCGAGCCGCAGGACGTCGCCGACGTCGTCGCCTTCCTGGCCACCGACGACGCCCGCTGGATCACCGGCGCCTTCGTCGACGCCACCGGCGGCACCCTCCTCGGCTGAGGCAGCCCCCGCGGGCGCCCGGCGCGCCCCGCGGACCCGGCGGGGCCGGCCGCATCCCCCTGCGGCCGGCCCCCCGCCCGTTTCCCCGCGCCCCCGCCTTCTCCCTCTTTCCTTCTTTCCCACAGGATTTCGGAAAAGGACCATGAACCGCTCGTCGACCCTCCCCTTCCCCGTCGCCGCGGCGCCCTCCGACCGGTGGAGCCCCCGCCTGTGGGGCCTGCTGCTGGTCCTCGCCGGCAACATGCTCATCGACGCCCTAGAGGTGTCCGTGGCCGTCGTGGCCCTGCCGTCGATCGGTGACGACCTCGGCCTGGCCGCCGCCACCGCGCAGTGGACGATGAGCGGCTTCGCCCTCGGCTTCGGCGCCCTGATGCTCTTCGGCGCCCGCGTCGTCACCCACCTCGGCCGGCGCCGGATGTACCTCGTGGCGCTCCTCGCGTTCGCGGCCGCCTCCCTCGTCGCCGCTCTGACCGGCGACCCGTCGGTGCTGATCGCCACCCGGTTCGTCAAGGGCTTCTGCGCCGCCCTGACGGCGCCCACCGGCCTGGCCATCCTCGCCACCGCCTTCCCCGAGGGCCGGGAACGCGACCGCGCCGTCTCCGTCTACACCCTGGCCGGGGCCAGCGGATTCACCGCCGGACTGCTCCTGTCCGGCGCCCTGACCACCGTCAGCTGGCGCCTGACCTTCCTCTTCCCGGCCCCCGTGGTCCTGCTCCTCTTCGTCTTCTGCCTGCGCCTCGTGCCCGCCGACCCGCCCGCGGACACCACCGGCCCGCGCCGCTACGACCTCGCCGGCGCCCTCACCCTCCTCGCCGCGCTGAGCTCCCTGGTGTACGCCCTCACCGGCCTGCCCCACCACGGCCCCGGCACCGCGCGCACCCTCGTGCCGCTGGCCGCGACCGCCGTGCTCCTGGGCGCGTTCCTCTACATCGAGCGCACCACCGCCCAGCCCCTGATCCGCCCCGCCGTCCTGACGGAACGCGCCATGCTGCGCTCGGCGCTCGGTGCCGCCTGCCTCAACGGCTCGTACCTGGGCCTGCTGTTCGTCGTCACCTTCCAGGCGCACGACGCGCTGGGCTACGGACCCATGCGGACGGCGCTGGCCATCCTCCCGGCGAGCCTGCCGCTGGCCGTCACCGCGCTGGCCTCGGGACGGCTCGTACGCCGCTTCGGCGCCCCCCGGCTGATCACCGTCGGTGCCCTCGCCCCCCTGGCCGGGTACGCCTACTACCTGCGGCTGCCCGCCTCCCCGGACTACCTCACCGACATCCTGCCGACCATGCTGCTGGTCGGAGCGGGCTTCGTCGCCTCCTTCGCCGCCCTCAATATGCAGGCCGTCTCGGGCTTCCCGCCCGAGCGGCGCGGCGAGGCGGGCGGCGCCTACCAGACGGCCGTCCAGCTCGGTGCCGCCCTGATGGTCGCCGCGACCTCGGCCCTCCTCGCCGCGCACGAGGCGCCCGCCGGCGCCTCCCCGCAGGAGGTCATGGCCGCCTACCGGCCCGCGATGTGGCTGGTGACCGCCGTCGGCCTGACCGGCCTGCTGGTCGCCCTCACCGGAGTGGCGCGCCGGCCCCGGCCCGCCACCCGCTGAGCACCCCGCCGTCTCCGGCGCCCCTCGCCTTGTCCGTTCCGCCCCTTCCGCTGTTTGGGAGACCCATGAACACGTACCAGAACACCTACGACTGGGACTCGGTCGCCCTCGACCTCGACTACGACGCGGAGTTCGACGTCGACTTCGACGAGGCGTTCGCGTTCGACCTGGAGGCCGCCGAGGCCGCCCCGGTGACCGTGCCGGACCTGGCCGTCCTGGCCCACTCCGACTACGCCGAGCGCTCCCGGATCCTCGACGCCTACGTGCGCCAGGAGATCGGCCGGGTGCTGGGCGTCGCCCCCGAGAGCGTCGACACCACCGGGCGGCCCATGAACAGCCTGGGCGTGGGCTCCATCAACGGCATGGAGCTCCAGGCCCGGATGGAGGCCGCCCTGGGCGTGGAGCTCAAGCTCCAGTCGCTGCTGCGCGCCAACAGCGCCGCCGAGCTCGTCGACTGCCTGGCCCGTCAGCTCGGCCCCGGGGACGGCCCCCTCCAGCGGTCCGCGGCGCCCGCGGCCACGGTATGACGGCCACCGCCGTCGCCCCCGCCCCGACGGTGGTCGGGCAGGACCGGCTCGACCTGTGGCTGATCGCCACCCCGGGGCCGGAGGCGGTGCGCGACCGGCTGGACACCTCCGAGCTGGACGCGGCGGAACGCAAGCGGACCGCCTCCTTCATCCGGCCGTCCGACGCCGCCACCTACGCCACCGCGCACATCGCGCTGCGCCGGCTGCTCGGGGCCTATCTGGGCGTGCCGCCCGCGGACGTCCCCTTCGTCCGCGAGCCCTGCCCCGGCTGCCAGGGCCCGCACGGCAGACCCGCCGTCGCCCACCCGGACCCGCCGCTGCACTTCTCCCTCTCCCACAGCCACGGCATGGTCCTGGTGGGCGTGGCCGGCCGTACGGTCGGTGCGGACGTGGAGCGGCTGCCCCGGCCCCAGACGGTCGCGGTCTGCACCCCGGCCCTGCACCCGCAGGAGCGCGAGGAGCTCGACGCGCTGCCCCCGCCGGACCGGCAGGCCGCCTTCGGCCGGCTGTGGACCCGCAAGGAGGCGTACCTCAAGGGCCTCGGTACCGGCCTCGGCCGCAGCCCCGCCGCCGACTACCTCGGCGCCGACCCGGCCCGCCGCCCGGCGGGCTGGACCCTCCTGGACATCCCCGGCGGCCCCCGCCACCACGCGGCCGCCGCCCTCCTGGGCGACCCGCCCGTCACCACCACCGTGCGCCGGCTGCCGGCCCGGGCCCTCCTGCCGGGCGCCGCCGCCCCGGACGTACGGGCCGACGCCGGCCCGGCCCTCTGACCACCTCCTCCGGAAGCGAGATCCCATGCCTGTCGCAGGAAAGACCACGCCGAACCAGGTGGACCACCCGCGCGAGTGGACCCTGCGCGAACGCGTCGAGGAACTGAACCTCATCAGGGACGAGGTCCACCAGGGACCCGACCCCGCCGCCACCGAACGCCAGCACGCCAAGGGCAAGCTGACGGCCCGGGAGCGCATCGCCCTCCTCCTGGACGAGGGTTCCTTCACCGAGGTCGAGCCGCTCCGCCGGCACCGCGCCAGCGGCTTCGGCCTGGAGAACAAGAAACCCTACACGGACGGTGTGATCACCGGTTGGGGCACGGTCCACGGCCGGACGGTGTTCGTCTACGCCCATGACTTCCGGATCTTCGGCGGTGCGCTGGGCGAGGCCCACGCCACCAAGATCCACAAGATCATGGACATGGCGCTCGCCGCGGGGGCGCCGCTCGTCTCGCTGAACGACGGCGCGGGTGCCCGTATCCAGGAGGGCGTCTCGGCGCTGGCCGGTTACGGCGGCATCTTCCAGCGGAACACCAAGGCGTCCGGCGTCATCCCGCAGATCTCCGTGATGCTCGGCCCCTGCGCCGGTGGCGCGGCCTACAGCCCGGCGCTGACCGACTTCGTCTTCATGGTCCGCGAGACCTCCCAGATGTTCATCACCGGCCCCGACGTCGTCCGCGCCGTCACCGGCGAGGAGATCAGCCAGAACGGCCTCGGCGGCGCCGACGTCCACTCCGCGACCTCGGGCGTCTCCCACTTCGCCTACGACGACGAGGAGAGCTGCCTGGAGGACGTGCGCTTCCTGCTCTCCCTGCTGCCCGCCAACAACCGCGAGCTGCCGCCCGCGACGCCCGGCCAGGACCCGGCCGACCGGCGCACCGAGGCCCTCCTCGACCTGGTCCCCGACGACCCGGGCCGCAGCTACGACATCCGCTCGGTCATCGAGGAGATCGTCGACGACTCCGAGTACTTCGAGATCCACCCGGCCTGGGCCACCAACATCGTCTGCGCCCTGGCCCGCCTCGACGGCCACGTCGTCGGCATCGTCGCCAACCAGCCCGCCTCGTACGCCGGCGTCCTGGACATCGAGTCCAGCGAGAAGGCCGCCCGCTTCGTCCAGTTCTGCGATGCCTTCAACATCCCGCTGGTCACCCTCGTCGACGTGCCCGGCTTCCTGCCCGGCGTCGACCAGGAGCACAACGGCATCATCCGGCGCGGCGCCAAGCTGCTCTACGCCTACTGCAACGCCACCGTGCCCCGGATCTCCCTGGTCCTGCGCAAGGCTTACGGCGGCGCCTACATCGTCATGGACTCCCGCTCCATCGGCGCCGACCTGGCGCTCGCCTGGCCGAGCAACGAGATCGCCGTCATGGGCGCCGAGGGCGCGGCCAACGTCATCTTCCGCCGCGAGATCAACGGCTCCGACGACCCCGAGGCGGTCCGGCAGCAGAAGATCAAGGAGTACAAGGCGGAGCTGATGCACCCGTACTACGCCGCCGAGCGCGGCCTGGTCGACGACGTCATCGACCCGGGCGAGACCCGCCAGGTGCTCATCCGCTCGCTGGCCATGCTCCGCAGCAAGCACGCCGACCTGCCCTCGCGCAAGCACGGCAACCCGCCGCAGTGACCGTACCGACCGCGCCGTGACCGCAGTGCCGGAGGCACCCATGACCACCGATCCCCTCATCCGCGTCGAGAAGGGCCACGCCGGGCCCGAGGAACTGGCCGCGCTGACGGCCGTGCTCCTCGCCGTCACGGCCACAGCCGGCACCGAGCCCGACGACCTGGCCCGCCACTACCGGGCCACCGCCCGCTGGGGGCGCCACGAGCGCACCGACCGCACCCCGGGCCCGCGCAGCTGGCGCGCCCGGCCGACCGGCCCGGGGGAGCGGTCCTGAACCCGGCGCCCCGCCCCGCCGGCCGGCTCCGGACCCGGCGGCGGGCCCGCGAATTCCGGGACGCCCACCGGGAAGTGCACAGGAAGAAGTGAAACCTCTGTCCGATCCGCGATAAATCAGGGGCGATCGATCGAACGGACCGAGAAGTTCCGGGAATATGGTCCGCAGGCGGCCCGGCGCCCGGCGATTCCCCTTCCGGAGCGCGGCCGCCCTTCGCGGCACCGATGACGCGCGACACCCATGAAACGAAACAGGCGTTGACCCGACCCCGGCCACCGGCCGGCTGCCGAGAACCGTCCGGGCGACGCGGCATCCGGCCGGCCGGGGGAGCGCGGACGGGGCGGGAAACACAGAGGAGACCAACCGTGGTGACCCATACGAACGACACCGTGCGAGCGGAGCCGCCGCGGCAGCCGGCCGGCGCGCGCCCGCTCCTGATCACCCTGCTGCTGTCCAGCATGCTCACGACCATGGCCGGTGCCATCATCGCGCCGTCCCTGCCCGCGATGGAGAAGCACTTCTCCTCCGTGGACAACGCCGACTTCCTGGTCCGCATGGTCCTCACCGTCCCCGCGCTGATGATCGCCCTGGGCGCGCCCCTGGTGGGCACGCTGGTGGACCGGATAGGCCGCAAGCCCGTCCTGGCCGCCTCCGTCGGCCTGTTCGGCTTCGCCGGCGGCTCCGGCCTGGTGCTCGACAACCTCTACGCCATCCTCGCGGGCCGGCTCCTGCTGGGCGTCGCGGTGGCCGGCATCATGACCGCCACCACCACGCTCGTCACCGACCACTACCCCGGGGAGTCCCGCTCGCGGGTGCTGGGCCTCCAGGCGGGCTTCATGGGCTTCGGCGGCGTGGCCTTCCTCTCGCTGGGCGGCGTCCTGGCCGACATCGACTGGCGCGGGCCCTTCGCGATCTACCTCGTGGCCATGCCGCTCACCCTGCTCGTCCTGCGCTTCGTCGTCGAACCGCCCCGGGCGGCGGCGGTCCCCGGCGCGAACGGCGACGCGGCCGGCGGCCGCTTCCCCAAGCTGGCCTACGGCATCTACGCCCTGGTCCTGATCTCCCAGGTGATGTTCTATCTGATCCCCTCCCAGCTGCCCTTCTACCTGGAGGACATCGGCGGCATCGGGGCCAGCGGCGCCGGACTCGCGATCGCCCTGATGAGCCTGGCCAACGCCCTGGTCGGTCTCAACTACGGCAAGATCAACAAGCGGTTCGGCTTCAAGCAGGTGGCCGTCGCCACCTTCGCCCTGCTCGCCGCCGGTTACCTCGCCATCGGCGCCACCTCGGCCGTCCCGCTGGTCCTCGTGGGCCTGGTGGTCCTCGGCTCCGGCGTCGGCCTGCTGATCCCCAACTTCAACACCTGGCTGGCCTCCCGCACCCCCGTCGCCCTCCGCGGCCGGGTCATGGGCGGCGTCACCTCCTGCATGTTCCTGGGCCAGTTCCTCTCCCCGGCCCTGAGCCAGCCCGCCACCGGCCCGCTCGGCATCGACGGCGTCTACCTCGCCGCGGGCGCCCTGGGCGCCACCGTGGCCGTCGTCCTGCTGCTCCTGCGCACCGGCTCCCCGGACGCCGCCCCCGCGGGCGCCCCGGAGGCGGCTCCCCGGGCCACGGCCGGGCGCCCCTGACGCCCCGCCGGGGCCCCCTCCGATCCGACCCGCAGTACCCCAAGGCACCTAAGGAACCATGACCACCGTGAGCGACCGTTCCACGCCCCGCCGCGTCGACATCGTCCTCGACATCATCTGCGCCCACTCCTACATCGGCTACACGCGCTTCGCCCGCGCCGCGCGCCGCTTCCGCGACGAGGGCGGTGAGGTGGAGGTCCGCTTCCACCCCTACCAGCTCGACCCGGACGCGTCGCCCGCCGGCGAGCCGCTCCTCGCCGCCCTGGAGCGCAAGTTCGGCGGCGGAGTGCGCGCCGAGACCACCCGGGTGGCCGCCCACGCCGCGCACGACGGGCTGGTCCTGGACTACGAGCACGCCGTGCACACCACCACCCTCGAGGCCCACCGCCACCTCGTCCTGGCCGCCGGCCAGGGCAAGGCCGAGGAGCTCGCCGAGCGCCTGTTCCGCGCGTACTTCACCGACGCCGTGAACATCTCCGACCCCGCCGTCCTCGCCCGGCTCGCCGACGAGACGGGCGTCAGGACCGGCGAGGACCCCACCGAGGGCGCCGAGGAGGTACGGGCCGGCCTGGAGCGCGTACGCCGCGGCAACGTCCGCGCCGTACCGGTCTTCCTCTTCGAGAACGGCCCCACCTTCACCGGCGCCCAGTCGGAGGAGAGCTATCTGGCGGCCCTCCGTACCACCGTCTGAGAACAGGGAAAAGACAATTCCCTGTCAACTCTTCCCGCCCGGCTTGACCTGACCGGGGGGCGGCGGGGGAGGGTTGATCCCACCTTCACCGATTCCCCGGCCATCGCTTTCCAGCCTTTTCCCCATCCCGCGTTACCGGTCTTTCCGACCCGCGTTTCCGCACCACCCGAAGGAGCACATCTTGTCCGCTAGCACCGCGCCCCTGAAGCTCGCCGTCATCGTGGCCAGCGTCCGAGAGGGCCGCTTCGGCCCGACGGTGGCGAACTGGTTCGTCAAGCAGGCCGGTCTGCGCGACGACTTCGAGGTCGACGTCATCGACCTGGCCGACCACGAGCTGCCCTACGTGCTCTCGCAGCAGCCCTCCGCCGAGGTCGTCGAGGCCCTCTCGAAGGTCACCCCGCGACTGGAGCAGGCCGACGCCTTCGTCGTCGTCACGCCGGAGTACAACCACAGCTTCCCGGCCTCGCTCAAGAGCCTGATCGACTGGCACTACACGCAGTGGCAGGGCAAGCCGGTCGGCTTCGTCTCCTACGGCGGCCTCGCCGGCGGCCTGCGCTCCGCCGAGCAGCTGCGCCCGATCTTCGCCGAGCTGCACGCCGTCACCATCCGTGAGGCCGTCAGCTTCCACATGGCGTGGGAGAAGTTCGACGAGAACGGCGAGCCCAAGGACCAGTCCGGCCCGGCCGGTGCCGCCAAGGCGCTGCTGGACCAGCTCGGCTGGTGGGCGGACGGCCTGCGCGAGCAGCGCGCCCGTCGCCCCTACGGCAAGTAAGTCCGCGGGGCCGGCGGGAACAGCACTCCCGCCCGGCCGCCGGCACCCCCGCGCACCCGCGCGGACCACACCCCCGGTGACGGACCCGGCGGCCCCCTCACGGGCCGCCGGGTCCGCGGCGTTTCCGCCCCGGACGCCCCACTCCTTCGCGGGCCGGGGGGACCGGCGGCCGCCACGCCCCACCGCGCGACGCCCCCGTCGTCGACGCGCCACGCCACCACCGTCACAGCGGACAGCGGCGGGCGCCCGGACCGGTCAAACCGGCCCCGGGCGCCCGCCGCTGTCCGCATATGGCCCCGCATATGGCCCCGCATATGGCCCCGCATATGGCCCCGCATATGGCCCCGCATATGGCCCCGCATATGGCCCCGCCCTCACGGGACCGAACCGAGGAGACACACCGTGCCCGCACCCGACCGGCCCACCGCCCACCCGCGCGTCCGCCGCAGGGAACGCCCCGCCCGCCGCGCCACGTTGCGCGCCCGCGCCCGCCGTGCCGCGCTGCGCCTGGTCACCCACCCCACGCCGGCCACGAACCCGCTCCGGAGCGCCCAGTGACGATCACCGACACTGCCGTCCGGCCCGTCCGTCCCGCCGACCCGGCGGGCACCGCCGGCCGCGCCCTCTTCCACGACGCCGTCGGCCGCGTACTCCTGGCCGGCGAGGACGAGGACACCACCCCCGAGCCGCACATCTTCCGCGGCATCGACTGACGCACCGCCGGACCCCCGGAACCGTTCCCGCACTCCGCCCCGATGGGTTCATCCGGGCGCTGGACCAACTGGAGTACGCACCACATGGCACAGCTGATCCAACCCACCGTCCCGGACGTGCGCGACATCGTCCTGGACGCCGCCGGCACCTCACTGTCGGGCCTGCTCATCGAGCCCCGGCACACGCCCCCGCGGGCCCTCGTCGTGGCGGTGCACGGCGGTGGCATGCGCGCGGGCTACTTCCACGGCCAGACCCACCCCACCCAGTCGCTGATGACCCTCGGCGCCCGCCTGGGCTTCACCGTCCTCGCCGTCGACCGCCCCGGCTACGGACTCTCCGCCGCCCGCTTCCCCGAGGGGCAGACCCTCGCCGAGCAGTCCCACATCCTGCACGCCGCCCTGGCCGGGTTCGCCCGCACCCACGACACCGGCGCGGGCACCTTCCTCATGGCCCACTCCTACGGCGGAAAGCTCGCCCTGCACGCCGCGGCCGACGACCGCGGGGCCGACCTCATCGGCCTGGACATCTCCGGCATCAGCCACCGCTACGCCGTCGACGTACGCCAGTTCCAGGACTTCCACGGGCTGAAGACCTGGCCCCTGCACTGGGGCAAGCTCGCCCTCTACCCGCCGGGCACCTTCCGCCAGGCGAAGCCGCTGGTGACCCCCATGCCCCCGCGCGAGGCCGGCGAGGCCCGCCGCTGGGCCGAGGAGTTCCCCCGCCTCGCCGCCCGGGTGACCGTGCCGGTCCGTTTCACCTTCGCCGAGCACGAGGGGTGGTGGCACCACGACGACGAGACCCTCGCCTCCATGCGCCGCCTGCTGAGCGCCGCGCCGAGGGCCGTCTTCGACCGCCAGCCCAACGCCGGGCACAACATCAGCCTCGGCTGGGCGGCGCGCTCGTACCACCTGCGCGCGCTGGCCTTCGTGGAGGAATGCCTCATGGAACGCGAGGTGCCCACCCCGGTCGCCCGCGTCACCACCCTGGCCGCCGCCCGCGCGGCCGCGCGCCCGGCCCCGGCCCAGGGAGCGGGCCCGGGCGAGGGAGCCGTGCCCCTGCCGCCGCTCGTCCCCGGCCCGCGCCGGCCCGCCGGAGCGGCCTGAACACCCGCCCGGCCGCCGCCCGGCCGGTGCCGGTCGGCACCGGCCGGGCCCTCGGGTCCGGCCCCTCACCTCAGTCCCCTCCACCCACCGGGATCCCATGCAGCCCTTCATCGAACACGCCCGCACCCTCGGTCGACGCATCGCCCAGCACGGCCACCACCGCGCCGAGTTCGGCCGCCTCGCCGCCGGGCAGTCGCCCGCGGCCCTCTTCGTGACCTGCTCCGACTCCCGGGTGATCCCCTCGCTGATCACCGGTGCCCGGCCCGGCGACCTCTTCGAGCTCCGCACCGCCGGGAACGCCGTGCCCCCCTACACCGGGCACCGGCCCACCGGCGAGTGCGCCACCATCGAGTACGCCGTCGACGTCCTCGAGGTCCCCGACATCATCGTCTGCGGCCACTCGCACTGCGGCGCCGTCGGCGCCCGCGCCCGCGGCGACGACCTCACCGCCCTCCCGGCCGTCGCCGGCTGGCTCGCCGCCCACCTGCCCGACGGCCTCGGCACCCACGGCCACGACCGGGACCCCGGCGTGCACGCCGCCGCCCAGCGCAACGTCCGCGCCCAGCTGGAGACGCTGCGCGCCTACCCGAGCGTCCGCGACCGGCTGGCCGCCGGGACGCTGCGCCTGCACGGCTGGTTCTACGGCGTGGACACCGGGCTCGTCCTCGCCCACGACCCGGGACTGGACGCCTTCCTCCCGCTCTGAGGCCCGCCCCCGGCACATGCTCCACCCACACCACAAGGAGACCCCCATGACCGACCACGCCCACGAGATCGCCGAGCTGCGCCGCGAGCTGCGGACCGTCACCGACCGCGCCGCCCTCACCACCCTGCTCGACCGCTTCGCCGCCGGCCTCGACAGCACGGACCCCGACCGGAACGACGAGGAGTGGTACCGCTCGCTGTTCACCGAGGACGTCCGCCTGGAGCTGCCCAACGGCGTCCACGAAGGCATCACGGGTCTGCCGGAGTTCCTCGGCGCCCCCAAGCGGGCCTGGGCCCGCACCCACCACCTCGTCACCAACCCGATCGTCACCCTCGACGGCGACCGGGCCGCCGGCCGCGCCAACGCCCACGCCACCCACGTCCCGCACCCCGCCGAGGACGGCACCACCGGCCCGCTGTTCGTCGGCGGCGCCCGCTACGACTTCACCGCCGTGCGGACCGCCGAGGGCTGGCGCGCCAACGCCCTGACCGCCTCCGTCGTCTGGGTCGAGGGTGCCCCCGGGGCCTGACCGTACGCGCCGCGCCCGCCCGTTCAGACCCGGCCGGGCGCGGGCAGCGGCGGCGCCTTCGTCAGATGGCTGCGGGTACGCAGCCCGAAGGCGGCCGTCGCGGCCAGCCACATCACCGCGAACCACAGCGGTCCCAACAGCAGATGCCCGTAAGGAACCGCCCCCGAGAAGCCCGCGGCCACGCTCACCTGCGTCGGCCCGTACTCCGGCAGCAGCTGCACCCCGTCCTTGCTCGCCCCCGGGTTGCTGACCGGGTTCTGCAGCATCGTGTCCATCAGGCTCGTCATGATGATGACGAACATCCCCTCCAGCTCACGGCGGAGGAACGCCCCGAGCAGGATCCCGATGCCGCCGTAGCCGACCGCGGCGCTGAACAGCCCCGCCGCCAGCAGCGCCGGCCGCACCGGATCCCAGTACCAGCAGATCACCGCCGTCGCGTACAGGGCCGTGGCCGCCGACGCCAGCAGCATCGCGGCCACCTTCGCGACCAGCAACGGGACCCTCGGGTACCCGGCGAGGGCCAGCCGGCGGTCGAAGGCCAGCGACTTGAAGGTGGTCATGAACATCATGAAGCCGACGATCAGCGTGACGGCGTTGACCGCCCCGGAGATCATGGTCAGCCGTCCGGCGTCCACCGTCACCGTCCGCCCGGTGGCGCGCAGCAGGAAGCGGCTGGGCGCGGACGCGACGAACCAGTGCACCATCGACAGCCAGAACGGGATGTAGAAGACCACCAGGACCAGCGCCAGCCGGTTCCGCGCGTGCTCCAGCAGCGCGAAGCCGACCGCCGTCGTGAGCCGCCGCCGGGCCGTCCTCACCGGGCCGCCTCCGCCCCGACCGCCGACGCGGGGTCCCCGCACGAGGGTTCGGGCACCGGGGCCGGGCACCACGGGCGGACCGCACCGTCGTGCAGCCGGTACAGCCTGTCCAGCCGCCCGGTGTCCCAGGCGAGGTGGGACACCACCAGCACGCACCGCCCCCGCTCCCGCAGCCGCCGCGCCACCTGCCAGAACCGCAGGTACGTCTCCCAGTCGAAGCCCTGGTACGGCTCGTCCAGCAGCAGCACCTCGGGGTCGTGCATCAGCGCCAGCGTCAGATTCAGCTTCTGCCGGGTGCCGCCGCTCAGTTCACCCGCCCGGGTGTATCGGTACTCCCCGAACCGGAGCTCCTCCAGCAGCTCCTCCGCCCGCCGGGTGTCCGGCAGACCGTAGGCGACCCGGAAGTACCGCAGGTGCTGTGCGACGGTCAGACAGTCGTTCAGCACCGCCTCCTGAGGGCAGTGCCCCAGCGTCCCCCGGACCACCGCCTCGCCGCCGTCCGCCGCCGACTGCCCCGACAGGATCCGCAGCAGCGTGCTCTTCCCCGCCCCGTTCTCGCCGACCACCCCGGTCAGCGTGCCCGGTTCGAGGTCGAAGGAGACACCGCGCAGCACATGGCGGGAACGGTAGGACTTGTGCACGTCGCGCACGTGCAGAGCGGGGGGACGGCCAGGCATGGCGCACACCCTAGCGACGGCCGGGACACCCGGACGCCCACCACGGCGGGCGGGTGCCCGCTCCCGCGCGCCCGTCACCGGAACGCGTCAATCTGCCGCCCGCGCCCGTGTTGGAGGCGTGGGCCCGCGCGCGGAGCTGGAAGGGTGGAGCGCCGGGCACGCCTCCCGGTGCCCGCTTCCGCACCGCACCCCGCGAGGATCCGTGAACCTCGATACCACCTCAGGGACCGGCAGGGCTCCGGCCGTCGTGTTCTCCGGTTACTACACCAGCCGTGTCCATGACCTCTGGCCCCGGGACGACGACGCCCTGGACGACCTCGCGCGCTACGCCCTGCTGCCGCACGGCAAGCTGCTGCGCCCCCGTCTGCTCCTGCTGTGCGTGGCGGCGCTCGACGGCGACCTGGCGCAGGCCGCGGCGGTCGCCGCCGCGCTGGAGAGCCATCACACCGCGAGCCTGGTCCACGACGACCTCATCGACGGCGACGCCGAGCGCCGCGGCCGCCCCTCCGTGCACGCCCGCTACGGCACCGGGCAGGCGCTGCTGGCCGGGGACGCCCTGCTGTGCCGCTCGTTCGCCGAGGTCGCCGAGTGCCACCGGCACGGCGTCGCCCCGGATCTGCTCCTGGACGTCATCGCCCTCGCGGGCCTCACCGGGGTGGAGATCTGCCGCGGCCAGCTCCTGGAGGAGCGGCTGCGCCGCGACCTCGCCTGCGGGCTCGACGCCTATCTCGCCATGGTGACCATGAAGACCGCCGCCCTGCTCAGCGCCACCTGCCGCACCGCGGCGCTGCTCTCCGGCGCGGACGAGGAGACCACCACCGCCCTGACGGTCTACGGCGAGACCCTGGGCATCGCCTTCCAGATGCGCGACGACCTGCTGCCCTACCGGGACGCCGAGACCGTCCGCGGCGCGGGCAAGCCGCTCTCCAGTGACCTCCGCAACGGCCGCCCGACGCTTCCCCTGCTGCTGGCCGTGGAACGCGCGCTCCCGCGCCAGGCCCGGCGGTTGCGCCGGCTCTTCGCCCGCGCCGCCCACAGCGCGCGGGCCCGCGGCCGGCTGACGACCCTGCTCCATGAGCTCGGCGCGGTCGAGGCGGCCACGGCGGTCCTGGAGTCCTACGTGGAGAAGGCCCGCGCGCACCTGGACCACCTCCCCGCCACCCCCCACCGCGAACAACTGCACCGCCTCACCTACGCGATGGGCACGGGCTGAATTTCAGCCCGTTCTTCAGCCTGTCCGGCGTTTGAGGACACCGCGCGGAGCGCGGAAAAGGGGGCCCGGGGGCGTCAGCCCCCGGTTACGGGAAGGGGCGGGCAGGGGAAGAAACCCCCGCCCCGAACTCCCGCACCGCGCCCGACACGATCGCCTCCAGCCGCGCGTGATGCGCCCCACGCCAGTACACCCGGTCGCAGACGACACACTGCGCGAACACGTCGTACGTGGCGCGCGTACCGTCCTCCAGCCGCCCGCCCACCGCTTCCTTGTCCGCGTCGCGCAGCGGGCCGTTGCAGTTCGTGCAGCGCGTCCACGGCGCGAGCCGGGGCGTGAAGCGGCCCAGCACGTCCCGCAGCTGCTCATCCGGCTTGTCGCTGTAGACGTACGCGCCCGCCCAGATCTCCCGGCGCCGCAGCAGGCCCCGGTCACGCGAGAGCATCACCCGCCGCTCGGCCGCCGAGAGCGCGGCCAGTGCCGCGTCCCCGATGTCCTCGCTCTCGTAGGCGGCGTCCACGCCGAGCAGCCGGAGCCGGCGCGCGAGCGTGCCCAGGTGCACATCGAGCAGGAAGCGCAGCGGCGCGCCCGGCACCTCCTGCGGGCGGGTCACCGCGCGCACCTCGACGGACTCCCCGGCCGAGGGGATGTGCGAGACCGTCACGGGGCGGCCGTCGACGAGGATCTCGCCCGCCTCCGTGAGCGGGACGCCGAAGGACTCGACGACGTGGCCGAGCGTGGAGGAGCCGTCCGTGACGAGCGGCACGCGGGCGCCGCGCCGGTCGGCGGGGGCGAAGAGGCGCAGCTCAGGGGCGAGGGTCAGATCGATTCGAGGGCCGTTCACCCCTCCAGCATGCCACCGCCCCGGCCCGCCCCTCACGGCGCGGTGGGGGTGCCCTCCGCCCAGGGCCCCCGGCCCCTCAGAACGCTTACCCGGCCGCCGATTTCGACGGTTCCGTCGGCGAGCGGGCGGGTGCGGATCCGCGAGCCCCGGCCCTGGCGGATGTCCAGGGCGCGGCCCAGCTCCCCGGTGAGGACCAGCGCGGCGGCGCCCGTCGCCTCGTCCTCGTCGATGCCGTCACCGCGGCGCGGGAAGCCACGCGCCCGTACCCGTCCGGCCGCCTCGTCCTCCCATGCCCACGCGTACAGCCAGCCCTCGCCGCCGGGCGGCGTCGGCAGCGCGTCGACGGCGGCCGGTGACGTGTACCGCCGGGTGCGCCGCCCGGCCGCCCACGCCGGATCGGCGCGCACCCAGGTGAACTCGCCGTCCCGGCGCACCGGGACGGCCCCGGCGGGCGGGTGGAGCACCCGGGCGTCCAGCAGCCGGCCGACGCCGATGAGCGGGTGCCCGGCGAAGGGGAGCCGGGCGCTGGGCGTCCAGATGTCGACGACGCCGCGCCGGGCGTCGTCGACGAACACGGTCTCGCTGTGACCGAGCGCGGCGGCGAGCTCCCGCCGCGCTCGCTCGCCGGGCACCGTCGCGCCGTCGCGCACCACGGCGAGGGTGTTGCCACCCTGCCCGCCGGGTCCGCCGAAGACGACGAGCACCTCGATATCGATCATGCGGGCATTCAACATCACCCGCCGTCGGGGCCGGTCCGCCGGGTGCCGGCGGGGGAGGCGGGAGCGGCGGCCGGGGCGACGGGCGCCTTCTGCCGGAGGAGCCGCAGGAGGCGGGCGAAGGCTCCCGTGGGGCGGCGGACGACCCGGAGCGGCCGCCGCGCCGCCGTGGCGTCAGGCAGCCGTGCGCCGGCGGTCCCGGCCGGGGCGGGTGCGAGGGGGGCGGTGGGCTCCGCGGGTGCCGCCGGTCCTTCGGGGCGTGGGGCGACCGGGGGTTCGGGGCTGCTTTCGCGGTACGCCTGCGCGCGCAGATAGGCGCTCAGGGCACGTGCGGGGTCGAGCGGCATGGTGGGCCTCTCTCTGGCTCGTCCGGCTGGTGTGCGAGGGATGCGGATGACGGGCCGGAAGCGGCCCGGACCGGCCGGAGGCAGCCCGCGGCACGGCCCCTGGCGGGCCGGTGACCGGTGGTCGGGCGTACTCCGGCGGTGTTCCTCAGCAGCGCAGGACGGTGTGGTGCGCGGGGGTGCCGGACGGCGGGGCGCCCGTGGCCCGGGGGGCGGACGGGGCCGCGCCGGGGCCGGGCTGCAGACCGGCGGGCGGCAGGACGGACCCACCGCCCCGCCTGCCGGGGCGCCTTCCCTCCCGGATCGCGCACGCGACGGAGACGTCGGTCTCGGAGGCGTATTCGTCGGCCGGGGTGAACTCCAGGGACACCGAGCCCGGTTCGCGCTCGCTTCCGCTCGCGGCAGTGGCGGCCTCTCCGCCGGGAGCCAGCAGGAGCAGGGCGATCAGCACGGCGGCCGCGCCGCGCGAGACGGACTGCGACAGAGCGCGACCCCACTCAGGCATGTGCCCAGGGTAATTTGGCGATTACTTTGCGTGCATTCCCGCATTCGGGTGATATTTCGGCGAATCGCCTGCCGAGGGGCGGTGCGCTTGGCGAGGCCCTGACAGCCGGGGGCGGGTGGTGGCGCACCCAAGGGCCGCCCTCTCGCGCAGCCGCCCCTCACCTCGCCGGGGGTGTGTCCACCACGAGTGCCGGCGGCACCTCGCACCGTGCGCGGTCGGCGCGGTCGGCGCGGTCGGCGCGGTCGGCGCGGTCGGCGCGGTGCGGCCGGTCCGGCGGGTGCGGACGGGTGCGACTGGGCCCCCGCCGGTCACCCGGCGGCCGTGGCTACGCGCGCCAGTGCGGCGGGCGCGTCAGGGACGAGGGCAGCCGGGTGGCGGCGTCGCCCCTGGCCGCGTTCACCTGCATCTGGGTGAGGAAGATGCTGCCGGTCAGGTCGGCGCCCGACAGATCGGCGTCGCGCAGGTCGGCCCCGATGAGGTCGGCGAGCCGCAGGTCGGCGCCCTTGAGGTCGGCGGCGATGAGGTACGCGCCGCGCAGGCTGGCGCCCCGGAGGTCGGCACCGCGCAGCCGGGCGCCCATGAGATCGGCGCCCCGGTGGTTCTTCTTCCTGCCCTTGACCCCGGCCCGGACGAGCTCGCTCGTCCGCAGCAGCAGCTCGTTGACCGTGTGCCGGTGCTCCGCGACGTCGATCTCCCCCAGGGCGGCGGGGTTGTGCAGGGTGAGGCGCTCGGTCTCCTCCAGCGCGCGGCGCAGGTCGCCGTGGACCGGGCGGGCCGGTGCGAGGGCGAGCGCCTCGGTCAGGTACCAGAGCAGCTCGTGGAGCTGTCGCATCACGGGGAAGGACTCGAACATCTGCCGGGCGGTGTCCCGGTCCGCGCGCCAGTCGCGGCCGCCGAAGGTGACCTGGGAGACCTTCTGCCCCGCGCCGAAGCAGTCGTAGACGGTGCAGCCGGTGTAGCCGCTCCCGCGCAGCTTCGCGTGGATGCCGCAGCGGAAGTCCTGCTGGAGGTTGCCGCACGGCTGGCCGGCGGCCTTGGTCACCGCGAAGTCCGAGGACGCGGAGAACGGCAGGGCGACACAGCACAGGCCGAAGCAGCTCCCGCAGTCGGCTCGCAGCCCGAGGCGGGCCCGGTCGGCTTCGGCGGCTTCGGCGCCCTGGTGTTTCGCGGTCACGATGAAAGGTTTCCTTTAACTCCGGAGGACGGTCCGGAGTGAGTCCATCCCGGCGCGTTCGCGCAGGTCCAGCCATTTTACGGGCTCGGGCCCGGACCCCGGCGGCGGGCGGACCCCCGCCGGGCGCCCCCTGGGGGCCAGGGGGGAGGAGTTCGCCCGGCGGGGTGGTGAGGATCACGGCGAGGCGCCCGGTGCGAGGGGGCGGCGGGCCGGTCAGCGCACGGCCACCGGGACCTCCGCCGGCCGGTCGGCCCGCCCGTGGTGGCGGCTGATGTTGCGCTCCAGCAGGGCCAGGCACTCGGCGACCCCGACGCTCGCCTCCGTGTGCACGGGCAGCCGTCCCTCGTCCGTCTTCAGCTCCGCGAGGGCCGTGTCCATCGCGGACTGCGCGGCGAACAGGCACGGCGTGCTGTAGATCGCCACGTCCACGCCGAGCGCGCCGAGCTCCGGCAGCGAGAGGCGCGGCGACTTGCCGCCGGCGATCTGGTTGAACAGCAGCGGCTTGTCGCCGATGACGTCGCGGACCTTGCGTATCCAGTCGACGCTGCGTACGCCGTCGACCAGCAGGACGTCCGCGTCGGTCGCCGCGAGGGCCTTGGCGCGGCGGAGGATCTCCGCCTCCTCCGTGGCGTCGGTGCGGGCGACGACCACGAGGTCGCGGCGGGAGTCGAGGACCATGCCGAGCTTGTCGAGGTACTCGGGCAGGGGCAGGATCCGCTTGCCGTCCACGTGCCCGCAGCGGCGGGGCCGCTGCTGGTCCTCCAGGATCACGCCGGACGCCCCGGCGGCCTCCAGCTGCTGCACGGCGTGGCAGGCGGTCTCGGGGTCCACGTAGCCGTCGTCGATGTCGACCAGCAGGTGCTGGGCCGGGAAGGCCAGCCGCAGCCGCTGGACGAAGGCGACGATGTCCGGCCAGGCGATGAAGCCGATGTCCGGCAGGCCGTAGTGGGACGCGGCGAAGCCGAAGCCGGAGACGAACATCCCGTCGTAGTGCCGGGCCGCGACGGAGGCGGAGAACATGTCGAAGACGCCGATGAGCGGTGTGGTGCCGTCCGCCGCGATGGCGGTGCGTAGCCGAGCGGGGTGGTTCACGGTACCCTCCGGGAAACTGGGTTGCGTGGGTGCGCCGTTGCGGCCGCCGTCGTCGAAGTCCGTGGCCGGCACCGGCGTTTTATGACCTGGTGGCCCGGGTGCGGCGCCGCTCGCTACGGCGCTCCCCGGGCTTTCCCTTGCCTGGGCGCGGTGTGTGCTGCCGTGCTGACTGTCCGTCGGTTCTGGCGCGAGGCTAGTCAAGGGATGGTCATGGAGCAATATAGGCAGGGTAAAGCAGGAGTGGAGCTGCCGCTTTCACGCCGCCCCCATCCGCCTCACCCGTCCCGCCTGCCGCGGTCGGCGCCCGCTTTCCGGCGCCCCCTCCGTACCCCTGATCCCCGGAATTCCATGACCGGCATCCGGAACAAGGGCCTCCAGCCAGGGGCGTCGTACGCGAACGCTCCTGGAGCCCGCCCGCCGTGCCGGCGGGCCCCCGCCGCCGTGCGGACCTCCGGCGCGCCGCCGGGCACTTGCCGTGGATCGGCCGGATCTCGCTCGGCCTGTCAGCCCCCTGAGGGGCGGCCGGATTCGCCGCCCCGAGACCGGACGACCGGGGCCGCCGCCCGGAAATCGCATGATCGTTGCAGGTGGGAGCGGGTTACGGCCATCATGCCCCCATGCATAGCGACCTTTTCGCCACAGAGAACATGGTCAAGCCCGCCACCACGGCGGGTATGAGCCTCCAGAACGCCAAGTCCATCGTCTACGCCGTGAACGGCGAGTGCTACGCCCGCCAGGGATCGATGATCGCCTTCCGCGGCAACCTGCAGTTCGAGAAGCAGGGCCAGGGCGTGGGCAAGTTCCTCAAGCGCGCCATGACCGGCGAGGGCCTGGCCCTGATGGCGGTGCGCGGCCAGGGCGAGGTGTGGTTCGCGCACGAGGCCGCCAACTGCTTCATCGTCGACATCGCGCCCGGTGAGAGCCTGACCGTCAACGGCCGCAACGTCCTGTGTTTCGACCCCACGCTCTCCTACGAGATCAAGGTCGTGAAGGGCGCGGGCATGACCGGCGGCGGCCTCTTCAACAGCGTCTTCACCGGCCACGGCAAGCTCGGCGTGATGTGCGAGGGCAACCCCATCGTCATCCCCGTCTCCGCGCAGGCCCCGGTGTTCGTCGACACCGACGCCGTCGTCGGCTGGTCCACCCACCTCCAGACCTCCCTGCACCGCTCGCAGAGCCTGGGCTCCATGCTGCGCGGCGGCTCCGGCGAGGCCGTCCAGCTCAAGCTGGAGGGCGAGGGCTTTGTGATCGTCCGGCCGAGCGAGGCGAAGCCGCAGCCGGCGAGCAACGGCTGACGGCACGGCCGCGCCGCGCCCGTGCCGCCCGGCCCGGAGGACCGGGCGGCACCGGAGCGGTACCGGCGGGGCGGCGCCCCTGGCGGCGCCCCGCGCCGCACGATCGGCGGCGCGACGGTCGTGGCCCCGGGCGATCTGGGTGAACATGTGCTGGTACGGCCTGACACCTGACCGAGGAGGGGCCGAGATGGCCTTTATGACGACGGTGCTCGCCGCGTCGCTGGCCCTGACGCCGGGCGTGAGCACCCTGAGCACCACGAACAGCACCAGCCCCGTGGAGGGCACCCAGCACAGCGCGGTGACCGTGATCGAGACCTTCCGGGCGGCCACCGGCACCGGGAGCGGAGCCGTGACGTACGACCCCAAGTCCGTACCGCTCGGCAGCCACGTGGA
The DNA here is from genome assembly GCF_002891295.1 of Streptomyces eurocidicus. Classification (GTDB taxonomy): domain Bacteria; phylum Actinomycetota; class Actinomycetes; order Streptomycetales; family Streptomycetaceae; genus Streptomyces; species Streptomyces eurocidicus. Next base: position 58,855 of record NZ_LGUI01000006.1, on the reverse strand, counting down.
GGTGCGGGAGCGGACGAGCGACCGCGGCACCTGGTTCGAACTCCGGCTGGAGGGCGTCCAGGCCGAACGGACCTTCGGCGCCCACGTCCACCGGAAACCCTGCGGCACCGACCCCGCGACCTCGGGCGGCCACTACCAGAACGTCACGGACCCGGTGCAGCCCTCCGTCGACCCGGCCTACGCCAACAAGCGCAACGAGGCGTGGCTGGACCTGACCACGGACGCGCACGGCAGGGCCCGTTCGCAGACGTCCGTGCGCTGGTGGGTCCGGGCCGGCGAGGCCCGCTCCGTCGTGGTGCACGAACACGCGACAGACACCAGGCCCGGTCACGCCGGAACCGCGGGCGCCCGGCTGGCCTGTGTCAACGTGTCGTTCCTGTAGGCCGATCCATGGCGAGACGGGACAGGGGCAAAGGCGCGTCCACGGGCCGCCACGGCCGCGAGGAGGCGGCGAAGGCCCACGAGGAACCGGGCCCCGGCCGGACACCCGGCCGGGCGGGGGAGCGGGACACCCGCGAACGCCTGGCGGAGGTGCGCCGCAAGGCCGACGACGACGTCGACCCGCACGAGTGGCCCGACCAGGGCGACGGCACCGCCACCCCGGTGTGAGCCGGGGTGGTACGGCGTGCCCCGGCGCGGGAGGCGGTAGGGGTACGGTCCGGACCGTACCCCTACCGCCTCCCCGGCAGTGGCCTCCCGGCGCCTTCTAAGCCGGCTCGGCGAAGTCCGGTGAGGTCAGGCGGCGCCCCGAAGGGGCGCGGGGAACTGCGCGACCAGCCACGACGCACCCGCGGATGACTCGCCGGAGTTCCAGCGGAGCGCTCAGCACCCCCTCAGCACGGCCTCCGCCGCCTCCCGGCCCACCAGCTCGTGGAGCAGCCGGGTGGCGGGCAGGGCCGGGTCGAGATAGACGTACTCGCGGCGGCGCTCGACGACGGAGAGCATCCTGCGGAGCGTGTCCGTCGCCTCCTCCCGGCGGCCGGCGTGGAACTGCGCCTGACCCAGCAGCCCCAGGTGCAGCGGGAGACGCAGATGCGTCCGGGACGGGCACAGTTCGTCCAGCGAGGTGCGCATCAGGGCCAGGCCCTCCTCCTCCCGGCCCGAGTGCGTCAGCGCCCACCCCGCGGGCAGGCTCAGCATCGCCTTCCAGTAGAGCAGCCCGTGCTCGCCCGCCACCCGGGCCCCCTCGCCGCCGGAGGCGAGCGCCGTGCCGACGTCCCCCTCCCAGGCGGCCACGACCGCGTCCACGTACAGCGCGAACGCCCGGTCCGAGGGCCTGCTCTCGTAGTCGGTCAGGCGCAGCAGCTGGTCGCGCCGCTCGGCCGCCGTCCGCCGGTCGCCCAGCAGCCAGTGGGTGAACGTGTCGTACGAGCGGCAGGAGACGCGCGGGTCGTGCTGGAACGTCCTCGCCAGCGAGTGCCCCTCCCTGGCGAAACGATCCGCCATGTCGACGCCGTGCTCCAGCTCCGCCAGCGCCTCGGGCAGCCGGCCGCGCACGTGCAGCACGATGCCCTCCCCGTACGCCGCGCCGAGCACCGCCACCGGCTGCCGGGTCCGCCCGGCGAGGTCCCGCAGCAGCCCGGAGAACTGCCGGGAGTCGTCGTAGCGGCCGGTGACGAGGAGCGCCGCGCACAGCGCCCACAGCACCGACGGGTCCTCGGGGCTGTGCGTGACCGCGCTCAGGGCGCGGCCCCGGCCCAGCGCCGCCTCGGCCTCGGCGTCGCCGTAGCCCCGGATGGTGGCCAGCACCTGCCCCAGCTGGATGTGCAGCCGCTGCTCCAGGCCCGGGGCCGAGGGGTCGTCGGCGGGCAGGAAACCGGCCAGGTGCACCGCGCGCCGCAGCCAGGTCTCGACCTGCTCGTACGCCAGGTGGTGCTCGGCCCGCTCGGCGGCGCGCAGCAGCCGGGGCAGCGTCTCCCCGGGCGCCAGCGCGTCCTTGGCGTGCCAGGAGTGGTGGGCCACCCGCTCGATCTCCTCGTCCCCCATCTGCCCGCGGCCGCGGGCGCACAGCGCCTCGGCGACCCTCGCGTGCAGCCGGTGCCGCTCCTCGCGGGCCGGCTCCTCGGCGAGCGTCTCCTGGACCAGCGCGTGGGCGAAGTGCAGCCGGCCCGGGTGGTGCGGGTCCTCCCCGAGCAGTCCGGCCCGTATCGCCGACTCCAGTGCCTCGGCGACCGGTTCGTCCCCGTCGGCGGTGCGGTGCAGCAGGTCCGTGTCCACCTCGGTGCCGATGACCGCGCACAGCCTCAGCACCCGCAGGACCGGCTCGGGCAGCGCCGAGAACCGCTGCCGCAGCGCCTCGCGGACGCCCGTCGGCACCTGGGCGAGGAGGACGGCCGAGGCGCCGGGGTCGTGCAGGTGCCGGACGTCGCCGAGGAGGGACAGGAGCTGCATGACGAAGTACGGATTGCCCTTGCTCCGCCGGTGCAGCGCCTCGACGACCTCCGCGCCCACGCCCGGCCCGGCCTGCGCCTCGACCAGGGTCGCGACGGCCTGCCGGGGCAGCCCGTCGAGCCGGAGGGTCTCGCTGCGGGGGCCGCGGACCACCTCGGCCAGCAGCCGGCGCATCGTGGCGTCGGACTCGATCTCGAAGTCACGGGCCGTCAGCACGATGCTCAGCGGATGGCCCAGACGGCGGACGCCGAGCAGCCTGAGCAGGTCCAGGGAGGCGGTGTCGGCCCAGTGCAGATCCTCCAGGAGCAGCACCAGCGGGCTCTCCGCGGCCAGGGCCAGGAGGACCTCGCAGACCGCGTCATGGGTGAGGAACCGCGCCTGGGCCCAGTCGACCTCGGGGCCCGGCGCGCCGCCGGGCCCGGCCGACCGCTCGGGCATCAGCGGCCCGAGCAGCGCGCCGAACGGCGCCGTCGCCGCGCGGAAGGCGTCCGGCCGGGTGGCCGACAGCCTGCGCAGGACCTGTGTCCACAGCCAGTAGGGCGGGACGCCCTCGCCGGGGAAGCAGTGGCTCCAGACCACTTCGAGGCGCTCGTCCGCGGTCTCCAGGCGCGGGGCGAGCTCCATCAGTAACCGGGTCTTGCCGACGCCGGCGGGGCCGAGCACGGACACCACGTGGCCGTGGCCGGTGAGCGCCCCGGCGGCGGCCGCCGCCAGGCGGTGCAGCTCCTGGTCCCGGCCGGTGAACGGCCAGGGCGCCGAGGGGTCCGGGACGTCGGCGCCGGGGTCCTCGGCCCGCGCGGGGGCAGCCGCCGGGGCCGGTACGGGGGTGCGCGCCGGCCGGCCCGTACCCCCGTACGGCGCGGGCACGGCGGACGCCGGGGAACGGGTGGGCCGGGCAGGCGGGGTGAGCGGGGCGGGAGAAGCGGAAGGGGCGGAGGCGGCCGGTGCGGCCGTCGCGCCGCCCGGCCCGCCGTCGCCCAGCTCCTGCCGCAGGATGGCGGTGCGGACCCGCTGGAGCTCCACGGCGGTGTCCACGCCGAACTCCTCGACCAGGTGGCTGCGCGTCCGCTCGTACACCTCCAGCGCCTCCGCCTGCCGCCCCAGGCGGGTGAGCGCCGTCATCAGGTGGCCGACGAGCCGCTCGCGCATCGGGTGGTTGCGCACCTCCCGGTCCAGGTCGGCCGCCACCTCCGCGGCCGCGCCCAGGGTGAGGCGGGCCTCGGCGTAGGACTCCAGCGCGGCCAGCCGGACCTGTTCCAGCCGGGCGGTCTCGTCGGCCAGCGGCGGGTGGGCGGAGAACTCCGTGTACGGGGAGCCGTGCCACAGCTCCAGGGCCTCGGCGAGCCGGTCCCGCGCGGCGAGCGGATCCCGCTGTTCCAGGGACCGGCGCCCGGTGGACACCAGGTCCTCGAAACGGCAGAAGTCCACCTGTTCCGGGGCGAGCCGGAGCACATAGCCGGGCGCCCGGTAGCGCAGCACCGACGCGGCGCCCGGCCCGGCCGTCGGATCGAGGACCCGGCGCAGGTGGGAGACATGGCTCTGGAGCGTGGCGACGGGCTGGCGGGGCGGTTCGTCCCCCCACAGCTCGTCGACGATCAGCTCGGTGGGGACGACCCGGCCCAGCCGGATGAGCAGCAGCGCGAGCAGGGCGCGCCGGCGCGGCGGGCCGAGCGGCAGGTCCTGCCCGTCGAACCGGGCGGACATGGGTCCGAGCACCCGCAGCAGCGGCCCGGCCGGGTCCGTCCGCTCCGGCGACGGGCCCGGCGTCCGGAGTGCGTGCATGTCGGTCCTCATCGTTCTCGGGCGTGCGGCGGTGCCGGCGGTGGGCCGGTCGACGTCGTGTCGCCGAACCCCTCCAGAACGTGATCTTGGCATATCGGACAGGCCGTTCCAAGGCCGTCAAACCAGCAATTGGCAAGCAATCGGCAAGCGCCCCGCAAGAGTTGCGACAAGGGAACTACAGAGCTTTGCAAGATACCGCCAGCGCCCGCACCAGGGGCCCGCAAGGAGCCCGTCGCACGATGACCGGCGTCGGACCACCCGCCGGCCGAACCGCACCGCGGGGGATCCGGTACCGAGCTGAGAGGCGCCATGGCGTTCGCGATTCTCTTCCCCGGGCAGGGGGCGCAGTCCCGAGGGATGGGCGAGGACGTCTTCGGCCGCTACCCCGGCCTCACCCGGTTCGCCGGCGAGCTCCTGGGGTACGACCTCGCCGCCCTCTGCCGCGACGACCCCGGTGACGCGCTGTCGCGCACGGAGTACACCCAGCCCGCGCTCTACACCGTCAACGCGCTGCGCATGTTCGAGCGCGAGCACCGGGAGGAACGGCGCGCCGACTACTACCTCGGGCACAGCCTGGGGGAGTACAACGCGCTGCTGGCGGCGGGTGTCATCGACTTCGAGACCGGCCTCCGGCTCGTCAAGCGGCGCGGGGAGCTGATGGCCGCGGCGTCCGGCGGCGGCATGACCGCGGTCATGGACCTGCCGGTCCACCGGCTGCGGGAGATCCTCGCGGCGGACGGCGTCGAGGGCGTCGACGTGGCGGGTTTCAACACCGACACGCAGATCGTCGTCGCCGCTCCGGCCGAGGTGCTCCGCGCCGCCCACGAGGCGTTCGCCCGCCGGGACGTCCGCTTCGCCCCGCTGCGCGTCAGCGCGCCTTTCCACTCGCGCTACATGGAACCCGCGCGCGCCGCGTACGAGGACTACCTCCGGGAATTCACCTTCCGCGAACCGGCGACCCCCGTGATCGCCAATGTCACGGGCCGCCCCTACGAGCGGGGGGACGTCGTCCGCCTGCTGAGCGACCAGCTCGTCGAGCCGGTGCGCTGGACCGACGGCGTCCGCCACCTGCTGACCCTGGACCCCGGAGTGGAATGCCAGGAAGTGGGCGGAAAGTCGCTCCTCCGCATGGTGCAGAAGATCCGCCGGTCCGCCGACCGGACCCCCCTCCGCGAGACCAGGACGTAAGACATGGACAGAACAGACAGGATCCGGCAGTTCATCGAGGACCGCTTCCTCGTGGAATTCGGCGGCGAGGTGACGGACGGCAGCGACCTCTTCAAGGCCGGGGTCATGGACTCCTTCGGCTACATCCAGCTGATGGGTTTCCTGGAGGAGGAGTTCTCGATCGCCGTCACGGACGAGGAGATCCTCACCGACGTCTTCGTCTCCCTCGACGCGATCGACGCCTTCGTGGCCCGGAAGCTCTCCGGCGGGGCCGCGGGGCGGGGGGACGCCTCATGTGCGGGATAGCCGGCTTCCTCGCGCCGTCGCTGCACCCCGACGCCATGCCCGGCGTCGTCACCTCGATGCTGTCGCTCATCCGGCACCGGGGCCCGGACGAGACGGGCTACTACCTCGACGACGGCTTCGCGATGGGCACGGTCCGCCTCGCGATCGTCGACCTCGCGTCCGGGTCGCAGCCGATGTCCGACCCCACCGGACGCCACTGGATCTCCTTCAACGGCGAGCTGTACAACCACGTCGAACTGCGCGAGGAGCTGCGGGCCCTGGGCCGGCCGTTCCGCACGCACTGCGACACCGAGGTCGTCCTGCAGGCGTGGCTCCAGTGGGGTGCCGGGTGCCTCACGCGCTTCAACGGCGCCTTCGCCTTCGCGATCAGGGACGCGGTCAGCGGCGAGCTCGTCCTGGCCCGCGACCGCTACGGCAAGCGCCCCCTCTTCTACACCGAGCACGACGGCGGCCTCCTCTTCGCGTCGGAGATGAAGGCGTTCCGCGCCTTCCCCGGCTTCCGCTTCACGCTCGACCCGCGCGAGCTCGCCTCGGTCTTCGCCGTGTGGACGCCGCTGCCCGACCGCACCCCCTTCGAGGGCGTCCGGCAGCTCCCCATGGGCGGCGTCCTCACCGTCCGGGACGGCCGCCGCACCCTGCGCACGTACGAGGAACTCGCCGTCGACGCCCCGCCCTTCGAGGGCTCCGAGGAGGACGCCGCCGCGTTCGTCCGCGAGACGCTGCGCGCGAGCGTCGAGCTGCGCCTGCGCAGCGACGTCGAGGTCGGCGTCTACCTGAGCGGCGGCCTCGACTCGTCCGTCGTCACCAAGCTGGCGACGGACCTCTCCCGGGGCGAGGTGCGGACGTTCTCGGTCGCCTTCGAGAACGCGGAGTTCGACGAGTCCGGCAGCCAGCGGGTCGTGGCCTCGCACCTGGGCACCCGGCACTCGTCCGTCACCGTGTCCGGCGCCGACATCGCGGAGCACTTCCCCGCCGCCGTCCACCACGCCGAGGTCCCCTCCTTCCGCACCGCGTTCGTCCCCATGTACCTGCTGTCCCGCCATGTGCGCGACTCCGGCGTCAAGACCGTCCTGAGCGGCGAGGGCGCCGACGAGGCGTTCCTCGGCTACTCGCTGTTCCGCGAGACGATGCTGCGCGCCTCCTGGCACGAGCTGTCCGGCGAGGAGCGGAAGGCGGGCCTCGCGCGCCTCCACCCCGAGCTCGCCCACTTCGGGCCCGCGCACCAAAAGCACATGGCGGGCCTCTTCCAGCAGTTCTCCGAAGAACGCCTCCCCGGCCTCTTCTCCCACGAACTCCGCTACCAGAACGGCCGGTTCGCCGCCCGCCTGCTCAAGGACCGCGGCGTCGACCCCTTCGCCGACGCCCTGGAGATGGTGCGCGCCGCGCCCGGCTACGCCGGGCTGAGCGCCGTCCAGAAGGCACAGTGGCTCGAGTACAAGACGCTCCTCGCCGGCTACCTCCTCTCCACCCAGGGCGAGCGCATGGGCCTGGCGCACGGCGTCGAGAACCGCTGCCCGTTCCTCGACCCCGCCGTGGTCCGGGCCGCCGCCTCCGTGAACCTCCGCTTCGACGACGGGTCCGAGGAGAAGGCCATCCTCAAGAAGGCGTTCCGCGGCGAGCTGCCCGCCTCCAGCCTGGCCCGCCGGAAACAGCCCTACCGCGCCCCCGGCAGCGCCGTGTTCAAGGACCACCGGCCCGACTACCTGGAACTGGTGCTCTCCGGCACCGAGCTCGGAAAGCTCGACTGGGTCGACCCCGTCTTCGCCCAAAAGCTCGTGGCGAAGGTCATGACCACCCCCGCCGACGAGATCAGCACCAAGGAGGACCAGGCGTTCGTCTACCTGCTCTCCACCGCGGTCCTCGACCGGCGGTTCGTGCGGGACACCGGATGGCCGGACGCCGTACCGGAAGCCGATCTCAAGATACGGACGGTCGTCGACAATCGGCGGGCCTTGCCGCGCGTCGGAGGAATGCGATGAGCACGAACACAGCTCCGGAGAACCCGGAACACCCGGAGCACGACGCGGAGGGCACCGGCGACATCGCGATCATCGGACTCGCCCTGCGCCTGCCCGGCGCGGACACCCTGGAGGAGCTCTGGCGGCACCTCGTCGCCGGCCGTTCGCTCATCTCCGAGGTGCCGGCCGAACGCTGGTCGAAGGAGCGGTACTTCGGCGACCCCCGGCGCGGTGCCGAGAAGACGAACAGCGTCTGGGGCGGCTTCGTCGAGGGCGCCGACCGCTTCGACGCCTCCTTCTTCCAGATCTCCCCCCGCGAGGCGGAGACCATGGACCCGCAGCAGCGGTTCGCCCTCGAACTGGCCTGGCGGGCCATCGAGGACGCCGGATACCGCCCGAGCGCGTTCGCGGGCACCCGGACGGGCGTCTTCATGGGCGTCTGCCACGCCGACTACGCCGAGCTGATGGAGCGCGAGAAGGCGCCGACCGACGCCTATTTCCCCACCGGCACGGCCTACTCGATCATCTCCAACCGGGTCTCGTACTTCCTCGACCTCCAAGGCCCCAGCATCACCAACGACACCGCCTGCTCCAGCTCGCTGGTGTCCGTCTACGAGGCCGTCTCCGCCCTGCGCAACGGCGACTGCTCCGTGGCCCTGGCCGGCGGGGTGAACCTCTGCTGGTCGCCCAAGCACTTCGTCGCGTTCAGCCAGGCGAGCATGCTCTCCCGCACCGGCGAGTGCCGCGCCTTCGACCAGGGCGCCGACGGCTACGTACGCGGTGAGGGCGGCGCGGTGCTGCTCCTGAAGCCCCTCGCGCGGGCGCTCGCGGACCGCGACCCGGTGCACGCCGTCATCAAGGGCGTCGCGACCAACCACGGCGGCCGGACCAGCTCGCTGACGGTCACCAACCCGGCCGCGCAGGCGAGCCTGATCGAAGGGCTCTACACCCGGGCCGGCATCCGGCCGGAGACCGTGACGTACGTCGAGGCGCACGGCCCCGGCACACCGGTCGGTGACCCGATCGAGATCATCGCGCTCAAGCGTGCCTTCCACGCGCTCCACGAGGCGCAGGGCACCCGCCCGGAGCCGGAGTCCTGCGGGATCGGCTCGGTCAAGACCAACATCGGGCACCTCGAAGGGGCCGCCGGCGTCGCCGGGATGGCCAAGGTGATCGGCGCCCTCGCCGGCCGGCGGCTCCCCGCGACCGTCAACTTCGAGGTCCGCAACAAGCTCATCAAGCTCGACGGCAGCCCCTTCCACATCGTCCGCGACACCCAGCCCTGGGCCGAGCCGCCCACCGGGGCCGACGGGCTGCCCGCGCCGCGCCGCGCCGGCGTCAGCTCCTTCGGCTTCGGCGGCACCAACGCCCACGTCGTGCTGGAGGAGGCCCCCGCCGGAGCCCCGCGGCGGCCCGCCGCCGACATGGGCCCGCACCTCGTCCCCCTCTCGGCGAAGACCCCGGACCGGCTGCGCGCCGTGGCCGAGGGCCTCCTCGCCCACCTCCGCCCGCCGGAGCCCGGCGACGCCGCCGAGGCGCTCCGGCCGCCCCAGGACCTCGCCGACATCGCGTACACCCTGCGGGCCGGCCGCGAGCCGATGCCCGCCCGCGTCGCGTTCGTCGTCGCCTCCGTGCCCGAACTCACCGAGCTGCTCGAAGCGTTCCTGGCCGGCGCGGCCGCCGGGGCCGAAGCGCACCCCGGCGCGACCGTACGGGCCGGGGGCGCCTCCGCACTCCTGGAGACGGCCGGGCGCTGGGCACGCGGCGGGACGGAGGACCTGCCGGAGCCGCACACCGCCGCCGGGGCCGCGCGGCCCCGCCGCGTCCGCCTCCCCGCGTACCCCTTCGCCCGCGAGCGACACTGGTTCAAGGCCCCGGACACAGCCCCCGCGCCCGGCCCGGCCGCCCTCCACCCGCTCCTCCACCGCAACACCTCCGGCCTGGCCGGACAGCGCTACACCTCCACCTTCACCGGCGACGAGCCGTTCCTCGCGGCGCACCGGGTGGGCGGCGCCCGCGTCCTGCCCGCCGTCGCCTACCTGGAGATGGCCCGCGCGGCGGTCGCCGACGCCACGGGCGCCCCGGCCGGCACGTGCCCGGCGATCCGTATCGACGAGGTCGTCTGGCCGCGCCCGCTCGTCGCCGGTGCCGCGCCGCTGGACGTCCACGTCGGCCTGACCCCCCGGGCCGGGGCCGAAGGGACGGCCGGAGAGCTCGCGTTCGAGGTGACCACCACCCCCGGCGACGCCACGACGGCCGTGGTCCACGGCCGCGGCACCGCCGCGCTCCTCCCGCCCGAGGAGCCGGAGACCCTCGACCTCGGCGCGCTCCGCGCCGCCTGCCGCACCCCCCACGCCCCCGAGGACGCCTACGCCGCCTTCCGGGCCCAGGGCCTCGACTACGGGCCCGCGATGCGCGGCCTGAGCGAGATCCTCCTGGGCGAGGAGCAGCTGCTCGCCCGTATCCGGGCGAATGCCCCCGGGACCGGCCCGGACGAGGGCTGCGTCCTGCCCCCGAACGTGCTGGACGCCGCCTTCCAGGCATCCGTCGTCCTCCTGGCGCGCGACGGAGCCCCGGCCGGACCCGCCATGCCGTTCGCGCTGGAGCGGATCGACATCCACCGCCCGTGCGCGGCGGTGACCTGGGCCTGGGTCCGCCGGCGGCCGGGCGGCGGCGCGGCCGCCGCGTTCGACATCGACCTCTGCGACGCGGACGGCGTCGTCGGCGTACGGCTGCGCGGCCTGGTCCAGCGGACCGGCGCGCCGAGGACGGAGCCCCAGGCTGCCGCCGGACCGCACGTCGTCACGGCCACCTGCCGGTGGACGGACGCGCCCGCCGCGCCCGGAGTGGCGGAGACCGGCCCGGAGACGGTGCACGCCCTCCTCACCGGGAAGGCCGCGGCCCTGACCCCCGAGCTCGCGGGCGCCCCCGGCCTGACGCTCACGCGCCTCCCCGACATCACGCCCGGGCACGTCGCCGACGGCGTCGACACCGTGCTCGGCCTCGTCCTCGACCGCGTCCAGCAGGTCCTGGCGGCCCGCCCGAGGGCGCCGCACCGCTTCGTCGTCCTCGTCGACGACCGTGTGCCCCGGCACTTCCACGCACCGCTCACCGGCCTCCTCGCCACCGTGGCCCTGGAGAACCCCCTGGTCTCGGGGCGCGTCGTCCGCGTCGCCGGCCTCGACACCATGGCCGCCGGGCGGATCGCGGACATCCTCCGCGCCGAGGGCGCCGACCCGGAGCCCGACACCGAGATCCGGCACACGGCCGACGGCACGCGCCGGGCGTGGCGCCCCGCCGGCATCGCGCTCGGGACGGGCCCCGAGGTCCCGCCGCTGAAGGAAGGCGGCGTGTACTGGGTGACCGGCGGTCTCGGCGGTCTCGGCCGGCACGTCGCCCGCTACTTCGCCCGGTGCCCCGGCGTGACCGTCGTCCTCAGCGGGCGCTCGGCCCCCGGCCCCGCGAGCGAGGAGGCCCTCGCCGCGCTGCGGGCCGCCGGCGTCGACGCCCACCACCTCCCCGCCGACACGGGCAGCGCCGACGACGTCGCGCGCGCCGTCCGCGCCATCGTCCGCGAGCACGGGTCGCTCGACGGCATCGTCCACGCCGCGGGGATCCTCCGCGACGCCTACCTGCTCCGCAAGGAGGCGTCCGACGTCCCCGCCGTGCTGGAGCCCAAGGTGCGCGGCGTCCTCCACCTCGACGCGGCGACGCGCGCCCTCGCGCTCGACTTCTTCGTCGTCTTCTCCTCCGTCGCGGGCGTCTACGGCAACCCCGGCCAGGCGGACTACGCGGCGGCGAACGCCTTCCTCGACGCCTTCGCGCACCACCGGCAGGCCCTCGTCGACGCCGGGGAACGCACGGGCCGGACGGCCGCCGTGAGCTGGCCGCTGTGGGCGGACGGCGGGATGACCGTCGACGACGTGACGCGCGAGTCGATGCGCGCGCGGCGCGGCTGGGAACCCCTCCCCACGGAGGAGGGCCTCCGGGTCCTCGGGCGCGTCCTGGGCGACGCGCCGGAACACGTCGTCGTCGCCTACGGAGCCGGCGCGACCCTCGCGCACCTGCCGGCGGGCCCGTCCCCGCGACCCGTCGCCGCCGCCCCCGCCGGGGCGGCCGCCCCGGACGCCGACGCGCTCCAGGAGCGCGCCGAGGACCTCCTCAAGGAGCTCCTCGGCGAGGTCATCCACCGCGACCCCGCCACCATGGACGCGACGGTCAACCTCATCGAGTACGGGATCGACTCCCTCAGCATCCTGGAGATGACCGCCCGCCTCGAAGAGCGCTTCGGACCGCTCTCGAAGACCCTCTTCTTCGAGTACGTGAACATCGAGGGAGTCGCGGGCCACTTCGTGGAAACGCACCGCGAGCGGCTGGAAACCGTCCTGGGCACGTCCCCCGCCGCCCGGGAGACCCCCGCGCCGGTCACGCCCGCGCCGGTCACGCCCGCGCCGGCACCCGCACCGGCACCCGCACCGGCACCCGTTCCCGCCACGGCCCCCACGGCGGCGCGCGACGACCGTCACGACATCGCCGTCATCGGCATCTCCGGCCGGTACCCCGGAGCCGGGACCCTCGACGAACTCTGGTCGCTCCTCGAAGAGGGCCGCCACACCTTCGAGGAGGTCCCGCGCGACCGCTGGGACCACGACGCCGTGTACAGCCCCGACCGCTCCGTCCCCGGCAGGAGCGCCATCCGCACCGGGACGTTCCTGCGCGACATCGACATGTTCGACCCCCGCTACTTCCGCGTCTCCAAGCGCGAGGCGGAGCGGATGTCGCCCGAGGTGCGCCTGTTCCTCCAGGCCGGGGTCGAGGCGCTGGAGGACGCGGGCTACTCGCGGGAGACCATCCAGCGGCAGTACCAGGGCGACGTGGCCGTCCTCGCCGGGACGATGAGCAACCACTACAACCTCTACGGCTTCCAGAACAGCCTGACCCGGGGGTCCCCGGCCACCGGCAGCTACACGGGGACGCTCCCCAACATGCTGTCCTACTTCTACGGGCTCACCGGACCGTCGATCTTCCTGGACACCATGTGCTCGGCGTCCTCGACCTGTATCCACCAGGCCGTGCAGATGCTGCGGGCGGGCGAGTGCCGGATGGCCGTCGCCGGCGGCGTCAACCTCCTCCTGCACCCGTACAACCTCATCACCTCCTCGCAGGAGCACTTCACCACGGCGACCTCCGACGTCATCCGCAGCTTCGGCCTCGGCGCCGACGGGACGATCCTCGGAGAAGGCGTCGGCGCCGTCGTCCTCAAGCCGCTCGTCGACGCCGAGCGCGACGGCGACCACATCCACGCCGTCATCAAGGGCACCGCGCTCAGCAACGCGGGCGTGCGCAACGGCTTCACCGTCCCCAACCCGCACATGCAGGCGCGCGCCGTCGAGAAGGCGCTGGACGACGCCGGGGTCGACGCCCGGACGATCAGCTACGTCGAGGGCCACGGCTCGGGCACCTCGCTCGGCGACCCGATCGAGGTCAAGGCGCTGACCACCGCCTTCGGTAAGCACACCCGGGACACCGGGTTCTGCGCCCTCGGCTCGGTCAAGTCGAACGCGGGCCACCTCCTGGCGGCCGCCGGCATGATCGGCTTCGCGAAGGTGGTCCTCCAGCTCCGCGCGGGCAAGCTCGCCCCGTCCCTGCACAGCGACGAACTCAACCCCGACATCGCCTTCGCGGACACCCCCTTCCGCGTCCAGCGCGAACTCGCCGACTGGAAGCCGGCCGTCACGACGGACGGCGGGCGCGAGACCGTACACCCCCGGCGCGCCGGCCTCACCTCGATCGGCGCGGGCGGGATGAACTCGCACATCATCGTCGAGGAGTACCGGGGCGCACCGGACGAGCCCCACGAGCATGACGGGCGCGAGCAGCTCTTCGTCTTCTCGGCGATGACCGACGCCGCCCTCGCCACCTGCCTCACCCGCTTCCGCGCCCACCTGGCCGGCGCGGCGGAGAGCGCGCTGCCGTCGATCGCGCACACCCTCCGCGTCGGCAAGAACGAACTGCCGCGCCGCTGGGCGTTCCTCGCCGCGGACCGGCGGGCGGCGCTCGCCGCCGTCGACCGCTTCCTCGCGGGCGACCGCGACACCGACGCCGCGCTCACGAGCCACGACCCCCGCGCCGGCACGGCCCGCGCGCTCGGCACGGCGTGGCTGAGCGGGAAGCGGACCGACTGGAGCGAGCTCACCGGCCCGCGCCCGCCCCGGCGCGTCCCCCTGCCCGCCTACCCCTTCGAGCGGGTGCGCTGCTGGGCGGAGGAGGAGCCGGACGCGCCCTCCGTGACCGCGCCGCTCGCGCTCCGCGAGAAGCTCCACCCCTTCCTCGGCCGCAACGCCTCCGACGTCGGCGGCCTCCGCTACGTCCTCGACGTCCGCCTCGACGACCTCCTCGACTACGGCCACCGGCACGACGGGGAACCGGACGTCACCCCGGCGTTCGCCGCCGACCTGGCCCTGGCCGCGGCCAAGGCGTCCGGGTTCGCCGCCGCGCCCGTCGTACGCGGCCTCCGGCTGCCCCGCCCGGTGCCGTGGGCCGCCACCGCCCGCCTGGTCACCTCCCTCGCCGTCACGGGCGCCGAAATGGCCTCCGGCGTCGTGACCGCCGAGGACGCGGCCGGCGCGAGCACCGTCGTCGCGGAGTTCGACGTCCACCCCGGCGGCGCGTGGACGCACCGCCCGGAGTGCCTCCCGGCCGACGCGCCGGCACGGGACGCCGTACGCGCCCTGACCCGGGACGAGTTCCTCGCGGAGCTCGCCGAGGGCGGTCTGGACCACGACCCGCTGTACTCCGGCGTCCGCGACGCGTACTGGCTGCCCGACGGCCGGCTGGTCCTCGCCCTCACCGCCCCGAGGCTCCGGCAGGACCACGGCGCACGCCACCTCACCCTCGCACCACACGTCCTCACCGCCGTCGCCCAGGGCCTCCGGCTGGTGGCCAAGCGCGCGCACGCGCCGCACTGGTCCCGGACCGCCCCGTACGGGATCGACGAGGTCAGGGTCTCCGGAACCCCCGCCGACGTGGCGTACGCGCTCGTCGAACCGGCACCCGGGACCGGCGCCCGCCACGGCCGCGTACTGCTGCTGGACCACGACGGCCGGACCGTCGGGGAGCTCGCGGGAGTGCGGTGCGGTGACGACGGACAGCCCCGGAAGGAAACCGACGTGAACCTTCGGGAGCGCCCCGAACCCCTCCGGGAGCCGCGTCCCGCCACGGCGCCCGCCCAAGAGGCGGAACCCGCCGCCGGGATCGTCCCGTTCGCCGTCGCCGAGCTCCGCGAACTCGCCTCCGCCATCCTGAAGTTCGCCCCCGACGAGCTGGACGACCGCACGACGTTCGACGCCTTCGGCTTCGACTCGATCTCGCTCGTCACCTTCTCCGAGCGGGTCCGCGAGCGCTTCGGGGTCACCCTGAGCCCGGCGGTCTTCTTCGACCTGCGGACGCTCGGCGCGCTGGGCCGCCACCTCGCGGAGGAGTTCCCCGACGCCCTCCGCGAGGCGCACGCCCGGTCGCTCCCGGCCGCCGGCGCCCCCCGGACGGCCACCCCGCCCCGCCCGGCTACCCCGGCCACCGGCGCGCCCGAGCCCGCGCCCATGCCCATCGCCGTCGTCGGCGCCGCGGGCCGCTTCCCCGGCGCGCCCGACCTCGACACGTACTGGGCGAACCTGGCCGAAGGGAAGGACTCCGTCACGGACCTCCCCGCCGACCGCTACGGCGCGGCCTACGCCCAGGTCGTCGCGGCCGCCGACTTCCCCAAGCGCGCGGGCCTCCTCGACGGCGCCGACGGGTTCGACGCGGGGTTCTTCCGGATCTTCCCGCGCGAGGCCGAGCTGATGGACCCCCAGCACCGGCTGGCCCTGGAGACGGTCTGGAACGCCGTCGAGCACAGCGCGTACACCCCCGCCACCCTGCCGAGGAACACCGGGGTCTTCCTCGGCGTCTCCGGCAACGACTACGCGACGCAGCTCACCACCCACGGCATCGCGCCCGACGCCTTCACCTCCACGGGCAACGCGCACTCCATGCTCGCCAACCGGATCTCGTACGTCCTCGACGTGCGGGGCCCGAGCGAGCCGGTCGACACCGCCTGTTCGAGCTCGCTCGTCGCGGTCCACCGCGCGATGGAGGCGATCCGGTCGGGCGCCTGCGACGCCGCGATCGCCGGCGGTGTGAACCTCCTCCTGAGCGTCGACACGTTCGTGAGCGCGCACCGGGCCGGGATGCTGAGCCCCGACGGCCGGTGCAAGACCTTCGCGAGCGACGCGGACGGCTATGTGCGGGGCGAGGGCGTCGGCGCGGTCGTCCTGAAGCCCCTCGCCGCCGCCGAGCGGGACGGCGACGCCGTCCTCGGCGTGCTCGTCGGCAGCGCCGAGAACCACGGCGGGCGCGCCAATTCGCTGACCGCGCCCAGCGCCGACGCGCAGGCCGACCTGGTCGCCGCCGCCATGGGCGCCGTCGACCCCGACACCGTCGGCTACGTCGAGGCCCACGGCACCGGCACCGCCCTCGGCGACCCCGTCGAGGTGCGCGCGCTCACCACCGCGTACCGCCGGCTGGGAGCCCGCGGCCGGGGCACGTGCGGGCTCGGCTCGGTGAAGACGAACATCGGCCACCTGGAGGCGGCGGCGGGCATCGCCGGACTGCTGAAGGTGCTGCTGGCGATGCGGCACCGCGTCCTCCCCGCGACGCTCAACTGCCGCGAGACCAACCCGTACATCGAGCTCGACGGCGGACCCTTCCGCATCGTGCGCGAGCCGGAGCCCTGGCGGCGGCCGCGCGACCGCGACGGCGCGCCCGCGCCGCGCCGGGCCGGCGTGAGCAGCTTCGGCTTCGGCGGCGCGAACTGCCACGTCGTGGTCGAGGAGTACGAGGACCACCAGGGCGACGACGGGTACAAGGAGTACGAGGCTGTGGACGCCACCCACGAGACCGGCGCCGAGGCGCTGATCCCGCTGTCGGCCCGCACGAGCGGACAGCTCCACGAGCGCGCGGGGGACCTCCTCGCGTACCTGGAGAAGACGGACGGGCCCGCCGGGCTCCACTCGATCGCGTGGACCCTCCAGACCGGGCGCGTGCCCATGGCCGAACGCGTCGGCTGGGTGGTCGCCTCGCGCGGCGAACTCGCCGCCAGGTTGCGAGAGTTCCTCGCCGGGGACGGCCGCGCGCCGGGCGGCGCGCGGGGCCGGGCCGCCCACGACGGGGGCCCCACCGCGCGGGTCCCCGCGCCGGACGCGCGGCCCGGTGCCACGGCGGGCGGCGACCTCACGTCGCTCCTGACCCGCTGGACCGAAGGCGAGGCCGTCGACTGGCGCGCCCTCCACGGGACCCGCCCGCCGAAGCGGGCGCACCTGCCGGTGTACCCGTTCGCGTACGAGCGCCACTGGATCCCGGAGCCCCGGGAGACCGGCGGCACGGCGCTCGCGCCGGGAGCCGCCGGGGGTGTGCCTGCCGGGGGTGTGCCTGCCGGGGGTGTGCCTGCCGGGGGTGTGCCCGCCGGGCCGGGAGTCCTTCTCGCCCTTGACCTGTCCGGCCCGCGCCCCGTCCACGGTCGCGACGGCGTGCCCACGCCGCCCGCCGAGGTGTCGGCCATCACCGACGCGGCCACGCCGCCCGCCACCGGCACCGTGCTCCTCGTCCCCGCCTGGACGCCGAAGCCCACCGCCGCGCACCGCACGGGCGAACGTCCGTACACCCACCGCGTCGTGATCCTCTGCGGCGCCCTCGCCCAGGCGCGCCCGGACGTCGAGCGGAGCGTCCCCGGCGTCGGCTGCGTCACCGTCACCACCACGGCGCGGCGCCTCGACAACCGTTTCACGGACGTCTCACGGCAGGTCTTCGAGGCCGTACGCGGCCTCGTCGCCGAGGAGCGCGACGGCACGACGCTCGTCCAGGTCGTCACGCCGGCCGACGGCGACGACGCCGTCGGCACGGCCCTCGCCGGTCTCCTGCGCACCCTGACCCTGGAACACCCCCGGATCACCGGGCAGTCGATCGGCGTCGACGGCACCCCCACGGGCGAAGCCGTCGCCGCGCTCGTCGCGGAGAACGCGCCGGGTGCCCACGAGGACACCGTCGTCCGCTACCGCGACGGCGAGCGCTCCGTACGCGACTGGACCCCGGCGCCGTCCCCCGGGGGCGCGGCGGACGCCCCGTGGCGCGCGGGCGGCGTCTATCTGATCACCGGCGGGGCGGGCGGCGTCGGCGCCGTCCTCGCGCGGCGGATCGCCCGCGACGTCGCCCGGCCGGTCCTCGTCCTCGCCGGACGGCGGCCACGGGACGGGCGCGTCGACGCGCTCCTCGGCGAGCTGCGGGCCATGGGCGCCGAGGCCCGCTACGAGCGGGCGGACGTCTCCCGCTGGGAGGAGGCCCGCCACCTGGTCGCACGGATCCGCGAGGACGCGGGCGGGATCCACGGCATCGTGCACTCCGCCGGAGTGATCCACGACGCCGCGCTGGCGCGGCAGACCCCGGAGGAGTGGACCGAGGTCCTCGCGCCGAAGGTCGCCGGCACGGTCCACCTCGACCGGGCCACCGAGGCGGCGCCGCTGGAGTTCTTCCTGACCTTCTCGTCCGGCGCCGCCGTCACCGGCAACCGCGGCCAGGGGGCGTACGCCACCGCGAACGCGTTCCTCGACGAGTTCGCCGCGCTGCGCACCGCGCGCGTCGCGGCGGGGGAGCGGTCCGGGCGGACGCTGTCCGTGGCCTGGCCGCTGTGGAAGGACGGCGGGATGGCCGTCGACGACGCCGCGCGCGCCGCCCTCCGGCGCGACCGGGGCCTGGTTCCCATGGAGTCGGCCGACGGCGTCGCGGCCCTCCTGGACGCGTGGCGGCTCGGTGCCGACCGGGTGTGGGTGCACCACGGCGACACGGCGCGGGTGCCCGGCGGGGAACCGGCTCCGGCCCGGGCCGCCGACGACGGCGAGGCCGGGGAGACGGACCGGACGACGAACGGCACGGCGGCGACGGCAGCCGCCGTACGCGACGCCCTCCGCCTCCTCGTGGACCTCTTCGCCCGCGTCACCAGGTCCGCCCCCGGCACCGTCGGCGCCGACGAGCCGCTGGGCGCCCTGGGACTCGACTCGATCATGGTGGTGCAGTTGAACAAGGAGCTCTCCGCCGTGTACGGCGACGTCTCGAAGACCCTCTTCTACGAACGGCCGACGCTGCGCGCGGTGGCCGAGCACCTCGCGGCGGAGCACGCGCCGAGGCCCCCGCGCGCGGACGGCGGCACCGTACCGTCCGGGCGCCCCGCCGAGCCGGTGGACCGGCGGCCCTCGACGGCCCGCGGTACCGTCGCCGCCGCGCCGGTACCGCCCGCCGCGCGTGAGCCGATCGCCGTCATCGGGATGAGCGGCCGCTACCCGGGCGCCGGGAACGTCGCCGAGTTCTGGGAGAACCTCAAGGCCGGGCGGGACCTCGTCGGCGAGATCCCGGCCGACCGCTGGCCGCTGGAGGGCTTCTTCGAGCCGGACCGCGAGAAGGCCGTCGCGACCGGCCGCAGCTACAGCAAGTGGGGCGGTTTCGTCGAGGACTTCGCTGCCTTCGACCCCCTCTTCTTCAAGATCGCACCGCGTGACGCCTATGCGATGGACCCCCAGGAGCGGCTGTTCCTCCAGGCGTCCTGGGAGGTGCTGGAGGACGCGGGCTACACCCGTGAGGAGCTCGCGCGCCGCCACGGCCGGCGGGTCGGCGTCTTCGCGGGCGTCACCAAGTCGGGCCACGCCCGGCACGGCGCCGGACGGCTGCCCTCGGGCGGAACGGTCGTGCCCGGCCTGTCCTTCGCGTCGGTCAGCGCGCGCACCTCGTACGTCCTCGACCTGCGCGGCCCCAGCCTGACGGTCGACACCATGTGCTCGGCGTCGCTCACCGCGATCCACGAGGCGTGCGAGAACCTCCACCGGGGCTCCTGCGAGGTCGCCCTCGCCGGCGGCGTCAACCTCTACACGCACCCGCTCGACTACATCGAACTGTGCCGCTCCACGATGCTGTCGTCGGACGGGCGCTGCCGGAGCCTCGGCGCCGGCGGTGACGGCTTCGTCCCCGGCGAGGGCGTCGGCTGTGTCCTGCTGAAGCCCCTCTCCCGCGCCCTCGCCGACGGCGACCGGGTGCTCGCGGTGATCCGGGGGACGAGCGTCAACCACGGCGGGCGGACCCACGGGTACACCGTCCCGAACCCGGGCGCCCAGGCGGAGCTGGTCCGCGACGCCCTGGACCGCGCGGGCGTCTCGGCCCGCGACGTGAGCTATGTGGAGGCGCACGGCACCGGCACGGAGCTGGGCGACCCGATCGAGGTGAAGGGCCTCACGACCGCGTTCGAACAGGACACGGACGACAAGGGGTTCTGCGCGATCGGGTCCGTGAAGTCCGCCATCGGCCACCTGGAGGCCGCGGCCGGCGTCGCCGGTCTCACCAAGGCCGTCCTGCAACTGAGCCACGGCCGGCTCGTGCCGAGCCTGCACGCCGAGGAGCCGAACCCCCACATCGACCTCGACCGGACGCCGTTCTTCGTCCAGCGCGAACTCGCCCCCTGGCGGCCGGAGCGCGGCCCGCGCGTCGCGGCGGTCTCGTCGTTCGGCGCGGGCGGCTCGAACGCGCACGTGATCCTGGAGGAGTACGAGGAGTACGAGGACGCCGCCGACGACCGGGGCACGGCGGCCGACGGCACCGAGCACGTCGTCGTCCTCTCCGCGCGGACGCCCGAGCGGCTCCGCGCCGCCGCCGCCCGTCTGGCGGACTTCCTCGACCACGAGGAGGGCCTGGGCCGGACCGTCCGCCCGGCCGACCTCGCGCACACCCTCCGGACCGGCCGCGAGGCCATGAAGGAGCGCCTCGCCGTCGTCGTGGTTTCGACGGCCGAACTGCGCCGCGTGCTGCGCGCGTACCTCGGCACGGGCGAGCCGGTGCCGGGCCTCCACCTCGGCACGGCCGGCGGCGCCCACGGCGCCCTCGCCGCCGACGCCGACCTCCGGGAGCTCCTCGTCGCGCGCTGGGCCGCCGCCGGGAAGCTCGACAAGCTCGCCGCCCTGTGGGCCGGCGGCGTGGACCTCGACTGGCGCGCCCTCGGCGGCCCCGTCGCCCGGCGGATCTCCCTGCCGACGTACCCCTTCGCCCGCGACCGGTTCTGGATCGGCGACCTGGAGCCGGCGGACGGGAACCACCCTCACCGGGCCCCCGGCACGGCCTCGGCGACCACGATGACGGAGCCCGCCGCGTCGACGGGGTCCGCCGAGCCTACGGAGCCCGCCGAGCCGACGGAGCCCCCGGCCCCGCACCCCCGGCCCGGTACCCCGGTGACGCCCGGCGACCGCGCCCCGCTCGACTCCTACGTCCCCCGGGTCGTCCGCGAGAAGATCGCGGCCGCGCTCGCCATGGACGAGGACGGCATCGACGGCGCACTCGCCTTCGCCGACTACGGCGTCGACTCCATCCTCGCCGTCCGCATCGTCCACGAGCTCAACGAAGCGCTCTCGCTGACCCTTCCGACCAGCGTCCTCTTCGACCACAGCTCGGCCGACCGGCTCACCGCGCACCTGCTCGCGGAGCACGCCGACCGCATCGCCCTTCCGGCCGCCCGGCCCGCCGCTACCGCCGCGCCCGCCGTGGAGCGGCCGCGCGACACCACCCGCCCGCCGTCCGGCGCAGTGCGGGAACCGATCGCGATCGTCGGGATGAGCGGCCGGTTCGCGGGCGCGAACTCGCTCGACGAGCTGTGGCGGCACCTCGCCGACGGCGACGAACTCGTCACCGAGGCGACCCGCTGGGACCTCCAGGGCGGTGACGACGCGTCGGACCGCTGCACACGCGGCGGGTTCCTCGACCGCATCGACACCTTCGACCCGATGTTCTTCAACATCTCCGGCGTCGAGGCCGCCGTCATGGACCCGCAGCAGCGACTCCTCCTGGAGGAGTCGTGGAAGGCCCTGGAGGACGCCGGATACGCGGGCCGGACGGGCGACCGCCGCGTCGGCGTCTACACCGGCTGCTGGGACGGCGACTACCAGGAGGTCGTCGGGGAGGACGCGCCCGCCCAGGCGTTCTGGGGCAACACGGCCTCCTTCGTCCCCGGCCGCGTCGCCTACTTCCTCGACCTCAAGGGCCCCGCGATCGCGGTCGACACCTCCTGTTCGAGCTCGCTCGTCGCCATCGACCTCGCCTGCAAGGACCTCTGGTCGGGCGAGACCGGCATGGCCCTCGCGGGCGGCGTCTTCGTCCAGACCACCCCGAGGCTGTACGAGCTCGCCGGGCGCGCCGGAATGCTGTCGCCGACCGGCCGCTGTCACACCTTCGACCACCGCGCCGACGGGTTCGTACCCGGTGAGGCGGTCGGCGTCCTCGTCCTCAAGCGGCTGTCCGACGCCCTCGCCGACGGGGACCACGTCCACGGCGTGATCCGCGGGTCCGGCGTCAACCACGACGGCGCGACCAACGGGATCACGGCGCCCAGCTCCGTGTCACAGGAGCGCCTGCTCCGCGACGTCTACGAGTCGTTCGACGTCGACGTCGAACGGATCGGGCTCGTCGAGGCGCACGGCACCGGCACCAGGCTCGGCGACCCCATCGAGTTCCGGGCGCTCACCCGGGCGTTCCGCGCGGACACCGACAGGACCGGCTACTGCGCCGTCGGCTCGGTCAAGACCAACCTCGGCCACACCCAGTTCGCGGCCGGCGTCACCGGCGTGTTCAAGGTCCTCCTCGCCATGCGGCACCGACTCGTACCCGCCTCGCTCCACTTCGAGACGGCGAACGAGGCCGTCCCCCTCGACGGCAGCCCCTTCTACCTCAGCACCCGCACCCACCCCTGGGAGACGCCCGGCGGCGGCCCGCGCCTCGGCGTCGTCAGCTCCTTCGGCGCCAGCGGCACCAACGCCCACCTCGTCCTCGAAGAGGCCCCGGCCACGCCCCGCGTCCCCGCGCCGCGCCCCGCCCACCTCGTCGTCCTCTCCGCCCGCTCCCGTGAGCAGCTCGTCCGGCAGGTCGCCGACCTCGCCGAGCACTGCCGCCGCGAGACCGCCCTGGACACCGGCGACGCCGCCTGGACGCTCCTCGTCGGCAGGGAGCGCTTCGCCCACCGCTTCGCGTGCGTCGCCGCCGACCGCGCCGAGCTCCTGAGCATCCTCGATGAAGGGCCGGACGGCCCGCGGGCGTTCACCGGCGAGGCCGTGACCTCCCGGAGGAAGAGCACGGGAAGCGCCGCCGACCGGGACCGGGGCGAGGAGTGCCTGCGCCGCTGCGCCTCGCCGAGCGGCACCGACCACACCTACCGTACGGACCTCGGCACCCTCGCCGGGCTCTATGTCCGGGGCACCGCGCTCGACTACGAGCGGCTGTTCCCGGCCGGCGCCCACCTGCGCGTACCGCTGCCCACCTACCCGTTCGCCCGCGAGAGGCACTGGGCCGCGCCCACGCCCCCGGCCGCCGCGCGCGCCGCCGAGCACATCACCCCTCCCGCCCCGTCCCACCCCCTCGTATCCGCGACGTCTCCCGTACAGGGCGAGCCCGGCGCGCCGACCGACACGACGGCGCCCACCGCCGAGGAGACACGCCCCCTCACCGGTACCGGCCGCGAGGCCGAGCCCGTACCCGCGCTCCACTCGCCCGTCTGGGACGCCGTGCCCCCCGGGACGTTCGGGGTCGCCGTACCGTGCCGCAGGCAGCGGGTCCTCGTCGTCGGGGGCACCGCCGAGCAGCGCGCCGCGCTCACCGTCTCCTACCCGTTCGCCGAGCACTGGCGCCTCGCCCCCGGTGCCCCGGCCGACGAGGTCGCCCGCGCCGTCGAGGCCGCCGGCCCGATCGACCACCTCCTGTGGCTCGCCCCCGGCACGGAGCTCGCACCGGACGACGCCGCCGGCTTCGTCGCCGCCCAGGAGGACGGCGTCATCGCCGCCTTCCGCATGATCAAGGCCCTGGTGCGCACCGGGCACGACACCCGCCCCCTGGGCATCACCCTGGTGACCCACCGCGCCCTCGCGACCCACGCGTACGAGGACATCCGGCCCACCCACGCGGGTCTCCACGGCCTGTTCGGCTCGCTCGGCCGCGAGCACACCGGCTGGACCGTCCGGCGCGTCGACCTCGACGGCACCGACTGGCCCACGGACCTCACCGCCCTCCCCGCCCACTCGGGCGGCGACACCTGGGTCCGGCGCACGGGCCAGTGGCTCGCCCGCCGGCTCGCCCCCCGCGAGGCCGGTCCCCGGCCCGCGGCCCCGTACCGCGAGGGCGGCGTCTACGTCGTCGTCGGCGGCGCGGGCGGCCTCGGCACGGCATGGACCCGGCACGTCGTCGAGGAGTACGGCGCCAAGGTCGTATGGCTCGGCCGCCGCGCCCGGGATGCCGCCATCGACGCCAAACTGCGCGCGGTCCGCGGCGAGGTGAGCTACCTCTCCGCCGACGCCACCGACCCCGCCGCCCTCCGCCGCGCCCGCGCCGAGATCACCGCCCGCCACGGGCGGATCCACGGAGTCGTCCAGGCGGCGCTCGCTCCCATGGACGCGGAGCTGCTGGCCGGCATGGACGAGGCCCGGCTCCGCGCGAGCCTCGCGGCGAAGGTCGACGCGACCGTCGCCATGGCCCGGGTCTTCGCCGACGAGGCACTCGACTTCGCCCTGTTCTTCTCCTCGATCCAGTCGTTCGCACCCGTCGCGGGCCAGGGGAACTACGCGGCGGGCTGCGCCTTCGGCGACTCCTACGCCCACTTCCTGTCCCGGCGCGCGCCCTTCCCCGCCAAGGTGATGAACTGGGGCTGGTGGGGGAGCGCCGGCACGGCCACCTCCGCGTTCCACCAGGAGCGCATGACCCGGTCGGGACTCCTCTCGATCGAGCCCCCGGAGGCCATGGCGGCCCTCGACACCCTCCTCGGCGGCCCGCAGGACCAGCTGACCTTCGTCAGGACGGCGAGGCCCGGCGTGCTGGAAGCCGTCGACCCGGCCACCCGCACGACCGTGTACCCGCGCGACACGTCCCCGGTCGAGCCCGGCGTGGTCACGGCCCGCCCCCTCGACCCCGCCGAGCGGAAGGCCCTCCGCGCGGTCGCCGAGTGGCGCGCCGAGGAGTGGGACCCGCTCCTCGCCCGGCTGCTCCGCGCCCACCTCGACGCCCTCGGCGCCACCCCCGGCCCCGGCGACGCGCACACCGATGTCACGGCCCTGCGCGAGCGCGCCGGCATCCACGAGCGGTACACGTCCTGGCTGGAGCACTCGCTCCGCGCCGTGCCCGCCTCGGCCCCCTCCCTCGACGAGGTCACCCGCGAGTGGGACGGCCGTCGCGCGGCCTGGTCGGCCGGACCCGACGGGAAGGCCCGGCAGGAGCTCGTCGACACCATGCTCCGCGCCCTGCCCGGCATCCTCACCGGCACGGTCCGGCCCACGGACGTGATGTTCCCGCGCGGCTCCGCCGGACTCGTCGAGGGCTGCTACCGGAACGACCGGGTGGCGGACACCTACAACCGCGCCATGTGCGACGCCGCCGTGGCGATCGTGACCGAGCGGCTGGACCAGGACCCCGGCGCGCGGCTGCGGGTCCTGGAGATCGGCGCCGGCACCGGCGGGACGAGCGCCGGGATGTTCGCCGCGCTGCGCCCCTACCGCGAGCACATCGAGACGTACACCTTCACCGACCTGTCGCAGGCGTTCCTCAACGACGCGCGTGCCTCGTACGGGGCCGACGTGCCGTACCTCACGTGCACCCGGCTGGACGCCGAACGGCCCCTCGAAGGCCAGGGGATCGACCCCGGCAGCTATGACCTCGTCATCGCCGCCAACGTCCTGCACGCCACCCGCGACATCCGGAACACCCTCCGCAACGCGAAGGCGGCCCTCCGGGACGGGGGATGGCTCCTGCTCAACGAGCTCTCCGGGTTCGACCTCTTCGGACACCTCACCTTCGGGCTGCTGGAGGGCTGGTGGCTCTCCGAGGACACCTCGCTGCGCGTCCCCGGCTCACCCGCGCTGTCGCCCGGCACCTGGCGCGAGGTGCTGGAGGGCGAGGGCTTCCCGTCGGTCGTCATGGTCCTCCCCGAGGCGCGTGACCTCGGCCAGCAGATCATCGCCGCCCGGAGCGACGGCATCGCCCGGCAGAAGGCCGCGGGCCGTACGTCCCGCCCGGCGGCCGGGACGGCCGAGGAGCCGCGCGGCGGCGCGACGCCGAACCACTCCCGCGCGGCGGCCGCGACGACGGCACCGCCCGTCGCCGGGCCTCCGGCGCCGGAGCCGGTACGCGTCCCCGCGCCCGCTCCGGAGCTCCGCGAGAACGCCGGGACGCACACCGTCACGGAGGGCGGGACCGGCACTCGCGCCGAGGCGGGTACGGGCAGCCGCGACGTCGCCGCGGATACGAGTACCGAGGTGGACATGGGCGGTCGTCCCGCCGCCGTGGGCTCCCGCGCCGAGGCGGGTACGGGCAGCCGCGACGTCGCCACGGGCACGAGTACCGAGGTGGACATGGGCGGTCGTCCCGCCGCTGCGGGCTCCCGCGCCGAGGCGGGTACGGGCAGCCGCGACGTCGCCGCGGGCACGAGCACCGAGGCGGGCACGGGCGGTCGTCCCGCCGCCGCGGGCTCCCGCACCGAGGCCGGTACGGGCAGCCCCGCCACAGCCGCGGGCACGCGCGCCGAGGCCGCCTCGGGCGGTCGCGTGGCCACCACGGACGCCGGTACGGACAACCCCGCCGCCGCGGACACCCGCACCGAGGCCATGACCGGCTACCTCCGCGACAAGGCGGCCGCCACACTGAGGATCCCGGCCGGGAGGATCGCCCCGTCGGTGCCCCTCGCCGACTACGGCATGGACTCCATCCTCGTCCTCCAGTTCGCCGCCGCCCTGCGCGAGGACCTCGGCGAGGTGCCGACCACGCTCCTCTTCGACCTGGAGAGCGTCGAGGAGCTCGCCGAGCACTTCCTCGGTACCGGCACCGACCGGGTGGACGCGCTCGTCACGAGCCTGCTGCCCGCCCCGGCCGAGGAACGGGCGCCGGAACGGCCCGCCGCCGCGCCCGGCCCCGAGCGGTCGGGCCTGTCCCAGGCCCAGCTGGGGCTCTGGCTCACCCAGCGGATCTCCCCGGACACCACGGTCTACCACGTCCCCCTCGTCTTCGAGGTGCGCGGCGAGCTCGACGAGCCCGCGCTCGAAGCGGCGGTCGGCTCCCTGACCGGCAGGCACCCGGTGCTCGGCGCGGTCTTCCGCGAGGACGACGGCGTGCCGTACATGGAGACCGGCGGATCGCGCGCCATCCCCGTCGAACGCGCCGAGCTCGTCGCGGAGTCGCACGCCGAGCGGGTCGCCCAGGTCCGCGCGAGGGTGGCCGCCCCCTTCGACCTGGCGGCCGGGCCCCTGGTCCGCGTCCACCTCATGACCTTCGTGACGCCGGACGGCACGGAGGAGCCGCGCCGCGTGCTGCTGCTGACGGCGCACCACATCGTCGTCGACGGGATCTCGGCCGGGCTCCTCGTCCGCTCGCTGACCGACGCTTACCGCGCCGCCGTGCGCGGAGAGGCCCCTGAGGGTCCCGGGGGAGGCGTCGAGAGCGCCGGATACGCCGAGTTCACGGCCTGGGAGGCCGCGATGCTCGACGGCCCCGTGGGCGAGGCGCACCTCGCCCACTGGGCCCACGAGCTGCGCGCGCCCCGGCGGGCGCTCGACCTGCCCGGCGACCGGCCCCTCGACCCGGCCGCCGCGCCGCGCGGCGAAGAGGTCACCGTGAAGCTCACCCCCGAGCTCTCCGCGGCGCTCACGGCCCGCGCCCGTGAGCGACGGGCCGGCCTGGCCGTGGTCTTCCTCGCCTCGTACATGGCGTTCCTGCACCGGATGACGGGGGAGTCCGACCTCGTCGTCGGCCTCCCGGCCGCCGGCCGGCCCGAGGCCCGCTTCCGCGACGTCGTCGGCCACTTCGTGAACCTGCTCCCGATCCGCTGCGCCGTCGACGGCGACGACACCTACGGGAACCTCCTCGCATCGGTGCGGCGCGCGGTGCTGGGCGGCCTCGAACACGCCGCCTACCCGTTCCCGGCGATCGTCCGCGCCCTCGGCGCACGGCGCGAGGGAACCCGCTCGCCACTGGTGCGCACCAGCCTCTCGTACCAGAACTTCGAAGAGGCCGCGCTGTTCACCGACGGCAGGGAGGCCGCCCCCGGCGAGCTCGGCCTCCGGGTGTTCGAGGGCGTGCGGCAGGAGAGCGAGTTCGAGCTGGAGGCGGAGATCCTCCAGGAGAGCGACGGCTTCCGGCTGTACCTGAAGTACGACGCCAACCGCTTCGACGCGACGACGGCCCGAGGGCTGCTCGACGCGTGGCGCGCCGTGCTGGAGCGCGTGGCGCACGAACCGGACGGGCGCGTCGGCGACGCGGCGCCGTCCACCGGGCAGGCGGCCGCGGCGGAGCCGCTGTGCGCGCTCTTCGCCGAGGTCCTGGGGCTCCGGCGGGTGGGGCCCGGAGACGACTTCTTCACCCTGGGCGGCGACTCGCTCCAGGCCACCCGGCTGGCCGCACGGGCCGGCCGTGCCCTCGGCGTACGGCTGTCGACGCGGGAGGTGTTCGAGGCGCCGACCCCCGCGGCGCTGGCGGCCCTGGCGACGCGGCCCGTACGCGAGGCCGTCCCCGCGCGGCCGGTGCTCCGCAGGATGTTCCGAGAAGGAGATGCTTCATGATCCCGTTGTCGTTCGCGCAGCAGCGGCTGTGGTTCCTGCACAAGCTGGAGGGGCCCGGCGCCACGCACAACATCCCCTTCGCGCTCCGGCTGACGGGAGAACTGGACGCGGAGGCCCTGGAGTCGGCCCTCCGTGATGTGATCGGCAGGCACGAGAGCCTGCGTACCGTCTTCCCGGAGACCGAGGGCGTCCCCCGGCAGCTGGTCCTGGACCCGGTCGAGGCGTGGCCCGGCATGAAGGTCGTGCCCGTCCCCGAGGACGGCCTGGCCGCCGAGGTGGAGGGCGCGGCACGGTACGCGTTCGACCTGACCTGCGAACCGCCCCTGCGGGCGACGCTGCTGCGGCTGTCGGAACGGCGGCACGTCCTCGTCGTCGCGCTGCACCGGATCGCCGGCGACGGCTGGTCGCTGGGCCCC
This sequence comes from Streptomyces eurocidicus, assembly GCF_002891295.1. Lineage (GTDB taxonomy): Bacteria > Actinomycetota > Actinomycetes > Streptomycetales > Streptomycetaceae > Streptomyces > Streptomyces eurocidicus. Next base: position 30,193 of record NZ_LGUI01000006.1, on the reverse strand, counting down.
CTGGCCCGCGACCTGTCCACGGCCTACGCGGCCCGGCGCGCGGGCGGGGCGCCGGACTGGGCGGAACTCCCCGTTCGGTACACGGACTACACCCTGTGGCAGCGCGAGCTGCTCGCCGGGGACGACCCCGACGGCCTGCTGGCCCGGCAGAGCGCCCACTGGCGGCAGGCGCTCGACGGCGCGCCGGAGGAACTCGCCCTGCCGCACGACCGGCCCCGCCCCGCCGTGGCCTCCCACCAGGGCGGACGGGTGTCCTTCGAGGTCGGTCCCGGGCTGCACGCCGGACTGCGGCGGGTCGCCCGCGAGCACGGCACCACCCTGTTCCTGGTCCTCCAGGCCGGTCTCGCGGCGATGCTCTCCCGCATGGGCGCCGGCGAGGACGTCCCCGTCGGCTTCGACGTGGCCGGCCGGCCGGAGGAGGCCCTGGAGGACCTCGTCGGCCTCTTCGCCAACACCCTGGTCCTGCGCACCGACGTCTCCGGCGACCCCACGTTCACCGAGCTGCTGGGCCGGGTGCGGGAACGCGCCCAGGACGCCTACGGGAACCAGGACGTGCCCTACGAGCACCTGGTCACGGCCCTCGCACCGGCCGCACCGGCCGCCCGCCACCCCCTCTTCCAGGTGGCGCTGCTGCTCCGGCACCAGCGGGCCGAGTTCGCGTTCCCCGGCCTGCGGGCCCACCCGGAGTGGCCGGGCACCGGCACCTGCCGCTTCGACCTGTCCTTCGCCCTGGCCGAGCGGCTGGGCGCGGACGGCGCGCCCGCCGGGCTGGACGGCTCCCTGGAGTACGCCGCCGAACTCTTCGACCACCCCACGGCCGTGGCGCTGGCCGCCCGTCTGACCCGGGTCCTGGAGCAGGCCGTCGCCGAGCCGGGCGCGCCCGTGGGCCGCCTGGACCTGCTGTCCGCCCGCGAGCGCCACGACGTCCTGGAAGGCTGGAACGACACCGCCCGCGAGGGCGGCGTGGGCGATGTCGTCGAGTGCGTACGGGAACTCGCCGAGGCCCGCCCCGACCACATCGCCGTCGTGGACGGCGACGGCGAGGTCGGCTACGCGGCCCTGGCCGCCCGCGCCGCCGGTGTGACGGCCGGGCTGCGGGACCTCCCCGAGTGGGGCCGCGGCCGGGTGGTCGGTCTGCTGGCCGGGCCCGGCACCGGGTTCGTCGCGGGCGTCCTCGGCGTGCTGGGCGCCGCGGGCGCGTTCGTCCCGCTGGACCCCGCCGCTCCCGCCGGCCGCTCCGCGGGCGTCGTCGCCGACGGCGGCGTGCGCGTCCTGCTGGCTGAGGAGGGGCTGGAGTCCCTCGCCGCGCGGATCGTCTCCGAGGCCGGCACCGAGGTGTCGGTGCTGCCGCTGCGCCCCGCCGGCGACGACCTGCCGCGTCCCTGGGAAGTGGCCCCGGCCTCCCCGCTGGACCTCGCCTACGTGATCTTCACCTCCGGTTCGACCGGCCGCCCCAAGGGCGCCATGGTCCACCGGGGCGGCATGGCCAACCACCTCTCCGCGAAGGTCGCCGACCTCGGGCTGACCGCCGAGGACACCGTCGTCCAGAACGCCCCCCTCACCTTCGACGTCGCCGTCTGGCAGATGCTCGCCCCGCTGGCCATCGGCGGCCGCGCCCGCGTCGTCGACCACGCCACCGCGGCCGACCCCGAAGCCCTGTTCGGCGTCGTGGTGGACGAGGCCGTCACCGTCCTGGAGGTCGTCCCCTCCCTGCTGCGCACCGCCCTCGACGCCTGGGACGCCGGACTGCGCGCCCCCGAACCGACCGCGCTCCGCCGGCTGATGGTCACCGGCGAGGAACTGCCGCCCGAGCTGTGCGACCGCTGGTTCGCCCGCTACCCGCACATCCCCGTCGTCAACGCCTACGGGCCCACCGAGTGTTCCGACGACGTGGCGCACGCCGTCCTCACCGGCCCCGTGACCGGCGCCCGCACCCCCATCGGCAAGCCCGTCCGCAACACCCGCTTCTACGTCCTGGACGAGCGACTGCGCCCGGTCCCCGTCGGCGTCCCCGGCGAGCTGTACGTCGCCGGGCACGGCGTCGGCCGCGGCTATGTGTCCGACCCGGTGCGCACCGCCGCCGTGTTCGTGGCCGACCCCTACGCCCCGGCCCCCGGCGCGCGCATGTACCGCACCGGAGACCAGGTGCGGTGGCGGGCCGACGGGCAGCTGGAGTTCCTCGGCCGCCGGGACTTCCAGATCAAGGTCCGCGGCCACCGCGTCGAACTCGGCGAGATCGAGGCCGCCCTGCGCGGCGCGCCCGGCGTCACCGGCGCCGTCGCCTCCCTCGTCCACGACCCCGCCGGCCGGCCCCAGCTGTGCGGCTACGTCACCGGCGGCACCGACCCGGCGGCCGTCCGCGCCCATGTGGCCGGACACCTGCCCGGCTACATGGTCCCCGCCGTCGTGACGGTCCTGCCCGCCCTGCCGCTGACCGCGCACGGCAAGATCGACCGCAAGGCCCTGCCCGCCCCGGACCTCACCGCCGTCACCGCCACCACCTCACGGCCCCCGCGCACCCCGGCCGAGGAGATGCTCTGCGGCCTCTTCGCCGAGGTCCTCGGCCTCGACGCGGTCGGCGCCGAAGACGGCTTCTTCGACCTCGGCGGCCACTCGCTCCTGGCCACCCGGCTGGCCTCCCGCGTACGCACCGCCTTCGGGGCCGAACTGCCCATCCGGGACGTCTTCGAGGCACCCACCCCCGCCGGGCTGGCCCTCCGCCTGGACGCCGCCGCGGCGGCGCGCCCCGCACTGACGCGCCGGCCCCGCCCCGAGCCGGTCCCGCTGTCGTACGCGCAGCAGCGGCTGTGGTTCCTCCACAAGCTGGAGGGCCCCGGCGCCACCTACAACATGCCCGTGACCGTCCGGCTGTCGGGCGAGCTGGACACCGCGGCCCTGGAGTCGGCCCTCCGTGACGTGATCGGCAGGCACGAGAGCCTGCGCACCGTCTTCCCGGAGACCGAGGGCGTCCCCCGGCAGCTGGTCCTGGACCCGGTCGAGGCGTGGCCCGGCATGAAGGTCGTGCCCGTCCCCGAGGGCGGCCTGGCCGCGGAGATCGCGACCGCGGCCCGGCACGGCTTCGACCTGTCCTGTGAACCGCCGGTCCGCACCACCCTGCTGCGGGTCTCCGAGCGGGAGCACGTACTCCTGTTCGTCCTGCACCACGTCGCCGGCGACGGCTGGTCCCTCGGCCCGCTGTCCCGCGACCTCTCCGAGGCGTACCGTGCGCGGCACGCCGGACACGGCCCCGGCTGGACGGAACTGCCCGTCCAGTACGCCGACTACACGCTGTGGCAGCGCGAACTGCTGGGCGCCGAGGACGACCCCGACGGCCTGATGTCCCGCCAGGTCGCCTACTGGCGCGAGGAGCTGGCCGGCGCCCCCGAGGAACTGGCCCTGCCCTACGACCGGGCGCGCCCCGCCGTCGCCTCCCACCGCGGCGACTACGTGCCGTTCGAGATGGGCCCCGAGCTCCACGAGGGCCTCCACCGGGTGGCGCGCGAGCACGGCGCCACCCCGTCCATGGTGCTCCAGGCCGGGCTGGCCGCCCTGCTGTCCCGGCTCGGCGCCGGCGCGGACGTCCCGGTCGGCTTCGGCGTCGCGGGCCGCCTGGACGACGCGCTCGACGGGCTGGTGGGCTTCTTCGTCAACAGCCTCGTGCTGCGCGCCGACCTCTCCGGCGACCCCACGTTCGCCGAACTCCTCGGCCGCGTACGGCGGTCGGCGCTGGCCGCGTACGCCCACCAGGACGTCCCGTTCGAGCACCTCGTGGAGACCCTCGCCCCGGTCCGCTCGGCCGCCCGGCACCCGCTCTTCCAGGTCGCGCTGGTGCTCCAGAACAACCGGCGCGCCGAGATCGACCTGCCCGGTCTGCGGACCCGGACGGAATGGGCGGGCACCGGCACCTCCCGGCTCGACCTCTTCTTCTCCCTCGACGAGCGGGAGGACGCCGACGGCCGCCCCCGGGGCCTGGACGGCGTCGTGGAGTACGCCACCGAGCTGTTCGACCGGGCGACGGTCGAAGGGATCGTCGGCGGTCTGCTGAGGGTGCTGGAACAGGCCGTCGCCGACCCCGGCACCCCCGTGGAGCGGCTGGACCCGCTCTCCGCGCGGGACCGCCACGACGTGCTCGACGGCTGGAACGACACCACCGTGGAGCTGTCCGGCCCGGCGACCCTCTCCGGCCTCTTCGAGGACCTGGCCGCCCGTACGCCCGCCGCGGTGGCGGTCGACCACGGCGGCGAGGAGACGACCTACGCCGGACTGGACGCCCGCGCCGGCCGGCTGGCACGGCGCCTGACCGCCGCCGGCGTGGGCCGCGGGGACCTCGTGGCACTCGCCCTGCCGCGCTCCACCGGACTGATCGTCGCGGTGCTGGGCGTGCTCAAGGCCGGCGCCGCCTACCTGCCCGTGGACCCCGGGTACCCGGACGAGCGGATCCGCTTCATGCTCTCCGACGCCGCCCCGAAGCTGCTGCTGACGGACGGCCCGACCGCGAACGCGCTCCCCGCGACCGGTGTGGAGCACTGGCTCCTCGACGACCCGGCGACCGCCGGGGCACCGGACGCGCCCGCACGGCACCCGCGCCCGGACGACCCGGCGTACGTCATCTACACCTCCGGCTCGACCGGCCGCCCCAAGGGCGTCGTCGTCCCCCACAAGGGCCTGCCCGCCCTCGCCGCCGCCATGGCGGCCAACCTCGGGGTCGACGCGACGAGCCGGGTGCTCCAGCTCGCCTCGCCCAGCTTCGACGCCTCCGTCTGGGACCTCCTCATGGCCCTGGCCGGCGGCGGCACCCTGGTCCTGCCCGACACCGACGGGGCGCTCGCCGGCGAAGCGCTCGCCGGGACCCTCGCGGCACACCGGATCACCCATCTGTCGATCACCCCCACGGCGCTGGAGGCCGTGCCCCCGGGCGCCGAGGCCACGCTCGGCTCCCTGCGCACCGTCGTGACCGGGGGCGAGATCTGCCCCGCGCCCCTGGTCGAGCGGTGGGCCCCCGGCCGGCTGATGGTCAACGTCTACGGGCCGACCGAGGCCACGATATGCGCCACCATGAGCGGCGCCCTGTCGGCCGGGACCGTCGGCACCGGACCGGTGCCCATCGGCCGCCCGATCACCAACGCCCGCGTGTACGTCCTGGACGCCGGGCTGCGCCCGGTGCCGCCGGGCGTGGCCGGCGACCTGTACCTGGCGGGCCCCGGCCTCCTCGCCCACGGCTACCTGAACCGGCCGGGCCTGACGGCGGGACGCTTCGTCGCCTGCCCGTTCGGCGCCCCCGGCGAGCGGATGTACCGCACCGGCGACGTCGTGGCCTGGACGCCCGGCGGGCAACTGGTGTTCCGGGGCCGGGCCGACGAGCAGGTGAAGATCCGCGGTCACCGGGTCGAGCTCGGCGAGGTCGAGGCGCGCCTCCTGGAACACCCCTCGGTGGACCGGGCCGCGGTCGTGGCCCGCGAGGAGACCCCGGGCGACGTCCGGCTGGTCGCGTACGTCGTGCCCGCCTCCGGCGCGGACGCCCCCGGCGGGGAACTCGTGGACGAATGGCGGGACATCCACGACCAGGTGTACGCGGCCGCCGGGCCGGCCCCCTGGGGCGAGGACTTCCGCGGCTGGGACAGCACCTACGACGGTGAGCCGATCCCGCTGGAGCAGATGCGGGAGTGGCGGGACGCGACGGTCGCCCGGATCGCCGAGCTGCGGCCGCGCCGCGTGCTGGAGATCGGCGTCGGCGCCGGCCTGCTGCTGTCCCGGCTGGCCGGACACTGCGAGACCTACTGGGGCACCGACTTCTCCCCGGCCGCGGTGGCGAGGCTCACCGCCCACGTCGCCGCCGACCCGCGGCTCGCCGGGAAGGTCGAGCTGCGCTGCCGGCCCGCCGACGACGTCGACGGACTCCCGGCCGGCTTCTTCGACACCGTCGTGATCAACTCCGTGGCGCAGTACTTCCCCGACGCCGGCTATCTGTCCGAGGTCCTCGGCAAGTGCCTCGGCCTGCTCGCACCGGGCGGCGCCGTGTACGTCGGCGACGTCCGCAACCTGCGGACGCGGCGCGCCCTCCAGGCGGGCGTGGCGGGCCACCGGCCGGCCGCCGACGCCCCCGGGCAGGACGGGACCGACGCGGCGGACGCGCTCGACCACGCGATCGACGCCGAGTCCGAACTCCTGGTCGCCCCGGAGTACTTCACCGCCCTGGCCGCCGGCGACGACCGGGTCACCGGAGTCGACATCCGTCTCAAGCGCGGCCTGCACCACAACGAGCTGACCCGGCACCGCTACGAGGCGGTGCTCCGCAAGGCGTCCGGCACGGACGCCGACGCGCCCCTGCCGGCCGACGGCCTGGAGGAGCTCCCCTGGGAGCGGCTCGCCACCGGCGGCGCGGGGGCCGACGGCGTCGCCGCCCTCGCGGCCCGGCTGGCCACCGGCGGCACCGGACTGCGGATCACCGGCGTGCCCAACGGCCGCCTGCTGGCCGAGTTCTCCGCCCTGGCCGGACTCGGCCGCCCCGGCGACGTGCCCGCGACACCCGTCCAGGGCCCGGGAGCGGACCCGGAGGCGCTCTGCCGGCTCGGCGAGGCACTCGGCCTGCGCCCCGTCGCCACCTGGTCGCCCGCCCGCCACGACACCTTCGACATCGCCTTCCTGCCCGCCGGCACCACCAGGCCGGTGGCCGCCCGCACCCATCCGGAGGCCGATCCCGACCCCGCCGCGCACGTCAGCACGCCGCTGGGCGCCCGCGCCCGCCGGGACCCGGGCACCTCCGCCGCACCCGCCCTGAAGCGGCATCTCGCCGAGGTCCTGCCGGCGTTCATGGTCCCGTCCGCCTACGTCACCCTCGACGAGCTGCCCATGACGGTGAACGGCAAGCTGGACCGCCGGGCCCTGCCCGCGCCCGGCCCGGCCGGCGCGTCCGCCGGGCGCGCCGCGCGCACCCCCGTCGAGGAACTCCTCTGCGGCGCGTTCGCCGACGTCCTCGGCCTGCCCTCCGTGAGCGCCGACGACAACTTCTTCGACCTCGGCGGCCACTCGCTGCTGGCGACCCGGCTGGTCAGCCGGATCAGGTCGGCGCTGGGCGCCGAGCTGGGCATCCGCGACCTGTTCGGCGCGCCCACCGCGGCCGAGCTGGCCGGGCTGGTCGCCGAACGGCGCCCGGACGCGGGCCGCCCCGCGCCGGCCCCGTACGACCGCCCCGAGCGCGTCCCGCTCTCCCCGGCCCAGGACCGCACCTTCCGGATCGGGCTGGGCAACGGGGCGGCCTCCAGCGCCCTGAAGAACATGCCCGTCGCCCTCCGGCTCACCGGCGCCACGGACCGGGCGGCGCTGGAAGCGGCGCTGACGGACGTCGTCGACCGGCACGAAGCGCTGCGGACGCTCTTCCCCGGCCCCGACGGCGACCGGTACCAGCGGGTCCTGGCGCCCGAGGACGCCCGGGTCACCCTGCCCGTCGTCACCGTCGCCGAGGCCGACCTCGCCGACCGGGTCCGCGACGCCGCCCACCACGAGTTCGACCTGCGGACGGAACCGCCCTTCCGGGCCGAGCTGTTCGAGGTCACCGAGGACGAGCACGTCCTGGTGCTGGTGTGGCACCACATCGCCGGTGACGGCTGGTCCGTCGGCGTGCTCCTCGGCGACCTCGCCACCGCGTACGCCGCCCGGCGCACGGGCACCGGGCCCGGCTGGGAACCGCTCGCCCTCCAGTACCCCGACTACACCCTCTGGCTGCGGGACCTGCTGGGCGACGGAGCCGACCCGGAGAGCCTCGCCGTGCGCGGGCACGCCTTCTGGAGCCGGGCCCTGGCGGACCTGCCGGTGGAGGCGACCCTGCCCCTGGACCGGCCGCGGCCGGACCGGCCCACCCACCGGGGCGCGACCGTCCCCTTCGAGATCGCCCCGGACGTCCACCGCGGCCTCCGGGAACTGGCCGCCGGGCAGGACACCACCCTGTTCATGGTGCTGCACACCGCCCTGGCCACCGCCCTGACCCTGACCGGCGCCGGCACCGACATCCCCGTCGGCACCCCGATCGCGGGCCGGGTGGACGAGGGGCTCGACGACCTCGTCGGCCTCTTCACCAACTACCTGGTGCTACGGCTCGACACCTCGGGCGACCCCGCCTTCACGGACCTCCTCCGCCGGGCCAGGGACGCCGACTTCGCCGCCTACGAGCACCAGGAGTACCCCTTCACCGGCATGGTCGACGCCTGCGACCCGCCCCGGCACCCGGGGCGCCACCCGCTGTTCCAGACCATGCTCGTCCTGCAGAACTACGCCGGATCCGCCATGGAGATGCCCGGCCTGACGGCGGAGCTGTTCCCCGTGGACCATGTGGCGGCCCGCATCGACTTCTCCCTCCTGCTGACCGAGACACCCGGCGACGGAGCGAGCGGACACGTGGAGTACGCCAACGAGCTGTTCGACCGGGAGACCGTCGAACGCTTCTGCGCGGTGCTCACCGACGTCCTGCGGGCCGCCGCGGAACGCCCCGAACTCCCCATCGGCCGGATGGCCCCGGCCCCCGCGCCCGCTCCGCATCCCCTGACCGCCGCGACCCCCGAAGGAGTCCAGCTGTGAACCCGTTCGACGACGCCGACGCGAAGTTCCTCGTCCTGACCAACGCGGAGGGCCAGCACTCGCTCTGGCCCGCCTTCGCCGAGGTCCCGGCCGGCTGGACCGCCGTGTTCGGCGAGGACGGCCACGCGGCCTGCGTGGACCACATCGAGGCGAACTGGACCGACATGCGGCCCAAGAGCCTGGCCGACTCGACGGACCCGCAGTGCTGACCGGGGAACCCGGCATCCTGTCGACCATAGGCGCGACGCCGCTGGTCGAACTCGTCAGGCTCTTCCCGGACAGCCCCATCCGCGTGTACGCGAAGCTCGAAGGGTTCAACCCGGCGGGCAGCATCAAGGACCGGCCCGCCCTGAGCATGCTGGGGGACCGCATCCGGCGCGGCGACCTCGTGCCGGGCGAGTCGGTGGTCGTGGAGTCCAGCTCGGGCAACCTCGGCATCGGCCTGGCCCAGGTCTGCCGGTACTACGGCCTGCGCTTCATCTGTGTCGTCGACCCCAGGGCGAACAAGCAGAACATCGACATCATGCGCGCCCTCGGCGCCGAGGTGGAGATGGTGACCGAGCCCGACCGGGAGAGCGGCGACTACCTGCCCGCCCGGGTGGCCCGGGTGCGCGAGCTGACCCTGACCGTCCCCGGCGCGTACTGGCCCAACCAGTACGGCAACACCCTCAACGCCCTCGCGCACCGGACCACGATGCGGGAGATCGACGAGGCGCTGCCCGCGGGCCTGGACTACCTGATCTGCTCGGCGAGCTCCTGCGGCACCCTTCGCGGCTGCGCGGACTACATCCGCGCGCACCGGCTCCCCGTGAAGATCGTGGCCGTGGACGCGCTGGGCAGCGCCATCTTCGACCCCAGCCCGCCCTCGGTGCCCCGGCTGCTGCCCGGGCACGGGGCCGCGACCCGGCCCCCGCTGCACACACCGGACCTGGCCGACTCCGTCGTCCACGTCGGCGACCTCGACTGCGTCATCGGCTGCCGCCGGCTGGCCGCGACCGAGGCGATCCTCGCCGGCGGCTCGTCCGGCGCGGTCGTCAGCGCCCTCGACAGCCTGCGCCACGTCATCCCGGACGGATCCACCTGCGCGATCATCCTGCCCGACCGCGGCGAGCGCTACCTCAGCACCATCTACAACGACGCCTGGGTCGCGGAGAACTTCGGCCGGATCCCCCGGCCGCACGACCTCGCGGCTGACCTCCCGGCGATCCCGACAATGGAGAAGATCTCATGCTCGTCATAGGCAACCACACCGTCCGCCGCACCCTGGACGGCAAGGAGCACGAGGTGCTCGACGCGGTCCGCGACGCCTACGTGGCACACGCCGTCGGCGACACCGCCGTGCCCCACTCCGTCTTCCTCCGCTTCCCGGCCGACGACACCAACCGGATCATCGGCCTCCCCGCCTACCTGGGCGGCGGCGCCCAGGTCGCCGGGATGAAGTGGATCTCCTCCTTCCCCGGCAATGTGGCGTCCGGCCTCCAGCGCGCCTCCGCCGCGATCATCCTCAACTCCCTGACCACCGGACAGCCCGAGGCGCTGATCGAGGGCTCCATCATCTCCGCGCGCCGCACCGCGGCGAGCGCCGCGCTGGCCGCCCGGACGATGCCCGGTGAGACCCCGGACACCGGAGCCTCCCTCATCGGCTGCGGGGTCATCAACGCCGAGGTCCTGCGCTTCCTGCGGGTCGTCGCCCCCGAACTCCGCACCGTGCGCCTCTTCGACCTCGACCGCGCCCGGGCGGAGGCGTTCGCCGAGGCCCACGCCGGCGGCCTGACCGTGGAGTACGCAGACTCGGCCGACGACGCCCTCGCGGCCCACCGCCTCGTCTCCGTCGCCACGACCGCGTCCACGCCGCACACCGGCCTCGACCACTGCCGGCCGGGCACGCTGGTCCTGCACCTCTCGCTGCGCGACCTCACCCCCGAGGCGATCCTCGGCAGCGTCAACGTCGTCGACGACGCCGACCACGTCTGCCGCGCCTCGACCTCCCTCCACCTCGCGGAACAGCGCGCCGGCAACCGCGACTTCATCACGGCCGCCCTGGGCGACACCCTCGCCACGGGCCGCCCCCACCCCCGCGACCCGCGCAAGGTCACGGTCTTCTCCCCGTTCGGCCTGGGCATCCTGGACCTGGCCCTGGCCGACCTGGTCCGAGGAGAGGCGGAGAAGGCCGGCACGGCGATCCGCCTGACGGACTTCCTGCCGGAGGCGTGACGGTGCGGACGGGCTGATTTCAGCCCGTCTGGGGGCACCTCCCAGCGGTAGCTGGGGGAGTTTGAGGACACCGCGCGGAGCGCGGAACGGGGTCTGGGGCGCCGGCCCCGGTTACGGGAAGGGGCGGGGTGGGGAAAAATCCTCCGCCCCGCTACGGCACCCGCACCGGAACCCGCCGAGGCCCCCGCACCAGCAACCCCGGCCGATACGGCAACCCGGAAGGATCCGCCGCCAGCTCAAGCCCCCGCAACGCCGAGAACAGCCGGGGCAGCGCCACCGCCCCCTCCAGCCGGGCCAGCCGCGACCCCAGGCAGAAGTGCGGCCCGTGCCCGAACGCCAAGTGCGCCGCGGCCCGCTCGCCCGCGCCGTCCCCCGCGTCCAGATACCGGCCGGGAAGGAACGCGTCCGGCGAAGCGAACCGCTCCGGATCGCGGTTGGCGGAGGCCAGCACCACCAGGACCGAGGCACCGGCCGGTATCACCGTGCCCCCGCCCAGGTCCACCTCCGTCGCCGCGCGCCGCCACGTCGTGCCCTCCAGCGGGCTCGCGTGCCGCAGCGTCTCCTCCACCACGGCGGCCCACCGCTCCGGGCCGCCGTGGTGCGCCGCGGCGAGTTCGCCGGGGTGGGTGAGCAGCAGCAGCGACGCCGAGGCCAGCAGGTTCATGGTCGTCTCGTAGCCGGCGAACAGCAGCAGGAACGCCATGGCGAGCAGTTCCCCGTCGTCCAGCCCGCCCTCGTCCGTGTCCCGGACCAGCGTGCTGAAGAGGTCCTCGCCCGGCTCCCGCCGCTTCCGCGCGATCAGCTCGGTGAAGTAGGCGTGCAGGCGCACCCACGCCTCGTCGGCCTCGCCCGCCGCCAGCGCGTCGGCGGGCGACCCGACCCGGTAGGTCCAGGCCCGCAGGTCCGCGCGGTCGGCCTCCGGCACCCCCAGCACCTCGCCGATGACCAGCACCGGCAGCGGGAACGCGAAGGAGTCCACCAGGTCCGCGGTCCCGCCCGCCGCCAGCTCCCCGGCGACCTCCGCGACCAGCTTGTCCGTCAGCTCCTCGATCCGGGAGCGCAGCGCGTCGACCCGGCGCGGGGTGAACGCCGCGGTGGTGAACCGCCGCAGCCGGGAGTGGTCGGGGGCGTCCGAGTTGAGCATGTGCCGGGCCAGGCACGCGCGGGCCCGCTGCGCCGGCGAGTCGGGCCGGGGGCGGCCCGCGCCGCTCGGCGGCACATTCGAGAACCGCGCGTCCGCGAGGACCTCCCGGGCCTGCCGGTAGCCCGTGACCAGCCAGGCGTGGGTACCGTTGGCCAGCGCCACCCGTGCCGCGGGGCGGCCCTCGGCGCGCAGCCGCGCGTAGTACGGGTACGGGTCGCGGGCGAAGCCGGGGTCGGCGGGGTTCAGGAGATCATGCACGGGCCTCATCCTCGCCTTTTCCGGCCGCGGCCACAGCGGGCGCCGACGCCAGCGCTGACCCTGCCACACCTGTTCGATTCCTACAAAGCGTCCCGCCGGCCGCCCCGTACACCCCGGGCTCCTGGAACCGTCCCGTGGCGCCGCCCGTTCTCCCAGGAAGTACGGACTCCCGGGAAGTACGGCCTCCACGGGAAGCACGGCGGAGCGACGACGGGCGGAGCGGCGATGAGCGACCTGACGGCCGGCGGGAACCGGGCGATGCCGGACGGCGCGCTCTCCATACGGGTGCCCGGACCGTTCGACCTGTCGGTGCTCATCACCGGCGAGGAGGGCCGGACCGCCGGTGACGGCGACTTCGTCTTCTATAACCAGCCGACGGCCCCCGGCACCCGGCTGCGTCAGGACACCGTCACCGTGGACCCCGCGCGGCTGCGCCGGGGCGCCGCGAAGGTGACCGTCGTCGTCAGCCCCGCCGACCCCGGCACACCGCTCGCGGCGCTGCCCACCCCCGTGATGACGGTCACCGGGCCCGGGGGCGGGGTGCTGGCCCGGTTCACCCCGCCGCGCCCGACGCGGGAGACCGTCCTGCTGCTCGCCGAGCTGTACCGCCGGGGGACCGGATGGAAGCTCCGGGCCCTGGGACAGGGCTACGCGGAGGGACTGGCCGGAGTGGCCCGCGACTTCGGCATCGAGGTCGCGGAAGAAGTCGTGGAGGAAGCCGGGGAAGAAGGGGGAGGAGCCGGCCACGGCGGGGCGTACGGCGACGCCGCGCGGGACCGCGGCACGCCTCACGGTGCCACGCCCCACCCGCCCGGCACGCCCGAGGAGGCCGGGCTCCTCGCACTGGTCGCCGCGGAGCGGGCCCGGGCCGGCGCCCGCTCCGTCACGGCCGACGCGCGGCTGTCGGCGGCCGCCCGGGCCCACGCGGCGGACATGGCCGCGCACGGGCGCCTGGGCGTGGAGAGCGCGGCCGGGACCTCACTGTTCCAGCGGATCACCGCCGGCGGGTACGCCTATCTCACCCTCGCCGAACACCTGGTGTCCGGCCCCCGTACGCCCGCCGGGTTCATGGACTACTGCCTGCGCGACACGGAGCGCGGCGCCCCCGTCCGCGACCCGGCGTTCGCGCACGTCGGCGTCGGCCACGCCGTCCACGCCGGGTCGGGGGAGGCGTACTGGACGGTGGTGTGGGCGGAGCCGTTCTCCCGGGCCGGTCTGGCGCGGGTGACGGCGGAGGTGCTCGCGCTCACCGTCGCCGAGCGGCGGGCGGCCGGCCTCCGCCCGCTGGCCGCCGACCCCGGGCTGACCACGGCCGCCCAGGGCCACAGCGCCGACATGGCCGGGCGGGGCTTCTACTCCCACACCACCCCGGAAGGGTGCGAGCCCTGGGACCGGGCCGCGGCCGCCGGGGCCGCGCACCGGGGCATCGGCGAGAACATCGCCTGCGGCCAGCGCACCCCGGCCGAGGTCGTCCAGGGCTGGATGAACAGCCCCGGACACCGTGCGAACATCCTCAAACCGGACTTCACCCACCTCGGCGTCGGCTATGCCACCGGGGGTTCCGCCGGTACGTACTGGACCCAGCTCTTCGGGGCCGGGTAGGCGGTCGTGGCGGGTGCGGAGCTCAGACGAGGCGGATGCCCAGAGCGTAGGCGGTGATCGAGGACGGGTCGGACCAGAGGTGGTCCTTGGACGCCGCGGTGAAGCTCGGGGTCTGTGAGGTGGCCGGTTCGAGGCGCCACAGCAGATTGCCCGCGCCACGCCAGTGCACATCGCCACCACCGCCCGTCAGCGCGTACCCCGGCGTCACCGAGGCGACGGCGGCCGGGTGCGCGGTCTGGCCGGAGTCGGCGCGGGTGATGGACGACACGACCCGCCCGACGGGGAGGTCACGCCGCAGGGCGATGGCGAACGCCCTGATGTTGGCCGGGTCGGACTGCCCGTGGTCCTTCGACCGGGCCTTCCAGGAGAACTCCGTCGACGGGAACGAGGCCGTGGCGAGGTTCCCGGCACCGTGCCAGTCCACCCGGAAGCCGCCGCCCACGAGGACGTAGTCGTTCGACGACGGGATGCCCGCCTCGGCCTCCGGGTGCGGGGCTGTGCCGCTGTCCGCGCGGGACACATAGACGGACCGCAGGAGCTGGGCGCGGCTCAAACCGGCGATCTTCAGGCCGATGACGTACGAGACGAGGGCGTGCGGATGCGCCTGGAGGTGGTCCTTCGAGCTGACGGTCCAGCCCGACAGGTCGTCGGTGGGGTAGGAGGCGGTCAGCAGCGCCCCGGGGTTGGCGTCGGTCGCCGTGGCGCCACCGCCGATGGCGATCATCTCCCCGTCGCCGACGAGGGTGGTCTTGTCGTACCAGTGCTGCTGGGGAGGGTTCCCGTAGTGCGAGAACACGGACACTGTCACTCGCCCGGAGGCGTCGTGAAAGGTGTTGAGGGGCGTTCCGACGGAGCTGAACGCCCGCCGCGGCGACGCCGTGCCCGCCGCGAGGGCCGTCCCGCCGCCCAGCGCTCCCACCGCGGCGACGCCCGCCGCGGCCGTCGCCGCCCGGAGTACTTCTCTTCTGGATCTCATGGTCCTGCCTCTCGTCACATGTCGCACCATGACATCTCTTCAGCAGCGGACCCTAGCCCTGGGCGCGGGCGCTCCAGTAGCCCTGGAAATGGCCGTTGAGGGCCGAGTACCGGCCGCTTCTCCGGAGGGAGCCCCCGGCGGTACGGCGCCGCCGGCGCGCCGTGTCCGCCCGGAGTCCTTCCGGTGGCAAACACGGAAACGGCGCGGCATCCGGGTACGGCCTCGCCGAAGGGTTCGTCCGTGCCGTTCCCCGGCGGCGAGGCGGCGCCGACGGGCACACGCCGTACCCGGCCGCAGGGCCGTGGTGTGGCCGTTCCCGGCAGCAACGCAACCCCCGGATCGAGTGAGCATCCACGGCCGGGTGAATCGCACAAGCCCCGCCGGGCGCCCGCCCCCGGGATCGCTGGCCGATTGACGACCCCTCGAATTCCCGCGCGAGAAAACGCCCTTCGGTGGCCGTGACTCCCCCGATCGGGCGTCGTTTTTCCGATCGCTCGTCCGATCCGGAGTCAACGAGGAGGCGCAGTGCATCACCACCACGACCGTCACGCGAACACCGAGGGAGCGCGGTCGCCGTTCGAACAGGACGGCCCGCCGCCCGCGGGCGGCGGGCCCCGCGACCGCTGCCGGGAGACGCGGACGAGCCGTCCGGCGCGCTACACGTGCGTGATCGACGTGATGGTCCTGCTGCACCGCGACGACGGCCGCGTGCTCCTGCTCCGCCGCGCCGGGGACGTGTACGCGAGCGGCCTCCTCGCCCCGCCCGGCGGCCACCTCGAAGCGGACGAGACCGTCGTCGACGGAGCCCTGCGCGAGGTCCGCGAGGAGGTCGGACTGCGCCTCGATCCGGACGAGTTGGAGTTCTGCCACCTCGTCCACCACCGCGGCCCCCGAGGGGAAGCCCGGCTCGGGGTCGTCTTCACCGCGCAGCGCTGGGAGGGCGAGCCGCGCAATCTGGAACCGGCCAAGTGCTCGGCGCTGGTGTGGGCCGACCCCGCGTGCCCGCCCGCCGACTGCGTGCCGTACACGGCCGCCGTGCTGACCCGGTTCGTCACCGGGGCGCTGCTGTCCACGCACGGCTGGGCGGTCTGAGGGCGCGCACCCGCCACGCCGTCGTCCCGTGCCAGGACGGGACCCATTGAGGAATCCAGCCGGAGAAGGGAATCCACTCACCATGAACCGCACCGTGACCAGCCGCCCCCGAAGCCCGAAGCCGCCCGCCGCCCACGCGGCGATCGGCGTGGGCGTGATCGTCCTCGACCCGCGGGAACGGATCCTGCTGGGGCACCACCACGCCGGCGTCTGGGAGCTGCCCGGCGGCTCGGTCGAGCCGGGGGAGTCCCTCCAGGCGGCCGCCGTACGGGAACTGCGCGAGGAGACCTCGCTGGTCGCCTCGCCGGCCGACGCCGAGGTGACGGTCCTGCTCCTCGACGACGCCGGGGGCGTCAGCCGGCTGACGGCCGCCGTGCTCGTCACCGCGTACGAGGGCACGCCGGTCGCCGCCGAACCCCATCTCGTGGCCAGGTGGCAGTGGTTCCAGCCGGACGCGCTGCCCGGCCCGCTGTTCGTCCCGTCGGCACAGGCCCTCACGGCCTGGCGCCCCGGCCTGGCCGTCGACCACCCTCCGGCCCACCGCTACCCGATCGCGTTCTGAGAATCCCCAGGAGAATCAGGGGCAATACGGTTATTTCACCCGTCGGTCGTCCCCCTGAGCAGAGACCCCCACCCCCTGAAGTGCAAGCCCCAACTCCCCTTCCTCTTTCCGGATGCCAAGGGATATCTCTGGACGGGTGCGCGCGGCCCGCCGAGCCGGGCGCACCCGAAAGGAGCCCACCATGAAGGACGATCTGACGGACCGGTCCGCAGGACAGCCGGCCGCCGCCGGAACCGGCGACTGGTACGTCGACTCCAGGTGCACCAACTGCGACGTCGCCCGCCAACTCGCCCCCGGACTCATCGAGGAGGTCGGCGGCCGCGCGGAGGTCGTACGGCAGCCGCGTGACGCGGCGGAGGTCCGGCAGATGTACGCGGCCGCCCACGCCTGCCACACCCGCTCGATCCGGCTCGGGGCCGGGCGGCTCGACCCCGCGCAGGACCCGTTCCCGCTCGCCCTGGACGACCGCGTCCACCTGTGCGGGCACAACTCCACCCACACCGCCGGCGCCAACTCCTACCTCCTGCGCCGCCCTTCCGGCACCATGATGATGATCGACACACCCCGGTGGAGCACCGCGCTCGCGGCGCGCTACGAGGCGCTGGGGCCCGTCACCGACGTCCTCCTCACCCACTACGACCATGCCGCGCACGGCCGCGCGTACGCCGACCGCTTCGGCGCCCGCCTGTGGATCCACGAGTGGGACCTCGAAGCGGCGCCGGACGCCGACCGCGTGCTGCGCGGGACGGAGCCGACCGTGATCGCCGACGGTGTGATCGCGTATCCGCTGCCGGGCCACACCCGGGGCAGCGTGCTGTACGTCGCCGACGAGCGCTACTGCTTCAGCGGCGACAGCCTGTACTGGTCCCGTACGACGGCCGACGTGGAGGTGGTGGAGAGCGTCGTCTGGTACTCCATGACCGAACTGAGCGCCTCCCTGGACCGGATCGAGGGCCTGCTGCGCTTCGAGTGGCTGCTGCCGGGCCACGGCGACCGCAAGCGGCTCCCCGCCCCCGAGATGGTCCGGCGGCTGCGGGAGCTGACGGCGCGGACCCGGACGCTCCAGGAGCGGCCCGTCGACTTCACCGCCGTGCGCTGGTGACGTCCCGGCACCGGGTGGCGTCCCACTCGTGCCGGAGGACGGAGTAGGTCACCACGTCGTGCCAGCGCCCGCCGGTGCGGACCCAGTCGCGCATCCGGCCCTCCTGGGACATGCCCGCCCCGGTGATCGTGCCGTGCGTGACGGGGTGGTCATGGCGGCGCAGGCCCCAGATGCGGTGCAGCCCCAGGCGCTCGAAGCCCAGGCCGATCATCAGCCGCAGGGCCTCGCTGCCGTAGCCCCTGGACCACACCTCCGGGACGAGGACGAGCTCGTTGAGCCAGCCGGAGAGGTGGTGCGGGGGCTCCAGGGTCATCCCCACCGTCCCGATCATGAGGGGGTCGCCCGATGTGGTGACGGCCATCTCGTACCGGGTGCGGGGCGCGTCGAAGGCCGCCCCGCGGCGCTCCTCGTACTTGGCGGCGGCCTCGTCGGCGCCCAGGGAGTCGAAGCGCAGATAGCGCGTGACCCGCGGGTCGCCGTACAGGCGGGTGAGCACGGGAAGGTCCTCGGACGTCAACTCCCGGAGGCACAGCCGGTCTCCGGTCACCGTGGCGGGGTACATTCTCGCGGTTTCCTCTGTTTCGACCGGGTGCGAGCCCTCGACCTGCGTACAGTCCGCTGCATGTCTGTGACGGCCCGGCACTTCAGCGACGTGGACAAGGCCCCGAGCCCGGCGGCGTACGAGGCGTACCTGGAGCTGGCCGAGCGCTCCGCGCCCGTCACGGCCCTGCGCGCCCACATCGCCCAACGACTCGGCCGGCCGCCGGGACACGGCGTCGACGTCGGATGCGGCACCGGCCACGCGGTCGCGGAGCTCCGCGCGGCGGGCCTGACCGTCACCGGCCTGGACCGCAGCGACTCCCTCGTACGGACGGCTCGCACCCGCTTCGCCGTGCACGGCTGTGTCGTCGGTGACGCCATGGCCCTGCCCTTCCCGGCCGGACGCGTCGGCTGGTACCGCGCGGAGCGGCTCCTCATCCACCTCCCCGACGCCGGGCAGGCCCTGGAGGAGGCCCGCCGGGTGCTCCGCCCCGGCGGCCGCGTCGCCCTGGCCGACCCGGACTTCGCCACGCTCGCCGTCGCCTCGGACCACCCCGCCACGACGGGCCCCGCCACCGAGGCGTTCACCGAGGCCCTGGCCGACGGCCGCGCCGGGGCCCACCACGGCGCCCTCCTGCGCCGCGCGGGCTTCACGGACCTCACCCGGAGCACGTTCCGGCTGGCCTTCACGACCCTCGCCGAGGCATGGCCCCTGCTGATGGAACCGGCTTGCGCGGCGGGAGTGGGAGCGGGGGTCCTCGGGGTGGAGCAGGTGGCGGCGTTGCGCGGGGAACAGGAGGCCCGCGACGTGCTGGGGCTGGTGGAGGCGTCGTGCGCGGTGCACGTGACCACGGCGCTCCGCCCGTGAGGGGCCCTGTCGCGAACTCCGCCGGTGCGGCGAAACGTCCCGGACCGGAACATCACCTCATCAGGTGGCCTCGCCGGTGGGCGACGGCTCGCCCTGCCCGGCGGCCGGTCTACTGGGGGCCGGCCGGCCGCGCGCGAGGCGCGTGGGGCCTTGTGGACTCCTGCCGACAATTGAGGAATGTGATGAGGAAGATCGTCGCCATCGTGCTCGCCGCTCTCGCCTTCAGTGCCGCCGCCGTCCCGGCGAGCGCCGCCCCGACCGGGGTCGGCTCCCACTGCGGCACGTACCTCTGTGTCATGACGGCCCATCACAACAGGTTCGTCCAGGACATCACGGTCAGGACCAGGGACGGCCTGCCGGGGACGCTGCGGTCCTACTGGGGGGACTTCCACTCGCCCAAGGTCAACGCGGCGTCCCACAGGTGGGCGGTCGGCCGTGAGCAGGCGGGCGCGAAGCTCGTCTGCGGCGGTCTGGAGCGGGACGGCCGGAACATCGAGGACACCTGCGTCACCATCTGACCCGGGGCAGGACGGGCGGGACGGGCAGGAC
This sequence comes from Streptomyces eurocidicus, assembly GCF_002891295.1. Taxonomy (GTDB): domain Bacteria; phylum Actinomycetota; class Actinomycetes; order Streptomycetales; family Streptomycetaceae; genus Streptomyces; species Streptomyces eurocidicus. Next base: position 10,715 of record NZ_LGUI01000006.1, on the reverse strand, counting down.
GGGACGGGCGGGGCAAGGCGGGACGGGACGGGCGGTCAGCCGTGGGCCCAGGCGCTGACCCCCAGCTTGCCCGTCGTCCCCAGGTCGATCAGCGACGGCACCGTGAGCCGGTCGGCTCCGGCGGACGGGGCGAGCGATACGTAGGCCCCGTTCGCGGGAGTCCCGTCCGTCACGGTGTTCCGCCACACCAGGCCCGTCACCGCCTGCTCGCCGGGCCGCAGGGCCACCCGCACCGGACCCGCGTCGAAACGGTCGTCGGTCATGATGTCCGCCGCGCCGTGCAGGACCTCCACGGCCAGCTGCTTCCTGCCGGCGTCGAGGACGCGGACGTCCGGGTAGCCGTTGAGCACCCGGGTGGTCCCACCGCAGTTGGTCAGCTTGAGGGTCATCACCCGCAAGCCCATGGCGGCGTTGGCCTCCTCGGCCACGAGGGACATGCCCGAGGCGGGGCAGACCGGTGACGGCTGCGCCGACGCGGAGGGCGTGGGGCCGTCGATCGTGAGCGGGGGTATGGCGGGGATGGACACGGTGGGCGAGGAGGCCGTGGGGGAGGGCGCGGCGGCCGGCCGGGCGCGCTCCGCGGCGGGCGCGTCCGAGTGCGCCGTACCGCAGGCGGTGAGCAGGCCCGTGGCCGTGAGCAGCGCGGCGAGGCCCAGCGCCGATGTCCGGGGCGCCCGGGGTGTACGGGCCGTACGGGGCGAGCCGGCCGTGTCAGGGATGGTGGGGTTCATCCCGTCATCATCCCAACTCTCCATCCGCCCCCACCAGGGTGCCCACCGCACAGTCGTACCGGGGTGCTACCGGTACGGGGGGATATCCCCCCCGTGGAACGGCCGGACAGCGGGATGGTCCCGGCCGGGGCGCTTCGACGATCGTGGATCCCACGGAGAACGTGACGTGCCGCGTCACGTACAGGGAGGACAGATCGTGCGACGCAAGAGTTCACCGGCCGGGGCCGTCACCGCGGCCATGGCGCTGGCCCTCGCCGGCGGGACCGTACTGACCGCCACCGGAGCCACGGCGGCCCCGGCGCCCTCGCGTCCGGCCACCGACGGAGTCTGGCGCATGGACGGCTACGGCACCGTACTGGCCCTCGCGGACGGACACCTGCGGGAGTATCAGACCACCGCGGTGAGCTGTATGAAGAGCGACTCCGCCGAGCGGACCGGAACGGGCGCGGGGCCGGTCGCCTCGTACACGACCGGCGGCGGAGTCGTCCTCACCGTGCGGGCCCTGCCGGGAGGCGACCGGGCGACGCTGCACGCGGACGGCGCGGTCGGCGACCGGCGGCTGCGGCGTATCGCGGCCCTTCCCGACTCCTGCGGGCAGCCGGTGGACCCCAAGGACTCGCTCGCCGCCTTCGACGTCTTCTGGCGGTCCTTCGAGGAGAACTACCCCTTCTTCGCCGCCAAGGGCGTCGACTGGCACAAGACGCGCGACCGGTACCGCCCCCAGGTGCGCGCCGACACGCCCAAGGACCGGCTCTTCGACCTGTTCGCCGAGATGGTCGAGCCGCTGAACGACGCGCACGTCGCCGTTCAGGACGGCAAGCGGATCTTCGCCCGGGCCCGCCCCGGCACGGTCATGCCCGGCGAGGAACTGGATCAGCGGGCCAAGCGGCACATCGTCGAACACGACCTCAAGGGGCGCCGGACGCACGAGTTCGCCAACGGCCGGATCACCTACGCCGACCTGCCCGGCGGACAGGGCTATCTGCGCATCTCCGGATTCGGCGGCTACGCGGCCGAAGGCGCCCCGTACGCCACCCAACTCACCGAACTGGACCGGGCGCTGGACGCGGTGTTCACCCGTGAACGCGTCGCGTCCCTGCGCGGTCTCGTCATCGACCTGCGGGTCAACGGCGGCGGTTCCGACGCCATGGGGCTGCGCATCGCCGGGCGGCTCACCGACACCCCGTACCTCGCGTACTCCAAGCGGGCCCGCAACGACCCCGCGGACGCGACCCGGCACACCCGCCCGCAGCCGCTGTACGTGCGGCCGGCGAAGGCGCCCCGGTACACCGGCCCGGTCGCCGTGCTGACCGGCGGCTCCACCGTCAGCGCCGGCGAGACCTTCACCCAGGCCCTCATGGACCGGCCGGGCGGGTCGGTGCGGATCGGGCAGCACACACAGGGCGTGTTCTCCGACGTCATGACCCGCGTACTCCCCGACGGCATGGTCGCGTGGCTGCCGAACGAGGAGTTCCTGAACCGCTCGGGCCGCTCCTACGACGGGCCCGGCATCCCGCCGAGCGCCGGCATGGAGGTGCCGGTCCTCACCGAGGAGGAGTTCAGGACCGGCCGTGACGCGGCCTTCGACAGGGCGGTGGAGGTGCTGCGGGGGCGGAAGGCGTAGCGGCGGGGGCGGACGGGTCGCGCTCAGAAGCCGGGGGGCGTCTCCGACCAGACGCAGACCGCCGGGACCGCGCCCGGGTTGTGATAGCGGTGCGGGGTGGTCGACTCGAAGCTGACGCTGTCGCCCGGTGTCAGGTGGTAGTGGACGCCGTCGACCCAGTAGTCGAGCTCGCCGCTGAGCAGGAGGCCGACCTCCTCGCCCGCGTGGGTGTGGGGGCGGTCCCCGGAGGACGCCCCCGGCGCCACCTCCAGGAGCATCATCTCCAGCCGGCCGACGGGGTCGGGGTTGAGCAGCGTGTAGGTGACGCCCGCCACCCCGGCCCGGGTGAGCTCCACCCGCTGGTCGGGCCGGGTCACGATGCGCCGCTCGCCGTCGATCTCCCGGAAGAGGCGGCTGAGGGAGAGGCCCAGGGCGTCGACGATCGTGCGCAGTGTGTTGATGGTGGGGCTGTTGACGTCGCGCTCGACATTGCTGAGATAGCTGCGCGACAGCCCGGTCCGGTCGGCCAGCTGTTCCAGCGTGTAGCCCTTCTCCAGGCGCGCGCGGCGGAGGTGCCCGCCGATGCCGTCCTCGCGAGCCGTCCGCCCGGGGGCGGGCCGGTGGTCGTCGGCCGTCACCTGGGACCCTCTTTCGTCTGTGGGTTTTCGTCCGTGGGCATGTCTGGTAAAGACGATGCCGCATCCAGCATAGTGGACGTCGGATGTCGAGAATGCTCTACGCTCCATCCGATATAGCGCACATGCGACCGTACGTCCGGAGGCCCCATGAACCACGATCCCGTGCTGCCCGTGCTGCCCGAGCTGCGGCTGAGCCTGCGCGCGCTGGAACACAACGTGGCACTCATGGCCGCCTGGTGCCGTGAGCAGGGCGTCGAACTGGCCCCGCACATCAAGACGACCATGACCCGGCCCGTGGTGGAGCGGCAGCTGGCCGCCGGCGCCTGGGGGGTCACGGTCGCCACCGCGCGGCAGGCCGGGATCGCCCTGGAATGGGGCGCCCGCCGCATCCTGATCGCCAACGAGGTGGTGCACGGCCCCGACCTCGCCGCCCTGCGGCGGTATCTCGACACCACGCCCGGCCTGGAGCTCCACTGCCTCGTCGACTCCCACGCCGGTCTCGACCTCGCCCGTGCGGCGATGCGGGGCGCCCGGAACCCCCTCCGCGTCCTGATCGACGTGGGCGCCCCGGAAGGGCGCACCGGGGTCCGGGAACCCGCCGCCGCCCACGCCCTCGGCGAGGCCGTCGCCGCCCCCTCCTCCCCGGGGCTGCTGCTGGCCGGTGTCGCGGGCTACGAAGGGGTGCGCCCCAACACCCGGGACGCCGGGAACCTCGCCGACGTCGACGCGCACTGCCGCCGGACGGCCGAGGTCCTCCACGGCCTGGCGCCCCTGGTCCGGGGCGGGCGCCCCGTCCTCAGCATGGGCGGCTCCGCGTTCCCCGACCGGGCCGTCGCGGCCCACCACGCGCTCGCCGCCCGCCCGGACGCACCGGCCCCGGTGTTCGTCCTGCGCTCGGGCTGCTACGTCACCCACGACCACGGCACCTACCGGCACGTCTCGCCCTTCCCCGGCCTGGAGGCGGCACTGACCGTCCGGGCCGCCGTCCTCTCCGCCCCCGAGCCGGGACGGGCCGTCATCGGCGCCGGCAAACGCGAACTGCCCTACGACGCCGGCCTCCCCGTCCTCCTCCGCGCCCGCGCCCCACGAGGCCCGTTCCACCCGGTGACCGGCACCGCGACGCAGATCTTCGACCACCACCTGACCGTCACGGACGCGCACGACCTGCGGGTGGGCGACGAGGTCGAGCTCGGCATCTCCCACCCGTGCTCGGCGTTCGACAAGTGGCCGGACATCACGGTCGTGGACGGGGAGGGGACGGTACGGGAGACATGGCACCCGCGGTTCCGCTGAGGGGGTGCCGTCGAGCGGGGCTTTTCCCCACCCCGCCCCTTCCCCAGTGCTCATGAGTAGGTGTTCTGAGGCCGGTACATGACCGGACGGGGCTTGGGTGGTGCGGGTCAGGTGCGGTTGCCCAGAGGTGGGCGAAGTCGTCGACGGCGGCGGGCCGCTCAAGGAAGGGGCCCCGCCCGTCCGCCTCACGGGAAGCGCACGAGCGGGGCCCGACAAGGGGGAATGGTCACCCGTTGCCGGGCGGCGTGGACCTCATGGCACGCAGTTCCGCAAGGTGGCGCTGATACAGCGGCCCCGCGACGAACGAGGCGTTGGCCGGGGCCGGTGCGGCTTCCTCGATCAGATGCTGCGCTGCCGCCTTTACGGCCGCCCCCCACACCAGGACGTGTTGCTGCGCCGTCCGCCCGCACTCCTGCGGTTCTCCGGGGAGGCACAGAGGCAGGGACGGCCCGATCTTGTTCGCCGCATGACGCAGGTATCCAGCGATCAACGCCCACTCTTCTTCTGATCGCTGTGTCGGCTGTGTGGCGTGGTCACCATTCAGCCACGTGTGGAAGTCGTCACCGTGATCCACCGGTCCTCCTTGCTCAGTGACTCATGCGGGTGCGCCGATCGTAGCCCTCGCCGGCTCGACGCCTGCCTCCTTCGGATCGCACACGCCCACCGAAGGAACGCACGGGCCGCACGGTCCGCAGCTCGGAAGGAACTGCGGCGGCGTGCAGCTCTCGGCCGCCTCCAGCCCGTGGGCTGCCGCGATCTCCGCGCGAGCGTTGATCGTCCGAGCGCTGTTCCATACCTCGGTGAGCGAGGCCGCCTGCACGTTGCCCAAGGTGATGAACCGTCCCAGCACACACGGCCACACGTCCCCCTCGGGACCGATGGCAACCTGCCCGAGTGCGCAGTGCCCGCACAGGTCACCGACTGAGGGAGCAGCCCCCTTGCCGGCCCGTCCGAACGCCCGGGTCCTGTCCCCGCCGACGTGCCCGACCCCGATCGCTTGAAGGTCGGTGACAGCCTCGCGGACACGCTGTTCTGCGTTCACGACGACCACACCGCCGCGAATGGGGATGCCGAGATCCACGGCTTTGCGGATGTTCGCCCGGGTCTTCTTGTGCGAGCCACGGAGGTTCGTCACGTTGTCGTGCTCGGCCGCATCGTCGGAGTAGTACGACGTCGCTAGCTTGACGCCGCACGCCTTGAACGTCTCCCACAGCGGGTCACGGATGGCGGTCATGTTGGAGAATACTTCGATGCCGAGTCCCGCGCCGTGCGCGTGGATGATCAGCTCGGAAAGGTGCGGGTACAGGGTCGGCTCACCGCCGATGAACTGAACGTCGCGGCCGCCGATAGCGGTGAACTGGTCGATGACGTGCCGCCAGTCCGGAACGGTCATGGTGCCGTGCGTCCCCTTGGGGCCCGAATCGGCGTAGCACTGGACGCAGGATTCGTTACAGAACCCTGTCACCTCCAGCCACGCGAACCGGAGTTCCCTGGGGCCCATGCGCGTGCGTAACCTGGTCTCGCCCATGGGGAGCCTTCCTCACTCTGGGGATCTTGGGTCTCGGCCCGGTGGGGAAGCGGCAACTTCCCCGCTGGCACGCTGCCGTATGTGGCTGACGGTTCTTCCTGTCGGACCTCTCGGCCGCGCGACGTGCTTCCCGGTTCCCGTTGGGGTCGGGCTGTACACCCTTCTTCGCTTTCGGTGGGTGCATGGCGTCGCCGACGGGCCATCAAGGGACGTCCCTGTGGGGCATGAGGTCCAGGTGCCCGCCCCAGCTCTCGTGGTACTCCACTTCCTCCCTCAGCGCTTTGCGGTGGGCGGCCCGGTCACCCTGCACGGCGGCCCATTGCGCTCGACCGAGAGCGGCGTTGATGGCGCCCCGGTATCGATCGCAGATGCCGCAATCCTCCCGCGTGGGGTAGGTCGGCGGACTGCTGGAGAGGGGCACGCTTACGGGGGTCAGTCTTCGGATGGAGGGGCGGCCGAGCCCAAGCCCTCTTTGATCGAATTCAGCCCGGGTGTCCGTTCTGGGCGTCTCCTGCTTATGCTCTGTCATGGCTGCCTGACTCCTCAGGTGGTCCATGCCCCCGGGTGTTCGCCGCGTCGCGGGGGTCCTTACGTCTGGCCATACTTCGACGTGTAGTGCTTACGCGGGAGTTGACCGGGGTTGACTACTCTGGAACCACCACTGGTCAACCCCTCAGAGGTTCACGATGAGTGACTTTGCTGATCTCGCCCGCAGGGCGCTGCGGGACAGCGGCTATTCCATGAAAGCCGCGGCGCGCGAGATGAACTACGACGTCGCCTATCTGTCCCGAGTGCTCAACGGAAAGCAGAATCCGTCAGGAAGGCTTGCCGCATCACTGGATGAACTTGTAGGGGCGGGAGGCGCATTGGCTGCGACCGTGCTTGACGATGATGAAAAGTCGAGGGTTGCCCGCAGTGCCGCTAACCCTTCCCGGCTGGACGCCGGTACCGTTGACGCGCTTGCAGGAATCTTGGCCGCATATCGGCGGTTGGATGATTGCGTAAAGCCAAGTGCGGTAATCCCGGCGACCATGGCGCAGATGAGGGAGGTTACCCGGATGTTCCGGGGCTCCCGAGGGTTTCACAGGAAGCGCCTGGCGGAAGTGGCGTCTGAGTGGGTCCAGTTCTCGGGGTGGATGCTTGCCCAAGCCCGCAAGGATGGTGAAGCGGTCGGGCTTCTCAACGACGCTTTAGAGCTGGCAGATGAGATCGGCAATGGGACTCTCGCAGCTCAGGCTCTGAATTTCAAGGGCTATGTCGCCCGGCAGCAGAACAGGCCCCAGGGAATCGCTCGCTGGTTCCACGCCGCAGCCAACACCCCTGGTGCGCACCCTTCCCAACGCATTGGCGACTTCCTCCAAGCGGCAGCCGGAATGGCAGCAATGGGTGAACTGGATGCAGCGCTACGCATGGTAGAGAAAGCCGAGAGGTTGACGGATAAAGCAGCATCCGAGCCTCCGCCGGGTACAGCCTACTGGCTGACTCCCGAATTCAACCGCCTGAATATGGGACTGTGCACTCTCGCGCTTGGGCGCTACAGCGAAGCGGTCGACCACCTGAGGGCCGGGCTTGCCGGGCTTCCCGAGGAGCTTCGAGATGCCCCTTGGTCATGGGAGCACAAGGAGGCTCTACGCAGGGCCGCGGAGGCGGCTTAAAGGTCAGCGCAAACCCCCAGCGGGGCCGGTGCTCACGCTGCCGGCGCCCGCTGAAGGGCAGCCAGGCCCGGCTGGCCAGAGCTTCCCGGAAAGGGCCGCACGCCGCTCTCCCCGGCGCAGGGGAATCCCGGGCAACCCCACTCCCCGGGGCGTCTCCCGCACCCTCAGGGGTCGGCTAGGCGGCGGGGCCTGGAGCGTCCTGGTGGACACGGACGCGTGCTCCGGGGGCGGGGGTGTGCCCGGGACGGTCCTCTGCGGTGAGGGAGTCCGCCATGGTGGCGGCCTCTTCGATGGCGGGGGCCAAGTCCCCAGTGATCGTGAAGGGGCCGGGCCGGGCAGGGAAAAGCCCCGCGCGGCGGCAGCCGCGCCCAACGTCCCGCCGTCTCCCCCTCACGAGAACCGCTGGACCACCGTCGGCCTGATCAGCCCCGACTCGTACGCGAGCGTGACCGCCTGCGCCCGGCTCGTCAGATCCAGCTTCGTCATGATCCGGTTGACGTGCGTCTTGACCGTGGAGATGCTGACGGTCAGCCGCGTGGCGATCTCCGGGTTCGTCAGCCCCCTGCCCACGAGCCCCAGGATGTCCCGCTCCCGCCGTGTCAGGGGCGCCAGCCGCTCCTCCGTTTCCACGGTGGAGGTGGAGGTGGCGGGGGAGGCGGGGTCGGAGGCGGGGGCCGGGGCGGCCGCGGGCGCCGCGTGCCGGGTGGTGTACGCCTCGATGAGACGGCGGGTGACCGTCGGCGCGAACAGCATGTCCCCCGCCGCGACCGTCCGGATGGCGGTGAACAGCCGCTCCGGCGGGGTGTCCTTCAGCAGAAACCCGCTGGCACCGGCCCGGAGCGCCGCGTAGACGTATTCGTCGAGGTCGTAGGTGGTCAGGATCAGGATGCGGGGGCGCGGGCCGGGCGCCTCGGCGAGGATCCGCCCGGTGGCGGCGACGCCGTTGAGCCCGCGCAGCCGGATGTCCATCAGGACGATGTCGGGGTGGTGTTCACCGGCCATGGCCACGGCCTGCTCACCGCTCTCGGCCTGCCCGCACACCTCCAGATCGGGTGTGGCCCGCAGCAGGGCGGCCAGGCCCTCACGGATCAGGATCTCGTCGTCGACGACGAGGACACGGGTCCTCCGCTGGGTCATGGCCCTGCTTCCTCTCCCCACCCCGCCCGGTGCCGGCCGGGCCCGTCCCCGCGCGCGGCCGTCCGGTACCGGTGTCCGCGCGGTCCGCACCGGCCGTCGGGGCGGGCAGCGGAAGCGTCAGCAGCACCCCGTACCCCCCTTGTCGCCGCGGCCCCGCGGCGAACGTACCGCCGTACAGCTTGGCGCGCTCCCGCATCCCCATCAATCCATGGCCGCCGCCGGGCACCCGTTCCACGCCGGTGCCCGCCGCGCCGCCCCCGTCGTCGTCCACCCGGATGGTCAGCAGGTCCCCGCGGTAGCGCAGTTCCACGGCCGCGTGGGCGGCGGGAGCGTGCTTGAGGACGTTGGTCAGTGCCTCCTGGACGATCCGGTACGCGGACAGGTCGCCGCCCGGCGGCAAGGGGCGAGCGGTGCCGATGACGGACAGTTCGGCGCGGACGCCCGCCGCGCGCACCCGTTCCACCAGCTCGGGCAGGTCTCCCAGGCCGGGCGTCGAGCCCTCGGGAGACGCCACGGGAGCCGCCGGGCCGTCGCAGGCGGCCGGCGGCAGACGCAGCACCCCGAGGAGGCCGCGCATCTCCTCCAGCGACTGCCGGGCGGTGTCGGCCACGGTGCCCAGGGCCGTACGGGCCGTGTCGGGCGCGGTGTCGAACACATAGCGGGCCAGGCCGCTCTGAACGGCGATCACGGACAGGTGGTGGGCGACGACGTCGTGGAGTTCGCGGGCGATGCGCATGCGCTCCTCGGTCACCTCGTGACGGGCCCGGGCGGCCTGTTCGAGCTGGAGACGGCGGGTCAGGACGCGCAGTTGCCCGTTGCGTTCGGCCAGTCGGCGCGCGCCGGCGCCGAAGGCCCAGGCCAGGCCGAGGACCAGGACGGTCTGCGCGGTGGCCACCACGACCGAGACGACGTGGAGGGACAGCCCTCCGTACTCCCACACGCACGCGGTCAGCAGCGCCCCGGGGAGGACCCGGCGGAACGGGAGTTCGGTGGCGACGGTGAAGAAGGCCAGCACGGGCGGCCAGACATTGGCCGAGGGCTGGTAGCCGCCGGCCGAGTACAACGTCAGCCCCGCGCAGGAGACGACCAGGACCGTACGGGGAGCGGCGCGGCGGAAGGCGACGGGCAGTCCGGTCAACGCGCTCAGCGCGATGGCCCACGGGCCGAAGGGGGGCCATGGAGCGCCGGGGTGGTACTGCAGCGCGAAGGTGATCGTCAGGGACGTCATGGCGACGGCGACGACCGCGTCGACGAGACGCCGTTGGACCGGCCCTGTCCCCAAGCGCATGGGCGCAGCGTATCGACGCGGGCCCGCGGGGGCGTCGGGCCGGGGGACGACCGGGCGGCCCGGGCGGCTCCACCCCTGGGGTGAGGCACGGGCTACGGAGCCCCGGTTCTCCACCCTGGGGCCGACGCGCCCGCACCCGGGGGCGCCGGCACCTCCGTGCGTACCCCTCGTACGTACACCACCGGGTTGACGACCGACTCCCGGCCGCCCGGCTAGGTTTTCCGTCGGAACATCCGAGGCACGACAAGTGACCCGCGCCGGGACCGGCGACCACCGGCTCCCGGACCGCGATACGGAAGGGATCACCATGTCACCGCGCAGGCGCACGAGCATCGGACTGGCCATGGCCGCGGCGGTCGCCGGACTGACGACGGCGGTCGTCCCCGCGACGGCGGCCGGGACCTCCACGACGGCGGCGCAGGCCGCTCCCGGCAACTGTCCCAAGCTGTACTTCTGCGGCTACTCCAAGGCCAACTACCAAGGCACGCCGTGGAAGATCACCAAGTGCAACGTCTACTACGAGATACCGGACGGCTGGAACAGCGGCGGCTCCTGGTACAACAACCAGAGCGCCGGGACCGTCGCCCGGATGTACGACAAGAACAAGAAGCTCATCTACTCGACCCCGCCGGCACCGTCCGGGGACCCGACGGGCGACTGGGGACCCGTGTGGTACGTCAAGGCGTGCTGACGGTCGCCTGACGCGACCGCACCCGCCGCCTCGCGGCGAGGACGACGGGGGACCGCGAGGCGGGCGGGCGGCGTGCCCGGGGCGGCAACGCGCGGCCTTGGCGGTCGCGGGGCCGGGGAGTTGGCGAGAATTCGACGGGCGGGTGCGGGTG
>NZ_LGUI01000007.1 GCF_002891295.1 Streptomyces eurocidicus | reverse complement strand
CATCGACCCGCTCGGACTTCGCGGCGGCCGCGTACGTCAGCTGGCGGGCGGCCTCCAGCTTCATGGCCATGTCGGCGAGCATGAACTGGATGCCCTGGAAGTCGGAGATCGGCTTGCCGAACTGCTTGCGCTCCTGGACATAGCCCTTGGCGTAGTCGAGGGCGCCCTGGGCGATGCCCAGCGCCTGCGCGGCGATGGTGACGCGGGTGTGGTCGAGGGTCTTCATCGCCGTGGCGAAGCCGGTGCCCTCCTCGCCGATCATCCGGTCCGCGGGGATGCGGACGTTGTCGAGGTAGACCTCGCGGGTCGGGGAGCCCTTGATGCCGAGCTTCTTCTCCGGGGCGCCGAAGGAGACGCCCTCGTCGGACTTCTCCACGACGAAGGCGGAGATGCCCTTGGAGCGCTTCTCGGGGTCGGTGACGGCCATCACCGTGTAGTACTCGCTGACGCCGGCGTTGGTGATCCAGCGCTTCACGCCGTTGAGGATCCAGTGGTCGCCGTCGCGCACGGCCTTGGTCTTCATGCCGGCCGCGTCGGAGCCCGCGTCGGGCTCGCTCAGGCAGTACGAGAACATCGCGTCGCCCTTGGCGAGCGGGGCCAGGTAGCGCTTCTTCAGCTCGGCCGAGCCGGAGAGGATCACCGGCAGCGAGCCGAGCTTGTTGACCGCGGGGATCAGGGAAGACGAGGCGCAGACGCGCGCCACCTCCTCGATGACGATCACGGTGGCCAGGGCGTCGGCGCCCGCGCCGCCGAACTCCTCGGGGACGTGCACGGCGTGCAGGTCCGAGGCCACCAGGGCGTCCAGCGCCTCCTGCGGGAAGCGGGCCTGCTCGTCGACCTCGGTGGCGAACGGGGCGATCTTCGCCTCGGCGAGCTGGCGCACGACCTTGCGGAGCTCGTCGTGCTCCTCGGCCGGCCGGTACAGGTCGAAGTCCTTTGTTCCCGCCAAGGCGTACTCCCCTGAGAGTTAACTACCGTTTAGTAACCCGATTCTAGGGGGCGGCTTCCGGACGGGGATACGTGAGCTTGCCGACAGCGGCCGCACGACGGCCCGCACGGGTGCGCACCGCGCTCGGCGCCACGCCCGGTACGGCGCCCGATGTTCATGGCGTCTCCCCAGGTCCTTCCCCTGCCGGGCCCCTACTATGCTCGGGCACCGCACCAGCCCGTCAGCACATGGAGCACGCATGGCCCCCAGGATCACCGTGATCGGCACCGGCTACCTCGGCGCCACCCATGCCGCGGCCATGGCCGAGCTCGGCTTCGAGGTACTGGGCCTCGACGTGGTCCCCGAGAAGATCGAGATGCTCGCCCGGGGCAAGGTCCCCATGTACGAGCCCGGGCTGGAGGAGCTGCTGCGCCGTCACGCGGCCGGCATCGAGGGCTCGACCGGCAGGCTGCGCTTCACCACCTCCTGGGAGGAGGTCGGCGAGTTCGGCGACGTCCACTTCGTCTGTGTGAACACCCCGCAGAAGCACGGCGAGTACGCCTGCGACATGTCCTACGTCGACGCCGCCGTCTCCTCGCTGGCCCGGGTGCTGCACCGCCCGGCGCTGGTCGTCGGCAAGTCGACCGTGCCGGTCGGCAGCGCGGCCCGGCTCGCGGCGCTGCTGCGGGAGCTGGCCCCGGCGGGCGACGAGGTCGAGCTCGCCTGGAACCCCGAGTTCCTGCGCGAGGGCTTCGCCGTCCAGGACACCCTGCACCCCGACCGGATCGTCGTCGGCGTCTCCGGCGAGCGCGGCGAGAAGCTGCTGCGCGAGGTCTACGCGATCCCGATCGGCGAGGGCACCCCCTTCGTCGTCGCGGACTACCCGACCGCGGAGCTGGTGAAGACCGCGGCCAACTCCTTCCTCGCCACGAAGATCTCCTTCATCAACGCCATGGCCGAGGTGTGCGAGGCCGCCGACGGCGACGTGGTGAAGCTGGCCGAGGCCATCGGCCACGACGAGCGGATCGGGAAGAAGTTCCTGCGGGCCGGCATCGGCTTCGGCGGCGGCTGTCTGCCCAAGGACATCCGCGCCTTCATGGCCCGCGCGGGCGAGCTGGGCGTGGACCAGGCGCTGACCTTCCTCCGCGAGGTCGACTCCATCAACATGCGCCGCCGGGGCCATATGGTCGAGCTGGCCCGCGAGAGCCTGGGCGGCAGCTTCCTCGGGCAGCGGGTCGCCGTCCTGGGCGCGGCCTTCAAGCCCGACTCCGACGACGTCCGGGACTCCCCCGCGCTGAACGTCGCCGGGCAGATCCACCTCCAGGGCGGCCAGGTCACCGTCTACGACCCCAAGGGCATGGCCAACGCCCGCAGCCTCTTCCCCACGCTCGGCTACGCGCCGACCGCGCTGGAGGCGTGCCGCGGCGCCCAGGTGGTGCTGCACCTGACGGAGTGGGGCGAGTTCCGCGAGCTGGACCCGGCGGCGCTGGGCGAGGTCGTGGCCGCACGGCGGATCCTGGACGGCCGCAACGCCCTGGACGCCGCCGCCTGGCGCGCCGCCGGATGGACCTTCCGCGCGATGGGCCGGCCGCAGGCGTAACCCGCCTCCCCCGGACCCCGGGGATCCCTCTCTTCCCTCTGGAACCACCCGCACCGTCCGAGGAGTGAGCGTGTCCTACGCGAAGATCACAGCGACCGTCATCGACTGCCCCGACCCGCTCGCGCTGGCCGGGTTCTACGCCGGGGTGCTCGGCGGCCGGATCGAGGAGGACCCCGAGGACGCCGACTGGGTCGACCTCCGGCTGCCGGACGGCGGCCGGCTGGCCTTCCAGCGCGCCCCCGGCCTCGTACCGCCGGAGTGGCCCTCCGACACCCACCCCCAGCAGCTGCACCTGGACCTGGACGTGACCGACATGGAGTCGGCGCACGCCCGGGTGCTGGAGCTCGGGGCGAAGCCGCTGGACGTGGACGACGACGGGGGCCGGCGCGACTTCCGCGTCTACGCCGACCCCGCGGGGCATCCGTTCTGCCTGATCCGTTCCGTCTGACCGCTCGGGTCCGCCTGACCACTCGGGTCCGCCTGACCACTCGGGTCCGTCCGACCGCCCGGGTCCGTCCGACCGCTCGGGTCCGGCGGGCTCGTCAGCCGTCCAGCTGGTCGATCGTCGCGATCGACGGGCCCCGGCGGGCCTGGAGGTCGCGCGCCACGCCCTCCGCGTCGCGCAGCACGCGCACCGCGTTCCGCCAGGTGAGCTTGGCGAGGTCGGCGTCCGACCAGCCGCGGCGCAGCAGCTCCGCGATCAGGTTGGGGTAGCCGGCGACGTCCGCGAGGTCGGCGGGGGTGAAGGCCGTGCCGTCGTAGTCGCCGCCGATGCCGATGTGGTCGACGCCGGCGACCTCGCGCATGTGGTCGAGGTGGTCGGCGACCGTCGAGGCCGTGGCGAGCGGGCGCGGGTGGACGGCCTCGAAGGCGCGCTGCACGGCCATGCCCGCGGCGGTGGTGTCCAGGTGGTGCAGGCCGTTGGCGCGCATGTTCTCGTCCGCGGCCAGGGTCCACTCGATGGCGGCGGGCAGGATGAACTTGGGCACGAAGGTGGCCATGGCCACGCCGCCGTTGGCGGGCAGCGCGGCGAGCACGTCGTCGGGGATGTTGCGCGGGTGGTCGCAGACGGCGCGCGCGGAGGAGTGCGAGAAGATCACCGGCGCCTCGGTGACCCGCAGCGCGTCCCGCATGGTGTCGGCCGAGACATGGCTGAGGTCGACGAGGACACCGGTGCGGTTCATCTCCCGGACGACCTCCTCGCCGAAGCGGGTCAGGCCGCCGGCCCTCGGCTCGTCGGTCGCCGAGTCCGCCCAGGCGATGTTGTCGTTGTGGGTCAGCGTCATATAGCGGACGCCGAGGCGGTGCAGGGCGCGCAGCGTCGCGAGGGAGCTGTTGATGCTGTGGCCGCCCTCGGCGCCCATCAGCGAGGCGATCCGGCCCTCGGCGCGCGCCGCCTCCATGTCGTCGGCGGTGAAGGCGAGCCGGAGGTCGGCGGGGTGGCGGGCGACGAGCTGCCGGACCACGTCGATCTGTTCGAGCGTCGCGCTGACGGCCTGGTCGCCGGCCATGTCGGTGCGCACGTACACGGACCAGAACTGCGCGCCGACGCCGCCGGCCCGCAGCCGGGGCAGGTCGGTGTGGAGGTCGGCGCTCTGGTCGGTGGCGATGTCGCGCCGGTCGAGGTCGTAGCGGACCTGCTCGCGCAGCGCCCAGGGGAGGTCGTTGTGGCCGTCGACGACGGGGTGGGCGGCGAGCAGCTCGTGGGCGCGGGCGAGGTGGGCGTTCCCGTCGGTCACGGCGGTCACTTTCCGAATCCGAAGGAGTCGTTGCCGCCGGCCTTGGCGCGCAGCCGGCGGCCCTTCTCGGTGGCCTGTTCGTTGAGCTCGTCCTGGAAGTGGCGCATCCGCTCCTGGAGCTCGGCGTCGTGCGCGGCGAGCATCCGGACGGCGAGCAGGCCGGCGTTGCGGGCACCGGCCACGGAGACGGTGGCGACCGGCACCCCGGCCGGCATCTGCACGATGGACAGCAGGGAGTCCATGCCGTCGAGGTACTTCAGCGGCACGGGCACCCCGATGACGGGCAGCGGGGTGACGGAGGCGAGCATCCCGGGCAGGTGGGCGGCTCCCCCGGCGCCGGCGATGACCGCCTTGAGACCGCGGCCCGCGGCCCCCTCGCCGTACGCGATCATCTCGCGCGGCATCCGGTGCGCGGAGACGACGTCGACCTCGTAAGGGACCTCGAATTCGGCCAGGGCCTTGGCGGCGGCCTCCATGACGGGCCAGTCGGAATCCGAGCCCATCACGATACCGACGAGGGGGGAGCTGGTCATTCGGTGATCGTTCCTCGCAGATATCCGGCGGCGTGGCTCGCGCGCTCTCGCACATCCGCCAGGTCGTCGCCGTAGGTGTTGACGTGTCCGACCTTGCGGCCGGGCTTCACGTCCTTGCCATACATATGGATCTTCAGCCCCGGATCCCGTGCCATGCAATGGAGGTACGCGGAATACATGTCCGGGTAGTCGCCGCCGAGCACATTGGCCATGACGGTCCACCGGGCCCGGGGGCGGGGGTCGCCGAGCGGGAGATCCAGCACGGCCCGGACGTGGTTGGCGAACTGCGAGGTGATCGCGCCGTCCTGGGTCCAGTGACCGGAGTTGTGCGGGCGCATGGCCAGCTCGTTGACGAGAACGCGGCCGTCGCGGGTCTCGAAGAGCTCCACGGCGAGGTGTCCGACCACGCCGAGCTCCTTGGCCACCTTCAGGGCGAGCTCCTGGGCGTGCGCCGAGAGCTCCGCGGACAGTCCGGGCGCGGGGGCGATCACGGTGTCGCAGACGCCGTCGACCTGGACGGACTCGACGACGGGATAGGAGACCGCCTGGCCGTGCGGGGAGCGGACGACATTGGCCGCGAGCTCGCGGACGAAGTCGACCTTCTCCTCGGCGAGGACGGGCACCCCGGCGCGGAAGGGCTCGGCCGCCTCTTCGGCGCTGCGGACGACCCAGACCCCCTTGCCGTCGTATCCGCCGCGGACCGTCTTCAGGACGACGGGGAAGCCCTCGCCCTCGGCCGCGAAGCGCGCCACGTCCGCGGGGTCCGCGACGAGGCGGTGCCGTGGGCAGGGCACGCCGATCTCCAGGAGCCCGGCGCGCATCACGCCCTTGTCCTGGGCGTGCACCAACGCGTCGGGCCCGGGGCGGACGGGGATGCCGTCCGCCTCCAGGGCCCGTAGGTGCTCGGTCGGAACGTGCTCGTGATCGAAGGTGATCACGTCACACCCTTGTGCGAAAGCACGAAGGGTTTCCAGGTCGCGATAGTCGCCGATGACGACCTCGCTCACGACCTGGGCCGCCGAGTCCTGCGGGGTATCGCTGAGCAGCTTGAACTGGATGCCGAGGGGGATGCCCGCCTCGTGGGTCATACGGGCGAGCTGGCCGCCGCCGACCATGCCGACTACCGGGAACGTCACGCCCACAGGGTATCCGTACGCGCGAACCACCCGGCGCCCGCCTTTGGAGGATCGTCCGAAGAGACGGCCTGTGCGCTACTGGCCGATATCGTGCGCGTTCGTCTCGCGTTCACCGACTCGGCCCATCGTCGTCCGGGAGCGATGGATAGCATGAATGCCGCCCTGCCCCCGGGGACACTTCCCCGACCGCCCACCGACGGAGCCTGACGATCGTTATGAATCAACGGCGCACAGTGCGTTCCCGGCTGGAGCGGCTGGCCCGCGAGATCGCGAAATTCGGCGCGGTCGGGGCCATCGGGTTCGTGGTCAATTTCATCGTCTTCAACATCTGTGTGCACGGATTCCAGCTCGCGGTGGTGCGCTCCGGCGTGATCGCCACCGCCGTCGCGATCGCCACCAACTACGTGGGCAACCGCTACTGGACGTACCGCGAGTGCGACCGCTCCCGGCGCAGCCGCGAGCTCTCCCTGTTCCTGCTCTTCAGCGGGGCGGGCCTGGTGATCGAGAACGGCATCCTGGCGCTCTCGCACTACGGCTTCGGCATGACCTCGTCGCTCGCGGACAACATCGCGAAGAACGTCGTCGGGCTCGGCATAGGAACGGTCTTCCGCTTCTGGTCCTACCGGACCTGGGTGTTCCGGGCGCTGCCCGCGCGTGAGGCCGTGGAGACTGCTGAATCGTTCCTGGCGACGCCCCCGGAGCGGGCCGAGGCCGGGAAGTAGCCGTACGGGGGCGGCTCAGCCGTCCCCTTCGGCGTGGTCGTCCGCCTCGCGGCTGAGGAACAGCGCGAAGACCGGCGGGTTCGCCTGGAGGAGCTCCAGCCGGCCGCCGTCCGCCTCCGCCAGGTCGCGGGCGACCGCCAGGCCCAGCCCCGTGGAGTTCCGGCCGCTGACCGTCCGCTCGAAGACCCGGGCGCCCAGGTCCGCGGGCACCCCCGGGCCCTCGTCCGTGACCTCCACGACCGCCTGGTTGCCGGTGACCCGGGTGCGCAGCGCCACCGTGCCGTCCCCGTGCATCAGGGAGTTCTCGATGAGCGTCGCGAGGACCTGGGAGACGGCGCCCGGGGTGCCGACCGCCCGCAGCCCCGGCTTGCCCGAGCGCACCAGGGCCCGGCCCCCGCTGCGGGTGGCGGGCCGCCACTCCTCGATCTGCTGCTTGATGACCTCGTCCAGGTCGAAGGTGACGGCCGAGCTGGACTTGGGGTCGCGGGAGTTCGTCAGCAGCCGCTGGACGACGTCGGTGAGCCGCTCGACCTGGGCGAGGGCGATCGTCGCCTCCTCCTTGACCGTGTCCGGCTCGTCGGTGAGCGTGATCTCCTCCAGCCGCATGGAGAGCGCCGTCAGCGGGGTGCGGAGCTGGTGCGAGGCGTCGGCGGCCAGCCGCCGCTCGGCGGTGAGCATCCGGGCGATCCGCTCGGCGCTCGCGTCCAGGACGTCCGCGACCCGGTCCAGCTCCGGCACGCCGTAGCGGCGGTGGCGCGGCCGGGGGTCGCCCGAGCCCAGGCGCTCGGCCGTCTCGGCGAGGTCGGTGAGCGGCGCGGTGAGCCGGTTGGCCTGGCGTACGGCGAGGAAGACGGCGGCGACCACGGCCAGCAGCGCCACCGCGAGGATGACCAGCAGGGTGCGGCCGACCTCACGGCTGACCGTGGAGCGGGACTCCTCGACCCGGATGATCTCGCCCTGCTCGCCCTTCTCCGTCGCGGCGATGACCCCGCCGTCGGGCCGGGGGCCGACCTCGATGGAGGGGCGGCCGGGGATGTCGATGCGGGCGTAGCGGTTCTGGGTGATCTGCTCGCTCAGCACCCCCGACTCCACCCGCTCGTGCCCGAGCAGTCGGCTGTCGACGATGCTCACCAGGCGCACCGCCTCGGACTTCACGCTCTCCCGCGCGCTGCTCTCGATCGTCCGGGTCTCCACGATGACGAGCGAGATGCCGAAGACGGCGATCACGACGAGGACGACGGCGAGGGTGGAGTTGATCAGTCGGCGGCGCACGATGCCCTCCGGGCGGTGGTACGAGGAGCAGCCCGGGCGGGCCGCTGCGTCGGCTCAGCTCTTCTCGAAGCGGAATCCGACGCCGCGGACGGTGGCGATGTAGCGCGGGTTCCCGGCGTCGTCCCCGAGCTTCTTGCGGAGCCAGGAGATGTGCATGTCGAGGGTCTTGGTGGAGGACCACCAGGTGGTGTCCCAGACCTCGCGCATCAGCTGATCGCGGGTGACCACCCGGCCGGCGTCCCGGACCAGCACCCGGAGCAGGTCGAATTCCTTCGCGGTGAGCTGGAGTTCCTCCTCGCCCATCCAGGCGCGGTGGGACTCCACGTCGATCCGCACGCCGTGGGTGGCGGCCGGCTGCTGCTGGGACTCGACGGCGCCGCGCCGCAGCAGGGCCCGCACCCGGGCCAGCAGCTCGGCGAGCCGGAAGGGCTTGGTCACATAGTCGTCGGCGCCGGCGTCCAGGCCGACGACGGTGTCCACCTCGTCGGCGCGGGCGGTGAGGACGAGCACCGGGAAGCCGTGGCCCTCGGTGCGCAGTCGTCGGCAGACCTCGAGGCCGTCCATTCCGGGCAGCCCGAGGTCGAGGACGAGCAGGTCCACCCCGCCCTTGAGGCCGGCATCGAGGGCCGCGGGACCGTCTTCGCGCACCTCCACCTCATAGCCTTCGCGGCGCAGCGCGCGCGCGAGAGGCTCCGAGATGGACGCGTCATCCTCGGCGAGCAGTACACGGGTCATAGGGGTGATGGTAGTCCGCTCGGGCCCACGTCAGAGGTGCACTCAGGGCTACCGGGACCAACACTTCACCTCGGCTGAACTCACCTTCGAAAGGGTGTGAATGGTTCCACATCAGCCTGTGATCCATGTCTCAACTCCTTCCGTTTTCGGGCAGGGTGTGACGTATGGTTACCGGAAGTCTGTAGCACCACCGAGGGACCTTCGGCGGGATTTCGCACCGAAGGTCCCTGTTGTGCGCGGGGCTGGACCCCCAGCCTTGTTTCACAGTGAATGACCTGGCGGCCGGGTCCGCCGCGCGAAGATGCGCGGGGGCGTGGATCCCGGTGCACGGCCGACCTGCCGGCCCTCACAAGGGCCGAACCCCTGGGGCGTAGGGGGCGGACGGCGCGGTGTCCGGTGCCGGCCAACCCCCACCCGGGCGCGCAGCAGCTCCACCGCGCGTCCCGAGCACACAAGGATCGACCATGGCGTCCAGCCTGACGAAGGGCGCCGCCGAGCAGGAGAAGACCTCTCCGGGCGCCGGCGGCAAGACCTTCCTCGGCCACCCCCTCGGCCTGGCCCCCCTCTTCCTGACGGAGATGTGGGAGCGCTTCAGCTATTACGGCATGCGCGCCCTCCTCGTCCTCTATTTGATGGCGGGTGGCCCGGACGCGAAGCCCGGCAGCCAGGGCGGCGGCCTGGCCATGCCCGAGGCCAGCTCCTTCGCCATCTACGGCGTCTACGCGGGCATGGTCTACCTGCTCGCCATGCCCGGCGGCTGGTTCGGCGACCGGATCTGGGGCCCGCGCAAGACGGTCGCCATCGCGGCGAGCATCATCATGGCCGGTCACCTGTGCCTGGCCATCCCCGGCAAGCCGTCCTTCTTCATCGGCCTCGCGCTGGTGGCGATCGGCTCCGGCCTGCTGAAGTCCAACATCTCGACCATGGTCGGCCACCTCTACGACGGCCCGCAGGACCCGCGCCGCAACGGTGGCTTCACCATCTTCTACATCGGTGTCAACCTCGGCGCCGGCCTCGCGCCGCTCGTCATCGGCGCCATCGGCCAGAAGGTCAGCTGGCACCTGGGCTTCGCGATCGCCGCGATCGGCATGGGCCTCGGCCTGATCATCTTCCTGCTGGGCACCCGCCTGCTGAGCCCGGAGAGCAGCGTCGTCCCGAAGCCGCTGCCGGCGGACGAGCGCAAGTCCATCCTGATGAAGGCCCTGCTGTGGTTCGGCATCGCCGCCGTCTTCTACGGCATCGTCGGGGGCACCGGCCACTTCACGCAGAAGTGGGCCACCATCCCGCTCGCCCTGCTCGGTGTGGCCATCCCGGCCGCGGTCCTGGTCCGCATCAAGCGCGACAAGGAACTGACCTCGGACGAGCAGACCAAGGTCACCGGCTACATCTGGTTCTTCGTCGCCGCCGCCGTGTTCTGGATGATCTTCGAGCAGGCGGGCTCGACGCTGTCGGCCTTCGCCGAGAAGCGCACCTCGGACACCATCTTCGGCTGGCAGATCCCGTCCACGCTGTTCCAGTCGATCAACCCCATCTGGGTCATGGCCATCGCCCCGGTCATCGCCTGGCTGTGGCTGTGGCTGGCCCGCCGTGGCAGCGAGCCGAGCTCCACGGTGAAGTTCTCGGTGGCCATGGTCCTCATCGGCGCGTCGTTCTTCGTCTTCGCCATCCCGATGTCGACGGCCACGGAGGACTCGAAGGCCGGCCCCATGTGGCTGGTGATGATCTACATGATCCAGACCATCGGTGAGCTCTGCCTCTCCCCGGTCGGCCTGTCGCTCACCACCAAGATGGCGCCGGTGAAGTACGCCAGCCAGATGATGGGCGTCTGGTTCCTCGCGGTCACCGCGGGCAACTGCACCACGACCCTGCTGCGCGAGGTCGGCGGCCTCGACCTCAACGGCATCGGCGTGATCCTCGGCCAGGCCACCGCCGCGGTCCTCGCGGCCTTCGCGGTGTGGATGTACCGCAAGAAGATCGAAGCCCTCATGGGCGACGTCCGCTGACGCGGTCGGCTGAACAGTGAGGGTGCCCCCGGCGCGATGACGCGCCGGGGGCGCTTTCGTGTCCGGCCCCGCTCACGGGCGGCCGGGGCCCGTTCGCCGCGGGGGTTCCGGGGGCTCGCGCGGGGGCGCGGGGGCCGAGCCCGGGGTGAACCACGGGAGCGGGTGGGGGGCGGCCCCTGCCCCGGTCCCGACCCCTGTCCCGGCCCCCGAGGAGGGGCTGGAGGGCGGGGTGGGGGCTGCCGGAGCCGCGGCGGGCGGGGTGGTGGGCCCGGGTGGCTCCGGGGGGCCGGGAGGGGCCTTACGGGCTTTACGGGCCTGACGGCGGGTACGGAGCGCTCGGCGGGTGCGGGGGTTACCGCCCCCGGTGGTCCCGTCGGCTTCGCCGGGCCCGTCGGCTCCATCGGCCCGGTCGGCCTCACGGGCCGTGCGGGGCCTGCCGGACTTGTCGGCGCTGTCGATTCGGCCGGCCTCATCGGCTTTGACGGCCTTGCCGGTCCTGGCCCCATCGGGCCTGCCGACCTCGCCGGTCCTGCCAGTCTCATCGGCCCGGTCGGCCTCGCCGGACCTTCCGGCTGCTCCCGGCCCCGGCCCCGTTCCCAGCCCCGTTCCCGGCCCCGGCCCCGGCCTGAGTCGGTCCACGACCGCCATCCCCGCCCGGAACAGCCCCGCGGGCACCACCAGGCCCAGCAGGATCCAGAACAGCGTCACACCCCACGGCCTGCTCACGTCCCAGGGTTCCTCGACGAGCAGCTTGTCGCCGTACTTCAGCGACACCAGATAGTCGCCGTACGCGCCCGCCGCCAGCTCCACGTCCAGCGCGACCTTCGCCCGCTGCCCGGCCGGGACCGTGCCCCGCCAGCGCCGTTCCTCCCACCCGGGCGCGAGCACCCCGTGCGACGTGCCGACCTGGAAGACGGGGTTCTCGGCCGCGGTGGTGCCGAGGTTGCCCACCGTAAGGACGAGCCGACGCCGGGGCGGCGCCCCGAACCATGTGAGGATCCCGCTCGACCCCTCCAGCCGCGCCCCGAGGACGCCCAGCCGCTCCCCGCCGGTCCGCCGGGGCAGCGGGGCGACCGGATGGCCCGCGACGGCGAAGGGGGCGTCGACGGCCGCCGCCTCGCCGGTCACGGTCGCCACGTGGACCACGCACGGGCAGGGCTTGGGCGGCGCCGCCACCGGGACGGTCGTACGGAAGGCGCCGCCGGCGCCCGTGGTGGCGGTCCGCCCGTCCGCGTTGGCGCAGGCGTTGGTGCCGCCGATCATGTTCTGACCGCAGACGAGCAGGGTGAGCAGGGTTCCCGGCCGCCATCCGGTGCCGCTCACCGTAAGGCTGCCGCCCTTGCCGGCCTCCTTACGGTCCAGGGTGACGGCCGGGGTGCGGACCGCCCCGTCGGCGGCGACGGCCCGGCCCGCCGGCGGCGGGGCGAGCGGCGCGGCCGCGAGGAGCGCCGCGACGAGCCCGGCCCGGAGCCGGCCGGGGCGCCGCCGGCGGCGGGGGCGGCCGTCACGCCCGTATCCCCGCGACGGGCTGTACGGGCTCTCCGGCCGGGGTCTCCGCCGGGCCCCGGGCAGCCGGCGCACGGGCGCGCAGGCGGCGGCGTACGAGCAGCCCGGCCGCGGCGACCAGGGCGAGGGCGCCCCCGCCCAGAGCCGGTAACGCCCAGGGCAGGGGTGTCCAGGCCCCGGTGGCGGAGGCGCGCGCACCACCGGGGGCGGTCGCGGTGACCCGGACGGCGACCCGGTCCAGGCTCGGCGCGGCGGGCCACGGCTCGGTCAGCCGCACCCTGCCGCCGGGCGGCAGCTCGGCCGGGACACCGCTCCCGGCCCGGCGCAGGACCGTGCCGAAGAGCCCGTCCGCGCGGATGGCCAGGCTCGGCGCGAGCGCCGTGTTGCCCCGGTTCACCAGGGCGTAGCGGATGACCGCGCCCGTACCGGCCTTCTCGACCCGGACGTCCTCGACGGCCAGGGCCGCCAGCGCGGGCCCACCGGTGACCCGCACGGCGAGCCGTACCCGCGCCTCCCGGCCACCGCCGGTGACGACGAGCGCGGCGGAGTGGTCACCGGGCCGGGCACCGCTCGGGACGGTCACGGTGAAGGGGACGTCCGCCCGGGTGCGGGGCGGCACGCGCACCCGTTTCGCGGCCAGGGCGATCCAGCGGCCGGAGCCCCGCAGTTCCAGGTCACGTGCCTGACCGGCGGGGTTGGCCAGGGAGAGCCGGTCCTCCAGGACCGTGCCCGGGTCGCCTTCCAGGTAGAACGCCGTGCGGGCGGCCGTGCCCTCGCCGTTGGTGGCGGGCGCCGCGGTCCAGGCCGGGGAGTCGGCGGCGGCGGTGGGGGCGGTGAGCAGGGCCGTGGTGGCGGTGAGTGCGCACAGGGCTCGGCGGGGCTGGGGGAAAACCCGCCGCACCCCTACCCCACCGCCCGCTTCCGCCGCGTCAGCCAGAGCGTCCCCGCCACACCCGCCAGCAGCACCGTCCCGCCGAGCGTCCCGAGCGCGACCGCCGAGTCCGCGGGGCCCGTCTGCGGCAGCTGGCCGCCATTGCCGGAACCGGAACCTCCGGTGGTGCCGGTGCCCGAGCCACCCGTGGAGCCGCCCGACCCTCCGGTCGTCGACCCACCCGTGCCGGAACCGCCCGTCGTCGTCCCACCCGTCGTCGTCCCGCCCGTACCGGAGCCGCCCGTCGACGAGCCGGGCGCCTTGACGTCCAGGGTCAGCGAGGGCTTCGGGTTGTTCGAGGGCGTGCACGTGGTCGTCGTGCCGAGCGCCTTGATCGTGAGGACGCCCGCCGTGAAGGTGACGGAGCCCGTCTTCTTCGGGGTGTACGTGCCCGACAGGTCACCGATCTTGATGGGCTGGTTGGCGGGGATCGGCTCGGCGTTCGGGGCGCCCGTCACCGCGACCGTGCCGGAGTCCGCGCCACCGAGCTTGATCAGGGCGCTCGGCTGCATCGCGCCCTTGCCGAGTTCGACGGGGCTGGAGGAGACGCCCTTCTCGAAGGACATGGTGAGCTTGTACGCGTCGCCGCCGGGCGTCGCCTTGATGTCGATGGGCGAGACGGCGCTGCGGTCCCCGATCGGGGTCTTGCACTGGTAGTTCACGTCGACCGTGACGGCGTGCGCGGCCGGGGCGAGCAGCAGAATCGTCCCGCCGGCCAGGGCCGCGGCAACGGCCGACGCGGCCGTGCGGCGGGCGGTGCGGCGTGGGAAGTGGGACACCTCGGGTTCCCCTCTCGTCCGGTGCCGTAGCCGAAATTCACTGACGGCACATCAGATCGGGCGCCGACAGTACGCCGGGGACCTTGAGGAGGGAAGACACGGAACGCGCCGCTGTGGACATCCAGCGGCGCGCTCCGGGGTGCGGCGGACCCGCGCGGGGTCAGGCGGGCGCGGCGAGCTCCGCCCAGACGGTCTTGCCGGGGCGGTCGCCGTTGCGCACGACCCCCCAGTCCAGGCAGAGGCGCTGCACGATAAACATGCCGTGGCCGCCCGGCCGGCCCGCGCGGTGCGGGGTCCGGGGCGCGGGCTGGCCCGCGCCGAGGTCGACGACCTCCAGCCGCAGCACCTTGCCCGCGCAGCTCACCCGGAGCTCCTCGGGGCCGTCGGCGTGCAGGCAGGCGTTGGTGACCAGTTCGGAGACGACCAGCAGGACGTCCTCGGCGGCGGCCCGGTGATCGGCGGTGGCGGCGGGCAGCCAGCCCCAGTCCCGGAGCGCCTCGCGGGCGAAGTCACGGGAACGGGGCACGGCGCCGCTCACCCCGACCAGGCGCAGGCGGCGGACCTGCCCGGGCGGCGGGGTGACGGGCGAGGCGGCGCCTTCCGCCTCCGGACCGGGCTCGCCCGGCGGCGGGTACGGCCGGGTGGTGCTCATCAGCGCTTCACCTCACCGATTCACCGACTCAGAAATGATGGTCACCTGGCACATTGAACAGATTCAGCAGACTTCTGCCCGACCGAACGGGGGGAACACCCACTTCTTCGGGGCGACACTGTGACGCAGGCAACGCGTGCGTGACACAGGTGACGGGGCGGTGTGGCCGTGGTCACTCGGCGGCTACTGGGCGAGCGCGGCGTCGAGCGTGTCGTGCACGGCGAAGACGGCTTCGGCACCGGTGATCTCGAAGACCCGGGCGACCACGGGCTGCATGGCCGCGAGGTGGACGGCGCCGCCGGCGGCCTCCGCGGTGAGCCGGGCGCCGAGGAGCACATTGAGCCCGGTGGAGTCGCAGAACTCCAGCTTCGAGCAGTCGACGACCACTCGGGACAGGCCCTGCGCCACACACCCTTCCAGCGATTCACGGAGCAGATCGGCCGTGTGGTGATCGAGCTCACCCGCCGGCGTCACGACGGCGCTCTCGCCATGGCGCCGGACCTCAACATTCAGCCGGCCCTTGCTCGCACTGCCGACCATTTCGCGGTCCATGCGCGTCCTTTCTCGTGGGCCTGCGTGGGCGGGGAAAACACTACGCCTTCGATACGGCGCCCGGAAGCCGAACATCCGTTATTTACCCATATAAGAGGACAAGCCTCACTTGCTATCGGGAGGGCAAGACAGGTAGGGCTAGTAGAGGACATCCACCACGGACGGCTTTGGAGGCGCCGCGAACCGCAGCGAGAAGTCATGGCATCGGCGGCCTCATGCCGAGAATGATGGAGGAGACCATGTCACCCCGGCTCGACGAATCGCGTACCGAACACTCTCGGGAGACCGCCTCGTCGACAACCCCGCCCGAGCAGATCGAGCCCGAGAATCCGGGGCTCCCCACGATCCCGCCGTACGACGAGGTGGGACCGGTCGACGCCCGGGCGCTGTCCAAGACGCTCTTCGCACGGCTCACGGAGCTCGAAGAGGGCACCCACGAGTACGCGTACGTACGCAACACCCTGGTCGAACTGAACCTGGCGCTGGTGAAGTTCGCGGCCGCCCGGTTCCGCACCCGCAGCGAGCCGATGGACGACATCGTCCAGGTCGGCACGATCGGTCTGATCAAGGCCATCGACCGCTTCGAGCTCAGCCGGGGCGTCGAGTTCCCGACCTTCGCGATGCCGACCATCATCGGTGAGATCAAGCGCTTCTTCCGTGACACCAGCTGGTCCGTGCGCGTCCCGCGACGCCTCCAGGAGCTCCGCATCGAGCTGGCCAAGACCCGCGACGAGCTGGCCCAGCAGCTGGACCGCTCCCCCACGGTCACCGAACTGGCCGAGCGCCTCGGCCTCTCCGAGGACGAGGTCGTCGAGGGCATGGCCGCGAGCAACGCGTACACCGCGAGCTCGCTGGACGCCCAGCCCGACGAGGACGACACGGAAGGCGCCCTCACCGCCCGCATCGGCTACGAGGACCACGGCATCGAGGGCATCGAGTACGTGGAGTCCCTCAAGCCGATGATCGCCGAACTCCCGCAGCGCGACCGGAGGATCCTCTCCTTGCGCTTCGTGGCGAACATGACCCAGTCGGAGATCGGCGAGGAACTGGGCATCTCCCAGATGCACGTGTCCCGGCTGCTGTCCCGCACGCTGGTCCGGCTGCGCAGGGGCCTGACGCTGGAGGAGTGACCTCGCGCCCCTCCCCCGCACCGCACCTACCGAGCGCCGCACGGAATCCCGCGCGGCGCTCGGTGCGTTCGCCCCACCCGGGACGCCGCCGTCCTCAGAGTTCGCGGACGCCCCGGCGCCAGACCGCGGTGACCAGGGGGACGCCCGGCCGGTAGGCGAGGTGGACGTGGCTGGGCGCGTCGAGGAGGGCGAGGTCGGCGCGGGCGCCCGGCGAGAGGCGGCCGATGTCGGTGCGGCGCAGGGCCGCCGCGCCGCCCGCCGTGGCGGCCCACACGGCCTCGTCGGGGGTCATCCCCATGTCACGGACGGCCAGGGCGACGCAGAACGGCATCGAACTGGTGAAGGACGAGCCGGGGTTGCAGTCCGTGGAGAGGGCGACGGTGGCGCCCGCGTCCAGGAGGCGGCGGGCGTTCGGCCACTGGGCGCGGGTGGAGAACTCCGCGCCCGGCAGCAGGGTGGCCACGGTGTCGCCATTCGCGAGGGCGTCGACGTCGGCGTCGGTGAGGTGGGTGCAGTGGTCGGCCGAGGCGGCGCCGAGCTCGACGGCGAGCTGGACGCCGGGCCCGTAGGTGAGCTGGTTGGCGTGGACGCGGGGGACGAGGCCGCGGGCGGCGCCGGCGGTGAGGATCGTACGGGCCTGGTCGCCGTCGAAGGCGCCCTTCTCGCAGAAGACGTCGATCCAGCGGGCGTGCGGGGCGCAGGCGTCGAGCATCGGGCCGGTGACGAGGTCGACGTAGCCGGCCGGGTCGTCGGCGTAGTCGGGGGAGACGATGTGGGCGCCGAGGTAGGTGACCTCTTCGGTCTGCGCGGCGGCGATGCGCAGGGCGCGGGCCTCCTGCTCGACGGTGAGGCCGTAACCGGACTTGGTCTCCAGGGTGGTGGTGCCCTGGCGCAGCGCCTCGTGGAGATAGCGCCGGAGGTTGGCCGCCAGCTCCTCGTCGCTCGCGGCGCGGGTGGCGGCGACGGTCACCCGGATGCCGCCGGCGCTGTAGCTCCTGCCGGACATCCGGGCGTTGAACTCGGCGGTGCGGTCGCCCGCGAAGACGAGGTGGGAGTGGGAGTCGACGAAGCCGGGGAGCACGGCCCGGCCCCCGGCGTCGACGCGATTGTCAGTGGCGGGTGCTTTGCTCGACGTACCGACCCAGGCGACGCGGTCGCCGTCGACGACGACCGCCGCGTCCTGGATCAGACCGAGGGGGCCTTCACCGAAGGAGGGGTCGTTGGTGACGAGACTGCTGATGTTGGTGATGACCGTGGTCGCCATGGGCGGTCGGTACTCCTTCGGGTTTCTCGGTGACTTCCTGGGTCTCAGCCGCGCAGTGCCGCGACGGCCTCCGCCAGCGCCTGCCCCACGTCGGGCACGAGCTGGTGGGCGCCCTCGCGGACGATGTGCCGGCCGCCGACGACGGTGTCCCGGACGTCCGCGTTGGTCGCCGCGAATACGGCCGTCTCGGCGGCGAGTTCCGGCGGCGGGCCCGCCGTGCGCACGGTGTCCAGCGCGATCGAGGTGAGGTCGGCGAGCGCGCCCGCCCGGATGCTTCCCGCGTCGTGCCAGCCGAGGGCGGCGTGGCCGTCCGCGGTGGCGGCGCGCAGCAGCTGGGCCGCGGTCCAGTGGCCCCGGGTGCGGGTGTGCAGCCGCTCGTCGAGCTCCATCGCGCGCGCCTCTTCGAGGATGTCGATGACGGCGTGGCTGTCGCTGCCGAGGGACAGCGGCGAGCCGGCGCGCTGGAGCCCGGGCGCCGGGCCGATGCCGTCGGCGAGGTCCCGCTCGGTGGTGGGGCACATACACACGCCGGTGCCGGAGTGCCCGAGGAGCCGGATGTCGCCGGGCGTGAGGTGCGTGGCGTGGACGGCGGTGGTGCGGGGGCCGAGCACACCGTGCTCGGCGAGGAGCGCGGTGGGGGTGAAGCCATGGGCCTCGACGCAGGCGTCGTTCTCGGCGGTCTGCTCCGAGAGGTGGACGTGCAGCGGCGCCTCGCGCTCGTCGGCCCAGGCGGCGACGGTGGCCAGCTGGTCGACGGGCACGGCCCGTACGGAGTGGACGGCCGCGCCGATCCGGGTGGTGTCGTCGCCCTTGAGCCCGGCGGCCCGCTCGGCCCACCGCTCGGCGGTGGTGTCGCTGAAGCGGAGCTGGTGCCGGCTGGGCGGCGCGCCGAAGCCGGAGGAGAGGTAGCAGGTGTCGAGGAGGGTGATGCGGATACCGGCCTCGGCGGCGGCCGCGATCAGGGCCTCGCCCATGGCGTTGGGGTTGTCGTAGGCGGCGCCGCCGGGGGCGTGGTGGAGGTAGTGGAACTCCCCGACGGCGGTGATGCCGGCGAGGGCCATCTCGGCGTAGGTCGCGCGGGCGAGCGCGAAGTAGCTGTCGGGGGTGAGGCGGTCGGCCACGCCGTACATGAGGTCGCGCCAGGTCCAGAAGGTCCCCTCGCCCTGCTGCACCGTGCCGCGCAGGGCGCGGTGGAAAGCATGCGAGTGGGCGTTGGCCAGCCCGGGGAGCGTGAGCCCGCGCAGGGTCACCGAGCCCGTCGGCGGCTTCTTCGCCCCCTTGCGGACGGACGCGATCCGGCCGTCCGTGCCCGTCTTGATGACCACGCCCTGCTCGACCCCGGTGTCGAGCCAGGCGTGTTCCGCCCAGTAAGTCTGTGCCGTCAGCGACACGCCAGGCCCTCCAGTACGTCGGCGAGTGCGGTGACCCCGGCCAGGCAGTCGTCCTCGTCCGCCGTCTCGGCGGGTGAGTGCGAGACGCCCGTGGGGTTGCGTACGAACAGCATGGCGGTCGGAACGGTCCCGGAGAGGATTCCGGCGTCGTGTCCCGCGCCCGTGCCGAGGACGGGGACGTTCCCGCCCAGGATCCGGCCGAGCTCGTCGCGCAGGGCGTGTTCGAATTCGACGACGGGGGTGAAGGACTCCCGGGTGATCCGGACGTCGATGCCGTCGCGCTCGCCGCGCTCGACGGCCGCCTTCTCGATCTCGGCGATCACCAGGTCGAGGGTGTCCTGGTCGGCCGCGCGGGAGTCCAGCCAGCCGCGGACCAGGGACGGGATGGCGTTGACGCCGTTCGGCTCGACGCTGACCTTGCCGAAGGTGGCGAGGGCCCCGGCGAGGCGGGCCTTCTTCCGGGCGGCGAGGACGGTGTTGGCGTAGGTGAGCATCGGGTCGCGGCGGTCCTCGATGCGGGTGGTGCCGGCGTGGTTGGCCTCGCCGTGGAAGTCGAACCGCCAGCGGCCGTGCGGCCAGATGGCGGAGGCGATGCCCACCCGGTCGCCGGAGAGGTCCAGGGCGCGGCCCTGTTCGACGTGGAGCTCGACGAAGGCGCCGATCCGGGCCAGCCGCTCGGGATCGGCCCCGATGGCCTCCGGGTCGTGCCCGGCGCGCTCCATCGCCTGCGGCAGGGTGACGCCGTCGGCGTCGCGCAGCTCCCGGGCGGCTTCGCGGGTGAGCTGTCCGGCGGCGAGCCGGGAGCCCACACAGGCCAGCCCGAAGCGGGCGCCCTCCTCGTCGCCGAAGTTGACGACGGCGAGGGGCCGGGTGGGCCGGGTGCCGCGGGCGCGGAGCTCGTCCAGGGCGGCGAAGGACGACACCACGCCGAGGGGGCCGTCGAAGGCCCCGCCGTCGGGGACGGAGTCCAGGTGGGAGCCGGTGACGACGGCGTCGCCCGCGGTGGGGTCGCCCAGCCAGGCCCACTGGTTGCCGTTCCGGTCCAGCTCGTAGGCGAGGCCCCGGGACTCGGCCTGTGCCTGGAACCAGTCGCGGCAGTCGGTGTCGGCGGGGGTCCAGGCGTAGCGACGGTATCCGCCGGAGGCCGCGTTGCGGCCGATGGGCCGTAGATCGGCCCACATCTCGTGGAAGGAAGAGGCTGTGGGCAGTCGTTCCGCTGGGCTGGGGGCACCTCCCAGCGGTGGCCGGGGGAGGGTGGGCACGCCCAGGCCCGCCCCCGGCGAAGGCGCGCTCCCCGCACCGGGGGTTTCCGTTCCGGGTGCGGGCCGGTGGTCGGGCTGCGCCCACCCGTCCCGCCCAGCGGGACGATTGCCCGCAGCGGAGCTCACGCCTCTTCCCGCATCGGGACGCGGACACCCTTGGCCTCCGCCACCGAGTCCGCGATGTCGTAGCCCGCGTCGACGTGGCGGATGACGCCCATGCCCGGGTCGTTCGTCAGTACGCGGCGGATCTTCTCGCCCGCGAGCTTCGTGCCGTCGGCGACCGTGACCTGGCCCGCGTGGATGGAGCGGCCCATGCCGACGCCGCCGCCGTGGTGGAGGGAGACCCAGGAGGCGCCGGAGGCGACGTTCACCATGGCGTTCAGCAGCGGCCAGTCGGCGATCGCGTCGGAGCCGTCGAGCATGGCCTCGGTCTCGCGGTAGGGCGAGGCCACCGAGCCGCAGTCGAGGTGGTCGCGGCCGATGGCCAGCGGCGCGGCGAGGGTGCCGTCGGCGACCATCTCGTTGAAGCGCTCGCCCGCCTTGTCGCGCTCGCCGTAGCCGAGCCAGCAGATCCGGGCGGGCAGGCCCTGGAAGTGGACCCGCTCGCCGGCCATCTTGATCCAGCGGGCGAGGGACTCGTTCTCGGGGAAGAGTTCGAGCATCGCCTTGTCGGTCTTGTGGATGTCGGCCGCGTCGCCGGAGAGGGCCGCCCAGCGGAAGGGGCCCTTGCCCTCGCAGAACAGCGGCCGGATGTAGGCGGGGACGAAGCCGGGGAAGTCGAAGGCGCGGGTGTAGCCCGCGAGCCGGGCCTCGCCGCGGATGGAGTTGCCGTAGTCGAAGACCTCGGCGCCCGCGTCCTGGAAGCCGACCATGGCCTCGACGTGCCGGGCCATCGACTCGCGCGCCCGGGTCGTGAAGTCGGCGGGCTTCTCGGCGGCGTAGGCGGCCATGTCGTCGAAGTCGACGCCGACCGGCAGGTACGACAGCGGGTCGTGGGCGGAGGTCTGGTCCGTGACGATGTCGACGGGGGCGTTCATCGCCAGCAGCTGCGGGAGGAGCTCGGCCGCGTTGCCCAGCACGCCGATGGAGAGCGGGCGGCGCGCGTCCCGCGCCTCCACGGCCAGCTGGAGGGCGTGGTCGAGGGAGTCTGCCTTGACGTCCAGGTAGCGGTGCTCGATGCGGCGGTCGATGGCGCGCGGGTCGCAGTCGATACAGATCGCGACGCCGTCGTTCATGGTGACGGCGAGCGGCTGGGCGCCGCCCATGCCGCCGAGGCCGGCCGTGAGGGTGATCGTCCCGGCGAGCGTGCCGCCGAACTTCTTGGCCGCCACGGCCGCGAAGGTCTCGTACGTGCCCTGGAGGATGCCCTGGGTGCCGATGTAGATCCACGAACCGGCGGTCATCTGCCCGTACATGGTGAGGCCGAGGGCCTCCAGCCGCCGGAACTCCTCCCAGTTGGCCCAGTCGCCGACGAGGTTGGAGTTGGCGATGAGGACGCGCGGGGCCCATTCGTGCGTCTGCATCACGCCGACCGGCCGGCCGGACTGGACGAGCATCGTCTCGTCCTGCTTCAGCGTCCGCAGGGTGCGCACCATGGCGTCGAACGAGCGCCAGTCACGGGCGGCCTTGCCCGTGCCGCCGTAGACGACGAGCTTGTCCGGGTGCTCGGCGACCTCCGGGTCGAGGTTGTTCTGCAGCATCCGCAGAGCGGCTTCCTGCTGCCACCCCAAGGTGCTCAGCTCGGTACCTCGCGGTGCTCGAACGGGTCGCGGTCCTGACATGGGGCCCTGCCTCCCTGGCGCTCCGTAGAGACCATTGAATAGAACACTTCACATCTTGTGGCAGTGAATACCTCCAGTCAACAGGTGTGCCGGGACCGATGGGGAAGTCGCCGTACGTGGTGCCCTGCGGGGCTCTTCCCCACCCCGCCCCTTCCCGAATGTCCTCGATCGCCGGACGGGCTGATTTTCAGCCCGTCCGGCGGAGAGCCGCCCGCGGGGCACCGCCGGCCCCGTCCCCATGGCATCCCGCCCCGCCGGGTGGTGGAGTGGACGCATGGGCCCGGAGAGCGCGAGCGCGCGCGAGCGACGTGAGGCCGCCGTCCGGGCGGCCGTGCGGGACGGTCTGATCGGCGCGCGGCACCCCGTGATCGGGCTGCTGGACGTGCGGGGCGTCCGTACGGCCGCCGCCGCGCTGCGGGCCGCCTTCGAGGAGGTCACCGCGCCCGGCACGGAGGTGCTGCACGCCTTCGCCGTGAAGGCCGCGTCACTGGTGCCCGTGCTGCGGCTGCTCGCCGGGGAGGGGCTGGGCTGCGAGGTGGCGAGCCCCGGGGAGCTCGCGCTGGCGCGCGCCGCGGGCGTGGCGCCCGGACGGACGGTCCTGGACTCCCCCGCGAAGACGGACGCGGAGCTGCGCGAGGCGCTCGCCCTGGGCATCGCGGTCAACGCCGACAGCCGTCAGGAGCTGGCCCGCCTGGACGCGCTCGTACGGTCCGCGCCGACCGCCTCCGTACTGGGCGTACGGGTGAACCCGCAGCTCGGCGCGGGCAGCATCGGGGCGATGAGCACGGCCACGGAAACGTCCAAATTCGGGGTGGCGATGCGCGACGAGGGGGCGCGCGCATGGCTGGTCCGCGCCTTCGCGGAGCGGCCCTGGCTCACCCGGATGCACGCCCACGTCGGTTCGCAGGGCTGCCCGCCGGAGCTGATGGCCGAGGGGGTCCGGGCCGCGTACGAGCTGGCCGAGGAGGTCAACCGGGCCGTCGGCGGGCAGCAGGTGCGGACCCTGGACATCGGGGGCGGGCTGCCCGTCAACTTCGCCTCCGAGGAGGTGACGCCGACGTTCCGGGAATACGCGCGGCTGCTCGACGTGACCGTGCCCGCCCTGTTCGACGGGCGCTACGGCCTGGTCACCGAGTTCGGCCGGTCGCTGCTGGCCAAGAGCGGCACGGTGCTGGCCCGGGTGGAGTACACCAAGTCGGCCGGCGGCCGGCGGATCGCGGTGACGCACGCGGGCGCCCAGGTCGCGGCGCGGACGGTGTTCGCGCCCGCCGCCTGGCCGCTGCGCGTGGCCGCCTTCGACGCGCTGGGGCGGCCCAAGGAGGGCGCGCCGGTGCCGCAGGACGTCGCCGGGCCCTGCTGCTTCGCGGGCGACCTGGTCGCGGCGGACCGGCCGTTGCCGCTCCTGGAGCCGGGCGACCACGTGGCGCTGCTGGACACCGGCGCGTACTACTTCTCGAACCACTTCGCGTACAACTCTCTGCCCCGCCCGGGGGTTTACGGCTACGCGTCCGCAGAAGGTCGCACGGAGACGTTCACCGACGCGCCCGGGGAATCCGGGGAGCACCCCGGCGGGGGCCCTAACGTGCGCTTCGTGCCCGTACGCCGTCCGCAGTCGCTCGGCGAGCTCGTCGAGGAGAGCGGCGGCTCGCTCGCCGCCGACCTCAGCGCGCTGCGCTGACGCCCGGCCTCGTCCGCCGGGTCCTGCGCCGCGCGCCGCCCGGTGCCGCGTCCCCGGCGGAGAGGCCGGTGGTCTCGTAGCCGCGGACGTCCCGCCCGGCGGGGCCGCGCCGGGCGCTGTCCACCCGCACCCACAGCAGGCTCTCCGCCCGCCGCTCCAGCCCGCCCAGCCAGCGGGCCTTCGCCCACAGCCCGGCGCCCGCCCCGGCCATCGCCAGCCCGGCGGCGGCGGGCACGGCGAAGGAGGAGCCGACGGCCGCGAGGAAGGCGAGCGCCAGCCACCAGCGGGCGGCCCGCCGCCCGTTCCGCAGGGTCACGGCGCGGTCCTGGAGGAAGACGGACCGGCCCGCCCGCGACGCGCCGCGCGCCAGCTCCCCGTACCGCCCGCGGCGCACCGCGAAGACCACGGCGGCCACGATCAGGAACAGCGCCGCGCCCGCCGTCACCCCGATCCGGCGCCCGGTGAGCCCCGGCACCAGCGTGCCGGCCCCCGCGCTCAAGAGTCCCGCCCACCACAGCGGGCCCGCGGCCGCCCTGACGGCCACCGCCACCCGTGCCAGCGCATACGCACCGCGCCCCACGACGCACCTCCTCCTGCCCCGGGAACTCTCGGTCCCCGGATCGAACCTGCCCGGATCCGGCCCGCACCCACCGTGGATCCGGCCGGAATCCGCGCGGCAGGCTAGCCAACGAATCTGAGTGCGGGCTGAGAAGCGGGCGGGGCGGGGCCGGAGCGCGTGTCATACCCGGGTAGCACCCGCGTGTTGGCTCCGCCGTATGACGTGTCCGGACAGCCCCTTTCCCTAGAGTCGGCGCTCCGGCCGAACGGGAGGAGCGGGAATGGCGGCGCACGAGCGGGGACTGAGGCGGCGGGCCGCGCTGGCGGCGGGGGTGCTGGCCGGGACAGCCCTGCTGGGCACGGCGACCGGCCGGGCGGGGCGCTGGAGGCGCCGTCCGGCACGGCGGCCGCGACCCGGCCGCACGCGGCGCTGCCGGCCCCACCGGCCCGTACGCCGTCGGCACGACGACCCGGCACCTGGTGGACGCCGCCCGCCGGGACCCGTGGAAGCCGGAGAGCGGGGACCGCGAGGTGATGATCAGCCTGTTCTACCCGGCGGACGGGGGCGGGTCCGGCCGGATCGCCCCGCACATGGACGCCGCGTCCGCCGGCCACTTCGGCGCGGCGGGCGGCGCGGCGGAGGGCAACTACCGGGTGCGCGCGGGCGCGGCCGACTGGTCGGCCACGCGCACGCACGCGCGCGTGGACGCACCGGTGGCGCGCGGCGCCCGGTCCCTGCCGGTCGTCCTGTACTCGGCGGGCCTCGGCGATCCGCGCACCTGGAACACCGGCCTGGTGGAGGAGCTGGCCTCGCGCGGCTACCTCGTCGTCACGGTCGACCACACCTACGACTCGTCGGAGGTCTCCCTCCCCGGCGGGCGCCTCGCGGAGTCCGTGCTGCCCGCGCTCGCCAAGGACCCCCGTACCGGGCCTCCCGAGATCGACGCCGCGCTGCGCCGGTCGCTGGCGGCGCGCGTGGGCGACGTCCGCCTCGTCCTCGACACGCTGGGCGGCGACGGATGGCGGCGGGCCCTGCCGCCCGGTCTGGGCGACGCCGTGGACCTGCGGCGCGTCGGCATGGCCGGGCACTCCATGGGCGGGCTGACCGCCGCCCAGACCATGCTGGAGGACCGCCGGGTCGGGGCGGGCGTCAACATGGACGGGCAGATGGCCTTCCCCCTCCCGGACGCCACCGGGAACACGCTGAGCGGCGCCGCGCGCGAGGGCCTGGACCGGCCGTTCCTGCTGATGGGCTCCGAAGGGCCGGACGCGGCGGAGAACCGGCCGTCGTGGACGGCGTTCCGGCGGCACTCGCACGGCTGGACCGCCGAGCTGACGACGGCCGGTTCCCGGCACGGCGCGTACACCGACGCCGCTTCCCTGCTGCCGGCGCTGTCCCGGCAGGGCGCGCTGTCCGGGGCCGACCTGACGGGGGTCCTGGGGACGGTACGGCCGGAGCGGGTGGTGTCGGCGACGCGGGCGTATGTGGTGGCGTTCTTCGACCGCTTCCTGAAGGGCCGGGACGGGGGCCTTCTGGACGGCGCCTCGGGCCGCTTCCCGGAGATGCGGGGGGCCGGTGGGGCGTGAGGACGGGGCCGGGCGGGGGTACGCCTGCGGCGGGGCTTTTCCCCACCCCGCCCCTTCCCGAATTGTCCTCAAGCGCCGGACGGGCTGAAATCAGCCCGTCCGGCGCTTGAGGACCGGGGTCCGGGGCGGAGCCCCGTTCGGGAAGGGGCGGGGTGGGGAAAAGCCCCGCGCAGCGGCACCGCCCCCACCCTCACTCGACGAACAACCCCCGCGCCGCCGCCTTCGCGTCGAACTCCTCCAGCCGCGCCTGCGCGTCAGGCAGCGCGTCGCACATGGCCTCCAGCAGTACCCGCCCCAGCAGCATCGGCGCGCACGCCGTGTCGAAGGCGAGCCCGGTGCCGACGGCGGCGGGCAGCAGCAGGTCGCTGTGGCGGGCGACGGGGGCGAAGGTGGAGTCCGCGACGGTGACGACCGTCAGCCCCTCGCCCCGCGCGTACTCCAGCGCCTCGACCACCTCGCGCGGGTGGCGGGGCAGCGCGAAGCACAGCAGGGTGCTCGCGCCGGCCCGTACGGCCGCGTCGATGCGGTCGGCGAGGAGCGTGCCGCCCTCGTCGAACAGCCGGACGTCCGGGTGGACCTTGCGCGCGAAGTAGGCGAAGCCCGCCGCCTGCGCGGTGGCCGCGCGCAGGCCGAGCACGGGCAGCGGCCGGGAGCGCGCGAGCAGCCGCCCGGCCCGCGCGACGGGCTCGGGGTCGGCGAGCAGGGACGCGAGGTGGCGGAGGTTGTCGATCTCCGCCTGTACCGCCTCCTGGTACTCGTTGTACGAGCTCTCGCCGGGCTCGGCGGCGGTGGGGACGACCTCGCGCAGATGGCGGCGCAGGGCGGGGTAGCCGTCGAAGCCGAGGGCGACCGCGAAACGGGTCACGGACGGCTGGCTGACGCCCGCGAGCTCGGCGAGCTCGACGCTGGAGAGGAACGGCGCGTCGGCGGCCCGCCGCACCACGCAGTGGGCGATCCGGCGCTGGGTGGGCGTCAGCCGGTGCCCCTCGAAGAGCTTCTGCAGGCGCGCGGTGGCTTCCGGCTCGCCTCCGTTGTCACTCATCGGCCCTCCACGTTCTCGGTACGGACCGCCGGCGGGTCCGCCGACGGGGCCTCGCACGGTCATTCACGGCCCCTGGTCCTGCATGGAATTATGCAGGACCGGCGCTTTCCCCGGTCCTGCCCTCGTCACAGGGGCGGGAGGAGCTTCTTCTGCGGCTTGCCCATCGCGTTGCGCGGCAGCGCCTCCAGGAACCGGACGCGGCGGGGCCGCTTGTGTGCGGAGAGGTGCCCGGCCACGAAGTCGATCAGGGTCCGCTCGGACACCCCGTCGGCCACCACATAGGCGACGATCTCCTGCCCGAGGTCGTCGTGGTCCACGCCGACGACGGCCGCCTCGCGCACCGCCGGGTGGTCCAGGAGGGCGTTCTCGACCTCTCCCGCGCCGACCCGGTAGCCACCGGTCTTGATCAGGTCGACGGAGGCCCGGCCCACGATGCGGTGCATGCCGTCGGGGTCGAGGGTGGCGATGTCGCCGGTGCGGAACCAGCCGTCCTCGGTGTGCGCGGCCGCCGTCGCCTCCGGGCGGCCGAGGTAGCCCGCGAAGAGGGTCGGCCCGGACACCTCCAGCTCGCCGACGCCGTTCTCGGTGCGCGCCAGCCTGGTCCGTATGCCCGGCAGCGGCAGACCCACCGAACCGGGCCGCCGGTCGCCGTCGGCCCTGGTGGAGACGGTGATCAGGGTCTCCGTCATGCCGTAGCGCTCCACGGGCCGCTGCCCGGTGAGCGCCTCCAGGTCGCGGAAGACGGGCGCGGGCAGCGCGGCGCTGCCCGACACCAGCAGCCGCGCCTTGCCGAGCTCACGGGCGACGGCCGGCTCCCGGACCACGCGGGACCAGACGGTCGGCACGCCGAAGTAGAGGCTGCCGCCGGCCGCCGCGTACGCCGCCGGGGCGGGCCGGCCGGTGTGGACGAGCCGGCAGCCGGTGCGCAGGGCACCCAGCACCCCGAGGACCAGGCCGTGCACATGGAACAGCGGCAGGCCGTGGACGAGGGTGTCCTCGGCCGTCCACGCCCACGCCTCGGCGAGCCCGTCCAGACCGGCGGCGACGGCCGCGCGCGGGATGAGGACGCCCTTGGGCGAGCCGGTGGTGCCGGAGGTGTAGAGGATCAGGGCGGTGGCCGAGGGGTCCGGCTCGGCGCCGGACCAGTCGGCCCGCTCCGTCACGTCGACCGGCAGGTCGCCGCCGTTGCCCAGCACCAGGGCGGCCCCGGAGTCGCGCAGGATGTGGTCCCGCTCGGCGGGCCCGGCGTCCGGCGGCAGCGGCACGGCGGGCACCCCGGCCAGCAGCGCGCCCACGACGGCGACGACGGTCTCCAGCGTCGCCTCCGCCTGGACGGCCACGGACGGCGCCCCGGCGATCCGGTGCGCCACGGCGGCCGCGGCGCCCAGCAGTTCCTCCCGCGAGCAGGTCCGGCCGGCGACGGTCAGGGCGTCGGGCAGGTCGGAGCCACCGGGGCCGCCCGGGCCGGCGGCGAGGGACGTCAGCAGGGGTACGGTCGGTTCGGGCACGGACTTGCTCCTTCCACGGGGGTCCGCCGGCGGACCGGGGACAACCCCACTGCGGATACGGGTGCTAGCCCCAACGACCCGGGGCTCCCGTGACCGTATCGTCGTCAGCATGACGGTCCACGACCCCGAGACGAAGTCAGAGCTGAAGAAGGAACTCGACGCGACCCTGCAGACCCGTAAGGAGCTGGGGCCGGAGTACGAGTCGGAGCTGGTCGACGGCTTCCTGGACAAGGTCGACAGGAAGATCGACGACACGATCGACCGCCATGTGCGCCGTCACCTGGCGGAGCGGCAGATGGCCGCCGCCCGGGGCGCCCGCCCGCGGCCCGCCGACACGGGACCCGCGAGCTTCGGGGAGCGGTTCGGCTTCGCCGCGATCTCGCTGGTGCTGGCGATCCCGCTGTCCGCCATCGGCGTCGCCAACGCCCAGCTGCCCGGTCTGCTGGTGACCTGGGCGGGCATCGTGGGCGTCAACGCGCTCAACTCGGCCGGGGTGTTCCCCTGGTCGCGCCACCGCGGGCCGCACGACGAGGCGTGACGGGCGCCGAGGAGGCCGCGGAGCGGCAGCCGTGGACCCGGCGGGCCCCGAGGGGCTCTGACGAACCCTCACAGGAGCGCGCCGGGGAGAGGTGGCGGGGGGCCGCCGTACCCCGGCCGAGGCCGGAGTCGGGACGACGGCGGTCCCCCACGAGGACACGGTTCCGGGTCAGGGCCGGTTCACCCGCGTCCGGACGGCCGTGGAGTCCGGGAGCCGCTCCGGAGTTCCTGCCGCCGCACTGGGTGCCGGTCCGGGCGGACCCTCGCCGACACCCCTCAATATGCCGGACCGTTGTTAAGCCCGTGCTGCGGACGCGTGACGCATACGTACCTTTTACGCGTCGCCCGTGTGACCTGACGCCCGCTTGCCGTCAGGACGGTGCCCACCGGGCCTACTTGGCGGGAGCGGCGCCCTCGGCCAGGAAGGCCAGCAGGTCCTGGCGGCTGACGACGCCCTTGGGCTTGCCCTCGACGATCACGACGGCCGCGTCGGCCTCGCCGAGCACCGCCATCAGGTCCGCGACCGGCTCACCGGAGCCGACCTGCGGCAGCGGCGGGCACATGTGCTTCTCCAGCGGGTCGGTGAGCGAGGCGCGCTGCGTGAACAGGGCGTCCAGCAGCTCGCGCTCCACGACCGAGCCGATGACCTCGGCGGCCATCACATCGGGGTGCCCCGCGCCCGGCTTGACGATGGGCATCTGCGAGACACCGTACTCGCGGAGCACCTCGATGGCCTGACCGACCGTCTCCTCGGGGTGCATGTGCACCAGCGAGGGCAGGCCGCCGTCCTTACGGCGCAGCACGTCGGCGACGCGGGCGGCGTCGCCCGGCTCCTCCAGGAAGCCGTAGTCCGCCATCCACTCGTCGTTGAAGATCTTGCTGAGGTAGCCGCGGCCGCTGTCGGGCAGCAGCACGACGACGACGTCGTCCGGGCCGAGGCGCTTGGCGAGCTCCAGGGCGCTGACGACGGCCATGCCGCAGGAGCCGCCGACGAGCAGGCCCTCCTCGCGGGCGAGGCGGCGGGTCATCTGGAAGGCGTCCTTGTCGGAGACCGCGATGATCTCGTCGGTCACCGTGCCGTCGTAGGCGCTGGGCCAGAAGTCCTCGCCGACGCCCTCGATCAGGTACGGACGGCCGGAGCCGCCGCTGTAGACGGAGCCCTCCGGGTCGGAGCCGATGACCTTGACCCGGCCGTCGCTGACCTCCTTGAGGTAGCGGCCGGTGCCGCTGATGGTGCCGCCGGTGCCCACGCCGGTCACAAAGTGAGTGATCCTGCCCTCGGTCTGCTCCCAGATCTCCGGACCGGTGGAGTGGTAGTGCGACAGGGCGTTGTTGGGGTTGCTGTACTGGTCCGGCTTCCAGGCGTTCGGCGTCTCCTGCACGAGGCGGTCCGAGACGTTGTAGTAGGAGTCCGGGTGCTCCGGGTCGACGGCCGTCGGGCAGACGACGACCTCGGCACCGTAGGCGCGCAGCACGTTGATCTTGTCGTTGGACACCTTGTCCGGGCACACGAAGATGCACTTGTAGCCCTTTTGCTGGGCCACGATCGCCAGACCCACACCGGTGTTGCCGGAGGTCGGCTCCACGATGGTGCCGCCGGGCTTGAGCTCGCCGGACTTCTCGGCGGCCTCGATCATCCGCACGGCGATCCGGTCCTTCACGGAACCGCCGGGGTTGAAGTACTCGACCTTGGCAAGCACGGTGGCCTGAATGCCTTCGGTCACGCTGTTGAGCTTCACAAGCGGGGTGTTGCCGACAAGCTCAACCATCGAATCGTGATACTGCACGGTGATCTCCGCGGTCAGGGGCACTAGCGCATCGCGTACCCGTATCTCCAGCCTATTGCGCCGTCGAGGGGACACGGCCCGCGTTGCACGGGGGTGTGCTCGGGGCAACAACCAGTTAGCGGGGTCCGGCGGGGGTGCGTACCGTCGGAGCGGGAGGAGGTCCGGGCCCATGTCCATGTCGAGGGCGAGAGTCGCACGGCGGATCGCGGCCGCCGCGGCGTACGGCGGTGGCGGTATCGGTCTGCTGGGCGCGACGGCGGTGGGCGTGCTGCTCACCGAGGCGCGGCTGGCCAAGCGAGTGGTCGGCGGGGCCCATGAGGCACCGCCGCACGCGGACGGCCGCTACGGCTCCGCGTTCGTCCACCGGCTCGGCCGGGATCCGCTGCTGCTGGGGGTCCTCGGCGACTCCACGGCGGCCGGCCAGGGGGTGCACCGGCCCCGGCAGACGCCCGGGGCCCTGCTGGCCTCCGGGCTCGCGGCGGTCGCCGAGCGGCCGGTGACGCTGCGCAACGTGGCGCTGTCCGGCGCCCAGTCCCACGACCTGGACCGGCAGGTCACCCTGCTGACCGAGGACGGCCCGGCCCCCGATGTGTGCGTGATCATGATCGGGGCGAACGACGTCACCCACGGGATGCCGGCGGCCCGCTCCGTGCGGCTGCTGTCCGACGCGGTGCGCAGGCTGCGTGAGGCGGGCAGCGAGGTGGTGGTCGGCACCTGCCCCGACCTGGGCACGATCGAGCCGGTCTACCAGCCGCTGCGCTGGGTGGCCAAGCGGCTGAGCCGTCAGCTGGCGGCGGCTCAGACGATAGGCGTCCTGGAGGCCGGCGGCCGTACGGTCTCGCTCGGCGACCTGCTGGGCCCGGAGTTCGCGGAGAACCCCCGGGAGCTGTTCGGGCCCGACAACTACCACCCGTCCGCGGAGGGCTACGCCACGGCGGCGATGGCCGTGCTGCCGACGCTGTGCGCGGCGCTGGGGCTGTGGCCGGAGGACGAGGAGCGGCCGGACGTGGCGCGCCGCGAGGGCATCCTGCCGGTGGCCCGGGCGGCCGCGGAGGCGGCGGCCGAGGGCGGCACCGAGGTCACGGCGGCACGCGGCCGCTGGGCGCTGCTCAAGCACCGCAAGCGGCGGCACCTGCCGGCGCACACGGAGGCGACGCCGCACCACGCGTGGCTGCGGGTGGGACGGGGGTCCTGAGAGGCGTCGGCGGGGGTCCGCCCGGTCCGGCGGACCCCCGCCCCGCGCCTGCGGGAATTCCGCGCCCTGAGCGGGCGCTTAGAAAAGAGGCCCGCATCACAGCCACCAAGCCGTGACCAGAGCCCTACGGACGGGTAACTTCCAACAGGCCCTGTCGTCCCGCCCCACCAGGCCCTCGACAGGCCCGCCTCAGGCCCGCCTTCCCACGCCCACTGGAGCCGTGATGCCCGAAGCCGTGATCGTCTCAACCGCCCGCTCGCCGATCGGCCGCGCCTTCAAGGGCTC
Source organism: Streptomyces eurocidicus (assembly GCF_002891295.1). GTDB lineage: Bacteria > Actinomycetota > Actinomycetes > Streptomycetales > Streptomycetaceae > Streptomyces > Streptomyces eurocidicus. Next base: position 72,108 of record NZ_LGUI01000007.1, on the reverse strand, counting down.
GCTGAAGGAGCTGCGCGCCGACGACCTGACCGCGACGATCATCGGCGCCGCGCTCGCCAAGGTCCCGGAGCTCGACCCGCGCGACATCGACGACCTGATGCTCGGCTGCGGCCTGCCCGGCGGCGAGCAGGGCCACAACCTCGGCCGGATCGTGGCCGTCCAGATGGGCATGGACCACCTGCCCGGCTGCACGATCACCCGCTACTGCTCCTCGTCGCTGCAGACCTCGCGGATGGCGCTGCACGCCATCAAGGCGGGCGAGGGCGACGTCTTCATCTCGGCGGGTGTCGAGACGGTCTCCCGGAGCGTGCACGGCTCCTCCGACGGCATGCCCGGCAGCCACAACCCGTTCTTCGCCGAGGCCGAGGCCCGTACGGCCGCCCGCGCCGAGCAGGGCGCAGACGAATGGCACGACCCGCGCGAGGACGGCCTGGTGCCGGACGCGTACATCGCGATGGGCCAGACCGCCGAGAACCTGGCGCGGCTGAAGGGCATCAGCCGCCAGGAGATGGACGAGTTCGGCGTCCGCTCGCAGAACCTCGCCGAGGAGGCCATCAAGAACGGCTTCTGGGCCCGCGAGATCACCCCGGTCACCACCCCGGACGGCACGGTCGTCAGCAAGGACGACGGTCCGCGCGCGGGGGTGACCCTGGAGGGCGTACAGGGCCTGAAGCCGTCCTTCCGCCCGGACGGCCTGATCACGCCGGGCAACTGCTGCCCGCTCAACGACGGCGCCGCCGCCCTGGTGATCATGTCCGACACCAAGGCGCGCGAGCTGGGCCTGACCCCGCTGGCGCGGATCGTCTCGACCGGCGTCTCGGCGCTCTCCCCCGAGATCATGGGCTTCGGCCCGGTCGAGGCCAGCAAGCAGGCGCTGCGCCGGGCCGGGCTGGGCATCGGCGACATCGACCTGATCGAGATCAACGAGGCGTTCGCGGCCCAGGTCATCCCGTCCTACCAGGCGCTGGGCGCGGACCTGGACCGGGTGAACGTCAACGGCGGCGCGATCGCGGTCGGCCACCCCTTCGGCATGACGGGCGCCCGGATCACCGGCACGCTGATCAACTCCCTCCAGTGGCACGACAAGCAGTTCGGGCTGGAGACGATGTGCGTGGGTGGCGGGCAGGGCATGGCGATGGTGATCGAGCGGCTGAGCTGAGCTGGAGCGCAGCGGAAGCGAGGCGAAGACGCGCATGGGTCGCGAGCGGCTGAGCTGAGCTGGAGCGCAGCGGAAGCGAAGTGAAGACGCGCATGGGTCGCGAGCGGCTGAGCTGAGCTGGAGCGCGGCGAAGACGCGCACGGCTGAGCCGGGCAGGAACGGTTGCTCCGGCTCCCGTGCGGGACCGTGACCGAATCGCCCCCAGGATGTGACCAACGTCCTGGGGGCGATTCGTTTCCGCAGGTCAGATATGTTGAAGAGACAACGTCCGGGCCCTAAGTCCCGTCCCCTTCATGACGTTTTGCACTGTAGCCATACAGCATCACGAGCGAAGCTGAGGTAGGAATCTGGGGGACCTATAGCACCGGGAGTACGTCAGTGAGCGCCTTGTCCCTTGCCCTGCTGCTTGCCGCTGCCACCGCCACGGCGGCGGGTGCCGCCGCCCTCCACAGCACGCGCGGCCTGCGCAAGCAGATCGCGGCCCTGCGCGCCGACCTCGCCGCGGCCGGCGCGGAGCGGCGTGAGCGCGCCCAGGTGCCGCACGCCCGGCCCGCCCCCGGGGCCGAGATCGCGGAGATACGGGCCGCCGTCGCCGACGCCCTCGCCGAGGAGCGCGAGCGCGAGCTCGCCGAGGCCCGCGCGTTCTGGGCGGCCCAGGAGGCCAGGGACCCCAGCGGCGCGGACGCCCCGTCGCTGCTCGGCGGCCTGCCCGGGCTCGGTGACGACCTGCTGGGCCCCGAGGGCCCGTACGGCAGCCTGTACCTGCCCCGCCAGGCCGACCTCGTGGGCCTGGAGCCGCTGAGCGAGGCGGCGTCGGCCGCCGAGGCGGAGGCCGAGGAGTCCCCGGAGCTGGCCGCCGCGCGCCGCCGGCACCCCTCCCACCCCGACTTCACCCCGGCGGGCCTCGCCGGAGACCACGAGAGCACCGTCGAGCGGCTCGCCGAACTTTCCGACGCCCGCATTCCGCTGACCGACGTACGGCCCGGGCCGCTGGGCACCCTCGACGTGTACGTCTTCGCCGACGGCACGACGCTCTGCATGACACCGGGGCACCGGGAGACGGCGGAGCGGCTGGGGGCGGCGCTGGACGCGGGGGACGCGCCTGTGCTTCTCGGGGGGTCGGGGGTTTCGGGGGCGTACGCGCTGACGTTCTCGTGTGCGGCGGAGAGGATTTATGTCCTGGCGGATCGGGTGATCGCTTCGCCGTAAGGGTGCGGGGGGTGCGCCTGCGGCGGGCTTTTTCCCCTACCCGCCCCTTCCCGAATGTCCTCAAACGCCGGACGGGCTGATTTCAGCCCGTCCGGCGTTTGAGGACACCGGGTCCGGGGCGCAGCCCCGGTTTCGGGAAGGGGCGGGGCTGGGGAAAGGCCCCGCGCAGCGGCCGGCACCCGCCCCCACCCCGTCACACAACCCCGCTCCGCCGCCCCGCCTCCTCCACCCGGGCCACCGCCTCCCCCACCCCCACCCCCTCCGGCAAGGCACCCGCACCCGCCAGGGACAGCGCCTCGGCCAGATCGTGGCCCGCCACCGCCACCTGATCGGCCACCGCGAACATCCCCGCGTCCGGCATCTCGCGCGGCTCCGCCGCCCCGTCCGGTTCCTCCAGCCGCTGGGTCCAGGCGGCCAACTCTCGGGCCAGGGCCAGCGCTTCCGCAGCCGCCCCCCTGCTCAGACGGGACTGCGGCAGGGACCGCAGCCGGTCGGCGTATGCGTCCACGGCGGCCAGAAGAGGCGTCACATCATCCACAGCGCGAGCCTATGCGCCGCCGACGGACTGTTGCCAACGGATGAACACTCAGGCACGGTGACAGGAAGGACCATCAGCCGACGCGTCCGGAGGCGCCGATGTCCCACGTCTTCTCCGACGAGACCCACCGGAACCTGCTCTCCCGAATCCCTCACTGCACCGGCCGTGAAGTCGCGGACTGGCTGCGCACGGTAGAAGAAGGCCCTTCCCTCTTCCGGTTCGAGGAGAAGGTGAGCTGGCTCCGTGGAGAGCACGACCTCGCCTACGGCCATGCCAAAGCGATCGTCCATGAGTACGACCTCCGACGGGCCGCGCGGAAGCTCCGGTAGCGGACGCCACCCCCGAACAGCACCGCACAACGGGGCACGCACATGCGAAGGGCCCGGGAAGACGATGTCTTCCCGGGCCCTTCGTCAGCCGCCGGCCGTCAGGCCGGGCCGCTAGTCGTTGCCGGTGATGGCGGTGACCAGCTGGAGCATCTGGATGTAGATCCACACCAGCGACAGCGTGAGGCCGAAGGCCGCCATCCAGGCGATCTCGCGGGGGGCGCCGTAGCGGACGCCGTCCTCGATCTGCTTGAAGTCGATCGCCAGGAAGGCCGCACCGATCAGCACGCCGATGACGCCGACGCCGATGCCCAGCGGGCCGGAGCGCAGGCCGAGGCCGTCACCGCCGCCGAACGCCGCGAACAGCACGTTCACCAGCATCAGCAGGACGAAGCCGATCGCGGCGGCCGTCACAAAGCGGATGAAGCGGCGGTCGACGCGGATCAGCTTCGTCTTGTAGGCGATCAGGACACCGACGGACACGGCGATCGTGCCGAGCACCGCCTGGACCGGGGCGCCGTCCGCGTAGTGGTTGTACGACCGGCTGACCACGCCGAGGAACAGGCCCTCCAGCGCGGCGTACGCCAGGATCAGCGCGGGGACCGGCTTCTGCTTGAAGGACTGGACGAAGCCGAGCACCATCGCGACGAGGCCCGCGGCGAAACCGACGCCCACCGGGATCTTCGCCGCCCAGCCGATGACCGCCGCGACGACGACCAGGCCCAGCGTGGTGCCCGTGCGCATGACGACGTCGTCCATCGTCATCCGGCCCGGCTGCGCCGGGGCCTGCGGGCCGCCCTGCTGGAGGCCGGGGCCGCCCTGCGCGTACGGGTTCGTCGCGTACGGGTTGGTGGGCTCCGCGTAGGGGTTGTTCGCGTACGGGTTGCCCTGGGCCGCGGTCCCGGCCTGCGGGGCACCGTTGAAGCCGGCGTAGCCGTTGTCGCGGAACCCTCGCGAGAAGACCGGGTTGCTGCTCCTCATCCTCACTCCTCCGTGGCCACCCTGCGCGGCCTTGCGACCAGGGTAATGGGTAGGCAAAAGAATGCGCTCGTGCTTGGGGACGATCTTTTGGTCGCGTACCCCCACCGGGAGAACGGGGATCCCGCCCCCACGGTTCCCCGCCCCCTTCTGCCCCATGCGGAATCGGCCCCGGCCACGGTGGTCACCCCGGCCCCGGACCGGGGCCCCGGCGGGCCGGGTCTCATGAGCCGGCCGGGCCCGCCCCGGCGGCGAGGTTCCGGAGCTCGCGGCGGAGGATCTTGCCCGCGTTCGAGCGGGGCAGCGCGTCGAGGAACGCGACCGAGCGCACCTTCTTGTACGGGGCCACCCGGGCCGCGACGTACTCCATGACGGCCTCGGCGGTGAGCGCGGCGCCCGCCCCGGAGCCCCCGGCGCCCGGCGCGGCGACGACATAGGCCCGCGGGGTCTCCATGCCGTCCTCGTCGACGACCCCGACGACGGCCGCGTCGGCGACACCGGGGTGGGTGAGCAGCACGGCCTCCAGCTCGCCGGGCAGCACCTGGTAGCCCTTGTACTTGATGAGCTCCTTGACCCGGTCGCTGATGAAGAACCAGCCGTCCTCGTCCACCCGGGCCAGGTCGCCGGTGTGCAGCCAGCCGTCCTCGTCGACCACCTCGGCGGTCTCGGTGGGCCGGCCGAGGTAGCCGCGCATGACCTGGGGGCCGCGGATCCACAGCTCGCCCTCCGCGCCCGGGGCGACGTCGAGGCCGCTCTCGGGTGAGACCAGCCGGCACTCGGTGGAGGGCAGCGGCTTGCCGACCGAGCCGGGCGGCGGGGTCTGGCCGCGGGGCGGGACGTGGGCGCCGGGTGACAGCTCGGTCATGCCGTACGCCTGGACGACCGGGACGCCGATGCGCCGGTGGACCATCTCGGCGAGTTCGGGCTTGAGCGGGGCGGCGGCGCTGAGCAGCTGCCGGATCGAGGAGAAGTCGCGGCCTTCCACCAGCGGGTGCTTGGCGAGGGCCAGCGCGATGGGCGGCGCCACCAGCGCGTGGGTGATGCGCTGCCCGGTCAGGACGTCGAGGAAGCCCGCCAGGTCGAAGCGCGGCAGGACCACCAGGGTGGCGCCGGAGCGCAGGGTGACACCGATCAGCGTGCTGAAGCCGTAGGCGTGGAAGAAGGGCAGCACGGCCAGCACCCTGTGGTCGGGGGTGACCTCCAGGGCGTGGCTCATCTGGGCGATGTTCGCGGTGACGTTGCCGTGGGTGAGGACCACGCCCTTCGGCGCCCCGGACGTGCCGCTGGAGTACGGCAGCAGGGCGGTGTCCGCGCTGCGCCGGGGGGCGTCGGCGGCCGGCCGCCCGGCGCCGGAGCGGGCCAGGTCGCCGATGCTCCGGTGGTCCGCGGCCTCGTCCAGGACGAACACCTCGCGCACGGTGCCGCCGGCCTCGCGGACCGTGGGAAGCAATGCGGACACGGTAAAGAGAATGCGAGCTTCCGCATCTTGCAGCTGGCGGGCCAGGTCCTTGGCGGTGGCCAGCGCATTCACCAGGGTGACGGCGGCCCCGGCCCGGGCGGCGGCGAGACAGGCCACCGGGTAGAAAAGGGAGTTCGGGGCGTAGACCGCCAGGACCTCGCCCGGCTTCAGCCCCGCGTCGGCGAGCCCCGCGGCCACGGACCCGACCAGCTCGGCCAGCTCCGCGTAGGTAATTGTCCGGCCGCTCGCCGCGTCCACCAGGGCGGGGTGGTCACCGCGCTCCGAAGCGCCCTCCAGAATATATTCGTCGAGCGGTCGGCTCGGAAGATCTATTTCCTGGAATGGGCTGCGATAAATCATTTTCGATTCTCCTGCACAGCGGGACGGCGAAAGAGCCGGAACCGGCGGCGCGGAGCGAAGGACGCAACGACGGATCCGCCTCCCCCACCCCCCGCCCGGCCACCGGCCTCACAAAGGTTTGACGTTCCTCGAACCAAGTTGGCCGACGGCGCACGGCGCGGCGGCCGGTTCCGGCCAGCGACCGGCCCACCGGCCGCGGCGCCTCAGCCGGCCTTGACCACGGCGAGATGGCGCCCTTGCGTCTGGTGGTAGATGTACGAGACGAGGCCGGCCTGAAGGCGTGATTCCACTTCCAACTTGGTGAGTATGCGGGCCACATGGGCCTTGACGGTGCGCTCCGTCACCTGGAGCCGCACCGAGATGGAGCGATTGGAACAACCTGCTCCGAGCAGCCAGAACACGTCCTTCTCACGGACGGACAGGAGATCCACTCTCCCGATCTGTGGCCACCAGTCACGCATCCGTCACCGACCCCCTCGCATCGACAACTCAAAACATGGACTCGCGTCTACAACTGGACAGTAGACGGTCTTTGCACCCTGGCGCACTTAATCGTGACCCACGTCTCAGTCAAGGAAACATAAATGCGCAAATGCCGAACAATGCAGGTATGTCGGTCACACGCACAGGTGGCCGGGGAAGGCCGACGACTTCTCGCCGAATAAAACATGTGCGCTGGTATACATTTGAAGTATGAATCACCTGGATGACGAGAACGGGAAAGATATTGCTGTTATCGGAATGGGCTGCCGATTTCCCGCCGCGCCGAATGTCGAGGCATTCTGGAAAATGCTGACGGAGAATACGGATGCCATCACCCGGGTGCCGTCCGACCGGTACCCCGTGGCCGACCACCACGACCCCACCGGCAGCGCTCCGGGGAAGACCGTGTCGCCGTACGGCGGATTTCTCGACAAGCCGTTCGATTTTGACGCAGGATTCTTCGGAATTTCCCCAGTGGAGGCCGTCACCTCCGACCCCCAGCAGCGCCTGCTCCTCCAGGTCGTCTGGGAGGCCCTGGAGAGCGCCGGCGTGGTCCCGTCCACCCTGGCCGGCAGCCGTACGGGCGTCTTCGTGGGCCAGGCCACCGCCGAGTACGGCGAGACCATCGCGCCGGCCGCCCGCACCGTGCGCACCGCCGCCGGCACCCGGCTCCGGGCCATCACCGCGGGCCGTGTCTCCTACGCCCTGGACCTGCGCGGCCCCAGCATGGTGCTGGACACCGCCTGCTCGTCCTCGCTGACCGCCGTCCACACCGCCCGGCAGAGCCTGCTCACCGGCGAGAGCGACCTGGCGATCGCGGGCGGCGTCAACATCATCCTCACGCCCGAGGACTCCATCGCCTACACCCAGGGCGCCATGATGGCCCCGGACGGCCGCTGCAAGTTCGGCGACGTCTCCGCCGACGGCTTCGTCCGCAGCGAGGGCGTGGGCGTCGTGGTGCTCAAGCGGCTCGCCGACGCCGAACGCGACGGCGACCCCGTACTCGCCGTGCTGCGCAACAGCGTCTGCAACAACGACGGCCGGGGCTCCGGCCTGCTGCTCCAGCCCGCCGTGTCCGGCCAGTCCGAGATGATCCACGAGGCGTGCCGGGGCGCCGGGGTCACGCCCGCCGGGCTGGACTACGTGGAGGCCCACGGCACCGGGACGCCCGTCGGCGACGACGTCGAGCTGCGCGCCCTGGCCGAGGCCGTCGCGGACGGCCGGCCGGCGGGCCGGCCGCTGCCGATCGGCTCGGTGAAGAGCAACATCGGCCACACCGAGGCCACCGCGGGCGTCGCCGGTCTCATCAAGGCCGTGCTGATCGCCCGGCACGGCCTCATCCCCGCGTCCCTGCACGTCCGCACGCCGCACCCGCTGCTCGCCCGGGAGGACTCGCCCCTCGACGTCGTCCGGGCCAACCGGCCGCTGGAGAAGGCCGGCGAGCGGGCCGTGATCGGGGTCAGCTCGTTCGGGCTGTCCGGCACCAACGTGCACGCCGTGATCGCCGAGTACGTCCCGGCGCCGGCCCCCGACCGGCCCGAGGAGGACGCCACGGGCCCGCACCTGCTGGTCCTGTCCGCCCGTTCGCACACCTCCCTGCGGCGGCTGGCCCGCGCGTACGCGGCGCACCTCGGGCCGGCCGGGCCCGGCCGGCGGCACTCCCTGCGGGACCTGTGCGCGACCGCGGCCACGCGCCGCGACGCGCACACCCACAGGCTGTGGGCGGTCGGCACGACGCACGACGGCCTCGCCGCCACCCTGCGGGCCCTCGCCGACGGGACCGGGACCCCCGACGGCGGCATCGCGGAGGCCGGGTTCGGCGGCCCCCGCAGGACCGTCTTCGTCTTCCCCGGCCAGGGGTCGCAGTGGCTCGGCATGGGCCGCCGGATGCTGGAGACCTCGGCCGCCTTCCGCACCGCCATGGCGGCCTGCGACAAGGCGGTACGCGACGAGCTCGGCTGGTCGGTGCTCGACCTGCTCACCACGGCCACGGAGGAGTTCCCCGACGACGTCGCCGTCGTCCAGCCCGTGCTGTGGGCCGTGGAGGTCGCCCTGGCCGCGGCCTGGCGCGAGCGGGGCGTCGAGCCCGACGTCTGCGTCGGCCACAGCATGGGCGAGGTGGCCGCCGCGCAGGTCGCGGGGGCCCTCTCGGTCGAGGACGCCGCCGCGGTGATCTGCCGCCGCAGCCGGCTGATGGAGCGGGTGGCCGGGCGCGGCGGCATGATGGTCGTCGAGCTGTCGGCCGACGAGGCACGGCGGGCCGCGGCCGGGTTCGGCTCCCTCTGCGTGGCGGTGGAGAACTCGCCGAGGTCGACGGTGCTCGCGGGCGACCCGGCCGAACTCCGGGAGCTCGGCCGGGCCCTGGAGGGCCGGGGCGTCTTCCACCGCGTGCTCAAGGTGAACGTCGCCTCCCACTCCCCCGACATGGACCTGATCCGCGAGGACCTGCTGACCGCGCTCGCCGGCCTGCGACCGGCCCGGGCGACGACCGGGATGGTGTCCACCGTGCGGTGCGACCGGGTCCGGGGGCCCGAGCTCGACGCCGCCTACTGGGCCGACAACCTGCGCCGCCCGGTGGAGTTCGCCGAGACCGTGCGCTCCGTGGCGAAGGAGGGCGAGCACGTCTTCCTGGAGGTCAGCCCGCACCCCGTGCTGCTGACGGCGGTCGACGACGTGCTGCGCGACGCGGGCGCCCCGGTGCCGCCGGTCGCCTCGCTGCGGCGGCACGAGGACGAGCGGCTGACGATGGCCCGCTCGCTGGGACAGCTGTTTGCCCAGGGGGCCGCCGTGGCGTGGGAGCGCTGGTTCTCCGGGCGCGGCCCGGTCGTGCCGCTGCCCGCCTACCCGTGGGACACCGAGACGTACCGGCTGCCCGCGGGCCCGGAGCGGGCCGCGCCGCCGCGTGCGCGGGTGCGCGAGTTCCCCGTGGCCGCGTCGGTCGCGGTCACCTCCCTGCGCGGGCTCGCGCCGATCCCGCCCGCGTACTACGTGGCGGCGGTGCTCGACACGGCACGCACCGGCGACGAGGGCGACGACGGCCGCCACGTCCTCGCGGACGTCCGGCTCGGCGAGGAGTTCGTCGACGTGACCGAGGGCGCCGGGGTGACGCTCCGGGTCACCGTCACGGACGACGGCCCGGCGGGCGGGGCACGGGCCCGGGTCGAGGCGCTGCGCCCGCACGGCGACGGGCGGCCGCCCGTGCTGTGCATGACGGCCCGGGTCCGGCGCGGCGACGACGCGTGGGCGGAGGCCGGGGAGGGCGCCGGGGAGCTGCACGACGCCCTGGCCCGCTGCCGCACCTATCTGCCCGGCGCCGAGTTCGAGCGGCTGGCCGTGGCGCGCGGCTACGAGTTCGGCGACGCCTCCCGGGCGGTGGCCCAGGCGTGGCGGACGGAAGGGGAGGCGGTCGCCCGGATGCGGCTGGCGGGAGCCGCGCAGCCGGCCCTGTGGGAGGCGGGCCTGCAGTCCGTCGCCGCGGCCTACCCGCTGGCCGGCGCGCCGTCCGCCGCGACCCACGCCTACGTCCCGGTGTCCGTCGACCGCGTGGAGATCTCGGGCGAACTCCCTTCGGAGTTCTGGAGCCTGGCGCGTTTCGCACCGGACCCGGCGCGGGCCGAGGGGCGGGCCGAGGTGCTGCTCCTCGACGGCGAGGGCACCGTGCTCGCCGCGTTCCGGGGGATCCGGATGCACCGGATCGACGGAGCCGGGGCGTCCCTGCCGCAGCGGGTGGCCTCGCTGCTGCCGAGGCTGCCGGAGTTCGTCGTGGGGGTGCCGTCGGTCGCCACCGTGCGCGGCGGCGCCACGGCGCTGCTCTCGCACATGGGAAGTCTGTTCGAGCAGGCGGCGGCCCGTACGGCGGCGCCCGCCGCCGGGACCGGGCCGGCCCCGCAGGCACCGGTCGCGGCGCGCCGGCCTTCCGCCGCGCCCGCCATGACGACGACCGCGCCCGTCGCCGCCCCTGTCGCCGCGCCTCCGGTGGCGGACGCGGATCCCCCTGGGCCGCGGACCGGGGCGGGGACGGCCGAGGAGCGCTTCCTGGCCGAGGTCGCCGCGGTGCTCGGGCTGCCGCCCGAACGGATCGACGCCCGGCGGCCGCTGCGTGACCTCGGCCTGGACTCCCTGATGGCGGGTCAGCTGCGCCGTCGGCTGCTCACCGAGCGCGGCGTCGACCTGAGCATCGGCCGGCTGCTGGGCGAGGACAGCATCGGGGGGCTGGCCCGCTCCCTGCGCTGAGCGCTCCGCGCAAAGTCCGGTGCGCCGTCCGCGGGTGCGGCGTGGCCGGTCGCGCAGTTCCCCGCGCCTCTTCGGGCGCTGCCGAACCGCACCGGACTTCGCCGAGCCCGCTCAGCCACCGCGAGCGGGGTCCCGCCCGCCGGCCGCCGTATCCGTCAGGCGGTGCCGGTGACCCCGCTCGGCCCGGGGGCGGCCGCGAGCGGCCGCTCCACGCCGAGCGCGTAGCCGGGCATGATGCCGCGGAGGACGATGTGGAACAGCTCCCGCAGTTCCACATGGAGGTCCGCCTCCGCGCTCTTCCCCTGCGTCCAGCGGTAGAGGGCGCCCAGATAGGCGTCGCGCAGCAGCTGGCCGACCCTCGTCGCGTCCACGCCGGGGGATATCTGGCCCTGCCGCAGCCCCTCCTCGACGATCTCCGCGAAGATCCCGCTGGAATAGGGGTCCTCCAGCATCGGCCGGCCGGCCTTCACCCAGGCGAGGAGCATGGCGCGGGTGATGTCCCGCTCCTCCTCGTTGATGTCCACCAGGGCGGACACGCACTGATCGAGGCGTGCCACGACATCGCCGCGCGGCGCGGCCAGGAATCCAAGGCCGGCCTGGAGCTTCTCCCGCCGCAGGTCGCCCCAGGCGATGATGATGTCTTCCTTGCGCTGGAAGTAATTGAAGAACGTGGCCCGTGCGACGTCCGCCTCTTCGGTGATCTCGTCGATCGAGGTCTGGTCGTAGCCCTGCTTCGCGAAAAGCGTGACGGCCGCCGTGTACAACCGCTGGCGTACGCGCTGCTTATTTCGCTCCCGGCGCCCTGCGACCGGCTTGGTCTCTATCATCTCAGCTCCTGGATGCGGAGAATCGCGACTTCGCTCCGCACCGTCGACGCCGCCCGGTATACCCATGTCCCGAAGGCACTGTGCGCCGCCTTTGACGGGAGGATGGTGCATTTTGAACTATTTATACACGGCGCGGCAACCCCACGTTCATCTCACGTAGCGCGGACGAAACACGTTTCAGACATCGGCCGCGTCGGGCGCGTCCGTCACATCCAATTCCCGGGCGCCGCCGAGCACGGCGTCCAGCAGACCGGGGAATCGGGCATCCAGGTCTTCTCTACGCAATTGAACGAAATAGTTGCGGCCCTCCAGGCGGGTCCGGGTGATCCCCGCCTCGCGCAGCACCCGGAAGTGGTGCGACAGCGTGGACTTATGGACGCCCACCAGGAACTCCTCCGGCCAGCACGGGTGGTACTCGCCGTCCGCCAGCACCAGGAGCATGCGCAGCCGGACGGGGTCCGCGAGCGCGCGCATGACCTCTACGAACTTGATGCCCACCGCGTCCGGTTCCGCGAGGTAGCGAGCCACCGGGCCTCCCTCCGTCAAGTTGACGCAGCGATTGTATCCGTTGCATGGCGATCAAACTGTATCTTGACACGATCACGGGGCTGAGCTCTAGTATGACGACTGTCAAACGATCTGTTCCATATTAAGCGAGGGGAAATGTACAGTCGCCTGCTCTTCCTTACCCTGGGAACCTTTGCGGTGGGTACGGACAGCTTTGTCATCGCAGGGATCCTCCCCGAGATCTCCGACTCGCTCGACGTGAGCATTTCGACCGCGGGCCTGCTCATCACGGTGTTCGCCTTCACCTACGCGATCCTGTCGCCCATCGTGGCCGCGACCACCGCGCACTGGCCCCGCAAGCGCCTGCTGCTGGCCGGTCTGCTCATCCTGGCGATCGGCAACGCGCTGACCGCGGTCCTGCCCACCTTCGGGCTGGTCCTGGCCAGCCGCGCGGTCGCCGGTCTCGGCGCGGCGATGTTCACCCCGACCGCGAGCACCACGGCGGCGGCGCTCGCCCCGCCGGAGCAGCGCGGCCGGGCCCTCGCGATCGTGATGGCGGGTCTCAGCGGCGCCACCGCGCTCGGCGCCCCCATCGGCACGGTCATCGGCAGCCAGGTCAACTGGCAGGCGACGCTCTGGTTCGTCGCCGTGCTCAGCGTGCTCGGCGCCGTCGGCATCGCCGTGCAGATGCCCGACGTCCCGTCGATGCCCCCGGTCAACCTGCGCAAGCGCATGGCCCCGCTCAAGGACGCCCGGGTCGGCTTCACCCTGCTGACCACCGTGCTGGTCTTCACGGGCCTGTACACCAACTACAGCTTCGTGGCCGAGTCCTACGACCGGGCCACGGACGGCAACGGCACGATCCTGGCCGTGCTGCTCTTCGTCTGGGGCGCGGGAGCGACCGTCGGCAACCTCGGTGCCGGCCGGCTCACCGACAAGATCCCGGGCAAGCGCATCATCGCCGTCGCGATCATCGTCGCGGGCATCGACTTCGCGCTGATGCCGCTGTCCAACCGCTACCTGGGCACCGCGATCGTCGCCATCTTCGTCTGGGGCATCTGCGGCTGGGCCTCGCTCGTCCCGCTCCAGCACCGGCTGCTGACGATCTCCCCGGCGCACGGCACCCTCACCATCGGCCTGAACGCCGCCGCGACCTACCTCGCGGTGTCCGCCTCCGGCCTCACCGGCGCCGCCGGCATCCGCCTGGTCGGCGTGCACAACCTCAGCCTCTTCGGGCTCGGCTTCATCGTCCTCGGCCTGATCTCCTCGGGCATCGCGAGCCGGCTGATCAAGAAGGGCGAGCAGACCCCGGAAGAGGCGCCCGCCACCACCCCGGCCATGACCAAGAGCTGAGGGAAACCCGCCATGAATCTCGACTCGATGTACCGGGAAGTGATCCTCGATCACTACAAGAACCCGCACGGTCGAGGGCTGCGCGACGGCGACGCCGAGGCGCACCACGTGAGCCCCACCTGCGGCGACGAGATCACCCTGCGGGTGAAGCTCGACGGCCGCCTCGTACGGGACGTCTCGTACGAGGGGCAGGGCTGCTCCATCAGCCAGGCCAGCGCCTCCGTGCTCAACACCCTCCTGGTCGGCCGCGACCTGGCCGAGGCGGAGCGCATCCGGGACGCGTTCCTGGAGCTGATGCGGTCCAAGGGCCGGACCGCGCCCGGTGAGGCGGACGAGGAGCTGCTGGACGACGCGGTCGCCTTCGCCGGCGTCTCCAAATACCCCGCGCGGGTCAAGTGCGCGCTGCTGAGCTGGACGGCCTGGCAGGACGCGACCGACCGGGCGCTGGCCGCCACGGGCGGACAGGGGTGACGAAGGGGCCCGCGTGACACACGCGGGCCCCTTCGCCGCAGGACCGGTCACGGCGTCATGCCGCGGCCGCCGCCGGGACCTCCCGGCCCCCGTACAGCGGGGTCCCGGCGGGCCCTCCCAGGTCGACGGGGAGGGTGAGCAGACCGCGCATCGGCATCCCCGGGCGCCAGCGGAGCTCGTCCACCGGGGTGCCGAGCGTCATCCGGGGGAAGCCCTCGAAGAGGGCGCGGAGCGCGATCCGGGCCTCCATCCGGGCCAGCGCCGCCCCCAGGCAGTAGTGGATGCCGTGCCCGAAGGCCAGGTGGCCGCCCGTCCGCCGGCGGATGTCGAAGGACTCCGGGTCCTCGTAGACCCCCTCGTCGCGGTTCCCGGACACCAGGGAGATCAGGACGATGTCGCCGTCACCCGGGATCAGGGTGTCCCCGATCGTCAGGTCCTCCGAGGCGAACCGCCAGGTCGTCGCCTCCACCGGCCCCTCCCAGCGCAGCGTCTCCTCGATCGCCCCGTCCAGCAGCGACCAGTCCTCGCGCACCGCGGCCAGCTGCTCCGGGTGCGTCAGCAGGGCCAGCGTGGCGTTGCCGATGAGGTTGACGGTGGTCTCGTGGCCCGCGAAGAGCAGGACGAACGCCGTGCCGCGCAGCTCCTCGTCGCTCAGCCGCCCGCCGTCCTCGTCGGTGACGTGGACGAGCGCGCTGAGGACGTCGTCCCCGGGCGCCCGCCGCTTCTCCGCGACCAGCTCGTCGAGGTACGCGTTCAGCCGCGTGGCGCTCTCGAAGTAGTCGGGCGTCGGGGCGTCCGAGGAGATCAGCTTGTTGGACGCCTCCTGGAAGCGGTCCTGGTCCAGGGCGGGCACCCCGAGGATCTCGCAGATCACGGCGATGGGCAGCGGATAGGCCAGCGCCTCCATGACATCGGCCCGGCCACCCCCCGGCAGGGCGCCGACCAGGTTCGCGGTGAGCTCCTCGATCCTCGGCCGCAGGGCCTCGATCCGGCGCGGGGTGAACGCCTTGGAGACCAGCTTCCGCAGCCGGCTGTGGTCCGGCGGGTCGGCGCTCAGCATGCTCCGGCCGAACAGCTGGGTGGTGTTCTCCTCGCTGCCGGTGCGCATCCTGCGCAGCTCGGGGGCGGCGAAGGACCAGTCCTTGCGCAGCCGCGCGTCGCCGAGCGCGGCCCGCGCCTCCTCGTAGCTGACGACGAGCCACGCCTCCAGGCCGCCGGGCAACCGCACCCGGTGCACGGGGCCTCTCGCCCGCAGCTCCCGATAAATCGGATAGGGATTCTCGGTAAACACTGGACCAAATTCCTCCAGGTCCACTATGTTGCCGCTCACTGAGGCTCCCTTCCGCGAGTTCGCATTTCCGGCCGACCTTTTCTGGGGCAGAGAAAGACAAGAGGCCACCGAGCGGGAAGCTAGCACCTGGTGGATGCATCGTAAATTGAACTTTCGATACATTGCGCGGGGCCGGGGCGTGTGCAGACTGTACTTTTGTCCAGTGTTCGGCCCGGACCGATGCGGGCCGGCCGGGTTTCGTGTTCGACTGGACGGCCATCGCAATGGACTGCCGATTCTTTTGCAACACCACGGCCTGCAGCGGATGCGGAGCGTAATTACACATGGGTGACGGGACGCTGCACGAGCGGATCGCCGAACTCCAGGAGCTGAAGTCCGGGGCACGGGCGGGCCAGGACCCCGCGGCCACCGAACGCCAGCACGCCAAGGGCAAGCTGACCGCCCACGAGCGCATCGACCTGCTGCTCGACAAGGGGTCGTTCACCGAGGTCGAGGGGTTACGCAGACACCGCGCCCGGGGCTTCGGGCTGGAGGACCGGCGGCCGCACTCCGATGGCGTGATCACCGGCTGGGGCACCGTCCACGGCCGTACCGTCTTCGTCTACGCGCATGACTTCCGGATCTTCGGCGGCGCGCTCGGCGAGGCGCACGCCCAGAAGATCCACAAGATCATGGACCTGGCCGCGGCGGCCGGCGCGCCCCTGGTCAGCCTGAACGACGGGGCCGGCGCCCGGATCCAGGAGGGCGTCTCGGCGCTCGCCGGCTACGGCGGCATCTTCCAGCGCAACGTCCGGGCCTCCGGCGTCATCCCGCAGATCAGCGTGATGCTCGGGCCCTGCGCGGGCGGCGCCGCCTACTCCCCCGCCCTCACCGACTTCGTGTTCATGGTGCGGGACATCTCCCAGATGTTCATCACCGGCCCGGACGTCGTCCGCGCCGTCACCGGCGAGGAGATCAGCCAGAACGGCCTCGGCGGCGCCGATGTGCACGCCACGGTCTCCGGGGTGGCCTCGCTCGCCTACGACGACGAGGAGAGCTGCCTGGAGGACGTCCGCTACCTCCTGTCGCTGCTGCCCGCCAACAACCGCGAGCTGCCGCCCCACGAGCTGCCCACCGACCGGGCCGACCGGTCGAACGACGCGCTCCTGGACCTCGTCCCCGCCGACCCCAATCGCTCGTACGACATGCGCGTCGTCGTCGAGGAGATCGTGGACGACGGCGAGGTCTTCGAGGTGCACGCCGGCTGGGCGACCAATGTGCTGTGCGTCCTGGCCCGGCTGGACGGCCACGTCGTCGGCATCGTCGCCAACCAGCCCGCCTCGTACGCCGGCGTGCTGGACATCCACGCCAGCGAGAAGGCCGCCCGCTTCGTCTCCACCTGCGACGCCTTCAACATCCCGCTGGTCACCCTCGTCGACGTGCCCGGCTTCCTGCCCGGCGTCGACCAGGAGCACGGCGGCATCATCCGGCACGGCGCCAAGCTGCTCTACGCCTACTGCAACGCCACGGTGCCCCGGGTCTCGGTCATCCTGCGCAAGGCGTACGGCGGCGCGTACATCGTCATGGACTCCCAGTCGATCGGCGCCGACCTCACCCTCGCCTGGCCGAGCAACGAGATCGCCGTCATGGGCGCCGAGGGCGCGGCCAACGTCATCTTCCGCCGCGAGATCGCCGCCGCCGAGGACCCGGACGCCGTACGGGCGCAGAAGATCGAGGAGTACAAGGCCGATCTGATGCACCCGTACTACGCCGCCGAGCGCGGCCTGGTGGACGACGTGATCGACCCCCGGGAGACCCGCTCCGCCCTGATCGACGGCCTGCGGATGCTGCGCGGCAAGCACGCCGACCTCCCCTCGCGCAAGCACGGCAACCCGCCGCAGTGAGCACCGCCCCACCGTCCCGCCGCCCCCGATGAAGCACCGTCAGGAGACTCCATGAAGTTCGGGTACCACTCCGGCTACTGGTCCGCGAAGCCCCCCACGGGCGTGGAGGGTCTCGTCGCGGAGGCCGAGCGGCTCGGATTCGACTCGCTGTGGACCGCCGAGGCGTACGGCTCGGACGCCGTGGCACCGCTGGCCTGGTGGGGGGCGCGGACCGAGCGGCTGCGGCTCGGCACCGGCATCATGCAGATGTCCGCGCGCACCCCCACCGCGACCGCCATGACGGCGCTCACCCTCGACCACCTCTCCGGCGGCCGGTTCGTCCTCGGCCTCGGCGCCTCCGGCCCCCAGGTGGTGGAGGGCTGGTACGGCCTGCCGTACCCCAAGCCGCTGGCCCGGACCCGGGAGTACGTCGACATCGTCCGCGCCGTCATCGCGCGGGAGCGCCCGGTGGAGTACGCCGGCGAGCACTACCGGCTGCCGTTCCCGGGCGGTACGGGCCTGGGCAAGCCGCTGAAGTCGACGCTGCACCCGCTGCGCCGCGAGATCCCGATCCTGCTGGCGGCCGAGGGGCCGAAGAACGTGGCGCTGGCCGGGGAGATCGCCGACGGCTGGCTGCCGTTCTTCTTCTCGCCGCGCAGCGACGCCTACTACCGGGAGCGGCTGGCGGAGGGCTTCCGGAAGCGGTCCGGCGAGCGCTCCCCGGCGGCGGACTTCGAGGTCCTCGTCAGCGCGCCCATCGTGCTCGACGACGACCTGGAGCGGGGCATCGACAAGCTCCGCCCGCTGATCGCCCTGTACGTCGGCGGCATGGGCGCCAAGGGCGCCAACTTCCACGCCGACGTGGTGGCCCGGATGGGCTACGAGGCCGACGTCGAGAAGATCCAGAACCTCTATCTGGCCGGGCACAAGAAGGACGCCGTCGCGGCGGTCCCGGCCGCCCTGGTGCAGGACGTGGCCCTCGTCGGCGGCAAGGACAAGATCCGTGACGATCTGGCCGCGTGGGACGAGACGGTGGTCACCACCATGCTCGTCCGGGACGAGGACCCGCGCGTCCTGCGCACGATCGCCGAGCTCATGGACTGAGCCCCGCGCACGCGTACGGCGGCGGGTGACCGGACCGGTCACCCGCCGCCGCCGTGTCTCCCGGGAGAGCCGCCCGGAGCGGCTCCCCGGAGCCTCAGCGGCCGAGCTCGGCGATGATGCTCTTGGTCTCCAGGTAGTTCTCCAGCACCGCGTGGCCCAGCTCCCGGCCCCAGCCGGACTGCTTGTAGCCGCCGAAGGGCAGCGCCGCGTCCACGGTGTTCCAGGTGTTCACGAACACCGTGCCCGCCTGCATCGCCGAGGCGGTGTGGAACGCCTTGTCGATGTCGCGGGTGAACACGCCGGCCGCCAGCCCGTACGGGTTGTCCTTCTCGATGGCGACGATCTCGTCGAGGCTGTCGAAGGGCAGCACGACCAGCACCGGGCCGAAGATCTCCTCGGCGACGATCCGCATGTGCGGCTTGGTGTCCGTGAAGATGGTCGGGGCCATGAAATAGCCCTTGTCACCGACGCGCCGGCCACCCGTGCACAGGGTCGCGCCCTCCGCCACACCGGACTCGACGTACTCCATGACGCGGTCGAAGTGCTCGGCGGAGACCAGCGGGCCCATCACGGTGGTCGGCTCGGTGCCGGCCCCCACGGTGATCTGCTCGGCGGCGGCCTTGAGCCCGGCCACCACCTCGTCGTGCACCGAGCGCTCCACATAGAGGCGCGAGCCGGCGAAGCAGGTCTCGCCCTGGTTGAAGAAGATCGCCTCGGCGGACTTGGCGATCGCCTTCTCCAGGTCGGCGTCGGCGTAGACGACGTTGGGGGACTTGCCGCCCAGCTCCAGCGTCACCTTCTTCACATTGTCGGCCGAGGCCCGGATGATCTCCTTGCCGACCTCGGTCGAGCCCGTGAACGCCACCTTGTTCACATCCGGGTGGGCGACCAGCGCGGCGCCGGTCGAGCCGTCACCGGTGATGATGTTGACGACACCGTCCGGGACGCCCGCCTCCTGGATCAGCTCGCCGAGGCGCAGCGCGGTGAGCGGGGTCTGCTCGGCGGGCTTGAGGACGATGGTGCAGCCGGCCGCCAGCGCCGGGGCCAGCTTCCAGGCGGCCATCAGCAGGGGGTAGTTCCAGGGCACGATCTGGGCGACGACGCCGAGCGGCTCGCGCTGGGTGAAGGAGAGGAAGCGGCCCGGCGACGCGGACGACATGGGGATGGTGTTCCCCTCGATCTTCGTCGCCCAGCCGGACATGTAGTGGAAGGTGTCCGCGGCCATCGGGACGTCGGCGAAGCCGGCGAAGGACACGGGCTTGCCGTTGTCCTTCGACTCCAGCAGGGCCAGCTCGTCGCGGTGCTCCAGGATCAGGTCACCGATCTTGTGGATGATCCGGCCGCGCGCCGACGGCGGCATCTTGCGCCACGCCGAGCCGGGCTCGAACGCCTCGCGGGCCGCGCGCACCGCGCGGTCGACGTCGGCGCCCCGGGCCCAGGGCACGGTGGCCAGCACCTTCTCGGTGGCCGGGTCCACGGTCTCGAAGGTCGCGCCGTCCGCGGCCTCGACCCACTGGCCGCCGATCAGCATCCTGCGCTCTTCCGGGCTGTTCGTCATCGCGAAATACCTCCCATGGCACCGGTTTCGGGTCCGGCCCAATAATTTGAAATCCTGGCGGCCGTCGAGTCCCGTACCAGCAAATACGGGCTTTTCAACGGCAATTACCTTCGCTATGTTGTCAACGGTGCGGCGGGCGCCGCCCCTTCACCTATCGAGAAAAGGAGAATCCCATGACCGGGAAACCCGTTTCCGTCGTCACCGGCGCGGCCCATGGAATCGGCCGGGAGACCGCGATCCGGCTGGCCGCGGAAGGCTTTTCCGTGGTCGCCGCGGACCGGGACGAGGCCGTCGCCGAGGTCGCCGAGCTGACCGGCGGCCGGGCCGTCCGGTGCGATGTGACCGACCCGGAGGCCGTGCAGGAGCTGGCCGACGGCCTCGACCGGCTGGATGTCCTGGTCAACAACGCGGGCGTCTGGGAATTCATCCCGCTCGCCGAGACGACCGTCGAGCGCTATCGGCGGGTCATGGACATCAATGTGCTCGGCAGCCTGTTGTGCCTGCAGACCCTGACCCCGGTCATGGCCCGCAGCGGCGGCGGCTCGGTCATCAATCTCACGTCCTTTCTCGCCGAGACCACCCGCGCCGAGTCCGGCATCTATCCCGCGGCGAAGGCGGCCGTCAACGCCCTCACCCGGCAGGCCGCCGTGGAATACGCGGAACTCGGAATACGGGTGAACGCGGTCGGCCCCGGAATGATCCAGACCGAGGGGGCCGGGGACATGTACGGGCCGACGCGGGAGGAGCGGGAGCGGCGTGGCAGCCATATCCCGCTCGGCCGCATCGGCCGCCCCCAGGACATCTCCGGGGTGATCGCGTTCCTCGCCTCGGACGAGGCCCGCTACATCACGGGCCAGGTCCTCTACGCGGACGGCGGCATCGGCCTCGGCACGATGAAGTACCTCCGCCAGGCGTGGGCCGGCTGACCCGGCCCGCCGCCGGCCGCTGCCCCGCGCGGGCAGTGGCCGTGCCACGCTCCCCGACCCCACTCGTCCGGGCCTCGTCCGGGCTCGTCCGGGCCGCTGTCAGCGCACCAGGCCGGCGTGGAACTGCCCGTGGAAGTCGTTGGGGATGTGGTGCGGCACATGGGCGCGCCCCAGCTCCTCGAACGACCGGGCGTCCAGCACGAGCATGAAGGACTTGCCGGTCTTGGCGTCGAGCACGCCCGACAGCAGGACGCCGTCGTCCTCCCCGGTGGCCCCGGGACGCTGGACGAAGACCCCCTCGCTGGGGAAGCAGCCCCGCTCGTACCAGGTCTTGTACGAGCCGTCGACGATGTCGATCTTGGAGAGCCGGTTCATCGCCATCAGGCTCTTGGGCGAAGAGCTGATGCCGTAGGCGTAGCGGTACGTCCGGCCGTTGTTGCCCCGGTAGTTGATCGTCGGCATCTCGATGCCGCGCGGGGAGAGGTGCTCCCAGCCGACCGTGTCGCTCGACCCGGCCATCGGCAGGGTGTAGCGGCGCAGCGCGTACCCGTAGGCGTCCAGGTCGAACTGGCCCTCGGTGGGCGGCAGGCCGAGCACGGACTCGTAGGGGGTGTGGGTGGCGGCGATGTCCACGACGATGTCGTTGCCGATCTCGGCGGCGTTGACGTGGTGGAAGGCGAAGAACGCCTCGCTCTCGAAGGTGCGGGTGACCTTGCCCTCGCGCTTGTCGACGACCAGGAAGCGGGCGGGCCTCTCGGGCTGCCAGCTCATACAGGCGACGAAGGGGTAGCCCGGGTCGCGGAACTTCTCCGTGTCGAGGACGACGGGGAACTCGACGAGGATCACATAGTTCTCGGTCACCGCGAAGCTGTGCATGTAGCACGGGTCGTCGATGTCGACGACGGCCAGCGGCTTCTGCACGGCCTCGTTCTCGGGGATGTAGAACACCTGGTAGGCGTTCCCGTCCGTCATCTTCGTCGTGTAGTTGATGACCGCGCGCTTGTGGAAGTCGAAGTGCGGGTGCGGGGTGGAGACCTCACCGAGGAACTGGTCCTTGAAGGTGTGCTCCCCGTGCGCCTCCAGCTTCAGCGGGTCGAACTCCATCCACATCGGCGACTCGTTGATCGCGTAGAACTTCTCCGCGACCTTCATCAGGTTGACGCTGGGGTTGTCGCTGATGTTGGGCGAGTACGCGGACATGTGGCGGCCGAACAGCTTCTGGCAGGGGTCGAGCTCCAGGCCGTACTGCTTGCCGTGGAACTCGCCCTTGTCCATCCACAGGTCGTACGCCTTGGTGCGCAGGTGCCGGTTGACGTACGAGACCTGGCCGTTGGAAAAGGAGTACGAGTGGAGCATGCCGAGCCCGTTGAACCAGTGCGTGAGGCGGTAGTCGCCGAGTTCGAACTTGGCGGGGCCGTTGCGGATCAGGGTGCCGGTCAGCCACTCCGGGATGCGCCCGGTGATCGGCAGCCGGTCGACGCTGACCTCCTGGTCCAGGCTCCGGTAGCCGGGGAACTCCTTGGGCAGCGGCGCGGGACCGGCCGGGATGGTCATCCTCTGCGGAAGGACCGGCAGATCCGAGCTGGTCTCGGGGCTCATGACTCTCCTTGTGTGCAGCACTGTGTGAGGTGTTCGGTGGCGCGGTCCGCGGGCGCCCAGGCCAGGCCGGTCACCCGGAGCAGGGTGCGGCCGTCCGCCGCGTCCGCGACCCGCCAGTCGCGGCCGTCCGGGCCGCCGTGGAGCCGCACCCGGGCGGCGGTCGCCTCGCCGTCCCGGGCCAGGTCCAGGCGGGCGACGGTCAGCAGGTCCACGGCCGGGGCGTGCCGGGCGGTGTGCCGCCAGATGTTCTCCAGGGCGGCCCACGGGAGCCGGGAGGCCGGTACGGAGGGCGCCGTCCAGAGGTCGCCGGCGACGCTCTCGCGGAGCTCGGCCAGGTGTCCGCCGACGGCGTCCCGGGACCAGCGCGCGAGGGGCAGGACCAGGCCCCGCCAGCGCAGCGGGCCGTTCCCGGGGGCCAGATGGCGGCTGTCCCCGGCCGCCGCGGCGGCCGTCCCCACCGCCGGTCCGGCCTCCTCGGCCCGCTCGGGGTCGTGGACCACCCGCAGCCGGGCCAGTACGTCGCCGGTGCCCGGGCCGCCGGTCGCGCGGTAGCGGACGTCGACGACCCAGCGGCCGTCCTCGTAGCGGCCCGCCGTCTCGCGCCGGACGAGGAAGCCGGGCCCGGCCAGCCGCAGGGCGCCGACGCGTACGGCCAGGTCCTCGACGGACAGCGGGCCGGGCGCGAGGCCCCCGTCGGGCTCCAGCCAGCTCGCCGCCCGTACCGCGTTCTCCAGCATCAGAGAGACGGGCACGGCCTCGTCGCCGCCGACGAGGAAGTCCCCGAGGACCGGGGAGACCGAGCGGTCGAGGGCCACGGTCGCCGTGAGGGAGCGGCCGGGCACCTGGGTGTGCGGCTCGCCCAGGTGGAAGATCCGCGGCAGCAGCTCGGCGAAGCCGGGCAGGTCCGGGGCGGCGGGGTAGCCGCGCGCCTGGAGCGGGCCGAGGGCCCGGCCGAGCGGCCCGACGAAGCCGATCTCCCCGGAGGCGCCGGTGACCAGCTCGGTCTGCCAGCACCGGATGCCCTCGTCGACGTCGAGGGCCGTCATGTAGCGCAGGGTCGCCTCGAAGTTGGCGATCATGCCGACGCGGTCCCAGGTGGGCCAGCAGAGCGTGGTCACCGGGAAGGGGACCTGGTGGCGGGCCCACAGGCCGAGCCGGGCCAGGCCGTCGTTGGCCGCGCCGTAGTCGAGCTGGCCCGTCATCCCGCCCAGCCGGCCGGTGAGCGAGCCGACGTTGCAGAAGAACTTCAGGGGCAGCCCGCGCACCTGCTGGAACAGGGTGACGAAGGAGTCGACCTTGGTGGAGACCGTCCGCAGGAACTCCTCGTCGGTCTTCTTGGGCAGCCGGACCGGGGTGTCGACCCCGGCGTTGTGGATCACGCCGGTGAGCGGCCGGCCGAGCCGGCCGAGGAGGTCGGCGACCTGTCCGGGCGCGGTGAAGTCGCAGCGCTCGTAGACCACGTCGAGCCCGGCGCCGGTCACCTCGGCCATGTTGCGGGCCAGGTCCCGGAGCGAGCGTACGCGCGCGAGGTCGGCCCGTACGTCCGCGAGGCCCTCGTCCGCCGCGCGGTGGACGAGGCGGTCCCGCTCGTAGCCCTTGAACTCCTGGTCGGTCAGCCCCGCCCAGGGCTCGGTGCCCTCGGGCAGCCGCTGCCGGCCGGTGACGACGACGCGGCAGCCGAACTCCTCGGCCAGGGACTTGGCGAACTCGAAGCCGATGCCGCGGCCGCCGCCGGAGACGAGCACCAGGTCCTCGGGGGTGAGCCGGACGGTCCGGGGGCCGGGCTCCTCGCGCTGGGCGAGCAGGCTGTAGCGCCGCCCCGCCCGGTGGCCGACCTCGTACAGGCCCCACCGGTAGAGCTCGCGGGCGAGCAGGGACGGGAGCGCGCCGGTCTCCTCCGGCGCCACGTCCAGGACCCGGGTGTTGCAGTTGGGGAGCTCCCGGTGGAGCGTCTTGGCGAGCCCCGCCCAGATGCCGCCGAGCGGCTGGGCGGGCGCCTCGCCGGCCGGGTCGCCGTAGCCCATGAGGCCGCCGAGGTAGGTGACCGCGACATAGAAGACCCGGTCCGCGTCCTCCGTCGCGGACCAGTGCGGGTAGCAGGCCCGGAGCGCGGCGACCGAGCGCAGCAGGGCGTCCCGGTAGCCGTGGTGCCCGCCGGGGACGAACGGCTCGGCGGTGGTGAGGTCCACCAGGCCGTCCGGCACCCGTCCGCCGACCGTCCAGGAGCCGTCGTCGTCCTTCTCCCCGTGCCCGGCCACGACGGCGGTCGCGCCCGCGGCCCGGAGCTCGCCGGCCACCCGGCCGGCGAGCTCCGGGGTGCCGCCGAGCACCACGATCCTGGCGCCGCGCAGCCGCGCGGACGGCTCCGGCGGCAGCCCGGCCTGGGCCACCGCCCGCCACACCATCCGGCGCACGGGCGCCACCGCCGCCTCGGTCATGCCGCGGCCGCCCGCTGTCCGTCGTTGTGCCTGACGGTCATCAGGACCTGGGGCTGCGGGCGGAGCGAGACCAGCGCGGCCGGGGTGACCGGGTGGCCGGCCACCAGGCTGAGCCGGTAGCGGCGGGTGATCATCGCGACGGCCAGCTGGATCTCCAGGAGCGCGAGGTCCATGCCGATGCACTTGCGCGCGCCGCCGCCGAAGGGGAAGTAGTCGTACCGGTCGCGGCCGCTCTTCTTCCCGGAGACCGGGCAGAACCGCTCCGGGTCGAACGCCTCCGGGTCCTCCCAGCTCTCCTTGTTGTGGTGGGCCGCGTAGGTGGGCACCAGGACCGTGCTGCCGGCCGGGACGTGGTAGCCGTTGACGTTGTCGTCGGCCACCGCGTCCCGGGGGAACAGCCAGATCGGCGGGTACATCCGCAGCGACTCGTCGACGACCTGCCGCAGATAGGTGAGCTGCGGCAGGTCCTCGGCGGTGGGCACCCGGTCGCCGAGCACGGTCTCCAGCTCGGCCTCCAGCTTGCGCCGGACCTCGATGTTCTTGGAGATGGCGTAGAGCGTCCAGGTCAGGGCGCAGCCCGTGGTCTCGTGCCCGGCCAGGAACAGGGTCTTGAGCTCGGCCCTGATCTGCTGCTGGGTGAACGGCTTGCCGGTGACCGCGTGGGTGGCGCCGAGCAGGGCGGCGACGACGCTCTCGTCGCTGCCCCCGCCCCGCCGGTGCAGGTCGATGATCTCGTCCATGACGCCGTTGAGCACGGCCTGGTACCGCTTGAGGTCGCGCTGGTACTTGGTGGGGATCCACTTCGGCAGCATCTGCTTGACCTCGCCGGTGAGGATCATCGCCTTGAGCGAGAACCGGACGGCGGGCATCAGGCGGTCGGCGTAGTCCCGGAGGTCGACGCCGTAGAACATACGGCCGAGGACGCCCATCGCCAG
Source organism: Streptomyces eurocidicus (assembly GCF_002891295.1). Lineage (GTDB taxonomy): Bacteria > Actinomycetota > Actinomycetes > Streptomycetales > Streptomycetaceae > Streptomyces > Streptomyces eurocidicus. Next base: position 46,492 of record NZ_LGUI01000007.1, on the reverse strand, counting down.
CCACATCATGTCGTCCGTGACGTCGATCTCCTCGCCCGTCTTCGCCGCGCCCTCCCACTTGGCGATGAGCTCGTCGACGGTCGTGGTGATGACGCCGGACTGGTTGCGCAGCTTGGTGCGGTTGAAGAACGGCTGGCTGACCGCGCGCCGCGTCTTCCACTCGGCGCCGTCGGTGGTGAGCATGCCGCGGCCGAAGAAGAGGTTGAAGCCCCGGTAGAACTTGCCGCGGGTGTAGTTGGAGCTGTTGTTCTGGAGCACGTGCTTGACGTGCTCGGGGCTGGTCAGCTGGTGGACGAGGTAGGGGCCCATCTTCATCCGGACGATGCCGCCGTACCGCCGCTGCATCTCCATCAGGAGCTTCAGGGTGTCCTTCTTGAAGCTGCTCAGGGCTCCGAACAGCACGCCGCCTTCGGGGCCGGGCGCCTGCCGGCCGGTTCCGGTCTCGGGCACGGACTTCTCCTTGGTCGTCATTCAACGCACCGCCGTCGCCGGCTCGGTGAGGGGTTCCTTCTCGGGCGAGTAGAACTGCCCGGTCAGGTGGTCGACGTAGCCGATGACCGTCGCCCGGACGTCCTTCATCTGGGCGACGACGCGGCCCTCGGAGGTGGCGGCCACGAACCGGTTGTCCGGGTCGCTGCCCGGCATGTTGAAGCCGGCCGGGGTGGCGTAGAGCTCCAGCGAGCCGTAGCGCTCGACCAGTTCGGCGTCGTTGGCCCGCTCGTAGAGGTCGATCCGGCGGATCGACAGCGGGGCCGCGATCGGCACGAGGTGCCCGTCGACGAGGTTGAGGACGCCGGTCCGGGCGAGCCCGTCGAGGAGGATCGACGGCGCGGTGAAGCGGGACCACACCGGGTCGCCCGCGGGCAGCTCCACCCGGTAGGTGGCCCGCTTGCCCTGGGAGGTCAGCCGGGTGTCGGTGGTGGAGACGAACGGCCCGGTGAGCGTCACCGGCGAGGCCGGCGCGTGGTACGGGTCGATGACCGGCTGGGCGTCGGACTCGTCCCACTTCTCCCAGCGCGGCGGGGTCGGGAACCCGGCCCGCAGCAGCACCCGGGCGGTGAAGTGCGTCTTGTCCTTGATCAGCAGCACCCCGCTGGGCGAGACGACGTCGGTGGAGATGCGCACCTCGACCGTGGTCACCTCTTCCGTGCGGTCGGTCACCCGGGCGGTGATCCGCTTCGGGGCGTCCTTGCGCCCGTCGTAGGCCCGCAGGAAGTGCTGGAACTCCAGGTCCTCGTAGGCGAAGACCTGCATGTCCGGGGCGAGGAAGCGGGCGGCCTCACCCGCGATCTCGGTGACGAAGGTGCCCGGCAGGGTGGGCGCCTCGCGCACCAGGTGGTGGTTCAGGTAGCCGTGCGTCTCCAGGTCGAAGGCGCACTCGAAGACGGCCTCGTCACGGTCGGCGGATATCACCTCCCGCAGGTAGAACCCTCGGTCGGCCGTACCGCCGGCCGCCGGGGACCCGGTGCCGCTGGGGTAGCCGGGGTAGAACCGCTCGACCGTGGCCTCCTCGGCGGTGCCCAGGTGCACCACGGAGGGGTGCCGGTAGGGGGCGTGCAGCTCCCGTACGAAGTGGTGGGTGCCCTCGGCCACCGCCATGTGGCTGTACGAGCCGGCGCGCTGGAAGTACGCCTTGGTCAGCTCGTTGGCGCCCATCCCGGTGCCGTCCCAGAGCGTCCACCCGATGGTGAACTCGCTCTGTCCCGCGCTCCGGGCGCCGTAGGTGGCGGCCGTCGCCAGGAAGTCGTTGCCGGAGGCGTAGTCGGGCTCCCCGACCTGGCCGAAGTAGCCGAGCAGCGAGCCGAAGTTGCACCACATACGGGGCTGGTCGGCCCCGAACGCCCGCTTGAGGTTGTGGTAGCTGCGCAGCTTCAGGTCGCGGATGGCGGTGAACTCCGCGAAGTTCTTGTCCTTGATGGACGCCGAGCGGTTCCGGCCCGCCGCGTTGATCAGCAGGTCCACCCCGGCGCCGTCGGCCAGGACCTTCGCCACGACCGCCTCGACGGCCTTGCCGTCCTGGCCGTCGCAGGCGAAGTAGGTGACCCGGCCGGCGCCGCTGTGCGCCTCCATGTCGGCGATGTTGCGGCGCGCCGCGCGGGCGTCCAGCATCCGGTCGAACTCGCGGTTGGCCTGGGCGACGTTCTTGCCCGCGCCGATGCTCCTGCGGATGTGGGCCTGGCGGGTGGCGGCGAACGTCTCGTCGTCGCCCTCGAAGACCTCGGCCGGGTAGCTGTCGAGCGGGTTGCTGCCGACCAGGTAGATGCGCGGGCCGAAGTGCTCGGCGAGGCTCTTGACGACCTCGGCGGTGATGCCGCGGGCGCCGCCCATGGCCAGCACCACGGAGTCGCGGTTCAGCCGGGCCTCGGTGGGGCCGCTGAGCTCGACCGGCTCGTCGACGAGCGTGTAGCCCTTACGGGTGCCGCCGTCCTCGTAGACGATCGGGAAGGTGCGGGCCAGCCGGGTCTCCGCCTCGGCGAGCAGGGCGCCCTTGCGGGGCCCGTCCTCGGCGGTGAACAGGGCGAACACCAGGGCCTTGGACAGCTCCAGGAAGGCGCCCTTGAACAGGCCGGAGAACAGGCCGGCGAAGGCGTGCGGCACCTCGTCGGCGACGGCGCCCAGCAGCAGGCCGACGACGGAGGAGCCCTCGGTGTCCAGGTCGTCGAAGCGCGCCTGGAGGGTGAGGAACAGCGCGTCGTGCAGCGCGGTCAGCGTGGAGCTGCCGGTGGCCAGCGACCGGGGCAGCGGGGCCGAGCGGTTCAGGTCGGTGACGACCCGGACGTGGCGTACGGGCAGGCCGTGCGCGTCCAGGGCGGCGCGGACCGTCTCCGGGGTGACCTCCGCCAGGTGGGTCCAGCCGGGCCGGGTCACGTCCACCTTGGCGGTGGACAGCACCAGCGAGTCCTTCGGCAGGTGCCGCAGGCTGGCGCCGAGGTCCGGCAGGTCGGTGAGGACCACCACGCCCTGGGGCAGGAACGGGATCCGCTCCCGGGTCTCCGCCGCGGGCAGCTCGGTGAGGACCGGCACCCGGCGGCGCACCTGGAGGGGGCTGCCCGGCGCGTACTCCGCGGAGTCGGCGAACTTCGAGGGGACGAGCGCCGGGGCGGCGTCGGCGGCGGGGGCCGCGGCCGCCGGGGCGTAGGCGCCGGTGACGGTCAGCTGGAGCCGGGTGGTCGCCTCGCCCTGGCCGCAGGTGATGGCCACCCGGCCGGCGGGCCGGTGCAGGGCGTCGAGCAGCGCGAGGCCGCCCGCGGCACCCAGGTAGCGGGACCGGTCGTAGGTCTCCGCGCCGCACTCGATGGTGTCGGCGCCGGCGGCCCGCCCGCCGTCGACGGTCAGCCCGTCCACGTAGCCGAGGATCGGCAGCCCGGCCTCGCGGGCCTTCGTCTCGGTGGCCAGGCCGAAGAGGAACGCGCCCTCGGCGAGGTCCTTGTCCTCCTCGAAGGACGGGCCGAACAGGTCGGCCAGCACCGTGCGGTACTCGCGCAGGCTGTTGCCGTTGATGCCGCCGGCGAGGGCGAAGTCCAGCTCACCGCTGCGCAGGTAGCGGCAGGCGGTCTCGACCGCGGTGAGCGCGGAGGAGAAGCCCGAGTCGAGCGTGATGTTCGGGCCCTTGAGGTCGAAGTAGTTGGCGACCCGGGCGGAGATGACGTTGGGCATCATGCCCGGGAAGGAGTCCTCGTTGGACGGGGGTATCTGGCCGCGCACCCGCTCCCGCAGCCGGTCGATCACCTCGTCCAGCGCGCCCGGGGCCGCCCCGTCCGCCTTCTGCCGGAGGGCGTGGGCGATGTCGTCGAGGTAGCAGCGGTTGGCGTAGAGCATGGCCGCGCGGGTCGGGCCCATGTTGCCGACGAACACACCCGTGGTGCGGCTGTGCTCCTCCCAGAAGTCCGTGAACTGGTCGCGCAGGTCGTGCGCGCACTCCAGGATCATCAGCTGGCAGCGGTCGATGGCGCGCACCGTCTTCGGAGGCAGCCGGACCTTGTTGAACGAAGGCGCCGGGTAGAACTCGCCGAAGCTGCTCTCCGCCGCCGCGCCGCCGTCGGTGAGCCAGCTGCGGACGGACTCGCGCGAGTCCAGCCCGGGGACGTGCGCGGACCAGGCCACGACGGCGATCCGCTCGTCGGTGGGCGGGGTGAGCGGGCCCGCCGCCCGGGCGCCCGGGGCCTCGTCGGCGCGGTGCTCCTGCACGATCAGATGGGCGTTGGTGCCGCCGAAGCCGAAGCCGGAGACCGCGGCGGAGCGGACCTTCCCTTCCTCGGCCGGCCAGGAGACCGACTCGGTGGGGATCTCCAGCTTGGAGTCCTCCAGGTGGAAGTCCGGGTTCGGGGCGTTGAAGCGGTACTGGTGCGGGATGGTCCCGTGCTCCATGCCCAGGATCGCCTCGATGACGGAGACGACGCCCGCCGCCCAGCCGGTGTGCCCGATCAGCGACTTGTTGGAGGTCACATAGCTGGTGCGCTCGGTGCCGAAGTGGCCCCGGAGGGTAGTGAACTCGGCGAGGTCGCCGGCGGGGGTGCCGGTGGCGTGGGCGATGATCCAGTCCACGTCCTGCGCGGAGACGTCGCCGTCCAGCGCCCGCTGCACGGCGAGGTCCTGACCTGCGGCGTTGGGGGCGTAGATGGCCTTGCCCTTGCCGTCCGAGGACGAACCGAACGCCTTGAGCACCGCGAGGACCTGGTCGCCGTCGCGCTGCGCCTGGCGCAGCCGCTTGAGGACGATCACGCTGGCGCCGTCGGCGAAGATCACACCGTCGGCGTCGGCGTCCAGGGAGTGCACGGCGCCGCGCTTGGAGAGGCCCTGGAGCTTGGAGAAGAGCACCGTGCCGCGCGGGGCCAGGGCGAAGGCGCCACCGCACACGGCGATGTCGTGCTTGCCCATCAGCAGGCCCTTGATGCCGATGTCGATGGCGTAGAGGGACGAGGAGCAGGCGGTGTCGACCATCTGGAGCTCGGTGGTGCCCGGCAGGACGCCGTCCATGGCGAGCTGGCCGACCCGGTGCGGCAGGAACCTGGAGGGCGCGTCGCCGCCCCGCCAGTAGCGCTCGTTCAGGGTCTCCTCGATCTGGGCGAGCACCTTGGCGCGGTCGGCCTCGGGGACGTCCAGGTCCTGGACGATCTCCTCGGCGCGCTGCCGGATGCCGGTGATGACGCCGGCCTCCTCCAGGTGCTGGCTGCCGTCGGGGGTGTAGCCGACGAGGAAGGAGTAGCGGTCGTCCGCGTCGTGCTTCACGCCGTCGAGCGCCTGCACCAGGGAGTGGCGCAGCCACATGGTGGTCAGCTCGTGGTCGGCGGCGTCGCCGAGGCCGTCGAGGGAGCCCTCCTCGGGCTCGAAGCCGGTGATGAAGACGCAGGTGTCCTGGTAGGACTTGTCCTCGGCCGCGGTGTCGGGCGAGAAGAAGGGGGCGCGCTCCCAGCGGTCCTCCGGGACGGGGACGAACAGCTCGTCGCCGGTGATGCGCAGCTGCCAGAACTCCGACGGGCTGTTGGCACCGGCGACGGCCATGCCCATGCCGACGACGGCGATGTCGTCCGGGCCCGCGTCGTCGAAGAGCTCTTCGACGGCCTCGGCGACCGCCCGGGCCCGCTCGTCGGCGGCCTCGGCCGGCTCGGCCTCGGGCGCGGCCTCGGGGGCGGTGGCCGGGGCGGCCTCCGGGGAAGTGACCGCCGCGTCGGCAGGATGGGCATCGGCGACCGACGCGGCGGGGTCTGTGAGGGCGGGGGGCGAGAGGAGCGTGGCGCCCAGGGTGAGGCCGCCGTCCGCGAGGACGGTCTGGCCGGTGATCCAGCGCGAGGCGTCGGAGGCGAGGAAGGTGACGACCTCGGCGAAGTCCTCGGCGGTGCCGAGCCGGCCCAGCGGGGTGGCGTCGACGATCGCCCGCTGCATCTCGTCGGCGCGCGGGAAGGCGTCGGCGACCTCGCTGACCAGCATCGCGGCGGAGGCGGTGTTCACCCGGATGTTGAGCGGCGCGAACTCCACGGCGAGATAGCGGGTGACCGCCTCGGCGGCCGCCTTGGCGGGGGCGCAGGCGAGGTAGTTGGCCATCACCATCTGGGAGCTGCCCAGCGCGGAGACCGTGACGATGGAGCCGCCGCCCCGGCGGGCCATCAGCGGCGCGGCCGCCCGGGAGACCCGGAGGCCGCCCTTGTAGTTGGTGTCGATGGCCCGGTCGAGGAGCTCGTCGGTGATCTCGTCCACCGGCACCAGGGCGCCGTTGGCGGCGTTGTTCACCAGGATGTCCAGACCGCCGAAGCGCTCGTCGATCTCGGCGAACATCCGGTCGACCTGCTCCTGGCGGGCGACGGAGGCGCGGATGAGCGTCACCTGACCGCCGGCGGCCTCCAGCTCGGCCTTGGTGCGCTTGGCCTCGTCGGCGGAATGGAAGTAGTTGATGATGACGTGTGCGCCGCGGGCGGCGAGTGCCTTCGACACTGCCTTGCCCACGTTCCTGGCACCACCGGTGACCAGCGCCAGCTTGCCCTTGAGATCTTGCACGAACGTACTCCTCGCCCTTCTACATGGCCTGCCGGGCCCCGGGGCGCCGCTGTGGGCGCCCCGGGCCGGCGGTGGGATGCGTGGTGGTCCGCGGGGTGGCTCAGGCGGCCACGGGGACCGCGCCGGATTCCAGGTTGGCGACGAAGAAGTCGACGACCTTGGCCATGGTGTCGATCTCCACAAGACGGAAACCCGTGTCACGCGGCGGCAGCCCGTAGTGCTCCGACACCCGCGTCAACAACTCCACCTGCTTCACCGAGTCCACACCCAACTCGGCCTCCAACAACACGTCCTCCGTGAAGACCTCTTCCGGGTACTCCAACGCGGCCGCGTAAATGGAACGAATCGCATCAGCGACGTCACCGCGCTCGACACCGGTCTGTTCGGCGGGAAGTTCCGGCACCGCCTTTTCCTCCGGAACGTCGAGTTCCGTGGCTCCGTCACCAAGGTTGGCGACGAAGAAGTCGACGACCTTGGCCATGGTGTCGATCTCCACAAGACGGAAACCCGTGTCACGCGGCGGCAGCCCGTAGTGCTCCGACACCCGCGTCAACAACTCCACCTGCTTCACCGAGTCCACACCCAACTCGGCCTCCAACAACACGTCCTCCGTGAAGACCTCTTCCGGGTACTCCAACGCGGCCGCGTAAATGGAACGAATCGCATCGGCGACGTCACCGCGCTCGACGCCGGCCCGAGGGGCCGCCGTGACCGCGGGCCGGTCCCCGCTCCCGGCGCGCCCGGCCCGGAACTCCGCCAGCCGCTCCTGGCCGAACCCGACGATCCGGCCGCCGAACGCGGCCCAGAACTCGGCGAACTCCGCCTGCCCGGCGTCGGGGGCGAAGACGGCGGCGAGGGTCTTCGCCTTGCCGTCGTCCAGCTTCGCGGGGGTGCCGAGCTCCGCGAGCGCGGTGGTGAGGCCCAGCTTCCCGGCGCCGTCCAGGCTCAGCGTGGACCAGGTGGCCGGCCGGGCGCCGGACCCGAGGACCTTGCCGACCAGCTTGGTCAGCACGGCCTTGCCGCCGACCTCGACGAAGCGCGGCTCGCGGCCCTCCCCGTGCAGGTGGCGCACGGCGGTGCTGAACCGCACGGGCTTGACGAAGTGCTCGGCCAGCAGCTCGCCGAGGGCGTCGTCGGGCTCGTAGTAGCGGCCGAGCACCGGGGAGTAGACCGGCGTCCGCAGCGGGCGCTGGTCGAGCCCGCCGACCAGGCCGGCGAAGACCGGCACGGCCGGCGCGAGGATCGGGGTGTGGAAGGGGAACGGCGAGTTGATGTTCGCCGTGGAGATGCCCAGCTGCTTGGAGACGGCCAGGGCCTTCTCCATGGCCTCCCGCGGGCCGCTCACCACGGTCTGGGTGTCGTGGTTCTCGGTGGCGACGCTCAGCAGCTCGTCGCCGATGAGGTCGATCAGGGCGCGCACCCGGTCGCCGTCGGCGCTCAGCGCGGCCATCCGGCCCGGCGCGAGGCCCTGGCGCTCGATGACCTGCACCCGGTGGGCGACGATGCGGGCGCCGTCCGCCACGGAGAACGCCTGCGCGGCGACGAGGGCCGCGATCTCCCCCAGGCTGTGACCGACCAGGACGTCGGCCTCCGCGCCGCCGTCGGTCAGCACCTGCCAGGCCGCGAGGCTGCTGCCGTAGATCGCGAGCTGCGACACCCAGGCGTCGTCCGCGAGCAGCTTCTCCATCTCCGGCGCGACATCGCCGAAAAGCACCTTGCTGAGGTCCCGGGAGAAGAATTCCCGGCTGACCGTGTCGATCTCCTCGAAAACCCGCTTGATCTGCGGGTGGTCCCGATAGGCGGCGGCAAGTGCCGCGCCGTCGAATGCACCCTGGCCCGGGAAAAGGGCAATAACCTTGGCGCGCTCAACCATCGTACCGTCGCTCCCTCTTGGCTACCATGGTGTATGGCGGAACTGAGTTCCAGGTTTCCGGAGGGCGGCACACGTATCCCACTGGCCGATATCTTGCCGATGGCGAAATGCCGGAGTAATTAAACCCCGCGCCTCGCCAACGCCCCCTCACGCAATCAGCTCGCCCGGGACGGAATACGAACGACCCATCCCGCAGCATCCAAAAACCTAGTCAGGGCGGCCCGGAGCGTCAATTGTCCTTTGGGACACCGCATTACCCCCGGGCGGCGGTGCGGAGGGGCCTCACGCGGGCCCGCCATGGGATCCGACAGTTCGTGACCGATCGAACGTCAGTCAGAAAAACACACTGGCGGACCGGTTTTTTGTTCGGCGAGCGGTGTGTTCCGGAGGCCGGGCCGGAGAACCGGCCGAAGACCTCGGGTGAACCGCCTCGCGGACGAGGTTGAATTTTTGAGGAGTACCCGGAGCCGGACTTGAACCGGCACGGCCCTAGGGCCAGCGAGGTTTAAGCTCGCCGTGTCTGCATTCCACCATCCGGGCAGGACTCTCAAGCGCACAGGCAGGAAGAGGCGCGCGAGCCTCCCTTGTAAGGAGAGCAGGACGAGCCTAGCCCGGGAACGCCCCCCAAACAGCGGAACGAGGACCCGAGGTTGTCTTATTTTATGGGCAGCTGAGGGAACATCAGTACATGTTCGGCGCCAAAGGCACATGCCACGGGCCGATACCGCCCGCTCATGGCCCCACCCCCGCCCCGGTGGGGAATTGTCGCAATCTCGCGCCTTCGGGGCGGCCGGGGCCCCTGGGGGCTCCCCTCATACCAAAGGAGGAGACGCCCGCACCCGGATACCTCCCGGGTCGCCCCCGGGAACGAGCACCAGGTCTGATCCCCGCGCCCTCCTGGCCAGCGACGATGGAAGACGTCCCCTCGAACGTCGTCCCGACAGGAGCGCTCCCCCGTGACCACCACCCCCTTCGGCGTGCAGACCGCCGCCCCCCGCACCACCGCGGTGGCCGCCCGTGCCACGGAGCTCTCCAAGGTCTACGGACAGGGCGAGACCCGGGTGGTCGCCCTGGACGCCGTCTCCGTGGAGTTCCGCCAGGCCGAGTTCACCGCGATCATGGGCCCCTCCGGCTCCGGCAAGTCCACCCTCATGCACTGCATGGCCGGCCTCGACAGCGTCTCCGGCGGCTCCGCCACCATCGGCGACACCGAGCTCACCACCCTGAACGACAAGAAGCTCACCCGGCTGCGCCGCGACAAGATCGGCTTCATCTTCCAGGCGTTCAACCTCCTCCCCACCCTGACCGCCCTGGAGAACATCACCCTGCCGATGGACATCGCCGGCCGGAAGCCCGATAAGAAGTGGCTCGACATGGTCGTCGACACCGTCGGCCTCTCCGGACGCCTCAAGCACCGCCCCAACCAGCTCTCCGGCGGACAGCAGCAGCGCGTCGCCGTCGCCCGCGCCCTCGCCGGCAAGCCCGAGATCATGTTCGCCGACGAACCCACCGGAAACCTCGACTCCCGCTCCGGCGCCGAGGTCCTCGGCTTCCTCCGCAACTCCGTCCGCGAACTCGGCCAGACCGTCGTCATGGTCACCCACGACCCCGTCGCCGCCTCCTACGCCGACCGCGTGATCTTCCTCGCCGACGGCCGCATCGTCGACGAACTCCGCCACCCCACCGCCGACGCCGTCCTCGACCGCATGAAGCGCTTCGACGCCAAGGGCCGTACGAGCTGACCTGCGCGGCCCCGCCCCGGGCCCGCCCCTCCCCCAGACTTCTCCTCGCCCCGCGCTCGGCGGCGCGGGAACCCCACCCAGGACTGACATGTTCCGTACCGCCTTGCGCAATGTGCTCGCGCACAAGGCCAGGCTGCTGATGACCGTCCTCGCCGTCATGCTCGGCGTGGCCTTCGTCTCCGGCACCCTGGTCTTCACCAACACCATCTCGGACGCGTACCAGAAGAGCTCCCAGAAGGGCTTCACCGGCGTCGACGTCGCCGTCCAGCCGCACAAGCAGGACAGCGGCAAGAGCAACCCGGGCGCGGCCGCCAGGCTCCCCCAGAGCCTGCTCGACCAGCTGGGCAAGGTCCCCGGCGCCGCGTCCGCCACCGGCTCGGTCAGCGGCTTCGCCGCCGTCGCCGACAAGAACGGCAAGCTCGCCGGCGAGGGCTTCAACTCCTCCGGCGCCAACTACTACCCCGGCGCCGACGGCAAGGACCCCCGCTACCCGCTCAAGAGCGGCCGCGCGCCGCACGGCGCGGGCGAGGTCGCGCTGGACGCGAAGACCGCCGAGCGCGCCGGGTACAAGGTCGGCGACACCGTCCGGATCTCCGTCGACGGCCCCGTCCTCCCGCAGAAGGTCACCGGCGTCTTCACCACCGAGGACGGCAACGTCGCCGCCGGCGGCAGCCTCGCCCTCTTCGACACCACCACGGCCCAGAAGCTCTACGGCAAGCCCGGCGAGTTCGACGAGATCGACGTCAAGGCCGCGGCCGGCACCTCGCAGGCCGCCCTGAAGTCCGCCGTCGAGAAGGTCCTGCCCAAGGACGCCGAAGCCACCACCGGCCGGCAGCTCGCCGACGACCAGGCCAAGGTCATCACGCAGAGCATGGACGGCATGCGGACCATCCTGCTGGTCTTCGCCGGCATCTCGCTGTTCGTCGGCATCTTCATCATCGCCAACACCTTCACCATGCTGGTGGCCCAGCGCACCAAGGAGCTGGCCCTGATGCGCGCGGTCGGCGCCAGCCGCCGCCAGGTCACCCGCTCCGTGCTCATCGAGGCGTTCGTCGTGGGCTCCGTCGCCGGAGTCACGGGCCTGCTCGCGGGCATCGGCATCGGCGCCGGGCTGCGCGTCCTGATCGGCAACACCGGGGCCACCGTCCCCGACGGCCCGCTCGTCGTCTCCCCCGGCACGATCGTCACCTCGCTGATCGTCGGCGTCGTCGTGACCATGCTCGCCGCCTGGCTGCCCGGCCGCCGCGCCGCGAAGATCCCGCCGGTCGCCGCGATGAACAGCGTGCACGCCGTGGCCACCACCAAGTCCCTGATGGTCCGCAACTCCATCGGCGGCGTCCTCACCGCCCTCGGCGCCGCGGTCGTGCTGACCGCCTCCGGCTCCACCACGATGGGCCTCGGCGCGGCCCTGGTCCTCATCGGCGTGTTCGTCCTGACCCCGCTGCTGTCCCGCCCGGTGATCGCCGCCGCGGCCCCGCTCCTGCGCCCGTTCGGCATGCCCGGCAAGCTGGCCCGGCAGAACGCGGTCCGCAACCCGCGCCGCACCGCCGCCACCGCCTCCGCGCTGATGATCGGCCTCACCCTGATCACCGGCCTGACCGTGATCGCGGGCAGTGTGCAGCAGGCCATCGACAAGATGGCCACGGGCTCCCTGAAGGCCGACTACGTCGTCTCCATGGCCGGCATGACCCCGCTGTCCACCGATGTGGAGAAGAAGCTCGCCGCCCACCCGGACGTCACCGCCACCAGCCCGCTGCGCAGCTCCCCGTCCCGCATCGACGGCGACCACCAGGAGCTCACGGGCGTCGACGGCCGGACCATCGGCAAGCTGACGAACCTCGAGTTCACCGCGGGCTCCTTCGGCGGGCTCACCGGCGACAAGGTCGTCGTCGACGACGCCACCGCCCGGACCAAGCACTGGAAGCCCGGCTCGTCCTTCCCCGTCACCTTCGAGGACGGCAAGCAGGGCAGGCTGACGGTCTCCGGCGTCTACAAGGGCAACGACCTGATGCGCGGCATCATGCTCGACGCGCGGACCCTGACCCCGCATCAGTCCCAGGTCGACGACCGGCAGGTCATGGTCAAGGTCAAGGGCGGCGCGAACGAGAACACCGAGGACTCCCTGCGCAAGGCCCTCGGCGACAACCCCGCCATCCAGATCCAGACCAAGCAGGATATCTCCGACGGCATCTCCAAGGCCATCGGCCTGCTCCTGAACATGCTCTACGGCCTGCTGGCCATGGCCGTGGTCGTCGCCGTCCTCGGCGTGATCAACACCCTGGCGATGTCGGTCTTCGAGCGCCAGCAGGAGATCGGCATGCTGCGCGCCATCGGCCTGGACCGCAAGGGCATCAAGCGGATGGTGCGCCTGGAGTCGCTGATCATCTCGCTCTTCGGCGGTGTGCTGGGCATCGGGCTGGGCGTCTTCTTCGGCTGGGCCGCGGGCGACCTCATCAAGAAGGGCATCAGCACCTACGAGCTGGTGCTCCCCTGGGGCCGGATGGGCGTCTTCCTGCTGCTGGCCGCCCTGGTCGGCGTGCTGGCCGCGCTGTGGCCGGCCCGCCGGGCGGCGAAGCTCAACATGCTCTCCGCGATCAAGGCCGAGTAGCCGGCGCTCCCCCCTCGGTACGGGTCCGGCCCCGCAGCGCGTGCTGCGGGGCCGGACCCTTCTTCCGTACCGGGAGCGGACCGCCGGCGTCAGCGCCAGTCGCGCGGGCGCAGCGGCAGGCCGGACTCCCCCGACACCGGGGTGCGCACCGCGAGGACCTGGTTGACGCCGATCCGGTTGCGCTCGAAGGACAGCGCGGACGCGGCCATGTAGAGCCGCCAGACCCGGGCCCGGCCGGGCGAGGTGAGCCCGGCGGCCTCGTCCCAGTGGGCCTCCAGGTTGGCCACCCAGCGGCGCAGGGTCAGCGCGTAGTGCTCGCGCAGCGCCTCCACGTCGCGGACCTCGAAGCCGGCCTCCTCCAGCTGGGCGGTGGTCCGGCCGACCGGGGCCAGCTCGCCGTCGGGGAAGACGTAGCGGTCGATGAACTCGTCGACCTCGTAGGCCGCCTCGTCCTTCAGCGGGCGGCGGGCGATCTGGTGGTTGAGCAGCCGGCCGCCGGGCTCCAGGAGGGCGTACAGGTCGGCGGCGTACTCGGCGTAGCGGGCGGAGCCGACGTGCTCGGCCATGCCGATCGAGGAGATGGCGTCGAAGGGCCCGTCGGCGATCTCGCGGTAGTCCTGGACCCGGATCTCGACACGGTCCGTCAGACCGGCCTCGGCGACGCGCTTACGGGCGTAGGCGGCCTGTTCCTCGGAGAGGGTGATACCGACGGCGCTGACGCCGTACTCGCGGGCCGCGTGGAGCACCATCGAGCCCCAGCCGCAGCCGACGTCCAGCAGCCGCCGGCCGGGTTCCAGCGCCAGCTTGCGGCAGACGAGGTCGAGCTTGGCGCGCTGGGCGTCCTCAAGAGTGCGCACGCCGTCCTCGGGGGTCCCCCAGTAGGCGCAGGAGTAGACCATCGACGGGCCGAGGACGCGCTCGTAGAAGGGGTTGCCGACGTCGTAGTGGTGGCTGATGGACGCCTTGTCGCGGCGCAGGGTGTGCAGCCGTCCGCCGGTCCTGCGGGCCTCTTCGCGCGGGGGCCGGGGGCGGAGTCCGGGCCCGGCCAGCTTGACCAGCTCGCGGGCCGCGCCGCGCAGCCGCGGGTCGCGCGCGGCGGTCAGCAGGGCCGCGAGGCCCGTGGGCCCTCCGGGGTCCTCGCCGCGCTCCCAGAGCGAGCCGGCGAGCAGGTCGAGCGCCTCGTAGAGGTCGCCCTCGACATCGAGGTCCCCCGCCACCCAGGCGCGGGCCAGGCCGAGTTCGCCGGGCTTCCACAGCAGCCGGCGCAGGGCACGACGGCGGCGGACGACCAGGACGGGTGTGCCCGGAGGGCCGTACTCGCTGCGGTCCCAGGCGCGGAGCCGGATCGGGAGCGGGGCTCCCAGCACCTGTTCCGCGAGCGCGGTGAGCCGTCGAGCGGCGTCGGCCATGTCGCACACCTCCATGATGCAAGGTCAGGAGAAACGTTCAACTGACACCTAAACACCCGGAGTCCGTCCGGTAGTCCCGTTCCGTGAGACTAGATCAACTCTGCGCTCTCCGAACACGCCGAAAGGCGCCCACCCCACGGATTGGTGGACGCCTTTCGGCTACGACGACCGCGGTAGTGCGAACTCCGCGGATCGGACCAGCTGATTCAGGAAGCCTTGGCCTTCTGCGAGGGCGCCGAGGCGTCCTGCGGCTTGGGGGCCGGCTTGGCCGCCTCGTAGAACTCGTCGCGCGGGTTCTCCATGGCGCCGAGCGAGACGACCTCGCGCTTGAGGAATATGCCGAGGGTCCAGTCCGCGAAGATGCGGATCTTGCGGTTCCAGGTCGGCATGGCCAGACCGTGGTAGCCACGGTGCATGTACCAGGCGAGACGGCCCTTGAGCTTGATCTTCATCTTGCCCATGACGATCATCGCGACGCCCTTGTGGAGGCCGAGGCCCGCCACCGCACCCTTGTTGGCGTGCTCGTACGTCTTCTGCGGGAAGCCGCGCATGCCCGAGATGACGTTGTCGCCGAGGACCTTGGCCTGCCGCAGCGCGTGCTGGGCGTTCGGCGGGCACCAGGCGTTGGGGTTGCCGGCCTTGCGGCCGACCATGTCCGGGACCTGGGCGTTGTCGCCCGCGGCCCAGATGTAGTCGGTGCCCTGGACCTGGAGGGTCTCGGAGGTGTCGACGTGGCCGCGCGGGCCCAGCGGCAGGCCGAAGCGGGCCAGCGCCGGGTTGGGCTTGACGCCCGCGGTCCACACGATCGTGTTGGAGTCGACCTCAAGGCCGTTCTTCAGCACGACGTGGCCGTCGATGCAGGAGTCCATCGAGGTGGAGAGGTGGATCTCGACCCCACGGCTCTCCAGGTGCTCCTTGCCGTACGTGCCGAGCTTCGGCCCGACCTCGGGAAGGATCTTGTCCGCGGCGTCGACCAGGACGAAGCGCATGTCCTCGCGCTTGACGTTCGGGTAGTACTTCGCGGCGTCGCGGGCCATGTCCTCGACCTCGCCGACCGTCTCGGCGCCGGCGAAGCCGCCACCGATGAAGACGAAGGTGAGCGCCTTGCGGCGGATCTCCTCGTCGGTCGTGGAGTCGGCCTTGTCGAGCTGCTCCAGGACGTGGTTGCGCAGGCCGATGGCCTCCTCGATGCCCTTCATGCCGATGCCGTTCTCGGCCAGGCCGGGGATCGGGAAGGTGCGGGAGACCGCGCCGAGCGCGATGACCAGGTAGTCGAAGGGCAGCTCGTAAGCCTCGCCGACGAGCGGCGCGACCGTGGCGACCTTGCGGTCCTGATCGATGGTGGTGACGCGGCCGGTGAGGACCTCCGCCTTGGGGAGCACGCGTCGCAGCGGCACCACGACGTGGCGGGGGGAGATGCTGCCGGCAGCTGCTTCGGGCAGGAAGGGCTGGTAGGTCATGTACGAGCGCGGGTCGACGACTGTGACGGTCGCCTCCGCGTACCGCATCTTCTTCAGGATGCGGCGCGCCGCGTACAGGCCGACGTACCCGCCGCCTACTACGAGGATCCGTGGACGCTCCGTGGTGCTCATGTTTCGAGTATCCAGCACTCCCGACAGGGGTGCTCGTGAGCCCCTTCACAAGGTATGGGGACCCGTCTGCTACACTCCGCCGCCCCCGTGACCCATGTCATGCCGCACAAAGGGAACCACTGCGTCCGGGCGCGCGTTGTGCACCCCCACTGAACTGGACTTGTGGCGCGTGAGACGACTGGACCACTGGTCCGCGACCGCCTGCATAAACGTTCCTTTATCCCGCCCGAAACCGGACCGTTTCCGACCGTGACGGCCCCCGGGACGGACAAAGGGGACCCAAAGGTCCCCTGCCGTGGCCCGCGGGCCATTTTTTCATGTGAAGGATTTCACGAACCTTTTTCCCCGGGGCCCGTCAGGCGACGCTCCAGGCGATCCCGTCGAGGATGTCGTGCTCGCTCACGACGACCTCCCGGGCCCCCGTCCGCTCCATGACGGCGCGCAGGACGAGCGCCCCGGCGGCGATCACGTCAACCCGGCCGGGGTGCATCACGGGGATCGCCGCACGCTGCTCATGGGTGGACGTCAGCAGCTCGTCGGTGATCTCTTGCACCCGTTCCAGCGAGATCCGGGAGTGGTGGATGACCGACCAGTCGTACTCCCGGAGGCCGAGGGCGATCGCCGCGACCGTGGTGACCGAGCCCGCCAGCCCCACGAGCGTCTTCGCCTCAGCCAGCGGAACGGTCTCCTCCGCGAGATCCAGCGCCGCCTCGATGTCGGCCTTCATGGCGGCGACCCGGTCGGCCGCCGGCGGGTCGGACACCTCGCCGTCCACCACCAGATGACGCTCCGTCATCCGGACACAGCCCACGTCCACGCTGCGCGCGGCCCGCACCCGGTCGTCGCCCACGACGAACTCCGTGGAGCCGCCGCCGATGTCGACCACCAGATACGGCTTCGCCAGGTCGTCGCGGCCGGTCAGCTCCTTGGTCGCGCCGGTGAAGGAGAACTCCGCCTCCTGGTCACCGCTGATCACCTCGGGCTCCACGCCCAGGATCTCCACGACCCCGCGCACGAAGTCCGCGCGGTTCTCCGCGTCCCGGGAGGCGGAGGTCGCCACGAAGCGGGTGCGCTCGGCCTTCAGGTCGCGGATGACCTCCGCGTACTCCCGGCAGGCGGCGAAGGTCCGCTCCAGGGCCTCGTCGGCCAGCCGCCCGGTGCGGTCCACGCCCTGGCCGAGCCGGACGATCGTCATCCGGCGGTCCAGCTCGGTGAGCTCCCCGGTGGCCGGGTCCAGGTCGGCGACCAGCAGCCGGATGGAGTTCGTGCCGCAGTCGACCGCGGCGACGCGGGTCACTTCTCGTCACCTCCGCAGGGGCTCACGCACGGGCCCTTCGCCCACCACTCGGGCAGCATCGCGATCGCCTCGTCGCCCAGCGGGTTCACACCCGGGCCCGCGGCCAGGGAGTGACCGACGAGGACGTGCAGGCACTTCACACGGTCCGGCATGCCGCCCGCGCTCGGGAAGCCCTCCAGCACCTCGATCGCGTCGCGCCGGGTGACGTAGTCGTCGTGCGCCGCCTGATAGGCGGCGGCCAGCTCCGGGTCGGTCTTGAGGCGCGCCGTCATCTCCTTCATGACGCCGTCCGCCTCCAGCGTGCCGATCGCGGACGCCGCGCGCGGGCACGTCAGGTAATAGAGCGTCGGGAACGGCGTACCGTCCTCCAGGCGCGGCTGGGTCTCGACGACATCGGGGTTGCCGCAGGGGCAGCGGTGGGCGATGGTCCGCAGCCCGCGCGGCGGGCGGCCCAGCTGCTCCTTGAACGCGGCGATGTCCGCCTCGGTGGGCTCGGTGGGCTCGGTCTTCGGAGGAGGGGTGTCCATGTGCTCGCTCGTGCTCGCTCGTGCTCGGTCTCGGATCGGGGTCGGGGGTGCGGCTCAGGGCGTGTCGGCGTCGGCGGTGTCCACGCCGTCCCAGAGATTGCTGTACCAGGGGCGGTCCGCGGCCCCCTGGTCCTCGGGCCGCTTGGCGTCGCCGCTGCCGTCGACCACGCTGAAGCCGGTCTCGCCCTCGCGCACGTAGTGCAGGTGTTCGCGCGCCTGCTGCTCCACGTAGGCCGGGTCCTCCAGGCGCGCCTTGCGGTCCAGCAGCCGCTGGACCTGCTCGCGCGCCTGCTCGGACTGGCGCCGCTGGTCGGCGATGTCCGAGCGCTGGGTCACCCACTGGCGCATGGGGTAGGCGAGGGCGACGACCAGGGAGCAGACGACGAGCGCGAGGAGCGCCGCGCGGCCGGTCAGCCGGCTGCGGCGGGGCGGCTTGGTGCGGTGGACCCGGGCCGAGGGCCCGTTGACGAGCACCGTGCCGAGCGCCTTGAGCTTGGTCGCGGTGGAGAACCGGTCAGCCACCACATCGCCTCCCCGTTACGAACGTACGTCCCCGGCCACGGTACGGGACCGTGGCCGGGGACGTAGTGAGGCTGTCGACTCTCCCGGGGGAGTTTTCTCAGCCCTTGCCGCCGTTCACTCAGTTCGCAGAGCGAAACCGCGGGAAGGCGCTGCGGCCCGCGTACACCGCGGCGTCGTCGAGGATCTCCTCGATGCGCAGCAGCTGGTTGTACTTGGCGACGCGCTCGGAGCGGGCCGGGGCGCCGGTCTTGATCTGGCCGCAGTTGGTAGCGACGGCCAGGTCGGCGATGGTGACGTCCTCGGTCTCGCCGGAGCGGTGCGACATCATGCACTTGAAGCCGCTGCGCTGGGCCAGCTCGACGGCGTCCAGGGTCTCGGTCAGCGAGCCGATCTGGTTGACCTTGACCAGCAGGGCGTTGGCGGCGCCCTCCTCGATGCCGCGGCCGAGGCGCTCCGGGTTGGTGACGAACAGGTCGTCGCCGACGATCTGCACCTTGTCGCCGAGGCGCTCGGTGAGGGTCTGCCAGCCGGCCCAGTCGTCCTCGAACAGCGGGTCCTCGATGGAGACCAGCGGGTACGCGGCGACGAGCTCCGCGTAGTAGTCGGTCATCTCGGCGGCCGAGCGGGACTGGCCCTCGAACTGGTAGGCGCCGTCCTTGTAGAACTCGGAGGCGGCGACGTCGAGCGCGAGCGCCACGTCCTGGCCGGGGGTGTAACCGGCCTCCTTGATGGCCTCGAGGATGAGGTCGAGGGCCTCGCGGTTGGAGCCCAGGTTCGGGGCGAAGCCGCCCTCGTCGCCGAGGCCGGTGGACAGGCCCTTGCGCTTCAGGACGGCCTTGAGGGTGTGGTAGACCTCGGTGCCCCAGCGCAGCGCCTCGGAGAAGGACTCCGCGCCGATCGGCGCGATCATGAACTCCTGGATGTCGACGTTGGAGTCGGCGTGCGACCCACCGTTGAGGATGTTCATCATCGGAACGGGCAGCAGGTGCGCGTTCGGGCCGCCGAGGTAGCGGAAGAGCGGCAGGTCGGAAGCCTCGGACGCGGCGTGCGCGACGGCGAGGGAGACGCCGAGGATGGCGTTGGCGCCGAGCGAGCCCTTGTTGTCGGTGGCGTCCAGGTCGAACATGGCCTGGTCGATCAGGCGCTGCTCGGTGGCGTCGTAACCGACGAGCTCCGGGCCGATCTGCTCGATGACGGCCAGGACGGCCTTCTCGACGCCCTTGCCCATGTAACGGTTCTTGTCACCGTCACGGAGCTCGATGGCCTCGAAGGCACCGGTCGAGGCACCGGACGGCACGGCGGCACGGCCCGTGGAGCCGTCGTCGAGGCCGACCTCGACCTCGACCGTGGGGTTGCCTCGCGAGTCGAGGATCTCGCGAGCTACGACGACGTCGATGGACGGCACGAGGGTCTCCTTCGTGTGTGTCTGGAGTTCTGCAGCACGAGCCTAACGGGCCGTGGAGGCTCCCCCTGCCGTTGGACCGCTTTCCCGGGCCGGGAAGCCGGAAAAAACAACACAAACGCCGAGATCAGCGGACGAATGTCAAGGGTGTTCGCTCAGCGGGGAAGGCGGCGGGGAACCCTCGGGGCGAGGCCGGGGACACCGTGAAGGGGGCGGGGCGCCATGGAGGGGGCGGGGCGGCGGCGCGCCGGGAAACGGCGGAAGCCCCGCTCCGGTACGCGCCCGGGGGCGCGTCGGAGCGGGGCGACCGCTGTGACGGTTGTGCGACCGCTCTCCGGCAGGCGTGCGACCGGCGGGGCGGTGGGGTGACCGACGGGTCAGCGGAGGTGCAGCTGCTGACCGACGTAGATCAGGTCGGCGTTCTCGACGACGTCCTTGTTCAGCTCGTGCAGCTTCTGCCAGCCGCCCTTGACCTTCTGGGTCTCGGCGATCTTGGCGAGGGTGTCGCCTTCCTTGACCTGGTACTCGCCGTCGCCCTTCTTGTAGGACTGCGGGGCGGTCTGCGGGGCGGCGTGCTTCGGCGCGGCCGGCTTCGGCGCGGGGGCCTCGTCCTCGTCGTCGGCCTGCGGGGCGGCGTGCTTCGGGGCGCTCTGCTTCGGGGCGGCCTGGCGCTCGCTGCGGTCGGCGTGCGACTTGGTGGAGGTGCCGCGGGAGGACTTGGCGGTGGAGCCGGAGTCGGACGTGTCCACGTCGGCCTTGGCGCCACCGGCGGTCAGGCCGCCCGCGCCGGCGCAGCCCCAGGCACCCGGGCCCTGCATGGCGAGCAGCTTCTCGGCGACGGCGATCTGCTGGCTCTTGGTGGCCTGGTGCGGGTACGAGGCGTACTGGCCGCCACCCGCGGCGTCCCAGGAGGACTTCGAGAACTGCAGGCCGCCGTAGTAGCCGTTGCCGGTGTTGATGGACCAGTTGCCGCTGGACTCGCACTGGGCGACCTTGTCCCAGGTGGAGACGGAGGCGGCGTTCGCGGAGGTGGCGATCATCAGCGGGGCCGCGACGGCCGCGCCGGTGACACCGGCGAGCGTGACGATGCGGACGGCCTTGGACGGACGACGGTGCTTGCCCTTGGACATGAGTCGTTTCCTCACCGACGCCTACGAGGTGAGCTGTCGGGTTCGGGCTAGTGAGTTCGCCCGGCCGGTCGTGCGAGCACTCCCGGCTTCACCCCAAGCCGTTCCGGTTCCCTCCGGTCGTCGACCGTCGGAATCCGTTCCGGCGCCTACCTTGGTTCCCCCGCTCCTGCCTACGGCGCTTAACGCGACGACTCCGCCGGCCGCCGGCAGGATTCGGCGTGGCGACCGTGGTGCTCGCGGTGGCGAGCGGTCACGACGGTAAACACAGTCGGCCGGAGGGTTCAAACCCCTCTTTCCAGCCACAGTTGCCTCTAGTTACCCATGGGAACCCGACATTTCCGCAGGTGAGAGCGGGTGCGGAAACGTCGGGAGGAAGCCGTTCCACCGAAAAGCAACGAGACCCATGTCTCACTTTCGATTGGGAACGGACATTCCCCCCGAACTGCCGCGCTATTTGCCCATCTCAAGCCTCTGACCAGGAAGGATCAGGTCCGGATCCTTGCCGACCACCTTCTCGTTGCGCTCGTAGAGCGAGTGCCAGCCACCCGTAACGGAGTGCTTCTCCGCTATCGCTGACAGATTGTCACCGGGGCGGACGGTGTAGTCGCCGGCCGCCGGCACTCCCGGGCGCGCCTCGTCGCCGCCCCGGGAGGGGTGCTGCCCGTCGTCCGAACGCGGGGGTTCCGCGCGGTGCTTGCCCGTGCCTTCCCCGGCGGGCGTCCCGGGGTCCGTGGCGCCGGGGGCCGTGCCGGGGGTGCCCGCCGGCGGGTCGGCGGGGGCCGTGGGGATCTCGGTGGGGTCGCCCGTGGGGGTGCCGCCGTGTCCGGCGTCCGGCCGCCCGTGCGCGGGATCCGAGGGCGTCTGCGGCGGGGAGCCGCCGTCCTTGCCGGGCTTCGCGGAGCCGGACGGGGTGCCGCCCGGGGCGGGGGCCGACGGCGAGGCGGGCGATGACGGGGACGCCGAGGAGGAGGGCGCGGAGGGCGCGGTGGACGGCGTGGACTTCGCGGGCTCCGACCGGTCCTTCGAGGGGTCCTTCGGTGCGTCCTTCGACGGGGAGGACGGCGAGTGCTCCGGCGTGCCCGGGGCGGAGGGCTCCTGCTTCGAGGGGTCCTTGGTGCTCCCGGGGTTCACCTCCGGAGCCCGGCCGCCCTTCGAGAGCCCGGCGGACGGGCCGCAGCTCTGCCAGGCGCCCGGCCCGCTGCCGTTGAGGATCGTCTCGGCCACGGCTATCTGCTGGGACCGGCTCGCGAGGTCGGGGCGCGGGGCGTACGTCCGGCCGCCGTTCTGCTCCCAGAGCTCCTGGGTGAGCTGCAGTCCGCCGTACGAGCCGTTGCCGGAGTTGGCGCTCCACATGCCCCCGCTCTCGCACTGCGCGACGCGGTCCCAGGTGGGGGCGTCGGCGGCGTGGGCGCCGGTGGCGGCGAGCAGCGGCATGGCGATCGCCGAGCCCGTCACCCCCGCGGCGACCACGATGGCGGGTGCCTGGCGGGGTCTGCGATGTCGACCGTTCCCGGAGCGCATGCGGTGGCCTCTCGTGTGGCGGCGGATATGGTCGTCGAAGATAGCGACGGCCCCCGGGAGTCACAAGCCGGTGTAGCGCAGGTCACGCGCAGATTACGTGTGGGGCGCGTGGTATGACATGGGGTCATTTTTCGTGCGCCGTGAACTCCACCGGCAGCGTGCGCAGTCCACGCATGATGAGCCCCCCGCGCCAGCGCAGATCCTCCGGTTCGGCGGCCAGCCGCAGGTCCGGGAGACGGCGCAGCAGCGTCGCGAGCGCCGCCTGTCCCTCCAGCCGTGCGAGCGGCGCGCCCAGGCAGTAGTGGATGCCGTGGCCGTAGCCCAGGTGCTGGTTGTCCCGGCGGGCGAGGTCGAGGGTGTCCGGGTCGGCGAACCGCTCGGGGTCGCGGTCGGCGGCGGCCAGGACGACGAGCACGGGGTCACCCTCGGCGATGCGCTGCCCGCCGATCGTCAGGTCCTGGGTGGCGAACCGCCAGGTGGCGAGCTCCACCGGCCCGTCGTAGCGGAGCAGCTCCTCGACACCGGTGGCGAGCAGACTCTCGTCGCCCTCCGCGAGGGCCCGCTGGAGGCGCGCGCGCTGCTCCGGATGGCGCAGCAGCGCGTAGGTTCCGTTACCGATCAGGTTCACAGTTGTTTCAAAACCGGCGAAGAGCAGGATGAAGGCCATGGCCGCGGCCTCGTTCTCCGTCAGGTGCTCGCCATGGTCGCTCGCCCGGATAAGACCGGAGATGAGGTCTTCTCCCGGGTTCTCCCGCTTACGGTGGATCAGTTCCGCGAGATAGGTGCGCATCCGCTTGACCGCGCGGGCGACGCCGCCGCGCGGCCCGCCGCCGTGGCGGATCATCATGCCCGCCCAGTCGCGGAAGTCGTCCTGGTCCTCGCGCGGCACACCGAGCAGGTCGCAGATCGCGTAGATGGGGAGGGGGAAGGCGAACTCGTGGATGAGGTCGGCCTCCCCCTTCGCCACGAAGCCGTCGATGAGCTGGTCGGTCAGCTCCTGCACGCGGGGCGCGAACTCCGCGACCCGGCGCGGGGTGAACGCCTTGGACACCAGCCGGCGCAGCCGGGTGTGGTCCGGCGGGTCGATGTTGAGCAGGTGCGTCATCAGATTGGCGCTGCGCTCGCCCGGGATGCCGACCTTGCCCTTGCCGTGCGCGGACTCGGAGTGGTGCACGGGGTTCTTCGAGAGCCGCTGGTCGGCGAGGGCCTGGCGGGCGTCGGCGTACCGGGTGACCAGCCATGCCTCGACACCGCTGGGCAGGGCGGTGCGGTGCACGGGGGCGTGCTCGCGCAGCCAGGCGTACGCGGGGTACGGGTCGGCGGCGAACTCCCAGGTGAAGAGGGGAGGGGCGGGCGAGGCGTTCTTGTCGTGCACGCTCCGACGCTACTAGGGAGCGCGGGCGGCGGCCCTTCCCGCCCTCGGGGCTCCGCCCGCGACCGCCCTCCGGAGCGGGGAGGGCCGGGAGGGGAGCGCGGGCCGGGGCGGGGCCCCGGCGGTGGCCTCAGTGGTGGCCGGGGCCGCCGCTGCCGAAGCCGCCGCTGCTGCCCGGGTTCCACTTCTTCCGTTCTTCCGACAGTTCCTCCGGATGGCTCCCCGGGTTCTGCACCTCATGCGGAAGCACCCGCTCCCCTTCCGCCTCCGGCTGCACCTTGTGCGACTCGCGGTGCTCGGTGACATAGCCGATCACACCCTCGTCGTCGTTGTGCCCCGGCCCGTGATCGGGCGACGTCGGTCCCGTCTCGTGCTCCTGCCGGGTCTGCCAGGCCCCCATCCTGCGCTGCGGCGCGGACGGCGGCGGGGGTTCCTGGTCCCGCTTCCGGAAGCCCTTGACGACGGCCATGATCAGCAGCGCGACCACGATGATGCCGACGATGAACTGGATGATGCCCCCCGCCCAGTGCGGGGCGGCGAGGACTGAGTACTCGATGCGCATGGGACTCGGGTACCCGGAGGCCGCCCGGACAAGTCGGTACCTAGGCCGAACGGGTGCCCGACCGGAGGCGACCCGACCCCGAGGCCATACTTACGTTCGATATTCGGGTCATTTGATGATCTCGGCGCCCGGCCCGCCTCCGGCCCGGCCGCCGGATCCGTTTCACTAAGGAAAAACCGTGCACGTTCACCCCCGCCGGATCGCGGTCGCCGCCCTGGCCGCCTCGACGCTGCTGCTGGCCACCGCCTGCGACAGCGGCTCCGGCAGCGGCTCCGGTTCCGGCACCGGCGCCACGTCGAGCCCCGGGAGCAAGGCGAAGCCGAGCAGCACCCCGGCCCCGCTCACCCCCGCCCGGGCGAAGGACGCCCTCCTCGCGGCCACGGACCTGCCCACCGGCTGGAAGCTGGAGGAGAACGCGGTCATCGACAAGACCATGGGCGCCGTCGACGAGATGCTCGACAAGGCCCGCGCCCAGTGCACACCCCTGGTGACCCTCCTCAACACCGGCCGCCCGGAGGCGGACTACAAGTCCAACCTCCAGCAGGTCTTCGTCAAGCAGGGCGACGAGACCAACATCAGCCAGGACGTCAGCGGCTACACCCGCGAGCAGGCCGAGAAGGCCATGGCCACGCTGCGCACGGCCGTCGGGAACTGCTCCTCCTTCACCGCCACCATGAACGGCAAGAAGGCCACCGTGACGGTGAAGAAGCTCGACGTGGCGAAGGCCGGCGACGACTCGTTGGGCTTCACGGTCACCATCCTCGTCGGCGAGTACGCCATGGACTTCGACTTCGGCACCGTGCGCAGCCGCGGCGCCGTCACGACGGTCCGCAACAACTGGGGCGCCCACGGCGACCGCGGCAAGGCGGCCTTCACCAAGGGCCTCGCCAAGGCCGCCGAGAAGCTGACGGCCGCCGCGGCCGGGACGGCCTGACCTCAGCCGGCGGCGCCGCCCCGCGCCGTCTCCGCGGCCACGATCGCGTCGCGGTAGGCACGGGCGGCGGCGCGCAGGGCGGTCTCCGGCTCGACGCCGGACGCCTCGGCCCGCGCCGCCAGGGCCAGCAGCTCGTAGCCGATGCCGGAGCCGTCCGGAAGGGCCACGTCCAGGCCCTCCGTACGGGCCCGGGAGGCCAGCTTCGCCGCGAGGGCGAGCGCCGGCTGGCCCAGCGGGACGCCCTCGGTCACCGAGGCGCGGCCCTTCTCGGCCGCCTTGGCCCGCAGCCAGTGCGCCTTGACCTCCTCCGGCGTGTCGGCGGTCTCCTCGCCGAAGACGTGCGGGTGGCGGTGGATGAGCTTGTCGACGATCGTGCCCGCCACGTCGTCGATCGCGAACGGCTCGTCCGGGTCTTCCTGGGCGATCCGGGCGTGGAAGACGACCTGGAGCAGTACGTCGCCGAGCTCCTCGCGCAGCTCCTCCCGGTCCCCGGTCTCAATGGCCTCGAGCATCTCGTACATCTCTTCGAGGCCGTACTTCGCCAGGTCCTCGTGGGTGCGGATGGCGCTCCACGGGCAGGCGCGGCGGATCCGGTCCATCACCTGCACAAGGTCCAGCAGCCGGGCGCCGGGCAGGTCGTACGAGCCGGGGAGCAGCTCCAGGGCGGGCATCGCCTCCCGGCCGGAGCCGGCCAGCCGGGCCAGCCCGTCGGTGAGGGCCGACTCGCCCTCGGCGGAGGTGAGCACGACCGCGCCACGGCCGGTCAGGCAGAAGTCGACCAGCTCGCGGGCGCTGGCCGAACCCTGCTCGACCTCGATCCCGGCCTCCCGCAGATACGGCAGCTGCGGGTGGTGGGGGTCGGCGCACAGCACCCGGTCGGCGGCGCGCAGCGCCTCCCAGGCGGGCCAGGACAGCAGGCCCGGGGCGACCCGGTGGCTGGTGGTGAGCAGGACGATGCGGCCAGGTACGGACTCGTTCACACGACCGAGCCTAAGGCGTGGCGGGCGGTTCCTTCCCCTTGCCACCGGGCCCCGTCAGCCTGTCCGGCGCTTGAGGACACCGCGCGGAGCGCGGAAAAGGGGGCCCGGGGCGAAGCCCCCGCCACGCGGCGGAGCCGCACATCGGATGCAGCGGGAAGGGGCGGGGTGGGGAGAAAGCCGCCCGCAGGGCACCCCCACGCTCAGGACAGCCGCTCCCCGACCGGCCCGGCGGCCCGGAGCCACGGCTCCCGGGCGGCCTGCGCCGTACCCCGCTTGGAGTCCCAGGTGCCGTAGCGGGGGTTGACGTCCACGCGCAGGGCGTCGGAGGTGCGCATCAGGAGCTGATTGGTCCGCTCGGTGCCGAACCGGGCGTCGAGCTTGGAGCGGACGAGCTCCACGGTCAGGGCCCGCTCGATCTGGTCCGGCGCGATCCCCAGCGCGAGGAACCTCTCGCGCACCGCCTCGGCGCCGCCGTTGGAGCGCTCGACCTGGGCGCGCTGCTCCTGGAGCTCGCGACGGGAGACGTCGACGCCGTTGTCCTTGCCGGCCTGCTCGACGATCCGGGACTGGATGAGCCGCACGAGGGTGTCCTGGCCGAGCCGGGCGCTGTTGGCCACCGCCTGCTGCCCCTGCGGGGAGGACCGCTGCGCCTCCCGGACCTCGGCCACCCGCGCCTGGAGCTGGGAGACGGTGATCCGCTCCTTGCCCACGACGGCCGCGGCGCCCGGATGGGCGGTGGAGCCGCAGGCGGTGAGGGCCGGTGCCGCGGCCAGCAGGGCGACGGCGGAGACGGAGAGCGCGGTCCTTCGGCGGATCATGAAGCCTCCCGGCAAAGATCGTGCGACGGTTCCTCGATGTTAGGGAGTCGGTGTGACGCGGGCCACCGATTCGACCAACGATTCGCGATTCGCCGGGACGCGCGGTTCCGCCGACGACCCGTCAGCGACTTCGGCGACGGACCGTCAGGAGGCTTTCAGGACAGGCCCGGCAGGACGTTCGGGACGCTTCCCGGGCAGGCCCGCGAGAACCTTCGGAACGCTTCGGGAGCACGCCCCGGAAGCGCTCGCGCCGGACCTTCATCCTCGCGCCCGGACCGTCACTCCCGGACCGTCACGCCTGCACCTGGCCGAGCCACTGGAGGGTGTGCCGGACCTCGGCGGGCAGCGGGTGGTGCGGGCCGTGCAGCCGCTCGGCGTCGTGGAGCAGCGCGACGAGCGTGTCGTGGGCGGCCTGCCGGTCGCCGAGGGACAGCAGCAGATGGCCGATGCGGCGGCGGATGTCCAGGGGCGTGGTGGGGTCGTCCGGGTGGTTCTCGAAGTGCGGGAGCAGGGCGCGGTACTCGGCGAGCGCCGCGACCGCCTCCCCGAGCTGCTCCAGGCACTGCGCGGCGTCGTACTGGAAGCGCAGCACCCGGCGGGCGGCCTGCGGGCCGCTCTCGGTGGCGTAGTCGTCGGCGAGGCGGCGCAGTTCGGGCAGCGCCCGCCGGTACTGGCCGTCGTCCATCAGGGTGGCCGCGTACTGCCTGCGGAGGGTGCGCACCACCGTGGACCGCTCGCCGTGCTCGGCGGCGGCCGCAGGGAGGATCGAGCCGAGGAGGTCCACGGCCTGGGTGATGCCGCCCTGGTCGAGGAGGCGCTTGACCTCTTCCACCGCCTCGGCCACATCGGGGCCGCTGGGGGCCTCCGGCGGCGGGCCGAGCAGCGCCGTCGCGGGGACGGGAGCGGGCTGGGCGGCGGTGGCGGCGCGGTCGGGCCAGGGGGCGTGCGGCAGAAGGAAGGGACGCGTGGGGTCCATGGGCCCCAGGGCCGGTCCGGCGGCGCCGCCCAGGGACGCGCCGGGGAGCGGCAGCAGGGGCGCCAGCGCCCGGTACGCCTCCTGGGCGTCGGCGAGGCGGTGCAGCGGATCCTTGGCCATCAGGCGCAGGACGAGGTCCTCCAGGGGCTGGGGCACCTCGGGCCGCAGCCGGCGGACGGGGACGGGCGGCTCGTAGAGATGGCGGTGGAGCACGCCCAGCGCCGTCGACCCGGCGAACGGGACCTCCCCGACGAGCAGTTCGTGGAGCAGCACGCCCAGGGCGTAGAGGTCGGTGTACGGGCCGACCGCGCCGCCCATCGCCTGCTCCGGCGCCATATAGGCGGGGCTGCCTATGGGGGAACCGGTGCGGGTGAGCCGGGTGGTGTCGGTGTCCAGGACGGAGGCCACACCGAGGTCGAGGACGAGCACGGAGCCGTCCGGGCGGACCATGACGTTCCGCGGCTTGAGGTCGCGGTGGACGATCGGCACGGCGTGCACGGCGGAGAGCACGGAGCACAGCTGCGCCGCCACGGAGACGGCCCAGGGCCAGGGGTAGGGGTCGTTCTCGGCGAGGTGGTCGGCGAGGTCGGCGCCCTCCACGTACTGCATGACGAGGTACAGCTCCTCGCCGTCGCTGCCCGCGTCATGGACGGTGACCAGGCCGCGGTGGTCGACCTGGGCGGTGACCCGGCACTCACGGACGAAGCGGCGGCGCATCTCCTCGGCGCCCTCGGTGCCGGCCATCCGGTCGGGACGCAGCAGCTTCACGGCGACGCGGCGGTCCAGGCGGCGGTCGTAGGCGGTCCACACCTGGCCCATGCCGCCTTGGCCGATGACCGTGGCGAGCTCATAGCGGTCGGCGATGACGCGGCCGTTCACAGGCCCCGCTCCCTACGGTCCCGGGGCTCCCTGCGCAGCAGGTCGCTCAACTCGTCCAGCTCCGCGCGCACTTCGTCGATGCGCTGCGGCTGGTAAGGGGCCGCGGCCTGCGGACGGCGGTGCCGGCCCGGACTCTGCGGCTGGACCGGAGCCTGGGGCGGGGCGGGGGCGGAGTGCTGCTGCGGAGCGGAGTGCTGCTGCGGGACGGGCGGCCGCGGCGAGGCGGGCGGCTGGACGGGCGGGGACACCCGCTGGGGCTGCCGGGGCGCGGCCTGCCCGGGGAAGACCGTCTGCGCCTGGGAGACGTCCCGGGCGCCGTGGCCCGCCTGGGCGCCCGGCCACGGCGGAGGCGTGGGAGCCGGCGGGGGCTGGGGTATGTAGCCGTACGAAGGGGTCGGCGGCACCTGCCCGGCGTGCGGCGGCCGGGGGTGGGACGGCTGGGGATGGGACGGCTGGGCGGGGAACGGGGTCCGGAAGGGCTGGGTCTCCGCGAAGGCGTGGGCGGAGCGGACGTCCCCGGCGCCGGGCGCCGCGGGCGGCCCCGGCTGTCCGTACGCCTGGGCGGCGTTGCCCGCGTAGGCGTCGTACGCGTCGTAGGTGCCATAGGCCCCGGCCTGGGGAGCCTGGGGAGCCTGCGGGAACGCGGGGGCGAGCCGGGCGGCGAGATCCTTCTGGTGCTTGATGTCGCCCCAGATATAGGAGGTGAGGGTGTAGCCGCCCATCGCGAGCAGCACGATGATCGCCACATTGGGCCAGACCGTGTCGGCGAGCGACGTCCGGAAGAGGGAGATCAGATAGAGGGAGAAGACCAGCACTCCCCAGAACCGCGCCCAGTCCTGGCCCCGCCGGCGGACGATGGCGAGCCTCAGCATCGGCACCCAGCACAGGAGGCCGATAGAGCACACGGTGATGACGATGACGACCGCCCTGGTGGCGATCACCATCGATCTGCCGGGTCGGCTGTTCTGCGGCGGTGCGAGGCCGGGGCCGTTCATTCCTGCTCCTGGAGTGCGGTTGTGCCTGAGCCTATCTACCGACCCGGACAACGCCGCCCCAGTTGTACGGATCAGACGGTGTAACAGATCACTCCGGCCGAACCGTCCCGTCGGTCAGCCCGTCGTACAGCCCCTGGACGAGACGCCCGCCCAGCCGCTCGGTGAGCCGCAGCGCCTCCTCGAAGGCGGCGAGTTCACGGAAGCGGGTGCCGTAGCGCCGCTGGTCGGCCAGGGGCAGCCGGGGCACCTGGAGCCGGCGCACGTCGAGCCGGGTGGCGGTGGAGGCGTAGCTGCTGGCCTGGCGCTGGTTGGCGCTGCCGCGCAGGAAGCCGGCGAGGAACCAGGCGTCGAGCGCGGCCGGGTCGGGCCTCAGGAGGAACAGGCCGCGGCCGAGGGCGGCCCCGGCGGTGGCCTCGTCGACCACGCGGGCGGCGGTGACGTCCCCGAGGACCGGCACCACCACATCGCCGGCCTCCACGAGAACGGCCTCCTCGGCCGGGCCCTCGGGCAAGGCGCCGGAAGGGGCGCCGCCCGCCTTGACGTCGTAGTCGGTGAGGACGGGCGGGGCACCGGCGCCGGGCTCGGGGACCGCTCCGGGGCCGCCGGCCCGCAGCACCAGGGCTCCGGCGCGGGCGAGTTCACCGACGGTGGTGGCCGGCCAGCGGGCGGGGTCGGCGGGCTCCGGGGGCAGGGCCGGGGCCAGGTCGCCGGCCCTGCGCAGGGCGAGGGTGAGCCGGTCGTGGACATCGGCGAGCTCGGCGGTGCCGCCACCGGCGGCGGGCGGCGGGAGGTGGCGGGCCGGGGCGAGGTCCACGTCGTCGTCGAGGAGGTCGATGACGGGCAGTGAACGGCACCGGCCGGGCTGCTCGGCGACCGTGCCGTGCCGGTCGAAGTCCTCCCATGCCTCGAGGGCGGCGGCGCGCACGGCCTGCCAGGGGAGTTTGTCGCGGCCGGCGGGGGCGGGGCCGGTGGCACCGGCGGTGTCGACGAGCAGGACGTGCGGGGTGGGTGACTGCTGGGCGCCGGGCCGGCGCAGCACCCACAGATGGAGGGGGATGCCGTAGGGCGGTGCGGCCCCGGCGGGCAGGGCGATCACGGCGCGCAGGGCGCCGCGGCGCAGGAGGTCGGCGCGGATCCGGCGGCCGGAGCGGCGGGAGGCGACGGCCGGCGGCATCAGCAGGACGGCGGTGCCGCCGGGGCGCAGGCGGGCGAGGGCGTGCTGGACCCAGGCGAGCTCGGATTCGGTGCGGGCGGGGAAGCCGTATTCCCAGCGCGGGTCGTAGGCCAGCTCCTCGTGGCCCCAGTTGCGTTCGTTGAACGGGGGGTGGCACAGCACGGCGTCGGCCGTGGAGTCCGCGAAGGCGTCGGCACGCAGGCTGTCGCCCGCGCGCACCCGCACCCGGCCGTCGCCGTGCAGGGCGAGGCGGAGGGCGGTGAGGGCGGCGAGCTCGGGGTCGGCCTCCTGGCCGTGGATCTCGGCCGGGGCCGGGGCGCCCGTGGTGACGGCGGCGTGCAGCAGGCCGCCGGTGCCGCACGCGGGGTCGAGGACGGTGTGCGGCCGCTTCCGGTCGGCGGGGTCCTGGGCCCCCTGGGAGAGGCCGAGGGCGAGGGCGGCCATCAGCTCGGCGGGGCCGGCCGGGGTCAGGGTGTACTGCCGGGGATTGGCGTCGAGGTGCCTGCCCAGGAGGAATTCATAGACCTGGGCGGCGCTCCGGCCCGCGGCGAGCTCGGCCGCGCCGCGGAGGAAGGCGGAGGAGACGGCCAGCTCGGCGGGGCCGGGCACGGTGACGGGGTGGCCCTCGCCGAGCCGGGCGGCGAGCACGGCCTCCAGGGCCGTGGGCAGTTCCTCGGCCAGCTTGAGGTCGGTGAGGGCGGCGAGCTCCAGCCACGTCGTCGGACGGTCGTGGACGAGCAGGAGGACCGAGCCCGCGGCGCGCAGGGCGGCCACGGCGCCGGCCGGATCGCCGCTGAGCTGCTGCCAGACCCGCTCGCGCAGCGGCACCTCGGCGAGCTTGCCCTGATGGCGCAGCCAGGTCTCGACGTCGCCGAGGGCGAAGGTCGGGCTCGTCTCGGTGCCCCCTATGGGCTGGGGGAAGTCGGAGTGGCGCCGGCGCCAGTTACTGACCGCCGCGCGGCCCACCCCGGCCAGCCGGGCGATCCCGGCCGCGGTCACTTCCGCTGCGCTCTCCGGCACCGGGCTCCCCTCTCACTCGCCTGCTCGCTGGCCTGCGTCGTCTCGCTGTGGTGCCGAGCATACCCGCGCACACCGGCCCGACCCCTTCACAGCCGTGAACTCACCCTTTCTCGTGAACCGTGTTGACTCGGTTCACAGCGTCTGTTGTTATTGCCCAATCGGTTCACGATTTTCCCCACGCCGAAAGGTGTCAGCCATGTCTCACCACGCCAACCCCCACAAGCAGCGGAGCTGGTTCGCACGGCACAAGGTCCTCACCGGGGCCGGCGCGCTCGTCGTGGTCGTCGCGATCGGCGCCGCGGTCGGCGGCGGTGGCGACGACGGCAAGCCCACCGCCTCGTCGTCCTCGGACCGGGCGGGCGCGGGCAAGGGCACGGAGAAGGGAGATGCCAAGGAGGGCCAGGGCAGCAAGGACAAGGCCGGGAAGAAGGCCGACGTCTCCGGGAACGGCACGTTCCAGGTCGGCTCGGACATCAAGCCGGGCACGTACCGCTCCACGGGCAACAAGCTCGGGTGTTACTGGGAGCGGGCCAAGGACTCCAGCGGCGGGCTGGACGGCATCCTCGCCAACGACAACGTGGTCGGGTCGAGCTATGTGACGGTCAAGGCGGACGACAAGATCTTCAAGACGCGCGGCTGCAAGGGCTGGCACCGCGTCTCCGAGGACAAGACAGGCGCCGCCCCGCAGGCCCAGGTGTCCGGGAACGGCATGTACCGCGTGGGCGTCGACATAGCCCCGGGCACCTACAAGGCCGAGGGCAACAAGTCGGGCTGCTACTGGGAGCGCGACAAGGACGCCCTCCACGAGATGGACTCCATCGAAGCCAACGAGAACGTCACCGGCAGCGGCATCGTGACGCTCGCCCCCGAGGACGGCTACTTCAAGACCAACGGCTGCGCGGACTGGAAGAAGGCGGGCTGAGCCGCCCCCGACGAGGCCGAGGCGGTCCGGACCAGACTGAACCGGTCCGGGCGACGGCCCGTCTCCTGAAGGGGGGCCGGACGCCGAGGGGCTCCGCGTATCTTTTCCGACAGTCGTCCCGTCCGCCCGGACGGTCGTCCCACGCGTCCCCCGCAGCCCCAGAGAAAAGGACTCCCCCATGGACCCGGCCCCAGCCGCCACCGCTCCGGCACCGGACCGGACCGCGGCAGAGGCAGCGGCGGCACCCGGGGGCCGGCTCCGCGCCCACGCCCTGCGCGCGCCCCGGCTCGATCCCTACTGGGTGGCGGGCGCCCTCTTCGTCCTCTTCACCACGCTGTCGGTCTGCCGGCACCGGCGGATGCTCACCATGTCCTGGGACCTCGGCATCTTCGAGCAGGCCATACGCGGCTACGCCCACCTCCGGGCACCGGTCGCCGACCTCAAGGGCCCGGGCACCAACATCCTCGGCGACCACTTCAGCCCCGTCACAGCACTCCTCGCCCCGCTCTACCGGCTCTTCCCGGGCCCCGTCGTCCTGCTCGTCGCCCAGGCCGCCCTCTTCGCCCTGTCCGCCGCGCCCGTCACCCGGCTCGCCGCCGGACTGCTCGGCCGCAAGCGCGGCCTGGCGATCGGCATCGCCTACGGCCTGTCCTGGGGCGTCCAGCGCGCCGTCGACTTCGACTTCCACGAGATCGCCTTCGCGATGCCGCTGCTCGCCTTCTCCCTGGAGGCGGTGGTCCGCCGGCGCTGGCGGGCCGCGACGGCATGGGCCCTGCCCCTCGTCCTCGTCAAGGAGGACCTAGGGATCACCGTGGCCGCCATCGGCCTGGTCATCCTGATACGCCTGCGCGGCACCCGGCGCGAGCCGAAGCCCGCCGCGTTCGCCATCGGGCTCGTCGCCTTCGGGCTCGCCTCCGCCGCCCTCGCCTTCGGCGTGATCATCCCCGGCTTCAACAACGACGGCTCCTACGACTACTGGACCAAGATCGCCGCCGATGGCGGCCCCGCCCCGACCATCCCCGCCGACACCGCGATCCGCACCCTGCTGTGGCTGCTGCTGCCCACCACCGGGCTCCTCGCCCTGCGCTCCCCGCTGCTGATCGTCGCGCTGCCCACCCTCGCCTGGCGGTTCGCCTCCCACGACGACCACTACTGGGGCACCGACTGGCACTACAGCGCCGTGCTGATGCCCGTCGTCTTCATCGCCCTCACCGACGCCCTCACCCGGGCCCGTGAGAGCCGCCGCCCCTGGCTGCGCTCCTACGCGGACCACCTGCCCGGCGCCGCGCTCGCGGCGGCCCTGGCCCTGACCGCCTCCCTGCCGCTCTACGGCCTGACCGAAGCCGCCACCTACCGGATACCGGAGAACGTCCGCGCCGCCGAGCGGCTCCTCGACCGCATACCCGACGACGCCACGGTCGAGACCGACGTCGGGCCCATAAGCCGGCTGGCGGGGCGCTGCCGGGTGCTGTGGATCGGTGACACGCGGGGGCTGATACCCGGGTACGTGGCGATGCGGATACCGGACGGCAAGGGGGTGCCCGACGTCGTGGAGGACGTCCGGCGGCTGCATCCCGGTACGGAGTATTCGGTGCTGGGCAGTGAGGGCGGGTACGTGGTCCTGCGGAAGGCCGGGGCCTGACCGGGGGATCTTTCCCCTACCCGCCCCTTCCCGGAACCGGGGCTGGCGCCCCGGGCCCCCGTTCCGCGCTGACGCGCGGTGTCCTCAAGCGCCGGACAGGCTGATTTTCAGCCCGTCCGGGGGCACCCCCAGCGGTAGCAGCGGTAGCTGGGGAGCTTGAGGACCGGGGTCCGGGGCGGGAAAAGCCTCACGACCCCAGGATCGTCGTCAGGAACTCCCCCGTCCATGCCAGCAGCTCCCGCCCCACCAGCGGCTTGCCGCCGATCGGGCGGGTGGCCGGACGGGGCACCAGGATCTGCTGCGTCGCCGGCTTCATGACCGTGCGGGGGTATAGCCGCTTGAGGCGCAGTTCCTGGGACTCCCTCAGCTCGACCGGGCCGAAGCGGACGTTCTGGCCCTGGAGCGTGATGTCGGCGACGCCGCACGCCCGCGCCAGCATCCGCAGGCCCGCGACCAGCAGCAGGTTCTCCACCGGCTCCGGGAGCTTGCCGTAGCGGTCGGTGAGCTCCTCCCGGACGGCCCGGATGTCCTCCTCGCTGTTGGCCGAGGCGATCGCCCGGTACGCCGCCAGGCGCAGCCGCTCGCCCGGCGCGTAGTCGTGCGGGACGTGCGCGTCGACCGGCAGCTCGATCTTCACCTCCAGCGGCGCCTCCGCCTCCTCCTCACCGC
Source organism: Streptomyces eurocidicus (assembly GCF_002891295.1). GTDB lineage: Bacteria > Actinomycetota > Actinomycetes > Streptomycetales > Streptomycetaceae > Streptomyces > Streptomyces eurocidicus. The sequence goes on along the minus strand of NZ_LGUI01000007.1, from coordinate 11,434 downwards.
CCTCGACCGAGGCCCGGTAGTCGGCCACGGCCTCGCCGACCATGCGGATATAGAGGTCGAAGCCCACGCCGGCGATGTGCCCGGACTGCTCGCCGCCGAGCAGATTGCCCGCGCCGCGGATCTCCAGGTCCTTCATCGCCACATACATGCCCGCGCCCATCTCGGTGTGCTGGGCGATCGTGGCCAGCCGCTCGTGCGCGGTCTCGGTCAGCGGCTTCTCCGGCGGGTAGAGGAAGTAGGCGTAGCCCCGCTCGCGGCTGCGGCCCACCCGGCCGCGCAGCTGGTGCAGCTGCGACAGACCGAAGTTGTCGCCGCGCTCGACGATCAGGGTGTTGGCGTTGGAGATGTCGATGCCCGACTCCACGATCGTCGTCGAGACCAGCACATCGAACTTCTTCTCCCAGAAGTCGACGACGACCTGCTCCAGCGCGCTCTCGCCCATCTGCCCGTGCGCCGTCCGGATCCGCGCCTCCGGCACGATCTCGCGCAGCCGCGCCGCGGCCCGGTCGATGGACTCCACCCGGTTGTGGATGTAGAAGACCTGACCCTCGCGCAGCAGCTCACGGCGGATGGCCGCGCCGATCTGCTTCTGGTCGTAGGGCCCCACGAAGGTCAGCACCGGGTGGCGCTCCTCCGGCGGCGTGGTGATCGTCGACATCTCGCGGATGCCCGTCACCGCCATCTCCAGGGTGCGCGGGATCGGGGTGGCGGACATCGTCAGCACGTCGACATTGGCGCGCAGCTTCTTCAGCTGCTCCTTGTGCTCCACGCCGAAGCGCTGCTCCTCGTCCACGATGACCAGGCCCAGGTCCTTGAACTTGGTCTCGGACGAGAAGAGCCGGTGGGTGCCGATGACGATGTCGACCGAACCCTCGCGCAGCCCCTCCAGGACTGCCTTCGCCTCGGTGTCGGTCTGGAACCGCGACAGCGCCTTCACGACCACGGGGAACTGGGCGTACCGCTCGGAGAACGTCCCGAAGTGCTGCTGCACCAGCAGCGTGGTGGGCACCAGCACGGCGACCTGCTTGCCGTCCTGCACCGCCTTGAACGCGGCGCGGACCGCGATCTCCGTCTTGCCGTAGCCGACGTCGCCGCAGACCAGGCGGTCCATGGGGACGGACTTCTCCATGTCCTCCTTGACCTCGGCGATGGTGGTGAGCTGGTCGGGCGTCTCCGCGTACGGGAAGGCGTCCTCCAGCTCCCGCTGCCAGGGGGTGTCCGCGCCGAAGGAGTGCCCGGGGGCCGCCATCCGCGCCGAGTACAGCTTGATCAGGTCGGCGGCGATCTCCTTGACGGCCTTCTTGGCGCGCGCCTTCGTCTTCGTCCAGTCCGCGCCGCCGAGGCGGTGCAGCGTGGGCGCCTCCCCGCCGACGTACTTGGTGACCTGCTCCAGCTGGTCGGTGGGGATGTAGAGCCGGTCACCGGGCTGGCCGCGCTTGGCGGGCGCGTACTCCACCAGCAGGTATTCCCGGGTCGCGCCCTGGACGGTGCGCTGCACCATCTCGATGTAGCGGCCGACGCCGTGCTGTTCGTGGACGATGTAGTCGCCCGCCTGGAGGGTGAGCGGGTCGATGGTCTTGCGGCGGCGGACCGGCATCCGGCCCAGGTCCTTGCTGGCGGACTTCTGCCCCGACAGGTCGGTCTCGGTGAGCACCGCGAGCTTCAGGCCCGGGTCGACGAAGCCGTTGTCGAGGCTCGCGCAGGAGACGTGGACGACGGACGGCGACAGCTCGGCCACGTCCGCGTCCAGCCGGGCGGCGATGCCCTCGCCGCCGAGGACCTCGGCCGTACGGGCGGCGGGGCCGTGGCCCTCGGTGACGAAGACGGCGCGCCAGCCGTCCGCGAGCCAGCCCTTGGTGTCGGCCAGGGCGCGGGCGGTGTCGCCGCGGTAGGTCTCGGGGGCGTGCATGCCGAGCTTGAGGGTGTCGCCGTCACCCGCCGCGCCGGCGGCGAATGTGAGCGTCTCGTCGGCGGCGAAGGGGCTGACGGACCACCACATCATGCCGAGCTCGCGGGCCCGGTCGCGGACGTCCGCGATGCCCCACAGCGAGGCCGCGTCGACGTCGATGGGCGCCTCGCCGCCGCCGGCCGTGGCCGCCCAGGACGCCTGGAGGAACTCCTGGCTGGTGGCGACGAGGTCGGCGGCGCGGGTCCGCACCCGCTCGGGGTCGCAGACGACCGCCATGGCGTCGGCCGGGAGGACGTCGAGGAGCAGCTCCATGTCGTCCACCAGGGCGGGGGCGAGGGACTCCATGCCCTCCACCGCGATGCCCTCGGCGATCTTGCCGAGCAGCTCGCCCAGCTCCGGGTGCTCCTCCGCGAGCTCGGCGGCCCGCGCCCGCACGGCGTCGGTCAGCAGCAGCTCACGGCAGGGCGGCGCCCACAGACCGTGCTCGGCGGCCTCCAGCGACCGCTGGTCGGCGACCTTGAAGTAGCGGATCTCCTCGATGTCGTCGCCCCAGAACTCCACCCGCAGCGGGTGCTCCTCGGTCGGCGGGAAGACGTCGAGGATGCCGCCGCGGACGGCGAACTCGCCCCGCTTCTCGACCAGCTCGACCCGGGCGTACGCGGCGGCGGCCAGCGCCTCCGTGACGTCCCCGAGGTCGGCGCTCTCCCCCGTGCGCAGGCTGACGGGCTCCAGGTCGCCGAGCCCCTTGACCTGCGGCTGGAGCACGGAACGCACGGGCGCCACGACCACGCTCACGGGCCCCGCCGCCGGGTCGTCCGCGCGCGGGTGGGCGAGCCGGCGCAGCACGGCGAGGCGCCGGCCGACGGTGTCGGAGCGCGGCGAGAGCCGCTCGTGCGGCAACGTCTCCCAGGCGGGGTAGTCCACGACGCCGTCGGGCGGCAGCAGCGAGCGCAGCGCCGCCGCCAGGTCCTCGGCCTCCCGGCCGGTGGCGGTGACGGCGAGCACGGGGCGCCCGGCGGAGCGGGCGAGGGCGGCGATGGCGAAGGGCCGCGCGGCGGGCGGTCCGACGAGGTCGACGTGCGGGCGGTTGCCGTCGGCCGCGGCCTTGACCGCTTCGGCGAGCGCCGGATCGTTGACGACGGCGTCGAGCAGACCGTGCAGGCTCATGAAGGGCTTCCGATCCCGGTTGGACGTGAGGGACAACGCGAATCGCCCGACACGTACGTACGGGCCGGGGTGCCCCCAGCCTACGACGGTGGGCCGACGGACACCGCTGGAACGATTCGCCCGGGCCGGTCCGCGCGGCGGACGGCACGAAAAGCCAAGGAAGGACAGGAACGGAAGGACGGGAAAGGAAACGGCCCGGCCCGGACGCGCACCCCCGTGGCGCGTCCGGGCCGGGCCGGGTCCGGCGGACCCCCGGTTGAGGGATCAGTCGGTGGCGATGGCCTTCAGGACGTTCATCCGGCCCGCGCGGAACGCCGGGACCAGCGCGGCCAGCAGGCCCACGACGGCCGAGCCCAGGAAGACCGTGGTGATCGTCGGCCAGGGGATGTCCAGGACGCCGAGGCCCTGGAGGGCCAGCAGCTTCTGGGCCGTGGTGCCCCACGCCATGCCGAGGCCGAGGCCGAGCAGGGCGCCGAAGAGGGCGATGACGACCGACTCCAGGCGGATCATCCGGCGCATCTGGCGGCGGGAGAGACCGATGGCCCGCAGCAGGCCGATCTCCCGGGTGCGCTCGACGACCGACAGCGCCAGGGTGTTTACGACGCCCAGCACCGCGACGACGATCGCCAGGCCCAGCAGACCGTAGATCATGTTGAGCAGCCGGCCGACCTGGTCCTTGATCAGCTTCTTGTAGTCGGCCTGGTCACGGACCTTGATCTGCGGGTAGTCCGCCACCGCCGCCTTGAGCGACTCGGCGGCCTCCTTGGCCTTGCCGTCGGCGGCCTTGGCGAACACCAGCATGTCCAGCGGCATCTTGTCCGCCGGCAGGTACTGCCGGGCGGTGTCCAGGGCGAGGAACATCCCGCCCTTGTTGATGCTGGTGTCGTCCGAGGTGATGGCCTTCACCCGGAGCCCGGCCGTGCGTCCCTCGACCATGGCGACGGTCAGCTTGTCCCCGAGCTTGATGCCGTGGTCCTTGGCGAAGCCCTCCGGCACGGACATGGCGTCCTTGCCCCAGACCTCCGCGAACCTGCCCTGCACCGTCTCCGTGGCCAGGTCCTCGCCGTAGGTGGCCACCGAGGCGTTGAGACCCTGCTTGACGGTCTTGCCGTCGGGGAGGGTGAGCTTGGCGTTGACGGTCGTGATCGGGGTGAGGTGCGCGACGTCGCCCGCCGACCGGATGGCCTTGCTCTGGGCGGGGCTGAGCGGCTGCTCGTTCTCGTTCTGGATGATGAAGTCGGCGCCCACCGACTTGTCGAGCTGCTCGGTGGCCGAGGCCACCATCGAGGAGCCCACCACCGACAGCGCCGCGACCAGCGCGAGCCCGATCATCAGCGCCGAGGCGGTGGCGCCCGTACGGCGCGGGTTGCGCAGCGCGTTCCGCTCGGCGAGGCGGCCGACGGGCCCGAAGACCCGCAGCACGACCGCGCTGATCACCCGCACCACCAGGCCGGCCAGCAGCGGCCCGACGACGACGAAGCCGACGAGGGTGAGGAGGACACCGAGGCCGAGCATCCCCGAGCCCGCGGCCGCGGTGTCGGCCTTGGCGGCGGCGACCAGCGCCAGCCCGCCCGCGGCGGTCAGCACCAGGCCGATCACCGTGCGCACCTTGCCGGCCTTGCCGTCGGCCGGGGTGCCCGCGTCACGCAGGGCGGCCATCGGGGAGATCTTGGTGGCCTTGAAGGCCGGCAGGCAGGAGGCGAGCAGGGTGACGAACACCCCGATGACCAGGCCCACGACCGGCGTCGTGGCCTTGATCGTCAGCTCCGAGGTGTCGAGCTTCATGCCCATGGAGCCCATGAGCTCCATCAGCCCGACGGCCAGCGCCACACCGCCGCCGATACCCAGCACCGAGCCGACGACACCGAGCAGTACGGCCTCCACCAGCACCGAGCGCATGATCTGCGGGCGGCTGGAGCCGATGGCCCGCATCAGGCCGATCTCCCGGGTGCGCTGGGCGACCAGCATCGAGAAGGTGTTGACGATGAGGAAGACACCCACGAGGACGGCGATGCCGGCGAAGCCGAGCAGCGCGTACTTCATGACGTCCAGGAAGGAACCGACGTCCTTCTTGTTCTCCTCCTTGCTCTCGGCGGCGGTCCGCAGGGCGTAGTCGCCGGCGGAGGAGCCGAGGGCGGCGGAGACCCGCTCCTTGAGCTGCTCGTCGCTGACACCGGAGGCGGCGGTCAGCCCGTAGCCGCTGAACGCGTCCGTGCTGCCGAGGAGCTTCGCCTGGGCGGTCGGGGTGTCGAAGTAGAGGACGGCCGCGCCGGGGTTCGTGGTCTTGTACGTGGCGATGCCGACGACCTTGACGGTGAAGTCGCCCGGGGCGGCGATCACCCGGAGCGTGTCGCCCGTCCGCACGCCGTGCTTGTCGGCGGTGTCGGAGTCGAGGACGGCCTCGGCCGGGCCGTGCGGCTCGTGGCCGCTGGTGATCTCGACGGACTTCTTCTGGCTCTCGTCCCAGTTGGTGCCCACGGTGGGGGCGCCGGAGGTGGGGCTGAGGTTCTTCTTCCGCCCGTCGACGACGGTCAGCTGCCGGCTGTTGGCCGACGGCTCGACCTTGGCGACGCCGTCGACCTTGGCGAGCTTCTCCCGCAAGGAGGCCGGGACCGTCGCCGGCCTGCCGGTCGCCTGCGCGTCGTCGTTCTTCTCCGGGCCGACGGACACGTCCGAGGCGGTGTTGGCGAAGAGCTTGTCGAACGTGGCGTTCATGGTGTCGGTGAAGACGAGCGTGCCGCACACGAACGCCACCGAGAGCAGGACCGCGACGGCGGAGAGCGCCATGCGGCCCTTGTGCGCGAGGAAATTGCGCAGGGAGGTCTTGAGGACGGTCACGACACCCGTCCACGCGCGTCGAAGTTCTTCATGCGCTCGAGCACCGCGTCGGCGGTCGGGGAGTGCATCTCGTCGACGATCCGGCCGTCGGCGAGGTACAGCACACGGTCGGCGTACGAGGCGGCCACCGGGTCATGGGTGACCATGACGATGGTCTGGCCCAGCTCGTCCACGGAGCGCCGCAGGAAGCCCAGCACCTCGGCGCCGGCCCGCGAGTCGAGGTTGCCGGTCGGCTCGTCACCGAAGATGATCTCCGGCCGGGCGGCGAGGGCGCGGGCCACGGCGACGCGCTGCTGCTGACCACCGGAGAGCTGGTTCGGGCGGTGCTTGAGCCGCCCCGCGAGGCCGACGGTCTCCACGACCCGGTCCAGCCACTCCTTGTCCGGCTTACGGCCGGCGATGTCCATGGGGAGCGTGATGTTCTCAAGGGCGCTGAGCGTCGGCAGCAGGTTGAACGCCTGGAAGATAAAGCCGATCCGGTCCCGGCGCAGCCGGGTGAGCTTCTTGTCCTTGAGACCGGTTATCTCGGTCGAGTCGATGAAGATCTGGCCGGAGGTGACGGTGTCGAGCCCCGCCAGGCAGTGCATCAGCGTCGACTTGCCGGAACCCGAGGGTCCCATGATGGCGGTGAACTGCCCACGGGCGATGTCCACGTCCACCCGGTCGAGGGCGGTGACCCGGGTCTCCCCGGATCCGTACGCCTTCACGACCTGACGGGCGCTCGCCGCGACAGCCGTATGCCCTCCACTGCCCCCGGTCCTGGGAATCGATACAGCGGTAGTCACGTGGGTCTCCTCTTGCCTGTTCCGCCCGGTGCGTCCGTGCCACCGGGCCATGTACTCAGCCTGCGGGAATGCGGGTACCGGCCGCGATGGTGCTGCTCCGTGTATCCGAGGTGGGGCTGACCCCACCCCCGCACTCCGGCCGTCCGTAAGAAGGCTAGGTAGGCCCTGGGTCCCCCTCCTCCTGCTTCGGGACGAGCCGCGGGGAGGAGATTGCGGGGAACACCCCCTAGGGGATGCGACGTTCTCCGCGCCCCCGTCTCAGGGTCGCGCCGGTCGCGCGACCGTACGCCCCGGCACCGGCGGTGCGCCCCCATGGACGGCGCCCGCGCGGGGAACGAAGAGCGAAGAATGCGTGAAGCCGGTCCCCGGACAAGACAATTGGGTCCGGAGAGAATTAGTGTTCGGGTTCATGGCCGAGGGGGGCACTGTGCGACCCCCTTCGCACCGGCCGACGGCCTCCGGAGGAAGCAGCCAGTGAAGATACTCCGTACCCGCGCTGCCAGCGTTTCCCGGCAGGGTCTGTGCACGGCCCTGCTCGTCGCCAGCCTCACCGCCGCCGTCGGCGTCAGCCCGCCGCACAACATCGCCGACGCCGACGACACCAAGCCCGGCCCCGACAACCCCCAGGGCCTGCCGCACGGCACGCCCAACCTCACCCTGCCGGACCTCAAGCCCCGCTCCCCGGGCCCGCTGCCCCCGCCCGACAAGAGGCTCGACGGGTCGGACGCCGCCACGGGCATCCCCGCGACCGCCCTGGACGCCTACCGCAAGGCGGCCCAGGCCATGCGGACCGACCGGCCGGACTGCCACATCCCCTGGGAGCTCATCGCCGGCATCGGCATGGTGGAGTCGCACCACGGCACCCTGGAGGGCAGACAGCTGCTGCCCGACGGCCGCAGCGACCGGAAGATCCTCGGCCCCCGCCTGACGGGCGGGCAGTTCGCCGTGGTCCGGGACACCGACGGCGGCCGCTACGACGACGACCCCGTCTTCGACCGGGCCGTCGGCCCCACCCAGTTCATCCCCTCCACCTGGGAGAGCTTCGCCTCCGACGGCAACGGCGACGGCGTCAAGGACCCCAACAACATCTACGACGCCGCCCTCGGCACCGCGCGCTACCTCTGCGCCGACGGCCGGGACATGAACAAGCCGGAGGACCTCGACAAGGCCATCCTCCGCTACAACCCGTCCCGCGAGTACGTCACCGCCGTCCTCGCCTGGATGCGGAAGTACCAGTCCGGCGACGTCGCCGAGCTGCCGGCCCTGCCGGGCGGCGGCAGCCCCGCGCCCTCCACCCCGGGCACCACGCCGGTCCCGCCGGACCGGAAGCCGGGGAACACCCCGGGCGGCTCGACGGGCGGCTCCACGGGCGGCTCGACGAGCCCGGCGAAGCCGACGCCTCAGAAGCCCGGCCCGCAGAAGCCCACGCCTCAGAAGCCGACCCCGGAAAAGCCCACGCCGGAGAAGCCGACCCCGGAAAAGCCGACTCCCGGGAAGCCCGCGCCCGTCGCCCACCTCGACCGTAAGGACGTCGCCGAGAGGTGGCAGACCACCGAGGGCACGGCCTTCGACGAGCGGGCCCGCGTACGCGCCACGGACCGCACCGGCAAGCCGGTCGCGGGCGTCCAGGTGACCTTCGAGATCATCGGCGACACCGACGCCTACTTCCGGAGCGGTGCCAAGGCGACCAAGGTCACCAAGGTCACGGCCACCACCGACAAGAACGGCGTCGCCTCCGCATCACAGGCCGTCGTCGCGGGCGACCGGTCCGGCGACTTCTCCGTACGGGCCACCGTCGACGTTCGGGGCGTCAAGCCCGTCGACTTCTACGCCAAGGTCGTGGCCCCGCAAGCCGACACCCTCAAGCAGGTCGGCAACGACACGTTCATGGCCGCCCCGGACAGCGCCTTTGCCAAGCGCCTTACGGTCATCGCCACGAAGAACGGCAAGCCCGTCGCCAACCTCGGTCTGACCGCCACGGTGACCGCCACGAACGGCGAGAAGGACGCGACCTCCGGCCCCTACTTCAAGGACGACCAGGGGAGGCCGGTCCGCACGCTCACCCTCGAGCGGACCAACGGGGAGGGCAAGCTCATGCTGCCCGAGCTGTTCGCGGACAAGAACACGGGGGGCTACGCGCTACGGGTGACGACGGCCGACGGGAAGACCCTGGTCGTCCAGCTGCTCGTGCGACAGCAGGATCAGAAGCCGGCCCAGGACCAGGACCAGGACCAGGGCGGGAAGGAGACCGGCTCGCCAGCCACGCCGTCCACGCCCCCCTCGACCGCACCCGCGAAGAAGGCCGGCGCCACGTCGTAACCGGGGCTCCGCACCGGACCCCGGCCCCCGGTCGCCGGGCGGGCTCAGCGGCCGCCCGGCGGCCGGGGACGCCGCGCCGCCGCGGGGGGCGCGGGGGAGCTCACAGCTCCCCCGCGCCCAGGTCCTCCGCGACCGGCTTCCCCGTCAGCGCGGCGAGGCTGTGCCGTACGTGCGCCATGTGCGCCCGCAGCTCCTCCCGCCGCTCGTCGTGCTCCCGCAGCACCCGCTCCGTGTCCCGGGCCACCCGCTCCTCGCGCACCCGCGCGTGCGAGATCAGCGCCACGCCCTGCGCCTCCGCGTCCTCCTGGCCGTGCCGCGCGGCCTCCTCGGCCTCCGCGTAGCGCCGCTGCGCCTCGGCCAGCGCGTTGCGCGCGTACTCCTCCATGGCGGCGATCCGCACGTCCAGCGCCGCCTCGCGCTCGGCGATCTCGCGGCCGGCCGTCTCCCAGCGCTCCGCGTGGCCCTTCTCCTGGTCCGCGAGGACCGCTGCCGTGCGCTGCCGCATCTCCTTCAGTGCCGCGAGGGACTCCTCACGGCGCTCCTTCACCTCGCGGCGGGCCACGGCGCCCACGTCCTCGGCGACGGCCTCGGCCGCCTCCAGGGCCCGGCGCCCCCAGTCCTCCGCCTCCGCGCGCACGGCCACCGCGTGCTCGTGCGCGGAGTCCCGCACCGCGCGCGCATGGCCCTCCGCCGTGTCCATCAGCTCGACCGACGCCGCCTCCGCGCGCTCGCGCAGCCCCGCCGCCTCGGCCTGCGCCGTGAACAGCAGCCCCTGGGCCCGGTGGCCCAGCTGCTCGTAGGTCTGCGGCGGAAGCTGGGCCACGACCTGCGCGAGGCGCGCGACCTCGTCCTCCATCTCGCGCGCCAGCACGGTCAGCCGGGCGGCGCGCTCCCACGCGTCGTCGCGCCGGCGCGCGTACTCGGCGAGAGCGCGCTCCACCTGATCAGGACGGTAACCACGGCCCCGTACCACGGAGAAACCGTCAGGAGATACCGATGCACTCATCCTTGAAGCCCCTTTTATCCCGGATATCCGGTATGTGACGCGGTCCGGCGCACATCATTCCTGGACGACGGAACCGCCCGAAACACGACACTCCGCCCGCTTCCTCTGTCAAGAATGCGCCGACCGACGACAGCAGGGCGTCCGACCCTCCTCAAGGGTCGAACGCCCTGCGCCCTCAACACGCCGGTCGGCCCCCTAGAAGAGACCGTCCCACATCTGCTCGACCAGCACGGCCCACCAGTTCTCCGCGGATGCCAGCGCCGCCGGGTCCAGCGCCAGCAACTGCTCCTGGAAGTCCACGGTCCAGCGCCCGGCCTGCTCCGGCGTCAGCCCGTAGCGCCAGCGCCACATCTTCCCGAGCAGAGCCAAAGAGCGTACGAACTGAGGAAGGCTCGTGTTGACGAACTGCGGTGGCACCGGCCCGCCGTCCGGTCCCGCCTCCATCGGCACCGCCACGATGTGCGCCGTGCCGTACTGCACGCACAGCTGCCGCCCGTAGTCGCTGCCCATCACCAGATACGAACCGGCGTCCGGGGCCGCCCGCACCCCGCGCTCCGCCGCCAGCTCCCCCAGCGTCGGCACCGGCCGGCCCGGCTGCGCCTGACCCCAGAAGAACGGGCCGAAATCCACCGGCAGCCCCGCCCACACCAGCGTCTGCGCCACGATGTCCGGCACGCCCTGCCGCGACACCGCGCGCTGGTCGAACCGGAACACGCCCTGCGGGCCGAACGACTCCGCCAGCTCCCGGGCGACGCCCTCCGGACCCACCGGAGGCACCTGCCGCACCTGCTGCGGGTGCGGCAGCGGCACCCGGTTCGGCGCCGGCCGCGCCGGGCCGTCCGCCACCTGGTGCAGCTCGCCCTGGTGCTCCACCAGGTGCCGCACGCCCTGCTGCCGGGTCGCGTGGTCACGCCCGTACGCGGCCGTGTGGCTCACCCGCACCTGCGGCCAGGTCTCACGCACCATACGGGCGCAGTAACCGCCCGGCAGGTCGCACGACTCCAGCTCCGTGTGCAGCTCCAGCACCTGCTGCGGCGGCACGTTCATCGCCCGCAGCTCGTGCAGGATCTGCCACTCAGGGTGCGGCGTACCCGGCGCGCTGCGCCGGATGAGCTGCTGCTCGGAACCGTCGGGCGCGCGATAGCGCAGTACGGCCATGTAGCCGGGCCCGACCGTCGGCAGCCCGGAGGGGGCTTGCGGATAGCCGTACGCGCCGGGCGCACCGGGCGGCACGGGAGCGGCGGGGGCGTGCGGGGCCGCCGGTGCGCCGGGTGCGCCCGGCGGCGTCGGGCGCCGGGCGCACCCGGACCGGCGAGCATCGTCGCCGCGGCGTGCACCCCTCCGGGCCCTGCGGACCGCCGGGGGCGCCCGGAGGCACGGGCCGCCCGTGGCGGGCCGGCCCGGGGCCCC
>NZ_LGUI01000008.1 GCF_002891295.1 Streptomyces eurocidicus | reverse complement strand
CCCGTACCCGAGAAGCCGGCCGAGGCCCCGCCGGAACCGTGCGTACTGACTGAACCGTTCGTACCAGCCGAATCGCGCGCACCGGCCGATCCGTGCGCACCGGCCGATCCGTGCGTACCGGCTGAACCGTGTGTACCGGCTGAACCGTGTGTACCGGCTGAACCGTGTGTACCGGCTGAACCGTGTGTACCGGCTGAACCGTGTGTACCGGCTGAACCGTGTGTACCGGCTGAACCGTGTGTACCGGCTGAACCGTGTGTACTGGACGAACCGTGTGTACTGGACGAACCGTGCACACCCATCGCCCCGTGCATACCGGCCGAACCATGCGTATCGGACGACCCGTGCACACCAGCCGAACCATGCGTATCGAGCGACCCGCCCGGCCCGGCCGACGCGTCCTCACCCCGCACCTCGGCGGACGGCACCGGCGAAGGGGCCGGAACCGGGGCGGCCGTCCCCCCGGCGGACATCGCGCCGGGGGTCCCGGGGGTCCCGGGAGCCACAGCGGCCCCCGCCGTCCCCGAAGCACCCGGACGCCGGTCCGGGATCCCGATCGCGTCGGCCGCGTCCTGCAACCACTGAGGCGGACTCAGCAGGAACGACGTCGCCTCCAGATCCAGCCGCTTGGGCGGTTCGTCCGCCACCGGCGCGGGCTCCTCCACGACTCCGTACTCCTCCTCGTACCGCCGGATCACCTCACCGACCGGAAGCCCCGGCCACAGCGTCGTCTCCCCGCTGTCACGGGCGATCACCAGCCGGGCGTTGCCGCCGTCCGACGTCGGACCGTCCTCCCGGTCCTCCGCCCACACCACGAAGCCCAGATCGAACTCCCGCACCCGCACCTCACGGTGCTGGTACGCCGGGACGTCACCGTTGACCCACCGCTCCGCGCGCTCCTGCGCCTGCGCGAACGTCACCATCCCGCGCTCACCCCTCCACCGGGACGGCGTACGCGAAGCCACCGTCGACCATCAGGTTCGCGACGGTCTCCAGCTCCGGCGGCCCACCGGCCAGCCGCGACAGAAACGCGTCGAAGTCCTCACCGCACGGCAGCAACAGCCGCTCCACCCGCTCGTGCACCGTCCAGCCGTCCCGGTCCCGGGCATCGTCGTACGGGCAGAACCACACCGAACCGATCGCCTCGCCCTTCACCTTCACCGCGAGGACACCACCCTGCACGAAGGCCACACCGAGGTAGTCCTTGGTGAAGTGGTCGCGCAGACACTTGTTCACATAGACGAGGTCATTGACCGCCGCCTCGTCCCGCACCGTGAAGAACGGCTGGTCCACCAGCAGACCCAGCTCCGCGTCCAGCGCCGCGCCCACCGGCGCGCAGCCGCCCGCGGCCTTCAGGAACGCCCGGTAGGCGCCCGGCAGCCGGTAGCCGAGGTCCTCCTCGACGCCCTGCACCTGCTCCTCCGTCACCGCCAGCTCCCGGTGCGGCAGCGCGAAGTGCACCGGCCGGGTCTCCTGGAGCGGCCGGGTACCGCGCTTGTCCTGGTCGACGGCGGCCGTCGCCAGCCCGCCGTGGTGCCGCAGCAGCGCCTTCACCTCGGCCGGGACCAACTCCAGCCGACGGGTGCCCGCCACGTGGTGCCACGTCCAGCCGTGCGGCGTCGCGACCAACGGCAGGCTCGCCCATAGCTCGTGCCCCTCGGCGTGCAGGGCCGCGTTCGCCGACACGTAGTCGGTCAGCCGCAGCTCGTCGACACCGAAGCCCTCCGGAGGCTCGGCGATCTCCGCCGCGGCCCGCGCGTAGGGCGAGAAATCCGGGAAGCCGTCGTCGTCCACCCGCACACCCTTGGGGTAGCGGCCGGCCCGCACCGGGTCCGGGAAGTGCACGACCTGCCCGGCATAGGCCGTGTTCGGTGGCGCGGCCTGCTGCCCGAGCCGACCTGTCGTCATGGCGGATGCCCCCTGCTGACTGTGTCCCCTGACGGCCCGGACAGGTGCGGCGGACGCCGCGGGCCACCAGACCCCGGCAGCGCCACGGGGCGGCCCGGCCGGTCGGTGTCCCCATGGCCGAGAACACTCCTGGTGCGGCACAGCCTATGCGGTGCCGCAAGGCGGCCCGCGCGCTCCCGCGCCCCGTTTGCGGCCGCACTCCACGGGCCCGCCACGCCCGGGATGCCACGGTCACCACGCAATGCCCCACAGTGATCACCCGACACATGAACACCACACGGCACTCACCCAACCCCGACCTGACTTCCACACCCGCCACCCCATTTGGCAGGCTGATCCTCGCAACAGGGGGATTGCACGGGAGGGAAGAACCACCATGCACACGACACAGGACCGCCAGACCGACGGCACCTCACCCGGCGACCCCCGGCTCAGCTGGAGCGCCACGGAGGACGCCGACCGTCCGCCCGCCCTGCTCCACCGCCGCGACGGCATCCTGCCCGCCGTCGCCGCCGCCCTCTCCGTCCGCGGCGAGACCCTGACCTGCACCGGCGGCAAAGCCGAGCAACCTCCCGCACTCCACCCCCTCGTCCAGGACTTCCTCGACACCCTCACCAGCGACCGCCGCGAACGCTTCACCGGCCGCTGCCCCGAGGCCCTCCTCCTCACCCGCTACCTCACGGCCTTCGAAGCCGGCCGCAGCAAACGCGCCTCCCGCAAACCCCTCACCCACGGCGAGGCCCGGCGCGCCCTCAAACACGCCAAGCTCACCGCCCGCCACATCCGCGAGGACGGCGACCCACGGCACGGCGCCTACGCACCCCCCTGCCGCTCCTGTACCGCGCTCCTCACCCACTTCGGCGTCCGGGCCGTCGACCCCGCCGCCCCGAACCACGGCAAGGGCTGACCCGCATGCGCGCCTTCGACCGCACCGCCGCCACCCGCTTCCCCGTCGCCGTCGACGCCGCCCTGCGCGAAGCCGGCTGGCAACCGGGCCGCTGGGACATCAAGGCCGCCGAACACTGGGCCGACGCACTACGCGCCCACACCTCCCCGGCAGGCCACCGGCACACCGTCTTCCCCGCCGCCGTAGAAGCGTGGGCCGAGTTCGGCGGCCTCCACATCGCGGCCTCCGGACCCGGCCGGCACATCGCCCCCACACCCTTCCGGATCGACCCCCTGCACGGGCTGCACCTCGCCCGCACCGTCGCCGACCTGGGCCGCGCCCTCGGCGCCGACGTCTGCCCGCTCGGCCAGGAAGCCGACGGCCAGGCACTGCTCACGATCGACGCCCACGGACGCGTCTACAGCCTCGACCACACCGGCGACTGGTACCTCGGCTCGGACATCGACCGCGCCATCGGCGCCCTCGTCACCGGCACCCGCCCCTCACGCCTCTCGGCAGGACCGCGCGCACAGAGCGCCTGACACCCGCGACCCTCCGGGCACACCCCCGCCGCAGCCACCCACAAGGACGCCCCACAGGGACGAGAACCAGCCAAAACCAGGGCGAAAACAGGTCGAATCACCAAGGCGCCCGATACGTCCGAACCGAACCGCCCGCCACGTCGTTGAACAACCCGCGCACCACCCCACGCCCGCACCACATCCCGGCCGCCCCGGCGCGCCACATCACACCCGCTCGCGCCACCACGCACCCCCCGGACGCCGCAGGCAAACACCTCAGGCGCGCACACCACCGCCCCCGGGAATCACCGCCGAGACCCGGAAACCCCCCGCGTCCGTGGCCCCCGACACAAAGACCCCACCCAGCGCCGAGACCCGCTCCCGCATCCCCACCAGACCATTGCCACCACTCGGCAACCCGGCATCCGCCGCCCCGCCCTCCGACGGACCGTTCTCCACCTGAAGCGCCACCTCACCCTCACGGTGCGCCAGCCTGACTATCGCCTTCGCACCCGGCGCATGCTTGTGCACATTCGTCAGAGCCTCCTGCACCACCCGGTACGCCGTACGCTCCACCCTCGGCCCGTACGACCGCTCCTCACCCTCCACACACAGCTCGACGACCATGCCCGCCGCACGCGACTGCCCGACCAGATCCTCCAGACCGTCCAGGCACGGACCGTCACCGAGCCGGCCCTCGT
The DNA here is from genome assembly GCF_002891295.1 of Streptomyces eurocidicus. Classification (GTDB taxonomy): domain Bacteria; phylum Actinomycetota; class Actinomycetes; order Streptomycetales; family Streptomycetaceae; genus Streptomyces; species Streptomyces eurocidicus. The sequence goes on along the minus strand of NZ_LGUI01000008.1, from coordinate 433,144 downwards.
CACCCGCCGGCACCACCCCGGCCACCGACACCCGCGCCGAAGCCGCGGCAGCGACCTCCGCGAGCCGCTGCGGACCCGCGTCCGCCGCGGGAACCACCAAGGACTCCCCCGACGACGTCCGCAACACGCCCAGCATCTCCCGCAACTCCGTCAGCGCCTGCCGGCCCATGTCCCCGACCAGACCCGCGTTCTTCGACGCCTTCTCCGGATCCTTCAACGCCACCGCCTGCAGCGCCGCCGCGTGCACCACCATCAGCGACACCCGGTGCGCCACCACGTCGTGCATCTCCCGCGCGATCCGGGTCCGCTCCTCGTTCCGCGCCCAGACGGCCCGCTCCTCGGCCCGGTCCGCCAGCAGCGACAACTCCCGCTCCAGCCCGTCCGCCCGCTCCCGCAGACTCTCCACGAGCCGACGCCGGGCCCCGACGTAGAGCCCGGTCAGCACCGGCGGCGCGGACACACCCAGCGACATCAGCACGGCGAAGAAGGTCACCAGCCACGTCCCCGGGCGGTAACCGTCGTCCGCCAGATCCTGATCGAACCGGACGAACACCACGACGAACGTCCCCACGACCGACGCCCCGGCCAGCACCACCGTCAGCCGCCGCGGCACATCGGACGCCGCCAGCGTGTACAGCCCCACGATCCCCAGCAGCAGCCCCATCTCCGCCGGAGAGATCGCGATCGAGATCAGCACGACGGCTATCGGCCACCGCCTCCGCAGCACCAGCGACGCCCCGATGGGCACCCCCAGCACCAGCCCCAGCACCCCGGGCGCCCCTACCTGATGCGCGAACCCGACGCCCTCGGCCGCACACTCCAACGCCGACAGCAGTCCCAGCACGACATCCAGCACCAGACTCCGCCGCCGCGCCCACCACCACGGCCCCTCGGGCGCGCCCCGCGCGCCGCCTTCCGCGATTGCCCCCGTTGTGGTCATACCACCCAGACTACGGGCGGTCGCCACCGGTTTTCCTGTACGCGCAGCAGCACGAGACGCGTGCGATTGAGGGTGAAAGGCACCACTTTCCCTCGAACTGTTGAATCGGTTCTGTTTTCGCCACACATGTGTCCATGCGCGGCGAGAGTGGAGCCATGGTCCAAGCGAAGACAGAGCTCCAGGCCCGCGCCCGAGAGCTACGACTGGCAGGAAAGACGTACAACGAGATCGTGGCGGAGCTGGGGGTGGCGAAGAGCTCGGTGTCACTGTGGGTGAGGGATCTCCCGCAGCCGCGGAAGACGGCGGAGCAAATGCATCTGATGCGGGAGGCGCGGTGGGCACCGCACCGCCAGGAGCAAGCGATCAAGCGCGACCAGACGAAACGGGACGCCACCCACGAGATCGGCCGGATGTCGGATCGGGAACTGTTCCTGGTGGGCATCGGGCTGTACTGGTCCGAAGGCAGCAAGACCAAGCCGCACAGCAAGGAAGAGAGAGTCGTTTTCGTCAACAGCGACCCTGGCATGATCCAGGTCTACCTCGCCTGGCTCAGTCTGCTCGGAGTCAAACCCGATCAACTCCAGTACCGCGTCATGATCCATGAGTCAGCCGACATCTCGGCAGCGGAGACGTTCTGGGCGAACCTCGTCGGCGTAGACGTAGCTGCCCTCAGCAAGACGACCCTCAAGAAGCACAACCCCAAGACCGTCCGCAAAAACGTCGGGGAGGAGTACCGAGGCTGCCTCGCCGTCCGCGTCCTGAACGGCGCCGACCTATACCGTCGCATCGAGGGCTGGTGGTACGGCATAGTGTTGGCAGCACGGCCGACAGCCTGATGGAATGTCCGGTTTAGGCCGATATCATCCCCCGTGGTGTAATTGGCAGCACTGTGGCTTTTGGTGCCATCTGTCCGGGTTCAAGTCCTGGCGGGGGAGCTCAAGGTTCGAATCCCCGGGTCCTGACCCCCAGGTCAGGACCCGCCCGCGTTTCGGCGTGTAAACGCACCGGTATCCTTCGGATGTCCACCACCCGAAGCCGAAGGGCACACCCGTGAGCGCCAACCGCCCGGCAGCCGTCGTCGTCCTCGCAGCGGGTGAGGGCACCCGCATGAAGTCGGCGACCCCCAAGGTCCTGCACGCCATCTGCGGCCGCTCTCTCGTCGGACATGTCGTCGCCGCCTCCCGCGAGCTGGACCCCGAGCACCTCGTGGTGATCGTCGGGCACGCCCGCGAGAAGGTCGTCGCGCATCTGGCGGAGACCGACCCCGAGGTCCGCACCGCCGTGCAGTACGAGCAGAACGGCACCGGCCACGCGGTGCGCATGGGCCTGGAGGCGCTCGGCGACAGCGGGATCGTCCTCGACGGCACCGTCGTCGTCGTCTGCGGCGACACCCCGCTGCTGACCGGCGAGACCCTGCGGAAGCTCAGCGACGCGCACGCCGCCGACGGCAACGCCGTCACCGTGCTCACCGCCGAGGTCCCGGACTCCACCGGCTACGGACGCATCGTGCGCGATGAGGCGACCGGCGCCGTGACGGCGATCGTCGAGCACAAGGACGCCACCGACGCGCAGCGCGCCATCCGTGAGATCAACTCCGGTGTGTTCGCGTTCGACGCCCGGCTGCTGGTCGACGCGCTCGGCAAGGTCCGTACGGACAACAGCCAGGGCGAGGAGTACCTGACCGATGTCCTGGGCATCCTGCGCGAGGCCGGTCACCGGGTGGGCGCGGCCGTGGCCGGGGACCACCGGGAGATCCTGGGCATCAACAACCGCGTCCAGCTCGCCGAGGCGCGCCGGCTGCTCAACGAGCGGCTGCTGCACACGGCGATGATGAGCGGTGTGACGGTCGTCGACCCGGCCTCCACCTTCGTCGATGTGACGGTGACCTTCGAGCAGGACGTGCTGGTCCACCCGGGCACCCAGCTGCTGGGCGCCACCCACCTGGCGCAGGACGCCGAGGTGGGTCCGAACAGCCGGCTGAAGGACACGACGGTCGGCCGGGGCGCGGTCGTGGACAACACCGTCGCGGACGGTGCCGTGATCGGCGAGGGTGCGAACGTCGGCCCGTACGCCTATCTGCGGCCCGGTACCCGGCTCGGGGCGAAGTCCAAGGCCGGTGCGTACGTCGAGATGAAGAACGCCGTGATCGGCGAGGGCACCAAGGTGCCGCATCTCTCCTACGTGGGCGACGCCACGATCGGTGAGTTCACGAACATCGGCGCCGCGAGCGTCTTCGTGAACTACGACGGTGTGAACAAGCACCACACGACGATCGGCTCGCACTGCCGGACCGGTTCGGACAATATGTTTGTGGCTCCGGTCACGATCGGGGACGGCGCCTACACGGCCGCCGGCTCGGTCATCACCAAGGATGTGCCCCCGGGTTCGCTGGCTGTCGCACGTGGGCAGCAGCGGAATATCGAGGGCTGGGTTGCACGTAAGCGCCCCGGGAGCGCAGCCGCACAGGCCGCTTCCGCTGCTGAACGAGACGCTCGTCCCGGGACCCAGGAGACCGACGGCGGGCAGTGACCGTGACACGGGGGCGCCGTGCGGGGCGTACCGTGATAAGCGCACACAAAGCGACATCCAAGGAGACTGTGCTGTGACCGGGATCAAGACGACCAGCGAGAAGAAGCTGATGCTCTTCTCCGGCCGCGCCCACCCCGAGCTTGCCGAGGAGGTCGCGCACCAGCTGGGCGTCGGCCTGGTCCCGACCAAGGCATTCGACTTCGCCAACGGTGAGATCTACGTCCGCTTCCAGGAGTCGGCGCGCGGTGCCGACTGCTTCCTGATGCAGAGCCACACGGCTCCCATCAACAAGTGGGTCATGGAGCAGCTGATCATGATCGACGCGCTGAAGCGCGCGTCGGCCCGCTCCATCACCGTGGTCGTGCCGTTCTACGGTTACGCCCGTCAGGACAAGAAGCACCGTGGTCGTGAGCCGATCTCGGCCCGTCTGGTCGCGGATCTGTTCAAGACCGCGGGTGCGGACCGGATTCTCACGGTCGACCTGCACACGGACCAGATTCAGGGCTTCTTCGACGGCCCGGTCGACCACCTGTTCGCCCTGCCGATCCTCGCGGACTACGTGGGTGCGAAGGTCGACCGTGACAAGCTGACGGTCGTCTCGCCGGACGCCGGCCGTGTGCGCGTCGCCGACCGCTGGTGCGACCGTCTGGGCGCGCCGCTGGCGATCGTCCACAAGCGCCGTGACAAGGATGTCGCCAACCAGGTGACGGTGCACGAGGTCGTCGGTGATGTGAAGGGCCGCGTCTGCGTTCTGGTCGATGACATGATCGACACTGGTGGCACCATCTGTGCCGCCGCGGACGCGCTGTTCGCGAATGGCGCCGAGGACGTCATCGTGACGGCCACGCACGGTGTGCTCTCGGGTCCGGCCGCGGACCGTCTGAAGAACTCCAAGGTGAGCGAGTTCGTGTTCACCAACACCCTGCCGACCCCGGGTGAGCTGGAGCTGGACAAGATCACGGTGCTGTCGATCGCGCCGACGATCGCGCGTGCGGTGCGTGAGGTGTTCGAGGAGGGTTCGGTTACGAGCCTCTTCGAGGAGCAGGCGTAACAGCTCTCCCCTCATCACATCCGATCGTCTTCTGATCGATTTCTGGGCGGCCTCCCCGCCGGGTACACTCATCGAGTTGCTCGGCGAGGGAGGCCGCACTGGTGTGCGGCGGTCCGTTATCGACGCGCTCTTCGTAGCAGGTCTGTCGTGGGCCGGGTGACGGCCGTCAGATCTTTTCGCTTACGAGGAGTGCTTATGTCCGAGATCAAGATTCCCGCGCAGTCCCGCACCGAGTTCGGCAAGGGCTTCGCCCGCCGCGCCCGTGTCGCCGGCCAGGTTCCCGCCGTCGTCTACGGCCACGGCTCCGAGCCGGTCCACATCACCCTGCCGGGCCACGAGCTGATGATGGCGCTCAAGACCCCGAACGTCCTGCTCTCCCTGGACATCGAGGGCCGCGACGAGCTGGTCATCCCCAAGGCGATCCAGCGTGACGCGCTCAAGGGCTTCCTGGTCCACGTCGACCTGCTGGTCGTCAAGCGCGGCGAGAAGGTCACCGTCGAGATCCCGGTCCAGACCGAGGGCGACCTGGCCCCGGGTGGCAACCTGCTCGAGCACGTCCTGAACACCCTGCCGGTCGAGGCCGAGGCCACCCACATCCCCGAGGCCGTCGTCGTGAGCATCGCGGGCCTGGAGGCCGGCGCCTCCGTCCTGGCCAAGGACATCACCCTGCCGGCCGGTGCCACCCTGGCCGTCGACGCCGACGCCGTCGTCCTGCACGTCGTCGCCGGTCAGGCCGCCGAGGAGACCGCCGAGGGCACCGAGGGCTGATCCTCGCCCTCCCCGGCTTTTTCTTTGCGACCGCCGTCCCGCTCCACCGGAGCGGGGCGGCGGTTGGGTTATGAAGGAGATATGCAGATGACGGACGACTCCAGCCCCTGGCTGATCGTGGGCCTGGGCAACCCCGGGCCCGAGTACGCGGGCAACCGCCACAACGTGGGCTTCATGGTCGCCGACCTCCTGGCGGAGCGGCTGGGTGCGAAGTTCAAGGCGCACAAGGCGCGGGCCCAGGTGGTCGAGGGCCGGCTGGGTGCGCCGGGGCCGTCGAGCCGGCGGGTCGTGGTGGCGAAGCCGGCGTCGTTCATGAATCTGTCGGGTGGGCCGACGGCCGCGCTGCGGGACTTCTACAAGGTGCCGGTGGAGCGGATCGTCGCCGTCCATGATGAGCTGGACATTGATTTCGGTCAGCTGCGGCTGAAGCTGGGTGGGGGCGACAACGGTCACAACGGGCTGAAGTCGATCACCAAGGCCATGGGGCCGGACTACTGCCGGGTGCGGTTCGGGATCGGGCGGCCGCCGGGCCGGATGCAGGTCGCGGATTTCGTGCTGAAGGACTTCTCGTCGACGGAGCGCAAGGAGCTGGCGTTCGAGGTCGACCGGGCCGCGGACGCGGTGGAGACGCTGATCGTGGACGGTCTGGAGCGGGCGCAGGGGACGTACAACTCGTAGGTCAAGGTTCCGCCGGGCCCCGGTCCTGAGAACGCCGGACGGGCTGGTTTTCCAGCCCGTCCGGCGTTTGAGGACGCGCCCGCAGGGCGCTCGCCGGCACGGCGGGCACCTGGACCCGCGGCGTCAGCCGGTGTTGCGCAGGCCGGCGGCCACGCCGTTCACGGTGAGCAGGAGTGCCCGGGCGAGCAGCGGGTCGGCCGCTTCGCCGCGCTCGGCGGCCTGCCGCTGCCGGTGGAGGAGCGTCACCTGGAGGTACGAGATCGGGTCCAGGTAGGCGTCGCGGATGTGGAAGGTCTGGCGCAGGACGGGGCTGGCGTCGAGGAGTTCGGCCTCGCCGGTGATGCGCAGGACTTCCTGGACGGTCAGCTCGTGCTCGGCCTTGATGGCGTCGAAGACGTGCTTGAGCTCGTCGGGGACCAGTGTGTCGACGTAGTGCTGTGCGATGCGCAGGTCGGTCTTGGCGAGGGTCATCTCGACGTTGGAGAGGAAGTTCTGGAAGAAGTGCCAGTGCTCGTGCATCTCCTCCAGGACGGTGTCGAGGCCGGCTTCGCGGGCCGCCTTGAGGCCGGAGCCGACGCCGAACCAGCCGGGGACGATCTGGCGGGACTGGGTCCAGCCGAAGACCCACGGGATGGCGCGGAGGCCGTCGAGGCCGGCGCCGGAGTCGGGGCGGCGGGAGGGCCGGGAGCCGAGGTGGAGCTCGGCGAGCTGGTCGACGGGGGTGGCGGCGAAGAAGTAGGCGGGGAGGTCGGGGTCCTCGACGAGGCGGCGGTAGGCGTCGTGGGCGGCGTCGGAGACGGTGTCCATCGCCGCGTCCCAGCGGGCGAGGGCTTCGTCGGACTGCCGGGGTGAGGTGTGCAGGGCGGATGCCTGGAGGGTGGCGGCCACCGTCAGTTCCAGGTTTTCCCGGGCGAGGGCGGGGATGAGGTACTTGTCGGAGATGACCTCGCCCTGCTCGGTCACCTTGATCTCGCCTTCGAGGGTGCCCCAGGGCTGGGCGAGGATCGCGTCGTGGGTGGGGCCGCCGCCGCGGCCGACGGTGCCGCCGCGGCCGTGGAAGAGGCGCAGGCGGACGCCGTAGCGGTGGGCGACGTCGCGCAGCCGGCGCTGGGCGCGGTGGATCTCCCACTGGCTGGTGGTGATGCCGCCGAACTTGGAGGAGTCGGAGTAGCCGAGCATGACCTCCTGGACGTCGCCGCGGAGGGCGACGAGGCGGCGGTAGGAGGGGTCGGCGAGCATGTCGTCGAGGAGGCGGTCGGCTTCCTTGAGCTCGTCGGTGGTCTCCAGGAGGGGGACGATGCCGATCTTGGCCCAGCCGGCGTGGAGGTCGACGAGGCCGGCTTCGCGGGCGAGGACCGCGGCGGCGAAGACGTCGTCGGCGCCCTGGCACATGGAGATGATGTAGGACTCGACGACTTCGGGGCCGAAGCGGGCGAGGGCCTCGCGGACGGTGTCGAAGACGCCGAGGGTCTTGGCGCCGTCGGCGTCCAGGGGGGCGGGCTTGGGGGCCAGCGGCCGGCGCGAGCGGAGTTCCTTGGCGAGGAGCTTGCGGCGGTAGTCGCGGGGCATGTCGGCGTAGCGCCAGGACTCCTCGCCGAGGCGGTCGAAGAGCTGGCCGAGGGCGTGGTGGTGGGCGTCGGCGTGTTCGCGGACGTCCATGGTGGCGAGGTGCAGGCCGAAGGCGGCGAGGGTGCGCAGGGCGCGTTCCAGGCGGCCGTCGGCGATGAGGGCGCCGCGGTGGGCGCGCAGCGAGTCCTGGACGAGCTGGAGGTCGGCGAGGAGGTCGGCGGTGCCGAGGTAGTCGCGGCCGGGCTCGTGGGGGGTGTTGCGGGCGAGGCGTTCGCGGGTGTTGACGAGCTTCTGGCGGACGCAGGTGGCCTTGAGGCGGTAGGGCTCCTCGGCGTTGAGGCGCTTGTACCGGGGGCTGATCTCGGGGAGGAGTTCCAGGTCGTGCTGGAGGGAGGTGAGGAGTTCCTCGGTGGCGCCGCTGTTGCGGATGGAGTTGGAGAGGGCGCTGCGGAGGAGGTCGACGAGTTCGAGGGCGTCCGTGATGCCGTGTTCGTGCTGGAGGATCAGGACGTCCCAGGTGACCTGGGGGGTGACGTTGGGGTTGCCGTCGCGGTCGCCGCCGATCCAGGTGCCGAAGGTCAGCGGGCGGGTGGTGGCGGGGAGGGTGACGCCTACGCGGTCGAGCTCGGCGGCGAGGTCCTCCAGGACGTCGCCGACGGCGTTGGCGTGCAGTTCGTCGAGGTAGTAGATGGCGTTGCGGGCCTCGTCGGTGGGCTCGGGGCGGGCGACGCGCAGTTCGTCGGTCTGCCAGAGCAGGTCGATGTTCTCGGCGAGGCGGAGGTCGGTGCGGCGCTTCTCGCCGCCGCCGGTGGCGGGGGTGTCGAGGAGCTCGGCGATGCGGCGGAGCTTGTTGAGGACGCTGCGGCGGGCGGCCTCGGTGGGGTGCGCGGTGAAGACGGGGCGCACATTGAGGTTCTCGACGGTCTGCCGGAGGTGGTCGGCGTCGGCGTCCTTGAGCTGGTCGGCGGTGCGGGCGAGGATCGAGCCCTCGGCGTCGCGCTTGGCGCGCAGCTCGCGGCCGCGGTGCACCTGCTCGGTGACGTTGGCGAGGTGGAAGTAGGTGGAGAAGGCCCGGACCAGCTTGGCGGCCGTGTCGGGGTCGGTCTCGCCGAGGAGGCGGGCGGCGGCCTCGCCGTCGGTGCGGGTGAGGGCGCGGACGCGCTCGACGAGGGCGAGGAGCTCCTCGCCCTCCTGGCGGACCAGGGTCTCGCCGAGCAGGTCGCCGAGGCGGCGGATGTCGGCGCGCAGGGCGGCGCTGCGCTGTGCTTCGTCCGCGCTGTGCCGGGTTTCGTCGGCGGCGGGGCTGATGTGGTCGGCACTGCTCACAGGTGCGGCTCCTTGCAGAGTTTCTGAGCACGTCTGGAGGGGTTGCGGACCGCGCTGTCCGGCGTGCACCAGCATAGGTCGCCGTCCGACGCGCGGTCGTCCACAGCCCTCTTGTTCCGGGGCGCCTCCCTGCCATACTTACGAGGCCGTAGGTTACGGACCCGTAGCCATGCCCCGAGCCCCCTGAGGGATCTCATGACTGCAAGCCCCGACGTGATCGAAGACGCGCCGAAGGCCCAGGACACCCCGCTGCCGTCCGCCACCCTGGGTGGCGACAGCAAGCGGTCCGTGGAGCAGATCGCGCTTCTGCTGTTCATCACCGTCCCGTTCGTCGCGCTGCTGGCGGCGGTGCCGCTGGCCTGGGGCTGGGGGGTGAGCTGGCTCGATCTCGGGCTGATGGTGGCGATGTATTACATCGGCTGCCACGGCATCACGATCGGTTTCCACCGTTATTTCACTCATGGTTCGTTCAAGGCGAAGCGGCCGTTGCGGGTCGCGCTGGCGATCATGGGGTCGATGGCGGTGGAGGGGCCGCTGGTGCGCTGGGTGGCGGATCACCGCAGGCATCACCGGTTCTCGGACGCGGAGGGCGATCCGCATTCGCCGTGGCGTTACGGCGAGACGGTGCCGGCGCTGCTGAAGGGCCTCTGGTGGGCCCATGTCGGATGGATGTTCGACGAGGAGCAGACCCCGCAGCAGAAGTACGCGCCGGACCTGATCAAGGATCCGGACATTCGCCGGGTGTCGCGCCAGTTCGTGCTGTGGACGGCGGTGTCGCTGCTGATCCCGCCGCTGGTGGGCGGCCTGGCCACCTGGTCCTGGCAGGGTGCGGTGACGGCGTTCTTCTGGGGTTCACTGGTGCGGGTGGCCCTGCTGCACCATGTGACGTGGTCGATCAACTCCATCTGCCACGCGGTGGGCAAGCGGCCGTTCAAGTCCCGTGACCGGTCGGGCAACGTCTGGTGGCTCGCGGTGCTGTCCTGCGGTGAGTCCTGGCACAACCTGCACCACGCGGACCCGACCTCGGCGCGGCACGGTGTGCTCAAGGGGCAGCTGGATTCCAGCGCCCGGATCATCCGGTGGTTCGAGAAGGCCGGCTGGGCCCATGACGTGCGGTGGCCGGATGCGGGCCGCGTCGACTCCAGGCGGAAGCGGTGATGCCGCTCGGGGGTGCCCCCGGCGGTGGCTGGGGGAGGCATGATTGACAGCGTGGCGATCGATAGCAATACCACCAGTAACAAGAACCGGGCCTCGGATTCGGGGCCGCGCCGCACCCGGAGGGTGCGGATGACCGGCGCGGAGCGCCGTGAGCAGCTGCTGGACATCGGTCGCACACTCTTCGCCGAGAAGGGATTCGAGGGCACGTCGGTGGAGGAGATCGCGGCGAAGGCCGGGGTCTCCAAGCCGGTGGTGTACGAACACTTCGGCGGCAAGGAGGGGCTGTACGCGGTGGTGGTCGACCGCGAGATGCGTCAGCTGCTGGACCTGGTGACGGGCGCGCTGACGGCGGGGCACCCGAGGGAGCTGCTGGAGCAGGCGGCCTTCGCCCTGCTGGATTACATCGAGTCGTATACGGACGGCTTCCGGATCCTGGTCCGGGATTCCCCGGTGGCCCAGTCGACGGGCACCTTCGCATCGCTGATCAGCGATATCGCGACGCAGGTCGAGGACATCCTGGGCCTGGAGTTCAAGGCCCGCGGCTTCGATCCGAAGCTCGCCCCGCTGTACGCCCAGGCGCTGGTGGGGATGGTGGCGCTGACGGGGCAGTGGTGGCTGGACGTCCGCAAGCCGAAGAAGGCGGAGGTCGCGGCCCATCTGGTGAACCTGGCGTGGCACGGGCTGGACGGCCTGGAGCCGAAGCCGCGGCTGGTGGGCCACCGGCGTTCCTGACCCCCGGCCTGACCCCCGGCCCGGCCCCGCGCTGCCCCGGCCTCCGGGAGGCCCGGCCGCCGCCCCGCGGGTCATCGCCGCCGCGCCACCACGAAGACCCTCCGGAAGGGCAGGACGGTGCCGTGCGGCCCCGGTGGGTACGCCTCGCGGAGCATCGCCCCGTACGCCGCCAGGAACTCCTCCGTCGCCGCCGGGTCGCCGGCCAGGGCGGTCAGGACCGGCCTGAGGGCCGTCCCCTTGGTCCAGTCGAGGACGGGATCCGGGCCGGTGAGCAGATGGCTGTAGGTGGTCTCCCAGGCGTCGACCGTGAGGCCGAGCGCCATGAGCCGGTCGAGGTAGCCGGCCGGTTCGAGGACGTGCCCGGTCCCGTGGCGGCCGCCGAGCCGCTCCCGCCAGCGCTCGCTCTCGCACAGCTCCCGCAGCAGGGCATGGCTGGGGGCCCGGAAGTTCCCGGGGACGGTGAAGGCGAGGCTGCCGCCGGGGGTGAGGGCGGCCGTCCAGGCCGGGAAGGACGCGGCGTGGTCCGGCACCCATTGCAGGGTGGCGCTGGAGACGATCAGGTCGAGGGGTTCGGCGGGCGCCCAGTCGGTGAGGTCGGCGCGGGCGAAGTCGATCCGGCCGCCGCCCGGTACGGGTCCGGCGTGCGCGGCGGCCTCGGCGAGCATCTCGGGCGAGCTGTCGAGGCCCGTGATGTGCGCGGTGGGCCAGCGTACGGCGAGGAGCACGGTGGCATTGCCGGGGCCGCAGCCGAGGTCGGCGACGCGGGGCCCGCCGGAGCGGGCGGGCGGGTCGGGGATCCGGGCGAGCAGGTCGTGGAAGGGGCGGGCGCGGTGGCCGGAGTGGCGGAGGTACTGCCGGGGGTCCCAGGTGGCGGCGGTGCGCATGGTGACGGGCCTCCTCGCGGAAGGGCGGGGCGTACCGAGCACTCCGGAAGGGAGCATTCCGCACGCTTCCGTTCCAGCATGACCCCACAAAACTCTTGACGTCAAGAGACTTCATGTCGACAGACCCTCTACACTGATCGCCATGGAGGACGAGGTCGATCGGCTTGTCGCAGCATGGCGTCGCGAGCGCCCGGACCTCGATGTGGAACCACTCGAGGTGCTCAGCCGTGTCAGCAGACTCGCCCGCCACCTCGACCGGGCCCGGCGGCTCGCCTTCGCCGAGCACCAGCTGGAGCCCTGGGAGTTCGACGTCCTGACGTCGCTGCGCCGGGCCGGGGCGCCCTATCAGCTCTCCCCCGGGCAGCTGCTCACCCAGACCCTGGTCACCTCGGGCACCATGACCAACCGCATTGACCGGCTCGCCAAGAAGGGCCTCGTGGAGCGGCTGCCCGACCCCACCGACCGGCGGGGCGTGCTGGTGCGGCTGACCGCCGAGGGCCGGGACCAGGCGGACGAGGCGCTGGCCGGGCTGCTCGCGCAGGAGCGTGCGATCCTGGGCGAGCTCTCCCGCACCCAGCGCAGCGAACTGGCCGGTCTGCTACGCCAGTTGACCGCCCCGTTCGACAACATTCCCGGCTAGGTCCACCGGTCCCACCCCGGCCCGCCGGGCCAGGGCCACCGCCGCGAGCGTGGAGTGCACCCCGAGCTTGCCCAGGACGTTCTGCATATGGGTGCGGACGGTGTGCGGGGAGAGATAGAGCCGCTCGGCGACGGCCTTGCGGCCCAGCCCGGCCACCATGCAGCGCAGCACCTCCCGCTCGCGCGGGGTCAGCGACTCCACCAGCCGCTCGCTCTCGGTGCGGTGCTTACGGGCCGCGGTGAGCTCCCGCAGCACGCCCGTGAGCAGCGCGGGCGGCAGATGCGTCTCGTCCCGCAGGACGCCGCGGATGACGGCGAGCAGCCTGGAGAGCGAGCAGTCCTTGGCCACCCAGCCGCCCGCGCCCGCCTGGAGCGCCGCCGCGGCCCGTCTGGGGTCGTCGCGCTCGGCGAGGACCACCGTCCGCACGGCGGGCTGGCCGCTGCGGACCCCCGCCACCAGCGAGATGCCGTCGACGACCCCCTCGCCCTGCCCCGGGGCCTCGTGCCCGCGGAGCTGCCCCGGCACCACGTCCGGAGCCACCGTGCCCAGATCGGCGTCCACCAGGAGCACGTCGAAACGCCGTCCCTCGCTCGCCGCCCGCTCCAGCGCGCGCAGCGCCGCCGGCCCGCTGCCGGCCGCCGAGACGTCCACATCCGGCTCGGCCGCAAGGGCGGCGGCGAGCGACTCGGCGAAGATGCGGTGATCGTCGACCACCAGTACCCGAATACGTGCCACAGCCACCCCCATATCCCGGGAGAACGGCCAGTACGGGTACGGCGCCCGGTCGCGGGGCCGCCAAGCGCGCACGGCCGCCGCCGTGCCCTGACAGAACCGCCCCGCCCCGGGCGTCGTACCTGACTGTCTCGCCCCCTGATCAGCGTCGGCCCCCACCGGCGCTGTGCATCAGCGTACGGCCGGGGTCCGGCGCCGGAAGCCGATTGGCAAAACTGCTTGACCCGCCTGTTGATGGTGAGCTTTATGTTCAGTATTGGGGCAGTGAACGACATGGAACGACGCAATGTCGGCCATGAGCCGACCATGAGCGGTCCGGCCCGCCCGGCCGGAGCCCGCCCCTGAGCGGGCCGGCGCCCGGCCGGGGCCCCTCAGGGCCCGTCCGGGGGCCACCGGAGCCGCCGGGCGCCCTCCCCCGCCACGGCCGGAAACACTCGTGGCACGCGGTGCCCGGCCGCCACGAACGCCCCGGTGACGGCCTCGGCGACGGCCGCCTCGGACCCGGATTCCACCAGCACCACGGCCGAACCGCCGAAGCCGCCCCCGGTCATCCGGGCGCCCAGCGCGCCCGCTCCGTTCGCGACTGCGACGGCCAGATCCAGCTCCGGGCAGGAGACCGCGAAGTCGTCGCGGAGCGAGGCGTGCCCGGCCGTGAGCACCGGTCCGACGGCGATGACACGACCGGCCTCCAGATGATCGACAACCTGCCGCACCCGGTCGTTCTCGGTGACGACATGGCGCACCAACGCTCGTACGGCCGGATCCGGCACCCTGCCGAGGGCCGATTCCAGCCCCTCGGAAGGGATGTCCCGCAGAGAGCGCACGCCCAGCGCGCGAGCCCCTTCCTCGCAACCGGCGCACCGGGCCGCGTACGCGCCGTCCGCGAGGGCGTGCCGTACCCGGGTGTCCACCACCAGCAGGGACAGCCCGGCGGCGGCCGGGTCCAGGGGGACGTGCCGGTGGCCGAGGTCGCGGGTGTCGAGGTACAGCGCGTGGCCCGCGACGCAGCGGGCGGAGGCGGTCTGGTCCATGATCCCGCAGGGGACGCCGACGAACTCGTTCTCCGCGCGGCGGCAGAGCGCGGCGATCTCCGGCCGGGACAGCCCCAGCCCGCCCACGCCGTCGAGCGCGAGGGCGACGGCGCACTCCACGGCCGCGGAGTACGACAGCCCGGCCCCGCGCGGGACGTCGCCGTCCAGGTGGACGTCCGCGCCCGGGGCGGGGTGGCCGGCCGCCCGCAGCGCCCAGAGGACGCCCGCCGGGTAGCCGGCCCAGCCGGGACGCGGCCGGGCGCCAGGTCCGCCGCCGGGAGCTCCGCCCGGAGGGCCGCCGGGCCGTCGCCCAGGTGCAGGCGCAGCCGCCCGTCGGCGCGCGGCGCGGCGGCCGCCCGGACCGTGTGCGGCAGCGCGAAGGGCAGTACGAGCCCCTCGTTGACGTCGGTGTACTCGCCGATCAGGTTGACGCGGCCGGGCGCCGCCCAGACGCCTTCCGGGGCGTGGCCGAAGGCCCGCTCGAAGGCGGCCGAGGCGGCGTCGGCCGCGGCCGGGTCGCCGGCGGTCATTCGACGGCCGTCCGGCGGGCGAACTCCCAGGCGTCGGCGATGATCCCGGCCAGGTCGGGGCGGGCGGGGCGCCAGCCGAGGGTCTCCGCGGCGCGCTCGGCGGAGGCGACGAGGACGGCGGGGTCGCCGGGCCTGCGCTCGGCGGCGAGCTGCGGGATCGGGTGGCCGGTGACCTTGCGGGCGGCCTCGACGACCTCGTGCACGGAGAAGCCGTTGCCGTTGCCCAGGTTGCAGACGAGGTGCTCGCCGTCGCGGGCGGCGGACAGGGCGCGCAGGTGGGCCTCGGCGAGGTCGGCGACGTGGATGTAGTCGCGCACGCAGGTCCCGTCGGGGGTGGGGTAGTCGTCGCCGTGGACGGAGATGGCCGCGCGCCCGCCCAGGGCGACCTGGAGGACGAGCGGGATCAGATGGGTCTCGGGGGCGTGCCGCTCGCCGTACCGCCCGTACGCCCCGGCGACGTTGAAGTAGCGCAGGGACACGGCGGCCAGGCCGTGGGCCGCGCACTCGCCCTCGATCATGTGGTCGACGGCGAGCTTGGTGGCGCCGTAGGGGTTGGTGGGGCGGGTGGGGGCGTCCTCGGTGATCGGGACGGTGCCGGGTTCGCCGTAGACGGCGGCGGTGGAGGAGAAGACGAGGGTGCGGACGTCGGCGTCGCGCATGGCGGCGAGGAGCTCGGCGGTCCCGCCGACGTTGTTGCGCCAGTACGGCTCGGGGTCGGCGACGGACTGGCCGACCTGCGAGAAGGCCGCGAAGTGCAGGACGGCGTCGTACGAGCTGTCCAGCCAGCGGCCCGCGTCCTGGACGCGGCCCTCGATAAAGCGGACGCCGTCGGGGACGGCCGCGCGGTGGCCGGTGGAGAGGTCGTCGAGGACGGTGACGGAGTGCCCGGCGGCCAGCAGGTGCGCCGCGACGACGCTGCCGACGTAGCCCGCTCCGCCCGTGACCAGGTAAGTGCTGCCGCTCGTTCGCTGATTCACGCGCTCGCTACCTCTCGCAGTCGCCGGGCCGCGGCCTCGGGCGGCACATCGTTGATGAACACACTCATGCCGGATTCGGAACCGGCGAGGAACTTCAGCTTGCCGGGAGCCCTGCGGACGGTGAAGAGCTCCAGATGCAGGGCGAATTCACCCTTGAGGGGGTGCCGGGCGGGCGCCTGGTGCCAGGCGGAGATGTACGGGGTGGGCGGCTGCCCGGGACCGAAGATCCGGTCGAAGCGGCGCAGCAGCTCCAGCTGGATCCCGGGGAGCTCCGCGCGGGCCGCGTCGTCGAGGGCGGTCAGGTCGGGGACGCGCCGCCGGGGGTACAGGTGGACCTCGTAGGGCCAGCGGGCGGCGTAGGGGACGTGGGCGGTCCAGTGCGTGCCGTCGAGGACCGTGCGGCGGCCGTCGGCGAGCTCGGCGGCGAGGGTGTCGTCGAAGAGGTTCCGGCCGCCGGTGCGCCGGTGGTGGGTGGCGGCGTTGGCGAGGACGCGCGTGGTGCGCGGGGTGACGAAGGGGTAGGCGTAGATCTGGCCGTGCGGGTGGCCGAGGGTGACGCCGATCTCCTCGCCGCGGTTCTCGAAGCAGAAGACCTGCTCGACGGTGGGGAGCGCGGAGAGCTCCGCGGTGCGGTCCGTCCAGGCGGCGAGGACGAGGGCCGCGTGCTCGGGGCCGAGGTCGGCGAACGAGGCGTCGTGGTCGGGGGTGAAGCAGACGACCTCGCAGTGGCCGAGGTCGCCGGTGAGGGAGGGGAAGCGGTTGTCGAGGACGACGACGTCGTAGCCGGGGGCCGGGATCTCGGTGGGGGCGGCGCCGGGGCGGGTGGGGCACAGGGGGCAGGCGTCGGAGGGCGGGTGGTGGGTGCGGGTCTGGCGGTGGGCGGCGATGACGACGTCGTCGCCGAGTAAGGGGTCGTGGCGGATCTCGGGGGTGCCGGGGTCGGGGCGGAGGGGGCGGGGGTCGAGGGTGTCGTGCGGGGTGTCGTCGCGGAGGTCGTAGTAGCGGAGGGTGCGGCCGTCCGCGAGGGTGATCGCCGTCTTCTTCACGGGGGGCTCTTCCCCAGCCCCGCCCCTTCCCGAACCGGGGCTCCGCCCCGGACCCCGGTCCTCAAGCGCCGGACGGGCTGAAAATCAGCCCGTCCGGCGATTGAGGACACCGCGCGTCAGCGCGGAAAGGGGGCCTGGGGGCGAAGCCCCCGGTTACGGGAAGGGGCGGGGCTGGGGAAAACGCCGCCCGCAGGGCGCCCTCAGCCTCGGAGGTCGCCCAGGCCCGCAGGGCCTCTCGGCGGGGCGCCCGCCGCCGCGCGGTCCAGCAGGCCCGTCCGGGCCGCCAGCGCCGCCGCTTCCAGGCGGGACCCGACGCCCAGCTTCATCAGGACCCGCTGCACATGCGTCCGCGCCGTGCTGGGCGCTATTCCCATGCCTGCCGCGATCAGCCTCGTGTCCTCCCCCTCCGCGACCCGCACCAGCACCTCGACCTCGCGCGGTGTCAGCAGCTGGAGCAGCCGGGCGCCCTCGTCGTCCGGCTGGGCGGCGGGGTTGAGGAGCTCCGTGAAGGCCCCTTGGAGCAGCTGGGGGTCGACGGCGGCCTCGCCCGCGCGGGCCTTCATCATGGCGCGCTCGACGCCTTCGATGCGCTCGTTGTGGCGGACGTAGCCGGAGGCGCCGGCGGCGAAGGCCGCGGCGATGCCGAGCGGGCTCGGCACCGGGCCGAGGACCACGACGGCGACCTGCGGCCGTTCCCGCTTGATCCGGACGACCGGGTCGAAGGCCCCCGGCTCGGCGGGGGTGGCGGTGCCCAGCAGGCACACTTCGGGTGCGCGGCTCACCACCAGGTCGGCCGCGCCCGCGCTCGGCGCGGCGGCGGCCAGCACGCGGTGCCCGCGCAGCTTCAACGCCGAGGCGAGCGCCTCGGCCAGCAGACGGTGGTCGTCGACCACCATGAGCCGCACGCCCATTGCGCTTGCCCCCTGTCGCCCGCGTACGTCTCTCCTCGGCCCCTCTTGCCCCCGGAAGCTACACGCTTGTTCGACGTCGCGCGCCCCTTACCGGTGAGAAGTCCCCCGGAATGCCGAAATCCCTGCCAATCACGTGTACTTCGAGACTGAAACGGATCGTTCAGGCACGAAGGCGTGGCGGGCAGGGATACGGACTTTCATGGTGCCGCATCGTGCGGCAACCGGTCGGAAACGGCAACCGCGTCAACGCGGCGCGCGGGCCCGGAGACCCGCGCGTCAACCTCGGGCGTCAGCTCCCACCGTAGATCTGGAGCGTGTACTGCTTGCCCAGACCGGCGACGGTGACCTTACGGATGTAGTTCGTGCCCAGGAAGAGCCGGCCCTGGGCGTAGACGCCCTGCTGGTAGTCGGGCGAGAGCTCGCTCTCGGCGCGTGCCGTTTCGTCGGCGTTCTTCAGGAGGACGTCGGCCTTGTACGTCTTGGGGTCGATGCGCAACACCTGCCCGCCCCACCGGAAGTTCGCGATCCGGTAGGCCAGCGGGTAGCCGTCCTTGTCGACGCCGAACGGGATCATGTCGGTGCCGGCGGTGCCGTCCGTCTTGCCCTTGGTCTGGCCGGTGGCCAGGTCGAAGGCGACGATCTCGTTGACGCGGCCGGGCTTGCTGCTGTCGCCGGAGGCGTGCTCCTCGGTCGGCAGGTACAGCGTGTCCTTGGTGACGGACATCTTGGTGCAGCCCTCGACCTCGGTGGACGGGCACTTCGGCTCGTACTTGCCGTTGCCCGTGGAGATCTTGCTGCGGAGCGTGCCGTCCTTGCCGCTGTCGTCGACGACGAAGAAGTCCGAGGCGCCGTTGCCCGTGGTGTCGCCCGCGGAGACCGCGACGACGAGCGGGTCGGTGGAGGCGATGTGCGGGTAGTTCAGCCCGGACGGCACCTTGAAGGTGGACTTGACCGCGCCGGACTTGGGGTCGAGCGTCTGCACGGAGACCTGCGGGCGCTCGTAGTCGCCGCAGCGGCGGACGGCGACGAGCTTGCTGCCGCCGGCGTAACCGGCGTCCTTGCAGTTGGAGCTGTCCTCCTTGGGCTTCCACAGCTCCTGGCCGTCGAGGCTCCAGGCGGCGCCGCCGCTGGTGCCACCGGCCGCGACGGTGCCGCCGCCGATGGTGACCTCGTCGAAGGTGACGTCCCGGTCACCGGACTTGGCGGACTTCTGCCAGAGCTTGGTGCCCTTGTTCACGTCGAAGGCGATGACCTGCGTGCAGGGGCCTCCGTACTTCTTCTCCTCGCTGGGCTTGCCGTCGCTGACGAGGACGACGGCCTTGCCGTCGTCGGTCGGCTTCTGGCTGGCCCAGCAGACGGCGCCGTCGAGCGGGAGCTCCCACTTCTTGCCGCCGCTCAGGCCATAGCCGACGATCTTGTAGACGTCGGCCTTGGCGACGGCCTGGTCGCCGGCCCACAGGCCCTTGGCGCTGACGAGGTCGTCGACCTTCTCCTGCTCGACCTCGAAGAGCAGCTTGCCGTCGACGGCCTTGGGCTTCTCGCCCTTGTCGCCGCCCTGCTCGCCGTTGCCCTGCTTGCCGCCGGTGCCCTGGCTGGTGCCGGCGCCGCCCTTGGCCTGGTCGTCCTTGCCGTCACCCGAAACGGCGTACCAGACGCCGCCGCCGATGACGAGGACGAGCGCCACCGCGGCGCTGACGATGACCGCCATGCGCTTCTTGGCGGCGCCGCCGGAGCCGGGGGTGCCGGGGGCGCCGTAGGGGCCGGGCTGCTGGGGGTAGGCGCCGAACTGCGGCTGCGTGGGCGCGCCGAAGCCCTGGCCGGGCTGTCCGGGGCCGCCCGGGTAGCCGTAGCCGCCGGGCTGGGGTGCCTGGCCGGGGTAGCCGTAGCCGGGCTGCGGGGCCTGGCCCGGGTAGCCGTAGCCGCCCGGGGCCGCGGGCGGTGCCTGCGGCGGTGCGCCCGGCGGGGGCGGCGTCCGGGGAGTGCCCGGGGGCGGGGGCGGCGTCTGCGGGGCGCCCGGCGGCGGCGGGGGCACCTGGGACGGCTGCGCCGGCACCTGGGGCGCCGCCTGTGTCGGCTGCTGGGGCGGGTAGCCGTACGAGGGGTTCGGCGCGCCGAAGCCTCCGCCCGGCTGCGCCGGCGGAACCCCCGGCGGCTGGTTGGGCGGCTGGGGCGGCTGTGACATCAGCTTTCCTCTTCACGCGGGTCGGTGGCCCGACCGGTCTCCCCCGCGATCCCGGTGGCTGAAAATCCACCGGGAAGGAGCGAATCGGGCAGGCGACCCGCCAGTCGGTCGGCAGGCGAGCGGGGGTTCTTTCTATCACCCGATTTCTCGTACCAACGGGCCGATCCCGGGGTTTGCACCGCCTGAGACCGGCCCGTGACGAGACTGTTGCGACTCGTGATCCCTTGTCCGGGTCAGGCGTCTTCGGCCAGTTCCAGCCAGCGCAGCTCCAGTTCGTCGCGCTCGGCGGCGAGTTCCCGGAGTTCCGCGTCGAGTTTGGCGACCGCCCCGAAGTCGGTGGCCTGCTCGGCGATCCGCGCGTGGAGCTTGGCCTCCTGCTCGCCGATGCGGTCGAGGCGGCGCTCGATCTTCTGGAGTTCCTTCTTGGCCGCGCGGGCGTCACCGGCCGACTTCTGCTTGGCGGTGGCCTCCGGCGCGGCCGGGGCCGCGGCGGGCACGGCGGCCTCGATGACGCGCTGACGGCGCTCCAGGTACTCGTCGAGGCCGCGCGGCAGCATCCGCAGGGCCTGGTCGCCCAGCAGGGCGTAGACCTTGTCGGTGGTGCGCTCGACGAAGTACCGGTCGTGGCTGATGACGACCATCGAGCCGGGCCAGCCGTCGAGGAGGTCCTCCAGCTGGGTCAGGGTCTCGATGTCGAGGTCGTTGGTGGGCTCGTCGAGGAAGAGGACGTTGGGCTCGTCCATCAGCAGGCGCAGGATCTGGAGCCGGCGGCGCTCACCGCCGGAGAGGTCGCCGACGGGCGTCCACTGCTTCTCCTTGGTGAAGCCGAACTTCTCGCAGAGCTGCCCGGCGGTCATCTCCCGGCCCTTGCCGAGGTCGACGCGGTCGCGGATCTGCTGGACGGCCTCCAACACGCGCTTCTTCGGGTCGAGTTCGCCGACCTCCTGGGAGAGGTAGGCGAGCTTGACGGTCTTGCCGACGACGATGCGGCCGGCGGC
The DNA here is from genome assembly GCF_002891295.1 of Streptomyces eurocidicus. Lineage (GTDB taxonomy): Bacteria > Actinomycetota > Actinomycetes > Streptomycetales > Streptomycetaceae > Streptomyces > Streptomyces eurocidicus. The sequence goes on along the minus strand of NZ_LGUI01000008.1, from coordinate 412,462 downwards.
GGGCTGCCGCTCGCCCTCGGAGCGGGCGGCCTCGGCGAGGGCGCGCAGCAGCGAGGTCTTGCCCGCGCCGTTGACGCCGACGAGGCCGACCCGGTCGCCGGGGCCCAACTGCCAGGTCAGGTGCTGGATCAGGGACTTGGAGCCGGCCTGGACGGTGACGTCCTCCAGCTCGAAGACGGTCTTGCCGAGGCGGGAGTTGGCGAACTTCATCAGCTCGGCGGTGTCGCGCGGCGGCGGCACGTCGGCGATCAGCTCATTGGCCGCCTCGATGCGGAAGCGCGGCTTGCTGGTGCGCGCGGGGGCGCCGCGGCGCAGCCAGGCGAGCTCCTTGCGCATCAGGTTCTGCCGCTTGGTCTCCTCGGTCGCGGCGATCCGCTCCCGCTCGGCGCGGGCGAAGACGTAGTCGCTGTAGCCGCCCTCGTACTCGTGGACGGCGCCGCGCTGGACGTCCCACATGCGGGTGCAGACCTGGTCGAGGAACCAGCGGTCGTGGGTGACGCAGACGAGGGCCGAGCGGCGGGCGCGCAGGTGGGCGGCCAGCCAGGAGATGCCCTCGACGTCGAGGTGGTTGGTGGGCTCGTCGAGGACGATGAGGTCCTGCTCGGCGATCAGCAGCTTGGCGAGCGCGATGCGGCGGCGCTCACCGCCGGAGAGCGGGCCGATGACGGTGTCGAGGCCCTGCGGGAAGCCGGGCAGGTCCAGGCCGCCGAAGAGACCGGTGAGGATGTCCCGGATCTTGGCGCTGCCGGCCCACTCGTGGTCGGCGAGGTCGCCGATGACCTCGTGGCGGATCGTGGCGGCCGGGTCGAGGGAGTCGTGCTGGGTGAGCACGCCGAGGTGCAGGTGGCCGGCGTGGGTGACCCGGCCCTTGTCGGCCTCCTCCAGCCTGGCGAGGATGCGGATCAGGGTGGTCTTGCCGTCGCCGTTGCGGCCGACGACGCCGATCCGGTCGCCCTCGTTGACACCGAGGGAGATGCCGTCGAGCAGCGCACGGGTGCCGTACACCTTGTCGACGGCTTCCAGATTGACGAGGTTCGTGGCCATTCCGCTCCTGCTCCTGCGCGGGGCTGCGCTTGCGTTTTGTGATCGGCCTTCCAGGGTAGTCGGCCCGGGGAATTCCCCCTGCCCGCCCCTTCCCGCCCCTTCCCGGCGCAGTCGGGCCCCGGTGGCCCTTTCCGCGCGGCGGGCGGGTGTCCGCGAATCGCGGGACGGGCCGGATTTCCCCGGGACCGGCCTTTCCGGCGGGGCGGAATTCCCGCCCCGCCGCCCGACGCCCGCCGCGCGGACCGGGGTCCCGGGCTTCAGACCTTCGCCGCCACCACCGGGCGGATCCGCAGCGCCGCCCAGGCCGGGACCAGTGTCGCGGTCAGGGTGAGCGCCCCCGCGCCCGCCACCGTCGCCAGATAGATCACGGGCGGTCCGGACGGCAGCGGGCCGCCGGTCGCGACCAGGCTGAAGGGGACCAGGGCGGCGGCCGCCGCCAGGGTGCCCAGGGCGAGGCCCGTGGCCGTGACCAGGACGGCCTCCACGGTCATCATGCGGAGCACCTGGCCCCGGGTGGCGCCCGTGAGGCGCTGGAGGCCCAGTTCGCGGCGGCGGTCCCGTATGGAGATCACCAGGGTGTTCACGACGGCCAGGGCGGTGTAGCCGATGAGCATGCCGCAGATGAGGTAGTTGGCGGTCGCCTGGGTGCGGGTGTCGCGGGCGTGCCCGTCGATCACGCCGTCCCGGTCGGTGACGGCGAGAGCCGGGTGGGCCCGGGTCAGGGCGCGCAGACCGGCGAGCATCTGCCGGGGGTCGGTGCCGTCGGCGGCGCGCACCAGGATCTGGGCGGGCAGGCCGGAGGTGGTGTGCGGGGCGAGGAGGGCGACGGGGACGAGGGCCGTCGGGTAGTCGGGCCGGTCGGCGAGCAGGGCCACGACGCGGAGGTCGGCGGCGGAGCCGTCGCCGAGGCGCAGCCGTACGGTGTCGCCGACGCCGCGGCGCAGGCGGTGGGCGGTGGCCTCGGGCAGGGCCACGGTGTCGCCGCGCAGGGCGGTGAGGGCGCCCTCGGTGGCCCGGGCGGCCAGGGTGCGCCCGGCGGCGTCCGCGTCGACGCCCTGGAGGGCGAGGCCGCGCTTGTCCTGCTCGTGGTCGACGGGCCGCTCCAGCCAGCCGGTACCGGTGGTGTACGCGCCGGCGGCGGCGACGCCGGGCGCCTTCCGCACGCGGTCCGCGAACGCGGGGTCCACTCCGCCGGCGGCCGAGGTGACGACCGCGTCGGCCTTGAGGCCGTCGGTGAACTGCCTTCCGGTGGCGTCGGCGGCGGTGGTCTGGAGGTAGAGCATGCCGGTGGTGACGGCGGTGGCGAGCATGACCGGGGTGACGACGGCGGCCATGCGGACCGAGCGGGCCCGGCAGTTGCGGGCCGCGAGCCGGCCGGTGACGCCGCCCAGGAGGCGGGCGGGCCACTGGAGGACGAGCGCCGCCGCCTTGGTGAGGGCGGGGCCGATCAGGGCGAGGCCGATCGCGGCGCACAGGACGGTGGGGCCCGCGGTGGACGCCGCGCCGGGGCCTTCCAGGACGAGGGCGGTGACCAGGGCGAGGGCCGCCGTGCCCGCCAGGAACAGGGCGGCGAGGAGCAGCCGGGGCCAGGAGATCCAGCGCTGCCGCGCCTCGGCCTCGCCGAGGGCCTCGGCCGGGTGGACCCTGACGGCGCGCCAGGCGCCGAGGACGCCGCCGCCGAGGGCGGTCAGCAGGAGGGCGCCGCCCGCGGCGACGGCGGGGATCCAGCCCTGCCGGAACCCGACGGTCTCCGCGATCGTGCCGCTGTCGACCAGCCGCTCGTACAGCCAGTGGCCGGCGAGCGGGCCGGTGAACCGGGCGACGCCGCCTGCGAGGGCCGTGACCAGCAGGGTCTCGCCGAGTACCAGTCGGCGCAGCTGGCCGCGGGTGGCGCCGACGGCCCGGAGCAGGGCGAGTTCGCGGTGCCGCTGCCCGGCCGACTGGGCGACGGTGGCGCCGACGACGAACACGGCCGTCCCGACGGCGAGGCCGCCGAAGGCCCCCGAGAGCGCGATCAGGTTGTCGCCGCCCTCGACGACCTCGGGGTGCTCGACGGCGCCCCGGTCGTCGCCGGTGAGGACGGTGACGCCGCGCCCGTGCAGGGCCTCGGCGATCCGCTTCCGCAGTGCGCCGGGGGCGGTGCCGGGGAGGGGGAGGACGGCGATGTCGGCGACGGTGCCGGCGCGGGGCGCGAGCCGTGCGGCCTCGGCGGTGGCGAGGAAGAGCGTGGGCTGCGGCACGGCGCGGCCGGCGGCGGGCCGTACGAGGCCGGTGACGCGGTACGGGGCGGTGGCGCCGTGCGCGGTGAGATCGATCCGGTCGCCCGGCCGGACCCCGGCCGCGCGGGCGAGGCCCTCGTCGAGGGCGGTCTCGCCGGGCCCGGTGGGGGCCTCGCCGGTGACGAGGGCGTACGGGGTGAGGGCGGCGGACTCCCAGCCGTGGGCGCGGGCGGCGGCGGGGGGCCGGGTGCCCGTGGTGACGGCGGCGTCGAAGGTGCGCTCGCCGACCGCGGTGCGGACGCCGGGGACGGCGCGGACGCGCTCGACGAGCGCCTCGTCGAGCTCCACGCGCTCCGGGAAGAGGGCCTTCGCCTTGTGCTTCCCGTCGTCGGCCGGGGAGTACCTCCGCTCGCCGGTGACGAGGACCGGCGCGCCCGCGAGGCGTTCGGGCGGGGTGTCGTTGCGGATGCCGGTCTCCATCAGGCCGCCGCAGGCCATGACGATCGTCGCGCCGAAGAGCAGCGCGAGGAAGGTGGCGGTGAAGGAGGCGGTGCGGTGGCGCAGCGAGCGGCGCGCGAGCCGGCCCATCATGCGGCGGCCCCGGTCCGTCCGTGGTCCGTCGTCCTGCGGTTCACGCGCCACCCCTGTTCTCCGTCGTACGGCCGCCGGTCGCGGCGACGGCCTCAACGCTAGGGACGGAGCGGGCGCGGTCCCATGGGACGAGCGGGTCTCCCGGGGGTGGGGAAAGCCCTACCGGCGGCGTGGGGTTCCGCCGGCCGTCTCGACGAGCAGCCAGCCCGCGGCGGCCATGAGGACGGCGGCGGGGGCGGTGACGCGGAAGGCCACGAGGAGGGCGGTACGGCCTTGGAGGAGGCCGCCGAAGCCGACCATGGACAGCCCGAGGACGCCGAGGAGGGCGAGGGCGACGCCCGCGGCGGCGGTGGCCGTGGCGCGGCGCGCGGCGCGGGTCTCCCCCGGGCGGCCGGCCGCGCCCTTCCCGGGCGCCTCCGCCTTGCGGAAGACGGCCACCAGGAGCGCGGTCACCAGCGCCGCCGCCAGGACCCTCGGCGGCACCTGCGCCCACCACGCGGCGCTCGCCGGGGCCGGCAGGGGGACGTCCAGGGCGAGCAGGGCCCCGTAGACGCCGAGCATCGCGGTGAGGTGCCACAGGAACGCGGTCATGGCGATGCCGTTGGCCGCGACGACGGCGCGCCAGACGCGCGGGCGGGCCACCAGGCGGGCCATCGGGCGGCGCAGCAGCTCGACGGCGCCGACCAGCCACAGGCCGTGGCAGAGCAGGGCGGACGTGGGCGGCGCCATGTTGCTGATCTTCTCGCCGGGCATGCCGACCATCGACAGGGGGTACGGGCCGAGGGCCACGAGCGCGGCCGCCCCGGCCAGGCCGGTGGCGGCGAGGACGGCCGGGCGGCGCAGGCGGCCGTCGGCGCGCAGGAAGCCGAGCTGGTGGACGGCGAGCCAGACGAACGCGAAGTTCAGGAACTCCACGTACGGCACGCCGGCGGCGAACCGGAGCGTGTCGACGCCGGCCGCCGCGCCGGCCAGGGCGGCGAAGGCGCCCCACCCCCACCGTTCGTGGAGCCGGAGCAGTGGCGGGGTGAAGGCGACCATGACCAGGTAGATGCCGATGAACCACAGGGGCTGGGCGACGAGCCGGGCGGCCACGTCCGTCAGCGGGCCGTCTCCGCCGAGGAGTTGGACGGCGAGGGCACCGGCGCCCCAGACGGCTATGAAGAGCATGGTGGGGCGCAGGAGGCGCTGGAGGCGGGCGCGGACGAACGCCGCGTAGGCCGGGCCCTCGGTGCGGCGGGTGAGGGAGCGGTAGGAGAGGGCGTGCGAGAAGCCGCCGACGAAGAAGAACACCGGCATGACCTGGAGGGCCCAGGTGAGGAGTTGCAGCCCGGGCTCGACCGCGAGCAGATTGCCGACCTCGGCCCGGCCGTGGTCGGCCGTGACCGCGGCCATCAGCCAGTGGCCGAGCACGACGGTGCCGAGCGAGGCGACCCGGAGCAGGTCGATCGTGCGGTCGCGCGCGGCGGGGGTGACGGCGGCGAGTTCGCGGGCGGTGGGGGGTGTGGGCATGCCCGCACCTTGGCTCGGCGGGTGGGGGTGGCGCCATGGGGGTGGTACTCAGGTGGGGGTGAGTACGGGTACTCAACCGCGCGCGGGTGGGGCGCCTGCGGCGGGCTTGTTCCCCAGCCCCGCCCCTTCCCGTAACCGGGGGCTGACGCCCCCGGGCCCCCTTTTCCGCGCTGACGCGCGGTGTCCTCAAGCGCCGGACGGGCTGAAGTTCAGCCCGTCCGGCGATTGAGGACATTCGGGAAGGGGCGGGTAGGGGAAAGGCCCGCCGCAGGCGCACCACCCCGCCGTCACCACTACCGCACCGTCGCCCCCGCCACCGCCCCCGCCGCGACCCGTACCGAACGGCACGTCCCCGACGCCCGCAGCGCGTCGGCCACCTTCGTGCCCTCCTCCTCGTCGCGGACCAGGAACGCCGTGGTCGGGCCCGAGCCCGAGACCAGGGCGGCCAGGGCGCCGGCGCCGGTGCCCGCGTCGAGGGTGGCGGTCAGGGACGGGCGCAGGGAGACCGCGGCCGGCTGGAGGTCGTTGGTGACGGCCGCGGCGAGCGCGGCGGCGTCGCCGGTGCGCAGGGCGTCGAGGAGCGCGGGCGACGGCTCCGGCTCGGGCACGTCCGTCACGCTCGACCCCTGGCCGGAGACCTCGCGCAGACGGTCGCACTCGGCGTAGACGGCCGGGGTCGACAGGCCGCCGTCGGCCACCGCGAAGACCCAGTGGAAGGTGCCGCCGACGGGCAGGGGGGCGAGGATCTCGCCCCGGCCCCGGCCCAGGGCCGCCCCGCCGGCCAGGCTGAACGGCACGTCGCTGCCGAGCTCGGCGCAGATGCCGAGCAGTTCCTCGCGCGAGGCCCCGGTGCCCCACAGGGCGTCGCAGGCCAGGAGCGCCCCGGCGCCGTCCGCGCTGCCGCCCGCCATGCCGCCGGCGACGGGGATGTCCTTGTCGATGTGGATGTGGACGTTCGCCTCGCGCCCGTGGCGGGCGGCGAGGGCGAGCGCCGCGCGGGCGGCGAGGTTGGAGGCGTCCAGCGGCACCTGGGCGGCGTCCGGCCCGGAGCAGGTGACCCGCAGTTCCCCGGCGGGCGTGACGGTCACCTCGTCGTACAGACCGACGGCGAGGAAGACGTTGGCCAGGTCGTGGAAGCCGTCCGGCCGTACGCCGCCGACGGCGAGCTGCACATTGACCTTGGCGGGGACTCGGACGGTGACGGACGGGCTCACGGAGCGGGCTCCTCGGGTCGGGGAGAGCGGACTCCAGCGATCGTACGGGCGCGGTACCACCGAGGGTTTCCTTCCCCACCCACCACGGAAGGTGGCGGGCCGGAGCGGGCCGGGTCCGGGACGTAAAGCGAAGCAGTCCCGGACCCGGCCCGCGGAGGCCCGACACCGCACCCGGAAAGCTCCGCGCGGCGGGAAACGGCGCCGCACCCGACGACGGACCCGCCGCGGACCCGCGCCCGTCAGACCGCCTTGTTCTCCGCGATCGCCACGAACTCCTCCACTGTGAGCGCCTCGCCGCGCGCCTGCGGCGAGATCCCGGCGGCGATCAGCGCCGCCTCCGCCGCCGCGGCCGAGCCGGCCCAGCCGGCGAGGGCCGCCCGCAGCGTCTTGCGGCGCTGTGCGAAGGCGGCGTCGACGACCGCGAAGACCTCTTCGCGGGTGGCCGTGGTGTCGATCGGCGTGCTGCGGCGGACGAGGGAGACCAGGCCGGAGTCGACGTTCGGGGCGGGCCAGAAGACATTGCGGCCGATGGCGCCGGCGCGCTTGACGTCCGCGTACCAGTTGGCCTTCACGGAGGGGACGCCGTAGACCTTGTTGCCGGGCCGGGCGGCCAGCCGGTCGGCGACCTCGGCCTGGACCATCACGAGGGTCCGCTCGATGCTGGGGAACCGCTCCAGCATGTGCAGCAGCACGGGCACGGCGACGTTGTACGGGAGGTTGGCGACCAGGGCGGTGGGCGCCGGGCCGGGCAGCTCGGTGACCTGCATGGCGTCGCTGTGCACGAGTGCGAAGCGGTCCGCGCGGCCGGGCAGCCGGGCGGCGATCGTCGCCGGGAGGGCCGCGGCCAGCACGTCGTCGATCTCGACCGCGGTGACCCGGTCGGCGGCCTCCAGCAGGGCGAGGGTCAGGGACCCTAGGCCGGGCCCGACCTCGACGACGACGTCGTCGGGCCGCACCTCGGCGGTCCGCACGATGCGCCGGACGGTGTTGGCGTCGATCACGAAGTTCTGGCCGCGCTGCTTGGTCGGGCGTACCCCGAGGGCTGCGGCCAGCTCGCGGATGTCGGCGGGACCGAGCAGGGCGCCGGAATCGTCTGTGCTGGGGCTGGAGCTCACCCGTGAAGTTTACGGCCGCACACGGGCCACGGGCTCGCCCCCCGGCTGACGTAGAGCTTCTTGGCCCGGAAGGTCTGCTCGCCGGCGGGCGCGTCCTGGGGCCGGCCCTTGCCGCCGAGCCCCTGCCAGGTGCGGACGTCGAACTGGTAGAGGCCGCCGTAGGTGCCCGACGGGTCGACCGCGTCCGGCCGGCCGCCGGCCTCGCACTGGGCGAGACCGTCCCAGTTCAGCCCGTCCGCGCCCTGCACGGCGGTGGGCATGGCCTTGGTGCCGACCTTCACGATCTGGGTGGTGGGGCGGCGGACGGTCTCGGTGGAGATCTGCCGGGGCTTCTGCCGGACGCCGTTGACGGTCCGCAGGGCGTAGGTGATCCGCTCGACGCCCTTCTCGCCGCGCTGGGAGACGACCTCGGTGCCCTTGTAGAGGGTGGGGTCGTCGTGCCGCTCGGTGGTGAAGTCGATGGGCACCTCGCGGACCTCCTCGCTGCCGGTGATCCGCATGACGGAGATCGTCTGGCCCTCGCGCGGGAAGCTGTCGGGGGCGACGGAGGTGGTGTCCTGGCCGCGCAGGGTGATGCCGGCCTGGTCGATGGCCTCGTGGACGGTGGCGGCATTGGTGCGGATGGTGCGCTCGCGCCCGTCGGCCATGAAGGTGACGGTCCGCTCGGTCCGGACGTCCAGGTCCAGGCCCTCGCGCGCGATGGCGGCGGAGCGGGAGGTGGACAGATACGCCCCCTCGGCGCGCACCCCGAGCTGGCGCAGCGCGCCGTCGACGGTCCGGGCGGTGGTCCACACCCGGCGGTGCTCACCGTCGAGGGTGAGGGCGACGGGGCGCCCGTAGCGGACGGTGATCTCGTCGCCGGCGGTGAGGCCGTGGTCGTGGCCGGGGGTGACGGCGTCGTGCGCGCCGAGGTCCATGTGCTCGTCGGCGAGGAGTTCCTCGACGTCGTCGGCGAAGGTGTGCAGGGTGCGGGAGCTGCCCTCGACGTTGAGCTTGACGGTCTTGTCGCTGACGATGAAGGCCGAGGTGCCGCCCGCGAGGAAGGCCACGACGAGGGCCTGCGGGACGAGCCGGCGCAGGGCGTCGGGCCGCTCGCCGGTGCGCCTGCGCCGGGCGGAGCGGCGGCCTGGGGCCCCGGGCGCGGGCTCGGGCGCGGGCTCGCCGCGCGGTGCCGCGAGCGGTTCGGAAGGGGTCTTCGCGAGCTCCTCGGCGGGGGCCGTGACGGACCCCTGGCGGGGCAGGAGCGGGAGCTCGTCCGCGTCGGCGGGGGGCGCGTAGGAGCCCGCTTCGCGCGGTTCGGGGAGGAACGGATCGTAGAGGCCCTGGGGTGGTTCGTATATCCCGTAGGGCTCGCCGGGGGTGCCGTAGGAGCCGTAGGGCGCCGAGGGGGCGGGGGGTGCGGGCGCCGGTGCGGCCTGCGCATACGTCCCGGAGGTCCCGTACGTCCCGTGCGCCTCGTAGGAGGCGTAGTGAGCCGAGGGCACATACGGGTCGTACGGGCCGTACGTGTCGTATGGGTCAAACGCCGGGTAGAGCGGTGCTTCCGCCGCACCGCGGCGTGCGGCGCGGGGGCTGCCCTGTGCATGCGTCACGTGACACTCCCCTGGGTCGAGCTGTCCGGCCCGGGACTGTAGCGGAGGGAGCGTCACTCTCCAAAGTCATATGATCACAATGTGTCGCGGCAGAAGTGGCTCAGTAGCCGAACGCCCGTGCGGTGTTCGCGGCGACCGCCGTGGCCAGGGCGTCCTCGTCCACACCTCGGTACCCGGCCATCGCCCGCAACGTGACCGGAATGAGGTACGGCGCATTGGGCCGTCCGCGATAGGGCACCGGCGTGAGGAAGGGCGCGTCCGTCTCGACGAGCACCAGGTCGAGCGGGGCGACCGCGAGGGCGTCCCGCAGGTGCTGGGCGTTCTTGAAGGTCACGTTGCCCGCGAAGGACATGTAGTAGCCCGCCTCGGCGCACACCTTCGCCATCTCGGCGTCGCCGGAGTAGCAGTGGAAGACGACGGTCTCCGGGGCGCCCTCCTCCGCCAGCACCCGCAGGACGTCGGCGTGGGCCTCCCGGTCGTGGATGACCAGGGCCTTGCCGTGGCGCTTGGCGATGTCGATATGACGGCGGAAGGAGTGCTCCTGGGCGGCCATACCCTCGGGGCCCGTACGGAAGAAGTCCAGGCCCGTCTCGCCGACGCCGCGGACGTGCGGCAGTGCGGCCAGGGCGTCGATCTCCTCCAGCGCCGCGTCCAGGGCCGCGTCCCCGCCCGGCTCGCGGGCGCCCTGACGGGACCAGCCGTCGGGGTCGCCGAGGACGATGCGGGGGGCCTCGTTCGGATGCAGGGCCACCGTGGCCCAGACGCTCTCGTGCGCGGCGGCCGTCTCGGCGGCCCAGCGGGATCCGGCCAGGTCGCACCCCACCTGGACGACGGTGGTCACGCCTACCGACGCGGCCTTGGCCAGGGCTTCTGAGACAGAACCCTGCTGCATGTCCAGATGGGTGTGCGAGTCGGCGACGGGCACGTTCAGCGGTGCCGGGAGGGGCGGGGGGACGTCCTTTTCGCTCTGACTCCGCGCGCCGCCGGGCTTGTCGCTGTTCGATGCTGTTGCCGCCATGGACGCGATTCTAGAGACCGCGCGGCCTCGCGTTTACTTCCGGTGGAAGGGGTGCAGCAGATCCGACAGGTGCCAGTGGTGCGGGCGGGACTCCTCGCCGCCCTCGGCGGACCCCTTCGCCGCGCGTGCGCCGGCCTCGCCCGGCCCCGTCGCGCCCGCGCGCAGCGCCCCGGCCGGTGCCTGGTCCGTGGCGGGCGCGGCGGTCTTGGCGTACTGGTGCAGGACGCCGGCTATCCGGGAGACCTGGCCGGACCGCATGATGCGGACGGCGTGCCCACCGCAGTTCAGGCAGGTGGGGTGGGTCAGCGGGGACGGAACGCGTTCCCCGTCCGCGTAGTAGACGACGAACGGCCGGCCCTCGACGTCGGTGAAGTGCTGTATCTCGTACGACTGCTCCCAGCCGTGCCCGCACCTCATGCACGCGAAGGCGTACGACTCGTGGGCCGGCTCCGGTGCGCCGGGCTCGGTGGCCTGGTGGCCGACGGCTGTCGGACGGACACCGTTCGAGGTTCCTGCGATCTCGCTCATGGCAGCTCCTCTTGTCCTGAGGACAAGTCTCTCCGGGATCGGACGTCCCACATCCAGGGAACGCCTATACCGGCGAAGTCGCAGCAGCCTCTCCCCCGAATTGGGGCAAACTTGGCGTCGCGCTGCCCAAAATGCCAGGCTGCCAGGTCTAAGCTTTGCCTTTCACGATAGCCCTTTACCTGGGGATGGGCCCGGTAATGAAGGGCGGGCACGGGCTTTTCGCCCCGGCGGCGCGGACGGAAACACTCCGGAGCGTGGCCAGGTGATTCCAGCCGGTTCCGGCGGAGTTTTTTCCCGCCCGCCTTCCCCAAAATGCCCTCAATTACCGGAAGGGCCGACCACTATTTCTGTGGCTTTCCCGCCGCGTTCTTCGCCGCGACGACGGCGTCGAAGACGTCCCGCTTGGGCAGGCCCGCTTCGGCCGCCACCGCCGCGATCGCCTCCTTGCGGCGCTCCCCCGCCTCTTCCCGCACCTGCACCCGGCGCACCAGCTCCGCGGGGTCGAGGTCCTGCGGGCCGGGCTCGGCGGCGCCCTCCACGACGATGGTGATCTCCCCGCGGACGCCCTCGGCGGCCCAGGCGGCGAGCTCGTCCAGGGGGCCGCGCTTGACCTCCTCGTACGTCTTGGTCAGCTCGCGGCAGACGGCCGCCCGGCGCTTCGGGCCCAGGGCCTCGGCCATGGCGGCGAGGGTGTCGTCGAGGCGGTGCGGGGCCTCGAAGTAGACGAGCGTACGGCGCTCGTCCGCCACCTCGCGCAGCCGGCCGAGGCGTTCCCCCGCCTTGCGCGGCAGGAAGCCCTCGAAGCAGAAGCGGTCCACGGGCAGCCCGGAGACGGCGAGCGCGGTCAGCACGGCCGACGGGCCCGGCACGGCCGTGACCTTGATGTCGCGCTCCACGGCGGCGGCGACGAGCCGGTAGCCGGGGTCGGACACGGACGGCATCCCGGCGTCCGTGACCAGCAGCACCCGGGCCCCGCCGGCCAGGGCCTCGACGAGCTCGGGCGTACGGGCCGACTCGTTGCCCTCGAAGTAGGAGACGACGCGGCCGGTGGTGTGCACGCCCAGCGCCTGGGTGAGGCGGCGCAGCCGCCGGGTGTCCTCGGCGGCGATCACCTCCGCGGCGGCGAGCTCGGCGGCCAGCCGCGGGGGCGCGTCGGCGACGTCACCGATGGGGGTACCTGCGAGTACGAGCGTTCCAGTCACGGCCCCATCCTCGCAGGGTCCGGCGGTACGGCTCGCCGGGCGGGCTCACCCGGCGTGCAGCATCAGCCCGATCCCCACCACCATGAGCCCCGCCGCGGCGATCCGGGGCGCGCCGAACCTCTCCTTCATGACCACGGCGCCGATCGCCGCGCCCACGATGATCGACGACTCCCGCAGCGCCGCGATCGGCGCCAGCGCCGCCCGGGTCTGGGCCCACAGGACGAGGCCGTACGCGAAGACCGACAGCAGCCCGCCGAGCAGGCCGCGGGCGGCGTGCGGGCGGAGCTCGGCGAGGATCCGGCCCCGGCGGGTGGCCAGCGCGTAGGCGGGGATGGCGAGCCCTTCGAGGACCATCAGCCAGGCGATGTAGCCGAGGGCCGAACCGGAGGCGCGGACGCCCAGGCCGTCGACGACGGTGTACGAGGCGATGGCCAGGCCGGTGCCGAGCGCGGCCGTGATCGCCGGCCAGTGGGGGCGCGCGCCGGAGCCCCGGATGCCCCACAGCGCGAGTCCGACCAGCCCGGCCGAGGCCACCGCGACGCCGGCGAGCTGCCAGGCGTCCGGCACCTCGCCGGCGAAGGCCGCCGCGAGGACGGTGACGGCGAGCGGCGCGCTGCCCCGGGCGATCGGGTACATCTGCCCGAAGTCGCCGAGCGTGAAGGACCGCATGAGCAGCAGCTGGTAGACGACGTGCAGCACCGCGGAGGCGAGCAGATACGGCCAGGCCCCGCCCTGGACCGCGGGCACGAACGGCAGCAGCGCGGCCCCGCAGAGGGCGCCACCGCCGCCGACGAGGGTGAAGGCGAGCAGCTGGTCCCTGATGCCGTGGGCGAGGGCGTTCCAACTGGCGTGGGTGACGGCGGCGATGAGGACGGCGGCGGCGACGAGGGGGGTCATGGGGCGCGCTCGACTGACGCCCTGTCAGTGGTAGTGCTCATGCCGTGACGCTAGCGCCGGGTGGGTGGGGCGCGCTGTTGCCCCGGTCACGGCGGGGGCCCTGCGGGCGGCTTTTTCCCCACCCCGCCCCTTCCCGAACCGGGGCTCCGCCCCGGACCCGGTGTCCTCAAACGCCGGACGGGCTGAATTTCAGCCCGTCCGGCGTTTGAGGACACCGCGCGAAGCGCGGAACGGGGGCCCGGGGGCGAAGCCCCCGGTTACGGGAAGGGGCGGGGTGGGGAACAAGCCCCGCGCAGCGGCACCACCCCCGCACCCGCCCGCCCGTCACGACGCCCGCAGCACCGCCGCCACAACCGGCCCCGCCGAATCCCCGCCATGCCCTCCACGCGGCACAACCGCCGCCGCAGCCAGGTCCCCCCGATACGCCGTGAACCACCCGTTCGGCATCGTCTGCCCGTCGATCTCCGCCGACCCCGTCTTCGCCCCGATGTCGCCGCCGAGCCCGGACATCGCCGTCCGTCCCGTGCCCGAGACCGCCGTGAGCCGCATCATCGAGCGCAGTTGCCCGGCGACGGCCGCCGGCAGGTCGCGGGAGGCGCGGGCGAGTTGCCGGCCGTCGACGGACGGGTCGACGAGGTAGGGCTGGCGGAAGGATCCGGTGCGTGCGGTGGCCGCGACGGAGGCCATGTTCAGGGGTGACATCTGCACCTTGCCCTGGCCGATCATCGCGGCGGCCTTGCCGGCGCCGGACTCGGCCGGGACGCTGCCGTCGAAGCTGGCGAGGCCGGTCTTCCACTCCAGGCCGAGGCCGAAGACGTCCCGGGCCTCGGCGGCGAGCGCGTCGTCGGGGACGTCGCCGGCGAGGGAGATGAAGGCGGTGTTGCAGGAGGCGGCGAAGTCCTGGGCGAAGGTGGCGCCCGGGTTCTCGCTCTCCTCGACGTTGTGGAAGCGCATGCCGTAGGTGGCGTACTTGGGGCAGGGCAGCGGCTTCCCGGGGGCCGCCTTGCCCTTCTCCAGCAGCATCGCCGCGGTGACGACCTTCATGGTGGAGCCGGGCGGGGTCTGCCCCATGAGCGCCGCGTTGAACTCGGTCCGGCGGGAGTTGGCGACCGCGAGGATCTCACCGGTGCTGGGCTTCACGGCGACGACGGAGGCGTCGTCGCGGCCATTCACCGCGGTCTCGGCGGCGCGCTGCACCCGCGCGTCGAGCGTCGTCCTCAGCTGCGCGGGCTTGCCCTTGGAGACCACGTACAGCGTCTTCGGGGCGGCGTCGGGCGCGGCGCCCGGGGTGACGGCGCGCACCTCGACGCCGGGTTCGCCGCCCGCCTTCTCGGCGTAGCGGCGGCGCAGCTCCGGCAGGACGGGCGCGAGGGAGGGGTGGTCCTTGGCGTCGAGCACGGCGCCGTTGCGGTCGAGCGCGGTCAGCTGCGGCGCGGCGCCGGCGTCGGTGCGCAGCGTCTCGCCCCGGCCCAGCCGAGGGTGGACGACGGTGGGCTGCCAGTCGACGAGGGCCTTGCCGCTGTCCTGGCCGCGGACGACCTCGAGGGAGGACTCGTAGGTCCAGATGGCGCGCTGCTTGCCGTAGCCGATCTCGGCGCTGACGGAGAAGGGCACCCGGGTGCCCGTCGGCGTGCCGGGCTTGAGGGTGACCTTCTCGACGTGGGCCTGGTCGCGGTAGCCGGTCAGGGCGGTGCTCGCCGCCGCCGCGTTGTCGGTGAGGGCGGCGGCCTTCGCCGCGTCGCCCTCCTGCCAGGCGGCGAGGAAGTCGCGGGCGGTGTCGCCGGTCTCCTTCGCCGTCGGCGGCCCCGTGCGCTTGGGGGCCGGTTCGCCCTGCGCGGTGCCGGTGCCCGCGACGGCGTCGATCACGTTGTACGCGCCGAGTCCGGCGGCCCCCACCAGCCCGGCGGTCACGACACCCACCGCGATCTTCGCACCCTTGTGCATCAGTCAGCCCCCTCCAGAGTCCCCACCCCAGGGTTTTAATCAGGTGATTAAAACCCTCGGTTCGGCACTGTACGGGACGGAAGAGGGAGAAGGGACCCCGATGGCCGGAACCGGACTCTCCGGCGCCCCGGACGAAGCGGGACGTTCCAGGCGCCTCCCGGCAGGTCCGGGCGGGGCCGGAAGGGGCTCAGATCCAGGTGTCGAACCACATCCGGTTGCGCCACGCCTCCATCGGAATGGGGTGCCCGGTGTAGATCGGGAAGAAGTAGATGAAGTTCCAGGCGATGAGCAGCACCAGCGTGCCCGCCCCGACCGCCCCCACGACCCGGCGCCGCTCGGAGGACCCCGGGGGTCCCAGGATCGCCCCGATCATCATGGCCACCGCCAGGCACAGGAACGGCACGAACACCACCGCGTAGAAGACGAAAATCGTCCTTTCCTGCCACAGGAACCACGGCAGATAGCCCGCGGCGACGGCGCACAGCAGTGCGCCCGCGCGCCAGTCGCGCCGCAGCCCCCACCGGTAGAGCAGGTAGAGCAGCGCGAAGCAGGCGGCCCACCAGAGCAGCGGGGTGCCCAGCGCGAGGACCTCACGGGCGCACTTGTCGGTGGCGTCCGCCGGGCAGCCGTCCTGGCCGGGCGAGGGGGACTCGTAGAAGTACGAGACGGGGCGGGACTGGACCAGCCAGCTCCAGGGGTTGGACTGATAGGTGTGCGGCGAGGTGAGGGTGGTGTTGAACCTCCAGACCTCCTGCTCGTACGTCCACAGGCTGCGCAGCGGGTTGAGGATCCCGGCGAGGAAGCCGTCGGGGCCGTGGCCGCCCTCGGTCTCGGCCCAGTGCCGGTAGTAGCCGCTGTGCTGCCAGCCGTTCTTCTCGCTGTAGGTGCCGCTCTTGACGAACCAGCCCGTCCAGGAGGCGAGGTAGACGCCGACCGCGACGGGCACGGTCGACAGGAACGCCCACGGCACGTCGCGGCGCAGCGTGGCGAGCGCGGGGCGGCGGGCGCCCGCCAGGCGGCGCGAGCCCAGGTCCCACAGGACGGTCAGCAGGCCGAAGGCCGCCAGATAGACGGCTCCGTTCCACTTGGTGCCGCAGGCCAGTCCCAGGAAGACGCCCGTGGCGATGCGCCAGGGGCGGAGCCCGAGGGCGAGCCGGTCGCCGACCGCGGCGTCGGGCCGCGCGGCCCCGTCGTCACCGACCGGGAGGGCGGCGGCCAGCCGGGCCCGCGCCTTGTCCCGGTCCACGAGCACACAGCCGAAGGCGGCCAGCACGAAGAACATCAGCACCGAGTCGAGCAGCGCGGTGCGGCTCATGACGAAGTGCAGGCCGTCCACGGCCATGAGGGCGCCCGCGAGGCAGCCCAGGAAGGTGGAGCGGAAGAGCCGGCGGCCGATGCGGCAGAGCATCAGCACCGACAGGGTGCCGAGGACGGCGACCGCGAAACGCCAGCCGAAAGGGTTCAGCCCGTACAACCACTCACCGATGCCGATGACCCACTTGCCGACCGGCGGGTGCACGACGTACCCCGGAGCGTCCGGGACCTGGTGGAAGCCGCCGATGATCTTGTCGTTGATGTCGTCGGGCCACTTCGCCTCGAACCCGGACTTCCACAGGGCCCAGGCGTCCTTGGCGTAGTACGTCTCGTCGAATATCACGGCCTTGGGGCTGCCCAGGTGCCAGAACCGGGTCAGTCCGGCGACCAGCGCGACCAGCAGCGGCCCGATCCACCCGGTCCACCGCGCCAGCACCCTGGCGAGCGGCGGGCGCGCGCCGAGCGCCGCCCACACCCGTGTCCCCGGCTCGGGGAACGGCGGGACGAGCCGCTCCCGGGCGTCGGGCCGCGGCCCTCCCACATAGCCGAAGCGGCGGAGTCTGCGCTGCCACGGGGGCTGTCGCTCGTCCGCCGGCTGGCCCTGGCGTGCTCGGGTCGCGGTGTCACTGGTCACCGCGCCATCGTAGGGAACGTGCCTGTGGGAGTCCGGGGGGCGCCGCGCGGCCAGGACTCCGGTGGGGGCGGAGGGGCGCGCCCCGGGGCGGTGGGGCGCCCGGAGCGCACCCCTCTCGCCCGGCCCCGGCTCCCGCCCGCGGCTCAGTCCCCCGCCAGCGCCCTCCGCAGCCCCACATTGCTCACCAGGAGTCCGCCGTCCACCGGCAGCGTGACCCCGGTGATCCAGGAGGCGTCCTGTGACGCCAGGAAGGTCACCGCCGCCGCGATGTCGTCCGGCCGGCCGACGCGGCCGAGGGGGTACTGGGCCGCCGCGCGGTCCAGGTTCGTCTCGCGGCCCGCCCAGCGCGGGGTGTGGACGGTGCCGGGGGCGACGAGGTTGACCCGGACGCCCCGGGGGGCGCAGTGGCCGGAGAGGGTGCGGGTGAGGCTCGCGAGGCCGGCCTTGGCGGCGCTGTAGGCGTGGTTGCCGAAGTCCTGTTCGCCGTTGACCGAGCCGATGTTGACGACGGCGCCCCGGCCGTCCGCCGCGGCCAGCAGCGGCAGGGCGGCGCGGACGCAGCGGAAGGCGCCGGTCAGCGTGGTGTCGAGGTCCCGTAACCAGTCGTCGTCCGTCTCGTCCTCGATCCGCGCCGGGTCGGGGTGGCAGGAGAGGGCGTTGTTGACCAGGACATCGAGGCGGCCGAAGCGCGCCGAGGCCGTGGCCACCGCCGCCTCGACGGCCCGCCGGTCGCCGACGTCGCAGGCGAGCGGCTCGGCGACGCCGCCCGCCGCCCGCACCCCGGCCGCCACCCGGTCCGCCCGCGTCCCGTCGAGGTCCGTGACGAGCACGCGCGCACCCTCGGCCGCGAAGCGGCGGGCCGTCGCCTCGCCGATGCCGCGGCCCGCCCCGGTGATCAGTACCGCGTAACCGTCGAAGCGCGCCGCTGCCGTCATGGGGCGAGCACTACCCCGCGAGCGCCCTGCCAACCGCCCGTACGAGCGCCTGGGCGCGCGGGTCCGCCGTGACGTTCTTCTGGAGGCCGTTGGTGACGTAGCCGAACGCGATGCCCGACTCCGGGTCCGCGAAGGCCAGCGAGCCGCCCCGGCCGGGGTGGCCGAAGGAGCCGGGGGCCAGCAGCGGGGAGGCCGCGCCGTGCAGCATGTAGCCGAGGCCGAAGCGGGTGTTCACCACCAGGACGCGGTCCGGGCCGACCGACTCCTCGGTACGGGCCAGGGTCAGGGTCGCGGGCGCGAAGAGCCGGCGGCCGCCCGCCACGTCCCCGATCAGCGAGGCGTAGAAGCGGGCCAGCCCGTCCGCCGTGGCGATGCCGGCGGAGGCGGGGAGCTCGGCGGCGCGGTAGGCGGGGTCGTTCTCGTCGGCGAGCGGCGTGATCGCGGCGAACGCGCGGCGGGTGAGGGAGTCCGGGTCGTCGTAGGCGGCCGAGACGGACGCCTTGGGGCGCACCCGCAGCCCCGGGGTGGCGGGCGCGGCGGGCGGCTCGATGGCGGCGACCCGCCCGGCCCGGTCCCGCTCGGCGTCCGGCAGCCCTATCCACAGGTCGGCGGCGAGCGGCCGGGCTATCTCCTCGGCCACCCAGGTGCCGATCGTCCGCCCGGTGATCCGGTGCACCAGCTCGCCGAGCAGCCAGCTGTACGTCTGCGCGTGGTAGCCGTGGGCCGTGCCGGGCTCCCAGGCCGGGGCCTGGGCGGCGACGGCGCGCGGCCCGCTCACGCCGTCGACGGCCTCGGCGGGGGTCAGCGGCACGTCGAGTACGGGCAGGCCGGCGCGGTGGGACAGCAGGTGGCGGACGAGGACGCGCTCCTTGCCGCCCGCCTTGAACTCGGGCCAGTAAGTGCCGACGGGGGCGTCGAGGTCGACCTGGCCGCGCTGGTGGAGCAGGAGCGGCACGGCGGCGGCGACGCCCTTGGTCGCCGACCGCACGATCTGGGCGGTGCCGGGGGCCCAGGGGGCGGCGCCGGGGTCGCCGGGCGTCGCGTCGGCGTCCTTCGTCCCGCCCCACAGGTCGGCGACCTTGCGGCCGTCCCGGTAGACGGTGACGGCGGCGCCGCGCTCCCCGCGCCGGGCGAAGTTCTCCGCGAAGGCGTCCCGGACCGGCTCGAAGCCGTCCGTCACCGTGCCCTGGACGTCCACCACTGTTCTCCCGCTCCCACTGTGCCGATCGCTGTCAATACCTCCCACAATGGTGCAACGCCATGGTCGATGCGCGTAGACCGGGGCACCGGAACCGTCAGGTGCGGCGGGCCGGGGCCGGGGCGGGACGGCCGGGTGCGGCCGCCGCCGGGGCGGCGGAACGGTCAGGCCCCGGCGCCCGGGGCCCGGCCCGGGGCCGGCACCGTGCGCGGGTCGAAGCCGAACGGCAGCTCCAGCCGGTGGGCCCGCATCAGCGCCTCGTCGCAGAGCAGCTCCCGCGTGGGCCCGTCCGCGACGATCACACCGTCGCCGAGCACCACGGCCCTGCCGCACAGCTCCAGCGCGTACGGCAGGTCGTGCGTGACCATCAGAACGGTGACGTCGAGGGCGCGCAGGATGTCGGCGAGCTCACGCCGGGAGGCCGGGTCGAGGTTGGAGGAGGGCTCGTCCAGGACGAGGATCTCGGGCTCCATGACGAGGACGGTCGCGACGGCCACCCGGCGCCGCTGCCCGAACGAGAGGTGGTGCGGGGGCCGGTCGGCGAAGCCCTCCATGCCGACGAGGGCCAGCGCCTCGCGCACGCGCGCCTCCAGTACGGGCCCGCGCGCCCCGGCCGTCGCCGGGCCGAAGGCGACGTCCTCCCGGACGGTGGGCATGAAGAGCTGGTCGTCGGGGTCCTGGAAGACGACGCCGACCCGGCGGCGGACCTCGGCGAGGTTCCGCTTCACCACCGGCAGACCGCCGACCCGGACGCCGCCCAGTCCGCCGCCGAGGATGCCGTTGAGGTGGAGGACCAGGGTGGTCTTGCCGGCGCCGTTCGGCCCGAGCAGGGCGACGCGCTCGCCCCGGGCGACCTTGAGGTCGACGCCGAAGAGGGCCTGGTGACCGTCGGGGTAGGCGTAGGCGAGGCCGGAAACCTCCAGGGAGTACGGGGTGGGGGGTGCGGGAGGTGCGGGGGTCATGGGTGGTCTCCGTCCGAGGTGGGGGGGTGGGGGTGGGGGTGCGGTGGTGCGCCCTGCGGCGGGCTAAGCGCCGGACGGGCTGATTTCAGCCCGTCCGGCGTTTGAGGACGTTCGGGAAGGGGCGGGTAGGGGAAAAGCCCCGCGCAGCGGCACCACCGCACCCCCACCCGCCGCTCACCCCGCCGCATACGCCCACCCACCCGCGCACACCACCAGCGCCACCAGCGGCAGCGCCACCGCCTGTCCCCACTGGGCCCGCGACGCCGTCACCTCGTCGATGACCGGCACGGCCCCCGCGTACCCCCGGCTGACCATCGCCAGATGGACGCGCTCCCCCCGCTCGTAGGCGCGGATGAACAGCGTGCCCGCCGTCCTGGCCAGCACCCCCCACTGCCGGACGCCCCGTGCGCGGAAGCCCCGTGAGGCGCGGGCGACCCGCATGCGCCGCAGCTCGTCGGCGACGACGTCCCCGTACCGGATCATGAAGGACGCGATCTGTACGAGCAGGGGCGGCAGCCGGAGCCGCTGAAGGCCCAGGAGCAGGGCGCGCAGCTCGGTCGTGGCGGCCAGGACGACGGAGGCGGCGACGCCGAGGGTGCCCTTGGCCAGGACGTTCCAGGCGCCCCAGAGGCCGGGTTCGCTGAGGGAGAGGCCGAGGACCCGCACCCGGTCCCCCGTGGCGACGAAGGGCATCAGCACGGCGAACGCCACGAAGGGGACCTCGATCAGCAGCCGCCGGAGCAGGACGGCGGCGGGGATCCGGGCGGTGGCGGCGACGGCGGCGAGGAGCGCCGCGTACAGCGCGAAGGCCCAGACCGCCGTGCGCGGCGTGGAGACCACCACGAGGACGAAGGACAGCACGGCGAGGAGCTTGCAGTGCGGGGGCAGCGCGTGCACCGGGGACCGGCCGGGCCGGTAGAGCCGGTGGGCGGTCCCGGAGCCGTGACCGGCGCCCATGTCAGACGGACCCGGTGGCCGGGGCCTCGGCGGGGGCCTCGGCGGCGGGTGGGGCCGGGTGGGCGCGGCGGCGGCGTACGACGAGGAGGACGCCGGTGCCGGCGGCCAGGGTCGCGCCGACGCCGATCACCCCGGCGAGGCCGCCGGAGATCCGGGCGTCGGAGACGTCCGCGACCTGGTAGTCGGCGAGGGGGGAGCCCTTGGCGGCGTGCTCCTCGGCCTTGCGGTCGAGGCCCTTGTCGTGGGCGACCTTCTCCAGGCCGTCGGGGCTGGTGGAGGCGTAGTAGCTGACGCCGCCGGCGCAGACGAGGGCGGCGAGGAGGCCGGCGGCCCACACCCGGCGGGTGGAGCGGCGGACGGGGACGGGTGTGGGGCCCGGTGTGGGGGCGGCTTGCCCCGCCACCACCGTCCGCAGCTCCAGCGGCCGTACGAGCCCGCGGGCGCCGTGCACGAGGTCGGGCCGTACGGCGATCACCGCGCCGACCGTCAGCGCGGTGATGACGGCCTCGCCGACGCCGATGAGGACGTGGACGCCGACCATGGCCGTGAAGACCTTGCCGAGCGGGACGTCGGTGGTGCCGCCGAGGGCGTAGATCAGGGTGAACGCGCAGGCGGCGGCCGGTACGGACACGAGCGCGGCGACGAACGAGGCGGCGGTGACGCTCGGCCTGCGGCGGGGCAGGAGGGTAAGGAGCACGCGGAAGGTGCCGTAGGCGACGAGGGTGGTGACGACGCCCATGTCGGTGATGTTGACGCCGAGCGCGGTGAGGCCGCCGTCCGCGAAGAGGACGCCCTGCATCAGCAGGACGACGGATATACAGAGGACGGCGGTGTACGGGCCGACGAGTATCGCGGCGAGGGCACCGCCCAGGAGGTGCCCGCTGGTACCGGCGGCGACGGGGAAGTTGAGCATCTGGACGGCGAAGACGAAGGCGGCGACGAGGCCGGCGAGCGGTGCCGCCCTGTCGTCGAGCTCGCGGCGCGCGCCGCGGAGGGCGGTCGCGACGGCCGTCGCGGCGAGGGCGCCGGTGGCGAGGGAGACCGGGGCGTCGATGAATCCGTCGGGGACGTGCATGGCGGGACTCCGCTCTGCGGGGCCGGGCCCGGTGCCGCGGCACGGCCGTTCGTCACGGGTGGCGCGCCCGCCGTCCGGCGTGCTCCGGGGTCGCACGGCGTCGCGTACCCGCGCGGGCGCACCGGCCCGCACGCCGTCAGACGGAGGAACCGCTCGATGATAGGCGCGTGTTGCGAACGTCTCGCAAGAGCGTGTGTGCCGCTTCTGCGCGCCGTTCGCTCACCCGCGCGCCGCCAGCGGTGGCGGGAGACGGCGTCTGCCCGAATGCTGAATCCCGGAGGACTTCGTTCCGGGACTTCGGAGGTTGCCACATGGCCACGGCCGCCGCGCCCACCGCCGAGGTCCCGGTGACCCCGCCCGAGCTCAGCCGCCGCAGGATCAACCTCGTCTTCGTCACGATCGTCCTCGGCATGCTGCTGGCCGCCCTCGACCAGACGATCGTCTCGACCGCCCTGCCGACGATCGTCGCGGACCTGGGCGGCGGCGGGCACATGGCGTGGGTGGTGACGGCGTACCTGCTCGCCGAGACCGTCTCGACCGTCCTCGTCGGCAAGTTCGGCGACCTCTTCGGCCGGAAGGTCATCTTCCAGCTGAGCGCGGTGGTGTTCGTCGGCGGTTCGGTGTTCGCGGGCGCGGCCGGCTCCATGCTGATGCTGATCGCCGCGCGGGCGCTCCAGGGGATCGGCGGCGGCGGTCTGATGGTGACGGCGATGGCACTGATCGCCGACGTCATCCCGTTGCGCGAACGCGGCAAGTACCAGGGGGCGCTGGGCGCGGTCTTCGGCGTCACGACGGTGGTCGGGCCGACGCTCGGCGGGATCTTCACCGACCACGCGACGTGGCGCTGGTGCTTCTACGTCAACGTGCCCGTCGCGATCGTCATGGTGGTCATGGCGGCGCGGACGATCCCGGTGGTGCGGTCGGCGGTGCGGCCCGTCATCGACTACGCGGGCATCGCGCTGGTGGCGCTCGGCGCGTCCGGCCTGGTGCTCGGCCTGGAGTGGGGCGGCAACGAGTACGCGTGGGACTCGGCCGTCATCATCGGCCTGTTCGCGGGGTCGATCGCGCTGCTGGCCGCGTTCGTGGCGGTGGAGCTGCGGGCCGAGGAACCCATGCTCCCCATGCACCTCTTCGCCAACCCGGTCTTCACGATCTGCTCGGTGCTCAGCTTCATCGTGGGTTTCGCGATGCTGGGGGCGCTCACCTACCTGCCGACGTATCTGCAGTACGTGGACGGGGTGTCGGCCACCATGTCGGGCGTACGGGCGCTGCCCATGGTCGCCGGGCTGCTGGGCGCGTCCATGCTGTCCGGTGTGGCGGTCAGCCGCACCGGCCGCTACCGCGTGTTCCCGATCGCGGGGATGGCGGTGATGGCGCTCGGCCTGTTCCTGATGTCGACCATGGGCGTGTCGACGGGACCGTGGCTGGAGTCGCTGTACATGTTCGTGCTCGGCATCGGCATCGGGCTGGCCATGCAGGTGCTGACGATCGCCGTGCAGAACACGGTGCCGTACCACGAACTGGGCACGGCGACCTCGGGCGTGACCTTCTTCCGCACGCTCGGCAGCGCCTTCGGCACGGCCATCTTCGGCACGCTCTACGTCAAGCAGCTCCGCCCCAACCTGGAGGAGGCGCTCGCCCGCTCCCCCGGCGTCCCGCCGGCCGCGGTCCAGAGCCCGCAGGACCTGGCCGGGCTCACCCCGGAGCAGGCGCGGCCCATCGTCGACGCCTACGCGGAGACGATCGACTACGTCTTCTTCTGGGTCGTGCCGGTCGCGCTCGTCGGCTTCGTCGCCGCGTGGTTCCTCAAGCAGGTGCCGCTGCGCGACAGCGCCAGGGCCGGGGCGCAGGACATGGGCGAGGCGTTCTCGGCACCGGACTCGGCGGAGGCGCAGCGCCAGCTGGAGCGCGCGGTGGCGGGCGTCATGCGCAAGGCCGCGGGCCCACCGGTGAGCCGCCAGGTCCTCGCGGCGTCCGGCAGCTCCCTGGGCCCGGCCGAGGCGTGGACGCTGGGCCAGATCCACTGGCGCCTGCGCGTCCGCGGCGAGGCCCGCCTCTCGTCGGTCGCCACGGCCCACCGCATGCCACCGGAGGCCCTGGAACCGGCCTTCGCCCGCACGGCGGCCGCGGGCCTGGCCCGGGTGGACGGCGACCGCCTGACCCTCACCCCGGCCGGCGAGGCGGAACTGGAACGCCTGGGCACGGCCTGGCGCACCTGGCTGGCGGACCACCTGAACGACTGGGACATCACGGACGCCGAGGACCGGGCGCTGCTGGACCGGGCGCTGGACACGATGGCGGCGCGGCTGCTGGAGGAGGACGAGAAGGAGCAGGAGCGGATCGGGGTGTGAGCCTGTGCCCGGGGGCACGAGCTTCACTTGAGCGCTCGAAGTGTCGCGTATGCGCCCTTGACGT
Organism: Streptomyces eurocidicus; assembly: GCF_002891295.1. Taxonomy (GTDB): domain Bacteria; phylum Actinomycetota; class Actinomycetes; order Streptomycetales; family Streptomycetaceae; genus Streptomyces; species Streptomyces eurocidicus. Next base: position 388,099 of record NZ_LGUI01000008.1, on the reverse strand, counting down.
CTCCACACCACCCGGTCAATGGTCATGCAGTCGAGCACATCCCTACTGGTTGTGGGAGATCCGCATGCCACTGGATTTCATCGGGATGGACCCCGAAACGAAGGAGGAGGGATCCCCTACGGTCTGAGTGCACCACGGCAAGCAGAGGATCATCGTCCAAAGGTGTGACCGCTGACGACGCTCTCGTGGAAGAGACCGGCAGCACGGAGTGGGTTCCTGGCCATGCTGTGGGGATCCCGGCGCATGAGTCGGTGATCTCCATCCCGGCGCGGATGGTGCCGGTACTGAGGAAGGCGTGCGATGCCGCAGAACGTGCCGGACTTCCCGACGCTGCTCAAGAGCGCACAGAGGACAGCGGTCCACCTGGAGATGCGTGACAACTACGGCGTCGTCGGCGAACCCGATGAGTTCGAACAGTAGAGAATCACAGGCGAGTTGGACCTCGATCCGGAGTCGGAGAACTGGTCCGGCTGGGTGCCGCTGGTACGGGAGACCGTCGCACGGGGTGTAGTCGCGCGCCGGGCGCGCATCGTCTCGGAGCCGGTGACGGAATACATCAGGTATGAACACGCCTCGACCCCGGTGAACCTTGCCGCTGGGGAGCTGGTCCGGTGGCTGCCCAGGCGCAAGGCGCTCGATGTGGCCCTGCCCGGGGCCGACTTCTGGCTGTTTGACGGACGTCTCGTTCGGTTCAACATATTCACCGGGGACGGAGACTGGGCCGACCCCCGGTGCGAGATGACGGGTGACCCTGCCGTGGCCAGGCTCTGTGCCTCGGCATTCGAAGTGGTGTGGGAGCGTGGCATCCTGCACGAGAGATACGTCGTCTGAACACCTGCGAGCACCGGGCGGTCAGTAGATGTCGACCCTTTCTTCCAGCGTCACGGCGAGGAAAGCCCTCGCCGACCGCCTGGTGGAGATCCGCAGGGACGCGGGTCTCACCGGGGCCGAGTTGTCTGCCCGGTGCGGCTGGCACGCCGCCAAGACGAGCCGTATCCAGAACGGCAGGACCACGCCGAGCGACGCCGACATCCGCGCGTGGTGTGCCGCCTGCGGGGCGGCCGACCAGGCGGCCGACCTGATCGCGACCGCGCGAGCGGCCGACTCCATGTATGTCGAGTGGCGCAGACGCCACCGCACCGGGCTGCGGCAGGCGCAGGAGCGGCTCATCGGCGGCTATGAGAAGACCTCTCTGTTCCGGATCTATGTCTCCAACGTGATCCCGGGCTTCTTCCAGACTTCCGATTACGCCACGGCCCTCATGCGGTCGATCACCCGCTTCCAGGAAACGCCCGATGATGTCGCCGAGGCCGTACCGGCCCGGATGGCCAGAAGCCGCCTCCTGCACGAGGGCGGGCACCGCTTCGCCGTGCTGATCGAGGAATGGGTGCTCCGTACCCGTATCGGAGAACCCGCGACCATGGCCGGGCAGCTCAGGCACCTTCTCTCGCTGATGCCGCTCGCGTCCGTCTCGTTGGGAGTCATCCCTTCGACGGCCCGGAGGACGGTGTGGCCGCTGGAGGCGTTCTATCTGTTCGACAATCGGCGGGTCGCCGTCGAGAACCTGACGGCCAAAATCAACGTGGTGCAGCCGCGCGAGATCGCCGAGTACGCCAAAGCCTTCAACGAGCTGTCCGGCATGGCCGTTTACGGGCCACGCGCCCGGGCTTTGATCACCGCGGCCATCGATGCCGTCGGGTGAAACCGCGCAAGAAACCGCAAGTTCCTGGAGCCCGGCCCCCTCCGGTCCCTAGCGTCTCGGTCCGGCGGAACGAATGCGCCCGCCACACCCAACGGCCCTGTGCCGGCACAGGGCCGGACGGAAGGAGCACGGGAAAATGGGTAGGAAGGAATTCGAGAACGCGGGGGAGCCCTGGGACCCTCAGGCCAACCAGGATCAGGCGACGGATCCCGACACCCGGGTCTCTCAGAACGGTGACGTTCACAGCGCAGCGGCCGATGACAAGGACCGGGACGGGAAATGAAGCGTGGCGAGGATCTGATTCAGGACCTGAGGGAGCAGGGCTTCATGCGGTGCGAGACCACCAGGGACGGCAGAGCCGTGGTCATGCGCAAACGTGACAGGTGGACCGTGGTTCCCCTGCGATGGCTGACCGATGACGCCGTGGACACCATCAAGGCCCAAGCCGGAATCAGCCTCGTCTGAAGAGCCCTCCTCGGCCCCGCTCGCACGCCTCGGTGCACGGGCGGGGCCTCCTCTCTCAACGCGACGGCCCGAGCCGGGGGGGCGCCCGTGGCCCGTACCGAGTACGTACTACGACGACCCCACCGCCCCTGAGCCCAACTCCCTGGTCGTCGCCGCCCCGGCCGCTGACCGCGACACCACCCGGCTCTCAGGAAGAACCGCCCACGCGGCGGCGACCCTCGCATGGGGCGGAGACATCGCCTTCGGCCACTGCCTACGAGGCCCGCTCTTCCTTCAGCCTCCCCGTCCGGTGACTACCGCCCCTGAACCACCGGCACCCCCCGCGACCAGAGTTCCTCGCCGTGTTCGGCGAACCGGGAGAACATGCCGCCTTCGCCGTGGCGGCGCAGGTGCAGCAGGGGTGAGTCGTGGCCGACCAGGCGGGCCAGGTGCGGGGTGACCAGCGCCTGGTCGTCGAAGCGGAAGACGGACAGCGATACGTGGTTGGTCGCGTCCGGCGGCGCCGAGAAGCGGGTCTCCAGGTTTTCGGCCGGGCCGAGTTTCTCCAGGTGTTCCAGGGTGATCCTGATGCGGGTGGAGACCTGGAGGGCGACATCCTCGATCTGTTCGCGCTGCCGGGTGACTTCTCCGGCCGGGTCGCCGAGGAGGAAGCGGACCCGGCAGCCCTGCTTCAGTTTGCGGCGCAGCGTGCCGACGAAGTCGGGTTGGTCGAGCCAGAGGAAGTAGTTCGTGAACCCGGCGAAGAGCAGCTCCTCCTCGGCGGCGTCGACCAGATCTCCCCAGACGGTGGACGGGCACGCGGACCGGTAGGGATAGCTGCGGACGATCTCCCTGTCCGTCCCCGCCTTGATCCGTTCCTTGACGGCCTTGGGCCACAGCATGTCTTCGTCAACTCCCAGCGCCGCGCAGACGTCATGGCGATTCCTCGGGTGCGGGGTCAGCTCCGGGTCGCTGATCCAGCGCTCGACGGTCTTTCCCGACACCCCGACCCGCAAGGCGAGTTGCCGTGACGAGAGTCCGGCATCGGCCATAGCCGACCGCAGGGCAGTGTTCAAGGGCTCTCCCTCGGACGTTTAGGACGTTTCCAAGCTACCGCCCAGGCGATCCAACTGTCCCTGAAAGTCCGTCGATACGTCCCGCACGGGACCCCATGGTGGAGGCGACACCGCACGTGACGCCTTGGGAGGACCTCACCATGACGAGACCGGCCGAATCGGGAACGCGGGCACCCGCCCCTACCGACGGGAGGGGATGACCATGTCCGCCGAGTCCGGGGGCGAGCCCGTGAAGTGCAAGGGATGCGAGCGCATCGTCCTGTGGCTGGACGGCAGGGCACCCTGCGGACGGTGCGGCAGAGAAGTGAGCGTACTGCTCGCGGCCCCGCCGCCCCCCGCGCGGTCCACCGGCCTGGTCGTCATGGGCGGTGCCATGCCCGTCTACGGCGAGGATCCGGGCCCGCGGAACGAGTGACCCCTCCGTGCCGGCGGCACCGTCACAACGCCGCCCGGCTCCCCGTGTCCACCGCCGTCGTGGCCGTCGCCGCCCGGGCCGCCGCGTTCGTGACCTGGTCGGCGGTCAGGACGTAGCCGGTCTCCAGGTCGGATGTGGAGCGGGCGAAGACGACGCCGTAGACCTTGCCGGTGGGGGTGAGGAGGGGGCCGCCGGAGTTGCCGGGGCGGATGGTGGAGCGGACGGAGTAGACGGTGCGGGTGGTGACGCCGTCGCCGTAGATGTCCTGGCCCTTGGCGCGGACCTCGTTGGCTACGGTCGCGGCGCGCAGGTCGAGGCCGCCGTTCTCGGGGAAGCCCGCGACGACGGCCGCGTCGCCGCGCTTGGCGGTCTTGTCGAAGGGGAGGACGGGGGCGTTCAGGCCGGGGACGTCGAGGACGGCCACGTCCGTCCTGGGGTCGAAGAGCACGACCTTCGCCGGGTACGCCTTGCCGACGCCGCCGATCCGCACGGTCGGCCGGTCGACCCCGGCGACCACATGGGCGTTGGTCATCACATGGCGGGCCGCGTAGACAAAGCCGCTGCCCTCCTGGCCCCGGCGGCCGTCGCCGACGTCGGCGACGCCCTCGACCTTGACGACGCTCTCGCGCGCGGCGCGCGTCGCGGCGACGGTGACCGCTTCGCCGGAGGGCTTGGCCACGCCGGTGGCCGGTTCGTTCTCGAACGGGTTGAAGACCTGGGGGAAACCGGCCCCGGACAGCGCGTCCGTCGTGCGGCTGAACCAGGTGGGCGCCTGTTCGGGCATGGCCTTCTGGACGGCGCCCAGCAGCGTCGAGTCCTTGATCTCCTTCGTCAGGAGGGTGGAGTTCGCGGAGACGAGGACGCTCGCGGCGACCCAGCCCACGAGGAGCACCGCCAGCGAGTTGACGGCCGCGCCGCCGATCCCGTCCACCCCGCGCACGGGCGCCCAGGTCAGCCTGCGGCGCAGCTGCCAGGCCAGCCGCCCGGCCAGGGCGTGGCCGACCGCGGCGGGCAGCAGGACGACGAGGACGGCGACGATCGCGGCCGTCGAGGTGCCGGCGGTGAAGGGCTCCAGGGCGTACGGCAGCGCCAGCACGCCCAGCACCGCGCCGCCGAGGAACCCGGCGAACAGCACCACTCCGGCGATCAGGCCGCGCCGGAAGCCGGAGACCGCGTAGGCGACGACGATCAGCATGAGAAGCACATCGAGCAGGTTCAACGTGGAGCCCTTTCCGTCACACGCGCCCCCGATCGCGCCCACAACGTGTGTGGACTTAAGAAAACGCCCGTTTAGGGACCAACGGTTCCCTCACATGGCGTAGACCACAAAAAGGTGGACCGGGAAAAGCGGAGGCCCGGTGGGCCTCCTGGGAACAGGAGGCCCACCGGGCCGTCGTGCTGAAGGGGAAGCCGTCAGACGCCGCTCGGCTCCCGCACCGGCTCACGGTCCGCGGCCCGCTCCGGGGCCCGGTCGGTGAGCTGGGCCTGGAGCTTCTCGCCCTCGACGTCCACGTTGGGCAGCACCTTGCCGAGCCAGCCGGGCAGCCACCAGGCGGCCTTGCCGAGCAGGGCGAGGACGGCCGGGACGATCGCCATCCGGACGATGAACGCGTCGAAGAAGACGGCGATGGCCAGACCGAAGCCGATCATCTTGATCATCTGCTCCGAGGAGCCGATGAAGCCGGCGAAGACGCTGATCATGATGATGGCGGCGGCCGTGACGACCCGCGCGCCGTGCTTGAAGCCGGTCACGACGGCCTGGCCGGGGCGCTCGCCGTGGACGTACGCCTCCCGCATCCGGGTCACGAGGAAGACCTCGTAGTCCATCGCGAGACCGAAGACGACACCCACCATGAAGATCGGCATCATGCTCATGATCGGGCCGGTCTCCTCGACCCCGAAGAGCGAGCCGAGCCAGCCCCACTGGAAGACCGCGACGACGGCACCGAGGGCCGCGACCACGGACAGCAGGAAGCCCAGCGCCGCCTTCAGCGGGACGAGCACGGACCGGAAGACGACCATCAGCAGGAGGAAGGCCAGGCCGACGACGAGCGCCAGATACGGCAGCAGCGCGTCGTTGAGCTTCTGCGAGACGTCGATGTTCATCGCCGTCGCACCGGTGACGAGCACCTTCGCACCCTCGTCGGAGCCCGCCTTGGCGCCCTTGTCACGGATCTCGTGGACCAGGTCCTCGGTCGCGACGCTGGTCGGCTTGGACTTCGGCACGACCAGCAGGGTGGCCGCGTCCCCGGCCTTGTTGAACTGCGCCGGCGTGACCGTCGCGACGTTGTCCAGGCCCTTCAGGGTGTTCTGGACCTTGTCCATCGCGCCCTTGGGGTCCTTGGCGCCGGCCACGTCGCCGACGACCATCAGGGGACCGTTGAAGCCGGGGCCGAAGCCCTCGGACAGCAGGTCGTACGCCTTGCGCTGGGTGGTGCTCTTGGAGGCGGCGCCGTCGTCCGGCAGGCCCAGCTCCAGGGAGGCGGCGGGCACGGCCATCGCGCCCAGGCCGAGCACACCGATCAGCAGGACCAGCACCGGCTTGCGCAGCACGAGACGGGCCCAGCGGGTGCCCATGTTCGCCTTGTCCTCGCCGGCCGCGCCCGGCTTCGCCTTGCGGACCTTGCGGGCCAGCACCTGCTTGCCCGCGAAGCCCAGCAGGGCCGGGATGAAGGTGAGCGCGATGAGGACGGCGATGGCGACCGTACCGGCGGCCGCCATGCCCATCTTCGTCAGCATCGGGATGTTGACGACCGCGAGGCCGGCCAGCGCGATGACGACCGTGAGGCCGGCGAAGACGACGGCGGAACCGGCGGTGCCGACGGCCCGGCCGGCGGCCTCCTCCCGCTCACGGCCCTCGGCGAGCTCCGCGCGGTAGCGGGAGACGATGAACAGCGCGTAGTCGATGCCGACCGCGAGACCGATCATCAGGGCCAGCGTGGAGGTGTTGCTGGAGAGGTCCAGGACCGGCGCCAGCGCGGCGATCGAGGAGACGCCGATGCCCACGCCGATGATGGCGGTCAGCAGCGGCAGACCGGCCGCGACGAGCGAGCCGAAGGTGATCAGCAGGACGACCGCCGACACCGCGATGCCGATGGCCTCCGAGCCGCCTTCGGGCATCGACTGCAGCACGCTGCCGCCGACCTCCACGGTCAGGCCCGCGTCCCGGCCGTCCTGCGCGGCGTCCTTGAGCTCGTCGCGCGAGGACTCCTCCAGGTCCATGGCCTTGACCTTGTACGCGACGGAGGCGTAGCCGGTGGTCCCGGACGGGTTGACGGACCGGCCGGCGAACGGGTCGACGGCCACGGCCACCTGCGGGCTGCGCTTGAGGTCGCCGATGACCTTCTCGACGGCCGCCTTGTTCTTGGCGTCGGTGAGCTTCTGGCCCTCCGGCGCCTTGAAGACGACGCGGGCGCTCGCGTTCTGCTCGTTGTTGCCCGGGAAGCGCTTCTCCAGCAGGTCGAACGCCTGCTGCGCCTCGGTGCCGGGTATGGAGAAGTCGTTGTTGGTGGACTTGGACGCCGTGGCGGCGCCGGCCCCGGCCAGCACCAGCAGCAACAGCCAGGTGAGGGCGAAGTACCAGCGGCGCCGGTAGGCGAGTCTGCCTATTTTGTAGAGGAACGTGGCCACGAGAAGGTCGTGCTCCCGTCGGATCAGGTGGACGAACAGGGCATGGGGAGCCAGCCCGACGACGAGAGCGGCGCGTCAGGTGGGAGGTGTGGGGGTGGTGGGGAGAGAAGAAGCCCGAGCTACAGGCCGAGGGCGGGGAGGACCACGGCATCGATGTAGCGGCTCAGGTACACGGGGTCGGCGTTCCGGTCCTCGACCAGCGGCCGGGTGAGGAAGGCACCGAGCATCATGTGCGGGACGAAATCCAGCGCGAGGGTGCCCGCGGCGATCTCGCCCCGGTCGACCGCGCGCCGCAGCATGGCTTCCATGCCGGCCATCTCCGGCTCGATCAGCAGCTCGCGCAGCGCGCGGTGGAGATCGGGGTTCGTGTGGATCGCGTGCCCCAGACCCCGCATAAGGGCGGCGTCCTGTTCCATCTGCGCATCGTCGGCCTCGCACACCATGGCCTGGAGGTCACCGCGCACCGAACCGGTGTCGATGTCCGCCAGCTTGATCGGCTTCTTGTGGCGCAGGGCGCTCACCACCAGCTCCGGCTTGCCCTTCCACTGGCGGTAGAGGGTGGCTTTGCTGGAGTGCGTACGGGCCGCGACGGCGTCCATGGTGAGGGCGTCGTAGCCGACCTCACGCAGGATGTCGAGCACGGCTTCGTAGAGCTCGGCCTCGCGCTCGGGGGTCAGCCGGGTGCGTCGCACCGCCGGAGTGGGTGATTCCGTCGACATGCCACGCCTCCCTTCCGGCTGACCGGTGAACTGGAACTAACTGAACGAAACGGTTTCGTACACATCGAGCCTACGACGCGGCGCAGCGAAACGACGTCGTTTCGCTGGTGTTCTCCGTCACGGTGACCGAGTTGCCGCGCCCCGCCCGGGCCGAAACCATGGGTGGGGTGAGAGAGGACCCTGGCGCGTATCTCCGATTTCCCCATCTGCACGGCGATCTCCTCTGCTTCACCGCCGAGGACGATCTCTGGGTGGCACCCCTGGCCCCCCTGGGCGAGGGCACCGCCGGGCGGGCCTGGCGGCTGACCGTCGACCGGACCCGGGTGGGGCACCCCCGCTTCTCGCCCGACGGCCGGCACATCGCCTTCACCACCTGGCGCAGCCTCGACCCCGAGATCCACCTCGCCTCCGTGGCCGGCGGCCCCGCCCGCCGCCTCACCTACTGGGGCAGCAGCGACACCCGCGTCTGCGGCTGGGCGCCGCCCGACGAGCACGGCGCCTGCGACATCCTCGCCGTCTCCTCCCACGGCCAGCCCTTCTCCTACTTCTCCTGGGCCTACCGGCTGCCCACCGACGGCAGCCCCGGCGGCCGGCTCCCCTGGGGCCCGGTCTCGGACATCGCGACGCGCGGCGCGGACCACAAGACACTGCTGCTGGCGGGCAAGCCACCGCACGAGCCCGCCGCCTGGAAGCGCTACCGCGGCGGGGCCACCGGCCGGCTGTGGCTGCACGGCACCCGGCTGCTCCCGGAGCTGGGCGGCCATCTGGAGTCACCGATGTTCGTCGGCGACCGGATCGCCTTCCTCTCCGACCACGAGGGCGTCGGCAACCTCTACTCCTGCCTCCCCGACAGCTCCGACCTCCGCCGCCACACCGACCATGACGCCTTCTACGCCCGGCACGCCTCGACCGACGGCACCCGCGTCGTCTACCAGTGCGCGGGCGAGCTGTGGCTGGCCGACGACTTCGGCCCCCGGGGCACCCCGCGCCGGCTGGACGTACGCCTCGGCGGACCGCGCGCCGGCCGGCGTACGTACCAGGTGCAGGCCGCCTCCCACGTCGACGCGCTGGCGGTGGACGGGACCGGCCGGGCCAGCGCCGTCCAGGTGCGCGGCAGCCTCTACTGGCTCACCCACCGCGACGGCCCGGCCCGGACGATCGCCGACACCCCGGGCGTCCGGGTCCGGCTGCCGGAGATGCTCGGTTCCACCGGGCAGGTGGCCTATGTGACGGACGCGGCGGGCGAGGACGCGATCGAGATCGCGCAGCTCCCGCGCGCCGCCGGGCCCAGCGAACCCCGGCGCCTCGCGGCGGGCCGGATCGGCCGGGTGCAGGAGCTGCTCGCGTCACCGGACGGCGAGCGGCTGGCGGTCGCCGCGCACGACGGGCGGCTGCTGCTCGTGGACACGACTACGGGTGAGGCGGCGGAGACAGGTGAGGCGGTGAAAACAGAGGAAGCGGCGGAGACAGGTGAGGCGGCGAAGACAGAGCAGGCGGCAGAGGCGGGTGAAGCGGGCAAGGCCGGTGGGTCCGGCGAGGCAGCCGTCGTCAGCGAGCTCATCCGCTCCACCAACGGCCCCGTACGCGACCTCGCCTTCTCCCCCGACTCCGCGTGGCTGACCTGGTCGCACCCCGGCATCGGCCGCTCCCTGCGCCAGATCAAGATCGCCCGGCTCTCGGACCGGCTGATCGTCGACGTCACCAACGGCCGCTTCGAGGACGAGCAGCCCGTCTTCACCCGCGACGGCCGCTATCTCGCCTTCCTCTCCTGGCGCGGCTTCGACCCCGTCTACGACGTCCACACCGGCGACCTCTCGTTCCCGCTGGGCTGCCGTCCCTACCTCGTACCGCTGTCGTCCGCGACGCCCTCGCCGTTCGCGCTGTCGGCGGAGGGCAGACCGGCGGCCGGCGGGCTGGACTCGGACGAGAACGGCGGTGCGGACGGGGCGACGCTGGTGGAGGTGGAGGGGCTGGAGAGCCGGGTGACGCCGTTCCCGGTGGCCGCCTCGAAGTACTCGGCGCTCTACCCGGTCAGCGGCGGCGGCCTGGTCTGGCTGCGCTGGCCGATCTCCGGCGCCCTCGGCGAGACGTTCGCCAACCCCGCCGACACCTCGGGCCGCCCCACGCTCGAACACTTCGACCTGGCGAAGGCCAAGCGCACCGAACTCACCAGCTCGCTCGACTGGTTCGCGGTCAGCGGCGACGGCTCCCGGCTGGTCGTCAACGACGAGGGCGAGCTGCGCGCCGTGCCCGCCACGGACGTCGGCGACCTGGACTCCACCGTCTTCATCGACATGCGGCGCATCCTGCACGAGGTGGACCCGGCGGCCGAGTGGCGGCAGGCGTACGAGGAGGCCGGCCGGATCGTCCGCGCGTACTTCTGGGAGCCGGGGATGTGCGGCGTCGACTGGGACGCGGTGCTGGCGCAGTACCGGCCGCTGGTCGAACGGGTCGCCACCCCCGACGACTTCGCGGACCTGCTGCGCGAGGTCCTCGGCGAGCTGGGCACCTCGCACGCCTACGTCGTCCCGGCCCGCCGCAACGAGGGCCCGCCGCACTACCAGCGGGCCATCGGGCTGCTGGGCGCCAACCTGGTCCGGGGCAAGGACGGCTCCTGGACCGTGCGCCGCATCCTGCCCGGCGACTCCTCCGACTCCAAGGCGCGCTCCCCGCTGGCCGGTTCGGGCATCCGGGAGGGCGCCGCGCTCACCCACGTCGACGGCCGGCCGGTCGACCCGGTGGCGGGCCCGTACCCGCTGCTGTCGGCGGCGGGCGGCACGACCGTGGAGCTGACCTTCCGGCCGCCGGAGGGCGAGGGTCCGGCCCGCCGGGTGGCCGTCGTGCCGCTGGTCGACGAGCGGCCGCTGCGCTACCAGGACTGGGTGGCCAAGCGCCGCGCGGTCGTCCGGGAGCTCAGCGGCGGCAAGTGCGGCTATCTGCACATCCCCGACATGGGCGGCTCCGGCTGGGCGCAGTTCAACCGCGACCTGCGGATGGAGATGTCGCGGCCGGCGCTGATCGTGGACGTACGGGGCAACGCGGGCGGCAACATCAGCGAGCTGGTGGTGGAGAAGCTGACCCGCACGATCGTCGGCTGGGACCTGACGCGGGACGCCCAGCCGGTCTCCTACGCGAGCAACGCGCCGCGCGGGCCGGTCGTCGCGATCGCGGACGAGATGACCTCCTCCGACGGCGACATGATCACCGCGGCCTTCCGGCTCCAGGGCATCGGGCCGGTGGTGGGCCTGCGCACCTGGGGCGGCGTGGTCGGGATGACCGGGCGGCACCGGCTGGGCGACGGCACCGCGATCACCGTGCCCATGAACGCCGCGTGGTTCGACGCGTACGGCTGGGGCGTGGAGAACCACGGCGTCGAGCCCGACATCGAGATCGACCGCACCCCGCTGGACTGGGCGGAGGGCCGGCACAAGCAGCTCGACGACGCGGTGCGGGTGGCGCTCGACCTGCTGGAGCGGCACGGGGCGGCGAACCCGCCGGACTACTCGGGGGCGCCGGACCTGAGGCGGCCGGAGCTGCCGCCGAGGTGAGCGGAGAAGACGTAAGAAGTAAGGGGCAAGAAGTAAGGGGCACTCCCCAATGGGGAGTGCCCCTTACTTCTTACGACTGCTTCTTCTTACGACTGCGCGCAGGACGTCAGGTGCGGTCGTCCAGATCGTCCTGGATGTCGTCGAAGGACTGCTGGCCCTTCTGACGGGCCTGTTCCGCGCGCTGGCGGAGCCGCTCCTGCTCGCTCTGGCCGCGCTGCTTGGCCTCGTCCTGCTTGCCCTGCAGCTTCTGCTTGGCCTGCTGGGCCTTGGCCTGCATCTCGTCCTTGATACCCATGCTGGTTCACTCCTAGCGGGGTGGGGGGATGGGGGCGGACGACCGCCCCGGATCAGCGTGGCACGCACCCCCACGGCGCGCATATCGGACGATTACGGAACGCTACGCCCGGCCCCCGGGCCGCTCCGCACGGGCCTTCTCGTCCGCCGCGCCGCCCGCGCCCACCAGCCCGCCCCGCATCCCTTCCAGCCTCGGCCCGAACCGGCGCATCTCGCGCCGGGCGCCCAGCGCGAGGGGGCCGGGCAGCAGGCCGCGTACGGGCTGGAGGCCGCGCAGCCAGCTCTGCGCGTAGACGTGGGCGGAGCGCCGCTCGATGCCGGCGACCAGACGGTCGACGGCCGGACCCAGCGGATAGGTGCGGCTCAGGGGCCACGGCAGGCGCTGCCGCATCTCGCGCATCACGTCGTTCTCGTCGGCCCCGCGCACCATGTCGGTGTCGGTCCAGGTGAGATAGCCGACGCCGACCCGTACGCCCTGGTGGCCGACCTCGGCGCGCAGACAGTGCGCGTACGCCTCGACGCCGGACTTCGAGGCGCAGTACGCGCTCATCATGGGCGCCGGGGCGAGGGCGGCGAGGGAGGCGATCTGGAGGAGATAGCCGCGGCTCTCGGCCAGCACGGGCAGGAAGGCGCGGCCGGTGACGGCGCTGCCGATGAGGTTGACCTCGACGACGCGCCGCCACGTCTGTGGATCGGAGCCGGTGAAGGGGCCGCCGCCCGCGATGCCCGCGTTGGCGACGACGACGTCCACCTTGCCGAACCGGGCCTTGACCTCGGCGGCGACCTCGGCCATCGCCTCGTGGTCGGTGACGTCGGCGTGCCAGTGGGCCGCGTCCTCGTGGAGCGAGCGGGCGACACGGCGCAGCTCGTCGGGCTCCAGGCCGACCAGCGCGACCTTGGCGCCCCGGGCGGAGAGCTTGCGGGCGAGCTGCTCCCCGACCCCGCGCGCGGCCCCGGTGACCACGGCGACCTGGCCTTCCAGGGGGGTACGTCCGCTCATCGCGCTGCCTCCGTGACGGTGCCGGGTGTGGTTGCCGGTGCGGGTGCGGCCGTACCGGCCCTGGGTGCCCGTAGCAGCTGGTACTCGGTGAGGTCGACGCGCCGGGTGGCGCGGCGGAACGCGGCGGTGGTGTCCGGCCAGAGGGTGGTGTTGCGGCCCTCGTCGTCCAGATACCAGCTGCGGCAGCCCCCGGTGCTCCAGACCGTACGCCGCATCCGCGACTGGAGGCCGCGGTTCCAGACGCCCATGGCGGAGCGGCGGGCGTCGAGCGCCGCACGGCCGCCGAGGGTGTCCAACTGGCGCATGTAGTCGGCGAGATAGTTCAGCTGGGACTCGATCATCAGGATCATCGAGCTGTTGCCGAGGCCGGTGTTGGGGCCGAGGATCATCAGGAAGTTGGGGAAGCCGTGGACGGTGGCGCCGCGCAGGGTGGCCATGCCGCCCCGCCACGCCTCGGCGAGGGTGACGCCGTCGACACCGGTCACGGACCCGGCCATCGGCACGTCGGTCACCCGGAACCCGGTGCCGAAGACGATCGCGTCGGCCTCCGTCTCCGTGCCGTCGGAGGCGATCAGCGTCGCCCCGCGGACCTCGGCGAGGCCCGCGGCCACCACGTCCACATTGGGCCGGGTGAGGGCGGGGTAGTAGTCGTTGGAGAGCAGGATCCGCTTGCAGCCGATGCGGTAGTCGGGGGTGAGCGCGGCCCGTAGCGCGGGATCCTTGACGGCCTTGCGCAGATGCGTCCTGGCGACGTTCTCCACCAGGCCGAAACGTTCCGGGCGCTTGGTGAAGACGCTGACCTGCGCTTCGCGTACGCCCCAGAGGAACCCGCGGCGCATGACACGGGTCGCGGGCAGCCGGGTGTGCAGCCAGCGCTCGGCGGCGGTGATGCGGCGGTCGGCGCGGGGCAGCACCCAGGGCGCGGTGCGCTGGAAGAGGGTCAGCCGGCCGACGTCGGGCTGGACGGCCGGGACGATCTGGATGGCGGAGGCGCCGGTGCCGACGACGGCGAGGCGCTTGCCGCGCAGCTCGTAGGAGTGATCCCAACGGGCGGAGTGGAAGACCTTGCCGGGGAAGGAGTCCAGGCCGGGGACGTCGGGGACGCTGGGGTCGGAGAGGGGGCCGCACGCGGAGACGACGACGTCGGCGGTGCGCGGGCCGGTGGCGGTGTCGATCTCCCAGAGCAGCCGGTCGGCGTCCCAGCGCAGGCCGCGCACCTCACAGCCGAGGCGCAGGTGGGGGCGGAGGCCGAAGGTGTCGGCGACGTGCTCCAGATAGGCGCGGATGTGCGGCTGGCCGGAGAAGTTGCGGGGCCAGCGGGGATTGGGGGCGAAGGAGAAGGAGTAGAGGTGGGAGGGGACGTCACAGGCGCAGCCGGGATAGGAGTTGTCCCGCCAGGTGCCGCCGATCGAGTCGGCCCGCTCCAGGACGACGAAGTCCGTGATGCCCTCGCGGCGCAATCGCACGGCCGCCCCGAGGCCGCCGAATCCGGACCCGATCACCGCCACCCGTGTGTGCTCGTGCTCGTGCTCGGCCATGCCGCCGCCTTCCGGTCACTCGCGTCGACCGTGCCAGTGATTGCTGGCACGGTGGGAGCGTAGGACAGTGGGCGAAGGAGCGATAGAGGCCCGGGGCAAGGAAGTTACCGGCGGTTCGAGGGGGCTTCCCCCGGGGGCGTAAAGGCATAGGCTGCGGGCGTGGCGAGTGACGAAGGCGCCCCCGGGCCCGCCGAGGCGAGCCGTGCCGCCCTGCCCGGACCGCGCGAATACCGGGTCGCGGAGCTGGCCGAGGCGGCCGGTCTCTCCGTCCGCACGGTGCGCTTCTACCGCGAGCGCAGACTGCTCCCGCCGCCGCGCCGGGAGGGCCGCATCGCCTGGTACGGAGGGCATCACCTGGCCCGGCTGCGCGTCATCGCGGCGCTCCTGGAGCGCGGCCACACGCTGGGCGGCATCGCCGAGCTGCTCACGGCGTTCGAGTGCGGGCGGGACGTCGGGGAGCTCCTGGGGCTGGCGGGCGCCGCCATCACCGTCCCCTGGTCGGCGGAGACCGCGGTCCGGCTCACCCCGGCCGAACTGGCCGACCGCTTCCCGGGCGAGGTCACCCCGGAGAACCTCACGGCCTCCGTGGACATCGGCTACCTCAGGCTGGACGGCGACGATCTCGTCCACATCAGCCGCCGCCTGCTCGACGCCTCGACGGCCCTGGTGGCCCACGGCGTCCCGCTGGCGGCGGTGCTGGCCGCCGGCCGTGAGGTCCGCGTCCACGCCGACGCCCTCGCGGAGACCTTCACGACCCTCATCCGCACCCATGTCCTGGCGGGCGCCCTCGCCCGCGCCGCGTCGGGCCGGGCCGTGCCTCCCGCCGAACTCGCCCGCATCACCGAGAGCCTCGAACAGCTGCGCCCGCTCGCGGGCACGGTGGTGGAGGCGGAGGTGGCGATGGCCATGGACCGGCGCGTGCGCACCGAACTCGATGAATGGCTCGGTGCGCACGGCGCCGCCGAGGAGCCGGGACCTGCCCGACCCGGCTGAGGACGGCGGCGATCGCGTGGGCGGACCCATGCCGTAAGTACGGCCCACACGACGGGGAGTGGTTCGCCCTGTCGCGCGACAGGGCACCCGCACAAGGAAATTGAAGCAAGAAGGTGCGGGAGCCGCAGAAGAAGCCGAACATCACCCGCCCAAACGCCTTATTCGCGCCGAAGGCGGCCCTTCGTGACCGGGCGGCCGTCAGCGGAGGACGACGTCCGCCCGCCCCTTCCCCGGAGGTTCGCGCCCGTCGTGCAGCATCGCACCGGCCCCGAGGTACGGGTCGTCGGGCGGTTCCGGGGAGCCGTCCGCGGCCTCGATGTCGACGTCCCACAGCGAGGCGCTGCCCGGGTGGGGCCGGTGCCCGACGACCCGCACGCCCTCCGACGGCCACGCGTCGAGCCGCTCCGACCCCTCGGGGCACGTCCCGTCGGCCCGCGGCACCACCCAGAGGTCGCCGAGGCGGGGCTCGCCACCCGCCAGTGCGTCGCGCAGGGGCCCGGCCGGGTCGCACCCGATCAGCGGAAAGGGCCGGCGGTACGGGCCGGCGAACAGCCCTTCCATCTCGGCGCAGACGCCCCATTCCGTGTCGTCCTCTGCACTGACCAGGGCGAATGACGGGAGATCGGCGCGGGTGACGGAGTCCGGCCAGGTGCGCTTCGGAGGGACGGGGGCCTCCTGGGGCCGGGAGTGGTGGGCGGCCGTCGGATCGCGGACGCCACTTACTTGCCAATATGGAAAGTATTCGCCATTCTGGCAAGTGAAAAGCGGGACCGGCTACGGAGGGGGAGTCATGCGGGAAGTCGCCGACGCCGTGGGAGCACTGGGCCGCGCGGCGGCCCTGGAACGGGCGGCCCGGGACCGGAGCGGCTGGTACGCCCGTTACCTGTGGGTGTTCGCGGCGAGCCAGCCGGCGCTGGTGCCGATGGCCCTGCTGTGGCACGGCTTCACCTCGGCGATGGTCTACGCGGTGGCCAACGCGCTCCTCGTGACGGGTCTGAGCGTCTACGCCGGCCGGCAGCGCGTCGTCCGCCGGGGATTCGGCCTCAAGCACGGCCTGGTGGTGGGCGCCTGGGCGCTCATCCTCGGCCCGGCCGTCGTGCTCGGCACCACGGTGTTCGCGGACAGCCGGCCGTTCGCGGCGGCCGCCGCCCTGGCCTGTGCGCTGCCCCTGGCGACGGGCGCCCTCCTGGAGACACGACGCCGGCCATGACGACCACCCCCGGGAACGACCGGCGCCCCCACCCCCGCCACGCACTGGAACCCCTGCTCAACTCCGCGGTGCGCTTCTCCGTGACGGCGGCCCTCTCCCAGGTCGACAAGGCGGATTTCGCCTTCGTCCGCGACCTGGTCGAGGTCACCGACTCGGCCCTCTCCAAACAGGTCTCGGCCCTGGAGGAAGCGGGCCTGGTGGCAGTGGAGAAGGGCCGGGCGGGACGCCGCCCCCGGACCTGGCTGAGCCTGACGGACGAGGGCAGGGCGGCGTACGGACGCCATCTGGAGGCGTTGCGGGAGATCGCGGGGGGTTCGGCGGGGTTGTGAGGGAGGGACACCGCCGGGTGTCAGCCCAGGTGGGGCCGCTCCCGGTGGTCGAGGTAGTGGCTCAGCCGGAGGCGCTGGGTGTGGTGCATGGGGAGTGCGTCCAGTTCGTCCGGCGCGATAAAGCGGACCTCGGTGGACTCCTCCGAGACGGCGAGCGCGCCCCCGGTGATCCGGGCCGTGAAGCAGACGTTGAACTGCCGGCGCACCTCGCCGTCCGTATAGGCGATCACGTGCCGCGGATCGGTGTACGTCCCCACGAGCCCGGTGATCTCCACGTCGAGCCCGGTCTCCTCCTTGACCTCACGCACGGCCGCGCCGGGCAGGGAATCACCCATCTCCATGCCACCGCCCGGCAGGGCCCACAGGCCGCTGTCGCGGCGGCACTGGAGCAGGACGCGGCCCGCGTCGTCGGTGACGACGGCCGAGGCGGCGACGGCCAGGGAGTTGGGCTCGGGGGCGGTGGGGTCGTCGTAGTACTCGGTGCGGGACACGGCACAAGCCTAGGACCCGCCGGGCGCCGCCACCGGGGTGAACGCCGTGCCGGTCCAGCCCCGTTGGGCGTAACGTCGAGGCATGGGACCTGAGCACCTGGGTGACCGGCTGGCGAGGCTGCGGCGGCTCGCCGGGCTGACTCAGGAAGGGCTGGCGGAGCGGTCCGGTGTCTCCGTCGACGTCGTGCGGAAGCTGGAGCAGAAGCGCAAGCACTCCGCCCGGCTGCCGACGCTGCACGCCCTGGCCCGAGGGCTCGGGGTCGAGCTGACGGGCCTGCTGGGTGATCCGCCCGGCGCGCCCTCGACCGGGGACGCCGACCCGCCTGCGCTCGTCGCCGTACGCCGCGCGATCATGCCACCGCTCTTCGCCCCGCCGCCCGACCCGTCCGGCGCCGAGACGTTGTCACTCCCCCTGCTCCGGGCGGAGATCGCCGAGGGGTGGACGCTGTACCACGCGGCCGAGTTCGGGCGCCTGATGGAGGTGCTGCCGGGCATCGTCGAGGACGCCCGGCTGACCGCCGCCGTCGGCGGCCCCGATGACCGGGCGGCCGGACAGGCGGCCCTGGGGAAAGCCCTGCAGCTCGGCGGCCATCTGGCGATCCGGCTGGGGAAGTCCGACCTCGCCCTGGCGAGCCTGGAGCGTGCCATGGCCGCCGCGGCCCTGTCGTCGGACCCCTTGCTCGCGCCGATGCTCGCCAACTCGGTCGCCTGGGCCTACCAGCGGCAGAACCGGCTGGACGACGCCTCGCACGTGGCCGTTTATGCCGCCGACACCGTCGAGCGGGAGCACCCCGGCACGGCGGAGGGGCTGCGAGTCTGGGGCGGCCTGCTCATGTCGGCGGCGACCAGCGCCGCCCGCGCGGGGGACTACGCCAGGGCCGACGAGATGATGACCGTCGCCGAGCGCGCCGCCGGCCGCCTGGCCACGCTGCCCCCCGTGGCGGACGGCAGGATGCTTTCGGTCTTCAGCCGGTCGTCCGTACGGATCGAACGCGTCCGGCTGGCGGTGCAGCACGCCCACCCCGAGGACGCCCTGGCGCTGGCCCGGGGAATGCGTCTCAGCCGCGACATCCCGGTCTCGTGGCGGACATGGCTGCTGCTGGACCTGGCCCGCGCCCACGCGGACGTCGGGGACGCCGCCGGGGCGGTCAAGGCCCTCGAAGCGCTGCGCCGCGTCGCCCCGGCCTGGATGCGGCACCACACGTTCGCCGTCTCGATCGTCGGCGACCTGTGGGCGAGGCCCGCCCGGCCCGCCGGCCTGCGCCGCTTGGCCGAGTTCCTGGGCGTGGTCAACTGACGCGGAAAGGTGGGACGTTACGTCCCTGTGCGCCGCACTCGCGCCACGGAACGCTCATGGCATGGCACAGAACGACATGTCGGCGTCAACGAACGAACAGCCCCTCTCGGTGGGCGGGATGGCCCTGGACATGCGGAAAGACCGCATCGGCGTGGTCATGGACCTCACCCCGACCCGCGTCCACCTCCGCCCCGGCGGCGGTGGACTGGAGTGGGAAGCGGACCCGGGTCACGTACGCCCCGCCAGTGGGGCCGAGGTGCTGCGGGCGAGGGTCGCGTTGATCGACGCGGCGCGGGGCTTGACGCTGGAAGGAGCGCGCGAACATGGGTAGGAAGGACGACGACGATTGGGACCCGGACGCGAACAGGGACCGGGTCACCGACCCCGACACGCGGGTCTCCCGGAACGGTAACGTCCACAGCAGCATGGCCGATGACGAGGAGCGCGAAGGGAAGTAGCGCATGATCCACGGCGAGCACCTGGCCAGGGACCTACGGCGCGACCACGGGTTCGTGCACATCGGCCGCACCAAGGACGGCAACGCCGTGATCATGCGTAAGGGCGAGCGGTGGACCGTCGTGCCGCTGCGGTGGCTCACCGGTGAGGCCGTGGACACCATCAAGGCCCAGGCCGGAGTGGGCCTCGCCTGAGTTGGCCCGCCCCGTGCGTTCCCCATCGAGGGGCGTGCGGGCGGGCCGTCCACCGTTCGACGCTACGCGCTGAAAACCCCCGTGACCGGCGCATGGTCGCTCCAGCGCAGGTCGTGCGAGGCCGCGCGCTCCACCACGGCCTTCAGCGCGCGGGCCGCGAGGCCCGGGGTCGCGACGAGGTAGTCGATGCGCCAGCCCGAGTCGTTGTCGAAGGCGCGGCCGCGGTAGGACCACCAGGAGTACGGGCCCGCCACGTCCGGGTGGAGGGCGCGGACCACGTCCACGTACTCCGCCTCGTCGAAGACGCGGGTCAGCCAGGCGCGCTCCTCGGGGAGGAAGCCGGCGCTCTTGCGGTTGGCCTTCCAGTTCTTGAGGTCGGCCTCGGTGTGGGCGATGTTCCAGTCGCCGCAGACGATCACCTCACGGCCGTCCGCCGCCGCCCGCGCGCGGAGCGCGACCAGGTACGGCAGGAACTCCGCCATGAAGCGTTCCTTCTCGTCCTGGCGCTCCGTGCCCACCTCGCCCGAGGGCAGGTACAGGCTCGCGACCGTGACGCCGGGCAGGTCGATCTCCACATAGCGGCCGCTGCCGTCGAACTCGGCCGAGCCGAAGCCGATCCGTACCGCCTCAGGCTCCCGGCGCGAGTAGATCGAGACGCCCGCGCGGCCCTTGGCCGCCGCCGGGGCGTGCACCGTGTGCCAGCCGGCCGGTTCCCGGACCTCGTCGGGGAGCTGGTGGGCCTCGGCGCGCACCTCCTGGAGGCAGACGACATCGGCCTCGGTCGTGGCCAGCCACTCCACGAAGCCCTTCTTGGCGGCGGCGCGCAGCCCGTTCACATTCACAGAGGTCACGGTGAGCATTCCGGCACGATACCGACTTCCGAGACACCCCTGCCGCCGAGCGCCCACCCGCCCGTACGATTTTCCGATGCGCATCGTGACTGCCGCTTACGATCACCCGGACGCCGTGGACCTCACTGACCAGGTGCAGCAGGAGTACGTGGAACGCTACGGCGACGGCGACCTCTCCCCCATGGACCCGGCGCAGTTCGACCCGCCGCGTGGCCTATATCTCATCGCCTACGACGAGGACGGCACCCCCGTCGCCACCGGCGGCTGGCGGTCGCGGGAGGCGGGCGAGGAGGGGTACGCCGACGGGGACGCCGAGGTGAAGCGGATGTACGTGGTCGGGGGCGCGCGCGGGCGCGGGCTCGCCCGGAAGATCCTCGCCGCCCTGGAGGACGACGCGCGCCGGGCCGGGCGCACCCGGATGGTGCTGGAGACCGGCATCATGCAGCCCGAGGCCATCGCCCTCTACCTCTCCTCGGGCTACGAGCCCGCCGAGCGGAAGTTCGGCATGTACCGGTTCCACGACAGCAGCCGGTGCTTCACCAAGAGCTTCCTCGTCTAGAGCGCGCCCCACCTCACTTGCCCTCGATCGCCGCCTCCACCGCCTTCCGCACCCCCTCCGCCGGATACCGCTCCACCGCGTCCCCGTACGGCTCCAGCGCCCCGTCCACCAGCTCCGGGCGGTCCTCCGCCACCTCCGCGATCAGGACCGTGCTGCCCGGCGGCACCTCCGCCGCCAGCATCTCCACCGCCGCGTTCGCCGCCGTGGCCTCGCGCGCGTCACGGGCGCCGCCGATCAGCCCGCCCGCCCCGAAGCCGATCATGATGCCCAGCGGGCCGCCGAGGATGCCGACGAGCCCGCCGACCAGGCCGCCCACCGCGAAGCCGCGCGCCGTGCCGGTGTGGTCCTCGGAGTCGGGGAACTCCAGGTTGCCCTCCGCGTCCCGGCTGATCACCGTGGCCTCGCGCAGCCGGATGTCACCGTCCTCGTGCGCCTGCCGGAGGGCGTCGAGGGCGTGCCGGCCCGCCCCGGGGCCGTCGACGTTCATGAACAGGACGTGTTCGTCCATCGTGGCCGCTCCCATGCGTCCGCTGCGTACGCGCCGGCGGGTTCCGCTCTCCGCCGGACGCCGTCGAAACCGTCGGTCCCACTTTTGCGGTTACTCCGCCGGTCCGCATGTTCGCACCCCGCGCGTTCACGCCTCCGCGTCCGCCGCCGTCCCGGTGCCCCCGCACCCGCACCCGGCGTCGCCCGGTCCGCGCACCGCCCCCCTGAGGTCCAGCGTGGCCTCCGCTCCCCCGCCCTCCGGGTTCGCGAACGTCAGCCTCGCGCCCAGCACCCGGGCCTGGCCCGACGCGATCGTCAGGCCCAGCCCCAGGCCCAGGCCCGACCCCGAGCCCGTACGGAACCGCTGCGGGCCCTGGGCGAGCAGCTCCGGCGGGAAGCCGGGCCCGCTGTCCCGCACCCGGACGACGCCGCCGTCCACCTCGACGACGACCGGCGCCCGGCCGTGCCGGAACGCGTTGGTCACCAGGTTGGCCAGGGTCCGCTCCACGCGCCGCCCGTCCGTCTCGACCAAGGTGTCCGCGACGATCCGGACCTCCGCCTCGGCCGTCGCGGCGGCCCCGGCAGCCCCTTCCGGCGCCCCCACCCCGCGTACCGCCCGCCGCGTCAGCTCCCCCAGCGCCCGTACGTCCGTGTCGGCGCGCTCCGCCGAACCGTCCAGCCGGGCGACCTCCAGGACGTCCTCCATCAGCCCGCTCACCCGCCGCGCCCGCTCCTGGACCATCTCGGCGGGCCGGCCGGGCGGCAGCAGCGCCGCCGCCGCGACCAGGCCGGCCACCGGGGTGCGCAGCTCGTGCGCGATGTTCGCGGTCACCTCGCGCTCGGCCGTCAGCCGGGCGGCCAGCGCGTCGGCCATGGTGTTGACGGCGACCGTCAGCCGCGCGATCTCGTCCCTGCCGCCGCGCGGCCGCAGCCGGGCGCTGAGGTCGCCCTGGGCTATCCGCTCGGCGGTGCGCGCGGAGGCGTTCAGGCGGCGGCCCGCGACGGTCGCGAGGCCCACCCCCACGACGCACGCGAAGGCCGTGCCGAGGCCGCCCGCCCACCACAGGACCTCGTCGAGCTCGCGGAGGTTGTCCGCCTGCCGGGTGTAGGGGTGCTTGACGACGATGGTGTCGCGGCCCAGCCGGCTGCCCGCCCAGAGCATCGGCTCGGGGCCGCCGAGCTCCAGGTACGTGGCGCGCTTGCCCTTGTCGATCGCGGCCCGCAGGGGCCCGGGTATCCGGTCGGGGTTGATCAGCGTCCGGGGCCGGTCGACGCCCGCCGCGTGGTCCTCGACGGCCGCGCCGAGCCTGGTCTCGATGGACTCGCGGGCGGTCTCCAGCTGGTTCGTGGCGGTGCGGTGGTGCACGACGAGGCCCATGATGACCGCGACCAGGGCGGCCGTGGCGGTGATGGCCACACCGATCTTCGTACGCAGTCCCATGGCTGGTGGCTCCTCGACGGCTAACGCTGGGGGACGTGGAGCCGGAGGTCGCGCAGGCCGGCGGAGACCGGTGCGGATCGCTCGGCGGGCAGGCCGTCGGCGTCGACCGTCGCGCGGCTGTAGTAGGCGGAACGATCCTGTCGTACGAGCCCGCTGAGCGTGACCTTGGCCTTGTACGACTTCGCCGGGCATCCCGTGCCGCACCAGGTGCCCGCCAGGCTGCCGACGCCCTCGGCGGTGGGCCCGCCCCAGGTCTGCCAGCGCAGGCCGGTCAGCTGGACCGTGTCGGAGAGCGTGAGGGCCTCCGGGCGGCGCTGCGGGGGCTTCCCCGGGCCTTCCGAGACATAGACCGGGCCCGCGGTGGTCGCCGGTGGGCTCTGCGCGGGGCCGCTGATCTTCAGCCCGCCGGGGTCGGCGCACCCGCACAGCAGCGCGGCCGCCAGGGCGGCGGCGAGGGCCGCGGCGCCGAGGGACACGCGGAGGGTTCGCGGGGATCGCACGGGGTCGGGCTTTCTGTGAGGGGACGGACGGGCCGGATGAGCCCGCCGGCCTAGCAGTTCCGACCCGCCCGATGGGGCCATTCGTGCCAAATGTAACCGGAGTGGCTGGATTGCCGCCCGTGCCCTTGCTCCCCGGCGGTCGTCAGCTCGTAGGATCACCGCGCTCCAGTGGTCCAGTCCGGTCGCCGCAGTGCCACGGTGGAGGTCACTCATGCACATCGCCCGTCGCTCGCTCCTCGGTGCGCTCGCCGGATCCGCCGCACTCGGGGCCGTGGGCCTGCCCGCCGCCGGAGCGGCGGCCGACGACGAGGCCGGTGGCGCGGCAGGGGACACCGCCGGCGCCGACCGCGTGACGGCGGCCGGCGCGGCCGAGGCAGCGGCCGGGCCCTCCGCTGCCGCCGCCGCTGCCGCGCTCGCCCGGCTGCTGCCCCGCCACCACCGCCAGGTCACCTTCCGCACCGTGCCGCGCACGGGCGGCGCGGACGCCTTCCGGGTGACGGGCGGGGCGGGCGCCCTCGTGGTGGCGGGCACCACGCCGGCCGTGCAGCTCACGGGCTTCCACTGGTACCTCAGACATACGGCCCACGCCCACTTCTCCTGGAAC
This sequence comes from Streptomyces eurocidicus, assembly GCF_002891295.1. GTDB lineage: Bacteria > Actinomycetota > Actinomycetes > Streptomycetales > Streptomycetaceae > Streptomyces > Streptomyces eurocidicus. The sequence continues at coordinate 364,322 of NZ_LGUI01000008.1, read as the reverse complement.
GGTGCGCAGACCGCCCTCCCCGACCGTCTCCCCGGCGTCCGTACCCCGCTCGTCAAGGTCGCGAACGTCACCCACCGCTTCGCCCTCAACGACACCAGCGACGGCTACACCGGGCCGTACAGGGAGTGGGACTACTGGGAGCGGGAAATCGATGTACTGGCCCTCCATGGTTACAACGAGGTGCTGGTCTACGCGGGCGCCGACGCGGTCTACCGCCGGACGTTCGCGGAGTACGGCTACGGCGACGCGGAGCTGCGCGGCTGGCTGCCCGGCCCCGCCCATCAGCCGTGGTGGCTGCTGCAGAACATGTCCTCCTTCGGCGGGCCGGTCTCCGGCGCGCTCCTCGACCGCCGCGTCGCCCTGGCGAAGAGGATCGTGCGGCGGCTGCGCGAGCTGGGCATGACGCCGGTGTTCCCCGGCTACTTCGGCACGGTGCCGCCCGGCTTCGCCCGCCGCAACCCCGGCGCGCGCACCGTCCCGCAGGGAAACTGGGGCGGGTTCCGCCGCCCGGACTGGCTCGACCCGCGCACCCGGCACTTCGGGCGCGTGGCCGGGACCTTCTACCGGGTGCAGCGGGAGCTGTTCGGCGCCACGTCGATGTACAAGATGGACCTGCTGCACGAGGGCGGCAAGCCCGGCGACGTCCCCGTGGGCGAGGCGGCCAAGGCCGTGGAGAAGGCGCTGCGCGCCGCGCACCCGAAGGCCACCTGGGCCATCCTCGGCTGGCAGGAGAACCCGCGCCGCGAGATCGTCGACGCGGTCGACAACAGCCGCATGCTGATCCTCGACGGCATCTCCGATCACTACCCGAACGTCACCGACCGCGAGGCCGACTGGGGCGGCACGCCCTACGCCTTCGGGTCGATCTGGAACTTCGGCGGCCACACCGCGATGGGCGCCAACACCCCCGACTGGGCCGCCCTGTACGACGACTGGCGCACCCGGAACGGCAGCGCCATGGACGGCATCGCCCTGATGCCGGAGTCCGCCGACAACAACCCGGCGGCCCTGGCTCTCTTCAGCGACCTGCCGTGGACGGACGGGCCGGTGGCGCTCCAGGAGTGGTTCGAGCAGTGGCCGCGCTACCGCTACGGCGGCGCGGACGCCCACGCCGTACGCGCCTGGGACGTCCTGCGCCGCACGGCCTACGGCACCAGCCGCGCGGACCGCTGGAGCGAGCCCGCCGACGGCCTGTTCGGCGCCCGCCCGGACCTGGCGGTGAGTCATGCGGCGGCCTGGTCGCCGCGCGCCCTGCGCTACGACGCGGAGCAGTTCGACCGGGCCCTGCCCGAACTGCTCGCGGTGGCCCCGGGCATGCGCCGGAGCAGCGCGTACCGCTACGACCTCCTCGACGTCACCCGCCAGTGCGTGGCCAACCGCGCCCGGCTCCTGCTGCCCCGGGTCAAGGCCGCGTACGACGCGGGGAACCGGGCCCGCTTCCGCGAGCTGACGCACCAGTGGCTGATCTGGATGGACCTCCTGGAGAAGGCCGTCGCCACGGACACGGGCCACCTGCTGGGCCGCTGGATCGCCGAGGCCCGCTCCTGGGGCTCCTCGGCGGCCGAGCGCGACCGCCTGGAGTACGACGCGGTGTCCCTGCTCACCACCTGGGGCGGCCGCGCGTCGGCGAACGGCGGCAAGCTCCACGACTACGCCAACCGCGAGTGGTCCGGGCTGGTCGGCGGCCTCTACCGGCTGCGCTGGCAGACGTACTTCACGGAGCTGGACGCGGCCCTGACGGCCCACCGCAAGCCGAAGCCCGTCGACTGGTTCGCCCTGGAGGACCGCTGGACGCGGAACCACCCGGCGTACCCGGCGAAGCCGTCGGGGGACATCGTCCGAGTGGCCCGCGAGGTCGCGGCGAAACTCTGAGGGCCGGGCGCACCCGGCGAACCACCCGCCCGGTGCCGGGAATCCCCGGCACGAAAGGGAGGGTGACTTACGCCACAGACCAACCTGCGGGCCGGCGAAAAGGCCAACGGCCCCCACAACGACGGAATCCCGCCCGATCGTGATGATCGGACGGGATTCCGTCAGCCTTTCCCGGTCGGACCCGGGAGAGGCGCTGCGGTGGACCTGTGGGGATTTGAACCCCAGACCCCCTCGATGCGAACGAGGTGCGCTACCAGACTGCGCCACAGGCCCTTGCAACGAGTGAAACTCTAGCACCTCCATCCGGGTGCTTGGAAATCCGCTCCCCCGCTGGTCAGCGGCGGGGGTCCCGGACGGCCCCGGTCACTCGTTGGCCGCGCGGGGGCGGCCGTCCTCCGCGTACTGGTCGAAGAGGGGGGTGCGGCCGCGCTCGCGGGGGCGGCGGCGGGCGCGGGACGGGCGGCGCTCCTGCGCGGGGGCGGGGGCGGCCGCCGGTTCGGCGGTGCTGGAGCGGGCGGAGCTCCAGGTGTCGGGCGCGCCGAGGTCGACGCTCTCCGCGCCGCGCGGGGCGACCGGTGCGGTGACGTACGTCGGCAGCGGGACGGGCACGGGCTCCCAGCCCTCGCCGCCGGCGCGGCGGTCGCGCTGCTGGTCGACCCACTCCGCGTGGTCCGTCTGCTCGACGAGCGCCCGGCGGTCCGCCGTCACCGAGGGCTCGGCGGCCGGCGGCGGGGTGGGCGCGGGGTGGGAGACCGTGTCAACGGGGGCGGCGGCGGTCACGGGGTCCGGCGCCGCCGCGTGAGGGCGGGGGCGGCCCTCACGGAGCCGCTGGGCGGCCAGTTCGGCGCGGCGCTGGTCCATGGTGAAGGCGAACCGGCGCCGCTCCTGGATCCGCAGATAGATGATGTACGCGCTGAGCAGCAGGGCCGGTGCGGCCGGGACCCACAGGAACGCCAGCCCGCCCACGCCCGCGACGACCGCGCCGACGGTGAAGGCCAGGAAGAGGACCACGGTGGTGCGGCGGCGGCGCGCGAGCACCTTCGAGCGCCGGGCGCGCTCGGCCGCCGCCGAGGCGGCCGCCGCGCCGGCGGCTCCGGACACGCCGGACGGCGACGCCTGCCCGGCCGGCTGCGCTCCCGGGGAACCCGGGGAGGGCGTGCCGAAGGGCCGGACGTCGACCATCGCGGTCGGCGTGTCCGGCTCGGGCACGCGGGCCTCCGGCTCCGCGGGCTCGGCTGAGACCGGCGCGTCGTCGGAGGCGCGCCCTTCCAGGTCCTTGGCGTAACGGCGCTCCATTCCCGCCCGTCCGGACAAGAGCCGGATGGCGGTGCTGAAGCGTTCCGTCGGACGGGCCTCATTGAGCTCGTCCTGCCTACGGAGCCACATCGGCACCAAGTAGGCGGCCCAGGCCCCGACGATGACTGCGTAGATGAGGCCGCTGCTGCTCACAGTTCACACCGTAGAGGGGTCCACGCGAGGGATTCCGCCAATTGGCCCGGTGTGTCGCACGATCCGGCTGATATCTCGAACTTTTTTTGTGATTGTTGGGGCCGAGATCACTCGAATACCGTCAATTGACAGTCAATTTCGAACGTTTATTCGCTTCCCTGTTCGGTTTGCTTGCTCGGTTTGCTTGCTCGGTTTGTTTTTCCTATTCAGCGCTGTCGACCGAGTGGGTGCCGGGCCGCGCCCGGTGCCAGCGCGCCAGCAGCCCGTCCCCCGTCTCCTCCGCCGTCAGCGCGTAGACGAGGTGGTCGCGCCAGGCCCCGTCGATGTGCAGATAGCGGGGCCGCAGCCCCTCCTCGCGGAAGCCGAGCTTCTCCACCACCCGGCGGCTGGGCAGGTTCTCCGGCCGGATGCAGACCTCCACCCGGTGCAGCCCCAGCGTACGGAAGCAGTGGTCGACGGCGAGCGCGACGGACGTCGGCATCACGCCCCGGCCCGCGACGGCCGCGTCCACCCAGTAGCCGACGTGGGCCGAGCACATCGAGCCCCAGGTGATCCCGGCCACCGTCAGCTGCCCGGCCAGCCGCCCCTGGTACTCGATGACGAAGGGCAGCATCCGCCCCGCGTGCGCCTCGGCCCGCAGATGGCGGACCATCTGCCGGTACGTGGGCCGCTGGGCGACCGGACCGCCCGGCGGGGGCGGCGGAATGGTGGCCTCCCAGGGGCGCAGCCAGTCGCGGTTGCGCCGGTTGACCTCGCGCCAGGCGTGCTGGTCACGCAGCCGGATCGGGCGCAGCAGCACCTCCCCGTCGGCCAGCTCCGCGGGCCGGACGGCGCTCAGCTCGGGCTCCCCGGTCTGGTGTGGTCACCGCCGTGGACCTGGTCCAGGGCGTGCGGCAGCAGCCGGCCCAGCACGGCCAGGCCGTCGCGGACCCCGCCCGTCGAGCCCGGGAGGTTCACGATCAGGGTGCGGCCGGCCACCCCGGCGAGCCCCCGGGAGAGCGCGGCGGTGGGGACCTTCGCCAGCCCCTCGGCGCGCAGGGCCTCGGGGATGCCCGGGATGTCGTAGTCGAGGACGCGACGGGTGGCGTCGGGGGTCCGGTCGGTGGGCGAGATGCCGGTGCCGCCCGTGGTGACCACCAGGTCGTACGCCGCCGCGACGGCCTCCCGCAGGGCCGCCTCGACGGGGTCGCCGTCGGGGACCACGCGCGGCCCGTCGACCGCGAGGCCGAGCTCCGTCAGACCGGCCGCGAGGAGCGGTCCGCCGCGGTCGGCGTAGACCCCGGCGGCCGCCCGGTTGGAGGCGGTGACGACGAGCGCGCGGTACGGGCCCGGAGCGGCGCCCGGGGAGTTCTCCGCGGGCGCGCCGGCCGGCGTGCTCACGCCCCGCTCCCGTCCCGCGCGGCGCGCGCGTAGTCCCCGGACTTGCCGCCCGTCTTCTCCTCGACCCGTACGTCCGTGATGACCGCGGCCTTGTCGACGGCCTTCACCATGTCGACGACGGTCAGCGCGGCCACGGTGACGGCCGTCAGGGCCTCCATCTCGACGCCCGTGCGGTCGGTGGTCTTCACGGTGGCGCTGATCTCGACGGCGTCGTCGGCGACCGTCAGGTCGACCTTCGCGCCGGACACCGCGAGGGGGTGGCAGAGCGGGATGAGGTCGGGGGTGCGCTTGGCTCCCATGATCCCCGCGATCCGGGCGGTGGCCAGGGCGTCGCCCTTGGGCACGCCCTCGCCGCGCAGCAGCCGCACGACCTCCGGGGAGACGAGGACCCGGCCGCTCGCGCGGGCGGTGCGGGCGGTGACGGGCTTGGCCGAGACGTCGACCATGCGGGCCGCCCCCGCGCTGTCCAGATGGGTGAGGCTGGAGTCCTGGGCGCTGCTCATCGTTCTCCTGATCCGGTCCTGTGGGCAGACACCGTATCGGGAGCGTGTCAGGGAGTCCGGTCGAGGAGGACGACGTCGAGCTCGGTGCCGGCCGGGACGGCCGTGGTCGCCTCGGGGACGACTATCAGGGCGTTGGCCTCGGCGAGCGCCTTGACGAGGTGCGAGCCCGCCCCGCCGACGAGCCTGACCTCGCCGTCCTCGTGGCGGGCGCGCAGGTACTGCCGGCGGCCCTCGGGCGAGGAGGTGATCGCGTCGGCGCAGACCGCGCGGACGGTGGGGCGGTCGAAGGGGGCGAGGCCCATCAGGGCGCGGAGGGCGGGCCGGACGAACAGCTCGAAGGAGACGTACGCGCTGACGGGGTTGCCGGGCAGGGCGAACAGGGGCGTCCGGTCGGGGCCGATGCGGCCGAAGCCCTGGGGCTTGCCCGGCTGCATGGCCAGCTTGCGGAAGGAGACGCTGCCCTCGTCGCCGGCCAGCTCGGCGAAGGTCTCCTTGACCACGTCGTAGGCGCCGACGCTGACGCCGCCGCTGGTGACCACGGCGTCGGCCCGGATGAGCTGGTCCTCCAGGGTGGAGCGGAGGGTCTCGGCGTCGTCGTCGACGGCGCCGACGCGGTAGGCGAGGGCGCCGGCGTCGCGGGCGCAGGCGGCCAGGGCGAAGCTGTTGGAGTCGTGGATGCGGCCGGGGCCGAGGGCCTCGCCGGGCGGGACGAGCTCGCTGCCGGTCGACATGACGACGACGCGCGGCCGGGGCCGGACCCGCACGGTGGCGCGGCCGATGGCCGCGAGGAGGCCGATCTGGGGCGGGCCGAGGACCGTGCCGACGGCGAGGGCGAGCTCCCCGGCGGCGACGTCGCTGCCACGGGCGCGGACGTGCCCCCGGGCGGCGACCGGCCGGTGCACGCGGACCTCGCCCGTGGCGCCCTCGGGTGCGGCGCTGTGGGCGGCCATGGCGGCGGCGGGGCCCTCGCCCGTGCCGCCGTCGGTCCACTCCACGGGGACGACGGCCTCGGCGCCGGGCGGCAGGGGCGCGCCGGTCATGATGCGGGCGGCCTCGCCGGGCCCGACGGTGGGGAGCTCGCCGCTGCCCGCGGCGATGTCCCCGATGACGGTCAGGACCGCCGGGAACTCCTCGCTCGCGCCCTCGACGTCGGCCGTGCGGACGGCGTAGCCGTCCATGGAGCTGTTGTCGAAGGGGGGCAGGGCGAGCGGCACGGTGACGTCCTCGACCAGGACGCAGCCCTGGGCGTCCAGGATCTGGAGCTCGATCGGCTCCAGCGGGCGGATCCGGTCCAGGATGTCGCCGAGGTGTTCCTCCACCGACCAGAGGCGCTCGTCGTCCCTCGCCACGTCGGTGTGCGCGTGAGTGCCCTTGTCGGCGGTCTTGCTCAAGGTGCTACATCTCCTCGGTGACGTAACGGCGAAGCCAGGCGCGGAAGTCCGGTCCTAGATCTTCACGTTCGCACGCCAGTCTGACAATGGCGCGGAGGTAGTCACCGCGGTCCCCGGTGTCGTAGCGGCGGCCCTTGAAGACCACGCCGTGCACGGGCCCGCCGAGGCCGGGCTCGGCGGCGAGGGCCTGGAGGGCGTCGGTGAGCTGGATCTCGCCGCCGCGGCCGGGCTCGGTCTCGCGCAGCACGTCGAAGACGGCGGGGTCCAGGACATAGCGGCCGATCACCGCGTAGTTGCTGGGCGCCTCGGCGGCGTCGGGCTTCTCGACCAGGCCGGTGATCTCCACCACGCCGTCGACGTCGGTGGGCTTGACCGCCGCGCAGCCGTAGAGGTGGACCTGGGAGGGGTCGACCTCCATCAGGGCGATCACGCTGCCGCCGTGCTTGCGCTGGATGTCGACCATGTTCGACAGCAGCGGGTCCCGGGCGTCGATCAGGTCGTCGCCGAGGAGCACGGCGAACGGCTCGTCGCCCACGTGGGGGGCCGCGCACAGCACGGCGTGCCCGAGGCCCCTGGGGTCGCCCTGGCGGACGTAGTGCATGGTCGCCAGGTCGCTGGACTCCTGCACCCGGGCGAGCCGGGAGTCGTCGCCCTTGCGCCGCAGGGCCTCCTCCAGCTCGTAATTGCGGTCGAAGTGGTCCTCCAGCGGCCGCTTGTTACGGCCGGTGATCATGAGGACGTCCGACAGCCCGGCCAGGACGGCTTCCTCCACCACGTACTGGATCGCCGGCTTGTCGACGACCGGCAGCATCTCCTTGGGCGTGGCCTTGGTGGCCGGAAGGAAGCGGGTGCCGAGACCGGCGGCAGGGATGACAGCCTTGCTGATCCGAGGACGCGATTGAGTCATGGGCCGAACACTAACGGTTGGGAATGGGCGGAAGATGAGGCTCCACCGAGTATGACCCGACACAGGGAGTTTGTACGAACAGTGATCAAGTACGACGGTACCAAGGGTGAGTTGCGGAAGGGCCTCCTGGCGGTGAGGGCCGGGTTGACCCCTGATGAGCTGGAGGTGTCCGGGGCGGCGCTGACCCACCGGGCGCTGGCCCTGCCGGAGGTCGCGGAGGCGGGCACGGTGGCCGCCTATGTCTCCGTCGGGCGCGAACCGGGCACCCGCGCGCTGCTCGACGCGCTGCGGGAGCGGGGCGTGCGGGTACTCCTTCCGGTGCTGCTGGACGACAACGATCTCGACTGGGCCCGCTACGAGGGTCCCGACCGCCTCGTACGGGCCGGTCGCGGCCTGCTGGAGCCCGCCGGCGAGCGGCTGGGGCCGGACGCGGTCACCGGCGCGGACACGGTGCTGCTGCCGGGCCTGGCGGTGGACGGCCGCGGGATGCGGCTGGGGCGCGGCGGGGGCTCGTACGACCGGGTGCTGGAGCGGTTGGAGCGGGCGGGGGTGGGGCCGGTGCGGGTGGTTCTGCTGTACGACCACGAGGTGCTCGCGCATGTCCCGGAGGAGCCGCATGATCGGCCCGTGGATGTGGTGGTGACGCCGGGTGGGGTGCGGAGGGTTTCCCCTACCCGCCCCTTCCCGTAACCGGGGGCTTCGCCCCCGGGCCCCCTTTTTTCCGCGCTACCGCGCGGTTGTCCTCAAACGCCGGACGGGCTGAAATCAGCCCGTCCGGCGTTTGAGGACCGAGGTCCGGGGCGGAGCCCCGGGAAGGGTCACGGCTTCAGCGTCAGCTCCGCGTCCGTGCCCTTCTTCACCGCGTCCGGGCTGAAGGCCCACGGCAGCAGCTCGCCCTTGGCCCACTTGTCCGTCTGGTCGTAGTAGTGCTCGTTGTAGGCGTGGCCCGACGCGCCCGTGAGGTTGATCCACCGGGACTTGTCGAGGTCGTCGAGGTTGACGACCATCCGCATCGACGGCACCCAGACGGCCTCGTAGCCGCCCGCCGCGTTCCAGCCGGAGGCGTTGACCGCGGCCTCGCCGCCCGCCAGGTTCCAGGGCCCGCGGTTGAGGACCCACTGGACGATCCCGGGGCCCTCCTTGCCGAGGGTCTGGTTCTTCAGGGTGAGCTGGTGCAGCCGGCCCCAGCTCCAGGAGTTGACGTCCTTGCCGAGCTTGGAGGTGAGCTCCCAGCGGGCGTCCTTCATGGCCCGCGCCAGCAGCTCGTCACGGTTGCTGGCGCCCGGGTTGCTGCGGGTGCCGAACTTCCACCAGTCGTCCTCGGGCTTGTCGAGGATGGAGCGGACGACCTCGAACCAGCGGTCGCCGCCGTCGGGCTGCGCGGAGTCCGCGTCCCGCTCGCCGCACTCGGTGACGAGGCGGGCGTTGCCGTCGAGGTCCTCCTGCGGACCGGCGTCGTTGGCCGGGCGCACCCGCAGGCACTGGTCCTTGACCCGGAGCTCCTTGGGCAGCTTGTTGCCGAAGGCGAGCTTGAGGGTATTGCGCCAGACGGCGTTGAAGTACGCGGCGGCGGCCGAGTCGGCCTCCTGGGTGTAGTCCCAGCCCTGGAGGAGCTTCTGGGCCTCGCGGACGTACTTCGTCTCGCGCTCGTTGGCGCCCTTGAGCTCGATCTTCAGCAGATAGGGGGTGAGCAGCTTGGCGATCTCGCTGGTGTTGTCCATCTGCATCTTCTGCATGTCGTCCGTCGAGATCTTCCCCCCGTCCTTGATCTTCGACTGGATGAGCTCGTTGATGCGCTGGCTGCGGACGCCGTAGCCCCAGTCCGAGGTCAGGTTGTACGGGTACTTCTTGTCGACGACGGCCTGGTTGGCGGTGACGATGTAACCGCGCTGGGGGTCGAGCTCCCAGGGCAGCTGCTCCTGCGGGATCCAGCCGGTCCACTTGTAGGCCGAGTCCCAGCCGGGCGCCGGGTAGCGGCCGTCGCCCTTGCGGACGGGGATGCGGCCCGGGGCCTGGTAGCCGATGTGGCCCTTGGTGTCGGCGTAGACGAGGTTCTGCGAGGGGACCTCGAAGCCGGCGGCGGCCTTGCGGAACTGGGTGAAGTCCGCGGCGCGGTTCAGCTCCAGCAGGGCGTCCATGCTCTTGCCCGGGTCGAGCGCGGTCCAGCGCAGCGAGACGGCGTAGCCCTCGGCGCGGTCGGGCGCGGGGTCCTGCACCGGGGCGTCCTGGCCGACCTTGCCCAGCTCGGTGTTGCGGTCGGAGACGACCGGGCCGTTCGCGGTGGTGCGGATCGTGAACTCACGGTCCTTGCCGCCGGCGACCTTGATCTTCTCCTTGCGGGTGGCGAAGGGGACCTGCTTGCCGTCGTAGAGGTAGCTGCCGGCGGTGACCTTCTCCAGGTAAAGGTCGGAGACGTCGGCGCCGAGGTTGGTCATGCCCCAGGCGATGTCCTTGTTGTGGCCGATGACCACACCGGGCATGCCCGCGAAGGTGTAGCCGGCCACGTCGTACGGGCAGGCCGGGCCGGTCTTCGTGCAGTGCAGGCCCATCTGGTACCAGAGCGAGGGCAGCTGCGGGGCGAGGTGCGGGTCGTTGGCCAGCAGCGGCTTGCCGGTGGTCGTGTACTTGCCCGAGACGACCCAGGAGTTCGAGCCGATGCCGTTGCCGGAGGGGCCGAGCAGCGCCGGGATCTTGTCGAGGGTGTGGGAGAGCGAGGACAGGCCGGTCTTCAGGCCGTTCGCGGCGCCCGCGCCACCGGTGGTGGCGGGGGTGCCGGCACCACCGTCCTGCCCGTTCTGCGCACCGTTCTGCGCACCGTCCCGACCCGCCTGGCCGCCGTTCTGGCCCGTCTGGCCGTTACGGCTGTTCTGGCCGTTACGACCCGTCTGGCCGTCCTGGCCACTCTGACTGTTCTGGCCGTTCTGGCCCGCGGCCGGCGTGCCCTTGGGGTCGAACGCCTTGGTGGCCGGGTCGACGGCGCCGCCCTCGATGATCGGCTTGTTCCGGTCGTACGGGTACGCCGGGTAGAGCTGCTCGATCTGCTTGGGGCTCAGCCGGGTCGAGGCGAGCGAGCGGTCGATCTCGTCCTGCATGTTGCCGCGCAGGTCCCAGGCCATGGCCTTCAGCCAGGCCACGGAGTCGACCGGGGTCCACTGCTCGGGCTTGTAGTCGTTCTCGAACTCCAGGGCCGCGTACTCGACGGACAGCGACTTGCCCTGATGGTCCTTGAGGTACTCGTTGACGCCTTCGGAGTACGCCTGGAGGTACTTCTTGGTGGTCGCGGAGAGCTTGGTGTCGTACTCCTCCTGTGCGACCTTCCGCCAGCCCATCGTCCGGACGAACGCGTCCGTCTCGACCTGGCCGTCGCCGAACATCTCGGAGAGGCGGCCGGCCGTCAGATGGCGGCGGACGTCCATCTCCCAGAACCGGTCCTGCGCCTGGACGAAGCCCTGGGCGCGGAAGAGGTCCTCGGCGGTGTCCGCGTAGACCTGCGGAATGCCGTTGGCGTCACGGGAGACCTTCACCGGCCCCGACAGACCCTTCAGCTGAAGGGTGCCGCTCGTCTCCGGGAAGGAGGCGCGGACCGTACTGACGCTCCAGTACGCGCCGAACCCCACGCCCGCCACGATCAGCAGCACGAGGGTGATCACGAGCAGCCGGGCGCGTCGGCCTTTCTTCTTACCGGTCTTCTTCTTGCCGGAAGGGCCGGTCTTGTTGGCGGGCATCGCTGTCCTTAGAGGGGCAGGGTGGTCCTGGAGTGCTGAAGCAACCATAGGCGCAGGGCCAGGAGCGGCCCGACGCGGAGTCCGGCCGCCGAAGTGACATAGATCGCCATCGCCCTCCTGTGACTGCCGTCACGCGTCAAGAACGCGTAAAATATTAGGTTAGGAAATGAAGTTCTCATCGGTCGGAGGAACGTTCCGGCCGAAACCCGCCCGTTATCCGTGGAAAGACTCGTGAAGGGACCGGCCCCTGACTGTCCACCACCTCAACGAACTCCTGCTGATCTGCTCTCTCGTACTGCTCGTGGCGGTGGCGGCGGTACGGATCTCCTCGCGCAGCGGGCTCCCCAGCCTGCTCATCTATCTGGGCATCGGCGTCGCCATCGGCCAGGACGGCCTCGGCATCTCCTTCAATGACGTCGGGCTGACCCAGGTGATCGGCTACGCGGCGCTCGTGGTGATCCTCGCCGAGGGCGGTCTCGGCACGAAGTGGCATGAGATCAGACCCGCCCTGCCCTCGGCCGCGATACTTTCCACCTTCGGCGTCGCCGTCAGCGTGGGCGTCACCGCGGCGGCGGCCCATTACCTCGCCGGTGTCGACTGGCGCCAGGCCCTGATCATCGGTGCGGTCGTCTCCTCGACCGACGCCGCGGCCGTCTTCTCGGTCCTGCGAAACGTTCCTCTGCCGTCCCGGCTGACGGGTGTGCTGGAAGCGGAGTCCGGCTTCAACGACGCCCCCGTGGTCATCCTGGTCGTCGCCTTCTCGGCGGCCGGCCCGGTCGACCACTGGTACCTGCTCGTCGGCAAGATCGCCCTGGAGCTGGCGATCGGCGGCGCCGTCGGCCTCGCGGTCGGCTTCCTCGGGGCGTACGCGCTGCGGCACGTCGCCCTGCCCGCCTCCGGCCTCTACCCGATCGCCGTCATGGCCATCGCGACCGCCGCCTACGCGGGCGGCGCCCTCGCGCACGGCTCCGGCTTCCTCGCCGTCTATCTGGCGGCGCTGATCCTCGGCAACGCCAAGCTGCCGCACTGGCCGGCCACCCGCGGTTTCGCGGAGGGGCTCGGCTGGATCGCGCAGATCGGCATGTTCGTCCTGCTCGGCCTGCTCGTCACCCCGCACGAGCTGGGCGACGACATCATCCCCGCGCTGGTCGTCGGCCTGGTGCTGACCATGGTCGCGCGCCCGGTGTCGGTGTTCCTGAGCCTGGCGCCGTTCCGCACGTCCTGGCAGGAGAAGACCCTGCTGTCCTGGGCCGGGCTGCGCGGCGCGGTACCCATCGTGCTGGCCACCATCCCCATGGTGGCCGAGGTGGAGAACAGCCGGACGATCTTCAACATCGTCTTCGTCCTCGTGATCGTCTACACCCTGGTGCAGGGCCCGACCCTGCCCTGGCTCGCCCGGCACCTGAGGCTCGGCGAGAACGAGCCGGAGGACCTCGGCATCGAGTCGGCGCCGCTGGAGCGGCTGCGCGGCCATCTGCTGTCCGTGGCGATCCCCGAGCCGTCACGGATGCACGGTGTGGAGGTCGGCGAGCTGCGGCTGCCCCCCGGGGCGGCGGTGACGCTCGTCGTGCGCGACGGCACCAGCTTCGTGCCCTCGCCCACGACCGTGCTGCGCCGGGGCGACGAGCTGCTGGTGGTGGCCACGGACCCGGTGCGGGACGCGACCGAGAAACGGCTGCGCGCGGTCGGTGAGGGAGGAAAGCTTGCGGGCTGGCTGGGGAGTACGGGTACGATAAAGAGGAAGTAACCTATTTAGTTCGAAATTCTTGATCCTCGAACTGACTCCACAGGTCCGCTTCACCGCCGGTCATCTCGGCCGGCGACACCGACATCACCGAACCAACTCTGCCTGATGCAGGGCTGGCGCGACCGCACGGCGGCCGCGGTCGCGCAGTACAAGGCGGCCCGCTCGGCATCTACCACGGTCCTGCGCGAGAGGACAGCTCTCGGCGCGCTCCGTGCGGCTTTCCCCCGTCCGGTGCGCGCTACCAGGCGGCGGAAAGGCCCGGCCGTGGCAACCACGGTCAACGACAACGCCGGGACCCGGCCGGGATACGGACAGCTGCTGCGTACGCGCGGCGCCTGGACCTTCCTGCTCCCCGGCTTCCTGGCCCGGCAGCCGTTCGCGATGCTCACCATCGGCATCCTGCTGCTGGTCGAGCACACCACCGGCTCGTACGGCAAGGCCGGCGCCGTCTCGGCGACCGCCGGCGTCGCCATGGCGCTCTTCGCGCCGCAGAGCGGCAAGCTCGCGGACCGCTTCGGCCAGGCCCGGGTGCTCATACCCGGTGTGGTCGTGCACGCCGCGGCCATCGCGCTGCTGATCACGCTGGCACTGACGGACGCACCGCTGTGGGCGCTCTTCGCCGCAGCGGTGCCCGCCGGTGCGTCGACCCCGCAGATCGGGCCGATGGTCCGGGCCCGCTGGGCGGCCAAGCTGGACGGCTCACCGCTGATGCCGACGGCGGCGGCCTTCGAGTCGGTCACGGACGAGTTCACGTTCGTGATCGGCCCGGTGCTCGCCACCGCGCTGTGCACCGGTGTCCACCCGGCCGCCGGTCTGATCACCGAGGCCGTGCTCACCATCGGCGGCGGTCTGCTCTTCGCCGCCCAGCGGCGCACCCAGCCCACCCCGGTCCGGGCCGCCGCGGGCAGCCCGGAGAAGCAGGCGTCGGCGCTGTCCGTGCCGGGCGTGCGGGTCCTCGCGATCGCCTTCCTCGGCATCGGCTCCGTCTTCGGCGGCATGCAGGTGTCGATGACGGCCTTCACCAAGGAGCTGGGCGAGCCGGGCCTGAACGGTCTGATGTACGGCACGTTCGCGGCCGGAAACATGATCGCGGGCCTGATCTGCGGTGCCATCGCCTGGCGCGTCAGCGCCCAGCGCCGGCTGCTGATCGCCTACCCGCTGCTGGCGCTGGCCACCACCCCGCTGTGGGCGGCGGACTCGCTGCCGATGCTGGGCGGGTTCGGCCTGCTGGTCGGCCTGTGCATCGCCCCGGCGCTGATCACCGGCTACACGCTGGTCGAGAAGCTCGTCCCGGCGGGCAGCCGCACCGAGGCGTTCACCTGGCTGACCGGCGCGGTCGGCCTCGGCCAGGCGGCCGGCGCGGCCGTCGGCGGCAAGCTGATCGACACCCACTCGGCGAGCACCGGCTTCCTGGTGCCGCTGGCCGGTACGGCGGCGGCCCTGGTGGTCCTGCTGGCGCTGCGGAAGGCGCTCACCCCGCGCGGCGAATCGATCGTCGCCGCACGTGGGGTCGGTCACCGTCAGTCCGTCTCGGTGGACTGACGCGACGGAATACTGCAATATGGATCGTCGTTAGCACTCAACGAGTGAGAGTGCCAGGAGGAGCAAGTGCCGACTTACCAGTACCAGTGCACCGAGTGCGGCGAGGGCCTCGAGGCGGTGCAGAAGTTCACCGATGACGCCTTGACCGTGTGCCCGAGCTGCGACGGACGCCTGAAGAAGGTTTTCTCCGCGGTCGGCATCGTCTTCAAGGGCTCCGGCTTCTACCGGAACGACAGCCGTGGCGCGTCGTCCAGCAGCAGCCCCGCCAAGGCGAGCGGCACGACGAGCACCGCGTCCAAGTCGGACTCCTCCTCGTCGGCGTCCACGTCGAGCACGAGCGCGACCTCCGCGTCGTCGTCCGGCTCGTCGAGCAGCAGCACGTCGGCAGCCTGACGCGCGCTCCCAAGCGTTCCGGAGCCCGTCGCCCCACCGGGGCGGCGGGCTCCGTCGCATTCCCGGCCCGGCCTCCGCGGTCGCCCCTCCGGGGCCTTGCGAAGCGCCGCTAGGGTGGGCCGCATGGTCGATACAGACACCGTGATGGTCGAGGCGGAACCCGTGCGTGCGGACATAGGCGTGATCGGCGGGTCGGGGTTCTACTCCTTCCTGGAAGACGTGACCGAGGTCATCGTCGAGACCCCGTTCGGGTCGCCGAGCGACTCGCTCTTCGTGGGCGAGCTGGCCGGCCGCAAGGTCGCCTTCGTCCCCCGTCACGGCCGCCACCACACCGTGCCGCCGAACCGCATCAACTACCGGGCCAACCTCTGGGCCCTGCGCTCGCTCGGCGTCCGGCAGGTCCTGGCCCCCTGCGCGGTGGGCGGGCTGCACCCGGAGCTGGGCCCGGGGACGCTGGTCGTACCGGACCAGCTGGTGGACCGTACGAAGTCACGGGTCCAGACGTTCTTCGACGGCGAGCCGCTGCCCGACGGACGGCTGGCGAACGTGGTGCACACCACGTTCGCCGACCCGTACTGCCCCACCGGCCGCGCGGTGGCGGTCGCGGTGGCGCGCGGTCACGGCTGGGGCCGGGTGATGGACGGCGGCACGATGGTCGTCATCGAGGGGCCCCGCTTCTCCACCCGCGCCGAGTCCCGGTGGCACGCGGCCCAGGGCTGGTCCGTGGTCGGCATGACCGGGCACCCGGAGGCCGTGCTCGCCCGTGAGCTGGAGCTCTGCTACACCTCGATGGCCCTGGTCACGGACCTGGACGCGGGGGCCGAGACGGGCGACGGCGTAAACCACGGCGATGTGATGCGGGTCTTCGCGGAGAACGTCGGGCGACTGCGCGAGGTGCTCTTCGCGGCGGTCACCGCGCTGCCGGAGAACGACGGCCGGTCCTGCCTCTGTTCGGGCGTGCACGAGGGCTGGGACCTGGGTATCGAGCTGCCGTAACGACTCTTGCGTTCCGGGTAACCGGACAGAGCTGGCAAAATCTCCCGTACGTTGCGGAACTGTTCATTCCGCAACGTACGGAGACAAGCGTCAGAGAGATAGCGAGGCAGTTGCGGTGAGCGAGAAGAAGACAGGCGTGCTCGGGGGCTTCAAGGCGTTCCTGATGCGGGGGAACGTGATAGACCTCGCCGTCGCCGTCGTCATCGGCGCCGCGTTCACCAACATCGTGAACTCCGTGGTCAAGGGTGTGATCAACCCGGTCGTCGGCGCGTTCGGCACCAAGGACCTGGACCACTACGCGTCCTGCCTCAAGGGCCCCTGCGACAAGAACGCCGCAGGCGAGGTGACCAAGGGCGTCTTCATCCAGTGGGGCACCGTGCTCAGCGCGACCCTCACCTTCCTGATCACGGCGGCGGTCGTCTACTTCCTGATGCTGCTGCCGATGAAGCGCTGGCAGGACCGCCAGGCGGCCAAGGCCCCGGCGGCCCCCGCGAAGGAGACCGAGCTGGAGCTGCTCACGCAGATCCGCGACGCGCTCGTGGAGCAGCGGCGCGAGCCGGGCGCGGACGCGGTGCCGGCCCAGCGGTAGGGCCCGGGCCCGCCGTCGTCACACGTGGCCGCCGTCGTCACACGTGGCCGCCGTCGTCACACGTGGTGCGGCGGCTTCTCGTCCAGGAAGCGGGCCAGGTCGGCGGCGCCGCCGCCACCGGAGGGCCGGTCGCCCCAGCCGTGGTCCGTGTCGTCCGAGGACTGCTGGGACAGCGGGTCGTCGAAGATCAGGGCGGCGGGACGGGGCCGCGGGGCGGGCTGGGGGGCGGTGTCGCTCATGGGTCCAGGGTACGGGGGTGGCCGGCGCCGCCGTACGGTACGGGCGCGGGTGCGGTACGGGCGGGCTTTTCCCCTACCCGCCCCTTCCCGAATTGTCCTCGATCTCCGGACGGGCTGAATTTTCAGCCCGTCCGGAGGCACCTCCCAGCGTTAGCCGGGGGAGAGTGAGGACCGGGGTCCGGGGCGGAGCCCCGGCCCGCCCGTACGCACCGCTCCACCGCGCGCTCCGCGCGCCCCGCGGTGACAATCGGCGCATGAGCGAGCACCCCGTGGCCCGGACCGGTGCCGTCCTGCGGCGGATGGTCGCGCGCGACCGCGACGAGGAGCACCGCGCGGCGACGCCGCTGGAGCTGTTCTTCGACCTCTGCTTCGTGGTCGCCGTGGCGCAGGCGGGCGCCCGGCTGGTGCACGCGCTGGCGGAAGGGCATACGGGCACCGGGATCATCGCCTACCTCTTCGTGTTCTTCGGGATCTGGTGGGCGTGGATGAACTTCTCGTGGTTCGCCTCCGCCTACGACTGCGACGACGTGCCGTACCGGGTGCTCACCCTGGTGCAGATGGCGGGCGTTCAGGTCTACGCGGCCGGGGTGCCGCGCGCCTTCGACAAGAACGACTGGACGATCACCGTCGTCGGCTACGTCCTGATGCGGCTGGCCCTCACCACGCAGTGGCTGCGGGCGTCGCGGTCCGAGGAGGATCCCGGGGCGGCCGTCACGGCCCGGCGGTACGCGCTCGGCCTGACGATCTGCCAGCTCGGCTGGATCGCCCTGCTGTTCGCCCCGGCAGGCTCCCGGAGGTGGCTGTTCCTGGTCCTGGTGGCGGCGGAGCTGTCCGTACCGCTGCTCGCCGAGCGGCACACGCCCACCCCCTGGCACCCGCACCACATCGCCGAGCGCTACGGCCTCTTCACGGTGATCGTCCTCGGCGAGACGATCACGGCGGGCACGGTGGCGGTGCAGTCGGCCCTGGACGAGGACGAGGCGCTGGGCGAGCTGCTGCCGATCGCGGCGGGCGGGCTGCTGATCGTGTTCGCCGCCTGGTGGATCTACTTCGCGGTACCCATCCACGAACACCTGTCCGCCAACCGCTACGCCCTCCCCTGGGGGTACGGCCACTACCTGATCTTCGCGTCGGCGGCGGCGATCGGCGCGGGCATCGAGGTGGCGGTGGAGCAGGCGGTGGGAAAGGCCCATGTCTCGACGACCGCGGCGGCGGCCGCGGTGACGGTCCCCTCGGCGGTCTTCCTGTTCGTGGTGTGGCTGCTGCATTCCCGGCATTACAAGAGGGGGATGGCACAGCAGGCGGTACTGCCGGTGTCGGCGGCACTGATGCTGGGCTGCACGTTCGCGGGACATGCGGCGGTGTTGCTGGCGGGGGTTGTGGGGGCGGGGACGGTGGGGGTGGGGTGACGTTGTCTGCGCGGGGGTGAGTGACGGGGGTGGGTGACGGGGTGCGGGTTGTCGCTGCGCGGGGCTTGTTCCCCACCCCGCCCCTTCCCGAACGGGGCTCCGCCCCGGACCCCGGTCCTCAAGCGCCGGACGGGCTGATTTTCAGCCCGTCTGGGGGCACCTCCTGGGGGCACCCCCAGCGGTAGCTGGGGGAGGTAGCTGGGGGAGTTTGAGGACATTCGGGAAGGGGCGGGGCTGGGGAAAAAGGCCCCGCGCAGCGGCACCCCCGTGGTACCCAAGCCCCATGACGCACCCCGGCCCCCAAGACGCCCTCACCGACGTCCCCAACCTCCACGTAGGCCACGCCCACCGCAAAGGCAACGGCTTCCTCAGCGGCACCACCGTCGTCCTCGCCCCCGAAGGCGGGGCCGTCGCCGCCGTGGACGTACGGGGCGGTGGCCCCGGCACCCGGGAGACGGACGCCCTGGACCCGCGGAACCTCGTGCAGAAGGTCGAGGCCGTCGTCCTCTCGGGCGGCAGCGCGTTCGGGCTGGACGCCGCGTCCGGGGTGGTGGCGTGGCTGGAGGAGGCGGGGCGCGGGTTCCGGGTGGGCCCGGAGCCGTCCCAGGTGGTACCGGTCGTCCCGGCGGCGGCCCTGTTCGACCTGGGCCGCGGCGGCGACTGGCGGGCCCGGCCCGACGCGGCGCTGGGCCGGGAGGCGGTCGAGGCGGCGGCCCGTACGGGGTCGGGGGCGCCGGTCGTCCAGGGCTCGGTGGGCGCGGGTACGGGCGCGGTGGCCGGCGGGCTGAAGGGCGGTGTCGGCACGGCCAGCGTGGTGCTGCCGTCGGGGACGACGGTCGCGGCGCTGGCGATCGTCAACGCGGCGGGTTCGGTGGTCGAGCCGACGACGGGCGCGCTG
Organism: Streptomyces eurocidicus; assembly: GCF_002891295.1. Classification (GTDB taxonomy): domain Bacteria; phylum Actinomycetota; class Actinomycetes; order Streptomycetales; family Streptomycetaceae; genus Streptomyces; species Streptomyces eurocidicus. Next base: position 345,282 of record NZ_LGUI01000008.1, on the reverse strand, counting down.
TACGGCCGGCTGGCCGCGGGCGAGGTCGAGATCCCGGACCGGGAGCGGCACCGGGCCGCACAGGAGACGCTGGCGGCGGCCGTGCTGGAGTCCGCGAAGCGCTCGGCGGCGTCGGCGCGACCGCCGCTGAACACGACGCTCGCCGTCGTCGCCACGGACGCGGTCCTGACCCGCGCCCAGGCGCAGAAGCTGGCGGGCACGGCCCACGACGGCCTGGCGCGCGCCGTACGTCCGGTGCATCTGCTGACCGACGGCGACACGGTCTTCGCCCTGGCGACGGGCGCGCGCCCGCTGGTCGCGGAGGACGTCTTCGGGGACACGACCGTACTGGCGGCGGGGGCGCTCAACGAGATCCTGGCGGCGGGGGCGGATGTGCTGATGCGGGCTGTGGTGAAGGGGGTGCTGGCGGCGGAGTCGGTGGATGGGGCGGGTGGGGTGTTTCCGTCTTATGGGGAGTTGTACGGGGGGTGAGTGGCGGGGGTGCCGCTGCGCGGGGCTTGCCCCCAGCCCGCCCCTTCCCGAACCGGGGGCAAGCCCCCCGGGCCCCCGTTCCGCGCTCCGCGCGGTGTCCTCAAACGCCGGACGGGCTGATTTCAGCCCGTCTGGGGGCACCTCCCAGCGGTAGCTGGGGGAGTTTGAGGACATTCGGGAAGGGGCGGGTAGGGGAAAAGCCCGCCGCAGGCGCAACCACCGCCCTCAAACCCCACCGCCCCCAGCAACGACCCAGCCCCATACGTAACCCCCATAGCCACCACCCCACCCCCGCATTACGCAACACCGCCCGCCCCACCCCCGCCCGCCCCATCCGCGCACTCCCCCACCCGCACAGCGCCAGCGCACAGAGCACCGCCACCACCGTGACCGGCAGCCGGACGTGCGGTGGTGGGAGGACCATCGCCAGGAGAGGGAGCAGCGCGCCCGCCGTGAAGGCGAGGAAGCTCGCGGCGGCGGCCTGCCAGGGGCTGGTGAGTTCGTCGGGGTCGATGCCGAGTTCGACCTCGGCGTGGGCGCGGAGCGCGTCGTGTTCGGTGAGCTGTTCGGCGACCTCGCGGGCGAGCTCGGTGGTGAGGCCCTTGCCCTTCAGGAGGTCGGTCAGCTCGTCGAGTTCGGCCTGCGGGGCCACGGCGAGTTCCCTGCGTTCCAGGGCGAGGGCGGCCTGTTCCGAGTCGCGCTGGGTGCTGACCGAGACGTACTCGCCCGCGGCCATCGACAGGGACCCGGCCAGCAGCCCGGCGAGCCCGGCGGTCAGCAGCGTGCCGCGCGCGTCGGTGGCCCCGGCGACGCCTACGACGAGGCCGGCGGTGGAGACCACCCCGTCGTTGGCGCCGAGGACGGCGGCGCGCAGGCGGTTGAGGCGGTTGCCGAGGGCGCCGCCTTCGTGGGGCTCGTCGTGAGAAGGGGGACGCTCGTCCTGGGAAGAGGAACGCTCGTCAGGAGAAGAGGGACGCTCCTCGTGAGAAGGGGAACGCTTGCCCTCGGACGAGACCCCGTCCTCCTGGGACGAGGACCGCCCCCCGCCCCCACGCCCGTCATCAGCCCCGCCGTCCGGGGAACCAGCGGCTTCGTCATCGCTCACCAGCCGAGACTCTCACCCGTCCCCCCGCTCACGCCGCCGGACGCACCCCTGTCACCCGGGCAGGCTCACCCGGATCTTCGACTGGCCGTGCGGCCGGGTCTCCCAGTCCTCCATGAAGCGGGCGCGCAGCCCGTGCTTCTCGGCGAGGGCGATCAGGGTCCGGGTGCGGTAGTAGAAGTCCTCGCGGAGCACCTGGTGCTCCGCGCCCTCCGTGCGGTCGAAGGTGAAGTCGAAGAAGCCGTCGGGGGCGAGGACGCGGCCGACGTGGGCCAAGCACTCGTCGATGACCTCGATCGGCGAGTGCGAGAAGACGCTGTGCGCGTGCACCACGTCGAAGTGCCCGTCGGGGAGGAAGTCGAAGGTGAGGTTCTGGGTGATGGTGAGGTGGGGCAGCTTGCCCTGGAGGCCGAAGGTCGTCAGGGTCTGCTTGGCGGAGATGAGGATGTCCGGCGAGATGTCGATGCCGTAGTAGTTGCCGGTGTCGAGGTGGTCGATGAACAGCCGGCCCGCGCGGAGGTTGCCGCAGCCGATGTCGAGCATGCGGTGGTGCGGGGCGAGGCCGTGCTCGGCGAGGTAGTCGAACTGCATCTTCCCTAGGGCCAGCCAGCGGTCGTGGCTGCGGCTGCCCACGGCCGCCTCGGGGTTGCGGGCGGTGTCGGAGGCCATCACCGCGCGGTAGTAGTCGACGTGGTCGGGGTGCTTCAGGCGCAGCCAGGTGTCACGGGCGTGGCGCTTGAGGTACGGGGCGATACGTGCCGGATTGGTGACCGCGTAACGGACCTTGTGGCTGAGGTGGCTGCGGTTCTTGAGCATGGCTTTGGGCGAAGACATGGGAGTGACCTCCTTCGAAGACACGAGCTGAGAAGACACGAGCTGAAGAGGGGGAGCGGAGAAGCGGAGAGCGGAATCGGCGCGCCGCCGTCAGATGACGGCACGGCGCCGCAGCACGACGCAGATCAGCGCGAACAGCGCGGCGGCCAGCCCGAGGAAGACCGCGGTCTCGATCCACTGGAAGACCCAGAAGTCGCTGCTGGGATAGACCTTGTGGTAGCGGCCGACGAAGCCCTTCTGGGCCATGCACGTCTTGAGGTCGGGCAGTCCCTCGCCCCAGGGGCAGGCGTCCGCGATGGGCTGCTTGCGGCCCGCGCCGTCGATGAAGCCGAACTCGCCCGTCGACCAGGCGCTGCCGACGTCCTGCCGCGGCGCGTCGCCCTGGCTGATCCTGGCGGTGGGCGAGATCCAGTCGGAGCGGAAGGTGTTGAGCAGGAAGCGGAGGCCGACGACCACGCCGAGCACGGTGCCCATGGCGGGCAGGGTGCGGCGGATCAGCAGACCGGCGGCCGTACCGGCGGTGAGGCCGAAGAGGGCGCAGGCGATCGCGGCGGGGCCGGTGGCGTTGAAGATGTAGCCGTCGTGCCAGTACAGGCCGTCGAGCATGTTGGAGATCGGCGACCACCACCAGGCGACGAGCGCGGCGAGGACGGCCGAGCCGAGGACCGAGCAGAGGGCGGCGAGCCCGAAGCGGGCGGTGAACCAGCGGCGGAGGCCGACGCCCTGGGTGAGGGCCAGCTTCCAGGTGCCGCTCTCCAGCTCGCGGCCGAGCAGCGGGGCGCCCCAGAAGATGCCGATGATCACGGGGAGGGCGGCGCTGAGGGTGCCGAGGGCGAGGATGCCGTCGTTGTTGTCCGCCAGCAGCCGCTGGGCCTGCTCGGGGTCGGTGCCCGGGCACGCCTCGGAGTCCCAGCCGTTGCAGAGCTTGAAGTGGTGGTCGTCGATGAACGACATCATGTCCGCGCGCTGGAACGCGACCCACGCCACACAGGCGAGGAGGAGCGCGGCGCCGGTCAGGATGAGTGCGCGCTGCTGGCGCCAGGCCAGCCAGAGGGTGCCCTTCACGCGGCTGCCTCGTTACGGCCGGGGCGTGCGTCGCGGTCGGAGCGCAGATAGGCGAGCAACAGTTCTTCCAGGGAGGGGGTTTCGGTGATCCAGTCGTCGCCGGCGGGCGCGGCGCCCCGGACGAAGGCGGTGACCTGGCGGCCGGTGACGGCGGCCTCCACGACCCCGTCCCGGTCCAGCCCGGCGGGCAGCCCGTCCTCGGTGGAGCCGTCGGCGAGGCCGGTGAACCGTACGTGCGCCTCGCACAGCCGCTGGACGTCGCCGTCGAGTCGTACGGCGCCGTGCTTGAGCAGCAGTACGTGGTCGCAGACGCTCTCCAGCTCGGACAGGACGTGTGAGGAGATCACGACCGTGGTGCCGCGGTCGGCGACCTCCTCCATGACCAGGCCCATGGCCTCGATGCGTACGAGCGGGTCGAGGTCGGCGAGCGGCTCGTCGAGGAGGAGCAGTTCGGGGCGCTTGCCGAAGGCGACGGCGAGCGCGATGCGGGTGGCCTGGCCCTGGGAGAGGGTGCCGACCCGGGCGTCGAAGGGGATGTCGCCCGCGCGGACGATCCGTTCGGCGGCGGCCTGGTCCCAGTCGTCGTTGAGCTCGCGGCCGAAGCGGAGGGTGTCGGCGACGGTGAAGCGCGGGTAGAGCGGCTTGTCCTGGGCGAGGAAGGCGGTACGGGCGCGGGCCTCGTCGCTGCCGGGGGTCGCGCCGAAGACGCTCAGCTCGCCGGTGGTGGGGTGGAGCAGGCCGGTGGCCAGGTGGAAGAGCGTGCTCTTGCCGGCGCCGTTGGGGCCGACGAGGGCGGTGATCTTCCCGGCGGGCACGGCGAATTCGCAGTCGCGCAGCGCCCACCGGCTGCGGAATCTGCGGCCGAGGCCCGTGGCCCGCAGGGCCGTGGGGACGGTCGGGTCGGTCACGTGTCTTCCTCCATGGACTGCGGTGATCGGCGGGTCGCCCGTGCGGGCGGGGCGGGCGGCGGGAGTGGCGGGGGTGCCGGGGATGGCGGGGCCCGCTCCCGGGGTGGCGGGGCGGCCCGCTCCGGGGGTGATCGCCCGGCCGGTCGCGCTCACCTGGAACTCGGCGTCGAGGGCCGCTTCGGTGAGCGCCTCGATATCCTCCCGCTCCAGCCCGGCCTCGCGGGCCCGCGCCACCCAGGCGACGGCCTCGGCGCGCAGCGGGGAGTCGGCCCCGGCGGCGGCCCGGGACAGCGAGCGCCGTACGAAGGTGCCCTGCCCGGGGCGTGGCTCGACCAGCCCCTCGCGCTCCAGTTCCCGGTAGGCCCGGAGGACGGTGTTGGGGTTGATCGCGATGGCCGCCACCACCTCTCTGGCGGTGGGCAGCCGGTCGCCCGGCTCCAGTGCACCCAGGCGCAGGGCCTGTCTGACCTGATGCACGAGCTGCAGATAGGTCGCCACCCCACTGCGCCGATCTATCCGGAATGCGATCATTTCGCACACTCGTTTCACTAAGGTGTTAGTGAAATGATGCGAGGGTACGACGATGGCGTCAAATCACGGCGGGGAGGATGCGGGCGATCACGGAGCGTGCGTACGGGATGGTCGGAGCGGGCCCGTGCCCGCCGGGCGCGGGGGTACCGGCGGCCGGGCCGGAGGATGCCCCGTCCGGCGGGGGCGGGAGCCGTCGCCTGACGACCCGCCCCGCTCACCACGCCGCGTGAAGCCCGGACACGCCCGCGCGGGACGCCTTCAGGATGCCGCTCCCGCACGCCCGTTACGGCGAGTTCGGTCCCGGCCCATCATCAGGGCAGGTACCGAGAAGGGAGACAACCCCATGAAATCGAGGGCGTTCCGCCTCGCCCCGGCGGTAGCGGCGCTCACGGCGGGTCTGCTGCTGGCCGGAGCGTCGGGGGCGGCCGTCGCGACTCCGTCGGAGGAATCCCCGAGCGCGACCGGCAGCGCCGCGAGCAAGTCGGACGACAAGTCGGCACGGGCGAGCTGGACGAAGCGTGGCGAGTACTACCACAACCAGGACTGCTGCCACTCGGCGGGCGATCACGGTAAGCGGAATGGCGACTGGCACGACTACAAGTGCGAGCACCACGGCCACTGGTGGTGGCTGTACAGCAAGTGAACGACGGATCGGCGACGAAGGCGGCTCGGCCCTCCGATGACGGGCCCCCGGGGGCTCCAGTTGTGCTCAGTCGACGCCCCGCCCGCACGCCCGGACGGCAGCCCGGATCGCGGCGACGCGGGCGGGGACGTCGGCCGGGGGCACGCCGCGCGGGATGTATGGACCTTCCTCGCCCCGGCAGTGGCGGCAGACGCCGCCGGGGAAGGCTTCGGGGCGGCCGGGTGCGCGGCAAACGGTGCATTCGACGATGCGCAGGGGCGGGCGGGCTACGGGTTCCACGTCGGCGGCGGGCAGCTCCGGGGGCATCTTGTCGACGAGCCGCCGCCGGGCGAGGGCGCCAGGACTGTGCACGTCCGGGGGGAGGCCGGCGGTGAGCGCCCGTACGACATCGGCGTCGGTGGCGCCGAGTTCCAGCCACTGGGTGGCGAGCTCTTCGAGGGCGGCGCATTCGGCGGCGGAGAGGGTCATGCGGGGGTCGGTGCGGCCGACGGAGGCGAGGAGGAGGTAGGCGGGGGTGTGGATGCGGGTGCGGGTGCTTTGGGTGCGGGCGGGTGGTGGGTCGGGGGCGGGGCGGGGTGGGCCCTCCGGGGCTGCATGATTTACGGGCCCGGCACCCGGAATCGCATCGTCACTCCGCAACGGGGCCCGCAAATCACGCGTCACGCCCCTTGCCGGGCCCACCCCGCCCCGCCCCTCCCGCCGCACTCCGGCTGCGGGCCGGTGCCGCCCGGCAGGTTTCCGGCCAGGAACGTCTCCCACCAGTCGTCACCCCTGGCGGTACGGGAGAAGTACGTCCGGGTGACCCAGTTCCAGCTCCCGGCGTCACCCTTGATCCGCTCCGTCACCCGCCGCAGATGCCCGGCCTCCGAGAGGCGTCGTAACGCGGTGAGGCAGGCGGCCTGCCCGTAGGCGGGAAGCTGCGAGGCCAGGGTCTTGGCGTCCATTGAAGACCCGTCGGGAAGCCGGTCGATGTAGGTGGCGATGGAGGCTTCACGGGGCCGGAGGTGGTCGAAGTCGCCCCGGCGGCGGGTGGCTTGATCGGGTACGGATCGCTTGCCGTAGCCGCGGGCGGCGGCGGGATGGGGGTGCGGGTCGCGCGGTGCGCGGCTAAAGTCGGCGTCAGCCATGGGGATCGCTCGCGTTCGATCTCGGTGGTCAGACCCCGGACCCGGTGTTGGCGCACCGGCCGGGGTCATTTGTTGCTGCGAACGCTAGAACGCGGCGACAGGATGTCGCAACCCGATCACCGAAAGTGAACACACCGTGGTATAGGCGGCAGTTGGGAGGGTGGGTGGGTGGTATCCACCACCCGTTCCTCACAAAGAGCGCTCGGGGCTGGGGACCCGGATCCCGGAGCTCAGGCCCTCCCGGGTACGCAATGGCCTTCACGCCCCGAGAGGGAGAGCACATGCCTGTATACGTCGACTTCAACGAGTTCGACGAGATGTTCGAAACCTTCCAGCACACCGCGTGGCGTCTGGAAACCCGGCGCGCGTACCACTCCGACGAAGAGACCGAGACCTATCGGCGCTTCGCACGCGGCTTGGACGCTGGCTACGACCTCGACGACCCGTGGTGCAGCTCGCGCCGCGAACAGGCAGCCCTGGGCAAGAGGTTCGAGCGCGTACGAGTCGTCGACTCCCCGCCCACCCCGGGACAGCTCTACCTCCTCGACGGAGCTCGACGGAACGCCGCCGTCGGGGAGGACATCCGCAACCTGTGGCGCGACGAAGCCGACCGGCTCGGCCTGCCCGCCGAAGACTTCTGGCTCTTCGACTCGCGCGCGGTCGCCTTGCTGCATTTCGACGCAGCAGACCGCATCACCGGCATCGAGCTGATCACCGACCCGGTCGAGGTCGTACGGTGCTGCCGGATCCGAGACGCGGCCTGGCACCAGGCGATCGGGTACGAGCAGTTCACCGAACAGGTCCGTGCCGGAGGCTGAGCTCTGACGACCGGCTAGCCGCAGCTTCCCCCGGCGCTCAGGGAAAGCGCTCGTCGCCACGCGGCAGCCCTACCCTGGGCTCGAAGGGACGGTGAGCCCATGTCCACTGGATTGTCCGACAACATCAGGAAGTACCGCCGCGCAGCCGGCCTGAGCCAGGAACAACTCGCCCATGAGGCAGGCATCTCCCTGGGCGTGGTGCGCAAGGTGGAGCAGGGCGGGGACGCGCGCGTCGAGACGCTGCACACCCTCGCCCGCGCGCTGGGGGTGTCCACTTCCGCCCTCTTCGCGACCGAGGCGCCGAAACCCGTCATAGGCGATGAGGCGAACCGGCGTTATCTCGCGGAACTGCGGCAGGCGTTGATGCCTCCCATCGGGCTCACCGACACGCTCGGGGACCGGGGCGAGGCCCGGGAGCTGGCCGAACTCCGCGAGGGCATCGCGGACGGGCACGCGCTCTATCACGCGGACCGTTACGGCTCCGTCGCGAAGAGGCTTCCCGGGCTGCTCCGGTCGGCCGAAGCCTGCGTCGCCGCCCTGGAGGGCGAGGAGCGGCGGCAGGCGGTGGTCCTACGCGCCCAAGCGCTGCTGCTCGCGGGCAAATACCTCACCCAGGTGCGGCAGTACGACATGGCTTACCACGCGCTGGCGGAGAGCATCCGGCTCGCCCGGGAGGCCGGCCGGACCGATACCGCGGCCACGGGCGTCGTCGGCATGTGCTGGCTGCTGCTGCGCCAGGACCGCTTCGACGAGAGCGAGCAGCTCGCCAGCCGCACGGCGGCCGCGTTGGAGCCGCGTTTCTCGACCGCCGATCCGGGACAGCTCGCCGTCTGGGGCGAGCTGTCCCTGCGGATCGCGTCGGCGGCCCTGCGCAACAACCGGCCGGACGTCGCCCGGGAGGCGCGGCGGATGGCCCGGACGGCGGCCGGGGCGATGGACTCCGAACACATCGACCACCGGAGCCACTGGTCGACGTTCGGGCCCGTCACGGCGGAGCTCAAGGAGGTCGAGGACCTCTCGATCGTCGACGACGCCCGCGGGGTGCTCCGGCGCGCCGACAACGGTCTGTTGGGCAAGAGCTCGTTGAGGAGTCACGGCAGGCCGACGACGAACAACTGGGACCGCCACCGGCTCGACGTGGCCAAGGCATACGTGTCCATCGGCTCCCACCAGGACGCGATGGGCGAGCTGAGGCGGCTACGGAAATCCTCCGGCGAGTGGCTGAAGCACCAGGCCATGGCGCGCTACGTCATGAGCGACCTGCTCGCGTCCCGCAAGCGGACCCTCACCCAGGACATGCGGGAGATGGCGGCCCACCTCGGCGTGGTGCGGTAACTACCACGCTACGTGTCGTATAGCGCCCGGAACCTGGTGAAGTACCACGCCAGGCTCCTGGTTCGGCCACGCGGACGGCCCTACGTTTCCGGTGTGATCCAGAGATCGGAACCGCCCGCAGTCCATGACCGCCCAGACGTCCATCCGGCCGCTCCCCCATGGTGCATGGGCTGTTCCCGCCTCACCTTGGCGCATGTCACGGCCGTCCAGGACGGCCGATGGCACGACGCCATGGCAGCGGCAGAAGCACGGGTGCGGCACCGGCAGGAAGCCCATCACGACGTCGAGCGGACCGACGGCACGAGGGACGTCCCCTCGTCGACGACACTACCCAGGAGGCACACGATGTACGGATCGCGGCTGATGGCCGACGGCGGCAACCCCCAGGACGACAGCGACAGCGGCAACAAGCACGGCGGTGGCGGGTCGGACGAGGGTGGCAACACCAATGACGGCCGCAACCCGGCGGACGGCAAGTGAGCGTGCCCGTAGAGAGGGAGACGGGCCCCGAGGGGCTCGTCTCCGGGCTCGTCGAGAAGGGCGTGCTCGGCAGCGACTGGCTGCCCGCGTTCCGGGCCGTGCCCCGGCACCGCTTCGTGCCGGACGTCATCTGGCCGGGCCGGGCGGGCATGAACCGGCAGAGCGACCGGATGGTCCGCACCGAGGACCCCGCGGCATGGTGGGCGGCCGTCCACCGCGACGTACCGATCACCACTCAGTGGGACGACGGTGCCTACACCGGCCCCGGCCGGGGCCGGACCCCCTCGTCGTCGAGTTCCATGCCGGCCATGGTCGCCTCGATGCTGGCCGCGCTCGATGTCGAACAGGGCAGCACCGTCCTGGAGATCGGCACGGGCACGGGCTGGAACGCGGCGCTGCTGTCGCACCGGCTCGGCTCCGGGAACGTCGTCACGGTCGAGGTCGACGTGCGGAGTGCGGGTGAGGCGCGTCGACGGCTGGCCCACGCCGGGTTCACCCCGCGCTGCGTCGTCGGCGACGGCGCCCAGGGCTGTCCGGAGCACGCTCCCTACGATCGCGTCATCGCCACCTGCTCGATCGGCGCCGTCCCCCGCGCGTGGATCGAACAGACCCGGCCCGGCGGGGTGATCGTCACCCCGTGGGGGCCCACGTACGGCGGGGAGGCCGTGGCACGCCTGACCGTGGCCGGGGACGGCACGGCGTCCGGGCCGTTCGTCGGGTCCAGTGCGTTCATGCGGCTGCGGGCTCAGCGCAAAAACCTGCCGCCGGTACCGGCTTCGCCGGACGGGCGGGCCGAGCGGCGGACCACGGACCTGTCCCCGGACGACGTGGGCGACTGGATCCACATGTTCGTCATCGGGGTCCGGGTGCCGGATCTCTTCTGCCGGGTGGAGCCCGGGGAGGAGGGCGCATACCGGCTGTGGCTGTACGACACCGCCCTGACCTCCTGGGCCTCGGCCGGCTTCGACAAGGGCCGCACGACGTTCCCCGTCGTCCAGTCCGGGCCGCGCCGCCTCTGGGACGAGCTGGAGGAAGCCCACCGGTGGTGGGAGGCCAACGGCCGCCCCGGGTTCGAGCGGTTCGGGCTGACCGTCTCGGAGGAAGGACACAGCAGCGTCTGGCTGGACGAGCCGGCCGCTGTCCTGACAGGCACGTGACATTCGGCAGGCAGCAGAGGAGTGACGTGGCGGAAGATCTGATCCCCTTCGGGGAGGTCGCCCATCTTTTCGAGGACTTCGCCCATACCGCGTGGCGGCTGGAGACCCGGCGCGGGTACGCCTCCGATCGCGTGGGCCCCAAATGGAAAAGGTTCCAGCGCGGGGAGGCACTGGGCTACGAGCCGGACCAGCCCTGGCATGCCAGTGTCAGGCGGCAGACCGAGCAGGGCAAACGATTCGAACGGGTCCGGCTCGTGGACGACCCACCGACCGAGGGGCAGCGCTTTCTGCTGACCTCCGGTCCGGGAAACGTCGAGGCGGGCGAGGACATCCGGAACATGTACCGCGCCGAGGCGCTCCGCCTCGGGCTGCCGGACTACGACTTCTGGTTGTTCGACTCCCGCATCGTCATGAAGTTCGTCATCGACGACCAGGACGAGACGCTCGGCGTGTACCTTCTCGAGGACGCCGAGACGGTCGTCCACGCCTGCCAGGTCAGAGACATGGCCTGGCACTACGCAATCGCCACAGCCGAGTTCCAGGCACAGGTGCCTTCGACTGTGTGAGCACCGATTTCCAGGCAGGCCGGTAGCCCTCGGTGCGCGGCTGCGCGAGCCGCGCACCGAGGCCGGCCGCAGCGGACGGTGGCACAGGGGGGACGCCGCACGGCGCCCCCCCCCGGGGCGCACGACGGAACAAAGGCACGGGGACAGGACATACGTTCACCCCACCGGGGAAGCGTGTCACAGCCCCCTATGTCCCGGTCGAAATCAGGCCATCGCCGGACGCCGCACGCTCTTCAGGGCCACGACCGAACCGGCCGCCACCGCCACGCCCGCCGCGATCGCGACCAGGTACAGGAACGGCGCGCCGATCAGGGGGACGACGAACACGCCGCCGTGCGGGGCGCGGAGGGTGCAGCCGAAGGCCATCGACAGGGCGCCGGTCACCGCGCCGCCCGCCATCGCGGACGGGATCACGCGCAGCGGGTCGGCCGCCGCGAACGGGATCGCGCCCTCGGTGATGAAGGACGCGCCCAGTACCCAGGCCGCCTTGCCGTTCTCCCGCTCCGCCGCCGTGAACAACCGGCCGCGCACCGTCGTGGCCAGCGCCAGGGCCAGCGGCGGGACCATGCCCGCAGCCATCACCGCGGCCATCACCTTGAGGCTGCCGTCATTGGGGTGCGCGAGGCCGCCCACGGCGAACGCGTACGCGCACTTGTTGAGCGGGCCGCCCAGGTCGAAGCACATCATCAGGCCCAGGATCACGCCCAGAATGACCGCGTTGGCGCCGGACAGGCCCGCCAGCCAGTCGGTCAGCGCCTTCTGGAGCGAGGCGACCGGCTTGCCGACCACCAGGAACATCAGGAAGCCGACCACCGCCGACGACAGCAGCGGGATCACCACCACCGGCATGATCCCGCGCAGCACCTGTGGCACGTCCACCCGCTGCACGGCCAGCACGGCCGCGCCCGCGAGCAGACCGGCGATCAGGCCGCCGAGAAAGCCCGCGTTGACGGTCAGCGCGATCGCGCCGCCGACGAAGCCGGGGACCAGACCCGGCCGGTCGGCCATCCCGTACGCGATGTAGCCGGCCAGTACGGGCACCAGGAAGCCGAACGCGGCGCCGCCGGTCTGGAACAGCAGCGCGGCCCAGCTCGCGGACTCGGTCCACACGAAGTGACTCGCCACGGACGGCGCCTTGTTCACCTCGTACCCGCCGATCGCGAACGCGAGCGCGATGAGGAGGCCGCCCGCGGCCACGAACGGGACCATGTAGCTGACCCCGGTCATCAGCCACGTGCGCAGGCGGGTGGCGAAGCCGTCGCCCGCCCCGGCGCCCGCGTCCATGGGCACGGGCGACGGCACCCCGGCCGGCTCGGGCGCCGGGCCGTGCGCGGCCTTCTCCCGTACCTCCGCGATCAGCTCTGCCGCCCGGTTCACCCCGGCCTTCACCCCGACGTCGACGACCGGCTTGCCCGCGAAACGGGCCCTGTCCCGCACCTCGACGTCGTGCGCGAGGATCACGCCGTCCGCCCGCGCGATCACCTCCGCGTCGAGCGCGACGAAACCGGCCGAGCCCTGCGTCTCCACGGCCAGTTCGACGCCCGCCTCCCGCGCCGCCTGTTCGAGGGCCTGCGCCGCCATATAGGTGTGGGCGATGCCCGTGGGGCAGGAGGTGACCGCGACGATGCGGAAGAGGGGGGAAACGGGGGGAGAAACGGCCTCGGGTGGGGTGGGAGCGGCTTCCGGTGCGGGTGTTGCCTCCGGAGCCGGTGTTGTCTCCGGTGCCAGTGTTGCCTCCGGCCCGTCGGGTATCCGCGTTACCGGCTCCGGCCTCGCCCGCGCCGCCCCCTCCGGTTCCTCCCCCCTGATCAGCGCCGCCACCTCCCCCGCGTCCTCCGCCGAGCGCAGCGCCCCTGTGAACTCCGGCGTCATCAGACGGCGCGCCAGGCTCGACAGGATCGTCAGGTGGTCGCTGTCCGCACCGGCCGGGGCCGCGATGAGGAAGATCAGGTCCGCCGGGCCGTCCGGGGCGCCGAAGTCCACGCGGGCGGCCGAGCGGCCGAACGCGAGCGTGGGCTCGGTGACATGGGCGCTGCGGCAGTGGGGGATGCCGATGCCGCCGTCGAGCCCGGTCGGCATCTGCGCCTCGCGCGCGGCGACGTCGGCGAGGAATCCGTCGAGGTCGGTGACGCGCCCGAGCTCCCGCATCCGTTCGGCCAGCGCTCTCGACGCCGCTTCCTTGGTGTCGGCGGTCAGGTCGAGGTCGACCAGTGCCGCCGTGATCAGCTCACTCAACGCGGGCTCCCTTGCTCGCGATCGCGCCCTGCGGGCGGTGGGGGGTTCAGTGGGGGGACGGGCCGTCAGTCGCGGCGGGCCGCCGGGTCCGGGCAGTACGGGCCTACCGGGCCCGGTCGTACGGCGCGGGCCCGTGTCAGGGCGGCCAGTGCCGTCACGACCGTCACGACCAGCCGGCGTACCCACCGGCCCCGGCGCCGCGGGGCCGGCCGGCGGCGCGCGGCCGCGCAGCGGGACTTCACCGCGCCCGCGGCGCAGCGCGGGCTCACGGGCCGGCTCCGTCAGCGCGCGGTCCCACGGCACGTCGGACGTGACCGTGACCGCCGCCGGGTCGAGGTCCGCGGGCGCCGGCATCGCGCTGCCCGGGAGCTGGACCGCCGCCGCGCCGTGGGCGAGGGCGGCGGCCAGGGCCCCGGGGCCGGTGCCGCCGGCGGCGAGGAAGCCGGCCAGGGAGGCGTCGCCCGCACCGACGTTGCTGCGGACGGCGGGCACCCGGGCGGTGCCGAAGTACGTACCGGAGTCGTCGACCAGGAGCTGGCCGTCCGCGCCGAGGCTGGCCAGGACGGAGCGCGCGCCCATCGCGCGCAGCTCCCGCGCGGCCCCGGCGGCGTCGCCGACCGTGGCCAGCGGGCGGCCGACCGCCTGGGCGAGCTCCTCCGCGTTGGGCTTGACCACGTCGGGGCGCTCGCGGAGCGCGGCCGTCAGGGACGGGCCCGAGGTGTCCAGGGCGATCCGCGCGCCGGCGGCGTGGGCGCGGGCCACCAGGTGGCCGTACCACTCGGGCGCGAGGCCGCGCGGCAGGCTGCCGCAGCAGGCGATCCAGTCCGCGCCGGCCGACCTTTCCCGGACGGTGACCAGCAGCGACTCCGCTTCCACGGCGGTCAGTTCAGGGCCCGCCGCGTTCACCTTGGTGAGGGTGCCGTCCGGCTCGGCGACGGCGATGTTGACCCGGGTGGAGCCCGCCACGGGCACGCCCGCGACCTCGATGCCGCGCTCGCCGAGCAGCCGCGCCAGCAGCGCGCCCTCCGGGCCGCCCAGCGGCAGCACGGCGACGGTGCGGCGGCCGGCGGCGGCCACCGCGCGGGAGACGTTGACGCCCTTGCCGCCGGGGTCGACCCGGTCCGTGCCGGCGCGCAGCACGGCGCCGCGCTCCAGCCGCGGCACCTCGTACGTACGGTCCAGGCTGGGGTTGGGGGTGACGGTGAGGATCACGCGCGGACCACCGCCGGGCCCGCGGCCTCGACGGCGCGGGCGTCCTCGGGGGCGAGACCGGTGTCGGTGATCACCAGGTCGATCTCGTCGAGGCCGGCGAAGCGGGCGAAGTGCCGCTGCCCGTACTTGCCGGAGTCGGCGAGGAGGACGACCCGCCGGGCCGCCGCGACGACCGCCCGCTTGACCGCGGCCTCGGCCGGGTCGGGGGTGGTCAGCCCGCCCTCGGGCGAGAAGCCGTTGGTCGCGACGAAGGCGACGTCGGCGTGGATCTCGGCGTACGCGCGCAGGGCCCAGGCGTCGACGGCCGCGCGCGTACGGTGCCGCACCCGGCCGCCGACGAGGTGCAGCGCGATGCCGGGGTGGTCCGCGAGGCGGGCGGCGACGGGCAGGGCGTGGGTGACGACGGTGAGGGAGGAGTCCAGCGGGAGCAGGGCCGCCAGGCGGGCCGCCGTCGTCCCGGCGTCGATGACGACGCTGCCGTCGGGCGGCAGCTCCGCGAGCGCGGCCCGTGCGATGGCGTCCTTCTCGTCCGCCGCCGTCGTCTCGCGCTCGGCGAGGTCCGGCTCGAAGTCGAGCCGGCCGGCGGGGATGGCGCCGCCGTGCACCCGGCGTACGAGGCCGGCCCGGTCGAGGGCCTTGAGGTCGCGGCGGACGGTCTCCGCGGTGACCTGGAACTCCTCGGCGAGGGACGGCACCTCCACCCGGCCGCGCTCACGGGCGAGCCGCAGGATCTCCTGCTGGCGCTCCGGTCCGTACATGGTTCTGTGTCCGTTCGATGCCCGGGTGTGTGGTTGGCGGTCACGTTACCGCCCGTAAGTCTGGAAAGTAAACAGATTCAGGCATCGAACAGACAGAAATGGGCACCGCTGTGCAAAAGAACGCCGGGCGGGCTGGAGGAACCAGCCCGCCCGGCGTCCCGGGAACCGCAGTCCGGAAGCGCGGGGGCGCCGCTACGCCGCCGCCCCCTCCGTCTCCTTGTCCAGGGTCACGGCCGCGGCCGTGACCTCGTCGGCCGGCTTCCGCTTCGGCAGCAGGAACATCAGCACGAACACCACCGCCAGGCCGCCCGCGACCCACCACATCGCGTTGACGAACGCGCTCCCGAAGATGTCCGCGAGCGCCTCGCGCCTCGGGTCGGAGTCGTCGATCACCGAGAAGAAGGCCACGGAGACCAGGCCCAGACCGACCGCGTTGCCGAGCTGCATCGTGGTGTTGATCAGGCCGGACGCGGAGCCCGCGTGCTCACGCGGCACCTCGGAGAGGATGGCGTCGGTGATCGGGGAGACGATCAGGCCCATGCCCGCGCCCATCACGATCAGCGGCAGCGCCATCTGCCAGGAGCCGATGTCGGCGCCGTAGTGGTCGGCCTCCCAGATGTAGGCCAGCACACCGGCGGCCATGATCAGCGCACCGGCCTGGAGCACCTTACGGCCGAAGCGGGGCACCAGCTTCTGCACGGACATGCCGGCGGCCGTCGAGACGGCGATCGAGAACGGTATGCCGGTCAGACCCGCGCGCAGCGCCGACCAGCCGAGGCCGATCTGCATGTACATCGTCCAGACCATGAAGAAGATGCCGGTGGTGACGCCGAAGGCCAGCTGCACGCCGACGCCGCCCGCGAAGCTCTTGACCTTGAACAGCGACAGCTCGACCAGCGGCGAGCCGTCCTTGCGGGTCTTGTGGCGCTCGTACGCGACGAAGGCGAGGAACACCGGCAGCGAGCCCGCCATCGAGACGAAGCCCCACAGCGGCCAGTCGTGCTCGCGGCCCTGGGTGAGCGGGTAGAGCAGCATCAGCAGGCCGACGCTGGCCAGGACCATGCCGACGAGGTCCAGCTTGAGCGCCTGGGGCGCCTTGGACTCGACGATGAAGCGGCGGCCGAGGACCAGACCGGCGATGCCGACCGGGAGGTTGATCAGGAAGATCGGGCGCCACTCCAGGCCGAAGAGGTTCCACTGGGTGAGCAGGGCGCCCAGCAGCGGGCCGGAGACGGCGCCGAGGCCGACGACCGCGCCGAACATGCCGAAGACCTTGCCGCGCTCGTGGGCGGGGAAGGTGACATGGATGATCGACAGCACCTGGGGCACCATCAGCGCGCCCATCAGGCCCTGGAGCACCCGGGCGGCGACCAGCAGCTGCGGGTCGCTGACGATGCCGCAGAGCATCGAGGCGAGCGTGAAGCCCCCGATGCCCAGCAGGAATATCTTCTTCCGGCCGTAGATGTCACCGAGGCGGCCACCCGTGATCAGACCGATGGCGAACGCGAGCGCGTACCCCTCGCTGAGCCACTGCAGGACGCTGAAGGACGCGCCGATGTCGCGCTGGATGCTCGGCATCGCGATGTTGACGATGGTGACGTCGACCAGGTCCATGAAGGACGCCGTCATCACGACCGCCAGCGCCAGCCAGCGGCGGCGGTCGGCGGTCGGCGGGGCGAGTGGTCCGTCGTGCTGTGCGGCGGGTGGCGAAGCGGCGGTCATCGGGCGGTGGCCTTTCCTGGACTTTCGGGTACGTCCCTGACGCTAACCCGCATGTAGGACAGAGCGTGTCCCATATCGCTGACAGGCTGAGAGACATGACCGACACTCCCGCACGGCTGCTGAATCTGCTCTCCCTGCTCCAGACGCCGCGTGAATGGCCGGGCAGCGAGCTGGCGGAGCGGCTCGGCGTCACCACCCGGACGATCCGGCGCGACATCGAGCGCCTGCGGGACCTGGGCTATCCCGTCCAGGCCACGATGGGCGCGATCGGCGGCTACCGGCTGGCGGCGGGCGCGGCCATGCCCCCGCTGGTCCTGGACGACGAGGAGGCCGTGGCCATCGCGGTGGGGCTGCGCGCGGGCGCGGGCCACGCCGTCGAAGGCATCGAGGAGGCGTCGGTGCGCGCCCTCGCCAAGCTGGAACAGGTGCTGCCGTCCCGGCTGCGGCACCGGGTGGCCGCGCTCCAGGCGGCGACGGTCCCGCTCACCCGGGGCGACGGCGCCACCGTCGACCCGCGCACGCTGACGGTGATGGCGGCCGCCGCCACGGGGCAGGAGCGGCTGCGCTTCGCGTACCGCAAGGGGGACGGGACGGAGACACAGCGGCTGGTCGAGCCGCACCGCCTCGTCAGCACCGGGCGCCGCTGGTACCTCGTCGCGTACGACCTCGACCGCGGCGACTGGCGGACCTTCCGGGTGGACCGGGTCAGCGAGCCGTTCGCGACGGGGGCGCGGTTCGTCCAGCGGGAGCTGCCGGCGGCGGACGCGGCGGAGTTCATGAGCCGCTCCCTGGCCCGGCTCCAGCCGACGTACCGGGTGGTGGCGACGCTGGAGGCCCCGGCGTCCTTCGTCGCCGCGCGCCTCCCGCGCGCGATCGGCACCCCGGTGCCGATCGACGACCGGCGTTGCCGGCTGGACATCCCGACGGCGGACTCGCTGGAGTGGGTGGCGTTCCGGCTGGCGCTGCTGGACTGCGAGTTCCGGGTGCACGAGCCGCGCGAGCTGATCGACCATCTGCGTGAACTGGGCGCGCGGGTCAGCCGGGCGGCGGAACCGGCCGAGGACTAGCGGGCCCGGTCCCCGGGGGTGCGCGGGTGATTCCCCGGGCCCGTACGGGACCCGGCCGCCCCCCGTACGGCGGCCCGGCCGGGCCCGCGCCAGGGGCCGCCGCGCGGTGCGGACATGGGAAGGACCCCGACGCGGGGGGGGTGGCGCCGGGGTCCGGTCTATGAGGTTATGCCCTTATGGCCCGCTTCGCAGAACTCACGCCGCCGCGTCGAACCCCGTGTCGTGGGCCATCTTCTTCAGCTCCAGCAGCGCGTGCTTCTCGATCTGCCGGATCCGCTCACGCGTGAGCCCGTGCTGCTTGCCCACCTCCGTGAGCGTGCGCTCACGGCCGTCCTCGATGCCGTAGCGGGCCTTGATGATCGAGGCCGTGCGCTGGTCGAGCCGGCTTATGAGGTCCTCCAGCTCCTCGCTGCGCAGCAGGGCGATCACGGACTGCTCGGGCGACACCGCGGAGGTGTCCTCCAGCAGATCGCCGAACTGGGTGTCGCCCTCGTCGTCCACCGACATGTTCAGGCTGACCGGGTCGCGGGCCCAGTCCAGGACGTCGCCCACACGCTCGGGCGTGGCGCCGAGCTCCGCGGCGATCTCCGTGTGGTCGGGGTCACGGCCGTTCTCCCGGTTGAACTCACGCTGGACGCGCCGGATACGGCCGAGCTCCTCGACGAGGTGGACGGGCAGCCGGATCGTCCGCGACTGGTCCGCGATGGAGCGGGTGATCGCCTGACGGATCCACCACGTGGCGTACGTGGAGAACTTGAAACCCTTGGTGTAGTCGAACTTCTCGACCGCGCGGACCAGGCCGGCGTTGCCCTCCTGGATCAGGTCGAGCAGAGGCAGACCGCTGCGCGGGTAGCGGCGGGCGACGGCGACGACGAGGCGCAGGTTGGACTTGATGAAGACGTCCTTGGCATGCGCGCCGGCGGCGGCTATCGCCTCCAGCTCCGCGCGGGACGCCCCCTGGTGCGGGGAGTCCGCGGCCGCCTTGGCGTTCTTGCCGCCCTTGGCACTCCTGGCCCGCTTGGGCTTCTCGGCATCCTCCGCGGCACCGGCGGCCTCCGCGCGCGCCGGGTCCGCTGCACCTCCTGCGTCCGCTGCGGCCTCGTCGAGGCCGTCGAGCAGCTGCTGGGCGTAGACGCCCGCCTCTATGGTCTGGGACAGCTCGACCTCCTTCGCGGCGTCGAGCAGGGGCGTGCGCGCGATCTCGTCGAGGTACATACCGACCAGGTCGCGGTCGGCGATCTCCCCGCTCGCGGCGCGAACGCTGCTCGTCCCCCCAGCGCCCTTGGCGGCGGTCTGACGACGGGCGACGGCACGGGTTGCCATGCGTGCTCCCTTGCGATGAGTGGGTCGCGGGACGGATGGGGCTCCCAGGGCGGACCCTGTCACGAGTGCCCCGTCCGATGGAAAGAACGACTGGAATCCGGACAGAATTCCCGCGGAACGTCTTATTTTTTGTGATCATGCAGTATCCTGCCCGGCCACAGCGCGGGAAGCGGGTCGCTGGACCCGGTGGAAGCGCAGGTCAGGCCCGCGGTCGGGCCCGCTTCGGCGGCCCGTGCGCGGGCGGGGGTGCCGGGCGCTTCCACCTCTCAAGACGGCGGGGAGGGGTGTGTGGTTGCCCTGGGGGGGCCGGAAGGGGGGTTCTCCGGGGGGCCGGGTTCTCCGGGGGGTGCCGGGTTCCCGGGGGCGTGCCGGGTTCTCCGGGGGCGTGCGCGGGAGCGGGCGCCTGCGGCGGGCTTGTTCCCCAGCCCCGCCCCTTCCCGTAACCGGGGCTCCGCCCCGGACCCCGGTCCTCAATCTCCCCCAGCTACCGCTGGGAGGTGCCCCCAGACGGGCTGAGTTGTTGCCCGGAACCGGGCTGGGAGGTTGTTGCCCGGAACCGGGCGGAAAGTCGAGCTCGGACCGGGCGAAAATCCAGCCCGGCCGGCGATTGAGGCCACCGCGCGTCAGCGCGGAACGGGGCCCGGGGGCTTGCCCCCGGTTCCGGGAAGGGGCGGGTAGGGGAACAAGCCCCGCGCAGCGGCACCACCCCGCCGCACCCGGCCCCACCACCGCCACCCGAACCCGGCACCACCGTCGTCACCCCAATGATCGAGTTGCCCCCGCCCACCCACAGGTGTGCCCTGAGGAGACGAGACACCCCGAGAGGAGCCCGCCATGCCGACCCACTCGCTCACGCCCGGGCACCACCACGACGCCCCCGGCCCGGTCGCCCGCGGCACCCGCCTCCCGCACGCCCGCAGGGAAGGCCGCTGGACCCGGAACGTCCCCGTCGTCGGCGGCATCGTCCTCGGGCTGTACGCCACGTACCTCGCGAGCCAGAACGGGTTCTCCACGCTCGGGTACTGGATGATGGGGCTCGCCGTCGCCGTCGTCTCCATGGGCCTCGGCTACGTCCTCATCCGCGAGCGCGGCCGGATGATCACCGAAGTGCGCGCGGCCGCCTTCGGCACGCTCTTCGGCTGTTCCATGGGCTTCCTGCACAGCCTCGGCGGCGGCACGGTGCTCCGCGCCTCGCAGATCGGCCTGCTGGCCGGCCTGGGGATGGGCCTGGCCTCGTACTACGTCTTCTACTGGCACGAACACTGAGCCCCGGA
The DNA here is from genome assembly GCF_002891295.1 of Streptomyces eurocidicus. Lineage (GTDB taxonomy): Bacteria > Actinomycetota > Actinomycetes > Streptomycetales > Streptomycetaceae > Streptomyces > Streptomyces eurocidicus. The sequence continues at coordinate 324,654 of NZ_LGUI01000008.1, read as the reverse complement.
ACGGCCCGGACCGAACCTGACAGGGTCCTCGGATGTAGGTCCAGAGACCGTTCCGCGCCCCTTACCGTCGCCCCTAGCGTGGGGGCATGGCCGACACCGGAACGCTCGACGAAGCCCTCGAACGCCTGCACACGACCGGTCCGGAGCTCGGCGGTTGGCTGAGCAACCACGGGCCGATGGCCGTCGAGGCACTGGTCCGGCACGGGCACGCGGTCACCGTGCACCCCTGGCTGGACGCCTACCGCACCCGGCTCGACGAACTGCCCGCCGCCCGCTACCCCGTCACCGGAGCCAACTGGCGGGAGGCGCTCGGCGACCCCCGCCGCGCGGGCGACTGGATCGCCCACTTCACCCGGCTGCTCGCCGAGCGCCCCTGGCGCGACGTGCTCGCCGTGTGGTGGCCCCGGCTACTGCCCGGCATCACGGCCGCCGCCACCCACCCGGTGATCCGCGTCGGCCACGCCGTACGCACCCTGCTCGCCGGGACCTCCCCCACCGGGCCGCGCGTGGCCGAGCTCGGCCACGCGCTCGGCTACTGGGCGGCCCGCCACCAGCCGCTGCCCGTACCCCTCCGCCTCGGGGCTCCCGGCACCTCCGGGACCGCCGGCCCGGCCGAGGCGCTGGCCGCCGTCCCCCTCGTACCGGATCAGCGCGGCGGCATCCTCGACCGCCTCGCGCAGCTTCCCTCGACCCCCGGCTGGCCCGCCGGGGCGGCCACCCTGCGCCCGGCCGCCGGGCCCGACGAGGCGCGGGAGCTGCTCGCCGGACTGGTCCGGGAGGCGACGGTGCGGTACGCGGCCTACGGGCACGGGAGCCCGGTCATGCTGGTGCACGCCGCGACCGCGCCGAGCGCCGTCCTGCGCACCCTGCCCGCGCTGCCCCGCGAGCTGTGGGCGGCGAGCCTGGCCGCCGCGTGGGAGGCGAGCGCGGCGGTGACCACGGCCTACTCCCCCGCCGAGCCCGCCCCGGTCACGGCTCCCGGCACCGCGGTCACCGCGGTCACCGCGGTCACCGCCGAGGAGGTCTTCGCGCGGGCCGCCGCGCACGGCGACGCGCACACGATCAAGTTCACGGACACGGCGCTGGACGTCGCGGCGGCCGAACCGGAACGGGCGCCACTGGTCTGGGCGGCCGCGGCCGTGAGCCGCGAACTGATCGCCCCGTCCTGATGCGGCGGGCCCCGGCCCCGCCGCCCCCGGCCTCAGCCGAACTGCACCGACCGCTTCGCCAGGCCCATCCAGAAGCCGTCGATGACGCTGCGCTGGCTGTCCAGCTCGTCCTCGGCGGCGCCCATCGTGACGAACAGCGGCGCGAAGTGCTCGGTGCGCGGGTGGGCCAGCCGGCCCGCCGGGGACTTCCGCTCGAAGTCCAGCAGCGCGTCGACGTCCCGCGCGTCGAGCGCCTCGCGCCCCCACGCGTCGAACTCCGCCGACCAGCCCGGCGGCGTGGGCCCGGTGTGCCGGAGCGCGGCCAGGTTGTGGGTGAAGAAGCCGCTGCCGACGATCAGCACGCCCTCGTCGCGCAGCGGCGCCAGTCGGCGGCCTGTCTCCATCAGCCGCCGCGGGTCCAGGGTGGGCATGGACACCTGGAGGACGGGCACGTCCGCCGCCGGGAACATCTCGACCAGCGGTACGTACGCGCCGTGGTCGAGCCCCCGGTCCGGGATGTCCTGGACGGGCGTCCCGGGCGCGCGCAGCGCCTTGCGCACCTTCTCGGCGAGCCCGGGGGCGCCGGGCGCCTCGTACCGGACCCGGTAGTAGTGCTCCGGGAAGCCCCAGAAGTCGTGGACCAGCGGCACGGTCTCCGTGGCGCCGAGGGCGAGCGGGGCCTCCTCCCAGTGGGCGGAGATCATCAGGATCGCCTTCGGGCGCGGCAGGCCGGCGGCCCAGGCGGCGAGCTGGCCGGGCCACAGCGCGTCGTCCGCGAGCGGCGGGGCGCCGTGGGAGAGATAGAGCGCGGGCATCCGCCCGGCGGCCGGGGTTGCGTCGACCTGCATGAGCCCTCCAGGCTGGAGACAAATGCTTGAACTCTCAAGCGTCTTGGTTTGAGCTTAACCCTGCTTTATTTAAACTTCAAGGAACAAGCATCAACAGGAAGCCGGTGGGTGAAACAGTGGATGTCATGACCGAACGACGCGTAACGGACGCAGCGGACACGGCGCCGGAGCGGACCCCGGCGGCCACCGCGGCCCCGGCGGCCGGGGAACCGCGCTGGCTCGGCGCGGAGGAGCAGCGCACCTGGCAGGCGTTCCTGAACGCCACCGCACTCCTGGAGGACCATCTCGACCGGCAGCTCCAGCGCGACGCCGGCATGCCGCACATCTACTACGGGCTGCTCGTCCACCTCTCCGAGGCGCCCCGGCGGCGGCTGCGGATGACCGAGCTCGCCCACGACGCCAAGATCACCCGGTCCCGGCTCTCGCACGCGGTCGCCCGCCTGGAGAAGTACGGCTGGGTCCGGCGCGAGGAGTGTCCCTCCGACAAGCGTGGGCAACTGGCCGTCCTTACGGACGACGGTTTCGAGATGCTGCGGAGGTCGGCGCCCGGCCATGTGTCCGCGGTCCGGGGCGCCATCTTCGACCGGCTCACCCCGGAACAGGTCGACCAGCTCGGTGACATCTGCCGGACCATCGCGAACGGCCTCCAGCCGGCGTCGGGAGCGGACCTGCCCTGGCTGCGGTGAGGAGCGGGCGGCCCACATCCGCCCCGCGCGGGCATGCGTAAGGCCCTCCGCCCATGGGCGGAGGGCCTTACATGTGACGGGTCGCCGTCGGGCGTCAGTGCACCATGACCGGCACGGAGTCGGCGGCCTCGACGCCCTCGCCGTCACCGGACGCGACGGTGTGCCCGCCCTGGTGACCGGTGTTGATGGCGAGGAAGGCGATCAGCGCGGACAGCGCCAGGATGCCGACGGCCCACCAGATGGCGGTGGAGTAGCCGTGCACCATGGACTGGAGCTTGAGCAGCTCCACGGACTTGGCGCCCGCCACGTGGGACGTGGCGTAGGCCGTGGTGGCGCTGGCGGCGATGGTGTTGAGGAGGGCGGTGCCGATCGCGCCGCCGACCTGCTGCGAGGTGTTCACCATCGCGGAGGCGACACCGGCGTCGCGCGGCTGGATGCCGTGCGTGGCCAGGCTCATGGCCGGCATGAAGGCCGTGCCCATGCCGAGGCCCATCACGACCAGGCCGGGCAGGATGCCGGTGACGTACGAGGTGCCCAGGTCGATCTGCGTGAGCAGCAGCATGCCGACGCCCGCGAGCAGGAAGCCCGGACCCATCAGCCAGCGCGGCGCGACCCGGGTCATCAGGCGGGCGCCGATCTGCGTCGAACCGGCGATCATCGTGGCGATCATCGGAAGGAAGGCGAGACCGGTGGTGACCGGCTTGTACCCCTTGACCACCTGGAGGTAGTAGGTGAGGAAGAGGAAGAGGCCGAACATCGCGATGGCGGCGAGGCCGAGCGAGAGGTAGACACCGGCGCGGTTGCGCTCGGTGAGGACGCGCAGCGGCAGCAGCGGGGCCTTCACCCTGTACTCGACGACGACGAAGGCGGCGAGGAGCACGACGGCCGCGACGAACATCGCGATGGTGCTGCCGGAGGTCCAGCCGTCCGACTCGGCGCGGGTGAAGCCGTAGACCAGCGAGACCAGTCCGAGCGTGGACAGGACGACGCCGGGGATGTCGAGCTTCGAGGGGTTGCGGCTGCCGGCGGGCTCGTGGATCACGGCGATGGCACCGGCCGCGGCGACGACGGCGAAGGGGATGTTCACGAAGAACGTCCAGCGCCAGTTCAGGTACTCGGTGAACACGCCGCCGAGGATGAGGCCGACGCCACCACCGGCACCGGCGATGGCACCGAAGACGCCGAACGCCTTGGCGCGCTCCTGGGCCTCGGTGAACATCACCGAGAGCAGCGACAGCGCGGCCGGCGCGAGCAGCGCGCCGAAGACGCCCTGGAGCGCGCGGGCGCCCAGCAGCATCCCGAGGTTGACCGCGGCGCCACCGAGCGCGGAGGCGACCGCGAAGCCGATCAGACCGATGACGAAGGTCTTCTTACGGCCCCACAGGTCGGCCAGCCGGCCACCGAAGAGCAGCAGACCACCGAAGGCGAGGGCGTAGGCGGTGATGACCCACTGGCGGTTGCCGTCCGAGATCCCGAGGTCGGTCTGGGCGGAGGGCAGCGCGATGTTCACGATGGTCGCGTCGAGGACGACCATCAGCTGGGCCAGGGCGATGAATATCAGCGCTTTCCAGCGCCTGGGGTCGGGAGTGGTGGTTTCTGGCATGGGAGTGCCTACCTCAGTGGTGCGTCGGTGGGAGCGTGGGCGGAAAGTGGGGGGTTACGAAGTTCGTGGGGCGCGTCGTGGGGCGCGGGTCAGCCGGGACACTCGGTGCGGCGCAGGTCCTCCAGGGTGACCGCGCAGCCGGGGAGCTCGGAACGGGCCGGGGCCATCAGCCCGTCGAGGAACAGCTGAAGGTGCCGGTGCGCGAAGCGGTCGAACATCGAGCTGGCGCAGCTTCCGGGCAGCGGCCTCGTCAACTGGGCGATGGCGACCATCAGATCACCGACGTCGACGCCCTCGCGCAGCTGGCCGGAGACCCGGGCCGCGGCCATCAGCTCCTCGACCCCGCGGTCGACGCGCTCGCGCGCCACCATGTGGTCGGGGTGGTTCGGGTCGATGCCCTCCTGGACCATCGCGCACAGCGCGCCCACCCGTTCGTCGACCGCGGCGTGGGCGAAACGCCTCAGCGCTCGGAAAGCATCGGGCTCCTCAGCTCTTGCTGCCTCCGCCTGGTCCGCGACACGGGTCAGTACGGAGAGGGTGACGTGGTGGATCAGCTCGGAGCGATCCGCGAAGTGCCGGTACAGCGTGGCATTACCGACCCCGGCCCGTCGAGCGATTTCATCGAGCGAGCCCTCGACCCCGTGTTCGACGAACGCCTCGCGGGCCGCCGAGACGATCCGCTCCCGGTTGCGAAGGGCGTCCGCGCGGAGGCGGGGCTGCTGGGCGGTTGCCATGTGGTGGCACTCCTTCCTGGTCTGGAACTGGTCTGGAACTGGCTTGGAACTGGTCTGACTGGTGCGTACGGGCGGGCGGTGACGCCCGTGAGTGCCGCGGCGTAAGCGGGGAGCGATTCCCCGTTTCGCCCGGCGAGGGGTTAAACGGGGAGGGGCTCCCCGTTTATTTCCCCGATTTCGCCCGGATCTCCGTGACGCGCGTCACACCCCCGACGGGGGCGCCCCGACCCCCATCTGCCACGGCCAGAGGGCGCGCGGCCGCGTCGCGGCACAGGGTGATCGGACAGAGCGGTCTTCCGTCGTACGCGGCTGGAGGTGGGCGGCATGCGGTTCCTGGCTCTCCTGGTCACGGCCTTCACCACGCTCGCCCTGACCTCGCCCGCGGCCTCGCGCGCCGAGCCGGTCGCCGAGCCGGAGCCCGCCGGGGAGCCGGTCACCCGGGAGACCGACGGCCGGCGGCCGTCCGGCCCGTGCGCGCTGCACGGCATCGACGACAGCGTCTCCGAGGCCGCCGACACCCCGCCCGGCTTCGCCCCCTCGAACGGCACCGTCCGGGCGCTCACCGTCTTCGTCGACTTCCCCGACGCGCCGGCCGAAGGCACCCCGCAGGAGCGGTACGCGGAGTTCTTCCCGGCCGTCGCGGACTACTACCGGGCGTCCTCGTACGGGCGGCTCGACTACCGCTCCACCCCGGTGTCGCGCTGGATCCGGATGTCCCGCCCGTACGCGGCGTACGGCATCGAGCGCGGCACCCCCTTCGAACGCGGCTACCGGGCCCTCTCGAAGGAGATCGTCACGGCGGTCGACGACACGGTGGACTTCCGCCGCTTCGACCTGGTCAATGTGCTGGTCACGCCGAACGCGGGCCCGCCCGCCACCGAGGACGTGCGGTCCGTGACCTTCGCGGGCGCGCCCACCGGGCTCACCACCGGCGACGGTGTGCCGTTCAAGAACGTCTCGTTCATCTGGAGCCGGCAGACCGGGAACAGCCCCTTCCGGGTGCTCAACCACGAGAACGCGCACACCTTCGGCCTCCCCGACCTCTACTACACCCGTGGCGGCAGCGGCCTGCTGAAGACCCCGGTGGGCCACTGGGACCTCATGGACGAGGACTGGGGCCCGTCCGACGACTTCCTCGCCTGGCACAAGTGGAAGCTGGGCTGGCTGGCCCCGGAACAGGTGGAGTGCGTGCCGGCCCCCGGCCGGCGCACGGTGACGCTGACGCCCGCCTCGGTCCCGGGCGGCACCAAGCTGACGGTCGTACCGCTCTCCCGGACGCGCGCCGTCACCGTGGAGGCCCGCGAGCGCGGCCCCCTCGACCACACGGTCTGCCGTCCCGGGGTGCTCGTCACCACGCTCGCCACGGACGTCCCCTCGGGCGCCGGGCCCGTCCACGTCTCGGACGCGACACCGGGCAGCGACGGCTGCTGGACGACCGACCCGAATGTGAACCCGCAGCTGAGCGACGCGCCTTACGCGGTGGGGGAACGCTTCTCGTCGGGCGGCGTGCGCGTCACGGTGACGGGCCGGGACGCGGACGGCAACTGGCAGGTCACGGTGGAGCGGCGCCGCCCGCCCTCGTCCCGGCTCAGCCGTCCTGCCAGTGGCGCCGCCCCAGGCTGATCAGCCGCAGCTGCCGGCGCGCGGTGTCGGCGATGCGCCGCCGCTCCCCGGCGTCGGCCGCCTCGATGAACGCGGACGCGGTCATCACCAGGTGGTCGACGTAGAGCCCCGCGAGCATGCGGACGTCCCCGGCGCTCCACCCCGCCGAGAGCTCCTGCGCGGCGAGGGCCTCGGCGACCTCGTCCCCGAACCGGTCCAGCTCGGCCCCGATGGCCTCCCGGACGGCGCGCACCCCGCCGTGCCGCTCCCGCGCGATGAACCGTACGTGCGCCGGGTGCAGGGCCACGTGCTCCGCCACGGCGTCGACGCTGCCGTCGATGACCTCCTCGGCCTCCGACTGCTCCGCGAGCACGGCCCGCACCACGACGTGCAGGCTGCCCAGCGACTCCTCCACCAGGGCCACCCCGAGGTCGGCCATGTCCCGGAAATGGCGGTAGAACGCGGCGGGCGCCACCCCCACGACCCGGGTCACCTCCCGCAGCCCCAGGCTGCTGAGGCTCTGCTCCTCCAGCAGCCGCAGCCCGGCGTCGAGGAGTGCCTGCCGGGTCTTCAGCTTCTGGGCCTGCCGGACGCCGAGGGTGTTGCTGCTCATGGAGTCAGTAAACAACTGTTTGCCGGACGGAGCCAGGAGGGGGTACGCTCGAACCGACTTCAGTGAACAACTGTCACTACAACTGTTCACCGAGAAAGGAAGCGTGATGATCTTCCTCGTCGCAGCCCTCCTCGTCCTGGGGGTCCTGGTGGGAGCCGCGGCACACACCCCGCTCCCGGTCCTCCTCCCGGCGGCCGGGGCCATCGCCCTCTGGCTGCTGGCCTTCTCGGTCCGCGAACACCTGAGGGAGCGCTGACATGACGACCACGACGACGGACCACACCACTCCCGCGCGGACCGCCCCCGAGGAGACCCCCGGGGCGACCGCCGACCGGAACATGATCGAGGCCGCCGACCGGGACCCCCGGGAGCCCGCCGGCCGGGGTCCCCGGCGCTCGGACGCGGACTCGATGGCGGTCTGGTCGTTCGTCCTGGGCCTGGTCGGCCTGCTGGTCTTCAACCTGGTCCTGGGCCCGGTCGCCCTGACCCTGGCGACCCTGGCCCTCCGCCGGAACACCACCCGCCGGGGCCGCGCCGCCCTGGGCCTGACCCTGGGCGCGGCGGACCTGATCGTCCTCGCGGCCCTGACGGCGACGGACCACACCCTCTCCTGGTCCCTCGCCACCTGACCCTCCGCCCCCACCACCCGCTACACTGACGGCGGCCCTGCCTCGCCTCCGTAGCTCAGGGGATAGAGCACCGCTCTCCTAAAGCGGGTGTCGGCAGTTCGAATCTGCCCGGGGGCACCGTGAAGGCCGAAGGCCCTTCCGTCGTTCATGACGGGAGGGCCTCCGGTTTTTCGGGCTCCGTTCGGCGGGACTACGGAGGGTCAGACGACCAGCGGCAGGTAACGCTGGAGGTCGCCGCCGTTGCAGGCGCGGAGTACCACCGCGTTGGCGGTGCCGTTGTCCTGGATACAGCCCTGCGGGAATTTACGGCTCTGGAAGGACGAGCCCGAGTCCTTGATGTCGTAATTCCAGTACTGCGACTGGAGATTGCTGTTGCAGCTCTCCAGCGTGATCTCCTTGTTGATGCCCTTGGCCGTGAAGCACATGTTCGCGTGCCGCTTGCTCGCCACCTGGTAGCCGGGGTGCTTTCCGGTGACGAGACGGAACTCCTGGTCCATGGTCCCGTCGGGGCTGTACGACCTGGCGTGCGTGCCGCCGTACGCGTCGAGGTTGCGGTCCGTGCTGAAATTCTGGAACGTGTACCAGACGTCACCGGGATCGGCCGGGTGGCCGGCCGCGGTGGCGGTTCCGGAGGCCAGCAGGCCCCCGCCGAGCAGGGCGGCCGCGGTCACGGCGACGGCGGCGTTCCTGATCCTGGTCATGTTGCCTTCCTTTCCGACGGCTTCACGGTCGCCCGGGGTATTCCACCGGGCAACTTCCCGAGGCACTCGCCTCGTTCGAGAAACCTACGGGCGGCACGCCGGGAAGACAGCGGTGTTTCGCGTCAGTGAATTTCCTTGAAAACCGGGCGTTCCGCGCGGCCGCATTCCCGTGCGAAACGCCTTTCGGCAAGCCTGTGCGGCGGCCAGTCCGACACTGGCCGTAAACCTTCACCGGGCGGGCCGGCCGGCGGCTGCGATTTCGCAGGACGCATAGCCCGGGCAAAGGAACGCGCCATGGCCGGATGCCCGGCGGACCGGACGCGGAGCGCGAGCTTCCGGCCAGGCCCGGCGGACCGCCCCTCGTACGTCCCGGCTCGAACCCGGCCCCGGCCCGGCACCGCACGGCGGCGGTCCCCGGGGAAGGCGTCCACACGGCCCACGCCGGGCCACGCCGAGAAGATCCATCCAGGCGGATTACGCCTACTAATGTGACTAAAGTCGACTCATGACCGCTGGTTTTCGGGGCCAGTGCGTGGTTTTTCCGGGACCCCTCAGGTCTCGGGGGGAGGACATGTATCCGCATGAGTCGTCGCTCCAACGGACTGATAGGCATCTGGGCCGAGGCGCAGCGCCAGCAGCAGCGCCAGCGGGAGGCCGAACACCGGGAGCGGACGCAGGCCCAGCGTGAGCAGGAGCGGCAACAGCGCGCGCACGAGCGGGAGGCCGCCCGGCTCGACCGCGAGCAGCGCGCGGCCTACCGGCAGCGGCGGGAGGCCGGGGCGCGGCGCCGCACCGAGGAGCTCGACGCGCGGGTCGCGGAGTTGACGGGTGTTCTGCTCACGGGCTGCGGAGAACCCGCCTTCACGGCGGCGGCGCTGCGCCGGTCCGAGGAGGTCGAGCCGTTCCAGCCGGGCCACCTCGCCCGCCCCGTACCCATGCCCGACCCCGCCCTCTACCGCTTCGCCCGGCCGCAGTTCGAGCAGGACTGGCACACGGCCCAGCTCGCCGAGGCACAGCGTCAGCAGCAGCTGGCCGCCTACCGGCAGCAGTACGAGCAGTGGGCCGCCGACCGGCTCGCCGAGACCCGGGCGCACAACGCGGGCGTCGAGGAGATGACCGCGGCGCTGCGCCGCCGCGACCCCGACGCCGTCGTCGAGTACTTCTCCGCCGCGCTCTACGCCTCCGCCGCCTGGCCCGAGGAGTTCCCGCACCAGCTCTCCGCCGCCTACGACCCGGGCGCCCGGCAGCTCGTGCTGACCTGGGAGCTGCCGGGGTACGACCTCGTGCCCGCCGCGAAGTCCGTGCGCTACATGCCCACCGCCGACCAGGACAAGGAGACCGCCCGGCCGGTGGCGCAGCGGCGGGCGATCCACCGCGACGTACTGGCCCAGTCCGTGCTGCTGGTCCTGCGCGAGCTCTTCGCCGCCGACGAGTTCGGCGCGCTGGAGTCGGTCTCGGTCAACGGCTTCGTCGACGACCACGACCCGGCCACGGGCCGCCGCGCCGAGATCGTTCTCGCCGCGGTCGCGGTCTCGCGGCCCGTCTTCGAGGGGCTGCGGCTGGAGCAGGTCAGCGCCGTGGACTGCCTGACCGACGGGCTGGGCGGGCAGTTGTCGGCCCGCCCCGACCAGCTCACGGCGGTGCGGCCCGGCCGGATGCCCGACGAGGTCGGGCAGGGCGTCGTCTCGCACGGCGGGGGCGAGGACCCGGACCTCTACGCCATGGACCCCATCGAGTTCGAACAGCTCGTCGCCCAGCTGTTCCGGGCCCGGGGCATGCGCGCGGTGATGACGCAGCGGTCCAACGACGGCGGCGTGGACGTCGAGGCCCTGGACCCGGACCCGATCAGCGGCGGCCGGATCATCGTCCAGGTGAAGCGCTACCGCAAGACGGTGCCGCCGACCGCGGTGCGGGACCTGTACGGGACGGTGCAGGGCGCCGGTGCGAACAAGGGCGTCCTGGTGACGACGTCGGGCTTCGGCCCCGGTTCGTACGCCTTCGCCAACGGCAAGCCGCTGACCCTGGTGTCCGGCGAGGAGCTGGTGGGGCTGCTGGGGCGGCACGGGCTGCGTGGGCGGCTGGGCGACACCAGCGCGACGCCGCCGCGGCGGGGGGCCTCGGCGGGTGCGGGCACGGACGCGGGCGCGGGCGGTACGGGTACGGGCGCCGGGACCGGTGGCCCGGAGGGCGGCGCGGCGCCGGACCCCGCCGCCGCGCACAACGTCCTCGGCATGTCCTGGAGCGGCGGCGTCGCCCTCGACATCTGCGCCCTCGTCTGCCGGGGCACCCAGGTGCTCAGCGACGACCACTTCGTCTTCTACAACAATCCGGCCACCCCGGACGGCTCCGTCCGCAGCGTCCCGCCGGCCGCCGAGGACAAGGCCGCGGTCCGGGTGTCCTTCGACACGCTGCCGGCCACCGCCGACCGGCTCGTCCTCGTCGCGGCCGTGGACCCGCAGGTGGACCCGAGGGCCGATCTGACGGGGTTCACGGACGCCCGGATCCGGCTGTGCGACGCGTCGGGGGCCGAGCTCGGGCAGCTGGAGGTCTCCGACGGACGCCCCGGGGAGACGGCCCTGGTCCTGGGCTCCTTCCGACGGCGCGCCAACGGCGACTGGGACTTCGTGCTGGGCGGGCAGGGGTATGGGGGCGGGCTGGAGGCGCTGGTGCGGGAGTTTGGGATCGAGGTGGCGTAGGGGGGGGTGGGGGGTGCCGCTGCGCGGGGCTTTTCCCCAGCCCCGCCCCTTCCCGCTGCATCCGATGTGCGGCTCCGCCGCGTGCGGGGCTCCGCCCCGGACCCCGGTCCTCAAGCGCCGGACGGGCTGATTTTCAGCCCGTCTGGGGGCACCTCCCAGCGGTAGCTGGGGGAGTTTGAGGACATTCGGGAAGGGGCGGGTAGGGGAAAAGGCCCGCCGCAGGCGCGCCCCACCCCTCCGCCCCCCCCCACTTATCCACATCACCCATCCGTGTCAGCCGATCCTCGTAGACTTTCCGAATGGCCGACCCCACTGAGACCGCCTGCCCCACAAACCCCGGCACAGACCCCAGCGAGGCCCTGAGCTGCCTGCGGCGCGTCTTCGGTTACGACGCGTTCCGGGGCGAGCAGGAAACGATCATCGAGCGCGTCGTCGCCGGCGGCGACGCGCTCGTCCTGATGCCGACCGGTGGCGGCAAGTCGCTCTGCTACCAGATCCCGGCGCTCGTCCGGCCGGGCGTCGGCGTCGTGATCTCTCCCCTGATCGCCCTCATGCAGGACCAGGTCGACGCCCTGCGGGCGCTCGGGGTCCGGGCCGGGTTCCTGAACTCCACGCAGGACCTCGACGAGCGGCGGATGGTCGAGGCCGAGTTCCTGGCGGGTGAGCTCGACCTGCTCTACCTGGCCCCGGAGCGGCTGCGCGTGGAGTCGACGCTGCGGCTGCTCGACCGCGGCAAGATCGCGCTGTTCGCCATCGACGAGGCGCACTGCGTGGCCCAGTGGGGCCACGACTTCCGGCCCGACTACCTGGCCCTCTCCCAGCTGCACGAGCGCTGGCCGGACGTGCCGCGCATCGCGCTGACCGCGACCGCCACGGAGGCCACCCACGGCGAGATCGCGGCGCGGCTGAACCTTACGGACGCCCGGCACTTCGTCGCGAGCTTCGACCGCCCGAACATCCAGTACCGGATCGTGCCGAAGAACGACCCGAAGAAGCAGCTCCTGGAGCTGCTGCACACCGAGCACTCCGGTGACGCGGGCGTCGTCTACTGCCTGTCCCGCAGGGGCGTGGAGGACACGGCCGGCTTCCTCGTGGCCAACGGCATCGACGCCGTGCCGTACCACGCGGGCCTGGACGCGGCGACGCGCGCCGCGAACCAGTCGCGCTTCCTGCGGGAGGACGGCGTGGTCGTGGTGGCCACGATCGCCTTCGGCATGGGCATCGACAAGCCGGACGTCCGCTTCGTCGCCCACCTCGACCTCCCCAAGTCCGTCGAGGGCTACTACCAGGAGACCGGCCGCGCCGGGCGCGACGGCCAGCCGTCCACGGCCTGGCTGGCCTACGGACTCCAGGACGTCGTCCAGCAGCGCAAGATGATCGACGGCTCGGAGGGCGACGACGCCCACCGCCGCAAGCTCGGCGCGCACCTCGACGCGATGCTGGCGCTGTGCGAGACGGTCGAGTGCCGGCGGGTGCGCCTGCTCGCGTACTTCGGGCAGGCGAGCGGCCCCTGCGGCAATTGCGACACCTGCCTGACGCCCGCCGAGACCTGGGACGGCACGATCGCCGCCCAGAAGTTCCTCTCGGCCGTGCTGCGGCTGGCCCGGGAGCGGCGGCAGAAGTTCGGCGCGGGGCAGATCATCGACATCCTGCTGGGCAAGAAGACCGCCAAGGTCATCCAGCACGACCACGACGGCCTGACCGTCTTCGGCATCGGCACCGAGCTGAGCGTCGCGGAGTGGCGGGGCGTGGTGCGGCAGCTGCTGGCCCAGGGCCTGCTCGCCGTCGAGGGCGACTACGGCACGCTGGTCCTCACCGACACCAGCGCGGAGGTGCTGGGCAGACAGCGCGAGGTGCTGCTGCGGCGCGAGCCCGAGAAGCCGGCCCGCGCCGCGAAGAGCTCGTCCCGGTCCGGCGGCTCCGGCAAGCGGGCCGCGCCCGTGGACCTGCCCGCCGAGGCGGTGCCGGTCTTCGAGGCGCTGCGGGCGTGGCGGGCGGCGACGGCGAAGGAGCTGGGGGTGCCCGCGTACGTGATCTTCCACGACGCGACGCTCCGGGAGATCGCCACGGTCTCGCCGTCGTCGCTGGACGAGCTGGCGGGGGTCAGCGGCGTGGGCGAGAGCAAGCTCGCGAAGCACGGCGAGGCGATCCTGGGGCTGCTGGGGGTGCCCGCCGCGTAGCGGGTGGCCCTGGCGGGCGGCCTTTTCCCCACCCCGCCCCTTCCCGTAACCGGGGGCGAGCCCCCGGGCCCCCTTTCCGCGCTCCGCGCGGTGTCCTCAAGCGCCGGACGGGCTGATTTCAGCCCGTCCGGCGCCCCGGACCGAGGTCCGGGGCGGAGCCCCCCTACGCCCAGTCCACCGGCTCGATGCGCCGCTGCGCCGCCAGCGCCGCCGCCGCGAACCGCGGGTCCGGCCGCAGCGCGTGCTCCCTCGCGCACGCCTCCGTGAACTTCAGTACGTGCTCGTCCCCGTGCTCCACCGCCCGCGCGGCGAGCTCCCCGAAGGACGGCAGCTCCGTCTCCGCGGCCTCGCGCGCCGCCACCGCCTCGCCGCCCCGGTCCGCCGTGAAGGCCAGCAGGAACGCCGCGTGCACCTGCCAGAGCGCGGCCACCGTCGGCTCGTGGAGCTCCACCGGCAGGTGGGGCAGGACGAGGCGCGCCGCGGCGGGTGCCGTGACGCCGTGCACGAGGGGGATCGGGAAGACCTCGGGGTGGCCCAGATAGACCCCGGCGAACTCCGTGGTCATCTCACTGAGCACCCACTCCGCGCGGCCCGGGGCGAGGGCGTCGAGCGCCTCGGACCAGCCTGCGAGCTCGTCGGGGCGGGCGAGGCGGCGGGCCGTCATGGCCCGGTCCCGCTCGCCCGGGAACGGGGTGCGCGGCAGCGCGGCGACCGCGCCGGCCAGGTCCAGGCCGCCGCGCATCCGCACCTGGCCGGGGAGGTGGGCGAAGCGGGCCGCCCAGTAGGCGAGGCCCCGGGACAGCTCCGTGAGCTGGTGTGGCGTGGGCACCGGGGCGGCGGCGAGGGAGCGGACCGCGTGGGCGGTGCGGATCAGGCCGTGCGTCAGGCCGGCCAGCAGACCGGGCAGCAGCCGGGGCCACCAGCGCGCGACGACGCCGCGCCAGGCTTCGTCCGCGAGTTCGCGGGCGAAGAGCTGCTCCCAGTCGCCGGCCCGGGAGAAGTCGCCGAGGGCCGGCCGCCAGGACGTCTCGTCGGCCGGGTCGAGCGGGAAGCTCCGCGCGGGCACCTCGTGGTGGGGCATGGCCGTGCGGTAGCCCTCGACCCACGCGGCGACCTCGTCGCCGTGGCCGAGCACGGCCAGGGCCTCGGCGCCCATGGGGCCGTGGTTGGCGAGGTCGGCGCCGGCCCCGCGCTCGTAGCCGAGGTCGGTCATGCGCTCCAGCGCGTCGTTGAGCGCGTCCTGGTATCCGATGACGGGCATGGCGGTACTCCCCCTCCGTACGGGTCCGGACGGGCGGCGGGGCGTGACGGACCCGACGCGCTCTGTTCGGCTTCCCGAATAGTTTGGTTTTCCGAAGCGTCTACACTCGCAGTATGCCGCACGACCCCGCAGCCGCGGAACGCCCCCCGTCATCCCCGGAAGACCCCGCGACCGCGGCCGGTCCGGCCGCCGGGCCCCGCGCGCCCCGGGTCCCCACCGCGCGGGAGATCGAGGCGATCGGCCTCGTCCCCCTGCTGGCCCCCTACCTCAAGCAGGCCCGCGGCCAGATGCCCGACGAACTGCGGACGGCCTTCGAGGCCCACAGCCTCACGCCCCGGCACGGCGCGGTCCTCCCGCAGCTGCTCGCCGAACAGCCCCTGGCCGTCGGCGAGCTGGCGCAGCGGCTGCGGCTCTCGCTGTCGACCACCAGCGAGCTCGTCGGCGCCCTGAGCCGGGCCGGGCTGGTCGAGCGCCGCGAGGACCCGGCGAACCGGCGGCGCACCCTGGTCGCCATCCCGGCGGACCGGCTGTCCGTCGTCCAGGAGTTCATCGCCGCGCGCTCGCAGCCGTTGCTGCGCGCGCTCGACAGCCTGTCGCCCCGGGACCGCGCGGGGTTCATCGCGGGGCTGACGGCGTGGGCGCGGGAGGTTCAAGCCCAGGACGGGGCGACTGCCGCACGCCGGTGAGGTGGGCGTAGACGACGACGTTGCCCAGATAGGCGTGGGCCTCCTCGTCGAAGCCGCCGCCGCAGGTGATCACCCTCAGCTCGGCGCGTGCGGCGTGCCCGTAGACCTTCCGCGAGGGGAAGTCCTTGCGGCTGTAGACCTCGATCGCGTCGATGGTGAAGACGGCCGTGCGGCCGTCCGCGCGCGGCACCTCGACCGTGTAACCCTTCTTCAGGGCGCCGAGGTTGTAGAAGACGGCGGGTCCGGTGGCCGTGTCGACGTGCCCGGCGACGATCGCGGTGCCGGTGGAGCCGGGCGGGACCCCGTCCGCGTACCAGCCCGCGAGGTTCCGGTCGTCCTCGGGCGGGCTGGAGAGGCTGCCGTCGCGGAGCAGGGCCAGGGGGTGCATCGGGGCGTCGACCCGGATGGACGGGATCCGGATCCCGATGGGCTGAGCCGGGGGCAGCGGCGGCGCCTCCGCCGCGTGGCCGGGGCGGCGGGGCCGGGCCGGCCGGTCGCGAACGCCTCGGCGGGCGAGGGCTGCGGCGGCGGGCCCTGGGCGCCGGCGCCGTGCTGTATCAGCCAGCTCCCGACGCACAGCGCGACCGCGAGGACGACGGCGACGACGGTCTTCTGCCGGGACTCCTCGGCGCAGCGGGCCCGGTGGCCGGAGCCGTAGGCGGGGGCCGCGGCTCGCCGCGCGGGCGCGCGCCCGCGGGACGGCCCGTGCCGGGCCCGGGGTCCGGGGCGTCCGGCCGTACGGGCCGGCATCGCGGCCGCCGTACGGGCCGGAGCCCCGCGCCCGCCGCTCCCCGTACGGGCGGTCGTCCCACGGCCCGTGCCCGTGCCCGTGCCTCCGGCTGGTACCCCACGGCTCGTACGCGCCGGCGCCCCACGTCCGTACGCCGTGGAGGTGCCACGCCCGGCGCCGGAGGGCGACGCGCGCCCCGATCCGGCGGAGGGGCCCCGGCGGGGCCTCCTCCCGCGCGCCGACGTCGCGCTCGGTCGGCGCGGGGCGCGGGCCGGGCCCGCGGCGGGCCCGGGAGCACACCCTTCCCGGCGCCCGGCCGCACCGGCAGCCCCGTCCGGCCGCGCCACGCCCTTGGCCGCGCCGCCACGCGACCGCGCGGCCCCACGCCCACCGGACGGCTCACCTCGCCGGACCGGCTCAGACCCACCAACCGCACCGGACCCACCACCCCGCGCTTCAGCGGCCCCACGCCCACCGGGCGACCCGCCCCGCCGGACCGGCCCGGACCCACCAGCCGCACCGGGCCCACCACCCCGCACTTCAGCGACCCCGGCCGCGCCGCCCGGCGACCGCGCCGCCTCACGCCCACCGGACGACTCACCCCGCCGGACCGGCCCGGACCCACCAACCGCACCCGACCCACCACCCCGCACTTCAGCCGCCCCGGCCGCACCACCCCGCGACGCCGCCCCACGCCCACCAGACGACTCACCCCGCCCGACCGGCCCGGACCCACCAGCCGCACCGGACCCACCACCCCGCACTTCAGCCGCCCCGGCCGCACCATCCCGCGACCGCGCCGCCCCACGCCCACCGGACGACCCGCCCCGCCCGACCGGCCCAGATCCACCAACCGCACCGGACACACCAGCGGCCCCGTGCCCACCAGACGGCTCGCCCCGCCCGACCTTCCCGGACCCACCAACCGCACCGGACCCACCACCCCGCGGCTCCGCAGCCCTGCGTCCACCGGACAGCCCGCCCCGCCGCGCCGCCCACTCCCACCAGCCACCCCGCCCGCGCCCCACCACCCTCACCGCCCCGCCGCCCGCCGCCCACGCGCACCGGCCGCACCGGCCGCACTGCCCGCACCGCCCGCCCGCGCCGCCTCCCCTTCGCCCCCGCCACCCCGTCCCGCGCCGCACCCGCCCCCGCTCCTCCGTCGCCACCCCCGGCGGCACCGCCCGTCTCCGGGACTCGCGCGCGCGGCGTTGCCGGGCCCGCTTGCGGGTCCGTCGGGCGCCGTGCTTCTGGGACATCGGGATCCTCCACCGCGCCCCCGGTCCCCGGGCGTTCGCGCGCGGGGACCGGGGAGGGAGCCTGCCGGACGGGGTGCGCGGGCGTCAGATCCGGTCGCCGCCGCGCCGGCGCAGGAACCAGGTACCGCCGACGGCCGCCGTCGCCAGCAACGCCGCACCGGCCACGATCTCCGTCATGCCGGAGCCGTCGCTCGTGGAGCCGACACCGGTCTTCACGCCGCCCGTCGGGGGCTTCGTGCTCGCGGTGCCGCCGCCCCCACCGGCGCTGGTCACGACCAGGTCGCCGGTGGCCTCCTTGCCGTTCTTGCACCGCACGCCGATGCCGTACGTGCCCGGCTTCGCCTTGTTCGGCACGGTGAACTGGCCGACCACGACCTCCTTGTGCGTGCCCGGCATGAGCTGGAACGAAGCCGGACCGCCGACCGCGCTGGCGTCACCCGTGCCGGAGCCGTTCGACCCGCAGGCGGTCGTGTTCACCGTGACCATCGTGCCGGGCTGCGCGGGGTTCGGGTTGACCTCGACCTTCCCGAAGGTCGCGGCGAGCGAGGGCGAGCCGGCCAGCCCGAGGGCGGCTATGGTCATGGCGGTCCCGGTGAGCACTCGTGCTGTACGCATGCCTGTTCCTCCGAGAGCGCGGACGCGGCACCGGTGTGCCGGCGACGGAGTGGGGGGTTCCGCGCTCCTCCAAGCCGAGGGAACCGGTGTTCCGGCACCCCCGCACCCTGACGTCACATCAGATCCACCGCCCCGGCCGCCCCCGCCGGGCCCACCGGACGGCGTAACGGCAGGTCACCGGGGGCGACCGTGCGCTCACCGGCCCGGCGGCGCCCGAGCACGGCGAACGGGTGACCCGTAGGCGCCCGCGAGACCGTACGCACCACCCCGGCGCACGCCCCCTTTCCGCGCCTCGGACGCCACTCCTCCCCCACCCTTCACACCCCTCCCATGGCGACCTTTACCCAGAGCCACACGGAACGGTGGCCCATGAGTCACAAGGGGTCACAGCCGAGGAGCCCGCGCGTATGCTCTGCGCCCATGGGGGAGAGCACCGAAGTCCCCGTCAACGACCAGGCGTTCGAGGAAACGTGGCGGGTGCGCATTTCCATGCCCGGCGGCGGGATGCTGGGCGCCGGGATCCTGCTGGGCGTCGACACCGTGCTGACCTGTGCCCATGTCATCCCCTGGGACGGCGACGGCCCGGAGCCGGGCGGCGAGGTCCTGGTGGAGCTCGTCGGCGTGGCCGACGCGGCGCCCGTGCGGGCCCGGGTCGCCGAGGGCGCCTGGGTGCCGGAGCAGGAGGACTCCCGGGGCGACGTCGCCCTGCTGAGACTGGCCGAGCCCCAGCACGCCCGGCACGCGGCCCCGCTGCACCGGATGGTGCCCTCACCGGGCCGGACCGTACGGATGTTCGGCCACCCGGACGTCCCCGGGCTGCGCGACGGCGTGTATTTCTGGGCCACGATCGACGGCCCCTGCGGCCCGCGCGGCGAATGGGTGCAGCTGTCCCCGCGCACCCCCGCCGAGGCCGTGCGCCCGGGCTTCAGCGGGGCGGCCGTGACCGACGTCGAGACCCACCGGGTGCTGGGCATGGTCGTCAGCCGCTACGACGACCGGACCGTGGACGCCCCCGCGGGCCAGCGGCTGCACCTCTCGTACATGATCCCGATCGAGACCATCGTGCGGCACCTGCCGCAGATCGAGGAACACGTCGGCGGCCGGCGCGGCAACGACCTGCCCTCCGTGCCCCGGGGCGCCCCGCTCGACCGGGACTTCGCCCGCTGGCTGGCCCGCTGGCTCCGAGCCGCCGACGGCGGCGGTCCGGGCATCGAGGCGATCGTCATCAAGAAGGGCGAGGCGGCCCGCGCCGCGACCCTCAGCCGGGCCGTCGCCCTCGCCGACCGCGAGGTGACCGCCGACTGCCCGCCCCTGGCCGGCCGCCCGGCCCCGCCGGCCGGCCCACCCGACCGGCCGCCTGACCAGTCCGCCGCCCGGCCCGCCCCGCCCGGCACGGCACGGCCGGGCGGCTCCCCGGGCCCGCCCCGCACGCTCCGGCCGCCCCGCCCCGTCGACGAGACCGTGCCGCCCGTCGGCAGCGTCGACCTCGCCCTCGACGTCTCCGGCGAGACCGTCGCCCACGTCGCCGAGCGGGTCGCCGACCGGCTCGGCCTGCACACCGGTGACGGCGCCACCGCCGTCGGCCGGTTCGGCGAGATCCGCACGGTGCCGCTCACGGTCGTCGCCGAAGGCGTCGACTACGCCGCGGACCCCATGGCGCTGGTCGAGTTCACCGACCTGCTGGCCGCCCGGGGCGCCCGGCTGCTCCTCGTCTTCCGAAACCCCGAATCGCAGAGCCTGGAGCTGGCGCTGAGGATGGCCGACCCGAGCAAGGACGAGATCACGGCCCGGCTCGACCGGGTCCGCGACCGCATCGAGCACATCGCCCGCCGCGAGCGCGCCGCCTACGACCGGACCGCGCTGATCGCGCCCGTACGGGCCGTGCCGCAGGAGGCCACGGGGCTGCGGCTCGACCTCACCACGCTGCGCTGCGACCCCGAGCGCGGCAGCAGAAGGTTCCTGCCGAAGCTCGCGGCCTTCGAGAGCGCCGTGGAGTCGGGGCTGCTGCGGGTCGAGGAGGTCATCGGCCTGGCCGAGGCGGGCGTGGCCCGCCGTGACGAGCTGCGCGGCCGGCTGGAGGCGTTCTACGCCCTGCTCGCCACCCGCAGCCTGGCGGAGGAGCGGGCCACCGCGCCCCTCTACCGCGTCGCCCACAACCTCCTCTACCAGGCGCCCTGCGAGCTGACCGAGGCCGAGCGGGCCGTCGAGCGGTTCGCCGAGGCCGTGCGGCTGCACACCCACCGCCCGCGAGGAGGCGACCGGCAGTGACCCCTCAGAGCCCGCAGGCCCCGCACGTCCCGCGCGCCGACTGCGACCGGCCCGACTGCCAGGGCTGCTCCGCCGACGGCACCGGCTTCTGCCGCGTCACCGGCCACGCCCTGCGGACCCCCACGGAGGCCGACGGCCTCGCCGAGAGCCCGCCCACGGCCGGCACCCACCGCCGGAGGGTCACCGACCGGCTGTTCACCGTCGACCCGGCCGGCGACGGCCTGCTCGACCTGCCCGTGGTGCACGCCCCCTCCCCCGGCGACCTGGTCGTCACCGACCGGTACGCCCCGCCCGGCGGCCGCACCTGCGGCTGGGCGGGCTGCACCGCCGTCGTCGGGCGGGCCTACGCCGGTCAGCCCGCGCTCACCACCGGCTTCTGCGGGCGCTGCGGCCACCCCTACGACTTCACCCCACAGCTCTCCCCCGGCGACCTCGTCGGCGAGCAGTACCGTGTGGTGGGCTGCCTCGCCAACGGCGGCCTCGGCTGGGTCTATCTCGCCGAGGACATCCACCTGGAGCAACGCCTCGTCGCCCTCAAGGGCCTTATCCACGCGGGCGATTCCCTGGGCGCCCTGCGCGTCGAGCGCGACCACCTCACCCGCCTCGACCACCCGCGCATCGTCCGCATCATCAATTACGTGACCCACCCGGGCCTCGCCGGCACCGACGAGCCCCCCGTCGACTACATCGTCATGGAGTTCGTCAACGGCATGTCGCTCTCGCAGGTCCGCGACCGCATAGGCCGCCGCGAGGGCCCGTTCGGCGAGGAGCGCGTCTTCGAGTACGTCCTCGCCTACGGCTGCCACATCCTCGACGCCCTCGACCACCTCCACCGCGAGGGCCTCCTCTACTGCGACCTCAAGCCCAACAACGTGATGCACCACGGCGACCGGGTGAAGCTCATCGACCTCGGCGCCACCCGGACCGTCGACGACCACGAGAGCCCCGTCATGGGCGCCCGCCCCTTCATGGCGCCCGAGGTCATCCGCGACCTCGCCACCGGGCTCTCGCCGCAGTCGGACCTCTACAGCGCCGGAATGACCCTCAGAGCCCTCTCCGACGAGGCCGGCCCCCGCCCGCCGGGCCTGGCCGGCGAGTCCTACGAGCGCGCCGTCGCCCGCGCCGTCGCCGAGGAGCCGCTCGCCCGCTACCCCGGCGCCCGGGCCATGTCCGAGCAACTGCGCGGCGTCCTCCGCGAGATCCGGTCGCTGCGCACCGAGCACGAACACCCCGAGCCGTCCACCCTGTTCACCCCCACCGCGGCCCTCCTGGACGCCTCGCTCGGGCGCGTACCGCCCCTGGCGCGCTGGCTCTCCGGCGGGCGGCGGCCGGTGCTCGACGGCGGCCTGCCCGCGCCCGGCCGGGTGCCGCTGGACCTGCCGGTGCCCTCCCCCGACCCGGCGGACCCGGCCGCCATGCTGCTCCTCCAGCCCACCACCAGCGGCCCCCGCCGGCTCGTCCAGCAGCTGGAGGCCGCCGGGTACGGCTCCGTGGAGATCCGGCTCCGGCAGTGCCGCGCCTCCCTGGAGCTCGGCGAACTCGACGAGGCGGCCCGCTATCTGACGGCCGCCCGGCACGCCCTGGACCACGGCGGCCTGTACGACTGGCGGATCCAGTGGCACCAGGGGCTGCTCAGCCTCGCCCAGGGCGAGACCGACACCGCGGAGGGCTCCTTCGACCGGGTCTACAGCGACCTGCCCGGCGAGTACGCCCCGAAGCTCGCCCTCGGCTACTGCGCCGAGCACCGCGGCGACCCGGACTCCGCCGAGCGCTACTACCAGGCCGTCTGGCAGCGCAACCGCTCCCAGGGCAGCGCCGCCTTCGGCCTCGCCCGCCTCCGGCTCGCCGACGGCGACCGCACGGGCGCCGTCGCCCTGCTCAGCAGGGTCCCCGAGGTCTCCCGTCACCACGACGCGGCGCGCACCGCCTGCGTACGGATCCTCGCCGGGCGGCTGCGCGCCGACGCCGGGCGGGGCCTGCCGGTCCTGGCCGAGCTCACCGAGGCCCTCACCCGCCTGCCGGAGCTCTATCTCGACGAGGGCCACCGCACCGGCCCGGCCCGCGACCGGCTGGAGGCCGAGATCCTCGACGTCGCCCTGGACTGGATCCGGGCGGAGTCCACGCCCGCGGCCGACCGCACCGGCGGCGGCCTGTTCGGCACCGCCGACGAGGAGTTCGCCATCCGCACCCGGCTCGAGGCGAAGCTGCGCGGCCTCGCCCGGCAGGCGAGTACCCCTGCCGACCTCGGCGCACTGGTCGATCTGGCCAACCGCGTCCGCCCCAAGACCCGCTTCTGACCAGGGGGACCAGATGCACCGAGCGAACGGCAGCCCCGCCGAGCACGCCAGAGGGCACCGGCCGCCCACCGTGGCCGCGCAGCTGGGACAGAACAAATACCTCGCCGTGGGCGACGGCACCGTACCGGCGCACGCCATCCTCACCGTGGAAGCCGACGGCCTGGACCGGCTCACCGCCCGCGCCGGCTCCGCCGAGGTCATCGTCATCGACTGCTCCGGCTCGATGAACTGGCCGAGCACCAAGATCGCGGCAGCCCGGCGGGCCGCCGCCGCGGCCGTCGAAGTGCTGCGCGACGGCACCCTCTTCGCGCTCGTCGAGGGCACCGACCGCGCCCGCGTCGTCTATCCGCCGTCCGGGGGCATGGCCGTCGCCGGACCGGACTCCCGGGCCGACGCCGCCCGGGTGGCGACCGGGCTCGTCGCGGCCGGCGGCACCGCCATCGCCAGCTGGCTCGACCGCGCCCTCGATCTCTTCTCCGGGCTCTCCGGGCCCGCCGGTCCCGCCGGTCCCGCCGGGCAGGGCGCCCCCATCCGGCACGTCCTGCTACTGACCGACGGGCGCAACGAACACGACCCGCCCGGCCGGCTGGAGAGCGTGCTCGACGCCTGTGCGGCCGCCTTCACCTGCGACGCCCGGGGCATCGGCGACCAGTGGGCCGCCACCGAGCTCCGCGAGATCGCCGGCCGGCTGCACGGCGTCGCGGACGCCGTCGAGGACGACTCCGACCTGGAGGCGGAGTTCCGCGCCATGATGACCACCGCGATGGCGAAGGCCCTGCCGGACCTGAGGATCCGGGTCAGCCTCCGCGAGGGCGGCGAACTGCGCTTCCTCAAGCAGGTCTTCCCCACCGAGCTGGACCTCACCGCCGAGGGCGTCCGGACCGGCGAGCGCGCCTGGGAGTTCCCGACCGGCGCCTGGGGCGACGAGGCCCGCGACTTCCACCTCTGCGTCGCCACCGCCGCGGCCGGCGACCCCCGCGGCCAGGACCTCCAGCTCGCCCTGGTCACACTGGCGGCGGGCCCCGACGAGGGCGATGGCGGCATCGCCCTGCCCGCGCCCCGCCCGATGCTGCTGCACTGGACGGACGACCACGCCCTGTCCACCCGGATCCACCCCCGCGTCGCCCACTACGGCGGCTACGCCGACCTCGGCCGGGCCGTCGTCGCCGGCTGCGAGGCGTACGAACGCGGAGCCCGGGACGCGGCGGAGGAGGAGTGGGGACGCGCGGTGCGGCTCGCCCACGAGCTGGGCGACGAGAAGGTGCTGCGCAGGCTCGGCCGGCTGGTGCACGTCACCGACCCGCCGCGCGGCGCGGTGCGGGTCCGCGGCGACGTCTCGCGGGGCGACCTCAACGCCGCCTGGGTGACGGCCGACCACAGCACCCAGTGGACGGCGCCGTCGGAATCCGCCGCCGGGCGGGCCCGGGCGGTCCCCGCCGCCCGCTCCGCGCGGCACCCGGCCCGGGACCGCCGCTGCCCGAACTGCGAGCGCCTCGCCTCGCCCACGGACAGGCACTGCGCCCAGTGCCGCTACCTCTTCCCGCGGGACCCCGGGACCCCTGACACCCCTGGCACCCCTGATACGTCCGGCTCCCCTGATACGTCCGGCTCCCCCGGGCCTCCCGACACCCACGGCCCCCGTGGAAACCCCGGATGAACACAGACCCCCCGAGCACCCGCCCGTACCTCATACGCCGCCTCGCCGCCTTACTGACCGCCACCGCCCTCGCCTTCGGCACCCTGCTGGCCGCCTACTACGGGGTCGGCGGCAACGCCGCCGCGGTGACGGACCGCACGGCCCCGGCGATCGTGCAGGTCGAGGCGGCCCGGGAAGCGCTGCAGAGGTCCTACACCGCGGCGAAGGCCAGCCTGACGGACAAGGACACCGCCAAGGCCGAGGGCGTCGGCGAGACGTACCAGGCCGAGCTCAACGCCGCCCGGCAGCAGCTGGAGAAGGCCGCCCTGAGCACGGTCGCCGACGACGCGGGGCGCGACACCCTGCGGACGGCCACCGGGCAGGTCTCCTCGTACGACTTCCTTGTCCAGCAGGCCGCCCGGAGCAGCGGCAGCGCGGGGAGCGCGACGGACGCGGGCAACGGCACGCTGCGCAACGCCTATCTCCACTACGCGGAGAACACTCTCCTGCGGAAGGACGGCAGCGGCATCGTCCCCCGCCTCGAACAGGTCCAGCGCAGCCAGCGGCAGCGCCTGGCGGACGAGACGTCGTTCGACGGGCTGCTGTGGCTCCTGTGGACCGTGGCCTTCCTGCTCTCCGGCGCCCTCACCTGGCTCCTCGTGGACACCCAGCGCACCCTGCGCCGGCGGTTCCGCAGGCGATTCAGCCCACCGCTGGCGGGGGCCACCGCGCTGACGGTCCTGGTACTGCCGCTCACCGTGCTCGCCGTCCAGATCCAGGCCGGCCTGGCGGGGGCCGCAGGGCGGCTCCGCGAGATCGGCGTCCCCGACCAGGCCCTCGGCGACGTACGGCACGGCTTGAGCGGCGCCCACTGGCGGGCCGCGGCCACGGGCTGGATCCCGCTCGCCACCGCCGTACTCGCCGCGCTGGTCGTCGTCGGCCTCCTGCCCCGGATCGAGGAGTACCGCTTCGCCAAGGGGCGGCTCGCCCCGGGGGCGCGGGGCCGCCCGCGGCAGGTCGCCGTCGCGCTGCTCGTCCTGTGGCTGGTGCTCTTCGGCGCCCTCGGGATCGGCGACCGGCCCGGCCCGCAGGGCAAGGTCACGGTCCTCGCCTCGTGGTCCGGCGACGAGGAGGAGCGCTTCAAGGCCGTCCTGGAACGCTTCCGCGAGAAGACGCACATCGAGGTGACCTACCAGGGCACCACCTCCCTGCGCGACGTCCTGCTGTCCCGGGTGAACTCGGGCACCGCCCCGGACATCGCCATCCTGCCCAGCCTCGGCGAGGCCGCCGAGTACATCCACGAGGGCAAGCTGCGACCGCTCGGGAGCGCCCTGAGGAAGACCATCGGCTCGTACGCGCCCTACGAGCCGCTCTGGACCGCCCGCCCCGGCGGCCCGGTCTTCGCCATCCCCGTCAAGGTCTCCCTGAAGAGCATCGTCTGGCACGACAAGGCGCGGACCGGCGACCTGGCCGCGCTCGCCGCCCAGGGCGGGCAGTGGTGCGCGGGCATGGGCGGCGACGCGACGTCGGGCTGGCCGGGCACCGACTGGGTCGAGGACATCCTGCTCCAGCGGAGCGGCAAGGACGCCTACACGGCCTGGACCCGGGGCGAGCTGCCCTGGGCCTCGGAGAAGGTCCGGGAGGCGTGGCGGCTCTTCGGCCGACGGCTCGGCGCCGGGCCCGCCGAGAAGGCCCTCGGGCAGGAGTACACCTGGGGCCCCTTCCCGAAGCCCCCGGCGAAGGGCGAGAGCGCCCCGCCCGCCTGCGCCCTCCAGCACCAGGGCTCCTTCATCCGCACCACCTACCGTAAGGGCGCCCCCGCCGCGTTCACCCCGTCCCGGGAGCTGCTCCCCGGAGCCGACCGCACCACCACCGCCCGCGAGGTCTCGGCGGACTTCGCGACGCTGTTCCGCGAGAACCGGGCCGCCCGGCAGCTGATGGAGTTCCTCACCACGGACGAGGCGCAGCGCGCCTGGGCAAAGCCCCTGCCTGGCCCGGGCGGCGAAGATCCCCCTCCCCCCGGCGAGGACCCCATGCGCCCGTTCTTCCTCACCTTCCGGGAGGACCTGCCCAAGGGCTCGGTCAACGCCCGCGTCGACGAGGAGCTGCACGCGCGGGCCCCGCTGTGCCTGGACGCCTCGGACGTCATGCCCCCGCGGCTGCGTTCCGCCTTCCAGTACGGCGTGCTGGACTACCTCAGCTCGCCGGACGAGGCGACGCTCACCCGCGTCCTGACCTACCTGGACGCGGTGCGCGACGGCATGGCGCGGACCCCGCACGCGGAGCCGCCCCGGGTGTGCAACTGACGGCTCGCGGCACCGGGCGGGCCTCCCGGCCCGCCCGGGGGCCCGCTACGGCAGCAGCTCCTGCGGGCACCCCGTGCCACGCGGCAGCTTGTACTTGGCGGCGATCCGGTACGTCCCCGGCTTCGGCGCGTGCAGCACCGTCCAGTTGTCCTCCGGCTCCCCCGGCCGCGTCTCCTCCACCCGCTTGGACAGGCAGCCGGCGACATTGACGGGCGGCTCGCCGCCGGGCCCCGGCCGCGGCGCCTGGACGTCCTTGCCGGACTCGTCCAGCAGGCCCAGCCACGGCGAGTAGGGGATGCGGACCAGGACCGGGCCGGCCTCCCGCACCGTGATCGTCCATTCGTCGGCGTCCGCGCGCTCGACGGTGGCGGGCGGGTCGGCCAGCGGCGTCGGGGACTGCACCTCGTACACCCGCCAGTTCGCGTCGGACCAGATCTCGCGCAGGTACGGCTGGCCCTTGGCGACCAGCCTGGCCTCGCTCTTCGCGGCGGGGTCGGGCTCGCCGACGGGCAGCACGACGTAGTGCACGGCCCAGCGGCCGAGCCAGGCGCGGTAGCTGTCCGGGGTGAGCATGTCCGGCTCGTAGAAGAGCGGGTTGCGCTCGCGGTCCGCCTGCCGGTTCCAGCCGCGCGCCAGGTTGAAGTACGGGGCGAGGGCGGACGCCTCGCGGTGGCTGCGGGCCGGGACGACCTCGACGCGGCCCCGGCCGGCGTCCACCCGCTGGAGGCGGTCGACGACGGGCGCCAGCTCGCGCGCCCAGGAGGCGGCGGGGGTGGCGTGCAGGATGTCGCCGATGGAGTTGGCGGCCTGCCAGGCCGTGAGGGTGGTCAGGGCGAGGACCAGCGCGGTCCAGGAGCGGGCCGAGCGCAGCAGCTCGGCCCGGGGCGGCGTCTTCCGCTCCACCAGGGCGGCGAGCAGCACCACCCCGCCGATGATCATCCCGAGCCGGGAGATGTTGGTGCCGATCTGCGAGGGGATCAGCCAGACGAGCAGCACGCCGACGGTGTAGAGGGCGGACACGGCGCGGACCGTGCGCCACGCCCTGGGGACGAAGACCATCCCGAAGACACCGCTGAGCAGCGGCAGGATCACCGAGGCGAAACCCATCGGCTGCCGGCCCGAGAAGGGGAACAGCCACGCCGACAGGGCCACGACCACGACGGGCGGCAGGCCCAGCGCGTACGCCGCCGGGCGGCGCTTGCTCAGCCACAGGGCGGCCGCCACGATGCCCACGAACAGGCCGGCGACCGGGCTGGACGCCGTCGCCAGGCCCGCCATCGCGCCGGCCAGCGCGGCGCGGCCCCAGCGGTACTTCCCCTCGGAGCGCCAGCGCGTGGGCCAGGCGAAGATCACGGCCACGGCCGCCAGGCCGAACATCATGCCGAGGCCGAACGTCACCCGCCCCGAGATCGCGTTGCAGGCCAGCGCGAAGGCTCCGTAGAGGGCCGGCCGGAGCGGGCGGCGCACGACGCGGCTGCGCACCAGCAGCAGGGCGATCAGCCCGGCCGACAGGGTGCCCGCGATCATCATCGTGGGCCGGACGCCCAGCTGGGCCATCAGGTACGGCGAGATCGCGCTGTACGAGACGGGGTGCATCCCGCCGTACCAGGAGAGGTTGTACGCCGAGGTCGGATGCTGGAGCGCGAACTCCGCCCAGGCGTCCTGGGCGGCCAGGTCACCACCGCTGGTGGCGAAGATCAGCACCCAGAGCACGTGCAGCAGGGCGGCGGCGCCGAGGGTGGTCAGGACGGGTCGGCGCGCGAGTGCGCGGCGGGCCCGCCGCAGCCGGGCACGCGGGCCCGTGTCGCCCGTGTCGCCCGTCGTGGCGGCCGGCGGCCGCCGTCGTATCTCCGCGGAAGCGGTCCCCGGGGGAGCGGTCCGGGAGGGGGCTCCCTCGCCGTGCCGCTCGCCCGGCTCTTCCTGTTCGCCGGTCCGTGTCGGCCCCACCGTGGTCACTGCCGTTTCTCCCCGTCTTCCCCCGAAGTCTTCCCCCATCGTCCGGCACCGCGCCCGGCCGTGCGCAAACCCTCGCGACGCTAGCACGCCGCCGGGACCCGTCCGGAACGGCGAAAACGGCCCCCCGCCCGTACCGATGGGTACGGGCCGGGGACCGCCGTCGCGCACCGCCGTCCGGGGGACCCGCGGGGCCCCCGAGGGGGCTCCGGGGCGCCGCCGGGCGGCCGGGCCGGGCCTGTGGTGCGGGCCTCAGCCCAGGCGGGTCAGCTTGGCGCCGAAGGACGGCTCCACCAGGTTCTTCTGGAGGGCCACCGGCACCTTCATGGCCCCGGTGCCGCTGCCGACGGTCAGCTCGCCGACCTCGGTGCCTGCCTTGGCCTCGTGCGGCACGGGCTTGGCGCCCTTGCCGAGCGTGAGCTTCGCCGCCATGCCGGGCCAGCCCGCGCCCGTCAGGTCCTTCGTCGCGACGACCGGGGTCTTGCCACCGAGGCCGTCCTCGACGTAGCCGACGACGTCGCCCTTCTTCACGATCGTCACCGAGGTCAGGCTGTCCTGCACGGCCTTGATCATCTTGTAGCTGACGTTCTTGACCATCAGCAGGCTGTTCTCGGCGTTCGGGTCCGGACCGCCCTTGAAGTGCTGGTCCATGGTGGCGCCGAGGATCATGTGCTCCTTGCCGCCGACCGTGCGCTTGGCCGCCCACATCAGGGTGCCGCCGGCCGGGGTGCTGGAGCCGGTCTTGATGCCGAGCACACCGACCTTGAGCAGCAGGGTGTCGTTGTTGTTGTTCAGGTGCGGGCCGCCGGGGACGTCCGCGTTGGGCTTGGCGACGATCTCGCGGAAGACCTCGTTCTTCATGACCGCCTCGGCCAGCTTCAGCTGGTCGACGGCCGTGCTGACGGTCGTCTTGTCGAAGCCGCTGGGGTCCGTGTACGTCGTCTTCGACATACCCAGTTCCTTGGCGGCGTCGTTCATCTTCGCGACGAACGCGTCCCGGGTCTTGGCGTCCCAGCGGGCGAGGAGCCGGGCGGCGTTGTTGCCGGAGGGGATGAGCAGCATCTGGAGCATGTCGTACTCCGAGAACTTCTCGCCCTTCGTCAGCGGCACGCGCGACTCGTCCTGGGACTTCGCCTCCTGCTCCGCCTCGGCATCGACCTCGATGTCGGGACCCTTGTCACCCTTCTGCAGCGGGTGGTTCTTCAGGATCACGTACGCGGTCATGACCTTGGCGACGCTCGCCGTCGGTACGGGCTTCTCCTCGCCGTACGTACCGAGGCTGCCCACGCCCTGGACCATCGCCGCGGCCTGGCCCTCGCCGGGCCACGGCATGTCGAACTTCTGGCCCTCGAAGGTGAACGTGGCCTTGGCCGAGGCGATCGAGAGCTTGGTGTCCGGCAGCGGCCGGAACGCCTGCACCGCACAGAAGACGATCAGGAGCAGGACCACCAGCGGGGCGTAGATCTTGACCCGGCGCATCGCGTTGCGGGCGGGCGTCTCCGGCGGCGGCGGGGTGTTCGTCAGCTGCGCGAGCAGGTCGAGGGGCGCGGCGGGCTGCGCGGGCGCGGCCGCGCCGTCCACTGCGGGCCCGCCCTTCGGCGGCTGCGCCTTCGGCGGGGCGGGGGGCGTGACGGAGACCGGTATGGCGGGGGCCTTGGCGGCCTTCTCCGGCTTCCCCGGCTTCTCTTGCTTCTCCGGCTTCGCGGGCGCGCCGTCGAGCGACTTCAGCGGGACGAACTGGCTCGTACGCTCGGAGTCCGACTCGGCGGGGGTCTTCCCGCCCTTGCCACCGGGCTCGGCCTCGGGGGCCTTGAGCAGCTCGGTCGGCTGATCGACGGAGGCGGCGGCCTTGCCGTTCTTCTTCGGCGACACGGCACCGAAGACGGCGGTGGCACGGTCGGCGGGGGTGTCCTCACCCTTGGCGGCCTCGGCACCCTTGGCCTCCGAGCCGTCGTCGCCCTTGGGGCGGACGGCGCGGAACACGGCGGTGGCTTGGTCGGCGGGGGCGTCCTCGCCCTTGGCGGGGGCCTTCGCGGCCTTGGCGTCGTCGGCACCCTTAGCGTCATCGGCGCCCTTCGCGGGGGCCTCCGCAGCACCGTCGGCCTCGGGCCGGACGGTACGGAACACGGAGGTCGCCCGGTCGGCGGGAACGTCCTCGCCCTTGGCAGGGGCCTTCGCACCCTTCGCGTCGTCGGCGCCCTTGGCATCCTTCGCGGGGGTCTCCGCACCACCGTCGGCCTCGGGCCGCACAGCACGGAACACAGAGGTCGCCCGGTCAGCGGGAACGTCCTCACCCTTGGCAGGGGCCTTCGCACCCTTCGCGTCGTCGGCGCCCTTGGCATCCTTCGCGGGGGTCTCCGCACCACCGTCGGCCTCGGGCCGCACAGCACGGAACACAGAGGTCGCCCGGTCAGCGGGAACGTCCTCACCCTTGGCAGGGGCCTTCGCACCCTTCGCGTCGTCGGCGCCCTTGGCATCCTTCGCGGGGGTCTCCGCACCACCGTCGGCCTCGGGCCGCACAGCACGGAACACAGAGGTCGCCCGGTCAGCGGGAACGTCCTCACCCTTGGCAGGGGCCTTCGCACCCTTCGCGTCGTCGGCGCCCTTGGCGTCCTTCGCGGGGTTCTCCGCACCACCGTCGGCCTCGGGCCGCACAGCACGGAACACAGAGGTCGCCCGGTCAGCGGGAACGTCCTCACCCTTGGCAGGGGCCTCGGAGGCGCCCTCGGCCTCGGGCCGGTCGGCGCCGTCCTCACGGGGCGCCTCGGCGTCGTCGTCAGCGGCCTTCGCGGGGGCCTTCGCGTCGCTGTCGTCGTTCTTGGACCGCAGCGTGCCGAACACGGCCGTGGCACGGTCGGCGGGAACGGCGGGAACGTCGTCGGCCTCGCCGGCCTGCACGGACGTACGCGCCTCCCCGTCGCCCTCGGCGGAGGGAGCGGCGGCCTTCGCCGCGTCGCCGCCCTTCGCGGGCGCGTCCGCGGCACCGGAGTCACCGGCGGCCGGTGCCTCCTCGTCGGGACCGGCGCCCGCGGCGCCGTCCGCGGCGTCCGCGTCTTCCTCGCCGTCCACGGCCACCCACGCCGCCACCGCGGCCTTCAGCCGGGCGTCGCCCGCCTTGGGCGCGCCGGAAGCCTCACCCTCGCCGGACGGCGACTTTGCATCCGCATCGGTATCCGCGGCCTTCGGCGCGGCCGAATCCGCACCCGATTCCCCGGAATCCCGGAAAATCCCGAGCCTGGGATCACGCTCGCCGACAGTCGTCTCCCCCGACGACTTCCGCTGCTCCGACTTGTCGGGGGACTCGCCCGCCACCGATGCCTCCTCGAATTCCCAACGCCATACGCCGCCGCGAGGCGCTCAGCACCCCGCCGCCCGAACCTTCACAACGCTTACCAGTGTCCTGTGTCGCCGCCACGCCACCGCGCAACCGCTCCGTCAATGGGGTTCGACTGGCCTCACCCTCGTGCAAGACGAGACGACATACCTACCGGTTCCCACCCGAAGCCACCACGCACTCTCGACAGACCAATGTGAGAGGGGTCACCCTGTCACTCATCCACGCGGGGAGGCATGGATGGGCAGGAGCCGCAGAACAATTCCGGAGGAGCTTCTGCTGCTCGCCTTGGACCCGGCCACGGGAACCACGGCGCAGCCGCAGTCGCTCGACCTCGGTCTCGCCGGAGCTCAGCTAGTGGAGCTGGCTCTGGCTGGACGGATAGCCCCAGACGGGGATCGTATCGCCGTGGTGATGCCACGGCCGACAGGAGATCCGACCCTGGACTCCGCACTGGAGCTGCTGCGTCGTCGTGGCAGTCCGGTGCGCGCGGTCCACTGGATCGGCGGACCCCGGCTGGGGCTCCGTCAGACGTATCTCACGCACCTGGAGCGGTGCGGCATGGTGCATGCCGTGGCGGGCCAGATGTGCGGGGTGCTCCCGACAACTCGCTATCAGGCGACGGACACAGCCATCAGCCGGGAGATCAGGGCCCGACTGGACAGCGCGATCCGCACCGGCGTCCCGCCGGACCCGCGGACCGCCGCACTGGCCGCGCTCGCGCACGCGGTGGGGCTGGGCAAGCACCTCTACCCGGGGAACGAGGGGCGGTCCTCCCGCTCCAGGCTCCGGGATCTGATCAGGCACGACCCGATGGGCGGACTCGTGGCCCACGCGGTGATGGACGTACAGAACGGCGTCGCCGCCCAGCCGCGGCGGGCACCGGCCACCGCGGCCGGTAACGGCGCCGGAGCGGGACGCCGTGCGGCGTCCGTGCGGGCCTCGGTGGCACCCGCCGAGCAGCCCGTGGTGCACGGGGCGGCAGTGATGGCCCGTGCCGGAGTCTCATAGCCGGTCCCCCAGCCGGTGAAGGCCCCGACCGCCGCGCACCCGTACTGCCGGCGGTTCTCCGCACCGCACACGGTGTTCTCCGCACCCAGCACACCCCCAGCACACGCACAGCTCCAGCAGACCGCACCGCAGTCCCCCGGCCGATTCGGGAGCCGCGACATCGCGCGGGGTGGTGGGCCGGCCGCCCGGGACGGCGGCGGGGCCCGCCACCCCGCGCACGCGTTTCCGGCGTATCCGGCCGGACTCACCGGATCACCGCACGTCAGCGCTGACCACGAGTGCACTCTGTGTCGGCATTTCCCAGCGCCGCCCCGGCCAGTGGTGGCAGGCTGCGAGGTCAGGAGACAGCAGCATGACGGAGCCGGAGGTGCGTCCCGTGGCGTCCAGTGTCAATCCCACCGTTAGGCGACGCCGATTGGGGCAGGAGCTGCGCAAGCTCCGCGAACTCAAGGGCATGACGGCCGAGGAGGTGGCGGAGCGGCTACTGGTCTCGCAATCGAAGATCAGCCGGTTGGAGAACGGGCGTCGCAGCATCAGCCAGCGCGACGTCCGCGATCTGTGCGGGGTGTACGGCGTCGAGGACCACCGCATCGTCGATTCGCTGATGCAGATGGCGAAGGAGTCGCGTCAGCAAGGCTGGTGGCACGCCTTCGGCGACATCCCGTACAGCGTCTACATCGGCCTGGAGACCGATGCCGCCTCGCTCCGGGTGTACGAGGCGTCGCTGGTCCCGGGACTGCTCCAGACCCCCAATTACGCGAACGCCGTGACGGAGGGCTCCTGGCCGGAGGCGACGACGGCGGACATCGAGCGCCGCGTCCAGGTGCGGATGCGCCGGCAGGAACGCATCACCGACCCGGAGAACCCGCTCCGGCTGTGGGCGGTCATCGACGAATCGGCGCTGCGCAGGATCGTCGGCAACCGGGCCATCATGCGCGAACAGATGCGGCAGCTGGTGCAGTTCAGTCTGGAACCGCACATCACGGTGCAGGTGCTGCCCTATGACGTGGGCGCGCACCCCGGGATGTACGGAAAGTTCTCCATCCTCGAGTTCACCGATCCGCAGGACGCCAGCACCGTCTATCTGGAGGGAATCACCAGCGACCTTTACCTGGAGAAGCCGAATGATGTCCAGACCTACAGCGTGATGTATGAACATTTGCGGATGCAGGCATTGAACGCGGACCACTCACGACAGTTCATCGACAGGGTCGCGGAGGAGTGGACCAGCTGAGGCGGCCGCACAGTACACCGACTTCCACCATCGAGGGAAGAGACTCCTGGTATATGCCATCCGGTCGAGTGAACGGGCCATTCATCATCTGATGTTGGCGCGTAACGTCGGTCGCACCGCGGGAAAACCGGTGCTTCGACCGGCGGTTCCGGCGGAGCAATACTCACACGGCACTCACCAAGGCATGGGAGCAATCATGGCGATCCAGCAGGGAAAGACCACGTGGCGGAAGTCCTCGTACTCGCTGGCCCACGGCGACTGCGTGGAGGTCGCCTCCCCCCTCCCGCAGTCCATTGCGGTCCGTGACTCCAAGGACCCGCAGGGCCCCGTCCTCGGCTTCACCCCCGATGCCTGGGCCTCGTTCGTGACGACCGTTACCGATGGCGCTTACGACCTCTGATAGATCCGGCCGATAGAACCCTTCCTGATCGATAAGCAGTTCCGCGCAGGGCCCTCTCGCCCCGGTACGTCCTCCGGGCAGAGAGGGCTCGGCCGTGTCCGGGTCCTCTTGTGCTATCGCAACCGCTCGGCGTTTATGCGCGCAGGGTGCGGGGATAGCGGTCCAGCCAGACGCCCGAGGAGGATCCGGGCGCGTGCAGTGCCTGCCCCTGGGTGAGCTCCATCGCGAAGTCGTCGGCGAGCTCCAGGATCGCCGCCCGGCCCTCCAGTTCGGCCAGCCAGACCGGCGGCAGCGCCGTCTCGCCGTGCAGGGCGCCGAGGAGGTTGCCGCAGAGGGAGCCGGTGGAGTCGGAGTCGCCACCGTGGTTGACGGCCAGCAGCAGACCGTGGCCCATGTCCTGCGCGACGAGCGCGCAGTAGACGCCCATGGCGAGGGCCTCCTCCGCCACCCAGCCCTCGCCGAGCGACTCCAGCCGCTCCGCCGTGGGCGGCCCCTGCCGGACGGCGTCCAGCGCCTGCCGCAGTGCCCCGGTCGTCTCCTCGTGGCCCGGCCACGAGGCGAGCAGGGCGAGCGCCCGGTGGACGCCCGCGTCGAGGGTCTCACCGTGCGCCGCGGCGTGCACGACGACCGCGAAGGCGGCGGCCGCGAGGTAGCCGGAGGGGTGCCCATGGGTCTGCGCGGCACACTCCGCGGCCAGCCGGAAGACGTGCCGCGGGTCCCAGCCGGCCAGCAGCCCGAAGGGGGCCGAGCGCATGACCGCGCCGCACCCCTTGGACTCGGGGTTCCTGGGCGCCTCCAGGGTGCCCATCCGGTCGTCGGCGAGCCCGCCCAGACAGGCGTTGCCGGGCGCGCGCCGCGAGTACAGCCACTCCTGGCGGTCGAGCCAGCCGGAGTCCGGCCGGCGCTCGCCCGGCCGGTGGGCGTGCTGGGTGGCGGCCCAGCGCAGATACGCCTGGTGGACGTCGGTCGCCGGGTGCCAGGCGCCGGTGTCGCGCCGCACATGGGCCCGGATCAGGCCGTCGACGGTGAACAGCGTCATCTGGGTGTCGTCGGTGATCGCACCGCGCCGCCCGTAGGCGCTGACGTAGTCCCGTACGCCGTCCGGTCCGTGGGCGGCGCGGATCGCGGCGAGGGACGCGAACTCGATGCCCGCGCCGAGCGCGTCCCCGATCGCCCCGCCCAGCAGCGCGCCCCGCACCCGCGCGCGGTGGTCCTGCTGCCGGACCCGGCTCCACAGCGCGGTGCTCGCGCCGGCGGTGGTGGTCACTTCCTGGCCTCCTGCGTCGACGTCCGGTCCGGTGCCGGACCGGACGAGCACTGTAAGCGACGCGCCCGCCGGTGCCTCAGCCCCTGACCGGCCGGACGGTCCCCATGATCTTGTCGATCTGCGCCTCGGTCAGGGCGCCGGGAACGCCCTGGTCGGCGTAGAGGACCCAGCTGTGGAAGCCGCCGTCGGGGAGCTTCTCGACGATGCTCTTCACGATCGCCGTGGCCGGGACGCACTGGCTGGGCCGGTTGGCGACGGTGACCTTGGCGGTGGCGGTCCAGCCGTCGATGCCGTTCTTCTTCCAGGGCTTGGCCGGAGTCACCTCGATCCTCGGCTTGTTCCCCTTGCCGCCGTAGGCGTAGAAGCCCCAGTTCCCGGCCCAGTTACGGGCGTTCTCCTGGATGCTCAGCGAGGTGTCGCCGCCCATCGTGCCGACGTTGGCGAGCTGCCCCTTGCCCGCCTCCCCGATCGCGTTGGGGTTGGCACCCGAAGTGCAGCCGCCCTCGTGGAAGCTGGCCGTGTCGCGCATGGTGATCTGCGGCTTACCGGACTCGTCCGCGTAGGCGATCATCGTGTCCTGCGGGAAGAGCTTCCACTGCTCGGCCTTGCCCGGCACGTCGTAGCGGTACTTGTACTCCCGGCTGGTCTGCGTCTGCCAGCCGGCGACCATCGGCTGATCACCGGCGGGCGGGGCGGGCTTGTCGCTCTGGTCCTGGCCCTTGTCCTGACCCTGACCCTTGTCCTGACCCTGCGCCGGGGCGGCCGTTTTTTCCTTGTCGTCGCCGTCCTTGAGCAGGAAGAAGGCGCCACCGCCGATGACGGCCAGCGCCACGACACCGCCCACGACGGCGAGCAGCGTGCGGTTGCCCCGCCCGGAGGGCTGCGGCGGGGCAGGTGCCTGCGGCTGCTGCGGGAAGTGCGGCTGCTGCGGGGGCTGCTGGCCCTGCCACTGGTTGCCGTACGGCTGCTGCGGCGCGGGCGCGGACGGGCGCGCGCCGGGCGGGCCGGGGCCGGCGGCGGGGGCGGGGTCCCTGCGGCCGCTGTCCCTGCGGGGAAACGGCCGGCTGCGCGAACACCGTGGGCTGCGCGTGCACACCGCCGGGCGGCGGGGCCACGGCCGGCTGATCGACGGCGGTGGCCTCGGGGCCGCCCTGGGGGGTGCCGTATGGCTGGTGGGGCTGTGGGGGGTTCTGAGGCCAAGACATGCGCGCCACCATAGGCGACGGACTGTGGCCGTCCGGTCGCCTGTTCTCGACAGATCGGCAACATCGGTGGGCTTCCCCAGCCCCGCCCCTTCCCGAACGGGGCTCCGCCCCGGACCCCGGTTCCGCACTGACGCGCGGTGGCCTCAAACGCCGGCCGGGCTGGATTTTCGCCCGGTCCGAGCTCGGCTTTCCGCCCGTGCCGGGCAACAACTCAGCCCGTCTGGGGGCACCTCCCAGCGGTAGCTGGGGGAGATTGAGGACCGGGGTCCGGGGCGGAGCCCCGCACGCGGCGGAGCCGCACATCGGATGCAGCGGGAAGGGGCGGGGCTGGGGAAAAGCCCCCCGTCAATCCCCCAGCACCGGCAGCAACTCCGGCAGATGCCCATCCGAAGCCACCGCCGCCGCAAGCCGCTCGGCCGGCACCGCCCCGTACGTCGTCGTACGCGCCCGCGCCGGCCGTCCCGCCGCCTCCGCGATCGCCTCCAGGTCCTGGATCGAGCGGTACGAGCCGTAGGAGGAGCCCGCCATCCGGGAGATGGTCTCCTCCATCAGCGTCCCGCCCAGGTCGTTCGCCCCGGAGCGCAGCATCTCCGCCGCGCCCTCCGTGCCCAGCTTCACCCAGCTCGTCTGGATGTTGGTGATGTGCGGGTGGAGCAGCACCCGCGCCATGGCCGTGACCGCCCGGTTGTCCCGCATGGTCGGGCCGGGGCGGGAGATGCCTGCGAGGTAGACGGGCGCGTTGGTGTGGATGAAGGGGAGGGTGACGAACTCGGTGAAACCGCCCGTCTCCTTCTGGATCTCCGTCAGCTTCCGGAAGTGGCCCAGCCAGTGCCGGGGCTGGTCGACGTGCCCGTACATCATCGTCGAGGACGAGCGGAGCCCCACCTCGTGCGCGGTCTTGACGACCTCGACCCAGGTGGCGGTCGGCAGCTTGCCCTTGGTGAGGACCCAGCGGACCTCGTCGTCGAGGATCTCGGCGGCGGTGCCCGGGATGGAGTCCAGCCCGGCCTCCTTGGCGGCGACGAGCCACTCGCGGATCGACATGCCGGTGCGCGTGGCGCCGTTGACGACCTCCATGGGCGAGAAGGCGTGCACGTGCATGCCCGGGACGCGCTCCTTGACCGCCCGCGCGATGTCGAAGTAGGCCGTGCCGGGCAGGTCGGGGTGGATGCCGCCCTGCATGCACACCTCGACGGCGCCGACCTCCCACGCCTGCTGGGCGCGGTCGGCGACCTGTTCCAGGGAGAGGGTGAACGCGTCGGCGTCGGTGCGGCGCTGGGCGAAGGCGCAGAACCGGCAGCCGGTGTAGCAGACGTTGGTGAAGTTGATGTTGCGCGTGACGATGTAGGTGACGTCGTCGCCCACGGTGGCCCGGCGGAGGTCGTCGGCGATGCCGCAGAGCGCGTCCAGCGCGGGCCCGTCGGCGTGCAGCAGGACCAGTGCCTCGGCGTCGGTGAGCCGGGTGGGGTCGTCGGCGGCCTGCTTCAGCGCCTGGCGCACGTCACCGTCGATGCGCTCGGGCGCCATGCCCGGCGCCGCGGCCTCGCGCAGGGCCTCCCAGTCGCCGTAGACCTCGTCGAAGTCGTCCCGGCGGTCGGAGGTGCGGCCCTCGGTGTCGATGGTGCGGTTGAGTTCGGTGCGTCCGGTGGCGACGAAGACGTCCTCGGGCTCCTGCCAGGGGTGGCCCTCCACGACGGCGTCCTCGCGTGCCAGGCCCGTCTCCGGGTCGGCCAGGGCGCGGACGTGCGGCAGCAGGCGCGGGTCCAGCCAGGGCTCACCACGCTGGATGAACTCGGGGTAGACGGCCAGCCGTTCCCGCAGCTCGAACCCGGCGGCGGCGGAGCGCTCGGCGAGCTCGTCGATCTGCGGCCAAGGGCGCTCGGGGTTGACGTGGTCGGGGGTGACCGGGGAGACGCCGCCCCAGTCGTCGATACCGGCGCCGATGAGCCGCTCGTACTCTCCCGCCACCAGGTTGGGCGGCGCCTGGAGACAGGCCGAGGGACCCATGATGTGCCGGGCGACGGCGATGGTGGCGACCAGGTCGTCCAGCTCCGCGTCGGGCATCCCGCGCATCGCCGTGTCCGGCTTGGCGCGGAAGTTCTGCATGATCAGTTCCTGGACGCCGTGGTAGGCGCGGGAGACGCGGCGCAGCGCGAACAGCGAGTCGGCGCGCTCCTCGTACGTCTCGCCGATGCCGATCAGGAGTCCGCTGGTGAAGGGCACGGAGCTGCGGCCCGCGTCCTCCAGGACGCGCAGCCGGACGGCCGGCTCCTTGTCCGGGGAGCCGTAGTGGGGGCCGCCGGGCTCGCTCCACAGCCGGGTCGCCGTGGTCTCCAGCATCATGCCCATGGACGGGGCGACGGGCTTGAGGCGCTGGAAGTCCGTCCACGACATGACGCCGGGGTTGAGGTGCGGGAGGAGGCCGGTCTCCTCCAGGATGCGGATCGCCATGGCCCGGACGTACGCGATGGTGTCGTCGTACCCCTCGGCCTCCAGCCATTCGCGCGCCTCGGGCCAGCGGTCCTCGGGCTTGTCCCCGAGGGTGATCAGCGCTTCCTTGCAGCCCAGTTCGGCGCCGCGGCGGGCGATGTCCAGGACCTCGTCGGGCGACATGAACATCCCGTGGCCTGCGCGGCGCAGCTTGCCGGGGACGGTGGCGAAGGTGCAGTAGTGGCACTTGTCGCGGCAGAGGCGGGTGAGCGGGATGAAGACGCTCTTGGAGTAGGTGATGACGCCCGGCCGGCCGGCGGCCTCCAGGCCCGCGTTCCGCACCCGGGCGGCGGAGGCGCAGAGGTCGTCGAGGTCCGCGCCGCGCGCCTGGAGCAGCACGGCGGCCTCGGTGACGTCGAGCGCCACACCGTCACGGGCGCGCTTGAGCGCCCGCCGCATGGAGTTCGCGGTCGGTGCCGCCTGCTCGGATCCCTGTGCGCTCGAAGTCATTGTCCGAGCATACGAGCGCACCCGGCCGTCGCCCGAGGGACCGCCCGGACCTTTTGTGTGCCTCTCATCACGTCAGACGGAGGGAGCCTCCGAAACGTTGCGGGGAGCGGTGGCCGGGGCCTGGACCTGCGAAGAAAGGCTGCCGGCGAGGAGGGGCGCCTTTCGGCCAGGGGGGTTCCGGGCGGCGGGGGTGCCGGTGCGCGGGCCGCCCGGAACCGGAGGGGTACAGGCCCGCCCGGCACCGGAAGACGCAGGCCGCCCAGCACCGGAGGGCGCAGGCCCGCCCAGCACCGGAAGGCGCAGGCCGCCCGGCGCGGCGCGGCACAGCTCCGGCATGACCGCCGGCCCTCCCGGACCCGTGCCCTCCGGTACCGGCCCGTGCCGTTCGACGGGGGAACTCCGGGGCTCCATACGCCGTCCCCCGGCCATCCGGCCATGGTTCAATGCCATCCGTGATCACACACATACCTGGAAGATCCGCGTAGCCATGGTGGATCCCCTGGCCCCTTCGGATCCCCGGCACATCGGCCCGTACCAGCTCGAAGGGCGGCTCGGCACGGGCGGCATGGGGCAAGTCTTCCTCGGCACCTCGCCGGGAGGGCGCAAGGTCGCGTTGAAGGTCATCCGGCCGGAACTCGCGGCCGCCGCACCGTTCCGCGCGCGATTCGCCCGCGAAGTCGAGGCGGCGCGGCGGGTCGGCGGCTTCCACACCGCCCAGATCGTCGACGCCGACCCCGGGGCCGCGTCACCCTGGCTGGCCGCCGAGTACATCCCCGGCCCCACCCTCCAGCAGGTCGTCACCGCACACGGTCCGCTCGCCCCCGGTGCCGTGCTCCGGCTGGGCGCCGGGATCG
Source organism: Streptomyces eurocidicus (assembly GCF_002891295.1). Lineage (GTDB taxonomy): Bacteria > Actinomycetota > Actinomycetes > Streptomycetales > Streptomycetaceae > Streptomyces > Streptomyces eurocidicus. The sequence continues at coordinate 283,958 of NZ_LGUI01000008.1, read as the reverse complement.
CCGAGGGCCTGGCCGCGGTGCACGACTGCGGCCTCGTGCACCGGGACCTGAAGCCCGGCAACGTCATCCTCGCCGCCGACGGCCCGCGCATCATCGACTTCGGGATCGCGCACGTCACCGACGCCGGGCCGCTGACCCACACGGGCACCGTCATCGGCACCTACGCCTACATGTCGCCGGAACAGATCCGCACCCCCGCCCGGGTGACCCCCGCCAGCGATGTCTTCTCCCTGGGCTCGGTGCTCGCGTTCGCCGCCACCGGCCGGGGCCCGTTCGACGCGTCGACCGTCCCGGCGATCATCCACCGGGTCACGAGCGAGGCACCCGTGCTCACCGGCATCGCCGAGGGCAGCCCGCTGCACACCCTGGTCCACCACTGCCTCACCAAGGACCCCGCCGGGCGCCCGCCGACCGTCGAGGTCCTGCACCGGCTGGCCGTCACAACCCCCGCCGCCCCTCCTGTACCGGCCATGCCCCCGGTCCCGCCCCCGCTCCCGGCCGTGCCCCCGGCCACGCCTCCCGTCGCCGGACGTCCGGTCCGGCGTCGAGCCGTGCTGTTCGGCGGGCTCGCCGCCGCGACGGCCGCGGTCGCCGTGCCCACCGCCTTCGCGCTGTGGCCGGAGGGCGGATCACCCACCGGGACGAAGGACCGGCCGAAGGACCGGCCGAAGGACGAGCCTCGGGCGGGCAAGAGCCCCGACCGGGACATCACCAGACCCGTCGGCGAACTCAAGGGCCACGAAAGGGACATCGTCTGCCTGGCGGTCAGCCGGGACGGAAGGTTCCTCGCCACGGGCGGCTACGACAAGAACGTGAAGCTGTGGGACCTCACCGCGGGCCGCGAGAAATTCACCTGCGAAGGCCACACCGATGCCGCCATCTCGGTGGCCTTCGGCGCCGACGGCACCCTCCTGTACTCCGGCGCCTTCAAGGAGCTGCTGGTCTGGGACGTGAACAGCGGGGCCGCGAAGGAGAAGCTGGCCACGTACAACGGCGAGTTCGACTACGTCAGCTGCCTGGCCACGAGCCCGGACGGCAAGACCCTCGCCGTGGGCGTCGGCAGCCGGATCGAGCTGATGGACCCGGGCACGGGCCGGGTCCGCGAGACGCTCGAAGGGCACACGGGGAGCATGCACTGGGTCGCCTTCGCCCCGGACGGCAAGACCCTCGCCAGTGTCGCCGCCGACGTCGGCAAGAACGGCATCCGGTTGTGGAACACCGCGGACGGCGGCTCGCTGAAGACCCTGAGCGACGGCGGGGAAACGAACTACTCCGGAGTGGCGTTCAGCCCCGACGGCAAGACCCTCATCGCGAACGGCCCCGGCGTCCAGCTGTGGGACGTGGCCTCCGGAAAGCTCACCAGGAAGCTCACCGACGCGCACACGCACCTGGCCTGCGCGGCGTACCGGCCCGCCGACGCCGGGACCTCGGGCAAGGCGGTCGTCGCGGGCGCCGGCGGCTTCGTCGAGATCAAGAAGACCGACACCGTCGGCCGCACGGTCAGCATCTGGGACGCGGACAGCGGGAAGCTCACCGCCACCTTGGTCGTGGGCGATCCGAAGACCCCGCTGCGGGCCTCCGTCTCCCGCCTCGCCTTCACCCCGGACGGCAGGACCCTGGCGGGCGTGTGCATCCCGGCGGCCGGCGAGAACGGGGCCAAGCCGTCGGTCCAGCTGTGGAAGCTGCCGTAAGCAGCGGTCACGGAGGGCCGCTCGAACCACCTGCCTCACCCCGCCCCCTCTGAATTCCTTTCGCACCGGACGGAGCCCATGGACACGCTCAGACCCGACGACCCGCAGTGGGTCGGCCCCTACCGCCTGGAAGGACGGCTCGGCGAGGGCGGCATGGGATCGGTCTTCCTCGGTACGTCACCGGGCGGCCGGAAGGTCGCGGTCAAGCTGATCAAGCGGGAGCTCGCGGCGACCCCGCAGTTCCGGCAGCGGTTCGCGCGCGAGGTGGACGCGGCGCGGCGGGTCGGCGGCTTCCACACCGCGCAGGTGGTCGACGCCGATCCCGGGGCCGAGTGCCCGTGGCTGGTCACGGCGTTCATCCCGGGCCCGACGCTGCACGACGTCGTCGCCGAGGACGGACCGCTGGACGCCGCCGCCGTGCTGCGGCTCGGCGCGGGGCTCGCGGAAGGGCTCGCCGCGATCCACAAGTGCGGCCTGGTGCACCGGGACCTGAAGCCCGGCAATGTCATCCTCGCCGATGACGGGCCGCGCATCATCGACTTCGGGATCGCCCGCGCCGTGGACGCCAGTTCGCTCACCGCGACGGGCACGGTCATCGGCACCTACTCGTACATGTCGCCGGAACAGATCCGCGCCGACCGGGCGGGGGCGGCGAGCGATGTGTTCTCGCTCGGCTCGGTGCTCGCGTTCGCCGCGACCGGACGCGGGCCCTTCGACGCGCCCACGCTGATCGAGGTCGTCCAGCGCATCCTGGGCGAGGCCCCCGCGCTCGACGGCGTCGACGACGGTGCGCTGCGGGAGCTGCTCACCGCGTGCCTGGCCAAGGAGCCCGGGGCGCGGCCGGCCGTCGACGGGCTGCCCGCGCGGTTCGCGGCGCGGGCGGGCGGGGGCGGGGGTGCTGTCGTGGGGCCCGGGCCTGTGGGATCCGGGCCTGTGGGATCCGGGCCTGTGGGATCCGGGCCTGTGGGATCCGGGCCTGTGGGATCCGGGCCGGCGAGACCCCGCCCTGCGGGACCCCGCCCTGTGGATCCTCGCGTACCCATGTCTGCCGCGGGTGCGCCCGTGGCCGCCGCGCCCCCGCTGATGAGCCACCCGCCGACCGTCGCCGCACCCCCCGGCACCCCGCCACCGGGGTTCGGGCCGGCGAGCGCCCCCGCCGGCGCGAGCGCCCCCGCCGACGCGGGTGACAGGCCGCGGACGGGCAAGCTGTCGCGGCGCACGCTCCTGTTCGCCGGGCTCGGGACGGCGGCCGCCGCCACGGCGGTCGGGCTGCCGATCCTGCTGCGCCACGACGCGGCGGGCGACTCCCCGGACGCCGGCACCGGGCCGGGCGCTTCGGAACCGGGCACTTCGAAACCGGACGCTTCGAAGCCGGCCGGGGCCGAGCCCGTCCGTCTCAAGGGCCTCGAAACGGCGCGGGCGCTCGCCTTCAGCAAGGACGGCAAGCAGCTGTACGGCACCGGCCACAACAGCATCTGGCGCTGGAACCCGAGCACCAGGGAAGGCGCCCCCGTCCGCATCGGCGCCCCGGGGTACCTCCAGCCCGCGGTGTTCAGCCGGGACCTCGGCCTCCTCGTCAGGGCCGAGGAGAACAAGGTCCGCGTCTGGGACACGGCCACCGGCAGGACCGTGCACACATTCACGCTGCCCACGGAGCAGGGGCCGACCCAGCGGGGCTGGCCCACGGGCCTGGCCATCAGCGCGGACGGCGGGACGCTGGCCGCGAGCACCCCGGAGGGCCTGCGCCTCTGGGCGCTGCCGTCCGGCGAGGACAAGGGCGTCTCCACGAGCGCGCCCGGCGGCCCCGTGGCGATCAGCGGCGACGGCCGGACGCTGGTCAGCGGGTACTCCCTGCAGACCCGTACCCCCGGGGGAGAGCCCACCGGCGCGGTCAAGGACAGCGACGGTGCCAATGCCGCCGTGTTCAGCCCGGACGGCCATCTCCTCGCTTACGGGACGCAGGGCGGCCACCTGGTGTTGTGGAACGTCGACTCCCGCTCGGAGGTCGTCCGGTTCAAGGACCTGCACCGGGTCACGGCCCTCGCGTTCCACCCGGAGGGGCGCCTCCTGGTCGGCGGCGACGACTCGACCGCCCATGTCTGGGACACGGTCGAGGGGAAGGAAGTCGGCCGCTACAAGTGCCCCAACGGGATCGAGGCGGTGGCCGTCAGCCCGGACGGCAAGACCGTGGCGATCGGCCTCAGCATGGCGGTCGACTTCGCCGCCAAGGACTCGGTCCTGCTCTGGCGGCTGCCCTGACCCGACTCCGGCGTCGCGGATCGGGCCCGGCGTCGCCGATCGGGCTCTGCCCGCGCCGATCGGGCTCTGCCCGCGATCGCGGGGAGCCGTCGTACGGGGCACGCCGGAGGCGGCCGTCAGGGTCGGCGGACGCACCCCACCGGAGACCACGGGCAGGCGGACGGACCGGCCGTCGTCACGTGCGCGCCCCCGGCCGCCCGTCAGAGGAACTCCGCGTGCGCGTCCAGCGCCCGCAGCACCTCCGCCTCGTCCGCCGCCGGGAGCCCGACCACGACCTCCCGCAGCCCCAGCTCGGCGAAGTGCGCGAGCTTCCCGGCCGAGGGGTGCACGGCGTACGGCACGACGTCCGGCTCGCCCTGCCGCCCCGCGTCCTCCCACGCCCGGCGCAGCTGCGGCAGCGCCTCGCCCAGGCCGCTGCCGCCGATGGGCAGCCAGCCGTCCGCGTACTCCGCGACGTGCGCGAAGAGCTTCGGCCCGGCGGCCCCGCCGATCAGGACGCGCGGCCCGAAGAGCGGCTCGGCGCCCTTGCGCTCGCGGGGCGCGCGCAGCGGTTTGGGGTGCGCCCAGCTGGCCCCCACGGACCCGAACTCGCCCTCGTAGGCCATGGGTTCCGGCGCCCACAGCGCGCGCATCAGGGCCATCCGGTCCCGTACCAGAGCCCGCCGCGTCGTCCACTCCACGCCGTGGTCGGCGCTCTCCTCCACGTTCCAGCCGAAGCCGATGCCCAGGGTGAAGCGGCCGCCGCTGACGAAGTCGAGCGTGGCGACCTGCTTGGCGAGCACGATCGGGTCGTGCTGGGCGATCAGCGCGATCCCGGTGCCCAGCGTGATCCGCTCGGTCACCGCGGCGGCCTGGCCCAGCGCGACGACGGGGTCGAGGGACCGCCCGTACTCGCGCGGCAGCGGGTCGTCGCCCGACGGGGCGGGCGTGTCACGGCTGACCGGGATGTGGGTGTGCTCGGGCAGATAGAGCCCGTCGAAGCCGCGCTGCTCCAGCTCGCGGGCGAGCCGGACCGGGCTGATCGTCTCGTCTGTGAGGAAGATCGTGGTGGAGATCCGCATACGGGGGCACCTCCGTCGTGGCGTGACGTGTGTCTGGCGGAAAGCCGGCATGGCCGGGGTCAGGGGACGGGCAGGCGTGACGGCGCGCGGGTGCGGGGCACGGGCGGCGTGGGATCACCGTATGCCCAACGGCGCGCCGTGGATCCCGAACGGCGCCGAACGCCATGCGACTGTCGTAATCGGGCCCTTGGTCCGGATCGTGCCGGAGGGCGGGGCCGGTGGCCGCCGGGGTGCGGCCCGGCCCCCGCGGGATCCCGGCCCGGCCCATGGCGGGGGCCTGGTCACGGCCGGGGCGGGGCCTGGTCACGGCCGGGGCGGGCCTGGTCACGGCCGGGGCGGGCCGTCGGCGCGGGCCGCGTCCCGGCCCTTCCGTCCCGTTCCCGCGCGGGCCGCCCGGTCCGGCGGGCGGCCAGGTGACGGCGGACCGCAATCCACCCGTCCGTACCCGTTCCGCTGTGCGCCACCCGGGCGTACAACGGTGTCCAAGACGCACTTCCGTCCCGCCCTTCCCGCTCCCGCGCCGCCGCTACCCCGCCGTTTCGCAGCCGCTCCCCGCCATTCCCCGCCGCTCCCCGCCGCTCCCGTGCGTGAATGTCCGCTCCCGTCCTCCCGGAGGCCCCGGATGCACCGACGCGACCTGCTCAGACTGACGGCCGCCGCCGCGGGGGCGGCGAGCGCGCTTACGCTCGACACCGTGACGTTCGCCCACGCCGACGGGTCCGCCGACGGGTCCGCGGGCGCCGAGGAGTCCCGTACGGTCTCCGGACGGCTGCCCGCCGGCGCCCCGGACTTCGTGTACCTCCCGGTGGACGTGCCGCGCGGCGTCCGGGAGATCGCCGTGTCGTACTCCTACGACCGGCCGGCCGTACCGCCCGGCACCCCCGGCAACGCCTGCGACATCGGCGTCTTCGACGAGCGCGGCACGGGGCCGGGCGGGCCGGGGTTCCGGGGCTGGTCGGGCGGGGCGCGCACGGAGTTCACGGTCGGCACGGAGCGGGCCACGCCGGGCTATCTCGCCGGGCCCGTGCGCCCGGGCAGGTGGCACGTGTGCCTGGGCCCGTACACGGTCGCGCCGCAGGGCCTGGCCTACGAGGTGACGGTGACCCTGCGCTACGGGGCGGCGGGCGCGGCCCCCGCGCCGGTGTACCCGCCGCAGCGCGCGAAGGGGCGCGGCCGCGCCTGGTACCGGGGCGACAACCACCTGCACAGCGTGTACTCCGACGGCAAGCGCACCCCGGCCGAGGTCGCCGCCGCCGCGCGGGCGGCCGGGCTGGACTGGATCACGACGACGGAGCACAACACGACGTCGTCGCACGGCGCCTGGGAGGGCCTGTGGGGCGACGACCTCCTGATCCTCACGGGCGAGGAGGTCACCACCCGCAACGGCCACGTCCTGGCGCTCGGCACCGACCCCGGCACGTTCGTCGACTGGCGCTACCGCGCCCGTGACAACGCCTTCGGCCGCTACGCCCGCGCGATCCGCCGCGCGGGCGGCCTGGTCGTACCGGCGCATCCGCACGCGACCTGCGTCGGCTGCAACTGGAAGTTCGGCCTCAACGACGCGGACGCGGTGGAGGTCTGGAACGGGCCGTTCACACCGGACGACGAGGTCACGCTGGCGGAGTGGGACAACACGCTGGTCGCGGCGGCCCGTGGCGGCGGCCGCTGGCTGCCCGCCATGGGCAACAGCGACGCCCACCGCGAGCCCGAGCGGGTGGGCCACCCGCAGACCGTGGTCCTGGCGGACGGGCTGTCCCGGGAGGCACTGCTGGCGGGCATCCGGTCCGGGCACAGCTGGATCGCCGAGTCCTCGGCCGTCCGGCTGTCCTTCACGGCGACGGGCGGCCGGGGCGCCCACGCGGGCATCGGCGAACGGCTGCGCGTGGACGGCGACGCGGCCGTGACCGTACGGCTGGAGGTGTCCGGGGTGCCGGGCGGCTGCACGGCGTCGATCGTCACCGACCAGGGCCGGCTGCTGAGCACGCCCGTACCGGCGGACGGCCGGGTGGAGTGGCACACCACGCCGTCGTACGCGGCCTACGTACGGGCGGAGGTGCGGCATCCGGCGGCGGACGGCGGGACGCCGGGGGTGCCGGGACCGATGGCGGCCATGACGAACCCGATCTTTCTGGGGCGAGAATGAACGGGTGACGGCGGCGTCCGGACCGCCGGGACCTGGGAGAACGTGATGACAGCGGCGGTGCGCCACGAGCACGCCGAACACATCGAGTACATCGGCGAGCCGGGCAGCGGCACGACGACGCTGCTCGCGGCGGTGACGCGGCTGACGGGTCCCGCCGGTGAGCGCCCGTGGGGCCGGCCGCCCCACACCCCCGCCGAGAAGAAACTGATCTCGCGCCGCCCGGCCGGGATCGTCCTCGTGCTCGACGCCACGGCGGGTGTGACGCCTCGGGTCGGCGAACTCCTGGCGCTGGCGGGCCGGGTGGGCGTACGGCACGTGTCCGTCTTCGCGAACAAGGCGGACCTGCTGCCCGACCCCCAGCTGAGGGAGGTGCTCCGGCTGGAGGTCCAGGAGGCGCTGACGGCGCACGGCTACCCGGGCGGGGGGACGGTCGTCTTCGGCTCGGCGCGCGCGGCGCTGACCGGGGACGCGGAAGCGGTGAACACCCTGCTCAGGGGGTTGGAAACGACGGTCCCCAGCCAGGACGAGGCCATGAACCGCCCGTTCCTGATGCCGGTGGAGGACACCTTCCACCTGAAGGACCGCCCGGCGTCCCGCCGCCGGGTCGTCACGGGCCGCGTCGAGCGGGGCACGGTCCGGCCGGGCGACGTCCTCGAACTCGTCGGCCTCGGGGACCCTGGCCGCACGGTGACCGTGACCGCCGTCGAGAGCCTCGGCAAGGACGTCGACACGGCCACCGCAGGCGACAACATCGGCCTGGCCCTCGCGGACACGACCCCCGTACGCGGCCAGGTCCTCACCACCCCGGGCACGGCCACCGCCCACACCGAGTTCGAGGCCGAGGCGTACGTCCTCCCGGAGGACGACGGCGGCCTCGCCGTGACCTTCTCCGCCCGCCCCGAGGCCCAGTTCTACTTCCGCACCACGGACGTCACCGGCCGGATCACCACCCTCCGCCAGGACGGCGACGTACGCGAGTCCACCCGGGGCGGCCACGTCTCCCTGACGGTCCGGCTGACGGCGCCCCTCGCCATGGAGGCGGGAACGCCGTTCTCGATGCGCGTGTCGGGCAAGGCGATCGGGCCGGGGGTGGTGACGCGGGTCGTGGCATAGCCGGAGCCTCGGAAACGGACCCGTCAGGCGGGCAGTTGCCAGGAGGGCCCGTCGGGCGAGCCGATCCAGACGGTCTGGGCGTGCTCGGCATCGACGGTCATCCCGAACCGGGACTGGTCGGGGGCCCCGGCGCCCTGCCAGAGCAGGATGGCTTCCTCCACCTGGTCCCACAGCCGCAGCGGCCCGTGCTGGTGCACCGTCCACCCGCTCCCGGAAGGTTCGGTCCACGCTTGTGACCCCGTGGCGACGTCCACCAGGACCGGGCCGTCACCCGTGGTCATCACCTCCGCGGAGGGAGCCGCGAGCTGTGCGACGAAATGACCCGTCCAGTCGTCGAGAACGACAGGGTCCACCCGCCCGGAGCGCGTGATTCCCCGGCGCCGGAAGAACGCGGGCCGTGGCGGGCGCTCGTGCGGCCGGGCCGGCATGTACGAGACGGGGTCCCCGGTGAAGCGGCCCGAAGCGCTGCCGTCCTCGGCGACAGTGAGCCGGATCAGGCCCGAGGCGAGCATCCACCCGCTGAGGGTGGTCGTGACGGTCCCGCCCACACGGACCTGCCACAGCCACGAAGGGGGAATGTGGCGTACCGCGCAGGTCGCCACTACGGCGTCGTACTCCGCCCGCTCCTTGTGGCCTTGGAGGCCGTCGCCGACGACCAGGAACGGCGAGTATCCGGCCGCGTCGAGACGGGCGGCAGCCCGGCGCGCGACGCCGGGGTCGTACTCGACGGAGGTCACCCTGCCGTCTCCGAGGCGGTGGGCGAGGATCGCGGTCGAATAGCCGGTGCCCGTACCGATCTCCAGGACACTGCTTCCCTCACGGAGATCGGCGAGTTGCAGCATGCGCACGACCAGGGAGGGCAGGGTGGACGAGGAGGTGGGGCTTCCGGTCACGGGGACATCGGCACGATCGGCGTCCAGGCCGTCCACCTGTGTCACCCATGTCCGGTCGGCGCAGGCCATGCCGATCCACTCGGCCTCCCCCACCTCCTCGCGCCGTACGGGCACCCACGCGGCGCCTTCAGGCCGGTAGACCGCCTCCCCCAGGAAGAGCTCCCGGGGCACGCTCTCGACCGCTTCTCTCAGCGCGGGGTCCGTCAGGACCCCGGTCGCGACGATCGCGCCGGCGAGCTCGCGTCGGTACTGGCCGCTGTCAACGTTCATCGAGGCACTCCGGGGTGTTGAAGCCGATCGGCGAGGCGTCGGGACCGACGGGATCGTGGCCACCTTGGTCGTGCGCCAACCGTCGCCGCTGCCGGACCAGCGCGTCGGCGGCCTGCCCGAGGCTCCTCGTGAAGGCCATCGCCGATCCGTACCCGTCCCCGGGCCCGATCCCCCGCCGGTAACGGGCCTCCTTCACGACGGCGAGGGCGTCCCGCCGTACCGGGTCGTCCATGGGCAGGTCGTCCACGGACTCCTCCAGCGCGGTGGCCGCGGCCCCGACGAAGGCGAGCAGGCGGGTGGTGAGGGCGCGCATGCGGTCGGGGGTGGGCAGGAGGCGGTCCATGGAGAGGGCTTCGCGGATCACGTCCTCGATGGGGGATCGACGGGGGCCGTCAGCGGCTTGAGGGCGTACGGGGGTGAGCTCTCCGACGGGGTGTCCGGTGCGGGAGGACGCGGGCATGGGACGGCTCCTTTGCAAGCGTGTGGGGGCTGGCCGAACTACGGTCCCGCAGTAGCGAGTTACACCACAAGCCGGTCAAAGAGTCTCGGGAGAATTGGCATATGCCTAACTCTGGGCATCGCTTGCACGGCAGGGGACAGGCGGTGGAAGACTGCCAACAGCAGGGCCCCGGAAGACGACAGGGGCCTGTTGCGAACCAACAGCGATGCGCCGTCGGGGTACAGAGGCGCGGTACCGGGTACAGCACCGGGAGGGCTCAAAGTGGCAGCACGACGCGGTCCGACGTTCCGTCGGAGGGAGCTCGGCAAGGAGCTCCGCCGCCTGCGGGAGAAGAAGGGCTACAGCACAAAGGAAGCGGCTGCGGCCATCGAGAGCTCGGACACCAAGCTCAACAGGGTCGAGTCCGGCCACAACCAGCTTCCGCGTGTCCGCGATCTGGAAGACCTGCTCGACTTCTACGGCGTAACCGACCGCAACGACCGTGATCAGCTGTTGGGGCTCCACCGGGATTCCCTCAGCGCTGACTGGTACAGGCCCTATCAGAACTACATGCCGTCCGGCCAACTTCTGTACGTAGGACTGGAGACCGATGCCCGCACGATGCGCGCCTGGCACTCCCAGGTCGTCTTCGGCCTCCTGCAAACGGAGCGCTACACACATGCATTGTTCACGACGGCCAAGCCGGTCGAGGAGAGGACAACCGAGTTCGTGGAAGAGTCCGTGGCCGCCCGGATGAAGCGCAAGGAAGTGGTCTTCGGCGACGATCCGGTCGAACTGCGCGTGATCCTCGACGAGGCTGCCCTACGGCGCGTGGTCGGCAGTCCTGCTGTCATGCGTGAGCAATACGAAGAGATCGCGAGGGCGGCTGAGCTCGACCACGTGACCGTCCAGATCCTCCCGATGAACCTGCCCACCTACAGAGCGAACGCGAACTTCGTCATCCTGGACTTCGACTCCGGTCTCGACCCCGTCGTCATGGAAGACAGCCCGTCCGTCATGACGGTCAGCGACCGGCCGCGCGAGGTCTGGAAGCATGCCCGGAAGTTCGACGCGCTGCGAGAGGGCGCCCTCGCTCCCGCCAAGACAGCGGATTTCCTGCACCGACTGGGAAGAGAGATCGATGAGCACTAGCCCCCGTCTGACCGCCCTCGAAGTAGCGTCCGGCGACGTCTGGTTCAAGTCCTCGCACAGCGGCGACAACGGAGCAGGCGGATGCGTCTCCGTCGCGGCGCTGCCCGACCACGTCGGCTTCCGCGACTCCAAACAGCCCAACGGCCCAGCCGTCGTCGTCCCGACGACATCCTGGTCCGCGTTCATCCGCGAGGTCCGGGCCGGGCGAATGGGCCGCTGACGCGGCCCCGCGTGGCCCCCTCGGTCAGCCCTTGAGGTCACCGCCGTGGCACATGCGCCGCATCTTGAACCACACCTCCGCGTCCGCCCCGTTGTGCCACCCCGTCTCGTACTTCGGGCTGCGGCCGGAGGACACCGGGTCGAAGTAGGTGTACGTCACGTCGTACGTGCCGATGAGCACGCGGGCGAAGGGGTCCGCGCAGTAGGCGCGGTCCCACAGGTACATGCGGACGCTGCTCTGCCGCTTGCCCTTGTACGTGCGCCGGCACTCCGTGTACGTGGCCTCCCCGCCCGTGTCGGTGATGGTGCGGGGCGGCTGGCAGGTCTCCGCCGTGACGTGGGACTCCGCCGCCGCGGGGCTCGCGGCGGTGCCGCCGGCGAGCAGGGCCGCCGCCGAGGCGGCCGAGGCGAGGAGGGTACGCGTGCGGGTTCTCATGGGCTGACTCCCCTGCGGTGAGGTCGAGGATGCCGTCAGCCGCACATGCTGCCCATCCGCCGGGGCCCCGGCCAGAGCCGTGACCGAGCATGTCCGGAACGGACCGATGCTCTTGCCCCGCCCCCGGTCCTCGGCTAGTCCTCGGCCACGAGCACCGGCGTCGCCCCCGTCAGCACCTCGCCCCGGAAGAACGCCGGGCTCCGCCACCGCATCACCAGCATCAGCACCACGCCCACCAGCAACAGCCCCACCCCTATGACGAAGACCGAGCCGATGCCCAGGACGGAGCTGCCACTGCCGTACGCCGGGTCCCACATGTCGTAGAGCGTCTTGCAGAAGACGGCGGCCAGCAAGAGCCCGCCCAGTACCGGGAAGACGCCCTTGAAGAGCGCGTCGCGGACCGAGCGACGCAGCTCGCCCCGGAAGTACCAGGCGCAGGCGAAGGCCGTGATCGAGTAGTAGAAGCAGATCATCAGCCCGAGGGCGTAGATCGTGTCGATCAGGACGTTCTCGCTGAGGAAGCTCATCACCGCGTAGAAGACGCCGGTGGCGACGCCCGCCGCGACGGTCGCCCGGCCCGGGGACCGGAAGCGCGGGTGGACGCGGGCGAAGGACGGCGGCAGCGCCTGGTAGGCGCTCATGGCCAGGACCGTGCGGGCGACCGGCAGGAACGTCGTCTGGAGGCTCGCGGCGGCCGAGGCCAGGACCGCGACGAAGAGCAGGATGCCGAGCGCCGTGCCCATGACGGGGTCGGCGAGGGCGGCGAAGACGTTGTCGGCGGTCTCCGGGTTGCCGAGGCCCAGGCCCCGGTCGCCGACGCCCGCGTACATCTGGGCGGCGACGGCGGTCAGGAGGTACGAGCCCACGAGCACGACCATGGCGATCAGCGCGGCCCGGCCGGGCGTCCGGTCGCTGCCCTCGGTCTCCTCGTTGACCGTCAGACAGGCGTCCCAGCCCCAGAACATGAAGATCGACAGGGACAGCCCGGCGGTGAAGGCCGCGAAGGACCGCACGGCGAAGGGGTCCAGCCAGGTCCAGGAGAAGTCGACGGACCCGGGCAGGTCGCCGGAGCGGGCCTTGACCAGGGCCATGGTGACGAACACGGCCAGCACCGCGAGCTGGAGGCCGACGAGGGCGTACTGCACGCCCTTGGTCGCGGTCATCCCGCGGTAGCTGACGGCGGTCGCGAGGGCGATGAAGGCCAGGCAGGTCGCCACGTGCGCGGGCCGGTTGCCGTCGAGGGCGGCGACCGCGCCGCTGCCGGTGAGCTCGCCGAGGAGGAGGTAGAAGAAGGAGGTCGCGACGCCGGCGAGATTGGACAGCACGATGATCGTCGCGATCACCAGGCCCCAGCCGCACATCCAGCCGACCTTGGGGCCGAAGGCCCGGACGGTCCAGGTGAAGGACGTACCGCAGTCGGGCACGGCCTTGTTCAGCTCGCGGTAGGCGAAGGCGACCAGCAGCATCGGGAGGAAGCCGGCCAGGAAGACGGCGGGCATCTGGACGCCGACCTGGCCCACGGTGGGGCCGAGGGTGGAGGTCAGGCAGTAGACGGGGGCGACGGTGGAGATGCCGATGACGGCACTGCCGAGCAGCCCTACGGAGTTGCCGCTGAGGCCCTTGCCGCCGGCGGCGGCACCGGCGCTCCCCGCACGGGGGCCGTCCGCGCCTCCGCCGCGCCGTCTGCGGCCGACGCTCATTACCGTGTCTCCGGCCCGTGGCCGCGGGGCGATCTGAACCATGGGCAGGACGTTAGGTGCTGCTGTTTCCGTATCCCGGCTGCCACGGTCCAGCTTTCGAACCTTGAACGTAGCGCCCTCCAAGGCGAGTTGACCTGGCAAAGAAAGGACATCCGCACGTTACGACCGGTAACACCAAGGGCCCACCGCGCTCCGGGCGCTTTGCGGGAACCGCAGCGGCGTCCCATTCGTCCCGATTCGAAAATTTCCCGAACCCACCCCGGGACACCGGGCCGTCTCAGCACCCGGTCCCGCTCAGCCCCCCGTCGCCACCGTCTCCGTGTCCCGCCCGGACCGCAGCACCCGCCCCGGCAGCGCCCCCGTCGCCACGTCGTGCCGGACCGTCTCCACCCCGTTCACCCGCACGCTCACCACGCCCACCGCCCGCGAGTCCAGCCGCGGCCCGTCGCCCGGCAGGTCGTGGACGAGCGAGGCCGGGCCCGCGTCGATCCGGGACGGGTCGAAGAGCACGAGGTCCGCGTGCGCGCCCTCGGCGATCCGGCCCCGGTCGCGGAGGCCGAAGAGCCGGGCCGGGTCGCCGGTCAGCATCCGCACGGCCGTCTCCAGCGGCACCAGCTTCCGCCCGCGCAGGCAGTCGCCCAGGAACCGCGTCGTGTACGGCGCCCCGCACATCCGGTCCAGGTGGGCCCCCGCGTCCGAGCCGCCCAGCAGCACGTCCTCGTGCTCCCAGGTGCGGCGGCGCAGCTCCCAGCTCGCGGCGTCGTTGTCGGCCGGCATCGGCCACAGCACCGTACGCAGCCCGTCGGCGGCGCAGATCTCCACCAGGCAGGCGAAGGGGTCCAGGCCGCGCTCGGCGGCGATGTCGCCGACGACCCGGCCGGTGAGCCCGTCGTTCTCCCGGGCGTACGTGTCCCCGACGACGTACCGCCCGAAGTCCGCGAACCGCCGGAAGACCCCCGCCTCCTCGCTCCGCGCCCGGCGCAGCATCTCCTCACGCACGGGCGCGCGGCGCAGCTCGGCGATGCGCCGGGGCACGGGCAGGGCGAGGACCTCGCCCCAGCCGGGTATCAGGTTCAGGGCGCAGAAGGTGCCGAGCGACATGTTCATGGGCGTGAGGATCGGCATGGTCAGCGCCACGATCCGGCCGCCCGCGGCGCGGGCCCGCGCGCTCGCGGAGAGCTGGCGGGGCACGCGCTCGGGGACGGCGGCGTCGATGGTGAGGACGTTCCAGTTCAGCGGCCGGCCGGCGGCGGCCGTGAGGTCCACCAGGAGGTCGATCTCGGCGTCCGAGAAGCGGTCGAGGCAGCCGGTGACGATGGCCTCCAGCTGGGTGCCCTCGTGCCGGCCCACGGCGCGGGCGAGGGCCAGCAGCTCGCCGGGGCGGGCGTGCCGGGAGGCGACGGGCCTGCCGTCGCCGTCGGAGTGGGTGGTGGACTGCGTGGTGGACAGGCCCCAGGCGCCCGCGTCCATCGCGTCCCGCAGCAGGCCCGTCATCGCCGCCAGTTGCCCGTCGTCCGGCGTGCCGCCCACCGCGCCGGGCCCCATGACGTGGCGGCGCAGCGCGCAGTGGCCCACCATGAACCCGGCGTTGACGGCGATCCGCCCGTCCAGCGCCGCAAGGTACTCCCCGAAGGTCGACCAGTTCCAGGGCGCGCCCTCCTCCAGGGCCGCCAGCGACATCCCCTCGACCTTGCTCATCATCCGGCGCGTGTAGTCGGCGTCGGCGGGGCGGGCGGGGTTGAGGGGCGCGAGCGTGAAGCCGCAGTTGCCGCCGACGACGGTGGTGACGCCGTGGCTCAGGGACGGGGTGGCGCAGGGGTCCCAGAAGAGCTGCGCGTCGTAGTGGGTGTGCGGGTCGACGAAGCCGGGGGCGAGGACGAGCCCGCTCGCGTCCTCCTCGGTCCGCGCCCGTTCCCCGATCCGCCCGGCGTGCACCCTCGACCGCCCGATCAGGGCGATCCGTCCGTCCCGGATGCCCACGTCGGCGGTGTAGGAGGGGCCTCCGGTGCCGTCGACGACGGTGGCGCGCCTGATCAGATGGTCGAGCATGAGGGCTCACCTCGGTCTCTGTCGGGAGCGTGGGGGCGGCCGGAGGGCGCGCCCGGCCGGGGCTGGGGGCGTACGGACGTCCCGGGCCGGCCGTTCCTCGAAGGCGCCCGGCCGGAAGCCGGGGCGGTGACCCGGGAGGCACCGCCCCGGCGTATGGGGGGGAGCCCCGGTCAGCCGGCCGCCTGGCGGAATCGCGTCGTCCGGTGCAAGGGGTCCGTGTCTATCTTCGGGATGACGTGCTCCCCGATCAGCCGGATCGTCCGCAGGGTCTCCTCGGCCGGCACCCCCACCGGCAGCCCGAACGAGAGCTGGTCGGCGCCCGCCTGCTCCCACCTCTTGCACTGGCGGAAGACCTCGTCCGGGTCACCGCAGATCATCAGCTCCTCGGCGATGAGCAGCTCGATGATCTCCTCGGTGTACTCCGGCAGCAGTTCGGGCCACCGCGGGATGCCCTCGGGGCGGGGGAAGGTGTCGTGGTAGCGGAAGAGGAGCGACTGGAGGTAGTGCAGCCCGCCGCGCGCCGCCGTGGCCACGGCCTCGGCGTGGGTCTCGGCGCAGATCGCGGTCGAGGTCACCATGACGTTGTCGTTGACGAAGGCGCCGACCGCGCGGGCGTCCTTGATCGCCGTCTTGTAGGAGTCGACCACCCACTCCATGTCGGCGACCTTCTGCACGCTGAAGCCGAGCACCCCGAGCCCCTTACGGGCGGCCATCGCGTACGAGGAGGGGGAGCCGGCCGCGTACCACATGGCCGGGTGAGCCTTCCCGTACGGCTTGGGGAGGACCTTCCGCGGCGGCAGCGACCAGTGCGCGCCCTGGAAGCCCTGGTACTCGTCCTGGAGCCACATCCGGGGGAACTCGGCGATCGTCTCCTCCCAGATCTCCTTGGTGACGTTCATGTCGGTGACGCCCGGCATGAACCCGAGGATCTCGTGGCTGCCCGCGCCCCGGCCGGTGCCGAACTCGAAGCGGCCGCCGGAGAGGTGGTCGAGCATGGCGGCCTTCTCGGCGACCTTGGCGGGGTGGTTGACCTGGGGAAGCGGGTTGAAGATGCCGGAGCCGAGGTGGATGCGGTCGGTGGCGTGCGCGAGGTAGCCGAGGAAGACGTCGTTGGCGGAGAGGTGCGAGTACTCGTCCAGGAAGTGGTGCTCGGAGGCCCATGCGTACTTGAAACCGGACCGGTCGGCCTGGATGACGTACTCGGTCTCTTCCAGCAGCGCGTGGTGCTCGGCCTCGGGGTCGGTCCGCGACCGGTCAGCCGGTACGTAGCCCTGCACGAAGATCCCGAATTCCAAGGAGGTTCACCGTCCCTAGATCTCTGACGGATTCCTGGCAGCGGTCTGACAGTTTTCTGACTCTCCGTCAGATCTCCAGACTCTGGCACCCGGGGTGGAGCAGCGTCAAGGCATCGCGGGGGCCGGCGTCGGGTGCGGCGGGAGGTGCCCTGCGGGCGGCTTTTTCCCCAGCCCCGCCCCTTCCCGTAACCGGGGGCTCCGCCCCCGGGCCCCCGGCCGCGCTGACGCGCGGTGTCCTCAATCGCCGGACGGGCTGAATTTCAGCCCGTCCGGCGATTGAGGACCGGGGTCCGGGGCGGAGCCCCGGTTCGGGAAGGGGCGGGGCGGGGACAAAGCCCCGCGCAGCGGCACCCCGCCCCCACGCCCCACCCGCCGCTAATCCAGGAGCAACGGCCCCACCAACTCCGCAAACACCTCCATCTGCGCCAGCAACTCCCCCACCCCGCGACAGCGAAACCGCACCTGCACCTGATCCACCCCCATCCCCCGGTACACCCGCAGCGACTCCGCCACCGTCCCCGCCGCCCCCGTGAGCGTCCCCGCCCCCGTGTCCCAGGCGGGCGTTCCCACGTACAGCGGCTCCGCGATCGCCCCCACCGCGAAGGGGCCGTCCAGCCCGGCCTCCTCGCGCAGCCGGCGCAGTGTCGCGACGCGCCGGGGCAGGGCCTCGCGCCGGTCGCCCTGGGAGAGCCAGCCGTCGGCCTTGAGGGCGGCGCGGCGGAGCGCGGCGGGCGAGGAGCCGCCCACCCAGAGGGGCGGCCGGGGCGTACGGACCGGCCGGGGCCCCTGGCCGAGGCCGCGGAAGGCGAAGCGCCGGCCGCTGAACTCGGGGAACTCCGCCGGACCCAGGGCCGCCTTCAGGGCGTCGACGGTCTCGTCCAGTACGGCGCCGCGCCGCGCGAAGTCCACCCCGAGCGCCTCGAACTCCTCCCGTACGTGCCCGGCGCCGACGCCGAGGACGAGCCGGCCGTCCGCGAGCCGGTCGACGGTGGCGTACTGCTTGGCGAGGGCGAGCGGGTGCCGCAGCGCGGCGACCGCGACATGGCTGAGCAGCAGGGTCCGCTCGGTCACGGCGGCGAGGTGGGCGAGGGTGGCGACCGGGTCGTACCAGACGGTTCCCATGGCGGCGGCCAGCCTCGCGGGCACGGCGACGTGGTCGCAGGTGGCGAGGTAGGCGAAGCCGAGCCGGTCGGCGGCGCGGGCGACCTCCCGCAGCTCACGGGGGCCGGCCTCGACCTCCCAGGGCTCGGCGTAGAGCGTGCTCAGGGAGGTGACGGGCACCTGCATGCCGTACGACAGGCGGTCGCCGGGCAGCACCCCGAGGCCGGTGCGCGCCCCCTCGTCCTCGTACCCGTCCTCGTACCCGTCCTCGTACCCGCCCCCGCCCTCGTACCCGCCCCCGGACCCGTCCTCGTACCCGCCCCCGTCCTCGTACCCGCCCCCGGACTCCGTGTCACGCACTCCCGGCCCCCGCCCAGAGCCCCTCCTCCGTCAGCCCCAGCAGTTCGATCGCGTTCCCGCGCACGATCCGCTCCACCACGTCCGGCGCCAGATGTCCCATCTGTTCCTCCGCCACCTCCCGCGAGCGCGGCCAGGTCGAGTCCGAGTGCGGGTAGTCCGTCTCGTAGAGCACGTTTCCCACGCCGATCGCGTCGAGGTTGCGCAGGCCGAAGGCGTCGTCGAAGAAGCAGCCGTACACATGCGCGGCGAAGAGCTCGGAGGGCGGCCGGAGCACCTTGCCGGCGACGCCGCCCCAGCCGCGGTTCTCCGCCCAGACGACGTCGGCGCGCTCCAGGATGTACGGGATCCAGCCGATCTGTCCCTCCGCGTACATGACGCGGAGGCCGGGGAAGCGGTCGAAGACCCCGGACATCAGCCAGTCGGTCAGGGAGAAGCAGCAGTTCGCGAAGGTGATCGTGGAGCCGACCGCGGGCGGTGCGTCCGCCGAGGTGGAGGGCATCCGGGAGGACGAGCCGATGTGCATGGCGACGACCGTGCCGGTCTCGGCGCAGGCCCGCAGGAAGGGGTCCCAGGCGTCGGTGTGGACCGACGGCAGGCCGAGGTGCGGGGGGATCTCGGAGAAGCAGACGGCGCGTACGCCACGGGCGGCGTTGCGCCGCACCTCCGCGGCGGCGAGGTCCGCGTCCCACAGCGGGACGAGGGCGAGGGGTATCAGGCGTCCGCGCGCGTCCGGGCCGCACCATTCCTCGACCATCCAGTCGTTGTAGGCGCGGACGCCCAGCAGGCCCAGCTCGCGGTCCTTCGCCTCGGTGAAGGTCTGCCCGCAGAAGCGCGGGAAGGTGGGGAAGCAGAGCGCGGACTGGACATGGTTGCGATCCATATCGGCCAATCGTTCCGGCACGCTGTAGGACCCCGGACGCATCTCGTCGTAGGTGATTCCCTTGAGTCTGACCTCATCCCTGGAGCATCCGACGGCGGTATCCAGCCGAGTGAGCGGACGGTGCAAATCCTCATAGATCCACCAGTCGGCCATCGGGCCGTCGTCCCCGGTGGCCCCCATGACCGGTGCGAATCTTCCGCCCACGAAGGTCATCTCCTTCACGGGGGCCCGTACGATTCGCGGTCCGACGTCGAGGAACTTCGCCGGTAGCCGGTCCCGCCAGACGTGGGGAGGCTCGACCGTATGGTCGTCCACCGAGATTATCTTGGGGATGCTCGCCATGGCTGACACGTTAGCGACGAACTGACGGCCCGTCAGCATGCTGGTGCGACGGTCCGGGGCGGGCCTTGTGGAGAGGCCGGACCCCTGCTGACGTAGAGGCTCCGAACAAGGCAGACTGGCCGGTGCGACCGAGCGGGACAAGCAGGGGGTCACAATGGCCGGCGATACAGGGCACGGGCAGCAGCTTCGTTTCACCGTGCTCGGGCCCGTGCGGGCCCGGCGCGGTGGGGAGCTCCTCCACACCGGTTCGCCCCAGCAGCGCGCACTCCTGGCCGCGCTGCTGCTGCGCGGCGGACGCACCGCCACCGCACCCGAGCTGGTGGACGCCCTCTGGGGCGACGAACCACCCCACGCCGCCCTCGCGGCACTGCGCACCTACGCCTCACGACTACGCAAAGCCTTCGGCCCCGACGCCGACACCCTCATCAGCGAATCCGGCGGCTACGCCATACGCACCGGCCACGGCTGCCTCGACACCGACCGCGCCGAACACCTCGCCACCCACGCCGAAAAAGCCCGCACCACCGGCGACCGCACCCGCGCCCGCGAACTCATCAACGAAGCCCTCGACCTCTGGGACGGCGAACCCCTCGCCGGACTCCCCGGCCCCTTCGCCGAAACCCAGCGCACACGCCTCGAAGAATGGCGCCTCACCCTCCTCGAAACCCGCCTCGACCTCGACCTCGAAGTCGGCGCCCACGCCGAAGCCGTCGCCGAACTCACCGCCCTCACCGCCGCCCACCCCCTCCGCGAACGCCTCCGCGAACTCCTCATGCTCGCCCTCTACCGCAGCGGCCGCCAAGCCGAAGCCCTCGCCGTCTACGCCGACACCCGCCGCCTCCTCGCCGACGAACTCGGCGTCGACCCCTGCCCCGAACTCTCCGAACTCCAGCAACGCATCCTCCAAGCCGACACCGACCTCGCCCTGCACCTGTCCCCGGCCGACCGGCCCGGCGCCGGCCCCGCCTTCATCCGGCCCGCGCAGCTGCCGGCGACGGTCTCGGACTTCACCGGCCGCGTCGCGTTCGTCGACGAGCTGAGCGATCAGCTGGCCACGGCCGAGGGCCGCATCATGGCCGTCTCCGCGGTCGCGGGCATCGGCGGCGTCGGCAAGACGACGCTGGCGGTGCACGTCGCCCACGCCGCCCGTAACCACTTCCCGGACGGCCAGCTCTACGTCGACCTCCAGGGCGCCGGGCCGGTGCCCGCCGAGCCCGAGGCCGTCCTCGGCGCCTTCCTGCGGGCCCTCGGCACGCCCGACAGCGCCATCCCCGAGGGCCTCCAGGAGCGCGCCGCCCTCTTCCGTTCCACCCTGGACGGCCGCCGCGTCCTCACCCTCCTCGACAACGCCCGGGACGCCGCGCAGATCCGCCCGCTGCTGCCCGGCACCGAGGGCTGCGCGGCACTGGTCACCAGCCGCTCCCGCATGGTCGACCTGGCCGGCGCGCACCTCGTCGACCTGGACGTGATGAGCCCCGAGGAGGCGCTCGTCCTCTTCACCCGCATCGTGGGCGCGGAGCGGGTGGGCGCCGAGCGCGACGCCGCCATGGACGTCGTCGCCGCCTGCGGCTTCCTGCCGCTGGCCATCCGCATCGCCGCCTCCCGGCTGGCCGCCCGCCGCACCTGGACGGTCTCCGTCCTCGCCCGCAAGCTCGGCGACGAGCGCCGCCGCCTCGACGAGCTGCGCGCCGGCGACCTCGCCGTGAAGGCCACCTTCGAGCTCGGCTACGGCCAGCTGGAGCCCGCCCAGGCCCGCGCCTTCCGCCTCCTCGGCCTCGCCGACGGCCCGGACATGTCCCTGGCCGCGGCCGCCGCCGTGCTCGACCTGGACCTCGACGCCACCGAGGAGGTCCTGGAGTCCCTCGTCGACACCTCGCTCCTGGAATCCGCCGCACCGGGCCGCTACCGCTTCCACGACCTCGTGCGCCTCTACGCGCGTGCATGCGCCGAGCGCGACGAACAGCCGCCCGCCGAGCGCGACGCCGCCATGTCCCGGCTCCTCGACTTCTATCTGGAGACGGCCGCGGGCGGTTACGTCCTGGAGCGCCCCGGCGACCAGCTCCTCACCCACCTGACCCCCACCACCCACCCCGGCCTCACCTTCGCCGAACGCAGCGCCGCGGGCGACTGGCTGTTCGCCGAGGCCGGCTGCCTGCTCGCCTGCGTGCGGCAGCACGCCTCGTCCACCGGCAGCACGCTGCGCCGCGCCGTCGACCTGCTGCTCGCCGCGAAGGACCTCGCCGAGTCCGGCGCCGACTCCCGGCTGTACGAGCAGGCCGCGGAGGCCCTGCTGGTCACGGCCCGGGAGGCCGGCGACCCGCGGGCCGAGGGGCGCGCCCGGTACGTCCTGGCCCATGTGCACAGCATCGCCGGCCGGTTCGACCTCGCCGACGAGCAGGCCCGGCAGGCGGTCCTCCTCGGCCGCTCCTGCGGCGACCCCATCCCCTGCTGCTACGCCGCCAACATCCGCTGCATCATCGCCATCTACGAGCACCGGCACGAGGACGCCGAGGTGTACGTGGGCCAGGCGCTCGCGGCCTTCCGCGCCGACGGCAACCGGCCGGGCGAGGCCAGCGCCCTCAGCAACCTCTCCCGGGTGCGGCTGGACGCGGGGCGCGTCGGCTCGGCCGTGGAGCTCGCCGAGCAGGCGCTCGCCCTCTACCGCGAGATCGGCGCCTCCTGGCGGGTCGCCAACGCCCTCTACGCGCTCGGTCTCGCCCTCACCGAGGGCGGGAGGTACGAGGAGGCCCTCGACCGGCTCTCGGAGGCGCTGCCCGTCTTCCGGGACAACCGGCAACGGCTGTGGGAGGGCATGACGAACTACCGCCTCGCCGAGGTCCACCTCGCCGCCGGGCGGCCGGCCGCGGCCGCGCACCACGCCGAGCAGGCGCTGAAGCTGCGGGGCATCGGCGGCGAGTGGCGGCGCGGGAACGTCCTGATCGTCCTCGGCCGCTCGCTCGACGCGCTGGGCCAGCCGGGGCGGGCGCGCGCCTGCTGGACGGAGGCCCTGTCGATCTTCGAGCAGCTGGGGACCTCGGAGGCCGCGGACGTCCGCAGGCTCCTCGCGGGAGTCGTGACGGCCGCCTAGGCAGGGCCCGGCACGACCGGGCCGGTCCGCCAGGGCCGCCCGCACCCCGTCGGCCGGGGAGCGGGCGGCTCCGCCGTGTCCGGGGTTTGCGGGCGGGTGTACGCGGGGAGGACGGTGCGGGTCGGTGGCGAAGGGCGGGCGGCTGGGCGGTGGGGGGCGGTCTCGCGGCGAGGCGGTCTCGCGGCGGGGCGGCCGAGCGGGGTGGTGGCCGAGCGGGGTGGTGGGCAAGGGGCTCGGGGGGCTCGGCGGGGTCCTGGAGGTGCGAGGGCTCACCGGCTCGTCGGACAACGCCGGTGAGGAACCGCTCAATACAGGGCGACGGCGTGACCGCGCCAGGGCCGAAAGGCTCCGAAAAAGCGCTTTCACGTGGCCGTTCATCGATCGTTTATCGCGACACGTCAACCTTACTCATGTCGATCCGTCGCGTCGGGGGGCAGGCGGGTCGTAGGTGAGGCATACGGCTTCACCTCTGGGGTGGTCACCCTGATCAGCCCCATCCCCCGTCCGGCGATCCTCGGGGGAGTCGCCGGGCGGGTTTTGCAATCCCGGAGAACCACCGCACCACTTCCCCTTCACACCAAGACGACTCGCACTGACCAACGGAGTGATCGCTATGAGCGACGAAAAACTGCTCAGGCCGGGAGTGGTGACGACACCGCAGGACGACCACGCCGGCGGTGCCACTCTCGCCGCACCGCAGCACGTGCTGGCGGACGACCACGCGGGCAGCCCGAAGCCGCTGCTCGCCCCGATGGACGACCACGCCGGGAGCCCCAAGCCGCTGGTCGCCCCCATGGACGACCACGCCGGGAGCCCGACGCCGCTGGACGTCCTGCAGGACGACCACGCCGGCAGCGAGCCCGCCTGACCACGGGCCGCCGAGCGGTCCCGGCCGACCGGAATCCCGGGCCGGCCGGGTGACCTGGGGGACCACGGGGGAACCACAGGGGGAATCACGGGGGAACGACCGGGGGACCGCACGGGGGAAAGCAGCGGGAACCCGGAGGGGGAAAGACGTGGGGAACCTCCAGGGAAAGGCACCACGGGGGCGTCCGGCGCGAGCCGGGCGGACGGGTGCCCGAACCGGAGGAGAGCAGTTCCACGGGGGAAAGACTTCACGGGTGGAACACCCACGGGGGAAGCACCGAATGAGCACCACGGAATGAGTCCGACAATTCCATAGCGGCGGCGGCACGGACAACGGGGGAGCACGACGGGGGAAGTGCCGCCGCACCGGGGGAAACCCCACGTGGGGGGAACCACACGTGGGGCCCCGTAAGGGAGATCCGCGACGGGGGGAAAAAAGCCGCGCGGGGAACCCACACGGGGGGAAATACCACGGAGGATCCGCCACGGGGGAAGCACACGGGGGATCCACCGCCGGGGGGAAAGCACCAAGGGGCGCCCGGCGGCCGGGGTTCGACTGACGTTCTCGAACGGGGGAGTCGAACCGCGGCCGCCGGGCGCCCCGCACGACAACTGAACAGGTAAGTCCCAACGGGGGGACCGACCAACGGGGGACTGACAGGGGCCGGCGTCGGCAGCGCGGAGGGGGAGCCGTCGACGCCGGCCCCTGCGGTCATGTGTCGAAAGGCGTCAGGAAATCGTCAGGACCGCAGCGTCCGGAGCCGGTGGGCCACCGCCGAGCCGCCGCCTTTCACCGTCGAACACGGGCGGACAGGCCAAGGTTCACCTGTTTCCGGACCAAGTCGCGGACGCCGTCTTCCTCGGAGGCTACGTTCGCGTGCACGGGCATCACCACCGCAACACCGCCCCCGAACAAAGGAGTTGGAAAATGAACAGCACGCGCACCCGCACGAGGCGGGCGCTCGCCATAGCCGCCTTCGCCGCAGCGGCGGCGATCGCCACCGCGGTGCCCGCAAGCGCCGACGACCACCCCACCCTCCCCCCGGCCGGCATCTTCCTGGGCCACGGGGGCGGTAACGGCGCACCGCACGACGACCACCCCACCGGCATCGACGACGACCACCCCACCGGCGCCACGGCGCACCGTCTCAACGGCGGGCGGGACGACCACCCCACCGATGAACACGTCGGCTAGCACCTGAGGCACGCTCGTACCACCCGGATCCGCCGAGAGCCGACGCCACGGTCGTACGGCGACCGCGCCCACCGCCACGGAAGTCGGCCGGCACCCAGGCCCCGTGCCGTGCCACGGCCACATCCGCCGGTCGGCGACGGCAGCCGACGGCCCTCCGGTCCGCCGGGGCGCGCGGCGCCCGGCAACGGCGACGAGCCGCGCCTCACGGCGGGGGTGCGGCCGGTGACGCGCCATGACACCACGGCCCGGCCGATACCCGGACCGGGCACGCGCACCGTGCCGCACCCCTGACCGGCCCCGGCGTCCCACTCACGCCGGACGGCGGCCGCGGCCGCGGGGGCGGGGACGGGGGCGGGGACAGGAACGGGGGCGGGGTTCGGCGCCGCCACCGCGACTTTCCGGGTCCCGCACGGCGCACGCGGCCCCGGCGGGCGGGGCCTCCGGGAGCCTTCGGCCCGGCGCCCTCACCGCCCCTTGCGGCCTTCGCCGTCCCTGTCGTTCCCGCCGTCCGCGCTGCCCCCGCCCTGCCGCAGGGCGCGCAGGGCGTGTTTGAGGACCTTGCCGGCCGCGTTGCGGGGCAGTGCCGTCACGAACTCCACCGAGCGCGGCACCTTGTAGTTCGCCATCTCCCGGCGCGCCCAGCGGATCACCGCGTCCGCGGTCAGCTCCCCGGCGTCGCGCCCCCGCACCACGAACGCCTTCCCCACCTCGCCCAGCCGGCCGTGCGGCACGCCGACGACGGCCACCTCGGCGACCCCCGGGTGCCGGACCAGCAGCCGCTCGACCTCCGCCGGATAGACGTTGAACCCGCCGGCCACGAACATGTCCTTGACGCGGTCGGTGATCCGGAGGTAGCCCACGGCGTCCAGCACCCCGACGTCCCCGGTGTGCAGCCGGCCGGCCGCGTCGATCGCCCGCGCCGTCGCCTCCGGGTCCTCGAAGTAGCCTGCCATGACCTGGAAGCCGCGCACCAGGACCTCGCCGGGCTCCCCGGGGGGAAGCACCTCCCCGTCCGCGCCCACCACCGTGACCTCGGTGTCCGGGAGGGCCCGGCCCGAGGAGGCCGCGACGGCCTCCGGCGGGTCCCCGCGCCGGCACATCGTGATCACGCCGGTGGCCTCGCTCATCCCGTACGCGGTCAGGACCGCCGGCACGCCGAGCTCGGTCCGCAGCCGCTCCACGAGCTTCCCGTCGACCATGGCCGCGCCCGTCACCACCAGCCTCAGCGACGAGAGGTCGTGCGCCGCCCGGCCGGGGTGGTCGAGCAGTGCCTGGAGCAGGGTGGGCGGGCCCGGCAGCACGGATATCCGCTCGGTCGCGGCGCTGGCCAGCACCGTGTCCGCCGCGAAGACGGACTGCGGCACCATCGTCGCGCCCCGCATCAGACAGGCCAGCACACCGGCCTTGTAACCGAAGGTGTGGGAGAAGGGGTTCACAATCAGATAGCGGTCTCCTCTCCGCAGCCCTGCCAGATCGCACCAGGCGCCGAAGGTGCGCAGCGTCTGGGCGTGGGTGACGACGACACCCTTGGGCTCACCCGTGGTGCCCGAGGTGAACATGATGTCCGAGGCCGCGTCGGGTCCGACGGTGTTGGCCCGCGCCCGTACGGCCCAGCCGGGCTGCGACTCCCCCGCCGCCAGGAACTCCTTCCAGGTGCGGAACTCGGCGGGGGCGTCGTCGGCCAGGACGACGACCTCACGCAGATCCGGCAGCCCGGGCAGCGGACCTTCGGACACCCCGGGCAGCGACCCTTCCGGCAACCCTGACAGCGACCTTTCCGGCAACCCTGGCAACGCCCCTTCCGCCGGGCCGGCACCGGCCCCGGCGCCCCGCCCGGACCCCGGCCGCGCCCTCCCCCGGCACCCCGTCCCGCGCCACGCCGCCCCCGCGCCCGCTCCCCCGCCCGCCGCCCGCCGCAGGGCGGCGACGTACGACGTGCCGAGGAAGGTGCCGGTGACGAACAGCAGCCGGGCCCGGGTACGCGCCAGCACCTCGACGGCCTCGGTGCCTTTGAGCCGGGTGTTGACCGGGACGAGGACCGCGCCGGCCGAGACGGCGCCCAGCGACGCGACGATCCAGTCGAGGGTATTCGGGGCCCAGACGGCCACCCGGTCGCCCGCCACCACCCCCGCGGCCAGGCATCCGGCCGCGGCCTGCTCGACGCGCCCGGCCAGCTGGGCGAAACCGATCCGGGTCCGGCCCTCGACCACCGCCTCACGGTCGCCGTACCGCGCGGCGGCCGTACGGACCAGCCGGGGTACGGACATGAATTCCAGATCGCCGCGCATCGCGTGACCTCCCGGCCCACCGCCATTGGCTGACTAAGCGTCAGATTAGCGATACCCTTCCGCGCTGTCAGCAGTGACAACAGCGACAGCACGGAGGTGGCGATGTCGGCGGGACTCAAGGACGCGACCGCGATCGTCGGCATAGGACAGACCCCCTTCGCACGGCAACTCCCCTCATCCGAGAAGACCTTGGCCTGCCGCGCCGTCCTCGAAGCGCTGGACGACGCCGGTATCCCTCCGTCCCAGGTCGATGCCTTCGCCTCCTACACGATGGAGGAGACCGACGAGGTGGAGGTCGCCAAGGCCATCGGCGCCGGCGACGTCACTTTCTTCGCCAAGGCGGGCTACGGCGGTGGCGGCTCCTGCGCGACCGTCGCCCACCTCGCCATGGCGATCGCCACCGGCCAGGCGCATGTCGGCGTGGCCTGGCGCTCCCGCAAGCGCGGCTCCGGCCCCCGGCCGTGGCGCGACACCCGGGCCCAGCTGCCCACCCCTGCCCAGTGGACCCGCCCCTACGGCCTGCTGCGCCCCGCCGACGAGATCGCCATGCTCACCCGCCGCTATATGCACGAGTACGGCGCGACGCGCGACCACCTCTTCCACGTCGCTCTCGCCTGCCGCAACCGCGCCAACCAGAACCCGCGCGCGATCATGTACGAGCGCCCGCTGACCCGCGAGATGTACATGACCTCGCGATGGATCAGCGAACCCCTCTGCCTCTTCGACAACTGCCTGGAGACCGACGGCGCCCTCGCCTGCGTCGTCGTCTCCGCCGAGCGGGCCCGCGACTGCCGCCGACGGCCGGTGTATGTGCACTCCGCCGCACAGGGCCTGCCCGCCCAGCACCACGGCATGGTCAACTACTGGAACGAGGACCCGCTGACCGGCCCCGCCTGGACGGCCGCCCGGCACCTCTGGAAGAACGCCGACCTCACCCCGCGCGATGTCGACGTCGCGCAGATCTACGACGCCTTCACCGCCCTCGTCCCGCTCTCGCTCGAAGGCTACGGATTCTGCGGCCGCGGCGAGGGCGCGGCCTTCACCGAGGGCGGCGCGCTGGAACTCGGCGGCCGGCTCCCCCTCAACACCGCGGGCGGCGGTCTCAGCGAGGCTTACGTCCATGGCTTCAACCTGATCAACGAGGGCGTCCGGCAACTCCGCGGCACCTCCACCGCGCAGGTCCCCGACGCCACCGCCTGTCTGGTCACGGCAGGCGAAGGAGTCCCCACTTCAGCACTGCTGCTGAGGAGTTGAGTCTTCATGTCCTCCATCATGAGGGGCACCACTGACAACGGGCCCGACACCCGGCCGCCGGGCCCCCTGCTGCCCGAACCGGACGAGGACGGCGCCCCCTTCTGGGAGTTCGCCGCCCGCGGCGAACTCCGCGTCCAGACCTGCGCGGACTGCCACGAGCCGCGCTTCCCGCCCCGCCCGTGCTGCCCGCACTGCCAGTCCTTCGCCACCGCTTGGCGGCGGATGACGGGCCGCGGCCGCATCTGGTCGTACGTGCTGCCCCACCCGCCGCTCCTGCCCTTCTACGCCGACCGGGCCCCGTACAACGTGGCGGTCGTGGAGCTGGCCGACGCCCCCCGCATCCGCCTCGTCGGGAACGTCGTCGCCGCGCCGGGCGCCCGGCTCGACTCCCTGGACCCCGCCCTGCTGCGGATCGGGGCGTCCGTGCGCGTGACCTTCGACGAGCTCGCCGAAGGCGTCACCGTGCCCCGCTGGCTGCTGGAGCGGCCATGACCGGCGCCGCGCCGACGGTCCGTACGGAGATCGGCGCGGACGGCGTCGCCCTCGTCACCCTCGACCGCCCCGAGCGCCACAACGCGATCGACCCGGCCACCGCCGCCCGGCTCGCCGACGTGTGGCGGGGCTTCCGCCACGACGCGGCCGTGCGCGCCGTCGTCCTCACCGGCGCCGGGGACCGGGCGTTCTGCACCGGCATCGACCGCTCCGCCGACGTCCCGCAGCCACCCTCCCCGTACTCGGTCGACGACCCGCTCCTGACCGTCGGCCCCAAGGCCGCCGACCTGTGGAAGCCGGTCGTCGCGGCGGTCGGCGGGATGGCGTGCGGCGGGGCGTTCTACCTCCTGGGCGAGTCGGAGTTCGTCGTGGCCTCCGAGAACGCCGTCTTCTTCGACCCGCACACCTCGTACGGCATGGTCAGCGCCTACGAGGCGGTCCACCTGGCCCAGCGCATGCCCTTCGGCGAAGCCGCCCGGCTGGCCCTGATGGGCACGGCCGAGCGCCTCTCCGCCCGGCGCGCGTACGAGACCGGGCTGGTCTCCGAGCTCACCCCGCCGGGCGGCGCGGTCCCGGCCGCCCTCCGCGCGGCGGCGGTCCTCGCCTCCTACCCCACCGAGGCGGTCCAGGGCACAGTCCGGGCCCTGTGGGCGGCCAAGGAGGCCACCCGGGAGCGGGCCTTCGCCCTCGCCCCGCACCTGATCTCCCTCGGCAACCGCCCGGCGGCCGACCAGGCGCGCCTCTTCACCGCCCGGAGCCGCGCCTACCGCACGCGGTAGGCGCACGGGCCGCGGGCATCACCGCCGACCGCCCGGGGGCTCCGCCGCCCCTCGCGCCGCCGTCCGCGCCGCCGTCTGCGGCGGGGCTCAGCGGCGCTGGGTGAGGCCCGTGCCCTTGGCGGCGTCCAGGGCGTAGACACAGCGGTCCTTGCTGCACGCGTAGACCACGCCGCCCGTCGCCACGGGCGAGCCCGTGATCTCGCCGCCGGTCGCCAGCTTCCAGCGGAGCTGGCCGCCCGCCGCGTCGACCGTGTAGAGGCAGTGGTCGGCGGAGCCGAAGTGGACCCGGCCGTCGGCGACGACCGGGGCGCCCACGACGTCGCCGCCCGCCGCGAAGCGCCACCTCGGGGTGCCGGTGACCGCGTCCAGGGTGTAGAGCGCGCCGCCGCTGCCCAGGTGCACGGAACCGGCCGCCACCAGCACCGGCTCCGTCGACTGCCGGGGCTCCGTCGCGATGCGCCAGCGGTCGCGGCCGGTCGCCGCGTCCAGGGCGTAGACCGTGCCCAGATAGTCGGCCGCATAGACACCGCCGCCCGTCACCGCGGGCCCCGGCGCGTAGGCCGGCGGGCTGAGGAAGACGGCCGGCGCCTCGAACCGCCAGCGGACGTCGCCGCGCGCCACGTCGATGGCGAGGACGCGCGTGCCCGCCACGACGTAGACGACGCCGTCCGGGGCGGGCAGCAGCCGCACCGGCACACCGCCGCACGCCGCCGTGTCGCCCACGGGGTACGACCAGCGCTCGGCGCCCGTGCGCGCCTCCAGGGCGCGCAGCCGGGCGTCGGCCCACACATAGACGGTGCCGTCCTGGAGGAAGGGACCGCAGTCGGGCGTCTCGAAATCGGTCTGGAGGCCGCCCATCTCCCACAGCAGCTCGCCGTTGGCCGCCTCCCACGCCTGAACGCCGCCGCCGCGCGTGCCCGTGACGACCGTGCCCCGGTCGGCGCGGAGGGAGTAGACCCAGCCGTCGGTGGCCAGCCGCCACCGCTCGGCGCCGTCGGCCGCGTCCAGCGCGTAGAGCGTCGGGCCGTCCGAGGCGTGGATGCGGCCGTCCGCCACGGCCATCGCCCAGGCGACGTCCCGCGTCTTGAACTGCCGTCGCCCACTGGCGACATCGAGGGCGTGGACCTCGAAGGAGGTGACGTACAGCAGATCACCGGCGACGGTCGGCGTGCCCCAGACGTCGTTGGACATCCGGAAGCGCCACGGCCGCCAACGGCCGGGCTCGCCCTGGGTGTTGCCGCCGTCGCCCTGCGGGGCGGGCGCCTGCACCGGCACGGACGCGGCGGCCGGGGCGGTGGCCGGGAGGCCGGCCGGGGGCCGCACCCAGCCGGTGGCGGCCCGGTGCCCGTGCGGGCCTGGGACTCCCGGCCGTCGGCGACGCGTGGACCGGGGCCGATGGGCACCTGCGAGCCGGCCAGCCGTACGGAGCCGTCGTGCGCGGGCACCGGCGCGGCGGCGTGCCTGCCCTGCCCGCCGGCCTGGCCGGTGCCGGGCCCGGCGGGCGGCGCGCCCAGGCCGCCGCGCGGGTCACGGACGGCGGCCATGCCCGAGCGGCCGGTGCCGCCGTCACCCCACGCGGGGCCGCTGCGGGCGTCGGCGGCGGGCGGCTCGTACGCCGGGACGGGGCCGCGCGGCGGGGTCGGAGGCTGTGCGGGGCGGGCGGGGCCACGGACCGCGCCCGGCCGCCCCGGGCGCCGGCACCGGCCGCCGCCGCGGGCCGCTGCCCGGCCCGGCGCTGCTCGATGAGGCCGGTGGCGTTGTCCGGCAGCCAGGCGGAGGCCGTGCCGCTGTCGTCGCCCCCGCCGGAGGCGAAGAGGTGGGGCGCCAGCTCGGCCTGAAGGTCGGCGGGGGTCGGCCGGAGCTCCGCCGCCGTCTGCATACAGGAGTCGATCAGCGGGCGCAGCTCGTCCGGCAGGCCGCTGAGGTCGGGGCCCTCCCTGAGCAGCATGAAGACGGTCTCCACGGGGTTCGCCCCGTGGAAGGGGGCGTGGCCGGTGGCGGCGAAGACCAGGGTGGAGCCGAGCGAGAAGATGTCGCTGGCGCCCGTGACGCTGCGGGAGTCGCGTGCCTGTTCGGGCGACATGTAGGCCGGGGTGCCGACCGCGACGTTGGTCATCGTCAGCCGGGTGTTGGAGACGCCCGAGGCGATGCCGAAGTCGATGACGCGGGGGCCGTCCTCGACGACCAGCACATTGGACGGCTTGAGGTCGCGGTGCACGAGGCCCGCGCCGTGGATGGACTGGAGGGCCTCGGCGACCCCGGCGGCCAGCCAGCGCACGGCCTGGGCCGGGAGGGGCCCGCACTCGTTGACGATCTCCTCGAGCGAGGGTGCGGGGACGTACGCGGTGGCCAGCCAGGGCACGGCCGCGCGCGGGTCGGCGTCGACGACGGCGGCGGTGTAGAAACCGCTGACCGCCCGGGCCGCCTCCACCTCACGGGTGAAGCGGACCCGGAAGAGCTGGTCCTCCGCCAGCTCCGTGCGCACCGTCTTGATCGCGACCCGTCGGCCCGATGCCGAGCGGGCGAGATAGACCAGCCCCATGCCGCCGGCGCCGAGTCGGCCGAGCACCTCGAACGGGCCGATCCGTCTCGGGTCGTGCTGCGTAAGCTGCTCCACCACTGGCCTGCCACCTCCCCGTGGGGGCTTGAAGGGATTCAGCCCCGTGCAGCGTCTCACCGCGAATTATCTCCGGGGGTACGCATGCTGATTCTTCCTGGCGAAGGCCGCGGTTGCGAACCCGGGTCGTGCTTCGCCGTGTCTCCACCACATGCGGAACGTCCTGTCCCGCGACCTGAACCCTGCCTCCGGCCCGCCTCCCGCTCCGTGACTCTCCGTTACGATCAGAGGGGCTCCGCCCTGCCCCGCGCACGCTGTTCCGACTGCCACGTTATCGGGGTGCCGAGCGTTTCGCCCGGCCCTGTGGATAACCCCGGGGAGTCCGCTCGACCGGCCTTGTCCACAGCCTGTTGATAAGACGATTCACCGGTACGGGCCAATCCGTCCCGATCTCCCGGCGGGCCTCGATATGCCGCCTGAGCTGGCCTTACACCCCTCCCCACCCCCCTGCCCCCATTTGCATGCGGCCGAATCGCGCTCCGATCACCCCTCGGTAAGCTGACGGCATGACAGGACAAGTACGCACCGTCGACGGCCGCGTGGCCGGCCGACGCGGCCAGGCGACGCGGCAGAAGCTGCTCGACTGCCTCAGCGAAATGCTCAGCTCCTCGCCCTATCGCGACGTGAAGGTCATCGACGTCGCGCGCAAGGCCGGCACCTCCCCCGCCACCTTCTACCAGTACTTCCCCGACGTCGAGGGCGCGGTGCTGGAGATCGCCGAGGAAATGGCGAAGGAAGGCGCAAGCCTGACCGATCTCGTCGCCGGACGTTCCTGGGTCGGCAAGTCCGGCTGGCAGGCGGCCGAGGAGCTGGTCGACGGCTTCCTCGGGTTCTGGCGCAAGCACGACGCCATCCTGCGCGTCGTGGACCTCGGGGCGGCCGAGGGCGACAAGCGGTTCTACAAGATCCGTATGAAGATCCTCAACGCCGTCACCAGCTCCCTCACCGACTCCGTCAAGGAGCTCCAGACCAAGGGCAAGGTGGACAAGGACGTCAACCCCGCGGCGGTCGCGGGCTCGCTCGTCGCGATGCTCGCCGCGGTCGCCTCGCACCAGAAGGGCTTCCAGAGCTGGGGGGTCAAGCAGGCCGAGCTGAAGCCGAACCTCGCGCTCCTCGTCCACCTCGGCATCACCGGCAAGAAGCCGACCAGGTAGCGCGCCGGCTCCTCGCACGTCCTGTCATCGCAGCGGCGGGCCGCACCGGCTCGGCCCGGAGCGGCCCGCCGCAGTGACCTCCACCGCCCGTCGCCCCGCGACCTCCGCTCAGCGTCCGGGCCCGGCGACCGGGCCCTCTCCCGAAGCCCCCGCGGCCCCCGGGTCCGCCACATCCCTCGGCACCAGCTTGAAGAGCCGGATCTCCCGCTCCACCCGCGCCTGATAGCGCGCGTACGGAGGCCAGAACCGCACCACCGCCGCCCACGCGGTCTCCCGCTCCGCCCCGCCCAGCAGCCGTGCCCGTACGGGGACGTCCCGTCCCTTCCAGCTGATCTCCGCATCCGGGTGCGCCAGCAGGTTCCCCGTCCAGGCGGGGTGCCCCGGCCTGCCGAAGTTGCTGCCGACCAGCACCCAGGCGCTCGCCGGATCGCCCTCCCGCATGCACGCGAGCGGTGTCCGCCGGAGGCGCCCGCTCCTCGCCCCCTTCGCCGTCAGGACGAGGCTCGGCAGCATCCGGTCGCTGAGCATCCTCCTGCCGCCGGTCAACCGGTGCACGGCCCGGTCGAGGGCCGGTACGACATGCGGCGCGATCCTCGCGAACGTACGAGTCGAGGACACCCTTCTCACGATGCGCTCCACGGCGTTCGTCACAGGGCCACCGCTTCCCCGGCCGTCCGGCCGGCAAACAGCCCGGCCTCGTCCGCCGCGCGGGCCCGCAACCGGTGGACGGGACCGAACAACAGCTCGTCCGACGCGGCCCGTTTGAAGTACAGCTGCACCTCGTGCTCCCACGTCACTCCGATACCTCCGTGGAGTTGTACGGCCTCGCCCGCGACCTTGCGCAGCGCCTCCAGGGCCTGCGCGAGCGCGAGCCCGCCCGCCGTGCCGTCGTCCGTGGCGCCCCCGCCTACCGCCCAGGCCGCGTAGTACGCGGCCGAACGCGCCGCCTGCACCGCCACGTACAGATCGGCCAGCCGGTGCTTGACCGCCTGGAACGACCCGATCGGTCTGCCGAACTGCTCCCGGGTGCACGCGTGGGCGACCGTCCGCTCCAGCGCCCGGTCCGCCGCGCCGACCGCCTCCGCGGCGAGCACGGCGGCCACGCACCGGCCGAGCCGCGCCAGCGCGTCCGGCACGTCGGCCTCCGCGTCTCCCAGGAGGGCGGCCTCCGTGTCCCGCAGCTGGACGCGGGCCTGCGGGCGGGTCTCGTCCAGGGCGGTCAGCCGGGCCCGGGTCACACCGCGCGCTCCCGTGGGGCGCAGGACGAACAGCAGCGTCCGGCCGCGCGCGTAGCCTCCGGTGCGGGCGGCCACCAGCAGCAGATCGGCGCTGTGCCCGCCGAGTACCTGGGACGCCTCCCCGTAGAGCCGCCAGCCCGGCCCGGTCGGGGCCGGCCGGGCCTGCACACCACCGGCGCGCCCGCCGCCGGACCAGTCCCCGTCATTGGGCGCCGTCAGTCCCAGGGCGGCGGGCAGCGCCCCGGCCGGCACGGCGAAGGCGCCCGTCAGCTCACCGGCGGCGAGCCGCGGCAGCAGCTCCGCGCGCTGCGCCTCCGTGCCCAGCGCGACGATCAGGGGAGCCACCAGGCCGGCGGTGCCCAGCAGCGGGGACGGCAGCAGCACCCGGCCGGTCTCCTCGCAGGCCAGCGCCAGCTCCGTGGGGCCGCAGCCGGCGCCGCCGTAGCGGGCCGGCACGGCCAGCCCCGCCAGCCCGACCCGGCCGGCGAGCCGGCGCCACAGTTCCTCGTCGTAACCGGCCTCGGTGCGGACCGCGGCTCTGACCTCGCCCGGGCCGCAGCGTTCCCGCAGCACGTCACGCAGGGTGCGCCGGATCCTCTCCTGCTCCTCGCTCAGCGCGGCGTCCACGGCAGACCTCCCATACTGATGGGTCGTCACATTAGAGGCGCGTGGAGCACTTTCCCAGAGCCGGGGCCCAATGACTGATGTACCGTCAGATTTATGAGCCCAGGCAGCACACGCAAGGTGGCCGTCGTCGGCGTCTCCCTCTCGGACTGCGGCCGGGTCGACCACGCCACCTCCTTCGCCCTGCACGCGCAAGCCGCCCGGCGCGCCCTCGCCGACTCCGGCCTCGGCCGGGGACTCGTCGACGGTCTCGCCTCCGCCGGGACCGGCACCCTCGCCCCCCTTGAGATCGCCGACTACCTGGGCCTGCGGCCCACCTGGGTGGACTCCACCACCGTCGGCGGCTCCACCTGGGAGGTCATGGCCGCCCACGCGGCCGACGCCATCGCCGCGGGCCACGCGAACGCGGTCCTCCTCGTCTACGGCTCCACCGCCCGCGCCGACCTCAAGGCGGGCCGCCGCGCCGCCGGCCTCTCCCTGGGGCCTTACGGTCCCGCGCAGTTCGAGGCTCCTTACGGTCACACCCTCGTCGCCAAGTACGCGATGGCCGCCCGCCGCCATATGCACCGGTACGGGACGACGCTGGAGCAGCTCGCCGACGTCGCCGTCCAGGCCCGCGCCAACGCCCTGCACAACCCGCACGCCATGTACCGCACCCCGATCACCGTCGACGATGTCCTCGGCGGGCCGCTGATCGCCGACCCGTTCACCAAGCTCCACTGCTGCATACGTTCCGACGGCGGCTGCGCCGTGCTGCTGGCCGGGGAGGAGTATGTGGCGGACACGGCGAAACCACCCGTATGGGTGCTGGGCTCGGGCACCGCCGTCTCGCATACGACGATGTCGGAGTGGGAGGACTTCACGGTGTCCCCCGCAGCGGTCTCGGGGCCCGAGGCGTTCCGGCGCGCGGGCGTCACGCCGGAGGAGATCGAGGTGGCGGAGCTGTACGACGCCTTCACGTACATGCCCCTGGTGACCTTGGAGGACCTCGGATTCTGCGCGAAGGGCGAGGGCGGCGCGTTCGTGGCGGACGGCAGGCTCACCATCGGCGGCGGGTTGCCGGTGAACACGGACGGCGGCGGGCTGTCGGCCTGCCACCCCGGGATGCGGGGCCTCTTCCTGCTGGTCGAGGCCGTGCGGCAGCTACGGGGAGAGGCGGAGGAGGGCAGGCAGGTGCGCGGCCGCGACGGAGGGCCGCCACGGCTCGCCCTCGCGTCCGGGACGGGGGGCTGGTTCTGCTCCTCGGGGACCTTGGTCCTGGGCCGCGACTGACGGCGGGAGGCGTGGCGGGAGGGCCGGGGCCCCGTCGCCCCTCGGCTCATCCCGGCCCGAACACCGGTGCCTTCAGGGGCGTTCCGGGTATCGGCCGGAAGCGGACCCGCAGCCCCATCCCGATGCGCAGGGCGTCCTCCGGGCACTCCACGATCTCGGTCATCATGCGCGGGCCCTCCGCGAGGTCCACGACCGCGGCGACGTAGGGCAGCCGCTCCCCGAAGGGCGGCAGGTCGTTCATATGGACCACCGACCAGGTGTGGAGCGTGGCCCGGCCGCTCGCCTCGGCCCAGACGACGTCCTCACCCCAGCAGCGCGGGCAGAACTCGCGCGGATAGTGGTGGACCGCGCCGCACCCCGCCGCACGGCAGCGGCGCAGCAGGAGCCGGTGCCGGGCGGCGGCGTCCCAGTAGGTCCGGGTGAACGCGTCGACCCCTGGCACGTCGAAACGGACGGACACGGTCATGTCGGCTGCCTCCCGTCACGGCGACGCTCGCGACGCCGGGCCCTCGCCGTGAGCGGCAGCCCAGACGAGGAGGAGGGAGAGGCGCCACTTTCGGCCGGCACCGCGGCTCCGCACCATTCCTGACGCGACGTCAGATCGGTAGCCTGACTATACGTCAACGTATCGGCCATTGAGCAGGAGTGGACGAGAACGATGCTTGGATCGACTCACGGCACACTCACCACCACCTCCCGTCCGGCCCGCGTGGTGGCCTGCGGCGAGCGTCCGGGCCCCGCCGTCCACGGCCTGGCCACCGACATCGCCGACGTCGACGTCAGCGGCCAGCCGCTGCACTCGGGCGTCCCCGACCTCGACCGGCTCTTCCGCCCCGAGACCGTCGCCGTCATCGGCGCCTCGGACGCCGAGGGCCGCCCCAACACCGGGATCACCCGTCAGCTCCTCGCCTGGTGCGAGCGCGTCGGCGCCCGCCTCCACCCCGTCCACCCCACCCGCGGAACCGTCTTCGACCTCCCTTGCCATCCCTCCGTCGCGGACCTTCCCGAGCGGGTCGACCTCGCCGTCCTCCTGGTGGGCGATCCCCTGCCCGTCATGGCCGAACTGGCCGGCGCCAAGGCGGCGTTCGCCGTCGCCTTCGCCTCCGGGTTCGCCGAGACGGGCCCGGAGGGCGCCGCCGCCCAGGAACGGCTCGCTGCCGCGGCCCGCGCGGCGGGGGTCCGGCTCCTCGGGCCGAACACCAACCTCAACGCCTTCGAGCGGTTCCGGGACGACCTCGACGGCCCGGCCATCGCGCTGATCACCCAGTCAGGCCACCAGGGCCGGCCCGTCTTCGCCCTCCAGGAGCTGGGCATCCGGCTCTCCCACTGGGCGCCGACCGGGAACGAGGCCGACCTGGAGTGCGCGGACTTCCTCTCCTACTTCGCCACGCGCCCCGAGGTCGGCGCCATCGCCGCGTATGTGGAAGGGCTCAAAGACGGCCGCGCCTTCCTGCTCGCCGCGGACCGCGCGGCGCGGCACAAGGTGCCGGTCGTCGCCGTCAAGGTCGGCCGGACCGAGGCCGGCGCCCGCACGGCCGCCTCCCACACCGGCAAGCTCACCGGCGCGGACAAGGTCGTGGACGCGGCCATGCGGCAGTTCGGCGTGATCCGGGTGGACGGGCTGGACGAGCTCCAGGACACCTCGGCCCTGCTCGCGCGCGCCCGCCCGCCACGGGCCGAGGGCGTCGCCGTCTATTCGATCTCCGGTGGCACGGGCGCCCACTTCGCGGACCTCGCCGCCGCGGTCGGGCTCGCCCTCCCCACCCTCTCCGCCGCCAAGCAGCGCGAGCTCCACCAGTGGATACCGGAGTACCTGAGCGTCGAGAACCCCGTCGACAGCGGCGGGCACCCCGTGGGCGACGAGCGCGGCCGCAGGATCATCGACGCCCTGCTCGCCGACCCGGCCGTCGGCGTCCTGGTCTGCCCCGTCACCGGGCCCTTCCCGCCCATGAGCGACCGGCTCGTGCGTGATCTCGTGGCCGCGGCGGAGGAGACGGACAAGCTGGTCTGTGTGGTGTGGGGGTCGCCCGTCGGCACGGAGGACGCCTATCGCACGACCCTCCTCGGCTCCTCGCGCGTGGCCACCTTCCGCACCTTCTCCAACTGCGTGACCGCGGTGAGCGCCTATCTCCGCCACCACCGCTTCACCGCCGCCTACCGCTCCCCCTTCAACGAGGCGCCGCGCGTCCTCTCCCCCTCCGCGCGCAAGGCCCAGGAGCTGATGCGCCCAGGCGAGCAGCTGAGCGAGCACGCGGCCAAGCAGCTGCTGCGCGCCTACGGCATCCGCGTGCCCCGCGAGCAGCTGGTGAC
Source organism: Streptomyces eurocidicus (assembly GCF_002891295.1). Taxonomy (GTDB): domain Bacteria; phylum Actinomycetota; class Actinomycetes; order Streptomycetales; family Streptomycetaceae; genus Streptomyces; species Streptomyces eurocidicus. The sequence goes on along the minus strand of NZ_LGUI01000008.1, from coordinate 245,377 downwards.
CAGCGCCGCGGCTGCCGTCCGGGCGGCGGGGCTGGTCGGCTACCCCGTCGTCATGAAGGCGTCCGGCCCCCGGCTCGCCCACAAGACCGAGCTCGGTCTGGTCAAGGTCGGGCTGACCTCGGCCAGCCAGGTGCGGGACGCCTATCGCGAGCTCACCGACATCGCGCGCTACGAGGGGCTGCCACTGGACGGCGTGCTGGTCTGCCAGCTCGTCGGGCGCGGGGTGGAGATGGTCGTCGGGGTCTCCCCCGACCCGCTCTTCGGCCCCACGGTGACGGTGGGCCTGGGCGGGGCGCTGGTGGAGGTCCTGCGGGACACCGCCGTGGGCGTCCCGCCGTTCGGCGAGGAGCACGCCCGCACGATGCTCACCGAGCTGCGCGGCCGTGCCCTGCTCGACGGCGTCCGGGGCGCGCCCCCGGCCGATGTGGACGCGCTCGTCGAGACCGTCCTGCGCGTCCAGCGGATGTCGCTGGAGCTGGCCGGCGAACTCGCCGAGCTGGACATCAACCCCCTCGTGGTGCTGCCGCGCGGCCAGGGCGCCGTGGCCCTGGACGCCTTGGCCTACTGCCGCTGAGCCGTGCGCGGCGTCCCGCGGGACCGCGACGGCCCGTAGAACCAGGAGCTCCCCCATGCCCGTATCCCCCCGTGGCAATGCCCTCGGCCCCGTCGGTCCCGAGGACGCGGCGCGGCCCGTCGAGCCCGTGGGGCCCGATGACTCAGTGATACTCCACACCACTGACAACGGCGTCTCGTGGATCACCCTCAACCGGCCCCGGGCGAGCAATGCCCTCACCCCTGAGCAGCGGGAACGCGTGATTTCACGACTTGTTCAGGACTCCGCCGACCCGGCCGTGCGGGCCGTGGTCCTCACGGCGACCGGCCGGGCGTTCTGCGCGGGGGCCGATCTCCGCGCGCCTGCCGCGCAGCGCCCGGGCCCGCCGGCCGGGCGCGTCGCGGGCGATGTGGCCCGTGTGATCCGGCGCGGCGCCCAGCGCCTGATCGGCGCGGTGCTGGACTGCGAGAAGCCCGTGATCGCCGCCGTCAACGGCACCGCCGCGGGGCTCGGCGCCCACCTGGCCTTCGCCTGCGACCTCGTCGTCGCGGCCGAACGCGCCACGTTCATCGAGGTGTTCGCACGCCGGGGGCTGGTGCCCGACGGTGGAGGCGCCTATCTCCTGCCCCGGCTGGTCGGGCCGCGCCGGGCGAAGGAGCTGATGTTCTTCGGCGACGCGCTCACGGCCGCCGAGGCGGAACGGCTGGGGCTGGTGAACCGCGTGGTGCCGGAGGCGGAGTTGGCGGGCGCGGCCCGCTCCTGGTCCGACCGCCTCGCGACCGGCCCGACCCGGGCGTTCGCCCTGACGAAACAGCTGGTCAACGCCTCGCTCGAGATGGACCGTACGGCCGCCTTCGCCGCCGAGGCCGCCGCGCAGGAGATCAATATGGCGACGGAGGACGCGCGGGAGGGCGTGGCGAGCTTCGTGGAGCGCCGCGCCCCGGTCTACCGGGGCCGCTGAACCGTTCCGCCCGGACCCGGCCCCTTCCCGTCCCGCGCCACACCTTCCGAACTGACAGACCATCAGATTCAATGGAGGCATGATGGGACACGCGGGGATGGCCGCCGTCGCCGTGCGCTACCTGCGGTCGGCCGGCGCACCGACCGCCGTCGCGCCCCGCCCCGCCCCGCGGCCGGTGCGAACGCTCCGGGCGGACGACCGGCCCGCGCCGACCCCGGAGGACTTCCGGCGCGTGCTCGGGCACTTCGCCAGCGGCGTCACCGTCGTCACCGCCCCGGGCACGGACCGGCCCGGCACCGTGGAGCCGCCGGCCGGGTTCGCCTGCCAGTCCTTCGCCGCGCTCTCCCTCGACCCACCGCTGGTCGTCTTCATGGTGGCGCGGACGTCCACCAGCTGGCCGCGCATCGCCCGCGCCGGGGTCTTCTGCGTCAATGTGCTCGGCGCCGGTCAGGAGGCGCTGTGCCGTTCCTTCGCGGTCAGCGGCGCGCGGACGGCCGACAAGTTCGCGGGCGTACGGCACGCGCCTGCGCCCGTCACCGGCTCGCCCCTGCTCGCCGGGGTGCCCGCCTGGGTCGACTGCGCGGTCCATGCCGTACACACGGGCGGGGACCACCTCATCGTCGTCGGACGGGTCGAGGCGCTGGGGACGGACGAGGGCGCAGCCAGCGCGGGACCGCTGCTCTTCCACCGGGGCGTGTTCGGCACACTGACCCCCTGACCTACTTCTTGTGCGCGACGACCTTCGCGAGCGTGTAGTGCTTCCCGGAGCCCGGCTTGCCGACCTCGTGGGAGATCCGCGGCTCCTTCCCGGTGCCGCCGACGCTCCAGGTCCGGGCGAGCTCGCAGCTGCCTATGGTCAGGGACACGCCCTCGACGCTCCCCTCGCGCTTCACCGGCACCCATTTGCCGGAGCCGTCGCAGTCCTTCGGCTGGGCATGGCCCATGCCGTCCCAGACGTAGTTGTCGAGGCCCTTGGCGACCGCGGTCCCGGTGGAGGTCAGCTCAACCTCGCCGCCGTGCCCGTCGCTCCAGACGCCCACGAGGTCCGCCTTCTCCAGCCGGGGCGGTTCGTAGACCTTCACCAGACCGGTGCCGTACGCCCCGGCGCCCAGGGCGCCGACCGCGAGCCAGGCGAGCAGTCCGTCGCGCACCACTCTGCGGGCCATGCGCACGGGGCGCCCGTCGCGGACCCGGCGGCTCGCCGCCCCGGCGACCAGGGACGCCGGCGACAGTCCGACCGTAAGGGCGCCCCACCACAGCAGGTAGGCGGGCGGAGGCGCCAGGGAGAGGCTGCCCAGTGCGGCCACACCGCCGAAGACCACCACCGCGGCGGCCGCCACCAGTGGCACCGCGGCCAGGGTCCACCACCAGCGCTCCGCCCGTCCGGCGCGCCGCGCGACCCTGCGGGCGAGGGCCAGAACGGGCATCACCGTCACGGCCGTGACGAAGCCGCTGACAAGTACGGCGAGCAGCGCGACGGCGACGACCAGCCCGGCGACCACGACGATGCCGCTCGGCAGGCTGTCGTGGTCACGCGAGAGCATCACCAGGAGGGCGGCCGTCCCACCGATGGCGGCCTCGGCGCACAGGGCGGCCATGGACGCGCAGAAGGCCGCGCCGAAGCCGTCCGCGTGCGTCACACGCTTCGGCGCCCGAGGGGTCTCCCCGGGCGCGGCGTCGTGCTTGTCGTCGGCCGGCATCGCGTCCGGCTCGGCCTGCTGTGTCATGACCAGCCCCTCTCCCCCAGAAGGATTCCCCCGGGGCCCGCAAGGTTGCCTCCGCGAGAGGGATCACACAGCGGCGGCCGCTCCGGCCGGTGCCGGGGCGGCGGCGGGGCGCCTGCGGATGATGAGTGCCATCAGCGCCGCCACCGCGCACAGCGCCCCCGAGGCGTACCAGACCAGGTCGTACGAGCCGAGGGCGTCCCGCGCCACGCCGCCGAGGAAGGCGACCAGGGCCGCGCCCACCTGGTGGGAGGCGAGCACCCAGCCGAAGACGATCGCGCTGTCGTCGCCGTAGTGCTCCCGGCACAGGGCGATGGTGGGCGGGACGGTGGCGACCCAGTCCAGGCCGTAGAAGACGATGAAGAAGATCATCGGCGGGTGGACGGACGGCGCCATCAGCATCGGCAGGAACATCAGGGAGACGCCGCGCAGCGCGTAGTAGACGGCCAGCAGCCGACGGGCCTCGAAGCGGTCGGTGAACCAGCCGGAGGCGATCGTGCCGACGACGTCGAAGACGCCGACCACCGCGAGCAGGCCGGCGGCGGCCGTGATCGGCATGCCGTGGTCGTGGGCGGCCGGCACGAAGTGCGTCTTGACCAGGCCGTTGGTGGAGGCGCCGCAGATCGCGAAGGTGCCTGCGAGCAGCCAGAAGGGGCCGGTGCGGGCGGCCTCGGTCAGGGCCTTCAGGGCGCGCCGCGCCGCCCCCGGCGCGGGAGGCGGCTTGGGGGCGTACGACTCGGCCCCGTACGCCCTGAGCCCGACGTCCGCCGGGTGGTCGCGCAGCAGCAGCCAGACGAAGGGGACGACGACCAGGGCCGCGACCGAGACGGTCACGGCGGCGGGCCGCCAGTCGTGGTGCTCGACGATCCAGGAGAGCAGCGGCAGGAAGACCAGCTGTCCGGAGGCGCCGGCGGCGGTGAGGATGCCGGTGACCAGGCCGCGCCGGGCGACGAACCAGCGGTTGGTGACGGTGGCGGCGAAGGCCAGTGCCATCGAGCCGCTGCCGAGGCCGACGAGCACGCCCCAGCAGAGGACGAGCTGCCAGCTCGCCGTCATGAAGACGGTGAGCCCGGAGCCGATCGCGATGACCGTAAGGGCGCAGGCGACGACCTTACGGATGCCGAAACGGTCCATGAGGGCGGCCGCGAACGGCGCCGTGAGCCCGTAGAGGGCGAGGTTCACCGAGGCGGCGAGGCCGATCGTGCCCCGGGACCAGCCGAACTCGCCGTGCAGGGGTTCGATCAGCAGGCCCGGCAGGGAGGCGAAGCCCGCCGCGCCGATGATCGTCACGAAGGTGACGGCGGCGACGGACCAGGCGCGGTGGACACGGCGCCGCCGGTCGCCGCGCGCGGGGAGGGTGGGGGGACGGGTCGTCTGGGTCACCCGGTCAGCATCGGGCGCACCGCCCGGGGCATCGAGTGGCCCGAAGGACAGCATTCGTCAGGATCGGGCCATAGGGTAGGGGCGGCGGAGTAGTGGGACCCCTGGGATCGCCGTCGTGGGGTCCCTGGAATGCCCGGCTCCGGGGCAGCCTTGTCAGGACACAGACCGACAGGCATCGGGTATCGCTTGAGGGGGCGTACACACATGTCGCAGTCCACCGGGGTCAGGCGGAGCGATCAGCATCCGGACGCGCCGCCGCACCGCGTCGTCGTCCTCGCCCTGCCCGGCGTGATCCCGTTCGAGCTGAGCATCCCGTACCGCATCTTCGGCAAGGCCACGACCTCCGCCGGTGACCCGCTGTACGAGGTGGTCACCTGTGCGCTGGCGCCCGGCGGGGTCCGTACGGACGCGGACTTCGACATCATCGTCGACCGGGGGCCGGAGGCCCTGGCGACGGCGGACACCGTCGTCGTACCGGCCTCGTACGAGCTCGGCCCGGCGTTCACGGAGGGGCGGCTGGACGAGGAGCAGGCGGCCGCGCTGGCCTGGGTACGCCCCGGGACCCGCATGGTGTCGATCTGCACCGGCTCGTTCGTGCTCGCGGCGGCGGGGCTCCTGGACGGGCGGCCGGCGACCACGCACTGGAGCAGCACGGACCGCTTCCAGCGGCTGTACCCGTCGGTCAGGGTGGACGCCGATGTGCTGTTCATCGACGACGGTGATCTCCTGACCTCGGCGGGGGTGGCCTCCGGCATCGACCTCTGCGTGCACATCGTGCGGCGTGACCACGGCTCGGCGGTGGCCAACGAGGTGGCCAGGCGCAGCGTCGTGCCACCCCACCGCGACGGCGGCCAGGCCCAGTACATCCAGCGTCCGGTGCCGGAGCCGCAGGTCGCGACGACCACGGCCGCGCGGGCCTGGGCGCTGGGGCGGCTGCACGAGCCGATCCAGCTGCGCGACATGGCGGAGCGGGAGGCGATGAGCGTACGGACCTTCACCCGCCGCTTCCGTGAGGAGGTGGGCATCAGCCCCGGGCAGTGGCTGACCCAGCAGCGGGTCGAGCGGGCGCGTCACCTGCTGGAGGACACCGATCTCTCCGTGGACCAGGTGGCGCAGGACGCGGGCTTCGGGACGGCCGCGTCGATGCGGCAGCACCTCCAGGCCGCGCTCGGCGTCTCGCCGACGGCGTACCGGCGCACGTTCCGCGCGGCGCCCGCCCGTCCGGCGGACGCGCGCCGCTGAGCGGGCTCCGTAAGGACCGGACGGGGTCCAACGGGGTCTAGGAGAAGGTGAGGACGGCGCGGGCCACCCGGCCGCGGTGCACGTCGTCGGCGGCCTTGGTGAAGTCCTCGACCGGATAGGTCCGGGTGACGAGTTCGTCCAGCAGAAGGCGGCCTTCACGGTAGAGGCGCGCGTACAGGGCGATGTCGTGCTGCGGTCGCGACGATCCGTAGCGGCAGCCGAGGATCGACTTGTCGAGGTAGAGCGAGGAGACGAGGAAGGACGCCTCCGCGTGGGCGGGTGGCACGCCGAGGAGCACCGCCTGGCCGTGGCGGCCGAGGAGGTCGACGGCCTGCCGGACGAGGGCGGTGTCCCCGACGCACTCGAAGCTGTGGTCGGCGCCGTCGGGCAGGATCGCGCGGACGGCGGCCGGGGTGTCGGGGACGGTGCCGGCGTCGATGAAGTGAGTGGCTCCGAACAGCCGGGCCACCGGCGCCTTCGCGGGGTTCGCGTCGACGGCGACGACGGTCGTGGCCCCGGCGATCCGGGCGCCCTGGAGGACGTTGAGGCCGATACCGCCGGCCCCGATGACCACCACCGTCTCGCCGTGCCGGACACGCGCGCGGTTGAGGACCGCGCCCACGCCGGTCAGCACGCCGCAGCCGATGACGGCGGCCGAGGTCATGGGCATCTCGGCCGGGATCGGGACGGCTTGGACGGCCTTGACGACGGTGCGTTCGGCGAAGGCCGAGTTGGCCGCGAACTGGTGGAGCGGGGCGCCGCGCCGGGTGAAGGGGCGGCCGGGCCGGCCGATCGACGTGCGGCACATGGTCGGGCGGCCGCGGTCGCACTCGCCGCAGGTGCCGCAGTTGGCGAGGGTCGACAAGGCGACGTGGTCACCGGGGGCCACGTGCGTGACGCCCGGCCCGACCTCCTCGACCACCCCGGCTCCCTCGTGGCCGAGGACGGCGGGAAGGGGGTAGGGAATGGTGCCGTCGACGACCGAGAGATCGCTGTGGCAGAGCCCGGCGGCGGCGATCGCGACAAGGACCTCGCCGGGGCCGGGTGGGCGGACTTCCAGGTCGTCGACGACCTGCGGTCGCTCGCCGTCGAAGATGACGCCTCTCATGGCGGTTCCGCCTCTCATCCGGTCACGAACGGTCTCGTCCGCTCCCATGCGGTCATGTGGAGTTCCATGTGGTCCGGCGCGGCCGCCCGCGGAACGGTTTCGTCTCGGACGGGGCTCGGACGGGGCTCGGGCAGGGCTCAAGCGGGGCTCTGGAGGCGTGCGTTCCGGCTCAGGACGGCCAGACGAGCGACTGGAGCTCGCTGTAGGAGTGCAGGCCGAAGGAGCCGCCGTCGCGGCCGATACCGCTCTCCTTGAATCCGCCGAACGGTGTCTCCGGGTGCCGCTGGACGGTGTTGACGCCGACGTTCCCGCTGCGCAGACGGGCGGCGAAGGCCCAGGCACGGGCGGTGTCGGCGCTGAAGACGTAGTCGTGGAGGCCGTACGAGGTGCCGTTGGCGATCCGGACGGCTTCGTCCTCGTCGTCGAACGCGAGCGCGACGACGACGGGCCCGAACAACTCCTCGCGCGCGACGGTCATATCGGGGGTGGCACCGGTGATGAGCGTGGGGGCGACGTAGAAGCCGGGGGCGAGGTCGGGGCGGGTACCGCCGACGGCGATACGGGCGCCCTCGGCGCGGGCCCCGGCGATGTACGCCTCGACGCGGTCGCGCTGGGCGGCGGAGATCAACGGGCCGACGACCGTGGAGTTATCCACAGGGTCCCCGACCCTCAGCGTACGGGCGTAGTGTGTGAGGCCGGTGACGACCTCCTCGTACAGCGATCGATGGACGAGAACCCGGGTCGGCGCCGTGCAGATCTGTCCGCTGTGGAAGGACCAGACCGAACCGACCGCCCCGATCGCCGACTTGACCGCCTTCTCGTCGGCGTCCCCCAGGACGATGGCCGCGCCCTTGCCGCCCAGCTCCATCAGGGTGCGCTTCATCGACCTCCCCGCGGTCCCGGCGATCTGTTTTCCGACGGCGGTGGACCCGGTGAAGCTGATCATGTCGACGCCGGGGTGTTCCACGAGCGCTCGGCCCGCGTCGGGGCCCGAACCCGTGACGATGTTGAGCACGCCGTTCGGCAGGCCCGCCTCGCGCAGCAGCGGGCCGAGCGCGAGCACACAGAGGGGATCCTGCGGCGCCGGTTTGGCGACGACGGCGTTCCCCATGGCCAGGGCCGGGGCGACCTTGCCCGCGAGATTGACGATCGGGAAGTTGTAGGAGGTGATGCACCCGACGACGCCCACGGGGCGCCGGACCGCCGCGGCGCCGATGAGGCCGCCCGGGGCGATCGGGCTGCCCTGGACGGGGTGTGGTGCGAGCGGGATGACTGTCGGTTCGAGCGCGCCCTGCGCGTAGCGGCGGAAGCGGTCCGCCGCCACGGGCACCTGCATGGCCGAGGTGAGGCGAAGGGTCGCGCCTGTCTCGGCCTGAAGGAGGGACACGAGCTCGGTTTGATGTTCGGTGATCAGATCCGCCATCCGGTCCAGTACGGCCGCGCGCTCGCGTGGCGAGGTGCGGGACCAGCCGTCCTGAGCGGCCCGCGCGGCGGTCACGGCCAAGGCGACTTCGGCGGGAGTCGCCTCCGGGGCCTCCCCGACGACCTTCTCGGTCGCCGGATTGACAATTGGATAGTGCCCTTTCTCCGGCGCGTGCCAGGAGCCGTCGATCCAGTGTCCGTACGTGGTCATGGACGTGGCTCCTTGGGTATGCCGAGCACGCGCTCGGCGATGATGGTCCGCTGGATCTCGTCCGAACCGCCGTAGATGGTGTCGGCCCGGGAAAAGAGGAACTGACCCTGCAACGGGTCCAGTTCATAGGGCCGTTCGGCGCACCAGTCGTACGGGCCCAGGGTGGCGGCCGGGCCGCGGACCCGCATGGCCAGTTCGCCGAGACGCTGGTGCCAGCGGCCCCAGAGCAGCTTGGCGACGCTGGGCGCTCCGGGGTCCCCCGCCGCCCCGAGGGTCCGCAGGGCGTTCCAGCGCATGGTCCGCAGCTCGGCCCACAGCTGTACGAGCCGGTCGCGTGTGGCCGGATCCTCTGCGGCTCCCGTCTCCAGGGCCAGTTGGAGCACCCGGGACAGTTCGGCCGCGAAGCCGATCTGCCGGGCGAGGGTGGAGACGCCCCGTTCGCGCCCGAGGAGATCCATGGCGACCTTCCAGCCGTTGCCCTCGCCGCCGACGAGGTGCCCGGCCCGGGCTCGGGCGCCGTCGAGGAAGACCTCGTTGAAGTCGGCGGTCCCCGACATCTGGCGTATGGGCCGGACCTCGATCCGGCCGGGCTGGTCCATCGGCACGAGCAGGAGGGAGAGTCCGTGGTGCCGGTGGGAGCCCTTGGTGGTGCGGGCCAGCAGGAAGCACCAGTCGGCCTCGTGGGCGTACGAGGTCCAGATCTTCTGCCCGGTGATCCGGTAGCCGCCGCGTCCGTCCGGCACCGCGGCGGTCCGCAGGGAGGCGAGGTCGGAGCCGGCCCCGGGCTCGCTGTAGCCCTGGCACCAGAGCTCCTCGCCACGGGCGATGGCGGGAAGGAAGCGGATGCGCTGGGCCGCGTCGCCGTGGGCCAGGAGGGTGGGGGCGAGGAGTTGCTCGCCCATGTGACCGAGGCGGGCGGGGCCCCGGGCACGGGCGTATTCCTCGGCCCAGACGACCTGGCCGGTCAGGGTGGCGGTGCGGTTGCCGTAGGTGCCGTGGGCGGCGTCCCAGCCGAGGCCGATCCAGCCGTCGGCGCCGAGCCTGCGCTCCCATGCACGGGGGTCGGGGGCGGGGCCGGGGGCGAGGTGGCGGGTGAGCCAGTCGCGGGCCTCCTCCCGGAGGGACTCGTCCTCGGGCCCGAATGCGAAGTCCACGCGCTTCTCGCTCTCTGCCCGTCAGGCGTCGGGGCGTTCTCCGGACGGTTTCGACCCGTTCGGACGGGTCGCGGCCTGCGGGTGGGTGAGCAGAGGCATCGGATCGGTGCCGACGGTGCCGGGCAGGAGGTCGGCGATCCGTTCCGGGGTCCAGGCGCCGTCCGCGTAGGCGGCGCGGAGCTCGCGGGGCTGGGCCCAGACGGCGATCTTGGGGCCGGCGACGGTGTAGACCTGTCCGGTGACGCCGTCGTCGTGGGCGCGCTCGCTCAGGAGATAGACGACCAGCGGTGCGACGTCCTCGGGTTCGCCGATCTCGGTGAGCTCCGTGGGCACGTTGGCGGACATGCGCGTCCGGGCGACGGGGGCGACGCAGTTGGCGGTGACGCCGTACTTGGCGAGGCCCAGGGCCGCGCTGCGGACGAGGGAGATCACACCGCCCTTGGCGGCCGCGTAGTTGGCCTGGGAGACGCTGCCCTGGTGGCTTCCGCTGGTGAAGCCGATGAGGGTGCCGTGCTTCTGCTGCCGCATGACGGCGGACGCGGCCCGGAACACCGTGAAGGTGCCCTTGAGGTGGGTGGCGACGACCGGGTCCCATTCCTCCTCGGTCATATTGAAGAGCATGCGTTCCCGCAGGATGCCGGCGACGCACACGACGCCGTCGAGCCGCCCGTAGCGGGTAAGTGCCGTGTCGACGACGCGCCGGCCTCCGGCCATCGTCGAGATGTCGTCCGCGAGGGCCACGGCCGTGCCCCCGGCGGCCTCGATCTCCTCGGCCACCGCCGTGGCGATCTCACTCGTCGGCTCCCCGCCGCCGAGGGAGACGCCGTAGTCGTTGACGACGACCCGTGCGCCTTCCGCGGCGCAGGCGAGGGCCACCGCCCGTCCGATGCCACGGCCCGCCCCGGTGACGGCGACGACCTTGCCGGCCAAGAAGTTCCCCACGCGGCACCCCTCCCCACCATCTGACGGACCGTTAGATTTTTGAGCAGACTGGGCGTGGGCACAAGACCCGCACGACCTCCGATCCGGAAGGGATCACATGTCACTGCCGCCGGAATTCCATGAGATCGCCAAACGAGTAAACAACTGGGGCCGTTGGGGCGAGGAAGACGAGATCGGCACGCTCAACCTCATCACCGGGCCGGTCGTCCACGAGGCCGCCGCGACCGTACGGACCGGCCGCCGCGTTCCCCTGGCGGTGCCCTTACGGCAGGACGGGGTGCAGACCGGACTGATCCCCGGCAGAGTGAACCCCCTGCACACAATGATCGCGGTCAATCAGGAGATGTTCGGCCCGGACACGATCGCCACGAGCGACGACGCCGTGACGATGGGCCTCCAGGCGGGTACCCACTGGGACGCCCTGCCGCATGTGTCGCACGGCGGGCGGATCTACAACGGACGCCCGTCGGGCTCCGTCACCGTGCACGGCCGGGCCGGGCACAGCGGGATCCAGACGGTCCGGCACCTCGTCTCGCGCGGCGTGCTCCTCGACGTGGCCCGCGCCCGGGGCGTCGAGCGGCTCGACGCCGGGCACGTCGTGACCCCCGAGGATCTCGACGCGGCGGCGGAGCTGGCCGGGGTCACCGTCCGAGCCGGCGACATCGCGCTCGTCAGGACAGGTCAGATACAGCGGTATCTGGCGGGCGACAGAGAGGCGTACGGCTATCCGTCGCCCGGGCTGTCGATCCGCACCCCGGAGTGGTTCCACGCCCACGACGTCGCCGCGGTCGCCAACGACACGCTCACCTTCGAGATCGTCCCGCCCGAGCTCGACGGCCTCTGGCTCCCGGTGCACGCCCTCCACCTGGTCGAGATGGGGATGCTCCAGGGGCAGAACTGGGACCTGGAGGAGTTGTCGGCGGCCTGCGCCGAGGAAGGGCGGTACGCCTTCCTGCTGACCGCCACGCCCGAGCCCTTCGTGGGCGGCGTGGGATCCCCGGTCGCGCCGGTCGCGATCCTCTGACCGGAACACAACGGCCCCCAGGGGCCGGCCGACCCGCGACAGGACGGGCGGGCGGCGACGCGCCGATGCGCACCCCGAGCACGGCACCGCACGTCGCCGCCGGCTCCGGCGCTGTAGCCCTGTACGCGCCGGACCGCGACCCGCACTCGCCGAGGCAGCCCAGTACGAACGGGCCTCTCGACGTCCCCTCGCAACGAATCGCTGCGTCCAAGGGTGATCACGTGGACACTTCACGTCAACACCTGGTCTGGACTTTGTCGACTAAGCCCTATTTGTCACGGCGCGCGGAGGCTCGAAAGCGCCGACCCAGGAGGCGGCACCGCGATCGACCTCGCACCAGATGCGCTTGCCGTCACCCTCGGGCTGCCAGCCCCAGCGGTCGGCCAGGCCGTCTACCAGTTCCAGGCCCCGGCCACCGGTGTCATCACCCTCGGCGCGCCGTCGGCGGGGCGGGCGGGAGCTGATGTCGGCGACCTCGACCCGGACCGTGCCAGCGCAGCACCCCGCGGCACCCGAGGGTCCTCCCACATCCGGGAAGAGCATGCGCAGGACGGCCGGACAGCCGGTGTGCACCACCGCGTTGGTGACCAGCTCCGAGATGAGCAGGATCAGCGTCTCCGCCAGGGGCTCGTCGACACCTATCCCGGAACCCGCGAGGCGCGACCTCGCCCACTTGCGGGCCCGCCCCACCTCCGCGGGATCGGCCCGGACCTCCATCTGCATCTGAAGCACCTGCACCGCTCACACCATCCGAACCGGCGGACACAACGCCTCGCGTCTCCGAGGGGTCACGGAACGTGATCCCTTTCCAAGACAGCATGGTTGACGCTCAGTCACCTCAACAAGCGCTTCGGGCATATTCCGGCGCAAAGGAGTATGCGTACTGCATACTGTGCGACGCGCGCTGCGGAGACTCGAACATCGGGGGACCACGGGCCCCGTTCCGACACGAGTGCCAGACATTTTCCCGCCAGACGTCGCCACATGGACAACATCCGGCTCGCTGCGCCTCTGAACCACTCGCATCCAAGGGAGAGTACCGGAGGGCGGGGCCGACTCCGCCCAGTAACGAGTAACGCACAGGACACAGCCTGATATCGACGTCCTGTGATGGGTTATGTATGACATGCCCGGCATTTCACCCATGCCGATTACAGGGCGACATTGCCGCCGTCCAAACCTCCGGCCAAAACATCCGAGGAAGTTTCCGGGGGACCACTCATGAGCAGCCTGTTCGCCAGGAATTCCTCGCCTTCGGCAACCGATTGCCACTGACCGGCGTGAATCCAGGCGCGTTTGAGATGCAGATGGACATCGGCTTCCCAGGTGAAGCCCAGGCCCCCATACACTTGCAGACAGTCACGTGCGTTGCGGATAGCAGCACTGTCCGCAAGCAGCTTGGCGCCGGCGATCTCGGCCGGATCCGCGGTGATCGAGGCCGCGTAGACGCTCACGCGAGCGAGTTCCGCGCGTACGTGCATATCGGCGCAGAGGTGCTGGACGGCCTGGAAGGCTCCGACGGGGCGACCGAACTGGAAGCGCCGACGAGCGTGGGCGACAGCCGTCTCCACGGTGCGGCGGGCGCTGCCCAGTTGCTGCGCGGCGGTCAGCAAAGTCGCTTCCCCGTACAACCGACCGGCGTCGGCGGTCACTTCAAGTGAGCTTCCCCCCAAGGGCGGGGGGAGGTGCGGCACCCGGTGCAGGGGCGTCGCCGGGTCCACGGACCGGAGCGGGGCGGCGCCCAGGGCCTTCGGGCCCTCGCCCTCGCCGGGGGTCAGCACACGGGCGGTGGCGCCGTCGAGCAGCAGTACGGCGGCGGCCTGCGCGAGGTGGGCGACGGGGCCGGGGCGGTCCAGGGCCGTGACGAGCCGGTGGCCCTCGGCGGCGCCGGGCACCAGGCCGGCCGCGAGGTGGGTGGCGGCCAGCGGGCCGGGCAGCAGGGCCCGCCCCGTCTCCTCGAAGAGGAGCACGGCCTCCGGCAGTCCGAGGCCCGACCCGCCGTCGCTCTCGGGCAGCCGCAGGGCGAAGAGCCCGGCGTCCCCGAGCGCCCGCCACAGCTCGCGGACGGCCCCGGCGCCGTCCAGCGGGTCGCCGTCCACCAGGGAGCGCAGTCGCTCGCGGGGGAACCTCGCGGCGAGGAGCTCGCGCATCCCGGCCCGGAGCGCGCGCTGGTCGTCGGTCAGCCGGAAGTCCATGGTCACCGGGCCCTGGGAAGGCCGAGGACGCGCTCGGCGACGATGTTCCGCTGGATCTGCGAGGTCCCGGCGGCGATCGTGTAGGAGAGCGAGGAGAGGCGGCCCGCGGTCCATTCGTGGCCGCCGTCGAGGGAGTCGGGGCCGAGGACCTCGGCGGCCGCCTCGTAGAGCTCCTGGCGGGCCTGGGAATAGCGCAGCTTGAAGACGGAGCCCGCCACGCCCGGCACACCGCCACGGCCGCCGGAGGGGGCGTGCTCGGCCTCGCTCACGTTCCACTGGGTCAGCCGCCACAGCGCCGAGAACTCGGCGTGCAGCGACCCGAGGCGGCGGCGCAGGACGGCGTCGTCCCAGCGGCCGTTCTCCCGGGCCGCGCGGGCGAGCCGGGCCAGGGTGCGGCGGCAGGCGACGACCTCGCCGACGAAGGCCGTCCCGCGCTCGAAGGACAGGGTGACCATGGTGACCCGCCAGCCGTCGTTCTCGGCGCCGAGCCGGTGGGTGACGGGCACCCGCACGGCGTCGAGGAAGACCTCGGCGAACTCCGTGGAGCCCGCGAGGGTCCGCAGCGGGCGCACGGTGACGCCGGGGGCGTCCATGGGCAGGGCGAGCCAGGAGAGACCCCGGTGGCGGGGGGCCGTGGGGTCCGTGCGGACGAGCAGCTCGCACCAGTCGGCGACCTCGGCGTGCGAGGTCCACAGCTTGCTGCCGTCGACGACGTAGCAGTCGCCGTCCCGGACGGCCCGGGTGCGGAGGGCGGCGAGGTCGGAGCCGGCCTCGGGTTCGGAGAAACCCTGGCACCAGACCTCCTCGCCGCGCAGGATCGGCGGCAGCCAGCGGGCCCGCTGCCCGTCGGTGCCCTCGGCCGCGATGGTGGGGCCGGCGTGCAGCAGGCCGACGAAGTTGGCGCCGACGTAGGGCGCGCCCGCCCGCTCGGTCTCCTCCAGGAAGATCAGGTGCTGGGTGGGGGTGGCGCCCCGGCCGCCGGCGTCGGCCGGCCAGTGCAGTCCGGCGTATCCGGCGTCGTGGAGGGCGCGCTGCCAGGCGCAGTCGTAGGCCCGCCGGCCGGGCCAGTCCGTGGCGGCCGGCTCGGGCGGCAGCGTAGGCAGCTTCCCCCTCAGCCACGCGCGGAGCCGGTGCCGGAATTCCTGCTCCTCGGGGGTCTCGTAAAGGTCCATGGGATCAGCCGCCCGCCCGGTCGAGGTCCAGGCCGAGCATGCGGATCGCGTTGCCCCGTACGAGTTTGTGGACGGTCTCGTCGTCGAGGCCCCGCATATGGTCGAGTGCCACTTCCCGGGTGTGCGGGAAGGTCGAGTCGACATGGGGATAGTCGGTCTCGAAGGTGGCGTTGTCGCGACCCACGACGTCCAGCGAGGCGATCCCGTGTCTGTCGCGGAAGAAGCAGCAGAAGATCTGCCGGTAGTAGTAGACGGAGGGAGGTTCGGGGATCAGATCACGTACTCCGCCCCAGGCGCGGTGTTCCCGCCATACGTCGTCGGCGCGTTCGAGCGCGTAGGGAATCCAGCCCATCTGCCCTTCGCTGTAGGCGAGCTTGAGACGGGGGAAGCGCACGAGGACGCCGCTGAAAAGGAAATCCGCCATCGAGGCCATGGCGTTGTTGAAGGACAGTGTCGCCTGTACGGCCACGGGGGCGTCCGGGGACGCCGCCGGCATCTGCGAGGACGAGCCGATGTGCATGTTGACGACGGTGGCCGTCTCCTGGCAGGCCGCGAAGAAGGGGTCCCAGTAGCCGGAGTGGATGCTGGGCAGGCCCAGGTGGGTGGGGATCTCGCTGAAGGTCACGGCCCGGACGCCGCGGGCGGCGTTGCGCCGGATCTCGGCGACGGCGAGAGCGACGTCCCACAGGGGGATGAGGCAGAGGGGGATCAGCCGGCCGCCGCTGTCACCGCACCACTCCTCGACCATCCAGTCGTTGTACGCGCGCACGCAGGCGAGCGCGACGTCCTTGTCGCGCGCCTCCGCGAAGGTCTGACCGCAGAAGCGGGGGAAGGTGGGGAAGCAGAGCGACGCCTCCACGTGGTTGAGGTCCATGTCCTTCAGCCGTTCCACGGGGTCCCAGCAGCCGGGCCGCATCTCGGCGCGGGTGATGCCCTCCAGGGTCATCTCGTCGCGGTCGAAGCCGACGGCGGCGATGTTGCGCTTGTACGGGAAGGCGAGGTCCTCGTAGACCCACCAGTCGGCGGGCGGACCGTCGGGGTCCATGGTGGTGACGTACTTCCCTCCGGTGTAGCGGAGTTCGCCGATTCCGGTGGTCAGCGCGCGGGGGCCGCGGTCGCGGTACCGGGCGGGCAGCCAGGTGGCGAAGAGGTGGGCCGGCTCGATCACATGGTCGTCGACGCTGACGATGCGCGGCAGTTCCATGGCACCCCTCCCAAATATATGACGACACGTCAGATTCGAGGCTAGCCCCGGCACCCTGGACCGACAAGGCGCGGCGCCCTACGCTTCCCGCTCACCCTGACACCCAGTCAGGTCAAGTCGGGAGCCCCCATGACCGGTACCGCCGCCGACCTCGCCGCCTCCCGGACCCTGTGGGAGCTGCTCGACCGCCGCGCCGCCCGCACCCCCGACGCCCTCGCGCTCGTCCAGGCCGACGACCCCGGGCCCGGCGGCACCGACCGGAGCCTGACCTTCGGCGCCCTGCGGGACCGCGCCGAGCGGGTCGCGGCGGGCCTGCACGGCCTCGGGGTACGGCCCGGCGGCCGGGTCGCCTGGCAGCTGCCCACCCGCCTCGAAACGGTCGTCCTGTCCTTCGCGCTGGCCCGGCTCGGCGCCGTGCAGACACCGCTCATCCCCTACTACCGCGACCGGGAGGCCGGCCACGCGCTCCGCGCCACCGGGGCCGGGTTCTTCGCCGTGCCCGGGGTGTGGCGGGGCTTCGACCACACGGCGATGGGCTTCCGGCTCGCCCTGTCCCTCCCGTCCCCACCCCTGGTGTTCACCGCCTACGACACCCTCCCGGAGGGCGACCCCGCGGTCCTTCCGGAGCCGCCCGCCGAGGGCACCTCCGTGCGCTGGGTCTACTGGACCTCCGGCACCACCTCGGACCCCAAGGGCACCCTCCACACCGACCGCGGGCTCATCGCCGCCGGCACCTGCCTCGCCCGCGCCCTGCGCCTCACCCCGGACGACGTCGGCTCCATGGCCTTCCCCTACGCGCACGTCGCCGGGCCCGACTACACCGTGATGCTGCTGCTGTGCGGCTTCCCCGCCGTGCTCATGGAGCACTTCGCACTCCCCGGTTCCCTCGGCGCCTTCCGCCGCCACGGGGTGACCGTCGCGGGCGGCTCCACCGCCTTCTACGCGATGTTCCTCGCCGAACAGCGCAAGGACCCCGGCCGGCCGCTGCTCCCGGCCCTGCGGCTGCTGGCGGGCGGCGGCGCGCCCAAGCCGCCCGAGCTGTACCACCAGGTCGTCCGGGAACTGGGCTGCCGGCTCGTCCACGGCTACGGGATGACCGAGGCCCCGATGATCACCATGGGCGACCCGGACGACACCGACGAGCACCTGGCGGGGACCGAGGGACGGCCGCCGGAGGGGATGGAGATCCGGGTGGTCGACGAGGCCGGTCTGCCCGTGGCGGCCGGGACGGACGGGCACGTCCGGCTGCGCGGCGAAGCGGTCTGCCGGGGCTACCTCGACCCGGAGCAGCACACCGGGGCCTTCGACCCCGAGGGCTTCCTGATCACCGGGGACCTCGGCCATCTGACGGCCGACGGGCATCTCGTCCTCACCGGGCGCACGAAGGACGTCATCATCCGCAAGGGCGAGAACATCTCCGCCCAGGAGGTGGAACGACTCCTCCACGGACATCCCGGCGTGGCCGACGTCGCCGTCATCGGCCTCCCCGACGAGGTACGCGGCGAGCGGGTCTGCGCGGTCGTCCAGCAGCCCGCCGGGGTCCCACCGCTCACCCTTACGGACGTCGCCGCCTTCCTCCGGGACGCGGGGCTGTCCGTGCACAAGGTTCCCGAGCAGCTGGAGCTCGTCGACGCGCTGCCCCGTAACGAGACGCTCCGTAAGGTCCTCAAATACAAGCTGCGGGAGCGCTACGGGCCCGGGGCGGGCTGAGTCAGCGGACCCGGTAGGTGGCGGTGGCCTGGTCGAAATAGCCGTCCACCGCGCGCTGTTCGTTCTTCGGGCCGACGACCTGGAGCACGTGGTAGGCGCCCTTCAGGAGCATCGCGGAATTGCGTACGTAGACCTCGCGGCCGCCGCCCTCGTTCCAGTTGAAGGCGCCCTCCGCGGACGCCATGCGGCCGACGCCGACGCTGCGCAGACCGGAGGCGCCCGACCAGGAGGAGGCGCGGTACGCCTCCAGTTCGGGCTCCCGGTTCTGCTGGTAGGCCATCGGGTCGGTGCCGAACTCCGAGGCCCGGTCCCGGCCGGGCACGACGATCAGCTGGAAGTCGCCGCCGGTGTACACGACCTGGCCGCGGTCGTTCTCCCCGCGACGCTGCCAGTCCCTGGCGACGGCCAGGGTGAATCCCTTGGGGTCCTGGCGGAGGGCGAACCCCTTCGCCACCCCGTCGGCCTCGGCCGAGGGCACCTCGGCCGGTCCGGCGGGCGAGGGACGGCCCGCCTCCCCCGTCGTGGCGGGGGCACGGGGCGCCGCGCCCATCACCCCGGCCGGGCGGGTGTCCTCGACGGCCCCGGCACCGGCCTTCTCGTCCGCGCCCGGCATGAACAGCAGGGCGTAGAGCACCGCGCCGATCAGGAGGAGCAGGATCATCCCGAGCATCAGCCGGCCCAGGCCGCGGGGGCCTCTCCGGGTGCGGACGTGCTGCTCCTGGAGGTGCCCTGTCGTATGGGCCCGGGCGCGCGGCTGCACCTGGTCCTTGGCGGACCTCTTGTGCCGGCCGTGCGCGGAGGCCGCCCCGGAGGGCTCCGCGGGAGCGGCCGCGCGGGGCCGTCTGCGGCGCACCAGTTCGCCCTTACGGCGGACGACGGGCAGCCGGTGCTGGTCGGCGGGCACGCTCGGCCCGATCGAGGGCACGGTGACGGTGCGGCTGCCGATCTCCGGTTCCGGAGCCGACCGGATCAGGGACCGCAGCCAGCCCCGGAGCTCCTCGAACTCGGGGCGCTCGGCGGGGTCCTTGCGCATCAGCGATTCGACGACGGGCCGCAGCGCACCGCACTCCTCGGCGTACGCGGGCGGCTCGGCGCACACGACCTGGACGAGCTCGGCGACGCTCTCCTCCGGGTACGGGGCGTGGCCCTGCACCACGCGGAAGAGCAGGGCGCCCAGGGCCCAGAGGTCGGCGGCGGGACCGACGGGGGGCGCCAGCTGCCAGCTCTCCCGCACCGGCCATGCCTGTTCCGGCGCCCACCGCTCGGTGACGGCCCCGACGACGGCCATGCGCGCCTGCCGGGCCCGCTCGGCGGCGAGCCCGCCCGCGGGCTGACCGTCGCCGCCCCAGCGGGCGGACGGGACGGGCGCCTGTCCCTGCCCGGACCGCTCGGCCGCCGCGCCCTGGCCGGACGGACCTGATGTGCCGCTCCGCCCGGGCGGACCCGCCTGACCGGACGGACCCGCCTGACCGGCAGATCCGGACGGGGCCGCCGGGGCGGGGACGTCGACGGAGACATGGCCGGTGGGCGGGACGGCGGGCGTGCCGCCCTGCGGGGCCGGGGCGGCGCCAAGGCCCGTGGGGGTCCCCGGCCTCGGGGCCGGCCGGGGGTCGGGGGCGGTGGGCGCGGGACGGCGGGGGCATCGTCCAGGGCGAGGGCGTGGGAGCGGTGCCGCTGGAGGCGCTGCCACCGCCCCAGGTGGACGCTCCCGTGGACGTGGTCGGGGAGCCCTCCACGGCCGCTCGTGCGGCGGCGCGGGCCCCCGCGCGATACGCGGCGATGGCGCCGGCCCTCGCGGCGCGCGGGTCCTGTGTGCCGTCCCCCCCGTCGGCCCCCGAGCGGGGCGGCCGGTTTCCGGACGGCGCACCGGGCGCGGGCGGGAATCCACCGGCGGCGCCCTGGTCCCGGTAGGCGGGCGCGCCCGGTGTCCCTCCCGGCCGGCCCGGCGCGGCCCCGGGCCTTCCGGTCGGGGCCTGGCCGGGGACGGCCCGGCCGGGGGCGCCCTGCGCCGTACCCGTCCTCGGCGGCACGGGACCGGACGCCGGCCGTCCGGCGCCGCCCGCGGCGGAGCGCCCGCGCCCGCGGCCCGGGAACCCGGCCCCGGACGGCTTGCCGGCACCACCGGGCCCCGGCCCGGCGGCGGTACGCGCGCCCGGGCCGGACGTACCCGCCCCGGGCGAGCCCGGCCCCGGTGTGCCCGGCCCCGGCGCCGTGCCCGACGTCGAGGGCATGCCTTCCGGTACGGGGTCGTAGCCGCAGAGCGCCTCCTCGGCGGCGCCGGCCGCCAGGCCGGTCAGTATGGCGCGGCCGTCGTCACAGATGAGAACCGTGCGGGTGGTGATGTTCCGATGGGTCCAGCCATGGGCGTGCAGCGCCCTGAGCGCGGTGAGGACGTCGGCGGCGACCTCGGCGGCGCGGTGCGGCGAGAGGGTCCGCTCCGCGAGCAGCGCGGCGAGCGGACGCGCGGAGACCAGCTCGCTGACGATCCATAGGCTGCCCGCCTCGGCGAAGACGTGGAAGACCTGGTCGAGCCGAGGGTGGTCGGGGATCCGCGCCGCCGCCGTCGCGGCGGCCAGCGCGCGGCGCACGGCCGGATCGGCGGCCCCCTGCCCGGCGCGGCCCGGGACCCCGGCACCGGCCGTCGCGCGGGCCCCGGCGACCCCGGCACCCGTAGCACCCGCAGCGCCCGCAGCGCCTTCAAGGCCGACGACCTCCGCCTCGACGACCTCGGGCAGCGGCACCTGCCGGACGATGACCTCCTGCCCGCTGTAGATGTCGAACGCCCGTGTCTCTACGAGCTCGAAGACATCGGACGGCGGCAGCGGAAGGCGATAGCGGTCGGCGAGCACCCGTCCCGCGTAGTCGTCCACGACGCCTCCCCAAGCGCGCGATCCACCCCATCGCCCGAACACCCGTCAGCACCGGTCTCCGCCTCGCCGCACACCTATGGCACTGAGGGCGGCTCTTGTTGCGACGCTTCTCCCGGCTGCGCACGGTCCACGACAACTCACGATACGTGGCGAACCCACCCCTACGGGCCCGTACGGCTCAGTACGTCGCGGCTCAGTCTCCGCCGCCCAGCGCGAACGCCAGGATGACGGCCACGACGATCAGCAGCACGACGAGCGCCGCGATCACCTTCGTGCGGCGCGGCACGACCTCCATGACCGAGGCCCGCTCCCACGTCACCCGGTGGATGCCGGCACCGGGCGCGCCGGGCCGGGCGGCCGTCTCGCCGCGGGCGGGCCCGTGGGACGCGTGCGCGGCGGCCGACAGGCCGGCGCCCTGTGCGGGCTTCGCCGACGACGGCCCCGACGCGGCGCCGGAACCGGCCGCGTTCTTCGCCGCGGGCTTCGAGGAGTGCGCGGCGGCGGCCGGTCTCCCGGGGCCCGCCGAGGGCTTCCCGGGCGCCGGACGCTCCGGGATCACCGGCACCGCGATGGCCTGCGTCGCGTCCAGGTCCGGGGCGGGCGGCTTCGGCAGGCGCTCGTCGGGGGCGTTGACCGCGCCGTTCAGCAGGGCGCGCGCGCCCGCCTCGTCCAGCCGCTTCTCGGGGTCCTTCGCCAGCAGCCCGTACATGACCTCCGCCAGCGGCCCCGCGTTCTTCGGCGGGCCCAGCGGCTCCGTCATCACGGCCGTGAGGGTCGCTATGGCCGACCCCTTGTCGTACGGAGGGGCGCCCTCGACGGCCGCGTAGAGCAGACCGCCCAGCGACCACAGGTCCGCCGGGGGGCCGGGCTTGTGACCGCGCGCCCGCTCCGGGGATATGTACGAGGGGGCGCCCACCAGCATGCCGGTCGAGGTGACCGAGGGGTCGCCCTCCACCTGCGCGATGCCGAAGTCGGTGAGGACGACCCGGCCGTCCTCGGCGATGAGCACGTTGGACGGCTTCACATCGCGGTGCAGGATGCCCTGACGGTGCGCCGCGCCCAGCACGTCGAGCACTTCCAGCCCGACCTGGGCGGCCCGCCGCCACTTGAGCGGACCGTCCTCGCGGATGACGTCGGCGAGCGAGCGGCCCTCGATGAGCTCCATGACGATCCACGGCCGGTCGTCCTCGTGCACCACGTCGTAGACGGTCACGGCGCCGGCGCTGCGGATCCGGGCGATGGCCTTCGCCTCGCGCAGCGTCCGGGTGATGAGACGACGCTTCTCGTCCTCGTCGATGTTGGCCGGGAATCGCAGTTCCTTCACCGCGACCGTGCGGCCCAGGGTCTCGTCGGTCGCCCGCCAGACCGTGCCCATGCCGCCCCGGCCGAGGACGTCCCCGAGGCGGTACCGCCCGGCCAGGAGGCGCCCTGCCGTGCCCTGCGTCTGCTCCGCCTCCGACATGCGTCCCCTCTGGCAATCAGCTCTGCGACCAACCCACCCTGGCAGAGCCACCATTGTCTCTCATCCGCGGACCGGTGGAAGGCCAGGGTCCGTGGCACCCGTGGATGATGAGCCCATGTCCACGCATACCGGCGCCCCGCGCCGGGCTCCGGCCGCCTTCGCGCTGGCCTGGCTGACCTGCGCCGTCATGGCGCTGACCGGGACGGCGTGCGGCGGCGGCACCGGCGGCGCGCCGGTCCGCTCTCCTGTACAGGACCTGGTTTCGCGAGGGACGGTTCCCGGCGCGGCGAAGCTGTCACAGGACGCTCATGGGGTGGCCGGTTTTCGCACGGCGGGCGTCTCCGATGTCCGCACCGGGCGGCGCATCGGCCTCACGGACCGCTTCCGCGTCGGCAGTATCACCAAGACGGTCATCGCCACCGTCGTGCTCCAACTCGTGGCCGAGCAGCGGCTGGGCCTGGACGACCCGGCCACCGCCCATGTCCCGGCGGGGACCGCCGCGCTCCTGCGCGACAACGCCGAAACCAGCGAGAACAGCCACGCTCACGGCACGGCCCTCGCCGACGGCGCCATCAGAAACACCGATAACGGCGACATCACCATCCGTCAACTCCTCAACCACACCAGCGGGCTGTTCTCGTACACGGACGACCGCGCGTTCCACCGCGACTTCTTCGGCACGGGGTTCGCCGCGCACCGCTACGAGAGTCACGATCCCGGCGCTCTGGCACGAACCGCCCTCGCCCATCCGCCGTACGCCCCACCGGGCGCCCGTTACCGCTACTCCAACACCGACTATCTGCTGCTCGGTATGGTCATCCGCCAGGTGACCGGACACGCGTACGCGACGGAGGCCCGGCGACGCGTCATCGAGCCGCTGCACCTCACCGGCACCAGCTTTCCCGGTACGCGCACGGGGCTGCCCTCGCCGCACGGGCGCGCGTACACCGGCTCCCTGGACGTCACCGAGCTCAACCCGTCCGCGGCGGGCGCGGCCGGCGAGATGATCTCGACCCTTCCCGACCTCAACCGTCTCCTCGGCGCACTGCTCAAGGGTGAGCTGCTGCCCCCGCGGGAGCTCCGTCTGATGCGGGACACGACGGCCTCGCGGGGGCGGTACGGAATGGGGCTCTACCCCGTACGGCTGCCGTGCCGGCGCACGGCGTGGGGGCATGACGGGGCGATCAACGGGTCTTATGTACGGGTGCTGGGGACGGTGGGTGGGGGGCGGATCCTGAGTTATCGGGTGAACGGTGACGGAGGTCCGGGCGGGGGTGAGAGGAGGCTGTTGGGGGAGGAGTTCTGCGGAGGTGGATAGTGGGTGCCCCGCGTGGGGGGGGTGTGGACAAGCGGGGCGCGGGCCTTACAGCGGCTGGATGTCCGGCGCCCCCAGCCGGGCCGCGTCCGCCGTCAGGTCGTCCGGCTGACGCTGCGACTCCCGTTCCGCCTCCACCCGCTTCTCGTAGTGCTGGACCTCCTTCTCGATCTGCGCCTGGTCCCAGCCCAGGACCGGCGCCATCAGCCCGGCGGCCTCCCTCGCGCTGCGCGTGCCCCGGTCGAAGGTCTCGATCGAGATCCGGGTGCGGCGGGTGAGGACGTCGTCCAGATGGCGCGCGCCCTCGTGCGAGGCGGCGTAGACGACCTCGGCCCGCAGATAGTCGTCGGCGCCGGTGAGCGGCTCGCCCAGGGAGGGGTCGTCGGTGACGAGGGACAGCACCTCGTCGACCATCGAGCCGTAGCGGTTGAGCAGGTGTTCGACGCGGGCCACGTGCAGACCGGTGCGCTGGGCGATCTGGGCGCGTCCGTTCCACAGCGCCTTGTAGCCCTCGGCGCCCACCAGCGGCACGTCCTCCGTGACGCAGTCCGCGACCCGCTGCGCGAGGCCGTGCACCGCCTCGTCCACCGCGTCCTTCGCCATCACCCGGTACGTCGTGTACTTGCCGCCCGCCACGACCACCAGACCGGGCACGGGGTGCGCCACGGTGTGCTCGCGCGAGAGCTTGCTCGTCGCGTCCGATTCCCCGGCCAGGAGGGGGCGCAGCCCCGCGTACACCCCCTGGACGTCGTCGCGGGTGAGCGGCACGGCCAGCACCTCGTTGACGTGCTCCAGCAGATAGTCGATGTCCGCGCTGGAGGCGGCCGGGTGCGCCTTGTCCAGGTCCCAGTCGGTGTCCGTGGTGCCGATGATCCAGTGCCTGCCCCAGGGAATCACGAAGAGCACGCTCTTCTCCGTGCGCAGGATCAGCCCGGTGGTGGAGTGGATGCGGTCCTTGGGCACGACCAGGTGGATGCCCTTGGAGGCCCGTACGTGGAACTGGCCGCGCTCGGCGATGAGCTTCTGGGTGTCGTCGGTCCAGACGCCCGTGGCGTTGACGATCTGCCGGGCCCGGATCTCGAACTCGCCGCCCTGCTCGACGTCCAGGACGCGGGCGCCGACCACCCGTTCGCCCTCCCGGAGGAAGCCCACCACGCGCGCCCGGTTGGCGGCGTCCGCGCCGTAGGCGGCGGCGGTGCGCACCAGGGTCGTCACATAGCGGGCGTCGTCCATCTGGGCGTCGTAGTACTGCAGCGCGCCGACCAGAGCGTCCTTACGGAGGCAGGGAGCGACCCGCAGCGCCCGCCCGCGGGAGAGGTGCCGGTGGGTGGGCAGGCCGCGCCCGTGCCCCGAGGAGACCGACATGGCGTCGTAGAGGGCGACGCCCGAGCCCGCGTAGACGCGCTCCCAGCCGCGGTGCTGGAGGGGGTAGAGGAAGGGCACGGGCTTCACCAGGTGCGGCGCGAGGCGCTCCAGCAGCAGCCCGCGCTCCTTGAGCGCCTCGCGCACGAGCGCGAAGTCGAGCATCTCCAGATAGCGCAGACCCCCGTGGATGAGCTTGCTGGACCGGCTGGAGGTGCCCGCCGCCCAGTCCCTCGCCTCGACGAGCCCGGTCGTGAGCCCCCGGGTGGCCGCGTCGAGCGCGGTGCCCGCGCCGACGACGCCGGCGCCGACCACCAGGATGTCCAGTTCCCGCTCCGCCATCCGGGCGAGCGCCGCACCGCGCTCCGCCGGACCGAGTGTCGCTGTCCTCACCGCTGCCTCCCGCTTGACCGCTCTCGCTGCCGTTCACGAAGACGTCGACCGACGCCGCTGCCGCCCACTGCGCGGGCACGGGCAGGCAGACGTTCCCCTTCGATGCTGCCCCAGATCGGCCACTTTGGCCGCACCGGCGACATGTGGTCGCGAGCCACGCCGTGACAATCCCGAATAACAGTCATATATCCCCTTAACCTGAACTAACTCGTTCAGGGATCGGCTCTCCGGGGAAGGACCGGCACGCCATGCCCGCAGATCTCGCCGTCATCGGACTGGGGCGGCTCGGTCTTCCCCTCGCCCAGGCAGCCACCGCCGCCGGCATCGAAACCATCGGCTACGACCCCGACCCGCACACCGTCGCCGAGCTCCGCGCCGGCCGCCTGCCCTCGGAGGGCGCCGGCCTCACCGCCGCCGACGTCCGCCGCATGCTCGCGGCGGGCTTCCGCCCCACGACCGCGGACGCCGAGCTCGGCCGGGTCCGTACGGCCGTGATCTGCGTACCCACCCGGCTCGGCGAGGACCGCGCCCTGGACCTGGGCGCCGTCGCCGCCGCGGCCGGTGCGCTCGCACGGCGGCTGCGCCCGCACACCACGGTGCTGCTGGAGTCCGCCGTCTACCCCGGCGCCACGGAGGAATACCTGCGTCCGCTGCTGGAGTCCGGATCGGGGCTGTGCGCCGGGCGCGACTTCCACCTCGCCTACTCCCCCAGCCGGGTCGACCCCGGCGACCGGCAGCACGGCTACGCCTCCATCCCCAAGGTCATCGGGGGCCTCACCCCGGCCTGCACCGAGGCCGCCGCCACGTTCTACGGACGGATCTGCGAGAAGGTCGTCCGCGCCCGGGGGCCGCGCGAGGCCGAGGCCGTCCGGGTCCTGGAGAGCAACTACCGGCACGTCAACATCGCCCTCGCCAACGAGATGGCGGTCTTCTGCCACGACATCGGCGTCGACCTGTGGGACGTCGTGCGCTGCGCCGAGACCAAGCCGTTCGGCTTCCAGGCGTTCCGCCCGGGGCCCGGGGTCGGCGGCCACGGCGTGCCCGTGGACCCCAACTACCTCTCCTACAAGGGCCGTAGCCTCGGCTACCCGCTGCGCATGGTCGAGCTCGCCCAGGAGGTCAACGGGCGGATGCCGCGCTACGTCACCCAGCGCTGCGCCACCCTCCTCAACGAGCACGGCAAGTCGGCGCGCGGCGCGCGCGTGCTCCTGCTCGGCGTCAGCTACAAGGCCGACACCGGCGACCAGGAGGGCTCACCCGCCCGCGAGATCGCCTCCCGGCTGATGGAGCTGGGCGCGCAGCTCAGCTACCACGACCCGTACGTGGCGCAGTGGAACCTGCTCGGGCGGCCGGTGCCCCGGGCGGACAGCCTCTACGAGGCGGCCGCGGCGGCGGATCTGACGGTGCTGCTCCAGCACCACCGGACGTACGACCTGCAGGGGCTGGCGGTGAAGGCGCAGTTGCTGCTGGACACGCGGGGGGCTACGCCGGCGGGGATGGCTCACCGGTTGTGACGGCGGGGTGGGCGGGGCCGGCGGAGAGACCGGGCGGGGCGGGATGCCGCTGCGCGGGGCCTCTTCCCCTCCCCGCCCCTTCCCGCTGTATCCGATGTGCGGCTCCGCCGCGTGGCGGGGCTCCGCCCCGGACCCCGGTGGCCTCAAACGCCGGCCGGGCCGAATTACAGCCGCCCCGTCCCCAGCAGCCGGCCCGGCTGGGCGTCCAGGACCGTCTTCAGGGACGCGAAGTCCTCCACGCAGCGGCCCGTGCCGACGGCCACGCAGTCCAGGGGCTCGTCCGCGATGATGACCGGGATGTCGAGCTCCCGGCTCAGGCGGACGTCCAGGCCGCGCAGGAGCGCGCCGCCGCCCGTGAGGACGATGCCGCGGTCCATGATGTCGCCGGCGAGCTCCGGCGGGGTCTCGTCCAGGGTCTGGCGGACCGCCATGACGATGGCGTCGACCGGCTCCGTCAGCGCGTGCCGGATCTCGTCCGCCGTCAGCTCCAGCGTCTTGGGCAGGCCGCTCACCTGGTCGCGGCCGCGGATCGTGAAGCGGTCCGGGGGCAGCAGGCCCTGGGTCTCCTCCGGGTCGCCCGTGTCCTCCAGGCCGTCGTTCTTCTCCAGCTGCTTGGCGAGCGCGGTCAGGCCGGCCGCCGTCCAGGAGCCCGTCGGGGAGGCCGAGCCGATGCTCATCTTGATCTCCTCGGCGGTGCGTTCACCGATCGCGAGGGAGAACTTCTTCTTCACGTACGAGGTGATCGCCGCGTCCATGGCGTCCCCGGCGGTCCGCACCGAGCGGGCCGTGACGATGCCGCCCAGCGAGATCACCGCGACCTCGGTGGTGCCGCCGCCGACGTCCACGACCATGCAGCCGGTCGGCTCGCTGACCGGCAGCCCGGCGCCGATGGCCGCCGCCATGGGCTCCTCGACCAGGTGCACCTGACGCGCCCCCGCCTGGGAAGCCGCCTCGATGACGGCGCGCCGCTCGACGCCCGTGATGCCCGAGGGCACGCACACGACCACGCGCGGGCGGGAGAAACGGCGGTTGCCCTGGACCTTCTTGATGAAGTGCCGCATCATGCGTTCGGCTATCTCGAAGTCGGCTATGACGCCGTCGCGCAGCGGGCGGACCGCGACGATGTTCGAAGGGGTGCGGCCGATCGTCTCCTTGGCCTCGAAACCCACCGACAGCACACTGCCGTCCTCGGCGTTGACGGCGACAACCGATGGCTCGTTGAGCACTACCCCCTTACCCCGGACGTACACCAGCGTGTTCGCCGTGCCGAGGTCGATCCCCATGTCCCTGCCGCTGAACGACTTGCTTTGCGCCATAAGTTGCCATTATTCCTTACGGTCGAACCTTTATACGGAGTTCACACCGGCGTGCTCGCTGTCGGTGACACCGCACCACTTATCCCGGGGGAACCCACATGAGCCAGCCCTGGCAGCAGCCGCAGCAGCCGAACCCGTACGGCCAGCAGCCGCCGCAGCAGCCTTACGGACAGCCCGGCCCTCAGCCGCAGTACGGGCAGCCGCAGCCCTACGCCCAGCCCCAGCCGCCTTACGGTGCGCCCCAGGCCCCGTACGGCGCCCCCGGCGGCTACCCGCCGCCGCCCGCGCCCGTCCGCCGCGGCAACCCGGGCCTCGCGGTCATCCTCGCGGTCGTGGCGATGC
The DNA here is from genome assembly GCF_002891295.1 of Streptomyces eurocidicus. Taxonomy (GTDB): domain Bacteria; phylum Actinomycetota; class Actinomycetes; order Streptomycetales; family Streptomycetaceae; genus Streptomyces; species Streptomyces eurocidicus. The sequence continues at coordinate 216,798 of NZ_LGUI01000008.1, read as the reverse complement.
TGGTGGGCGCCGGGGTGTACGGCGGCATCCTGAAGGCGACCGACGGCGCCCAGATCGGTTACATGGCCGTGGTGACCGGTGCGCTCATCGGCCTGGCCCTCGGCAAGGTCGGCGGGCGGGCGCCCGCGCTGCCGGCCGTCGGCGCGGTCCTCGGCGCGGCCGGTGTCTACCTCGGGCAGGTCTTCGGCATCTCGCTGGCGCTCTCCGACGGGGGGAACATCTCGCTGACCGACGTCCTCGTCGACCACTTCGACGTGGTGAACCGCGCGTGGAAGGAGATGCTGAAGCCCATCGACGCGCTCTTCTACTTCCTCGGCGGCGCGGGTGCGTTCCAGGTGACCCGCAAGCTCGCCGGCTGATCACCGCTCTCCCGGGGCGCCGGGACAGCGCGAAGGGCCCGGACCGCGATGCGGTCCGGGCCCTTCGCGTCGCTACGGGGTCAGCGGTTGTCGTGCTGCGACGGCGCGACCGTCACCTCGACCCGCTGGAACTCCTTGAGCTCGCTGTAGCCCGTGGTCGCCATGGCGCGGCGCAGGGCGCCGAACATGTTCATCGACCCGTCGGGGGTGTGCGAGGGACCGGTGAGGATCTCCTCGGTGGTGCCGACCGTGCCCAGGTTCATGCGCTTGCCGCGCGGCACGTCCTCGTGGACGGCCTCCATGCCCCAGTGGTAGCCGCGGCCCGGCGCGTCGGTGGCGCGGGCGAGCGGGGAGCCCATCATCACGGCGTCGGCGCCGCAGGCGACGGCCTTCGGCAGGTCGCCGGACCAGCCCACGCCGCCGTCGGCGATGACGTGGACGTAACGGCCGCCGGACTCGTCCATGTAGTCACGGCGGGCGGCGGCCACGTCGGCGACGGCGGTCGCCATCGGGACCTGGATGCCCAGGACGTTACGGGTGGTGTGGGCGGCGCCGCCGCCGAAGCCCACGAGGACGCCCGCGGCGCCGGTGCGCATCAGGTGCAGCGCGGCGGTGTACGTGGCGCAGCCGCCGACGATGACCGGGACGTCGAGCTCGTAGATGAACTGCTTCAGGTTCAGCGGCTCGGCGGCGCCGGAGACGTGCTCGGCGGAGACCGTGGTGCCACGGATCACGAAGATGTCCACGCCGGCGTCGACGACGGCCTTGGAGAACTGCGCGGTGCGCTGCGGGGAGAGCGCGGCGGCGGTCACGACACCGGAGTCGCGGACCTCCTTGATGCGCTGCCCGATCAGCTCCTCCTTGATCGGAGCCGCGTAGATCTCCTGGAGGCGCTTGGTGGCCGCCGTCTCGTCCAGCTCGGCGATCTCCGCGAGCAGCGGCTCGGGGTCCTCGTAGCGGGTCCAGAGACCCTCGAGGTTGAGCACGCCCAGGCCGCCCAGCTCGCCGATGCGGATGGCGGTCTCGGGCGAGACGACCGAGTCCATCGGGGCGGCCAGGAACGGCAGCTCGAAGCGGTAGGCGTCGATCTGCCAGGCGATCGAGACCTCCTTGGGGTCGCGGGTACGGCGACTCGGGACGACGGCGATGTCGTCGAACGCGTACGCCCGGCGGCCGCGCTTGCCGCGCCCGATCTCGATCTCAGTCACGTGTGTGGCCTTTCCTTCTACGTCCTGCCGCATCCAGTATCCCCGACGCGGCGGAGCCCGCGGCCTGAGCGGTCGCGGGCTCCGTAAAGCGCTTGAAACGCGGACTACTACCGGCGGGAGTAGTTGGGCGCCTCGGTGGTCATCTGGATGTCGTGCGGGTGGCTCTCCTTGAGCCCGGCCGAGGTGATCCGGACGAAGGTGCCCTTGTCCTTGAGCTCCTGGACGTTGGCCGAGCCGACGTAGCCCATGGAGGCGCGGAGACCGCCGATGAGCTGGTGGGCGACGGACGCCAGCGGGCCGCGGTAGGGCACCTGGCCCTCGATGCCCTCGGGGACGAGCTTGTCCTCGGAGAGGACGTTGTCCTGGAAGTAGCGGTCCTTCGAGAAGGAACGGGCCTGGCCGCGGGACTGCATCGCGCCCAGCGAGCCCATGCCCCGGTAGGACTTGAACTGCTTGCCGCTGATGAAGACCATCTCGCCCGGCGACTCCTCGCAGCCCGCGAGCAGCGAGCCGAGCATCACCGTGTCGGCACCGGCGGCGATCGCCTTGGCGATGTCGCCGGAGTACTGCAGACCACCGTCGCCGATCAGCGGCACACCGGCCGCGTGACACGCCTGGGCGGCCTCGTAGATGGCGGTGACCTGCGGGACGCCGATGCCGGCGACGACGCGGGTGGTGCAGATCGAGCCCGGGCCGACGCCGACCTTGACGCCGTCGCAGCCGGCGTCGATCAGCGCCTGGGCGCCGTCGCGGGTGGCGACGTTGCCGCCGACGACATCGACGGCGATGTTGGACTTGACCTTGGCGATCATGTCGAGGATGCCGCGGCTGTGGCCGTGGGCGCTGTCCACGACCAGGAAGTCGGCACCGGCCTCCACGAGCGCCTGAGCGCGCTCGTACGCCTCCGCGCCGACGCCCACGGCGGCACCGACGACCAGCCGGCCCTCGGAGTCCTTGGCGGCGTTCGGGTACTTCTCGGCCTTGACGAAGTCCTTGACCGTGATGAGGCCCTTGAGCACACCGGCGTCGTCGACCAGCGGCAGCTTCTCGATCTTGTGGCGGCGGAGCAGCTCGATGGCGTCCTCGCCGGAGATCCCGACCTTGCCCGTGACCAGCGGCATCGGCGTCATGACCTCGCGCACCTGACGGCTGCGGTCGGACTCGAAGGCCATGTCGCGGTTGGTGACGATGCCGAGCAGCTTGCCCGCGGCGTCGGTGACCGGGACGCCGCTGATGCGGAACTTCGCGCAGAGCGCGTCCGCCTCGGCGAGCGTGGCGTCCGGGCGGACCGTGATCGGGTCCGTGACCATGCCGGACTCGGAGCGCTTGACCAGGTCGACCTGGTTGGCCTGGTCCTCGATGGAGAGATTGCGGTGCAGCACGCCGGCGCCGCCCTGCCGGGCCATGGCGATGGCCATGCGCGCCTCGGTGACCTTGTCCATCGCCGCGGAGAGCAGCGGGATGTTCACCCGGACGTTGCGCGAGACCCGGGAGGAGGTGTCGACGGCGTTCGGCAGGACCTCCGAAGCGCCCGGCAGCAGCAGGACGTCGTCATAAGTCAGACCGAGCATCGCGAATTTCCCGGGCATTCCGTCGACGTTGTCAGTCATGACACCTTCCCAAATGGTCTTGCCCCAGCGCGGACTCCCATGCTAACGGCCGCGACACGTGTCCCATTCCACGACGGCTGAGTCCCGCATCACTTGGACGTTCACACCAAACAGCCCGCGCTCCGGCCCCGGCACCCGCACGGATCACCGCACGGATCAGGGGGCGGAACGCCTCCGGCCACCGCACGGGTCACCGTGCCGGATCACTGCTCGGCGAGCGCCCGGAGCCTGCTGAGCGCCCGGTGCTGGGCGACCCGCACGGCACCCGGCGACATGCCGAGCATCTGGCCCGTCTCCTCCGCCGTCATCCCGATGGCGACCCGCAGCAGGACCAGCTCGCGCTGGTTCTCCGGGAGATTGGCCAGCAGTTTCTTGGCCCACTCGGCGTCACTGCTGAGCAGCGCGCGCTCCTCGGGACCGAGCGAGTCGTCCGGCTGCTCCGGCATCTCGTCCGAGGGGACGGCCGTGGAGCCGGGGTGCCGCATGGCGGCCCGCTGGAGATCGGCGACCTTGTGCGCGGCGATGGCCACGACGAAAGCCTCGAAGGGGCGCCCGGTGTCGCGGTAGCGCGGCAGGGCGCAGAGCACGGCGAGGCAGACCTCCTGCGCGAGGTCGTCCACGAAGTGGCGGGCGTCACCCGGGAGCCGGGAGAGCCGGGTGCGGCAGTAGCGCAGCGCGAGGGGGTGGACCAGGGCCAGCAGATCGTGCGTGGCCCTCCGGTCGCCCTCGACCGCGCGGGCGACGAGAGCGCCGATCTCCCCGGGGGCGGTGGCCGCGGGGGGTCCCGTCGTATCGTCGTCGCGCATCGGTCCATGGTGCCTTGAAACCGGACTTTCCGCGGCACCGAGTCCGCTCTCCCGTCCGTGGTCCCGTCCGTAGTCCTGTACCGATGCGTTGTGAGCGGGTGCGCCGGCAGTCATCTCCCGCGCCCTCCCATCACGCCCGACCGAGCCGTCCCCGAGGAACTCCATACTCCAAGGATGCGGCAGCGCGGGGGAAACGTGCAGCGGACCGGACGGCCGCAGTGCTCCGCCCCGCCCGCCGCGCGACGGGCGGGGTCCCGCACTCCCCCGCTGCGCTGCACGTCAGGCGCCTAGCGGACCAGGCCCCAGCGGAATCCGAGCGCCACGGCGTGCGCCCGGTCCGATGCACCCAACTTCTTGAACAGGCGCCGCGCGTGGGTCTTCACCGTGTCCTCGGAGAGAAAGAGCTCACGGCCGATCTCCGCGTTGGACCGACCGTGGCTCATTCCTTCGAGGACCTGGATCTCCCGCGCGGTGAGCGTGGGGGCCGCCCCCATCTCCGCCGACCGCAGCCGGCGCGGGGCGAGCCGCCACGTCGGGTCGGCGAGGGCCTGTGTCACGGTGGCCCGCAGCTCGGCGCGCGAGGCGTCCTTGTGCAGATAGCCCCGCGCCCCGGCGGCGACCGCGAGCGCGACACCGTCGAGGTCCTCGGCGACCGTGAGCATGATGATGCGGGCGCCCGGGTCCGCGGAGAGCAGCCGGCGCACCGTCTCCACACCGCCGAGTCCGGGCATCCGTACGTCCATCAGAATGAGGTCCGAACGATCGGCGCCCCAGCGGCGGAGGACTTCCTCGCCGTTGGCCGCCGTCGTCACACGCTCGACGCCGGGCACGGTCGCCACCGCACGGCGGAGCGCCTCTCGGGCAAGCGGGGAATCGTCGCAGACGAGGACGGATGTCATGACCGTCCTCCGCAGCTGATGCGCGTCACCTTGAGCCTCCAGGCTGGTACTGATCGTCACCTGTGCGATCGACGACTCTCGGGTCAGTTCGGACACCTGCCCGACTGCTTCATCCGTCAACCGCCTCCGCCCTCTCAACGACGGTCACCCGAAAGAGTTACGGGCTCGGTCGGCCACCTTCGGCACTCTACGTGAGGGCGCGGACACGGAGCAGGGCGCATTGGGGGCGCCCTTCCCGGCGCGCAAGCGATGCCCCATTTGCCCACGCGGAGCAGTTTTTCTTCCCATTTGCTGGTGTCTATGACTAGATTCGCAATCAGTCATATTTACATCCGCTTGTTTGGCGGTTGTAAGGACACAGGTAGTGCGTCCGCATCTGATCGCTCGCACCGGGTCACTCACGCCGGATCCTCCGGCGGGTCGCCCCGGCGGATCGCTTCGAGGGGATAGCAATGGCAGATTTCTCCCGCCTTCCCGGTCCCAACGCCGACCTGTGGGACTGGCAGCTCCTGGCCGCCTGCCGCGGGGTCGACAGCTCCCTGTTCTTCCATCCCGAGGGCGAGCGCGGCGCGGCCCGCAGCGCCCGCGAGACCTCGGCCAAGGAGGTGTGCATGCGCTGCCCGGTGCGGGCCGAGTGCGCGGCGCACGCCCTGGCCGTACGGGAGCCCTACGGCGTGTGGGGCGGCCTGACCGAGGACGAGCGTGAGGAGCTCATGGGCCGCGCGCGACACCGGGTCATCGCCGTGAGCACGACCGGCGCCTAGCGCTCCGCTGGGACTCCGGCGTCATCCGCGGGTGCGTCGTGGCTGGTCGCGCGGTTCCCCGCGCCCCTTCGGGGTGCTGCCGGACTTCGCCGAGCCAGCTCAGCCGCCGGGAACCCGCGACGGACCCCACCGGAGCCGCCGGGCGGGCAGCCGCTAGCGCGCGGCCGCCGCCACCAGTTCGTCCAGCATCGCCGCGACCGCCGGCACCCTGGCCAGGTCCGGCAGGGTGAGGGCCACGATCTCGCGCTGCACCACCGGCTCGACCGGTACCGTCCGGGCACCCTTCGGCCGGACCGCCGCCAGCGCCAGCTCGGGCATCACCGCGACCCCGAGCCCCGCCCCGACCAGCCCGAACACCGATGGGTAGTCATCGGTCGCGAAGTCGATCCGCGGGGTGAAGCCGGTGCTCTCGCACACCTCCACCAGGTGCCGCCGGCAGCGCGGGCAGCCCGCGATCCACGACTCGTCGGCCAGCTCGGCCATCCCGATCCGCTCGGCACCCGCGAGCCGGTGCCCCTCCGGCACCACGCCCACGAGACGGTCGGTCAGCAGCGGGCGTACGACCAGGTCCTCCCACTCCGCGGCCGGGTCCGAGCCCCGCGCGTCGGGATAGCGGAAGGCCAGCGTGATCTCGCAGTCGCCCTCGCGCAGCATCTCCACCGAGCGCGGCGGCTCGGCCTCCACCAGGGAGACCCGGGTACCCGGGTGCGCGGCCCGCATCTGTGCCAGCGCGCCGGGCACCAGCGTCGAGCTGCCGCTGGGGAAGGACACCATCCGCACCCGCCCGGCCCGCAGCCCGGCGATCGCCGCGACCTCCTCCTCGGCGGCGGTCAGCCCGGCCAGGATCCCGGAGGCGTGCCGCACCAGGGCCTCGCCGGCCTGGGTCAGCCGCATCTCCCGGCCCGTGCGGATCAGCAGCGGGGTGCCCGCGGACTGCTCCAGGGCCTTCATCTGCTGGCTGACGGCGGGCTGGGTGCAGCCCAGCTCACGGGCCGCGGCCGAGAACGAACCGGTGGCGGCCACCGCGCGCAGCACCCTCAGATGACGAGCCTCGATCATGTCTTGAGCATAAGACCACCTTGGGCCCGGGCCGAAATGACGGCGAATGCCTTTGAGGGCCTGTAGGGGGCTCCCCTAGCCTTCACCCATGACCTCGCCTTCCGCCCCCACCGCTTCCCCCTCGCTCGCCCCCTCGCTCCTGTCCGTGAACGTCGGCCGCGCCACGACCGCCGAGCTCGGCGGCTTCACGGCCGGCCTGGGCACCGGCATCGACAAGCGCCCGGTGGACGGACCCGTCGCCGTGGCGGCGCCCGGTCCCCGGGGCGTGGGCGGCAGCGGGCTCGCCGGCGACAACATCACCCACCTGCATCTGCACGGCGGCGACGACCAGGCCGTCTACGCGTACGCCCGCGAGGACCTCGACCGCTGGCAGCGCGAGCTGGACCGCGCACTGCCCGACGGGACCTTCGGCGAGAACTTCACCACCCGGGGGATCGACGTCAGCGGCGCGCTCGTCGGCGAGCGCTGGCGCGTCGGCCCCGATCTGGTGCTGGAGGTGACCTCGCCCCGCATCCCCTGCCGGATGTTCGCCGACTGGCTGGGCGAGCGGGGCTGGATGAAGCGCTTCACCCAGGCCGCCGTGCCGGGGGCCTACCTTCGGGTGATCGCCCCCGGGGAGGTCCGTGCGGGTGATCCCGTCACGGTGGTCCACCGTCCCGCGCACTCCGTCACGGTCTCCTTCCTGTTCCGCGCGAGCACCACGGAACGGGACCTGCTGCCCGATGTTTTGGCTGCTGGTGACGCGCTCCCCGAGAAGACCCGGGAGAAGGCGCTGGCCTACCGGGCGAGCGCCTGACGTTGGCCGAAGATCCACCCCATGGGCACCGCGGCGGTACACATGCCGCCGCCGGGCTCTACCGTGCCGGTATGACGACTGTATTGATCACAGGCGCGACCGCCGGGATCGGCGCCGCGTTCGCCCGCCGGCTGGCGGGCGAGGGCCATGACCTGGTGCTGGTGGCCCGCAACGAGCAGCGGCTCGGCGAGCAGGCGACCGAACTCCACGACCGGCACGGCGTGGAGGTGGAGGTGCTCGCCGCCGACCTTTCCGAGGACAAGGGCATCGAGGCGGTAGAGGCCCGGCTCCGTGACCCGGCCCGCCCGGTGCACCTGCTGGTCAACAACGCGGGCTTCGGCAACAAGGGCCGCTTCCTCGAGGTCTCCATGGCCGACGAGCTGAAGATGCTCAAGGTGCACTGCGAGGCGGTGCTGCGGCTGACGGCGGCGGCCACCGAGGCGATGCGCGAGCGCCGCCGGGGCGCGGTCATCAACGTCGCCTCGGTGGCGGCCTTCGTGCCGCGCGGCACGTACGGGGCGAGCAAGGCGTGGGTGGTGCAGTTCACCCAGGGCGTCGCGCGGGACCTGGCGGGCAGCGGGGTGCGGCTGATGGTCCTGTGCCCCGGATTCGTCCGGACGGAGTTCCACGAGCGGGCCGGCATGGGCACCGACAACGTGCCCGGCTGGCTGTGGCTGGACGCGGACAAGCTGGTCGGGGCGGCGCTGCGGGACCTGGGGCACGGCAAGACGCTGTCCGTGCCCGACCCCCGGTACAAGGCGATCACGGGTCTGATGAAGCTGGCGCCGCACCGGGTCGTGTCGCGGGCGTCGTCCACGACGGGCCGTAAGTACGGACCGAAGTAGCGGGAGCGCCCGGGCACGGCCGAGGCCCGGCACCCCCGAAGGGGCGCCGGGCCTCGGTGCGGCTGCGGCCGGAGAGCCGTAACTAGTGGGCGTGGCCGTGACCGTGACCGGCCTCGGCCTCCTCCTCGGCCGGCTTCTCGACGACCAGGGTCTCGGTCGTGAGCAGCAGGGAGGCGATGGAGGCGGCGTTCTCCAGGGCGGATCGGGTGACCTTGACCGGGTCGATGACGCCGGCCTTCACCAGGTCGCCGTACTCGCCGGTCGCGGCGTTGAAGCCCTGGCCCTTGTCGAGCTCGGCGACCTTCGAGGTGATGACGTAGCCCTCAAGGCCGGCGTTCTCGGCGATCCAGCGCAGCGGCTCGACGGCGGCGCGGCGGACCACGGCGACACCGGTGGCCTCGTCGCCGGTCTTGTCGAGGTTGCCCTCGAGGACCTTGACGGCGTGGACGAGCGCGGAGCCACCACCGGAGACGATGCCCTCCTCGACCGCGGCGCGGGTCGCGGAGATGGCGTCCTCCAGACGGTGCTTCTTCTCCTTGAGCTCGACCTCGGTGGCCGCACCCACGCGGATGACGCAGACGCCACCGGCGAGCTTGGCGAGGCGCTCCTGGAGCTTCTCGCGGTCCCAGTCGGAGTCCGTGGACTCGATCTCGGCCTTGATCTGGGCGACGCGGCCGACGACGTCGTCGTGGTTGCCGCCACCGTCGACGATGGTGGTGTCGTCCTTGGTGATCGTCACGCGGCGGGCGGTGCCCAGCACGTCCAGACCGGCCTGGTCGAGCTTGAGGCCGACCTCCTCGGCGATGACGGTGGCACCGGTGAGGGTGGCCATGTCGCCGAGCATCGCCTTGCGGCGGTCACCGAAGCCGGGGGCCTTGACGGCCACGGCGTTGAAGGTGCCACGGATCTTGTTGACGACGAGGGTGGAGAGCGCCTCGCCCTCGACGTCCTCGGCGATGATCAGCAGCGGCTTGCTGGCGCCGGCCTGGATGACCTTCTCCAGCAGCGGCAGCAGGTCCTGGATCGAGGCGATCTTGCCCTGGTGGATCAGGATGTACGGGTCGTCGAGGACGGCCTCCATACGCTCCTGGTCGGTCACCATGTAGGGGGACAGGTAACCCTTGTCGAAGGCCATGCCCTCGGTGAAGTCGAGCTCCAGGCCGAAGGTGTTCGACTCCTCGACGGTGATGACGCCGTCCTTGCCGACCTTGTCCATCGCCTCGGCGATGAGCTCGCCGACCTGCTTGTCCTGGGCGGACAGGGCGGCGACGGCGGCGATGTCGGACTTGTCCTCGATCGGACGGGCGGTCGCGAGCAGCTCGTCGGAGACGGCCTTGACCGCGGCGTCGATGCCCTTCTTCAGGGAAGCCGGGGAGGCGCCGGCGGCGACGTTGCGCAGACCCTCGCGGACCAGCGCCTGGGCCAGCACGGTGGCGGTGGTGGTGCCGTCGCCCGCGATGTCGTTGGTCTTGGTCGCCACCTCCTTGACGAGCTGGGCGCCGAGGTTCTCGTACGGGTCGTCGAGCTCGACCTCACGCGCGATGGTGACACCGTCGTTGGTGATGGTCGGGGCACCGAACTTCTTGTCGATGACGACGTTGCGGCCCTTGGGGCCGATCGTCACCTTGACCGTGTCGGCCAGCTTGTTGACGCCACGCTCGAGGGCGCGACGGGCATCCTCGTCGAACTTCAGGATCTTCGCCATGAGTTGCTTCAAGTCCTCTCAAACGAACTGCGCCCTGGTGCCCAATTGTCGAAATGACACGGGGACCAGGGCACAGATCACATCAAACGGGGTGCAAGTACCGGCCCGGGGAGCGACCCCCGGACCCCCGGCTCACTTCTCGATGATCGCGAGAACGTCGCGAGCCGAGAGGACGAGGTACTCCTCGCCGTTGTACTTCACCTCGGTGCCGCCGTACTTGCTGTAGAGCACGACATCGCCGACGGAGACGTCGAGCGGAAGGCGGTTGCCCTCCTCGAAGCGGCCCGGGCCCACGGCCAGGACGACGCCCTCCTGGGGCTTCTCCTTGGCGGTGTCCGGAATGACCAGGCCCGAGGCCGTGGTCTGCTCGGCGTCGAGCGGCTGGACCACAATGCGGTCCTCGAGCGGCTTGATGGCAACCTTGGAGCTGGTGGTCGTCACGATCCGACCTCCCCCTTCGGAGATCTCACGGGGTTATCTGTCTGAGGTGGCGACCAGGAGCATCCGTCGTCGCGGGTGCCGGATCCTGCCCGTCGCTGTGGCTGGCACTCACCGATGGAGAGTGCCAACGGAGCCGAGACTATGACGCGGTTAGCACTCGGTCAAGCGGAGTGCCAATTCGCCGTGCGGCGAGCTCGCGGTTTCACCCCTGGGGGTACACCCCCGGACGGTGGGACCGGAGCGGGCCCGCCCGCGTCGCGCGGTGTCCGCGCACGGTGTTCCGCCCGGCCGGGGCGGCGCGCCCCGGCGTCCCGGCGCAGAGGTGGATCTGCCCGCGGGCCGGGGGTCGTAATCCTCCGGATTCTTCGTATGGCTCCCACGGTGCCGCCCCGCGCGCACGGCCCTACACGTAGTCCTCCAGGCGGGCCACCGTGAACCCCTGCCGCTGGATGCTGCGCAGCATGTTGGTGACGTGCTGGGTCATGGACGTGCCCTTGAGCTCCTGCGGGCCCCGGAAGTGCGCCAGCACGATGTCGCCCGCGCGCAGCTTGCCGCCGTCCGCGTAGCGCATGTCGTTGATCTGCATCGTCGCCTCCCACAGCACGACCGCCTTCACCCCGCAGCCGCCCGCCGCCGTCAGCGTCGCGTCGTTGTAGTTGCCGTAAGGCGGCCGGAAGAGCGGCGGGCGGCTGCCGAACCGCTTCTCCAGCGCCTCCTGCTGCCCGCACACCTCCCGGCGCTGGGCCTCCGGCGACAGGGTGCGGAGGTTGGGGTGCGACAGGGTGTGGTTGTGGACGCCGTTGCGCTTCCCGTCGGCGCCCGCCTCGCCCCGCAGCCGCTCGAAGTAGTCGTAGCCGCTGCCCGCGCGGGCGATGTCGTCGGTGAGGAACATCGAGAACGGCAGCTTGAGGTCCTTGGCCATCCGCACGAACGCGGGGTCCTTCTCGGCCCCGTCGTCGAAGGTCACGAAGACGACCTTGTCCTGGGTGGGCACCCGCTTGACGACCTTGGGCGCGTCCCCCGGCCGCATCCCGTCCGTCAGCTTCGCCGAGGGCGGCTTCGGGGGCGCGGCGAGCGGCTTGTCGAGGCCCCAGCGGCGGTACGTCTCCGGGTCCGGCGCGGCCGCGCCCGGCGAGGCCGCGCCCGTGCCCGTGCCGGTACGGGCGGAGGGCGAGCCGGCCGCCTTGTCCGGGCCGGAGGACGACCCGGACGAGCAGCCCGCGAGCAGCCCGGCCAGGAGCAGGGCCGCGGCACAGGCGGGGCCGGTGGTGCGGAAACGGCGGCGAGAGGCCCGGAGGCCGGATATGGAGGGGCTCACCATTCCGATTGTTGTTCATGTATTCGAGTGACGCTCTCGCCGACGGCCCGTCCCGGGGCACCCGGTCGGCGAGAATGGGACACGTGCCCGCACCGAACACGCAGACCGCCGCCGAACTCACCGCCGCCGGACTCGACGCCTTCGCCGCCCTCCGCACCGACGAGGGCCGGCGGCTCCTCGCGGGGCTCCGCGACCACGACCCCGCGCGGGAGCTCGCCACGGCGACCCGGCTGCGCCGGGAGCACCCCGCCGAGCTGGTCTCGGCGGCCCTCGGCCAGGCCCGGCTGCGGCAGCGGGCGGTCGCGAAGTTCGGCGCCGACGACGCGTACCGCATGTTCTTCACCCCGGACGGCGTGGAGCAGTCCACCCGGAAGTCCGTGGCCGAGTACCGCGCGGCCCGCCTCGCCGCGCTCGGGATCCGCTCGGTGGCCGATCTGTGCTGTGGCATCGGCGGCGACGCGCTGGCCCTGGCCCGGCTGGGCATCCGGGTCCTGGCCGTCGACCGGTCCCCGCTGACCTGCGAGGTCGCCCGGGCCAACGCCGAGGCGCTGGGGCTCGCGGAGCTGATCGAGGTGCGCTGCGCGGATGTCGCGGAGATCGGCACCGCCGGGTACGACGCGGTCTTCGTCGACCCGGCGCGGCGCGGCGGCCGGGGCCGGATCTTCGACCCCGAGGCGTATTCGCCGCCGCTCTCCTGGGCGGTGGGAGCGGCCCTGAAGGCACCGCACGCCGCCCTCAAGATCGCCCCCGGCGTCCCCCACGAGGCCGTCCCGGAAGCGGCCGAGGCCGAGTGGATCTCGGACGGCGGCGACGTCAAGGAGGCCGTGCTGTGGTTCGGCACGACGCCGGGCGCCCGCCGCGCGACGCTGCTGCCGGGGGCGCACACACTGGTGGGCGCGGGACTCCCCGACCCGGCCGTCCGCCCCGTGGGCCGCTATCTCTACGAGCCGGACGGCGCGGTGATCCGCGCGCACCTGGTCGCGGACGTCGCGGAGCGGGTGGCGGGCGGGCTGATCGACGAGACGATCGCGTATGTGACCTCGGACCGCCTGGTGGAGACGCCGTTCGCGACGGCGTACGAGATCACCGACGTCCTGCCCTTCAACCTGAAGAAGCTCAAGGCGCTGCTGCGCGAGCGGAAGGTGGGCGTCGTGACCGTGAAGAAGCGCGGCTCGGCGGTGGAGCCGGAGGAGCTCCGCAAGAAGCTCAAGCTCGACGGCACGAACTCCTGCACGATCCTGCTCACGCGGGTGGCCGGCGCCCCGACGATGCTGCTGGGACACCCGGCGCGCGCGTAGCGCTCGGTGCCGGTGGCCACGCGCCCGTAGCCCTAGGTGCCGGTGACCGGCCGACGGGGGTTGCCGCGTGGGGCACCGGCACGCGCGCGGCGCTCATGACACCGAGGGCGGCGCCGAGGGCCCGGGCGGCGCTCTCCCGTGCGCGCGGCACTCCCCGCCCCGGAGCCCGCTCACCCGAATGGGACACCACGCGGAAAGGGCCCGCCCGCGCGGCATCCGGTCGCGGGAGCCGCGGAAACCGCGGAAACCGCGGGAGGAAGCCGCCCGGGGAATGAGACCGGGCCGCAGGAGGAGGCCGGCCGGGGTGATGACCCGGCAGCGGGAAAGGCCGGCGGAAAGGCCGGCAGAAAGGCCCTGGGACGGAACCCGGTCGGCGTCCCTCCGCCCGGCTCAGCCGTGGCGGGGGCCCGTCCCGGCCGCGGCTTCCGCCATCCCCCGCGCCCACCGCCGGTGCGCCAGCGCCTTCCCCACGCCCTGCGCGCCCGCCGCCGCCAGCGGTGCCGTGAAGCCCACCGCGTAGGCGTACGTCGTCCCGGCGGTCTCCCCCGGCGGCCGTGCGAACACCTCCGCCACGTACGCGCAGGCGACGACCGCGGCGACCGCCGCCGGCAGCAGCGACATCAGCAGCCAGAACCAGGTCAGGCCCGCCGCCCGGTACACCTGGTCGCCGTACGGGTCGCGGTCCAGGGACGTCCACAGGCGCAGGCGTTCGCGGGCGCGGCGGTCCTTGCGGAGGCCCGAGGCGATGCCGAGGACCGAGGGCACGGCCGCGCAGCCGGCCAGGGCGAGGAAGGCGGCCGCGTGGAGGTACCGGACCGTGCCGCCGTCCGCGACGGCTTCGAGGCCCAGCACGGCGAACACCCAGCCGAGGACCGTCAGGGCGGTGAGCAGCCACAGGAGCAGCAGCCGCCGCGGGGCCAGTTGGGCGTGGACGAGCCCGCCGATGGCGCGGGCCCGGTCGGCGAGCAGGGCCGGGCGGTCGGGCCAGGTGCGTATGTGAGCGGGAGGAGGGGGTGGCGGCAGGGCGTTCACGAGTCGTAGAGGTTCTTCTTGCTCAGTTCATGGACGTGGTCGTGCGTGTGGAGGCCGTGGGAGCCGTGGGAGCCCTGGGGCGCCGGTACATGCGTCTCCGTCACCGGCAGCGAGGAGTCGGCCGACAGGCCCCACGAGGACGCCGTGCGGCCCCGGGCCATCATCTCCGCGCCCAGCGCCGCGACCATGGCGCCGTTGTCCGTGCACAGCTTCGGGCGGGGCACCCGCAGGGTGATGCCCGCGTCCTCGCAGCGGCGGGCGGCCAGGGCCCGCAGCCGGGTGTTGGCGGCGACGCCACCGCCGATCATGAGGTGGTCGACGCCGTTGTCCGCGCAGGCCCGTACGGCCTTCCGGGTGAGGACGTCGACGACGGCCTCCTGGAAGGACGCGGCGACGTCCGCGACCGGGACCTCCTCGCCGGCCGCCCGCCGGGCCTCGATCCAGCGGGCGACGGCGGTCTTGAGGCCGGAGAAGGAGAAGTCGTAGACGGGGTCGCGGGAGCCGGTCAGGCCGCGCGGGAAGCGGATCGCGGCGGGGTCGCCCTCGCGGGCGTAGCGGTCGATGACGGGGCCGCCGGGGAAGCCGAGGTGCAGGACGCGGGCGACCTTGTCGAACGCCTCGCCCGCGGCGTCGTCGATCGTCGAGCCCAGGGGGCGGACGTCGGAGGTGATGTCGGGGGCCAGCAGCAGCGCGGAGTGGCCGCCGCTGACCAGCAGGGCCATGGTCGGCTCGGGCAGCGCGCCGTGCTCCAGCTGGTCCACACAGATGTGCGAGGCGAGGTGGTTGACGCCGTAGAGGGGCTTGCCGAGGGCGTACGCGTACGCCTTGGCCGCCGCGACGCCGACGAGCAGGGCGCCCGCGAGGCCGGGGCCGGCCGTGACGGCGACGCCGTCGAGGTCGCGCGCGCGGACGCCCGCCTCCTTCAGCGCCCGCTCGATGGTGGGGACCATCGCCTCCAGGTGCGCGCGGCTCGCGACCTCCGGGACGACCCCGCCGAAGCGGGCGTGCTCGTCGACGCTGGAGGCGACGGCGTCGGCGAGGAGGGTGTGGCCGCGGACGATGCCGACGCCCGTCTCGTCGCAGGAGGTCTCGATGCCTAGGACAAGTGGTTCATCAGCTCTCAGGGCCATGGGTGGTACCTCGCACTGCCGAGTCGGGGTCGGTGAGGCGCATGACGAGGGCGTCGACGTTACCGGGCTGGTAGTAGCCACGGCGGACGCCGACGGGTTCGAAGCCGAAGCGTTCGTAGAGCCGCTGGGCGCGGGTGTTGTCCACCCGGACCTCCAGGAGCACCTCGCGGCACTCGAAGGCGGTCGCGGTGGTGAGGAGCTCGGTGAGCAGGCGGGCGCCGAGGCCGGTGCCCCAGTGGTCGTAGGCGACGGCGATGGTCTGGACGTCCCCGGTGCCGTCGATCGCGGCGAGGCCGGCGTACCCGACGATCCGGCTGCCGGGGCCCGCGCCGGACGCGCCCGCGCCCGTCGGCTCGTCGGTGGCGCTCACATGGCGGCCCGCCACGCCCCGGGCCGGCGCCCGGGGCGCCGCCCTCGGCCGGGCCGGGGGCGGCGTCGGGCACGGCGGCCGGGTCGGTCCACTCGGCCACCACGTACCGGCGGTTGGCGCCCGCGCCGCGCGCGTGTGCCAGCTCGGACCAGAACAGGCCCTTCGACCAGGCGTCGTCCGGGAACAGCGCGCGCTCCAGCTCCAGCACCGGCGCGATGTCCCACCAGCGCATCTCGCGGATCCGCACGGTGCCGGTCACTGCGGGGTGACCACCTTGTAGTTGGCCGGCACCTTGGCGTCCGGGCGGCGCAGGTACAGCGGTGTGTCGGGCAGGAACTCGCCGCCCGTGCGGAGCCGCTCGGCGGCGAGGGAGGCCAGCGCGCCCGCGTACTGGTGCTCGGGCATGTCGGCCCGGACGTCCGTGAAGGCGTCGGGGTAGAGCACGGCGCCCGCGCCGATGGCGGTGAGGCCGGCGAGGGGCTCGGTGAGGTCGGCGGGGCGGTCCACGGCGGGCTCGGTGACCCGGGTACGGGCGTCGGCGTACCGGGCCCAGTAGACCTCCTTGCGGCGGGCGTCCGTCGCGACGACGAATTCGCCCTCCAGCCCGGCCCGCCCGGCGGCGTAGGCGATGCCGTCCAGGGAGCACAGGCCGTGCACGGGGACGGACAGCGCGGCGCCGAAGGTCGCGGCGGTCACGATGCCGACGCGCAGGCCGGTGTAGGGGCCGGGGCCGACGCCGACGACGATGCCGGTGACGGCGTCCAGCGTGCGGCCGGCCTCGCCGAGCACCCGGTCGACGGCCGGGAGCAGCAGCTCACCGTGCCTGCGGGCGTCCACCTGACGCGATTCGGCGATGACTTCGTCGCCGTCGTGAAGGGCGACGGTGACGGCGGGAGTGGCGGTATCAAGAGCGAGCAGCAGCACACTGACAGCCTACGGCTCGCCATGGGGCGGGCGGTGCCCGCGCCCGCCCGCGCCGAGCGCGCGGCGGGGGCGTACGCGGGTGCTACGGTCAGCCGCATAGCCGTACGCAGGACGAAAGGGTGCGCAGCCGTGGCACGCAGTTCGGGGATCATCGTGGCCGCGCTCACCGCCGCGGCGCTGGGCGGCGTCGGCTTCCTCGCCTTCCAGGCCGAGGCCGCGCCCGACCGCCCCCACGCGTCCGCTTCCTCGCCGTCCGGCAAGGAGCAAGGGCAGGGCCAGGACGCGGCGTCCCAGGACAAGGCGGCCAAGGAGAAGGAGGCCGCGACGGCGCTCCCCGAGCACTCCGGCACCGGCGCCCGCGTCGTCTACGCCCTCGCGCAGAAGCGGGTCTGGCTGGTCGGCGCCGACGGCAAGCCCACCCGGACCTTCGAGGTCGCCCCCAGCGCGGTGAACCCCCCGGTCGGCCCGTACAAGGTCACTTCCCGCGACCCCACGGGGACGGGCTCGGACGGGATCCCGGTCGAGCACATCGTGCGGTTCCACCGCGATGCGAACGGGGTCGTGTTCGGGTTCAGTGCCGCCGTGGACGGGTCTTCGCCGAATCCGTCGACGACGGCGAAGAAGACGGGCGGGATCCGGGAGCGTCCGGCGGATGGTCTGGCGCTGTGGAATGTGGCGGTGAACGGGGCGCGGGTGGTTGTGGTCCCGTAGGGACGTTTTCCCCTACCCGCCCCTTCCCGAATGTCCTCAAACTCCCCCAGCTACCGCTGGGAGGTGCCCCCGGACGGGCTGAAATCAGCCCGTCCGGCGCTTGAGGACACCGCGCGGAGCGCGGAAAAGGAGGTCCGGGGGCGGAGCCCCCGCCACGCGGCGGAGCCGCACATCGGATACAGCGGGAAGGGGCGGGGTGGGGAACAAGCCCCGCGCAGCGGCCCGCACCCCCGCCGTCCTTACCCCCGTACGAGCTAATCCCCGCTACGCCGCATCCCGCTCATCCCCCGGAACCGGCGCCTCCGGCGCCCGAGGCGCCCGAGGCGGCGTGGACACCGCGTCCGCCGCCGCACAAGCCGCCAGAAGATCCCGCATCGACATCGCCGGAAGCCCGCCCGGACCCTCGGGGCGGCGGTTCTCGCGGCGGTTCTCATCGGTCGCGGCGACAGGCTCGGCAGCAGGCTCATGGGCCGACATGGGCGCCTCCTGGGGCAGCTGGGGCAAGGTTAGGTAGACCTAACCATGTCTCTGCCTCCATGTGACCACGCCCGATACCACCCGCGCAACATCTTGCCGACGGCTTGTCGGAATACGGGGGAGGCGCGCGGAGACCCCGCACGCCCCGGGGCTCACCCCTGTCACGCCAGCGCGGTGAGATCCACACCCGCCCAGCGCGGGCCCACGCCCGCCAGGGTCACCGTGCGGACGTCGTCGGCCTCGTCCAGCGCGAGCCCGTCCGCGCCCTCCGCGCGCTCGATGACGATGTGCAGCCGGTCCTCGGACAGCTCCTCGACCTTGCCGTCGCCCCACTCCACGACGATCACCGACTCCGGCAGCGAGACGTCGAGGTCGAGGTCCTCCATCTCGTCGAGGCCGCCGTTCAGCCGGTAGGCGTCGACGTGGACCAGGGCCGGGCCGTCGCCGAGCGGCGGGTGGGCGCGGGCGATCACGAACGTCGGGGACGTGACGGCGCCCCGCACGCCGAGGCCCTCGCCGAGCCCGCGCGTCAGGGTCGTCTTGCCGGCACCCAGCTCGCCCGTGAGGAGCAGCAGGTCGCCGGGGCGCAGCAGGGCGGCGAGCCGGCGGCCCAAGTCCCGCATGCCCTCGGCGGACTTGACGGTGACCTGGGCGGAGGTGGTGGAGATGGCGGTGGCGACGGTGGCTGCGGCGTCAGGCCGGGCGTTCGGGACGGCGTTCATACCCGCCGATGGTACGGGGCTCAGCCCCGCCGACGCGCTCCGGCCGCGTGCCGCAACCCCGCCTGCGCGCCGCTCGCGCCGGCCGCCGCCAGCAGTTCGGCCAGGTGGTCGTCGACCGTTCCGGGCCGCTCCAGCATCACCATGTGACCCGCGCCCGGTACGCACACCAGCCGGGCGGCGGGCAGGGCCTCCGCGATGGCCTCGCTGTGCTCGTACGGCGTGACCATGTCCCGGTCGCCGGCGAGGACGAGCACGGGCCGGTGGTCGAAGGCGCGCAGCGCCGCCTTCTTCTCGTGCTCGGCGAAGACCGGGTAGAAGGCGGCGACGACGTCGACCGGGGTGGCCTCGATCAGCCGCTCGCCGAACCGCGCCACGGCCGGATCCACGTCCTTCGAACCGAAGGAGTAGCGCTTGATGATCCCGCCGATGAGCTCGGCGGTGGCCTTCCGCCCCTTCTCGACCAGCTCCGGCTGCGCGGACATCAGCTTGAGCGCGCCCGGCAGGACGCGCCGCACCACGCTCATCCCGACGGCCGGGAGACCGTAGGTGTTCTCGGCCATCCCCCCGGCGGACGTGCCGATGAAGGCGGCGCCGACGACGCGCTCGGCGATCAGCTCGGGGTACTGGGCGGCGAGCGCCATCATCGTCATGCCGCCCATCGAGTGCCCCACCAGCACCAGCGGCCCCTCGGGCGCGGCGGCGTCGATGACGGCCTTGAGGTCGCGGCCGAGGAGGTCGATGGAGACGCCGGGGGTGCGGGCGCGCTCCGAGCGGCCGTGGCTGCGCTGGTCCCAGAAGACGGCGCGGACGGCGCCGCGCAGGGCGGCGCGCTGGAAGTGCCAGGCGTCCTGCTGGAGGCAGTAGCCATGGCTGAAGATCACGGTGACGGGCGGCGCGGGGCGGCGCCCGAGGAACCGCTTGGCGGGCTCCGGGCAGACCTCGTCGACCTCGTAGGCGATCCGGGTGCCGTCCTCGGCGACCGCGGTGCCGGGCGTGCCGCGCAGCGTCCCGTACGGCCCGGCGGCGTCCAGCGCGAGGCGGGCCTTACGGCGTATCCCGCGCCCCACGGTGAGCCGCTCCACGGCCACCCCGACGGCGGCTCCGGCGGCCACCACGCCGAGCGCCGCGCCCGCGGCGCCCGCCCCCGCCGCCAGCCGGCCGGGACGGCCCCCGTGGCCGTGAGTGCGGCCGCCGCGGCCGCCGCCTCCCCGCCCGTGTTCGCGCTGTCGCTCATTCCGTGACCCCCGTGTCCTAGCTCCGTTGCCGGTTCACGCTCTCGTTCACGTCCGTACTCGCCGCCGGGACCCTAGTCGGCGTCCTCACCGACATAGACGCGCGGAACCCGGTTCGAGATGCGTGTCACGACCTCGTACGCGATGGTCCCGGTGGCCCGCGCCCAGTCCTCGGCGGTCGGCTCGCCCCGGTCGCCCGGTCCGAACAGCACCGCCTCGTCGCCGACCCGGGCCGTGTCGCCACCGAGGTCGACCACGAACTGGTCCATGGCCACCCGGCCGGCGGCCGTCCGCCACTTCCCGCCGATCAGCACCGGCCCGGTGCCGGACCCGGCGCGCGGGATCCCGTCCGCGTAGCCGACGGGAACCAGGGCGAGAGTAGTGGGTCCCGGGGTGATGTAGTGATGCCCGTACGAGACACCGTGCCCGCCCGGCACCCGCTTCACGGACGCCAGGGAGGCGGACAGCGTCATGACCGGGCGCAGCCCCAGCTCCTGCGGGGTGCCGATCTCGGGGGCCGGCGAGACGCCGTAGATCGCGACGCCGGTCCGCACCAGGTCGAAGTGGGTCTCCGGCAGCGTGAGCATGGCCGGGGAGTTGGCTATGTGCCGCACCTCCGGCTCGATCCCCTGGCCCTCGGCGTAGGCCAGCGCGTCCCGGAAGACCCCCAGCTGCGCCTGGATGGAAGGGTGACCGGGCTCGTCCGCGCACGCGAAGTGCGACCACACGCCGGTGACGCGCAGGACGCCCTCGTCCTCGGCGGCGCGGGCGGCGGCGATCAGTTCCGGCCAGTCGTCGGGCTGGCAGCCGTTACGGCCCAGACCGGTGTCGATCTTCAGCTGGACGCGGGCGGGCCGGCCCGCCGCCCGGGCGGCCGCCCGGATCTCCTCGACGGCCCACACACCGCTCACGGTGACGTCGACGTCGGCCTCGATCGCCTCCCGCCAGGGCCCGCCCGGGGTCCACAGCCAGCACAGCAGCCGGCCCTCGTCCCCGGCCGCGCGCAGCGCGAGCGCCTCCTGCGGGGTGGCCGTGCCGACCCAGGCGGCACCGGCCCGGCGGGCGGCGCGGGCGCACGGCACCGCGCCGTGGCCGTACGCGTCCGCCTTGACCACGGCCATCAGCTGCGCCTGGGGCGCGCGGGCGCGCAGCACGCGTACGTTGGCCCGCAGGGCGGCCAGGTCGACCAGGGCACGGGCGCGCATCGGAGTCTCGTTCATCCCCGTCAGTGTCTCAGGACCTCCGGGATGGGCGTGAGGGGCGGGGCGCCGGGGGCCCCGGCTCAGGGGACGACTCCGTCATTTCAGGGGCGGGCCCGGGGCCCGGCGGTGACACTGGGACCCATGAGGACCGCCTACAGCGTCGAGACCGTACGGGCCGCCGAGCGCGCGCTCATGGCACAGCTCCCCCAGGGCGCCCTGATGCAGCGCGCCGCCGCCGGGCTGGCGGCGGCCTGCGCGGACCTGCTGGGGCGTACGTACGGGGCACGGGTGGCGCTGCTCGTCGGCAGCGGTGACAACGGCGGGGACGCGCTCTACGCCGGCGCGCGCCTGGCGCGCCGGGGCGCCGGGGTGACGGCGGTGCTCCTCGCCCCGGAGCGGACGCACCAGGGCGGGCTGGCCGCGCTGCGGGCGGCGGGCGGGCGGGTCGCGTCGGCCGAGGAGGGCGACCGGGCGGTGCGCCGCGCGGACCTGGTCGTGGACGGGATCGTCGGCATCGGCGGCCGGGGCGGGCTGCGCCCGGAGGCGGAGGCCCTGGTGGCGGCCGCCGAGGGCGCGCTGGTCCTCGCCGTGGACCTGCCCAGCGGGGTCGACGCGGACAGCGGCGAGGTGCGCGGGGCGACGGTCCGCGCGGACGCGACGGTGACCTTCGGCGCGTACAAGCCGGGCCTGCTCATCGACCCGGCCCGGGAGCGGGCGGGGGCGCTCCGCCTGATCGACATCGGCCTGGGGCCGCACCTGCCGCGCAGGCCCGAGGCCGAGGCGCTCCAGCACGCGGACGTCGCGGCGCTGCTGCCGCGTCCGGCGGCGGAGAGCGACAAGTACCGGCGGGGCGTGGTCGGCGTGGTGGCCGGTTCGGCCCGCTACCCCGGCGCGGCCGTCCTGGCCGTGGCGGGCGCCCTGCACGGCGGCGCGGGCGCGGTCCGCTACGCGGGCCCGGCGGCGGAGGCGGTGGTCTCCCGCTTCCCCGAGACCCTCGTCTCGGAGGGCCCGCCGTCGAAGGCCGGCCGCGTCCAGGCGTGGGTGGTCGGCCCCGGCGTGGGCGACGACGCGGCGGCCCGCCGGGCCCTGGACGACGTCCTCGCCTCGGACGTCCCGGTCCTGGTCGACGCGGACGGCCTGCGGCTGCTGCCGGAGGCGGCGGTACGGGCGCGGGGCGCGGAGACCGTCCTGACCCCGCACGCGGGCGAGGCCGCCGCCCTGCTGGGCGTCAGCCGCTCCCGCGTCGAGTCCGCCCGCCTGTCCGCCGCCCGCGAGCTCGCCGCCCGCTTCGGCGCGACGGCCCTGCTGAAGGGCTCGACGACGGTCGTCGCGGCCCCCGGCCGGACGGCGGTGCGGGTGAACCCCACGGGAACGCCCTGGCTGGCGACGGCGGGCAGCGGCGACGTCCTCTCCGGCGTCACGGGCTCCCTCCTCGCGGCGGGCCTGCGGGGGCTGGACGCGGCGTCGGTGGGGGCGTATCTGCACGGGCTGGCGGCGCGCTCACTGGGCGGGGCACCGCTGACGGCGTCGGGGGTGGCGGAGGCGCTGGCGGGGGCTTGGGGGGAGGTGACGGGGCACTCGTACGAGTGAGAAGCCTTATGGGTACGGGTGCGCACCCATAAGCTGGCGCGGCAATCGCATGGGAGGACCGAACCCATGGCTGACGCCAACATCCGCATCCCCGCAGGCGCCCGAGACCGTCTCGCGGAGGTCGCAGCAGCAGAGGGCCTGTAAGTGCGCATCCTCGACATCAATCCATGACGTCTCCGGCCGGATACCCCGCCCGCTGATACACCCAGCGGCCTCTGAGCGCGCTCTGGGCGGCGTCTGCCTGCTGAACCACCTTGCGGTCGCCTCCCAGCCGGTCCAGAACAGCCTGTTGTTCCCGCGACTTCACAAGAAACAGCAGTTCCCCCTCCCCCTCATCCGCGTACGCGAGCCTCGCGATCACCGCCTCCGCGTAGTGCTCGGTCTCAAACCGGTCCCACGACCACACCAACTGCGCCCGCACCCGCAAGGACGGATGCGTCGCGTACCGCGCCAGCAACGGAATAGCCCGGTCGTCCGCCACCGTCGTCGCCGCCACGACCACCGCGTGGGCGACCACGTCGTCGAGCCCCTCCGGCCCCGGCAGCAGGTCCAGCACCACCTGTCCCGCGGTCGCCAGCGCCTTCGCCGCCTCCTGGTCCCGCGGCGGCACCAGCTCCGCCGCCGCCTTCTCGACCCGGGTGCGGATCTCCGCGTCGACCTCCGTCGCCTGTTCCAGACAGGCGGCCGCCAGCAGGTGCAGCCGGTACCGGTCGGCCTCCTCGCGCTCGCCGCGCTCCAGCAGCTTGCGGAGCAGCTCGGCGCGGACGCGCGGCGCGGCGTGGCCGACGGCCATCCGGAGGACGTCCTCCCACTGGTCGTCGTGGGCGTGGTTGACGAGGAGGTCGAAGTCCCAGTCGTCGACGGCGGCCTGGGCGCCCAGGTAGTCCTGGAACGTACGGTGGATGAAGTCCAGCGTCTCGCTGGTGGGCTGCCGCAACAGCCCGCTGCGCAGCACCAGATGGCGCAGGATCTCCTCCGCGCTGCCGCGCGCCGCGACGGCGGGCATCGCCGGGAGGGCGCGTTCGAGGATCTCCACGGCCCGGTCCCACTCCAGCTCGGAACGGCCGTTACGGATCAGCCAGTACGCGATCTTCTGGAGGAGCGCGGTCTGGGCCTGTTCCAGCTCCGGCCCCTCCAGGCCGACGACGATGTCGCGCTCCCGGTCCCGGCGGATCAGGAGGAGCTCCAGCGCGGCCCGGTAGAGCTCCATCCGGCCGTGCGGCAGATAGCCGCGCCGGGAGCGGTTGAGGGCGCAGATCAGCGCGCACATCAGAGGGTTGGTGGCCAGCCGGCCCAGGTCGCGCTTGGTGACGACCGCGGCGGTCAGGGAGTCGCGGAAGGCCCGTAGCCGCGCGTCGTGCTCCTGCCCGGCGGCGGTGTGCCAGCGGTCGATGAAGGCCGCGACGTCGGCCCGGCTCATCGGCTGAAGCTCCAGCTCCGTGAAACCGGCGTCCGCCAGCCAGCCCTCCCGTACGGCGGAGGGCCGGGTGGTGATGACGTAGCGCGCGTCGGGGTACGCGGCCAGGAGGTCCTTCAGCCAGCCCAGGGTGCGCCGGCGGTCGGCCTCGGGGACCTCGTCCACGCCGTCGATCAGGAGCAGCGCGGTGCCCTCGGCCAGCCGGCGGGTCACCCAGCCCTGCGCGGCCGGCAGTCCGGCCAGCGGCCGGGCCGCGGCGGCCAGGAACTCCTCGGGCTGCGGGAGTTCACCCTGCCGTATGAGGGTCCGCAGCGGGAGGGTGAGCGGCATGCAGCCGCTGAGGTGGCCGAGGCCGGGCGGCAGGTCGCCCCGGGCGGTGACCGTGGCCAGCCACTGGAGGAGGGTCGTCTTGCCCGACCCGGCCGCGCCGCGCAGCAGGACGCGCCGCTGCCCGGCCAGGGCCTCCTCGGCGCGCCGCGGCGAGGGTACGGGCCGGGCGGGTGCCGCCGGGTCCCCGAGGGGCGGCGCGAAGTCCTGGCCCGCCGCCGGGTCGCCGGGGCCGGCCAGTTCGAGGCTGAGGTACGCGGCGTCGAGCGGCCAGGTCTCGCCCTCGCCGTCGGAGAGGGTGAGGCCGATGATGGTCAGCGCGCCGGCCTTCTCGACGACGTAGTCCCGCAACCGGCTCTCGAACACCTCGACCTCCAGCTGCCGGTGCGAGGTGAGGGAACGCGATTCCGGTTTATGGCCCGCGAGCAGGCACTCGCTGAGGAACCGGAAGTGCGACCACAGGGTGGCCGAGGGGGTCACGGTGAGGCGCCCGTGCCGCCAGCCGCCGGGGTCGGCGCACACGACGCCGGCGAGGAGCCCGTCGACGAAGACGGCGGAGCCGGACATGCCCGCCCACGGCGAACCGCCGTCACCGGGCGGCTCGGGAGCGGCGTGCTCGCTGTCGAGCACGTGTCTGCCGCCGATGAGATTGCTGCCCGGCTTGAAGGTGCCGACGATCTGCTCGGTGTCGAGCTCGTCGTCCCCGTCCCGCTGGACCCGCGGAAAGCCGACGGCCTGGGCGCCGGGCCAGGCCCGCAGGTCGTAGGCGCGGCCCCAGACGAGCGGCTCGAAGGCGGCGGCGGTGCCCGCGTCGACGAGGTCCCGCTCGGCGAGCAGCAGCGCGGCGTCGCAGCGGCGGCTGTCGTCGCGCGCCCAGACCGTACGGCAGCGGACGACGCCGGTGCCGCCGGGGACGATCACCCGTGGGGTGTCGCAGTCCCCGATCACGTGTGCGGCGGTCAGTACCAGGTTCGGCGTGAGCAGATAGCCGCTGCCCTGGGCCCGGCCGAACACGGCCGCGATGCGTTCCTTCGCCGGGTGCACACCGGCTCCCTCCTGGCCTCCGCCTCACTGAGCGCGGCGCTGACGATACGCCAGTTCAGGGGCGGGTGTGGGGGGATCGGAGGGGGACGGCGGGGCGGATCGGGAAGCGGGGGACGGGCCGGTGACGGGCGGAATCGGAAACTCCGCCCGCCACCCCCGTCGGCGGATCACCCCTCGGCGCGCCCCCCGACCCCACTGGCCCGCAGCCCGGCGATCAGCCACTTCACGGCCGGGCCCATGCCGGGCGTCTCCGGCCGGCCGTTGACGACGGCGACGAGCCGCCAGTACCGCTCGTACCGCGAGTCATCGCCGATCTCCAGCCGCTCCAGCAGCCACTCCCGGTACTCCGGCCCGTCCTCGCGGCCGGACAGCTCGGCGCTCCGCCGGACGAGCTCGTCGACGACGGGCCGGGCTTCCTCGCTCGCCGGGTCGATCCCGGCCGCGCGGGCCGCGTCCGTCCGGGCCCGCATGATGTCGGCCAGCTTCCGGGTCTCCTCCGGGCCCGGCCGCCCGACCTCCTCGGCGGCCCGGACCTGATCCTCGGCGGCCCGCCGCATCCCGGCGCGGAACCCGTCGTCCTGGACGAGCTCGGCCAGTTCCACCCAGGCGGCGACCTGCTCCGGGGCCGGGTCGTCCGGGAGTACGGGTACGGAGCCGCGCATCGCCGTCATGAACGCGTCGTCGGCGCCGACGCCTTCGAAGGCGTGGTCGATGAAGTCGTGGATCAGGCGGCGGCGTTCCCGGTCCGAGAGATTCGCGAGCTTGTGCATGAGTTCCGTCTCCTCAGGTGTGGCCCCGCGTCCGGCGACGGCTCTCAGCACGGCCCGGCGCAGCCGCAACGTGCGGATCTGCACCTCCAGCGCCTCGGCGTGCGCCGCCGCGACCTCGGTGACGGTGATCTCGCGCTCCAGCACACGCCGGATGTCCACGAGCCCGACGCCGAGGTCGCGCAGCGTCCTGACGAGGCCGAGGCGGGCGAGCGCCTCCTGACCGTAGAGCCGGTAGCCCGCGGGGGTACGGGCGGTCGGCGGCACCACTCCGGCATCGGACCAGAACCGGATGGTCTTGACCGTGAGCCCGGTCAGCCGGGCCAGCTCGCCGATGGAATGGAGGGCGTCGTCGTCCATGTCCGCCACCTTGGGGTCTCCCTCGGCTGGAGGGTCAAGCGTAGGCGGCGACCAGGGCTCTTACCGGGCGGTCGGCCAGGCGATGGTCTGCTCGTCGGGGGTCACGGTGATCTCGAAGCGCTCCAGCCCGGGGGCGCCGTCCGCCCGCCAGCGCCCGAGGTGCTCCTCGACCGCGTCCCAGAGCCGCGCGGGCCCGCCCTGCCTCACGAGCCACCGTCCGCCCTCTTCCCGCAGAGCCGCCCAGGCTCCGGCGGCCACGTCGAGGAGTACGTGTTCCGTGTGCCCTTCCCGGTCAAGGGTGATGTGCTGCGCACGGGGGCAGGCGAGCTGGGCGACGAAACGAGCGGTCCAGTCGTCCAGGGCGGACGGGGTGGTACGGGCGGGACGCTCGTCGCCGTCACCGAGGTCGGGCAGCATGCCCAGCGGCGGCGGCGACTGCGGCCTGGCCAGCATGAAGGAGATCTGCCCGCCGAGGAACCGGCCGGTCGCGGTGTGGTCCTCGGTGACGGTGAGCCGTACGAGCTCGGACGCGTGCATCCACCCGCCGACCGTGACCAGCACCTCCCCGCCGGGACGAGTCTGCGCCAGCCAGTCGGCCAGCACCGTATGCACACCGCAGGTAGCGATCACTCGGTCGTACGGTCCACCGTCCTCGTACCCCGCCAGACCGTCGCCGACCACCCGGGTGGGCCGGAATCCGGCACTCGCCAGCGCCACTCCGGCGCGGGCGGACACCTCCGCGTCGACGTCCACGGTGACCACGTCGCCCTCGCCGACGACACGGCACAGCAGGGCTGTCGAGTAGCCCGTACCCGTACCGATCTCCAGCACCCGCGTCCCCTCGGCGGCTCGCAGGTCTTCGAGCATCCGCACGACCAGACTCGGCAGGGTGGACGACGACGAGGGAACCGACGCGATGCGGCCGTCGACCTGATCAGGGAAGACTCCCCCTGCCACCTGGGTCACGAGGGTGTCGTCCTCGTAGACCCTCGCGAGTCCGGCGGCCGAGCCCGCGGATGCCGACCGGTACCAACCGCCTTCTTCGTACTCGAACCAGCCGCGCGAGAGGAACGCCTCACGGGGGACGGACAGCACCGCCGCTCCGCACGCGGAGGATCGCAGCACGCCGCGCTCGGACAGCTGCCGCCCTAGGCCGGCCCGTAGGTGTTCCGAGCTCTGGGGGTCAGTCATGCCTGGTCGCTCCGTTCTCTCCCGCCGTCACGCAGCTCGAACCACACCCGCTTGCCCACGAGGTCCAGCCCGTCCCACACCCACGTCACCCCCGACGCGTGCGCCAGCCGCCGTACGAGGCCGAGCCCCCGGCCGCCTTCCCCCGCGGACTGCGGGCCGCGCGGCCACGGCGGCCGGGCGGGGTCGTCGTCCCGTACGGCCACGACGACGCACTCCTCGTCGACGGTCATCTCGACGCTGAGTTCGGGCACGCGCGCGTGCCGCACGACGTTCGCCACGGCGTCGGACACGCAGATCCGGGCATCCTCGATCAGCGGCCGCCGCTCCGCCGCGACGAGGGCGGCCGTGACGAAGTCCCGGGCGAGCCGGGCGGTGGCGGGGCTGGTGGGGGCGACCATCCGGTAGTTCTCCTGCCGGACGGGCACGGCGACGGCACCGGGGCTCGCGCTCATCGGGCCTCCCCCGTCCCGTACGTCATGTTGATCCCGTGCGCCCCGATCACCAGACGCGGTACGGGTACGCCGTCCGGCGTGGGTGCCGCTCCCCGTTCCGTCCTGAAGCCGAAATGGGCTCTCGCCCAGAGGGTGATCCGGCGGCTAAGGTCTCGCATGTCGACGCTCCTTGTAAGCGTGGGCCACGCCCCCGGGCCGTTCACGCGGTCGCGGGGGACTTTGCTGACCTCGCAAGCCTGCCGCCGCCCGGCCGCGGGAAGTTGCACCGATCTGTGCAACCTCCCGGCGTGACTTCCAGGGTCAGACGCCGACCCACTCGGCGAAGTGCGCCAGGGTCCCCCGGCTCTGCCGCTCGCGCTTCCGGAGCTGCACGACGGTCTCCCTCACCTGCGGGTGATAGCGCGTCTGCTGAGGGGCCACGCGCTGGGCGTCCAGCAGGCTGCGGAACGCCGCGTCGTCCTGCCCCGTCCACAAGTGCGAGCGCGCCAGGTCGATGTGCACCTGCCCGGCCCGCATGGCGGGCCACCCCTGGGGGATCTTGAGCGAACGGCCGACCCGCACCGCCTGGGCGTGGTCGTTCTGATCTGCCAGGGCGGAGATGCGGTGCGCCGCCACGTTGGTCGGTCCGAACACGTACCAGTGCACGCCCCGCTCCCGGAAGCCGATCCGGTCCGGCGCCACGGCCTCGGGAGGGTCGGAGCCGAGCCAGCGAGCCGGTGTCACGTCCCCGGTGCGCCGCGCGAACCGCTCGGCCTCCTCCAGATGTCCCCGCGCCGCGTCCGCCTCGCCGCACCGGACGTCAAGCAGGGCGGCCGCCAGGTTCATCTGCCCCATCACCGCGTCCCGTTCAAGCCCTTCAGCGGCGTCCTCCACGTACCTGACCCCCATCGCGTGCAGGCGCTTGCCGGTCGCGAACTCGCCCGAGCGCAGGCAGGCGATGGCGTGCATCCACTTCGCCATCGCCGCCAGCGAAGGATCCTGAGCGCGCTCGCACGCGTACTCCGCCCGGCCGGCGGCCAGGAGCGAAAGGTCGTGGAACCCGAACTTAGCCGCGACGTTGAACGCCACCCGGTCCAGCCCGCCCAGCAGGGCCCACGCCCGGGGATCGCCGGTGGCGTGGGCCACGGCGATCGCCTCCACCATCAGAGCGGGCAGATCCGCCGCGGCCTTCCGGAGATCGGTCTCGTGTACGAGCAGGCAGATACGGTCGCGATCGTCGGCCAGTTGTTCCAGCGGGCGGGGCCGGACGCTCGGGTCGTGGCCGAGGTTGTGCACATTCAGAGCCTCCCTGATGGGCTGGATCAGCAGATCCAGCTGATCACGCCGCAACTCGTCGAGGTAGGGCTGCCCCAGCAGGTCGGCGGGCATCACACCCAGGCCGCGCGCGCAAGCTGCGACGAGCTCGGGCGACGCGGGCCGCTGCCCACACTCCACCTTCGACAGCAGCGACTTGGAGACATGGGCCCGCATCGCCAGCCCTTGCTGAGTGAGCCCCCGGTCCGCGCGCCGTTCCGCGATCCGCGCGCCGATGTACTTGTCAATCTCGTCGGGCATACTGAGCTCCGTTCTGACTTCGACACTCGGAACGGTACTCCCGGCACAGCCGGGAGAAAGGCGAACGGCCCCCGGTTCGGGGGCCGTTCGTCGCATCGGCGAATGCACACCACCCGATCGCAATCAGCACCGCTCAGCAGGGCACGCCACGGCGTCGCCCATCTTCTCCATCTGCGCTGCGGCAAGACCGGAACCATCAGTCCTCACCGATACCCTCAGGCCCACGCGTCACCCAACCGTCACACCCGCAGCCATGACCCGAAGTTGGCGAACGATTCCGGCATCCGGCGTCGCGCCGACTCCAGCCCCGCATACGTCTCCCGTACCGTCGGGTGGTAGCGCGTCTGCTGCGGCGCCAGCTTGCGCGCCTGTCGGAGGCTCCCGAAGGCGGCGTCCGTCCGGCCGGTCCACATCTGGGCGCGGGCCATCTCGGAGCAGTGGTGGGCCTGCCTCGACGGGGGCCAGTTCTTGGGGATCGGCGTCTCCTCCGCCACACGCAGGGCCTCCGGGTAACGGTCCAGCTCGGCGAGGACGCTCACGCGATGGACGCCGACGTTCGTCGGCCCGAACGAGAGCCAGTGCACCTCCTCCGCCGCCCCCGTCCGCTCCGCCAGGCGCCGCGCCTCGTCGAGGTGCCCCTCGGCGGTGCCCTCGTCCTTGTCGCGGCCGGCCAGGACGGCGGCGCCCAGGTGGAGCTGCCCGGTCACCACGTCGCGCACCCGGCCCGCGTCCGCCTGCTCCAGGGTGGCCATCCCCAGCCGCACCAGCCGCTCGCCCGTCCGGTAGTCGGCGGCGCGCAGATAGGCCAGGGCCCGCAAGTACTGCCGCATCCCGGCCAGGACCGGGTCCGAGGCGCGCTGGGCCGCCCAGTCCAGCCGGTCCAGCGCGACCGTGCAGAGGTCGAAGAATCCGAGCTTGGTCGTCACGTCGTAGGCCGTGCGGTACGTGCTGGCCAGCACCCGCCAGTGGGGCCCGCCGCCGGATGCGTGCGCGGCGGTCGTCGCCTCGTGGATCAGGCCGGGCAGCTCGGCCGCGACCTGCTTGATGTGCGCCACGCGCACCAAGGCGCACAGCCTCTCGGCGTGGGCCTCCAACTCGTCGACGGGGCGGGGCGCCACGTCCGGGTCGGGCCCGAGGTCGTAGATGTTCAGCGCCTCGCGGATCGGCTGGATCAGGCCGTCCAGCTGCTCATGGCGCAACTCGTCGAGATACGGCTGCCCGGTCAGCTCGGCGACGGGCACGGAGAGGGCCCGGGCCAGGGCTCCGGTCACCGACGGGCTCGACGGCAGGACGCCCTGCTCCACCTTGGTGAGCGTGCTGTAGGAGACGTGCGAGAGGTCGGCCAACTCGCGCTGCGTCAGCCGGCGCGCTTTGCGCGCGTGCGCGACCCGCGCGCCGGTGTGTTCGCCGAAATACGGGGGCATACTGAGCTCCGTTCTGACTCGACACCAGAACGGTACCCCTGCCCTGTGACAGGGACGGGTGAACGTCCCACGCAGCGTGGGCCGTTCACCCTGGCACGCGCGGCCCCGCGCTACCGCTCCGCGATCACCACAGCGGAAGCGACCCCCGCGTCATGGCTCAGCGACACATGCCAAGACGTCACCCCCAGCTCCTTCGCCCGAGCAGCCACCGTCCCCGTCACCACCAGCCGCGGCTGCCCGCTGCTCTCCGTCGTGACCTCGGCGTCCGTCCAGAGCAGATTCCCCGGAGCACCCAGCGCCTTGGCCACAGCCTCCTTCGCGGCGAAGCGGGCCGCCAGGGAGGCGATGCCCCGGCGCTCACCGCTCGGGAGGTACAGCTCGCGTTCCAGGAACAGGCGTTCGGCCATGGCGGGGGTGCGCCGGAGGGCCGCGTCGAAGCGGTCGATCTCGGCGACGTCGATGCCGACTCCCACGATCATTCGACCGTCACCGACTTCGCCAGGTTGCGCGGCTGGTCGACCTCGTTGCCGCGGGCCGTGGCCAGCTCGCAGGCGAAGACCTGCAGCGGCACGGTGGCGACCAGCGGCTGGAGCAGGACGGGCGTCGCGGGGATCTCGATCAGGTGGTCGGCGTACGGGCGGACCGCCTCGTCGCCGCGCTCGGCGATGACGATCGTACGGGCGCCCCGGGCGCGGATCTCCTGGATGTTGGAGACGATCTTGTCGTGCAGGACCGAGCGGCCCCGGGGGGACGGGACGACGACGACCACGGGCACGTCGTGCTCGATCAGGGCGATCGGGCCGTGCTTGAGCTCGCCCGCCGCGAAGCCCTCGGCGTGCATGTACGCCAGCTCCTTGAGCTTGAGGGCGCCCTCCAGGGCCACGGGGTAGCCGACGTGCCGGCCGAGGAAGAGGACGGTGTTCTTGTCGACCAGGGAGCGGGCCAGCTCGCGCACCGGCTCCATGGTCTCCAGGACCTCCTCCACCTGCGTGGCGATCTCGGAGAGCTCACGGATCACCGAGACGATCTCGTCGCCCCACTTGGTGCCGCGCACCTGGCCCAGGTACAGGGCGACCAGATAGCAGGCCACCAGCTGGGTGAGGAACGCCTTCGTGGAGGCCACGGCGACCTCGGGGCCCGCGTGCGTGTACAGGACGGCGTCCGACTCCCTCGGGATCGTCGAGCCGTTCGTGTTGCAGATCGCGAGGACCTTCGCGCCCTGCTCGCGGGCGTGCCGCAGGGCCATCAGGGTGTCCATGGTCTCGCCGGACTGGCTGATGGCGATCACCAGCGTCCGCTGGTCCAGGATCGGGTCCCGGTAGCGGAACTCGCTCGCCAGCTCCGTCTCGCACGGAATGCGGGTCCAGTGCTCGATGGCGTACTTGGCGATCATCCCGGCGTGGTACGCCGTGCCGCACGCCACGATGACGACCTTGTCGACCTCGCGCAGTACGGAGGCGGGGATGCGCACCTCGTCCAGCGACAGCGACCCCGCCGCGTCGATGCGGCCCAGCAGGGTGTCCGCGACCGCCTTCGGCTGCTCGGCGATCTCCTTGAGCATGAAGTAGTCGTAGCCGCCCTTCTCGGCGGCCGAGGCGTCCCAGTCCACGTGGTACGCGCGGACGTCGGCGGGCGCGCCGTCGAAGTCCGTGACGGTGACGCCGTCCCGGCGGGCCTCGACGACCTGGTCCTGGCCGAGCTCGATCGCCTCCCGGGTGTGCGCGATGAAGGCGGCGACGTCGGAGGCGAGGAACGCCTCGCCGTCGCCGACGCCGACCACGAGCGGGGAGTTGCGGCGGGCGCCGACGACCACGTCCGGCTCGTCGGCGTGCACCGCGACCAGCGTGAACGCGCCCTCCAGGCGGCGGCACACCTGCCGCATGGACTCGGCGAGGTCGCCGCAGGAGGAGAAGGACTCCGCCAGCAGATGGGCGACGACCTCGGTGTCGGTCTCGGACTCCAGGCCGTGGCCCCGCTCCGCGAGCTCCGCGCGCAGCTCCGCGAAGTTCTCGATGATGCCGTTGTGGACGACCGCGACCCGGCCCGCGTTGTCGAGGTGCGGGTGGGCGTTGGTGTCGGTGGGACCGCCGTGGGTGGCCCAGCGGGTATGGCCGATGCCCGTGGGGCCGGAGGGCAGCGGCCGGTCCGAGAGTTCCTTCTCCAGGTTGGCGAGCTTGCCCGCCTTCTTCGCCGAGGCGAGCCCGCCGTCGGCCAGGACCGCCACCCCGGCCGAGTCATAGCCGCGGTACTCCAGCCGCCGCAGCCCTGCCAATACGACGTCGAGGGCGCACTGCCCTCCCACATAGCCAACGATTCCGCACATGCGCAGCAGCGTACGGCTCAGGCCCCGCCCGAGGTGCCACCAATGGCTCAACGGCCCCGTTCGATGCGGTCGATGGCCTCCTGGACCAGCTCCAGGTACTCGACCTCCTCGCAGCGCGGCTTGCTGCCCAGCTCGTAGCGGTCCAGGCAGTCGTCGAGGTCCTGGCCCAGGTCCTCGTCCGGCAGCTCCGCGCTCAGCTCACCGCACACCTGTGCGGCGAAGTCCTCGCGGGGCCGGCGGCCGCGCACGGCGCCGCGCGGGCGGGCGCGGCCTTCCGCGCAGCCCGGTAGGGCCGCCGGGCGGCGGCGATCACGGCAGACGAGCCTGCGTACGGCGGCACGGACGGTAAGGATGACCAACACGGCGTCCCCAGCATGGTGCGGCGGTCAGGAGGCAGGGACGCTAGTACTGACCGGCCAGTAGGTACAGAGCCCTCGGGGAACTTCACCTTCTGGAGTTGCCTGGAACCGCACGAGCCACACAAACCGCACAAGAACGCCCTCACCCAGCACCCGGAAGTGAGCACTGAGCGTCACCCGCGCACAATGGGCCCGTGCCGACCACCACAGAGCAGCCGCAGCACCGCCGCCGCGCCGACTCGTCCCCGTACGTGGACCTGACGCGTACGGAATGGAGCGCGCTGCGCGAGAACACCCCGCTGCCGCTGACCGCCGACGAGGTCGAGCGGCTGCGCGGGCTCGGCGACGTGATCGACCTCGACGAGGTCCGCGACGTCTACCTGCCGCTGTCCCGCCTGCTGAACCTCTACGTCGGCGCGACCAGCCAACTGCGCGGCACGCTGAACACCTTCCTCGGCGAGGCCGGCGACCGGGGCCACGGCTCGCAGCCGGGCACCCCCTTCGTCATAGGCGTCGCGGGCAGCGTCGCGGTCGGCAAGTCGACCACCGCCCGTCTCCTCCAGGCACTGCTGGCCCGCTGGCCCGAGCACCCGCGCGTGGAGCTGGTCACCACGGACGGCTTCCTGCTGCCCAACGCCGAGCTGCACCGCCGCGGCCTGATGTCGCGGAAGGGCTTCCCCGAGTCCTACGACCGGCGCGCCCTGACCCGCTTCGTCGCGGATGTGAAGGCGGGCCGCGACGAGGTCTCCGCGCCCGTCTACTCCCACCTGATCTACGACATCGTGCCCGGCGAGCGGCTGACCGTGCACCGCCCGGACATTCTGATCATCGAGGGCCTGAACGTCCTCCAGCCGGCGCTGCCGGGCACCGACGGCCGCACCCGCGTCGGGCTCGCCGACTTCTTCGACTTCAGCGTGTACGTGGACGCCCGCGCCGAGGACATCGAACGCTGGTACTACGAGCGCTTCAAAAAGCTCCGGAAGACCGCCTTCCAGGACCCCGACTCGTACTTCCGCAGGTACACCCAGGTCTCCGAGGAGGAGGCCATGGACTACGCGCACCGGAACTGGCGGACCATCAACAAGCCCAACCTGCTGGAGAACGTGGCGCCGACGCGCGGCCGGTCCAACCTGATCCTGCGCAAGGGCCCCGACCACAAGGTGCAGCGGCTCTCCCTGCGCAAGCTCTGACGCCCGCGGGCACACACGCGGGCACACAACACGGGCACACACGCGCGCCGCCCCGCCCGGAAGCGGTTCCGGGCGGGGCGGCGCGTCGTTACAGCCCGGGGCTACCCCAGGGCGGACTTCACGACGTCGGCGAGGCGCTGCGCGATCGTGCGCGCCTGCTCGATGTCGGCGGCCTCCACCATGACGCGGACGAGCGGCTCGGTGCCGGAGGAGCGCAGCAGCACCCGGCCGGTGGAGCCCAGCTCGCGCTCGGCGGTCTCGACGGCCTCGGTGAGCTCGGGCGAGGACGTAACCCGGGTCTTGTCGACGTCGCGGACGTTGATCAGGACCTGCGGCAGCCGCTCCATGACGCCGGCCAGGTCGGCCAGGGACCGGCCGGTGGCGGAGACCCGGGCGGCCAGCATCAGGCCGGTCAGGGTGCCGTCGCCGGTCGTGGCGTGGTCGAGGACGATGACATGGCCGGACTGCTCGCCGCCGAGGGCGTAGCCGTGGGCCTTCATCTCCTCCAGGACGTAGCGGTCGCCGACGGCGGTCTCGACGAAGTCGACGCCCTCGCGCTCCATGGCCAGCTTGAAGCCCAGGTTGGACATCACGGTGGCGACGACGGTGTTCTTGCGCAGCGCGCCGGACTCGCGCATGGCGAGGGCCAGGACGGCCAGGATCTGGTCGCCGTCGACCTCGTTGCCCTTGGCGTCCACGGCCAGGCAGCGGTCGGCGTCACCGTCGTGGGCGACGCCCAGGTCCGCGCCGTGCTCGACGACGGCGTGCCGCAGCTTCTCCAGGTGGGTGGAGCCGCACTCGTGGTTGATGTTGAGACCGTCGGGCTCGGTGCCGATCGTGACGACCTCGGCGCCGGCCCGCGCGAACGCCTCCGGGGAGACCCGGGCGGCCGCGCCGTGGGCGCCGTCGATGACGACCTTGAGGCCGTCGAGGCGGTTGGGCAGTACGCCGATCAGGTGGGCGACGTAGTTGTCGAAGCCCTGGTCGTAGTCGCGGACACGGCCGACGCCGGCGCCCGTGGGCCGGTCCCAGGGCTCGCCGGAGGCGTGCGAGCGGTAGGTCTGCTCGATCCGGTCCTCAAGCTCGTCGGCGAGCTTGTGACCGCCGCGGGCGAAGAACTTGACACCGTTGTCCGGCATGGCGTTGTGGCTCGCGGAGAGCATCACGCCGAGGTCCGCGCCGAGCGCCCCCGTGAGGTACGCGACGGCCGGCGTGGGCAGCACGCCCACCCGCAGGACGTCGACGCCGGCGCTGGCGAGCCCGGCCACCACGGCGGCCTCCAGGAACTCCCCGGACGCGCGCGGATCTCGCCCGACGACGGCCACGGGGCGGTGGCCCTCGAACGTACCCGCCTCGGCGAGCACATGCGCCGCGGCGACCGACAGGCCGAGCGCGAGCTCAGCCGTCAGATCGGCGTTGGCGACGCCGCGCACACCGTCCGTACCGAAGAGTCGTCCCACTGGTGTCCTCCGAAAAACGCGGTACGGGTCCCGCGAGCGGGCCCCCGCACATCAAGGTGTCGAGTCCGGGACCGGAGCGTTGCAGCCGGATACATCCAGGTATACGCCCCGTGCCGCCGATAGCCGAACGCCCCGGCGGGCACGGAGCGTGCCGCCGGGGCGTTCGAGCAATAGCAGCGAAGCCGCTTGTTTAGCGCTTGCTGTACTGCGGGGCCTTACGGGCCTTCTTGAGACCGGCCTTCTTGCGCTCGACCGCGCGGTCGTCGCGGCTCAGGAAGCCGGCCTTCTTCAGCGGGCCGCGGTTGTTGTCCACGTCCGCCTCGTTCAGGGCGCGGGCCACACCGAGGCGCAGGGCGCCGGCCTGGCCGGACACGCCGCCACCCGCGATGCGGGCGATGACGTCGTAGCGGTCGTCGAGCTCGAGCACCTTGAAGGGCTCGTTGACTTCCTGCTGGTGCACCTTGTTGGGGAAGTAGTCCTCAAGGGTGCGACCGTTGATCTTCCACTTGCCGGAGCCCGGAACGATCCGGACGCGGGCGATGGCGTTCTTGCGACGGCCCAGGCCGGCGGCCGGCTGCGGGTCACCGAAACGGGAAGCCAGCGACTCGGAGGTGTACTCCGACTCGACGACCTCGGTCTCGGTGGTGTACTCCTCGACGCCAACCTCGTCGTCGATGACGGGGGTCTCGGCGGTGGTCTCAGCCACGATTCTCCTCAGATACTTTCTGTCTGGTCGGCGGTGGCCGGGACTAGCCCTGCTTGACCTGGGTAATCTCGAACGGGACGGGCTGCTGGGCGGCGTGCGGGTGCTCGCTGCCCGAGTAGACCTTCAGCTTCGAGAGCATCTGACGGCCGAGGGAGTTCTTGGGAACCATGCCCTTGATGGCCTTCTCGACAGCCTTCTCGGGGCTCTTGTCGAGCAGCTCGTCGTAACGAACGGCACGGAGACCACCCGGGAAGCCGGAGTGGCGGTACGCCAGCTTCTGGGTCTTCTTGTTGCCGGACAGGTGAACCTTGTCGGCGTTGATGATGATGACGAAGTCACCCATGTCCATGTGCGGGGCGTACACGGGCTTGTGCTTGCCACGCAGGAGGTTGGCGGCCTGAGAGGCCAGACGGCCCAGGACAACGTCCTGCGCGTCAATGATGTGCCACTGGCGCTGGACATCGCCGGGCTTGGGGCTGAACGTACGCACGGTCGTAGCCTTCGCTTCTTCGAGTGGGGTCTCCCCAGGCCCGTGAGGGCTGAGGGGACGGGTCCTGACACGGTCCTCCGGACGGACAGACCACCCTGGCGACGGTCCGGGGACGCAACCCGGACACGCACCGGCGGAATGTCGACCGACGGACAAGCGTAAGGGCCCCTCGCGTGAGAACGACTAGCCAATACGCATAACGAACTCGTAGAGTACCGGCCGCGTGCGGGCTGGGTCAAAACATGGTCCCACTAGTCGCCTCGGGCGGCGAGCCCACGGGCCGCGGCACCGCGCTGACCTGCGGGGGCAAGGTTTTCCCCTCGCTCGCGGCCGCCACGGGGAGGCACCCCGGACGCCGCAGGGGAGCCCCAGGGCACTACGGGGAGCCCCCGGAGGGGAGCCCCCGGAGGGGAGCCCCCGGAGGGGAGCCCCGGACGCCGGGGGGGGCACCCGGCCGCACCCGAGAGCACCCCGACGCGCCGCAGGACCCCCGCGCCGCCCTACCGCTTACGGGCCACCCGGCCCTCGTCCCACACCGGCTCCGGCACCTCCCGCACCAGCCCGTCCGCGCCGAAGACCACGAACCGGTCGAAGGACCGCGCGAACCAGCGGTCGTGCGTGACGGCCAGCACGGTCCCCTCGTACGCCTCCAGCCCCTCCTGGAGCGCCTCCGCGCTCTCCAGGTCAAGGTTGTCCGTCGGCTCGTCCAGGAGCAGGGCCGTGGTGCCGGCCAGCTCCAGGAGCAGGATCTGGAAGCGCGCCTGCTGGCCGCCCGACAATTTCTCGAAGCGCTGGTCGCCCTGCTTCTCCAGCTCGTACCGGCGCAGCACGGACATCGCGGCGCCCCGGTCCTTCGCGTGCTCCGTCCACAGGATGTCGACCAGCGTGCGGCCCAGCAGCTCGGGGTGGGCGTGGGTCTGGGCGAAGTGCCCGGCCACGACCCGCGCGCCCAGCTTCCAGGCGCCCGTGTGCGCGACGCCGTCACCGGCGAGCAGCCGCAGGAAGTGGGACTTCCCCGAGCCGTTCGAGCCGAGGACCGCGACCCGCTCGCCGTAGAAGACCTCCAGGTCGAACGGCTTCATCAGCCCCGTGAGCTCCAGCCCCTCGCAGGTCACGGCGCGCACGCCGGTGCGCCCGCCGCGCAGCCGCATCCGGATGTCCTGCTCGCGCGGCGGCTCCGGCGGCGGCCCGGCCTCCTCGAACTTCCGCAGCCGGGTCTGGGCCGCGGCGTAGCGGGAGGCCATCTCATGGCTGACCGCGGCGGCCTGCCGCAGATTGATCACCAGCTTCTTCAGCTGGACGTGCTTCTCGTCCCAGCGGCGGCGCAGCTCCTCGAAACGGGCGAAGCGCTCCTTACGGGCCTCGTGGTACGTGGCGAAGCCGCCGCCGTGCACCCAGACGTCGCTGCCGGCCGGGCCGGGCTCGACGCTGATGATCTTCTCGGCGGCACGGGCCAGCAGCTCGCGGTCGTGGGAGACGAAGAGGACGGTCTTCTTCGTCTCGCGCAGCTTCTCCTCCAGCCAGCGCTTGCCGGGGACGTCCAGATAGTTGTCCGGCTCGTCGAGCAGCAGCACCTCGTCCGTACCGCGCAGCAGCGACTCCAGCACCAGCCGCTTCTGCTCACCGCCGGAGAGGGTGCGGACCTGGCGCCACTGCGCCTTGTCGTAGGGGACGCCGAGCGCGGCCGTCGTGCAGATGTCCCAGACGGTCTCCGCCTCGTACCCCCGGGCCTCGGCCCAGTCGGAGAGGGCCTGGGCGTACGCCATCTGCGCGGCCTCGTCGTCCCTCTCCATGATCGCGGCCTCGGCCTCGTCGACCGCCCTCGCGGCCTCCCGGATACGCGGCTGGGCCACGGAGACCAGCAGGTCGCGAACCGTGCGGTCGTCCCGGACCGACCCCACGAACTGCGGCATCACACCGAGGCCGCCCGTGACCGAAACGGAGCCGCCATGCGGCTGGAGCTCGCCCGCGATCAGGCGGAGCAGGGTCGTCTTGCCCGCGCCGTTCGCGCCGACGAGGGCCACCGCGGCGCCCTCCCCGACCCGGAACGAGACGTCGCCGAGCAACACCCGTCCGTCGGGAAGGTAGTACTCCAGATGTGCCGCGTCCACGTGTCCCATGAGAGGGATTGTCGCCGCCGCCCGGGCCCCCGACCAACCCGATTACGATGCACGCCATGAGCTTTGGGCAGGGAGGGCCGCAGGGGGCCCCGGGGGATCCCCATCAGCCGATACCGCCGCAGTGGGGCCCGCCTCCGCCGCAGCCGCCCGCCCCCTGGGGGCCCGGTGTCCCCGGCGCGGCGACCGGCGCGCCGCAGACACCCGACTGGGCGGCGCTCGCGGACGACACCGCCCACCGGGGCCGGCGCCGCAGGCTGCTCTTCGTGGGCGGCGGAGTGCTGGCCGCGGGCGCCGTCGCGGCGATCGTGGCGACGGCCGTGGCCTCCTCGGGCGGCGGCGGGAAGACGACGGCCGCCCCGAGCGCCCAGGCGTCCCCGGAGCCGTCCTTCTCCAAGGTCGCGCCGCCGCCCCCGCCGAACCCGAGCGAGTTCATAGCCAGCGCCGAGAAGGACAAGGCGCCGCTGAGCACGAAGACGCTCTTCCCGCACTCCAGGCCGGTCCTCGACAAGCGCAAGTACAAGCGCGTGGCCACGGCGACCACGACGGACTGCGCCTCGGCCACCCAGGGCGGCCTCGGCTCCGTCCTCACCGACAACGGCTGCCGCGAGCTGCTGCGCGCGACGTACGTACGGGACGGGGTCGCGGTCACGGTCGGCGTCGCCGTCTTCGACACGAAGGCCGCGGCGGACAAGGCGAAGGAGCAGTCGACGGGGAACGTCTCCTCCCTGTCGGGCGACGACACCCCGGACTTCTGCCGCGGGGCGGCGTGCCGCCTCACGGCGAACGCGGAGGGGCGCTACGCGTACTTCACGGTGGCGGGCTACACCAGCGGGAAAGCCGTCGGCGAGGACGACAAGGAGGCCCTGACGGCGGGCCGGGACGTGGCGGACTACACGTTCCGCCGCATCAGGGCGAGAGCGGACCAGCAGGCGAAGGCATCGGTGGCGTCCCCGGCCCCGAGCGCGACCCCGGGCAGGCAGAAGCAGGCGTAGGGCGGCGGGGGGGTGCCCTGCGGGCGGCTTTGTCCCCACCCCGCCCCTTCCCGAACCGGGGCTCCGCCCCGGACCCCGGTCCTCAATCGCCGGACGGGCTGAAATCAGCCCGTCCGGCGATTGAGGACATTCGGGAAGGGGCGGGTAGGGGAAAAAGCCCCGCGCAGCGGCACCCCCTACCCCACACTGTCCCCCGCCTCACCCCCTCCCCCGGCCCCCGGACCCCGGCGGAGGCGCCACCGTAGGCGCCTTCCGTTCCGCCCCCTCCACCTTCGCCACCTGCGCCCGCACCAGCTCCGGCGGGATCTCCACGTCCTCCGGGTCCGACAGGCTCGTCGCGAAGAACATCGCCAGCGTGCTGCCGGACCGCACCACCGTGATCAGGCTCGGGGCCCGCTCCGCCGCGTTCTCCAGGCGGTACGCCACCGCCTCGTCCCCCAGCTCCGGCGCCGGCAGCGACCGCACCGACGCGAACTCCTGCGGCTCGCCCTCGCCCGTACGCATCCCGAAGCCGTCGGCGCACGCCTCGGCCGCCGACCGGAGGCCCCGGAGCGTGGCGGCCGCGCCGTCCCGCGCGTATGTGGAGACCCGGATCATGCCCATCAGACCCTCGAAGTCCAGGCCCTCCCCCGCCTTGGCGAAGGTGTTCACCACGGACGCCGCCGGCCGGGGCCGCGGCTGCGAGCCCAGCACGTCGACCAGCGGGCGGCACGGCGCCCGGTCCGTGCCCGGCCGGCCGCCGCCCGCCGCGCTCTCGCCCGCCTTCTCGATCTGGAAGCCGGGCACCTCGCGCGCCCCGAGCTCGACGTGCTTCAGCTGGGCCGGGCTGAGCACCCGCACGGCGTCGCGCGCGTCCTTTCCCTCGCCCCGGACCCCGCCCGCACGCCCGGACCTGCCGGTTCCGTCCGCGCCGCCACCGCCACCGCACCCGGCGGTCAGCCCGAGGGCCACGACCGCGGAGACCGTCACCATCGCCTTCACGCTTCCACCCTCCCAGCGCTCCCGGAGTCCGTCCGCTCGCCACGCCCGGAAGCACGGTTACCCTCTGAACGGCTGTCCGATACAACCGGCAGGGGAGGGGTCGGCGTGGCGTTCCTGGAGCTCCGCCCGTCCACACGCTCATGAAGATCGCGCTTCTCGTCCACGACTCCTACGGAGCCGGGGGCACCGTCCGCGCCACCACCGGCCTCGCGAGCGCGCTGGCCGCCCGGCACGAGGTGGAGCTCGTCTCCGTCTTCCGGAGCGCGGACGCCCCCGGGCTGCCCCCGCACCGCCGGGTCCGGCTGACGTCCCTGATCGACGTCCGCCGGGACGCGCCGGGCTCCGAGAACGACAACGAGCTCCAGCACCAGCCCAGCGCCGTGCTGACCGGCGCCGAGGGCTCGACCCGGATGTTCACCCGCCTCGCCGACCTCCGGATCACCCAGTACCTCCAGGCCACCGACGCGGACGTGGTGATCGCCACCCGCCCCGGCCTGATCGGCTACCTCGCCCGGGCCGCGGACGACCGCCGGGGCGGCCCGGAGAACCCGGGGCCCGCCTTCCTGCGGCTGGCCCACGACCACCTGACATACGACGCCCACGACGCGGAGGTCCGCGCCGCGCGCGACACGGCGATCGCCCGGCTGGACGGCTTCCTCACGGTCACCGAACAGGACGCCACCGCCTACCGGGCCCGGCTGCCCAGGCTCCCGCGCCTGGTCCGGTGCCTGCCCAACGTCGTGCCCGCCCCCGACGTCGAACCGTCCGACGGCACCTCCCGGATCGTCGTCGGCGTCGGCCGCCTCGTCCCGGCGAAACGTTTCGACCTACTGATACGCGCCTTCGCGGCAATGTCCGCGGAGCGCCCCGGCTGGTCCCTGCGGATCTACGGGCGCGGCCCCGACCGGGCCCGGCTGCGCGCCCTCGTCGAAGCGCTCGGGCTGAGCGACCGCGCCTTCCTGATGGGCCCGCACCCCACCACCGAGACCGAGTGGGCCAAGGCCGCCATCGGCGTCTCCGCCTCCGACGCCGAGTCCTTCGGCCTCACCGTCGTCGACGCC
Organism: Streptomyces eurocidicus; assembly: GCF_002891295.1. Classification (GTDB taxonomy): domain Bacteria; phylum Actinomycetota; class Actinomycetes; order Streptomycetales; family Streptomycetaceae; genus Streptomyces; species Streptomyces eurocidicus. Next base: position 174,082 of record NZ_LGUI01000008.1, on the reverse strand, counting down.
ATGCACTGCGGTGTCCCCGTGATCTCCACCGACTGCCCCGTGGGCCCCCGGGAACTGATCACCCACGGGGTCGACGGCGTCCTCGTACCCGTGGCCGACGAAGCGGCCCTCGCCACCGCTCTCGCCGCGCTCGCCGACGACCCGGCCCGGCGCGCCGACCTCGGCACCGCCGCCCGCGCCACCGCCCGCCACTACACCCCGGACCGCATCGCCGAGCGCTTCGAACAGATCGTCCGGGAGCTCCGCCCCGAGCTGCTGCCCCCGCCGCCCGCGCCCCGGCCCGCGGCCGACCCCAAGGCCGCCCCCGCACCCGCGCTCGCCCTGCGCCGCACGGCCGCCCGCATCGTCCGCCCGCTGCGCCGCAGGCCCGAACCCCCTGCACCCGCGCCCACGCCGCTCCCCACGGCCCCCACGCCACTCAAGCCGCTGCGCCCCCGGGCCGCCGCCCGCGCGACCCCGGACGGCGGACTCGCCGTCCGGCTGCCCCGCGCCGGGCTCGGCGGCGAACACCTGACCCTCGTGGCGCAGCTGCGCGGCACCGAGGGCACCGCGCCCGGACAGCGCGTCGAGCTGCCCCTCCGGCGCCCGGAGGCCGGCCGGGGCCCGTACACCGCCGTCCTCGACCGGGCCGCCACCCCGCTCGCCGAGGGCCGCTGGGACTTCTACGTCGAGCGCGCCGACGACCGCACGCGCGCCCGCGTCCGCAGCACGCTCGTCGAACAGGCCCGGCTGCTGAACCTCGCCCTGGCCGCCGACGCCGCACAGGTCACCGCCTGGGTGCCCTACACCACCGCCGCGGGCTCCCTCACGCTCCGCACCTGGCACCGGCCCGCACACGCCGAACTCGACATGATCCACGTCGGCGCGGACTCCCTCACGGTCGCCGCCACCCTGTACGGCGCGGCCGCCCCGCTGCCGCCGGGCACCGCCGTCACGCTCGTCGCCGTGTCGCCCCTGGACAGCGCCTACGACATCGAGCTGCCGGCCGCCGTCCAGGACCCCTGGCGGCTGCGCGCGACCCTGCCCTACCCGCTCCTCCTCGGCCGGCGCGGCACCGCGCGCGACGTCTGGCCGCTGCGGCTGCGGCTCTCCCCCGGCGGCCCGCTGGTCCCGCTCGGCCGCCTCGCGGGCGACAGCGTGGACCGCAAGCGCACCGACGTGCAGCCCGCCCGTACCCTGGAGCACGCGATCCGCGGCCCCGTGGCCGTACGACCCGTGTTCGATCCCGAGAACGATCTCACCCTTGACGTACGGGATGTGACTCAAGCCACAATGTAGGCTTCGCAGGCAACCGAAATCCCGCCCAAGGGTCTTAACCGACGGATCGGACCGCACCCGACGTAGACAAGTCCCGTGGTGATCCCAGAGGGACGACCCGGACACCCAGGCCCAGGGGGAAGGACGGACGCGACGCCCGAGACGCGCCGCGCAGACACCGCCATGAAGATCTCTTTCCTGTTGCAGAACGCCTACGGCATCGGCGGCACGATCCGCTCCACGTTCAACGTCGCCGGCGCGCTCGCCGCCCGGCACGACGTGGAGATCGTGTCGATCCACCGCACCGGCGGCACGCCCAAACTCCCCCTGGACCGCAAGGTCAAGCTGGTCCACCTGATCGACCAGCGCGCCGACACCGGCGCCGACCGGGACAACCCCCTGCTCCAGCAGGACAGCACCCACATCCCGCCGGTCGAGGCCAAGGGCGCGCACTTCAGCGCCCTCACCGACAAGCGCGTCGCGGAGCACCTCGCCCGCACCGACGCCGACGTCGTGATCGCCACCCGCCCCGGCCTGGTGATGTACCTCGCCGAGTTCGGCCAGGACCGCTATCTGAGGATCGGCCAGGAGCACCGGATCTACGGCACCCACGAGCCGAACATCCGCGTCGCCCAGGACCGGGCGATCCCGCACCTGGACGCCCACACCGCCGTCTCCGACGCGGACGCCGCGACCCACCGCGAGCACTTCCCCGGCATCAAGACCAAGCTGATCGCCCTGCCGAACGGCGTCCCGGCCTCCGAGGTCGAGCCCTCCGACGGCAGCGCCAAGCTGGTCGTCGCCGCCGGCCGCCTCATCCCCGTCAAGCGCTACGACCTGCTGGTCAAGGCGTGGGCCACCGTGGCCGCCGCCCGCCCCGACTGGAAGCTGCGCATCTACGGCCGCGGCCCCCAGCAGGCCAAGCTCCGCGAGCAGATCGACCAGCTCGGCCTCAACGACCACATCACCCTCATGGGCGCCCACTCCCCCATCGAGACCGAGTGGGCCAAGGGCTCCATCGCCGCCGTGACCTCCCGCGAGGAGTCCTTCGGCATGACGATCGTGGAGGCCATGAACTGTGGCGTGCCCGTCGTCGCCACCGACTGCCCGCACGGCCCCGGCGAGATCATCAGCGACGGCCACGACGGCCTCCTCGTCACCAACCTCGACAGCGACGCCATCGCCAAGGGCCTGCTGAAGCTCATCGAGGACGACGAGCTGCGGCGCACCATGGGCCGGGCCGCCCTCGTCTCCGCCGAGCGCTACCACCCGGACGCCATCGCCCGCCGCTACGAGGAGCTCATCGCGAGCCTCGGCGGCGACACCGGCGCCACGGCCAAGCCGGCCAAGGCCCCCGCGAGCGGCACCACCGCCGACGCCGAGCCCAAGCCCGCGCCCGTACCGCTGTCGAAGATGCTGCGCCGCACCGCAGGCAAGATCCTCCGGCCGCTCCGCCGGGGCGTCGCCAAGCCGGCCACCCCGCCGGTCAAGGCCGTCCTCAAGGAGATCGTCCGCAAGCCGCTGCGCTGCACCGCCTCCTGCCGCGTCGACGCCGCCGGCAACATCGTCGTCTCCGTCGACCGCAAGGGCCTCTCCGGCGACAAGCTCTCCCTGACGGTCACCCGCCGCAAGGAAGGCAAGCCCGTCGCGGTGCCCCTCCGGGCGCCGGCCGACCCCAAGGGCCCCTGGACGGCCGTCCTCGACCGCCGCGAGCTCAAGCTCGGCGAGGGCCGCTGGGACCTCCACGTCGTCCGCGGCGACGACGGCGCCCGCCGCCGCGTGGTCTCGCACCTCGCCGAGGGCCGCGGCCTGGTGGAGCTGGAGCCCCTGACCGGAGCCCCCTTCACCTGGTGGGTGCCCTACCCGACGGTCGACGGCTTCCTCGCCCTGCGCGCCTGGCACCGCACCGCCCACGCCGAGGCCCGCGCGGTGCGCCAGGACAAGACCACGGTCACGATCGAAGGCACCCTGCACGGCACCGAGTTCACCGCCGACAGCAACCCCGTCGTGGTCGGCACGCCGCGCGTGGACACCGCCGAGAAGATCACGGCCGAGGTCACCGTCGTCGACGAGTCGAGCTTCACGGTCAGCCTGCCGTACGACAAGGTCCGCGCCGCCCGCAGCGTCGGCGACGAGGGCACCATCTGGGACCTGGCCCTGCGCCTGACCCCGGACGGCGAGCCCATCAAGATCGCCCGCCTGATCGGCGACATCGTCGACCGCAACAAGACGGATCTCTATCCGACGGTCGACGGCGTGAAGCCGTACTTCACGGTCAACAGCGACCTCGCGATCAGCGTCCCGGCGTCCTGACGGCCGGAAAAGCGAAAGCCGGGCGGGCCGCTGTGTGCGGCCCGCCCGGCTTCTTCTTTCCACCCCTGAGCGGGCTCGGCGAAGTCCGATGCGGTTCGTGGCGCCCCGAAGGGGCACGGGGCTGCGACATGGTGCGGCTCCGCCGCGTGGGCGCGACCGGCCACGACGCATCCGCGGATGCCTCGCCGGAGTTCCCGCGGAGCGCTCAGCAGCAGCCCGCGCCCGGCAGCGTCCTGCGGTTGCGCGCCTCGCGATTCCGCGCGGCGAGCTCGGAGTCCGCCGGATAGCCGACCTCCTCCAGCGTCAGCCCGTGCGGCCGCACCACGTGCACCGCCGAATCCCGCACGCCCGCGGCCAGCACCTTGCCCGGCCAGTCCACCGGCCGGTGCCCGTCGCCGACGAACAGCAGCGCGCCCACCAGCGAACGCACCATGTTGTGGCAGAAGGCGTCCGCGCGCACGGTCGCCGTGACGATGCCCGACGCGTCGCGCTCCCAACTCAGCTGCTGGAGCGTACGGATGGTCGTCGCACCCTCGCGCTTCTTGCAGTACGCGGCGAAGTCGTGCTCCCCGAGCAGCGCCCTGGACGCGGAGTTCATCGCTTCCACGTCCAACGGCCAGTCGTGCCACAGGACATGACCGCGCAGCAGCGGGTCCACACCGCCGATGTGGTCCGTGACCCGGTAGGCGTAGCGGCGCCAGATCGCCGAGAAGCGCGCGTTGAATCCGGCCGGCGCCTCGGAGATCTTCCACACCCGCACATCGTGCGACAGCCGGCCGGCCAGCCGGCGCAGCAGCTTCTCCTCGTGCTCGGCCCACACCTCGGCCGGCAGGTCGACGTGCGCGACCTGGCCCCGGGCGTGCACCCCGGAGTCCGTACGGCCGGCGACCGTCAGCTCATAGGTCTCGGACGACCGCGTCACCGTACGGAGGGCGGACTCGATCTCGCCCTGCACCGTGCGCAGGCCCGAGCGCTGCTTGGCCCAGCCGGAGAAGTCCTTGCCGTCGTACGACAGATCCAGCCGCACCCGCACAAAGCCGGGCTCAACTTCGTCACTCACCGCGTTTTCCCTCTTTCAGAAAATGCGGGACGGGCCCGCTCCCCCGATGAGGGAACGGGCCCGTCCACTGCACGCATCAGATGCGTCAGGCGTCCTTGGACTCCTCGGCCGGAGCCTCGGCGGCAGCCTCGGACTCCTTGACCGCACGCTTGGTGGCGGCCTCGGCCTCGGCGACGGTCGCCTTCTTGGCGATCTCGCCCTCGACGAGCTCGATCACGGCCATCGGGGCGTTGTCGCCACGACGGTTGCCGATCTTGGTGATACGGGTGTAGCCACCCGGACGCTCGGCGAAGCGCGGGGCGATCTCGGTGAAGAGCACGTGAACGATGCCCTTGTCCGTGATCGTCTGCAGCACCTGGCGACGGTTGTGGATGTCGCCCTTCTTCGCCTTGGTGATCAGACGCTCGGCGACCGGACGAAGGCGACGGGCCTTGGCCTCGGTGGTCGTGATGCGGCCGTGCTCGAAGAGCGACTTGGCGAGGTTCGCCAGCATCAGCTTCTCGTGCGCGGCACCGCCGCCCAGACGGGCACCCTTGGTGGGACGCGGCATGGTGTTTCTCCTAGGTGTCTGCCCCGGCCGTATCAGGTACCGGAGTCAGTATCCGAGCGGGCGGTTGCCCGTCGAAGACCCACGCCCCGTGAGGGGCGCGGGGAACTGCGCGACCAGCCGAAGCCGGACCCGCAGCCAAGATCAGGCCGTAACGGCCCGAGCTCTTAGTACTGCTCGGTCTCCACAAAACCCGCGTCCGCGTCGTCGTCGGCGCCAAAGGCGTCCGCGGCGGCGGTCGGGTCGAATCCGGGCGGGCTGTCCTTGAGGGCCAGGCCCATGCCGGCCAGCTTCGCCTTGACCTCGTCGATCGACTTCGCACCGAAGTTGCGGATGTCGAGCAGGTCGGCCTCGGAGCGGGCGACGAGCTCACCCACGGAGTGGATGCCCTCGCGCTTGAGGCAGTTGTACGACCGAACGGTGAGCTCGAGCTCCTCGATCGGCAGCGCCAGGTCGGCGGCCAGGGCGGCGTCCGTCGGGGACGGGCCCATGTCGATGCCCTCGGCGTCGATGTTGAGCTCGCGGGCCAGACCGAACAGCTCGACCAGGGTCTTACCGGCGGACGCCATGGCGTCGCGCGGGCGCATGGCCTGCTTGGTCTCGACGTCGACGATCAGCTTGTCGAAGTCGGTGCGCTGCTCGACTCGGGTCGCCTCGACCTTGTAGGTGACCTTGAGAACCGGCGAGTAGATGGAGTCGACCGGGATACGGCCGATCTCCTGGCCCACCTGCTTGTTCTGGACGGCGGAGACGTAGCCGCGACCGCGCTCGACGGTCAGCTCCATCTCCAGCTTGCCCTTGGCGTTCAGGGTCGCCAGGACCAGGTCGGGGTTGTGCACCTCGACGCCGGCCGGCGGGGCGATGTCGGCGGCGGTGACCAGACCCGGGCCCTGCTTGCGCAGGTACATCACGACCGGCTCGTCGTGCTCCGAGGAGACGACCAGCTGCTTGATGTTCAGGATGAGGTCGGTGACGTCCTCCTTGACGCCCGGCACGGTGGTGAACTCGTGCAGGACACCGTCGATGCGGATGGACGTGACAGCCGCACCCGGGATCGAGGAGAGGAGCGTACGACGCAGGGAGTTGCCGAGGGTGTAGCCGAAGCCCGGCTCCAGCGGCTCGATCACGAACCGGGAGCGGAACTCGTCGACGACCTCTTCGGTCAGCGAGGGACGCTGAGCGATCAGCATGCGATGAATCCTTCAGTCATGGACACCCACTATTTGATGCCCTGAGGTACTACAAGGGTACGGGCGATACGGCCCCGAGGAGCCGTACCGCCCGTGTGCCGTACGAAGCGGCGCGAAGATGATCAGCGGGCCTCGCGGCCCGACGGATCAGACGCGGCGGCGCTTCGGGGGACGGCAGCCGTTGTGCGGGGTCGGGGTGACGTCCTGGATGGAGCCAACCTCGAGGCCGGTCGCCTGCAGCGAACGGATGGCGGTCTCACGACCGGAACCCGGACCCTTGACGAAGACGTCGACCTTGCGCATGCCGTGCTCCTGCGCGCGACGGGCAGCCGACTCGGCGGCCATCTGCGCGGCGAAGGGGGTGGACTTGCGCGAGCCCTTGAAGCCGACGTGGCCGGCGGAGGCCCAGGAGATCACGTTGCCGGACGGGTCCGTGATCGAAACGATGGTGTTGTTGAACGTGCTCTTGATGTGAGCGTGCCCGTGGGCGACGTTCTTCTTTTCCTTGCGGCGCACCTTCTTGGCAGCGCCCTGACGTCCCTTGGGGGGCATGTCTGACTCCTGAATGGAGGGAGGTGGTCGGTCCTACAGCGAAGACCGCTGGAATGCGGGCCTCGGGGGTCGCCCCCCGGTTCACCGCAGCGTCCGCTGAGGACTACTTCTTGCCCGGCTTCTTCTTGCCGGCGATGGCGCGACGCGGGCCCTTGCGGGTACGAGCGTTCGTGCTGGTGCGCTGACCGTGGACCGGCAGGCCACGACGGTGACGCAGACCCTGGTAGCAGCCGATCTCGACCTTGCGGCGGATGTCGGCCTGGATCTCGCGACGGAGGTCACCCTCGGTCTTGAGGTTGGCGTCCACGTACTCGCGGATCTTGACCAGGTCCTCTTCGGGAAGGTCACGAACGCGGGTGTTCGGGTTCACACCGGTGGCGGCGAGAGTCGCCTGCGACTGGGTGCGGCCGATACCGAAGACGTAGGTGAGTGCAACCTCCACACGCTTGTCGCGCGGGATGTCAACACCGGAAACGCGTGCCATTCAATGGCTCCAGATGTTCTCGGGGGTCTGACACAGAACCTTTCCCGGCCGCCGTACTAGGTACGTTCCGGGTCCCCGGCCCCCGCCGGAGGTATCGCCAGTGAGACTGGACGGGTTCTGCGTATGTACGTTTTGCTCGCGTCGCGCGAAGAACTGCGGAGTGCAGGTCCTGCGTCAGCCCTGGCGCTGCTTGTGGCGCAGGTTGTCGCAGATGACCATGACCCGGCCGTGACGGCGGATCACCTTGCACTTGTCGCAGATCTTCTTGACGCTCGGCTTGACCTTCATGGGATGTCAGGTTCTCCGGGTCAGTGCCGTCACCCCACGGGAACGAGGGGCGTCGACAAGATCTACTTGTAGCGGTAGACGATCCGGCCACGCGTCAGGTCGTAGGGAGACAGCTCCACGACGACCCGGTCATCCGGGAGGATGCGGATGTAGTGCATCCGCATCTTGCCGCTGATGTGCGCGAGGACCTTGTGACCGTTCTGGAGCTCCACCTTGAACATTGCGTTCGGCAGAGACTCGATCACGGTGCCCTCGATCTCGATGGCACCTTGCTTCTTGGCCACGCTTCGCCTTTCGAATCGGCTACCTTGATCAACTCTCGTGCTGTGCGGCCCACTGACAAGCTGCTGTAAAGCTGCTGACAAGCGGGCATGCGGATACACGAGAGCCGACGCGTCAGTCTACGTCAGGGCAACCCGAAAGACTAATCCAGGGGTGACTGCCCAGCCGCGTTGATCCTTACGCCAGCGGGCCGCTCCCCCCGACACCACCCTCGCGGGCTCGGCGCCGGGGCGCCTCACAAGCTTCGGCCGGCTGCGCCGGACTCCGTCCGGCGGGTCGGCGGCCAGGGCCTGGGACCGGGCCCGGGGGCTGGGCCGAGGATCAGGCCAGCGGGTCCGGCGCCGCCGTCACGCCGTACTCGGCCAGCTTCGCCTTGCCGCCGTCCACCGCGGTCAGGACCAGCGGGCCCTCCTCGGTCAGGGCGACCGAGTGCTCCCAGTGCGAGGACCAGGTCTTGTCGTCCGTGAGGACCGTCCAGTCGTCGGCCAGCACATGCGTGCGCGCCGTGCCGAGGCTGACCATGGGCTCGATCGCGATGCAGAAGCCGGGGATCAGCTTGGGGCCCTTGCCGCGCTTGCGCGAGACGTAGTTCAGCAGGTGCGGGTCCATGTGCATCTCGGAGCCGATGCCGTGCCCGCCGTAGTCCTCGATGATCCCGTACTTCCCCGACGCCGGGCGGGGCTGGCGGCGGATGTAGCCCTCGATGGCCTTGGAGATGTCCACCAGGCGGTTGCCGTTCTTCACGGCGGCGATGCCGGCCCACATCGACTCCTCGGTCACCCGGGAGAGCTCGATCAGCTCCGGGGCGTGACCGGTGCCCACGAAGGCCGTGAAGGCCGCGTCGCCGTGCCAGCCGTCCACGATCGCGCCGGCGTCGATGGAGATGATGTCGCCGTCCTTGAGGACGGTCCTGGTGTCCGGGATGCCGTGGACCACGACCTCGTTCACCGAGGTGCAGATCGTGGCGGGGAAGCCGCCGTACCCGAGGAAGTTCGACTTCGCGCCGTGCTCGGCCAGCACCTTGCGGGCGACCTCGTCCAGATCCTTGGTGGTGGCCCCCGGCACGGCCGCCGCACGGGTGGCCGCGTGGATGGCGGCGACGACCAGCCCCGCCTCGCGCATCTTCGCGATCTGGTCCGGGGTCTTGATCTCGACCATATGGGCGCCTTCCTTGGTATCGCGACGGTGCCGCGCGCGTCCGCTTCGTACCGCGGCGGCCCCTGCGGCCCCTGTGACCGCGGTGGCCGCTCCGGCCCGCCCGGGCCGCTCCGGCCCCAGGTGGCGCTGCCGCTGCCGCTGCTTGCTGTTCGACCACCAACACTACGGCCGCGGTACCCCGAGGGGCACCGCGGCCGTGGAGAAGCCGTCGATCAGGCGGTCAGGAGGCGCTCTCGCGCTCCAGCGCGGCCATCGCGCGCTCCGTGACCTCGCCGACCTTGCCGAGCGCGGAGATCGTCACCACGAGGCCCTGGGCCTTGTAGTAGTCGATGATCGGCTCGGTCTCGCTGTGGTAGACCTCGAGGCGCTTGCGGACGGTGTCCTCGCTGTCGTCCTCGCGCTGGTACAGCTCGCCGCCGCAGGCGTCGCAGACGCCCTCGGTCTTCGGCGGGTTGTAGATCACGTGGAAGATGTGGCCGCTGTCCTTGCGGCACATCCGGCGACCGGCGATCCGCTTGACCACCTCGTCCTCCGGGACCTCCAGGTCCAGGACGCCGTCGAGGCGCTGGCCGTCGGCCTTGAGGATCGCGTCCAGCGCCTCGGCCTGGGCCAGGTTGCGCGGGAAGCCGTCCAGCAGGAAGCCGCCGGCGGCGTCCTCCTGCTGCATGCGGTCCTTGGCCATGCCGATGGTGACCTCGTCCGGCACCAGCTGACCGGCGCGCATGTACTCCTGCGCCTTCTGACCGAGCGGCGTGCCCTGGCTGATGTTCGCCCGGAAGAGGTCGCCCGTCGAGATGTGCGGGATCGCGAGGTTCTTGGCGAGGTACGCGGCCTGCGTACCCTTGCCGGCGCCGGGAGGTCCGACGAGGACGATTCGCATCAGCGGAGGAACCCTTCGTAGTTGCGCTGCTGAAGCTGGCTCTCGATCTGCTTCACAGTCTCCAGACCGACACCCACGATGATCAGGATGCTGGTTCCCCCGAACGGGAAGTTCTGGTTCGCGTTGAGTGTGACCAGTGCCACGGTGGGCACCAGGGCGATCAGCCCCAGGTAGAGAGACCCCGGCCACGTGATGCGGTTCAGCACGTAGCTCAGGTACTCCGCGGTGGGACGACCGGCCCGGATGCCCGGAATGAACCCACCATACTTCTTCATGTTGTCGGCAACTTCTTCGGGGTTGAAGGAGATGGCGACATAGAAGAAGGCGAAGAAGACGATCAGCAGGAAGTAGGTGACCATGTAGATCGGGTGGTCACCCTTGACGAGGTTGGCGTTGACCCAGTTCGCCCAGCCGGCCTTGGAGCCGGTGAACTGGACGAGCAGCGCCGGGATGTAGAGCAGCGACGAGGCGAAGATGACCGGGATCACGCCCGCCTGGTTGACCTTGAGCGGGATGTAGGTCGACGTACCGCCGTAGGAACGGCGGCCGATCATGCGCTTGGCGTACTGCACCGGGATCCGCCGCTGGGCCTGCTCCACGAAGACCACCAGCGCGACCATGGCCAGACCGCAGATGATGACCAGCGCGAACTCCAGCCAGCCGCCCATCAGCTTGCCCTGGAGCTTGATGCCCCACAGGCCGCTGGGGAAGCCCGCGGCGATGGACGTGAACATCAGGATCGACATGCCGTTGCCGATGCCGCGGTCGGTGATGAGCTCACCGAGCCACATGATCAGCGCGGTACCCGCGGTCATCGTGATGACCATGGTGGCGGTGGTGAAGATCGACTGGTTGGGGACGATCTGGTTGCCGACCGTGCAGTTGCCGAAGAGGGCGCCGCTACGGGCGGTGGCCACCAGGCCGGTGCCCTGGAGGATGGCGAGCGCGACGGTCAGATAACGCGTGTACTGCGTGATCTTCGCCTGGCCCGACTGTCCCTCCTTCTTGAGGGCTTCCAGCCGTGGGATGACGACGGTGAGCAGCTGGAGGATGATGCTCGCCGTGATGTAGGGCATGATCCCGAGCGCGAAGATCGTGATCTGCAGCAGCGCACCGCCGCTGAACATGTTCACGAGGCCGAAGAGGCCCAGACCACTCTTGGCCTGATCCATGCACGTCTGGACGTTCTGGTAGTCAACACCCGGGACCGGTACATGAGCACCGAGCCGGAAGAGCACCATGATGCCGAGCGTGAACAGCAGCTTCTTGCGCAGGTCGGGCGTCTTGAACGCTCGGGCGAACGCGGTGAGCACGGTGCCTCCTGCGCCTCTCACGCAGAGACGCGAGAGGTGACGGTCTTGAGGATCGACGAATACATATCAGTCAAAATCCGCACGGACAGGGCCCGTGCGGAGGTTAACAGTGCACGCCACCTTACCGGCGACCGTGCCCCCCTAGGAACGACCAACCGGGGATGCCCCTTTTGGGACATCCCCGGTCGTCGGTTCAAAGAGCTCAGACGAGCTCGGTGACCGTGCCGCCAGCGGCAACGATCTTCTCCTTGGCGGAGCCGGAGACGGCGTCAACCGAAACCTGCAGCGCCACGGAGATCTCGCCCTGGCCCAGGACCTTGACGAGCTGGTTCTTACGAACCGCACCCTTGGCGACCAGGTCGGCCACCGTGACCTCGCCACCCTGCGGGTAGAGCGCGGCCAGCTTGTCCAGGTTCACAACCTGGAACTCGGTACGGAACGGGTTCTTGAAGCCCTTGAGCTTCGGGAGACGCATGTGGAGGGGCATCTGCCCACCCTCGAAGCGCTCCGGAACCTGGTAACGGGCCTTGGTGCCCTTGGTACCACGACCGGCGGTCTTACCCTTGGACGCCTCACCACGACCCACACGGGTCTTGGCGGTCTTGGCGCCCGGGGCGGGCCGGAGGTTGTGGACCTTCAGCGGGTTCTGCTCCGCCATGTCAGTCGACCTCCTCAACCGTCACGAGGTGGCGGACGGTCTGCACCATGCCGCGGATCTCGGGACGGTCCTCCTTGACAACCACGTCGTTCAGGCGCTTGAGCCCGAGCGAACGCAGGGTGTCGCGGTGGTTCTGCTTGCTACCGATGTAGGACTTGACCTGCGTGACCTTGAGGCGAGCCATTACGCACCCGCCCCTGCACGCGCCCGCAGCAGAGCGGCGGGGGCGACGTCCTCCAGCGGCAGACCACGACGGGCGGCGATCTCCTCGGGACGCTGAAGCCCCTTGAGCGCTGCCACCGTGGCGTGCACGATGTTGATCGGGTTCGACGAACCGAGCGACTTCGACAGGATGTCGTGAACGCCGGCGCACTCGAGGACCGCGCGGACCGGGCCACCGGCGATAACACCGGTACCGGGGGACGCGGGCTTGAGCAGGACGACGCCCGCCGCTTCCTCACCCTGGATCGGGTGGGGGATGGTGCCCTGGATACGCGGGACCTTGAAGAAGCTCTTCTTGGCCTCTTCGACGCCCTTGGCGATGGCCGCGGGAACTTCCTTGGCCTTGCCGTAACCGACACCTACGGTGCCGTCACCGTCGCCCACCACGACCAGCGCGGTGAAGCTGAAACGACGACCACCCTTGACAACCTTGGCGACGCGGTTGATCGCGACAACGCGCTCAACGTACGCGGTCTTCTCGGCGGCAGCGCCACCGTCGCGACCCTTCCGGTCCCGCCGCTCGCCGCCACCGGCACCGCTTCCGCGGCGCTGGGGTCCAGCCATTGGATTACCTCTCTCTGTTACGTCCGCTAGCTCCGGAACCGGGGCTTAGAACTTCAGCCCGGCTTCGCGGGCGGCGTCCGCCAGAGCGGCAATGCGCCCGGCGTACTGGTTGCCACCGCGGTCGAACACGACGGCCTCGACGCCGGCAGCCTTCGCCCGCTCGGCGACGAGCGCGCCGACCTGCTTGGCCTGCGCGGACTTGTCGCCCTCGCCACCGCGGATCGAGGTGTCCAGGGTCGACGCCGACGCAAGGGTGTGACCCTTGAGGTCGTCGATGACCTGAGCAACGATGTTGCGGTTCGAACGCGTCACGACGAGGCGCGGACGCTCCGCCGTACCCGACACGTTCTTGCGGATGCGGATGTGGCGACGCTGCTTGGCGGCGCGCTTGTACGCGTCACCCTTGGCGATCTTTACACCGTATGCCATGGCTTACTTACCCGCCTTTCCGACCTTGCGGCGGATGACCTCACCCGCGTACTTCACGCCCTTGGCCTTGTAGGGGTCGGGCTTGCGAAGCTTGCGGATGTTGGCGGCGACCTCGCCGACCTTCTGCTTGTCGATGCCCTCGACGCTGAGCTTCGTCGGGGACTCCACCTTGAAGGTGATGCCCTCGGGGGCCTCGATCAGGATCGGGTGGCTGTAGCCCAGGGCGAACTCCAGGTTGGAGCCCTTCGCCTGGACGCGGTAACCGACACCGCTGATCTCAAGAGCCTTGCTGTAGCCCGCGGTCACGCCGGTGATCATGTTCGCCACCAGCGTGCGGGACAGGCCGTGCAGGGCCTTGTTCTGACGCTCGTCGTTCGGACGAGTGACGACAAGGGTGCCGTCCTCGGCCTTAGCGATCTCGATGGGCGCGGCAACGGCGTGCGTGAGGGAGCCCTTGGGACCCTTCACGTGCACCGTACGGCCATCGATGGTGACGTCCACACCAGCGGGAACCTGGATGGGCAGCCGTCCAATACGCGACATTGGCTATTCCTCCGTTCCCTGGTTACCAGACGTAGGCGAGGACTTCCCCACCCACGCCCTTCTTGCTGGCCTGCTGGCCGGTCAGGAGACCGTGGGACGTGGAGATGATCGCCACGCCCAGGCCGCCGAGGACCTTCGGCAGGTTGGTGGACTTTGCGTAGACCCGCAGGCCCGGCTTCGAAATACGCTTGATGCCGGCGATCGAGCGCTCGCGGTTCGGGCCGAACTTCAGCTCGAGGGTCAGGGACTTGCCGACCTCGGCGTCCTCGACCTTCCAGCCGGTGATGTAGCCCTCCTGCTGGAGGATCTCCGCGATGTGCGACTTGATCTTGCTGTGCGGCATCGACACGGAGTCGTGGTATGCCGAGTTAGCGTTTCGCAGACGCGTCAGCATGTCTGCGATCGGATCGGTCATGGTCATGTTTGGCCTTCGGCCTCTCTCGCCGTGGTTTCCTATCTGCGCCATCCCTCTCCCCGAGCTGTGTCGGAGCGGGTGCGGCGCGGGGACCTACGGCGTAGTAAGACGGTCATGGGCGGCGGGCGCCCAACCCTTCCACTCTACGCGAGCGCGAACGCCACGCGTGGAGACCGGGGTCGGGCGACCGCCGTCCAGGATGCTTACCGAGAGCCCTGGTCAACCCAAGTGGGTTGTTACCAGGAGCTCTTGGTCACGCCCGGCAGCTCGCCACGGTGAGCCATCTCACGAAGGCACACGCGGCACAGGCCGAACTTGCGGTAGACGGAGTGCGGGCGGCCGCAGCGCTGGCAGCGGGTGTACGCACGCACACCGAACTTGGGCTTGCGGGCAGCCTTAGCGATCAGAGACTTCTTCGCCATCTCGGTTACGCCTCCTTGAAGGGGAAGCCGAGGTGACGAAGGAGGGCGCGGCCCTCGTCGTCGTTGGTCGCCGTGGTGACCACGGTGATGTCCATACCCCGGACGCGGTCGATCTTGTCCTGGTCGATCTCGTGGAACATGACCTGCTCCGTGAGACCGAAGGTGTAGTTGCCCCGACCGTCGAACTGCTTCGGGGACAGACCACGGAAGTCGCGGATGCGCGGCAGCGCGAGCGACAGGGTGCGGTCCAGGAACTCCCACATGCGGTCACCACGGAGGGTGACGTGGGCGCCGATCGGCTGGCCCTCACGCAGCTTGAACTGCGCGATGGACTTGCGAGCCTTGGTGACGGCGGGCTTCTGGCCCGTGATCGTGGTGAGGTCGCGGATGGCGCCCTCGATCAGCTTGGAGTCGCGGGCGGCGTCGCCCACACCCATGTTGACCACGATCTTGGTCAGACCGGGCACCTGCATGATGTTCTCGTAGGAGAACTCCTCACGCAGCTTGCCGATGATCTCTTCGCGGTAGCGCAGCTTGAGACGCGGCGCGTTGGTGGTGGCAGTCATCAGATGTCCTCACCGGTGCGCTTGGCAACGCGGATCTTGTTGCCCTCGTCGTCGAAGCGGTAACCGACACGAGTGACAACCTTGTTGCCGTCCTTCTCCACAACCAGCTGAACGTTGCTGACGTGGATGGGGGCCTCGGTCGTGACGATGCCGCCGGTCTTGGAACCACGAGCCGTCTGACCGGCCTTGGTGTGCTTCTTGACCCGGTTGACACCCTCGACGAGGACACGGTCCTGAGCCGGGTAGGCCACGATGACCTTGCCCTGCTTGCCCTTGTCCTTACCGGTGATGACCTGAACCAGGTCGCCCTTCTTGATCTTCATCGGTTACAGCACCTCCGGCGCGAGCGAGACGATCTTCATGAACTTCTTCTCGCGCAGCTCTCGGCCCACGGGGCCGAAGATACGGGTGCCGCGGGGGTCACCGTCGTTCTTGAGGATGACGGCCGCGTTCTCGTCGAAGCGGATGTACGAGCCGTCGGGACGGCGGCGCTCCTTGACGGTGCGAACGATGACGGCCTTGACGACGTCACCCTTCTTCACGTTGCCACCGGGGATCGCATCCTTGACGGTGGCGACGATGACGTCACCGATGCCCGCGTAGCGGCGACCCGAACCACCGAGAACACGGATGCAAAGGATCTCCTTGGCACCAGTGTTGTCGGCGACCCGAAGTCGCGACTCCTGCTGGATCACGTCTATCTCCTGATCGTCTGCCGGTTCCCGGCGGGGGCTTCGGTCGCCCGAAGCCCCACGCCGAGCCTGGCGGAACTTATCTGAGGGGAAACCCCCTCAGAAATTACTTGGCCTTCTCGAGGATCTCGACGATGCGCCAGCGCTTGCTGGACGACAGCGGACGCGTCTCCATGATGAGGACGCGGTCGCCGACGCCGGCAGCGTTCTGCTCGTCGTGCGCCTTGAGCTTGTTCGTACGGCGGATGACCTTGCCGTACAGCGCGTGCTTGACACGGTCCTCGACGGCGACGACGACGGTCTTGTCCATCTTGTCGCTGACGACGAGACCCTCACGGGTCTTGCGGAAGCCGCGCTCGTTCGTCTCAGTCACATTCTTCTCGCTCATCAGGCGCTCTCCACCGTCTCGATGCCGAGCTCGCGCTCACGCATCAGGGTGTAGATCCGGGCGATGTCCTTACGGACGGACTTGAGCCGACCGTGGTTCTCGAGCTGTCCGGTCGCCGCCTGGAAACGGAGGTTGAACAGCTCTTCCTTGGCCTCACGGAGCTTCGCGACGAGGTCCTCGTCGTTCAGCTCACGCAGCTCGGTCGCCTTGATACCAGCGGCCATCACGACTCACCTGCCTCGCGCCGAACAATGCGGCACTTCATCGGAAGCTTGTGCGCGGCGCGGGTCAGCGCCTCACGAGCAACCTTTTCGTTCGGGAAGGACAGCTCGAACATCACCCGACCGGGCTTGACGTTCGCGATCCACCACTCGGGGGAACCCTTACCGGAACCCATGCGGGTCTCGGCCGGCTTCTTCGTGAGCGGACGGTCCGGGTAGATGTTGATCCAGACCTTGCCGCCACGCTTGATGTGACGGGTCATGGCGATACGAGCGGACTCGATCTGCCGGTTCGTCACGTAGGCCGGGGTCAGGGCCTGGATGCCGTACTCACCGAAAGCGAGCTCGGTGCCACCCTTGGCCATGCCAGAGCGCTTGGGGTGGTGCTGCTTGCGGTGCTTGACCCTGCGAGGGATCAGCATGTCGGTCAGGCCTCCGTTCCGGTGGACTCAGCCGGAGCAGCGGCAGCGGCCTCGGCCTTGGGGGCCTCGGCAGCGGCGTTCTGCTGCGGCTTGCGGCCGCGGCCGCCACGCTCGCCACCACGACCGCCACGGGCCGGGCGGTCCTGGGCGCCACCACGCGACGGGCGGTTGCCCGCACGGGCGGCGGCGTTCTCGGCGCGGACCTCGGCGATGTTCTTGACGTCGCCCTTGTAGATCCACACCTTGACGCCGATGCGACCGAAGGTCGTCTTGGCCTCGAAGAAGCCGTAGTCGACGTTGGCGCGCAGCGTGTGCAGGGGCACACGGCCCTCGCGGTAGAACTCAGAGCGGGACATCTCGGCACCGCCGAGACGACCACCACACTGGATCTTGATGCCCTTGGCGCCGGCCTTCATCGTCGACTGCATGCTCTTACGCATGGCGCGACGGAAGGAGACGCGGGAGGACAGCTGCTCGGCGACGGCCTGGGCCACCAGCTGAGCGTCCACCTCGGGGTTCTTGACCTCGAGGATGTTCAGCTGAACCTGCTTGCCGGTCAGCTTCTCCAGCTCGCCGCGGATGCGGTCGGCCTCGGCGCCGCGGCGACCGATGACGATGCCCGGACGAGCGGTGTGGATGTCGACGCGGACGCGGTCGCGGGTGCGCTCGATCTCAACCTTCGAGATACCGGCGCGCTCCATGCCCTTCGTCATCATGCGACGAATGGCAACGTCTTCCTTGACGTAGTCCTTGTACAGCTTGTCGGCGTACCAGCGCGACTTGAAGTCGGTGGTGATGCCGAGCCGGAACCCGTGCGGGTTAACCTTCTGGCCCATTACCGGGTTCCTTCCTTGCTGCTGACGACCACGGTGATGTGGCTGGTCCGCTTACGGATCCGGTAGGCACGGCCCTGGGCACGCGGACGGAACCGCTTCAGGGTCGGGCCCTCGTCCACGTACGCCTCGCTGATGACCAGCGTGGAGGCGTCGGTGTGGTCGTAGTTGTGTGCAGCGTTGGCGATGGCGCTGTCAAGCACCTTGCCAACCGGCACGCTCGCGGCCTGCGGGGCGAAACGCAGGACCGCCTGAGCCTCCGTGGCATCCATGCCACGGATGAGGTCCACCACGCGGCGGGCCTTCATGGGCGTGACGCGGATGTACCGCGCCTGGGCCCTGGCTTCCATGGTTGTCCCTTCGGTGTCAGTCATAGTCGTTCACACCCCGCCTTAGCGGCGCTTCGACTTGCGGTCGTCCTTGACGTGGCCGCGGAAGGTGCGGGTCGGCGAGAACTCGCCGAGCTTGTGGCCGACCATCGACTCGGTGACGAACACCGGGACGTGCGTCTTGCCGTTGTGCACCGCGAGCGTGTGGCCGAGCATGGCCGGCACGATCATGGAGCGACGGGACCAGGTCTTGATGACGTTCTTGGTGCCGGCTTCGTTCTGGGCGTCCACCTTCTTGATGAGGTGGTCGTCGACGAAGGGCCCCTTCTTGAGACTACGCGGCATCTAAACCCGCTCCTAGCGCTTCTTGTTCGTCTTGCGGCGGCGGACGATGTACTTGTTGCTCGCCTTCTTGGGAGAACGAGTACGACCCTCCTTCTGACCCCACGGGGAGACCGGGTGGCGACCACCGGAGGTCTTACCCTCACCACCACCGTGCGGGTGGTCGACCGGGTTCATCGCGACACCGCGGACGGTCGGGCGAACGCCCTTCCAGCGCATACGGCCGGCCTTGCCCCAGTTGATGTTCGACTGCTCGGCGTTGCCGACCTCGCCGACCGTGGCGCGGCAGCGGACGTCGACCAGGCGGACCTCGCCGGACGGCATGCGCAGGTGGGCGTACTGGCCCTCCTTCGCCAGCAGCTGCACGGACGAACCGGCGGAGCGGGCGAACTTGGCGCCACCACCGGGACGGAGCTCGATCGCGTGGATCGTGGTACCGACCGGGATGTTGCGGAGCGGGAGGTTGTTGCCCGGCTTGATGTCGGCCGCGGGGCCGTTCTCAATCCGGTCACCCTGGCTCAGCTTGGCCGGGGCGATGATGTAGCGCTTCTCGCCGTCTGCGTAGTGCAGAAGCGCGATGCGCGCGGTGCGGTTCGGGTCGTACTCGATGTGAGCGACCTTGGCCGGCACGCCGTCCTTGTCGTGACGACGGAAGTCGATCACGCGGTAGGCGCGCTTGTGGCCACCACCCTGGTGGCGAACGGTCACACGACCGGCGTTGTTACGGCCGCCCTTGCTGTGCAGCGGGCGGACCAGCGACTTCTCCGGCGTGGACCGCGTGATCTCGACAAAGTCGGCGACGCTGGAGCCACGACGGCCCGGGGTCGTCGGCTTGTACTTGCGGATACCCATTTCTCAGTCCTCGTCCGATTCCGGACGACTCGGACTCCGTTAGGAGACCGGGCCGCCGAAGATGTCGATACGGTCGCCCTCGGCGAGGGTCACGATGGCGCGCTTGGTGTTGGCGCGCTTGCCGAAACCGGTCTTGGTGCGCTTGCGCTTACCCTGACGGTTGATCGTGTTGACCCCGGTGACCTTGACCGAGAAGACCGCCTCGACGGCCTGCTTGATCTGGGTCTTGTTGGCGCGCGGGTCGACGATGAACGTGTACTTGTTCTCGTCCAGCAGCGCGTAGCTCTTCTCGGAGACGACCGGCTTGACCAGGAGGTCACGCGGGTCCGAGAAGGTCTTGCTGGTGACGACGGCCTCAGTCATCAGGCCTCGCTCCCTTCGGTCTCAACGGCCTTGGGGCCAGACACGAAGGACTCGAAGGCGGCCTGGGTGAAGACCACGTCGTCCGAGACGAGCACGTCGTACGTGTTCAGCTGGCCCGGCTCCAGGATGTGCACCTGGGGCAGGTTGCGGGCGGACAGCCACGCGGCCTCGTTGGAGCGCTCGACGACCAGGAGCACGTTCTTGCGCTCGGAGATCTTGCCGAACAGGCCCTTCGCGGCCTTGGTGGAGACCGCACCCTCGACCACGTCGGTGACGACGTGGATGCGGGAGTGACGCGCGCGGTCCGAGAGGGCGCCACGGAGGGCGGCGGCCTTCATCTTCTTCGGGGTGCGCTGCGAGTAGTCACGCGGCACGGGACCGTGCACGACGCCACCACCGGCGAACTGCGGCGCGCGGGTCGAACCCTGACGGGCGCGACCGGTGCCCTTCTGGCGGTAAGGCTTCTTGCCACCGCCGCGGACCTCGCCACGGGTCTTGGTCTTGTGCGTGCCCTGACGGGCAGCGGCCAGCTGCGCGACGACGACCTGGTGGATCAGCGGAACGCTGACCTTCGCGTCGAAGATCTCCGTGGGGAGCTCGACGGTCCCGGCCTTGTCGCCTGCCGGCGAAAGGATGTCAATGGTGCTCATCGTTACCTCAGGCCCCCTTGGCCGCGGTACGGACCAGGACGAGGCCGCCGTTCGGACCAGGAACCGCGCCCTTGATCAGGAGCAGGCCCTTCTCCGCGTCAACGGCGTGGACGGTCAGGTTCTGGGTGGTGACCCGCTCGTTGCCCATGCGGCCCGCCATGCGGAGGCCCTTGAACACGCGGCCCGGGGTGGCGCAGCCACCGATGGAACCGGGCGAGCGGTGCTTGCGCTGGGTGCCGTGACCGGCGCCGAGGCCCTTGAAGTTGTGACGCTTCATGACACCGGCGAAGCCCTTGCCCTTGCTCTTGCCCGTGACGTCAACCTTGACGCCGGACTCGAACACGGCCGCGGTGATCTCCTGGCCCAGCGTGTACTCGCTGGCGTCAGGGGTGCGGAGCTCCACCAGGTGACGGCGGGGGGTGACGTCGGCCTTGGCGAAGTGACCCTTGAGGGGCTTGTTCACCTTGCGCGGGTCGATCTCGCCGAAGGCGATCTGGACCGACTCGTAACCGTCGACGTCGTTCGTGCGCACCTGCGTCACGACGCACGGACCGGCCTTGACGACGGTCACCGGGACGACCCGGTTGTTCTCGTCCCAGACCTGGGTCATGCCGAGCTTCTCGCCCAGGACGCCCTTGATGTTCTTCGTCATCTTGGTCGTCACCTCAGAGCTTGATCTCGATGTCGACGCCCGCCGGCAGGTCGAGGCGCATGAGCGAGTCAACCGTCTTCGGCGTGGGGTCGAGGATGTCGATGAGGCGCTTGTGCGTGCGCATCTCGAAGTGCTCGCGCGAGTCCTTGTACTTGTGCGGCGACTTGATGACGCAGTACACGTTCTTCTCAGTGGGCAGCGGCACCGGGCCTGCGACCGACGCACCAGTGCGGGTCACCGTCTCGACGATCTTCTTCGCCGAGGAGTCGATGACCTCGTGGTCGTAGGCCTTGAGCCGGATGCGGATCTTCTGTCCCGCCATGGCTACTTCGTAGTCCTGTCTCTCGTACGCTCTGGGACTCGGTGTGTCGCGCCTCTTGCGAAGCGCCGTCCTTCTCCGACCCACGCGGTCGGGCGTGTCGCACCCGCTCCAGCAAATTTCCCGAAGGAAAGTCCCTGATGAGGGCTGTGGGGGAAGGACACCCACCGAGTGCCTGGAAGGGGCCCCGCTGACACTTCCCGGAAGATTCCCGTACTTCCACCCCTGGCCCCTCATTTCTGAGGAGCGCGAAGGGTGACGAGTACTGCGGGACTCGCTTCCAGTCCTCCCGGCGGGAGGCGCGCAGCATCGGCACTCAACCGAGCAACCTGAACAGTGTGCCATACGTGCCCGAAGAGGCGCCAATCGTGGCCGAAGAAGGTACCCCGACCGGCTCAGTTGTCAAACCACCCCGCCGACATACAGGACACTATGGTCGCAGAGATCCACGCTGCACAGCAGCCCGCACCGTTACACCAGCCAGCTCCAGTTGTCCTGCGCCTCGTCCGTCGCTCTATCCTCCTAGGTCGCCCGGGTCGCTCAGCACCCGGCGGTCCTTACCCACCCTTGCCGGGGTTTGCCGTGGTCTTGGGCAACCGACGCGCGGCCCTCGTCGTCCCCTATCACGCCGGGACAGCCGGGGACTGCCTGTGCACAACGGGACGGAGTCATGTAGTTGAACATCTCACAGCGCATGGTGATATCCCGCCGGACCGCGCTCGCGGGTCTCGCCGCGGGCTCGGCGGCCCTGGCCGCGGGCTGTACGGGCGGGGGCGGCCCCGGTAAGCCCAAGCCCTCCCCCAGCGTTCCCATAAGGGCCGTGGACCCCCATGCGACTCAGTCGTTCAACAACGCCAAGGCGTCCCTGCTGCTCCAGGTGATGGCCCACCCGGACGACGACCTGTACTTCATGAACCCCGACGCGGAGCACATCGTGCGGGCCGGGGTGCCGGTCGTGTCCGTCTATGTCACGGCCGGCGAGGCCGTGGGCCAGAACTGGATCGAGGGCATGCCCAAGAGCAAGCCCGACAAGGCGGCCTACTCCTCGGCGCGCCACCAGGGCCTGCGCCAGGCGTACGCCGAGATGCTGGGCCTGGACCGGTTCGCGTCCTGGAAGAAGTCCGTCCTGGACCTGGGCGGCGGGGTGAGAGCCGAGACGAACGAGCTGGTCAACGGCGATCGCAGGGCCCAGCTGGTGTTCCTCAACATCGCCATGCTCTCGGCCGGCGACATGCGGCTGCCGCTGCTCTGGGAGCGCCCCGAGGGCGCCATGCAGTCCCTGGTCGCCACCGGCTCGCCCTGCACCACCAGCAGCACCTACCACCACGACACCCTGGTGGACACCCTGGCGACGCTGCTGGACCGGTTCAAGCCGACGGTGATCCACACCATGGATCCGGACCCCGATTACCAGGTCCACGACGCCACCCACCCCAAGGACAACGACTACGGGGCCTGCTCCGACCACCGCGACCACACCCCGACCGCGCTCTTCACCTGGAAGGCGCTCTCGCAGTGGGTGGCCGACAGCACCAAGCGCGACGGCCACCCGCCCCGCTTCGTCACCACGGCCTTCCGCGGCTACTACAACCAGCGCTGGCCGCACAATCTGCCGCCCGAGGTCGTGGAGCAGAAGCACCGCCTGGTGGAGGCGTACGGCGGCGACCCGTCCTGGGACTGCGGCAACCCCGCGGGCTGCGGCGACTACGGCCAGGGCGGCGACCGCCCCCTGAAGAACCGCAAGGGCTGGATCCGCTCCACCCACTACCGCTACGGGGGCCCCACCGCGGCCCCCGGCACCGACAAGGCCGGCCGCCTGGAGGCGTACGGCGTGCTCGGCACCCAGGCCGTGCGCTGGGCGGAGACCTCCGCCGGCAGCGGCCGCTGGGGCGAGCCGCAGAACCTCGGCGGCGGCCCCCTGGCCCCCGCGCTGGCCTCCGTGCGGGACTCCGAGGGGCGCCGGCTCCTGTTCGCCCTGCGGTTCTCCGCGCTGGAGGGCCGAGGGCGCCCCGACACCCGCGAGATCGTGGTGCTGGAGCAGCGCTCCCCGGACGGGCCCTTCAAGGCGTGGCAGGGCCTCGGCAACCCCGAGCACCGGCCCGACCGCGGCCGCCGGGTGGGCATGCCGGCCGCCGTCGCCGCCCCCGACGGGCGGGTGCACCTCTTCGTCCGCAACGCCGGCAAGGGCGTCTCCGGCCGGGTCAGGGAGGCCGACGGCACCTGGGGGAAGTGGCAGAGCCTGCACGGCCAGGAGATCCAGGACGGCCTCACCGCGGTGCTGGACGCCGAGCGGCGCGTCCACGTCTTCGGCACGGGGCGCGACACGGTCCACCACTGGACCCAGGACGCCCCGGGACAGCCGGTCCGGTACCAGCCGCTCAAGGGCCTCCCCCAGCCCGGTGGGCTGCCCGGCGCGGCCCTCGGGGGCGACGGGGAGCTGGTGCTCGTCTACCGCGGCCCGGCGGCCGAGCAGCCGACCGTGTACCGCCTCACCCCGGGCTCGGAGTCGCCCGCGAGCACCGAGCTGCACGACTTCGCCGGCTACGGACCGCTCGACGCTCTCCCGCTGCCCGTGCGCGGGAGCGGGGACACCGTGCTGGTGCTGGGGCGGGCGGTGAACGGCGAGATACAGCTCACGGACGCCTCCGGCGACTCCGAGACCGTCCGCGCGGACGCGAAGCTGGTGCCCGTGGGCACCGCCGCGATGGCCGTGGACGCGGAGCACCGGCTCTGTGTGACGGGGATGAGCCCGGACGCGAGCCCCTGGCTGTGGCGCCCGGAGACCCCGCACGGCTGAGCCCGCGGCCGGCGGCGCCGCCGGGGCAAGCGAAAGGGCCCGCACATCCGAGGATGTGCGGGCCCTTTCAGACCTTCAAGTAAGAAGACTTACTTGTTGATCTTGGTGACCTGGCCGGCGCCGACGGTGCGGCCGCCCTCACGGATGGTGAAGCGCAGGCCCTCCTCCATCGCGACGGGCTGGATCAGGTTGACGGTCATCTCGGCGTTGTCGCCGGGCATGACCATCTCCGTGCCCTCCTTGAGGGTCACGACACCGGTCACGTCAGTCGTACGGAAGTAGAACTGCGGACGGTAGTTGTTGAAGAACGGGGTGTGGCGGCCACCCTCGTCCTTCGACAGGATGTAGGCCGTGGCCTCGAACTCGGTGTGCGGGGTGACCGAACCCGGCTTGATGATGCACTGGCCGCGCTCGACGTCCTCGCGCTTGATGCCACGGAGGAGCAGACCGACGTTCTCACCGGCCTGGCCCTCGTCGAGCAGCTTGCGGAACATCTCGATGCCGGTGACCGTGGTGGTGGTCTTCTCGGTCTTGATGCCGATGATGTCGACGGTCTCGTTGACCTTGAGGACACCACGCTCGATACGACCGGTGACGACGGTGCCACGACCGGTGATCGTGAAGACGTCCTCGATCGGCATCAGGAACGGCTTGTCGACGTCACGCTCGGGCTGCGGGATGTTCTCGTCGACGGCCTTCATCAGGCCGAGGAGCTTCTCGCCCCACTCCTTGTCGCCCTCGAGCGCCTTGAGCGCCGAGACCTGGACGACGGGAGCGTTGTCGCCGTCGAACTCGTACTCGGAGAGGAGCTCACGGACCTCGAGCTCGACGAGCTCCAGGATCTCCTCGTCGTCCACCATGTCGGCCTTGTTCAGGGCGACAACGATGTACGGAACGCCGGACTGGCGGGCCAGGAGCACGTGCTCCTTGGTCTGCGGCATCGGACCGTCGGTCGCGGCGACCACGAGGATCGCGCCGTCCATCTGGGCGGCACCGGTGATCATGTTCTTGATGTAGTCCGCGTGACCCGGGCAGTCGACGTGGGCGTAGTGACGCGACTCGGTCTGGTACTCAACGTGAGCGATCGAGATCGTGATACCGCGCTGACGCTCTTCCGGCGCCTTGTCGATCTCGTCGAACGGCGTGAAGGGGTTCAGGTCCGGGTACGCGTCGTGCAGCACCTTGGTGATCGCCGCGGTAAGAGTGGTCTTACCGTGGTCGACGTGACCGATGGTGCCGATGTTGACGTGCGGCTTAGTCCGCTCGAACTTCGCCTTCGCCACTGGGTCCTCCTACGGAGTGGTTCTGTACGCCTTACTTCATCGGCGCCAGGTGATCTTCTGGGGTGCCGTCCGCCGGGGCACCCGACACAAACCTTACGGTTTGCGGCGGTATGCCCCGACAGTCGGTGTCAAGCCTAAAGCGTGAGCTTCGTCTGTGGAGACGAGAGCTGGATTACTCGCCCTTGGCCTTCGCGATGATCTCCTCGGCGACGTTCCGGGGAACCTCGGCGTAGGAGTCGAACTGCATCGAGTAGCTTGCGCGACCCGAGGTCTTGCTGCGGAGGTCGCCGACGTAGCCGAACATCTCCGACAGCGGGACCAGGCCCTTGACGAGCTTGGCGCCGTGACGGTCCTCCATGGCCTGGATCTGGCCACGGCGGGAGTTGATGTCACCGATCACATCGCCCATGTAGTCCTCGGGGGTGGTGACCTCGACGGACATCATCGGCTCGAGAAGAGCCGGGGACGCCTTGCGAGCACCCTCCTTGAACGCCATGGAACCGGCGATCTTGAAGGCGAGTTCGGACGAGTCGACGTCGTGGTAGGCGCCGTCGAGCAGCGTCACCTTCACGCCGGTCAGCGGGTAGCCGGCCAGCACGCCGAACTCCATGGCCTCCTGGCAACCCGCGTCCACGGACGGGATGTACTCCCGCGGGATACGGCCACCGGTGACCTTGTTCTCGAACTCGTAGCCATCGCCCTCGAGGGGCTCGATGGCCATCTGCACCTTGGCGAACTGGCCGGAACCACCAGTCTGCTTCTTGTGCGTGTAGTCGATACGCTCGACGGCCTTGCGGATCGTCTCGCGGTACGCGACCTGGGGCTTGCCGACGTTCGCCTCGACGCGGAACTCACGGCGCATACGGTCGACCAGCACGTCGAGGTGCAGCTCGCCCATACCCGCGATGATGGTCTGGCCCGTCTCCTCGTCCGTGTGGACCTGGAAGGACGGGTCCTCCTCGGCGAGACGCTGGATGGCGACACCCAGCTTCTCCTGGTCGCCCTTGGACTTCGGCTCGATGGCGACCTGGATCACCGGGGCCGGGAAGTCCATGGACTCGAGGATGACCGGCTTGCCCGCGTCACAGAGGGTCTCACCGGTGGTGGTCTGCTTCAGACCCATGACGGCGACGATGTCACCGGCACCCACCGACTCGATCTCCTCACGCTTGTTCGCGTGCATGCGGTAGATCTTGCCGATGCGCTCCTTCTTGCCCTTCACGGAGTTCTGCACCTGGGTGCCGGTCTCCATGCGGCCCGAGTAAACCCGGACGAAGGTGAGCTTGCCGAGGTGCGGGTCGCTCATGATCTTGAAGGCAAGACCGGCGAACGGCTCGTCGTCGGAAGGCTTGCGCAGCACGACCTGCTCGGGGTCGTTGACGGCGTGACCCTCAACGGCCTCGATGTCGAGCGGCGACGGCAGGTAGCGCACGACCGCGTCGAGCAGGGGCTGGACGCCCTTGTTCTTGAACGCGGTGCCACAGAACACCGGGGTGACCGTGACGGACTCGGCGCTGCCGCGGGAGGCCAGCGTGATACGGCGGATGGCCGCCATCAGCTGCTCCTCGGTGGGCTCCTGGCCCTCGAGGAAGAGCTCCATCATGGCGTCGTCGTGCTCGGCGACGCCCTCGAGGAGCTTGCCGCGCCATTCCTCGGCGGCCTCGGTGTGCGTGGCCGGGATGTCGACGACGTCGTACATCTCGCCCTTGGCGGCCTCGGCGGACCAGACCAGCGCCTTCATCTGGACGAGGTCGACCACGCCCTTGAAGTCGGCCTCGGCACCGATCGGCAGCTGCATGACCAGCGGCACCGCACCGAGGCGGTCGACGATCATGTCGACGCAGCGGTGGAACTCGGCGCCGGTGCGGTCGAGCTTGTTGACGAAGCAGATGCGCGGCACGCCGTAGCGGTCCGCCTGGCGCCAAACGGTCTCGGACTGCGGCTCAACACCGGCGACGCCGTCGAACACCGTCACGGCACCGTCGAGGACGCGCAGCGAACGCTCCACCTCGACGGTGAAGTCGACGTGGCCCGGCGTGTCGATGATGTTGATCGTGTGGTCGACGTCGTTCAGCGGCCAGTGGCAGGTCGTCGCGGCAGACGTGATCGTGATGCCGCGCTCCTGCTCCTGCTCCATCCAGTCCATGGTGGCAGCGCCATCGTGGACCTCACCGATCTTGTACGAAACACCGGTGTAGAACAGGATCCGCTCGGTGGTGGTCGTCTTGCCCGCGTCGATGTGGGCCATGATCCCGATGTTGCGGACCTTGGCCAGGTCAAGCGAAGTGGTGGCCATATGGCTCAGTCTTCTCTCGGATCTCGATGGGGGTAGCGACTACCAGCGGTAGTGCGCGAAGGCCTTGTTGGACTCGGCCATCTTGTGGGTGTCCTCGCGCTTCTTGACCGCAGCGCCCAGACCGTTGGAGGCGTCCAGGAGCTCGTTCATGAGGCGCTCGGTCATGGTCTTCTCGCGACGGGCGCGGGAGTAACCCACGACCCAGCGGAGCGCCAGGGTGGAGGCGCGGCCCGGACGGACCTCGACCGGCACCTGGTAGGTGGCGCCACCGACGCGGCGGGACTTGACCTCGAGAGCCGGCTTGACGTTCTCGAGGGCGCGCTTGAGGGTGATGACCGGGTCGTTACCGGTCTTCTCGCGCAGACCCTCCATGGCGCCGTACACGATGCGCTCGGCGGTGGAGCGCTTGCCGTGCAGGAGGATCTTGTTGATGAGCGACGTCACCAGGGGGGAGCCGTAAACCGGGTCGATGATGACCGGGCGCTTCGGGGCGGGGCCCTTACGAGGCATTCTTACTTCTCCTTCTTGGCGCCGTAGCGGCTGCGAGCCTGCTTACGGTTCTTGACGCCCTGCGTGTCGAGGGAGCCGCGGATGATCTTGTAGCGAACACCCGGCAGGTCCTTCACACGGCCACCGCGCACGAGCACGATCGAGTGCTCCTGCAGGTTGTGGCCCTCACCCGGAATGTAAGCGGTGACCTCGATGCCGGAGGTCAGACGCACACGCGCGACCTTACGGAGCGCCGAGTTCGGCTTCTTCGGGGTGGTCGTGAAAACACGCGTGCAGACGCCACGACGCTGGGGCGAACCCTCGAGCGCGGGCGTCTTGTTCTTCTCGACCTTGTCCTGCCGGCCCTTTCGGACCAGCTGCTGGATCGTAGGCACCGTTTCTCCGGTTTCTGTGTGCCGATCACGATAAAACTAACCTGGGAGCAAACACCGACCCACGCGGTCGGGTGTGTCGAAGCTGCAGACCCCCGCCGGAGGCGGATGGGCACAGATTTCGGTGTCTCCGAGCCGGTCGAAACCGCTCGGCACCGGGTCCCTCGCGCGGTTTGAAGGCACGCACGAGAGCCCAGGGACACCCCAGGCACAAGGTCAGAGCGTACCTACCGCATGGGCTGCGGTCAAAACAAATGCACACGCGGTGGACGACCCGATGTGCGTCGTATGTCGCAATTATGGGTACCCGGTTCCGCCGAACGGGTGACTACCGCCCGGTTTCGGGAGATCGATCCCGGGTTGTGCGATGAGTCACGGCGGGGTGGTGAGGGTGCGCGGCCCGCTGCGCGGGGCTTTTTCCCCACCCCGCCCCTTCCCGAACGGGGCTCCGCCCCGAACCCCGGTCCTCAAACGCCGGACGGGCTGAGTTGTTGCCCGGAACCGGGCGAAAATCCAGCCCGGCCGGCGTTTGAGGCCACCGCGCGTCAGCGCGGAACGGGGGCCCGGGGCGCCAGCCCCGGTTACGGGAAGGGGCGGGTAGGGGACAAAGCCCCGCGCAGCGGCACCCGCGCCCCGGAGGGAACGCCGCAGGGCGGCCACCCCCGAAGGAATGACCGCCCTGCGTGACGTACCGCTCGCGTCCTACTGGTTGTACGGACCGTAGTCGTAGTCCTCCAGCGGAACCGCCTGGCCGGAGCCGGTGCCGAAGGGCGAGTAGTCGATGTCGTCGTAGCCGACGGCCGAGTACATCGCGGCCTTGGCCTCCTCGGTGGGCTCCACCCGGATGTTGCGGTAGCGGGACAGACCCGTACCGGCCGGGATGAGCTTACCGATGATGACGTTCTCCTTGAGGCCGATCAGGGAGTCCGACTTGGCGTTGATCGCCGCGTCGGTCAGAACCCGGGTCGTCTCCTGGAAGGACGCCGCCGACAGCCACGACTCGGTGGCCAGCGACGCCTTGGTGATACCCATCAGCTGCGGACGGCCGGAGGCGGGGTGACCGCCCTCGGTGACCACACGACGGTTCTCGCCCTCGAAGCGCGAGCGCTCCACGAGCTCGCCCGGCAGCAGCTCGGCGTCGCCGGACTCGATGATCGTCACGCGGCGGAGCATCTGCCGGATGATGATCTCGATGTGCTTGTCGTGGATCGACACACCCTGCGAGTTGTAGACCTTCTGAACCTCGCCGACCAGGTGAACCTGGACGGCGCGCTGGCCCAGAATGCGCAGGACGTCGTGCGGGTTGGTGGCACCCACGGTGAGCTTCTGGCCCACCTCGACGTGCTCGCCCTCGCTGACCAGCAGACGGGCACGCTTGGAGATGCCGAAGGCGGTCTCCTCGGAGCCGTCGTCCGGGGTGACGACGATCTTCTTGGTCTTCTCGGTCTCCTCGATCCGCACGCGGCCGGCGGCCTCGGAGATCGGGGCGACACCCTTGGGCGTACGGGCCTCGAAGAGCTCGACGACACGGGGCAGACCCTGGGTGATGTCGTCACCGGCCACACCACCGGTGTGGAAGGTACGCATCGTCAGCTGGGTACCGGGCTCACCGATGGACTGGGCGGCGATGATGCCGACCGCCTCACCGATGTCCACCAGCTTGCCGGTCGCCAGCGAGCGGCCGTAGCAGAAGGCACAGGTGCCGACCGCGGACTCGCAGGTGAGGACCGAGCGGGTCTTGACCGTCTCGACGCCGTGCGCGACGAGCTGCTCGATGAGCACGTCACCGAGGTCGACGTTGGCCGGCGCGATGACCTTGCCGTCGACGACGACGTCCTCGGCCAGCATGCGGGCGTAGACGCTCGTCTCGACGTCGTCGGTCTTGCGCAGGACGCCGTCGGCGCCCTTGACCGCGATCGCCAGCTTGAGGCCGCGCTCGGTGCCGCAGTCCTCCTCGCGGATGATCACGTCCTGCGAGACGTCCACCAGACGACGGGTCAGGTAACCCGAGTCGGCGGTACGGAGGGCGGTGTCCGCGAGACCCTTACGGGCACCGTGGGTGGAGATGAAGTACTCCAGCACGGTGAGACCCTCACGGAACGACGCCTTAATGGGTCGCGGGATGGTCTCGTTCTTCGCGTTCGACACCAGACCACGCATACCGGCGATCTGACGCATCTGCATCATGTTTCCTCGGGCACCCGAGTCAACCATCATGAAGATGGGGTTCGTCTTGGGGAAGTTCGCGTTCATCGCCTCGGCAACCTCGTTGGTCGCCTTGGTCCAGATCGCGATGAGCTCCTGAGTGCGCTCGTCCTTGGTGATCAGACCGCGCTCGTACTGCTTCTGGACCTTCTCGTCCTGCGCCTCGTAGCCCTTGACGATCTCCTTCTTCGCCTCGGGAACGACGACGTCGGAGATGGCCACGGTGACGCCGGAACGGGTCGCCCAGTGGAAGCCGGCCGCCTTCAGGTTGTCGAGCGTCGCCGCCACGATGACCTTGGGGTAGCGCTCGGCGAGGTCGTTGACGATCTCGGAGAGCTGCTTCTTGCCGACCGAGTAGTCGACGAACGGGTAGTCCTCGGGCAGCAGCTCGTTGAAGAGCGCGCGGCCCAGGGTCGTCCGCAGGCGGAAGGTGTCACCCTGCTGCCACTCCGGCTCACCCTCCTCGGCGACCGGCGGGGTCCAGCCACGCGGCGGGACGGTGCCGATCGGGAAGCGGATGTCGACCTTCGCCTGGAGCGAGAGCTCCCGGGCGTCGAAGGCCATGATCGCCTCGGCGGTGGAGCCGAAGGACCGGCCCTCGCCGATGACCTTGCGCTCCGCCTCGTCGGTGGTGAGGAAGAACAGGCCCAGCACCATGTCCTGGGTCGGCATGGTGACCGGACGGCCGTCGGCCGGCTTGAGGATGTTGTTCGAGGACAGCATCAGGATGCGGGCCTCGGCCTGCGCCTCCGCGGAGAGCGGCAGGTGGACGGCCATCTGGTCACCGTCGAAGTCCGCGTTGAACGCGGTGCAGACGAGCGGGTGGATCTGGATGGCCTTGCCCTCGACCAGCTGCGGCTCGAACGCCTGGATGCCGAGGCGGTGCAGCGTGGGCGCACGGTTCAGCAGCACCGGGTGCTCGGCGATGACCTCTTCGAGGACGTCGTACACCACGGTGCGGCCGCGCTCGACCATGCGCTTGGCCGACTTGATGTTCTGCGCGTGGTTCAGGTCGACCAGGCGCTTCATCACGAACGGCTTGAAGAGCTCCAGCGCCATGGCCTTGGGCAGACCACACTGGTGCAGCTTCAGCTGCGGACCGACGACGATGACGGAACGGGCCGAGTAGTCGACACGCTTACCGAGCAGGTTCTGACGGAATCGACCCTGCTTACCCTTCAGCATGTCGCTGAGGGACTTCAGCGGACGGTTGCCGGGGCCCGTGACCGGGCGACCACGACGGCCGTTGTCGAAGAGGGCGTCGACCGCCTCCTGGAGCATCCGCTTCTCGTTGTTCACGATGATCTCGGGGGCACCGAGGTCGAGCAGACGCTTCAGACGGTTGTTGCGGTTGATCACACGGCGGTACAGGTCGTTCAGGTCGGAGGTCGCGAAGCGGCCACCGTCCAGCTGCACCATCGGACGCAGGTCCGGCGGGATCACGGGGATGCAGTCGAGCACCATGCCGCTGGGGCTGTTGCGGGTCTGCAGGAAGGCGGAGACGACCTTGAGGCGCTTGAGCGCACGGGTCTTCTTCTGGCCCTTGCCGGTCCGGATGATCTCGCGGAGGCGCTCGGCCTCCTCGTCGAGGTCGAAGGACTCCAGGCGCTTCTGCAGCGCGGCGGCGCCCATCGCACCCATGAAGTAGGTGCCGAAGCGGTCGCGCAGCTCGCGGTAGAGCAGCTCGTCGCCCTCGAGGTCCTGGACCTTGAGGTTCTTGAAGCGGCTCCACACCTCGTCGAGGCGGTCGATCTCGCGCTGCGCGCGGTCGCGGAGCTGCTTCATCTCACGCTCGGCGCCCTCGCGCACCTTGCGGCGCACATCGGCCTTGGCGCCCTCGGCCTCGAGCTCGGCCAGGTCGGACTCGAGCTTCTTGGCGCGGGCCTCGAGGTCGGCGTCGCGGCGCTGCTCGATCTGCTGACGCTCGACGGAGACGTGCGCCTCCAGCGAGGGCAGGTCGCGCGTGCGGCGCTCCTCGTCCACCCACGTGATCATGTAGGCGGCGAAGTAGATGACCTTCTCAAGGTCCTTCGGGGCGAGGTCGAGCAGGTAGCCCAGCCGCGACGGAACGCCCTTGAAGTACCAGATGTGGGTGACGGGGGCGGCGAGCTCGATGTGGCCCATCCGCTCACGGCGCACCTTGGCGCGAGTGACCTCGACGCCACAGCGCTCACAGATGATGCCCTTGAAGCGGACACGCTTGTACTTGCCGCAGTAGCACTCCCAGTCCCGGGTCGGACCGAAGATCTTCTCGCAGAAGAGTCCGTCCTTTTCGGGCTTCAGGGTGCGGTAGTTGATGGTCTCCGGCTTCTTGACCTCGCCGTGGGACCAGGTTCGGATGTCGTCCGCGGTCGCCAGGCCGATCCGCAGCTCGTCGAAGAAGTTGACGTCGAGCACTTGTCGTCAATCCCTCTTTCAGGGGTCGTGCCCTCTCGCGCTAGCGAGGTATGGGCTCTACATCAGTGGTCTGGGGGTCCGGGGACGGTGGGGGCCTCTTGCGGGGCCCCCACCAGACCCGTCAGACCTCTTCGACGCTGCTCGGCTCGCGCCGGGACAGGTCGATACCGAGCTCCTCCGCCGCGCGGAAGACGTCCTCGTCGGTGTCCCGCATCTCGATGGACATGCCGTCCGAGGACAGCACCTCCACGTTGAGGCAGAGGGACTGCATCTCCTTGATGAGCACCTTGAAGGACTCGGGGATGCCGGGCTCGGGGATGTTCTCGCCCTTGACGATCGCCTCGTAGACCTTCACTCGGCCGGTGACGTCGTCGGACTTGATGGTCAGCAGCTCCTGGAGGGCGTACGCGGCGCCGTATGCCTCCAGCGCCCACACCTCCATCTCACCGAAGCGCTGGCCACCGAACTGAGCCTTACCACCCAGCGGCTGCTGGGTGATCATGGAGTACGGACCGGTCGAACGGGCGTGCAGCTTGTCGTCGACCAGGTGGTGCAGCTTGAGGATGTACATGTACCCGACCGAGATCGGGTCCGGGAACGGCTCGCCGGAGCGGCCGTCGAACATCCGGGCCTTGCCCGAGGGCAGGACCAGACGGTCACCGTCGCGGTTGGGGATCGTCGACTCGAAGAGACCGGCGATCTCGTCCTCGCGGGCGCCGTCGAAGACCGGGGTCGCGACGTTGGTGCCGGCGGCGACGTCGTCGGCGCCGATCGCCTGCAGACGCTTCATCCAGTCCTCGTCGCCCTCGACCTTCCAGCCGCGGCTGGCGAGCCAGCCGAGGTGGATCTCGAGGACCTGTCCCGGGTTCATTCGGGACGGGACACCCAGCGGGTTGAGGATGATGTCGACCGGGGTGCCGTCCTCGAGGAACGGCATGTCCTCGACCGGAAGGATCTTGGAGATGACACCCTTGTTGCCGTGACGGCCGGCGAGCTTGTCACCATCGGTGATCTTGCGCTTCTGGGCCACGTACACGCGGACCAGCTGGTTCACGCCCGGCGGGAGCTCGTCGCCCTCTTCGCGGTCGAAGACGCGGACGCCGATGACCTTGCCGATCTCACCGTGCGGGACCTTCAGCGAGGTGTCACGGACCTCACGGGCCTTCTCACCGAAGATCGCGCGGAGCAGGCGCTCCTCGGGGGTCAGCTCGGTCTCACCCTTCGGGGTGACCTTGCCGACGAGGATGTCGCCGGCGACGACCTCGGCACCGATGCGGATGATGCCGCGCTCGTCGAGGTCGGCGAGGACCTCCTCGGAGACGTTCGGGATGTCCCGGGTGATCTCCTCCGGGCCGAGCTTGGTGTCACGGGCGTCGACCTCGTGCTCCTCGATGTGGATCGAGGAGAGGACGTCGTCCTGCACGAGGCGCTGCGACAGGATGATCGCGTCCTCGTAGTTGTGACCCTCCCACGGCATGAACGCCACGAGCAGGTTCTTGCCCAGCGCCATCTCGCCCTCGTCCGTGGACGGGCCGTCGGCGAGCACCTGACCGGCGGTCACACGGGCGCCCTCGTCCACGACGACCTTCTGGTTGAAGGACGTGCCCTGGTTCGAGCGGGAGAACTTGGCGACCCGGTACGTGTTGTACGTGCCGTCGTCGTTGGCGACGGTGACGTAGTCCGCGGAGACCTCCTGGACCACACCGTCCTTCTCGGCCTTGATGACGTCACCGGCGTCGACCGCGCAGCGGTACTCCATGCCGGTGCCGACCAGCGGGGCCTCCGCCTTGATCAGCGGAACGGCCTGGCGCATCATGTTCGATCCCATGAGCGCGCGGTTGGCGTCGTCGTGCTCGAGGAACGGGATCATCGCGGTCGCGACCGACACCATCTGGCGCGGGGAGACGTCCATGTAGTCGACGTCGTCGCCGGCGATGTAGTCGATCTCGCCGCCACGACGGCGGACCAGGACGCGGGCCTCGGCGAAGCGCATGTCCTCGTTGAGGGCGGCGTTCGCCTGGGCGATGACGAAGCGGTCTTCCTCGTCGGCAGTCAGGTAGTCGACCTCGTCGGTGACCTGGCCCTCGACGACCTTGCGGTACGGGGTCTCGACGAAACCGAACGCGTTGACGCGGCCGTACGAGGCGAGGGAGCCGATCAGACCGATGTTCGGGCCTTCGGGCGTCTCGATCGGGCACATGCGGCCGTAGTGCGACGGGTGGACGTCTCGGACCTCGAAGCCGGCCCGCTCACGCGACAGACCACCCGGGCCCAGCGCGGACAGACGACGCTTGTGGGTCAGGCCCGACAGCGGGTTCGTCTGGTCCATGAACTGGGACAGCTGGCTGGTGCCGAAGAACTCCTTGATGGAGGCGACGACCGGCCGGATGTTGATCAGGGTCTGCGGCGTGATCGCCTCGACGTCCTGGGTGGTCATCCGCTCGCGGACGACGCGCTCCATACGAGCCAGACCCGTGCGGACCTGGTTCTGGATGAGCTCGCCGACGTTGCGCAGACGACGGTTGCCGAAGTGGTCGATGTCGTCGGTCTCGACGACGATCGAGGTGCCGTTCTCGCCGACCGTGTCCTGCTCGCCCGCGTGCAGCTTGACCAGGTACTTGATCGTCGCGATGACGTCGTCGACCGTGAGCACACCGGCGTCGAGGGGGGCGTCCGCGCCGAGCTTCTTGTTCACCTTGTAGCGGCCGACCTTCGCGAGGTCGTAGCGCTTCGGGTTGAAGTAGAGGTTCTCGAGCAGCGTCTGCGCGGCCTCGCGGGTCGGCGGCTCGCCCGGACGCAGCTTGCGGTAGATGTCGAGGAGCGCGTCGTCCTGGCCCTGGGTGTGGTCCTTCTCCAGGGTGGCGCGCATCGACTCGTACTCGCCGAACTCCTCGAGGATCTGCTCGGTCGTCCAACCGAGGGCCTTGAGGAGGACGGTCACGGACTGCTTGCGCTTACGGTCGATGCGGACACCGACCATGTCGCGCTTGTCGACCTCCATCTCGAGCCAGGCACCCCGGGACGGGATGATCTTGGCCGTGAAGATGTCCTTGTCGGACGTCTTGTCGATGGAGGAGTCGAAGTAGACACCCGGCGAGCGGACCAGCTGCGAGACGACGACACGCTCGGTGCCGTTGATGCAGAAGGTGCCCTTGTTGGTCATGAGCGGGAAGTCGCCCATGAAGACCGTCTGGGACTTGATCTCGCCGGTCTCGTTGTTGGTGAACTCGGCGGTGACGAAGAGCGGGGCCGCGTACGTGAAGTCGCGCTCCTTGCACTCGTCGATGGAGTTCTTCGGCGGCTCGAAGCGGTGGTCGCGGAAGGTCAGCGACATCGACCCGGAGAAGTCCTCGATCGGGGAGATCTCTTCGAAGATCTCCTCCAGACCGGACTTGGTGGGGACGTCCTGTCCACTGTCCAGCGCAGCCTCGACGCGAGCCTTCCAGGCGGCGTTGCCGAGCAGCCAGTCGAAGCTCTCGGTCTGCAGCGCAAGGAGGTTCGGAACCTCGAGGGGCTCCTTGATCTTCGCAAAAGAGATGCGCAGCGGGGCGGTGCTGGCGCCGTTGTTCGTATTGGCAGTCGAGGCGTTGCGCGAGGCGGCCAAGAGGGGGTCCTTCCGAGGGCTCGGACTCACTACGCGCGTACCGGCCCCACTCCGTGCATACGAGAGAAATCCCAGCTCAGCGGGTTTCCATCAGCATGGCTCGACAGTGGGCATGCCCCTGGTGACGGGCAGGGAGCAGCTAACAGGCAGCGCAAAGGGTCAGTGTAGCCACTTGGCCCACTGATGTCCAGAGCGGATTTCCGGAGACCGGTGCGATACCAATCTCTCCCTCCGGGATCCTGTTGTTCCTCATGCCTGGAGCAAGGCTTCCCTCTTCGCCTGCGATCCATGCCTGGGGCCCTGGATCGATGTGGCGACGCGCCCCTGAGAATCGCGCGCGGCGTGCCGTTCGTCAAGGCCCCTCGGCCTCCGGGTGCCTCCCGTGGCGCCCGAGCGGCTGCCCGCTCGGCAGACACCGATGATCACCATACTCGCCCCTGGCCTCAGGGCAACAAGCCGTCGCGGGAACGCCCAAGGGCGACCACCCGCATGGGTGATCGCCCTTGATACGTGAAACAAGGAGTCAGGAGACTCCGTGGGTCACTTGACCTCGACGGAGGCGCCGGCGCCCTTGAGGGCCTCGGCGGCCTTCTCCGCAGCGTCCTTCGCGACCTTCTCGAGGACCGGCTTCGGGGTGCCGTCGACGAGGTCCTTGGCCTCCTTCAGACCCAGGGAGGTCAGCTCGCGCACGACCTTGATGACCTGGATCTTCTTGTCACCGGCGGCGGTGAGGATGACGTCGAACTCGTCCTGCTCCTCAACGGCCTCGGCGGCGGCAGCGGCGCCACCGGCAGCGGCGACGGCGACCGGGGCAGCGGCGGTGACGTCGAACTTCTCCTCGAACGCCTTCACGAACGCGGCGAGGTCGATGAGGGTCATGTCCTCGAACTGCGCGAGCAGCTCGTCCTGGGTGAGCTTCGCCATGATGGGCGATCCTTCCACTAATTCGGCAGGTGCCGGATGTACATTTCGGCGGGCGTACGTAGGGCCCGCTGCGACCGTGACGGACGCGAGTGATTCAGGCGTGAGCCCGAATTACTCGGCAGCCTCGGCCTCGACGGGAGCCGGCGTACCGGCACCGCCCTGCTCGACCTTGTCGCGAAGCGCGTCCACGGTGCGGACCAGCTTCGAGGGCAGGGCCTGGAAGAGCGCGGCAGCCTGGGACTGCTTGCCCTTCATGGCACCCGCCAGCTTGGCGAGCAGAACCTCGCGGGACTCGAGGTCCGCAAGCTTCTTGATCTCATCGGCGGACAGCGCCTTGCCATCAAGGACACCGCCCTTGATGATCAGGTTGGGGTTCTCCTTGGCGAAGTCACGAAGACCCTTCGCCGACTCCACCGGGTCACCGGTGACGAAGGCGACAGCCGTCGGACCAGCGAAAAGCTCGTCCTCCAGCGTGATCCCGGCGTTGCCAGCCGCGATCTTGGTCAGCGTGTTCTTCACCACGGCGTACTGGGCGTTCTCACCGAGCGAACGACGCAGCGTCTTGAGCTGCGCCACGGTGAGACCGCGGTACTCAGTCAGAACGGCGGCGTTCGAGCTGCGGAACTTGTCCGTCAGCTCGGCAACCGCAGCAGACTTGTCGGGCCTCGCCATGAGCCTCGGCCTCCTTCCGGGTGATTCGGACCGCTACGCGAAGGGACCTGGGCAAAACGAAACGCCCCGGCGCAGGCGCTCGGGGCGTGCACTCGACCATTCGGACCAGGGGTCCTCACGGGAGTTCATCCTCAAATCACCTGCGCAGGTCGCCCGCAGCTAGCGGATCCTTCGGCCACCACGCCTTCTTGCGAAGGCACAGCAACGACCAGCGGTCTTTGGCTTCCGCATCAAGGTACGCGAACGGCTCGCCCACAGGCAAATCGACCCGGGGGAAGGAGACCGAGGCCACAGCGGCACCGGCCGCCGGGCCGGGGACGCGGGCACCGGCGGCCCGGAACGGGGCGGGCGGCGGGCCCGACCGCCCCGGCGGCGCCGGACGCGGGCCGCGGGGGTGCCAAGGCCGCTTGAGGCCCCGTGCGGGCCGTCCAGAGCCGCGCGGGCCCCGGCGGGCGCGTGCGGGGCCCGCCCACGGCCGTACACAAAAGGCCGGGCCCGCACCCCCGAGGGGTGCGGGCCCGGCCCACAACGTGTGTCACACGCTACGAGACGCGTCTCAGACGGTCTCGTCCTCCGCGAGGAGGTTGCGGGTGCGGTTGGAGTCCAGCGGGATGCTGGGGCCCATCGTCGTGGTCATGGCCGCCTTCTTGATGTAGCGACCCTTCGCGGCGGAGGGCTTGAGACGGGTGATCTCCTCCAGCGCCGCAGCGTAGTTCTCGACCAGCTTGGCCTCATCGAACGACACCTTGCCGATGATGAAGTGCAGGTTCGAGTGCTTGTCGACGCGGAACTCGATCTTGCCGCCCTTGATGTCCGTGACAGCCTTCGCCACGTCCGGGGTGACCGTACCGGTCTTCGGGTTCGGCATCAGACCACGCGGGCCGAGCACGCGGCCGAGGCGGCCGACCTTGCCCATGAGGTCCGGGGTGGCGACGACGGCGTCGAAGTCCAGACGGCCCTTCGCGACCTCGTCGATCAGTTCGTCGGAGCCGACGATGTCGGCGCCGGCGGCCTCCGCGGCCGCAGCACGGTCACCGGTCGCGAAGACCAGGACCCGGGCGGTCTTACCGGTGCCGTGCGGAAGGTTCACGGTGCCGCGGACCATCTGGTCGGCCTTGCGCGGGTCGACGCCCAGACGCATGGCAACCTCGACGGTCGCGTCGAACTTGGTGGCGGAGGTCTCCTTCGCGAGACGGACGGCCTCGAGGGGGGCGTACAGGCGCTCCGCCTCGATCTTGGCGTCCGCAGCGCGGAGAGTCTTGCTGCGCTTCACTGCTTCTCCTCAGTGGTTATGGAGTCGTGGTGCGGACCGCGCCGGCCCTTCCACGGGTACCGCTTGGGGTGGCTTGATCAGCCCTCGACCGTGACGCCCATCGAACGGGCGGTGCCCGCGATGATCTTCTCGGCGGCGTCGAGGTCGTTGGCGTTCAGGTCGGGCATCTTGGTGGTGGCGATGTCCCGGACCTGGTCGCGGGTGATCTTCGCGACCTTCTTGGTGTGGGGCTCGCCGGAGCCCTTCTCCACGCCCGCGGCCTTGAGGATCAGCTTCGCGGCCGGCGGAGTCTTGGTCACGAAGGTGAAGGAACGGTCTTCGTAGACCGTGATCTCCACCGGCACGACCATGCCACGCTGCGACTCGGTCGCGGCGTTGTAGGCCTTGCAGAACTCCATGATGTTGACGCCGTGCTGACCCAGCGCGGGGCCGACCGGCGGGGCCGGGTTGGCGGCACCGGCGCTGATCTGGAGCTTGATAAGCCCCGTGATCTTCTTCTTCTTGGGAGGCATTGCTCTCTCCGGGTCCTAGTGAGAGTTTTTTGCCCGCGCACAGTGCGCGCAGGCATACCGCACCACGATAACGGGTAACATGCTGCGGCCAAAAACCGAGCAGGTCAGACCGGCTGCGAGCAGCTGATCTGACCTGTTCGGAAGCGTTCGTCCAGAAGGAACTAGTTCTTCTGGATCTGGTCGAAGCTGAGCTCGACCGGGGTCTCGCGACCGAAGATCTCGACGAGGCCCTTGACCTTCTTCGAGTCGGCGTTGATCTCGTTGATCGTCGCCTGCAGCGTCGCGAAGGGGCCGTCCGTGACGGTGACCGAGTCGCCCACCTCGAAGTCCAGGACCTGGACCTCGACCTTGCGGGACGGCGCCGGCTTGCCCTCGGCCTCGGCGGCCTCGCGGGCGGCCTTCTCCTCGGCCTCCGGGGCGAGCATCTTGACGATCTCGTCCAGGGTCAGCGGGTACGGGTCGTAGGCGTTGCCGACGAAGCCGGTGACACCCGGGGTGTTGCGGACGACGCCCCAGGACTCGTTCGTCAGGTCCATGCGCACCAGGACGTAGCCCGGGAGCTTGTTCTGGCGGACCGTCTTGCGCTCGCCGTTCTTGATCTGCGCGACCTCTTCCTGCGGCACCTCGGCCTGGAAGATGAAGTCTTCGACATTGAGCGAGACGGCGCGCTGCTCGAGGTTGGTCTTCACGCGGTTCTCGTAGCCCGCGTAGGTGTGGATGACGTACCACTCGCCGGGCAGACCACGCAGCTCGTCGCGGAGCGCGGCGACCGGGTCGACCGGGGCCTGCTCCTCGGCGGGCTCCTCGTCGGCCTCGACCGCGGCGGCGGCCTCGGACTCGGCGTCGCCCTCGACGTGGATGGCGGCCTGCTCGGCCGGCTCGCCCAGCGCGGCGTCCTCGGCATCGAGCTCGTCGATGCCGTCGGCGTTCTCGACGATCTCCTGAGCGGTGTCGTCGCCCTCGACCTCGGCCGTAGCCGCGTCGACGTCGGCCTCTGCCGCCTCGACGGAGTCGACGGCGTCGTTCAGGTTCGGGTCAGACACGTGGCTGCTTCTTCCTGGCTTCAAGGGGTGGAACGTGCGAAGGGGCGGCTCTCCTGGAAGCAGCCGCCCTACGCGCGGGTTCAGCCGAAGACGTACTTGACGGCGTTGGAGAACCCATAGTCAATCACGGTGACAAGGCCGATGACGATGACGACAAAGACGATCACCACGGTGGTGTAAGTCGAGAGCTGGCCGCGCGTGGGCCAGACGACCTTGCGAAGTTCGGCGACGATCTGACGGTAAAAGAGCGCGAGGCGGCCGAAGGGGCCCTTCTTCCCGCGCTTCCCACCGCGGCGGCCCTTCTTGGTGGCCACCTCGTCCTCGGGACGACCGCTCTCAGGCGTCGCGGTGGAGCCAAGGGCTTCCGTCACTACGTCCTCACCTGAATCCGGGTCGTGAGCCGTGCCGCGCCCGGTTGAGCCGCACGGCGGTGCATTTCATTACCTACGCAAGCACGCAACCTGGTGAAGATGCGTGTAGCAGGGCCGAAGGGACTTGAACCCCCAACCGCTGGTTTTGGAGACCAGTGCTCTACCAATTGAGCTACGACCCTTTGTGGTTCCCTCAACGTACAGCATCCGGTCGTACGCACGCTGTGCGTCGATCGGATCGCCTGTGAGGGGCCAACGAGCCATGAGTGTACGTGTTCCGGCGGCCGCCGTCGAACAGCTTCGCCCGGGACACCCTGGGAAGGCCGGTTCCACCGGGCGCGTGACCCCTTCGGCCGCCGTCTGCGACGATGCGGGGTATGACCGCTGCGACCCCCTCCCAGCCCCCCGTACAGTCCGCCACCGAGCGCCGGGTCTCGGCCCGCATCGGGGCGATCTCCGAGTCGGCGACGCTCGCCGTGGACGCCAAGGCCAAGGCCCTCAAGGCCGCCGGGCGCCCGGTGATCGGCTTCGGCGCCGGCGAGCCCGACTTCCCCACCCCCGGCTACATCGTCGAGGCCGCCGTGGAGGCGTGCCGCGACCCGCGCTTCCACCGCTACACCCCGGCCGGCGGGCTCCCCGAGCTGAAGAAGGCCATCGCGGAGAAGACGCTCCGCGACTCCGGCTACGAGGTCGACCCCGCCCAGATCCTGGTGACCAACGGCGGCAAGCAGGCCATCTACGAGGCGTTCGCCGCGATCCTCGACCCGGGTGACGAGGTCATCGTCCCGGCCCCGTACTGGACCACCTACCCCGAGTCGATCCGTCTCGCGGGCGGTGTCCCGGTGGAGGTCGTCGCCGACGAGACCACCGGCTACCGGGTCTCCGTCGAGCAGCTGGAGGCCGCGCGCACCGAGCGCACCAAGGTCGTCCTCTTCGTCTCCCCGTCCAACCCGACCGGCGCGGTGTACACCCGCGACCAGGTCGAGGAGATCGGCCGCTGGGCCGCCGAGCACGGCCTGTGGGTGCTCACGGACGAGATCTACGAACACCTCGTCTACGGCGACGCGGAGTTCTCTTCCCTGCCGGTGGTCGTCCCCGAGCTGCGCGACAAGTGCATCGTGGTCAACGGCGTCGCCAAGACCTACGCCATGACGGGCTGGCGGGTGGGCTGGGTCATCGGCCCCAAGGACGTGGTCAAGGCCGCGACCAACCTCCAGTCGCACGCCACGTCCAACGTGTCGAACGTCGCACAGATCGCCGCCCTGGCCGCCGTCTCCGGTGACCTGGACGCCGTCGCCGAGATGCGCGTCGCCTTCGACCGCCGCCGCCGGACCATCGTGCGGATGCTGAACGAGATCGACGGCGTGCTCTGCCCCGAGCCGGAGGGCGCGTTCTACGCCTACCCGTCCGTGAAGGAGCTGCTCGGCAAGGAGATCCGCGGGAAGCGCCCCGCCACCTCCGTCGAGCTGGCCGCGCTGATCCTCGACGAGGTCGAGGTCGCCGTGGTCCCGGGCGAGGCGTTCGGCACCCCGGGCTACCTGCGGCTGTCCTACGCCCTGGGTGACGAGGACCTCGTCGAGGGCGTCTCCCGGATCCAGAAGCTGCTGGGAGAGGCCAAGGCGTAACGCCTGCCCTCCCCCACGCTCGCGGGCTCCCGGCTGTCGCCGGGGGCCCGCAAGTCTTTTCGGACCGCTCCCGTTTCGGTGGCCGGTCCAGGAAAGTCCCTTCCGGTTGTCATGCTCGTACGGCAGGATCCTGGGATGGAGAGTGTCCCTGCCCGCGGCGGAGCCGCTGAAAGAAATCTTCGACTGCTGCCGAAGGCCCATCTGCACCTGCACTTCACGGGGTCCATGCGCCCGTCGACCATGCTGGAGCTGGCCGACAAGTACGGGGTGCACCTCCCCGAGGCGCTGAGCGGCGGCGAGCCTCCGCAGCTGCGCGCCACGGACGAGCG
This sequence comes from Streptomyces eurocidicus, assembly GCF_002891295.1. GTDB lineage: Bacteria > Actinomycetota > Actinomycetes > Streptomycetales > Streptomycetaceae > Streptomyces > Streptomyces eurocidicus. Next base: position 130,664 of record NZ_LGUI01000008.1, on the reverse strand, counting down.
CGGCTGGTTCCGCTTCCAGCGCCTGTACGACATCGCGCGGTCCTGTCTGCGCTCTCCCGAGGACATCCGGCGGCTGGTCCGCGAGGCCGCCGAGGAGGACGTCCGCGACGGCTCGGGCTGGCTGGAGATCCAGGTCGACCCCACCTCGTACGCCCCTCGGCTGGGCGGTCTGATCCCCGCGCTGGAGATCATCCTCGACGCGGTGGACAGCGCCTCCCGGGAGACCGGGCTGGGCATGCGCGTCCTCGTCGCCGCCAACCGCATGAAGCACCCCCTGGACGCCCGTACGCTGGCCCGCCTCGCGGTGCGCTACGCGGACCGGGGCGTGGTCGGCTTCGGGCTCTCCAACGACGAGCGGCGCGGTCTCGCCCGTGACTTCGACCGCGCCTTCGAGATCGCCCGCGAGGGCGGTCTGCTGGCCGCGCCGCACGGCGGCGAGCTGTCGGGCCCGAGCAGCGTCCGGGACTGCCTGGACGACCTGCACGCGGGCCGGGTGGGCCACGGGGTGCGCGCCGCGGAGGACCCCCGGCTGCTGCGGAAGCTCGCCGAGCGCGGGGTGACCTGCGAGGTCTGCCCCGCGTCCAATGTGGCCCTGGGCGTCTACGAGAAGCCGTCGGACGTCCCGCTGCGCACGCTCTTCGAGGCCGGTGTGCCGATAGCGCTGGGCGCGGACGACCCCCTGCTCTTCGGCTCCCGGCTCGCCGCGCAGTACGAGCTGGCCCGCGAACACCACGGCTTCACGGACCCGGAGCTGGCGGAACTGGCCCGGCAGTCGATCCGGGGGTCGGCGGCGCCGCCCGCCACCCGGGAGCGGCTGCTTCGCGGCGTCGACGAGTGGCTCGCGCCCTGACGGACGGTTGTGGGCAGTCGTTCCGCTGGGGCGGAACGGGTGGGCACAACCCACCCACCGGGCCGCACCCAGCGACGAGACCCCGACCGTCGGCTACAGGGCCACCCCGACCGTCACCGGCTCGTTCACCAGCGTCACCCCGAACGCCGACCGGACCCCGTCGCGAACCTCGCGGGCAAGGGCGAGGAGATCCTCCGTGGTGGCCTCGCCCCGGTTCGTCAGCGCCAGCGTGTGCTTCGTGCTGATGCGCGCCGGGCCCGACCCGTACCCCTTCGTGAAGCCACCCTTGTCGATCAGCCACGCGGCGGAGAGCTTGACGAGCCCCTCCCCCGCCGGGAAGGCGGGCGGCATGACGTCGGCGCCGAGGCGTTCGGCCGCCTTCGCCAGGAACGCCTCGTGCTCCGCCGTCGTGAGGATCGGGTTGGTGAAGAACGACCCGGCCGACCACGTGTCGTGGTCCTCGGGGTCGAGCACCATGCCCTTGCCGGCGCGCAGCTTCAGGACCGTCTCGCGGGCCGTCGCGGCGGGCACCCGGTCGCCGGCCTCGACGCCGAGGGCGCGGGCCGTCTCGGGGTAGCGCAGGGGCGCGGACAGCCCGTCCGCGTCCTCCAGCCGGAAGCGGACGCGGAGGACGACGTAGCGCGCGGGGTCCTGCTTGAAGCGGCTGTGGCGGTAGGAGAAGTCGCAGTCCGCGCCGGGGATGGTGACGGTCTCGTCGGCGTGCCGGTCGTAGGCGACGACCTCGGTGATGGTCTGGGAGACCTCCTGGCCGTACGCGCCGACGTTCTGGACGGGCGTGGCGCCCGCGGAGCCGGGGATGCCGGCGAGGCACTCGATGCCCGCGAGGCCGGCCTCGACGGTGCGGGCCACGGCGTCGGACCAGTTCTCGCCGGCGGCGAGCTCGAGGTCGGTGCCGTCGAGGGTGAAGCCGCTGGTGGCGATGTGCAGGGCGGTGCCGTCGAAGCCCTTGTCGGCGATGACGAGGTTGCTGCCGCCGCCGATGATCAGCAACGGCGTCCCGGTCGTGTCGGCCTCGCGGACAGCGGCGACGACCTCGTCGTCGGTGACCGCGGTGACGAGCCGGGTGGCGGGGCCGCCGAGCCGGAAGGTGGTCAGGGGGGCGAGGGGGGCATCGTGGAGTTCCTGCACGCGCACAAGGGTACGGGGGCGCTCCGCGGGGGTTCGGGGCCGTGGTGCGGGCCGGGCGCCGGGGCCTCCGGGGGTGCCCCGGAATCGGATATTTACGGGCGGGAGCCGTTCCTGTCACGCGTGCCCCGAACCGTCGCCGCCCGCAAATATCCGGCAGCATTCCGGGGCACCCCCTGCGGCCCCGTCACCCTCCGTCGTCGTCCGGGCCCGCGGCGGGTGTCCTGGCATGCGTAAGGGGCGCCCGCCGTTGCGGGCGCCCCTTACGGCGGCTTGCTTGTCGGCCGGTATCAGGCCAGGCGGACCACTGCGCGGGACATGCCCAGTACCTTCTGGCCTGCGCTCTTGGCCAGGAGGTCGACGCGGACCGTGCGGGCCTCGTCGTCCTTCGCGCCGATCTTGGCGCTGACCTCGATGACCGCGCCCTCGTCGTCGTTCGGCACGACGACCGGCTTGGTGAAGCGCACCCCGTACTCGACCAGGGCGCCCGGGTCACCGGCCCAGTCGGTCGCCACGCGGACGGCCTCGGCCATGGTGAACATGCCGTGCGCGATCACGTCCGGCAGCCCGACCTCCTTGGCGAACTTCTCGTTCCAGTGGATCGGGTTGAAGTCGCCGGAGGCGCCCGCGTAGCGCACGAGGTCCGCGCGCGTCACCGGGAAGGTCTGCGCCGGCAGCTCCTGGCCGACCTCGACGTCGTCGAAGGAAATCCGGGCAGCCATCACGCCTCCTCGGCCGCGCGGGCCACCAGCATCGTGTACGCGGTCACGACGTGCTCGCCGTGCTCGTCGTGGACGTCACCGCGGACCGACACCAGGTCGTTGCCCGCCATGGACTTGATCGACTCGATCGTCGAGGTGACCGACAGGCGGTCGCCCGCGCGGACCGGGCGGGTGTAGGCGAACTTCTGGTCGCCGTGCACCACGCGGCTGTAGTCCAGGCCCAGCTGCGGGTCCTGGACGACGCGCTCGGCGGCCCGGAACGTGATAGCGAACACAAAGGTGGGCGGGGCGATCACATCGGGGTGACCGAGCGCCTTGGCCGCCTCGGGGTCGGTGTACGCCGGGTGGGCGTCGCCCACGGCCTCGGCGAATTCACGGATCTTCTCCCGGCCGACCTCGTACGGATCGGTGGCCGGGTAGGTCCGTCCGACGAAGGACTGGTCGAGCGCCATGGGCTCGCTACCTCCTGGCTGGACTTGCGTGGAAAAGGATGGAGATATGCCGCGAGGCCGCCCCCAAGGATGGGGACGGCCTCACGAGCTAGCCTGTCTTTATCGCGTCTCGCGGTGCGCGGTGTGAGCCTTGCAGCGAGGGCAGTGCTTCTTCATCTCAAGACGGTCCGGGTCATTACGCCGGTTCTTCTTGGTGATGTAGTTCCGCTCCTTGCACTCCACGCAGGCCAGCGTGATCTTCGGGCGGACGTCGGTGGCAGCCACGTGAGTGCTCCTTGACGGATGGACGGATGAACGCAGACAAGAGTAGCCGATCGGAGGACCGACCCCACAATCGGCTACTACATGTAGCGGTGACCGGACTTGAACCGGTGACACAGCGATTATGAGCCGCTTGCTCTACCGACTGAGCTACACCGCTGTGATGCGGGAGGGCTCCTCATCCGAAGATGAGGAACACCCACACACCAGAGCCCCAATACGGAATCGAACCGTAGACCTTCTCCTTACCATGGAGACGCTCTGCCGACTGAGCTATTGGGGCGAGCGAGGAAGACATTACACGGTTGGCCGCCGAAGGTGAAATCCGTATCCGGAGGCCGCCCCACGGGCCCCTTCCCGGCCCTTCGGCACCACACCGGTACGACTATTCGTCGCCTGCTCGAAGCCGATCCGAACGCGCCCTACGCTCGGAACACGCTGCGTGATCATGCACGCCCCGGCCCCCGGAGGAGCGCGATGCCCGACAGCCAGCCGCAGCCCCCGAAAAACCCCGGGGGAGACGCCACTCCGCCCGCCGCGCCGCCCGGCGACGGCGTCCTGCTGCTGTGCGGCGCCCGGCTCGCCGACGGCCGCACCGTGGACGTCCGCCTCAGCGACGGGCGCATCGAGGCGGTCGGCACCGCGGGCAGCCTCGCCCCCGGCCCCCGGGTGGACCTCGGCGGCTATCTGCTGCTGCCCGCGCCCGCCGAGCCGCACGCCCACCCCGACACCGCGCTCACCGCGGACGCCGACGGCCCCGTCCCGTACGCCGCCCAGGACGTCCAGCGCCGGGCCACCGAGGCCGCCCTGCTCCAGCTCGGCCACGGCGCCACGGCGCTGCGCGCGCACGTCCGGATCGGCGACGTCCAGGGCCTGCGCTCGCTGGAGGCCGTGCTCCAGGCCCGGCGGGCGCTGCGCGGCCTCACGGACCTCGGCACGGTCGCCGTGCCGAGGCTGCTGACCGGCGTCGCCGGGGCCGACGGCCTGGCCATGCTGCGGGACGCCGTGAAGATGGGCGCGGCCGTGGGCGGCTGCCCCGACCTCGACCCGGACCCGATCGGCTACGCCGAGGCCGCGCTCGGGCTGGCCGCCGAGCACGGCTGCCCCGTCGACCTGCACACGGACGCCGACGACCCGGCCCGGCTCGCCCGGCTCGCCGCGATGGCGGGCGGCCTGCGCCCCGGGGTCACCCTCGGCCCCTGCGGCGGCCTCGGCCGGATGCCGTACGAGCCGGCCGCGCGGGCCGCCGAGCGGCTCGCGGCCGCCGGGGTGACGGTGTCCTGCCTGCCGCAGGGTGACTGCGGCACGCTCGAACAGCGGGGAGCGCGGGTGTCCACCTGCGCGCCGGTACGGCTGCTGCGCGCCGCCGGGGTGCGGGTGACGGCGGGCAGCGGCGCGCTGCGCGACGCGGCGAATCCCGTGGGCCGGGGCGACCCGCTGGAGGCCGCGTTCCTGCTGGCCTCGCGCGGCGAGCTGCGCCCGGACGAGGCGTACGAGGCGGTGAGCGGGCGGGCCCGGGCGGCGATGGGGCTGCCGGAAGTGCGGGTGGAGGCGGGCTTCCCGGCGGAGCTGCTGGCCGTGCGCGGCGAGCGGATCGAGGGGGTGCTCTCGCTGGCGTACAGCCGGCTGGTGGTGCACCGGGGGCGGGTGGTGGCCCGGACGAGCGCGGTGCGCGAGTACTGCGACACCTCGGTCGCGGCGGCCCTGGAGCTGCCCCGGCAGTCGTCGCGCGGCGGCGAGCCGTCCTGAGGGCGCGGCCCTCTGGCGGTGTGCGGTACAGCGCGTACGGTCGGATCATGCGCATTGTCATCGCGGGTGGACATGGTCGGATCGCGCTGCGGCTGGAGCGGTTGCTCGCCGGGCGCGGGGACGAGGTCGCGGGGGTCGTCCGCCGGGCCGCACAGGCGGGCGACGTGCTCGCCGCGGGTGCCGAACCGGTGGTGTGCGACCTGGAGTCGGCGTCGGTCGGCGACCTCGTACGGCACCTGGAGTCCGCGGACGCGGCCGTCTTCGCGGCCGGTGCCGGGCCGGGCAGCGGGGTCGCCCGCAAGGACTCCGTGGACCGGGGCGCGGCGGCGCTCTTCGCGGACGCGGCGGAGGCGGCCGGGGTCCGGCGCTTCGTCGTCGTCTCGTCCATGGGCGCCGACCGCGAGCCTCCGGAGGGTACGGATCCGGTCTTTGCCGCGTATCTGCGGGCCAAGGGCGCCGCGGACGCGGACGTACGCTCCCGGGCCGGTCTGGACTGGACGATCCTGCGGCCCGGCCGGCTCACGGACGGGCCCGGGACGGGCCTGGTGCGGCTGGCGGAGTCCACGGGCCGGGGCGACGTGACCCGTGACGACGTCGCGGCCGTCCTGGCGGCGCTGCTGGCCGAGCCGGGCACCGCGGGGCGGACCCTGGAGCTGATCGGGGGCGACACGCCGGTGGCGGAAGCCGTGAAGTCGCTGACGTAGGGCCGGGCGGGCGCGGGATCCGGTGGCTTGATCCGCCCGCGCGTGCCGCAGATCACATGATCCTTCGAAGCCGGGGCTCCCCGGACAACACAGAAGGCCCTCTCCGTAAGGAGAGGGCCTTCACATGTGGCGGCGCCAGGGTTCGAACCTGGGTAGGCTGAGCCGGCAGATTTACAGTCTGCTCCCTTTGGCCACTCGGGCACACCGCCAAGGGTTGCCGCCCCGGATTCCGCCTTGCGGTGGTGCTCCGTGGCAACGACGTAAACCATACCCGATGACCTGGGGTGGTCCGCCACTCGATTCCTCACCGCTCACCGGCCCCCCGGGTGGCTAGGCTGGCGGGGCGGCACCCCGGCCGCACCCCTGATGGATCTACGTACGAGGAGCCAACTCAATATGGCCGACTCCAGTTTCGACATCGTCTCGAAGGTCGAGCGGCAGGAGGTCGACAACGCCCTCAACCAGGCCGCCAAGGAAATCTCGCAGCGCTACGACTTCAAGGGCGTCGGCGCCTCGATCGCATGGTCCGGCGAGAAGATCGAGATGCGGGCCAACGCCGAGGAGCGCGTGAAGGCCGTTCTCGACATCTTCGAGACCAAGCTGGTCAAGCGCGGCATCTCGCTGAAGTCCCTGGACGCCGGCGAGCCGCAGCCCTCCGGCAAGGAGTACAAGATCTTCGCCTCGATCGAGGAGGGGATCTCGCAGGAGAACGCGAAGAAGGTCGCCAAGATCATTCGCGATGAGGGCCCGAAGGGCGTCAAGGCGCAGGTCCAGGGCGACGAGCTGCGCGTCAGCTCCAAGAGCCGTGACGACCTCCAGGCGGTCCAGGCCCTCCTCAAGGGCAAGGACCTGGACTTCGCGATCCAGTTCGTCAACTACCGCTAGTCCGCCGCGCCGCGAGGCGGCCAGGCGCGCAGTGAGGGCGTTTCACCGGGCAGTTGCCCGGCGGAGCGCCCTCGCGGCGTTCAAGGGGCCCTCGCGCGGCCCCCGTTGTCAGCGGGTGGCGAAGGGGCGGTCCGTCGGCACGATCTCGCGGCCCAACGGCATCAGGGAGATCGGGATCAGCTTGAAGTTCGCGATGCCCAGCGGGATGCCGATGATCGTCAGGCACAGCGCGATGCCCGTGAAGATGTGCCCGAGCGCCAGCCACCAGCCCGCGAACACGAACCAGATGACATTGCCGATCAGCGACCCGGCACCCGCGTCCCGCCGCTCCACCGTCGTCCGCCCGAAGGGCCAGAGGGCGAAGCCCGCGATGCGGAAGGACGCGATGCCGAACGGAATGGTGATGATCAGAACGCAGCAGATCAATCCGGCCACGACGTAGCCGAGCGCCATCCAGAGGCCGCAGAGGACCAGCCAGACGACGTTAAGGATGAACCTCATGAAAACAGCCTCCCACGCGAGACAACTCCTAGCGAGGGGGACGACCGGGGGTGGCGCCGTGGTTTCCCGGGACCTCGGCTGACCTGCGGAAGGGGCACGCCACCGCCCTCAGGGGCGGTGGCCCGCCATGCTTTCGAGGCGGCGGACCCGCTCGGCCATCGGGGGGTGGGTCGAGAAGAGCTTGGTCATGCCCTCGCCCGTGCGGAACGGGTTCGCGATCATCATGTGGCTCGCGGTCTCCAGGCGGGGCTCGGGGGGCAGCGGGAGCCGCTGGGTGCCCGTCTCCAGCTTGCGCAGGGCCGAGGCCAGGGCCAGGGGGTCGCCGGTGAGGCGGGCGCCGGAGGCGTCCGCCTCGTACTCCCGGGAGCGGCTGACGGCGAGCTGGATGAGGGAGGCCGCGACCGGGCCCAGCAGCATGATCATGATCATGCCGAGGATGCCGGGGCCCTCGTCGTCGTCGGATCTGCCGAAGGGGATCAGCCAGGCGAAGTTGACCAGGAACATCACCACCGAGGCGAGCGCGCCCGCGATCGAGGAGATGAGGATGTCCCGGTTGTGGACATGGCTGAGCTCGTGGCCGATGACACCGCGCAGCTCCCGCTCGTCGAGCAGGCGCAGGATGCCGTCGGTGCAGCAGACCGCGGCGTTGCGCGGATTGCGGCCGGTGGCGAAGGCGTTGGGCGCCTCGGTCGGGGAGATGTACAGCCGGGGCATCGGCTGGCGCGCGGCCGTGGAGAGCTCGCGCACCATGCGGTAGAGCGCGGGCGCCTCGAACTCGCTGACCGGCCGGGCGCGCATCGCCCGCAGGGCCAGCTTGTCGCTGTTCCAGTAGGCGTAGGCGTTGGTGCCGAGGGCCACCAGGACGGCGACGACCAGGCCCGTACGCCCGAACAGGCTGCCGATGACGATGATGAGCGCGGACAGCCCCCCGAGGAGGACTGCGGTCCTGAGCCCGTTGTGCCGGCGGTGCACGGTACGCCCTCCAAATGGTGCGGCAGGGGAACCCTTTTGCTGTGGCGCTTCCACCTTCCAGTGGAACCTTCTCGATCGGTCAACGCCAGATGAGCACGGCTGGTTCCCTCGCGCACGGGCGGGCGCGCTGGGCCGTAAGGGTGGCGCCGGCTACAGCAGCGCCCCCGAGGCGAAGCGGAGCACGAGCTGCGGGGCGCCCGACAGGACGATGCCGAGGGCCGCGGCGAGGGCCATCGCGGCCGCCAGGGGCAGCGGGACGCGCGCGGGGGCCGGCTCCTCCTCCCCCGCCGCCGCGGGCTCCGCGGCCGCCGGGCGGAAGAGGAGCGCCGTCCACTGGAGGTAGTAGTACAGGGCGATCACGACGTTCACCGCCATGACGACCGCCAGCCAGCCCAGGCCCGCGTCGACGGCCGCCGAGAAGACCGTGACCTTGGCGAACAGCCCGATGACGCCCGGCGGCAGCCCGGCCAGGCAGAGCAGGAAGAAGCCGAGGGCGAGGGCGGCGAGCGGGCGGCGGGCGTAGAGGCCGCGGTAGTCGGCGAGGCGGTGCGCCGGGCTGGTCCGGGCGACGAGCGCGGCGACGGCGAACGCGCCGAGGTTCACGGCCGCGTACATCAGGGCGTACGCGACGGTGGAGCCGATGGCGTGCGCCGGGTCGCCGGTGTATCCGGCGGCCGCGATGGGCACCAGCAGATAGCCGGCCTGGCCGACGGAGGACCAGGCGAGCAGGCGTACGGCGCTGTGCGCGCGGTCGGCGCGCTGGCGCAGGGCGGCGACGTTGCCCGCGGTCATGGTGAGGGCGGCGAGCACGGCGAGGGCCGGGCCCCACACGTCGGCGTAGGACGGGAAGGCGACGACGGTCACCAGGATCAGGCCGGTGAAGCCGACGGCCTTGCCGACGACGGAGAGGTAGGCCGCGACGGGCAGCGGTGCGCCCACGTAGGTGTCGGGCACCCAGAAGTGGAAGGGCACGGCCGCCGTCTTGAAGGCGAAGCCGACGAGGGTGAGGGCCACGCCCGTCTGGGCGAGGACGCCGAGCCGGGTGCCTTCCCCGGGGAGGCCCCCGGCGACCTCGGTGAGGTGGAGGCTGCCGGTGGCGGCGTAGACGAAGCTGACGCCGAGCAGCATGACGGCGGTCGCGGTGACCGACGACAGGAAGAACTTCAGGGCCGCCTCGGACGACTTGCGGTCGTCGCGGCGCATGCCGACGAGGGCGAAGGCGGGCAGCGAGGCCACTTCCAGGGCCACGACGAGGGTCGCGAGGTCCCGGGAGGCGGGCAGCAGCGCGGCGCCCGCGGCGGAGGACAGCAGCAGGAACCAGTACTCGCCCGAGGGGAGCGAGAAGTCCACCAGGTCGCTGACGGACAGCAGGGCCGTCAGCAGGGCGCCGCCCAGCACCAGGAACTGGATGACGAGCGTGAAGTGGTCCGCCGTGTAGCTGCACGCCCGGGTGCCGGACGACGTCAGGCAGAAGGTGGAGCGGTCGCCGTCGAGGAGCGGCAGCAGGGAGAGCCCGGCCAGCACCAGGCCGGCGAGGGCGATGCCGCCCAGGAGGGGCTTCTTCCCTTCGGGCAGGAAGAGGTCGGCGACCAGGACGACGAGCGCCACCACCGCGGTGATGGTGGGCGGGGCGATGGCGAGCCAGTCGACGGACTGGACCAGGGAGCCCATCAGTTGCCTCCTCGGAGGAGCTGCGACACGGCCGGGTCGGTGAGGCCGAGGAGGGCCGCGGGCCAGAGTCCGGCGAGGACGGTGAGGACGACGAGGGGGGTCCAGGCGGCGAACTCGTACGTCCGGACGTCGGCGGGCGCGGGCACAAGCTCGTGCGCGGGCCCGCCCTCGCCGTCGCCGCCCATGCACACCCGGCGCACGACGATCAGCATGTACGCGGCGGTGAGCAGGGTGCCGAAGCCGGCCAGGGCCATAAAGGTGAGGAAGGCGGGGCGGCTGAGGCCGTCCGCGGGGCGGAAGGAGCCGAACATCGCGAGCATCTCGCCCCAGAAGCCGGCCAGGCCGGGCAGTCCGAGCGAGGCGACGGCGCCGAAGGCGAGCAGCCCGCCCAGGCGCGGGGCCTTGCCGTAGAGCGCGGCGCCGGTGGCTCCGGAGAGGGCGTCGAGGTCGCTGGTGCCGTAGCGGTCCTTGACGGCGCCGACGAGGAAGAACAGCAGGCCGGTGATGAGGCCGTGGGCGATGTTGGCGAACAGCGCGCCGTTGACGCCGGTCGGGGTCATGGTGGCGATGCCGAGCAGCACGAAGCCCATGTGGCCGACGGAGGAGTAGGCGACGAGGCGCTTGAGGTCGCCCTTGGCTCCGGTGCGGGCCAGGGACAGGCAGACCAGGGAGCCGTAGAGGATGCCGACGACCGCGAAGGCGGCGAGGTACGGCGCGAAGGTGTGGGCGCCGTCCGGGGCGATGGGCAGCACGATGCGGACGAATCCGTAGGTGCCCATCTTCAGCAGGACGCCCGCGAGGAGCACCGAGCCGACGGTGGGGGCCGCGGTGTGGGCGTCGGGCAGCCAGCTGTGCAGGGGCCACATGGGGGCCTTGACGGCCAGTCCGATGCCGATCGCGAGGACGGCGATCAGCTGGGTGGTGCGGCTCAGCTTCGAGCCGTTGTCAGTGGCCAGTGCCACCATGTCGAATGTGCCGCCCTTGATGCCGATGAGGAGGAGGCCGAGCAGCATCACGACGGAGCCGAGCAGGGTGTAGAGGATGAACCGCCAGGCCGCGCGCTCACGGCCGTCACCGCCCCAGCGGGCGATGAGGAAGTACATCGGGATGAGCACCATCTCGAACGCCAGGAAGAACAGCATCAGGTCGAGGACGGCGAAGCTCGCGAGGGTGCCGGACTCCAGCACGAGGATCAGCGCGACGAATGCCTTGGGAGACGGGCCCGCGGGCATTTTGAAATAGCTGTACAGCGCGCAGAGGAAGGTCAGCAGCGCGGTCAGGACGAGGAGGGGGAGCGAGACGCCGTCCACGCCGAGGTGGATCCGGATGCCGAGGGCGGGGATCCAGCTGAGGTCCGTGGTGCCCTGCATCCGGGCCGGGCGGTCGTGGTCGAAGCCGGCGGCCAGCGCCACGGTGAGGGCGAGCACGGCGCCTGTGACGGTGACGCCGTGCCGCAGCACGGCCTGCTCCGGGCTGCGGCCCTTGAGGCCGGGCGGGGCCGGGAGCAGGGCGCCGACGGCGCCCAGCAGGGGGAGGACGAGGGTAGCGGCGAGGAGGTACTGCATGACGGTGTGACTCATGTTCAGGCTCCGGTGGCTACGAGCACGGCGGCGACGGCCAGCACCACGGAGCCGGCGAGCAGGGCGCTCAGATAGGTCTGCACATTGCCGGTCTGGGCCTTGCGGACGGCCGCGCCGAGCAGGCCGGGGGCGGTGCTCGCGCCACGGACGTAGGCGTCGACGACCTCGCGGTCGAGGAAGTGCGCGAGCCGGGCGGCACCGCGCACGGGCCGGACGAACAGGGCGTCGTACACGGCGTCGAGGTGGAAGCCCGCCGCGGCGTGGCGGTGCAGGGGGCCGAGGAGGAGACGGCCGGGGTCGGCCGGGTCCTTCGCGGAGGCGATGCTGCCGTAGACGGCCTCGTGGGTGGCGATGGCCTCCTCCTCGGAGACGGCCGGGGAGGCGCCGGGGTCGGCGGCGACGGCGCCCATGGGGGTGCGGGCGGCGAGTGCCGCGGTGCGCCGCCAGGCCGCGTAGGAGAGCAGGCCGCCGACGAGGGCGGCACCGGTGCCGAGCACGGAGGTGGTGAGGGTCGGGGTGAGGGAGCGCCCGTCGAACCAGTCGGGGAGCTTCCAGGCGGCGAGGCCGAGCCCGAGGGCGGGGACGCACAGCACCCAGAGGACGGCGTTCATGGCGGCCGGTTCGCGGCCGTGGTCGGCGGCCTCGGGGCCCTTGCCGCGGAAGGCGAGCAGCCACAGGCGCATGGCGTAGGCCGCGGTGAGGAGGGCGGTGAGCAGCCCGGCGGCGAGGACGGTCCAGCCGGCCGCGCCCGGGATGCCGTGGGCGTCGCCGGCGGCCGCGTGCTCGGCGGCGCCGAGGACGGCCTCCTTGGAGAAGAAGCCGCTGAAGGGCGGGATCGCGGCGAGCGCGAGGAGGGCGACGGTCATCGTCCAGCAGGCGTCGGGGATGCGCTTGGCGAGCCCGCCGGTCCGGGCCATCGCGGCCAGCGAGTTCGTCCCCGCCGCGTGGATGATCACGCCTGCCCCGAGGAAGAGGAGGGCCTTGAACGCGCCGTGGGTGATGAGGTGGAAGACGGCCGCGTCGCGGTTGCCCACGGCGAGGGCGCCGGTCATATAGCCGAGCTGGCCGACGGTCGAGTAGGCGAGGACGCGCTTGATGTCGTCCTGGGCCAGTGCGGCGAGGCCCGAGCCGACCATGGTGACGGCGGCCATCACGGCGAGCACGACCAGGGCCGCGGCGGAGGCGGCGAAGACGGGCAGCAGCCGGGCGATGAAGTAGACGCCGGCGGCGACCATCGTCGCGGCGTGGATCAGCGCGGAGACGGGCGTGGGGCCGGCCATCGCGTCGGGCAGCCAGGTGTGCAGCGGGAACTGCGCGGACTTGCCCGCGACGCCGGCGAGGAGCAGCAGCGCGATCAGCGTGGGGTGGGCGAGGTCGCCTGAAACGGCGGCGGTGAGGATGCCGTTGATCCGGAACGTTCCGGCGTCGGCGGCCAGCGCGAGGATGCCGATCAGGAAGGGGACGTCGCCGAGCTTGGTGACCAGGAACGCCTTGAGGGAGGCGGCGCGGGCGGCCTCGGTCTCCCAGTAGTGGCCGACCAGGAAGTACGAGCAGATGCCCATGATCTCCCAGCCGACCAGCAGCACCATCAGGTCGCCGGAGTAGACGACGAGGAGCATGGCGGAGGTGAAGAGGGAGACGAGGGCGGCGTAGGAGGGGTAGCGGGGGTCGTCGCGCAGATAGGCGGTCGAGTACAGCTGGACGCAGGACGCGACGACGCCGACGAGGACGGCGACGAGGACGGCGAACCCGTCGAGGTGCAGGGCGAGGTCGATCGGGACGGAGCCGGTCGGGGTGAGTTCGACGGCGGCGTCGATCGCCTCCTGGCCGGTGCCGCCGCCCTGCCGCCAGGCGACGACGACGGCCAGGACGGCCGCGGCGACGGTGGGCAGCACGGCGAGGGGCCGTACGAAGCCGGGGGCGCGGCGGCCAAGCAGGAGCCCCGCGACGGCGCCGAGGAACGGCAGCAGCGGGACGAGGACGGCGGTGGTCGTGGTCGTCATGCGGCGGCCTCCGCCTGGTGCTCGCGGTCGGCGGGTTCGGTGTGCTGCCCGTCCTCCGCGAGGTCGCGGAGCCGGTCGACGTCGGCGGTGCCGCGGTTGCGGTACACGAGCAGCACGATCGCCAGGCCGATGCCGATCTCGGCGGCGGCGATGGCGATGGTGAAGAGGGTGAGCGCCTGTCCGGCGTGGAGCTCATCGCGCAGCCAGACGTCGAAGGCGACGAGGTTGAGGTTGACGGCGTTGAGCATCAGCTCGACGGACATCAGGACCAGGATGGCGTTGCGCCGGGCGAGGACGCCGTAGAGGCCGGTGCAGAAGAGGAGCGCGGCGAGGACGGCGGGGTAGACGAGATGCATCAGCGCTGCTCCCCGGTCTTGCGGCGGGAGAGGACGATCGCGCCGACGAGCGCGGCCAGCAGCAGCACGGACAGCGCCTCGAAGGGCAGCACCCAGTGCCGGAAGAGGAACTCTCCGGTGACCTTGGTCGAGCCCTCCCCCGCGGCCGCGGCGCCCTCCAGGTCGATCCACGTCGCGCGGAAGGCGTCGGTCACCACCCAGACGAGGGCGGCGGCCGCGGCGACGGCGACGCCGAGGGCGGGCCATCGGTTGCCGGAGTCGGCGTCCGGGGAGCGGCCGATGGGGGCCTTGGTGAGCATCAGTCCGAAGAGCAGCAGGACGACGACGGAGCCGACGTAGATCAGCACCTGTACCCAGGCGATGAACTCGGCGGTGAGCAGGAGGTACTCGACGGCGAGGCCGCCGAGGGTGACGACCAGCCACAGGGCGGCGTGCACGAGCTGCTTGGTGGTGACGGTGACGAGGGCGGCGCCGAGGGTGACGAGGCCGACGAGGAGGAAGGCGATCTCGACGCCGGCCGGGGAGAGGAAGCCGTGCGCCTTCGCGGCGAGCGCGGTGGTGCCGGGTGCCTGGGCGGCGAGCGCGGTGAGGCCCGTGCCGGTCATGCTTCTCCCTCCTTCTCCTGGGCGGCGGCCGCTTCCTGGGCCGCCAGCTTCTCGGCGGTCTTGCGGGCCGCGGCGATCTCCTTGGGCTCCTCGGCCGCGGGGTCGAGCGCGGGCGGCTCCGGGACCGTCCACATCCACTCGCGGAGCTTGTCGCGCTCGTGGGTGAGGTCGTGGATGTCCGTCTCGGCGTACTCGAACTCGGGGGACCAGAAGAGCGCGTCGAAGGGGCAGACCTCGATGCAGATGCCGCAGTACATGCAGAGCGAGAAGTCGATCGCGAAGCGGTCGAGTACGTTCCGGCTGCGCTCGCGGCCGCCGGGGGCGGCCGGGGGCACGGTCTCCTTGTGGGAGTCGATGTAGATGCACCAGTCGGGGCACTCACGGGCGCACAGCATGCAGACCGTGCAGTTCTCCTCGAACAGGCCGATGACGCCGCGGGTGCGGGGCGGGAGCTCGGGCTGGACGTCCGGGTACTGGGCCGTGACCGTGCGCCTCGTCATCGTCCGGAGGGTGACGGCGAGGCCCTTGGCCAGGCCGGAGCCGGGGAACGGGGACACTACTGGATCACCACCTTGACGACGCCGGTGAGCGCGATCTGCGCGAGGGCGAGCGGGATGAGGACGGTCCACGCCAGCTTCTGGAGCTGGTCCTCGCGGAGCCGCGGATAGGTCACGCGGAGCCAGATGACGACGAACGCGAGCAGGGCGGCCTTGAGCAGCGTCCACAGCCAGCCGAGGCCGTCGGCGCCGAACGGGCCGTGCCAGCCGCCGAGGAAGAGGACCGTGGTCAGGCCGCACAGGACGACGATGCCCGCGTACTCGGAGAGCAGGAAGAGGGCGAAGCGGAGGCCGGTGTACTCGGTGTACGCGCCGAAGATGATCTCGGAGTCGGCGACGGGCATGTCGAAGGGCGGGCGCTGGAGCTCGGCGAGGCCGGCGATGAAGAACACGACCGCGCCGACCATCTGCCAGGGCACCCACCACCAGTGGAAGGCGTCCACGATGCCGGGCAGGGACACCGTGCCGGCGGCCATGGCGACCGAGGCGGCGGTGAGCAGCATCGGCAGCTCGTAGGCCATCAGCTGGGCGGCGGTGCGGAGGCCGCCGAGCAGCGAGAACTTGTTGGCGGACGCCCAGCCGGCCATCAGCGAGCCGAGGACGCCGACGCCCATGACGGCGAGGACGAAGAAGATGCCCGCGTCGACGACCTGTCCGACGGCGTTGCCCGGCCCGACCGGGATGGCGACGAGGACGAGGAGGTACGGCAGCAGCGCCACGGCGGGCGCGAGCTGGAAGATCCGCCGGTCCGCGCCCGCGGGGACGACGTCCTCCTTCTGCGCGAACTTGACCCCGTCGGCGACGAGCTGGGCCCAGCCGTGGAACCCACCGGCGTACATGGGTCCGAGGCGCCCCTGCATATGGGCCATGACCTTGTGCTCGGTCTGCCCGATGGCGAGCGGCAGCACGAGGAAGACGACGAACACGGCGAGCAGGCGCAGGACGACGTCGAGAGTGTCGCTCATGCGGGGTCGCCTCCGGCGGGGGGTTCGTCTTCGGGGGTGCCGTGCGCGGCTTCGCCGCGGGTGGGGTCGGTGGGTTCGCCCTGCCGGCCGGCTTGGCCGGCCTCGGCCGGGGGCGCGGCCGGGGCGCGGCCGGGGCGCGGCCGGGGCGCGGCCGGGGCGCGGCCGGGGCGCGGCCGGGGCGCGGCCGGGGGCGCGGCCGGGGCGCGGCCGGGGCGCGGCCGGGGCGCGGCCGGGGCGCGGCCGGGGCGCGGCCGGGGGCGCGGCCGGGGCTCGCGCCCCGTCGCCGGGCTCCACGGGCCGTGACCCGGCCGGGGGCACGGCGGGCTCGGCGGGCTCAGCGGGCTCGGCGGGCTCAGCGGGCTCGGCGGGCTCAGCGGACCGGGCGCCCGCGTCCGCGGCGGGTTCCGGCGCGGCGGCGGGTTCCGGCGCGGCGGCGGGTTCCGGCGCGGCGGCGGGTTCCGGCGCGGCGGCGGGTTCCGGCGCGGCGGCGGGTTCCGGCGCGGCGGCGGGTTCCGGCGCGGCGGCGGGTTCCGGCGCGGCGGCGGCCTGGTCCTCACGGGGGTCAGGCGCCTGCGGCGCGGTGCCCGGCTCGGCGGCCGGGGCAGGCTTGCCCTCGCGGGCAGGGGGCGTCTGCGTCGCCGGAGCCACGGCGGGCTCGGCCGCCGGGAGCTCCGGAGCCACGGCGGGCCGGGACCCGGCGGGACCGGCGCCCGCGCCGTCCTCCGGCGCGGCAGCCTGATCCTCACGGATGTGCGGTGTCCGCGGCGCGGAAGCGGGCTCGGCCACCGGGGCCTCCGGAGTCGCGGCGGGCCCGCCCTCACCAAGGCCAGGCGCCTGCTGCGCGGTGCCGGGCTCGGCGACTGCGTCTTCCGGTGTGGTCGGCCGGGGCTCGGCGGTCGGGCCGGAGCCGGTCGGAGCCTCGGCGGGCTCGGCCGCCGGGGCTTCCGGACTCGCGGCGGGCCGGCCCTCACCGGGGCCAGGCGCCTGCGGCACGGTGCCGGGCTCGGCGACTGCGGCTTCCGGTGTGGTCGGCCGGGGCTCGGTGGCGGGCGTCGGGGGCGTGGGCGCCTTTTCCGGGTTCTCGTCGAAGGCCGGGCGGGCGTGGTGCCAGGGGGCGTCGGAGGACGCCGGGGCCGTACGGGGGCGGGCCGGGCCCGGCTGGTCCGTACCCGCCTGCCCGTCCGCCGTCGGCTGCTGGCTCGCGGAGCCGTCGCTCGCGCTGCGGGCACGCCGCGGGCCGGCCGCCGGGGCCGCCGCCTGGCTCGCCGAGCCGTCGCCCGCACTGCGGGTACGGCGCGGCGCCGCCTCCGCCTGACTCGCGGAACCCTCGCTCGCGGACCGGGCACGGCGCGCCGGAGCCGCCGTCCCCTCCGCCTGACTCGCGGAACCCTCGCTCGCGCTGCGCGCACGGCGCGCCGGAGCCGCCGCCTCCGGCTGGCTCGCCGAGCCCTCGTCCGTCGTACGGGCGCGCCGCACCGGGCGGTCGCCCGCCGGGCGGGCCGCTCGGGTCGGGCGGGCCGGGGCCGGGGGCAGCTGGCCCTTGAGGGGGCCCCACTCGTTGGGGTCGGGGACGCCCGGCGGGAGCATCTGACGGCGCTTCGGGCCGCCGTGCTCGGACTCGCCCGGCTCCTTCGCGCCCGGCCACGCCTTCGCGACCCGCGCCGCCAGGACGAAGTCCTTGCGCAGCGGGTGGCCCTCGAAGCCCTCCGGGAGCAGCAGTGGTGACGGGTCCGGGTGACCCTCGAACTCCACGCCGAACATCTCGCGCGTCTCGCGCTCGTGCCACGCGGCCCCGGCGTAGACGCCGATCGCCGTGGGCAGGGCCGGAGCGTCGTGCGGCACGGTGGTCCGTACGATCAGCCGCCGTACGCCCGCACCGGCCGTGCCCGGCAGCGCGGCGACGTGCGCGCAGACGCGGAAGCCCGTGCCCGGCTCGTCGACGGCGCTCAGCCAGTCGAAGAAGGTGCAGCCGAGCGTGGCGCGCGCCGTCTCCAGCGCGGCGATCCACGCCCCGGCGGGCACGTCGACCGTGAGGAGGCCGTACGCCTCCGCCGCGCTCGCGCCCTCGCCGAACAGCTCGGTCGCGGGGTGCGGCAACCAGCCGACGGCCGGCGCAGTCGCCTCGGCGGCGGACTCGGCAACAGGTCCGGGAGTCTCGTCCTGCGAAGCCGCATCGGCGGCCTCGGGTCGCGGAGAGCTCTCGGAGTGATGAATATTGTCGGATTTGGGGGGGCGCGAAGCGGGGGCCGGACGCTGCGCGTCCGGGTCGGTGGGCTCGCTCATCGTTCGGCCTCCCCGGAATCGCCGCCGGAGGCGGAATCCGTGGTGGTGGAACCATCGGTACCGGATTCCGCGGTACCCGGTGCGGGCGGCGGCGCCACCAGGCCGCTCTTCAGCGCGGCGACCGGCGTCGGTGCCCCGCCTCCGGCGGCATACCGCTCACCCAGCGACTCGGCCGCGATCTTCTCCTGGAGCTTGAGGATGCCCTGGAGCAGCGCCTCGGGCCGGGGCGGGCACCCCGGTACGTAGACGTCGACCGGGATGATCTGGTCCACGCCCTTCGTCACCGAGTACGAGTCCCAGTACGGGCCGCCGCAGTTCGAGCACGCGCCGAAGGAGATGACGTACTTCGGCTCGGGCATCTGCTCGTAGAGCCGCTTGACCGCGGGCGCCATCTTGTCCGTGACCGTCCCCGAGACGATCATCAGGTCCGCCTGGCGGGGGCCCGGTGCGAAGGGGATGACGCCGAGGCGGATGAAGTCGTGGCGGGCCATGGACGCGGCGATGAACTCGATCGCGCAGCAGGCCAGGCCGAAGTTGAAGACCCACAGGCTGTAGCGGCGGCCCCAGTTCAGGACCACCTTCATGGGTTCGGGGGCGAGCCGGGAGAGCACTCCGAGACGGCGCGGTTCGGGCAGGTCCACGGGGGGTGCCGGGGGTGTCACGTCCACTCCAGGACGCCCTTCTTCCATGCGTACAACAGGCCCACGGCCAGGAAGCCGAGGAAGATGAACATCTCCACGAGCGTCGCGCCGCCGAATCCGGGCGCGGCGAAGACCGTCGCCCAGGGGAACAGGAAGATCGAGTCGACGGCGAAGATCACGTAGAGGAAGGCGTAGACGTAGTAGCGGATCTGGGTGTGCGCCCAGCCCTCGCCGACCGGGTCCACGCCGCACTCGTACGTCAGGAGCTTCTCGGGGGTCGGCACGACGGGCCGCAGCAGCCTGCCGGCCGTGAAGGCGACGGCCACGAAGAGCACGCCGACGACCGCGAGCAGGCCGACCACGGAATAGCTGTGGAAGTAGTCCGCCGCGATGTGGACACCGGCCTCCGGCACGTCCGCCCCTCGCTCCCTGTCCCGCGTGTTCGACGATCTGTACGCACGGGAGTCTAGGCCCTGGTGGGGTTATCCCCACCCCTCACCACCCACGGCCCCCATGGCGGCGGCCCACTCCGGCCATGCAGGCTTAGGACCATGACCGCCAGCAGTATGACCGGAAAAGCCGTGAAAAGCGCGGCCGGCCGTGGCCTTCCCCGGGGCCCGCACGGCACCTCCCCGCAGGACGGCGGCGACCGCCTGCCGCCCGCCCGTTTCGCGTTCGACGCCCGGACGTGGCGGGAAGTGGCACACCTGCTGCTCGACCTCCCGGTGGGGCTGCTCGGCTTCGTCTACGTGTCCGTCTGGCTCTACGCGGGCGCCCTGCTGTCCGTCACGGTCGTCGGTCTGCCGATGCTGGCGGCCGGCCTGCTCGGGATGCGGGCGCTGGGGCGGTGGGAGCGCGCCCGCGCGCGTCGGCTGCTGGGGGTGCGGATCGACGAGCCGAGCCCGCTGTCGCGCCAGCGCCGCGACTCCGGTTTCTTCCCGTGGCTGTGGACGGCCCTGAAGGACCCGGTGGCGTGGCGCGGCACGCTGTACGCGTTCATCCGATTGCCATGGGGCGTTCTCACTTTCGCGCTCACGCTGGTGTCGCTCTTCGTCGCCTGGCCGGTGCTGGGCCATCTGGCACGGGCCATGTCGAACGTGGACCGGGCGATGGTGCGCGGGCTGCTCAGCCCGTCCAGTGAGCTGGAGCGGCGGATCGCCGAGCTGGAGGAGGACCGCGGGGTGGTCGTGGACACGGCCGCCGCGGATCTGCGCCGTATCGAGCGGGATCTGCACGACGGGGCCCAGGCCCGGCTCGTCGCGCTCGCCATGGGGCTGGGGCTGGCCAAGGAGAAGCTGCTGGAGGACCCGGAGGCGGCGGCCCGGATGGTCGACGAGGCGCACGGCGAGGTGAAGCTCGCCCTCCAGGAGCTCCGCGACCTCGCCCGCGGCATCCACCCGGCGATCCTCACGGACCGTGGCCTCGGCCCGGCCCTGTCGTCGGTGGCCGGGCGCTGCACGGTGCCGGTGACGGTCTCGGCGGAGCTGGCCTCCCGGCCGGCGGCGGCGATCGAGGGCATCGCCTACTTCACCGTCTCGGAGCTCCTCCAGAACGTCAGCAAGCACAGCCGGGCCCGCTCGGCCGAGGTCGAGCTGTGGCGGAACGGCAAGCGGCTGCTGATCCAGGTGCGCGACGACGGGCAGGGCGGCGCGTCCACGGAGGGCGGCAGCGGGCTGGCCGGTCTCGCCGAGCGGCTGGGCTCGGTCGACGGGCTGCTCACCGTGGAGTCGCCGGCGGGCGGGCCCACCGTGATCACGGCCGAGCTGCCGTGGCGCGACCGCGCGGCGGGCTGACCGGCCGTACGCACCCCGCCGGGGGTGGGGAAAGCCCCACCCCCGGGACACCGACGCGCTCCATGGTCCGCGGCACGGCCGTCCGCGAGCCTTGGGACATGGAGCGGCGCGCATGACGCGAAGAGACGCCGTCGGACGCGGACGGACGCGATCGAGGAGATCGGACGAGGAGATGGCCATGAATTACCGACCGGCGACAGCACCCCGGGCCCACCGGGTGCCCGCCGTGCTGCGCGCACCGCTGGAGGGCCGCACCTGGCGGGAGTTCCTCTATCTCCTGCTCAGCCTTCCGCTGTCGGTGATCGGCTTCGCCTTCGCGATCACCATGACGACGGCGGGCGTCGGACTGCTCATCACCTTCCTGGGCGTACCGGTACTGGCCGGGGCGCTCGCCGGGGCGCGGGCGCTGGGCGCGGTGGAACGGGCGCGGGCGCGCGGACTGCTGCGCCTGGAGGTGGCCGAGCCCGAGCCCGTACGCCCCGGCAAGGGCCGCAGCGGGCCGATGGCCTGGATGACGGCGCTGTTCAAGAGCGGCACGTCCTGGCGGCACCTGCTCTACGCGCTGGTGCACATGCCGTGGGCCATCACGGCGTTCTGCGTGTCGCTGACGCTGTGGGCCCTGGGCTGGCTGCTGTTCCTCTACCCGCTCTACGCGTGGCTGTACCCGACGTACTGGGGGCAGCCGGGCATGCAGCTGTACGGCGACTCCGACGGTTTCGCCCTCTACGTCGACAGCCCCTTCGAGATCGCGGTCACCAGCGCCGTCGGCCTGGTGGTGGTGCTGGCCACCCCGTGGGTCGTCCGCGGCATGGCGTACGTGGACCGGATGCTGGTGACGGGCCTGCTGGGGCCGTCGCGGCTGGCGACCCGGGTGTGGGAGCTGGAGGAGGACCGCGGGGTAGTCGTGGACACCGCCGCCGCGGACCTGCGCCGTATCGAGCGGGATCTGCACGACGGGGCCCAGGCCCGGCTCGTCGCGCTCGCCATGGACCTCGGGCTGGCCAAGGAGAAGCTGGAGGAGGACCCGGAGGCGGCGGCCCGGATGGTCGACGAGGCACACGGCGAGGTGAAGCTCGCCCTCCAGGAGCTCCGCGACCTCGCCCGCGGCATCCACCCCGCCATCCTCACCGACCGCGGCCTCGGCCCGGCCCTCTCCGCGCTGGCCGCGCGCTGCACCGTCCCGGTGACGGTCGAGGTGGACCTGCCGACCCGCCCGGCGGCGGCGATCGAGGGCATCGCCTACTTCACCGTCTCGGAACTCCTCCAGAACATCAGCAAGCACAGCCGGGCCCGCTCGGGGCGCGTTGACGTGTGGTGCTCGGGGCAGCGCGTGATGCTCCAGGTGTCGGACGACGGGCAGGGCGGCGCGTCCACCGAGGCGGGCAGCGGGCTGGCCGGTCTCGCCGAGCGGCTGGACTCGGTCGACGGCCTCCTGGTGGTGGCCTCCCCCGTGGGCGGCCCGACGACGGTCACGGCGGAGCTGCCCTGGCGGGGCTGACCCCCCTTTCCTCGCCTGCGGGCGGCCGGATCCTCCGGCCGCCCGCAGACGGGCTCACCGCGCGGGGCGCGCCGAACGATCCCCGCGCCCCCTGCCGCTCCCCACACCCCGCCCCGTTTGCTGCGATGCTGGGAAGGTTGCAGCGTGAACCGGCGGCAGGCGCCGGTACAGGGGGCCGGAGGTCGTGATCGTGGTGGAAGACAGGGTGCGGGTCGTCATCGCCGAGGACTCGGTGCTTCTCCGGGAGGGCCTGACCCGGCTCCTGACGGACCGTGGGCACGACGTCGTGGCGGGCGTCGGCGACGCACAGGCGCTGCTCAAGGTCATCGCCGAGCTCGCCGCCGAGAACGCCCTGCCGGACGTGGTCGTCGCGGACGTGCGGATGCCCCCGACCCACACCGACGAGGGCGTACGGGCCGCCGTGCGGCTGCGCCGGGACCACCCCGAGCTGGGGGTGCTGGTGCTCTCGCAGTACGTGGAGGAGCAGTACGCCACCGAGCTGCTGGCCGGCAGCAGCCGGGGCGTCGGCTATCTGCTGAAGGACCGGGTGGCCGAGGTCCGTGAGTTCGTGGACGCCGTGGTGCGGGTCGCGCGGGGCGGCACTGCCCTGGACCCCGAGGTGGTGGCGCAGTTGCTGGGCCGCAGCCGCAAGCAGGACGTGCTGGCCGGGCTGACGCCCCGGGAGCGCGAGGTCCTGGGTCTGATGGCCGAGGGAAGGACCAATTCCGCAATTGCCCGTCAGCTGGTGGTCAGCGACGGCGCCGTCGAGAAGCACGTCAGCAACATCTTCCTGAAGCTTGGGCTTTCCCCTAGTGACGGGGATCACCGCCGGGTGCTGGCCGTGCTGACACACCTCCGGTCATGATCGTCGGCCGGATCGCGCGGCCATGGAAGGTGTCCAGGTCGGAGGGGTCCGCCGGGCGCGGGGGCCGGGAAGGGCCTAGAACCAAAGGACTAGTGGGGGACGTCTTCCCACCGAAGGACCGAACGACCGTAAAAACCCACATTATCCCGATATAAGGCTGCCGCATCGTCGATTCGATCTTCCGATCCATCCCGGGTAGGCGACCCTTACCCACGTACGATGGCCATGGGTAAGCCGGTCGGCACCACCGTGTGCGCGCCGCCGCCATGAGGGAGGTCCGAAGCAGTGACCAGCCAGGTCAGTAGCCCGGCCGAACAGGCCGAACCAGCCGAGCAGCCGGGTGGGGTCGCCCCGCCCGCGGCGGAGCGCGATCCGTCGCTCCTCGCTCCCCGGCGCGACCCCTCGGAGGGGTCCGGCGCCAAGGAGGTACGGAAGCTCGAGCGGGTGATCATCCGGTTCGCGGGGGACTCGGGTGACGGCATGCAGCTCACGGGTGACCGTTTCACCTCGGAGACCGCGTCGTTCGGCAACGACCTGTCGACCCTGCCGAACTTCCCCGCCGAGATCCGCGCCCCCGCCGGCACCCTCCCCGGCGTCTCCAGCTTCCAGCTCCACTTCGCCGACCACGACATCCTCACCCCCGGCGACGCCCCCGACGTC
Source organism: Streptomyces eurocidicus (assembly GCF_002891295.1). Taxonomy (GTDB): domain Bacteria; phylum Actinomycetota; class Actinomycetes; order Streptomycetales; family Streptomycetaceae; genus Streptomyces; species Streptomyces eurocidicus. The sequence goes on along the minus strand of NZ_LGUI01000008.1, from coordinate 106,945 downwards.
CTCGTCGCCATGAACCCCGCCGCACTCAAAGCCAACATCGCCGACGTACCCCGCGGCGCCGAGATCATCGTCAACACCGACGAATTCACCAAGCGCCCCATGGCCAAGGTCGGCTACGCCACCTCCCCGCTGGAGGACGGCTCGCTGGACGCCTACCGCGTCCACCCGGTCCCGCTGACGACGCTGACCATCGAGGCGCTCAAGGACTTCGGCCTGTCCCGCAAGGAGGCCGAGCGCAGCAAGAACATGTTCGCCCTCGGTCTGCTGTCGTGGATGTACCACCGGCCCACGCAGAACACCGAGTCCTTCCTGCGGAAGAAGTTCGCGAAGAAGCCCGAGATCGCCGAGGCGAACGTCGCGGCCTTCCGCGCCGGCTGGAACTTCGGCGAGACCACCGAGGACTTCGCCGTCTCCTACGAGGTCGCGCCCGCGACCTCGGCGTTCCCGTCCGGCACGTACCGCAACATCTCCGGGAACCTGGCCCTGTCCTACGGCCTGATCGCCGCCGCCCGCCAGGCTGACCTGCCGCTGTATCTGGGCTCGTACCCGATCACTCCGGCCTCGGACATCCTGCACGAGCTCTCGAAGCACAAGAACTTCGGCGTGCGCACCTTCCAGGCCGAGGACGAGATCGCCGGCATCGGCGCGGCACTCGGAGCGGCCTTCGGCGGCTCGCTGGCGGTGACCACGACGTCGGGTCCCGGGGTGGCGCTCAAGAGCGAGACGATCGGTCTGGCGGTATCGCTGGAGCTCCCGCTGCTGATCGTCGACATCCAGCGCGGCGGCCCCTCCACCGGCCTGCCGACCAAGACCGAACAGGCCGACCTCCTCCAGGCCATGTACGGACGCAACGGCGAGGCCCCCGTGCCCGTCGTCGCACCGCGCACGGCCGCCGACTGCTTCGACGCGGCCGTGGACGCGGCCCGTATCGCCCTGACCTACCGGACGCCGGTCTTCCTGCTGTCCGACGGCTATCTCGCCAACGGCTCCGAGCCCTGGCGGGTCCCCGAGGTCCACGAGCTGCCCGACCTGCGCGTGCAGTTCGCGACCGGCCCCAACCACGAGCTCGCCGACGGCACCGAGGTCTTCTGGCCGTACAAGCGCGACCCGCAGACCCTGGCCCGCCCCTGGGCCGTCCCCGGCACCCCCGGCCTCGAACACCGCATCGGCGGCATCGAGAAGCAGGACGGCACGGGCAACATCAGCTACGACCCGGCCAACCACGACTTCATGGTCCGCACCCGCCAGGCCAAGATCGACGGCATCGAGGTCCCCGACCTGGACGTCGACGACCCCCACGGCGCGAAGACCCTGGTCCTCGGCTGGGGCTCGACCTACGGCCCCATCACCGCCGCCGTCCGCCGCCTGCGCACCGAAGGCGCCCCCATCGCCCAGGCCCACCTGCGCCACCTCAACCCCTTCCCCAAGAACCTGGGAGAGGTGCTGAAGCGATACGACAAGGTGATCGTCCCGGAGATGAACCTCGGCCAGCTCGCCACGCTGATCCGCGCGAAGTACCTGGTCGACGCCCACTCGTACAACCAGGTCAACGGCATGCCGTTCAAGGCCGAGCAGCTCGCCACGGCTCTCAAGGAGGCCATCAATGACTGAGGCGCTGAAGCTGGTGCCCAAGGCCGAGGCCAAGCAGTCCATGAAGGACTTCAAGTCGGACCAGGAGGTGCGCTGGTGCCCCGGCTGCGGTGACTACGCCATCCTCGCCGCCGTCCAAGGCTTCATGCCCGAACTCGGCCTCGCCAAAGAGAACATCGTCTTCATCTCCGGCATCGGCTGCTCCTCCCGCTTCCCCTACTACATGAACACCTACGGGATGCACTCCATCCACGGACGCGCACCCGCCATCGCCACCGGACTCGCCTCCTCCCGCCAAGACCTCTCCGTCTGGGTCGTCACCGGCGACGGCGACGCCCTCTCCATCGGCGGAAACCACCTCATCCACGCCCTCCGCCGCAACGTCAACCTCAAAATCCTCCTCTTCAACAACCGCATCTACGGCCTCACCAAAGGCCAGTACTCCCCCACCTCCGAAGTCGGCAAGATCACCAAATCCACGCCGATGGGCTCCCTCGACGCGCCCTTCAACCCCGTCTCCCTGGCGATCGGCGCCGAAGCCTCCTTCGTCGCACGCACCGTGGACTCCGACCGCAAACACCTCACCGAGGTCCTGCGCCAGGCCGCCGAACACCCCGGCACCGCCCTCGTCGAGATCTACCAGAACTGCAACATCTTCAACGACGGCGCCTTCGAAGCCCTCAAAGACAAAGACCAGGCACAAGAAGCCGTCATCCGCCTCGAACACGGACACCCCATCCGCTTCGGCACGGACAACACCAAGGGCGTCATCCGCGACCGGGCCACCGGAGACCTCCGCGTCATCGAGGTCACCCCCGAGAACGAAGCCGACATCCTGGTCCACGACGCCCACACCCCGTCCCCCACCACCGCCTTCGCCCTCTCCCGCCTCGCCGACCCCGACACCCTCCACCACACCCCCATCGGCGTCTTCCGCAGCACCGAACGCCCCGTCTACGACACCCTCATGTCCGACCAACTCGAAACAGCAGTCGAACAAAAAGGCAAGGGCGACCTCACCACACTCCTCACCGGCAACGACACCTGGACGGTCGTCGGCTAGCCGGCACGCACGCACCGCGGAACGGCCGGGCGACCCGAACGAACGGGGGCCCGGCCGTTCGCATGCGTCCGCCCCGCCCGCCCCCGGCACCCCTCCCCTACGCGGGGCCGGGCGCTGTCATGACCGTCATTCGATACGGACATGACACCACCCGGTGAGCGGCGCTACCTTCGCAAGGTCGACGTCGCCCCGCCCTCCGGGAGGAACCCGTGCTGCCGCCGCCCACCCCTCGCAACGAGACCCGCGCAGGTCTGCTCTGCGCGGTCGCCGCCTATACGATCTGGGGCCTCTTCCCGCTCTACTGGCCCCTGCTGGAGCCGACCGGAGCGGTCGAGATCCTGGCCCACCGCATGGTGTGGTCGCTCGCCGCCGTCCTGGTGGTGCTGGCCGTGACACGCCGCTGGAGCTGGATACCCGGGCTGCTGCGGCAGCCGAGGCGACTGGGGATGGTGGCGCTCGGCGCGGTGCTCATCTCCACCAACTGGGCCGCCTACATCTGGGCGGTGAACTCCGGACACGTCATCGAGGCGTCGATGGGGTACTTCTTCAACCCGCTCGTCAGCATCGCCGTCGGCGTGCTCGTGCTGCGCGAGCGGCTGCGCCCGACGCAGTGGGCCGCGGTGGGCGTCGGCGGTGCCGCGGTCGTCGTGCTGGCCATCGGCTACGGCAAGCTGCCGTGGGTCGCGCTGACGCTGGCGCTGACCTTCAGCGCGTACAGCCTGGTCAAGAAGAAGGTCGCGCTGGGCGGGCTGGAGTCGATGGCCGCCGAGACGGCCGTGCAGTTCCTGCCCGCGCTGGGCTTCCTGCTCTTCCTCGGCGCACAGGGGAAGAGCACCTTCACCGCCACGGGCCCCGGGCACGCCCTGCTCCTGATGGGCACCGGCGTGATCACCGCGCTGCCGCTGATCTGCTTCGGCGTGGCGGCGGTGCGCCTGCCCCTGTCGGTGATCGGGATGGTGCAGTACCTCACCCCCGTCTTCCAGTTCGTGCTGGGCCTCGTGGTCTTCCACGAGGCGATGCCCGCCGAGCGGTGGGCCGGCTTCGCGCTGGTCTGGCTGGCGCTGGCGCTGCTCACCTGGGACGCGGCACGGGCGGCCCGGGCCGCGCGGGCGGAGCTGCGGAACGCGCGGGACAGGGCGGAGGGCGTACGGGACGGCGAGTCGGCCGCCGGAACGGACGCTCCGGCGAACGCCACCGCGGCACCCGGAGCCGCGGAACCCGAAACGGGCGCCGTGGCGAAGTAGGGCACGGCACCTCGGGCGTCTCCCGGCGCCCCCCGGCACCTCCCGTCGGCGGCGCTCCTCGCGGCGCCCGGGCACGGCCGGGAGCCGACCGGGAGTTCACCAGAAGTCGGCCCGGGCGCAACTTTTAACCCAGAAGTCACAACTGCCACAGGGCGCACAGAAATCACAGCTCAGCACCGGTACGGGGCCGCCCGATATCCGGAAAGCGGTGTCCCGTGTCCGAAATCCGCCCTTGACGCACCTTCGGGGCACCCCCAACATCATGGCCACGTCAAATGGAGTTGGGAGCCCCCCATGCTTGAGCTCACCGGACCAACCCTGCCCCGAAGATCTCGTGCCGTGGCCCTCCTGGCCACCAGCGCGGCTCTCACCGCGACCCTGCTCGGCGCGGCCTCCGGCACGGCCCTGGCGGACCCCACCGCCGCCAAGGCCCCCGCCAAGGCCGCCGCGCCCGACATCTCCCTCGCCAACGTCAAGGCGCACCTGTCCCAGCTGCAGTCGATAGCCTCCGCCAACGGCGGCAACCGCGCGCACGGCCGCAGCGGTTACAAGGCGTCCATCGACTATGTGAAGGGCAAGCTGGACGCCGCCGGGTTCACCACCACCGTCCAGCAGTTCACCTCCGGCGGCAGCACCGGCTACAACCTCGTCGCCGACTGGCCCGGCGGCGACGCGGGCCATGTGCTCTTCGCCGGCGCCCACCTCGACTCGGTCTCCGCCGGGCCGGGCATCAACGACAACGGCTCCGGCTCGGCCGCGATCCTGGAGACCGCCCTCACCGTGGCCCGCGAGGGCTACAAGCCCTCCAAGCACCTGCGCTTCGCCTGGTGGGGCGCCGAGGAACTGGGCATGGTCGGCTCGCGGTACTACGTCAACAACCTGCCCGCCGCCGAGCGCTCGAAGATCGACGGGTATCTGAACTTCGACATGCTCGCCTCGCCCAACCCGGGTTACTTCGTCTACGACGACGACCCGGCGCTCGAGGGCGTCTTCAAGAACTGGTTCGCCGCCAAGAACATCTCCACCGAGATCGAGACCGAGGGCGACGGCCGTTCCGACCACGCCCCGTTCAAGAGCGCGGGCATCCGCGTCGGCGGGCTGTTCAGCGGCGCCGAGACCCGTAAGTCCAGCGCGCAGGCCCAGAAGTGGGGCGGCACCGCCGGCCAGGCGTTCGACCGCTGCTACCACTCCTCCTGCGACACCACGTCGAACATCAACGACACCGCGCTCGACCTCAACAGCGACGCCATCGCGTACGCCGTGTGGACGCTGAGCGGCGGCACCACCGAGCCGGGCGGCACCACCTTCGAGAACACGACGGACGTCGCGATCCCGGACGCGGGCGCGCCCGTCGAGTCCTCGATCGCGGTCACCGGCCGCACCGGCAACGCGCCCTCGGCGCTCAAGGTCGGGGTCGACATCAAGCACACCTGGCGCGGTGACCTGGTCGTCGACCTCGTCGGGCCGAGCGGGCGCGCGTACCGGCTGAAGTCCTCCAACGGCAGCGACTCGGCGGACAACGTCATCGAAACGTTCACCGTGGACGCGTCGGGGGAGACGGCCAACGGGACGTGGAAGCTTCGCGTCCAGGACATCGGTGCGCAGGACACGGGGTACATCGACAGCTGGAAGCTGACGTTCTAGGTGGGTGGGGCGGGGATTTTCCCCAGCCCCGCCCCTTCCCGAAACCGGGGAGATCCCCGGGCCCCTTTTCCGCGCTGCCGCGCGGTGTCCTCAATCGCCGGACAGGCTGAATTTCAGCCCGTCCGGCGATTGAGGACCGGGGCCCGGGGCGGAGCCCCGGTTCGGGAAGGGGCGGGGTGGGGAACAGGCCCCGTGCGGCGGCAACCCCCTAAGCCGTGACGTCCTTCGTCGTGAAGCGTGCCCACGCCGCCGAGCCGAAGACGGCCGCGTAAAGCGCCTGAAGGCGGAAGTTGTCGAGCAGCTGGTCCCAGTAGACCGGCTGGCGCAGTACGTCCGCGAAGCTCAGCCAGTAGTGCGGGAAGAGATACGGCTGCACCGCCTCCAGCTGCGGGAACTGGTCGACGATCTGGGCCGTGATCAGCAGGCCCACGGTGGTCGCCATGGCCGCTATCCCGCTGTTGGTCAGCGTGGAGACGAACAGCCCCAGGGCCGCGATGCCCGCCAGCGACAGCGCCACCGCCCCGGCGACCGCCAGCGCCCGCAGCAGCCCCTCGCCGAAGGACACCGTCGTCCCGCTGAGCAGCGTGATGTCGCCGAGCGGGAAGAGCAGCGCCCCGACCGCGAGCGCCGAGACCGCGACGACCATGGTGGCGGCGAGGCAGAACACCAGCGTCGAGGTGAGCTTGGCGAGCAGCAGCCGGGTGCGGCCGACCGGCGCGACCAGGAGGTAGCGCAGGGTGCCGGAGGCCGCCTCCCCGGCGAGGGAGTCGCCCGCGACCACCCCGACGGCCATCGGCAGGAAGAAGGGCAGGGTCGCGGCGAGCGAGGTGAAGACCAGGAAGAGGCCGTTGTTGGTGACCTGGCTGAGGAAGGCCGGGCCCTCCCCGCCGTGGCCGACCGTGCCGCCGTCACCGGTCTCGACCTTGACCGCGATGCCGACGAGGACGGGCACGGCGGCGAGCACGCCGAGCAGGGCGAGGGTCCGCCAGCGCCGGAAGACCGTGCCGATCTCGCTGCGGAACAGGGACAGCCGCCGGAGCGGGTACGCCTCCCGGGCCGCCGGGGCGGGCGCCGCCTGCCGCTCAGCCCGCGACATCGAAGCCCTCCCCGGTCAGCGCCACGAACGCGTCCTCCAGCGAGACCCGCTCCCGCCCGAAGGCCCGGACCCGGACCCCGGCACCGACCAGCGCGGCGTTGAGGTCGGCGAGGTCGGGGGCGTCCCGGCCGGGCAGTTCGCCGGTGACCCGGTCGACGGCGGCCACGAGATCGGTCACTCCGTGCTCCTTGAGGATCCGGACGGCGTCCGCGGGGTCGGGGGTGGTGACGGCCAGCCGGCCGCGGGCGGAGGCGGCCCGTCCGGCGAGCTCGGCCACCGTGCCCTGGACGAGGAGCCGCCCCTGGGCCATGACGGCGGCGTGGGTGCACACCTGCTCGATCTCGTCGAGGAGGTGCGAGGAGAGGAAGACGGTGGTGCCGTCGGCCGCGAGCTCGCGCACCAGGGTGCGGATCTCGCGCATGCCCTGCGGGTCGAGGCCGTTGGTCGGCTCGTCCAGGACGAGCAGCTCGCGCGGCCGGAGCAGGGCGGCGGCCAGGCCGAGCCGCTGCTTCATGCCGAGGGAGTACGCGCGGGCCTTCTTGCCCGCCGCGGCGACGAGCCCCACCCGGTCCAGGGCCGCGCCGACCCGGGCCGCGCGGGTGCGGGGGTCGGCGGTGGGATCGGCGGCGTCGAAGCGCACGAGGTTGTCGCGGCCGGAGAGGAAGCCGTAGAGCGCGGGCCCCTCGATGAGGGCGCCCACCCTGGGCAGCACCCGGCGGACCCCGCGCGGCATGGGCTCGCCCAGCACCTCGACGGTGCCCGAGGTCGGCTCGATCAGGCCCATGGCCATCCGGATGGTGGTGGTCTTCCCCGAGCCGTTGGGCCCGAGGAAGCCGAAGACGCTGCCGCGCGGCACCCTGAGGTCGAGGCGGTCGACGGCGAGCTGTCCGCCCCGGTAGCGCTTGGTGAGCCCACGGGCCTCCAGCGCGGCGTCACCCGGCGGTGGGACGGCGGCGGGGGCCGGGGCCGCGCCGGGCTCCCCCGGCGCGCTCACCGGCCCCTCGCTCCGAGCGGGCAGCTCCTCCACCGGGGTCCCCTTCCGTCTTCCGGCCGTACGACGCCTTCCGCCGCCCGGCGGCACCTGGCCACCGGGCGGCGGGGGCGGGTGGGCGAGAGCCCGCCTACTTGGCCGCGGCGACCAGTGCGTCCTTGGTGACCGCGCCCACATAGACCTCGCCGTCGTCCGTGATCAGGGCGTTGACGAGGCGGGTGGAGAAGATCTGGCCCGAGCCGAAGGGGCCCGAGACCTTGCTGCCGAACTTCTCGAACAGGCCGCCGTCCGGGGCGCTCTTGCCCGCGCCGCCCGCCTTGCCGGCGCCCTTGTCAGCTGCCTTGTCGGCGGCCTTGCCGAGGTCCTTGGGGACGGTGAAGTGGGCGATGGAGGCCCAGTCCTTGCCGAGGACCTCGAAACCGGGCGCCCCGGAGGAGCCCGTGAGACCGGCGAGGCCGGGCATCCCCCCGGCCTCGCCGGGGCGCGCGCCCTTGTGCCCGGCCCGGCCCTCGAAGTCCTTGTCCTCGGTGACCTTGGCGCCCTTCGGCGGGGTGAAGTCGAAGGTGCTCGCGGAGGGCCTGCCGAAGTCGACCTTGGTGAAGGCCGCGTCGACGACCGGCTTGCCCCCGCTCTTCGCGGCCAGGGTGAACTTCAGCGGCGTGCCCGTCTTCGCGTCCACGGCGATCCGCACGGCCCCGACGGTGGACTCGGCCGCCTTGGGCTTCACGGTCAGCTGGTAGGCGTCCCGGCCGGCCACCTTGGCCGTGCCGTCGACGGCCACGGAGGTGGAGTCGCCCACGGCGTCGAGGGCCTTCTTCGCGAGCTCCTGCGGGGAGGCGCCGTGCAGCGCCTCGCCCTTGGCGTCCCGCCCGCTCTTCCCGGCCTTGTCGTGGGGCGCGGTCGAGTGGTGGACGGTGTTGCTGCCGCTGTCGTAGGCCCAGACCTGGTCGCCGTTGCGGATCAGGCTGTACTCGGCGGCGCGCTCGACGATCGACAGCCGCTGCTTGTCGGGGCCGTCGACGGCGACGCGCAGCGTGTGCGTACCGGAGGCGAGTTCGGTGAGCTTGGCCTGCGGGGAGACATCCCCGTCCTTCCCCTCGCCGCCCTTGGCGCCCCCGCCGAGCGAGATGCCCGAGGGCAGCGACGGCAGGCCCAGGTCGGTGCTGAACTTCACCGAGCCGGACATCCGCTGTACGTCCGACTCGGCCACCTTGGCGATCAGTTCCTCGGCGCTGATCTTCGGCAGGTCGGGGTCGCCGCTGCTGGCGAGCGCGGAGCCGATCCCGATCGAGGCCGCCGCGACACCGGCGACCGCGACGGGCACGGCGTAGCGGACGGCCTTACGACGCCCCCGCGCGCCCGGTATGCCCGCTGCGGAGTCCTCGGACCCCGCGTTGCTCTGGTGCGCTTCGTTCCGTGCCATCTGCTGTACCTCCGTCGTCGGCGGCGGCCTTCACGCGTCCTGCACTCGCCCACCCCCCAGGCTCATTGTGGCCCGGCCGCTCGGCGGTGGAACGGGGAACCGGAGGTTTTTCCCCGGCTCATGACGCTCTCGATTCCACCAAACCCCACCCCGCCGGGTCATCAGCCGACGGGATCAAGTCCGCGTACCTCTCGGGTATGACTCCCCCTAAGGGGGCGCCACCCGGACGGGGGACCCGGCGCTCCCGGGGGCACCGGGAGGCGCCTGGAGGCGACAGCGTGCACAGGTGCCACAAGGCTGCCGGGCCCGGACGGGCGGGCCGGCGCGGGCGGGTCAGCCCGCGCGGTGCACGACCGCGTCGCAGAGGTTCTCCAGCGCGGCCTTGGCGAAGCAGTCGGGCAGCGGGGCCAGGATGGCCCGCGCCTCCTGGGCGTAGCGGATGGTGTCGCGGCGGGCCTGCTCCAGGGCCGGGTGGGCGCGCAGCCGGCGCAGCACTTCGGCGTGCAGGGTGTCGTCGGTGAGGTCGCCGTCGAGCAGCTCGCACAGCTGGAGGTCACCGGGCTCGCCGGTGGCGGCGGCCTGGGCGCGCAGGTGCAGCACGGGCAGGGTGGGGATGCCCTCGCGCAGGTCGGTGCCGGGGGTCTTGCCGGACTCGTGGGAGTCGCTGGCGATGTCGAGGACGTCGTCGGCGAGCTGGAAGGCGGTGCCGAGGCGCTCGCCGTAGTGGGTGAGGATGTCGATCGTGCGCTCGTCGGCGCCGGACATCATCGCGCCGTAGCGGCCGGCGACGGCGATCAGCGAGCCGGTCTTGCCGGCGATGACGTCGAGGTAGTGCTCGATGGGGTCGCGGCCGTCGCGCGGGCCGGCCGTCTCCAGGATCTGGCCCGTCACCAGCCGCTCGAACGCCTCGGCCTGGATGCGGACGGCCTCCGGGCCGAGGTCGGCCAGGATGTGCGAGGCGCGGGAGAAGAGGAAGTCCCCGGTGAGGACGGCCACGGAGTTGCCCCAGCGGGCGTTGGCGCTGTCCACGCCGCGCCGCACCTCGGCCTCGTCCATGACGTCGTCGTGGTAGAGCGTGGCCAGGTGGGTGAGCTCGACCACGACGGCCGAGGGCACCACGCCCGGTGCGTAGGGGTCGCCGAACTGGGCGGCGAGCATCACCAGCAGCGGCCGGAACCGCTTGCCACCGGCCCGTACGAGATGCTGCGCGGCCTCGGTGATGAAGGGCACGTCGCTCTTGGTGGCCTCCAGGAGGCCCTCCTCGACAGCGGCCAGACCGGCCTGGACATCGGCTTCAAGAGCCTGGTCCCGCACGCTCAGCCCGAAAGGCCCGACGACGGTCACGAGGGGTACTCCTGTCTGCCTGCGAACACGGGGATTGTCGATGTGTCGCTGTCTCTACCGAAAGTCAGCGTATCCGGTCGGCTGTCGATCACCGTGGGCGCCTGCCTCTTCGATCGCTCTCCGCCGCCGTCTCCCGTCACACCCCGTCACACGCCGTCGCGTTCCGACGGCCGGCCGCCACGGCGGTCACGCGCCGCCGTCGCAGGAGTATCCCGCCGTACCGGTGGGCCGGTCACCCCCTCGGTGCGGCCCTTCGGCCATGTGCCCGGTCCGCCCGGGCGGCCCTCGCGCCGGGTGAAGGCCGGGGCGCCCGGCCGGTCATGGCCCCTTGCGGCGGCGGACCCGGGCACGGCCCTCCGGCGGCCGGGCACGCGTGTGGTGCGGGTGCCCTCCGGCGGCCGGGCACCCGCACCACACGTCCGCTACGCCAGCGCGCCCACCGCCCTGGCCAGGCGCGGCGACGCGTACTCCGTGCCGCAGACGAACCGCATGACCGGGCCGTAGCTCGCCGCGGCGGGCAGGCCCGTGAAGAACAGGCCCGGCACCGAGGAGCGGTAGCCGGGGCCCAGCCGGGGGCCGCCCGCGGCGGCCACGAGGCGGGTGCGCAGCCCGTGGCCGAGGAAGTCCAGGGCACCGAGGTCCATGCGGTAGCCGGTCGCGGCCACGACGTGGTCGGCGGCGAGCTCGCCCTCCGTCAGACCGCCCTCCCCGGCGAGGGTGAGCACCGGACGGCCCTCGTCCACCCGTGCCCGGACGATCCGCTTCCCCTCGGAGACCTGGACCCGGCCGATAAAGCGGTCGCGCAGCCACCAGGCGCCCAGCGGGCCCAGCACCCGCTGGACGAGGTACTTCCGGGTCGGCGCCGGAAGATGGCGGAAACCGTCCGCGTAATACGAGAAGGCGTAGAGCGACCAGGCCCGGCCGAACGGGGTGTCGGGCTTGCGCGGGGACTGGCCGTCCGGCGCGGCACCGAACCGGACCGCTCCCCTCCGGCGGGCGACGACCCGCACGGACGCGGCCCCCGCGTCGGCCAGCAGCACGGCGGTCTCCAGGCCCGACTGCCCGGCGCCCACGACGACCACGTCCTTGCCGGCGAACCGGGACAGGTCGCGGTGGTGCGAGCTGTGCGAGACCGGACCGCTCGCCGAGGGGCCTTCGGGCACCGCCGCGGCCAGCTCGGGCGGCAGCGTCGCGAGCCCGCTCAGGCCCGTCGCGACGACCACCGCACGGGCCGCGAACTGCTCCCCGGAGTCCAGCTTCAGCTCGAAGCCCTGGGCCCGGCGGTCCACGGAGACCACCCGCACCTGCTCCAGATCGGGCACCAGCCGCTCCTGGAACCACAGCCCGTAACGGGCGAAGGTGTCCACCGGGATGGCGTCCCAGTCCGACTCGTACCGCCGCTCGCCGGTGCTCCGGCAGAAGTCGAGGAGGGTGTGGCCGGGCTGCGGGGCGTCGATGCTGGAGGCGACGGGGGTGGATTTCAGGAGCATGCCGACGGGCATGTGCTCGCGCCAGCTCACCATCGGCGAGCCGAAGACGCGTGTGCTCATGCCGTGCGCCCTCAGATGGGCGGCTGTCGACAGACCGTACGGTCCGGCTCCGATGACTGCTACCGGAAGTGCCACGGATTCCCCTCCCAGGGTGTTACTCGACGACGGCAGCGGCACGGCGGGAGCGCCACAGCTGCCACAGGTGCCGCACGCCCGGCCGCACGAACCGGGCGAGCATGGTGAAGAAGGGCTTGATGTCGTCCCGCGCGGCCCAGGCCAGCTCCGTGCCGGTGGCGCGCGCGGGAGCGTGTGGGGTGGTGTAGCCGCTGCGGCGGTAGGCGAGCAGGGCGGGCAGGTCGATGTTCTCCACGACGAACCGCCGGCCGTCGAGCTGCTCACCCTCCGGGACCGCGCGGCCGGTCAGGTCCAGGTGCTGGGCCCGGACGACGTCGACGCCGGCGGTGCTCTCGAAGAGGCGGAACTGCGCGCCCATCCGGGGGTTGAAGTCCAGGAGTTTGTACCGGCCGTCCCGGCGGTCGAACCGCCAGTCGAGGTCGATGATGCCGCAGAAGCCGATCTGCTTGATGAACTGGGCGGCCATGTCGGCCAGTTCGGGGTTCTCCACCACATAGGCGTGGGCCGTCATGCCCGCGTGCGGCGGCCAGGAGCGGACCTTCACCCCGGTGAACATCGCCAGCGGGGTGCTCCGGCCGTCGAAGTAGGCGTGCACGATCCAGTCCTCGGCCTGCTCGCGGGGCAGGTACTCCTGGAGGATCACGCCGGGCGCCGGGCCCCAGCCGCGCGCGAGGGCCAGCAGCTCCCGGGGGCCGCCGATCCGGGTGGTGCCGTGCACGGCGGGCTTGCGGCGCCGCTCGAACGCCTCCCGGTTCTTGGCGACGAGGGGGAAGCGGGCGCGGGTCGCGTACTCCTCGATCTCCTCGAACGACGTGGGGAAGAGGGCCTCCGGGGAGGGCACCCCGTGCTCCACACAGAGCTCGTGCAGCCCCTTCTTGCTCGCCAGCCTGCGGGGCAGTTCGCGCTCCACGGTCGGAAAGAGGAAGGTCCCGGACAGCTGCTCCGCGTGCTCGGCGATCAGCACGGCGGCCTCGTCGTCGGTGGGCAGCAGGACGCTCGGGCGGCCGATCCTGCGCCCTATCCTCAGCAGCCCCTCGACGAGCACCTCGGGCCGCTCGACGCCCGTGGTGGGCCAGACGAACCCCTCGCGCAGATAGCGCGAGGCGGCGGCGGGCGTCCAGCGGTCCTCGGTGACGGCGTAGACCGGGACGCCGAGTCTGCCGAGGCTGCGGATCGCACCGACACCACCGTGGTGCAGGGGGTAGTTGCCGATCTTGACTATCAGCCCTGGAACGGTCCGGTCCGCCGCGATGGGCGTGCTCCTGCTCGCCACCAGCATCCCCCTCGGCCACCAGCCGCAGCGGCCCCCCCACTGTGCGTGACCCGACTTAGGACGCTACTTCGGAATCGCCGCCTCCAGCAAGGAGTTACCGGACATTGCTAGCTCTTTAGTGAGCGGTCGGACAGCGGTTCGGGCGGGCGGGGCGCATTCGTCCGGGGACTCCCCGGAACGGGGTCGCGCAACCGGCGCGTCGCACTCCGGGCACGCCGGGCGCACCCGGCGGCGCCCGGTCGAAGAGGCGTCCGGCCACCCCTTGTCTGGCGGCCACCAGCACGTAATGTGGGCACGGGCCCGGCACCGGGGCCACCAGGCTCCCAGGAGCGTCCAGGAGAGAGCGAGGCTGCGTCCCATGTCCCAGCAGAGCCCCCGCGAGCTTGCCGAAGGCGACCCCTTCGGCGCGGCCACCCTCCCGTACGGCGTGTTCAGCACCCCCGACGCACCGGACCGCCGCCGGATCGGCGTCCGTTACGGCGACCGGGTGCTCGACGCCGCCGCCGCGGCCGCCGCCCACGGCTCCGCGCACGCCGCGCTGCTGGACCGGCCGACGCTCAACCCGCTGCTGGCCGCGGGCCGGCCCGTCTGGCAGGCGGTCCGCGCCGAGGTCCGCGACTGGCTGGCCGACGGCCCCCTGGTCCCGCTGGCGGACGTGACGCTGCACCTGCCGTTCGAGGTCGCCGACTACGTCGACTTCTACGCCAGCGAGCACCACGCCACCAACGTCGGCCGCATCTTCCGCCCGGACAGCGAGCCCCTCACGCCCAACTGGAAGCACCTGCCCATCGGTTACCACGGCCGCGCCGGTACGGTCGTGGTCTCCGGCACCGAGGTGGTCCGCCCCAGGGGCCAGCGCAAGGCCCCGGGCGACGCCGTCCCGTCCTTCGGCCCCTCGCTGCGCCTGGACATCGAGGCCGAGGTGGGCTTCGTCGTCGGCACCCCCGCGCCCGCGAACACCCCCGTCGCGCTCGACGACTTCCGGGCGCACGTCTTCGGCGTCTGCCTGGTCAACGACTGGTCGGCGCGCGACGTCCAGGCGTGGGAGTACGTCCCGCTCGGCCCGTTCCTCGGCAAGTCCTTCGCCACCTCCGTATCCGCGTGGATCACCCCGCTCGACGCCTTCGACGAGGCCCGCACCGCGCCGCCGGAGCGCACGTACCCGCTGCTGCCCTACCTCGACGACTCCGCCGCCGAGCCGGGCGGCATCGACCTGCGCATCGAGGTCACGATCAACGGCGAGACCGTCTCCCGGCCGCCGTTCGCCTCCATGTACTGGACGGCCGCCCAGCAGCTCGCCCATATGACGGTCAACGGCGCCTCCCTGCGCACCGGCGACTTCTACGCCTCCGGCACGGTCAGCGGCCCCGAGCCGGACCAGCGGGGCTGCCTGCTGGAGCTCACCGAGGGCAAGGGCCCCTACCTGGCGGACGGCGACGAGGTCACCCTCACCGCCTGGGCGCCCGGCCCCGGCGGCGCCCGGATCGGCCTCGGCGAGGTCACCGGCCGTGTCGTGCCCGCGCGGGAGACCGCCGCGTCATGACCCCGGACACCCCCGGCCTCACGCTGCCCGAGGAACTGCTGCTGCTCTGCTTCCATCCGGAGGACGGCCGGCGGCTGTGCACGCCGGGGGCCCTGGAGTACGGCGTGGCCGGCGCCGTGCTCGCCGAACTCCGGCTGCTCGGGCATGTGAACGAGCAGTACGGGCGACCGGTCGTGCTCTCCCCGGCCGGTCCGCGGGACCCGCTGCTGGCCATGGCCACGGCGAGCCTGCCCGCGGCCGGCGCCCGGGGCCCGAAGACGCACCGCTGGGTGCGCGAGGCGGCCCGGCACCTGGAAGAGCCCTGGCTGACGCGGCTGGTGAAGCTGCGGGCGCTGCGGGTGGACCGCCGGCGGTTCCTCGGCGTCTTCCCCTACAACCGCTACCCCGTGGGACCGGTCGATCTGACGACGTCGGTGCGGCAGCGCTTCGACGCGGCCCGGGTCGCGGGCTTCCCCGACACCCGCTCGCGCTCGCTGGCCGCCCTGGTCTCGGCGGCCGGCACGGCCGGGCGGCTGTACCCGGGCTGGGACATGCGGGCCGAGCGCAAGGCCATGCGGCGGCTCGTGGGCGCCGACTGGGCGGCCCAGGCGGTGCACCGCAATGTGCAACGGGACCGGGCGGACGGCGGCAGCGGCGGGGGCGACTCCGGTGGCGGTGACGGCGGGGGCGGCGGGGACTGAACCCGGGGCCGGGGCCGGGGCCGGGGCCGGGGGCCGGGGCTGAACACAAGGTTCCGGAGCCCGTGACCAAGGCTGCTAACTTGTCATGCCCAGATCCG
The DNA here is from genome assembly GCF_002891295.1 of Streptomyces eurocidicus. Classification (GTDB taxonomy): domain Bacteria; phylum Actinomycetota; class Actinomycetes; order Streptomycetales; family Streptomycetaceae; genus Streptomyces; species Streptomyces eurocidicus. The sequence goes on along the minus strand of NZ_LGUI01000008.1, from coordinate 91,331 downwards.
CTTGGACGAAAGGGCGCACGTGCGCAAGGCAGTACAGATCACGGGGGCGGCGATCATCGCCGCTGTGCTGATGACCGGTTGCGGCAGCGAGAGCAAGAAGGGCGACGGCGACAAGCCCGCCCAGGCCACCCCGCCGGCCGACGCGCCGAAGGCGCCGAGCCAGGCACCGGCCGAGGCCCCGGCCGCGTCCGGCGGCGATGTCACGGCCGCCAAGCTCGCCGGCGGCTGGAAGAAGGGCAAGCTCGAGGACAACAGCTTCCTGGTGCTGTCCTTCGCGGGCAGGACCGCGATGCTCAGCGGCGCGGGCCAGTCCTGCACCGGCATGGTGAACGACTCCGCGAAGCCGGTGACCCTCGCCTTCAAGTGCAAGGAAGGCGCCCAGTACGCCTCCGGCACCGTCAAGCGCGCCGACGCCGCCTCCCTGACGGTGGCCTGGGCCTCCGGCACGGAGGACACCTTCAAGAAGGCCGTGGGCGTGGACGGCAAGCCGGCGGCCGGCCTCCCCGGCAAGCTCGGCTGAGCCACCCGCGGGAACGAACACCGCCGCCCGGCGCCCCTCCTCGGGGGGCGCCGGGCGGCGGTCTCGTACGGGGGCGCCGGTCAGCGGACGAACGTGCCCGCCTGGCCCGCGAGTTCCAGGAAGTACTGCGGCGCGACGCCGAGCACCACCGTCAGCGCGACGCCGACGGCGATGGCCGTGGAGGTCAGCGCGCTCGGCACGGCCACGGTCGGGCCGTCGGGCCTGGGCTCGCTGAAGAACATCAGCACGATCACCCGGACATAGAAGAACGCGGCGACCGCCGAGGACAGCACACCGACGATGACCAGCGGTGTCGCCCCGCTCTCGGCCGCGGCCTTGAAGACGGCGAACTTCCCGGCGAAGCCGCTGGTCAGCGGGATGCCCGCGAAGGCCAGCAGGAACACCGCGAAGACGGCTGCCACGAGCGGCGAACGGCGGCCGAGCCCGGCCCACTTCGACAGGTGTGTCGCCTCGCCGCCCGCGTCGCGGACGAGCGTCACCACGGCGAACGCGCCCAGCGTCACAAAGGCGTAGGTGACCAGATAGAAGAGGACGGAGGAGATCCCGTCCGGGCTCGCGGCCGTGACACCGGCGAGGAGGAACCCTGCGTGGGCGATGGAGGAGTAGGCCAGGAGCCGCTTCACATCGGTCTGGGTGACGGCCACGATCGCGCCCACCACCATGGTGACGATCGCGACGCCCCACATCACCGGCCGCCAGTCCCAGCGCAGACCGGGCAGGACCACATAGAGCAGCCGCAGCAGGGCGCCGAAGGCGGCGACCTTGGTGGCGGCGGCCATGAAGCCCGTGACGGGCGTGGGCGCCCCCTGATAGACGTCGGGCGTCCACATGTGGAACGGGACCGCGCCGACCTTGAAGAGCAGGCCCATCAGCACCAGCGCGCCGCCGATGAGCAGCAGGGCGTCGTTGCCCGATGTCGAGGCGAGCGCCGGATCGACGGACCGGGTGGTGCCGCTCACCACGTCGGCGATGCCCGCGTAGGAGACCGTGCCGGCGTAGCCGTACAGCAGCGCGACGCCGAAGAGCAGGAACGCCGAGGAGAACGCGCCGAGCAGGAAGTACTTGACCGCCGACTCCTGCGACATCAGCCGCTGCCTGCGGGCCAGCGCGCACAGCACGTACAGCGGGAGGGAGAAGACCTCCAGGGCGACGAACAGGGTCAGCAGGTCGTTCGCCGCGGGGAAGACGAGCATGCCGCCGACCGCGAAGAGCACCAGCGGGAACACCTCGGTGGTGGTGAAGCCCGCCTTGACCGCCTCCTGTTCGGCCTCGCCGCCCGGGACGGCGGCGCCCTGCGCGGCGAAGGAGTCGACGCGCCGGCCGTGCGCCGCCGGGTCCAGCCGCCGCTCGGCGAAGGTGAACACGGCGATCAGGGAGGCCAGCAGGAGGGTGCCCTGGAGGAAGAGCGCCGGGCCGTCGACGGCGACGGCGCCCATCGCGGCGATGTGCGCCTTGTCCGTGCCGTATCCCCCGGCGGCCAGGGCGATGACGGCGGCGAAGGCGGCGACCAGCCCGACGGTGGCCAGCAGCAGCTGCGCGGGGTAGCGGGTTCGCCGGGGAAGGAACGCTTCGACGAGAATGCCCAGGACGGCGGCGCCGAGCACGATCAGCGTCGGGGACAGCTGGGCGTACTCGATGTGCGGGGCCGGGATCTTCTGCGGCGCGTCGGCCGCGGCCGTCCACAGGCTGTGGACGGATGCTGCGGAACTCACTTCGCGGCCTCCGCTTCGTTCACAGGAACATCGGGCTTGGGGTCGGACTTCTCGACCTGGGACATCGTGTGGCCCACCGCGGGGTCGATGATCTCGGTCAGCGGCTTGGGGTAGACGCCGAGGAAGAGCAGCAGCGCGATCAGCGGGGCGACGACGACCAGCTCGCGCACCCGGAGGTCGGGCATCCCGCGCACGCCCTCCGTCACCGGCCCGGTCATGGTGCGCTGGTAGAGCACCAGGACGTAGAGCGCGGCGAGCACGATGCCCACCGTGGCGATGATCCCGGCCGCCGGATAGCGGCTGAACGTGCCGACCAGGACGAGGAATTCGGAGACGAAGGGCGCGAGCCCCGGCAGCGACAGGGTGGCCAGACCGCCTACGAGGAAGGTGCCGGCGAGGACCGGCGCGACCTTCTGGACGCCGCCGTAGTCCGCGATGAGCCGGGAGCCGCGGCGCGAGATCAGGAAGCCCGCGACCAGCATCAGCGCGGCCGTGGAGATCCCGTGGTTGACCATGTAGAGCGTCGCGCCGCCCTGGCCCTGGGTGGTCATCGCGAAGATGCCCAGCACGATGAAGCCGAAGTGCGAGATCGAGGCGTAGGCGACCAGGCGCTTGATGTCCCGCTGGCCCACCGCGAGCAGCGCGCCGTAGACGATGCTGACGAGCGCCAGGGCGACGATCACCGGGGTGGCCCATTTGGAGGCCCCGGGGAAGAGCTGGAGGCAGAAGCGGAGCATCGCGAAGGTGCCGACCTTGTCGACGACCGCGGTGATCAGGACGGCCACGGGCGCGGTGGCCTCGCCCATGGCGTTGGGCAGCCAGGTGTGCAGCGGCCACAGCGGCGCCTTCACCGCGAAGGCGAAGAAGAAGCCGAGGAACAGGGCCCGTTCGGTCACGGGGGGCAGCTCCAGCCGGCCGTCGACGCGGGCCTGGACGATCTCCTGGAGCGAGAAGGTGCCCGTGCCCAGCTGGTCGGCGGTGACCGCGTAGAGCCCGATGACGGCGGCCATCATGATCAGCCCGCCGGCCAGGTTGTAGAGCAGGAACTTCACCGCGGCGTAGCTGCGCTGGGCCGCGGTCTCCTCCTCGGACCGCTCCCCGGCCCGGTCGCCGAAGCCCCCGATGAGGAAGTACATCGGGATCAGCATGGCTTCGAAGAAGAGGTAGAAGAGGAAGACGTCGGTGGCCTCGAAGGAGATCACCACCATCGCCTCGACCATCAGGATCAGCGCGAAGAAGCCCTGGGTGGGCCGCCAGCGCCGGTTGGGCGAGGACCCTTCGAGGGGGTCGGCGTCATGCCAGCCCGCCAGCATCACAAAGGGGATCAGCAGCGCGGTCAGGGCGATGAGGACGACCGCGATGCCGTCCACGCCCAGTTCGTAGCGGACGCCGAAGTCCTTGATCCAGGCGTGCGACTCGGTGAGCTGGAAGGGCCCGGCCGCGTCCGGGTCGAAGCGCACCAGCTGGACCGCCGCGAGGACGAGCGTGGCGAGCGAGAAGCCCAGCGCGAGCCACTTCGCCGCGGCCCGCCGCGCGGCCGGGACCGCGGCGGTGGCGACCGCGCCGACGGCGGGCACCACGGCCGTGGCCGTCAGCAGGGGAAAAGACATATCAGACCGCCCTCATCAGCAGGGTCGCGGCGATGAGCAGCGCCGCACCGCCGAACATCGAGACGGCGTACGAGCGTGCGTAGCCGTTCTGCAGCCTGCGCATCCGGCCCGACAGGCCGCCGACGGAGGCCGCGGTGCCGTTGACGACGCCGTCGACCAGGGTGTGGTCGACATAGACCAGGCTGCGGGTGAGGTGCTCGCCGCCGCGCACCAGCACGACGTGGTTGAAGTCGTCCTGGAACAGGTCGCGGCGGGCGGCGCGGGTGAGCCCGCTGCCGCGCGGGGCGGTGACCGGGACGGGCCGCCTGCCGTACCGCGCCCAGGCGAGCGCGACGCCGAGGACCAGCACCACCATGGTGGCGGCGGTGACGGTGAGCGCGCTGACCGGCGGATTGCCGTGGGCATGGCCGGTGACGGGCTCCAGCCACTTCAGGAAGGTGTCGTTGATGCTGAACAGCCCGCCGGCGAAGACCGATCCGAAGGCCAGGATCACCATCGGGACCGTCATCGTCTTCGGCGACTCGTGCGGGTGCGGGGCGCCCGACCCCGCGGCGGAGCCGCTGTCGGATGCCGTCGGCTGCCAGCGCGGCTCACCGAAGAAGGTCATGATCATCACGCGTGTCATATAGAACGCGGTGATGCCCGCGCCCAGCAGGGCCGCGCCGCCGAGGATCCAGCCCTCCGTGCCGCCCTTGGCGAAGGCCGCCTCGATGATCTTGTCCTTGGAGAAGAAGCCGGAGAGGCCGGGGAAGCCGATGATGGCGAGATAGCCGAGGCCGAAGGTGACGAAGGTGACCGGCATGTACTTCCGCAGGCCGCCGTAACGCCGCATGTCGACCTCGTCGTTCATACCGTGCATCACGGAGCCCGCGCCCAGGAACAGCCCGGCCTTGAAGAAGCCGTGGGTGACCAGGTGCATGATCGCGAAGACATAGCCGACCGGGCCCAGCCCGGCGGCCAGGATCATGTACCCGATCTGGGACATCGTGGAGCCCGCGAGGGCCTTCTTGATGTCGTCCTTGGCACAACCGACGATCGCACCGAACAGGAGCGTGACCGCGCCGACCGTGACGACCGCGGCCTGCGCCGTGGGCGCCGCGTCGAAGACGGCCCCGGAGCGGGTGATCAGATAGACGCCGGCGGTCACCATCGTCGCCGCGTGGATGAGGGCCGAGACCGGGGTCGGGCCCTCCATCGCGTCACCGAGCCAGCTCTGCAGCGGCACCTGGGCCGACTTGCCGCAGGCCGCGAGCAGCAGCATCAGCCCGATGGCCGTCAGCTTGCCCTCGCCCGCCGCCTCCGCGCCGTCCAGGACCGGCCCGAAGGCGAAGGTGCCGAAGGTGGTGAACATCAGCATGATCGCGACGGACAGGCCCATGTCGCCGACGCGGTTGACGAGGAACGCCTTCTTCGCCGCCGTCGCCGCGCTCGGCTTGTGCTGCCAGAAGCCGATCAGCAGATACGAGGCGAGGCCGACGCCCTCCCAGCCCACGTACAGCAGGAGGTAGTTGTCGGCGACGACGAGCAGCAGCATCGCGGCGAGGAACAGATTGAGATAGCCGAAGAAGCGGCGGCGCCGCTCGTCGTGCTCCATATAGCCGACGGAGTAAAGGTGGATCAGCGTGCCCACGCCCGTGATCAGCAGGACGAAGGTCATGGACAGCTGGTCGAGCTGGAAGCCCACGTCGGCGCGGAAACCGCCGACCGGCACCCAGCTGAAGACCGTGGTCGTGAGCGTCCGGTCCTCGCCGCTCCGGCCGAGCATGTCCGCGAAGAGCACGACGCCGAGCCCGAAGGACACGGCGGCGAGCAGCGTGCCCACCCACGGCCCGGAGCGGTCCAGCCGCCGCCCGCCGCACAGCAGCACGGCGGCGCCGAGCAGCGGTGCGGCGACGAGCAATCCGATGAGGTTCTCCACGTCACCGTCCCCTTACAGCTTCAGCAGGTTCGCGTCGTCGACCGACGCCGAGTGGCGGGAACGGAAGATCGTCACGATGATCGCGAGACCGATGACGACCTCGGCCGCGGCCACCACCATCGTGAAGAACGCGATGATCTGGCCGTCCAGATTGCCGTGCAGCCGGGAGAAGGTGACGAACGCCAGATTGCAGGCGTTCAGCATCAGCTCGACGCACATGAAGACGACGATCGCGTTCCGCCGGATGAGCACACCGGTGGCGCCGATGGTGAACAGCAGGGCCGCCAGATAGAGGTAGTTGACCGGATTCACTTGCCGACTCCCTTCGCGTCCTCGCTACGGCCGTGCTCGCGCCACTCCTGCGCGCGCTGCTCCAGCGCGGCCAGCTCCTGGAGCGCCGCGCCCGAGACATCGCGGATCTGGCCGCGGGCGCGCAGGGTGGGATTGACGGTGAGCTCGGACGGGGTGCCGTCCGGCAGCAGGCCGGGGACGTCCACGGCGTTGTGCCGGGCGTAGACGCCGGGGGCGGGCAGCGGGGGGACCTGCCTGCCCGTCCGCACCCGGCGCTCGGAGAGCTCGCGCTGGGTGGCCGCGTGCTCGGTGCGCTCGCGGTGGGTGAGCACCATCGCCCCGACGGCCGCGGTGATCAGCAGGGCGCCGGTGATCTCGAAGGCGAAGACGTACTTGGTGAAGATGAGGGCGGCGAGGCCCTCCACATTGCCCCCGGAGTTGGCCCGGCCGAGGCCGGCGAACTCCTTCAGCGAGGCGTTCCCGATGCCGGCGATCAGCAGGATGCCGAAGCCCAGCGCGCAGAGCGCGGCCAGCCACCGCTGGCCCCTGATGGTCTCCTTGAGGGAGTCGGCGGCGGTGACGCCGACGAGCATGACCACGAAGAGGAAGAGCATCATGATCGCGCCGGTGTAGACCACGACCTGGACGATGCCCAGGAAATACGCCCCGTTGGCCAGGTAGAACACCGCTAGGACGATCATGGTGCCGGCCAGCGAGAGGGCGCTGTGCACGGACTTCTTCATCAGGACCGTGGCCAGCGCCCCGGCCACGGCGACGATCCCGAGGATCCAGAACTGGACCGCCTCGCCCGTGGAGGTGGCCGTGGCGGCGGTGTTCACGCGTCCGCCCCTTCCGCCGTGGGCGCGGGCGCCTCGCCCTCGGAGACGGCGGGCTGCCGGACCGTGCCCGGCGCCGCCTCCGAGACCAGGCCCCGGTAGTAGTCCTTCTCGGTCATGCCCGGGAAGATCGCGTGCGGTGTGTCGACCATGCCCTCCTCCAGGCCCGCGAGCAGCTCCTCCTTGGTGTAGATGAGCGATTCGCGGCTGGTGTCGGCCAGTTCGTACTCATTGGTCATCGTGAGCGCGCGGGTCGGGCACGCCTCCACGCACAGCCCGCACAGGATGCAGCGGAGGTAGTTGATCTGATAGACGCGGCCGTAGCGCTCGCCCGGGGAATAGCGCTCCTCCTCGGTGTTGTCCGCGCCCTCCACATAGATCGCGTCCGCCGGGCAGGCCCATGCGCACAGCTCACAGCCGATGCACTTCTCCAGGCCGTCCGGGTGGCGGTTGAGCTGGTGGCGGCCGTGGAAGCGCGGCGCCGTGTGCTTCTTCTCCTCCGGGTACTGCTCGGTCAGCCGCTTCTTGAACATGGCCTTGAAGGTCACGCCGAAGCCGGCCACGGGGTTCTGGAAGTCAGGCACCGTCAGCCCCCTCCTTTCCGTCTCGGGGACCGTCACTGACAGTATCGACGCCACCACTGACAATGAGCTCGCGGTCGTGCCGCGACCGCCGTCGCGGCACCGGTGGCAGGGTCTGACCGGGCAGCGGCGGCACGGGATAGCCGCCCGCCATGGGGTCGAACTCCCGCTCCCCGGCGGGCGCTTCCGGCTCCTCGCCCCGGCCGCGGAAGACGTCGGCCACGAACGACAGCAGCAGGACCGCCACCACGGCGCCACCGACGTAGAGCACGATCCGCTGGAAGTCGTAGTTCTCGTTCCGCAGCGCCCGTACGGCCGCGACGAGCATCAGCCACACCATCGAGATGGGGATGAGGACCTTCCACCCCAGCTTCATGAACTGGTCGTAGCGCAGCCGCGGCAGCGTGCCGCGCAGCCAGATGAAGAAGAACAGCAGCAGCTGGAGCTTGATCACGAACCATAGGAGCGGCCACCAGCCGTGGTTGGCGCCCTCCCAGAAGGCGGAGACCGGGTACGGCGCCCGCCAGCCGCCGAGGAACAGCGTCACCGCCACGGCCGAGACCGTGATCATGTTGACGTACTCGGCCAGCATGAACATCGCGAACTTGATGGACGAGTACTCGGTGTTGAAGCCGCCGACCAGGTCGCCCTCGGACTCCGGCAGGTCGAACGGCGCCCGGTTGGTCTCGCCCACCATCGCCACGATGTAGATCAGGAAGGAGACCGGCAGCAGCAGGACGTACCAGCGGTCGTGCTGCGCCGCCACGATCGCCGAGGTCGACATCGACCCGGAGTAGAGGAAGACGGCCGCGAAGGAGACGCCCATCGCGATCTCGTACGAGATCATCTGGGCGCACGAGCGCAGACCGCCGAGCAGCGGGTACGTCGACCCGGAGGACCAGCCCGCGAGCACGATGCCGTAGATGCCGACCGACGCGGTGGCGAGGATGTACAGCACGCCGATCGGCAGGTCGGTCAGCTGCATCGTGGTCCGGTGGCCGAAGATCGAGATCTCGTTGCCCGCCGGGCCGAAGGGGATCACGGCGATCGCCATGAAGGCGGGGATGGCCGCGACGACGGGGGCGAGGAGGTAGACCACCTTGTCCGCCCGCTTGACGATCACGTCCTCCTTCAGCATCAGCTTGATGCCGTCGGCGAGGGACTGGAGCATCCCCCAGGGCCCGTGCCGGTTGGGGCCGATGCGCAGCTGCATCCACGCGACGACCTTGCGCTCCCAGACGATCGAGAACAGCACGGTCACCATGACGAACGCGAAGCAGAAGACGGCCTTGACGACGACCAGCCACCACGGGTCGCGGCCGAACATCGACAGGTCCTCGGCGGCCAGTTGGTAAGCGTTCACTACCGCGCCTCCGGTGTCTCGGTTCCGGTGTCCTCGCCGGCGGCCGGGCCGATCCGTACGAGCTCACCCGGGCGGGTCCCCGTATCACCGGCGACGCCGCCGCCCACGGAGTTCAGCGGGAGCCACACCACCCGGTCCGGCATGGCGGTGATCCGCAGCGGCAGCCGGACCGTGCCCACCGGGCCGGTCACCGCGAGCGGCTCCCCGTCGCGCACCCCGGCCTCCGCGGCCGTGGTCGCGGACAGCCGGGCGAGCGCCTCGTGCCGGGTGCCGGCCAGCGCGTCGTCGCCCTCCTGGAGCCGGCCCAGGTCGAGCAGCATCCGGTGGCCCGCCAGCAGGGCCTCGCCCGGCCCGGCCGCGGGGCCGGGCGGTCCGGCTCGGCGGGGCGGCCGCGTGGGCGCCGCGCCACGGCCCGAGCCGGTCCAGCTCCGCCCGTACGGCGCCGGTGTCCGGCAGCGCCAGGCGTACGTCCATGGCGTCGGCCAGCATGTTCAGCACCCGGGCGTCCGGCGGCAGGGCGGCCCGGGCCAGGTGCTCGGGCCGGACGGCCGCCTCGAAGGGCCTCGCCCGGCCCTCCCAGTTCAGGAACGTGCCCGCCTTCTCGGCCACGGCGGCGACCGGCAGCACCACGTCCGCCCGGTCCGTCACCTCGCCGGGCCGCTGCTCCAGGCTGACGAGGAAGCCGATGGCGGCCAGCGCCTCGCGCGCCCGCCGCGGGTCCGGCAGGTCGGCGACCTCCACACCGCCCACGAGCAGGGCGCCCAGCTCGCCGCCGGCCGCGGCCTCGACGATCTGCCCGGTGTCCCGGCCGGTGCCGCGCGGGAGTTCGGCGACGCCCCAGGCGGCCGCCGTCTCCTCCCGCGCGCGCGGATCGGTGGCGGGCCGCCCGCCGGGCAGCAGCCCGGGCAGCGCCCCGCCTCCAGCGCGCCCCGCTCCCCGGCCCGGCGCGGGATCCACACCAGGGCCGCACCGGTCGCGGCGGAGGTGGCGAGCACGGCGGTCAGCACGCCCGGCGCACCGGCCGCCCGCTCACCGACGACGATCACCGCGCCCTCGCCGCGCAGCGCCCCGGCCGCCGCCTGCCCGGCCGCGTCCAGGCCGGTGCCGTCGGCCAGCGCCCGCAGCCAGGACGTCTCGGTGCCCGGCGCGGCCGGCAGCAGCGTGCCGCCCGCCTTCGTGAGACCGCGTGTGGCGTGCGTGGCCAGTGCGAAGACCCGCTGGCCGTGCTTGCGGTGCGCCTTACGGAGCCGCAGGAAGACGCCGGGCGCCTCCTCCTCCGCCTCGAAGCCGACCAGCAGCACCGCGGGCGCCTTCTCCAGCGCCGTGTACGTCACGCCCGTACCGTCGAGGTCCCGGCCGCGCCCCGCGACGTGGGCCGCCAGGAAGTCGGCCTCCTCACCGCTGTGCACCCGGGCCCGGAAGTCCACGTCATGGGTGGCCAGGGCCACCCGTGCGAACTTGGCGTAGGCGTAGGCGTCCTCGACGGTCAGCCTGCCGCCCGTCAGCACCCCGGCCCGGCCCCGCGCGGCGGCCAGTCCCCCGGCCGCGGCCGCCAGCGCCTCCGGCCAGCTCGCGGGCTCCAGCACGCCCTCCGCGCTCCGCACCAGCGGGGTGGTCAGCCGGTCCGGCCGCTGGGCGTAGCGGAAGCCGAAGCGCCCCTTGTCGCACACCCACTCCTCGTTGACCTCGGGGTCGTCGGCGGCCAGGCGGCGCAGCACCTTGCCGCGCCGGTGGTCCGTACGCGTGGCGCAGCCGCCCGCGCAGTGCTCGCACACCGACGGCGAGGAGACCAGGTCGAAGGGGCGGGAGCGGAACCGGTACGCCGCCGAGGTGAGCGCCCCGACCGGGCAGATCTGGATGGTGTTGCCCGAGAAGTACGACTCGAAGGGCACGTCCTGGCCGGTGCCGACCTGCTGGAGGGCGCCGCGCTCCAGCAGCTCGATCATCGGGTCGCCCGCGATCTGCTGGGAGAAGCGGGTGCAGCGCGCGCACAGCACGCACCGCTCGCGGTCCAGCAGCACCTGGGTGGAGATCGGCACCGGCTTCTCGAAGGTCCGCTTGCGGCCCTCGAAGCGGGTGTCGGCCTGCCCGGCGGACATCGCCTGGTTCTGCAGCGGGCACTCGCCGCCCTTGTCGCACACGGGGCAGTCGAGCGGGTGGTTGATGAGCAGCAGCTCCATCACCCCGCGCTGCGCCTTCTCGGCGACGGACGAGGTGAGCTGGGTGCGGACCACCATGCCGTCGGTGCAGGTGATGGTGCAGGAGGCCATCGGCTTGCGCTGGCCCTCGACCTCGACGATGCACTGCCGGCAGGCGCCCGCCGGGTCGAGCAGCGGGTGGTCGCAGAACCGCGGGATCTCGATGCCGAGCAACTCGGCGGCGCGGATGACCAGCGTCCCCTTGGGGACGGAGAGCGCGATGCCGTCGATGGTGACGGAGACGAGGTCCTCCGGCGGAACCACCTCGCCCCCTCCGGAGGGGGCAGACGTGGTGACTGTCATGCGTTCACCTCCAGGTGGAAGTTCTTCGGTCCGTCGGCCCACAGGGTCGACGCGGCCGGGTCGAAGGGGCAGCACCTGCCCGTGATGTGCCGCTCGTACTCGGCGCGGAAGTGCTGGAGGGAGGAGAGGATCGGCGCGGCGGCGCCGTCGCCCAGGGCGCAGAAGGACTTGCCGTTGATGTTGTCGGCGATGTCCGCGAGCTTGTCGAGGTCCGCCCGCCGGCCCTTGCCGTCCTCGATGTCGCGCAGCAACTGGACGAGCCAGTAGGTGCCTTCGCGGCAGGGGGTGCACTTCCCGCAGGACTCGTGCGCGTAGAACTCGGTCCAGCGGGTGACGGCCCGGACGACGCAGGTGGTCTCGTCGAAGCACTGGAGCGACTTGGTGCCGAGCAGCGAGCCTGCGGCGCCCACGCTGTCGAAGTCCAGCGGCACATCGAGGTGTTCCTCGGTGAACATGGGGCTGGAGGAGCCGCCGGGGGTCCAGAACTTCAGCCGGTGGCCGGGCCGGATGCCACCGCTCATGTCCAGCAGCTGGCGCAGGGTGATGCCCATGGGCGCCTCGTACTGGCCGGGGCGCGCGACGTGACCGGAGAGGGAGTAGAGGGTGAAGCCGGGGCACTTCTCGGTGCCCATCGACCGGAACCACTCCTTGCCCCGGTGCAGGATCGCGGGCACCGACGCGATGGACTCGACGTTGTTCACCACGGTGGGGCAGGCGTAGAGGCCCGCGACGGCGGGGAAGGGCGGCCGGAGCCGGGGCTGGCCGCGGCGCCCCTCCAGCGAGTCGAGGAGCGCGGTCTCCTCGCCGCAGATGTACGCGCCGGCCCCGGCGTGCACGGTCAGCTCCAGGTCCAGGCCCGAGCCCAGCACGTTCTTCCCGAGGTAGCCCGCCTCGTACGCCTCGCGGACGGCCTCGTGCAGCCTGCGCAGTACGGGCACGACCTCGCCCCGCAGATAGACGAAGGCCCGCTCCGAGCGGATGGCGTGACAGGCGATCACGATGCCCTCGATGAGGGAGTGCGGCGAGGCGAAGAGCAGCGGGATGTCCTTGCAGGCGCCCGGCTCCGACTCGTCGGCGTTGACGACGAGGTAGTGCGGTTTGCCGTCGCCCTGCGGGATGAACTGCCACTTCATCCCCGTCGGGAAGCCCGCGCCGCCGCGGCCGCGCAGCCCCGCGTCCTTCACATAGGCGATCACCTCGTCGGGGGGCATCGCCAGCGCCCTGCGCGCCCCCGCGTAGCCGTCGTGCCGCAGATAGGTCTCCAGGGTCCAGGACCGGGGCTCGTCCCAGTGCGCGCTCAGCACGGGCGCGAGCAGCTTCTCGGGGCCGGCCTCCGCCCCCGCCTGCGGCCTGGGGGTGCCCTCGTTCGCGGGTGCCATGGTCATCCCTCCCCCTCCTCGCCGGCCGGCCCGGCGGGGTGCCCCGGGTCGGCGGACGGCGTCTGCCGCGGCGCGTCGTGCGAGCCGGGGTGCTCCGCGGGGCCGGTGCCGGCGTCCGCGCTCCCGCCCGGCGGCGCGCCGCGCGGCGGGCCCACCCGGGCCGGGCCGGTCTCCCCTTGGCCAGCCGCAGCCCCGCCAGGGACGCGGGCCCGGCCCCGCCGCTCGCCTCGACCGCGCCGGGCCGCTCGTCGGGGAAGCCCGCCAGGATGCGGGCCGTCTCCCGGTACGTGCACAGGGGCGCCCCGCGCGTGGGCGAGGCCGGGCGGCCGGCGCGCAGCCCGTCGACGAGCGCGATGGCGCTCTCCACCGTCTGGTTGTCGAAGAACTCCCAGTTGACCATCACCACGGGCGCGAAGTCGCAGGCCGCGTTGCACTCGACGTGTTCGAGGGTGACCTTGCCGTCGGTGGTGGTGCCGCCGTTGCCGACGCCGAGGTGGCGCTTGAGGCCGTCGAAGATGGCGTCGCCGCCCATGACCGCGCACAGGGTGTTGGTGCAGACCCCGACCTGGTAGTCGCCGCCCGCCTCGCGCCGGTACATGGTGTAGAAGGTGGCGACCGCCGTCACCTCCGCGACGGTCAGGCCCAGGACCTCGGCGCAGTAGCGGATGCCTGTCCGGGTGACGTACCCCTCCTCCGCCTGGACCAGGTGGAGCAGCGGCAGAAGCGCGCTCCGGTCGTCGGGATAGCGGCCGATCACCTCCTTGGCGTCCCCGTCGAGCCGGGCCCGTACGTCGGCCGGATAGTCGGGCGCGGGAAGCCGGGGCATTCCCAGCTGGACATCACTCACCGGTCGACGCCTCCCATCACGGGGTCGATGGACGCCACCGCCACGATGACGTCGGCGACCTGGCCGCCCTCGCACATCGCCGCCATGGCCTGGAGGTTGGTGAAGGACGGGTCGCGGAAGTGGACCCGGTACGGGCGGGTGCCGCCGTCGCTGACGACGTGCACGCCCAGCTCGCCCTTGGGTGACTCGACCGCCGCGTACGCCTGTCCGGGCGGCACCCGGAAGCCCTCCGTCACCAGCTTGAAGTGGTGGATCAGGGCCTCCATGGAGGTGCCCATGATCTTCTTGATGTGGTCGAGGGAGTTGCCGAGCCCGTCCGGCCCCAGGGCCAGCTGCGCGGGCCAGGCGATCTTCTTGTCGGCCACCATGACCGGGCCGGGCGCCAGCCGGTCCAGACACTGCTCGACGATCCGCAGGGACTGCCGCATCTCCTCCAGGCGGATGAGGAACCGCCCGTAGGCATCACAGGTGTCGGCGGTCGGGACGTCGAACTCGTAGGTGCCGTAGCCGCAGTAGGGCTGGGCCTTGCGCAGGTCGTGCGGCAGGCCCGCGGCGCGCAGCACCGGGCCGGTCGCGCCGAGCGAGAGGCAGCCGGCGAGGTCCAGGTAACCGACGTCCTGCATCCGGCCCTTGAAGATCGGGTTGCCGGTGGCGAGTTTGTCGTACTCGGGGAGGTTCCGGCGCATCTTCTTGACGCATTCGCGCACCGCGTCCACCGCGCCCGGCGGCAGGTCCTGCGCGAGCCCGCCGGGCCGGATGTACGCGTGGTTCATCCGCAGGCCGGTGATCAGCTCGTAGAGGTCCAGGATCATCTCGCGGTCCCGGAAGCCGTAGATCATGATCGTGGTGGCGCCGAGCTCCATCCCGCCGGTCGCGATGCAGACCAGATGGGAGGAGAGACGGTTCAGCTCCATCAGCATCACGCGGACGACCGTGGCCCGGTCGGGGATCTGCTCCTCGATGCCGAGCAGCTTCTCCACGCCCAGGCAGTACGCCGTCTCGTTGTAGAACGAGGTGAGGTAGTCCATGCGCGTGACGAAGGTGGTGCCCTGCGTCCAGTTGCGGTATTCGAGGTTCTTCTCGATACCGGTGTGGAGATAGCCGATGCCGCAGCGGGCCTCGGTGACGGTCTCGCCGTCGATCTCCAGGATGAGCCGGAGCACACCGTGGGTGGAGGGGTGCTGCGGGCCCATATTGACGATGATCCGCTCGTCGTCGGCCCGCTGGGCCGCCGCCGCGATCTCGTCCCAGTCGCCGCCGGTGACGGTGTAGACGGTGCCCTCGGTGGTGTCGCGGGGGCTCGCATGGGATGTGCTCATCAGGTGTACGACCTCCGCTGGTCCGGAGCCGGGATCCGGGCGCCCTTGTATTCGACGGGGATGCCGCCGAGGGGGTAGTCCTTGCGCTGCGGGAAGCCCTGCCAGTCGTCCGGCATCATGATCCGCGTCAGTGCCGGGTGGCCGTCGAAGACGATGCCGAAGAAGTCGTACGTCTCGCGCTCGTGCCAGTCGTTGGTGGGGTAGACGTCGACGACCGACGGCAGGTGCGGATCGGCGTCGGGGACCCCGACCTCCAGCCTGATCAGCCTGTTGTGGGTGAGCGAGCGCAGGTGGTAGACGGCGTGCAGCTCGCGTCCCTTGTCCTCGGGGAAGTGCACTCCGCTGACGCCCGTGCACAGCTCGAAGCGGAGCGCCGGGTCGTCGCGGAGGGTGCGGGCGACGCGCGGCAGGTGCTCGCGGGCGATGTGGAAGGTGATCTCACCGCGGTCGACGACCGTCTTCTCGACGGCGTTCGACGGGACGAGGCCCTGCTCCTCCAGGGCGCCCTCCAGTTCGTCGGCCACCTCGTCGAACCAGCCGCCGTAAGGGCGCGAGGTGTCGCCCGGCAGCCTTACGGTCCGGACGAGGCCGCCGTAGCCGGAGGTGTCCCCGCCGTTCCGGGCGCCGAACATGCCGTGCTGGACGCGGATGGCCTCGCCTTGGTCGCCGCGCTGGCCGGGCAGGCCCTGGGCGTTGACGTCCTCGCCGGGACCGGGGCCGTTCCCCGGGGTGTCGTTCGGGGTGCTCTTGGGGTCGCTCACCGCAGCAGGCCCTTCATCTCGATCAGGGGCCGCGCGGCCAGGGCCGCCTCCTCGGCCTCGCGGGCCGCCGCCTCGCGGTTCACGCCGAGCTTCTCGCCCCGGATCTTGCTGTGCAGCTTCAGGATCGCGTCCATCAGCATCTCGGGGCGCGGCGGGCAGCCGGGCAGATAGATGTCGACCGGCACGATGTGGTCGACGCCCTGGACGATCGCGTAGTTGTTGAACATGCCTCCGCTGGAGGCGCAGACGCCCATGGAGATGACCCATTTGGGGTTGGGCATCTGGTCGTAGACCTGCCGCAGCACGGGCGCCATCTTCTGGCTGACCCGGCCCGCCACGATCATCAGATCGGCCTGGCGCGGGGAGCCCCGGAAGACCTCCATGCCGAAGCGGGCCAGGTCGTAGCGGCCCGCGCCGGTCGTCATCATCTCGATGGCGCAGCAGGCCAGTCCGAAGGTGGCCGGGAAGACGGAGGACTTGCGCACCCAGCCGGCGGCCTGTTCGACCGTGGTCAGCGCGAAGCCGCTCGGCAGTTTCTCCTCGAGTCCCATTGAGTGGTGCCCCCTAGTCCCATTCCAGGCCGCCGCGGCGCCAGACGTAGGCGTAGGCGACGAAGACGGTGAGCACGAAGAGCAGCATCTCCACGAGCCCGAAGAGCCCCAGGGCGTCGAAGGTGACGGCCCAGGGGTAGAGGAAGACGATCTCGATGTCGAAGACGATGAAGAGCATCGCCGTCAGGTAGTACTTGATCGGGAAGCGCCCGCCGCCGGCGGGCTGCGGGGTGGGCTCGATGCCGCACTCGTAGGCTTCGAGCTTGGCGCGGTTGTACCGCTTGGGCCCGATGAGCGAGGCCATGACCACGGAGAAGATCGCGAAGCCTGCCCCGAGGGCTCCCAGTACGAGGATGGGCGCGTAGGCGTTCACCGCTCCTCGCTCCTTCCAGTCGACGCTGACTGCCGGCTTGCCGGACCCCGGCGGGCGCACCGCCCTCTGGGAGCTCGCGGGCGATCGTCGCGAAGATCACCCATATGTGAGGCAGTTCACAAGCCCGGGTCGCACGCATCCTATGCCCGTCGGCCTGTGATCTGCGACACGGGGTGCGCCACCGTGTTTGTGATCTCCACCACCTGACGAACGATCATCAAGTCGGATGAGCGGCGATCTTCGTACGCGAAGCGCCCGAGTGATCACCAGAGGTGACATTTCAGGGCTCTGGCGCAGGTGGCGGGCGTGCGCCCCTATCAAGAGATGCCACGTGCACACAAATTCGCCTTACGGACCGTCAAGTGATAAAGAACGGCCGTTCGCTGAGCCGGTGACAGCCGCCGGCCACTCCCGGGCACCGGTTCGCGACCCGGTTCACGAGCGCACTCCAGGGACGGGCGGGGCGTGAGCTGCGCCACGCGGGAAGAGGTTCGGGAGACGGATTCCCTGGGTAGCCTCGACACGTGAGCCGCAAGAGTGATAGAGCGGCCAGTGATCCCTTTCGGCGGCCAAACACCGTGCTGAGGCGCCTGTTGACGATCGGCGACCCGCCCGGGGCCGTGACGTCCCCGTGATCAAATGCCCGAATTTTCGGCGCGTACATGCTAATTGTGGCGCACGTCACTTTTGTTGAACTCAACCAGCGCGTACTGGTAGTCCGTTGTTCCATGTCCCCCAACGCGCATATAACCAGCCACCGGAAGCCCCGTCGTACGGCCACCCAGTCGTGGGTCGTCCGCACTGGTGTCGCCGGTGGCGTCCTCAGCACTCTGGCCGTGGCGGGTGCCGGTTCCGCCACCGCCGCCGAGAAGCCCGTCGAGTCGACCATGGAGATGCCGGCGGTCAACGCGACCCTGGCCACCTCCATCGCGCAGAGCGCGGCGGCCACCCAGCAGACCGCCTTCGACTACACGGTCCGCGCGGAGCAGGACAAGGCGGCCGACACGGCCCGCGACGCCGCCAAGAAGGCCAAGCAGGAGGCCGACCGCAAGGCCGAGGCCGAGAAGAAGGCCGCGGAGGCCCAGGAGAAGCGCGACGCCGAGGAGGCCCGCGCCTCCCGTGCCACCGAGCGCAAGAGCCTCAGCGCCAAGTCCGCCGCGAGCACCTCCGAGGACGCCGCCGCGGCCGCCTCCACGTCGACCGGCTCGAAGTCGTCGAACGCCACCGGCAGCGCCGCGACCCTGGTCTCCTTCCTCCAGGCGCAGGTCGGCAAGGCGTATGTGATGGGCAGCACCGGCCCGTCCTCGTACGACTGCTCCGGCCTGGTCATGGCCGCGTACAGCCAGATCGGCATCGACCTGCCGCGCGTCTCGCAGGACCAGTCGACCGCGGGCACCCAGGTCTCGCTGAGCAACCTCCAGGTCGGCGACGTCCTCTACTGGGGCGCCGCGGGCAGCGCGTACCACGTCGGCGTCTACATCGGCGGCGGCAAGTTCATCGGCGCGCAGAACCCCAGCACCGGCGTGGTCGAGCGCGACCTCAGCTACTCCCCGCCCACGGGTGCCGTCCGCGTCATGTGACCCACCCCGCACCGGCATCACCGGAGGCCGCCGCTCCCACCGCTCGGGACGGCGGCCTCCGGTGTGTCCGGCCGCGGCGCCCGGCGGCCCGTCAGCGCGGGCAGGGGTTGCCCATGTCGGCGAGGCAGAGGTCCCGCGCGCCGGGCCGCGCGTCGGCGAAGCCCTGGTTGTTGTGGACGTGGATGTCGTCGTCTCCCCCGTCGCCGAAGATCTGGCCGGAGCGGGTGAGGGTGCCGCGGACGACGATCCGGTCGTCCCCCTCGCCGCCGTCCACCAGCCCTGACACCTCGACACCGTCCGCGAACCGGATGGTGTCGTTCCCTTCGTCGCCGTGCAGACCGGCGCGAGGCGCCTCCTCGCCGCCCGGCAGGGCCAGCAGGGTGTCATCGCCCCGCCCGCCCCGGACGTCGCCCTCCACGGGCCCGGTGAGCGTCAGGACGTCGGCGCCGCCGAGCCCGTCGACGACGTGCCCCGCCGCCACCGAGGAGCACTCGATCCGGTCCGCGGACTCGGTACCCAGGACGTCGGGCCCCGGCTGGAGGATGCCGTCGACCGTGCAGACCGTCGGGCCGCCGGCCGGGGCCGGCGCGGCGGACGGGGCGACCGCCAGGGCCAGCAGCGCCGTCAGGGCGGGCGCCGCGACGAGGGCGGCGCGCCGGAGCGCGGCCCTGACGGCTCGTGCGGTGTCTCTCCTGGCGTGCGGCACGGCCACCGCCCCCTTCACCCTCGGCTCCCCGGAAGCGGCTCCGGAGCCCCCGGAGGCCCGGCCGCCCCCGGAGCCTCCCCGGAAGCCGCCCCCTCAAAGCGATATATACGCCACACAAAGGGGTGAACCGGGGCAGGGAACCGCCCGCCGTGCGGGGGCTGTTCGCACGGCGGGCGGGGTTATGTGGCGGCGGCCAGCCGCCGGTCTTCCGCTGTGCAAACGGTCTCCTCTCCGGTCGGGCCGACAGGGGGTCCATGGAGCCCGGAAGGGGCGCGGGACAGGGGGATCAGGACTCGCAGTTGTCCGGGAGGTTGCCCGAGAGCACGACGCAGTGGTCGGTGCCCGGGCCGCCGTCCACCGTGCCCTCGTTGTCCCCTACTCGGATGTCGTCGTTGTCCTCGTTGCCCTCGACCAGTCCCTGAACCACCACGGAGCTTTCCACGTCGATCACGTCGTCGCCCTTGGCGCCGCGGAGGTCGGTCCTCGACCCCATGGTGGCGCCCTTGTAGACGAGGATGCGGTCCTTGTCCTGACCGCCGCGCACGGCTCCGAGCACCTTGCCGCTGATGTCGAACCCGTCCTGGTCCCCCTGTCCGTCGATCTCGCCGCGGTCGGTCAGCTCGGCGGTGCTCTCCAGCGCGACGCGGTCGTTGCCGTCGCCCATGCGGATCCGGCCGTCCACCGGCCCGGTGAGGATGAACGTGTCGTCGCCCCCCATGGAGTCGACGACGGTCACCGCGTCGACGGACGAGCAGACGATGTCGTCGGCGCCCGCGGTGCCGTTGATGGCCGGGCCCATCTGAGTGACGCCGTTGACCTCGCAGGACGACGCCGCGTGCGCCGGGGTCGCCAGGGCGACGGCGGACAGGGACAGCGCCGCCGCCGCGGCGAGCCGCCCGGCGCGGCGGCGGGAGTCACGGAGGGAAGGACGGTGCGCGGCGTGCGGCATGAACGGATTCCCTTCACGAGAGAGCCGCCCCGCCCCGAGCGGGAGCGGACTCACCTCGTTACTTCCGTAAAGCCAACACGCCGAAACAGGACGAAAGTTGCCCGAAAGGGTGAATCTCTTGGCGAAACGTCCCGCCGCCCCCTCCGGCCTGGCCTCTCAGGAGCGCGGAGCCACCTTGCTCAGCCCGTTGATGATGCGGTCCATCGCGTCGCCGCCCGTCGGGTCGGTCAGGTTGGCCAGCATCTTCAGCGAGAACTTCATCAGCAGCGGATGCGTCAGACCGCGCTCGGTGGCCAGCTTCATGATCTTCGGGTTGCCGATGAGCTTCACAAAGGCGCGGCCGAGCGTGTAGTAGCCGCCGTAGGTGTCCTTGAGGATCTTCGGGTAGCGCTGGAGGGCCAGCTCGCGCTGGGCGTACGAGGCGCGGGCGTGCGCCTGGGTGATGACGTCCGCGGCGATCTGCCCGGACTCCATGGCGTACGCGATGCCCTCGCCGTTGAAGGGGTTGACCAGGCCGCCCGCGTCGCCGACGAGCAACAGCCCGCGCGTGTAGTGCGGCTGGCGGTTGAAGGCCATCGGCAGGGCGGCGCCGCGGATCGGGCCGGTCATGTTCTCCGGGGTGTAGCCCCAGTCCTCGGGCATCGAGGCGCACCACGCCTTGAGGACCTCGCGCCAGTCCAGCTCCTTGAAGGAGTCGGAGGTGTTGAGGACGCCGAGCCCGACGTTGCTCGTGCCGTCGCCCATGCCGAAGATCCAGCCGTAGCCGGGCAGCAGCCGGTCCTGCGGGCCGCGCCGGTCCCACAGCTCCAGCCACGACTCCAGATAGTCGTCGTCGTGGCGCGGCGAGGTGAAGTACGTGCGCACGGCCACGCCCATCGGGCGGTCGTCGCGCCGGTGCAGGCCCATGGCGAGCGACAGCCGCGTGGAGTTGCCGTCGGCGGCCACGACGAGCGGGGCGTGGAAGGTGACCGGGGTCTTCTCCTCGCCGAGCTTCGCGTGGACGCCGGTGACGCGGCCGGTGCGGTCGTCGATGACCGGCGCGCCCACGTTGCAGCGCTCGTACAGCCGGGCGCCGGCCTTCTCGGCGTTCCGGGCGAGCTGCTCGTCGAAGTCGTCGCGCTTGCGGACCAGTCCGTAGTCCGGGAAGGAGGCGAGCTCCGGCCAGTCGAGCTGGAGGCGGACGCCGCCGCCGATGATGCGCAGGCCCTTGTTGCGCAGCCAGCCGGCTTCCTCGGAGATGTCGATGCCCATCGCGACGAGCTGCTTGGTGGCGCGCGGCGTCAGGCCGTCACCGCAGACCTTCTCGCGGGGGAACGCCGTCTTCTCCAGCAGCAGGACGTCGAGGCCCGCCTTCGCCAGGTAATAGGCGGTGGTGGAGCCGGCCGGGCCGGCCCCGACGACGATCACATCTGCGCTGTGTTCGGTAGGGGACTCGGTCACGGTGGGGACTCCCGTAGCTCGGCGGTGTGCGTGCGCCGGTCAGGCCGGGCACCGGACATGAGAAGTCTATGGGGGCGGATACGGCGAAGTGAGAAGGGTCGCCCATGCCGTACCCGCCCCGGTGGGTCACGGCCGGGCCGTGACCCGCCGACAGGTCACTCGTGGTCGACGGACCAGTGCTCCAGGGCCTGGTCGAAGACCTTCCGCCCGCCGGACCAGCGGTCGTCGTAGCCCTGGTAGAACACGGCGTACTCGGTGCCGGACTCCGTCACGTACGCCTGGTCGACGGCGTGCATCGTGCGGCCGGTGCCCTTCTCGGTCCAGGTGAACTCCCAGCGGGCGCCGGGGCGGCCCTGGAAGGTGTTCCGGTCCAGGGCGACCCGCTTGTAGTCCGGCTTCTTCCCGACGGTCTTCTCCAGCTCGCCGAAGTGGTCGTACGAGCTCTGCCCGCCGCTCTTGAGCACGCCCACCCGGAGGAACGCGTCGCCGTTGGGGGACGCGTAGTCGATCTGGCCGCCGCCCTTGTCGTCCCGGCGCCAGGCGCCCGGGATCGCCATGCTGAAGCCCTGCGGGTCGCTGACCTTCTCGAAACCGCCCGGGAGCACGACCGGTTCGGAGGGGGAGCCGGAGGGCGTGGGAGAGGCGCTGTCGGAGGGGCTCGCCGACGGGCTGTCGGAAGGGCTCGCGGAGGGCGACGCGGAGGGGCTCGCCGAAGGCGACGGGAGGGGGGAGGTGGAGGGCGCGGGCGACGGCGGCGCCTCGAACGGCGCCGGGTCGAGGTTCTTGTCCTCCTGCGTGGCGGCCTTGTCGTGCTTGCCGTCCTTGCCCCGGGTGAGCAGGACGCCGCCGGCCACCGAGCCGCCGACCAGGAAGGCCGCCAGGGCGATCGCCACCCACTTCAGGGAGCGGCCGCCGGGGGCGGGCGGGGCCGCCGGCAGCGTGGTGAAGCCGGTGCCGGGGCCGGTGCGGTGCAGCGACGGGGGCGTGGGGGTGGGAGCCGTGCCGAACGCGGCGGGCGTGCCGGGCGCAGGGGTGGCGGGCGCGGGGGGCGCGGAGGGTACGAACGGCGCGGGCGGCGCCGGGGGCGTGACGGGCAGCGGGGGCGCCGCCGGGGCACCGGGGAAGGGCTGCGCCGCCGGGGTGCCCGGGAAGGACCGCGGTATCGGCGGTACGGAGTAGCCGGGCGCGAGCCCGGGTGCGAGCCCGGCGAATCCGCCGGGGCCCGTGGGCCGGGACGTACGGAAGAGGAACGCGGCCGCCAGCACCGCGCCCGCCGTCCACAGGATCCCGAAGAGCAGCAGCTCGCCCTGGTCCGCCCCGTACTCCATGTCCATCGAGCGGGTGCGGCCGAAGCCGAAGGTGGTGCCCGCGGACATGTTCATCGAGAAGCCGGCGACGAAGGCCAGCAGCCAGAAGGAGGCGAGGAAGAAGCCGCCGGCCAGCGCCTGTTCGCGCCGGTCCGCGGAGCGCCGCGCCACCAGCGCGGCCAGGATCAGGGCGCAGACCACGCCGCCGGCCAGCGCGCCCGCCTGCGCCCAGCCACCGGCGGCGTGCCCGAGCTCGGAGAGGCCGAAGCCGCCGGTCTCCCGGGCGTCGTGGTCGCTCACGGTGGCTTCGAGGTCGGCGCCCCACGCCAGACCGAGGGCCATGAGGCCCATGTTGACCAGGAACAGCAGCGAGGGCGCCAGGGTCCAGTCCGCGCCGTCGTCCGCGTGCGCCGCGAGGACGACGAACGACACCAGGCCGCCCAGGGCCGCCGACAGCCCGAGGGCGCGCAGGGCCGTGCCGAACGCCCTCATGACCAGCTGTCCGCCGGCGCCCAGACGCGCGGCGAGCTCGTCGCGGCAGAGCACCGCGCCGCTCACCGCGCCCGCCAGCGCGCAGCCGAACAGGGCGGCGAGGACCGGGGTCGTGGAGACCGACAGGCCGTCGAGGTCGGGCTGGCCGATGAGGCCGAGTACGAGCACCACCGCCGCGCTCAGCAGCGCGATCCGCAGGGTGTCCTCCGCGCCGCCGCCGGCGCCCGGCGGGCGGGTGCGGCGCAGCCGGCGCGCGCCGAAGGCCAGGGCCGCCGCCCACAGCAGCGTCACCGTCAGGGGCCACGCGGACACCGAGCCGTTGCCCTTGAGGAAGAGGGTGACGAGCCCGCCGCCGCGCTTCGTCTCGAAGTCGAGGGTGCCGCCGAGGCCCTGCATCAGGACCGCGAGCGCGCTCTGGAAGCGGTCGCTCCAGGTGTGCAGCCCCACCATCGAGTAGGAGTCGGGGGCCGGGATCGACGCGAGGAGCGCGAGGACGAGCAGCAGGCCGGTCGGCCACAGCACGGCCTGTGCCGCACCGGCCCAGCCGCCGCCGAAGGCGCGCCGCAGGAAGAGCGCGGCGGGCCCGGGCGCGGGCGCGTGCCCCGGGGTGAACGGAGGGGGGCCGCCGGGTACGGGTGGCTGATCCGGTCTCGGGGGGCCGGGGGGCATGGCCGGGGCGGCTTGGGCGGCGCTCCGGGCGGCGCCTTGGGCAGCGGGAGCCGTCGCCGGTTCCGCGAGTTCGTGCCCGCACTTCATACAGAAGCGCGCGTCCGCGGTGGACGCGACACCACAGGCAGGACAGGACGACGGCATAGGGCGCTCCGGGGCTCGGGCAATGTCGTGCGGTGGGGGGAGCATGATCGTATCGACTTGGCGCGCCCTGCCCATGACAACCGCCGGAGGGCTACCGCCCCTCGCCCCGCAAGCCGCTCCAAACCGCCACAAGCCTCACAGGACCCGTCCGGCCCCGTCCGCCGAGCCCTGCCCGGTCCCCTTCAGAACCGTCGGAGCCACCGCCGGAGCCCTGGAACCCCTGGCGTCACGCGGGGAGTTTGGTACCCCGGTGCAGCGCGACGACGCCGCCGGTGAGGTTGCGCCACGCGACCTTCGCCCAGCCGGCGTCCTGGAGCCGCGCGGCGAGCGCCGGCTGGTCGGGCCAGGCGCGGATCGACTCGGCGAGGTAGACGTACGCGTCGGGGTTGCTGCTGACGGCCCGCGCGACCGGCGGGAGCGCGCGCATCAGGTACTCGCTGTAGACCGTGCGGAACGGCGCCCATGTCGGCTGGCTGAACTCGCAGATCACGACGCGCCCGCCCGGCTTCGTCACCCGCAGCATCTCGCGCAGCGCCGCGTCGGTCTCCTGGACGTTGCGCAGCCCGAAGGAGATGGTGACGGCGTCGAACACGCCGTCCGCGAAGGGGAGCCGGGTGGCGTCACCCGCGGTGAGCGGGAGCCACGGGTTGCGCTTCTTGCCCTCGCGCAGCATGCCCACGGAAAAGTCGCAGGGCACGACGTACGCGCCGGCCGCGGTGAACGGCATCGACGAGGTGCCCGTGCCCGCCGCCAGGTCCAGGACCTTCTCCCCCGGCCGGGCGTCGACGGCCCGCGCGACGGCCTTCCGCCAGGAGCGTGCCCGGCCGAGCGACAGCACGTCGTTGGTCAGGTCGTATTTCGCCGCCACGTCGTCGAACATCGCGGCGACTTCGTGCGGCTGCTTGTCCAGGGATGCTCGGGTCACTCCCCCATTGTTCACCCGGCGCCTTCCCCGGGGAGCACGGGGGCGCCACGGGCACCGGGCGGGTGCTCCGGCCGGGCGGTCCCTTGGACGAGGTCCGGCCGCTTCCCACCCCCCGGAGGCGGCCGCCTCACGATGCCGACTGCGCCGTCCCGGGGACCCCCGCCCCCCGGCACCCGCCCAACCCCCCGGCAGACGGTGCGCGCCCTTACGACCCGGCGTCCGTCCGTTGCCTGGGTCCTCCACGGTTCGCATCGCGAAGCGGCCGAAGCGGCCGTCCCCGCGGTGTCCATCCTGCGGGGCGAAAACGGTAGGAAGGGCTCCTCTTAATGCGGTCCTGACGAGTGGAGGTGGCGTCCTTACGGATCACTGATGAGGCTGCCGCGCCGGGCCGGTCAGAGGTCGACCAAGCTCGCCAGGTCGATGGCGACGGGAAAGGGGCGGTCGGTCTCCAGCTTGCCCAGGTGCACAGGGCGGTCGACGGACGAGATGTACTGGCCCGTCTCCTTGTGGAGCCAGAACTCGTGCACCTCGGGGAGGCCGTCGTCCCCACGCTCCACACGCCAGTAGTTCCGCACTCCGGCCGCCGCGTACATGGCGGACTTACGGACGCGGTCGTCATGGCGTGAGCCCGTGGACACCACCTCGACCAGGAGGACCGCCTTCTCCACGGGGACGTACTTCGCCTCGAAGAGGTCGAGGCCCCGCTTGTCGAAGACGACGACGTCGGGAACCGGACTGTTGTTGCTGTCGATGAACACACACTGCTCCGACAGCACGGCGTAAGGATCAGCCAGGCAATCTTCCAGATGCCTCTCGATCCTTCGCCGCACGAAGTTGTGCCATACGACCGTCCGCCCCCGAACCGCGATCACTCCGTCCATGAGTTCCCAGTCGAACGGCAGCTCCAGGTCCTCCACCTGGTCCACCGTCCAGCCCTCTTCGGGCGGGAACATCCAGTTCTCAGGAGTGGCCTTCTCCAGCCGTTCGCCGGTCATCACTGCTCCCATGGACGTGAGTCTGGACGTAGGTGCGGATCACGGTCCCCTATACGACGGTAGCGTCACCCGAAGTAATGAACGGGCCTCCACGCCGTCTCGACGCCGCCTCAGCGCCGCCGGAACACCAGCCGCCCGCCGAGGACCGTCACCAGCGCCCCGCCGTCCTCCGCGAACACCGCGAAGTCGGCCGGGCCGGGGACCGTCAGCGTCATGGGGCGGGCCGCCGGCAGCACCCGGATGCCGGAGCGCTCGACGGCCGTGCGGACCGCCGGGCGGGTGAACGGGCCCGACAGGGCCGTCGTCCCCGCCGCCAGCAGGCGCTGGACGCCGCGCCGGGCGCTGTGGCCCCAGCGGGTGTCCGTCATCTCCAGGGCCGCCAGCGCGGCCCCGGTCAGGGGCTCGGTGCCCAGCTCGGCCGCCTCGCGGGGGTCCGGGTGGTACATGGCCTCCAGATACGCGGCGGCCTCCGGTTCGTAGCGGCCCGGCGCGAGGACGCCGTCCCACTCCCGGACCCGGGCGTGCTCGCCCGCCTCCGCGCGCACCCGCTCATACGGGCCGACGGCCGTGATCCGGTCGCCGGAGACGGCGACGGCGTAGCCGCCGGGCGCCCGGAGGAGCTCGCCGTCCGCCGTCGGCCGGACGGCGCGGACGCGGTGGACCGTGGACATCGGCCGCGCGTCAGCTCGCCTGGACGATCTTCAGCTCGGGGTGGGCCGTGCCGCCCTCGATCGCCGTCGACGACAGGTGCGACACCACGCGGTCGTCGACCGGGTCGTTCGCCGGGTCGTCGTGCACGAGCAGGTGCTCGTAGGTCGTGGCACGCTGCGCCGGGACCCGGCCCGCCTTGCGGATGAGGTCGATGATCTCCATCCGGTTGGAGCGGTGCTTGGCACCCGCGGAGGAGACCACGTTCTCCTCCAGCATGATCGACCCGAGGTCGTCCGCGCCGTAGTGCAGCGACAGCTGGCCGATCTCCTTGCCCGTGGTCAGCCACGAGCCCTGGATGTGGGCGACGTTGTCGAGGAACAGCCGCGCGACCGCGATGATCCGCAGGTACTCGAAGATCGTCGCCTGGGTGCGGCCCTTGAGGTGGTTGTTCTCGGGCTGGTAGGTGTACGGGATGAAGGCGCGGAAGCCGCCCGTACGGTCCTGCACGTCACGGATCATGCGCAGGTGCTCGATCCGCTCGGCGTTGGTCTCGCCGGTGCCCATCAGCATGGTGGAGGTCGACTCGACGCCCAGCTTGTGGGCGATCTCCATGATCTCCAGCCAGCGCTCGCCGGACTCCTTCAGCGGCGCGATGGCCTTGCGCGGCCGCTCCGGCAGCAGCTCGGCGCCCGCGCCCGCGAAGGAGTCGAGGCCGGCCGCGTGGATGCGGCGGATGGCCTCCTCGGCGCTCACGCCGGAGATCCGCGACATGTGCTCGATCTCGGAGGCGCCCAGGGAGTGGATGACGAGCTGCGGGAACGCCTTCTTGATCGCCGAGAAGTGCTCCTCGTAGTACTCCACGCCGTAGTCCGGGTGGTGACCGCCCTGGAACATGATCTGCGTGCCGCCCAGCTCGACGGTCTCCGCGCAGCGGCGCAGGATGTCGTCGAGCGGCCGGGTCCAGACCTTGTCGCTCTTCGGCGGGGCGTAGAAGGCACAGAACTTGCACGCGGTGACGCAGGAGTTCGTGTAGTTGATGTTGCGCTCGATGATGTACGTCGCGATGTGCTCGACACCCGCGTAGCGCTTGCGGCGCACGGCGTCGGCGGCCGTGCCCAGCGCGTGCAGCGGCGCGGACCGGTACAGGTCGAGCGCCTCTTCGGGGGTGATGCGGCCACCGGCGGCAGCGCGGTCGAGGACGGACTGGAGGTCGGCGTTCTCGGTCACCGGGGCGTCCCTTCGGAGGGGGTTTGACACGACGGTTCAGCCTACGCCAGGCCCGTGCGGCAGCTGAGGGCGGCCGGTCAGCCGCTCTCCTTGGTGAGAGTGGCGGTGGGCTTCCCGCCCCGGGCGTCCTCGGAGGCGTACGCGAGCTCGCCGTCCTTCACGACGGTGAAGGTGATCTGCGCCTTGTCGCCCGTGCAGACCGGTCCGGGCGCGCCGTCGGAGACCTCCTCCAGGGTGATCCGGGTGTCAGTGGCAGCGGTGAGTCTGGCCTTGCT
Source organism: Streptomyces eurocidicus (assembly GCF_002891295.1). Classification (GTDB taxonomy): domain Bacteria; phylum Actinomycetota; class Actinomycetes; order Streptomycetales; family Streptomycetaceae; genus Streptomyces; species Streptomyces eurocidicus. The sequence goes on along the minus strand of NZ_LGUI01000008.1, from coordinate 63,388 downwards.
CCGGCACTCCACGCCCAGCGCGGAGTAGGTCGTACGGGCCACGTAGGCGCCCTTGGAGCCGCTGGTGATGACCGCGACCAGGGTGCCGTTGGGCGTGCCGTCGGACTGGCGGACCAAACCGCTCCAGCTGCCGAGGAACGCCTTCGGCACGTCGGCGGCGGGGGAGTCGGCGCCCAGGCCGCCGTCCGACGGGCGGGCGGAGGGGGAGCTCGCCGCCGACCCGGCGCTCCCCGCCTTGTCCTTGCCTCCCCCGCTGCCGGGCAGCAGGTCGAACACGAACGCCATCGTGGTCGCGAAGGCCAGCGCCGCCGCGACGGACACCACGACGGTGCAGCTCAGCTTGTGCCGGCCGGCCTTGCCGCCGCCCGCGGCCGCGGACAGCGCGAGGCGTTTCCCGGCCGCCTGCCCGTCCCGCTTCCCGGTCTGCTTCCCGTCCTGCTTCCCGTCCTGCGGAGTCTCCGGCCGGGCGGGCACCGGCGGGGCGTCCGCGAGCCCCCTGCCGTACGACGGGTCGGGCGGCCCGAAACCCACCACGCCCGACGCCCCCGGGGTGCCGGCGCCCCCGTTCCCGTACGGGGAATCCGGCCCGTACGAGGGATCCGGCCTGTACGAGGAATCCGGCCCGTACGAGGAACCCTGCGGCCCGAAGCCCCCGGGCGCGCCCGTACCGCCCGGCAGCGGGCCCTCCGCCTCCAGGTCCAGCAGCTCCACGGCCCGCCGGCTCACCCGCTCCAGGAGCGGCGCGGGCAGCCAGCCGTGCCGGACAAGCGCCCGTACCCCGCCCCCGGGGGCCAGCCGGGCGGCCAGCTCGGCCGGGGCGGGCCGCTCTCCGGGCGCCTTGGCAAGGCACTCCTCCACCAGGGCCCGGAGCTCGCCCGTCAGACCGGGGCCGAGCACCGGCGGCTCGTGGACGACGCGGTAGAGCAGGGCCGCCGAGCTGTCGCCGGGGAAGGGGGGCTCCCCGGAGGCCGCGTAGGCCAGGACGGCACCCAGCGAGAAGACGTCGGCCGCGCCGGTGACCTCCTGGCCGAGGATCTGCTCGGGCGCCATATAGCCGGGCGAGCCGATCGAGGCGCCCGTGGCCGTGAGCGCGGCCGTGGCGTCCGTGGCCCGCGCGATACCGAAGTCGATCAGCCGGGGGCCGTCCAGGGCCAGCAGCACATTGGCCGGCTTGACGTCACGGTGCACCAGACCCAGCGCGTGGACCGCGGCCAGCGCCTCCGCGAGACCCGCGCCCAGGGCCCGTACGGTCGGCTCGGGCTGGGGCCCGGTCTCCTGGACCGCCTCCGTGAGCGAGGGCCCGGCCACATAGCCCGTGGCCACCCAGGGCACGGCCGCCTCCGGGTCGGCGTCCAGCACCGGCGCCGTCCAGGAGCCGCCCACCCGGCGCGCGGCCCGGACCTCGCGCCGGAAGCGCGCCCGGAACTGCTCGTCGAGGGCGTAGTGCGGGTGCACGACCTTGACGGCGACCGTACGGCCGCCCGCGCTGCGCCCCAGGTACACCCGCCCCATACCGCCCGCACCGAGCCGTCCGAGCAGTCGGTACGCGCCGATGACCTGCGGGTCTTCCGCCAGCAATGGCTGCATCGGGACCTTCGCCTCCCCCGTCGGGGCCTCCCGGCCCGATTTTCAGCCTATGACTCAATTCACTGGGCGTCCCAGGAACCCCCGGGCCCGTTCCACTCATCCACAAGGGCGGAACAAACCGTCATGTCCTTCGGGGCAGCAGCATCATCCGGAGCGACGCGATGACGCATTCGAATCCCCATGGGGCTTACCAGTCCCAAGGCCACCGCCGGGCATCCCGCGCCAAACGATGGACCATCGTCGTGGCGTCCATAGCCGTGCTCGGGCTGATAACCGCCGGCGTCCTGAACTACTTCAAGATCGGTCCGTTCTCGGACAAGGGCCAGCCGGTCAGCTTCGGCCAGGACCAGGCCGCGGGCGGCCAGGCCGGTGGGGCGAACGGTGCGCAGCCCGCGGACTCCAAGGTGCTGATGCCGACCGGCCCCACGGCCGAGTTCAAGAACACCAGCACGCTCTCCGACGGCACCCAGGTCGCCGTCACCAAGCTGGAGGGCAAGAAGTCCGGCTTCACGGGCAAGGTGTGGGTCTGGGCCCCCAAGGCGTACAAGGACCCGCAGTTCGCCAAGAGCGGCTTCCCGGTCCTGGTCGCCCTGCCCGGCGGCCCCGGCTTCCCCAACAACTACTGGATGGACGACGGCGGTCTGCACCTCGAGTCGTCGATCACCAAGTGGTACAACGAGGGCAAGGGCAAGCCGTTCATCCTGGCCATGCCGGTCCTCAACCCCAAGCCGGACGACGGCGGCCTCTACTGGGACGGCAGTGACATCCCCGGCCAGCCCAAGATGGGCACCTGGCTCACCGAGGACGTCCCGGACCTGATCAAGGCCAACTTCCGCACGGTCAAGTCGCGCGACGGCTGGGCCTTCATGGGCTCCTCCTCCGGCGCCTTCGCCGGCCTCAAGGCCGTCCTGAAGCACCCGGACAAGTTCAAGGCCGTGATCGCCTCCGGCCCGGACATCGTCCCGGACTCCCCGCTGTGGAAGGGCCACGAGAAGGAGAAGAACGAGAACAACCCCGAGCTGCTGGCGAAGGACCTCATCGCCCGCAAGGGGCCGGACGTCTACCTCGCCTTCCAGTACGGGACGAAGGAGAGCAGCGTCATCCCGCACGTGGACAAGTTCATCGCGACGTACGGCAACAAGGGGCCGGTGCACACGAACCTGGAGGTCATCCAGGGGGGTAGCCACAACGCGAAGACGTACATCCAGGGGATGGACGCGAGCTCGATGAAGTGGATCAGCGATCACATGGTGGGGCCGGTCTCGCCCTGACGCGACGCGGTACGCGGGCGGGTGCCGCTGCGCGGGGCTTGTTCCCCAGCCCGCCCCTTCCCGAATTGTCCTCAATCGCCGGACGGGCTGAAATCAGCCCGTCCGGCGATTGAGGACACCGCGCGGAGCGCGGAAAAGGGGGCCCGGGGGCGCAGCCCCCGGTTCCGGGAAGGGGCGGGTAGGGGAAAAGGCCCCGCGCAGCGGCACCCACCCGCACCCACCCGCACCCGCCAGAACCCCACGGCGCCGCCCCGGCCTGTTCCCCCGGGCCCGGCGCCGTCCCCGTACCCGGCCCGCCCGGGGCCCCGGCCGGACCACGCCAGGACCCCGTCAGGCCCGCAGCAACTCCACCCGCACATCCGCCGGAAACCCCGTCGTCGGCCCCGTCCGCCGCGCGAACTCCGTCACGCCCGCCAGCTGCTCCGGCCCGAAGCGGAAGTCCAGCGTCGTGAAGTAGCGCTCCAGCAGCTCCGCGTCGAACGCCTCCCAGCGGGCCGCCTGCTCGGCCACCTTGGCGACCTCGTCCAGGGAGACGTCCCGGGAGGCGAGGAACGCCTCGTGCACCTTGTGGACGATGTGCGGCTCGCGGGCCAGGTAGTCCCGGCGGACGGCCCACACCGCGAAGACAAACGGCAGCCCCGTCCACTCCTTCCACATCTCGCCCAGGTCGTGCACCTCCAGCCCCAGCCGGGGCGCGTCGTGCAGCGAGGCCCGCAGGGCGGCGTCGCCGATGAGCACGGCGGCGTCGGCCTCCTGCATCATCAGGCTCAGGTCGGGCGGGCAGGTGTAGTAGTCCGGCGTCACGCCGAACCGCTCGGCGAGCAGCAGCTGCGCCAGCCGTACGGACGTCCGCGAGGTGGAGCCGAGGGCGACCCGCGCCCCGTCCAGCTTGTCCAGCGGCAGCTGCGAGACGATCACGCAGGACATCACCGGGCCGTCGCAGCCCACCGCGATGTCCGGCAGCGCGACGAGCTCGTCCGCGTTCCGCAGGAACTCGACCAGGGTGACCGGACCGATGTCCAGATCGCCGCGGACCAGCTGCTCGCTGAGCTTCTCGGGGGTGTCCTTGGTCAGGTCGAGGTCGAGCAGCGAGCCGGTACGGGCGAGCCCCCAGTAGAGGGGAAGGCAGTTGAGGAACTGGATGTGGCCGACGCGGGGGCGGGCTGAGGCTGAATTGTCCACATCTGGAGGCTAGCCCCGGAGCGCCGGGACGGCCGGAGCGGGGGTACGCGGCGCGCCCGCCGGACCGGCGCGGGGACCTCTCCGGGACCTCTCCGGGACCCGTGCCGGACCGTCGCCACGCCCGGTGCCCGACCGTCGATCTTTTCCGGTCCGGAGAGCGGGAAAACCATCCGACAGCGTGATCTTCGACTCTTTCCCAGTGAGAACCTCGCGTGCTAGGCTCGCCGCAAGTTGCAGTTTGGTTTCCCTTGCAGTACAGAGCCTGCGGAGCATGTGACCCCGCAGGCTTTTGTAGTTTTCAGACTTCTCGCAGGTTCTGGAGCAGGGCAACCCTTTGGCCCAAGGAGGGCTTTATGGCTACCGGAACCGTGAAGTGGTTCAACGCTGAAAAGGGCTTTGGCTTCATCGCCCAGGACGGCGGGGGCCCCGACGTCTTCGTCCACTACTCCGCGATCAACGCCGCTGGCTTCCGCTCCCTCGAGGAGAACCAGCAGGTCACCTTCGACGTCACGCAGGGTCCGAAGGGCCCGCAGGCGGAGAACGTCACCCCGCAGTAGTCACCCCACCGGATCTTCATGATCCGAGGGTGCTGCCGCACCGACCGATCGCGGTCGCATGCTGTACCCAAGGAGCCCTGTCCTCGCCTTCTCCGGCGAAGTGGCAGGGCTCCTGCCTTTTTTCACCTCACGTTCGCTCGCCTTTCACTTAAACGTGAAATTCTGACGCTTATTTTTCACTTCTGACCGAATGATGTTGATAGAGGGCGTCTATCTCGCTCGCGTAGCGTTCGGCGATCACCGCGCGACGTACTTTCAGGGTGGGTGTCAGTGATCCGTCGGCCACCGTGAAGTCGTCGTCGATAATCGCGAACGCGCGAATCCGGGCGGGCCCGGAGAGCTGCTCGTTCGCCATGTCGACCGCTTCTCGGCAGAGCTCCCGTACGGTAGGGTGCTGGGCCGGTCTGGCCAGGGGCGGCAGGCCCTCGCGCACCGCCCAGGCCGCGATCTCCTCGGCGTCCAGGGTGAGCAGTGCGACCGGGTACGGCCGCTTGTCTCCGATCATGATCGCGCGGGAGATCCAGCGTGACTGCTGGAGAGCGAACTCGACCGGTGCCGGGGCGAGGTTCTTCCCGCCCGAGGTGATCACCAGGTCCTTCTTCCGGCCGGTGATCTTCAGGAAGCCGTCCCCGTCGAAGGCCCCCACGTCGCCGGTGTGCAGCCAGCCGTCCGGGTCCAGCACCTCGGCGGTCGCCTCCGGGGCCCCGTGGTAGCCGGCGAAGATCCCCGGGCCGCGGGCCAGCACCTCGCCGTCCTCCGCGATCCGCACCTCGCAGCAGTCCACCGGCCTGCCCACCGTCCCGGCCCGCAGCCCGCCCGGGTGGCTGAGCGTGATCACCCCGCTGGACTCCGTCATGCCGTAGCCCTCGAAGACCGTGATCCCGCAGGCCCGCAGGAACTCCATGGCGCGCGGGGCGATCGGCGCGGCCCCGGTGATCGCCACCCGCAGCCGGCCGCCGAAGGCCGCCCGGACGTGCCCGAAGAGCTCCTCGTCCGCCGTCTTCCAGGCCGCGAGCAGCGCGCCGCCGGGCTCCGCGCCCCTGGCGCGCAGCTCGGCGACCTCCAGGCCGGTGCGGATCGCCTCGTCGAAGCGGGCCCGCTCCCCGGCCCCCCGGGCCTCGGCCACCGACAGCGCCCCGGCGTACACCTTCTCGAAGAGACGGGGCACCGACGGCAGGTGCGTCGGTGCGACCTCGGCCAGCTCGGCGACGACGCGCTGGACGCTGCCGCCGAAGTAGCAGAGCGTACGGCCCTGGACGAGCGCCGACAGCTGGGCGAGCTGGGCGAAGACATGGGCGAGCGGGAGGTAGAGATAGAGGACGTCGCCCTCCTCGCTGCCCAGCAGCTCGGCGGAGGCGTCGTCGACGACGGCGTGGTTGCCGTGGGTGAGCCGGCAGCCCTTGGGCGGGCCGGTGGTGCCGGAGGTGTAGACGATGGAGCAGACGTCCTCGGGCCGCCGGGCCGCGGCCCGCGCGAGCAGCTCCTCGGCCGGCACGGAGCGGGGCAGCGCACCGAGGACGAGCGTGTCCCGGCCGGGGGCGCCGGGGGCGATGGCGTCACCGCCACCGGCGGGCGGGGCCGAAGCGCGCGGGCCTGAAGCGTCACGGCCACCCATGCCCTGGGTCGAAGCGTCACTGCCACCCCCACCCGGGACCGAAGCATCACTGCCACCCTCGCCCGGGGCCGGGGCATCACCCCCACCCCCACCCTCCATCAGCACCACATGCCGCAGCTCCGGCAGCTTCGCCCGTACCGCCGCCACCCGCTCCGCCTGCGCGGCGTCCTCGCAGATCACCACCGACGCCGCCGAGTCGGCCAGCACCCAGGCCAGTTCCTCCTCCCCCGCCGTGGGGTAGACCGGAACGATCACCGCCCCGGCGGCCAGCGCGCCGTAGTACGCGTGGGTCCACTCCGGCCGGGTCTCGGCGAGGATCGCCACCCGGTCGTCGGGCCGTACCCCCAGCGCCAGGAGACCGCGCCCCACCGCCCGTACGGACTCGCGCAGCGCCGTGTAGCCGACGTCGGTCCAGCCGCCGCCCCCGCCCCCGTCGCCACCCCCGTCGTGGGACCGGAACCGCAAGGCCGGTGCCCCGCCGTACCGTTCGGCCGCCCACTCCGTGAGGACAGCGAGCGTGCGGGGTCGTTGCCGCGACATGACGCCTCCCAAAAAGCTTGAAACTCAAGCCTGTCCGGCCATTGAGGACATCCATGACGCTAGGAACCCGGTCAGACATTCGACCATGACCGGAACCGTCAGCACCGCTGACCCCAACGCTCAACCGGGCTAACGTCTTCGCATGAGCCGTCGCACGATCACCGTGCACTACGTGCGAGCCGCCCTCGGCGGCGCCCGCCGCCTCGGCATCGACACCGTGCCCCTGCTCCAGGGGGCGCGGATACCCCCGCTGCTCGTCGGCGACGACCGGGCGCGGGTCACCCCCGAGCAGTTCGCCCGGCTGGTCACGGCCCTGCGCCGGGCCACCGGGGACGAGTTCCTGGGCCTCGGCCCGGCGCCCAGCCGGGCCGGCACCTTCGCCATGATGTGTTACGCCTGCGTCGCCTGCCGGGACCTCGGCGGCGCGCTGGAGCGGGGCACCCGCTTCTACGGGCTGTTCCCCGGCGGCCCGGACCTCGTCCTCGAACGCGCCGAGGGCGAAGTGGTGTTCGCCGTCCGCAGCGATCTGCGCGGCTTCGCCGAGGGCCGGTTCCTCACCGAGTGTCTGATCGTCATCTGGCACCGGCTGGCCAGCTGGCTGATCGGCCGGCGGATCCCGCTGCGCTGGGCGGAGTTCGCCTATCCGGCGCCCCCGTACGCGAGCGAGTACGACCAGCTGTTCGGCTGCCCGGTGCGCTTCGGCGCCCGGCGCACCGGCACCGGCTTCGATCCGCGCTGGCTGGCCGCGCCGCTCGTCCAGGACGAGACGGCCTTGGAGGAGCTGCTGCGGCGGGCGCCCGCCGAGTTGCTCAGCCGCCGGGAGTACGGGACGACCGTCGCGGAGCAGGTACGGCGTTCACTCGTTCTGGCGATGCGCGAGAGGCGGGCCGCCCGGCTGCCGGAGGTGGCCCAGCTGGCGTCGCTGCTCGCGGTGAGCCCGGCGACGCTGCGCCGCAGGCTGCGGGAGGAGGGCACCTCTTACCGGCGGCTGACGGACCAGGTGCGGCAGGAGGCCGCGGTCAGCAGCCTGCTGGAGGGCCGGGAGCCGATAGCGGAGCTGGCGGCGCGACTGGGGTTCTCGGAGGACACCGCCTTCCACCGGGCCTTCCGGCGCTGGACGGGCACCACTCCGGGGGCCTACCGGCTGCTGGAGGAGACCGGCCGGGGGCGGCCGGGTCAGCAAAGCTGAGCTCCCCGGTCAACTCCGTGCTGACGCCGCAGTCACTACGGTCACCCTCAACTGACTCACCGCCATGGACAGTCGGGAGAGCCGTATGCGCTTGCGATCCATCGTCCTCACCGCCGTCACCGCCCTGGCCGTCTCGGTCGGGGCGGGCACGGCCACGGCATCGACCACGGCCTCGGCCGAGCGGCGGGCGGAGGCCGCGAAGTCCCCCGGGGACGTCGTCAGCTCCGCCCCCACCTCCTTCCACCCGCTGCCCGGCCAGCCGACCAACACCAGGGCCTGGCACATCACCTACCGCTCCACCACCGCCAAGGGCACCCCGAACGTCGTCTCGGGCACCGTGATCGTGCCCCAGGACGGCAGAACGGGCCCGCGCCCGCTCGTCACCTACGCCGTCGGCACCGTGGGCCTGGGCGACCAGTGCGCGCCGTCGGCGGGCTTCCCGTACGGCACGACGCTGGAGGCCAACCTCATCCAGCAGCTCACGCTGCGCGGCTGGGCGGTCGCCGTGACCGACTACGAGGGCCTCGGCACCCCCGGCGAGCACACGTACACCGTCGGCCGGGCCGAGGGCCAGGCCGTGCTCGACGCGGCGCGCGCGGCGCTGCGGCTGCCGGAGGCGGGCCTGTCCCGGAACGCCCCGGTGGGGATCATGGGTTACTCGCAGGGCGGCCAGGCCACCAGCTGGGCCGCCGAGCTGCACGACTCCTACGCCCCCGAGCTGAACGTCAAGGGCACGGCCACCGGTGGCGTCCCCGCCGACCTGCTCAAGACCGCCGACTACAACAACGGCGGCATCGGCGCGGGCCTCGTCCTCATGGCGGCGGCCGGCCAGGACGCGGCCTACCCCGAACTGGACCTGGACCGCTACCTCAACGACAAGGGCCGTCACTTCATCCAGCTGCTGCGCGAGCGGTGCGTGGCGATCGACGCGGTCGCCGGCCTCTTCAAGAAGATCTCCGACGTCACCGTCCGCAACCCGCTCTACGAACCCGACTGGCAGCGCGTCCTGCGCTCCTCCGACCTCGGCCGGCACGCCCCGGACCGCCCGGTCTACCTCTACCACGGCGTCGTCGACGAGCTGATCCCGTACGAGGTCGGCAAGCAGCTCCGCGCCGACTGGTGCGCCAGGAACGCGAACGTCCAGTGGAAGTCCCTCCCCCTCGGCGAACACGTCCTGGGCGTGATCACCGAGTCGATCCCGGCGGCGAACTGGCTCGCGGACCGCTTCGCCGACCGCCCGACGAACGGCAACTGCGGAGCCTGACCGGCCGCGGGCCGCCGCGCGCCGGATCCACCCGGACCCGGCGCGCGGCGGCACACCCGGCCCGTGGGCTCAGGCCGGTGCCCCGTGCTCCAGGCGCCAGTGGTTGCGGAACCTGATCAGCGCGTCCACGGCCGTGTCCGTGTACTGCCCCGCCACCGACGCCGACCGCCAGGCGGCGCTCAGCGCGTCGCAGTCCTCGCAGCGCCGTCCGCCCTTCACTCCCTCGGGTGAGGGGCGGACGGCATCGCTGTTCGCGAGGAACCGCATCGCCTCCCGCTCCTCGCCCAGGGCCGGGCGCAGCGCGCACGGGGGCACCTCCCATACGAGCCCGCCGCCGGGCATGCGCACCTGCACACGACCGCCTCTGTGCCCGATCACTTGGGCCACTCTGCCCTCCCGCGTGTCCACCACATATGCGCCCACTCGGTACGTCACGGAGCCGATCCTCCTGCGAGATGCTGTCCGACCTGCGGTTACACAGAGGAAACTGCACGGCGTGACCGAGCGGTACCGTTGGACGGAGCACCGCGACTTGAATGCCTTGAAAACCCGCGAGGACACGTGGAGTTGATCGGCGTGGGAGATCGGAAGAACGAGGGCCTGGCCCGGCTCCTCACCGAAAGCCGCTGGACGTACCGTCAGTTCGCCCTCGCGGTCAACAGGCTGGGGACCGAGACCGGCACCCCCGTGAAGTACGACGAATCCTCCGTGCACCACTGGCTGGGCGGAACTCTGCCCAGAAAGGCGGTACGGCCCCTGATCCTGGAGGCCCTGTCCCGCAAGCTGGCCCGCCCGGTGACCCATGCCGAGGCGGGGCTGCCCGCGCCGGAAGGAGGTCCGTCCACCCCTGGCGACACGGTCGAGGGGCTCGTCGACCTCGGACGGCTCGACATGGACCCGTCCCGGCGGGGCGTCCTCGGCGCCGGGCTGTTCTCCGTGGCGCTGACGATCCCGGGCTGGCAGGACGTCGTCGGCCGGGCCGAGGCCGTGCGGTCGGGGCGGGCGGCGCGGATCGGGTGGCCGGAGGTGGACATGGTGGTCGCCATGACCGAGCGGGTCTCCGAGCTGGACGATCAGTTCGGGGGGCGGCACGCCCGTCCGATGGCCGCTGCCTTCGCCGTCAACACCGTCGCCGCCTATCTCCGTGCCGACGCACCCGAGGACGTACGCAAGGGAATGCTGTCGGCGGCCTCCGACCTCTGTTACCTGACGGGGTACATGGCCGTCGACGAGGGGCACCACGGGCTCGCGCAGCGGTACTACGTCAAGGCCCTCGAACTGGCGGGCCAGGCAGGCGACCACCTGACCTACTGCACCACACTCCGGGGCATGAGCGTCCAGGCCGTGGATCTGGGCTTCGGACCCCGTGCGAGCCGGCTCGCCGACGCGGCCGCAGCGGCCTCGCCGCAGGCGGGGCCCAGGATGCGGGCGTTCCTCACCGGGCAGCAGGCACACGCGGCGGCCCGGTCGGGCCACCGGACCGAGGCATTGCGGTTCATCGGGGAGGCGGAGGTCGCCATGGAGAAGGCCGAATCCCAGGAGAAGGCGTTCGGCTCCTACGACCCGTCGTCGCTCCAGTACCACGTCAGTCAGGTGCGGTACGAGCTGGGCGACGTACGCGGATCGATCAAGTCCATGCAGGAGGCGGACGCGTTGCGGTACAGCGTCTACCGCCGGGCGCGGGTACGTCAGCAGTGCTACCTCGCCGAGCGGCAACTGGAGATCGGGCACCTGGAGGCGGCCTGCGAGACCTGGCACCGCGTGCTCGACGACTACCCGCTGGTCCAGTCCCAGCGGTGCGACGAGCGGGTCGGGATCATGCGCTCCTCCCTCCGCCCCTACTTGAAGAACCCCAAGGCCCGGGAGCTCTACGACCGCGCCATGGCCGCGCGGCACCCCGTCGCCGTATGACCGGATTCCGCCCCTCAGGCTGACAACCCGGCCCTGACCTAGTCCTTACGACCCACCCCGCTCTGCCCTTTTTACCGATACGTGTACCGATGTGCCCGAAATAACTTTTGTGGTGTCGGGCCGCCGCACAGGCGGCACACACGGACTCCGTAAGGAGAGCAGAGCCCCATGAACACCACCACTCGCACCGCACTCCGCACCGCCGTAGCCACCACCGTCCTCGCCGGCGTGGTGGCGGTACCCACCGCGGCGTTCGCCACCGACGGGAGCCCGGCACCGGCCCCGGCGGGCGGCAGCGGGCAGCCGGCGGGGCGGACCGTCGACATCGGCGGCGGCATGGAGGCCGAGATCAAGAACGGCAAGGCGTATCTGAAGGAGATCGGCACCGGGAAGGTCTTCGCGGTGCTCTCCAAGGGCCAGAGCTACACCGACGGGATCTACGTCCACTTCGACGGCACGCATGTGACCGCCAGGACCCAGGGCGGCGACGACAAAAAGGACGGCAAGACGGACGACAAGAAGAAGGACCGGGGCGGGAGCGGCGACGCGGCCAAGGGCACCGCGGCCCCCGTGCGGCGCGACGCGAAGGGCGACGCGAAGGGCGACGCGAAGACCGACGGCAGCAAGAAGCTGCCCAAGGGCGGCGTCGCGGCGGGCGAGGCCCCCGCGTCCCACTCGGACACCGACCCCGGCCTCGTCGGCGGGGCGCTCGCCGCGGCCGGTGTCCTCGGCGGCGCGGGACTGCTCGCCGCCCGGCGCCGCAAGGGCGCCGAGGGCTGAGGCCCGAGGGGTGGCCCGGCCGCGGGCGGCGGGGAGCGGCCGGGCCGGGGAGGCCGAGGGGCGGCGGACCGGTGTCGGGCCGGCCTCCGGCTACGGCCGGGCCGGCGCCCAGCGCCGCCCGTTCGCCAGGTTCTCCAGCCCCGCCCACGCGAGGTTCATCAGCGTCTCGGCGGCCTCCCGGTCGGAGTGCCCGGGGCCGCCGGACCCCGTGCGCGCGTTCGACCACCCGGCCAGCGATTCCGCCGCGCCGACCAGCGCGTGGGCGAGGCCCGAGACCTCCTCGCCGGGCAGGGGCTTCACGCAGCCGCCGTCGCGGGCGGTGTCGGCGATCAGCTGGGTGACCACGTCGACGAGCCGCTGCCGCAGCGCGGCCACCTCCAGCGCGAACGGCTCCCCGTGGCTGCGGGCCTGGCAGTACAGGACCGCCCAGCCGTCGGGGTGGGCGGCGGTGTGGGCGAAGAAGCCGCGCAGCCCGTGCCACAGCCGCCGGTCGGCGGGGGCGGCCGGATCGGCGGCCGCCCGGACGGCGGCGATCAGGGCCTCGGCCTCGCGCCGTATGCAGGCGCTGAAGAGGTCTTCCTTCGAGTTCAGATACAGATAGACGAGCGGCTTCGAGGCCCCCGCCAGCTCGGCGATCTCGTCCATCGACGCCGTGCGGTAGCCCCGGCGCGCGAAGACCTCCACGGCCGCGTCGACCATCTGGCGCTCGCGCACCTCGCGCGGCATGCGCTTGATCCTGGGCTTGGGCCTGGGCCTGGGCTTCGCCGTCATCCCGGCCTCAGCAGCGTCAGTTCGTGCAGCATTCACGACAAACGTCCCTCCGCCCCCGCTACATTACCGGCAGGTAATGTTACGGGGAGGAGGGACGCCCGGGAGTGAGGTTCAGGCCGAACCGGCCCGACCGCAAGATTCAGGCCAGCCCGTACCGGAGGTACCGAAGGCCCGTCAGGCCGCCGCGGCGGCCGGGACCGGCTCCGTGCCCGGGACCGGCTCCAGCGGGGACGCGGTCGCCGCGTCGTACGCCTTGCGGTCCAGGATGCCCTCGCGGGCCGAGACCAGGATCGGGACGACGGACTGGCCGGCCACGTTGGTCGCGGTGCGCATCATGTCCACGATCGGGTCGATGGCCAGCAGCAGGCCCACGCCCGCCATCGGCAGGCCCAGCGTGGAGAGCGTCAGGGTCAGCATCACCGTGGCGCCGGTCAGACCGGCGGTGGCGGCGGAGCCGATGACGGAGACGAAGGCGATCAGGACGTAGTCCCGGATCTCCAGGTTCACGTCGAAGACCTGCGCGACGAAGATCGCGGCGATCGCCGGGTAGATCGAGGCGCAGCCGTCCATCTTGGTCGTGGAGCCGAAGGGCACCGCGAAGGAGGCGTACTCCTTCGGGACGCCGAGGCGCTCGGTGACCTTCTGCGTCAGCGGCATCGTGCCGACGGAGGAGCGGGAGACGAAGGCCAGCTGGATGGCGGGCCAGGCGCCCTTGAAGAACTGCAGCGGGTTCACCTTGGCGACCGTGGCCAGCAGCAGCGGGTAGACGCCGAACATCACGATGGCGCAGCCGACGTAGATGTCCGCGGTGAAGGTCGCGTACTTGCCGATCAGGTCCCAGCCGTAGGTGGCGATGGCCGTGCCGACCAGGCCCAGGCTGCCCAGCGGGGCGAGCCGGATGACCCACCACAGGACCTTCTGGAGCAGCTCCAGGGCGGCCTGGCTGAGGTCGAGGACGGGCTTGGCCTTGTCGCCGACCTGGAGGATGGCGATGCCCGCGGCGGCGGCCATGAAGACGATCTGGAGGACGTTCAGCTCGGTGAACGGCGTGATGACGTCGGTGGGGACGATCCCGGTGAGGAAGTCCAGCCACGAGCCGTGCTTCTTGGGCTCCTTGCCGTCGGCCGCGGTAAGGCCGGTGCCCGAACCCGGGTCGGTGAGCAGGCCGATCGCGAGACCGATGACCACCGCGATCAGCGAGGTGATCATGAACCACATCAGGGTGCGGGTGGCCAGCCGGGCGGCGTTGGAGACGTTCCGCAGATTGGTGATCGACACCATGATGGCGAAGAAGACCAGTGGCGCGATCACGACCATCAGCAGCTGGACGAAGATGCTGCCGATCTTGTCGAGGGTGACCTCCAGCCAGTGGACGTCACCGCTCTTGGCGGCCCAGCCGAGCAGGGCGCCGAGCACCAGGCCGAGCAGGATCTGGGCCCAGAACGGGACCTTGGGTATGCGCCCGCGCAGGGACGCCGGGGAGGACGTGGGCGTAGATGGCAACGGAAACTCCGGGGGGTACCGCCCAGCGTCGGCTGGGGGATCAAGTCAGGAAAAGGGCGTAACGCGCCAGTGAGGAGGTCCGTACTCACCCGGCTCTCGCCGGGAGGTGCCCCCAAGGTTCTGGCCGCGGGCGACATAGGTCAGCGGCGGCAACAGGCCGCGGAGACGCAGCGGCAAAGATCGACGTGCAGGCGCGCCACGAGCACGTGGCTCGTGAGGGATCGCTGCGCTGCTGCTGTCTTCATGTCCAATACGTTAACACTCGAACTTTGAGGGACTCAAAGCTCTTCTTTGGGCAGATGTGGACTCCTGGGGTCCGGAACGGCCCGGCAGGCGCCGGAAAACGCCGAAGCCCCGCCGTGGAGCGGTGACTCCAGGGCGGGGCGGCGAAGCGGTTGTGACGAGGGTTACACCCCGTCCTCCTGGCCGGCGGTGGCGGCCATCCGGGCCTTCGCGCGGTCGACGCGCTCCACGATCTGCTCGGACATGGCGTCACGCTGCTTGCGCAGCAGGACCCAGCTGAGCGGCGCGGAGAGGATCAGCGCGAGCAGCACCATCCAGACGAGGTTCGAGTTGTTCGCGCCGAGCGGCACGACGTGCAGGTAGCAGAGCACCCACACGACGGCGAAGCACGCGGCGAGCAGGGCGACACGCGAGGCGGTGTAGCGGAGCGAGGCGAACTTCTTGCTGCTCACGGACGGGACCTTCTTCTCAACGGCAACCGAAAGGGTCACTACGGACGGCTCCAGTCAAGCACGACCGGGGCCACCGGTCACACCCGCATCGCCTGGGGCGATTCGCGCAGGGAGGCGTCCGGGCCCGGGTACTCGCGGATGATCTCGTAGCGCGTGTTGCGCTCGACCGGCCGGAAGCCCGCGTCGCGGATGAGCTCCAGCAGGTCGTCGCGGGTCAGCTTGTTCGGCGTGCCGTAGTTGTCCGCGTCGTGCGTGATCTTGTACTCGACGACCGAGCCGTCCATGTCGTCCGCGCCGTGCTGGAGGGCGAGCTGAGCGGTCTGCACGCCGTGCATCACCCAGAAGACCTTGACGTGCGGGACGTTGTCGAAGAGCAGCCGGGAGACCGCGAAGGTCTTCAGCGCCTCGGCACCGGTGGCCATCGAGGTCCGCGCCTGGAGGCGGTTGCGGACCTTACCGTCCTTCATGTCCACGAAGTCGTGCTGGTAGCGCAGCGGGATGAAGACGTGGAAGCCGCCGGTCTCGTCCTGGAGCTCACGCAGGCGCAGCACGTGGTCCACGCGGTGGCGCGGCTCCTCGATGTGGCCGTAGAGCATGGTGCAGGGGCCCTTGAGGCCCTTGCTGTGCGCGAGGCGGTGGATGCGCGACCAGTCCTCCCAGTGGGTGTCGTGGTCGACGATGTGCTGCCGGACCTCCCAGTCGAAGATCTCGGCGCCACCGCCGGTCAGGGACTCCAGACCGGCGTCGATCAGCTCGTCGAGGATCTCGTCGGCGGGCAGCCCGGAGATCTTCTCGAAGTGCTGGATCTCGGTGGCGGTGAACGCCTTCAGGGAGACGTTCGGCAGCGCCTCCTTGAGGGCCTTCAGCGAGCGCGGGTAGTACCGCCACGGCAGGGTGGGGTGCAGGCCGTTGACGATGTGCAGCTCGGTGAGGTTCTCGTTCTCCATCGCCTTGGCGAGGCGGACGGCCTCCTCGATGCGCATCGTGTACGCGTCCTTCTCGCCCGGCTTGCGCTGGAACGAGCAGTAGGCGCACGACGCGGTGCACACGTTGGTCATATTGAGGTGACGGTTGACGTTGAAGTGGACGACGTCACCGTTCTTCCGCGTGCGGACGTGGTGCGCGAGCCCGCCCAGCCACGCCAGGTCGTCGGACTCGTAGAGGGCGATGCCGTCCTCACGGGTCAGCCGTTCCCCGGCGAAGACCTTGTCCTCCAGCTCACGCTTGAGCCCAGCGTCCATTGCGTCCGCCTCTCCCATACATCCGCTTCTGCAACCTTGTCGAGCCTACGCCTAGCGCTCCGGGTTCCCCCGGCCAACCCCCCGCCCCGGTCAGACCTCCTCGGGCAGCTCCCCGACCCGGTTCTCCCACTTGGTCGACAGCACGATCGTCGTACGGGTCCGGCTCACGCCCTTGGTCCCCGACAGCCGGCGGATCGTCCGCTCCAGGCCGTCCACGTCGCCGACGCGCACCTTGAGCATGTACGAGTCGTCGCCCGCGATGAACCAGCAGTCCTCGATCTCCTCCAGGTCGCGCAGCCGCCGCGCCACGTCCTCGTGGTCGGCCGCGTCGGAGAGCTGGATGCCGATGAGCGCCGTGACGCCGAGGCCGAGCGAGGCGGCGTTGACGGTCGCGCGGTAGCCGGTGATCACCCCGGCCGCCTCCAGGCGGTTGATCCGGTCCGTGACGCTCGGCCCGGAGAGGCCCACGAGCCGGCCCAGCTCCGCGTACGAGGCCCGGCCGTTCTCCCGCAGGGCCTGGATGAGCTGCCTGTCCACCGCGTCCATAACCTGGCACCTTTCAATAATCAGCGAACTCGTCGCTTTGCATGTAGAATCTAAGGCATACAGGGGTTCACGACCTGTGAATCTCTCTTCAGATCCCTAGATCAACGACGATCCTTCAGGAGTGATCTTCCCGTGTACACGATCGAGATGGCCTACGCCCGTATGCGCGAGCTGCAGGACCTGGCCAACCGCTCGGGTGCCCACCAGCCCGCCACCGCCGAGCGCCAGGCCCCGCAGGGCAAGGCGGCGGCCCGCACCGCCCGCGCCCGCAAGCGCTGACCCTCACCCCGGGGAGCGAGCTTCACCCAGCTCCCCTCTCCACCGGCGGTAGAGCTGGTGCGGCACACCCGCCGCGTCCAGCACCCGCCCGGCGACGAAGTCCACGAGGTCCTGGATGTGCGTCGCACCCGCGTAGAACGCCGGAGAGGCGGGCAGCACCACTGCGCCCGCCTCGTCCAGCGCCACCAGCTGCTTGAGCGTCTGTCCGCTCAGCGGGGTCTCCCGCACCGCGACCACCAGGGGGCGGCGTTCCTTGAGCGTCACGCTCGCCACCCGCTGGAGCAGGTCCTTCGACAGCCCCAGCGCCACCCCGGCCACACAGGCCGTGCTCGCCGGGACGATCAGCATCCCCTTGACGGGGTACGAACCGGACGACGGACCGGCCGCGAGGTCACCGGCCGGCCAGTACCGCACGTCCGCGAGGGCCGGGTCCGCCATCTCCGCGGCGAAGGAGTGCGGCTTGCCGTCGGCGCCCCGCTCCAGCCAGCTCCGCAGGTCCTCGCGCCAGTGCGCGTCCCGGAAGGCGATCCCGGTCTCGTCCAGCAGCGTCAGCCGCGAGGCCCTGCTGACCACCAGGTCGACGGCCTCACCGGCGTCCAGCAGCCCCCGCAGCACGGCGGCCGCGTACGGCGTCCCGGACGCGCCGGAGACACCGACCACCCAAGGGCGGCGTTCCTGACGTTGCGTTACGTGTTCGTACGGCTCCACGGCTCCGAGCCTAGTCGCAGCCGCCGGGCACTCCCCGCCGCAGTCCTGGGCCGGGACCACGCCCGGAAAGTCCTTTGACATGATTATTCGGACTGTATTCAGTTGTCTTTTCCGCCGTCCCACCGGACGGCCCTCACACGGGGAGCTCATCATCCACAGGAAGCGCAAGGTTCTCGCCGCTGTCGGCTGCGTGGCCGCACTCACCGCCGGTACGGCGGCCTGCGACGGCGGGGACGCCAGCCTCAGCCCGGACGCCAAGGTCAAGCAGGCGTTCGACAAGCTCAGCAGGCAGAAGTCGCTCAGCGCCGAGATAGGTTTCGACACCAGCGCCGACAAGATCTTCACCGCGATGAAGGACCAGAAGGACTTCAAGCGGGAGCACGCCGACATGCTCGCCGATCTGCGCCTCTCCTACTCCGTGAGCTTCGACAAGCCGCTCAAGGACGTCGAGGCCGACGACGAGAACGGCGAGGGGTCGTTCGCGCTGGGCATGAAGGACGGCAAGCCGCTGGTCGAGGTCCGCGCGATCGGCGCCAGCAAGGTCTACCTCCGCGGTGACCTCAAGGGCATCGGCGACCTGGCCGCGAAGGTCGACAAGAAGGCCCCGGCCAAGTCCTCTAGCCGCCCCGACTTCGACGAGCTCGCCAAGAAGGCCGACACCCTCCCGTCCTCCATGGACTCCGTGAAGGGCGCCCTGAAGGGCGAGTGGGTCGGGATGGACACCAAGTCCTTCGAGGCGTTCAGCAAGGCGTCCGGCAAGTCCGAGGACAAGCCCAAGCTCGACCCGAAGGACCAGAAGCAGCTCTTCGACGCGCTGCAGAAGTCCCTCGACGGCAACGCGACCTTCAAGGACGCGGGCAAGAAGAACGGCGCCGACCACGTCAAGGTCACCGTTCCGGCGAAGAAGTTCGCCGACGACCTCAACAAGAGCCTCAAGCCGCTCCAGGACAAGCTCGGCAGCAAGGGCAAGGGCGACAAGGTCGACGGCGACCTGGACAAGCTCAAGAACAAGGACGTCACCCTCGACGTCGGCGTGCGCGACGGCATGGTCTCCACCCTGACCGTCGACATCGCGCAGCTCGACGACGAGGTCAAGGGCGAGCTCCCGCTGACCCTCGGCATCAAGGGCGGCGCGGGCAAGATCCAGGCCCCGGCCGGCGCCAAGGAGCTCAAGCCGCAGGACCTGATCGGCGCGGCCATGCTGCTCTTCAGCGACAAGATGGGCGGCGGCAAGGACTCGGGCATGGGGATCTGAACCCCCTGACCTGAGCCCCTGCGCACAGCGAAAAGGGCGGCCCGCCTCCGTGGCGGGCCGCCCTTTCGCTTGCGCGCGGGCCGGTCAGACGGTCAGGCCGCGCACCAGGAGGTCCAGCAGCGCGCACACGAAAAGGGCAATTCCGATGAACCCGTTGACGCTGAAGAATGCCCGGTTCAGGCGGGACAGGTCATGCGGCTTGACGATCGTGTGCTCATAGACGAACGCCACCGCCACCACCGCGAGGCCCACCCAGAAGAACGCCCCCGCGTCCGTGGCCAGCGCGTACCAGACCAGCAGGGCCGTGGTGACCGCGTGACAGGCGCGGGCGCCGTACAGCGCGGCCGGGACGCCGAAGCGGGCCGGCGTGGACTTCACCCCGTGCGCACGGTCGGCGATCACGTCCTGGCAGGCGAAGATCAGGTCGAAGCCGCCGATCCAGACGCCCACGGCCAGCCCGAGGATCACCGCGTCCCACGACCACGTGCCCGTGATCGCCAGCCATGCGCCGACCGGGCCCATCGCCTGGGCCAGGCCGAGGATCGCGTGCGGGAAGTCGGTGAATCGTTTCCCGTACGGGTAGACCACCATCGGCACGACGGCGATCGGGGCCAGCGCCAGGCACAGCGGGTTCAGCAGCGCGGCCGCGCCCAGGAAGACGACGACGGCGATCAGCGCGCCGGTCCAGGCCGAGCGCACCGAGACGGCGCCGGTGACCAGCTCGCGGCCCGCCGTCCGCGGGTTACGGGCGTCGATCTCCCGGTCGATGATCCGGTTGCAGGCCATCGCGAACGTCCGCAGGCCCACCATGGCGACGGTCACCAGGAGCAGCCGCGTCCAGTGGATGTCGCCGTACTCCTGGAACATCGCCGTGAACGAGGCGATGTAGGCGAAGGGCAGCGCGAAGATCGAGTGCTCGATCAGCACGAGGCGCAGGAAGGCGCGCACTTTGCCCCCGGCGGGCGCGGGCCCGGGTCCGAGGACCCCTTCGGCCGCAGAGGTCACAGCCCGCACCCCGCATCGCTCCGGCGGCGCCGGGGGAATCCCGCGCTCCCCACTGTCATCGGCCCACGGGTCACAGCCCGTACTCCTTCCAACGCTTCGTCACCCGATCGGCGACTTCCGGATCCGACTCGACCATCCGCGGCCAGCCGCCGTCCCGGGTGTAGCCCTCCTCGGGCCACTTCGCCGTGGCGTCGATGCCCGCCTTGCCGCCCCAGAACTGCTGGTACGACGCGTGGTCGAGGTGGTCGACCGGACCCTCCACGACCGTGAGGTCGCGGGCGTAGTCCGTGTTGCCCAGGGCGCGCCAGGAGACCTCGTGGAGGTCGTGGACGTCGCAGTCGCTGTCCACCACGATGATCAGCTTGGTCAGCGACATCATGTGCGCGCCCCAGATGGCGTGCATCACCTTCTGGGCGTGCTTGGGGTACTTCTTGTCGATCGAGACGATCGCGCAGTTGTGGAAGCCGCCGGACTCGGGCAGGTGGTAGTCCACGATGTCCGGGACGATGATCTTCAGCAGGGGCAGGAAGAAACGCTCCGTCGCCCGCCCGAGCGGCCCGTCCTCCGTCGGCGGCCGGCCGACCACGATCGACTGGAGCAGCGGGCGCCGCCGCATCGTCACACAGTCGATGCGCAGGGCCGGGAAGGGCTCCTGCGGGGTGTAGAAGCCGGTGTGGTCGCCGAAGGGGCCCTCCGGGAGCATCTCGCCGGGCTCCAGCCAGCCCTCGATGACGACCTCCGCGCCCGCGGGGACCTGGAGCGGCACCGTCTTGCAGTCGACCATCTCGATCCGCTTGCCGGAGAGGAAGCCCGCGAAGAGGTACTCGTCGATGTCGCCGGGGAGCGGGGCGGTCGAGGCGTAGGTGACGGCCGGGGGGCAGCCGAAGGCGATCGCGACGGGCAGCTTCTCACCGCGCTTGGCGGCCACCTGGTAGTGGTTGCGGCTGTCCTTGTGGATCTGCCAGTGCATCCCGATGGTGCGCTTGTCGTGCCGCTGGAGGCGGTAGAGGCCGAGGTTGCGGACGCCGGTCTCGGGGTGCTTGGTGTGGGTGAGGCCGAGGTTGAAGAAGGAGCCGCCGTCCTCGGGCCAGGTGAAGAGCGCCGGCAGCTGGTCGAGGTCGACGTCGTCGCCGGTGAGGACCACTTCCTGGACCGGGGCGCTGTCGGACTTCACCTTCTTCGGCGGTACGTGCACCATCGAGCCCAGCTTGCCGAACGCCTCACGGATGCCGACGAAGCCCTGCGGCAGCTCGGGCTTGAGCAGGCCGCCGATCTTCTCGCTGATCTCGTCGTAGGACTTCAGGCCGAGCGCCTTGAGCAGCCGGCGGTCGGTGCCGAAGACGTTCATGGCGAGCGGCATGGCCGCGCCCTTGACGTTCTCGAAGAGCAGCGCGGGACCACCCGCTTTGTTCACTCTGTCGACGATCTCCCCGATTTCCAGGTACGGGTCGACTTCGGCCTTGATGCGCTTGAGGTCGCCGTCGCGCTCCAGCGCCCGGAGGAACGAGCGGAGATCGTCGTAAGCCATGCGTTCCAGTATCGGGCACGGACTACCCTGGACCGGTATCGGGGCCGCCCAGCGGCCTGTACCGCCGTACCGGGGAGTCCGCCGCCATGCTCAGGTATCTGCCGTTCCTGCTGATCCTGGCGTTGTGGATCTACGCCTTCATCGACTGCCTGAACACCCCCGAGAAGGACGTCCGCGGCCTGCCGAAGATCGCCTGGGTGTTTGTCATCCTGCTCTTCGGCGAGGTGCTGATCGGGCCGGTCGCCTGGCTGATCGCGGGGCGGCCGCGGGCCGCGGCGGGCGGCCGGGGCACGGCCGGCGGGCAGCGGTGGGTCGCGCCCGACGACAACCCCGAGTTCCTCAGGTCGCTCAAGCGGGACGACGACGGCGGCGCCGGCGGCCCGCGGGGCGAGGCCCCGCCCGCGGTCTGACCGCGACCGTCCGGGGGACGGGCACCGGAGCCCCGGACGGCCGTCCGGCGTAGCCGGGCGTCCCCCGATCGGGTAGCTCCACAGCGGGCGCCGGGCCCGTCGCGCTCGGCCAGGGGCCCAACTACCGCACCTCCACAGCCATTTGGCGCAGCGTTCACGCATCCCCTCCTGCCCCCTGCACGGGCGTGCCGGAAGAGTCCTACGGGCAAGACTGAGGCCCCACGCGACTCCAGGGAGAGGGGCACGCATGCCTGACATGACCCGACGCAGACTCCTCGGCACGGCGGCGGGCGCGGTCGGCGGCGCCGCGGCACTGTCGCTGCTGCCGCCGAGCGTGCGGCGGGCCGTCGCGGCCGGACCGGCCCGCAGCGGCTCGCTGAGCGACATCGAACACGTGGTCCTGCTGATGCAGGAGAACCGCTCCTTCGACCACTACTTCGGCACCCTCAAGGGCGTCCGGGGCTTCTCCGACCCGGACGCCCTGACCCTGCCGGACGGCCGCTCCGTCTTCCACCAGCCGGACGAGCGGAACCCGGCGGGCTATCTGCTCCCGTTCCACCTCGACACCCGCCGCAGCAGCGCCCAGGCCATCCCGTCCACCAGCCACGCCTGGTCGGTGCAGCACGAGGCGTGGCACGGCGGCCGGATGGACCGCTGGATGCCCGCGCACCGCAAGGCCGACGGCGCGAACGGTCCGTACGTCATGGGCTACCACACCCGCGACGACATCCCCTTCCAGTTCGCCCTCGCCGAGGCGTTCACCCTCTGCGACAACTACTTCTGCTCGGTCTTCGGCCCCACCTGGCCCAACCGGCTCTACTGGATGACCGGCACCATCGACCCCGGCGGCACCCGGGGCGGCCCGGTCGTCGACAACCTCGCCCCCAGGCCCTACCGCTGGACCACCTACGCCGAACGGCTCCAGGCCAAGGGCGTCAGCTGGCGCGTCTACCAGCAGCAGGACAACTACGGCTGCAACATGCTGGAGCAGTTCGAGGCGTTCCAGGAGGCCAAGGCGGGCGAACCGCTGTACGAGCGGGGCATGCGCCGGCTGCCCGAGGGCACCTTCGAGGACGACGCCCGGAACGACCGGCTCCCGGCGGTGTCCTGGATCATCCCGACCGCGGCCCAGTCCGAGCACCCGAAGTACCTGCCGGCGGCGGGCGCCGACTTCGTCGCCAAGAAGATCGAGGCCATCGCCGACAACCCCGCCGTCTGGCGGAAGACCGTCTTCATCCTGAACTACGACGAGAACGACGGGCTCTTCGACCATGTGCCGCCGCCGGTGCCCCCGGCGGGCACCGCGGGCGAGTTCGTCAAGGGGCTGCCGATCGGCGGCGGCTTCCGGGTGCCGTGCCTGATCGTCTCGCCGTGGACGGTCGGTGGCTGGGCCGCCGGCGACCCCTTCGACCACACCTCCGTGCTCCGCTTCCTGGAGCGCTGGACGGGCGTCGAGGAGCCCAACATCAGCGACTGGCGGCGCTCCGCCTTCGGCGACCTGACCTCGGCCTTCGGCTTCTCCGGCGCCGGGGCGACGCCGCCCGCGCTGCCCCGGGACACGGAGGCCCGGCTCGAACAGGCGCGGTGGGACGTCGCGAATCTGCCGAAGCCGAAGCTGCCGGGGGCGGCGCAGGAGTTCCCGGTGCAGGAGGCGGGGTCGCGGCCGCGGAGGTGACCCCGGGTGGGCGGGGGGGCGGGTGCGGCAGGGGCGCCTCCGGCGGTTTTCCCCTACCCGCCCCTTCCCGTAACCGGGGCTCCGCCCCGGACCCCGGTCCTCGGGCTCCCCCAGGCGGCGCGCCCTACGACCCCCTCAGCTCGTACTCCGCCCGTAGTTTGCGCCAGCGTTCCAGCGTCCAGCCCGACCAGTCCGCGGGGCGGCCCGCCAGCGCCTCCAGCAGGTATTCGAAGTGGTGGTGCCAGCCCGCCAGGCAGTCCAGGCGGACGCTCTCGGAGCAGTTCAGCTCATTGGTGAAGTGCAGCAGCGTCCCGCCGACGCTCGACGGCGCGGGCTCCAGCTCGAAGCGGATCCGGCCGTGGGTTTCGACGGTGTACTCGGCGACCCGCTGGGGCCGCCACGCGGTCACCCGGCCGGGTGCGACCGTGGCGTGGCCCTCGGGGTCGGTGTTGAGCCAGCGCAGCGTGATCGCGCCGCCCTCACGCTGGTCGAAGGGGTCGGCGGCGGCCAGCCAGGTCGGCAGGCCCTCGGGGGTCGCGACGGCCTGCCAGACCTCCGCCACCGGGAAGGACAGCGACAGCTCGTAGCGGAGCAGGTGGTCGTCGGCGTTCCGCTTCTCCGACCTGCCGTACAGGGAGGGGATCTCCATGGGTCCAGCTCTACCACCGAGGCCCGCCTCCCGCGCGGCGGGAGACGGGCCTCTGGGCGGTACGGGGGGCTCAGACGCCGGCGTAGGAGTGCTTGCCGGTGACGAAGATGTTTACGCCGTAGTAGTTGAAGATGTACGTGGCGAAGGCGAACAGCGCGATGTAGGCGGCCTTGCGGCCCTTCCAGCCCGCGGTGGCGCGCGCGTGCAGGTAGCAGGCGTAGGCGACCCAGGTGATGAAGGACCAGACCTCCTTGGGGTCCCAGCCCCAGTAGCGGCCCCAGGCGGCCTCGGCCCAGATCGCGCCCGCGATGATCGTGAACGTCCACAGCGGGAAGACGGTCGCGTTGATGCGGTAGGCGAACTTGTCGAGGGTGGCCGCCGACGGCAGGCGCATCACGAAGGTGTCCGTGCCCTTGGCGACCTTCGCCTTGAAGCGGAGGATCCCGCGGCCCTTGGCCGGGAGCTCCGCCAGCAGGCGGTTCAGGCCGTCGGTGCCGACGTAGCCCTGCTCCAGGCGCTCCTCGTAGCCGTTGCGGAAGAGGTAGAAGAGCGTCGAGGCCGCGCCCACCCACAGGGAGGCACCCGAGATGATCGCGCAGGAGACGTGGATCCACAGCCAGTACGAGTGCAGGGCCGGCACCAGCTGGTCGCTGTCGGTGTAGAGCACCGAGACGGCCAGGCCCAGGTCGAGCAGGATGGTGGTGACCAGCGGCAGGCCGAGCCAGCGCACGTTCTTCCCGGCGATCAGCAGACCGAGGTAGACGGCGACCACGACCATGCCGAAGGTGGTGGAGAACTCGTACATGTTGCCCCACGGCGCCCGCTCCACGGAGAGCGCGCGGGTGGCCACGCCGCCCGCGTGGAGGAGGAAGCCGAGGACGGTCAGCGAGACCGCGATCCGGCCGTAGACGTCGCCCTTCTCGCTGGTGCCCGCGGCGCCCGGCCCGTCCGGGACGTCCCGGCCGCCGGCGACGGCGCGGGTGACGACCTTGGGACGGTCCAGGACCGCCGTGCCGCCGCCCCCCTGGGCGCCCGCGGCGGACGCGGTGGCGGCCTTCGCCTCGGTGGTGATCGCGGCGGCGGTCCGGGCGACCGCGCTGCGGCTGCCGAACACCCACTCCGCGATGTGCGCGAGGAAGGCCAGGGTGTAGACGGCCATGGCGGAGTACACCAGCACATTGCTGAGGTTCGCCATGTTCTCGTTGGCTGCGGCAGCGATGGGGATCACGCGCGCGCTCCTTCGGAGGGATCAGCGGAATCTGCGGGGTCGGGCGTGGTGACGGGCGGGGCGTCGGGGTAGAGGGCGACGGCGAGGTCGGCGAGCTCCTCGGGGAGCCGCGCGGACTCGCTGCGGCCGAGGCCCGCGACCTCGACGACGGTCTGCCCGTCGGGGCCGGCCACGGCCCGCACCCAGACCCGGCGGCGCTGGATGAACAGCGAGGCGGCCACGCCCACGAGCGCGGCGACGGCGCCGCCGAGCGCGGCCTCGTTGCCGGGCTGCTGGGAGACCTGGAAGGTGGCCCACGGCTTGATGCCGTCGAACTCCAGGGTGCCCGCGCCGTTCGGCAGGGTCATCTTGTCGCCGACCTTGAGGGCCTGCGCGAAGGGACGGCCGTCCGGCTTCTTGAACTGCTTCATCTTGGACACGTCGAGGCGGTAGACGCTCTGCGGCAGCCCCGAGTCCAGGCCCAGGCTGCCGTGGTAGGCGGTCAGCACCAGGTGCGGGTTGTCCAGGGCGGGGAACTGCGAGTTCATCGACTCGGTCGACAGGTCGAGGGTGGGCACGAAGGAGCCCTGGAAGCCCAAGTCGTCCGGCTTGTTGTCCTTGTCCCGGTAGTCCGGCACCTTGATGACCGCGGTCTCGGTGATGTTGCCGTCCAGCGGCAGCGAGGGCACCGGGCCCCGGAAGGCGATGTCGCCCTGACCGTCCTTGACGGTGACGACCGGCGCATAGCCGTGGCCGATGAGGAAGACCTTGGAGCCGGCCACCTCCAGCGGCTCGTTCACCTTGATCGTCTGCTTGCGCAGCGGGGCGCCCGGGCGCTCCCGGTAGCTGACGTGCGCCTCGTAGGTCCGGGGCGTGCCGCGCTGGGGGCCGGTGCGCTCGTACGTCGCCTCGAAGCCGTCCAGCCAGAAGCTGAAGGGCTCCAGGTCGTCCGAGTCGAAGAGCGAGCCGGACTTGAAGTCGTCGTACTGCGCCAGCTTGTTCGAGAAGCCCTTGCCCTCGACGATCAGCGACTGGCCCTCGGACTTCCACAGCTGGCCGGAGGCGAAGGCCACCAGCATCACGATCAGGGAGATGTGGAAGAGGAGGTTTCCGGCCTCGCGCAGATAGCCCTTCTCGGAGCCGACGGAGTCACCGGAGCGCTCGACGCGGAAGCGCCGCCGCTTGAGCAGCTTCTCCGCCGCCGCCAGCACCTGCCCGGCCTCGGCCTCGGTCCGCCAGGTGGTGTACGCGGGCAGCCGGTTCAGCCGGCGCGGCGCACCCGGCGGGCGGCCGCGGAGCTGGCCGACGAACTGCCAGGTGCGCGGGACGATGCAGCCGATCAGGGAGGTGAACAGCAGGATGTAGATCGCCGAGAACCACACCGAGCTGTAGACGTGGAACAGCCCGAGCTTGTCGTAGACCGGCGCGAGGGTCTCGTGGGCCTTCCGCCAGTTCTCGGCCTTGACCGCGTCGATGCTGGTCTGCGGGATCAGCGAGCCGGGGATGGTGGCCAGCGACAGCAGGAACAGCAGGATCAGGGCGACCCGCATCGAGGTCAGCTGCCGCCAGATCCAGCGCACCCAGCCGACGGCCTCGCGGCCGGACCAGGCGAGCATGCCCAGCGCGCCGGGCTTGCGGACGCCGCCGAACGAGCCGGGGACCGACTGCCCCGCCTCCTCGGCCGGGGCCGTGGACAGCCGGGAGCCCGCGGCGCCCACGTCCTTGTCCTCGGCGGGGGGCGTTGTCTCTGTCTTGGCCATGGTGATCAGACCTCGGGGACGAAGGAGTTGGACCACACCTGCAGCTGGCCGATGATGTGGTCCCAGGCGCCGGTGAGGAGCAGCACACCGACCGCGACGAGCATGACACCGCCGGTCCGCATGACCCACGCATAGTGCCGCTTGACCCAGCCGAACGCGCCGAGAGCGCGCCGGAAGGCCACCGCGGCGAGTATGAAGGGCACACCGAGGCCGAGGCAGTAGGCGAACATCAGCAGCGCGCCGCGCCCGGCGCTGCCCTGGTTCATCGCCAGCAGGTTCACGGAGGCGAGCGTCGGGCCCACGCAGGGCGCCCAGCCGACGCCGAACATGGCGCCCAGCAGCGGCGCGCCGGCCAGGCCCATCGCCGGCTTGCGGTGGAAGCGGAACTCCCGCTGACCGAAGCGGGAGAGCAGGCCCATGAAGGCGAGGCCCATCACGATGGTGAGGACGCCCAGGACCTTGCTGATGACGTGCTGGTAGCGCTGGAGGTCGTAGCCGAAGTTGCCGAAGAGGGCGCCGCCGGAGACGAAGACCGCGCTGAAGCCGAGGACGAAGAGGGACGCGCCGGCGACCATCCGGCCGCGCTTGACCTCGGCGAGGTCGGTGCCGCCGACCCCGGTGACGTACGAGAGGTAGCCGGGTACGAGCGGCAGGACGCACGGCGAGAAGAAGGAGACGAGCCCGCCCAGTACCGCGATGGGCAGGGCGAGCAGCAGCGCCCCGGTGAGGACGGTCTGGTTCATGTCCCCGGCGTTGGCCGCCAGGGTGGTCATCACGGGGGTCACGAGGTCACTTCTCCGCGACCAGCGGGTCGAGCGTCTTGCGCAGCTCTTCCTCGCTCAGTGCCTTGATGGCCCGCGCCGCGATCTTGCCGTCGCGGTCGATGAAGACGGTCGAGGGGATGAACTGGGGGTTGAGGCTGCCCTTGGGGAAGCGCAGCAGCAGCTCGCCCGCGGAGTCGTAGAAGCTGGGGTAGGGGACCCCGAACTCCTTCTCGAACTTGAGCGCCGGGGCGGGGTCGGCGTCGCGGGTGTTGAGCCCGACGAACTCCACGCCCTTGCTCTTGTAGTCGCCCGCGACCGTGACGAGGTTCTTGGCCTCGGCCCGGCAGGGCGAGCACCAGGAGCCCCAGACGTTAAGGACGACGATCTTGCCCTTGTACTCCTTGCCGAGGTCGAGCGCCTTGCCCTCCAGCGTCTTGCCGTCGAGCCCGGGAGCGCTCTGCCGGGCGCTCTTGTCGTTGACGACGCTGACGCCGCCCGCGCCCTGCACAAACTGCGTCTGCCCCCCGCTCTTCGGGTTCTCGCCCGAACCGCAGGCGGTCAGGGCCATGGCCGCGACGGCGGCGAAGACGGCCGGCAGGGTGGTACGCCGGCGTGGGACAGGGCGTCGAAAGGCGCGGCAGGCACTCATGTGAAAAGTTTCGCATGGTCCGTTTAGGGATCTTCCGCACCCCCCTCCGGGTCCCCTCGAACGGGTCGGAGGCCGCCGTACGACGGCCCGTCGCCCCCTCTCCGCCCGCCTTTCACGCCTTTCGCCCCCTAGGACCCCTGCCGCCCCCTGCCGCCCCCGCCGGCGCCTCAGTCGATACGGGCCCGCCACTTCTGCCCGACGTCCAGCTTGCGCAGCCCCCGCAGGACCTCCGGGTCCTGGGCGTCCAGCCAGTCGACGAACTGCCGGAAGGAGACCACCCGGACGTCCTTGCGCTTGTCGTCGGCTATGTATTTGAACGCCTCTTCGACGGCATCCATATAGATGCCACCGTTCCACTCCTCGAAATGGTTGCCCACGAAGAAGGGCGCCCGGTTCGTCTCGTACGCGCGATCGAAGCCCGCGATGTACGAATCCGTCGCCTGCCGCCGCCAGTCCGGATAGTTGGCTCGGGGTCCCCGGGTGGTGTTCTTCGACTGATTGGCCAGGATGTTGTAGTCCATCGAGAGGACTTCGAACGAATGGCCGGGGAAGGGTATCTGCTGCAACGGCAGATCCCAGAGGCCCTGCCTTTTCTTGGGCCACATCTGAAGGCCGCCCGGCGAACTCGCGTCGTACCGCCAGCCCAGTTTCGCCGCCGTCGGCAGCAGATTGTCCTGCCCCAGCAGACATGGCGTACGGGCGCCGACGAGCTCCTTGCGGTAATCGAACGGGAGCGGCTCCAGATCCTTGAATCCGGTGTTCGTCCGCCACTCGGTGACAAACGAGACGGCCTGCTCGATCTCGGACTCCCAGTCCTCGGGCGTCCAGTTCCCGACCGAGCCGGAGCCCGCGCAGAAGTGCCCGTTGAAGTGGGTGCCGACCTCGTGCCCCTCCAGCCACGCCGCGCGCAGGTTCTCCAGCGTCGACCTGATGTGGGCATCGGTCAGATAGCCGATGTCCGATGCGCCGACCGGGTTGTTGGGCGGCTTGTAGAGATTCTTCCTGGACTCCGGGAGGCAGTAGACCCCGGACAGGAAGAACGTCATCCGAGCCCCGTGGTCCCGCGCCAGCTCCCGGAAGCGCGGGAAGAGACCGTTCCCGACCTCGCCCGCGCCGTCCCAGGAGAAGATCACGAACTGCGGGGGCCGCTGTCCCGGCTCCAGCCGCTCCGGCTTGGGCGGCTGGTTGGGCTGGGCTCCGGCGTCGGCGGTGGACCCGTCGCCGATCGGGCTGGCCTTCGCCCGCTGGCTCGCCTTCGCCGAGGGATCGTCGACGCCGGCCGGGGAGGAGGAGCACCCCGCGACGCCCACCGCGGCGGCCGCTCCCACACCCATGCCGAGGAGACCTCGTCGGCTGATGTCGCGCATATCGTCTCCGTCCCTGCTCGACGTGCCCCCTACGCATCTTGTCGTCCATATAAAACGACATTGCGTGAGAGGGCGCGCCGAGCAGAGCGGTTGCGCGTTTTTGCCGGTCTTTACGGAGACTTACCGGACTTTATGCTTCAAGCCGCGAAACTCCGGCCCATGCCTTACTCTCAGGCGCCGAACGCCTTGGCCCCGCCCTTTACCGGCTTCGCGCCCGCGAGAAGGTGCGCGGGAACCAGATCCCGGGCCGGCTCGCTGTAGCCCACCGACACGATTTTGTCCCCCCTAAAGGTGAACGTCGTCAGGCTCGCCAGCGTGCACTGACGTTTACGCGGGTCGTGCCAGAGCCGGCGCCGCTCCGCGAAACTCCGCACGATCCAGATCGGCAGCTGATGGCTCACACAGACGGCCTCGTGACCACGCGCGGCATCGCGCGCCGCACCCAGCGCACCCATCATCCGCACGACCTGCTCGACGTACGGCTCGCCCCACGAAGGGCGGAAAGGATTCGTCAGGTACTTCCAGTTGGCCGGCTTCTTCAGCGCGCCGTCACCGACGCCGAACGTCTTGCCCTCGAAGACGTTCTCCGCCTCGATCAGCCGCTCGTCCGTCGCCAGGTCCAGCGCGTGCGCCTTGGCGATCGGCAGCGCCGTCTCCTGCGCCCGCTCCAGCGGCGACGCCACCACATGGGTGATGTCCCGCCCCGCCAGGTGCTCCGCCACCCGGTCCGCCATCCGCAGCCCGAGCTCCGACAGGTGGTACCCGGGCCGGCGCCCGTAAAGCACACCCTCCGGGTTGTGCACCTCGCCGTGCCGCATCAGATGGACGACGGTCAGCTCGTCGCCCTTGGCCCTCCGGGCCCCGTTCACATCGCTGGTCATACCGTCCATCATTCCGTCGCCTCGGCAGCCGCCCGGGCCGCGGCCGGCAGCGCCACCGCGATCCGCTCGATCGCGGCGCCGTCGTGCGCCGTCGACACAAACCAGGATTCGAACGCGGAGGGCGGCAGATACACGCCCTGCGCCAGCATCGAGTGGAAGAACGCATTGAAGCGGAACGCCTGCTGCGCCTTCGCCTGCTCGTAGTCCAGCACCTCGCGGTCGGTGAAGAACACCGAGAACATGTTGGACGCCACCTGGAGGCGGTGCGCCACGCCCTCCTTGGTCAGGGCCTCGGTCACCAGCCCCCGGATCTCCGCGGAGACCGCGTCCACCTTCTCGTACGCCGCGTCGTCCAGCAGCCGCAGCTGGGCCAGGCCCGCCGCCGTCGCCACCGGGTTACCCGAGAGCGTGCCCGCCTGGTAGACCGGGCCCGCCGGGGCCAGGTGGCCCATCACATCGGCCCGGCCGCCGAACGCCGCCGCCGGGAAGCCGCCGCCCATGACCTTGCCGAAGGTCAGCAGGTCCGGCTTCACCCCGTCGACGCCGTACCAGCCGGCCTTGCTGGTGCGGAAGCCCGTCATCACCTCGTCGGAGATGAACAGCGCGCCGTTCTTCGCACAGGCTGTCTTCAGGCCCTCGTTGAACCCCGGGCGCGGCGGCACCACGCCCATGTTGCCCGGCGACGCCTCCGTGATCACACAGGCGATCTCGCCCGGGTGCGCGTGGAACGCCTCGTGCACGGCCTCCAGGTCGTTGTACGGCAGCACGATCGTGTCGGCGGCGGACGCGCCGGTCACCCCGGGCGTGTCCGGCAGCCCGAACGTCGCCACGCCGGAGCCGGCCGCGGCCAGCAGCGCGTCCACATGGCCGTGGTAGCAGCCGGCGAACTTGATCACCTTGGCCCGGCCGGTGAAGCCCCGCGCGAGACGGATCGCCGACATGGTCGCCTCGGTGCCCGACGACACCAGGCGCACCTGCTCCACGGGCTCGACCCGGGCGACGATCTCCTCGGCCAGCGCGACCTCGCCCTCGCCGGGCGTGCCGAAGGACGTACCGCGGGCCACGGCCTCCTGAACGGCCGCGATCACCTCGGGACGCGCGTGCCCGAGGATCATCGGACCCCAGGAGCACACGAGGTCCACATACTCCCGGCCGTCGGCGTCCGTGAGGTACGGACCCTTACCGGACACCATGAACCGGGGCGTACCGCCCACGGCCCGGAACGCGCGCACCGGAGAGTTCACGCCACCGGGTGTCACGGCAGACGCGCGGTCGAAGAGGCTCTGCGAGACCGGCGCTTCATACGCATAGGGCAATTCGGGCCTGACCTGCGGCTTTTCATTCACTGGTGCGCTCCGTTCGCCCACGACTTGCTCTGACTCACGTCCCGAAGGACCTGCTGGCCGCACGCGCGAGCCGCGGCCCGGACCGCCGCCGGCAGGGTGGTCAGGCCGACCCCGGGCGGGCCCTCCGGAGCCCCTGCTACGTACTGATTCGCCATGCCGACAGGTTACGTCCCTGCCTCATACGGCACGGTCGGCATGGGGCCGCCGCTGCCGGGTCTCACGCAGTCCTTCCGCTGCCGCCGGGCCATCCGTACCGTCACGCGCTCCGCCGCCCGGCACACACGCTTGGTCCCACCCCGGTACGTCGCCTTGGCCACCCGGACCTCGTCGACGAACAGTCGGACCAACAGCCGACGGTCGGCGACGGCCGCTGTCTCCCACCAAGATCCCGGGCCCAAGGGGTCGCCGTCCTCACTCGCCGTCCACTGCTCGATGGGCAGCGCCGGCCGCTCCGGACCTCCCACCTCGCCGATACGACGCTCGATGGCCTCCAAACGGCCTTCGAGACGCTCCTTGTCGCTCAGGAAGCGGGCCCGGCCGATCCGGCCGGCATAGATGCCCGAGTCCAGATCGTCGTAGAGCTGTTTGATGGCGTTGGTGACGTCCGTGCGCTCCCCCATGAGCGCAGCGCGTTCGCCCCGCCTTTCCGGCTGTTCCCGCACCTGGGCGAGACGGCGCGCCGCTTCCTCCAGGATGTCGAGAATCTCGGGCTCCGGATCATCCTGCGCCGCCATGAGGACGGCCATGATCCGGCGGGCAACGTGCTCGTCCACTTCCTTCTGGTTGATGGTGAGACCGCCCACATGCTCACCGGGCACCTGCACGCCCTTGGCCCGGGAGCACTTATAGATGCCCGGCGACCCCGTGAGGGGGCGAACGCACTCGCATTTGAGTACGTCCATGGCAGTCAGCAGATATTCCGACCGTGACGTATCGGCGGCACTGGTGCGCCCGGACAACCATTCCTTCTCGGACAGCCATTCTTGCAATTCAAACCAGCGGGCGGGCGGGATGAGCGCTTCTCCGATGACGATCGGATCACCCGTTTCCTCGTCACGGAGAATCCTGTAGCCGTCCAGCGTCCGCGTCGGGTTCCCGTCCTTGTCCTTCCGATACAGGGGCTCGGCCGCGAACCCGGCCAATCGAGGGTCGGCGAGCATCCGGTTCACGGTGGGGTTCCGCCACCCGGTGCCCTTCCGGCTCGGCACACCGGTCCGGTTCAGCCAGGTGCCGATACCTCCGGGGGAAGCGGGGTGAGCGTTCTTCTTTCCGGCCCATGGGCGACTCTTGAAGTCGAAGATCCGATCCACGACACGCAGGACCACGCTGGCAGGGTCCGTTCCGTCCGGTTTCCGCGCCACAGGGCGGAGCGATCGAATCGTGACGGTCACGGGCTTCCCGTCCACCATCCGAGTCACGGATTCGGGATAACTCTCCATGCCGTACGGGGGAGTTCCGCCCGTCCAGCCACCCAGATTCTTCGCCAGACGCTTGGCGCCGGATATGGCTTCGCTCTTGTTCTTGCTGTCCTGATGGGCAGCGTCCAACCTCATGATCAGCATGATGAGTTCCATCGTGCTGGCAGAGGAGAAGGATCCTTCGGAGACGGAAGTGATGGTGACCCCGAGCGAAAACAGCTCAAGGACGACAGGAATCGCATCCTTCGGCTCCCGGCGGGAGAACCGAGTGACGTTGAATACGACGATTTCTTGGATTTTCCCGGTGCGGCAATCATTGAGCAGCCGCTCGTAATTCTTTCGCTTCGCGCCCGGATCGTAACCGGATACGCCGATATCGCGATAATGCCCCGCGAAACTACAGCCCCGGTCTCGCGCTTTTCTTTCCGTGGCCTGGTCCTGCGTTTGCGGACTGGCTTCCGACTTGTCGGTCTTCTTCTTCGACTGACGGGTATACCCTGCTGCTACCCGGAGCGCGGTAGAGACGTGCTCCGGGTGCCCAGCTTTCGAGTTTGCCGGCATGTTGGGACACTACCCCAACTACCTCAACCATGCGAAGCTTGGGCATCATATGGGTAGCTCACGCTAGCCATGGTCTCAGAGCCTGCCGGGGACTCGCCCTCGGGCGTTTCGCGCGCTCTTCACGGGGGAGGTCTCTGAG
This sequence comes from Streptomyces eurocidicus, assembly GCF_002891295.1. Taxonomy (GTDB): domain Bacteria; phylum Actinomycetota; class Actinomycetes; order Streptomycetales; family Streptomycetaceae; genus Streptomyces; species Streptomyces eurocidicus. Next base: position 29,135 of record NZ_LGUI01000008.1, on the reverse strand, counting down.
ACGATGATCGGGTTGCGCGGCGGGGGCTGCCCTGCGTAAAAAAGCGGTCGGGTGGAGATATGCATCGCGGTGGCGGACTGGGCGAGGGCACCGATGACCTGGGCCCCGAGCGAGCCCAGAGGTCCCGCAGGGGGCGCCACAGGGGCCGGCGCGAAGAAGACGGCACGCCCGGCGTGGACGGCACGGAGATCAGCAGGAGTGGTGGCCGGGTGGGGGTGACCTACAAATACTTCGGGGCACCCAACAGTGCGGCCGCGGCCAGCGTCCCGATCTCCATGCGCCCGGAGGAACTCGGCGGCGACGAGCTCGGCATGGGCGGCATGTTCACCAGGATCAAGCCGGAAACGGTCGCCGCCATGGTGCTCACCGGCATCGAGGGCATACCCCTGCACAAGGTCCCCCCGCTCGAACTGGTCGTCCTCCACCCCGACTACGCGGTCGTCAAACTCCCCATGACCGTGGTCGACCCACTGCGCGGGGTCGGCGAGGAGGCGGTGGGCGCCGCGGCCTTCATCTGGTCCACGGTCCCCGACCGCGGCGGCCCGCGTGACGCGTTCACCGTCTACCAGCTCCTCCGCGAGTGGCAGGACTTCTCCCGCCGCCTGCACGAGAACGGCCACCAGCCCTACTGCCTCGTCTGGCCCTGATCCCGGCCGGACCCGGGGCCCCGGCGGCTCAGCGCGGCGCGAGCTCCGCGGTGTCCAGCGTGCCCTGGACCACCTGCTGGGCGAGGTCCGCCAGCCGCAGCCGGCGGGGACGGGCATAGCTCCGCAGGGCCTCGAACGCCGCGTCCAGGCCGATCTGCCAGCGCTCGGCCAGCACTCCCTTGGCCTGCTCGATGACCACCCGGCTGTGCAGCGCGGCCTGCAACTGCGCCTTGTCGACATTGCCCTGCTCGATGGTGCGCTGCTGAAGGATGGCGATCGTCGCCACGTCCGCCAGCGCCTGGGCCAGCTGGGCGTCGGACTCGGAGAGCTTCTCGGCGCGGGAGTGGAAGAGGTTCACCGCACCGATGATCTGGTGGCGCAGCCGCATGGGGATGGCGTGGGTGGTCCGGAAGCCGGCCTCCCGGGCGCGGGCGGCGAAGGGCCCGAATTCGGCTGTGACCCGGGGGGATTCCAGATCGATGTCGAGCTGGGCGTGCCCGGTGCGGTAGCACTCCACACACGGCCCCTGGTCGTGCTGGAGGGCGAACAGCTCCAGCAGCCGGGTGTGCTCGTCGGAGGCGGCGATGACCTGGAGCTCGCCGAAGGGGTCGACGATCATCACGCCGACCGCGTCGATGTCGAGCAGTTCGACACAGCGGGCGGCGAGCCTGTGCAGGAAGTCGATCAAGTCGAAGTCGTCGATGAGCGAGTCCACGGCCTCGACCAGGATCTCCAGCGTGCGTTGCTGGCTAGCCATGGCCATCATCCCCTTTTCTTCTCGAAGACGGGTCCGGCCCGTCACCAGTGTGTCGGAAGCGCAGACGGCGGGCGACCACGTCCTCGGCGACCCGTAGCAGAGGCGTCTCATGGCGGTAGGCGTGGGCCCGCAGCAGGATCAGGGCCTGGGCGACGGTCACCCCCGCCTGGACGCTGATCATGCCGCTGGCCTGGTGGACCGCGGCCCGGTGCAGCGGGGCCCCGGACTCGGCCGTGGCGAGCGTCTCCGCCCGCGCACCGCCGTCCAGCACCACCGCGGTCACCGCGGCGGACAGGATCAGGGCGTCGTCCATCGCGGCCGCCGTCAGCGGGCCCGGCACGGCCCGCTGCGCGGTCAGCACGCCCAGGCACACACCGCCGATGCGCAACGGGAAGCAGAAGACGGCGCCCACACCGAGCCCGGCCAGCGCGGGCAGCAGCACCGGCCACCGGTCGGGGCGGACCCGCGCCAGATCCGGCTCCACGACCACCGCGCAGGAGCTGACGGAGTCCACCCCCGGGCCCTCGCCCAGCGTGTACTGCTCGTCCTCAAGGCGTTCGCTGGCCCCCGGGGACGACCACACCAGCTCGCTCAGGGCACCGCTCGTGACGAGGGAGACGGCCACGCCGTCCACGCCCAGGACGCGGGCGCACTCCAGCGGATCCCCGCAGATCGGTCCCGGGCCCGACCGCGAGGACAGCTCGCGCAGCACCCGGGCCATGCCCGTGCTGGTCGCCACCGCCGGCACCTGCTTCCCGGGCCTGTCCGATACGTGCCGCCCGGAACGAGCGGCCCGCCGTCTTCACCCTACGCCCGGGTGCCCTTGCGGGGGCTGCCGTCGAGGTCCTCCAGATCGGCCAGATCCGTCAGCGAGGCGACGGGCCGGAAGACCTCCAGGAGGCCGGCCACGCGCATGACCTTCAGCGCCCACGGCCGGGTGCACAGCACCTCGAAGGCGCCGCCCGCCGCGAGCACCCCGCCCCGGGCCCGGTACAGCGCGCCCAGGACGGCGCAGTCGAAGAAGGTCACCTGCCGCAGGTCGACCACGACGACGGGCTTGCCCAGCGCCACGAGCCGGAGGAGCAGTGCCTCCATCTCCGGCACGGCCGCCACATCGGCCTCACCCGCCAGCTCCAGCACGCCCCACCGGCCGACCACACGGATCCTGGCCGCGCCCTGCCACTCCGTCATGACGATTTCCCCCGCTCGGACCAGGCCGGACGGCCCCGGGAGCCAGCTCCTCGGGCACCGCCGCCACCAGGGTCCGGGGTGGCTCCTGCAAAGGTATGGCCCACGGTCTTTCCTCAGAAGGGGCCATGCCTCCAGGCCCCTGAAGGTATGAAAAACGTCGGAATTCGACCGTGCCCGGGGGCGATCCGTGGTTGGGTGACGAGGTCCGCCCTACGCATGTTTCCGCGCGGCCCCCCGTCGGCGCGGCCCCCGTCGGGGGTTGGCCGAGACTCTCGCCGCCGGGCCCGGGCCGCCTTCCGGAGGGCCCGCCCGTGCCCTAGGGTGACGCCCGTGGCCCCGGCCCCCGGCCGCACCCTCCCGCGGACGCTCCGGGTGCCTCCCGCCCCTGCCGGTCCCTCCGCGGTCGAGGAAGGACCGGCCGGTGTCCCCGCCAGGGGAGGGTGGGCCTCCGGCCGGTCCGTTCGCTCCCCGGCCCGCCTCCCGCCCCTGCCGGTCCCGGGCCGGTCGTAGCCTTCTGCCATGCTCCCCCTGCGTTCCGTCGCCCTCTTCGTCCTCGCCGCGCTGCTGGAGATCGGCGGCGCCTGGCTCGTCTGGCAGGGCGTCCGCGAGCACCGGGGCTGGGCGTGGATCGGCGCCGGGATCGTGGCCCTGGGCGCCTACGGCTTCGTCGCCACGCTCCAGCCCGACGCCGACTTCGGCCGCATCCTCGCCGCGTACGGCGGGGTCTTCGTCGCGGGCTCGCTGGCCTGGGGCATGGTCGCGGACGGCTACCGCCCGGACCGCTACGACGTCCTCGGCGCGCTCGTCTGCCTGATCGGCGTCGCGATCATCATGTACGTCCCCCGCGACCGCTGACGGACGCCCGCCGCGGACACGGAGGTACGGCCGTTCCCCGGACACCGGCATAACGGCCGTCGAGGCCCCGGCGTACGGCCGCTACGGACCCCCGGCCCGAGACACGACCGTCCCCGGACACCCACGTACGACCGTCAAGGCCCCGGCGTACGACCGCCAGGACCCCCGCGTACGGCCGCCACGGACCCCCGGCCCGAGACACGACCGTCCCCGGACACCCACGTACGACCGCCGAGGCACCGGCGTACGACCGCCAGGGCCCCTCTTACGACCGCCAGGGCCCCCGCGTACGGCCGCCACGGACACCCCGGGCGCCCCGGCCGGAACACCACGGGCGGCCGCCGCCCCCGGCACACCCGCCGCATATCCTGCGCACGGATCTGCCACGTCGCTTGCGCCCCAGGAGGCCCCTCATGAGCACCCGCACCGCAGTCATCACCGGCGCGAGCAGCGGAATCGGCGCCGCCACCGCCCGCCGGCTGGCCGCCGAGGGCTACCGCGTCGTGCTCACCGCCCGGCGCGGCGACCGGATCGAGGCGCTCGCCGCCGAGCTCACCGCCGCGGGTCACAAGGCCGTCGCCCATGAGCTCGACGTCACCGACCGCGCCGCCGTCACCGCCTTCGGCGCCTTCCTCGACGCCTTCCCGGCCGTCGACGTCCTGATCAACAACGCCGGCGGCGCCCTCGGCGCCGACCCCGTCGCGACCGCCGACCCCACCGACTGGCGGACGATGTACGAGGTCAACGTCCTCGGCACGCTCAACGTCACCCAGGCCCTGCTCCCCCGCCTGCGCACCGCCCCCGACGGCGGCACCGTCCTGATCGTCTCCTCCACCGCCGGCCTCGCCACCTACGAGGGCGGCGGCGGCTACGTCGCGGCCAAGTACGGCGCCCACGCGATGGCCGAGACCCTCCGCCTGGAGCTGTGCGGCGAGCCCGTGCGCGTGGTGGAGATCGCGCCCGGCATGGTGAAGACCGAGGGCTTCGCCGTCACCCGCTTCCGGGGCGACGAGGAGAAGGCCGCCGCCGTCTACGCGGGCGTGGCCGAGCCGCTGACCGCCGAGGACATCGCCGACACCGTCGCCTGGGCCGTCACCCGCCCGCCGCACGTCAACGTCGACCTCCTGGTGGTCCGCCCGCGCGCCCAGGCCGCCAACCGCAAGGTCCACCGCGAGCTGTAAACCCTCGCGCAGAAGATCATTAAGGGTTACGTTCATGCGGCGGCCGTCCTGGGGGGACGGCCCCGTGAATCCCTAGGAAAGGGGAATCCCATGCGCGTAACCGGCTTCGACCACCTGGTGCTCAACGTCACCGACGTCGAGCGGGCGCTGGCCTTCTACACCGGCCCGCTCGGCCTGGAGCCGGTCCGGGTGGACGAGTGGCGTGCGGGCAAGGTGCCCTTCCCCTCGGTCCGCGTCTCGCCCACGACCATCATCGACCTGTTCGCCCGCGACCGCGGCGAGTCCAACGTCGACCACATCTGCCTGGTCGTCGAGCCCCTCGACTGGCAGACCGTGATCGACTCCGGCACCTTCACGGTCACCGACGGCCCCGGCTCCCGCTTCGGCGCCCGCGGCGACGGCCAGTCCCTCTACGTCCAGGACCCGGACGGCAACACGGTCGAGCTGCGCTGGTACCAGCAGGACGCCTGACACACCCGGCCCGCGCGGCCCACGCGCAAGGGGCCCGGCACCCACCGCGGATGCCGGGCCCCTTCCCGTGCGTCAGCCCTTGACGCAGACGACCTGCTTCAGCTTCGCGACGACCTCGACGAGGTCCCGCTGCTGCTCCATGACCTTCTCGATCGGCTTGTACGCGCCGGGGATCTCGTCGACCACGCCGGCGTCCTTACGGCACTCCACGCCGCGCGTCTGCTCCTCCAGGTCCCGCGTGGTGAAGCGCTTCTTCGCGGCGTTGCGGCTCATCCTGCGGCCGGCGCCGTGGGACGCGGAGTTGAAGGAGGCCGTGTTGCCGAGGCCCTTCACGATGTACGAGCCGGTGCCCATCGAGCCCGGGATGATGCCGAACTCCCCGCTGCCGGCGCGGATCGCGCCCTTACGGGTGACGAGCAGGTCCATGCCCTCGTAGCGCTCCTCCGCCACATAGTTGTGGTGGCAGGAGATGACCTGCTCGAAGGTCGGCGCGGCCTTGGCGAACTCCTTGCGGACCACGTTCTTGAAGAGCGCCATCATCAGCTCGCGGTTGTGCTTGGCGTACTCCTGCGCCCAGAACAGGTCGTGCCGGTAGGCCGCCATCTGCGGGGTGTCCGCGACGAAGACCGCGAGGTCGCGGTCGATCAGGCCCTGGTTGTGCGGCAGCTTCCGGGCCTGGCCGATGTGGTACTCGGCGAGCTCCTTGCCGATGTTCCGGGAGCCGGAGTGGAGCATCAGCCAGACCGAACCCGTCTCATCGAGACAGAACTCAATGAAGTGATTTCCGGATCCAAGCGTTCCCATCTGCTTCGTGGCCCGCTCCTGACGGAACTTGACCGCTTCCGCGATCCCGTCGAACCGCCCCCAGAAGTCGTCCCACCCCGCCGTCGCCAGCCCGTGCAGCCGACCCGGGTCCACCGCGGAGTCGTGCATCCCACGGCCCACCGGGATCGCCTGCTCGATCCGGGAGCGCAGCCGCGACAGGTCGGCGGGCAGGTCGTCCGCGGTCAGCGACGTCTTCACCGCCGACATCCCGCAGCCGATGTCCACGCCCACCGCCGCCGGGCACACCGCGCCGCGCATCGCGATCACCGAGCCGACCGTGGCGCCCTTACCGAAGTGGACGTCCGGCATCACCGCGAGGCCCTCGATCCACGGCAGGGTCGAGACATTGCGCAGCTGCTGCATGGCGACGCCCTCGACCGTGGCCGGGTCGGCCCACATGCGGATCGGAACCCGGGCGCCGGGCACCTCGGTGTAGGACATGATTTTCCCCATTACCCCATAAAAGAAAGATAACGCAAAAGCCGGACAAATCTCACGATTCACGACAGCGAACCGGCAGACGCGGCGGCACGTGCGGTAGACATACTGTCCAGCCGCCGCCGGACCGGCGGCAACACGTTTTCGGGCGAGAGGGGCCACGGACAGTGCAGCGAAGGGCGTACGCACCGGCCGCCGCGCTGGTGGCGGCCGTGCTCACCGCGGGCCTCACCTCGTGCAGCGGAGCCTCCGGCGCCGGCGGCGGAGGCGACGACTCCAAGCCCGGCCACCCCGGCTCCTCGGCCCCCGCCGGCGAGCCCGGCAAGTACCGCGGCCTCCCCGAACCCTGCGGCTACGTCAACCGCGACACGCTCCGCCGCCTGCTCCCCGCCGGCGAGGACGAGAGCGAGGCCGAGATCGAGAAGGTCTACAAGGGCCAGGCCGCCATCACCTACGACACCGACCGCCGCGTCGGCTGCCGCTGGCGGCTGGAGACCCCGGAGGGCACCCGCCACCTGTCGGTCGACTTCGAGCGCGTGGTGTCGTACCAGCCCGGCGTCAGCGACGAGCAGCGCGCGCGGCAGCTCTACGCCCGCGAGGCCACCGCCGCCCACATCCCGGCCGCGACCTCCTCGGCCTCCTCGACCGCCACCCCGGCCCCCTCCTCCGGCAGCCCGAGCACGAGCTCCGGCGCGCACCCGCAGGGCGGCGCGGAGTCCGGCAAGCCGAGCACCACGGCCTCCCCGTCCCCGTCCGGCCCGCCCTCCGGCTCCCCCGCCGGGCTGGCCCCGCGCGCCCTCGACGACCTCGGCGACGAGGCGTTCGTCGACGACAAGCTGAGCACCACGGGCTCCGGGGTGCACCGCGACATCGCGATCGTCTTCCGGTCCGCCAACGTCCTGGTGACCATCGCCTACGACCAGTGGTCGACCGACCGGCAGCGCGTCCCCAGCAGCGAGGACCTCCAGGGCAGGGCGCACGCCCTGGCCCGGGAACTCGACGCGGGGCACTTCGGCAATTAGCCCGGCGAGTAACGTCCCACTTCGACCACCGCCGTGCGTCGGCCGCGTAGCGTGCCGACCAGACCCGGGCGCAGCCCGGCCCGCCCTCGAACCTGAACGAGCGAAGGACCCATGCACCGAACAGCCCCGCGACTCGCCCGAATCCTCGCCTGCGCCGCAGTACCGGTGATGCTCGTCGCCACCGGCTGCTCGGACGACTCCGGCGACAAGAAGAAGTCCTCGGCCACGCCCTCCGCGGCGGCGACGCCCAGCGCCTCGCCGTCCGTCAAGGAGGCGACGTTCACCAAGCTGCCCGAGGTGTGCAAGACCATCACCGAGAAGACGATCGACTCGATCGTGCCGAAGGCGAAGAAGAAGGAGGGGGACCCGCTCCCCGCCTCCGACTCCAACGACTCGGCGAGCTGCTTCTGGAACGGCCTCGACGACGAGGACCCCAAGGACATGCAGTTCCGCACCCTGACGGTCTCCCTGAAGCGCTTCGCCGCCGACCCGGCCCTGGGCTCGGGCGAGAAGCGCGCCCAGGCGTTCGTCACCCAGCGGACCACCAAGGCGGCCACCGAGGACGGCGCCAAGGAGGCCAAGACGGAGAAGGTCTCCGGCATCGGCGACGAGGCGAACAGCGTGGCCTCGGACTACCGCAAGAGCGACGACGACTACCGCAACGCGATCGTCGTCACCCGCACCGCCAATGTCGTGATCACCGTGAAGTACAGCGGCGCGGGCTACCAGGGGGCGAAGAACCCCGACGCGGAGGGCCTGATGAAGAACGCGCAGACCGCGGCGAAGGAGGCCGTCACGGCCGTCGCCGAGGCGAACAAGAAGTAGCGCGGGGCCGCAAAGGCGGAGGGCCGCCACCCGGTGACACCGGGTGGCGGCCCTCCGCCTTTGCCGCGGGGTGTTACGCGGCCAGCAGCTTGCGCACCCGGTCCGCGCCCACGGCGAGGAGCAGCGTGGGCAGTCGCGGGCCGGTGTCCCGGCCGACCAGCAGGTGGTAGAGCAGGGCGAAGAAGGTCCGCTGGGCGACCTTCAGCTCGGGCGTCGGCTTGGCGTCGGGCGTCAGGCCCGCGAGGACCTTCGGCACGCCGTAGACGAGCGTGGTGAGGCCGTCGAGCGACCAGTGGTCGTCGAGGCCGTCGAGCAGCAGCCGCAGCGACGCGCGGGCCTCGTCGTCGAGGGCGGCGAGCGCCTCGGCGTCGGGCTCGGCGCGGACGACCGTGCGCGACTCGGCCGGGACCTGGGTGTTGATCCAGTGCTCGGCGCGGTCGAGCCGGGGCCGGGTCTCGTCCAGCGAGGTGACCGGGTTGGCCGGGTCCAGGTCGGCGAGGATCCGCAGGGTCTGCTCGTCGTGGCCGCCGGTGATGTCGACGACCGAGGCGAGCGTGCGGTACGGCAGCGGGCGCGGGGTGCGCGGCAGCTCACCGGCGGCGGTGCGGGCGGCCCGGGCGTACGCGGCGGCGTCGGCGGGCAGCACCGTGCCGTCGGCGACCTTGGACTCCAGCTTGTCCCACTCGTCGTAGAGCCGCTGGATCTCCTGGTCGAAGGCGATCTTGAAGGACTGGTTGGGCCTGCGGCGGGCGTAGAGCCAGCGCAGCAGCGGCGCTTCCATGATCTTCAGCGCGTCGCCCGGGGTGGGGACGCCGCCCTTGGAGCTGGACATCTTGGCCATGCCGCTGATGCCGACGAAGGCGTACATCGGGCCGATCGGCTGCTCGCCGCCGAAGACCTTGCGGACGATCTGGCCACCGACGACGAAGGACGAGCCGGGCGAGGAGTGGTCCACACCGGAGGGCTCGAAGATCACGCCCTCGTAGGCCCAGCGCATCGGCCAGTCGACCTTCCAGACCAGCTTGCCGCGGTTGAACTCGCTGAGCAGGACGGTCTCGGAGTGCCCGCACACACAGGTGTAGGCGAGCTCGGTGGACTCGTCGTCGTAGGAGGTGACGGTGGTGAGGTCACGCTCGCAGACGGCGCAGTACGGCTTGTACGGGAAGTAGCCCGCGCCGGAGCCGCTGCCGTCGTCCTCGGCGGCGGCGCCGGAGCCCTCGGCGGCCTCCAGCTCGGCCTCGTCGACCGGCTTCTGCTGCTTCTGCTGCGGCTTCTTGCCGGCCGCGGCGGGGTCCTTCTTCGTCCGGTACTGGTCGAGGACGGCGTCGATGTCACCGCGGTGCTTCATCGCGTGCAGGACCTGCTCGCGGTAGACGCCCGAGGTGTACTGCTCGGTCTGGCTGATCGGGTCGTACTCGACGCCGAGCTCGGCCAGCGCCTCGACCATGGCGGCCTTGAAGTGCTCGGCCCAGTTCGGGTACGCCGAGCCGGCCGGGGCCGGGACCGAGGTCAGCGGCTTGCCGATGTGCTCGGCCCAGGACTCGTCGATGCCGGGGACGCCGTTCGGCACCTTGCGGTAGCGGTCGTAGTCGTCCCAGGAGATCAGGTGGCGGACCTGGTGCCCGCGGCGGCGCATCTCGTCGGCGACCAGGTGCGGGGTCATGACCTCGCGGAGGTTGCCGAGGTGGATGGGGCCGGAGGGGGAGAGCCCGGAGGCCACGACGATGGGTTTGCCGGGGGCGCGGCGCTCCGCTTCGGCAATGACCTCGTCGGCGAAACGGGAGACCCAGTCGGCCTCGGTGCTCTGAGCCTGAGCCACGGCACTTCCTTCCATACGGTCCTGGCATGACCATTGTCCCAGACGAAAGGCGGGGCCCCGGGGTTGCCCGGGGTGCGGCGAAATCGCCGGGGGGCCGTGGTACACGCATGGGATACTCGGGGGGACCTTCATGCCGCCTACCGGAATGGCACCCACCCCATGGCTTCGGTTCCCTCCCTCGCTTCCTCGCTCCACCAGCGCCTCGCGGAGGCCCTCTCGGCGGCCCTGCCGGAGGCCGGCACCGCCGACCCGCTGCTGCGACGAAGCGACCGGGCCGACTTCCAGGCCAACGGGATGCTGGCGCTGGCCAAGAAGCTGAAGGGCAACCCCCGCGAGCTGGCGGCGAAGGTCGTCGAAGGCCTGCCCGCCGGTGACCTGATCAAGGATGTCGAGGTCTCGGGCCCCGGCTTCCTGAACATCACGATCACCGACGAGGCGATCGTGCGGACCCTCGCCGCGCGCGCCGCCGACGACCGCCTGGGCGTGCCGTTCGCCGAGGCCCCGGGCACCACGGTCATCGACTACGCCCAGCCGAACGTGGCCAAGGAGATGCACGTCGGCCACCTGCGGAACTCCGTGATCGGCGACGCCGTCGTGCGGATCCTGGAGTTCTCCGGCGAGAAGGTCGTGCGCCGCCACCACATCGGCGACTGGGGCACCCAGTTCGGCATGCTCATCCAGTTCCTGATCGAGCACCCGCACGAGCTGGACCACGAGGGCGAGGTCTCCGGCGAGGAGGCCATGTCCTCGCTCAACCGGCTGTACAAGGCGTCGCGGACGCTCTTCGACTCCGACGAGGAGTTCAAGGCCCGCGCCCGGCGCCGGGTCGTCGACCTCCAGGCGGGCGACGAGGAGACCCTCGCGCTGTGGCAGCGGTTCGTCGACGAGTCGAAGATCTACTTCTACTCGGTCTTCGACAAGCTCGACGTGGAGATCCGCGACGAGGACATCGTCGGCGAGTCCGGCTACAACGACATGCTCGCCGAGACCTGCCGCCTGCTGGAGGAGTCCGGCGTCGCCGTCCGTTCCAACGGCGCGCTCTGCGTCTTCTTCGACGACGTCAAGGGCCCGGACGGCAACCCCTCGCCGCTGATCGTCCAGAAGTCCGACGGCGGCTTCGGCTACGCGGCGACGGACCTGTCCGCGATCCGCGACCGGGTGGGCAACCTCAAGGCCGACACCCTGCTGTACGTGGTGGACGCCCGGCAGTCCCTGCACTTCAAGATGGTCTTCGAGACCGCCCGCCGGGCCGGCTGGCTGACCGACGACGTCAAGGCCGTCCAGCTCGGCTTCGGCACGGTCCTCGGCAAGGACGGCAAGCCGTTCAAGACCCGTGAGGGCGAGACGGTCCGCCTGGTCGACCTGCTCGACGAGGCGATCGACCGCGCCACGGCCGTGGTCCGGGAGAAGGCCCAGGACCTGACCGAGGAGCAGATCGCCGAGCGCGGCGCCCAGGTCGGCATCGGCGCGGTGAAGTACGCGGACCTGTCCACGTCCGTCTCCCGCGACTACAAGTTCGACCTGGACCAGATGGTGTCCCTCAACGGCGACACCAGCGTCTACCTCCAGTACGCCTACGCCCGGATCCAGTCGATCCTCCGCAAGGCGGGCGAGGCCCGTCCGGCCGCCCACCCGGAGCTCGCGCTGGCCCCGGCCGAGCGTGCGCTGGGCATGCACCTGGACCAGTTCGGCGAGCTCCTCGCCGAGGTCACGGCCTCCTACGAGCCGCACAAGCTGGCCGGTTACCTCTACCAGCTGGCCTCGCTCTACACCACGTTCTACGCGGAGTGCCCGGTCCTCAAGGCGGAGACGCCGGAGCAGGTGGAGAACCGCCTCTTCCTGTGCGACCTGACGGCCCGCACTCTGCGCCAGGGCATGACGCTGCTGGGCATCCGGACGCCCGAGCAGCTCTGAAGCACCCCACCGGGGGCGGGCGGGTCAGCCCGCCCCCAGTTCGAACCACATCAGCTTGCCGACCAGCCCTTGCGGCTGGTCCCGCAGCGCGAAGCCGCCCCAGCTGTCGGCGCACGTCGACACCAGCCCCAGCCCGCGCCCCTGCTCGGCCTCGCCGTCCGGCGGCACGGCCCGGACCGGCGCCGGGAGCTTGGGGTTGGTGTCCCAGACGCTCACCCGCACCCGCTCCCCCTCGCCCCGCACCCGCACCGAGGCGGGGCCGTCGGAGTAGCGGTAGGCGTTGGTGAGCAGTTCGGAGGTCAGCAGCTCGGCGGTGTCCGCCACGGCGGCGAAGCCGTGCTGCTGGAAGATCGTGCGCAGGGTGCGCCGTGCGATGCAGGGGGCCAGTGGGTCGCGGGGGACCTGAAGGGTGTACTCCCAGTCGTCGGCCTCCTCGGGGCCGTCCGGTCCCGGACCGCCCTGCTCCGAGTCTGCCTTTTCGGAGTCGTTCTCCGGGTCGTCGCCCATGCCCGCGCCTCCGTTGCGTGAGTGGCGTGGCACACACCGTAGAGCATCGGCTCGCCCGCCGTGGCGGGAGCGGGCCGGGAACGGGAGGAGCCGGGGGCGACCGTACGGATACGGTCGCCCCCGGCTCCTCGCCGTGACTCCGGCGCCCGGTGCCCCTAAGCCCCGAGCCGCCGCGCGACCTCGGTCGCCCAGTAGGTGAGGATCATGTTCGCCCCGGCGCGCTTGACGCCCGTGAGGGTCTCCATGATCGCCCGGTCGCGGTCGATCCAGCCGTTGGCGGCGGCGGCCTCGACCATCGCGTACTCGCCGCTGATCTGGTACGCGGCGACCGGCACGTCGACGGCCTCCGCGACCTTGGCGAGGACGTCCAGGTACGGCAGGGCCGGCTTGACCATGACCATGTCCGCGCCCTCGGCGAGGTCGAGCGCGAGCTCGCGCAGCGACTCCCGGACGTTGGCCGGGTCCTGCTGGTACGTCTTGCGGTCGCCCTGGAGCGACGAGCCGACGGCCTCCCGGAAGGGGCCGTAGAACGCGGAGGCGTACTTCACGGTGTAGGCGAGGATCGAGACGTCCTCGTGGCCGGTCTGGTCGAGCGCGTCGCGGACGACGCCGACCTGACCGTCCATCATGCCGCTGGGGCCGACCACATGGACGCCGGCGTCCGCCTGGACCTGCGCCATCTCGGCGTAGCGCTCCAGCGTGGCGTCGTTGTCCACCCGGCCCGCGGCGTCGAGGACCCCGCAGTGGCCGTGGTCGGTGTACTCGTCCAGGCACAGGTCGGACATGATGATGAGGTCGTCGCCGACCTCGGCCCTCACGTCCCGGATGGCGACCTGGAGGATGCCGTCGGGGTCGGTGCCGGCGGTGCCGGCCGCGTCCTTCTTGGCGTCCTCGGGCACGCCGAAGAGCATGATCCCGGCGACCCCGGCCGCCAGCGCCTCGACGGCCGCCTTCCGCAGCGTGTCCCGGGTGTGCTGGACGACCCCGGGCATGGCGGAGATCGGCACCGGCTCCCGGGCGCCCTCCCGCACAAAGGCGGGAAGGATCAGGTCGGCCGGGTGCAGCCGGGTCTCCGCCACCATGCGGCGCATGGCGGGGGTGGTGCGCAGGCGCCGGGGACGGGACCCCGGGAACGTGCCGTAAGTGGTGCTCAACTCCGTGCCCTTCTACGCGATCCGGGCCGCCGCTCACTGGGGCGCGTGACCGGGTCGCCGGCCTCCAGGGCCGCGTCTCGCCGGGCCGCGCCGAAGTCCGCGAGCGCCTCGGCGAGCTTGTGCACCGAGGGCTCGGGCGACAGCACGTCCACCCGCAGGCCGTGCTCCTCCGCGGTCTTCGCGGTGGCCGGGCCGATGCAGGCGATGACGGTGACATTGTGGGGCTTGCCGGCGATGCCGACCAAGTTCCGCACGGTGCTCGACGAGGTGAACAGCACCGCGTCGAAGCCACCGCCCTTGATCGCCTCACGGGTCTCGGCCGGCGGCGGCGAGGCCCGGACGGTCCGGTAGGCGGTGACGTCGTCGACCTCCCAGCCCAGCTCGATCAGGCCCGCCACCAGGGTCTCGGTGGCGATGTCGGCGCGCGGCAGGAAGACGCGGTCGATCGGGTCGAAGACCGGGTCGTAGGGCGGCCAGTCCTCCAGGAGACCGGCGGCCGACTGCTCGCCGCTGGGCACCAGGTCGGGCTTCACACCGAACTCGACCAGCGACCTGGCGGTCTGCTCGCCGACGGCTGCGACCTTGATGCCGGCGAAGGCGCGCGCGTCGAGCCCGTACTCCTCGAACTTCTCGCGCACCGCCTTGACGGCGTTGACGGAGGTGAAGGCGATCCACTCGTAGCGGCCGGTGACCAGGCCCTTGACCGCGCGCTCCATCTGCTGCGGAGTGCGCGGCGGCTCGACCGCGATGGTCGGGACCTCGCTGGGCACGGCGCCGTACGAACGGAGCTGGTCGGAGAGCGAGGCGGCCTGCTCCTTGGTGCGCGGCACGAGGACGTTCCAGCCGAACAGCGGCTTGGACTCGAACCACGAGAGCGGGTCGCGCTGCGCGGCCGCGCTGCGCTCGCCGACCACGGCTATGACGGGCTGGCCGCCGTCCGGGGACGGCAGGACCTTCGCCGCCTTGAGGACCTGGGCGAGGCTGCCCAGGGTGGCGGTCCAGGTGCGCTGGCGGGTGGTGGTGCCGGCGACGGTGACGGTCATCGGGGTGTCGGGCCTGCGCCCGGCGGAGACCAGCTCGGCGGCGGCCGCGACGACCGAGTCGAGGGTGGTCGAGACGACGGCCGTGACCTCGCTCGCGCCGACCTCGGCCCAGCAGGTGGCCGAGGCGGTGCGGGCGTCGACGAAGCGGACGTCCGCGCGGCCCTTGCCGTCGCGCAGCGGCACTCCGGCGTAGGCGGGCACGCCGACGGCCGTGGCGACGCCCGGCACCACCTCGAAGGTGATGCCCTCGGTGGCGCAGGACAGCATCTCGTCGGCCGCGTGGCCGTCGAGACCGGGGTCGCCGAGGACGGCACGGACGACCCGCCTGCCGCTGCGCGCGGCCGTCATGACAAGATTGGCGGTGTCCCTAAGGGCGGGGACGCCAGCGGTTTTTGATGACTCATCAGTAACCGTCTGCGCAGGCATGTCCACATGGGCGCGCGCGTGCACGCGCACCACGTCGAGCACCTGCGGATCGGCGATCAGGACGTCCGCTGCCGCGAGTGCCTCCACGGCGCGCAGCGTCAGCAGTCCCGGGTCTCCGGGGCCGGCACCGAGAAAGGTGACGTGCCCGTGCACGGGGTGGTTCGGGGCGGTGGGGTTCAAAGTGCTCGCTCCCCCATAAGACCGGCCGCACCCTTGTCGAGCATCGCTGCGGCGAGCTCGCGGCCCAGGGCCACGGCTTCTTCGCTGGACGACGGCACGGGGCCGGTGGTGGACAGCTGCACCAGCGTCTTGCCGTCGGTCGAGCCGACGACGCCGCGCAGGCGCATTTCGGTGACAACCTGCCCGTCAACCAACAGGTCGGCCAACGCACCCACGGGTGCGGAGCAGCCGGCCTCCAGGGCGGCGAGCAGGGATCGCTCGGCGGTCACGGCGACCCGGGTGTACGGGTCGTCGAGCTCGGCGAGCCGGGCGACGAGCTGCGCGTTGGTGGCTGCGCACTCGACTGCCAGGGCCCCCTGGCCGGGGGCGGGCAGAACTGCGTCGGGGTCGAGGAACTCGGTGATGTCCTCGGTCCGACCGATTCGGGCGAGACCCGCGGCGGCCAGCACGACGGCGTCCAGCTCTCCGTCGGTGACGAAGCCGACGCGGGTGTCGATGTTGCCGCGGATCGGCACGGTCTCGATGTCGAGGCCGAGCGACCGCGCCCAGGCGTTGAGCTGCGCCGTGCGGCGCGGCGAACCGGTGCCGATCCGGGCGCCCTTCGGCAGCCGCTCGAAGGTCAGCCCGTCGCGGGCGATCAGCACATCGCGCGGGTCCTCGCGGACCGGGATCGCGGCCAGGACGAGGTCGTCCGGCTGCGCGGTCGGCAGGTCCTTCAGCGAGTGCACCGCGAGGTCGATCTCGCCCGCGAGCAGCGCGTCGCGCAGCGCGGAGACGAAGACCCCGGTGCCGCCGATCTGCGCGAGGGACTCACGCGAGACATCGCCGTAGGTGGTGATCTCGACCAGTTCCACGGGGCGGCCGGTCAGCTGCCGCACGGTCTCCGCCACCTGCCCGGACTGGGCCATGGCGAGCTTGCTCCGGCGGGTGCCGAGGCGCAGCGGGCGCGTAGAGGTGTCGGTCATGCTGGCTCCCGTGCTGTGGTGTGCGTGTCGGCGCGCGAGTCGGCCCGGCTGACCGCGGCGACCGCCTGCGGGTCCAGGTCGAACAGCTCGCGCAGCGCGTCGGCGTAGCCGGCGCCGCCGGGGGTGGCGGCCAGCTCCTTGACGCGCACGGTGGGCGCGTGCAGGAGCTTGTCGACGACGCGGCGCACGGTCTGCGTGATCTCCGCGCGCTGCTTGTCGTCGAGGTCGGGCAGGCGGCCGTCCAGCCGGGCGATCTCGCTCGCGACGACGTCCGCGGCCATGGTGCGCAGGGCGACCACGGTGGGGGTGATGTGCGCGGCCCGCTGGGCGGCGCCGAAGGCGGCGACCTCGTCCGAGACGATGGTGCGCACCTGGTCGACGTCGGCGGCCATGGGCGCGTCGGCGGACGCCTCGGCCAGCGACTCGATGTCGACGAGCCGGGTGCCCTCGATGCGGTGGGCGGCGGCGTCGATGTCGCGGGGCATGGCGAGGTCGAGCAGCGCGAGGCGCACGGCCTTCGCGTCACCGTTCTGCCGGGGCACGACGGCGCCGGCGGTACGGGCCGCGAGGGCGCCCCGGACGGCCTCGGCGGTCAGCACCAGGCCGGTCGCGCCCGTGCAGGACACCACGACGTCGGCGCGGGAGAGCTCCTCGGCGACGGCGGTCATCTCCACGGCCTCGGCCGTGAAGCCGGCGGCTCCGGGGCCGCCGGGCTCGGTGAGGATCGCGGCCAGCCGGCGGGCCCGCTCGGCGGTGCGGTTGGCGATGGCCACGTGCGCCACGCCCGCGCGCGCGAGCGTGGCCGCCGCGAGGGAGGACATCGAACCCGCGCCGATGACGAGGGCGCGCTTGCCCAGAGCCCACTCGGGCACGGCGCCGCCGGCCGCGAGCTGCTCCAGCCCGAAGGTGACCAGGGACTGCCCGGCCCGGTCGATGCCGGTCTCGCTGTGGGCGCGCTTGCCGACCCGCAGGGCCTGCTGGAAGAGGTCGTTCAGCAGCCGGCCCGCGGTGTGCAGCTCCTGGCCGAGCGCGAGGGCGTCCTTGATCTGGCCGAGGATCTGGCCCTCGCCGACGACCATGGAGTCCAGCCCGCAGGCCACCGAGAAGAGGTGGTGGACGGCCCGGTCCTCGTAGTGCACGTAAAGATACGGAGTGAGCTCGTCCAGTCCGACGCCCGTGTGCTGGGCGAGCAGCGTGGACAGCTCGGCGACGCCCGCGTGGAACTTGTCCACGTCGGCGTAGAGCTCGATGCGGTTGCAGGTGGCCAGGACCGTCGCCTCGGTGGCGGGCTCCGCCGCGAGGGTGTCCTGGACCAGCTTGGCCTGCGCGTCACGCGTGAGGGCGGCGCGCTCCAGCACGCTCACCGGCGCACTGCGGTGGCTCAGTCCGACGACCAGCAGGCTCATGCCGGCATCACGGCGGGGACATCCCCGTCCGGGCCCTTCCGGCTCGCCGAGGAGCGGACGCCGCCCGCACCCGAGCGGGCGGCCGACGCCGTCGCGGCGGCGGACGCGCTGTCCTCGCCGGCCTTGCGCTGCTCGTGGAAGGCGAGGATCTGCAGCTCGATGGAGAGGTCGACCTTACGGACGTCCACGCCCTCCGGGACGGAGAGGACGGTGGGCGCGAAGTTGAGGATCGAGGTGACCCCGGCGGCGACGAGCCGGTCGCAGACCTGCTGGGCGGCGCCGGCGGGGGTGGCGATGACGCCGATCGACACGCCGTTGTCGCTGATGATCGCTTCGAGCTCGTCGGTGTGGCGCACGGGCAGCCCGGCGACCGGCTTGCCGGCCATGGCCGGGTCCGCGTCGATCAGGGCCGCGACACGGAACCCGCGCGAGGCGAAGCCGCCGTAGTTGGCGAGCGCGGCGCCGAGGTTGCCGATGCCGACGATGACGACCGGCCAGTCCTGGGTCAGGCCGAGCTCACGGGAGATCTGGTAGACGAGGTACTCGACGTCGTAGCCGACACCGCGGGTGCCGTACGAGCCGAGGTAGCTGAAGTCCTTGCGGAGCTTGGCGGAATTGACGCCCGCAGCGGTCGCGAGTTCCTCGGAGGAGACCGTGGGCACCGAGCGCTCGGAGAGCGCCGTCAGTGCACGCAGATACAGCGGTAGCCGGGCGACGGTGGCCTCGGGAATCCCTCGGCTTCGGGTCGCCGGTCGGTGAGTTCGGCCAGTTGCCACGGTGCTCCTGCGGGTAGAGCGGGGCTGCGGGCGGCACCTCGTCCCAGGACCGCCCCGTCGAACGCAGGCTATGCCTTTGTGAACGCGTGCACAAAGATGGTGTCCGCTTTGTCCGGGCAAAGTGACCGGCGTCACGCGGAGTTTCGACCGGATCCGGGAACCATCGGCCGCACCCCCGCGACCAAGCGGAAGGCCGCGTTCGAGGGAGCCGCGCGAGCGGGCCCGACACCCGGGGTGCACCGACGGGAACACGCGCCCACACTCCCCGTCTCCCTGACCCACTCACCGACAAATCGACACATGATGGTAGTCGACTCAGGCACCCATTCGGGACGTTTCGATCCTCGGCGGACGGGCGCGGCACAATGACCGCCATGACTCCGCTGCTGGGCCGCCGCGCCCGTAAGAACCCCGCCGACAGCACGGTCACCCTGATCGGCAAGCCCGGTTGTCATCTCTGCGACGCCGCCGAGGCCGTCATCACCGAGGTCTGCGGCGAGCTGGGCGCCCGCTGGGAGAAGAAGGACATCACCCGGGACGAGGAACTTCACCGCAAGTACTGGGAGCAGATCCCGGTGATCCTGGTCGACGGCGCGCAGCACGACTTCTGGCGGGTCGACCCGGCACGGCTGCGGCGCGCGCTGGGCGGCTGACCCGCGGGGCGGCGGGGCGCACCGGCCCCTCCGGCGCGCGGGGAGTGACGGGACCGTCGCAGGATGTTCACACCGCCGAGTCGTCCCGGCTCCGGTTACCCCGAACACACTGGCTATGCTCCCCATATGGCCGCACTGGGATGGATCACTCCGCGCAGGCGCTCCGCCACGGCACGCAGCGTGCTGGCCGGCGAGGCCGCGGCGGAGGCAGCCCGCAAGTCCGCGCAGGAGAACGAGGAGGCCGCGGAGGCCGCCGCGCGCGCCGCGGAGGAGACCGCGGAGGCCGGGGCCCCCGCCGAGCCCGAGTTCCCCGTCGTCGGTGACGTACGGGCGGCCGCCTTCTTCGACCTCGACAACACGGTCATGCAGGGCGCCGCGCTGTTCCACTTCGGCCGCGGCCTCTACAAGCGGCACTTCTTCCGCAAGCGCGAGCTGGCGCGCTTCGCGTGGCAGCAGGCGTGGTTCCGGCTCGCGGGCGTCGAGGACCCCGAGCACATGCAGGACGCGCGCGACAGCGCCCTGTCCATCGTCCAGGGCCACCGCGTCTCCGAGCTGATGTCCATCGGCGAGGAGATCTACGACGAGTACATGGCCGAGCGGATCTGGCCGGGCACCCGGGCGCTCGCCCAGGCCCACCTGGACGCGGGCCAGAAGGTCTGGCTGGTCACCGCCGCGCCCATCGAGACCGCGACGATCATCGCCCGCCGGCTGGGCCTGACCGGCGCGCTGGGCACGGTCGCCGAGTCCATCGGCGGCGTCTACACCGGCAAGCTCGTCGGCGAGCCGCTGCACGGCCCCGCGAAGGCCGAGGCCGTCCGGGCGCTGGCCGCGGCCGAGGGCCTGGAGCTGGCCCGCTGCGCGGCGTACAGCGACTCGGCCAACGACATCCCGATGCTGTCGCTCGTCGGCTACCCCTACGCCGTCAACCCCGACGGCCGGCTGCGCAAGCACGCGCGCGAGCACGGCTGGCGGCTGCGCGACTACCGTACGGGCCGCAAGGCGGCCAAGGTCGGCATCCCGGCCGCGGCCGGCGTCGGCGCGCTCGCGGGCGGCGCCGCCGCGGCGATCGCCCTGCACCGCCGCCGGCGCTGACGACCGGGCCCGGGAGCGCGGCCGGACCGGCGCGCCCTCCGGGCCTTCGACGGGACCGGGGGCGGGGCCAGGGGCGGGAACGCGGGCGGCCCCCGGGAGGGCGCCCGACGGGCTCCGGCCCGCACTGACGGGCGTCAACGCGGAACACTCACATCGCGCCACCGAAGAGCGACGGCCACCCGGCCCATCGAACACGGTGCGTAATCACCCGTCACTCTCAGGCAATCCTGTCTTCATACCCTCACACGGCCCCCCTCAGTCATCCCCTGCCCGGATTGCCACAACACGCTGCCCATTCGGCCACACCCTTGCCAAATCTGGTCAACTTCCTTTCATAGTTCGATATTTGATCGGTCACCAAGAGGTAAGAGATCGAACGGAAACGGTGATTTGAGCAACTCGGTGTAGTGCTGCCTGTACGAAGCGTTATTCTCCTCAGACGCAAACCGGTACCCCCTTGTCCCTACGACGAGTGAACGGTCCCGTACTGCACGTGATGGAAGCTCTGCCTCTGGGAGTCCCGTGTACCCACACGTCGGGGTTGACGCCTCGGGCCTGGCTACGCTGCGCGCAACGGTCCTCGACCGTCTGCGCGGCTTCGTCCCCACCGCGTACGCCGTCCCTGCCTTCGCCACACCCGTCCCCGCCGGTCCCCGCTACGCCGGGCCCTGCTACGCCCTCGCCGAGAGCGGTGCCGCGGTCGGCAGACGCGCCCGCCGGGGCGCCGGCTCCGGTACGTCCACGGCGCCCACGACCACCCGCCGCCCGAGCGCCGACAGCGACAGCGCCCGCATGCTCGACCTGGTCGAGCGGGCCCAGGCCGGCGAGGCCGAAGCCTTCGGCCGGCTCTACGACCAGTACGCCGACACGGTCTACCGCTACATCTACTACCGCGTGGGCGGCCGGGCCACGGCCGAGGACCTCACGAGTGAGACGTTCCTGCGCGCCCTGCGCCGCATCGGCACCTTCACCTGGCAGGGCCGCGACTTCGGCGCCTGGCTCGTGACCATCGCCCGCAACCTGGTCGCCGACCACTTCAAGTCCTCGAGATTCCGGCTCGAGGTGACCACCGGCGAGATGCTCGACGCCAACGAGGTCGAGCGCAGCCCCGAGGACTCCGTCCTGGAATCCCTGTCCAACGCCGCACTCCTGGAAGCGGTGCGCAAGCTCAATCCCCAGCAGCAGGAGTGCGTCACCCTGCGCTTCCTCCAGGGCCTCTCGGTCGCCGAGACCGCCCGCGTCATGGGGAAGAACGAAGGCGCCATCAAGACCCTCCAGTACCGCGCGGTGCGCACGCTGGCCCGCCTCCTCCCGGACGACGCGCGCTGACCCGGTGCGCCCGTTCACTCACCGGCGGTCACATCTCCCAGCGCGCGTAACCCGGCCGCCGCGCCGCTCGTTGTGCGGGATGCAGACTCCCTGCGGTCACGCCATGCCCGTAGCCACTCACTCGAAGGAGTGGATGCGCTCATGGCGTGCAACCCTCCAGGTTTTCAGGGGAGTCGACCGTCATGACGAGAGGAGGTGCCGCCTGTGATCGCGAACGTTTCGGCGCACCGGCGGGCGAACGCCTTCGCCCAGGCCCTGGAGGACCAGGAACTCCAGGGCGCGGCGGCCACACAGCCCGGCCCATCGGTGGACGACACCGAGAAGGGCAAGCTGCTGGCACTGGTGGGAGAGCTCGGCGGCCTGCCCGCGCCCGAGCTCGACCCCGAGACCAGAACCGTCCAGCGGGCGCGGCTGATCGCCGCCATGGAAACCCAGTTCGCCGAGGGGTCCGCCGGGATCCCCGAGCCTCGCTCGGGCCGCTCGTCGAAGCGTGGCGCGCACCGCGCGCTCAACCGCCTCAAGCCGCGCTCCCGCTGGTCCAAGGGGCTCGCGGCCGGCGGGCTCACGGTCGGCGTGGCGGCCGGCGCCTTCGGCGGCGTCGCCGCCGCGAGCTCCAGCGCGCTGCCGGGCGATCACCTCTATCCACTCAAGCGCGGCATGGAGGACTTCCGCCTCGGCCTCGCCGACGACGACTCCGACCGCGGCGGGATGCTGCTCGACCAGGCGGCCACCCGCCTCCAGGAGGCCCGCCGCCTCCTGGAGCGCGGCCGCTCGGGCCCCCTCGACCACGAGGCCCTGGGCGAGATCCGCAAGACCCTCTCCGGGATGCGCCACGACGTCTCGGAGGGCCACCGCCTGCTCCACCAGGCGTACAAGCGGGACCGCTCCCTCGCCCCCATCCAGCGCCTCTCGTCCTTCACGGCGCTGCACCGCGAGGGCTGGAGCCAGCTGCGCGACAAGCTCCCGGTCCAGCTGTCCGACGTCGGCGACGACGTCAGCTCGCTGATGGCGGCCATAGACCATGAGGTCGGCCCGCTGCGGTCGCTGCTGCCCACCGCCCCGGGCAAGCACGCCTCCGAGCCCCGCCCCGGCGCGTCCTCCCACGGCACCTCGGGCCGGGCCGGCCACTCCGCCCCGCCGTCCCAGACGGCCGCGGAGTCCGACGGCAAGGGCCCCGGCGGCCACGGCCAGCGGCGCGGCGCGCCCCCCGGCGGCCATGAGGACCACGAGGGCCTCATCGGGGGTACGGGGCTGCTCCAGCCCCCGCCCAGCCCCGTCGGCCCCACCTCGTCCGGGCCGACGCACGGCGGCAAGGACGGCAAGCAGTCCAAGCAGCCGGACATCACCATCCCGCCGCTCCTCCCGGACATCCTTCCGGGCCTCGGCATCCAGGGCGACGAAGAGAAATAGGGCAGCGCCACCGGCCGCCGCCCCGGCGGTCGGTGTTCTTCCCTCGGACTCCGGAAGAACACCGGCCGCCGCGCACCGACCACCGCTCAGGGCCGGTCATGGCCGATCGATCGGGAGAACCCGATCGGAACCCCGGTCAGAAGAACACCGACCGCCGCTGGACCAGCAGCTTGTAGAGCGTGTGCTGAATCGTTTCTCGCACCTGGTCCGTGAGGTTGAACATCAGCATCGGATCGTCCGCCGCCTCCGGCGGATACCCGTCCGTGGGGATCGGCTCACCGAACTGGATCGTCCACTTCGTCGGCAGCGGCACCACGCCCATCGGCCCCAGCCAGGGGAAGGTGGGCGTCAGCGGGAAGTAGGGGATCCCGAGCAGCCGGGCGAGGGTCCGGGAGTTGCCCACCATCGGGTAGATCTCCTCGGCGCCCACGATCGAGCAGGGCACGATCGGCGCCCCGGCACGCAGTGCCGTCTGGACGAAGCCGCCCCGCCCGAAGCGCTGCAGCTTGTACCGCTCCGAGAACGGCTTCCCGATCCCCTTGAACCCCTCCGGCATCACCCCGACCACCTCGCCGCGCTCCAGCAGCTCCTGCGCGTCCTCCGCGCAGGCGAGGGTGTGCCCGAGCTTGCGGGCGATCTCGTTGACCACCGGCAGGACGAAGACCAGGTCCGCCGCCAGCATCCGGAGGTGCCGCCCCGCCGGGTGGTGGTCGTGCACCGCGACCTGGAGCATCAGCCCGTCGACGGGCAGCGTGCCGGAGTGGTTGGCGACGATCAGCGCGGCGCCCTTCTCCGGGATGTTCTCGACGCCCTTCACCTCGACCCGGAAGTACTTCTCGTACAGCGGGCGGAGCGCGGACATCACGACCTGGTCGGTGAGCTCCTGGTCGTAGCCGAAGTCGTCCACCTCGTACTCGCCGGTGATCCGCCGGCGCAGGAAGCTCAGCCCGTGGGCCAGCTTGCGGTCCCATCCCCCGCCGTCCCGCTCCGGCGACCCGGCCCCGCCCCGGCCGCTCTCCGCCGGGCCCGCCTGCGCGGGGACCGTGGGCGCCTCGGTGTCCGGCTCGGGCGCGGCCTGCGTCAGGACCCTCCCGACGGGCGCGAGGGCCGATGTGCGGTCCGTACGGGCCCGGGCCACCCGCTTGCCCTTCCGCTTGGCCCGCGGCTCCTCACCGAACGGGATGACCTTCGCGTCCGCCATCGTGGTGCGCTCCTCAGTTCTGGCCACGGCCGGCAGGCAGGGCCGCGGCGATCCGGTCGACGGTACGGGCGAGGGTGGCGGGTGGCAGCAGCCCCGGGCCCCGGCTGCGCGCGTAGTCCTCGAAGGCTCCCGCGGTGGTGTAGCGGGGTTCAAAGCCCAGCGTCTCGCGCATCTGGGTGGTCCGGACGACACGGCCATGGGTGAGGAGCCGGATCTGCTCGGGCGAGAAGTCCGTCATGCCGGCCGAACGCAGTGCGGAGCCGACCCAGGTGACGGTCGGCAGGAAGAACGGCAGGGTGGGCCGTCCGAGGCGCCGGGCGGCCTGGGAGAGCAGCAGCACCCCGTCGCCCGCGATGTTGAAGGTGCCGCTGTTCAATGTGCCACGGCGCGGCTCGCCGGCGGCTGTCCGCAGCACCTCGATGACGTCGTCCTCGTGGACGAACTGCAGCCGCGGGTCGAAGCCCAGCACCGTGGGCAGCGCGGGCAGCCCGAAGTACTGGGTGAGCGGGGAGTCGGCGCGGGGCCCGAGGATGTTGGCGAAGCGCAGCACGCACACGGCCACGTCGGGCCGGCGGCGCGCGAACCCGCGCACATAGCCCTCGACCTCGACGGCGTCCTTGGCGAAGCCTCCGCTGGGCAGCGACTTGGGCGGGGTGGTCTCGGTGAAGATCGCGGGGTCGCGGGGCGCGGACCCGTAGACGTTGGTGCTGGACTTCACCACGAGCCGCTTCACGGACGGGGTCTTCTGGCAGGCGCCGAGCAGCTGCATGGTGCCGATGACGTTGGTCTCCTTGACCGTGGCCCGGCTGCCGCGCTTGCCCAGAGGGGTGCCGTTCACGTCCATATGGACGACGGTGTCGACACGGTGTTCGGCCAGAAGTCTGCCGATCGTGGGATGGCGGATGTCCGCCCGTAGGAAATCGGCCCCGCCGAGATGGTGCTCGGGTGGCATCGCGTCCACCCCGATGACCCGGTCCACGTCGGGCTCGCGCTGGATGCGGCGGACGAAGCGGCCCCCCAGCTGCCGTGCGACTCCGGTGACGAGCACGACCTTGCCCAAGATCAGCGCCTTCCTTCCCCGCCCATGCCCCGGCTTGCTCGGATCACTCGGGCCCGTCGCGTCGCGCCACGAGTGGTGCTGCCGCGGCCACCGTAGCGGGTCGTTGTTGCGCTGTGATGACCGGCCGCTGCACGGAGCTACATTTCAAGCCGTAGCGAAAGCTTTACGCACCGCAACGCACCGCAGCCCTCCCACCGCCTGAGCGGTGGAAGGGCTGCGGGTCGAGCACAGCGGCGCTGCTTACTTCTTGTTGCGACGCTGAACACGCGTGCGCTTGAGCAGCTTGCGGTGCTTCTTCTTGGCCATCCGCTTGCGCCGCTTCTTGATAACAGAGCCCACGACTACCCTCGCTTACATCGATTCACTCGGTGCGGGGCGTCCGAGCCCACACGACCTACATCGGGCCAGCCTACCCGGCACCGGGCGAACAGCGTAATCCGAGGTCCCCGTCAGGCTGTTTCCACCCCCACGTAGGACTCCCGGAGGTACTCGTGCACCGCTTGCTCTGGGACCCGGAACGACCTTCCCACCCGGATCGCCGGCAGATGACCACTGTGCACCAAGCGGTACACGGTCATCTTGGACACTCGCATCACCGAGGCGACTTCCGCCACGGTCAGGAACACGACCTCGTTGAGAGGCCTCTCGCCAGCAGCCATGACACACCTGAACCTTCCGCACATGACGCGCACCGGCTTCCCCTCCGGTGACTCCTCGTCGCTGCGCGCTCACTCCCCAGGTTAGGGGCGCGTGATGCGAGTGGGGAAGAGGAGCAGCCATCGGCCGCCTACTGTGACAGACACGCTCGATTGAGTACATAGCGAGTAAGCGGTCGGTAGTAATCAGACCGCACAGTGTCATCAAGCGGAACCACGACGGACAGCCGCCCCTCGGCCTCCCCGACGAACGGCGCGGGGTCGTCCGAGTCCGCCAGCCCAATGGCCTCAATGCCCAGCTGACCTGCCCCGCAGACCCATCCGTGGTCCCCCACGACCAGGGCCGGGAGCGGCCCGTCGCCGTCCATCGCGGCGGCCAGCACCATACGAAGCGGGAGCGGCGAATGGGTATGTGCGCCGGGCTCACTTCCCGCCCCCCGTGCGCCGGGTTCACGCACCAGCGCGACGCCTCGAACGTAGTCAAGGTTGTAAGTGCGTACCCCGAACCGGGTCGTTATGTCGACACTTCGACCCTGCGCCGGGGTGAGGACAGTGCATCCCTTCGCCGAGAGACCGGCGGCCAACCCGGCGTAGAAACCCAGGAGTCGGTGGGGGTGCCCGGTGCCGAGCAGCACCGGTGCGCCTGTCGCTGCCACCGTCGCGAGCCGGTCCGCGAAGGCATCGAGTGCCGCGATCGTACGATCGGGGTCGATCACATCCTGCCCCGAAGCATGATTCGGGTCGGCCGAAACCCCGCATCTTCGGCCCATCAGCTGTAACAAATCCCCCAGGAGCCAGTCTCGTTCGGGCTCCAGACCGATCAGTGCCCGGGGGTCCCGGGCCACGAACATGCGGTACCGGCAAAGGCTCCGCTCCCGGGTCGTCGCCACGGGGCCGGCCAGTCGGGCGGCCAGCAGATGGGCACGCAAGGTGCCGGGGCTCAACACAGGACCGATGCTGGCGGACGCCCGGGCGGCATACCGAAGTTCACCCCGGAGTTCCCACGCGTGGCCTAACGGACCGGCAAGTAAGCAAGCCCCACAGGCCACTCTGAGGGCACCGGCAACACAAGGCGTACGTCCATCCGGGTGGCACACCCGTCACACGCGCACAGCGAGCCTCAGGGCCTCCGTTGGCCCCGCGCCCATGGGCGAGCCCGGCGCCACGGGGCCCGGCCGGCTCACGGCAGCAGCCCGTGCGCGGGGAACACGGCCCGCCGCGCCGCCAGTATCGCCTGGTCCAACCGGTCCGCCGGGTCGTACCCGTGGTCGTCGAAGTCCCGCCACTCCAGCGTCCGGCCGTCCGTCATCCGCAGCGGGCCCAACTGCCGCGTACGGCGGAACACTTCGGCCCGCCACTCCTCCGGCACCGCCGACCCGGGCGGCAACGGCCGGCCGGCGGCGACGGCCACCAGGTGCGTCCACGACCGCGGCACGACGTCCACCACGGCGTACCCCCCACCGCCCAGGGCCACCCACCGGCCGCCCGTGTGCTCGTGGGCCAGCGCGTGGCACGCCTCGGCGACCAGCCGCTGGGCGTCCACCGACACCGCCAGATGGGCCAACGGATCCTCGAAGTGCGTGTCGGCACCGTGCTGGGTCACCAGCACCTGCGGCCGGAAAGCGGCCACCAGCTCGGGCACCACCGCGTGGAAGGCCCGCAGCCACCCGGCGTCACCCGTCCCGGCCGGCAGGGCCACGTTCACCGCGCTGCCCTCGGCCCCCGGGGCGCCCGTCTCCTCGGGCCACCCGGTCTGCGGGAAGAGCGTGCGAGGGTGCTCGTGCAGAGAGATCGTGAGCACCCGCGGGTCCTCCCAGAAGGCGGCCTGGACCCCGTCGCCGTGATGGACGTCGACGTCCACGTAGACCACCCGTTCGGCCCCCAGCTCCAGCAGCCGGGCCACGGCCAGGGCGGCGTCGTTGTAGACGCAGAAGCCGGACGCGCCACCGGGCATCGCGTGGTGCAGCCCGCCCGCGAAGTTGACGGCGTGCAGCGCCTCACCGCGCCACACAGCCTCCGCCGCGCCCACGGACTGGCCGGCGATCAGCGCGGCCGCGTCGTGCATCCCGGCGAACGCCGGCACGTCCTCCGTGCCGAGGCCGTACGACCCATCGGCCGCCTCCGGGTGCGCCGACGCCGCGCGGACGGCCGCGATGTAGTCCGCGCGGTGGACGAGCCGGAGCGTCGACTCCCCGGCCGGCCTGGCCGCGGTGACCCGGAGGGCCCGGTCGAGCTCGAACGCCTCGACCAGCCTCATGGTCAGCGCGAGACGCACCGGGTCCATCGGGTGCCCCGGGCCGAAGTCGTAGCCCGTTACCGCCTCGTCCCACATCAGCTGTGCACGGCCGCTCATGCCCGCCACCGTAGCGGGCGGACCCGGGGCCGGAGGATGGGGGCGTACGACAAGATCGCGGGCGCGAGGACCGGGGGAACCGCCATTGCGCGGGCCGCCGTGGCACGCCTCGGCATTCCGCTCGGCATTTCCGCCCGGCATTTCCGCCCGGCATTCCGCGACCCGGATCGCGCGGCCGCCGCTCCCCGGGCCGGCGGATCGACATCGCGCGGCCGTCACCACCCAGGCCGACGGATCAACGGGCCGTCAGGCCAGCAGCCGCGGGAGTTCCGACATCTCGCCGAAGTAGGCGGTGGCTCCGGGCATCCGGTCGCGCGGGGTCATGGAGGTGAACGCGAAGACGTCCATTCCCGCGGCCACCGCGGCCTCGACGCCCCGTGCGCTGTCCTCGACGACGGCACAGCGGTGGGGGGCGACGCCCATGGACCGTGCGGCGTGGAGGAAGAGGTCCGGGGCCGGCTTGCCCTTGTCGACATCGTCGGCGCTGAAGATCCATTCCTCTTCGAACCACTCGTCCATGCCGGTGCGCCGGTGTGCCACCCGGATCCGCTCATGGCTGCCCGAGGAAGCCACGCAGTAGGGAACTCCCTCGGCGACGAGGAGCTCCAGGACCTCGACCGCACCCTTTATCGGCTGGAGGTGCTCCTCGAACGCGGCGAAGGTCCGCGAGTGCAGCGTGTGGTCGAAGTCGGCCGGCAATTCCTGCCCGGTCCGCTCCCGTACGAGGTCGTGGACGCGGTGTACCGCGGCGCCCATGTAGTCGCGGAGGGACTCCTCGTAGGTGGTGGGGTGACCCAGCTCCGTGAGGTATGCGGCGAGGATCGTGTTCGCGACCGGTTCGCTGTCGACGAGCACACCGTCGTTGTCGAAGATGACGAGGTCATAGCGCATGACGTCACCCTAAACGCAAAAATGCCTCAGGCCCCGAGTGAAAACTCGGGGCCTGAGGCTAAAAATTGTTCGGCGGCGTCCTACTCTC
>NZ_LGUI01000009.1 GCF_002891295.1 Streptomyces eurocidicus | reverse complement strand
CCGATCTGCCCACGCGGACCGCTCGCTCACCGGGGGCCTGCGCCGCCGCCGCGCCGCGCTGGGCCCCGGCGGCGGCACCGGGCCCGACCAGCTCGCGCCCGTACCGGTGAGCCGCTTCCGCCGCCGGGGCGGCGACCGGGGCCAGGTCGCCGTCGAGTTCCTCGGCCTGTTCCCGCTGATCCTGGTGGTCCTCGCGGTGGTCTGGCAGTGCGTCCTGATCGGCTACACCTACTCCCTCGCCGGGGACGCGGCGGACAAGGGGGCGCGGGCGGGCGCGGCGGGCGGCGACTGCGCGAGCGCGGCTCGCGCGGACGTCCCGGGCGCGTGGGGCGACGGCGGCATCGGCTGCGGCGCGGAGGGCGGCGTCTACCGCGCCCGGGTGTCCCTGCCCGTCCCCGTGCTGTTCCCCGGGGCGGTCGACTGGCCCTGGACGGTCGAGAGCTCCGCAGGCGCGGCGAGGGAGGACTGAGCGATGGAGAGCGTGCGCGAGGGTGCGGAGCGGCAGGGTGCGGGATCCGGGCGTCCGCGCCGGGGCCGGTGGGGTCCGGGCGGGCGCGTCCCGCGCCGGGGCCGGTGGGGTCCGGGCGCGCGCGTCCCACGCCGGGTGAGCCTCCGCGCCGCGCCGGGTCGCACCTTACGGAGGCGCGCCGGTCTCGCCGCCGCCCCGGCCGGTGCCCGCCTTCGCGCCTTACGGTCCGCCGCCCGCCTCGGTGCGGCACGGGCCCGGAGGCGTCCGGGCCGGGACCGCGGCACCGCCTCCATTGAGTTCCTGGGGTTCCTGCCCGTGCTGCTGCTCGTCGGGCTCGCGGCCGTGCAGCTCGGGCTCGCCGCGTACGCCGCGCAGCAGGCCGGCGGCGCGGCGCGGGCGGCGGCGCGTACGGCCACGCTGGACGATCCGCGGGTGTCGCCGGGCGACGCGGGCCGGGCCGCGCTCAGCGGGTGGCTGCGGACGGAGGGCGCCCCACAGGCGCCGCTGTGCGACGGCGGCGGGCGGACCACCGCGACCGTCACCGTCGAGATCCCCTCCGTCCTTCCCTTCCTCGGCGACCGGACCGTGACCCGCCGGGCCACCATGGCCTGCCCCGCCGCGGTGGACCTCCATCCGTACCCGAATCCGTATCCGAATCCGAGGAGTGCGCCATGAGCCTGCGGGCACGGATCGTCGCCCCCGAAGTGCCGCCCGGCGGCCGGGAGCCGGGTCACCTCGTGCCCGTCTACCGGGCCAAGCTGCTGGAGGAGATCGACCTCGCCGAGATGTCCGCGCTCGCGGCCGGCGAGCGCCGCGGCCGGCTGGAGCGCGTCCTCGGGCACATCATCAGCCGTGAGGGCCCGGTGCTCTCCACGGCCGAGCGCGACCGGCTCATCCGCAGCGTCGTGGACGAGGCGCTGGGCCTCGGCGTGCTCGAACCGCTGCTGGAGGACCCCTCGATCACCGAGATCATGGTCAACGGCCCCGACCAGATCTTCGTCGAGCGGGCCGGGCGGGTCGAGCTCGTCCCCGTCCGCTTCGCCTCCGGCGAGCAGCTGATGCAGACCATCGAGCGCATCGTCTCCACCGTCAACCGCCGGGTGGACGAGTCCAATCCGATGGTCGACGCCCGGCTGCCCAGCGGCGAGCGCGTGAACGTCATCATCCCGCCGCTGGCCCTCAACGGCGCGACGCTCACCATCCGCCGCTTCCCCCGCGCGTACACCCTGCCCGAGCTCATCGGCATGGGCACGCTGGACGAGCGGATGCTGCTGCTGCTCTCCGCGCTCGTCCGGGCGAAGTTCAACGTGGTGGTCTCCGGGCCCACCGGCTCCGGGAAGACCACGCTGCTCAACGCCCTCTCCGGGCTGATCCCCGAGGGCGAGCGCATCATCACCGTGGAGGACGCCGCCGAGCTCCAGTTGCAGCAGGCGCACGTCATCCGCCTGGAGTCCCGGCCGCCCAACGTGGAGGGCAAGGGCCGGATCACCATCCGCGACCTCGTGCGCAACTCCCTGCGCATGCGGCCCGACCGCATCATTGTCGGCGAGGTGCGCGGCGGCGAGACCCTCGACATGCTCCAGGCCATGTCCACCGGCCACGACGGCTCCCTCGCCACCGTCCACGCCAACAGCGCGGAGGACGCGCTGATGCGGCTCCAGACGCTGGCGTCCATGTCCGAGGTGAAGATCCCCTACGAGGCGCTGCGGGACCAGATCAACAGCGCCGTCGACTGCCTGATCCAGCTCACCCGGCAGGCCGACGGCAGCCGGCGCGTCGCCGAGATCGCCCTCCTCGACTCGCACGGCCGCGAGGACTACCGGCTGGCCACCGTCTGCCGCTTCGACGCCCGGCCGATGGACTCGGACCGCATCGTGCGCGGCGCGTTCTCCTGCTTCCCGGTCCCCGAGCGCGTGGCGGAACGGCTGCGGATGGCCGACGAGTCCGTACCGCCCGCCTTCGGCATCGCGGCCTTCCCCACCGAACTCACCCTCCGAGAGGCGAGGCAGAGGTAGCCGCCATGGACGGACTCGTCGCCCTTACGGTCGGAGCCACCCTGCTGGCCTGCGCCCTCGGCATCGCCGGCCTGCTGGTGTACGCGGCGGGCCGGGCGCAGCGCAGGGCGCTGGTCGACCGGCTGTCCGACACCCCGGTCCTGCCGCCCGCCGGCCGGGCCCGGTACTTCGCCGGCCTCGACCGGCGGCTGCGGGCGACGCGCGCGGGGCGGCGGCTGGAGCTGCGGCTCGCGTCGACCGGGCTGGCCGTCACCCCGGCCGAGTTCACGGTCGGCACGGTCACGGCGGCGGCCGGTCTGTGGCTGGTGGCGGCCTCCGCCCTCGCGCCCTTCTTCGGGCCGCTGGCCGGCGGGATCGGGATCTGGTCCGCCTCCGGGGTCCTGACCTGGCAGCGGCGCAAGCGGATCGAGCGGTTCATCAATCAGCTGCCCGAGCTCTCCCGCATCCTCGCCAACGCCACCCAGGCGGGCCTCGCCCTGCGCACGGCGCTGGCCATGGCGGCGGACGAGATGGAGGCCCCGGCGGGCGAGGAGCTCGCCAAGGTCGCCGACAAGCTCGCGGTCGGGCACTCCGTGGACGACGCGCTCGGCGAGCTCGCCGACCGGCTGCCCTCCCGGGAGCTGGTGGTGCTGGTGACGACGCTGGTGCTGTCGAACCGGGCGGGCGGCACGGTCGTCAGCTCGCTGCGCAACCTCACCCGGACGCTGGAGGAGCGGAAGGAGACGCGCCGGGAGGTCCGTACGCAGCTGTCTCAAGTGATCGTCACCGCCTATGTCGTCCCGCTGATGGGCATCGGCACGCTGCTGCTGATGGACCGGATCGCACCGGGGTCGATCGACCGGATGACCTCAGGCTTCCTCGGACAGGCGGCCGTGGTCGCGGCCTTCTGCCTCTACGGGGTGGGCTTCCTCGTCATCCGCAAGCTGTCCAGGATCGACGTCTGAGGGGCGGGGAGATGGGTCTTCTGCTGGGGCTGCTGGCCGCGCTGGCCGTGGCCGGGTGCTGCGCGGGCGTCGCCCTCTGGCGCAGCGAGGCGCGGCTGCCCGCCGACCTGGCGCTGGCACTGGAGGTCGGCGCGAGCCGGACGACGGCCGTGGGCTCCGCCGTCGACCGGCTGGGCATGCGGTACGCGCCGCTGGTGCTGCGGATGATGGGCGAGAAGCGGGTGTCGAAGGTCCGCGGGCGCATCGACCGGGCGGGGAACCCGGGCGGCCTGACCGTCGACCGCTACGCGGCGCGGCGCGCGGTCTACGGCGCCCTCGGCTTCGGCGGCGCGCTGGTGATGCTGCTGGACGGCGAGGTGCTCCTGGCGCTGCTGCTGGGCGCCTTCGGCCTGTTCTGGATCGAGGTCGGCATCTGGGCGGCGGTGCGCGAGCGCAAGGACGCGATCGACCGGACGCTGCCGGACTTCCTGGACGTCCTCGCGGTGGTGGTGAGCGCCGGGCTGAGCTTCCGGCAGGCGCTCGACCGGGTCTCGGAGAAGTACGAGGGCCCGTGGGCCGACGAACTGCGCATCACCCTGCGCCAGATGGACATGGGCGTCGGCCGCCGGCAGGCGTTCGAGGAGCTGCGCCGGCGCAACGACTCCGAACAGGTCGCCCAGTTCGTCACCGCCCTCCAGCAGGGCGAGGAGCTGGGCGCGCCGATCGTCGACACGCTGATCGCCATCGCCGACGACATGCGTCGCACCGATGCGCAGCAGGCGCGCCGCCGCGCCGCGCGCGCCGTCCCCAAGGCCACCGTGGTGATCACCGCGTTCATGGTGCCGGGAACGATGATCCTGCTGGTGGCGGGGTTCTTCCTGGGGTCGGGGACGGACTTCGGGACCCTCACGGGGAAATGAAAGGGGTGAAGCCGGTGGGGCAAGGGGGTGGTGCGGTACGTGTGGGGGTATCGATGCGGGGGCCGACCGGGTGTCCGGCGTGCCAACTCCCCCCGAAGGGTGAGGAATCGCGTCGCGTGCCCTGTTCCGCCACTGCCGTTCCGGCGTACTTTTCTTGTGCCGTGAGCGGCGTCACGGGGGTGGAGCCACCGGATCCGCCGGGGCCGGCCGCCGATGGAGGGGAAGACGATGGGCAAGCGCTTCTTGGGAAACGACCGCGGCCAGACCGCGATCGAGTATCTGGGCATCATCGCCGTCGTGGTGGCGATCGTCCTCGTGCTGACCCGGACCGACTTCGGCAGCGCGATCGCGAGCGCCATCTCCGACAAGATCACCGAAGTGACCAGCGGCTGACCGGCGGTCCGGCGCGCGGGCGGGCCACGGCGGCCGTCACCCGCCGGCGCCGCGCGGCGGGTGACG
This sequence comes from Streptomyces eurocidicus, assembly GCF_002891295.1. Classification (GTDB taxonomy): domain Bacteria; phylum Actinomycetota; class Actinomycetes; order Streptomycetales; family Streptomycetaceae; genus Streptomyces; species Streptomyces eurocidicus. The sequence goes on along the minus strand of NZ_LGUI01000009.1, from coordinate 514,739 downwards.
CCGGGCAGGCGTTCCCGATCTACCTCACGGCCGTTGCGGGCCTGCTCTTCCTCGCGCTCGCGTTCTTCGCCGTGGGCCGGGCGGGAGCCGACAAGAACGGCGCCCAGACCGCCGCGGACGCCGCCGCCCTGGCCGCGGCCCAGAGCTACCGCGACCAGCTGCGTACGGGCCTCCTGGGCGCCCTGGGCGGCCTGGCGGGCAGCGGCACGGGCACCGGGTGGACGGACTGGCTGACCGGCCGGGCCGGTTCGCCCGACGCCGCCTGCGGCGCGGCGGCCTCGTACGCGACGCTGAACGGCGCCGGCCTGGTGGGCGACTGCGTGCCGCCGGACGGCGACCTGCCCGCCGCCTTCACCGTGACCGTAAGGGCCGCCGAGCCCGTCGGCCGGTCCGTCGTCCCCGGCACCGAGGACACGTACGCGACGGCGACCGCGCGGGCGGTGGTGGAACCGCGCTGCGCCGCCGGTGGGCCCGCGGGGGACCCGGCGCCCCGGCCGACGGGCGGGGCGTCGCCCGGGCCATCGGGTTCGCCGTCCCCGGGGTGGCCGGCGCCCGTCGAGATCGTGTGCGGCGGCGACGTGGTGAGGATCGACCCGGCGCGCCCCGACGACCTCGCGCGAGCGGCCCGGGCGCTCTTCGCGGTCCGCCTGGCGGACTGACGGGAGGCGGCCCGCGACGACATCCGATCCCCGGTCCGGCCGGGCCGGCCGCGCGGCGTCGGCGGACCGGCCCGCGGTCCCGCGCCGCCCGGCCGAGGGCCGCCCGGCGCGTACGGCCCGAGCGCCCGGTGTCCGGCCCGCGACGGACGAGCCCTGCCGATGGCCCCGGAGCCCGACCGGGAGCCCTACCGACGGGCCTTACCGAGAGCCCGACCGACGGGCCCGACCGACGGGCCGGGCCGACGAGCCGGGCCGACGAGCCGGGCCGGCGCGACCGCCCGGTCCCGTCGGCCCTCCCCGACCGACCCTCCTGGCCGGCGCGCCCGCCCGGCGACGAACGAAGGAACGCGACCCATGAGCATGCGGCACACGACGAAGGCCCGCAGAGGCGCGGCCGCGACGGCCCTCGCGGCCGTCCTGACACTGACCGCGGCAGGCTGCGGCGGAGGCGACGACGCGTCGGACGGACCCGGCGCGGCCGCCTCGCACGGTAAGGAGGGCAAGCAGGGGAAGGGGGACGCGTCGGACGGCGCGGACGGGGCCTCCCCACGGGCGGGCGCGATAGGCGAGATGAAGGGGCCGGACGGCGTCGTCATCACGCTCACCTCCGCGCGGCGGGACAGCGGCGGCTTCGTGACGGTGGACGGCACACTGACCAACCGCGGCCAGAAGCCCTTCAACGCCATCCACTGGCTCTCGAAGGAGACGGAGATGAAGTCCCGCTCCTCCCTCTCCGGCGCCTCACTCGTCGACGGCTCCAGCAAGAAGCGCTATCTGGTGCTCCGGGACACCGACGGCGAGTGTCTGTGCAGCACGGGCCTGACCAACATCAAGCCGCAGGAGAGCCGCCCGGTCTTCGCGCAGTTCCCGGCACCGCCCGAGAGCGTCACGGCCGTCGACTTCCAGCTTCCGACCATGCCGTCCGTCCGTGTGCGGATCTCGGGATGAGGCAGGCCGTGCCGACGCCCCGAGCGATCCGCCGCGGCGCCGCCGCCGCGGCGGTGGCCGCCGCCCTGCTGGCCGCCGCCGCGCCCACCGTCCCCGCCCGCGCGGACAGCGGCCCCGGCAGCGCCGCCGACACGTCCCCACCGGTGCGGATCGACCGTAAGGACCCCGACCTGAAGCTGCGCTCCGGCGCCGAACTCGCGCCCGGCCGGGTCCTCGACATCAAGTCCGTGGTCGAGACGGGCGACGGCGACGAACGCCGCGAGGACACCAACGTCGCCGTCACCTTCGCCCTCCAGGCCGAGGTCCTCTTCGACAAGGACAGCTCCTCCCTCGGCACCGCCGCCCACGCCAAGATCCGTGCCATCGCCGACGAGGTCACCAAGCAGCGCGCCACCACCCTGAGGGTTTTCGGCTTCACCGACAACCTGGGTTCCACCGCCCACGGCGTCGAGCTGTCCAAGGAACGCGCCAACGCCGTCCAGCGGCAACTGGCCGAGGACGTCGGCTCGTCCGGCGTCAGCTACCAGATCCGGGGCTACGGAGAGCTGTTCCCGATCGCCGACAACGCCACCGAGGAGGGCCGCCGGAAGAACCGGCGGGTGGAGGTCAGCTTCCCGCGACACGGCTGAACGGGCGGCGCCCCACGCCCTCGGGCCGGAGTTATCCACAGGGCTCGCGCGGAACCGGGCGGGTGCGGTGTCCTTGGGCGATGAGGGCGGATCACCGGCGGCTGCGCGAAGTGGCCGCCGCGCAGGGAGGGATCGTGCTGGCCGCGCAGGCCGCCGGCGTCGGGCTGCGGGCGGACGGGGTGGCCCGGTCACTGCGGCGGGCGGGCTGGAGCCGGATCCACCCGGGGGCCTGGGCCGAGCCCGGCCGGGTGGTCGACCTGCCGCTGCGGCTGCGTGCCTGGCAGCTGCGCCACCCCGAGCTGGTGGCCAGCCACAGCTCGGCCGCCGCGGCCCACGGCCTCGCGCTGATACGGCCGTACGGAGCGGAGCTGACCACCCCAGGCCGGGGGCGGCGGGCCGCCGGGGCCGTGGTGCACGGGATCCCGGTGGCCGAGGAGGAGGTCACGGTCGTCGCCGGAGTGCGCGTCACGACACCCGTGCGGACGGTCTGCGACCTGCTGCGGACGCTCCCGCTGGAGGAGGGCGTCATCGCCGCGGACTCCGCGCTCGCCCGTGGCGCGGTGGACGGCGGCGAGGTCGAGGCCGCCCTGGCCGCCTCCGCGCGCCGCCCCGGTACGCGCGGCGCGCGGCGGGCCCTCGCGCTCACCGACGGCGGGTGCGGCTCCCCGGCCGAGTCCAAGGCGCGGCTGGAGATGCGCGCCGCCGGGCTCCGGCCGGAGTCGCAGGCCGAGGTCGTCACGGCGCGCGGCAGGACGGCACGGCTGGACTTCCTCTTCCGCGCGGAGGGTCTGGGCGTCGAGATCGAGGGCTTCACCTGGCACGGCACCCGGGCCGCCCACCAGAACGACGCGATGCGCTTCAACGAACTGGCGGGCTGCCCGGAGGTCCGGCGGCTCCTCCGCTTCACCCGCGACGACGTCTTCCACCGCCCCCGGCTGACCGTCCGCACCATCGAGGCCGCCCTCGCCGCCCTCCGTGCGGAACCCTCGCGCCCGTCGCGCACCGCAGGGCAGGATGGGGCACCGCTGAGGCCGGGGACTGGTGAGGGAGGCGGGAGATGAGGGGCTGCTGGCTCGTCGGAACGGCGGCGCTGGGGGTGCTGGCGGCGGCCGGGAGCGCCGGGGCGGCCGGGCAGGGCAGGGGAGCGAGCGCGCTGCCGGTCTACCGGATGGCGGCGGGCGCGCAGGAGGTCCGCGGCTCCGGGAGCGCCACGGGAGGCCCGTTACTGAGGCCGGGCTCCGCCACGTACACGGACAGTGTCAGGCCCGGCGAGCGCAAGTACTACAGCGTCGAGCTGGACGCCGGCTCCAGCGCCTACGTCTCGGCGGTGGCCGTGCCCCGGCCCGGCGCCACGATGGGCACGCGGGACGGCATCGACGTGGTCCTGGAGGACGCGTCCGGCACGCCCTGCGGGGCCGGGCGGCACCGGACGTTCCTGTCGGCCGGAGGGGCCTATCCCGTCGCCGACTACGCGGAGCGGGTCGTCCGGCCCGGCGCCCCCTGCGGGGCCGCGGGGACGTACCGCTTCGCGGTGGCGCGGGGCGACGCGACGGGCGGTGACTCCACGCCGGTGCCGGTCGAACTGCGGTACGAGACGGGCCCGGCGGCGCGGGCCGGGGACACCACGGCCTCCTCCGGCGCCTGGAGCTCGCAGCCCCCGCCCAGGTCGCGCCGCCCGGCGGCCGACGTCGTCGGCGGCTCGGGGTTCAACGACGCCACGGACATCCGGGCCGGATCCTGGAAGGACGAACTCCGCCCCGGCGAGACGCGCTTCTACCGGGTCGAGGTCGGCGCGGGCCGGCAGCTGTTCGCGAGCGCGAGGTTCGGGGGCGCGGGGGGCGACGGCACCGCCCCGTACGTGATCAGCGGGGTACGGCTGGGGCTGAACAACGCCGCACGCGGATATGTCCTCAACAAGACGGCCGGCTACCAGGGCCGGGACGCCACCCTCTCGCTGGCCACGCCCCCGGCGGGCGCGGGAGGTTCAGGCGGGGGCGGCGACGCGGTGCGGGGGATGCGCCTCGCGGGCTGGTACTACCTCCAGGTGAGCCTCAACCCGAGGGTGGGGAGGGCCGGTTCGGACGCGGTGCCGGTGACGCTGGATGTCGACCTCGCCGATGCGGGGGTTTCGGCCGCGCCGTCTGTCCACAAGCTCGTGGGGGGTGGGGCGGCGGCGGGTGGTGGGGGTGGAGTGTTGCGGGTGGTCGGTTATGTGGGTGTGGGGGTGGGGTCGGGGTTGCTGCTGGGGCTGGGTGTGTGGACGGTGCGGGTACGGCGGGGGTGAGGGGTGGGTGCCGCTGCGCGGGGCTTTGTCCCCTACCCGCCCCTTCCCGTAACCGGGGCTGACGCCCCCGGGCCCCTTTTCCGCGCTGACGCGCGGTGGCCTCAAGCGCCGGCCGGGCTGGATTTTTCGCCCCTGTCCGAGGTCGGCTTTCCGCCCGGTTCCGGGCAACAACTCAGCCCGTCCGGGGGCACCTCCTGGGGGCACCCCCAGCGGTAGCTGGGGGAGTTTGAGGACCGGGGTCCGGGCGGAGCCCCCCGCGCGGCGGAGCCGCACATCGGATGCTGCGGGAAGGGGCGGGGTGGGGAACAAGCCCCGCGCAGCGGCACCACCCACCGCCCTCACGCCACACCCGGCCCCACACCCCACCCGAACCCCAACCCCACCCCCCACCCCCCAAAAGACCCCGCAGCCCCCTCCAGCACATGCCGCCCCCAAACCCGCGGCAACCCCAACCGCCCCGGCGCCATCGTCCGAACCACCCGCACCGTCAACTCCCGGTCCAGATACGCCACATCGATCGGGAACCGCATCCGGAACGTATGGATGCCGGACGCCGGCGTGAGGAGCAGCGCGCCCTCGACGCCGTCCCGGCCGAGGAGCCCCCATGTGCGGGCGCGGTAGGAGGAGGCGATCTCCAGTGGGACCGGAGGGCGGTCGGGGAGGAGGAGCAGACCGGTGCCGTCCCGCCATCGGGGCATGCCGTGATCCTTCCGCGCGGAGAGCCGGAGAGCCGGAGAGCCGGAGAGCCGGAGAGCAGGAGAGCAGGGCGCGAGGCATGCCGGTTCGTCACCCGGCGCGGCGCCTCCGGGCACTTTATCCACAGGCTCCGGCGGAGACCGGCGATCGTCCGTAATCTCGGGTCATGGATGCGCTGTTGGTCGTTCTCGCGGCGGTGTACGGCGCGGTGGCCGGGCGGGCCGTCGCGCGGGCGCGCTATCGGCTGAGCGTGGAGCCGGCGGAGCCCTGGCGCTCGGCGGGGCCCTGCGGGCACGCCGTCGGGGGCTGGCTGGGCCGGTCCCGCTGCGGGGTGTGCGGGGCGGGGTACGGCGGGGGTGCGCGGTGGCCGGCGGTGGCCACCGCGCTCGGCTGCGCGGGGCTGGCGGCGGCCTCGGGCACGCGGCCCGAGCTGCTGGTGTGGCTGCTGGCCGCGCCCGTGGTGGTGCTGCTCGCGGCGGTCGACCGCTCGGTGCGGCGGCTGCCGGACGTCCTGACGCTCCCGCTGGCCGCCGGGGTGGCGGCCTCGCTGGGGGCGGTCGCGCTGATACCCGGCGCCGCGGGCTCCTGGGCCGGGGCCCTGCTGGGCGGCCTGGCGATGGGGGGCGGATATCTGGCGCTGTTCCTGATCCATCCGGGCGGGATGGGATTCGGGGACGTCAAGCTGGCGCTCGGCCTGGGCTGCGCCCTCGGCTGGTACGGCTGGCCGGTGCTCTTCGCGGGGGCCTTCGCGGGGCTGCTGCTCGGCTCGCTGTACGGCACGGCGCTGCTGGTGACGCGGCGGGCCGGGCGCGGGACGGCCCTGGCCTTCGGGCCGTTCATGATCGTGGGAGCGTGGCTGGGGGTGTTGCTGGGCGGCGCGGCGGCCGGCCCCTAATGATTTAGATCAAGCGATCCAAAACATGTTACGGTCGTCCCATGGCCCGACCGAGGAAGTTCGACGAGGAGCGGGCGGTCGACGCCGCGATGGAGGCGTTCTGGACCGCCGGGTACGAGGCGACCTCCACCCAGGACCTGTGCGAGGCCACCGGCCTCGGCCGGAGCAGCATCTACAACGCCTTCAAGAGCAAGCACGACCTCTTCCGGCGGGCCCTGGGGCGCTATCTGGAGACGAAGTCCGCCTCGGTGGTCGAGCTGCTCGAATCGGACCTCCCCGCACGGGAGAAGGTCCGCACGATGCTGGAGCGCGTCATCGAGGAGGAGTCCGCGCACGCGGACGACGGCCGGGGCTGCCTGTTCGTCAACACCGCCGTGGAGCTGGCGGCCCGCGACGCCGAGGTGGCGCGTGAGCTGGAGCGCGACTACCGGCGCCGCCTGGAGGCGCTGACGGCCGCCCTGGAGTCCGGTCAGCGCGACGGCGACATCGAGGCCGCCAAGGATGCCCGTACGCTCGCGCACTTCGTGGCCGCGGCCATCGGCGGCATGCGCGTCTCGGCCCGGGCCGGCATCGACCGGGCGGCGCTGGAGGGCATCGCCCGCACCACGGTCGACGCGCTCTGAGCCCCCGGCGCGGGTAGCGGCGAAGAGGCCGCGCCCGCCTGCCCGGACGGCCCCACCCCTCGCCCACCTCCCACCCACCGCCTTCCGCCCGCTCGCCTTTCCTTGGGCTGATTTTGTACTGATCGATCCAAAACGACCGATCCCCAACACCGCACCGCACAGGAGCACCTGCATGCCACGTGCCGTATACGTCCTCGCCGCGGGCATCTTCGCCCTGGTGACCGGCGAGTTCGTCGTCGCCGGACTGATGCCGCAGATGGCCGAGGGGCTGGGCGTCACCGTCCCCGAGATCGGCTACCTCATCACCGCCTTCGCGGTGGCCATGGCCGTCGGCGGCCCGCTGCTGACCGTGGCGGTGCTGAGGATGCGCCAGAAACAGGCGCTGATCCTCCTGTTCGCCGTCTCCCTGACCGGTACCGTCATGGCCGCCGCCGCGCCCGGTTACGGGGTCATGCTGCCGGCGCGCGTCATCAGCGGCGTCGCCTCGCAGGCGTTCTTCGGCGTCGCCCTCTCGATATGCGCCCAGCTGACCCGCCCGGAGGTCCGCGGCCGGGCCATGGCCGTCGCCATGAACGGGCTGATGCTCGGCACCCTCCTCGGGATGCCCCTCGCCACGCTCATCGGCGAGCGGCTGGGCTGGCGCGCCGCCTTCTGGACCATCGCCGCCCTGACCGTGGCCGCCGCGCTGTGCACCCTCGCCGGTGTGCCCCGGCTGACGCGCTCCGAGGGCGGCGGGAGCGTCCGCGAGGAGCTGGGCGCCTTCCGGAACCCGAAGCTCTGGCTGACCCTCTCCACCAGCACCTTCATCATCGGCGCGACCTTCGCCGCGTTCAGCTACTTCAACCCGATCCTCACCGAGGTCACCGGCTTCGCCCACGGCACCGTCCCGCTGCTGCTCATCGGCTACGGCGCGGCCACCGTGGTCGGCAACAGCGTCGTCGGCCGGCTCGCCGACCGGCACACCGTCGGTGTGCAGGTGGCCGGCCTGGCCCTGAACCTGCTGTTCCTGGCCGGCTTCGCGCTCTTCGCCCACCTGACCGTGCCGGCGGTGGTCTGCATGCTGGGCATCGGCCTGGTCGGCGTCACCATGAACCCGGCCATGGCCACCCGGGTCCAGCGCACCGGCAATGCCCGGCCGCTGGTCAACACCGTCCACTCCTCCTTCATCACCCTCGGCGTCACCATCGGGTCATGGGTGGGCGGGATGGTGATCGGTCCGTTCGGGCTGCGGGCGCCGCTCTGGCTCGGTGCCGCGCTCGCTCTGATCGGTCTCGCCACACTCGTCCCCGCCCTGCTCGCCGACCGACCCGCTCGGAATGGACATCTGGCGCAAAACGCCGAGCTCGCTACCGAAAGTGTCCACGCGTGACGCCAAAAACAGCCAAACGCGTCAAGCGTGGGTGACTTTTCAGGACGTTTTTAGAAAGGGTGGAGAGCGAGGTTCCGCCGGGGCTCAGGATGGCTGGTTCTACACCGTAAGGCCAGTGCTGAAGGGCCTTATGGGACCCGAAGCGGCCGTCCGTGCCCGCCCGTTCAAGATCAACAACGTCACCCAGTGTCAGCATGGCGCGCGCCGTCACCCTCGCCGATGCGCGGAACAGGTGCTCCGAGCGGTTAAGGTGGAAACCCCCCCTCGGGCCGGTCCGTATCCCCCCCACGGACCGGCCCGTTTTTCTGCCCGGGTGTCACGGTGCGTGACGGTGTGGAGACCCGTCGGATTTCAGCCGCGTCGGGCCCAGATGTTGACACCTTCGGTACTCACCGCGAAGGAGTCGATCTCGGCCAGCTCCTCATCGGTCAGTTTCGATGTCCCGAGCGCGGCGACATTCGCCTCCAGCTGACGCACGCTGGACGCGCCGATCAGCGCCGAGGTCATCCGCGGGTCACGCAGCACCCACGTCAGGGCCAGCTGGGCCAGGGACTGCCCACGGCGCTCCGCGATGGCGTGCAGCCCGCGCAGCCGCTCCACGACGTCGTCCGTCAGCAGCTCCGGGTCGAGCGACTTGCCCTGCGAGGCGCGGGAGCCCTCCGGGATGCCGTGCAGGTACTTGTCGGTCAGCAGACCCTGGGCGAGCGGCGCGAACGAGATGCAGCCCATACCCTCGGCCTCCAGGGCGTCCAGCAGGCCGTCGTCCTCCGTCCAGCGGTTGATCATCGAGTAGGACGGCTGGTGGATCAGGGCCGGTACGCCCATCTCGCGCAGCAGCCGGGCCGCTTCGCGGGTCTGCTCGGCGTTGTACGAGGACACGCCCGCGTAGAGCGCCTTGCCCTGCTGGACGGCGGACGCGAGCGCGCCCATCGTCTCCTCCAGCGGGGTCTCCGGGTCGAAGCGGTGCGAGTAGAAGATGTCGACGTAATCGACACCCATCCGGCCCAGCGACGCGTCGAGCGAGGAGAGCAGGTACTTCCGCGAACCCCACTCCCCGTACGGGCCGGGGTGCATGAGATATCCGGCCTTGGTGGCGAGCACCATTTCGTCACGGTACGGCCGGAAGTCCTGCGCGAAGATCTTGCCGAAGTTCAGCTCGGCGGAGCCCGGCGGCGGTCCGTAGTTGTTGGCCAGGTCGAAGTGGGTCACGCCCAGGTCGAAGGCGCGGCGGAGAATGGCGCGCTGGGACTCCAGGGCACGGTCGTCGCCGAAGTTGTGCCACAGCCCGAGGGAGACGGCGGGCAGCTTGAGGCCGCTGCGCCCCGTACGCCGGTACTCCATCGAGTCGTAGCGGGATTCGGCCGCACGATAGTGCGCGGAATGAGTGGAATCGGTCATGTGTATCTGACTATCACGGACCTGTGACAGGCCGAGTTGGGCTCTCGTGACACGCGGGCAGTAATGTGGCGCCCTCGGGGCGACCGCCGTGGCATGGAGGGGCTGGAAGACGTGAAGTTGCGCGACCTGGTGTACAGGCTCTACGCACGCCGGGTGGAAGGCCGCCTCGACCACGCCCAGGTGCCCAAGCACATCGGCGTCATCCTGGACGGCAACCGACGCTGGGCGCGGGCCGACGGCCGCACGCTGGAGCAGGGGCACCAGGCGGGCGCGGACAAGATCTCGGAGTTGCTCGGCTGGTGCGCCGAGACCGACGTCGAGGTCGTGACGCTCTGGATGCTCTCGACCGACAACCTGGACCGGCCCGCCGACCAGCTCAAGCCGCTGCTCGGCATCATCGAGAACACGGTCCGCGGGCTGGCCGCCGACGGCCGCTGGCGCGTCCACCACGTGGGCACCATGGACCTGCTGCCGGCCCGCACCCAGTCGGTGCTGAAGGAGGCCGAGCAGGACACCCTCGGCGTCGACGGAATACTGGTCAACGTGGCCGTCGGCTACGGCGGCCGGCAGGAGATCGCGGACGCGGTGCGGTCGCTGGTGCTCGAAGCCGCCGAGAACGGCACCTCCTTCGAGGAACTGGCCGAGACCGTCGACGTCGAGCACATCTCCAAGCACCTCTACACGCGCGGCCAGCCCGACCCGGATCTGGTCATCCGCACCAGTGGCGAACAGCGCCTGTCCGGCTTCATGCTCTGGCAGAGCGCGCACTCCGAGTACTACTTCTGCGAAGTCTTCTGGCCGGCTTTCCGGAAGGTCGACTTCCTTCGCGCGCTGCGGGATTACGCGGCGCGGCACCGCCGTTACGGCGGCTGACACCACGGGCCGGTACAACGGACGGACAAGGCCGGGAATGGCCTCGAAGTCCGGCCGGGAGGCACGGTAAGGCGGTCCACCGGGGCGGTGGGCAAGCCGGTTGACAGGTCGGAACCCAGGTGGCGGCCGGTCCGGAGCGACTGTTCCGCGGCCCGGCGGAACGAGGGTTCACCCCGTCGTCGCATATGCCGTTGCATGGTCAAGCGGTACAGCGGGAATATCCCCTCCAGGTCGACGGTCTGTCCAAAGACCGTCGCTCTGCCAGCGGGCGGCATGGGGCCGCCCGCCCGGGAGGCCCTTTGCACACGGACGACGACCGTGCGGACCGTGCGGACCCGAGAGGTCGCGCGGACGACGCGGAGGGCCGGCGTCCGGCCCTCGAAGGGCATCGACCCGGCCCATTCCCCGGCGACGCCGTCGCGCCCCGACCTCTCCCCGAGGGGGTTCGTCCACCCGTGGTGACCAGCAAGAAGCGCCGTGAGAACGACCGGCGCACCTATGTCCTCGACACCAGCGTCCTGCTGGCCGACCCAGGCGCCATGTCCCGCTTCGAGGAGCACGAGGTCGTGCTGCCCGTGGTGGTGGTCACGGAGCTGGAGGCCAAGAGGCACCACCCCGAGCTCGGTTATTTCGCGCGGCAGGCGCTGCGCCTGCTGGACGGATACCGGGTGCAATTCGGCCGCCTCGACTCACCGATTCCGATCGGTGAGTTGGGCGGGACGCTCAGGGTCGAGCTCAACCACTCGGATACGGGCATACTGCCCGCCGGGTTCCGCCTCGGTGACAACGACTCGCGCATTCTCGCGGTCGCCCGCAATCTCCAGGCGGAGGGATACGACGTCACGGTCGTGTCCAAGGACCTGCCCCTGCGCATCAAGGCGTCCGCGGTCGGCCTGCTGGCGGAGGAGTACCGCGCGGAGCTCGCCATCACGGACTCGGGCTGGACGGGCATGGCGGAGCTCGCCGTCACCGCCGAGCAGGTCGACGAGCTCTACGCCACGGAGGCCGTCGAGGTGCCGGAGGCGGCGGAACTGCCGGTGCACACGGGGCTGGTGCTCCAGTCCGAGCGCGGCAAGGCCCTCGGCCGGGTGGCGGCCGACGGCTCGGTGCGGCTGGTCCGGGGCGACCGCGAGGCGTTCGGCATCCACGGCCGCAGCGCCGAGCAGCGGGTGGCCCTGGACATGCTCCTGGACCCGGACATCGGCATCGTGTCCATGGGCGGCCGGGCCGGCACGGGCAAGTCGGCGCTGGCGCTGTGCGCCGGCCTGGAGGCCGTCCTGGAGCGGCGGCAGCACCGCAAGGTGATGGTCTTCCGGCCGTTGTACGCGGTGGGCGGCCAGGAGTTGGGCTATCTGCCCGGCAGCGAGGCCGAGAAGATGAGCCCGTGGGCCCAGGCCGTCTTCGACACCCTCTCGGCGGTGACGAGCGCCGAGGTGATCGAGGAGGTCGTCGGGCGCGGCATGCTCGAGGTGCTGCCGCTCACCCATATCCGCGGCCGCTCATTGCACGATGCATTCGTGATCGTGGATGAGGCCCAATCGCTCGAAAGGAATGTTCTGCTGACCGTTCTGTCGCGAATCGGGGCCAATTCGCGGGTGGTTCTCACCCACGATGTGGCGCAGCGCGACAACTTGCGCGTGGGGCGTTACGACGGAGTGGTCGCCGTCGTGGAGAAGCTGAAGGGCCATCCGCTCTTCTCGCATGTCACTCTGACGCGTTCGGAGCGTTCGCCGATCGCGGCGCTGGTGACCGAAATGCTGGAGGACGGCCGTATCTGATACGGATCCGGCATGACCTGAACGGCCGCCCGGACGGCGGCTTGACGGCAGCGCGCGGCAAAGCGTAGGAGCTTAGCCGCGCGCTGTTGTGCGGCGCCTGGTTTTCCGGGAAATCCCTGGCGTAAACGGCGTGTGAGCTTTCCCACGCAACGCGGAATTGCCTCGGGGCGTCCCGGTCGGGCAAAGTCTGGGTCCTGTCAGGCCCCCGCATACGGCACCACCGCACCTCTTGGGGTGCGACACCACAGAACTGAACAGCGTCGCCGTATGCCGCCCGAGCGTCACACGGACCTCCCCCGCGGGAGGCCCCACCGGGTCAGCGCCTTCTGTGACCAGTCGGTTCTCCGCTCCACGGGACCGGCACGACGGAGGCCAGCGCCAGGGGCACGATTGCGTCCGCGAGGTCACCTATGCGGGCGATGCTGGAAGGAAACCGTGTGAGCCGGATTTCGGTCCGGGGATTCGCCGTGGCGTCCGCCACCGCGGTCACCACCGTCGGCGCCGTCGTAGGTGTCGCCTCGGGCAGCGACCAGGGCACGACCCCTCAGGTCGAGGCCACCGCAGCCGACGCGACGCTCCTCGCGGAGATCCCCGTCGGACACAACGTCCAGGCCCAGACCGCTTCCCTGACGCAGCAGGCGGACACCCAGTCCGACGCGGCGGACACGGCCGCGAAGAAGGACGCCGAGGAGACCGCGCGCAAGCAGGCCGCCGAGGACGCCACCGCCAAGAAGGACGCCGCGGACGCCGCGGCGAAGAAGGAGGCGGAGGAGAAGGAGCAGGCGAAGAAGGACGCCGCCGAGCGCGAGAAGAAGGACGAGGTCAGCAGCCGGTCCGCCGCGCGCGACGCCTCCGACTTCGCGGTCAAGGGCTCCTACTCCACCGCCGAGGTCCAGGCGATGGCCCGGCAGATGGTCCCCGGCGACCAGTTCCAGTGCTTCAGCAACATCGTGAACAACGAGAGCAGCTGGGACTACACCGCGACCAACGCCTCCTCCGGCGCCTACGGCCTGGTGCAGTCGCTGCCCGCCTCCAAGATGTCGTCGGCCGGTGCCGACTGGCGGACCAACCCCGCCACCCAGATCAAGTGGGGCCTCGGCTATATGAACGAGCGCTACGGCAGCCCCTGCGGCGCCTGGTCGTTCTGGCAGGCCAACCAGTGGTACTAGCCCACGCCTAGGCCGTACCCACGGTAACTTCCATGCCTCTCGCGGGACCCCCGGTCGCAGCCCGGCCGGGGGTCCCGTGTGTCTTCCCCCACGACGCCCGTCGGCATCGATGACAGCGGGCACAGGTAACGTCGTCACCATGGCCGCGGGGGAGTGGGGGTAGAGGAAGAGAAATGTCGAGATTGCCAAGACTGGTCGGGGGTGTGGGAGCGGGCCTGTCCCGCCTCGCCGACCGTCTCGAAGCCCGGAAGGGCGAGGACCCGGGTGCGGCGGAGACGCCGGCCCCGGTGAGTCCGGTCGCCTCCGGCCCCGAGCCCGTGCCCGCCGCGGCCCCCGTGCCGGCGGCCGATCCCGCCGGGCAGCCGCCCGCGCAGCCCACGGCCGAGCACGTACCGCCGCCGCCCGGTTACGCCCCGGCCGTCGCCGCGCGCCCCGACCCGGTGGCCACCGTCCCCTGGGGTGTGCGCGTCGCGGCCGAGGTGGCCTGGCGGCTGCTGATCCTGGCCGGCACCCTCTGGGTGCTGATGCGGGTGATCAGCGCGGTCCAGCTGGTGGTGCTCGCCTTCACCGCGGCCCTGCTCATCACCGCGCTGCTCCAGCCCACCGTCGCCCTGCTCAAGCGGCGCGGCGTGCCCCGCGGCCTGGCCACGGCGATGACCTTTATCTCCGGGTTCGTGGTCATGGGCCTGGTCGGCTGGTTCGTGGTCTGGCAGGTGACGGAGAACCTCGACGACCTGTCCACACAGGTCCAGCAGGGCATCAAGGACCTCAAGCACTGGCTCCTCAACAGCCCGTTCCATGTCACCGAGGACCAGATCAACAACATCGCCGACAACCTCAGCCAGGCGATCGGCACCAACACCAAGGACATCACCTCGGCGGGCATAGAGGGTGTCCAGGTCATCATCGAGGTGCTCACCGGCATCCTGCTGGCGATGTTCAGCACGCTCTTCCTGCTCTACGACGGCCCGAAGATCTGGGAGTGGCTGCTCAAGCTGTTCCCGGCGGCGGCCCGCGAGGGTGTGGCGGGCGCGGGTCCGCGCGCGTGGGCGACGCTCACCGCGTATGTGCGCGGCACGGTGATAGTGGCCCTGATCGACGCGATCTTCATCGGCATAGGGCTGTTCTTCCTCGATGTGCCGCTGGCCGTGCCGCTGGCCGTGTTCATCTTCCTCTTCGCCTTCATCCCCCTCGTCGGCGCGGTGGTCTCCGGCGCGCTGGCGGTGGTGGTCGCGCTGGTGACGCGCGATGTGTTCACGGCGATGATGGTGCTGGTCGTGGTGCTCGCGGTGCAGCAGATCGAGGGCCATGTCCTCCAGCCCTTCATCCTGGGCCGGGCCGTGCGGGTGCACCCGCTCGCGGTGGTCCTCTCGGTGGCCGCGGGCTCGCTGATCGCGGGCATCGGCGGCGCGGTGGTCGCGGTCCCGCTGGCCGCCGTCACCAATACGGTCGTCGGCTATCTACGGGCCCACGCCAAGGAGAACGCCCTGCGGGCGGCCGCGGCGGACGGACCTCGGCCGGAGGAGTCCGTCACCACGGCCGCGAGGGCGTCGGCCGCAGGCGCGATGCCGCCCGGTGAGCCACCGGGCGAGGCGCCCCCCCGGACCTGACGCGGAGTCCGCCCGGCGTGGGGCCCGCCCCCGCGCCGGGTGTTCCCGTGCGGGGGACGACGCGGCGGACGGACCGACGACCGGGGCACCGGGCGTACGCGTCGGCCGAGCGCACGGGCGGGCCCACCGGCCGAGCGCTCCGGGCGGGGGCGAGGGCAGGCATGCGAAACGGTCCGCCGACCATCAGGTCGGCGGACCGTTTCGTATGTGCGACGTGCGGCTGTGCCGTCCGTCAGCCGTTCAGCACGGCCTCGGCCTCAAGGGTCGCGCCGACGGCCTGCAGCACCGAGGCGATCTTGAACGCCTCCTGGATCGTCTCGCGCTCCACGCCGGCCTTGCGCAGCACCTGCTCGTGGGAGTCGAGGCACATGCCGCAGCCGTTGATGGCGGAGACGGCCAGGGACCACAGCTCGAAGTCGACCTTCTCCACGCCGGGGTTGCCGATGACGTTCATCCGCAGACCCGCGCGAAGGTTGCCGTACTCCGGGTCCGACAGCAGGTGCCGGGTGCGGTAGTAGACGTTGTTCATCGCCATGATGGCCGCCGCGGACTTGGCCGCGGTGTACGCCTCGGGGGAGAGGTTCTCCTTGGCCACCGGCTCCAGCTCACGCAGGACGATCGGCGAACGGGTCGCGATCGCGCAGGAGAGGACCGTGCCCCACAGCTGCTGCTGGGGAAGGTCGGAGTTGCCGATGACCGAGCCGAGGTTCAGCTTCAGGTCCTTGGCGTAGTCCGGTATGGCGGACTTCAGCTCGTCGAGGGCCATCGGGTCACTCGCCCGCGAGCAGCGCGACCGGGTCGAGGGTGCCCTCGCCCTTGTTCCAGTTGCAGGGGCACAGCTCGTCGGTCTGCAGGGCGTCGAGGACCCGCAGGACCTCCTTGGGGTTACGGCCGACGGAACCGGCGGTCACCATGACGAACTGGATCTCGTTGTTGGGGTCCACGATGAAGACGGCGCGCTGGGCGTAGCCGTCCTCGCCCTCGACGCCGCACGCCTGCATCAGCTCGTGCTTGGCGTCGGCCAGCATCGGGAAGGGCAGGTCACGCAGGTCGGCGTGGTCCTTGCGCCAGGCGTGGTGGACGAACTCGGAGTCGCCGGACACACCGAGGATCTGGGCGTCACGGTCGGCGAACTCGTCGTTCAGCTTACCGAAGGCGGCGATCTCGGTGGGGCAGACGAAGGTGAAGTCCTTCGGCCAGAAGAAGACGACCTTCCACTTGCCCTCGTGGGTCTTGTGGTCGATCTGCGCGAAAGCCTTGTCCGCGTCGAGGTCAACGCAGGCGGTCAGGTCGAACTCGGGGAACTTGTCACCGACAGTGAGCACGCGCTCTCCTTGTAACGAGAAACGTCCCATTTCGGGAGCTTCCTTCGGGTTGGACAGACCAACCCTGCCACAGGAGTCATTGATAACGGAAATAGCTAGACTGATGGAAGTTGATCGGAGGTGGTTATCAGTCATGTCTCCCATAGCCCCGGGGAAGGACCCCGGCCAGAGCCCCGCGGGGGCCGCCACGAAGGCCGCGCCGGCCCGGCCGCGGCAGCTCAGCCTCGCCCAGCTGCGTGCCTTCGCCGCCGTCGCGGAGCACCTGCACTTCCGCGACGCCGCGTCCGCCATAGGGATGAGCCAGCCCGCGCTCTCCGGCGCCGTCTCGGCGCTGGAGGAGGTGCTCGACGTCCAGCTTCTTGAGCGTACGACAAGAAAAGTGCTGCTCAGCCCGGCCGGCGAGCGGCTCGCCGCCCGTGCCCGTACCGTCCTCGACGCGGTCGGTGAGCTGCTGGAGGAGGCCGACGCGGCCCGCGCCCCCTTCACCGGAGTGCTCCGGCTCGGGGTGATCCCGACCGTGGCGCCCTATCTGCTGCCCACGGTCCTGCGGCTGGTCCACGACGCCTATCCGGCCCTCGACCTCCAGGTGCACGAGGAGCAGACCTCGTCCCTGCTGGACGGGCTGGCGCAGGGCCGGCTGGACCTCCTGCTGCTCGCCGTGCCCCTCGGCGCGCCCGGTGTGACGGAGCTCCCGCTCTTCGACGAGGACTTCGTGCTCGTCACTCCGAGTGACCACTGGCTGGCCGGGCGCGGGGACATCCCGCGCGCCGCGCTGCGCGAGCTGGACCTGCTGCTCCTGGACGAGGGGCACTGCCTGCGCGACCAGGCCCTCGACATCTGCCGGGAGGCCGGCCGGACGACCGGCATGCCCGTCACCACCAGCGCCGCCGGTCTGTCGACCCTGGTCCAGCTGGTCGGCGGCGGCATGGGCGTCACCCTGCTGCCGCGTACGGCGCTGCGCGTCGAGACCGACCGCAGCGAGGCGCTGGCGACCGGCTATTTCGCCGACCCGGCCCCCTCGCGCAGGGTCGCCCTGGCGATGCGCGCGGGCGCCGCGCGGCAGGAGGAGTTCGAGCAGTTCGCCGAGGCGCTGCGGGCCGCCATGCGAAGCCTTCCGGTCCGGATACTCCGGGGCTGACGCGAGGTCACGGGCGTACGGGTGCGGGGCGGTGCCCCCGTGGCACCGCCCCGCACTTCGGCCGTCCCCGCACTTCGGCCGTCCCCGCACTTCGGCCGTCCCCGCACTTCGGCCGTCCCCGCACTTCGGCCGTCCCCGCACTTCGGCCGTCCCCGCACTTCGGCCGTCCCCGCACTTCCGCCGTCACCGCGCCGCCGGGCCTACTCCGTGTGGAGCCCGTCCGGCCGCATCAGCCGCCGTAGCGGCGGCAGGCCGGCGAGCGTCACCAGCACGATGACGCCCGCGCCCGCGCCGACCAGCGGCAGGAAGGCCGTCCAGTCCGTCACCGGCCGGCCGACCAGGGTGAGCGTCGCCCAGCCCAGCCCCAGGCCGCCCGCGACGGCGAGCGCCAGGCCCAGGGCCACGGGGATCGCGGTCTGCCAGAGCACCGACCAGCCCACGGTGGAGCGGGGGACGCCGGAGGCGACCAGGGCGGACAGCAGCCGCCTGCGCTCCCGCAGCTGCTCCAGCGTGCCGACGAGCATGCTCGCGCCGATGAGGGCCAGGAGGAGGACCGCGCCGATCAGCAGGCCCTGCCGCACGGCCGCGTAGTGGTCATCCTTCACCACGCCGCCCGCCCGCCGGATCCGCACGGAGGGGTCGATGGCGGCCGCGGTGTTGCGGACCCGCTCGATGGCGTCCGGGTCGCCGGGCCGCACCTTCACCGCGAACGTGGTCTCCGCGTCCGGCATCTTCGAGACGTCGACGGCCGACGGCGTGGCCAGCACGCCGTACCGGTGCTCACCGATCGCGTCGGGGCGGGTCGGCACCACGCGCGCGCTCGTGGGAACCGTCCAGTGGTACGTACGCGCCGACGGTCCCTCGTCGTACTCCTTCATCGTCAGCTTGGTGCCGGGCGGGAACCGGCCGGCGGTGTCGACGTCGCCGTCCGGCTCCTGGGCGACGAAGGTGTCGCCCTCGCGGCACGGGCCCAGCTCGGCCAGCTCCCGCAGGGTGGCGCAGTCGCCGGTCATGACCGTGGTGACGGGGAAGGGGCCCCCGGCGTCCTTGTCGGCGTACCGCTCCACGTACCCGGTGGCGCCCGTGACGCCCTCGGTGGCCTTGAACCGGTCCACCCAGCCGCGCACCTCCGCGGCCGTGCCGGGGCGGAACGAGCCGTGCAGCGCCGAGTGGCTGGGCTCCTCCGGCTTCGGAGGGCCGCTCCGGGTGCCGGCGAGGAACATCTGGATCGCGATCGCCCCGGCCACGGCGACGGTGATGCCGCTGACCGCGCGGGCCGCCGGGCCGCTGTTGAGCTGGAGCCGCCGGACGGCCAGTTGCCACGCCACCGGCCCGCCCCGCAGCCGGGCCACGCAGCGCTCGACGAGCCAGGGCAGCAGGGCGGTGACGCCGACCAGGACGAGCGCCGCGCCCAGGGCGATCCGGTAGGTGCCCGCCGAGATCCCGTAGGTCATCACGTTCGCGTCCGAGAGGCCCGGCACCAGCAGTGCGACGCCCACGGCCGGGACGAGCAGCCGCCACCACAGCCTGCGGCGCCGGGACGCACCGCCGCGCGTGACGCCCAGCGGCTCCACGGCGACCCGGCGGAGCGCGAAAAGAGTGACGACCACGGCCGCGGCGGGCACCGCGAGGGCGACGAGCGCGGCGAGCGGCGCGCTCGGCGCGAGGTCGGCGGGGAAGACGTCCGCCTCGCGGATGGTCACGCCGGTCGCGAAGCGGCGTACGAAGAGGAAGAGGCCCGCGCCGACGGCCATGCCGGCCAGCGCGCCGCACAGCGCCTCACCCGCGGCGATCCGGCGGATGGTCCTGATGTCCGCGCCGACCAGCCGCAGCGCGGCGAGCCGCCGGTCGCGCTGCCCGCCCCCGAAGCGCACGGCGGTGGCGATGAAGACGGCCACCGGCATCAGCAGGACGACACAGCCCAGGGCGCCCAGGACGAGGGCGACCGCGTCCGGTGGCGGCTGGTCCGCGTCGCCCCCGAAGTGGTCGACGCGCGAGGCGTGGGGGTCCGTGGCGAGCCGGTCGGAGCCGATGTAGTAGTAGAGCTCGCCGGGGCCGACGAGGCCGGCGTCGGAGATCGTGCCGACGCGCTTGTGGGGGAACCGGTCCCGCAGCGGCTCGCCCTCGCCGGACTTCAGCAGCCGCTCCAGCGCGGGGGAGAGCACCATCTCGCCGGGGCCGGGGAGCCGGTCCACGCCGGGCGGTACGGGCGCCTCCGGCCCGTCCGCCCGCACCAGCGTGCCGCGGACGGGCTTGTCCCGGAAGTCCGTCTCGACGGCCCGGACCAGCAGGGTGCCAGGGGTCGGATCCAGCCGCGCGGGTGTCTCGGCGGGCTGGGGCACCGCTCGCGCGCTCTCCCGCTGCGACCGCTGGGACAGCATCTCCGGGACGGAGGCCGCGATCAGCAGCAGCGTCACGCCCAGACCGACGCCCACCGCCGTGAGCGCGGTGCGCAGCCAGCTGTCCCGGCCGCCCGTCAGGGCGAAACGGGCGCCCGTGGTGAGATCCCGCAGCCAGGCGGCGACCCCGGTGGGGCCGACGGGCCGGGGGGTGGTTCCTGTGGGTCCGATCGACATGCCGAGGAATGTACACGGTGTGTATACACGGCATGTATAGACGGGGTGTTGAGTTGTCTGAAAAGGTTCGCTCAAGAATCGAACATAAGAGCGGCGGAAGTGCCCGGCCGGAGTGCTCCGTCCTGCGCCCGGCCGCCCTCAGTCCGTGTCGCGGTCCTGGCCGTCGGTCTTCGGCGGGCGGCCCCGCCGGGGCAGCGCGCCCGTCCCCTTCGGCAGCCGTCCGGCGTCGGCGAGCGCCTTGCGCAGCAGGAACTCGATCTGCGCGTTGGCGCTGCGCAGCTCCTCGCCCGCCCAGCGCGTGAGCGCGTCGTGGACCAGCGGGTCGAGCCGCAGCAGCACCTGCTTGCGCCGCCGCGGCCCGCGCTCGGGCGGGAGGTCCTCCGTCACTGGTAGAGGGTGCCCGTGTTGAGGACCGGCTGTGCCGCGCGGTCCCCGCAGAGCACCACCATCAGATTGCTCACCATGGCCGCTTTCCGTTCCTCGTCCAGCTCCACGAAGCCCTGCTCGCTGATCCGCTCCAGGGCCTCCTCCACCATCCCGACCGCGCCCTCGACGATCAGCTTCCGGGCCGCGACGACCGCGCCCGCCTGCTGCCGCTGGAGCATCGCGGAGGCGATCTCCGGAGCGTAGGCCAGGTGCGTGAACCGCGACTCGATGATGTGCACACCGGCGGCCTCGACCCGGGCGTGCAGCTCGACGGCGAGCTTCTCGGTGATCTCCTCGGCGTTGCCGCGCAGCGAGAGGGCGTCGTCGTGCGCGTCATAGGGGTACTCGATGGCGATGTGCCGGACGGCCGCCTCGGTCTGGGTGGAGACGAACTCCAGGAAGTCGTCCACCTCGAACAGCGCCTGGGCGGTGTCCTCCACCCGCCAGACCACGACGGCGGCCAGCTCGATGGGGTTGCCGTAGGCGTCGTTGACCTTCAGGACGGCGGTCTCGTGGTTGCGCACCCGGGTCGAGATCTTCTCGCGGCTGGTGAACGGGTTCACCCAACGCAGGCCCTCGGTGCGGATCGTGCCCCGGTAGCGGCCGAAGAGCTGGACGACGCGGGCCTCGCCCGGGGCGACGGTGTTCAGCCCGCTCATCGCCGTGACGGAGGCGAGGCCGATGAGGACCCCGCAGACGACGAGCACCGCGCACGCCGCTGCCTGCCCGGAGTTGCCGAAGGCGATGCCCCAGGCGATCGCGCCGGCGCCGGCGAGCAGTCCGGCCAGCCCCAGCAGCAGCGCGAGACCGCCGCCGATGTCGTGGGCCGGCTTCTCCCGCACCTGCGGTGCGGGCCTCTCCGGTATGTCCGCCGATGTCACGGCGTCGGTCGTGCCGATGGTGTCCGGCATGGCGATCCCCCTGGATCCTCGCTGATTTCACACCTGTCCGACCGGGCGGGCGGTGGTCGGCGCCCGCCGTCGGTTGTCTAGCAAAGTGATAGCACATTAGAGCCCTGTACGGTTTTCCGCACTGCGCCGTACCCGGTTCCCGCCATCCGGGGTGCTGTATGTCACGTGCGTCAAAGCCTTGATCGATGGGCGTTTGGTGACAGTTGCGGTGTTAGCTTCGTGAGCTGGGTTGGGGGCGGACAGAGTGGAGCTACGGGAGAGATGGGCCGAGCGGAAGCGCGACGGGCGCAGAACAGCACCCGCACAACAAAGGGCAAGAAGCCCAAGAAGACAGGCATACGCCGCTTCTTCACGTGGAAGAAGCTGCTCGCCTACTTCGTGGGTCTGATCGCTCTCGGTGTGGGCGCCTTCGTGGCGCTCTATCTGTACGTCGACGTGCCCGACAGCAAGACGGCGACCAAGCTGCAGAGCAATATCTACAAGCTCAGCAACGGCACGGTGCTGGCCCGCACGGGCCAGGTCAACCGTGAGGAAGTCCCTCTGGACAAGATCCCGAAGGACATCCAGAACGCCGTCGTCGCGGCGGAGAACAAGGACTTCTGGACCGACCCCGGCGTCGATGTCAAGGGCACCGCCCGAGGCATCTTCAACACCGTGATGGGCCACGGCAAGCAGGGTGGCTCGACCATCACCCAGCAGTACGTCAAGAACTCCTACCTGAGCCAGGAGCAGACCGTCACCCGCAAGGTGAAGGAGCTGATCATCTCGCTCAAGGTGCAGCAGAAGGTCGACAAGAAGGACATCCTCGCGGGGTACCTGAACACCAGTTACTACGGCCGGAACGCCTACGGCATCCAGGCCGCCTCCCGCGCGTACTACCAGAAGGACGTCGACAAGCTCACCCTTGAGGAGGGCGCCTACCTGGCCGCGCTGCTCCAGGCCCCCAGCCAGTACGACTGGACCGTGGCGACCGACGACGGCAAGAAGAACGCCCAGAACCGCTGGAACTACGTCCTCGACAAGATGGTCGAGATGAAGTGGCTCCCCGCGGACAAGCGCAAGGACATGAAGTTCGAGGTGCCGAAGGACCCCAAGCCCCCGAAGGGCATGAGCGGTCAGAACGGCTACCTCGTCAAGGCGGCGGAGCAGGAGATCGAGCGGGCGCTGCGCGCGCAGGGCCGCAGCGAGAGCGACCTCGCGGCCGGCGGCTGGACCATCGAGCTCAGCATCGACCCGAAGAAGCAGAAGGAGCTGGAGAAGGCGGTCTACCAGCAGGTGACCCGCAAGCTGGATCCCCAGGCCCGCAAGGTCGACGCGTACGCCCAGGTCGGCGCCGCCTCGGTGGACCGCAAGACCGGCAGGGTCGTGGCCCTCTACGGCGGCCAGGACTACCTCAAGCACTTCAGCAACAACGCCACCCGCGAGGACTACCAGCCGGCCTCCACCTTCAAGCCGCTGATCTTCGCCTCCGCGCTGCAGAACGAGGCCAAGAACGAGAACGGCCAGCGCATCACGGCCGGCACGATCTACGACGGCACCAGCAAGCGGCCCGTCCGCGGCGGTGACACGGCCTTCGCCCCGGAGAACGAGGACGACGTCAGCTACGGCCCGGTGTCGGTCCAGGAGTCGATGAACAAGTCCATCAACTCCGCGTTCGCGCAGATGGCCGTCGACGTGGGCCTCGACAAGGTCAAGAAGACCGCCGTCGACATGGGCATGAACGGCAAGGCCGGCAACTTCGAGGAGGTGCCCGCCATGTCCCTGGGCTCCATGGGCGCGAGCCCCCTCCGGATGGCCGGCGCCTACGCCACCCTCGCCAACCACGGCAAGAAGGTCACCCCGACCCTCGTCGCCAAGGTCACCCGCAACGGCGGCCAGAAGCTGGACATGCCCGACCCGATCGGCAGCCAGGTCCTCGACCGCACCAACGCCGACAACGTGACCCAGATCCTCAAGGGCGTGGTCAACGACGGTACGGCCAAGGTCGTGCAGAACGCGACGTACGCGGTGGCGGGCAAGACCGGCACCTCCGACGACAACAAGTCGGCGTGGTTCTCGGGCTACACCCCCGGTCTGGTCACCACGGTCGGCATGTTCGGTGAGGGCCCCGGCGGCAAGCAGGTGCCGCTGACCAACACCGGCGGCCACGACGGCCGTGTCAACGGCGGTGGCTACCCGGCCGAGATCTGGGCCGACTACATGGGTGAGGCCGCCGACGGCGACACCGAGTTCGACCTGGAGACGGACGAGGCGGCCGTGGTGCCCCCGCCGCCCGCCCCGCCGGCGTCCTCGCAGCCCTCGTCGCAGCCCTCGCACTCGCCGTCCCCGGCGCCCTCGCGGTCGCAGGCACCGTCGCCGAGCGCCTCCAAGCCGCCGACGGCCCCCCCGCCGTCCCCGCCGGCCTCGCAGTCCGCGAAGCCGCCGAAGCCGCCGACCC
Source organism: Streptomyces eurocidicus (assembly GCF_002891295.1). GTDB lineage: Bacteria > Actinomycetota > Actinomycetes > Streptomycetales > Streptomycetaceae > Streptomyces > Streptomyces eurocidicus. The sequence goes on along the minus strand of NZ_LGUI01000009.1, from coordinate 490,995 downwards.
CCCCGTCGAACAAGCCCTCGCCCAGCACGGGCGGTGGCGCCGACGGCGGGACCGTGCCCAACGGCGGGCGCGAGGAACAGCAGAACTGACCCCGTTCCGCACCGGAACACCAAGGACGGCCGCCCGCCGCGCGAGAAGCGCGGCGGGCGGCCGTCCGTCTTCGCCGGCGTGCCGGCTCAGCCGCCGTTGACCCGGGTGGCGATACGGTCGCCGAGCTTCTTGTCGATGTTGCGCCAGTACTGGAACGCCCGGTCGAGTACGGGCCTGCTGACGCCCTGCTTCAGATGGCCGGAGACGTTGTCCACCAGCCGGTCGCGCGCCGCGTCGTCCAGGACCTGGCGGACCAGCGTGCCCGGCTGGCCCCAGTCGTCGTCCTCGCGGTGCAGCTTGTACGCCTCGCGGACCATCTCGCCCGCCGCCGCCCAGCCCGCCGGGTCGCCGAAGCGCCCGAAGTCCGCGGCGGGGCCGCCGTAGGAGTTCGGGGCGTAGACCGCGCCCGTACGGGACGGCTCGTAGCGCATCGGGCCGTCCTTGGCGTAGGAGTTCACCACGGAGTGCGGCCGGTTCGGCGGCAGCTGGGCGTAGTTCGGGCCGATCCGGTAGCGGTGCGTGTCCGGGTAGGAGAAGAGCCGCCCGAGCAGCATCTTGTCCGGGGACGGGCCGATGCCCGGCACCAGGTTGGACGGCTCGAACGCGGCCTGCTCGATGTGGACGAAGAAGTCCTCGGGGTTCTTGTTCAGCGTCATCCGGCCGACCTCGATCAGCGGGTAGTCGCCGTGCGGCCACACCTTGGTGAGGTCGAAGGGGTTGAAGCGGTAGTCCGCCGCGTCCTCGAACGGCATGACCTGGACGTTCACCGTCCACGAGGGGGCGTTCCCGCTCTCGATGGACTCGTACAGGTCCCGGCGGTGCTTGTCGGCGTCCGTGCCCGCCAGCTCGTCCGCCTCCGCCTGGGTGAGGAAGTCGATGCCCTGGTCGGTCTTGAGGTGGTACTTCACCCAGAACCGCTGGCCGCCGCCGTTCACCCACATATAGGTGTGCGAGCTGTAGCCGTTCATATGGCGCCAGGTCTTGGGGATGCCGCGGTCGCCCATCAGCCAGGTGACCTGGTGCGCGGACTCCGGCGACAGCGTCCAGAAGTCCCACTGCATGTCGTTGTCGCGCAGGCCGGTCCGCGGGTGGCGCTTCTGGCTGCGGATGAAGTCCTGGAACTTCTGCGGGTCCCGGACGAAGAAGACCGGGGTGTTGTTGCCGACCAGGTCGTAGTTGCCCTGCTCGGTGTAGAACTTCAGGGCGAAGCCGCGCGGGTCGCGCCAGGTGTCGGGGCTGCCCTGCTCACCGGCGACCGTCGAGAAGCGGGCCAGCATCTCGCAGCGCTTCCCGGGCTGGAAGAGGTCGGCCCTGGTGAACTGGCTGACGTCATTGGTGACCTCGAAGAAGCCGTAGGCGCCGCCGCCCTTGGCGTGCACCACCCGCTCGGGGACCCGTTCCCGGTTGAACTGGGCCATCTTCTCGATCAGGTAGTGGTCCTGGAGCAGGATGGGGCCGGTGTCACCGATGGTGAGCGAGTGTTCGTCGCTTTCCACCGGGATTCCCGCGTTGTTCGTGGTGTAAGGAGTCTGCTGCGCCGAGTCGGTCATGGGACGCCTCCCGGAACGGGGATGGGCGAGGGCGCGTCCGTACCGCCCTCCACCCGAGCCAGTGAACTCCGCCGACAGCGTGTCGGCAACAGGAGTCTGGACACTGTCCAGAATTTCACCTCGTACGGGCGAACGGGCCCTCCCGGCCCCGTCCGCCCGGCCCCGGGGACCTCAGCGGGCGTGCGCGGGCAGCGCCAGCTCGAACCACACCACCTTCCCCGTGGACAGCCGGGTGGCCCCCCACCGCCTGGCCAGCCGGTTCACCAGATACAGCCCCCGGCCGCCCTCGTCCGAGGGCCGGGCCTGCCGCAGCCGGGGCAGCTGGGGCACGTCGTCGCCGACCTCGCAGCGCAGCACGTCCGTCCGGAGCAGCCGCAGCGTTATGGGCCGTTCGGCGTACCGCACGGCATTGGTGATCACCTCGCTGACCAGCAGCTCCACACTGTCGGACAGCTCCTCCAGGCCCCAGCGGGTCAGCGCCCGCCGGGCCAGCCGGCGCGCCTGCCGGGCCGTCTGCGGCCGGGGGTCGAGGAACCAGTACGCCACATCGCTGGGCGCGATCCCCTCGAAACGGGCCGCGAGCAGGGCGATGTCGTCGTCCCGGTCGCCCGGGCCGAGCATGCCGAGCACCTCGTCGCACAGCGGCTCCAGCGGCGGCGGGTTGGGCCCCGTCAGCCGGGCCGTCTCGATCAGCCGCTCCCGCAGCTGCTCTATGCCCGTCCACACGTCCCGTATCCGCGACTCCACCAGGCCGTCGGTGTACAGCAGCAGGGTCGCCCCGGCCGGCGCGTCCAGCTCCACCGCCTCGAAGTCCACCCCGCCCACGCCGATCGGCGCGCCCGGCGGGACGCGCAGCACCTCGGCACGGCCGCCGCGGTGCAGCATGATGGGCGGCGGATGGCCGGCGTTGGCGATCACTATGCGGTGCGCGACCGGGTCGTAGACCGCGTACAGGCAGGTGGCCATGCGGTCCGAGCCCAGCCGCTGGGCCTGCTCGTCCAGGTGGTGCAGCACCTCGGCCGGCGGCAGGTCGAGGCCCGCGAGGGTCTGCGCGGTGGTGCGCAGCTGGCCCATGATCGCGGCGGAGGTCATGGAGTGGCCCATGACGTCGCCGACGACGAGCGCCACCCGGTTGCCCGGCAGGGGGATGGCGTCGTACCAGTCGCCGCCGACCCGGGCGGTCTCGGCGGCCGGCAGATAGCGGCTGGCGAGCCGGACGCCGGTCGGCTGGGGGAGGGAGTCGGGGAGCATCGTGCGCTGGAGCTCGTCGGCGATATAGACCTCGCGGCCGTAGAGCACCGCCTTGTCGACGCCGAGGGCCGTGTGCGTCGCCAGCTGTGCCGCGACCAGCAGGTCGTCGCCCTCGAAGGCGGGCCGGTCGGCGCGGCGTATGAAGACCGCGGCCCCGATCACCCGGCGCCGCCCGCGCAGCGGCGCGAGGATCGTCCGGTGCCGGTCGGGGACGCGGCGGCCCTCGCCCAGCAGTTCCGGGAGCGCCGCCCGCGCGGCGGAGGAGTCGCCGAAGACGGGTCTGACCCCTCGCAGCACCTCCGCGAGCGGCCCTCCTATGCGCACCTCGCAGCGCTCGGCCGCGGCGCCCGCCAGGTCGGTGGCCGGGTCGGCGCGGTCGAACCGCGGCGCGGCCTCGGCCGGGACGGCGAACGCGCCGCCGACCGGCTCGCCCAGGCCGCGCACGTGCTCGGGCAGCTGGTCGGTGCGGCGCAGCCGCAGCACGACGGGGCCCACCGGCCGCTCGTCGCCCACGGGCAGCGGGTCCCGGAGGTAGACCAGGATGGCGTCGGCGAAGGTGGGGACGGTGGCCCGGCACAGGCCGAGCACGATCTCGTCCAGGTCGATGCCGCGCGCGATCCGCCGGGTGGCCGCGCCGACGAAGCGCAGCCGCTCGCCGCCGGTGGCGCCGGGGGCGCGGGCGCGGGCCCGTCCGGACCGCCGGGGGCGGAGCCGTCCCGGAGCCCGCGGCCGGGCGCGTACGGCCCGCTGCGGCGCTCCCCGGGGCCTCGGGTGCCTCCGGCGCCCCAGGGGCGCCGGAGGCCGCACCTGACCCGTCCACGGCTCCGGCGGCACCGGTCCGGTCGTCCGCCCGGCCCGCCCGCTCGGGCCACCGGCCGCGTGGGCGTCGCCGCCCGGCCGCCCGGCCGGTTCGGGGTGCGCCTCGGCGCGGCTCCGCTCGCGCGGGCCTCGGCGCCGGGCACGGCGCGGTCGCCGTCGCCGCCGGGCTGCCGGGGCAGGCGGGCGGCGACGGCGTCGGGCCCGGGCACGCCCGGCACGGTGCCGGGCGGGGCGGGCTGTCGCACCGCCGCGGTCCGCTGTCGTCCGTGGGAGTTGGGATGCTCCGTCACGCGTGGGGTTCCATCCGTCGGGGCCGTACGCCCGGTCGCAAGGGGCGCGCCGTGGGTCAGGCGCGTCGCAGATTGAGGAAGAGCTGGATCTCGGGTGGTACGTCCGTACTCGCCGGGGCGTACGCCAGCGAGTTCTCCCCGGCGATCTCGAAACCCGCTTCGCACACGACCTGGCGCAGTTCCTCCCGCAGGTATCCGGATACCCGGATCGTGTTGCCCAGGAACGGGATCGCGAAGTCGTCCACGTCGGCCTCGACCATCGACAGGGCCAGCAGCCCCCCGGGTCTCAGCAGGTCGTGCAGCATCCGCAGCGCGTGCGGGATCTCCGTACGGGGCAGCATCAGCAGGGCGAAGAACGCGGCGACGCCGTCGAAGGAGCCCAGCCGCCCGTCCCGCAGGTCGGCGAGGTCCGCCAGGTGGAACTCCGCCCCGGGGACGTTGCCGCGGGCCAGGTCGAGCATGCCGGCCGAGAGGTCGACGCCGACGACGTGGTGACCCGCGTCGGCGAGCTGCCGGGCCGTCGGCAGGCCCGTGCCGCAGCCGAGGTCGAGGATCCGGGAGCCGGGCGGCAGCGTCGCCGCGAGCCAGGCGCCGGTCTCCAGCTGGCCCTCCTTGTGCGGGAACGCCTCGTCGTAGCGGTCGCCGATGCTGTCGAAGGCTTCGGCCTGACCGCTGCGGTCCAGCCCTAAGCGGGCGTAGCCGTCGTAGTCCCGCCGGTCGTCACCGCTCACGGCTCCGCCCTCTCTGTGACCCTTCGGCTGTGATCGTGCGTCACATGCCGTGTTCCGTTCGTGCCGTGCTGCTCCAGCAGTATCGCGGAGGCCGATCCTACGGTTGCCCCGCGGGGGCCCGCCAAGCGGTTCCGGTGGATCAGGTCCGGGCGGGGGCCGGGACGCGGCCCCAGTCGGCCGGCAGGGCCGGTACGGCCCAGGCGGGATCCGGCCGCCAGTCCTCCCAGCCCGCGGCGAACGGGGCGGCCCAGTCCTCGATGTGCCGGACGGCCTCGTGCCCGGCGGCCCGCACCCGCGCGGCCTGGTCGGCGGGCATCAGGCCGTCGCGCTGCGCCTGGGCGAACTCGTCCTCGTCCTTCCACTCCCAACGGCGGTCCGGGTAGACGGCGATGTCGAGGTAGTGGTCCTCGGAGTCCACGCCGCCGGCCCAGCGGACGAGCGGCTCCTCGAGGTTGACGTACCAGTTCTTGAAGCGCCAGCCCCCGTCCCAGAACAGCCAGACCGACCAGGGCTCCCCGGGCCGGGCGAGCTTGAGCACCCCCGCGCCGTGCCAGCGGCCCGTGACGGTGGTGCGCGGCCGGGTGTAGCGGGTGGCGAGCGGCTCCCTGTGGATGGGGGTGCCATCGGCCAGTACCGGCTTGACGCAGTCCGTGCCGGGGGCCATCCACACGGCCAGCAGGTCGTCGGTGTCCTGGACGACGGTGACGGGACGGCAGATGTGCACCTGGTCGCTGCCATTGCCCCGGTAGCGCCAGAGGATATGGTCCCCCGGCGCCCAGGGGGCGGTGCCGGCCGTGCCCGTGGTGTCCACCGTGTCCGCTGTCATGCGCAGATCCTAGGTGCCCAGGCCACGGATGCGCCGTGACGTGCGCCGCAAAGGGGACGGCCCCGGGCGCGGGCCCGGGTGCGCGCGCCCCGGGCCCCGGGCGGCTACGGGCGGGTCATCCGCAGCACGTCCAGCGCCTCGTCGAGCTGTTCCCGGGTCAGCAGCCCGCGGTCGACGTAGCCCGATTCGAGGACGACCTCGCGGATGGTCTTCCGCTCCGCGAGGGACCGCTTGGCCACCTTCGCGGCCTCCTCGTAGCCGATGTAGCGGTTGAGTGGGGTGACCACGGAGGGCGAGGACTCCGCGTACTCGCGGGCGCGCTCGACATTGGCCGTGATGCCGTCGACGGTGCGGTCGGCGAGCAGCCGGGAGGCGTTGGCGAGCAGCCGGACCGATTCGAGGAGGTTCTTCGCCATCACCGGGAGCATCACGTTGAGCTCGAAGTTCCCGGCCGCGCCCGCCGTGGCCACGGTGAGGTCGTTCCCGGTGACCTGGGCGGCCACCATCAGGACGGCCTCGGGGACCACCGGGTTGACCTTGCCGGGCATGATCGAGGAGCCCGGCTGGAGGTCGGGGAGGCTGATCTCGGCCAGGCCGGTGCGCGGACCGGAGGACATCCAGCGCAGATCGTTGGCGATCTTGGTGAGGCCGACCGCGATGGTCCGCAGCTGGCCGCTGGTCTCCACCAGGCCGTCGCGGGCGCCCTGGGCCTCGAAGTGGTCGCGGGCCTCGGTCAGCGGCAGCCCGGTGGCGCGCGCCACCTCGGCGATGACGGCGCCGGAGAAGCCGGGCGGGGTGTTGATGCCGGTGCCCACGGCCGTACCGCCGAGGGGGAGTTCGGCGAGCCGGGGCAGGGCGGAGCGCAGCCGCTCCACGCCGTAGCGGACCTGGGCGGCGTACCCGCCGAATTCCTGACCGAGCGTCACGGGGGTGGCGTCCATCAGGTGGGTGCGGCCGGACTTGACGACCTGTGCGAACTCCGCGGCCTTGCGCTCCAGGGCCGCCGCCAGGTGCTCCAGCGCCGGGATCAGATCACCGGTGACGGCCGCCGTGGCGGCGATGTGGATGCTGGAGGGGAACACGTCGTTGGAGCTCTGCGAGGCGTTGACGTGGTCGTTGGGGTGCACATCGCGGCCGAGGCGCTCGGTGGCGAGGGTGGCGAGGACCTCGTTGGCGTTCATGTTCGAGGACGTGCCGGAGCCGGTCTGGAAGACGTCCACGGGGAAGTGCTCGTCCCAGCGGCCCTCCGCGACCTCACCGGCCGCCGCGGCGATGGCCTCCGCGATCTCCTTGTCCACCACCCCCAGCTCGGCGTTGACCTTGGCGGCCGCCCCCTTGATCCGGGCCAGCGCCGCGATGTGCGCGCGCTCCAGCCGCTGGCCGCTGATCGGGAAGTTCTCCACGGCCCGCTGGGTCTGGGCACGCCACTTGGCGTGGGCCGGGACCCGGACCTCGCCCATCGAGTCGTGCTCGATCCGGTACTGCTCGCTGTCGGTCATCGTCACTTACCTCCTGACAAACACAGCGTTTGTCTTGTTCACCCTGTTCCCAAAAGCACCTACCGGCTAGTAAATACCGCGGGTAACAACAGAAATCGGGGAGGCACCATGACACGCAGACCCACCCTGCGCTGTACCCTCGCCGCCGTCGCCGCGCTCGCCGCGGCGCTCGGCGGCATGACCGCGACCGGCTCCGCCGCCCAGGCACAGACCCGCACCGCCGCCTCACCCCTCACCCCCGAGCTGGAGCGGATCCGCGCGGCCGAGGCCGTCAAGCTCTACGGTGACGCCGCCGAACGGCCCCTCGGCGAGCGCAAGACCTCCCTCGTCTCGCTCGGCGACAGCGAGATCTCCGGCGAGGGCGTCGGCACCTACGAACCGGGCACCAACGGGCCCGTGAACTGGTGCCACCGCTCGCCCGACGCCGCCATCCACCGCACCACCATCCCCGCCGACGTCACCTACAACGTGGCCTGTTCCGGCGCCGCCACCTACAACATCCGGACAGGCGGCAGCAAGCAGTACGCGGACGAGCTGGTGCAGGGCGACAACCTCGCCGTCAAGGCCCGCAACACCCGCGTCAAGCTGGTGCTGCTCGTCGCCGGAGCCAACGACGACCTCCAGTTCGGGCCCGTGATGACCGACTGCGTCACCCGCTACCTCACCCTCCAGGGCACCTGCGAGCCCAAGTACGCCCCCGGCTGGCAGGCCCGCGTCGACGGCCTCGTGCCCAAGGTCGAGCAGACCGTGAAGGACCTGCGCGCCGTCATGACCGGCGCGGGCTACGCGGACTCCGACTACCGGCTCGTCGTCATGGGCTACCCCAGCCCGATCGGCCCCGACTTCGAGGACAACCCGGACTACCCGGGCAAGCTCGCCGGCGGCTGCCTGGGCTACACCTCCGACGCCGCCTGGGGCCGCAACACCGCCGTGCCCGCCTTCGAACGCGGCATGCGCGAGGCGGCCCGCCGCACCGGCGCCACCTACCTCGACAACTCCCGTCTCTTCCACGGCCACGAGGTGTGCACGGACGACACCTGGGCCCGCGGCCTCTACGTGGATGTGACCAACCCGTTCCCGCCGGACGAGAACTCGGTGCGCCAGTCCTTCCACCCCAACCGGCGCGGGCACGGCGCCTTCGCGTCCTGCCTCAGCCAGCTCTACGCCGCCGGCTACCGGGAGGCCGGCTGCGCCGACCCCGCGAGCACGGGGACGCCGGTGCTGCGCGAGGGCGCCTGGGACGATTCCTTCCGCCCGCTGAAGAGCGGGGCGACGGGGACCTGCGTGGACGCGTACGGGGCGGCCAGCCGCAACGGTACCGAGGTCGGCGGCTGGGACTGCACGGGGAACCGGAACCAGGAGTGGTCGTACGACACGGCCACGGGGGCGTTGCGCACGGCGCTCTCCCACGACCGCTGCGTGGACGTCCCGGAGGGGAAGTATGTGGCGGGGGCGGCTGTGGTGCTGTGGAACTGCCATGGTGGCGGGAACCAGAAGTTCGTCCGGAACGGCTCCGGGTTCCGGCCGGCGGCCGCGGACGGACTGTGCCTGACGCTGTCGTCGGCGAAGGACCCGGTGCGGCTGCAGAAGTGTGACGGCTCGGCGTCGCAGCGCTTCGCGTAGGAGCCCCCACCCCTTCCCGAAACTGGGGCTCCGCCCCGGACCCCGGTCCTCAAACGCCGGACGGGCTGAAATTCAGCCCGTCCGGCGCTTGAGGACATTCGGGAAGGGGCGGGTAGGGGAAAGCCCCCGCAGGGCTAACTACCGCCGCACCGGAATGCTCGTGAACGTCGGCGCCGGCGCCGGATCCACGAAGAAGTCGTTCCCCTTGTCGTCCACGACGATGAACGCCGGGAAGTCCTCGACCTCGATCCGCCAGACCGCCTCCATGCCGAGCTCCTCGTACTCCAGGACCTCGACCTTCTTGATGCAGTCCTGCGCCAGCCGCGCCGCCGGGCCGCCGATCGAGCCCAGGTAGAAGCCGCCGTGCTCCTTGCACGCGCTGGTGACCTGCGAGGAGCGGTTGCCCTTGGCGAGCATCACCTTGGAGCCGCCCGCGGCCTGGAACTGCTCGACGTAGGAGTCCATGCGGCCGGCCGTCGTCGGGCCGAAGGAGCCCGAGGCGTAGCCCTCGGGGGTCTTGGCCGGACCGGCGTAGTAGACCGGGTGGTTCTTGAGGTACTCGGGCATCTCCGCACCCGAGTCCAGCAGCTCCTTGATCTTCGCATGTGCGATGTCACGGGCCACGACGAGCGTGCCGGTCAGCGAGAGACGGGTCTTGACCGGGTGCTTGGTCAGCTCCGCGAGGATGTCGTCCATCGGCCGGTCGAGGTCGATGGCGACCGCGTCGAGGTCCGGGCCCGCGCCCTCGGTCAGCTGCTCGTCGGTGGTGTCCGGCAGGAAGCGCGCCGGGTCCGTCTCCAGCTGCTCCAGGAAGACGCCCTCGGGCGTGATCTTGGCGAGCGCCTGGCGGTCGGCGGAGCAGGAGACCGCGATGGCCACCGGGCAGGACGCGCCGTGCCGGGGCAGGCGGACCACGCGCACGTCGTGGCAGAAGTACTTGCCGCCGAACTGGGCGCCGATGCCGATCTTCTGCGTCAGCTCGAAGACCTTCTCCTCCAGCTCCTTGTCACGGAAGCCGTGACCGAGCGGGGAGCCCTCCTCGGGCAGCTCGTCGAGGTAGTGCGCGGAGGCGTACTTGGCGGTCTTCAGGGCGTACTCGGCGGAGGTGCCGCCGACGACGATCGCCAGGTGGTACGGCGGGCACGCGGCGGTGCCCAGCGAGCGGATCTTCTCCTCCAGGAACTTCATCATGGAGCCCTCGTTGAGGACCGCCTTCGTCTCCTGGTAGAGGAAGGACTTGTTGGCCGAGCCGCCGCCCTTGGCCATGAAGAGGAACTTGTAGGCGCCGCCGTCGGTCGCGTACAGCTCGATCTGCGCGGGCAGGTTGGAGCCGGTGTTCTTCTCGTCCCACATGGTCAGCGGGGCCATCTGCGAGTAGCGCAGGTTGAGCTCGGTGTAGGCGTCGAAGATGCCGTGCGAGAGCGCCTTCTCGTCCTGGCCCTCGGTGAGGACGTGCTGGCCGCGCTTGCCCATGACGATGGCGGTGCCGGTGTCCTGGCACATCGGGAGCACGCCGGCCGCGGCGATGTTGGCGTTCTTCAGCAGGTCCAGCGCGACGAAGCGGTCGTTCGGGGACGCCTCGGGGTCGTCGAGGATGCGGCGCAGCTGCGCGAGGTGCGCGGGCCGCAGGTAGTGCGAGATGTCGTGCATCGCCTCGGCGGCCAGCTTCCGCAGCGCCTCCGGCTCGACCTTGAGGAACGTACGGCCGTCGGCCTCGACGGTGGACACGCCCTCGGAGGTGACCAGGCGGTACGGAGTGTGGTCCTCGCCCAGGGGCAGGAGGTCGGTATAGGCGAACTCAGACGGGGCAGACATCGCGACGATTCCTCACTCGGCAGTGGCTTCGGCTGACACCTTCGGCAGCGCGACTCAAGCGTAGGCCGCCTCCGTGCGACCGGGCTTGTGAGGTAAGGCTCAGTACATCTCGACTTCCCCCTGGTCGCGATCTATCGCGTTTCGCTACGCTGCTGTCGTGGACAAGCCATCGTTCGAGAAGCGGCCCCGGGCGGCCGGGCCGGAGAGCACGCCCGGGCCGGTGCCGGCACCGGTGGACGCACCCCCGCACACCCCCGCCCCGGGCCCCGCCGCCGGTGCCGCGCCGTCCGGGCTCCGAGCCTCCGACGCCGACCGCGACCGGACCGCGGACATCCTGCGCGAGGCCCTGGCCGAGGGCCGCCTCACCGCGGAGGAGCACGGCGAGCGGATCGGCGCCGTCTACGCGGCCCGGACGCTGGGGGAGCTGGAGCCGCTGGTCGGCGACCTGCCCCGCCCGGGCGGCGCCGCCCGCGGGAGCGCCCCGGCCCACCCGCGCCCGTACGGCGCGGGCCCGGAAGGCCCGGAGAGCACGGAGAACCTGGTGGCCGTGTTCGGCGGCGCCGCCCGCAAGGGCCGCTGGCGGGTGCCGCGCCGCACCAACGCCTTCGCCTTGTTCGGCGGGGTGGAGATCGATCTGACGGAGGCGGTCTTCGAGCGCCGGGAGAACGTCGTCAACGCCGTCGCGGTGTTCGGCGGCGTCGACATCAAGGTGCCGGAGAACGTCACGCTGCGCACCACGGGCGGCGGGATCTTCGGCGGCTTCGACGTCCGGACCCAGGAGGCGCCGGACCCCGACGCCCCGGTCGTCTCCGTCACCGGCTTCGCGCTCTTCGGCGGTGTGGAGGCCAAACCCCGGCGGGGAAAGCGGCTCAAGAACCTCCGCGCGGCGGGCTGATCGCGGCCGGACGGGGGGCCGGTGGCGGCTGACGGCGTTCCGCTCATGGCAACGGTGTGAATAAGCACGCGCACAGCGGGTAAAGCTTGGTGCATCGTCTCTCGTACGGCTGCCGGTGCGAATGGCCGTGCGCAGTGGAGGCGGGCAAAGGTGACTCAATCGGCCCAGCAAAGCCGTCGTCAGGAGTGGACCGTGCTGCTACCGCATCAGCCCCTGCAGGAAGCCGCCGTACCGTCCCAGCGGATTTCCGCCAGGGATCAGGCCGGCCCCTGGCATTCGGAGGCGGTGTGCCGCCGGGATGAAGCCGGGCTCTTCTTCGCACCATCCAAGGAACCGACGGCCGCGCGGCTGTCCCGCGAGGAGGCGGCCAAGCGGGTCTGCGCCCGCTGCCCCGTGATGGTCGAATGCCGGGAGCACGCCCTGCTCCAGCCGGAGCCCTACGGGGTGTGGGGCGGCCTCACCGCGGCCGAGCGCCGGGTGGTGCTCGCCCGCCGGCGGCGCCGCGAGGCCGAGCTGGCGCGCACGACGCGCATCGCCGCGGCGGGCTGAGCGCGCGCCCGGCCCGGCCCGGGGCGCCACCGAGCCGCCGCGAACCGGCGGCACACGGACGGTACGGGCCGGGGCCGGCTGGTCCCGGCCCGTCCGGTGACCGACGTCGGCCGGGGCCGGCCGGCGGGCGCCGCCGGGGCCGTCAGCTGGGTCGCTCGAAGTCCACGGTGCTGTAGGCGCGCAGCTTCGACAGCCGGTGCGTGGAGTCGATCTGCCGGATCGTGCCCGACTTGGACCGCATGACGAGCGACTGCGTGGTCGCGGTCTCCGCGCGGTAGCGCACCCCGCGCAGCAGCTCGCCGTCGGTGATGCCGGTGGCGACGAAGAAGACGTTGTCACCGCGGACGAGGTCGTCGGTGTGCAGGACCTTGTCGAGGTCGTGCCCGGCCGCCAGGGCGCGCTCGCGCTCCTCGTCGTCCTTGGGCCACAGCTTCGCCTGGATGGTGCCGCCGAGGCACTTGATCGCGCAGGCCGCGATGATGCCCTCGGGCGTACCGCCGACGCCGAGCAGCAGGTCGATGCCCGTGCCCTCGCGCACGGCCATGATCGCGCCGGCCACGTCACCGTCGGAGATGAACTTGATGCGGGCGCCGGCCTCGCGGATCTCCTTGACGATCCCGTCGTGGCGGGGACGGTCCAGGACGACGACCGTGACGTCCTCGGGGGAGGAGTGCTTGGCCTTCGCGACGCGCCGGATGTTGACGGCCACCGGGGCGTTGATGTCGACGTAGTCGGCGGCCTCGGGGCCGGTGACCAGCTTGTCCATATAGAAGACCGCGGACGGGTCGAACATGGAGCCGCGGTCGGCGACGGCCATCACGGAGACCGCGTTGGCCATGCCCTTGGCGGTGAGGGTGGTGCCGTCCACCGGGTCCACGGCCACGTCGCACTCGGGGCCGGTGCCGTCGCCCACGCGCTCGCCGTTGTAGAGCATCGGGGCGTTGTCCTTCTCGCCCTCGCCGATGACGACGACACCGTTCATCGAGACGGTGCCGATGAGGGCGCGCATGGCCTTGACCGCGGCGCCGTCCGCGCCGTTCTTGTCGCCGCGACCGACCCAGCGGCCCGACGCCATGGCGCCGGCCTCGGTGACCCGGACGAGCTCCAGGGCGAGGTTCCGGTCGGGGGCCTCGGGGCTGACTTCCAGCGGGGACGGCAGGTGATGATCGGTCATCGGAGCGCACCTTTCTGTACGGCGACGGCCGTGGGGCCCCTCGTCCCCTTGACGGGGCAGAGGGTGAGGGTGCTGATGACTTTATCTGCTTACTGCGAGAGTGAGCAGGGCGCCCCACGCATGAGCATCGTCAAGGTGCGCGGCGTCCGGGAGGCCCGTGCGCGGCGCACCCCCCTCCGGCGTCAAGATCGGACGGGCCATGGGGGACCATGGTGGGGTGGCAGCTAGGAGTGGCAAGGCGCAGACCGTACGGAACATGGTGCTCTCGCTCGCGGTGGTGATCCCCGTGGCATTTGTGAGCTACGCGTTCCTTCCGCACGACGAGAGCAACGACCCGGTGAAGACGGTCGGCTACCGCGTGGAGCTCGACACGGCCCGGCGCGCCGCGCCGTACGCGGTGGCGGCGCCCGAGGGGCTGGCCGAGGGCTGGCGCGCGACCTCGGTCTCGTACCGGGCGGGCGGCAAGGACGGCTCGACCTGGCACCTGGGCTTCCTCGACCCGCAGAAGGAGTACGTGGCGGTCGAGCAGAGCGACGGTCCGGCGGCCGAGTTCATCGACGAGGTGAGCCGGCGGGCGGAGCGGACGGACAGCACGCAGAAGGTGGGCGACACCAGCTGGCGCCGCTACGCGGGCGAGAAGTACAACGCCCTGGTGCGCGAGGAGCGCGGAGTGACCACGGTGGTCACGGGAACGGCCCCGTTCGGGCGGCTCGCGGAGATGGCGGCGGCGCTCAAGGCGGAGAAGAAGGACCTGCCGGAGGGCGCGGGCAAGTCCTGACCCGCGGGCGCGCGTCCGCAGGCTGAGCGGAACGGCCCGCCCGCCCCGGGGTACCGGGGTGGGCGGGCCGTTCGCCGTGCGGGTGCGGGTGCGGGTCCGCTCAGACGGTGGTGACGACCTGCTCGTAGGAGAGCCGCGGCGAGCGGGGGTACCAGGCGTTCTCGCCCGGCTTGCCGATGTTCACGACCATCAGCGGGGTGTGGTCGTCGTCCAGGAACTCCTTCTGGACGCCCGCGAAGTCGAGGCCGGTCATCGGGCCCGCGGCCAGGCCGGCGGCGCGGAGGCCCAGGATGAAGTACGCGGCCTGGAGCGCGCCGTTGAGCTGGGCCGACTGCTCACGGACCGGACGCTCGGCGAAGAACACGTCCTTGGCCTGCGGGAAGTGCGGGAACAGGGTCGGCAGCTCCTCGTGGAACTCGTTGTCCGTGGCGAGGATCGCGACCAGCGGCGCGGTGCGGGTCTTGGCCTGGTTGCCCTCGGCCATGTGCCCCACCAGGCGCTCACGGGCCTCCTCGGAACGGACGAGGACGACGCGCAGCGGCGACTGGTTGAAGGCGGTCGGGGCGTACTTGACCAGGTCGTAGACGGCCTGCATCTGCTCGTCGGTCACCGGTTCGGCGGAGAAGGTGTTGGCGGTGCGGGCCTCGCGGAAGAGGAGGTCCTGGGCGGTGGGGTCGAGGGCGAGAGTCATGAAAAAAACACCTTCTAGTACGTGCAGGGTTGTGCTGATGTCGTCCACTGTACGTGAGATAGGTGAAAGTTCAACGAAAGTGGGGGTGTGGGGTGGCCCACGGGTGGGGGTGTGCGCCTGCGGCGGGCTTTTTCCCCGCCCCGCCCCTTCCCGAATGTCCTCAATCTCCCCCAGCTACCGCTGGGAGGTGCCCCCAGACGGGCTGATTTCAGCCCGTCCGGCGCTTGAGGACACCGCGCGTCAGCGCGGAAAAAGGGGGCCCGGGGGCGGAGCCCCCGGTTACGGGAAGGGGCGGGTAGGGGAACAAGCCCCGCGCAGCGGCGCCAGCCCCCGCCGCGGCGCTAGCCCCCCGCCGCCCCCGACTCCTCGGACGCCAGCGCCGCGTCCAGACGGGCCCGCGCTCCCTCCAGCCACCGCCGGCACACCCGGGACAGCTCCTCCCCGCGCTCCCACAGCGCCAGGGACTCCTCCAGCGTGGTGCCCCCCGCCTCCAGGCGGCGCACCACCTCGATCAGTTCGTCCCGCGCCTGCTCGTACCCCAGCACGCTCTCGCCGGAGCCGTCGTCCTCGGCTGTCGCACCCGTCTTCGCCATGCCGTCCAGCCTATGCGGGCGGGGTGACAGCGGCGGGCCCGTCGGCGGCCGGCGGCGCGGTCGGCGGCGCCCCCGTGACCCGTACCGCGAACCCGCCCTCCGCGACCCGCGCCCGCAGCTCCTCGTCGGCGCTCACCTCGGCCGCCGCCCGTACCACCGAGCCGTCCGCGTGCTGGAGCACGGCGTAGCCGCGGCGCAGCGTCGCCGCCGGGGACAGCGCGACCACCCGCGCGTGGGTGTGCGACAGCTCGGACTCCGCCCGGTCCAGGAGATGGCCGAGCGTGCGCCGGGCCCGCTCGGCCAGCGCCGTGACCTGCGCCTCCCGCTCGTCCACCATCCGCTGCGGCCGCTCGACGCACGGCCGGGCCCGGACCGCCGCGAGCCCGCGCTCCTCGCGGTCCAGGAACCCGGTGACGCAGCGCAGCGCGCGGTCGCGCAGCTGCCGCACCCGGAGCAGCTCCTCGCCGACGTCCGGCACCACGCGCTTCGCGGCGTCGGTGGGCGTGGAGGCCCGCAGGTCGGCGACCAGGTCCAGCAGCGGGGTGTCCGGCTCGTGCCCGATCGCCGACACCACCGGCGTACGGCAACCGGCCACCGCCCGTACGAGCCGTTCGTCCGAGAACGGCAGCAGGTCCTCCACGCTGCCGCCGCCCCGCGCCACGATGATCACGTCGACCTCGGGGGTGCCGTCCAGTTCCGTGACCGCCTCGATGACGGCCGGGACGGCGTGCACACCCTGCACGGGGACGTTGCGCACCTCGAAGCGGACGGCCGGCCAGCGGTGCCGGGCGTTCTCCAGGACGTCCCGCTCGGCGGCGGAGGCGCGGCCGCAGACCAGCCCGATCAGCTGCGGCAGGAACGGCAGCGGCCGCTTGCGGTCGGCGGCGAACAGGCCCTCCGCCGTCAGCGACCGCTTCAGCTGCTCCAGCCGTGCCAGCAGCTCACCGACCCCGACCGGCCGGATCTCGGTCGCCCGCAGGGACAGCTGGCCGCGCGGCGCGTACCACTCCGGCTTGGCGTGCACGACGACGCGCGCGCCCTCCGAGACGATGTCGGCGACCTGGTCGAAGACCGCGCGGTAACAGGTCACGGACAGCGAGACGTCCTGCGACGGGTCGCGCAGCGTCAGGAACACCACCCCTGCCCCGGGCCGCCGGGACAGCTGGGTGATCTGCCCCTCGACCCATACGGCGCCCAGGCGGTCGATCCAGCCGCCGATCAGCCGGGACACCTGGCCGACGGGGATCGGGGTGTCGGGGGACGTGTTCAGAGCCATGGCGCGAGCGTAGTCGCCTCGCGGCGGGCGGTCGGGGTCGTGCGTCGCCCGGTCGTCCGGGGGTGTTGCCGGGGTGCGCCGGTCCGGGTGTGCCGGTCCGGGTGTGCCGTGGGGTCGGGCCGGTCCGGGTGTGCCGTGGGGTCGGGCCGGTCCGGGTGTGCCGTGGAGCGGGGCCGGGCCGGGTGCGTCGTGGGGCGGGGCCGGGCCGCTCCGGGGTGTCGCGGGGCTGCTTCGCTTTACGCCCCGCGACACCCCTGCGCGGCCCGGCCCCTCACGTCGGTGGGTCGGTCCCCGGGCCGGTGGTCCTCTGGGCCGGTGGGCGCCTCACGCCCGGTGTTCCCTTACGCCGGGGGCCTCATACCGTGGGGCCTCGTGCCCGGTGGGCGCCTTGAGCGGGTGGGCCCTCATGCCCGGTGGGCGCCCTGAGGCGGTGGGCCCTCACGTCCGGTGGGCGTCCTGAGACGGCGAGTCGCTCGCACCGTGACCGTCGTGGCTCGTGCGGGCGGCGCGCGGCGGCCGGGCCGCGGGACCTCACCCCGCGCCCACCGGCCGCCCGCGGACCCGCTGGGCGATCAGTACCCCCAACCCCACCACCAGCCACACCCCGCCCACCACCTGCGCCGTCGTCGCCGCCCTCACCACGACCGCGATCACCACGGCCAGGCCCAGCAGCGGCACCACCACATGCCGTACCGGACGCGTCGGCCCGCCCCGCCGGCGTACCGCGAACCAGCCGATCACCGACAGGTGCAGCAGCGCGAAGGCGATCAGCGCGCCCACGTCCACGACCGAGACCAGCCGGTCCAGGCCGTCGTCGCGGCGGGCCGCCCAGACCGCCGCGACCAGCGTCACCGCCGCCGCGCCCAGCAGCGCCGGGCGGGGTACGCCGGAGCCGCGGTCGACCTTGGCCAGCAGGCCCGGCAGCCGGCGGTCGCGGGCCATCGCGAAGAGCAGCCAGCCCGCCGCCGCCTGCCCGGCCAGCGCGGCGAACGCGGCGCCGATCGCCTTGCTGGCGGCCACCAGGTCGTGCAGCCAGGCACCCGTCGCCGCGTCCACCGTGTCGTAGAAGGCCGAGCCCTGACCGGCCGGGTCCGCCGCCAGCTCGGCGGGGGACATGGGGGCGAGCAGCGCCGCCAGATACGTCTGGGCGACGAACAGCACGCCCGCCACGGCCAGGCACGTCAGCACGGCCCGGGCCACCCGGGCCGAGCCGCCCGCCGACTCCTCCGCGAAGGCGGCGATCGCGTCGAAGCCCAGGTACGACAGCACCGCCACCGACACCGCGGTGAAGACCGCCCCCGTGGTGAGACCGCCCTCGCCGGTCAGGGGCGACAGCCAGCCGCGCCGGGTGCCCTTCTCGGCCAGGGCGAAGACGGCCGAGGCCAGGAAGACCAGCAGCACCACGATCTCCAGGGCCAGCACCAGGAAGCCCACGAGCGCCGCCGCCCGCACCCCCCAGAGGTTCAGCCCGGTCGTGACGACCACCGCGATGGCCGTCCACACCCACCGGGAGACCTCGGGGACCAGCGCGTTCATGGCGATCCCGGAGAAGAGGTACGCGACGGCCGGGATCAGGAGGTAGTCGAGCATCGCCATCCAGCCGGCGATGAACCCGGGGCCCTCGCCGAGCCCCACCCGTGCGTAGGTGTAGACGGAACCGGCCTGCGGGGCCACCCGGACCATCTGCGCGTAGGAGAAGGCGGTGAAGGCCATCGCGACGGTGGCCACCACGTAGACGAGGGCGACCGCGCCGTGCGACTTCGCGTCGAGGGTGCCGAAGATGCCGACCGGAGCCATGGGGGCGATGAAGAGGAGGCCGTAGACGACCAGGTCCCGGAAGGTGAGCGTGCGGTGGAGCCGGGTGCTGCCGACCTCACCGGCGGGCTGTGCCATGGAATGCCCCTCTGCCCCTCGCCGGTGCGTACGGTCCGGCCCGTTCCGGCCGTTCCGGCCCTTTTTGCCATCGTGCCCCAGCTCCGGCCGGGACGCCGGTCAAGCGGAATGAGCGGGGCCCGGGCCCGTACGATGGACGGCATGACTGCAACGACCTCCCGCAAGGTTCTCCTCGCCGCCCCCCGTGGCTACTGCGCGGGTGTGGACCGTGCCGTGATCGCCGTCGAGAAGGCCCTGGAGCAGTACGGGGCGCCCGTCTATGTGCGCCATGAGATCGTGCACAACAAGTACGTGGTCAAGACCCTGGAGAAGAAGGGCGCCATCTTCGTCGAGGAGACGGAGGAGGTGCCCGAGGGCAACATCGTCATCTTCTCCGCGCACGGCGTCGCCCCCGTGGTCCACGAGGAGGCCGAGCGCGGCAAGCTCGCCACGATCGACGCGACCTGCCCGCTGGTGACCAAGGTGCACAAGGAAGCCGTCCGCTTCGCCAAGGAGGACTACGACATCCTCCTCATCGGTCACGAGGGCCACGAGGAGGTCATCGGCACGAGCGGCGAGGCGCCCGACCACATCACCCTGGTCGACGGCCCCGAGGATGTGGCGAACGTGACCGTCCGCGACGAGTCCAAGGTCGTCTGGCTCTCCCAGACCACCCTCTCGGTGGACGAGACGATGGAGACCGTCGGCGCGCTGCAGCAGAAGTTCCCCAACCTGCTCTCCCCGCCGTCGGACGACATCTGCTACGCCACGCAGAACCGCCAGATCGCGGTCAAGCAGATGGGCGCCGACGCCGATCTGGTGATCGTCGTCGGGTCGAAGAACTCCTCCAACTCCGTCCGGCTGGTCGAGGTCGCCCTGGGCGCCGGCGCCAAGGATGCCCACCTGGTGGACTACGCCGAGGAGATCGACGAGGCGTGGCTGGAGGGCGTCGGCACGGTCGGCGTGACCTCGGGCGCCTCGGTGCCGGAGATCCTCGTCGAGGGCGTCCTGGACTGGCTGGCCCAGCGCGGGTACGACGACGTCGAGACCGTCACGGCGGCCAAGGAGTCCATCACCTTCTCGCTCCCCAAGGAGCTCCGCCGCGACCTGCGCGCGGAGGCGGCCGAACTGGCCGGGAGTCCGGAATCCGGCGCTGCGAACGGGTGACGCCGGGCCCTACCCCTTAGCGTGGTGGCCATGAACGTATTCGGCGTGGACATCGGCGGATCGGGCATCAAGGGCGCACCGGTGGACGTGGCGCGGGGCGAGCTCACCGAGGAGCGGTTCAAGGTCCTCACCCCGCACCCGGCGACGCCGGACGCGGTCGCGGACCGCGTCCGGGAGGTGGCGGACCACTTCGGCTGGACCGGGCCGGTCGGGGCCACCTTCCCCGGCGTGGTCGTCGGCGGTACGACGCGGACGGCCGCCAATGTCGACAAGGGCTGGATCGGCCGGGACGCCGCCGCGCTGCTCGCCGACCGGCTGGGCGGCCCCGTGACCGTGCTGAACGACGCGGACGCGGCCGGGCTCGCCGAGATGACCCACGGCGCCGGGCGCGGGCGGCGCGGCACGGTCGTCGTACTCACCTTCGGCACGGGCATCGGCAGCGCCGTCTTCACGGACGGCGTGCTGGTGCCCAATACGGAGCTGGGCCATCTGGAGCTGCACGGCCACGACGCGGAGACCCGCGCCTCGACCCGGGCGAAGGAGGACGAGGGCCTGAACTGGGCGCACTGGGCGCGCCGGGTGCAGCGGTACCTCGTCCACGTGGAGAAGCTGTTCTCGCCCGAGCTGTTCGTGATCGGCGGCGGGGTGAGCCGTAAGGCGGACAAGTTCCTGCCGCTGGTCGAGGGGGTCAGCGCCGAGATCGTGCCTGCTCTGCTGCAGAACGACGCGGGGATCGTGGGGGCCGCGATGGCCGCCTCCGCTGCCGGTTCCGCTGTCGCCGCCGCGCCCTGACCAGCGCGATCCTGCGGAAGAGCGCGAGCACCCCGGCCAGCAGGGTGCCGGCGTAGAGCCACCCGGCGTTCAGCGACAGCAAGGTGATCATGCCCATGGCCTGGCCGGCGAAGCCGCCGTCGCCGCCGGTCAGGGGCACGGCCCCCGCCGTGAAGGCGATCGGCGCCGTCACGGGCGCGGTCACCAGGTCGGCGGGGCGCACCCACAGGGCACAGGCCGCGGAGCCCAGCAGGAAGGCCATCCCATAGAGGGCGGTCGAGCCCCGGGCCATGACGGAATCCAGCCAGCCGGCCCCGAGCATCGCCAGGATGGTCAGCAGGCCGGCGCCGAGGCCGGTCAGCCGGGTCCCGGGCCCGCCGGGCGGGGGAGAGGCCCGTCCGGACCGGCCGCGGAGGAGGAACGGGCTCTCGGCCGGGCCCACGGGGGCGGCGGGCCGGGGCACCGGGGACGCGCGGCGGACCTTGCGCGGCGGGATACGTGTGCTGGGTTGCTCCACCCGACCAAACTAGGTCGAGAAGCGGGAGGAATCCGACGTTGGACACGCCGTTTGGGCCACCTTGGCCATGCGTTCGACTGATAGTCCGTCCGGGGCCGCCGCCGGGCGGGGACCCGTAGACTGGATGACCGGCCCGCCAGCGGGCCGCGAACCCCCTTCACATCTCGCTACGGGAAGTCGCCACGTGTCGCTCACGATCGGAATCGTCGGTCTGCCGAATGTCGGCAAGTCGACCCTGTTCAACGCCCTGACCAAGAACGACGTCCTGGCGGCCAACTACCCGTTCGCCACCATCGAGCCCAACGTGGGCGTCGTCGGCGTCCCCGACCCCCGGCTGCAGAAGCTGGCCGAGATCTTCGGTTCGCAGAAGATCCTCCCCGCCACGGTCGACTTCGTCGACATCGCGGGCATCGTCCGCGGCGCCTCGGAGGGCGAGGGCCTGGGCAACAAATTCCTGGCGAACATCCGCGAGTCCGACGCGATCTGCCAGGTCATCCGCGCCTTCAAGGACGAGAACGTCGTCCACGTCGACGGCAAGGTCTCGCCCAAGGACGACATCGAGACGATCAACACCGAGCTGATCCTCGCGGACCTCCAGTCGGTCGAGAAGGCGGTCCCGCGCCTGACCAAGGAGTCCCGCCTGCAGAAGGAGAAGGTCGCCGTCCTGGCCGCCGTCGAGGCCGCCAAGGAGATCCTGGAGTCCGGCCAGACCCTGTTCTCCGCCGGCATCACCAAGGGCACCGAGCGCGGCGACCTCCTGCACGAGCTGCACCTGCTCACCACCAAGCCCTTCCTCTACGTCTTCAACGTCGACGAGGACGAGCTGGTCGACGAGGACTTCAAGAACGAGCAGCGCGCCCTGGTCGCCCCGGCCGAGGCCATCTTCCTCAACGCCAAGATCGAGTCCGAGCTGATCGAGCTGGACGACGAGGAGGCGCTGGAGCTCCTCCAGTCCATGGGCCAGGACGAGCCCGGCCTCGCCACCCTCGGCCGCGTCGGCTTCGACACCCTGGGCCTCCAGACCTACCTCACGGCAGGCCCCAAGGAGACCCGCGCCTGGACGATCAAGAAGGGCGCCACGGCCCCCGAGGCGGCCGGTGTCATCCACACCGACTTCCAGAAGGGCTTCATCAAGGCCGAGGTCATCTCCTTCGAGGACCTGGTCGCCACCGGCTCGGTCACCGACGCCCGCGCCGCGGGCAAGGCCCGTATGGAGGGCAAGGACTATGTGATGGCGGACGGCGACGTGGTGGAGTTCCGCTTCAACGTCTGAGTGGATGAAATAACACCACGTCACTGACGTGGCAAACATGCAGGTCAGATGGGGTCCGCCTCTCCGGAGGTGGGCCCCTGGGCTTTTCCCGTGCTGGATGGGTACTGGATCAGCTGAGCGACCATCAGTCGTTTCCCCTCTCGGATGACACCAAAAATGGTACGTTATTGGGTACCACTTGATGGGAGGGTTGGAGTCATGTCCATAACCGCGAGTGAAGCCCGCAGGGAACTGTTTCCGTTGATCAAAAAGGTCAACGAGAACCATGAGGCCATCGAGATCGTCTCCAAGCACGGCAACGCGGTGCTTGTCTCGGCCGAAGACTACGCGGCGCTGCGCGAGGGCTCCTACCTGCTGCGCTCGCCGGCGAACGCCCGGCGGCTGCTCAAGGCGTACGAGAACGCCCTGTCGCACATCAATATGTCGGAGCGTGAGCTGATCGATCCCGAGTCACCGGACGCAGGTGCGGGTGCCGCGTGAGGCTCGTCTTCGAGGATCAGGGCTGGGAGGACTACACGTCCTGGCTCAAGAACGACCGCAAGATGCTCGCCCGGATCAACAAGCTCATCGAGGACGTCAGGCGTGACCCCTTCACGGGCATCGGCAAGCCGGAGCCACTGAAGTATCACATGCCTGGGGCCTGGTCGCGACGGATCGACGACGAGCACCGCCTCGTCTATCTGGTGACGGACAAGGAGATCGTCATCCTCGCCGCCCGGTATCACTATTGATCGGTGAGTGTCCGGTGTGCTGGGGCGTCTCTTCCATGCCTGGATGACCTACTTTAAACCTCGGTTTTCGCAGATGGGATCCCTGCGTTCGGCGTTCCGTTCCGCTGTAGCCGAGTTCCGGATCAACCTCTCGTGTGGCGAAATGGGGAGTCGCTGAATGGCTGATGTTACCTTCCTGAGTCAGGCTGAACCAGTTGATGAGTATGGTCGTGCTCTTTACGCGGTATCGCGATCAATTCTGAGGGCCCATTTTGATGAATTGTCGCAAGCGGACCTCGAAGACCTCAATTGCGATCGGGTGGAGGTCACGTTTCGACAGCTCGCTAAGCTAGCTCGCCTCCACCGCGACAAGGGATCGCGCGGAGATGGGTTTGAGTGGGCCGTTCACGAGGCGATTGTCGGCGGCGAGCCACGCGTTGTCGATCTGGTCGGCGAAGCGCTCAAGAAGGTGAGCCCTAGGGCATTCGCTGACTTGGGCAGACCGACGTCCCTGATGTTCGGGCACGAGCGTGCACGCCATCTCGGATTCACTGAGGCCGTTGTCAACAACGCGAGTGGTGATGCGGTGTTGTTGCCTGATGGGTCAGGTCGGCCGTTCGCATTTGGATCCTGGGTGCCGATCGCTGCTCGCGGCGTCGCCGCCGAACCTGACCTGCGGGAACGGATCAAGAAGGTATGGAAGACCGACCTGTTCCTGAGTAGTACGGAGAAGGCACGGTTTGCCGCCGCGACTATCAAGAGTAATTGGCATCAACTCGAAGATGGTAACGGGCTCCGAGTGGCGATTGTTCCACAGGCCCTGGACCTTCCGGCGGGATATCAGAGGTGGAAAAGTCTACATCTGATTGCACTGCCGGACCCGGACGGCTTCATGGGCTTGTTCAACGATGCATATGAGGCAGTTGCTGAAGCGATTCTGACGGTTGGCAGGCATGATCGCGCACCCTATTATTACAAGCCGAGTGCGAAGGCCCAGAAGATCCAGGCGCAACTGGAGAAGTACGGGAAGGTGAAGGTGGTCGACATACTTGATGCCCTGAACGAAGCGGCGCAGCAGAATCTAATTACTGTTGACCGAAAGCTCATGTCGGTGGAAGCGCCGACATGGCTCAATATCAATGAAAAGCGCACGCCCATCATCGCACCGAGACCGGCGTTCGAGAAGCTCGACTGATCTCGGAGGCGGCGAAGGTATTCTCCGGTCGATGGTCTCGAAGCCGATTCTGACCTCATCCAGTGGCGCGTCGGTCTGACCTCTGTCCGCAGGAAGCTGAACCTCCCACGTCGCGGGGGATATCCACCAGCTGGACGTGTGCTTACGCTCGGAAGGCGGTCCGGTACTCACTCGCCGCCTACTAGCGTCTCCCTCAGGATGTCCTCGATTGGGTGGCGGTGGGCAGATTCCTTGTCGCGGTCGCGGGTGCTGGATGTGCTGGGTGAACTTGCACCGTGCTGGATCGGTGCTGGATGAGGCTTGCGGGAACTGCGTTTTCGCAGGTGGGATCCCCGTATTGCAGATTCCGCTTCAACGTCTGATCGGTTCGTCGCCGCATGTGAGGTAGTTCCGCGAGCGTGCGGGTGGGAAGGGGTCGGCTCCTCGTGGAGTCGGCCCCTTCGTCGTCACCGTGCCGGCGTCGTCGGGTGGGGTCGGGCCTACTCGGCGGGCCGTTCGAGCATCGGCTCGAAGGCGGAATCCTCCTCATCGGGGACGTGCGGGAGGAAACCGTCGGGGACGGTGCGGGCGGCGGTGGTGAGCAGGCGGTCCAGGACTTCCCGGTCCGTGGCCGGGGGAAGCCGGAGTGCGGCGAGAAGGCGGTCGCGGACGGCGGGGTGATCCGGGTGGTCGTCGAGGTAGTCGGCGTTGAGGGCCGGGGGCCGGAAGCCGGCCAGGGCGTCGTGCCAGGACGGCAGGACGACGGCCAGGGTCAGGGCCTCGGCGAGGGACTCGGCGATCAGGGAGGCCCGGCCCTCGGAGTCGGTGTAGAGGACGGGGCGGGGGCCGCCGGGGACGGCCGGGCCGCAGAGGTAGTGGGTGCCACCCGCGTCGCAGCCGGCGACGGGCTCGACCGAGAGGCCGTTGGGCAGGGCGATCGGCTCGATCGGGTCGGTGCGGGCGAGATCGAACTCTCCGTCGCAGGCCAGGTAGGAGGCGGCCTCAGGGTGCGCGGTGATCCTGCCGAGCAGTGCGGCGTCCGAGAGGGCGGCCGGGTTGAGGGCTGTGGCGACCGCGGGGGTGAGGGGGCCTCCGGCGAGGACGTGGCGGACGGCGTCGAGGGGGACGGGACGCTCGTAGTAGTCCTCGAAGTGGGCCTGGACGGCCTCGGGGGAGCGGTCGGTGAGAAGGTGGAAGAGGAAGCCGGAGCCGTCCGGGTCCTCGATGCCGGGCGGGAAGGCGATGGCCGAGCCGGTGCGCCAGGCCGTGTCGCCGGTCTCCCGCCACAGGCAGGCGGTGACGCGTGGGGCGTCGATGCCCTCGTCGCAGAAGGCGGGTTCGTCCAGGACCGGGCGCAGCGCGGCGGGCACTCCGTCGATGACACCGGGCCAGACCTGCTCGTCGTCCGTCCCATAAGGGCTCATCTCCGACTCGTGGTCGAAGCCGCGTATGAGCACGCCGGCCGGGGTGAAGAGCACGGAGAAGTCGTCCCCCGAGCCGTTGTCCATCAAGGCCGCCTCTTCGCCGGGGCCCCAGGTCGTGTCGAAGCTGTAGCAGCAGAACTTCGGATCGTCGCCGATCGTGGCGTCCAGAACGGCCAACGCGCGCAGGTGGGCGCGGAGTTCGTCGGGTTCGGGGAGGAGGGCGGCGGTCTCGTGCACGGTGCTCATGGGGCTATGGAAGCACCCACCACTGACAGCGGGTGTGCTGGATCGGTGCGGGATGTTCTGATGCCGGATCGGCCGGGATCAGGTGTCGTAAACGGTGGAGCGGTGCCCGACGTGCACGACCCACACCACCAGCTCTCCGTTGTCGATCGTATAGACGACGCGATAGTCGCCGATCCGCAGCCGGCGGCGTTCCGGCTGGGACGTGAGCGCGGTGGTGTTGAAGCCGAACGGATCGTTTTCCAGTTCGGTCGGCTTGGCCAGGATGCGCAGTGCCATGTCGCGGGGGATCTTCCGGAGCTCGGCCTGCGCCTCGGGTCGGAAGACGGTTCGGTACTCACTCACCGCGCGCCAGCGTCTCCCTCATGATGTCCTCGATCGGGATGCCGGGCGCCGGGTTCGCCATCGCTCGTCGATGATCCGGTTGATCTCGCGCTCTTCCCACTCCTGGTACTTGCGCAGCACCTCGATGGAGACGACGGCGGCGACTTCCTTGCCCCGGCGTGTGATCACCGTGGGTACGTCGTCGCGTTCGGCGCGCTCCACGACCTCCGCCAAGTGTGCGCGCACGTCGCGGATGGACTCTATGGTAGGCGGCTGAGTCATGGGCTTAAGTGTGCCTAGTGTCCTATGTGTACACAATGCTCGCCGCGATCGGCGCGTACCGCCGCGGTCGGTAGAGCGTCTGATATCCGGCCGTGCGCGGAGGAGGGGGGCGGGCTTCCGGCTGCCCGCCCGGGAGGCGGACGCCCCGGGCCGTGGGGCCGGTGGTGCGGCGGCCCCCGGCCCCCGCCCTTCAGCCGAAGAACGCCAGCAACTCCCGCGTCACCGCCTCCGGCTGTTCCTCCACCAGGTAGTTGCGGGTGTTCTCGATCTTCACTACGCGGACGTCCGTGCCCTGGGCCGGGAGGGCCTCGCGCATGTAGTCGTAGAAGGTGCCGTAGGCCAGGCCCAGCATGGGGGCCCGGACCGGGGGGTAGCCGTTGAAGTCCTCGATGTCCCGCTGGTACGCCTGGAACCACGCCTTGCTCGCGCGGATCGCCTCCGTCGAGGAGTACGCGTGGGCGTAGACGTCACGGTCGTACGAGGTGATCGCGTCGGGGTTTACCAGGCTGAGGTCGAACATGTAGTCGATCAGATGGCGGTAGCGGCCCTCCAGGAGTTGTTCCGGAAGGCCGTGCACCTGGTTGAAGGCCAGCCACCAGCGGTGCGGTCCCTTGTCGCCGGGGCGGGGGACCATGGGGAAGTCGTAGTAGCTGTCGTCGATGTGGGTGGTGTTGAGGATGGCCACCTTCTCCGTGGCCTCGGGGTGGTTGCCGGCGTACGCGAAGGCGATCATCGCGCCGATGCCGTGGCCCGCGATGTTGACGCGGTCGTGGCCCAGGTGGCGGACCAGCTCGCGGATGTCGCCGGCCATCGTCTTCTTCTCGAAGCCGGACGCCGGCTTGTCCGAGCCGCCCATGCCGCGGAAGTCCACGGCCGTCACCCGGTGGTGGGCCGCGAGCGCGGGCATCACCTTGCGGTACTCCCACCAGGTCTCCGGCCATCCGGGCAGCAGGATCAGCGGCTTGCCCCGGCCGCCCGTCACATAGTGCAGCCGGACGCCGTTCACCTCCGCGTACTCGCTGCTGAAGGAGCCGTCCAGGGACGCCGCGAGCCGGGCGTCGAGCGACTCCCCGGACCCGGTGTCCGCCAGGGGCCCGCCGGGTGTCGGCGTCTGGATCCCGTTCGGCGACATGCGCTTCCCCCTTCGTCGGCCGGAGGCCGCTACCGGCTGTAGTGGATTTGAATATCCAACCCTCCGGTCGTCGCGACGATAACAAGATCCAGTGCGCCCGGCCACCCCGGCCGGAAAGGGACTCGGTACAGGATCAGTAAAGGCTCAGCAGTGCCTCCACCGCGTCCGGAGCGGGGGAGTCCGCGTCCGGCAGGGCCAGTTCGAACCAGACGGTCTTGCCGTGCGGGGTGCGCCTGCTGCCCCACGCGGCGCTGAGCAGGCCGACGAGCTGGAGCCCCCGGCCGCCCTCGTCCGTGTCCCGGGCCCGGCGGCGGCGCGGCTGGACGAGACCGCCGTCCCAGACCTCGCACACCAGCGTCCGGTCCAGCAGCAGCCGGAGCCGGATCTCCCCCTCGCCGTACCGCAGGGCATTGGTGACCAGCTCGCTGACCAGCAGCTCCGTGGTGTCCACCAGGTCCTCCAGGCCCCATGCCAGCAGCTGGTCGCGGGCCATCTCCCGGGCCCGGGCGACCGAGCGGGGCTCGGGCGGCAGCGTCCAGTCGCCGACCCGGTCCTCCGGCAGGCCGCGCAGCCGGGCCATGAGCAGCGCGATGTCGTCCTCGCCGTGGTGGGTGTCCAGCGCGCCCAGGACGTGGTCGCAGACCTCCTCCAGCGGCCGCGCCGGGTCCGTCAGGGCCTCCCGGAAGGCGTGCAGGCCCTCGTCCAGCGGATGGTCGCGGGACTCCACCAGACCGTCGGTGTAGAGCGCGAGGAGCGCGCCGTCCGGCAGATCGATCTCCGTCTCCTCGAACGGCTCGCCCCCGACGCCCAGCGGCATCCCCGGCGGTACGTCCAGCAGCGTCGCGGGCCGGCCCGCCTCGACCAGGACGGGCGGCAGGTGCCCGGCGTTGGCGACCGTGCAGCGCCGGGTGACCGGGTCGTAGACGGCGTAGACGCACGTCGCCAGATAGACCTCGGAGAGGTCCGCCGCCCGCACCCCGCCGCGCGCCCCGCGCGACGCGGACTGCTTGCCGCCCGGCCGGCCGAGGCCGTGGGCGATCTCGTCGAGCGCGGAGAGCACCTCCGCCGGCTCCAGGTCCAGCATGGCCAGGGTGCGGACCGCCGTGCGCAGCTCGCCCATCGCCACGGCGGCCCGCAGCCCACGGCCCATCACATCGCCGACGACCAGGGCCGTCCGGTGGCCCGGCAGCTCGATCACGTCGAACCAGTCGCCGCCCACCTCGGTCGCCGCGTTGGCCGGCAGATAGCGGCAGGCGATGTCGAGCCCGGCGGCCTCGGGGTCGCCCGGCGGCAGCAGGCTGCGCTGGAGGATCAGCGCCCGCTCGTGCTCTCTGCGGTAGAGCCGGGCGTTGTCGATGCAGACCGCCGCGCGCGCCGCCAGCTCCACGGCCAGGGCGGTGTCCCGCTCGCCGAAGGGCTCGCTGCCCTTCGTACGGGAGAACTGGGCCAGCCCCACCACCACGTCCCGGGCGACCATCGGCACGGCGAGCGTGGACTGCACCACCGCGCCCAGCTCCGGCCCCTCCTCGCGCTCCCGGCGCGGCACCACCTGCGCCTGCGCGGTCCGCAGCGCCCCGGCGCACGGCGAGTGGAAGGGATAGCGGTGCACCTCGCCCACCTGGATGGGCTTGTCTCCGCCGTCGACCGGCGCCCCCGAGACCGCGCTGGCGTACGCGACGCGGCGCAGCTCCCCGCTGCCGTCCGCGAGGCCGGGCGGCGCCTCGTCGCCGGCCAGCAGGCCCTGGTAGAGGTCGACGGAGGCCAGGTCGCAGAACTGCGGCACGGCGACGGCCAGCAGTTCCCGCGCCGTGGTCTCCAGGTCCAGGCTGTTGCCGATCCGCGCGCCCGCCTCGTTGAGCAGTGCCAGATTGCGGCGCACGCCCGCGGCCTCCCGCTCGGCGCGGCGGCGGCCGGTGACGTCGGTGGCGAGCGCGGCCACGCCGATCGGCCGTCCGCTGCCGCTGTGCAGCCGGTACAGCGAGACCGACCAGCGCCGGCGCTCGCTCTGGCCGGGCACGGGCCCGACGAGCTGAATGTCCGACACCGGCTTCCCGGTGGCGAGGACCTGGCGCAGCGCGGCCGTCAGCCGCTCGGCCTCGCCGCGCGGCAGGAAGTCGTGCGGGGTGCGGCCGCGGTGCCAGGCGGCCGGGCGGCCGAAGGTCTGGGCGAAGCTCTCGTTGACACGCAACAGGGTGAGATCCGTACCGAAGAAGAAGAAACCCAGGGGAGATTGGCCGAAAACGGCTTCGGACGCCGCGATGTCGGTCTCTATGCCGCGCAGCGCCCGGACGTCGACGGCGATGCAGAGCGCGGCACGCTCCCCGCGGCCGGTCTCGGTGGGCATCACATAGATCTCGGCGAGGCCGGACTGCCGGGGGTCGTCGTGCGGGCCCGCCCGCCGGCCGCCCCGCTGGTACGGGACGATGCCGGTCCACTCGCGGCCGTCCAGGCCGCCCTCGCCCGGGAAGGAGGCGAGCGGGCGCCCGGGTTCCGGACCGGCGAAGAGCTCGGCGGGGTCCTTCCCGAGGGCCTGCCGTGCCGCTATGCCGAACAGCTCGGCCGCGCGCTCGCTCCACTGCTCGATCCGCCCGTCGGGACCCAGGGCGAAGGAGGCCACGCGAATGTAGTCGTAGAGGGATCCGGGCGGACTGTTCTGCCACATCGCATCGGCGTGGAGTGCCTCCGGCGTGCTGTCCGCCGTACCCGCTGGCTTTTCGCTCACGTGCCCGTCCCCTCCGGCTCATGTGCTCGCACCGGCATCAGAAGGCCGAGTATCCAGCACAGGGGCCCTTCGGAACACGGACTTCACGATCACAGCACGGTCTCAACCCGCTATGTATCCTCACCGGGTTCCTAACCGGGCAGGCTGAGCTCGAACCACACTGTTTTGCCGGTGTTTCCCCTGCGGGTTCCCCAGCGTCGCGAAGCGCATGCCACCAATTGCAGGCCGCGGCCGCCCTCGTCGTCGGGGTGGGCGACGCGCTCGGTGGGCGGATCGGGCAGCGGATCGGACACCTCGACGAGCAGCGTGGGCCCGGCGTGGGAGTACATCCGGACGCCGATCGGCCCGCTCGCGTACCGCAGGGAGTTGGTGACCAGCTCGCTGACCAGCAGCACCGTCACATCCGTGACCGAGCCGAGGCCCCACTCCTCCAGGGTGTCGCGCACCAGGGCGCGCGCGGCCCGTACGGCGCCGGGCTCGGCGGGGAAGCTCCACTCGGCGAAGCCGGGCGTCGACGCCAGGGCCCTCGCGCTCTCGCTCACGCCGATCACTTCCCAGACCCGCTGCGGCCCCGCCCGGGAATGACCGGGTACGGGGAGAATAATCAGCACATACCCGATATGGCGGGCTGACTATCTTCTTCGCCGGTCCGGGGCCGTCGGCTGTGACACGGATGGCGTAACCCGCCTGCGCACGCGGGGGGTACGCGGGGTGGGTGACGGGCCGGGGAATCCGGCTCGTCCGGAGGGTGAGGGCTGCCGGGGGAACGGGGTACGAAAGGGGCCTGTCGGCCCCGGGGCCTACGGGGTTTTCCCGCGCCGGGACCCTGCGAGCCCGGCGCGGGACCCGGGCCTACGGGCTTGCCCGCGTCCCGGGCTTACGGGTCTGCCTGTGCCCCCGGGCTTACGGGTCTGCCTGTGCCCCCCCGTGTCTACGGGCCTGTCCGCGCCGGACCCTGCGAGCCCAGCCGTGCCCCGGCCCCACGGCCCCGCCCGCCCCTACGAGCCCGCCCGTGCGTCCGTCCCCGCCAGCAGTCGTGCGGCCGCCGCCACCGCCGGGCGGTCCTGGTCGAGCCAGTCGACCTCGTCGACGCGGTCGGGGGTGAGCCAGCGCAGCTCGTCGTGGTCCTGGAGCGGCCGTGCCTCGCCGTCGACCAGCCGGGCCGTCCAGACCTGGAGCACGTACGGAGGGCGCAGCGGCCATTCGCCCGCGATCCGCTCCAGGGGCTCGACCTCGACGCCGAGCTCCTCGCGGAGCTCCCGCACCAGGGCCTGCTCGGCGCTCTCGCCCGCCTCCAGCTTGCCGCCGGGCAGCTCCCAGCGGCCGGCCAGCTCGGGCGGGGCGCTGCGCCGCGCCGCCAGCAGCCGACCCTGATCGAAGACCGCCCCGCCCACCACCACACGCACCGTCGTCATGAGGCGCAAGCCTAGGCGGTCGGCGGGCCCGGCGGCCGGGGGAGGGGGCGCGGGCGGAGCGGGGCTCGGCGGGCGCCCTCAGGAGAGGGCCCGGCCGACCCGCTCGACTATGTAGAGCCCGCTGCGGGCGCGGGCGTCCAGCCGCTCGGCCACCTGGTCGGCCTCGGTCTTCGTGGCGTAACGCCCGACGCGGTAGCGGTTGCCGCTTTCGTCCTCGCGGATCACCAGCCAGGGCAGGATCGGTCCGCTGTCCGTCATCGCCCCTGCCTTTCCGCCGGTGCGCGCACCGGCGCACACCTTTCGGCGTCTCCCCGAGAAACCGCAGTCCGCATATGCCCGAGCGTACGCCCGACCTTTACGCAGCGGATACGGTTTTTCACGAAGAGGTACGCATTCGGCCATCAGGGTGGTCCTGGGACGCACGAAGGGGCGGTCCGGGGCCCGTTACGGACCCTGGACCGCCCCTTCGTGCTAGAGGGAGCCGGTCAGGCTGTCACGACTTCGTCAGCGAGGGCTCGGAGGACTCGTCCGCCCCGCCCTCGGCCTCGGCCTCGGCGAGCTCGGTCATCTCCTTCTCGACCTGGACGAGCGTCGGGTTGCGCCAGGCGCTCTTCACGCCCCAGAAGTAGAAGGCGACGGCGATCAGGGCGACGACCACGATGTCCCAGCCGGGGGCCAGGTAGCCCTTGCCGCCGAACTCCTCGCCGCCGGCCCAGGACACGAAGGCCATGACGAGCAGGTAGGTGACCATCCAGGCGCCGGCCTTGAGGTGCGGCTTCAGCTCGGCCCACGGCTTGCGCAGCTCGTACCAGGCCCAGATCGGCAGGCCGATGGCCATGATGAAGATGACCTTGCCGGTCAGCGGCCAGCGGGCCCAGTACATGACCAGCGAGCCGAAGATCATCGCGATGGGCGCGATCACCGGCATGGCCTTGAGCTTCACCGGGCGCTTCATGCCGGGGGCGATACGACGCAGGGACATCACGGCGACGGGGCCGGTGATGTACGAGATGACGGTGGCGACACCGACGATCTCGGCGATCGAGCCCCAGCCGCGGAAGACGGCCAGGAAGATGAAGGAGATCCCCAGGTTGAGCAGCAGGGCCGGCTTCGGCACACCGGTCTTGGGGTCGACCTTGCCGAAGATCTTCGGCAGGTGACCGTTCTCCTGGACGCCGTGGATCATGCGCGAGGTGGTGGCCGCGTAGATCATGCCGGTGCCCGACGGGGAGACGAAGGCGTCCGCGTAGAGCAGCAGCGCGAGCCAGTTCAGGCCCCAGGCGATGGAGAGGTCGGCGAGCGGGGACTTGTAGCCCAGCGCGTTCCAGCCACCGCTCGCGGTCAGATCCTGGGCCGGGACGGCCATCAGGAAGGCGACCTGCAGGGCGATGTAGATCACCAGGGCGATCAGGATGGAGCCGATGACCGCCTTCGGCAGCGACTTGCCGGGGTTACGGGCCTCGGCGGCCATGTTCAGCGGCGACTGGAAGCCGTTGAAGGCCCAGACGATGCCCGCGACCGCGACCGCGCTGAAGACCGCGCTCCAGCCGTTCGGCGCGAAGCCGCCGTGGTCGGTGATGTTGCTGGTGTCGAAGTGGGCGAACATCAGCGCGCCCGCCGTCAGCACCGGCACCACGACCTTGAACACGGTGATCGCGTTGTTCGTCTTGGCGAACAGGGTGATCGCGAACCAGTTCAGGAAGAAGTAGAAGACCACCAGCACGCTGGCGAGGGCGAGACCGGAACCGGTCAGCTCCTTGCCGTTGTACAGGTGCTCGGCCCAGGAGAAGTCCCACGAGCTCATGTACTGGATCGACGCGGTCGCCTCACCGGGGATCACGGAGACGATCGCGATCCAGTTGGCCCAGGCGGCCATGTAGCCCGCCAGCGAGCCGTGCGAGAACTGGCCGTACCGCACCATGCCGCCGGCCTTGGGGAACATCGAGCCGAGCTCGGTGTAGGTGAGGGCGATGGTCAGCGCCACGACGGCGCCGATGACCCAGGCGAGGATGGCGGCAGGGCCGGCCAGCGCGGCGGCGCGCTCGGCACCGAAAAGCCAGCCGGAGCCGATGATCGACCCGAGACCGACGGCGGTCAGAGCCGTCGTTCCGAGCGTCCGGCGGTAGTTGGAGTTAGAACCCTGTTCGGTACTCAAGCCCCGGATCTCCTTTTCTTTCTTCTCCCTCACGGCAGGACACAAACCGCGCCATCGTATGAGTGATTTGGACGCCCACATTCCGCGAAAAGGCTCTGACCTGGCCGTATGTGAGGTTTGCAACACAAAGACCCGCCCTGCCTTATCGGGGCAGAGCGGGACATAGCGCGCAGTTCCTACCCGCTGGTACGAAGCGGCGGGTAGTGCGTCATGGCCGGTTCACGACGGCGTCACACCGGCTTCACCGGAAGGTGGTAGCCGGTCCCCCCCTCGGAGGGCGGTGGAGGGGTCGCCGCACCGGAGGGCGGCGGGCGTCACTTCACCGGAAGGTGGTACGCGATGCGGTACCGCTCGGCGAGCACGACGATGTCCGCCGTCTCCACCGGGCAGCCGCCGGCGAAATACGTCCGGGAGACCACCACCACGTAGTGACCGGGGACGCCGCCGAGGGGCAGGACCTCCTCGGCGAGGCCGGGGCGGGCGCTGACCTCCTCCGCGACGTTGTCCACGATCAGATCGATGGCGGCCATCCGCTCGACGACGCCGCGCCCGGCCAGCGGGCCCTCCTCGGGGAGCATCACGGGCGTCCGTCCCGTGACGGCCAGGGGCTCCCAGGACGTCGAGAGCATCACCGGCTCGCCGCCGGCCCGGAAGAGATAGTCCGTCCGCATGGCGCGGTCGCCCGTGGCGATCCGCAGCCGGCGGGCCAGGGCGGTGTCGACCGCCACCTGCTGGCTGCGGGACTCCCAGGTGCCCTTCACCCGGCTGTCGGCCTGCTCCTGGCGGAAGGGGGTGGACTCCCCGGCCGTGCGATAGCCCGTGCGGGCCAGGGCGCGGGGGACGGGCTGCTCCCGCACATAGGTGCCGGAGCCGGACCGCCCCTCGACCAGCCCCTCGGCCATCAGGACCTTGCGGGCCTCCAGGGCGACGGTGTCGGAGACGCCGTACTGCTCGCGGATGCGGGCCTGGGAGGGGAGCCGGGTGTGCGGCGGCAGCTCGCCTGCGACGATCTTCTGTCGAAGATCACCGGCGACTCGAAGGTATGCGGGCTGGTCACCGAAGGCCACGTCCACTCCCAAGGGGTTGACAGTCCGCAACAGCTTGGCAACCCAGGGTTGCGCTGCGCAACGTCTGGCCAGAGTTTCACTAGATGTAGTGAATTGCAGTTCAGGGACGTGTGATCGGGATGCTGGACGCACATGCGGGCGGCGACTCCCTGTGACACTTCTGCAATTATGCGCGCGCGGTGCACGGCGCGATACACCGCGTCACCACTCTGAGTGACTGATCCACCGTGCGCGGACGGCGCGCGGAGCCCGTACGGGCGCCCGTACCGGGAGTGTCGCGGAGCCGCCCTCGCCGGCCGTCCCGCGTACGGGGGCGGGCGGCTCGTCAGCCCTCCGCACCGTCCGCCAGCCGCCCCCGCGTCGCCCCGCCCCCGAAGGTCGCCGGCAGCAGGCCCGCGATGATGACCCCGCCCAGCAGCGCGCCGCCCAGGGCGCGGGCGGGCCGGGACGCCTCGGGGTCGTACGGGGCGGGCCGCCCCGCGCCGCCTCCGGTCAGATAGTCGGTGACGTCGTGCTCGGCCAGCGCGCGGGCCTGGCGGGCCAGGGAGTCGGCGTGGCCGGTCGCCGACAGGATCTCCCGGCCCTCGTCGGCCGGCAGACCGCGGGCCCGGGTCAGATGCCGCTCCGCCTCGGCGAGCCGGGTGCGGGCGCGGCAGCCGACGGCGCCCCGGTGGGTGCTGACGAAGTCCCGCGCCGCCGCCACCTCGCCACGGGCGGCCAGCACCGCCCGCTCCACCCGGCGCCGGGCCCGCCGCTCGTCCGCCCGGCCGCCGCCGGCGTCCGCGCCGCCTCCGCGTCGAGCGAGGCCGCCGCCTCCTCGACCCGCCGCAGCACCGCCCGGGGGTCGTACCGGCCGCCCGCCATGTCGCGCCGCACCCCGGTCAGCACCCGCTCGGCGGTGGCCGCGCGCCGGGCGCCCTCCGCGGAGGCCGGTCCGCTCCGGGCGGCCGCCAGCCCCGCCTCGGCGTCCAGCACGGCGGCCCGCAGCCGGGCCGCCGTACCCGTCAGCTCGTGGGCCCGCCGCAGGGCCGCCGTGGTGAGCGTCCGGGCCTGGGACAGGGCGGCCTCGGCGGCGCGCAGGGAGACCGCGGCGCCGTCGGCGTCACCGGCGGTGAGGGCCCGGCGGGCCTCGGCCAGCCCCGCCGTGGCGAAGGCCAGCCGGTCCCGGGCCTCCGCGGGGTGCCGGGCGAAGGCGCTGAGCGCCGTGCCCGCACAGCAGCCCGTGAGGGCGGCGAGCGCCGCCTCGGCCGTGTCGATCCGGGGCGCCAGCGCCCGGGCCGCGGCCTCGGCGTGCGCGAGGATGCCGGCCGCGTTGGCCCGTAGCCCGCGCAGCCGGTCGAACGCCTCGGACTCGGCGTCCAGCCGGCGGTTGGCGCTGGTGCAGTGGGAGCAGATCTCGTCCAGCGCGCGGCGGCGCAGCTCCTCGTCCTCGTAGGGCGTGTCGTCCAGCCGCTGCCGCAGCCGGAAGGCGTCGGCGAGCTCGCCCTTGGCGTAGCCGACGGCCTCGGCGAAGGGCCGGGTCGCCGCGCCGCCCAGCTGGGCGGCGGCGAAGAGCAGCTCCTCGGCGCTGGTGCGCACGGCGTCGTCCGTCTCGACGAGCGAGCGGGCGGCCTCGGCGTCCAGGGCGGGCAGCGGCGTCAGCGGCTGGACCATCCGGGTGAGGCCGGGCTCGGTGGACGTGGCGACGACGGCCCGGTCCACCGGGTCCGCCCCGCCCGCCCGGTCCGTACGGCTCGCCCGTGCCGCCCGTGCCGCCCGTGCCGCCGTGCCGCCCGGTTCGCCCGCGCCGCCCTGCGGGCCCGCCGGGCCGGCGGCCCCTGCGGCGGCTCAGGCCGCACGCATCGCCGCGGCCAACCCCGCCGCCTACAACGCCGCGACCATCCCGCCGCTGCGCCGCCCGCCGGGAGCACAGGCACAGGAGCGTCAGGCAGACCACGGCGGCGACGGCCACGGGCAGCCACACCTGGCGGTGGCGCGGCACCAGGCCGCCGCCCGGGTCGCTGTCGCCGGGCGAGATCGCGGGCGGGCGGACCGGCTCGCCCCGGAGCACGGAGCCGTAGCCGTCGGCGGCGCCGATGGCCGCCCCGGCCCAGTCGTGCTGGGCCACGGCGGGCGCGATCGCGGTGGCCGCGACGGCGTCGAGCTGCGCGCGGCGGAAGCCGGAGTCCCCGGCGGCCGAGACGGCGTACTGCTGCCGGTGCGTGGCGACGGCGAGCAGCACGTCGCGCGGCCCGAGGCCGTTGCGGTCGGCCGTGGCGTCCGCCCAGTCGTGCCCGGAGCGGCCGGAGAAGTCCCGTACATAGGTGACGTACAGCTGGACGTGGTGCGTGCTGTGCAGCCTGTCGAGCGCGGAGGTCACCTGGGCGCGGCGGAGGCCGAGCGCGCCCACGGTGTCGGTGATCCGGCCCCCGGTGTCCAGGTCGAGCGGGGTGTCGGCGCGGGCGGGCGGGCCCGGCAGCAGCAACGCGCACAGCGTGAGGAGGGCGAGGAGGGCCCGGACCCTGGGCCCGCCCGGCGCCGGCGGAACGCACCGCCTCGAAAGCCGCGTCACATTTGTGAGCGTATGGCGGTAGTGTCCGACCCGCTACCGGGAGCTCGGGGCCATTGACCGTGTGTGTTCGCGCCTGCGTGCGCCCCTTCTCGCGCCCCCTGTCACGCTCCGCGCCGACGGATCTTGTTGCCCAGCCAGACCAATGGGTCGTACTTACGGTCGACCGCGCGCTCCTTGAGCGGGATCAGGGCGTTATCGGTGATTTTGATGTGTTCGGGGCAGACCTCCGTGCAGCACTTGGTGATGTTGCAGTAGCCCAGGCCGTGCTCCTCCTGCGCGGCCCGCTTGCGGTCCAGGCCGGTCTCGGCCGCCGCGTCCAGCGGGTGCATGTCCAGCTCGGCGACGCGCATCAGGAAGCGGGGCCCGGCGAAGGCGGCCTTGTTCTCCTCGTGGTCACGCACCACATGGCAGGTGTCCTGGCACAGGAAGCACTCGATGCACTTGCGGAACTCCTGGGAGCGGCCGACGTCCTCCTGCTTCATCCGGTACTCCCCGGGCGCCAGGCCCGGCGGCGGGACGAAGGCCGGGACCTCGCGCGCCTTGGCGTAGTTGAACGACACGTCCGTCACCAGGTCCCGGACGACCGGGAAGGCGCGCATCGGGGTGACGGTCACGGTCTCGCCGGAGGGGAGGGACGACATCCGGGTCATGCACATCAGCCGCGGCCTGCCGTTGATCTCCGCGCTGCACGAGCCGCACTTGCCCGCCTTGCAGTTCCAGCGCACGGCCAGGTCGGTGGCCTCGGTGGCCTGGAGCCGGTGGATGACGTCCAGGACGACCTCGCCGTCGTGGACGGCGACGGTGTAGTCGGCGAGCTCCCCGCCGGCCGCGTCCCCCCGCCATACCCGGAAGTGGGCGTCGTAGCTCACGGTGCGGTCAGCTCCTCGTCGGTCAGGTACTTCATCAGCTCGTCCTTCTCGAAGAGCGCCAGCAGGTCGCCCCGGATGGGGGGCATCGCACGCCGCTCCACCTCGATCAGCCCCAGCAGCGGATCGGCCTCCTCGCTCTCCGCCGGCAGCCGGCAGACGAGGTTGACCTGCCGCCACCGCCGGTCCATCGCCGGGTGGTCGTCGCGGGTGTGCCCGCCCCGGCTCTCGGTGCGCTCCAGGGCCGCGCGCGCCACGCACTCGCTGACCAGCAGCATGTTGCGCAGGTCGATGGCCAGGTGCCAGCCCGGGTTGAACTGCCGGTGCCCCTCCACGCCGGCCCGCCGCGACCGGCCGCGCAGCAGCGCCAGCCGGCGCAGCGCCTCCGCCATCTCGGGGCCCTTGCGGATGATGCCCACCAGGTCGTTCATGGACTGCTGGAGCTCCTGGTGCAGGGTGTACGGGTTCTCGGCCGGGCCCGGGGTCCCGCCGGCCCCGCCGCCCTCCGCGCTGAACGGGCGCAGCGCCTCGGCCTCCGCCGCCTCCACGTCGGCGTCGGCCACGGCGGGCCGGCCCGGGCCGGTGAGGCCGGCCGCGTACCGCGCGGCGTGCAGCCCGGCGCGGCGGCCGAAGACCAGCAGGTCGGAGAGGGAGTTGCCGCCCAGCCGGTTGGAGCCGTGCATCCCGCCCGCGACCTCGCCGGCCGCGAAGAGACCGGGCACCCCGGTCGCGGCCGCCGTGTCCGGGTCGACGTCCACGCCGCCCATCACGTAGTGGCAGGTGGGGCCCACCTCCATCGGCTCCGCCGTGATGTCCACGTCCGCCAGCTCCTTGAACTGGTGGTGCATGGACGGCAGCCTGCGGCGGATCTCCTCGGCCGGCAGCCGGCTGGAGATGTCCAGGAAGACCCCGCCGTGCGGACTGCCGCGGCCCGCCTTGACCTCGGAGTTGATGGCGCGGGCCACCTCGTCGCGGGGGAGCAGCTCGGGCGGCCGGCGGTTGTTGTCGGGGTCCTTGTACCAGCGGTCGCCCTCGGCCTCGGACTCCGCGTACTTCTCCTTGAAGACGTCCGGGACGTAGCCGAACATAAACCGCTCGCCGTCGCTGTTCCGCAGCACCCCGCCGTCGCCCCGGACGGACTCGGTGACGAGGATGCCCTTGACGGACGGCGGCCAGACCATGCCCGTCGGGTGGAACTGCACGAACTCCATGTTGATCAGCGAGGCCCCGGCGAGCAGCGCCAGGGCGTGGCCGTCGCCGGTGTACTCCCAGGAGTTCGAGGTCACCTTGAAGGACTTGCCGATGCCCCCGGTGGCCAGCACCACGGCCGGGGCCTCGAGCACGAAGAAGCGGCCGGACTCCCGTTCGTAGCCGAAGACGCCCGCGATCCGGTCGCCCGCGGCGGAGCCACCGCCGTCACTGGCCTTCAGCAGGCGGGTGACGGTGCACTCCTGGAAGACCTTCAGCCGGGTCTCGTGGTCGCCGTACTCCCGGTGGTCCTCCTGCTGGAGGGCGACGATCTTCTGCTGGAGGGTGCGGATCAGCTCCAGGCCCGTACGGTCGCCGACGTGCGCCAGCCGCGGGTACTCGTGCCCGCCGAAGTTGCGCTGCGAGATCCTGCCGTCCTCGGTGCGGTCGAAGACCGCGCCCCAGGTCTCCAGCTCCCAGACCCGGTCGGGGGCCTCCCTGGCGTGCAGCTCGGCCATCCGCCAGTGGTTGAGGAATTTGCCCCCGCGCATGGTGTCCCGGAAGTGCACCTGCCAGTTGTCGCCCTCGTTGACATTGCCCATGCTGGCGGCGATGCCGCCCTCGGCCATGACCGTGTGCGCCTTGCCGAAGAGCGACTTGCAGATGACGGCGCAGCGCAGGCCCTGCTCCCGGGCCTCGATGGCGGCCCGCAGCCCCGCGCCGCCGGCGCCGACCACGACCACGTCCCAGTCCTGTCGTGCCGTACGCGACATCAGTAGCCCCTCCTAGAAAAAGCGCGGATCGTCGAAGGCGCCACTGG
Organism: Streptomyces eurocidicus; assembly: GCF_002891295.1. Taxonomy (GTDB): domain Bacteria; phylum Actinomycetota; class Actinomycetes; order Streptomycetales; family Streptomycetaceae; genus Streptomyces; species Streptomyces eurocidicus. Next base: position 450,872 of record NZ_LGUI01000009.1, on the reverse strand, counting down.
CGACCAGATAGACGTAGAAGTCGGCGGCCGCCACGCTGATCAGGGAGGCCCAGGCGAGCAGCATGTGCCGGGCGTTGAGCGCGCTGACCCAGCCCCACATGCGATAGCGCACCGGATGCTTGGAGAAGGTGCGGATCCGGCCGCCGACGATATGCCGGCAGGAGTGGCAGGAGAGGGTGTACGCCCAGATCAGCGCGATGTTCGCGAGGAGGACGAGGGTGCCGAGACCCATGTGGCCCCACTCGCCCCGCTCGTCGCGGAAGCCCAGGGCCGTGTCATAGGTGAGGATGCCCGCGACGACCACCGCGAAGTAGAAGAAGTAGCGGTGGACGTTCTGCAGGATCAGCGGGAAGCGGGTCTCCCCGGTGTACTTCGCGTGCGGTTCGGCGACGGCGCAGGCCGGGGGCGAGGCCCAGAAGCCGCGGTAGTACGCCTTGCGGTAGTAGTAGCAGGTCAGCCGGAAGCCCAGCGGGAAGATCAGGATCAGCAGGGCGGGCGACAGGCCCCACCAGGCCCCGAAGACCTCCCAGTCCGCGCCGCCCTTCATGGGGACGCAGTTCTCGGCGAGGCAGGGGGAGTAGAAGGGCGAGACGTACGGCGCGGCGTAGTAGGCGTCGTTCGCGAAGGCCCGCCAGGTGGAGTAGACGACGAACGCGAACAGCCCGGCGGCGGTGACCGCGGGCGCCAGCCACCAGCGGTCCGGGCGCAGGTGACGGGCGCCGATCGCGGCGCGCGAGGGGTGGTGGACGCCGCCGCGCGCGGGGGAGGCTCCGCCGGCGGCGGGGGCGGTGCCTGCTTGGGGGTCGGTACCAGTGGCCAAAGGGGACTCCGGTGAGGAGCGGGAATGGTCGGTGCCTGGCTGCCGCGGTGCCCGGTGCCGTCAGGGAGCGCGTCGGTCGCGCGCCCCCAGGCCCTCCTCGTCGGCGTCCTTCCAGAGGGAGGCGTCGTACGGGGCGTCGGGGATCGGCACGGTCTCGGGGCGTGGGCGCTCCGCGGGGTGGACGTCCCGCAGGAGAGTGATGCTCTCGCGCAGGTGTGCGGCGTCGGTGCGGACGCGGCGCAGCTCCAGGTCGCGGTTGCCCAGATGGCTCTCCAGGCGGGTCAGCGCCCGGCCCAGATCGTCCAGGCAGCGCTGAACTGCCGTCACTTCGTCGTTCAGGGACATGTCTTGCCCTCACTTCCGCGGTCGGCGGTTGCGGGTGGCGACGTTCATGCGACAGAGAGTGTCGCGCGTCACACCCCTCCAGCGGAAGATAGCGGTCACGATCGCGGCTTCGCGGGAGCGTATTCGCCGCGCCCCCGGGGGCAGCCGCACGTTCGGCCACGTGGGTGGCGTGGCCCCGAGGGGCGCCGTGTCGCCGGGCGTTCGAGCGGACTGTCACATTCAGTGGTGAGCAGTAGATGCGATCAACGGCGCATTGCGCCGGATGCGCGCGATCCGGCAGCCGTCCCCGTCCGGCGGAGGTATCCCATGGCCCCCCTCTCGATCCGCACCCGGCTCCGTCGCCGCTCCGCCGCCCTGCTGGCCGCCGGGATCCTGCTGCCGCTGCCGGTGCTGGCCGCCTGCGGCCTCACCGAGGACGACGGGGACGCGGGCGTGATCACCCCGCGGGACGTCAACGCCCTGCCCCGCGACAAGGTCGCCGACAAGGGCACCCTGCGCTGGGCCGTGGACGCCCTGCCGGCCACCCTCAACACCTTCCAGTCGGACGCCGACGCCGCCACCCGGCGGGTCGCCGCGGCCACCCTGCCCGCCCTCTTCACCCTGGACGACCACGGCCGCCCGCGCCGCGACCCCGACTACCTGGCCTCCGCCGAGGTCGTCCAGCGCGCCCCCCGGCAGGTCGTGGTCTACCGGCTCAACCCCCGGGCCGCCTGGAACGACGGCAAGCCCCTCTCGGTCGCCGACTTCCAGGCCCAGTGGCAGGCGCTGCGCGGCCGGGACAGCGGATACTGGACGGCCCGCAACGCCGGCTACGACCGGATCGACCGGGTGGAGCGGGGCGCGGACGACCACGAGGTCAAGGTCACCTTCGCCCGGCCCTGCGCGGACTGGGCCGCCCTCTTCACCCCGCTCTACCCGAAGTCCGTCATGGGCGACGCCAACGCCTTCAACGACAGCGCGCGCAACGAGCTCAAGGTCTCCGCCGGCCCCTTCCGGGTCGGGCCGCGCGACAACGGCCAGGGCACCCTCGCGCTGCTCCGCGACCCTAAGTGGTGGGGCGACCGGGCCAAGCTCGACCAGCTGGTGCTGCGGGCCGTGCCCCGGGGCGAGCGGGCCGCCGCGCTGGCCGCCGGACGCCTCGACCTCGCCGAGGTGAGCGCCGCCGAGGCGGGCCGGATCACGGCCGCGAACACCCCCCGGGGGAAGAAGGGGGAGAAGCGCGCCGCGCCGCCCGCCGGGCCGCTGCGCGGACTGGCCGTCCGCCGGTCCCTGGAACCGACCTACACCCAGCTCGCCCTCAACGGTTCCTCGGGCGCCCTCGCCGATGAGCGGGTGCGCCACGCGGTGGCCCGCGCCCTTGACCGCAAGGTCATTGCCGAATCGGTTCTGCGCCCGCTGGGCCTGCCCGCCGTACCGCAGGGCAGCCACCTCTTCATGGCCGGCCAGCAGGGCTACGAGGACCACAGCGACGCGATCGGCGGCACCGACCCCAAGACGGCGGGGCAGCTCCTGGCGGACGCGGGCTGGCGGGAGCACGGACCGGCGCGCGGCACGGACGGCAAGCGGGCGCCCGTCGCGCCGCCGGTGCGGATGAAGGACGGCAAGAGGCTCAGCCTCCGCTTCGTCCTGCCGGAGGGCTCCGGTGCCGAGGTGCTGCGCGCCGTCGGCGACCGCATCGCCCGCCAGCTCGACGCCGTCGGCATCCACACGGAGATCACCAAGGTCGCCGACGCGGGCTACTTCAAGGACCATGTCGCCGCCGGCACCTATGACCTCGCCCTCTACGCCTGGCCCGCCACCGCCTACCCCTCGACGGATGCCCGCCCCGTCTTCGCCAAGCCGCAGCCCGCCGCGGACGGCTCGCTGCTGGTCGAGCAGAACTACACCCGGGTGGGGACGGACCAGATCGACCAGCTCTTCGAACAGGCGTCGACGGAGCTGGACACCGAGGTCTCCCGCGACCTGGTCGGCCGCGCGGACGCCCGGATCTGGGCGGCGGCCGGTTCGATCCCGCTCTACCAGCGCCCGGAACTGGTCGCGGCGCGGGCGACCGTGGTCAACGCGGGCGCCTTCGGCCTGGCGACCCCGCGCTATCAGGACGTGGGGTTCCGGTACTGAGGGCGGTCCGGAGCGGACGCGGCCCCGCCGGGACCCCGGTCCTCCCGCCGTTCCCGCCTCCGCGGGGCGGCGGACCGGCGCCGGACCGGGGGCGGCCCCGCCGGGCGGGAGGCAGGCCCCGGGCGGGAGACGGATCCAGGCACGGCGGGGGCCTGCTCCGGAGTCGGTAATTCCGGACTGAGGGGAACCCTCATTTACGGAAGAAATCGCAGGTCAGAGGCTGCGCCAGCAGCCTGGGGCGGCCGAAGTCGGCGAGGCCCCGTACCATGGAGTGGATAGGCCGTGGCGTGTCCTGCCCGGCAGGCGCGCGTACCGGACCGTACGCGTCGCCACCCACGATTCCGGGAGAAGCGCCGCAAGTGCCCACGCGCCACGACATTCGAAACGTCGCCATCGTCGCCCACGTCGACCACGGCAAGACGACCATCGTCGACGCCATGCTCAAGCAGGCCGGCGCCTTCGCCGCGCACCAGCTCGAGTCCGTCGACGACCGCGTCATGGACTCGAACGACCTGGAGCGTGAGAAGGGCATCACGATCCTCGCCAAGAACACGGCGGTGAAGTATCACCCCAAGGACGGCGGGGACCCGATCACGATCAACATCATCGACACCCCCGGCCACGCCGACTTCGGTGGCGAGGTCGAGCGCGGTCTGTCGATGGTGGACGCGGTCGTGCTGCTCGTCGACGCCTCCGAGGGCCCGCTGCCGCAGACCCGCTTCGTGCTCCGCAAGGCGCTCCAGCAGCGGAAGCCGGTCATCCTGTGCATCAACAAGACGGACCGCCCGGACTCCCGCATCGACGAGGTCGTCAACGAGACGTACGACCTCTTCCTGGACCTGGACGCGGACGAGGACCAGATCGAGTTCCCGATCGTCTACGCCTGCGGCCGTGACGGCATCGCCTCGCTGACCAAGCCGGAGGACGGCACCGTCCCTGCGGACAGCACCAACCTGGAGCCGTTCTTCTCCACCATCCTGGAGCACGTCCCGGCCCCGACGTTCGAGGACGACGCGCCGCTCCAGGCCCACGTCACCAACCTCGACGCCGACAACTTCCTCGGCCGCATCGCGCTGCTCCGCGTCGAGCAGGGCGAGCTGCGCAAGGGCCAGACGGTCGCGTGGATCAAGCGTGACGGCACCGTCTCCAACGTCCGCATCACCGAGCTGATGATGACCGAGGCCCTCACCCGCAAGCCCGCCGAGGTGGCCGGCCCGGGTGACATCTGCGCCGTCGCCGGTATCCCCGACATCATGATCGGTGAGACCCTGGCCGACCCGGAGAACCCGGTCGCGCTGCCGCTGATCACGGTCGACGAGCCGGCGATCTCCATGACCATCGGCACCAACACCTCGCCGCTGGTCGGCCGGGGCGGCACGGGCAAGGGCGCGGACGCCAAGTCCGCCGTCAAGGACCGCAAGGTCACCGCCCGCCAGGTCAAGGACCGTCTGGACCGCGAGCTGGTCGGTAACGTCTCGCTGCGCGTCCTGGACACCGAGCGCCCCGACGCCTGGGAGGTGCAGGGCCGCGGTGAGCTGGCGCTGGCCATCCTGGTCGAGCAGATGCGCCGCGAGGGCTTCGAGATGACCATCGGCAAGCCGCAGGTCGTCACCAAGCAGGTCGACGGCAAGACGCACGAGCCGGTCGAGCGCCTCACGGTGGACGTGCCCGAGGAGCACATGGGCGCGGTCACGCAGCTCATGGGCACCCGCAAGGGCCGGATGGACAACATGTCCAACCACGGCTCCGGCTGGGTCCGCATGGAGTTCGTCGTCCCGTCCCGCGGCCTGATCGGCTTCCGTACGGAGTTCCTGACGAACACCCGCGGCACCGGTATCGCCCACTCCATCCACGAGGGCCACGAGCCGTGGTTCGGCGAGCTGAAGACCCGTAACAACGGCTCCCTGGTCGCCGACCGCGCCGGTGCCGTCACCGCCTTCGCGATGACGAACCTCCAGGAGCGCGGCGTGCTCTTCACCGACCCGGGCACCGAGGTGTACGAGGGCATGATCGTCGGCGAGAACTCGCGCGCCGACGACATGGACGTCAACATCACCAAGGAGAAGAAGCTCACCAACATGCGCTCCTCCTCCGCCGACTCCTTCGAGGCGATCGTCCCGCCGCGCAAGCTGTCGCTGGAGCAGTCCCTGGAGTTCTGCCGCGACGACGAGTGCGTCGAGGTGACCCCGGAGGCCGTCCGCATCCGCAAGGTCGTCCTGGACCAGAAGGAGCGCGGCCGCACGGCTTCCCGCGCCAAGCGCTAAGCCGCGAGCGCACTCCTGGGGGAGTGCGCTCCGTATAGCCGAAGAGGCCCGGAATCCCCGCTTCCGTAGCGGTGGGCTCCGGGCCTCTGGCATGCTCTGCGATGCGGCCGTGTTTCGGTCCCGTCAACGGATTATCCGTCAGTTTTCGTCGCCCTCTGTCCGTATACCGGACAGAGGGCGTCTGTTGTTGTGTTAACAGTCCGTTTCGCGGGTGTCTGTCTGCACTCCCTTTGTCCGGATTTCGGACAGGTATCGGCGGTCGATGTGACCAAAGCGAGACCCTTTAAGTGTGGTTTACAAGGCGGACGTACTTAATAGTTGGGTTCACTGAGCTCGGGTCAACGGGTCACGCGCTGTGGGGAGCGCCGACTCACGAGCACACTCGAGGTGCCGGTTCCGTCTCCGCTGTCAGGGGTGTCAGCGTGGGGCCGGCGCCTCTCTTGTAGTGATAGTGGACTCCTGAGGAGGGCATACCCATGCGCGGTGCCAAGAGCGCTACCTGGGTCGCAGGTGCGATAGCCGTTGCGTTGACTGCTACGGCCTGTGGTGGCGGTGGAAACGACAGTGATGACAACGCGGCTGTCAATCCCGACGGCACCTACACGTACTACAACGTGGAACCGCAGAACCCGATCATCCCGAGCAACACCAATGAGGTCGGCGGCGGTTACATCGTCAAGAACCTCTTCCGCGGCCTTGTCGACTTCGACGAGAAGTCCAAGCTGCGCCTGGTGGCTGCCGAGAGCATCGACACCACGGACAACCAGACCTTCAAGGTCAAGCTGAAGCCGGGCTGGAAGTTCCACAACGGCGAGGCCCAGACCGCCTCCTCCTTCGTGGACGCCTGGAACTGGGCGGCCAACGCCAAGAACAAGCAGCTGAACGCCTCCTGGTTCGAGCCCATCAAGGGCTACGACGAGGTCCACCCGGCCGAGGGTGACCCGAAGGCCGAGAAGCTGGAGGGCCTGAAGGTCACCAGCGACCTCGAGTTCACCATCGAGCTGAAGAAGCCGGTCTCCACCTTCAAGGAGCAGCTCTTCTACGATGTGTTCTCCCCGCTGCCCAAGGCGTTCTACAAGGACACCAAGGCGTTCGGCGAGCACCCGATCGGCAACGGCCCGTACCAGCAGGACGGCGACTGGCAGCACAAGGTCGAGTTCAAGACCAAGAAGTTCGCCGACTACAAGGGCGACGACAAGCCGAAGAACGGCGGCGTCGTCTTCAAGTTCTACAACAAGGACGACGCGGCCTACAACGACCTCGTCTCCGACAAGCTCGACATCATGTACCAGGTCCCCAACTCCATGGCGGGCCAGTACCAGAACGACCTCGGCAAGCGTGCCATCAGCCAGATGTTCGGTGGCAACACCAACATCTCGTTCCCGCTGTACGAGGCCGAGTGGGCCAAGCCGGAGAAGGTGAAGGTCCGTCAGGGCCTCTCCATGGCGATCGACCGCGAGACCATCGCCAAGACCGCGCTCAAGGGCAGCAAGGACGCGGCCGACGGGTACACCCCGAAGGTCGTCGAGGGCTACCAGGGCGGCGCCTGCGGTGAGTTCTGCAAGTTCGACCCGGCCAAGGCCAAGGAGCTGATCAAGGCCGGCGGCGGGGTCCCCGGCAACAAGATCACCCTCACCTACAACGCCGACGGCGCCAACAAGGAGTGGGCCGACGCGGTCTGCAACGACATCCGCCAGAACGGCGGCGTCGAGTGCGTCACCGACCCGAAGCCGACCTTCCAGCAGGCGCGTGCCGACATCACGGAGCGCCGCATGAAGAGCGCCTTCCGTATGGCCTGGGTGCAGGACTTCCCGAACATCCAGAACTTCATCTCCGCGCAGTACCGGACCAAGGCCGGTGCGAACGACATGGAGTTCAGCGACAAGGCCGTCGACGAGCTGATGGACAAGGCCGACGCCTCGAAGACCATCGAGGAGTCGAACAAGCTCTACGCCGAGGCCGAGAAGAAGATCATCCAGGAGCAGATGCCCTCCATCCCGCTCTTCTTCGACCACACGCTCGCCGGCTACTCCAAGAAGGTGCAGAACGTGAAGTTCGACTCCTTCCGCCAGGCGATCTGGACCGACGTCGAGGTCAAGAAGTAACCGGGACAGGCTTGCAGTGACGTAGGCCCGGCGGCCGCTCTCCCCCACGAGGACCTGGGGGCGGCCTCCGGGCCCGTCGGCGACAGGAGGAACCATGGGGCGCTTTGTCGCGAGGCGACTGCTCCAGATGATCCCGGTGTTCATCGGGACCACTTTGCTTATCTTTCTGATGGTGTATTCGCTGCCGGGCGACCCCATCAAATCGCTCTTCGGCCCCAAGGCGGCCGACCCGGCGACGGTCGCGAGACTGCGCCACGAGTACGGCCTCGACAAGTCCTTGCTCGAGCAGTACTGGAACTACATCTCCGGGCTGTTCCAGGGTGACTTCGGGCAGAGCTTCACCGGCCGGCCCGTCGCCGACCTGATGTCCGAGGCGTTCCCGGTGACCATTCGCCTGGCGCTCCTCGCCTTCGGCTTCGAGGTGATCGTGGGCATCGCCCTCGGCGTCCTGACGGGCATGCGGCGCGGGAAGTTCCTGGACCAGTTCGTCCTGGTGCTCACCCTGCTCGTGATCTCGGTCCCGGTGTTCGTCATCGGCTATGTCACGCAGTTCCTGCTGGGGCTGAAGTGGAAGGTCATCACCCCGACGGTCCAGGACTCCGAGAACCTCGGGCAGCTGATGATCCCGGCCATCGTGCTGGCCGCGCTCTCGCTGGCGTACGTGATCCGGCTGACGCGCACCACCGTGGGGGAGAACCTCCGCGCCGACTACATCCGCACCGCCGTGGCGAAGGGCCTGCCGCGGAAGCGCGTGGTCGGGGTGCACCTGATGCGCAACTCCCTCATTCCTGTCGTCACGTTCCTCGGCACCGACCTCGGTCTGCTCATGGGCGGCGCCATCGTCACCGAGGGCATCTTCAACATCCAGGGTGTGGGCTTCACGCTCTTCAAGGCCATCCAGACCAGCGAAGGCCCCACCGTGGTCGGCATCGTGACCGTGCTGGTGCTCGTCTACCTCCTGACCAGCCTCCTCGTCGACCTGCTGTACGCCGTCCTGGACCCGAGGATCCGCTATGCCTGAGAAGACGCTTCCTCACGAGACCACCACCCCCGAGGCGGTGTCCACGGCCCTCAAGTCCGGCGCCGGCAAGCCGCGCAGCCTCGGCCAGGACGCCTGGCGGGAGCTGCGGGGCAGCTGGCTGTTCTGGGCCTCCGGCGTGCTGCTGATCCTCTTCATCGTGATGGCGGCCTTCCCGTCGCTCTTCACCGACGTGGACCCCCGCCAGGCCGACCTGCGCGGTCACTACCTCGCCCCGCCGAACTGGTCCCACATCTTCGAGGGCGACTGGTTCGGTTACAACGGGCAGGGCCAGAGCGTCTACGCGCGTACCGTCCACGGCGCCCGCGCGTCGATCATCGTCGGTGTCTGTGTGACCCTCGCGGTCACCGTCGTCGGCGGCTTCGTCGGTATGCTCGCCGGCTACTTCGGCGGCTGGGTCGACGCCCTGCTGTCGCGCCTGACCGACATCTTCTTCGGCATCCCGCTGCTGCTCGGCGCGCTGACCCTGCTGCAGGCGTTCACGCACCGCACCGCGTGGACGGTGTCGCTCGGTCTGGCCACCTTCGGCTGGATGCAGATCGCGCGCGTCATGCGCGGTGCGGTCATCACGCAGAAGCAGGCGGACTTCGTGACGGCGGCGCGGGCGCTGGGCGCCGGCACCGGCCGGATCCTCCTCCGGCACATCCTCCCGAACGTCATCGGCCCGGTGATCGTCGTCGCCACCATCGCGCTCGGCGGCTACATCTCCACCGAGGCGACCCTGTCGTACCTCGGCATCGGCCTCCAGGACCCCGTGGTCTCCTGGGGCGTGGACATCTCCGCCGCCCAGTCGCAGCTGCGTGACGCTCCCCACGTCCTGCTGGTCCCGGCCAGCTTCCTGAGCCTCACGGTGCTCGCGTTCATCCTGCTCGGCGACGCGGTGCGCGACGCCCTCGACCCCAAGCTGCGCTGAGGGAGGCGTACGTGACCACCATGGAGAAGACCGCGAACGTCCCCGAACCCCGGGCGACGGACGACGGCGGCACCCCGCTGCTGGAAGTCCGTGACCTGCACGTGGAGTTCCACACCCGGGACGGCGTCGCCAAGGCCGTCAACGGCGTCAACTACTCGGTGAACGCCGGCGAGACCCTCGCCGTGCTCGGCGAGTCCGGCTCCGGCAAGTCCGTGACCGCGCAGGCGATCATGGGCATCCTCGACATGCCGCCCGGGAAGATCCCGCAGGGCGAGATCCTCTTCCGCGGCCAGGACATGCTGAAGATGTCCGCCGAGGAGCGCCGGAAGCTCCGTGGCAGCAAGATCGCCATGATCTTCCAGGACGCGCTGTCCTCGCTGAACCCCGTGCTCAGCGTGGGCTACCAGCTGGGCGAGATGTTCCGCGTCCACCAGGGCCTCTCCAAGAAGGAGGCCCGGGCCAAGGCCGTCGAGCTGATGGACCGGGTGCGCATCCCGGCCGCCAAGGAGCGGGTGAACGACTACCCGCACCAGTTCTCGGGCGGTATGCGCCAGCGCATCATGATCGCGATGGCGCTGGCCCTGGAACCCGACCTGATCATCGCGGACGAGCCGACCACCGCGCTGGACGTGACGGTGCAGGCCCAGGTGATGGACCTGCTGGCGGAGCTCCAGCGCGAGTACAACATGGGCCTCATCCTGATCACCCATGACCTGGGTGTCGTCGCGGACGTCGCCGACAAGATCGCCGTGATGTACGCGGGCCGGATCGTCGAGACCGCCCCGGTGGGCGAGCTGTACAAGCGGCCCGCCCACCCGTACACCCGCGGTCTGCTGGACTCGATCCCGCGCCTGGACCAGAAGGGCCAGGAGCTCTACGCGATCAAGGGTCTGCCGCCCAACCTGCTGAACATCCCGACGGGCTGCGCCTTCAACCCGCGCTGCCCCAAGGCACAGGACATCTGCCGCACCGAAACGCCGGCCCTGGCGCCGGTCACCGAGGCGGACGGTTCGGAGCTCACCGGACGCGGGAGCGCCTGCCACTTCTGGAAGGAGACGATCCATGGCTGAGACCGCCGAGAACCACGAGGTCTCCGACGTGGTCCCGTCGACGGCCGAGACGACCGCCGAGGTCGAGGCCGTGCTCGACGCCCCCGTCGACCGCGGTGAGCCGATCCTCCAGGTCCGCAACCTCGTCAAGCACTTCCCGCTGACGCAGGGGATCCTCTTCAAGAAGCAGATCGGCGCGGTCAAGGCCGTCGACGGCATCTCCTTCGACCTCTACAAGGGCGAGACCCTCGGCATCGTCGGCGAGTCCGGCTGTGGCAAGTCCACGGTCGCCAAGCTGCTGATGACCCTGGAGACGGCGACGTCGGGCGAGGTCTTCTACAAGGGCCAGGACATCACCCGGCTGTCGGGGCGCGCGCTGAAGGCCGTGCGCCGCAACATCCAGATGGTCTTCCAGGACCCGTACACCTCGCTCAACCCCCGGATGACCGTCGGTGACATCATCGGCGAGCCCTTCGACATCCACCCCGAGGTGGCGCCCAAGGGCGACCGGCGCAAGCGCGTCCAGGAGTTGCTGGACGTCGTCGGCCTCAACCCGGAGTACATCAACCGCTACCCGCACCAGTTCTCCGGCGGCCAGCGGCAGCGCATCGGCATCGCCCGCGGCCTGGCGCTCAACCCCGAGGTCATCATCTGCGACGAGCCCGTCTCGGCGCTGGACGTCTCGGTGCAGGCGCAGGTCATCAACCTGATGGGGAAGCTCCAGGACGAGTTCGAGCTCTCCTACGTCTTCATCGCGCACGACCTGTCCATCGTCCGGCATATCTCCGACCGGGTCGGCGTGATGTACCTGGGCAAGATGGCCGAGATCGGCACGGACTCGGAGATCTACGACCACCCGACGCACCCCTACACCCAGGCGCTGCTGTCGGCCGTCCCGGTCCCCGACCCGGCCGCCCGCGAGGGCCGCGACCGCATCATCCTCACCGGTGACGTGCCCTCCCCGGCCAACCCGCCGTCCGGCTGCCGTTTCCGTACGCGCTGCTGGAAGGCGCAGGACAAGTGCGCCGAGGAGGTGCCGCTGCTCGCGGTGCCCGAGGTCTTCGCGGGCAAGAAGACGCTCGCGGCGCACGAGTCGGCGTGCCACTTCGCCGAGGAGCGGGACGTCGTCCACGCGGCATGAGGTGCCGCGCGCGTGCGAACGTACGCGCGTACGAACACGAAGGGGTGTCCGGGCCGTCGGGTCCGGGCGCCTCTTCGGCGTTCCGGGCGCGGCGCCGGTGCTCCCGCACGCTCAGGCATCCGGGCGGTTTCTGTCTCCGACCATGCGCAAACAGCGGCCATAAAGATGCAGAGTGTCACCGAATGGGGTGTTATTTGGGCCTAAGTGGGACTTGGGACCTTGAGGAGGCACCTCATGCGCGGAGCCGTGCGGGCCAGGTGGGCCGCCTGCGTGCTGTCCGGCGCCCTGGCCGCGACCGCGGCGGGCTGCGGCAGCGGCGGCCACGACGAGCCCGGGCTGGTGCGCGCCTCCTGGAGCGACCCGCAGAACCAGCTGGAGCCCGCCAACACCAATGAGGTCCAGGGCGGCAAGGTGCTGTACATGATCTTCCGGGGGCTCAAGCGCTACGACCCCAGGACCGGCGCCGCCGAGAACATGCTCGCCGAGAAGATCGACACCACCGACCAGCAGAACTTCACCATCACCCTGAAGGACGGCTGGACCTTCAGCAACGGCGAGAAGATCACTTCCCGGTCCTTCGTCGACGCCTGGAACTACGCCGCCCTCGCCGACAACAAACAGAAGAACGCCTCCTTCTTCGAATACCTCGACGGCTACGACAAGGTCCACCCCGACAGCGGCGAGCCCACCGCCAGGACCCTCTCCGGCCTCGCCGTCAAGGACGACCGCACCTTCACCGCCCGGCTCCGCACCAAGTTCTCCACCTGGCCCGACACCCTCGGCTACACCGCCTACTCCCCGCTCCCCAGGGCCTTCTTCGACGACCACGCGGCCTGGCTGAAGAAACCCGTCGGCAACGGCCCGTACGGCATCGACTCCTACCACCGGGGCTCGGCGATGCGGCTGCGCCGGTGGGACGGCTACCCCGGCGAGGACAAGGCCCGCAACGACGGCGTGGAGCTGCGCGTCTACACCGACAACAACACCGCGTACACCGACCTCCAGGCCGGCAACCTCGACCTGGTCGACGACATCCCGAGCGCCCAGCTGAAGAACGTCCGCAAGGACCTCGGCGACCGCTACATCAACCAGCCGGCCGGCATCATCCAGACCCTGGCCTTCCCGATGTACGACGAGCGCTGGTCCGCGAGCGGGATGGAGAAGGTCCGCAGGGGCCTGTCCATGGCCATCAACCGCGACCAGATCACCGACCAGATCTACCGGAAGACCCGGACCCCCGCCACGGACTGGACCTCACCGGCCCTCGGTGACCAGGGCGGCTACAAGGGCGGCCTGTGCGGCGGCGCCTGCCGGTACGACGTCGCCGGCGCGAAGAGCCTGATCGAGGAGGGCGGCGGGCTGCCCGGCGGCAGGGTCACCCTCACCTCCAACGTCGACACCGGCTCCCACCGGGTGTGGATGGACGCCGTCTGCAACAGCATCAACAACGCCCTCGGCAAGGACCGGGCCTGCACCGTCAACCCCATCGGCACTTTCGCGGACTTCCGCAACCAGCAGACCGAACAGCGGCTGACCGGCCCCTTCCGCTCCGGCTGGCAGATGGACTATCCGCTGATCCAGAACTTCCTCCAGCCCCTCTACTACACCGACGCCTCCTCCAACTACGGGAAGTTCAGCGACCCGCAGTTCGACAAGCTGGTCGACGAGGCCAACGCCGAGAGCTCGCAGGACAAGGCGAACGCGAAGTTCCAGGAGGCGGAGCGGATCCTCGCCCAGCAGATGCCCGCCATCCCGCTCTGGTACCAGAACGGCAGCGCCGGCTACTCCAGCCGGATCTCCGACGTCACGCTCAACCCCTTCAGCGTCCCGGTCTACGAGCAGATCAAGATCGGCTGACCCGCAGGCGGACCGGGGAGCGGACCCCCGCCGCTTCCCTCCCGAGACCCCCGCGAACCCCGGAGCCCCCATGGGACGGTATGTGATCCGGCGGCTGCTCCAGATGATCCCGGTGTTCATCGGCAGCACCTTCCTGATCTTCTTCATGGTCTACGCCCTGGGCGACCCCGTCGCCGCGCTCTTCGGCGACAAGGCGCCCGACCCCGCGACCGCCGCGCGGATCCGCAAGGACCTCTACCTCGACGAGCCCCTGTGGAAGCAGTACCTGCACTACATGGGGCAGATCCTCACCGGTGACTTCGGCACCGCCTTCAACGGCCAGAAGGTCACCGAGCTGATGGCGAGCGCCTTCCCGGTCACCCTGCGCCTCACGATCGTCGCCCTCCTCTTCGAGATCGTCGTGGGCATCGTCCTCGGCGTCCTCAGCGGGCTGCGGCGCGGGCGCTCGCTGGACACCTCCGTCCTGCTGATCACCCTGATCGTGGTCTCCATCCCGACCTTCGTCAGCGGCTATGTGCTCCAGTTCCTCATCGGCGTGAAATGGGGCGTCGTCACCCCCGCCGTCTCGCCCTACGCGCCCTTCGGCGAGCTGATCCTGCCGGGCGTCGTCCTCGCCCTGACCTCGCTCGCCTACGTCACCCGGCTCACCCGCACCACCATCGCGGAGAACTCCCGCGCCGACTACATCCGCACGGCCGTCGCCAAGGGGCTGCCCCGCCACCGGCTCGTCACCCGGCACCTGCTGCGCAACTCCCTGATCCCCGTCGTCACCTTCATCGGCACCGACGTCGGCGCGCTGATGGGCGGCGCCATCGTCACCGAGCGGATCTTCAACATCCATGGCGTCGGATACCAGCTCTACCAGGGCATCCTGCGGCAGAACTCACCCACCGTCGTCGGCTTCGTGACCATCCTCGTCATCGTCTTCCTGCTGGCGAACCTGCTCGTCGACCTCCTCTACGCCGTGCTCGACCCGAGGATCCGCTATGCCTGAGCCCGAGCCCTACCCGGAACCCCGCGCTGTGGACCCGCAGCCCGCGATGGACGCCATCACGCCCGGCGACGGCGGCGCGATGACCCTGGCCACCGGGGACGCCCGCAGCCTGGGCGAGGGGCCGCTGCCCGGCGGCCCCGGCAGCGCCAAGTCCCGCAGCCTCTGGTCCGACGCCTGGCACGACCTGCGGCGCAACCCGGTCTTCCTGATCTCCGCGCTGGTCATCGTCTTCCTGGTGCTGATCGCGATCCGGCCCGGACTGATCGCGAGCGGGAACCCCCTCCAGTGCGACCTGGCCAAGGCCCAGGAGGGCTCCCAGCCCGGCCACCCCTTCGGCTTCGACACCCAGGGCTGCGACGTCTACACCCGTACGGTGCACGGGGCGCGGGCCTCCATCGCCGTCGGTATCTGCGCGACCGCCGGGGCCACCCTGCTCGGCAGCGTCCTCGGCGGGCTGGCCGGGTTCTTCGGCGGCTGGTGGGACGCGCTGCTCTCGCGGATCGCCGACATCTTCTTCGGCATCCCCATCATCCTCGGCGGACTGGTCTTCCTCTCCGTCGTCACCAGCGGCTCGGTCTGGCCCGTCGTCGGCTTCATCGTGCTGCTCGGCTGGCCGCAGATCTCCCGCATCGCCCGCGGCTCCGTCGTCACCGCCAAGCAGAACGACTACGTCCAGGCCGCGCGGGCGCTCGGCGCGGGCAACCGGCGAATGCTGCTCCGGCACATCGCGCCCAACGCGGTGGCCCCCGTGATCGTCGTGGCCACCATCGCCCTGGGCACCTACATCGCCCTGGAGGCGACGCTGTCCTTCGTGGGCGTGGGCCTCAAACCGCCCACCGTCTCCTGGGGCATCGACATCTCCAACGCCTCCGTCCAGATCCGCAACGCCCCGCACATGCTCCTGTGGCCCGCGGGGGCACTGAGCATCACGGTGCTGGCGTTCATCATGCTCGGCGACGCGGTGCGCGACGCCCTCGACCCCAAGCTGCGCTGAGGAGCGGGCGATGGAGCACCAGAGAGACCAGCCGGTGACCCTGCTGGACGTACGCGACCTCCAGGTGGAGTTCCACACCCGGGACGGCGTCGCCAAGGCCGTCAACGGCGTCAACTACTGCGTCGACCCGGGGGAGACCCTGGCCGTGCTCGGCGAGTCCGGCTCCGGCAAGTCGGTGACCGCGCAGGCGATCATGGGCATCCTCGACTCGCCACCGGGCCGGATCACCGGCGGCGAGGTCCTCTTCCGCGGCGAGGACCTGCTGACCATGGGCGCCGAGACCCGGCGCAGGATCCGCGGCGCCAAGATGTCGATGGTCTTCCAGGACGCGCTGTCCGCGCTCAACCCCGTGATGAGCGTCGGCGCCCAGCTCGCCGAGATGTTCGAGGTCCACGAGGGGATGACCCGCAAGGACTCCCGGGCCAAGGCGGTCCAGCTGATGGACCGGGTGCGCATCCCGGCCGCCAAGGACCGGGTGGGCGACTACCCGCACCAGTTCTCGGGCGGTATGCGCCAGCGCATCATGATCGCGATGGCGCTGGCCCTGGAACCCGACCTCGTCATCGCGGACGAGCCGACCACCGCACTGGATGTGACCGTGCAGGCCCAGGTGATGGACCTGCTGGCCGAGCTCCAGCGCGAGTACAACATGGGCCTCATCCTGATCACCCATGACCTGGGCGTCGTCGCGGACGTCGCCGACAAGATCGCCGTGATGTACGCGGGCCGGATCGTCGAGACCGCCCCCGTCCACGACCTCTACGCCGCGCCCGCGCACCCGTACACCCGCGGCCTCCTCGACTCCATCCCCCGCCTGGACCAGAAGGGCCGGCAGCTCTACGCCATCAAGGGCCTGCCGCCCGATCTGACGGCCATCCCGCCCGGCTGCCCCTTCAGCCCGCGCTGCCCCCGGGCACAGGACATCTGCCGCACCGACCGGCCGCCGCTCTTCGCCGTGTCCCACGGCCGCGCCAGCGCCTGCCACTTCTGGAAGGAAACCCTCGATGAGCGCTGACGGCGAGGCGATTCTGGAGGTGCGGGACCTCGTCAAGCACTACCCGCTGACACGGGGGATCCTCTTCAAGAAGCAGATCGGCGCGGTCCAGGCGGTCGACGGCGTCTCCTTCGACCTGCGGCGCGGCGAGACCCTCGGCATCGTCGGCGAGTCCGGCTGCGGCAAGTCCACGGTCGCCAAGCTGCTCGTCAACCTGGAACGCCCGACCTCCGGGCAGATCCGCTACCGGGGCGAGGACATCACCCGGCTGTCCGGGCGGGCGCTGAAGGCCGTGCGCCGCAACATCCAGATGGTCTTCCAGGACCCGTACACCTCGCTCAACCCCCGGATGACCGTCGGCGACATCATCGGCGAGCCCTACGAGATCCACCCCGAGGTCGCGCCCAGGGGCAGCCGGCGGCAGAAGGTCCGCGAACTCCTCGACGTCGTCGGCCTCAACCCCGAATACATCAACCGCTACCCGCACCAGTTCTCCGGCGGCCAGCGGCAACGCATCGGCATCGCGCGCGGCCTGGCGCTGCGCCCCGAGGTGATCGTCGCGGACGAGCCGGTCTCGGCGCTGGACGTCTCCGTGCAGGCGCAGGTCGTCAACCTCCTGGAGCGGCTCCAGAACGAGTTCGACCTGAGCTACGTCTTCATCGCGCACGACCTCTCCGTCGTACGGCACATCTCGGACCGGGTCGCCGTGATGTACCTCGGCCGGCTCGCCGAGCTGGGCACCGACCGCCAGATCTACGAGCACCCGACGCATCCCTACACCCAGGCCCTGCTCTCGGCGGTCCCCGTCCCGGACCCCGGCGCGCGCGAGCGGCGCGAGCGCATCCTGCTGGCGGGCGACGTCCCCTCCCCGGCCGACCCGCCGTCCGGCTGCCGCTTCCGGACACGCTGCTGGAAGGCGCAGGAGAAGTGCGCGCTGGTGGTCCCGGAGCTGGAGGTACCGGAGTGGTTCAAGGAGGGGGCACGCCCGGCGGCACACCCGTCGGCGTGCCACTTCGCGGAGGAGAGGGCGGTGGTCCCGCCGGAGGAGGAATGAGTTCCGGGCCTCGGCCGCGGTGTCGTCGAGGACCGGGCGGAAATTCAGCCCGTCCGGCGTTTGAGGACACCGCGCGGAGCGCGGAAGGGGGGGCCCGGGGGCGTCAGCCCCCGGTTCCGGGAAGGGGCGGGGCTGGGGAAAGAACCGGCACCGGCTCAGGGAAGTGGCACGCCGACAGATGCCCCGCCCCGCTCCCCTCGGCCCGCACCAGCTCCGGCACGGACGCCGCACAGAGCTCCCGCGCCTTCCAGCACCGCGTCCGGAACCGGCACCCCGACGGCGGCAGGATCGGCGAGGGCACGTCCCCGGCCAGCCGGATCCGCTCCCGCCGCGCCCCCTCCGGCGCCCCCATGAGGTCGGACGCCTCCGGTACCGCCGACAGCAGCGCGTGGGTGTACGGGTGCCGGGGCCGCTCGTAGATGTCCTCCCGTTCGCCCACCTCGACGATCTTCCCCAGGTACATCACCGCCACCCGCTGCGAGAAGTGCCGTACGACGGCCAGGTCGTGGGCGATGAACAGGAAGGCGATGCCGAGGTCCCGCTGGAGCCGCTGGAGCAGGTTGACCACCTGGGCCTGGATGGAGACGTCGAGCGCGGACACCGGCTCGTCCGCCACGACGATCTTCGGGTCGAGGGCCAGCGCGCGGGCCACCCCGACCCGCTGCCGCTGGCCGCCGGAGAACTCGTGCGGGAAGCGGTTGTAGTGCTCGGGGTTGAGGCCCACGATGTCGAGGAGCTCGCGGACCCGGGCCTCCCGGCCGCCCGGCGGTTCGACGCCGTGGATCTCCATCGGCCCCGAGACGATCTTCCCCACGGTCTGCCGGGGGTTGAGCGAGGAGTACGGGTCCTGGAAGATCATCTGGATGTCGCGGCGGACCGGGGCGAGCTCCCGGCGCCGGGCGTGGGTGATGTCCTGCCCCTGATAGGTGATCCGGCCGGCGGTCGGCTCCAGGAGCCGGGTGAGCAGCCGCCCGGTCGTGGACTTGCCGCAGCCGGACTCGCCGACCAGCCCGAAGGTCTCGCCCGCGCGCACGGTCAGGTCGATCCCGTCCACGGCCTGGACCGCTCCGACCCTCCGCTTGACCGGGAAGCCGCCCATGATCGGGAAGTGTTTGGTCAGTCCCTCGGCGACGAGGAGCTCGGTCATCGGGTGCCCCCTCGGCCCGGCCGGGGCGTGAGCCGCGCGGCGAGGGCCGTCCGCCGCTGCTCGGGGGTGAGGTGGCAGGCGGCGCCGCGGCCCGCCGGCAGCTCCGGGCGCTCCGTCCGGCACCGGTCGCCGCCCACCTCGGCGACATAGCCGCAGCGCGGGTGGAAAGGGCAGCCGGGCGGGGGCGCCAGCAGGCTGGGCGGGGTGCCGGGGATGGGCACCAGGGGCTCCCTGACGTCCGAGGTCAGCCGGGGCATGGAGCCCAGCAGGCCCCAGGTGTACGGGTGGCCCGGCGCGCTCAGCACCTCGCGGACCGGGCCGCGCTCGACGGCCCGGCCCGCGTACATCACCAGCAGGTCGTCCACCGTGTGGGCGACGACGCCCAGGTCGTGGGTGACGAGGACGATGGCCGAACCGGTCTGCCGCTGGAGGTCCGCCAGCAGGTCGAGGATCTGGGCCTGGACGGTGACGTCCAGCGCGGTCGTCGGCTCGTCGGCGATCAGCAGTTCGGGGTCGCAGACCAGCGCCATGGCGATCATCGCGCGCTGGCGCATGCCGCCGGAGAACTGGTGCGGGTAGTCGTCCACGCGGCGCGCGGCGTTGGGGATGCCGACCTTGTCCAGCATCTCGACCGCCCGCCGGCGGGCGTCGTGCCGGGAGGCCCCGGTGTGCTTGCGGTAGGGCTCGGCGATCTGCCGGCCCACCGTGTAGTAGGGGGAGAGCGCGGTGAGCGAGTCCTGGAAGATCATCGCCATCTTGTCGCCGCGCAGCTTCTCCAGCGTGGCTTCGGGGGCGCCGGTCAGCCGCTGTCCGTCCAGCGTGATCTCGCCCCTGATCTCGGTGCCGCGCGGCTCGTGCAGGCCGAGGACGGCGAGGTTGGTGACGGACTTGCCCGAGCCCGACTCGCCGACGATGCCGAGGGCCCGTCCGCGTTCCAGGTCGAAGGAGAGCCCGTCGACGGCCTTCACGATGCCGTCCTCGGTGGAGAAGCGCACGTACAGGTCCCGTACGGACAGAAAGGGCGTACGGGGAGGGGCGGTCGTGTCGGGTGGGGTCGCGGTCACGGCAGTGGTTCTCCTGGCGGTCAGGCGAGGCGCACGCGCGGGTCGATGAAGGCGTAGGCGGCGTCGACGACGATGTTGGCGATGACGATCGCCGTGCAGCCGACGAGCATCACGGCCATCAGGGTGGGCAGATCGGTCTCGCTGACCGAGGAGACGGCCAGCCGGCCGAGCCCGTGCAGGCTGAAGGTGAACTCGGTGATGATCGCGCCGCCGAAGAGCGAGCCGAGGTCGATGCCGAAGATGGTGACGATGGGTGCGAGCGCCCCCCTCCAGGCATAGCGGAAGAAGACGGTCCGGCGGCTCAGGCCCTTGGCGCGCGCGGTGCGCACATGGTCCTCGCTCAGCTGCTCGATCATCTGGGAGCGCGTCATCCGGCTGTAGTTGGCGATGAAGATGATGGAGAGCACCAGCCAGGGGATGAGCATCCCCGTGAACCACTTCCCGGGGTTCTCGGTGATCGGGTAGTAGGCGGGGTTGTCCATCCAGTGCAGTCCGCTGACGAGGACGGCCAGGGCGATGACGCCGACGAAGTAGATCTGGAGGGAGTTGCCGATCAGCGACAGGGAGCTGAAGAACTTGTCGACCCAGGTGCCCCGGAAGGCGGCGGCGAGCATCCCGATGCCGACGCCGACGACGAGGAAGACCACGGCGCCGCCGACCGTGATGGACAGCGTGGTCGGGAAGCGGTCGACGATGGTGCCCCAGACCGGCTGCTGGTTGGAGAAGGAGTAGCCGAAGCAGGGGGCCGGGCAGTGGCCGACGCTGAAGTCGCGCCCCACGAAGATGCCGGCCATGTAGTGCCAGTACTGGACGGGCACCGGCTGGTCCAGGCCCAGGTTCTTGTCGATGAGCGCGAGGGCGTCCGGCGTGCAGTTCTTGCCGCAGGACATCAGGGCCGGCTCGGAGGGCAGCGCGAAGAACAGGAAGAAGGTGATCGCGCTGATCAGCACGATGATGACGAGTGCGCCGAGGACGCGGCGGGCGAGGAATCTCAGCATGGCTCCGCGGACTTCCGTCGGGACGGGGCGGCCGGCCGGGGACCGGGGCAGGGGTGTCGGGACCCGGCCGGCGCCGGGGCTACTTCACATACACGCCGGTCGCGTCGACGGTGCCGTAGACGGGCTGGTACCGCACGCCTCCGAGGTTCGAACCCCACAGGGAGAACTGCCGGTTGTAGAAGACCGGCACCGCGGGCATGTCCTCGGTGAGGATCTTGTCGGCGAGCTTCTGCCACTCGGGCCCGGCCTGCTTCACATCCGGGATCTTGTTGATCCGGTCCACCTCGGAGTTGACCGCCGGGTTGTTCAGGTGGCTGTAGTTCTGGCTGCCGTCGGCGATCTGCCGGCCGTCGAACAGCAGCGGGACGACCGTCGAGGAGACGGGCCAGTCCGCGCCCCAGGCGTTGCGGTAGACGTCGAACTGGTTCTTCACCTCGGCGACCGCGGTCCGCCAGATGTTGGCGTCGACCTCCTTCTTCTGCACCTTGAAGCCCGCCCGCTCCAGGGCCTGGGCGATCACCACGGACACCTTCTGCTGGACGTCGGTGTTGGCGTAGGCGTAGACGAGCTCCATGTCCTCCTTGCCGGCCTCCTTCAGCAGCGCTCTGGCCTTCTCGGGGTCGCCGGAGGGCTTGGCCTTCTTCCCCAGCGGGTCGGTGGCCTGGTAGCCGTCCATGGCGGGCGAGAGGTAGTTGGTGGCGAGCAGCCCGGCGGTCGTGCCGCCGTTCTGCTGGAGGATCTGCCCGTTCGGCATGGCGTAGGCGATGGCCTTGCGGACCCGTACGTCCTTCACCCGGTCGACGTTGATGCTCATGTAGTCGACGTACGGCTGGACCTCGACGAAGCGGCGGGACTTGGTGTCCGCCTGCTTCAGCACCCTCTCGGTCATCTCCGGCGCGACGGCGTTGGAGAACGACAGGGCGTTCTTGTCGCTTCCCTGGTCGGCGAGGTAGCGGCGGGTGGAGTCCGCGTACTGGTGGCCGAAGCTGATCTCGAACCTGTCGGCGTACTGATGGCGGATGGGGTCCGTCTTCGGGTCCCAGTGCTCGTTGCGCACCAGCGTCAGCGATTTGCCGACCTTGTAGTCGCCGACCTTGTACGGGCCGGAGGCGAAGGGGGCGTTGTCGTACTTCTGCTTGGTGTCCTTGGCCGCCTTGACCGCGCCGATGTTGGGCATGGCGGTGGCGAAGGGGGTATCGGCGTGCGGCTGAAGGAAGTGGAAGACGATCGTCTTGTCGTCCGGGGTGTCCAGTACGGACGACGGCAGGTGCTTGCCCTCGTACGGGCCGTCCGGCAGCGCCTTGCGGAAGGCGCTGCCCTCGCCCGAGAGCCACTGCGGGATGTAGAGCGGCCCGTCGGACTCGAAGGAGGCGTAGAGCCGCTCGATCCCCCACCGGACGTCCTGGGCGGTGATCGGCGAGCCGTCCTCGAACTTCAGCCCGTCCTTGAGGGTGAACTTCCAGGTGCGGCCGCCGTCGGAGGCGGTGCCGGTGTCCGTGGCCAGGTCGCCGACGACCTTCACCCGGCCCTGGTCGTCCACCTTGTAGGAGGTGAGCGAGCGGTTGTAGAGCATCTGCGCGGCGAGGACGTCGGCGAAGTAGATCTGGCCGGGGTCCAGGTGGTTGAAGGCGTCGCGCTGGAGGACGCCGACGGTGCCGCCCTTCTTCGCGCCCGGGACCTCGGGCGCGGGGCCGGCGGAGTCCTCCTTGGTGCCCAGGGAGTAGTTGGAGGACTTCGTCTTGTCCTCGCCCGGCCCCTCGCTCTTGCCACCACCCCCGCCGCCGCCCCCGCCGCCACTGCTGCACGCGGAGAGGACCAGGGCCCCGGCCGCGCCCCAGCAGGCCAGTGCCACGGTCGCGGAGCGCCGCCGTCTGTGCCTCAGTGCCGTCGTCATGGGTCGATGCACCTGCCTGTCGTCGGTGTCCGGTTCTGCTCTGTCGGCCGTGCGCCGTTCTCAGCGGGTGGTCCGGGGGTCGAAGGCGTCCCGGACGGAGTCCCCGAGCAGGTTGAAGGCGACCACGAAAATGATCATCGCGAGGCCGGGGAAGAAGATGTAGGTGATGTCGCTCTCGTAGTAATGGGCGCCGTTGGCGAACATCCGCCCCCAGTCGGGGGTGGGCTCCAGGATGCCGACGCCGATGAAGGACAGGCCCGCCTCGATGGTCACGACCGACGGCAGCATCAGCGTCGACTGCACCAGGATCGGCGTCCAGAGGTTGGGCAGCAGCTCCTTGCGGATGATCCGCCAGGGTGACGCCCCGGTGACCTTCGCGGCCTCGACGAACTCCCGCTCCCGCAGGCTCAGCACCTGGCCGCGCAGCAGCCGGGCCATCCCCATCCAGCCCAGCACCCAGAGCACCAGGATCAGGGTGAGCACCCGCAGCGAGGTCGGGGTCTCCTTCCCCGGGCTGACGAAGAGCGAATAGACCACCGGTGTGAAGGCGATGAACGACAGCTGGGAGGGGAAGGCCAGCAGCAGGTCGATGAACCTGCCGAGCAGATAATCGGTGCGGCCGCCGATGTAGCCGGCCGTCACGCCGACCAGGACGCCGGTCAGTACGCACAGGACGGTCGCGGCGGTCGCGATGAGCAGGGAGGTACGGATTCCGTAGACCAGCTGGGTCAGGACGTCCCGGCCCAGGGTGGGCTCGACGCCGAACCAGAAACGCCCGGAAATCCCGCCGTTCGGCGCCACCGGGTAACCGAACTCATTGAGCAGACCCGTCTCGTCCAGCCCGTAGGTCTCGGTCGGATTCTTCCCGTAGACCTTCGACAGAAGCGGTGCCGTCACGGCGACGAGAAAGAAGAACGCCACGATGTATGCGGAAACTACCCCGGAACGGTCACGTTTGAAGCGCCGCCACATCAGCTGTCCGGGTGAACGGCCTGCCAGCTCTGTTTGCGTCACAGCTAACCGGGAAGTACTCGTCATCGCGTAAATCCCCCGCACTGTCGTCTTGTCGACCGCTCGCGGACGCCGGTCACGCGATGGGTTGAGCGGACTTTCGCAATGGATTCACGGCCCAGTCAAGAGGGCTGCGCGGAAGAGGCGGCCCCCCTCGCCTTCTTGAGCGAAGGTTGTGCAGATCGACGACGCGGCGTGCTTGACAGAGAGCCTGCCCGGCACGCCGCGCACCTCACTCCTCAAGCGGTCAGGACAGCCCCAGTGACCGCTTGAGGAAATCGACTTGGAGCAGCAGTACGTTCTCCGCGACCTGCTCCTGCGGGGTCATGTGCGTCACCCCCGACAGCGGCAGCACCTCGTGCGGCCGGCCGTCCGCGAGCAGCGCCGAGGACAGCCGCAGCGTGTGCGCCGCGACCACGTTGTCGTCCGCCAGCCCGTGGATCACCATCAGCGGCCGGTGCTCCGCCGCCGCCCCGGACAGCCCCTCGTCGGTGACCAGGGAATTGCGCGCGTACACCGCCGGCTGCCGCTCCGGGTGGCCCAGATAGCGCTCCGTGTAGTGCGTGTCGTACAGCCGCCAGTCCGTGACCGGCGCGCCCGCGATCCCCGCGTGGAAGACGTCCGGGCGGCGCAGCACCGCCAGCGCCGCGAGATAGCCGCCGTACGACCAGCCGCGGATCGCCACCCGGCCGAGGTCCAGCGGGAAGTCCTCGGCCAGCGCCCGCACGGCCTCGACCTGGTCGTCCAGGGTGACGCCCGCGAAGTCGTCCCGGACGGCCTTCTCCCAGCCCGGCGAGCGGTGCGGCGTGCCGCGCCCGTCGGCCACGACCACCGCGAACCCCTGGTCGGCGAACCACTGCGAGGTCAGATGGGCGTTCTGCGCGGCGACCACCCGCGGCCCGTGCGGCCCGCCGTAGGGGTCCATCAGCACCGGCAGCGGCCCGTCGCCCTCCCGGTAACCCGTCGGCAGCAGCACGGCGCACGGGATGCGGCGCGCGCCCGCCTCCGTCAGGCGCGCGCGGGCGGTCAACACGGGCTCCTGCGCGTACGAGGGAATCGTGGCCGCCCGTACGCCGTCGCGCAGGACCCGAACGAGGGCTCCGCTGCGCTCCGGTGAGGTGGAGACCAGCACGGTCACCGTCCCGCAGCGCACCGCCGAGTGCCAACCCGGCCCCTCGGAGAGCCGCTCCACGCCCCGCTCGCCGACGCGGTAGACATGGGTCTCGCCGGTCTCCGGATCCGCCGCCTCCGGGCCGGCGGACGCCGATACCAGCACGTCCTCCGCCCCGGCGTCCAGCACCGCCCGCACATGCAACCGCGGCCCCGTCGACGCCCGGTCGTCCACCATCAGGACCCGCGCGTCACCCTCGTCGGCGATGCGTACGAGTCGCCCGTCCGGGTTCCACACGGGCGCCCCGGGGAAAAGATCCAGCCACTTTGCGTCCTCCTCCACGCGCAGCACGCGCGTGCCGCCCGTCGCGGTGTCCACGGTGAGGTACACCTGGCTGCGCTGGTCGCGTGACTGGGCCAGCAGCAGCGGCGGACCGGCCGCCGACCAGTGCACGCGCGCCAGGTACGGATAGCGCTCACGGTCCCACTCGACGTCCTTACGGCTGCCGTCCAGGCCCAGCAGGGCCAGCGACACCTCCGCGTTGGCGGTGCCCGCCGCCGGGTAGCGGACCTGGGCGGGCGCCCGGTCCGGATGCGCGGGATCGGCGATCCACCAGCTGCTCACCGGCGCCTCGTCCGCCCGCGCCACCAGCAGCGACTCCCCGTCCGGCGCCCACCAGAAGCCCCGCGAGCGGCCCATCTCCTCGGCGGCGGCGAACTCCGCCAGGCCCCAGGTGACGGTGGCGCCCTCCGGCTCGGCCAGGGCCCGGTCGCCGCCGCCGTCCGCCTCGACCACGCGCAGCGCGCCGCGCGTCACATAGGCCACCCGGCGGCCGTCGGGCGAGGGCCGCGGGTCGACCACCGGGCCGGGGACGACCAGTTCACGGGCGGTGCCGCCGCGCAGCTCGGCCACGAACAGCCGCCCGGACAGGGCGAACGCCGCCCACTCCACGGCGCTGTCCACGGCGTACCCCACGATGCCGGCCGAGCCTTCGCGGCTGCGTTCGCGGCGGGCCCGCTCCTCGGCGGACAGCTCCTCGTCGGCGCCGCCCAGGAGCAGGGCGGGATCGGCCGCGGGGCGCTCCCGCCCGTCGTCGAGGTCGAGGACCCACAGCACCCCCGCCCGGTCGGTGCCCGAGCGGGAGCGCAGGAACGCGACACGCGCGCCGTCCGGCGACACCGTGAACGCGCGCGGCGCGCCGAGGGAGAAACGTTGTGTACGGGCTTGCTGCCGAGGGAACGAGAGCTGTCCGGTCATGCGTGGAGCCTATTGCGGGGCGGCGAGAAGTCGCCGTGCGCCCCGGATTTGCTCCTGTGCACCGAGTGATGTCCGGGCAGCGGAAAGTTATGATCACTGACGCATAGGTGAGTAAGTCCCGAGCGGCATCCGGTGTGCCGCTCGTTCGTTGTCCGTCCGACCGCGCGTTCCTGGAGGTGAACCGCTGTGGCACTCTCGATTTCGGCGGTGGTGCTGCTGGCGATCATCGTCTTCCTGCTGGTCCGGAAGTCCGGACTGAAGGCGGGCCACGCCGCGGTCTGTGTGTTGCTGGGCTTCTATCTCTCAAGCTCGTCGATCGCTCCGACGCTGCACAGCCTCACGTCGAGCGTGACCGGGATGATCAGCAACATCAAGTTCTGACGGTCCGCCGCGCGGGCCCCGGCGGGGTCCGCACGGCGGACCGGCCGGGCGGCGCCCGGTGGCTCCGCGCGCCGCCCGGTGTGCTCGTAGGCTGTCCCCATGACCGACCGTTCCGCCCTGCCCGGCCGCCGACTGCTCCTGGTGCACGCGCACCCGGACGACGAATCGATCAACAACGGCGCGACCATGGCCAAATACGCCGCCGAAGGGGCCCATGTCACCCTCGTGACCTGCACCCTCGGTGAAGAGGGCGAGGTGATCCCGGCCGGTCTGGCGCACCTCACCGCCGACCGGGACGACACCCTCGGCCCGTACCGCGTCGGTGAACTGGCCGCCGCGATGAGGGAGCTGGGCGTCACCGACCACCGCTTCCTCGGCGGCGCCGGGCGCTACCGCGACTCGGGCATGATGGGCGGCTCGCAGAACGACCGCCCCGGATCCTTCTGGCGGGCGGACGTGGACGAGGCCGCCGCATCCCTCGTAGAGGTGATTCGCGAGGTCCGGCCGCAGGTCCTGGTCACCTACGACCCCGAGGGCGGCTACGGCCACCCCGACCACATCCAGGCGCACCGGGTCGCGACGCGCGCCGCGGACCTGGCGGGCGAGCCGGCCTTCCGCCGCGACCTGGGCGAGCCCCACGAGATCGCCAAGGTCTACTGGAACTGTGTGCCGCTCTCCGTGGTGGAGGCGGGCTTCGCGCAGTTGCGCGAGCGCGGCGTCGGCGACCCCTTCCCCGGCATCGCCACCGCCTCCGACGTGCCCGGCGTCGTCCCCGACGAGGAGGTGACGGCCGTGATCGCCGGTGCCGCGTACGCCGGTGCGAAGGCCGCCGCGATGCGCGCCCACGCCACCCAGATCGCCGTCGACGGCCCCTTCTTCGCGCTCTCCAACGACCTGGGCCAGCCCCTCTTCCCGGACGAGTACTACAAGCTCGTCCGCGGCCGCGCCGCCGCGCCCCGCGAGGACGACCTGTTCGCCGGGGTGGACGCGTGACGGGCATGGCGGCGCCGCTCGCCGTCGGCCGCCTCGCCCTGTACGCCGCCCTGGCCGTCCTCGGCGCCCTGGTGGGCATCGCCGGCGGCCTGGTGCAAGCGGGCTGGTTCCCCGGCGGGTTGACGCTCGCCCTGCTCGCCCTCGCGGGCCTCTGCTACGGCGGGCTCACCGCCGCCCGCACCCGGCTCGGCGGGGCGGCCCCCGGCGCGGGCTGGCTCGCCGCGGTGCTGCTGATGACCGACAGCCGGCCGGAGGGCGACTTCCTCCTCGGCGCCGGACTGGGCTCCTACGCCTTCCTGCTGGGCGGGATGGCCGTAGCTGTGATGTGTGCCACGCTCCCGAAACTGCCGCAACCGGACGGTTCCCCAGTCCGACTTGCCAAGTGACGTGACGATTTCTGCCTGACCGGTCCGAGGCGCGCGGACCCGCCCCGCGCTCCTCGCCGACGGGCCGATCCGGCAGCCGTCAAGTACGCGTCCGTGGTGCCCAGTATGGTGGTGCGCGCCGCCGAGCCGCCCGAACGAGGTCATGACGGGCGGCGGAGCTAACCGGGAGAACCTGCTTTGAGCCGTGAATCTGACAGTTCGTCCTCCGGGCCCCAGGGCCGCGGTGGCGCCGCGTACCCCTCGGGGACCCCGCCGTACGGAACCCGCCAGCCGTCCGCAGACGGTGGCGTCAGCGAGGAGCAGGCCATGGCGCCGAAGCCGGAAGAGCAGAAGACCGAGACCACGCTGACGACGCGGATCCGCATCAACATCCCGGGTTCGCGGCCCATTCCGCCGGTCATCATGCGCACCCCCGTCGGCGACGAGCCGGGTGCCGCCGCCCCGGGCCCCGCCGCCGTGCCCGCCCCGCAGGCGGCCGCCGGGAGCGGTCAGACGGCAGGCTCCGGCACGGCCGCGCGCCAGGGCGGCGAGGGCAAGCCCGCCCTGCCCCGGCGCCCCGAGCCGGCCCCGGCCCGTCAGCAGGAGGCCGAGCGCCCGGCGTCGAAGGACAAGACCAGCGACTGGTTCGCCCCGCGCAAGTCCTCCCCGGGCACGCCGCCCCCCGCCGCGGGCCGCCGTCCGCAGACGTCCGGCGACGCCTCGGTGCCGCCCCTCCCGCAGCGGCCCACCCAGAAGTCGACCCCGCCGCCCGCGGCTCCGGCCGCCCCGGTGGACGACTGGCCGACCGGCCCGTCGGGTTCGGTGACGGGCACCACGCCGTGGCAGGACGCGTCCTCCGGCATGCCCTCGGACCCCCACGGCACTCCGCAGCCGGCCGACGACTGGCCCGGCGCCGCCTCGGGCACCACGGGCACCACGCCCTGGCAGCCCGACACCTCCGCCGCCCGGACCGACGACTGGCCCGGCGGCTCCTCGACGACGAGCGCGACGCCGTGGCCCGCCGACGGCACCGCCGGCACGGGCGAACGGCGCCCCGCCGGCCCGGTCGACGACTGGCCGGGCGGCGCCTCCGCCTCGGGCACCACCGGCACCACGCCCTGGCAGGCGGAGACCCCCGCCGGTCACGTGGACGACTGGCCGGCCGGTCCCTCGACGACGAGCGCGACCCCGTGGCCCGCCGACGCCGCGGCCGCCGCCCCGGCCGCTCCCGTGGACGACTGGCCGACCGGCCCGTCGGCCTCCACGACGGGGACGACGCCGTGGCAGGGCGCGCCCTCCGGCGTGGCCTCTGCCTCTCAGGGTGCCTCTCAGGGTGCCTCTCAGGGTGCCCCTCAGAGCGCCCCGAAGCCGGTCGACGACTGGCCGGGCGGCGCCTCCGCCTCGGGCACCACGGGCACGACCCCGTGGCAGCCCGA
Source organism: Streptomyces eurocidicus (assembly GCF_002891295.1). Classification (GTDB taxonomy): domain Bacteria; phylum Actinomycetota; class Actinomycetes; order Streptomycetales; family Streptomycetaceae; genus Streptomyces; species Streptomyces eurocidicus. Next base: position 421,528 of record NZ_LGUI01000009.1, on the reverse strand, counting down.
CACCGCCACGCCCCGCGGCTCCGGCGCGCAGACCGACGACTGGCCGGGCGGCGCCTCCGCCTCGGGCACCACCGGCTCGACCCCGTGGCCGGGCGGCCCCGCCGACGCGTCCACGACGGGCACCACGCCCGCCCCGTGGGCCGGCGACCCCATGGCCCCTATGGCAACGGGCACCAACCCCGTCGTGGCGGGCACCCCGCAGGCCACGCCCGCCGTGCCGCCGCCGGGCCCCGGCGCCTCGGCCGGCGCCGCGCCGTGGACCGGCGCCCCGGACACCACGCAGCAGTTCCCCGCGCCCACCGCGGGCCAGGGGAACGCCTTCCCCGGCGGCACGCCGGGCGGTGCCGCGTTCGCCCCCGGGCGTACGGACACCCCGCGCGAGGGCGTTCCGCGCGTCCCCGCGCCGCCCGTCGGCGCCCAGTCGGCGCCGCGCGGCCCGCAGGGCGCCCAGGCGCCCGGGAACGGCCCGCAGCAGACGAAGGCCCCCAAGGCGCCCAAGGGCGGCGGCAAGGGTGGCAAGAAGGGCGGCCAGAAGGCTCCCGCCGCGCCCGGCGGGACGTCCGAGACGCTCGTCAGCGGTGTGCCCGTGGTCCCGCCGCCGGGCCCCGGCAAGAAGGCCGGCCCGGTCGACAGCGGGGCGCCCCGCGTGGCCGTGCCCAAGCCCAAGGTGCCCGCTCCCGGTGCCGCGGTCCCGGCCCCGGCCCCGGCGGCCCCGGCCGCCAAGAGCGCCCCCAAGAAGGCCGCGAAGAAGAAGGGCCGCTCCAAGGTCGTCCTGCTGGGCGGCGCCCTCGTGGCGCTGGTCGGCGTCGCCTACGGCGCGGGCCTGCTGCTCGACCACGCGGACGTGCCCAACGGCACCACCGTGCTCGGCGTCGGCATCGGCGGCAGCTCCAAGGAGCAGGCCGTGCAGAAGCTCGACTCCGCGCTCGGCGACCGTGCCACGGCGCCGCTCAAGGTCTCCATCGGGGGCAAGGAGGCGGAGCTCAAGCCGTCCGTCGCGGGGCTGTCGATCGACACCCAGGCCACCGTGCGCGCGGTGGCCGGCCGGGACTACAACCCGCTGACGGTCATCCCCTCGCTCATCGGCGGCACCCACACGGCCGAGGCGACCATCGGCGCCGACGAGGAGAAGATCGCGGCGGCGCTGAAGACGCTGGCCGGCGAGGCGGGCGGCGCCAAGGACGGCACGATCACCTTCGAGCCCGGCAAGGCCGTGGCCGTCTACGGCAAGCCGTACGTCGGCCTGGACACCGACAAGGCCGTGGACGCCGTCGCCCAGGCGTACCGCGACCGCGCGGCCACGGGCGAGAACAAGACCGTCGAGCTGCCCAGCGCCCAGCAGCAGCCGAAGGTCGGCAAGGCCGAGGTCGACCGGGTGATGAACGAGTTCGCGAAGCCCGCGATGTCGGGCCTCGTCACCGTCCAGACCGACCCGCTCCACAGCATCCAGTTCGGTCCGGACCGCTCGCTGCCGAAGATCCTCTCGGTCAAGGAGGTCAACGGCCGGCTCGTCGAGAACTACAACCTCGAAGCGCTCAAGGAGCTCTACGGCACCAAGTTCGCCGGTGTCACCATCCAGCGCGGTGACGGCAGCAAGACGGCCGTCACGCCGCAGGACGTCGTCGGCGCCCTCCGCAAGGCGCTGCGCGGCAAGACGCCCGCCGAGCGCACCGGGGTGATCCCGCTCAACGGCAGCTGACCGGCCGACAGGTCGCGATGAGCCCCCGTGCCCACCCGGCACGGGGGTTTTCGCATGTCACAGCCGTTATACGGGCCATGACATCTGTCATCACCGGTACACGACGTCCGACACTGCCCCGGCGCTTCCGGGGCCCCGATGATGGAGTACATGACCACGACAGCACATATGTCCACGGGGGACCGGCACCGCACGGGGTCGCCCGTGGTCAGCTTCACGAACGTCAGCAAGAGCTTCGGCGACGTTCGCGCCGTCTCGGAGCTGGACCTCCAGCTCCGTGCCGGCGAGACCGTCGCCCTCCTCGGGCCGAACGGCGCCGGCAAGTCCTCCACCCTCGACCTCCTGCTGGGCCTGCGCAACCCCGACGCGGGGCGCGTCGAGGTCTTCGGCACCACTCCGCAGCAGGCCATCGCGCGGGGCAAGGTCGGCGCGATGCTGCAGAGCGGCGGCCTGATGGAGGACGTCAAGGTCCGTGAGCTCGTGAAGCTCGCCTGCGACCTGCACCCCCGGGCGTACCCGGTCGACCAGGTGCTGGAGCACGCCGACCTCCGCGACATCGCGGACCGCATGGTCAACAAGCTCTCCGGCGGCCAGGAGCAGCGGGTGCGGTTCGCGCTCGCCACGGCCGGCGCCAATGAGCTCGTCGTGCTGGACGAGCCGACCACAGGCATGGACGTCTCGGCCCGGCAGGCGTTCTGGGGCGTGATGCGCGCCCAGGCGCGGGCCGGCCGGGCGATCCTCTTCGCCACCCACTATCTGGAGGAGGCCGACGCGATCGCCGACCGGGTGATCGTGCTGCACCGCGGCAGGGTGATCGCGGACGGCTCGGCGGCCGAGATCAAGGCGAAGGCCGGCGCCCGCCGGATCGTCTTCGACCTGGACGGGTACATCGGCGAGGGCGCGCTGCGCGAACTGCCGTTCCTGTCCTCCCTGGAGATATCGGGCCGCACGGTCCGCATCCAGTCGCACGACGCCGACGCCACCGTCCACGCCCTCTACGGCCTGGGGCTCTACCCCCGCAATCTGGAGGTCGCGGGCCTGGGCCTGGAGCAGGCGTTCATCGCCATCACCGACGCCGCGACCGCTGAGGAGGCGGCCAAGTGAACACCCTGATCAAGCTTGAGATCCAGCGCACCCTGCGCAACAAGAAGTTCATGTTCTTCTCCGTGCTCTACCCGGCGGGTCTGTACCTGCTGATCGCCGGGGGCGCGAGCAGCACGGAGCTCGTCAAGGGCACCGACCTCACCCTGCCGCTGCTGATGATGGTCTCCATGGCCTCCTTCGGCGCCATCACCGCCGTCCTCGTCGGCAACAGCGAGCGCATAGCCAAGGAGCGCGAGAAGGGCTGGGTGCGCCAGCTGAGGCTCACCGCCCTGCCCGGCCGCGGCTATGTGACGGCGAAGGTCGCCTCGGCCGCCGTGGTGTCGCTGCCGTCGATCCTGGTCGTCTTCCTCATCGCCGCCCTCGTGAAGGACGTCCGGTTCGACGCGGCGTGGCAGTGGTTCGCGCTCACCGGCGCGATCTGGGCGGGCAGCATCGTCTTCGCGGCGCTGGGCGTGGCGGTCGGCTATCTCGCCACCGGCGACGCCGTGCGCCCCATCACCTTCATCATCTACTTCGGTCTGTCGATCCTGGGCGGCCTCTGGATGCCGATCACGACCTTCCCGAAGTGGCTGCAGGACGTCGCGGAGTGGATGCCCACCCACGCGTACGCCGCGCTCGGCCAGTCCATCGAGCTGGGCAACGGCCCGGAGGTCAAGGACGTGGCCGTGCTGGTCGCCTATCTTGTGATCTTCGGGGGCGCGGCCGCCTGGCTGTACCGCAAGGACACCCGGAAGGCGTGAACCGGCGGCGGGGGGCCCGTGCGGGCGCCGGACCCCGGAGGAACGAAGGGGGATCCGGAGGAGAGACAGCGATGGCCGTAGGTGACCGTGTCCGTGGGGTGTGGCAGGCAGCCCTCAAGGCGGACGACGACCTCGACACGGACAACGTCCGTATCGGGGAGCCGCCCGAGACCCGCCGGCACCAGTTCCTCAAGCTGATGTGGATCGGGATCTGGTTCTCCTACCTGGCCGCGCCGTTCGAGGACATCCTCGGGGACCACCACACGGTCCTCGCCGACGTCCTCGGCGGCCTCGGGCTGGTGCTCTTCGTGGGCGTCTACCTCGCCCTCGTCTTCCGGCACACCTCGCGGGCGCTGGAGCGGCAGCGGGTCTTCGCCGTGCTGGGCGCGCTGCTGGCCATGGCGCTGATGCTGTCGCTGACACTGGGCGCCGCCTGGCTCGTGCTGTTCGTCTATGTGTGCGTCGCCATCGGCGCGGTCCTGCCGATGCGGCTGGCGCGGATCCTGATCCCGGTGGTCTCCGGGATCCTCCTGTTCATCGGCGTGCACACCCCGGGCGCCGCGGACTTCCTGTGGGCGCTGATGATCCCGTCGATGCTCGGCGGGTTCGCGATGGTCGGGGTGCGGCAGATGGCGCGGACGACCCGGGCGCTGCGCGAGGCCCGGGCCACGGTCGCCCACCTCGCCGCCAACGAGGAACGGCTGCGGCTCGCCCGCGATCTGCACGACCTCCTCGGCCACTCCCTGTCCCTGATCACCCTCAAGAGCGAGCTGGCGGGGCGGATGCTGCCCGGCAGCCCGGAGGCGGCCGCCCAGCAGATCGCGGACATCGAGCAGGTCAGCCGGCAGGCCCTGGTCGACGTGCGGGAGGCGGTGAGCGGCTTTCGCCGCCCCACCCTGGACGCCGAGATCGCCGGGGCCCGTACGGCCCTGGCCGCGGCCGGTGTCACGGCGGACCTCGACCGGGTCGCCGTCCGCGACCCCGGCCCGGACGGCGCGGACGAATCGCCCCTCGCCGACCTGACGCCCGACGCGGAGGGCGCGCTGGCCTGGGCGCTGCGGGAGGCTGTGACCAATGTGGTCCGGCACAGCGGAGCGCGCCGCTGCGAGGTGTCGCTCGCGGAGGAGGGCGGCGAGCTCCGGCTGACCGTCACCGACGACGGCCACGGCCCCGCCCGCCCGCACGGCAACGGCCTGACGGGCCTGACCGAGCGGCTGGCCCTGGCCGACGGCCGGCTGGAGACGGGGCCGGGCCCCCGGGGCGGCTTCCGGCTGCGGGCGTGCGTACCGCTCGTGTGCCGGCGGGCGCCCCAGGACGGGCCGGCGGCGCCGCTCGGCGCCTCATGAGCTCCGGCCGCCGGGGGACGGGGGTCTCCGGCGGCCGGACCGGGTTCCCCGCCCCGCCGGCCCGGTCCGCCGCCTACGCTGGGCCGGTGACCGATCAGCCCAGCTCCGCGCGCCCCGATGGCCGACGCACCATCAACGTCCTGCTCGCCGAGGATCAGTCCATGGTCCGGGAGGCGCTGGCGGCCCTGCTCGGCCTGGAGCCCGACATTGAGGTCGTCGCCCAGGTCTCCCGGGGCGACGAGGTGCTGGCCGCGGCCCGCGCGCACGACATCGACGTCGTGCTGCTGGACATCGAGATGCCGGGCATGACCGGCCTCGACGCGGCCGCGCTGGTCCGCCGGGAGCTGCCGGCGCTCAAGGTGGTGATCCTGACGACCTTCGGGCGGCCGGGCTATATGCGCCGGGCCATGGAGTCCGGCGCGGAGGCGTTCCTGGTCAAGGACGCCCCCGCCGCGCAGCTCGCCGACGCGCTGCGGCGGGTGCTGCGCGGCGAGCGGGTCATCGACCCCACGCTGGCCGCGGCCGCCCTCGCGGAGGGCGCCAACCCGCTGACGGACCGGGAGCGGGCGGTGCTCACCGCCTCGGCGGACGGGTCGACCAACGCGGAGCTCGCGGCGGCGCTGCACCTCTCCCACGGGACGGTGCGGAACTACCTCTCGACGGCCATCCAGAAGACCGGGGCGCGCAATCGCGCGGAGGCGGTGCGCATCGCCCGCGACAAGGGCTGGCTCTAGCCGCTCCGGCGCCCGGGGCGCGACGGCCCGGCACGGGGAGGCCCGCCGGCCGGCGGTACACGCGATCATGAAACGCGGTGGGTTGTCGCACAGCCGTCATACGGCCGTCGTATGGTCCCTACGTCCCACCCGCGCACCCCGGAGGCAGGAAGGAGCCCGCCATGAGAGTCGGACGCGTACCCGACGGCGGCCGTCTCCTCACCGTCCTCCTCCTCGTCGCGATCGCGGCCCTCGCCGCCCTCGACTGCATGACCGGCGTCCGGCTGCGCCTCGCCCTCGTCGCGAGCGTGATGCCGCTGATCGCCGCCCGGCTCTGCTCCTACCGCCGGACCGTCGTCGTCGCGGCCGCCTTCGCCGTCGCCCAGGTGACGGTCCACTGCACCATCGTGCCGGGCTGGGACACGGCCGGCACGGTCGTCGCGGTCCTCGGTGCGCTGCTCGTCGGCGGCTTCTCCGTGGCGCTGTGCGCGGCCCTGCTGGAGCGCGAGGCGGCGTACGACCGGACCAGGATGGTCTCCGACGCCGTGCAGCGGACCATGCTGCGCGAGCTGCCGATCACCGCGGGGGCGCTGCGGGTCGCCGGGTTCTATATCTCCGCCCAGGAGGGCGCCCGGGTCGGCGGCGACATCTACGAGGTGGTGGAGAGCCCCTACGGCCAGCGCGTCCTCATCGGCGACGTCCAGGGCAAGGGCATGCCCGCCATCGGCGCCGGCCACGCCGTGCTCACCTCCTTCCGGGAGGCCGCCTACCACGAGGCCCGGCTGGAGGCCGTCGCCGAGCACATGGAGGGCGCGCTGCTCCGGCACAACCGCGCCCTGTCCCTCACCGGCACCGACGAACGCTTCGTCACCGCGCTGCTGCTGGAGGTCGGCGGGCCGTCCGCCGGCACCCGGGTGCTCTCCTGCGGCCACATCCCGTACTACGCGGTGCGCGGCGGCGCCGTCGAGGAGCGGCTCCCCGGCCGCTCCGGGCTGCCGCTGGGCCTCGGCGGGCTGACCGGCGAACCGCGCCTGGGCGTCGACCTGCCGGCCGACCCGCACGAGTGGGTGGTGCTGTGCACGGACGGCGTCACGGAGGCCCGCGACGCCGAGGGCCGCTTCTACCCCCTGCGCGAGCGCCTCGCCCGCTGGACCCATCTGCGGCCCGGCGCGCTCGCCCAGGCGCTCCGCGCCGACCTGGAGCGCTACACGGACGGCGAGCTGAAGGACGACGCCGCCGTCCTGATCGTCCGGAACGTCGCCTCCTGCGGCGGGCGCGCGGGCGCCCTGCCCGCCCAGCCGGTCGCCGTGGCGGGCGACTGACCCTCCGGGCCGCCCGGTTCGGACCGGTGCAGCCCGGGGCAGCTCAGTTCAGCATCGCCCGCGCCGCCCGCGCCCGGCGCCGTACGGACTCGGCGGCGGCCGGCTCCAGCGCGTCGATCACCTCCGCGTACGCCTCCAGTTCGTGCGCGCCGCCCGCGAAGTCGCCGCGCTCCACGAGCAGCTCGGCGCGCTCGTAGCGCAGCCTGGCCGGGTGGCTGGGCAGCAGCAGCGAGAGCTCCACGGCCCACAGCTGGACGTCGCTGCGCTCGGGCCGGGCCGCCGCCCAGGCACGGATGTTGTTCAGCAGCCGCAGCACGATCTCCAGGGGCTCGGCCGGCGAGAACATCGACGGGGACAGCGGCGCCCCGGTGGCCCCCGCGACCAGCAGCCCGGCGTCCTCGTAGGACAGGGCCCGGCCGCCGTCGAAGGGGTCGGCGAGGACGTGCTCACCGTCCGGGTCGCCGAAGCCGACGACGAAGTGGCCGGGCAGCGCCACTCCGTACACCGCCGCGCCGGCCCGCCGGGCGACCTCCAGCCACACCACGGACAGCAGGATCGGCAGCCCGCGCCTACGGCGCAGCACCTCGCCCAGGAGCGAGGACTCCAGCCGCCGGTAGTCGGCCGGGGAGCCGTGGAAGCCGCACCGCTCGCCGAGCAGTTCGGCGAGCGCCTCCGCCCACCGCCTCGGCTCGGCGTGCCTGCCCAGCGCGGGCAGCAGCCCCGCGAGCCGGTCCAGCTCGATCTGGGCGGCGTCCACCGCCTCCTCGCCGGACTCCGGCTCCGCCTCGGCCGCGATCAGCAGGCACAGCAGCGCGAGGTCGGGCCGTTCCTCCCGGGCCGCCTCCGCGAACCGCCGACGCCGGCCAGTGGTGTCGTACATAGGTGCCTCGTACCCGCTCGGGGCGCTGGGGGAAGCCCACCGCCGGTTTCCATCATGCGGCCGCCGGTACGGTCGTGGACCGTGCGGCCACGGCTACGGCTGGGGCTCGCGACGGTAGTGGTACGCGTGATGCGTGGTGAAGCCCAGGCCGTCGTAGAGCGAGGCGGCACCGCCGTTCCCCTCCTCCACCTGGAGGTACGCGGCCGAGGCCCCCTCGTCGAGCGCCCGCTCCGCCAGCCGGGCCATGACCAGGGTCGCCAGCCCCCGCCTGCGCAGGTCCGGGCTGACGGCCAGGGCCGCGAACCCCGCCCACCGGCCGTCGACCACGCACCGGCCGATGGCCGCCGGCCCCGCCCCTCCTGGCCGGCCCGGCTCGCCCGGCACGGTCGCGAACCACACCGACGGCCCGCCCGTCAGCACGCCCACGGCGTCGGCGACGGAGGCGGACGTCCGCCCGTACGCGCGCAGCCACGCCTCGTCCGGCTCCCGCGAGAGCAGCACCCCGCTCGTGTCGGCGCCGGTGTCGGCGAGCGGGGCCAGGGCGGCGGTCCGTATCAGGGCGTGCCGCTCGTCGGTCCAGCCGCGCTCCGCCAGGGCCGCGTCCAGCCGCGCGTCCTGGTCCGGGTCACCGGTGGCGACCTGGACCAGGGCGGGCAGGCCGCGCTCGTGGTACCAGGCGCGGATCCGGTCCAGCGCGGCCGACAGCGGCAGCCCGGTGGCGCCGAGGGGCAGCACCGAATTGGCGCGGGCGGTGAAGCCGCCGGAGGCGCGCAGCGTCCAGTCGCCGAGCCGCCCGGTCTCCCCGGCCGGCCAGCCGCGCGCCGCGACCTCCTGGAGCTCGCGCGCGCTCGTCGCCGGACCCCGCCGCCGGGCCGGGGCGGCCGGGACCACCTTGCCGGCGACGAGCGCCGTCTCGTCGATCAGTACGGTCTCCCCGGTGCGGCGTGTGATCCGCAGCACACCCCCGTCCCAGGAGTCCAGGTGGCCGACGGTGTCCGTGAAGCGCTCCGTCCCCGCCCCGGGGGCGGTCAAGCGCCGGACGGATACCCTTTTTCCCACATCAGCGGCACTGATCCGGATTTCAAGCTGTCCGCCCGTGGTGAATTCCACAGCTCTCCTCGCCCCTCTTGTTCGTCAAGTGCCCAGGAACGGAGATACTAGGTGTGGGCATCGACGACGCCGCGCTCCCGCGCGAGATGAGCCCTACCGAGGAGGAACGACAGCGTGACCTACGTCATCGCGCAGCCTTGTGTCGACGTGAAGGACAAGGCGTGCATCGAGGAGTGCCCCGTCGACTGCATCTACGAGGGCTCCCGGTCCTTGTACATCCACCCGGACGAATGCGTCGACTGTGGTGCCTGTGAGCCGGTCTGCCCGGTCGAGGCCATCTTCTACGAGGACGACACCCCCGAGGAGTGGAAGGACTACTACAAGGCGAACGTCGAGTTCTTCGACGAGCTCGGTTCGCCCGGTGGTGCCTCCAAGCTCGGCCTGATCGAGCGTGATCACCCCTTTATCGCCGCGCTGCCGCCGCAGGCCGAGGGCGAGCACTGATCCCCGGCGCAGCTTCGCCGCGGCCCCGTACGGCGTCCCAGCCGTCCGGGGCCGCGGCCGTTCCTCCCGTGCCCGCGGCCCGTCACCACTGAGCCGCCGGGTACCCACCGCGTACCAACCGACCGACCAAGAGAGAGCACCGTGGGCGCAGTCTCCTCCCGTCTCCCCGTCTTCCCCTGGGACCGGCTCGACCCGTACAAGGCGACGGCGGCCGCCCACCCCGACGGCATCGTGGACCTGTCGGTCGGCACCCCCGTCGACCCGGTGCCCGCGCTGATCCAGCGGGCGCTCACCGACGCCGCGGACAGCCCCGGCTACCCCACGGTGTGGGGCACGGCCGCGCTGCGCGACGCGCTGACCGGCTGGGCGGAGCGCCGGCTGGGCGCCGCCGGCCTGGCGCACACCAATGTGCTGCCGATCGTCGGCTCCAAGGAGCTGGTGGCCTGGCTGCCGACCCAGCTCGGCCTGACCGCCGGCGACAAGGTCGCCTACCCCCGCCTCGCCTACCCGACCTACGAGGTCGGCGCGCGGCTCGCGGGCGCGGAGCCGGTCGTCTACGACGACCCTACGGAGCTCGACCCCACCGGCCTCAAGCTGCTCTGGCTCAACTCCCCGTCCAACCCGACCGGCCGGGTGCTCGGCAAGGACGAGCTGCGGCGCGCGGTCGAGTGGGCCCGCGCCCACGGCGTGCTGGTCTTCAGCGACGAGTGCTACCTGGAGCTGGGCTGGGAGACCGAGCCCGTCTCCGTCCTGCACCCGGACGTCTGCGGCGGCTCGTACGAGGGCATCGTCGCCGTCCACTCGCTCTCCAAGCGCTCCAACCTGGCCGGCTACCGCGCCGCCTTCCTGGTGGGCGACGCCGCCGTCCTCGGCGAGCTGCTCCAGATCCGCAAGCACGGCGGCATGATGGTCTCCGCGCCCGTGCAGGCCGCCACGGTCGCGGCCCTCGGGGACACCGCGCACGTCGCCGAGCAGCGGGAGCGCTACGCCCGCCGCCGGGCCGCGCTGCGGGCCGCTTTCGAGGGCGCGGGCTTCCGGATCGAGCACAGCGAGGCGTCGCTCTACCTGTGGGCCACGCGTGACGAGCCCTGCTGGGACACGGTCGCCGAGCTGTCCAAGCGCGGCATCCTCGTCGCGCCGGGGGACTTCTACGGCGTGGCGGGGGAGCGGTTCGTCCGCATCGCCTTCACCGCGACCGATGAGCGTGTGGAGGCCGCGGTCCGCCGTCTGGCCGACTAGCGGTACGCCGCGCCCGGGAGAGGGCGCGGACACGCGAGAGGGCCCGGGAGGTGAACTCCCGGGCCCTCTCGCGCTGGGCTGCGTGAGACCGGTGGACGGCCTCGCTCAGCCGCCGATCGGCAGGTTGCCGACCGGCAGGTTCTTGGTGACGCCGCCGCCCTTGGTCGCCGTCTGCGCCGCGGTGCCGACGAGGCCGGCCGTGGAGCCGCCGAGGTCGCCCGCGACCTTCTGGGCGGCCGGGGCGCCGGTCTTGGCGGCCTTGCCCACGGTGTCCGTGGCGGCGGGCACGGTGCTGTCGATGGCGGCGTGACCGACGTGGGTCGTCACGGTCCCGGCCTGGTGCGAAGCGGCGTCGATGTTCTTGCCCAGGCTCGCTCCGTCGACCGCGGTGATCCCGTTGGCCAGCTCGGGGGCCTTCAGGTCCGCGGCGTTCGCGGCGCCGGCCGCGCCGGCGACGGAGCCCGCACCGGCGGCTACCAGCAGCGCGACGCGGGCGATCCGACGCGAAAGGGGGAGGGACATGGTGCTCCTTCAGCGGAGTTGAGGACGGTGGCTGTCCGGCGATCGGACGCAGTGACTACCGCGTGAGCCCCATGAAGGTTGCGGTGGGCCAAGGTAAAGAGTTGGTAATGCGTCGCATTATCGGCTTCCTGGAAACCTGGGCAAATACGACAAGCGCCGGAAGGCTTTGAAAGGCTTACAAGCCTTTATTCACAAGGGATTCGGCGGTGCGCGCCGACGCCGTCCGGACGTGGCGTATTCCCTCTGCGCCGCAGTCCATGCATGGGGTACGCATCCCTCTTCCGGGGGGAACGTCGCACTACTGAACGGTGGTGATGGACACCCGGTCCGCCGCCGCCCCGGACCCGTCCGGGGCGTCCCCGGCCTCGCGCCAGCCGTCCCCGGACTTCTCCGCGGTCCACACCCGGCCGTCGAAGGACACCCGCGAGATCCGGAGTTCGGCCGCGTGCGCCACCGCCCAGGAGGCCAGCTGCCAGCCCTGCCGCTCCGGGCCGCCGTCCGCCGCCGTGCCCCGTACCGGCACGGTCACCGTCCGCGCGGCGCCGGCGGCCGTCGCGCCCGCCCCGCCGCCGCCCCGGCCGTCCGCCACCGACGGGGCGACCGTGTCGCCGAACTCGCGCCGCAGCTTCGCCCGGACCGCCGAGGGGTCGCCCGGCTTGCCGTCGCCCGGGCTCTTCGTGCAGCTGAACGCGGCCGTCGCCCGGCCGGTCAGCCCCGACGCCAGCAGCGACGCGTCCGGCTCGTGCTTCGCGTACGCCTGCGGGAAGCCGCTGCGCTGCACCTTCTGCGCGGCCACCGTCAGCGGCAGCCGCGAATAGCCGGGCACCTCCACCAGGTGGTCGTAGAACTTCCCCGCCGCGTACACCGGATCGGTGATCTGGGACGCGCTGCCCCAGCCCTGCGTCGGCCGCTGCTGGAACAGGCCCAGCGAATCGCGGTCGCCGTGGTGGATGTTGCGCAGCCCCGACTCCTGCATGGCCGTGGCCAGCGCGATCGTCACCGCCCGCTCGGGCAGCCCGCGCGCCGACCCCACGGCCGAGATCGTGGCGGCGTTCACCGCCTGCTCGGGGGAGAGGGAGTACGACTCCCCGTTGGCCCGCACCGTGCAGCGCGGCGCCCCGGGGCCGCCCGTCAAGAGCTGGGCCACCCCGTAGCCGATCAGCGCCAGGAGCACGGCGCAGGCGGCCACGATGCGCAGCAGGCGGCCACGGCGGGTGACGGAGATCCCGGACATGGGGCCCACGTTACTGGAGAGGCGGGCCGATCAGCGGGGCCCCGCCCGGCGCGCTGCCCGGCCCGCCCCGGTGTCCGTACGTGCCCGCCCGTGCCCGGTTCGCGCCCGGGCCGGACCGCCCGTGACCGTCTCCCGCCTGTCTCTCGCCGGTCTTCCGCCCGTCCGGCCCGACCCGGGGGCGCCCGCCCGGGTTAGAGTCGCCGCTATGGATGACGCCGCACTCGACCTGTCCCTCGACGCCGCCGCCCTCACCGCCGGGCTCGTCGACATCCCGTCCGAGAGCGGGAACGAGAAGCCGCTCGCCGACGCCATCGAGCGCGCCCTGCGCGCCCTTCCGCACCTGACGGTCGACCGCCACGGCAACAACGTCGTGGCCCGGACGAACCTGGGACGCGCCGAGCGCGTCGTCCTCGCCGGTCACATCGACACCGTCCCCATCGCCGACAACGTCCCCTCCCGGCTGGACGAGGACGGCTTCCTCTGGGGCTGCGGCACCGGCGACATGAAGTCCGGCGTCGCCGTGCAGCTGCGCATCGCCGCGACCGTGCCCGCGCCCAACCGCGACCTGACCTTCGTCTTCTACGACAACGAAGAGGTCGCCGCACACCTCAACGGCCTGGGCCACGTCGCCGACGCCCACCCCGACTGGCTCACCGCGGACTTCGCCGTGCTGCTCGAACCCACCGACGCCCAGGTCGAGGGCGGCTGCCAGGGCACCCTGCGGGTGCTGCTGCGCACCGAGGGCGAGCGCGCCCACTCGGCGCGCTCCTGGATGGGCAGCAACGCCGTCCACGCCGCCGCGCCGATCCTCGCCAGGCTGGCCGCCTACGAGCCGCGCCGGCCCGTGATCGACGGCCTGGAGTACCACGAGGGCCTCAACGCCGTCCGGATCGAGGGCGGTGTCGCGGGCAACGTCATCCCCGACGCCTGCACCGTCGCCGTGAACTTCCGCTACGCGCCGGACCGCACCGGGGAGGAGGCCCTGGCCCACGTCCGGGAGGTCTTCGCGGACTGCGGAGTGGCCGAGTTCGTCGTCGACGACCACTCGCCCGGCGCGCTGCCCGGCCTCGGCCACCCGGCCGCGGCCGCCTTCATCGAGGCCGTGGGAGGCACGCCCAAGCCCAAGTTCGGCTGGACCGACGTCTCGCGCTTCAGCGCGCTCGGCGTCCCCGCCGTCAACTACGGGCCCGGCGACCCGATGCTCGCCCACAAGCGCGACGAACGCGTGCGCGTCTCGCTGATCACCGGGTGCGAGGAGCGCCTGCGTACCTGGCTCACCGGCTGACCAGCCCCGACGGGCCGTTCGGTGGGCCTACGCTGAGCAGCAACGATCTGCAGCGGAGGGAGCGCGGAATGGCAAATCCCGAGGGGACCCGTACTCAGCGGGAGCAGCGGCGGGGGCCGGTCGTCCGCCGGCACGGCCAGATGCAGCAGGGCACCACCGACCAGCATCTGCTGGACACCAGAGGGACCGCGGACTGGGTGCACGAGGACCCCTTCCGGGTGATGCGCATCCAGTCCGAGTTCGTCGAGGGCTTCGGCGCGCTCGCCGAACTGCCGCCCGCCATCAGCGTCTTCGGCTCGGCGCGCACGCCCCGGGACTCGGCGGAGTACGAGGCCGGTGTGGCCATCGGGCGCGGCCTGGTCGAGGCGGGCTTCGCCGTCATCACCGGCGGCGGGCCCGGCGCGATGGAGGCCGCGAACCGCGGCGCGATGGAGGCCGGCGGCGTCTCGGTCGGCCTCGGCATCGAACTGCCCTTCGAGCAAGGGCTCAATCCGTACGTCAATCTCGGCGTGGACTTCCGTTACTTCTTCGTGCGGAAGACGATGTTCGTGAAGTACGCGAGCGGGTTCGTGGTGCTGCCGGGCGGACTCGGCACGCTGGACGAGCTGTTCGAGGCGCTGACGCTGGTCCAGACGAAGAAGGTCACCCGCTTCCCGATCGTGCTGTTCGGCAGCGCGTACTGGCGGGGCCTGGTCGACTGGGTGCGGGACACCCTGATCGCGGAGGGCAAGGCGGGCCCGCACGACCTGCACCTCTTCCACATCACGGACGACGTCGACGAGGCGATCGGCCTGGTGACGAAGGAAGCGGGCGCGTAGGCGAGGGGCGTCGTCCTCGAACGCCGGCCGATTCAGCCCGTCCGGCGTTTGAGGACACCCGCGCGCAGCGCGGGATGCCGTGCCGCCTAAGCGCTCCGCTGGAAGTCCGGCGAGTCATCCGCGGGTGCGTCGTGGCTGGTCGCGCAGTTCCCCGCGCCCCTTCGGGGCGCTGCCGAACCGCACCGGACTTCGCCCAGCCGGCCTAGGCGAGACCCCGCCTGCCCACCGCAGGTGCCCGGTGGCCGGCGATCGACGCCACCATGTCCAGCACCTGCTTCGTCTCCGCGACCTCGTGCACCCGGTAGACCCGCGCGCCGAGCCAGGCCGAGACGGCCGTCGTCGCGAGGGTGCCCAGCACCCGCTCCTTCACCGGCTTGTCGAGCGTCTCGCCGACGAAGTCCTTGTTCGACAGGGAGACCAGGACCGGCAATGGGGTATCCCCTGCTCGAGCGAAGCCGAGAGCTTGGGGAACCGTCTCCGCCATCTCGCCGAGGCGCCGGGTGGCCTCCAGCGAGTGCCGGGTGTTCTTCCCGAAGTCATGGCCCGGGTCGATCATGATCCGGTCGCGCCGGACGCCGAGCGAGACGGCCCGCTCGGCCAGCCCGAGCGTCACCCGCAGGATGTCCGCCATCACATCGTCGTACTCGGTGCGGTGCGGCCGGGTGCGCGGCTCCACACCGCCCGCGTGGGTGCACACCAGCCCCACGTCGTAACGGGCCGCGACCTCCGCCAGCTTGGGGTCCACCCCGCCCCACGCGTCGTTGAGGACGTCGGCGCCCGCCTCGCAGACGGCCTCGCCCACGTCGTGCCGCCAGGTGTCGACGCTGATCACCACGTCCGGGTGGCGGCGCCGGACCTCGGCCACGAAGCCGACCGTGCGCCGCGCCTCCTCCTCGGCCGTCACCTCCTCGCCGGGGCCGGCCTTCACCCCGCCGATGTCGATGATGGCCGCGCCCTCCGCCACCGCCTGCTCCACCCGGGCCAGCGCGGGCTCGTCCTGGAAGGTCGACCCCTGGTCGTAGAAGGAGTCCGGGGTCCGGTTGACGATCGCCATGATCACCGGTTCGTGCTCGTCGAACTCGCGTCGTCCCAGCCGCAGCATTTCCGTACTCCTTCTCCGTGGTCCGCCAGCGACCTTAACCGTCAGTGCGGCATGGCACGATCGGGGAGGACGGATTGGCAGTCCGCTCACCGACGGAAGTCCGGCGCAGCGGGCGGCGGGCGCACCTGGGAGTTGGTCGTGTTCTGGTTCTTGCTCATCGCGTTGGTCGTGGTGGTCGCCGCGGTCACGCTCTTCGTCGCGGGCGGCGGGGGCGGAGCACCGCTGGCCGAGGCCGCGCCGGACCGGATCGTCTGGCCGCTGCCCGCCGACCGGCCCATGGGCCGCGCCGACGTCGACGCGCTGCGGCTGCCCGTCGCGCTGCGCGGCTACCGGATGGCCGAGACCGACGACGCCCTGGACCGGCTGGGCGCCGAGCTCGCCGAGCGGGACGCGCGGATCGCCGAGCTGGAGGCGGCGCTCGCCGGGGCGCAGGCCGCGGCCGTGAGCGGCCCCGAGCTGCTCGACCGCACCTCCGGCGAGCGGCCGGCCGGCGGCCGGGCGACCGGGGAGTGGACGGCGGGCGAGCGGCCGTCCGGCGAGGAGCCGGGCGAGCGGGACAAGGGAGCGGAAGCATGAGCGGTGGAGCGGTCGCCGGGCCGGACGGGCTGACGCGCTGCCCCTGGGGCCTGGAGGCGGAGTCCCGGGCGGACTACCGCGCCTACCACGACACCGAGTGGGGCCGCCCGGTCCACGGCGACGACGCGCTGTTCGAGCGGATGTGCCTGGAGGCGTTCCAGTCGGGTCTGTCGTGGCTGACGATCCTGCGCCGCCGGGAGGGCTTCCGCGCCGCGTTCGCGGGATTCTCCGTGGTGAAGGTGGCCGCCTTCACGGAGACGGACGCCGAGCGGCTGCTGGCCGACCCGGGCATCATCCGCAACCGTGCGAAGATCACCGCCGCGATCGGCAACGCCAAGGTGGCCGCGGAGTGGGCCCCCGGCGAGCTGGACGCCCTCATCTGGTCCTACGCCCCGGACCCGGCCGGCCGCCGGGCCCCGCGCACGGCGGCGGACGTCCCGGCGACCACCCCGGAGTCCGTGGCACTGGCCAAGGACCTCAAGAAGCGCGGCTTCCGCTTCGTCGGGCCCACCACGGCGTACGCGATGATGCAGGCGTGCGGCCTGGTGAACGACCATCTGGCGGACTGCCACACGCGGTCGTCCGCGGGCGGGCGCTGATCAGCGGCCCACGTACCGCGGCCGCTCCTTCTTCAGGAAGGCGTCCACCGCGATGCGGTGGTCCTCCGAAGCGCCCGCCCGGGACTGGAGTTCGTTCTCCTTGGCCAGGGCCTCGGGGAGCGGGTGGTCCGCCGCGTAGGACAGCGACTCCTTGATCGCCGCGTACGCGGCCGTGGGGCCCTCGGCCAGCCGGCGGGCCACGGCCGCGGCCTCGGCGGCCAGCTCCGCCGTCGGGACGAGCTTGTTGGCGATGCCCAGCTCGAACGCCTCCCGCGCACTCACATTGCGCGGGAACAGCAGCAGGTCCGAGGCGCGGCTGTGGCCGATGAGCCGGGGAAGGGTCCAGGAGACCCCCGAGTCGGCGGTGAGCGCCACCCCGGCGAACGAGGTGTTGAAGGCCGCGTCCTCGGCGACCACCCGGTAGTCCGCCGCGAAGGCGAAGCCCGCGCCGGCGCCCGCCGCGACGCCGTTGACCCCGGCGACGACCGGCTTCGGCATCTCGGTGATCGCCGTGACGATCGGGTTGTAGTGCTCCTCCACGGTGCTCATCACATCGCCGGCGGCCAGCAGCCCCACGTGCTCCTTGAGGTCCTGCCCGACGCAGAAGGCGCGCCCGGTCGCGGTCAGCAGGACGGCGCGGACGGCCGGGTCGGCGCCCGCCTCCCGGAGGGCGTCGCGGAGGGCGACCTTCGCCTCGATGTTCAGCGCGTTCATCGCGTCGGGGCGGTTGAGCGTGATCGTCGCGAGCCCGTCGGTGATGTCGTACAGCACGGCGTCGGCCATGGTGCTGTTCCCTCCCTCTCGGTACCGTCACCGGCCCCGCCCGCCGGATGCCGTCGCCTGTGACCGCGCGCCCGTCGGGGACCGGTGGTGCGCCGGCGCTGCACCGGCGGCTGCCGTCGCTCAGCATGCCGGAGATCATCCGTCGCCGATATGTGACCTGCGTCAAAGAATTCCGCCCCCGCGCTGGTGCGAGGGTGGCGCAGTATCGCAGCCCGATCGCCGAATTGGGTGGTTTTGTGTGATCGCGTTGCCGAAGGGATGCGGACCGATGTTGGTCATCGGGTCATGCGATGCGGGATAATGGCCTGGAAGCAATGTGTTCGATGCCGGTGACGCGGAGCCCTGCCAGGGAACCGTCGGCTGACGATGAGCTGGTTTCAGGAAGGGGAACGAGCATGGCGGCCATGAAGCCGCGGACGGGCGATGGCCCGCTCGAGGTGACCAAGGAGGGGCGGGGCATCGTCATGCGGGTTCCGCTCGAAGGCGGCGGTCGTCTCGTCGTCGAGCTGACACCCGATGAGGCCGAGGCCCTCGGAGACGCCCTGAAGAAGGTTGTCGGCTGACGCACCGGCCCGCAATTCTTTACGCTGCCCCGGCAGCCGGTTCGCCGCCGGCGCCGGGGCAGAGTCGTATCCGGCACCGCCCTCCGGGCCGGTTCTGGTGCGGGTGCGGGTGCTGACACCGGTCTCCGGCCCCGCGCCACTGGTGGCTTCCGCGACGGTGGGACCCGGGGCGGCGGATCTCGCGACGGTGGGTCCTGCGGTGATGGGCCCCGCGGCAGCGAATCCTGCGACGGCGGGCCCCAGGGTGGTGGGCCCTGCGCCAGTGGACCCCGTGGCGGCGGATTCTGGGGTGTGGGTCCCGCGACGGTGGGTCCTGCGACGGCGGGCCCCGCGGCAGCGAATCCCGCGACGGTAGGTCCCGGGGTGGTGGGCCCCGCGCCAGCGGACCCCCGGGGCGGCGGATTCTGGGGTGGCGGGTCCCGCGACGGCGGGTCCTGCGGTGGCGGGCCCCGTGGCAGCGAATCCCGCGACGATTGGGTCCGGCAGTGGTGGTCTTGCGGTGGCAGATCCCGGGGCGGCGGATCTCGCGGTGGTGGGTCCCCCGACGGCGGCCCCCGCGACGGCGGATCCCGTAGCGACGGGTTTTGCGGTGGCGGGCCCCGCAGCGGTGGGTCGCACGGCGGCGGATCCCGTGGTGGTGGGCCCCGCGCCAGCGGACCCCGCGGCGGCGGTCAGCCGCGGCGGGCCGCGCACAGCAGCCCGTCGCCCACCGGTAGCAGTGAGGGCACCAGCACCGTGGACTCCCGCACCGCGCGCAGCAGCTCGCGCACTCGCTGCACCTCGACGGGCTGCGCGGCCGAGTCCACCGTCCGGCCGTCCGCGAAGACGCCCTCGAAGCAGACGAGTCCGCCCGGCCGTAGCAGGCGCAACGATTCGGCTAGGTAGTCCAGGGACTCCAGCCGGTCGCCGTCGCAGAACACCAGGTCGTACCCGCCGTCGGCGAGACGCGGCAGCACCTCCAGCGCGCGGCCGGGGATGAAGCGCGCCCGGTTTCCGGCGAAGCCCGCCGCGCGGAACGCCTGCCGGGCGAACTGCTGGCATTCCGGATCGCTGTCCACCGTCGTCAGCACACCGTCGGGGCGCATGCCGTGCAGGAGGTGGATGCCGGAGACGCCGGTGCCGGTGCCGATCTCGGCCACCGCCTTGGCGCCCACCGCCGCGGCGAGCAGGCGCAGCGCAGCGCCGGTGCCGGACGCCACCGAGCGCAGGCCCGCCTCGTGGGCCCGGTCCCGGGCCCACCGCAGCGCCTCGTCCTCGGCGACGAACGCGTCGGCGAACGCCCAGCTCGTCTGCCGGTTGCCGGTAATGGCCCTCTCCTGTCCCCGTGGTCCGCAACCGTGACTGTATCCGCTGATCACGGGAACCCGCAGATGGGACCGCGCGTTGAAGGGGTAACGACGGGGAACGGGAGTCGGCCGCGCGGCGCGGCGGGGGATCGGAGGGAACGCCGGGGGAGCCGGGGCGGTCGCCGAAGGGTGGCCAAGACCAAATGCAGGTCAAAACTCCTTATCCGGAGCTAACGGGCGGGATGGATATGGTAGGGGCTCTACTGGACACCACCAGAGCCGACAGGGGAGGTGCGGCTGCGGCCGGAGACCGTCGGAGAGTGCACAGGCGCTTTCGCAGGTCCCCCGGCGAGCCGAAATCCGTGACCAAGACCGCTGACCGTTCCCGCACCGCCGACTCCGCACAGACCGCGACTTTCGCCACCCATGCGGATTCGCAGGCGTGGACCCCTCCCACCTGGGAGGAGATCGTCAGCACGCACAGTGCACGGGTCTACCGACTGGCCTACCGCCTCACCGGCAACCAGCACGACGCCGAGGACCTCACCCAGGAGGTGTTCGTGCGCGTCTTCCGCTCGCTGTCCACGTACACCCCGGGCACGTTCGAGGGGTGGCTGCACCGCATCACCACCAATCTCTTCCTCGACATGGTCCGGCGCCGCCAGCGCATCCGCTTCGACGCCCTGGGCGAGGACGCCGCCGAGCGGCTCCCCAGCCGTGAGCCCTCGCCCCAGCAGCACTTCAACGACACCCACTTCGACGCGGACGTCCAGCAGGCCCTGGACACGCTCGCCCCGGAGTTCCGCGCCGCCGTGGTCCTGTGCGACATCGAGGGCCTTTCCTACGAGGAGATCGCCGCGACGCTCGGCGTGAAGCTGGGCACCGTGCGCAGCCGGATCCACCGGGGCCGCTCCCACCTGCGCAAGGCGCTCCAGCACCGCTCGCCCGCCGCCCGGGCCGAGCAGCGCGCCGTCGCCGTCGCCGGGGTGGGCTCCGGGCCGCTCGGTGGGGAGGTAGGGATCGCGTGACCGGTTCAGGCGGTCAGTCCCCCGCCGAGCTTCATCTCGGCGACCGCCTCGCGGCCCTGGTCGACGGGGAGTTGGGACACGACTCTCG
Organism: Streptomyces eurocidicus; assembly: GCF_002891295.1. Classification (GTDB taxonomy): domain Bacteria; phylum Actinomycetota; class Actinomycetes; order Streptomycetales; family Streptomycetaceae; genus Streptomyces; species Streptomyces eurocidicus. The sequence continues at coordinate 401,047 of NZ_LGUI01000009.1, read as the reverse complement.
GGAGCGGGTGCTGGCGCACCTGGCGACCTGTTGTAAGTGCAAAGCGGAAGCCGACGCCCAGCGCCGGCTCAAAAGCGTGTTCGCCGAGGCGGCGCCCCCACCGCTCTCCGAGGGCTTCCTCGCCCGGCTGCAGAACCTGCCCGGCACGGGCCCGGACGGCGATTCCGAAGGCCGTCCCGGCGCGCTGGACCCGGACGGGCGGTGGGACGCCTCAAGGGGTCCCGGAAGGCCGGGAGGAAGCGCCTTCGGCGAGTCCTTCACCTTGACCCCGGCCGCCGTCGCGCCCCACCGTGACCGCTCTCACCGCGACCGCGGCTTCCGTGTCCACGCCGTCCCCGACGCCCCGCGCGGCTTCCGGGGGCGCCGTTTCGCCTTCGCGGCGGCCGGCGCGGTCTCGCTCGCCGCGTTCGCGCTCGGCGGCGCGCAGCCGCTCGCCTCGGTCGCGGAGGCCCGGGCGCGCGCGCCGAGGACCCCCGCGCCACGGCCGGCCCGCTCGCCCGCACCACCGGCGGCGGTGTCCGTGACGACGGCCGCCTCCTCCCGCTGGGCTTCACCGCCGCGACCCGGCCGGCGCCGGCCGCGCCCGGTGTCCCTTCGCCCCCCGGCGTCTCCCTGCTGCGCCCCGCCACCGCCGCACCGCTGCCGCCGGCGGCCCGTGCCGCCCTCCCCGCCCCCGGTGCGCCCACGGCCGGCAGCGCGCGCTGACACCGCCCGCGAGGACCTGGTTGAATTCCAGGTGGGCCGCGGATCCCTCGGGCGATGCCGTGCGCCCTCCGGGCGAACGGTGGGGAGAAGATGGACGAGGGGAAGGCGGGGGCTCCAGGGCCCAGGCCGCACTGGTGGAGCCGGCCTGCCCCCGCACGCGAAGCGGCGGAGGCGGCGGACGCGACGACGGGCGGCCCCGCCCCCGGTGAAGGGGAGCGGTCGCAGGCCACGGCGCCCGCCCCCGAACCCGCCGCGGTGCCGCTGCACGCCCCCGATCCGTACGGCACGCCGCCGTACGGCGGCCCGGGCCCCTGGGCCCCGGCCCCTCCGGTCCAGCGCCCGGTGACCCCGGCCCACGGCACCCACGTCGCCGAGGACGTCCGGTACACCACGCCGGACACGGCCGCGCCGTACAGCGGCGCGCCCCCCGCGTACGGGACACCGCCCGTCCCGGGCGCGACACCGCCGGGCGGTACGGGCGTGCCCGCGCCGGTCTACGGATCTCCGTACCCGGCCGGTGCGACCCCGCCGGGTGGCACGGGCGTGCCTCCGTCGGGGATGACCTCGGCCTACGGGACGCCGCACCCGGCCCCGGACGCCGCTCCCGTTCAAGGGCTGCCGCATCCGACGCCGCCGGGCGGTACGGGCATGCCGGGTACGACGCCTCCGGGCGCGACACCGCCCGCCGGTACGGGCGTGCCCGCGCCGCCCTACGGATCTCCGTACCCGGCCGGTGCGACCCCGCCCGGGGGTACGGCCGCGCCCCCGCCCGGGATGACCCCGCTCTACGGCGCCCGCCCCCGCGTCCGGCCCGACCCCGCCCCACGGCACCGCCATGCCCCCCGCCGGGCCCCCGCAAGGGCCGTGGCAGTACGACCCCTGGGCCGTCGCGGGGCAGCGGCCCCCGGCCCGGACGCCCGCCCCGGGCGGGGCCGGCTCGTCGCCGGGGCCGTGGCCGTCGCGCTGGTCGCCGGTGGCGTCGGCGGGGGCATCGGGATGTACCTGGAGCGTGACGGCGGCCTCACCCGTCACCGCGTGGAGCTGCCGCAGGCGTCGGCGGACCGGACCGCCCGCGCCCCCGGCAGCATCGCCGGGATCGCCGCCCGCGCGCTGCCGGGCGTCGTCACCATCCATGTGCGCGGCGGCTCCGACCAGGGCACCGGCACCGGCTTCGTGCTGGACAAGGAAGGCCGGATCCTCACCAACAACCACGTTGTGGAGCCCGCCGGGTCCGGCGGCGAGATATCGGTGACCTTCAACGGCGGCCAGACCGCCAAGGCCACCGTCGTCGGCCGCGACAGCAGCTACGACCTCGCTGTGATCAAGGTGTCCGGGGTGTCCGGACTGAGCCCGCTGGCCCTCGGCAACTCCGACTCCGTCCGCGTCGGCGACTCCGTGATCGCCATCGGAGCGCCCTTCGACCTCGCGGGCACCGTCACCACCGGCATCATCAGTGCCAAGGAGCGCCCCATCACCGCGGGCGGCCACAAGCAGGACGGCAGCGACGTCAGCTACGTCGACGCCCTCCAGACGGACGCCCCGATAAACCCGGGGAACTCCGGCGGGCCGCTGATGGACTCCGAGGCCCGCGTCATCGGCATCAACAGCGCCATCCGGTCCGCGGGCGACGGCTCCGACCTGGGCGGCGGCCAGGGCGGCAGCATCGGCCTGGGCTTCGCCATACCGATCAACCAGGCCAAGCGCGTCGCCGAGGAGCTGATCAACACCGGCAAGGCCACCCACCCGGTGATCGGTGTGACTCTCGACATGGAGTACACCGGCGACGGCGCCCGGGTGAACACCAAGGGCGCCAAGGGCCCGGCCGTCACGCCCGGCGGCCCCGGCGACGCGGCGGGCATCCGCTCCGGTGATGTGATCAAGAAGGTCGACGGGGTCCCCGTGCGCAGCGGCCAGGAGCTGATCGTCAAGATCCGCAGTCACCGCCCGGGGGACCGGCTCACCCTGACCGTGGAGCGCGACGGCCAGGAGCGGGCCGTGCCGCTGACGCTCGGATCGGCGGGTTCCCCGTGAGCTTTGGCCTGATGTTGGCCGAGGTGTCTCCCTTAGGGCACGTTGGGCCAGGTACCGTGGGGGGTGGCCTCGACCGTCGGCCACTGACGCATCAAGGAGCTGCAACGTGCTCGACATAGGACCCCTCGAGCTGGTCGCGCTCGTGGTGCTCGCTGTGCTCATCTTCGGCCCGGACAAACTGCCGAAGATGATCCAGGACGTGTCGCGGACGCTGCGCAAGATCCGGCAGTTCTCGGAGAGCGCCAAGGAGGACATCCGCTCCGAGCTGGGGCCCGAGTTCAAGGACTTCGAGTTCGAGGACCTCAACCCCAAGACCTTCGTGCGCAAGCACGTGCTGGACAAGGACGAGCTGGGTCTCAAGGAGATCCGCAACGGCTTCGACCTCAAGTCGGAGATGAGCGAGGTGGCCGACGCCGTGCACGGGCGTGGCGCGGACGCGCCCGCCGCGTCCGGATCCACCGCCCCGGCCCCCGGCAGCGGTCCTGACCTGCTCAAGAAGCGTCCGAGCCCGGCCCCCGGCGAGCGCCCGCCGTTTGACTCCGACGCCACCTGAGCCCGCGCGGATCCCGTGCGCTGTTGACGGGGGTGGCTATCCTCCCTTTGTTTGGGGTGAAGTCGTCCGAGGGGGGCGGGCTCGCCCAGGGCATCGGGCAACGAGGAGGCGCCGCGCAGATGGAGACGACGAGTCGGGTTGGGGCGCAAGGGGCCGGTGCGGCCGAGGCGTCCCCGGACACGGCACAGGGCGGGCCCGGTTCCCGGCGGTCGGTCGACGGCTATCTGCTGGCCTCGTTCCCCTGGTACGGCCTGGACGAGGCGTACAGCGGGCCGCGCTGGCTGATGCAGGTCGGCGCCGCCGCCGACGGGACCGTCGAGCACGGTTCCACGGGGCACGGCGAGGAGCCGACGCTGCGCGGTGAGCGGGCCGACCCGGGGGCGGAGAAGCGGCGCTTCGCGGTCGTGGTGACCGTCGCGAGCCGCCCGGTGCGGCGCAGCGCCGACGGCACGGGCGTGCTGGAGGCCACCTCGGTCTCCTCGGCGGCCTGGCTGGCCGGCTCGGGGCTGCTCGCCTGCACCTGGCCCGCCCAGATGGAGCGCGCCCTGCGGCAGGACTGGCTCGACCAGCAGACGGCCCTGGCCTGGGAGCTCGCCGACCATCTGGACGAGCCCGTCTGGTCGACGCTGTCGCTCCCGGTGGACGGCGCGCAGACCGAGTTCCGCTACCGCGAGTCCGAGTACGGCTGGGTCCTCGCGGGCTCCGCCGAGGGCGTCCACCTGGGCGCGTACGGGCGGGGCATGAGCGCGTACGGCATGGGCTTCTCGGTGATCAAGGACCTCGCCGCCTACACGGGCTGACTCACCCCTTCAGTGCCGCCCGAGCTGCGCTCGCCCGGTACCGGGACTTCAATTCCTGGCAGGGGGAGCAGCGGGAGCACTCGACAGAGGTGAGGCGTCATGGCGGGCAAGTTCGAGATCTACGAGGACAGGGCCGGTAAGCACCGCTTCCGGCTGAAGGCCGGGAACGGCGAGATCATCGCCGTCGGCGAGGCGTACAACACCAAGGCGGCCTGCGAGAAGGGCATCCAGTCGGTGAAGGCGAACGCCCCCACCGCACCGGTGAAGGACCTGGAGGACCAGCCCTGACCGAGGTCCGGACGGCACCGCGCCGGACGGGCGACGGGAGCCGGTGGTAAGGGGCGGCCTCCCTGGGGAGCCGCCCCTTACCCGCACCGGTCCGAAGGCTCCGTCCAAAAGCTCCGTCCGAAGACTCCGGGAGCCTCAGAACTTGTTGCGCGGCGTGATGCCCAGCGACATGCCCGACAGACCGCGCTGCCGGCCGCCGAGCTTGCCCGCGATGGCGCGCAGCGCGCTGCCGGCCGGGGAGTCGGGGTCGCTCAGCACGACGGGCCTGCCGTCGTCGCCGCCCTCGCGCAGCCGGACGTCGATCGGGATCGAGCCCAGCACCGGCACCGTGGCGCCCGTGGTCCTGGTGAGGCCGTCGGCGACCTTCTGGCCGCCGCCCGAGCCGAAGACGTCGACCATCTCGTCGCAGTGCGGGCAGGGCAGCCCGGCCATGTTCTCCACGACGCCGACGATCTTCTGGTGGGTCTGCACCGCGATCGAACCGGCGCGCTCGGCGACCTCGGCGGCGGCCTGCTGAGGGGTCGTCACCACCAGGATCTCGGCGTTCGGCACGAGCTGTGCGACGGAGATCGCGATGTCTCCGGTGCCCGGCGGCAGGTCGAGCAGCAGGACGTCCAGGTCGCCCCAGTAGACGTCGGCGAGGAACTGCTGGAGCGCGCGGTGCAGCATCGGGCCGCGCCACACCACCGGGGCGTTGCCCGGCGTGAACATCCCGATCGAGATGACCTTCACGCCGTTCGCCGACGGCGGCATGATCATGTTCTCGACCTGGGTGGGCTTGCCGTCGGCGCCCAGCATGCGGGGCACCGAGTGGCCGTAGATGTCCGCGTCGACGACGCCGACCTTCAGGCCGTCGGCCGCCATCGCCGCCGCGAGGTTGACCGTGACGGAGGACTTGCCGACACCGCCCTTGCCGGAGGCGACCGCGTAGACCCGGGTCAGCGAGCCGGGGCGGGCGAAGGGCACCTCGCGCTCGGCCTGGCCGCCGCGCAGCGCCGCCGCGAGCTCCTTGCGCTGCTCGTCGCTCATCACGTCCAGCTCGACGGTCACGCCCGTGACGCCCTCGACGCCGGCCACGGCGTTCCGCACGTTGGTGGTGATCGTCTCGCGCATCGGGCAGCCCGAGACCGTCAGATAGACGGCCACCGCGACCGCGCCGTCCGCCGCGATCTCCACGGATTTCACCATGCCCAGTTCGGTGATCGGGCGGTGGATCTCGGGGTCGTTCACCGTCGCCAGGGCGGCGCGGATCGCGTCCTCGCCCGGCGCGGATCCTGCGGGAGTGTCGGTAGCCATGACTCGATGTTACGGCGCCCGACCGGGCTGCCGGAAAGGGCTGTCAGCGGTCGCGTTCCTCACTCTCCGCCGGGAATAGACGACGCTGCTCCAGCTCCTTCACCAGGTCCTGGACCTCCGAGCGGATCCAGTCCCGGGTCGCGACCTCGCCCAGCCCCATGCGCAACGCCGCCACCTCCCGCGTCAGGTACTCCGTGTCCGCGATCGACCGCTCGTTCTGCCGCCGGTCCTGCTCCAGGTTGACCCGGTCCCGGTCGTCCTGCCGGTTCTGCGCGAGCAGGATCAACGGGGCCGCGTAGGACGCCTGGAGCGAGAGCATCAGGGTGAGGAAGATGAACGGATAGGTGTCGAACCGCAGGTGCCCGGGGGCCGTGGTGTTCCACACCACCCACAGGATGATGACGACCGTCATCCACACGATGAACCGGCCGGTGCCCAGGAACCGCGCGATCCGCTCCGACGCGTGCCCGAACGCCTCCGGGTCGTACGCCGGCAGCCAGCTGCGCCGCTTCAGCTTCGGCAGGTCCAGCCGCACCCGGGTGTGCGGGGCGGGCCGGTCCCGGTCCTCACGGCGGTCAGCGCCCATCGTCGGCCTCCGGTGGTTCGCTCATCCCCGGCGCACCGTGGTGCAGCTCGGTCTCCCGCCAGTCGTCGGGCAGCAGGTGGTCCAGGACGTCGTCGACGGTGACCGCGCCCAGCAGCGAGCCGCTCTCGTCGACCACGGGCGCGGCCACCATGTTGTACGTGGCCAGGTAGCTGGTGACGGCCGGCAGCGGGGCGTGCGGCGGCAGGGGCCGTAGATCGGTGTCGGTCAGCTGCCCGACCAGCGTGAACGGCGGGTCGCGCAGCAGCCGCTGGAAGTGCACCGTGCCCAGGTACTTGCCCGTCGGCGTCTCGTCCGGCGGCCGGCAGACGTACACCTGCGCGGCGAGCGCGGGGGAGAGGTCGGGGTTACGCACCCGGGCGAGGGCGTCGGCGACCGTGGCGTCCGGCCGCAGCACGATCGGCTCGGTGGTCATCAGACCGCCCGCCGTCCGCTCCTCGTACGCCAGCAGCCGGCGCACGTCGGCCGCGTCGTCCGGCCGCATCAGCGTGAGCAGCCGCTCCTTGTCGTCCTCCGGCAGCTCCGACAGCAGGTCGGCCGCGTCGTCCGGGTCCATCGCCTCCAGGACGTCGGCGGCGCGCTCCTCCTTGAGCTTGCCGAGGATCTCGATCTGGTCGTCCTCCGGCAGCTCCTCCAGGACGTCCGCGAGCCGGTCGTCGTCCAGGGCCGCGGCCACCTCGGCGCGCCGTTTGGGCGAGAGGTGGTGAAGGGCGCTCGCGAGGTCGGCGGGGCGCAGCCGTTCGAAGGTCGCCAGGAGGCTCTCGGCGCCCTGCCCGTGCTCCTCGACCGAGAAGCCGGTGACGGCCGACCACTCGACGGTGAGCGTCTCACCCTTACGGCGGAGCGCCCCGCCCTTGCCCCGGCGCACGAAGACCTTGTCGATCTCCCAGTCGCGGCGGGCCGGCAGCTGCATGATCGATACATCGAGGACGGTGACCTCCTCGCCCCCCTCGACCAGACGTACGCGTCGGTCGAGCAGCTCGCCGAGGACCAGGGTCTCGGTGCCCCGCTGCTCGAAGCGGCGCATGTTGATCACACCGGTGGTGATCACCTGGCCGGACTCCACGCCCGTCACCCGGGTCATGGGCAGGAAGATCCGGCGGCGGCTGACCACCTCCACGACCAGACCGAGGACGCGCGGCGGGCGCCCGCCGACGCGCAGCATCGCGACGAGGTCCTGCACCCGGCCCACCTGGTCGCCGTTGGGGTCGAAGACGGCCACGCCGGAGAGGTGGGAGACGAACACCCGGTGCGCGCCTGCTGCCATGGCCGCGCCTCCTCCGCCGGTGCTCTGTCCGGTTCAGGCTAACGTGACCGGCTTGTGCCCGGCGCGGGAGAGACGCCCGTACGGACTGCTGGCTTCCGCTCCTGGGGCGCACGGGTACGCTGCGGGTCTCCACCCGTGACAGGAGGCAGGAGCACACGTGCGTACCCGGAAGGCGGCCCTCGTGGGGGCGCTGTGCGTCGGCCTGTCCGCGGCGCTCACCGCCTGCGGAGGCGGGGGCGAGGACCCCGACGCGGGCACCAACGGCGTCGGCAAGCTGGAGCCCGCGAAGATCCAGGACAAGGCACAGTCGGCCGCCCGTGGCGCGGGAGCGGTCCACCTCTCCGGCAACGTCGTCAGCCAGGGCCGTACGTACAAGCTGGACGTACGGCTGAAGCGGGACGGGGGCGCGGGGCGGGTCACGTCCGGCGCGGACTCCTTCGAGCTGCTGCGGGTGGGCGACGAGCTCTATCTGAAGGCTCCGGCGGCGTTCTGGTCGCACGGCGACGGCGGGTCGGCGCCGCAGGGCGCGTCGCCGGGCGCGGCCGCGGGCTCGTCGGAGCCGTCGGGCTCCTCGGGCAAGGGCGACAGCGCGGCCGCCTCCCTGAAGCTGGAGAAGAAGTATGTGAAGGTGCCCTCCGGCGACCCCTCGTACCAGAAGCTCAAGGGCTTCACCGACAAGGACGTCCTGCTGGACGGCCTGCTCGGCCTGCACGGCAAGCTCACCCGCGGCGAACACGGCACGGTGGGCGGCACCCGCACCATCCGGGTCACCGGCGCGGGCGGCTCGGGCGGCACCCTGGACGTCTCCCTCATGGGGACGCCGTACCCGCTGCGGGTGCAGCGGGCGGGTGGCGCGGGCCAGTTGGAGCTGGCGGACTGGGGCCAGGACTTCGCCCTGTCCGTACCCGCCAAGGGGGACACGGTGGACTACGGGAAGAGGATCCCGACGGGGGGCTGACGGGGCGGAGCACCTCTCCGCGGCCGCGGTCGCCCTGCGTGGCCGGCGGAACGGCTCGCGGGGAAGGCCCGCCTCAGGGGTTCCGGGGCAGCCGCGTCGGGCCCCGGCCGCCCCCGGGAGCTACGCGCGCTTGCCCCGTCCCCGCCGCCCGCGCAGCAGTCGCGGCAGCGCCGCCGGCATCGGCTCCCGTGTCGTCGCCGGTGAGGCGAGCGGGACCGCCGCCAGGGAACCGGCCGGGAGCTCCGCCGTGGCGCCCGTCGGTGACAGGCGCAGCACCCGGCACTCCCGGGCCCACCGCTCCTCGATCCGCTCCGCGTCCGGCGCGTTCAGCCGCTTGCCCTTCAGCTCCGCGACCGCGGCCCGCCACTCCTCGCCGCCCGCGGCCGGCTCGCCGACCTCCGCGGTCCACGTCACCAGCCGGCCGCCCTTGTCCTTGCTGCGCACGGTCACCGTGGCCCGGCCGCCGGCCAGCAGGCCGAGGCCGTCCAGCGGCTGCTCACCGGGCCCGCCGACGACGTGCGCGGCACCCTCGTGCCAGACGTGCCACAGCGCGCGGCTGGGCCCCGTCGGGCCCTGCACCCAGATCAGGCCGGACTTCTTCGTGGCCTCTTCGATCAGTGCCTGCGTCAGCGTCATGCGGCTTACTTTATGCCGCTGGCTAGGCTGGGTGGGTGACCACCGCCCGTAGCCCACGCGACGCCCGGCCGCAGAGCGCCGCCCCCGTTTCCCCGGCCCCCGCCGCCGAGGGGACCACCGCCCGGCCCGGCGTCCGTACGGACCTCGTGCTGCTCGGGGTGGCGATCGCCGGCGTGTCCCTGTCCGCGCCGCTCATCGCGTCCATCGCCGCCCCCGCCCTCGCCATAGCCTTCTGGCGCAACGCGATGGCGATCGGCGCGCTCACCCCGCTGGTCCTGCTGCGGCACCGCGCCGAGCTGCGCGGCCTCGGCCGCCGGGCCCTGCTGCTGTCCGCCTGCGCGGGCGCGCTGCTCGCCGTGCATTTCGCGCTGTGGCTGCCGAGCCTGCGCATGACGTCGGTCGCCTCCTCCACCGCGCTGGTGACGACCACCCCGATCTGGACGACGCTGCTGCTGCGGCTGCGCGGCCACCGCCCGCCGGCGCTGGTCTGGGCGGGCACCGGGCTCGCCGTCCTCGGCGTCGTGATCCTCACCGGTGTCGACCTCTCGGTGTCACCGCGCGCCCTGGCCGGGGACGGCCTCGCCCTCGCGGCCGGTGTCGCGGCCGCCGGTTACGTCCTGCTGGGCGCGGAGGTGCGCCGGACCGTGGGCACGGTCGTGTACACCTACGTCTGCTACCTCACGACGACCGTCCTGCTCCTCGTCGCGTGCCTGCCGGCAGGCACGCCCCTCGCCGGGTACAGCGACTCCACCTGGTGGAAGCTGGCGGTGCTGACGGTCACGGCGCAGCTGCTCGGCCACGGGCTGTTCAACCGGGTGGTGAAGGGCCTCGGCCCGTCCGTCACCTCGACGGCGATCCTGCTGGAGACGCCCGGCGCCGCGCTGATCGCGGCCCTGTGGCTGGGGCAGATGCCGGCGGCCGCCGCCTATCCGGCGCTCGTGGTCATCCTGGCCGGACTGGCCCTTGTGATCATGGCCGACCGGCCGGGGAAGGCCGACCGGCCGGGGAAGAAGGTCAGAGCCAGCCGTTCCGCTTGAATCCGCGGTGGATCGCCACACAGATCCCGACCGTGACGATCATGACGGTGGGGTAGCCGTACTTCCACTTGAGCTCCGGCATGTGCGTGAAGTTCATGCCGTAGATCCCCGCGATCATCGTCGGTACCGCGAAGATCGCCGCCCATGAGGTGATCTTGCGCATGTCCTCGTTCTGGGCGACCGACGCCTGCGCGAGGTTGGCCTGGAGGATGGAGTTGAGCAGGTCGTCGAAGGAGACCACCTGCTCATGGACGCGCGCGAGGTGGTCGGCGACGTCGCGGAAGTACTTCTGGATGTCCGGGTCCACCAGCCGCATCGGCCGCTCGCTCAGCAGCTGCATCGGCCGGATCAGCGGGGTCACCGCCCGCTTGAACTCCAGCACCTCGCGCTTGAGCTGGTAGATCCGGCCCGCGTCGCCACCGCGCGAGGAGCCCTTGCTGGGTGCCGAGAAGACATCGATCTCGACCTCGTCGATGTCGTCCTGCACGGCGTCGGCGACCGCGATATAGCCGTCGACGACCTGGTCGGCGATGGCGTGCAGCACCGCCGAGGGGCCCTTGGCGAGCAGCTCCGGGTCGTCCTGGAGGCGGTGCCGCAGCGCGCGCAGCGAGCCCTGGCCGCCGTGCCGGACGGTGATGATGAAGTCCGGACCGGTGAAGCACATCACCTCGCCGGTCTCCACCACCTCGCTGGTGGCGGTGAGTTCGGCGTGCTCCACGTAGTGGATGGTCTTGAAGACGGTGAACAGCGTGTCGTCGTAACGCTCCAGCTTGGGCCGCTGGTGGGCGTGGACGGCGTCCTCCACGGCGAGCGGGTGCAGCCCGAACTCCTGGGCGATGCCGGAGAACTCACGCTCCGTCGGCTCGTGCAGCCCGATCCACGCGAAGCCGCCCTCGGCCCGCACCCGCCGCATCGCCTCGGCCGGTCCCACCTGGTCGTTGACCCGCTTCCCGTCGCGGTAGACGGCGCAGTCCACCACCGCGCTGCTGTTCGAACGGTCGCGGGTGGGGTCGTACGGATAAGGGGTGGCGCTCCGCCGCAGGGCGGGGCGGACGGCGGCGCGCAGGTCACGGATCATCGACATGGCTGGCTCCTTCACGGGCCGGCCGTCAGTCACGTGGGGCGAACTCAACGCTGCCCGGAACGTGGACGTGGCGCCTGGCAAGGAGGGACGTCCGCGAATCGGGCGGCGCTTCGCGCGGCGTGCGGGGACTGACGGCGGTTCACGGAGAACGTCGCAGAGAACACGGAACAAAGCGAGAAGAAGGCGCTCTTCCGTCAGGCACTGCGGGCGCGAAAAGGCTTCCGGGGTTCGGCCGATGACATGGCCGCGAACGGAAGGGGTCAGATCACGGAAAACGCGTCCGGAGCGGAGGGACGGGAGAACTGCCGGTACTGCACGGTCGACTAGGATCCACCGACGCCCCACCTCCTCCGGCCGGTCCCCGCTGGGGGACGAACGTAACTCCCTGACCAGAGGTCAAGGCTAGCAGCCACTTGACGCGTCAATACCCTCCTTTGCCCGTTCGATACGCGTTCTATGCTCGCTGCATGTCAGACGTTCTCGCACTTGTCGAGGCCCGGTTGCGGACAGCCCTGGGCGAACCGGACGCGCGCGCCGCGGTGACCTTCCTTGGTACGGACCGCGTCGAGGTGCTCCGCTTCCTCGACGGAGACGTCGTGCGCTACGCCACCCTCGGGATGTCGGCCCAGCCGATGGCCGACCCCACGGCCGTGCTCGCCGACCCCCTCCGCGGCCCCCGCGCCGAACTCGTCCTCACCGTCCGCGCCGGCCGCGCCGACACCGACAAGGTGCTCCGCCCGCTGGCCGTGCTCGCCGCCTCCCCCCAGGTGGAGGGGCTCGTCGTGGCGCCCGGCGCGTCGCTGGACACCGGCGAGCCGCTGTGGCCGGGGGCGCCCTTCACCTCCGTCCTCGTCGCGGAGTCCGGCGGCCTGGTGCCGGACCTCGAACTGGACGAGCCGATGGACCCCGTCCGCTTCCTTCCGCTGCTGCCGATGACGCCGAACGAGGCGGCCTGGAAGCGGGTCCAGGGCGCGGCGGCGCTGGAGGAGCGATGGCTGCGGCACGGCACCGATCTCCGTGATCCGCTGAGGTCAGGGGTGCCGCTGGGATGACGGCCGGCGGTGTCGGCGTCCGGACGGGTGATCGTCCTTGACGCGACGCCGGTCGCGGAGGACCGTTGGGCCTTATGAGGGGCGAACCCAGTTGCCCGAAGTGCGGTGGCCGGGTGCGTGCGCCCGGTCTCTTCGCCGACTCCTGGCAGTGCTCCGTGCACGGCACTGTGCACCCCTTGCAGCCGGTCGTCCCGCCGAGCGTCGAGGCACTGGCCGTGGTGGTGGGCCGCGCCCGGGTCCCGGTGTGGATGCCCTGGCCGCTGCCGGTCGGCTGGCTGTTCACGGGCGTGGTGTGTGCGGGCGACGACCGCAGCGGCGGCCGGGCCACCGCCGTCGCCTGCTCCGGCCCGAGCCCGCTGGGCGGCCCCGGCGAGCTGCTGCTCGTCGCCGAGGAACTGGGCGTCGGCCTCGGCGCCCGCTATGCCGGCGTCGACGGCCCCGACCCCGGCCCCTACATCTCCGCGGAGCGCCCCCCGCACGCCAAGGTGCACGCCGCGGGCCGCCCCACCGCGCTGTGGCACGTCGACGGCGCGCCCGAGGACCGGGCGGTCTTCGCGGGCGAGGCGCGCGGGCTGTGGCTGTGGGCGGTGGTGTGGCCGGAGCGCTCGGGGCTGCTGATGTACGACGAGCTGGTCCTCACGGACCTGAGGGACGCGGGGGCGGAAGTGGACCTGCTGCCCTGCGGGGCGCTGTCACCGCGCTTGCTCTCCCCGGAGGCGGCCTGAGGTTGTTCCGGGGCCGGGCCTCGCCCCCGGACGCCACCTCCGCGCCCCGGCCACCGGGCCCGCCCCCGCCCGTAGGGCCCCGGAGTACGTATCGCCCCGGCCCCCGCCGGAAGGGCTCGACCCGCTCGCCCGGGACCGCGCCGGGTCGGCCCGGCCGTGGTCCGGGGCCGCTGCGGGTGGCGTGCCCGCGCGGCACCCCGTGAGCGGTGGTCCCCGCCGGGTCGGTCCGGTGTCGCCGGGAGGTGTCCGGGCCCCGGTGCGGCTTGCGTGTCCGAGGGCCGGGGGTGCTGCGGCGGCGTGCCCGCGCGGCGCCGTGAGCGGTGGTTCTCGCCGGGGCGGGGCGGCCGTGGTCCGGTGTCGCCGGGAGGTGTCCGGGCCCTGGCGGAGCTTGTGTGTCCGGGGGGTCGGGGGCCGCTGCGGGCGGCGTGCCCGCGCGGCACCGTGAGCGGTGGTCCCCGCCGGGTCGGCCCGGTCGTGGTCCGGCGTCGCCGGGAGGCGTCCCGGCCCGGTGCGGCTTGCGCGTCCGGGAGTCAGGGATGCTGCGGGCGGCGCGTCCGCGCGGCGCGCGTCCCGCCCCGGTGCGGCCTGCCCGTCCGGCATCGAGGACCCCGCGGCGGCGCGCCCGTGCGGTGCCCCGAGTCGTAGCCCCCGCCTGAGGGATCCGCGCGCCGGTTATCCTGATCCGGTCCCACCCGTTCCGACCACACCCTGGAGGCCGTTGTGCGCATCGATCTGCACACCCACTCCACGGCGTCGGACGGCACGGACACCCCCGCCGAGCTGGTGCGCAACGCCGCCGCGGCAGGTCTGGACGTCGTGGCGCTCACCGATCACGACGGCGTCGGCGGCCACGCCGAGGCCATCGCGGCGCTCCCCGCCGGGCTCACCCTCGTCACGGGCGCCGAGCTCTCCTGCCGTCTGGGCGGACCCGACGGTTTCAGCGTGCACATGCTGGCCTACCTCTTCGACCCGCTGGAGCCGGAGCTGGCGCGCGAGCGCGAGCTCGTCCGCGACGACCGCGTCCCGCGCGCCCAGGGCATGGTCGCCAAGCTCAACGAGCTCGGCGTGCCCGTCACCTGGCGGCGCGTGGCGGAGATCGCCGGCGACGGCGCCGTGGGCCGCCCGCACGTGGCCAGCGCCATGGTCGAGCTGGGCGTGATCGAGACGGTCTCCGACGCCTTCACGCCCGACTGGCTCGCCGGTGACGGCCGGGCCTACGTCGAGAAGCACGAGCTCGACCCCTTCGACGCGATCCGCCTGGTCAAGGCGGCGGGCGGGGTCACCGTCCTCGCGCACCCGCTCGCGCTCAAGCGCGGCAACTGCGTCTCGGAGAGCGCGATAGCCGAGCTGGCCTCGGCCGGTCTGGACGGCGTCGAGGTGGACCACATGGACCACGACGACGCCACCCGCGCCCGGCTCCGCGGCCTCGCCGCCGACCTCTCCCTGCTGACCACCGGCTCCAGCGACTACCACGGCAGCCGCAAGACCTGCCGGCTCGGCGAGTACACCACCGATCCGGAGATCTACGGCGAGATCACCCGCCGGGCCACGGGCGCGTTCCCCGTCCCCGGCGCCGGCGGCTGACCCACCCCTTCCCCTCGGGCTCCCGTCCCCGCCCGTACGCGTGCCGTCCCACTGACCGCCGGGTACGCGCACCCCGGCGCCCGACCGCGCCTCCGCACGCCCCGCCCCTCGCCGCCCGTACGCCCGTACGCGCCCGACGGGCGTTCCGCTCCTGCTCGCACCACTCCCGCTAGGCCCTCACTGTGTTCGACATCGCTGTCTTCGGCTCCCTCTTCCTCACCCTTTTCGTGATCATGGACCCGCCCGGGATCACCCCGATCTTCCTGGCGCTCACCTCCGGCCGCCCGGCCAAGGTCCAGCGGCGCATGGCCTGGCAGGCCGCCGCGGTGGCGTTCGGCGTCATCACCGTCTTCGGCATCTGCGGCCAGCAGATCCTCGACTATCTGCACATCACCACCCCCGCGCTGATGATCGCGGGCGGTCTCCTGCTGCTGCTGATCGCGCTGGACCTGCTGACGGGCAAGTCGGAGGAGCCGACCCAGACCAAGGACGTCAACGTCGCGCTCGTACCGCTGGGCATGCCGCTGCTCGCCGGCCCCGGTGCCATCGTCTCGGTGATCCTCGCCGTGCAGCACGCGGACGGCGTCGCCGCGCAGGTGTCGGTGTGGGTGGCCATCGCCGCGATGCACGTGGTGCTGTGGCTGGTGATGCGCTACTCGCTGCTGATCATCCGGGTGATCAAGGACGGCGGTGTGGTGCTGGTGACCCGGCTCGCGGGCATGATGCTCTCGGCGCTGGCCGTCCAGCAGATCATCAACGGCATCACGCAGGTCATCGACAGCCACTGACACCATGGGACGCGCCGCCGGTCACGGCCGTGACCGGCGCGGCGCCGTCCCGAACGCACGACACCCCCGTACGGTCCGTACGGGGGTGTCGTGCACGTGGAACCGCGTGAGCACTACCGGGCCGCGGTGGTGGCCGGGCGGATATAGATGCGCTGGCCGATCGAAGCGGCCTGCTGCACGATCCGGTTGACGGAGGCGGCGTCCACGACGGTGCTGTCGAGGGCGGTGCCGTCGACGTCGTCCAGACGCATGATTTCGAAGCGCAAGGCTTCTCCCTTCGTCGTGATCCTCCTGAGGAGAACTCAATGAAAAGTGGCGCGCGTCGCGCCTGTGCGACGCGCTTCCATATGTGTCCAACGAGGTGACCCCTGCAAACATTCCCTACGCTAAGGAAATTTTTAACATGACTAATTACTGACGAGTAGCGCACCGGAACATGTCCTCTGCGTGACGAACCCCTGACAATGAGACCCCCACATGACTGACTCATCGCCCGGCCCCTCGCCTCACGACGCCCCGGACCTCACGGCGATCGCCGCGGGCATCGAGCGCACCAACGAGCTGCTCACCCGCGTCCTCGCCGAGGTCGCCACCACCCCGTCGACCCACGCGATCTTCGTGGACGCCGGCTATGTCTACGCCGCCGCCGGACGCCTCGTCGCGGGCACCGAGGACCGGCGGGCCTTCGACCTCGACGCCGAGGGACTGATCGACGCCTTCATCGACAAGGCCCGCATGATCTTCCCGGACAGCCGGCTGCTGCGCGTCTACTGGTACGACGGCGCCCGCCGCCGCATCCACACCGCCGAACAGCAGACCATCGCCGAGCTCCCCGACGTCAAGGTCCGCCTCGGCAACCTCAACGCCAACAACCAGCAGAAGGGCGTCGACTCCCTCATCCGCACCGACCTGGAGTCCCTCGCCCGGCACCGCGCCATCAGCGACGCGGCCCTCATCGGCGGCGACGAGGACCTCGTCTCGGCCGTCGAGGCCGCCCAGGGCTACGGCGCCCGCGTCCACCTCTGGGGCATCGAGGCGGGCGGCGGCCGCAACCAGGCCGAACCGCTGCTCTGGGAGGTCGACAGCCAGCGCACCTTCGACCTGGAATTCTGCAAACCCTATGTGACCCGCCGGACCGGCGCCCACGAGCCGTACGGCCTCTCCGGCGACAGCGCCGCACACCAGGTCGCGCCCCCCGGCCGGGACGACGTCCGCTTCGTCGGCGCCCAGGTCGCCGCCCAGTGGCTCGGCGCGCGCGGCCGGGACTCCCTCGCCGAACTGCTCCCCGGCCACCCCTATCTGCCCGGCTCCGTCGACCAGGAACTGCTGGTCGAGGCCGAGGCGCTGCTCGGCCTGTCGCTGCGCGGCCACGCCGATCTGCGCCGGGCGCTGCGGGACGGCTTCTGGGACCACCTGCGGACCCAGTACTGAACCAGCCGGACGTGTGCGCGCGCCGGAATGCGCGCCGGGGTGCTGAGTGGAACCCTGGCAGCGGGTGGCCGTGGCCCCGAGAGCGCGGCCACCCGCCAAGCGCGGGAACAGCCCTTTCGCACGTCCGCCGTCCGGAACAGAAATCGAGGCGATCGCCCATGGCCGCCCCCTCCCCTCACCGCGCCGTGCCGGGCGCGCCGTGCTGGGTGACCCTGCTGACCTCCGACCTCACGGCGGCGCAGGACTTCTACGGCGCGGTGATGGGCTGGACCTTCCGGCCCGGCTCGCTGGGCGAGGACTTCTCCGTCGCCCTGGACGACGGCAGGCCGGTGGCGGGCATCGGCAACGTCGCCCGGGCCATGGGCGTCGCCGTCTCCTGGACCTCCTACTTCGCCGTCGAGGACGCCGACACGGTGGCCTCCCGCATCCGCGAGCGCGGGGCGACGGTCGCCGTCGGCCCGCTGTCCGTGGGCCACGGCCGGGCCGCCCTGGCCGCCGACCCGGCCGGGGCCGTCTTCGGCTTCTGGGAGGGCGAGACCCTGCGCGAGTGGAACATCGGCCACGCCGGCGCGCCCGCCTGGCTGGAGCTGCGCACCCGGGACGCCTTCGCCGCCGCCATCTTCTACGGCGAGGTCTTCGAGTGGGCCACCGGCCGCCCGGACCGCTGCGAGGTCCGCTACGAGGACGAGGCGGTGATGGTCCGCTCGGCCGGGCACACGGTCGCCTGTCTGCGCGGCGGAGCGGTCGAGGCCGCGCCCGACCCGCGGATCCGGCCGCGCTGGCACGTCTACTTCTGCGTCGACGACGTCGAGAAGGCCGTCGAGACGGCCCTCGCGGCGGGCGGCACGGTCGCCGCGGAGCCGGACGACACCCGGGTGGGGGACTACCGCCAGGGCCGCGAGGCGACGCTCCGCGACCCCGAGGGCGGGCTCTTCACCGTGACCGCGAACACCGGCTGAGCCGGCCCGCGGTCCCGGCGCCGGCTCAGCTCAGGTCCCAGAAACGGGCGAGCGCCTCGGCGGTGGCGGCCGGCCGCTCCGCGTTGGGGGAGTGCTCGGCACCGTCGATCACCGTCCGCGCGGCGGACAGCTCCTCGGCCATCGCGTCGATCCACGGCACCGGCCAGGCGTAGTCCCGGACGCCCGAGACGACGTGCTTGGGCAGCGGCACCGCCGCCAGCTCCGCCGTACGGTCGGGCTCGGTGGTCAACAGCGTGCCGGTGGACATGAGTTGCCCGGGGGCGGTGGCCATCCACCGGCGATACAGGAACGCGCCCAGCTCGGGGTCCACGGGCCCGGCGGGCGCGCTCTCCGCGGTCTTTCCGTCCAGCCGGCGCATCTCCTGCCACACGGCGTCCATGTCCAGCGTGCCGAGCGCGTCGACGAGCATCCGCGTACGGGCCTGCTGCGGCGCGGAGATCGCGGCGGGACCGCAGCTCATCAGGGTGAGCGAACGGTACGCCGACGCGTCGTCCAGCACCGCCGCGCGGCTGATCAGACCGCCGAGCGAGTGCCCGAGCAGATGCACGTCGCCGCCGAGCGCCCGCGCCTGCGCACGGACGTCCCGGGCCAGCTCGGCCCGCTCGTACGCCCCCGCCGCCGCGTGCGGCCCCTCGGTCTCGTGCTGGCCACGGCCGTCGACGGCCACGGTGCGGTAACCGGCGGCCGCCAAAGGCTCCAGAAGGGCGACGAAGTCCTCCTTGCTGCCGGTGAACCCCGGGACGAGCAGCGCGGTGCCGCGCGGCGCCCCGGACGGGAGCGCCTCGTGCACGGCGAACTCGCCGCGGGAGGTCGCGAGGCGGTACGCGCGGGCGCACGCGGGCAAGGTGAGGAACGGCGGCCTGCTCATCCCACGAGGCTAGCGCCCCCGGACACGCCGACGGCCGGCCACCCCTCGCGGGGCGACCGGCCGTGGGACGGTGACGCGGCGGCCTAGACCTCGGCGGTGGTCTCGGCGGCCACGGCCTTCTTGGCCGTACGGGTGCGCTTCGGCTTCACCTCGGCGACCTCCGTGCCGTCGACGGCCGCGACGGCCTTCTTGGCGCGGGTGGCGCGCTTGGGCTTGGCCTCGGCGGCTTCCGTGACCTCGGTGGTCTCGGCCGGGGCGGCGGCCTTCTTGGTGGTGCGCGTCCGCTTGGGCTTGACCTCGGCGGTCTCGGCGGTGGCCTCGGCGGCGACGGCCTTCTTCGCCGTACGCGTGCGCTTCGGCTTGGCCTCGGCCTCCGCTACCTCGGCGGTCTCGACGGCCGGGGCGGCCTTCTTGACCGTACGGGTCCGCTTCGGCTTCACGGCCTCGGCACCCTCGGCCACGACGGTCTCCGCCTCGGTGGCGACGGCCTTCTTGGCACGGGTGGCGCGCTTGGGCTTCTCGGCCTCGGCGGTCTCCGTGACCTCGGTGGTCTCGGCCGGGGCGGCGGCCTTCTTGGTGGTGCGCGTCCGCTTGGGCTTGACCTCGGCGGTCTCGGTGACCTCGGCGGTGGCGACGGCCTTCTTGGTCGTGCGGGTGCGCTTCGGCTTGGCCTCGGCCTCCGTGACCTCGGCGGTCTCGACGGCCGCGGCGGCCTTCTTGACCGTACGGGTCCGCTTCGGCTTCACGGCCTCGGCGGTCTCCACCACGGCGGCCTCGGCCACGACGGTCTCCGCCTCGGCGGCGACGGCCTTCTTGGCACGGGTGGCGCGCTTGGGCTTCACGACCTCGGCCGGAGCGACCTCGGCGACCTGGACGGTCTCGGCGACCTGGACGGTCTCAGGCGCCACGACGGTCTCGACGGCGGCGACGGCCTTCTTCGCCGTACGCGTGCGCTTCGGCCGGGCCGGGGTCTCGGCGACGGCCTCGGCCGGCTCCACGACCGCCGGGGCGGCCGCGACGGGCTTCCGGGTGCGGTTCCGCTTCGGCTGGGCCGGCGCGGTCTCCGTGGCCTGGGCCGGGATGGTGGCCGCGGTGGCCGCCGCGAGCGCCGCGGCGGCGGTCTCGACGGTCTGGAAGCCGAAACCGGCCTCGGCCGAGGCGTCCGGGCGGACCCGGGGGCGACGACGGCGCGGCTGACGCGGCGCGGCCGGCTCCGCCGCCGGAGCGGCGGCGACCGGGGCCTTCTCGGCCCGCGCCGGGGCGACGGCCTTCGCGGGCGCCGGGGCGGCCGGGGCCGACACGGCGGTGGACTGCGCGGCACCGGAACGGGCCGCGGCACCGCCACCGGAACCGCCACCCGTACGGGTACGGCGGCGACGGCGCGGCTTCGACGGGGTCTCCGGCGCGGCGGACTGCTCCGGCGCGGCCGACGGCTGCGGTGCGACGGCCGGGGCCTGCGTCACCGCGAGGGCCTCGGCGCCCTCGGCGGAACCGCCACGGGTCCGGCGGCGCTGACGCGGGGTGCGGGTGCGCGCGGGGCGCTCCTCCGCCACCGGCGCGGACTTCGGGCCGCGGCCGCCGCGGCCACCACGGCCGCCGGTCTCGCCCAGGTCCTCGATCTCCTCCGCCGCGAGCCCCGCGAGGGTCCGCTCGGAGCGCGGCAGTATGCCCTTCGTACCGGCGGGGATGCCCAGCGCCTCGTAGAGGTGCGGGGAGGTGGAGTACGTCTCCTCCGGCTCGTCGAACGAGAGCTCCAGCGCCTTGTTGATCAGCTTCCAGCGCGGGATGTCGTCCCAGTCGACCAGGGTGACGGCCGTGCCCGACTTGCCCGCGCGGCCGGTGCGGCCGATGCGGTGCAGGTAGGTCTTCTCGTCCTCGGGGGACTGGTAATTGATGACGTGGGTGACGTCGTCCACGTCGATGCCGCGGGCGGCGACGTCGGTGCAGACCAGGACGTCGACCTTGCCGTTGCGGAAGGCGCGCAGCGCCTGCTCGCGGGCGCCCTGGCCCAGGTCACCGTGGACCGCGCCGGAGGCGAAGCCGCGGCGGGCCAGCTGGTCGGCGATGTCGGCGGCCGTCCGCTTGGTGCGGCAGAAGATCATCGCGCGGTTGCGGCCCTCGGCCTGGAGGATCCGGGCCACCATCTCCGGCTTGTCCATGTTGTGGGCGCGGAAGATGTGCTGCTTGATGTTGGCGTGGGTCTGGCCCTCGTCGTCCGGCGCGGTGGCGCGGATGTGCGTGGGCTGCGACATGTACCGCCGCGCGAGGTTGATGACGGCGCCCGGCATGGTGGCCGAGAAGAGCATCGTCTGGCGCTTGGCCGGCAGCATCGTGATGATGCGCTCGACGTCGGGGAGGAAGCCCAGGTCCAGCATCTCGTCGGCCTCGTCCAGGACGAGGGCCTTGACGTGCGCGAGGCTGAGCTTCTTCTGGCCGGCGAGGTCGAGCAGGCGGCCGGGGGTGCCGACGATCACGTCGACGCCCTGCTTGAGCGCCTCGACCTGCGGCTCGTAGGCCCGGCCGCCGTAGATGGCCTGGACGCGGACGTTACGGACCTTGCCGGCGGTGAGGAGGTCGTTGGTGACCTGCTGGCAGAGCTCACGGGTGGGGACCACGATGAGCGCCTGGGCGGCGTCGGTCAGCTGCTCGGGCTTGGCCCGGCCCGCCTCGACGTCCGCGGGGACGACGACGCGCTCCAGCAGGGGGAGGCCGAAGCCCAGCGTCTTGCCGGTGCCGGTCTTGGCCTGGCCGATGACGTCGGAGCCGGAGAGGGCTACCGGAAGCGTCATCTCCTGGATGGGGAAGGGGTGGACGATGCCGACGGCCTCAAGGGCTTCGGCGATCTCGGGAAGGATGCCCAGATCTCGGAAAGTGATGGAAGTGGACAGGATCTTGCCTCTTCTGTGAGACGCGGCGCGAGGCGGCGAAGGGGGTCGTACGTACCGCGCCGGGTACTGGTCCGGCCTGGGGAAGCCGGATGACGCGGGACCACTGCCTTCGCTCTCGCACACGTGCCGCGAGCGGATCCCTCCAGGTGCGTACGCCTCGTACGCGCCACACGGAGGGCGGTCGGTTTTGGAAGCCGATCGGGCCACCGACCGGGCATCCGCTGAAGTTCCGAGGGCCGGGTGAGTGACGCTCTCGAAAGGCACAGCATGGGACAGCCCGCCGAATACTCGACAGGCGCATTACCACTGTACCCCGGAAAGGCGCATGCGTGTCCGGACAATCCTTCGGACAGATCAGGATGAACTGGCTGACCAGGGCCTTCCCCGGCTTGCGGAGCGGGCTATTGTGCGCTTCATGCAGACGTCCGACAACGCTGACAGCGCCCAGAACACCACCGAGCCCGCCGAGGCCCTCACCGGAATCGCCGCCCAGGACTGGGACCAAGCCTCCGCCGACCCGCAGTACCGCGCGGCGGTCGTCGACCTGCTGGGCGCCCTCGCCTACGGCGAGCTGGCCGCCTTCGAGCGGCTCGCCGAGGACGCCAAGCTGGCCCCCACCCTGGATGACAAGGCGGAGCTGGCCAAGATGGCCTCCGCCGAGTTCCAGCACTTCCAGCGGCTGCGCGACCGCCTCGCCGCGATCGACGTGGAGCCCACCGGCGCGATGCGGCCCTTCGCCGCCGCGCTGGACGAGTTCCACCGCCAGACGGCGCCGTCGGACTGGCTGGAGGGCCTGGTCAAGGCATACGTCGGCGACTCGATCGCCAGTGACTTCTACCGTGAGGTCGCCGCCCGCCTGGACTCCGACACCCGCGCCCTGGTGCTCACCGTCCTCGACGACACCGGCCATGCGAGCTTCGCGGTCGAGAAGGTGCGTGCCGCCATCGAGGCCGAGCCGCGCGTCGGCGGCCGGCTCGCGCTGTGGGCGCGGCGGCTGATGGGCGAGGCGCTCTCGCAGGCGCAGCGCGTCGTCGCCGACCGGGACGCCCTGTCGACGATGCTGGTGGGCGGCGTGGCCGACGGCTTCGACCTCGCCGAGGTGGGGAAGATGTTCTCCCGGATCACCGAGGCGCACACCAAGCGCATGGCCGCACTGGGTCTCGCCGCCTGATTCCGGCCCTCGCGGGCCGTCCGGTGGAGTCCGGGTCGGGTGGCGGCGCACAGCCGTCCCCCGGTGCCGGGCGCGCCCGCTTCAGGCCGTGGCTGACCGGCGCGCCCGGTCGCCCTGGCGCAGCAGCAGCGACAGCAGCGCCACGGCCACCCCGAGCGAGACGGCCAGGGTCGCCGGCAGATGGCCCGGGCCCAGCACGGAGTGGGCGAGCAGTGCCCCGAAGAGCGCGGCGGTCGGGCCGGTGGCCAGCGCCAGGCTGCGGGGGCGGAACTCTCCGAAGCGCGCGGGCAGCCAGCGCAGGGCCGCTAGTGAGACGGCGAGGCCGATGAGGACCGAGCCGAGCGCTTCCCAGAGGATCATGGTCACTTCCCTCCCGTACCGGGGTCGAGGGGCGGGCGCAAAACGGTCGAAGCCGTACTACCCCCGGCCGGCGCCGGGCAACCCTCGCGGACGGCTTCCCCGGGCGGGGCCCGCCCGGGACCGGTGCGGCCGGGCGGCCTCCGCCGGATCCTCGCGGCGCGCTGTCACCCTCTCTACGTACGACAACGGCGGGGCCCCGGTGAATTCCTCACCGGGGCCCCGCCGTTGTCACTCGGCCGAAACGGCTCAGAGCGTCGCGCTGAAACCGACCTTGCGGACGGTCGGCTCGCCGATCTCCACATAGGCCAGCCGGTCGGACGGGACCAGGACCTTGCGGCCGTGGTCGTCCACCAGGCTCAGGAGCGGAGCCTTGCCGCCGAGCGCGTCGGCCACCGCACGCTCGACCTCTTCGGCAGACTGCCCGCTCTCGAGAACGATCTCGCGGGGCGCGTGCTGCACGCCGATCTTGACCTCCACGGCTTATGTCCCTCCGAAGGTATGGGGTTCCCCCGTGGCGAAGCCCAGGGGAGGGGTGCGCGGACAGCCGCGCGGTACGTTCCACACACTAGCCCGGTACGGCCCCGCGCCGAGCCGGTGCCTGCACGCTGGCAGCGAACAGGCCCGCCGGCCCCGCGCGGCGCCGGGCGCTCAGATCGCCTCGGGCCCGTTCTTCGGGAAGCCGGCGATGCCGCGCCAGGCCAGCGACGTGAGCAGCTGGACTGCGGTGTCGCGGGGCACCGTGGACTCGCTGGAGAGCCAGTAGCGGGCGACGACCTGGGAGACGCCGCCGAGGCCCACGGCCAGCAGCATGGCCTCGTCCTTGGACAGGCCGGTGTCCTCGGCGATGACGTCGCTGATCTCCCGCGCGCACTCCAGGGAGACCCGGTCGACGCGCTCCCGCACGGCCGGCTCGTTGGTGAGGTCGGACTCGAAGACCAGGCGGAAGGCGCCGCCCTCGTCCTCCACGTACGCGAAGTAGGCGTCCATGGTGGCCGCCACCCGCAGCTTGTTGTCGGAGGTGGAGGCGAGCGCGGTGCGGACCGCGTGCAGCAGGGCCTCGCAGTGCTGGTCCAGCAGGGCCAGATAGAGGTCCAGCTTGCCGGGGAAGTGCTGGTAGAGGACCGGCTTGCTGACGCCCGCGCGCTCGGCGATGTCGTCCATCGCCGCCGCGTGGTAACCCTGTGCGACAAAGACTTCCTGGGCCGCGCCCAGCAGCTGGTTGCGTCGGGCTCGGCGCGGCAGGCGCGTGCCTCGCGGCCGCGCCTCGGTCTGCTCGATGGCTGTCACGCCGCCTCCCATGATCGTTCCCTGCACGGTGTGCACCGCGCCCGCCATCGTACTTTTGGGTAACCGGGCCGTGCGTGGTCGGAGCGGAGAATTTCATGTACCGGACGCTGTGGGAAGTCGACAAAACGGCGACAACTGGGCGCAGGGTGCCCCAGGCCCCCGGTGGTCGTCCCCGGATCGCCCCGGATCGCCCGGATCAGCGGTAGTCGTCCTCGTCGAGCTCGACGACCCGGGCCTGCTCGGCGACGTCCGCCTCATTGGCGCTGTCGGGGTCGATCCCGGCCGGTGGGTCGTCGCGGTGGGGCGAGACGTCCGCGTGCTGTTCGGCCGCGTCGGCCTCCGGAGCCTCCACGTCGATCTCCGTGACATCGAGCTCCTCCTCGAACGTCTCGGGATCGGACGGGTCAACGGTCATGCGGTACCCCTTCCCGGGGAGAACGTCCTCGTACTCCTGGGTACGAGCCTAGGAGAGCGGCCCCCTCGGCGCCAGGTGATCTGTGACCGCCGCCACAACAGGCCCGGCGTGATCGTCTCGTAACATTGCCCGCATGTCTTCGACCGAGTCGCCGGATGCCCGTGCCGTCCCCGTGGTGCCTCCGGGGCGGCCCTCGCGGGTCAGCGCGGGCGAGGAGGTCCGTACGGTGACCCTGCCGGGGACCGCGCTGGCCGTGCGTTCCCGGCGCCCGCTCGCGGCGGACCTGCCGCCCGCCCTCTTCGTGCACGGCCTCGGCGGCTCCTCGCAGAACTGGTCGGCGCTGCTGGAGCGACTGGCCGCCGACGTCGACGGCGAGGCGCTCGACCTGCCCGGTTTCGGCGACTCCCCGCCGCCGGACGACGGCGACTACTCCCTCACCGGCTTCGCGCGTGTCGTCATCCGCCACCTCGACGCCGCCGGGCGCGGCCCCGTGCACCTGGTCGGCAACTCCCTGGGCGGCGCCGTCGTCACCCGCGTCGCCGCGGTCCGCCCCGACCTCGTGCGCACCCTGACGCTCATCTCTCCCGCCCTGCCGGAGCTGCGCCCGCAGCGCACGGCGGTGCCCACCGGGCTGCTCGCGGTGCCCGGCGTCGTCTCCCTCTTCGCGCGGATGACGAAGGACTGGACACCCGAGAGGCGTACCCGCGAGGTACTCGCGCTCTGTTACGGGGACCCCGGACGAGTGACATCCGAAGGCTTCGCGGAAGCGGTCGCGGAGTACGAGCGGAGGTTGGAGCTCCCCTACTTCTGGGACGTGATGGCCCGCTCCGCACGGGGCATCGTGGACGCCTACACCCTCGGTGGCCAGCATTCGCTGTGGCGTCAGGCGGAGAAGGTGCTCGCCCCTACGCTGCTCGTCTACGGGAAACGGGACCAGTTGGTCTCGTACCGTATGGCAGCGCGAGCCGGCAAGACTTTCCGCGACTCGCGGCTGTTGACGCTTCTGGAATCAGGACATGTCGCCATGATGGAGGACCCGGACGCGGTGGCACGTGCCTTCCGCGACCTGCTCGCGGACACCGCCGCCACCGCAGAACGGAGCGCAACGCCTCGTGGGTAAACACAGTGCACGTGCCTCCCACGCTTCCCCCCGGCCCGCGGCGCCCGCCGCCGAGGGCCCTGCCGGCGACTCCTCCGGGAGCGCCGGCGAGGAGGCCGGACCACTGGGCGGGCCCGGGCTCGCCTTCGGTACGGAGCCCCGCGCGGAGTTCGGGGCGGAGTTCGGCGCGGCGCCCGGTACGGGCCGCCGGCGCGCCTCGGCCGCCGAGGAGGCCCCCGAGGCCGCGGAGCCCCCGCCGCCGGGCGGCTGGCCGGACCCGCTGTTCGACCCCGAGTGGACCGGTATGACCGCGGTCCGGGCCGAGCCGCAGCCGGAGCCCGGCGTCGGCTGGGGCGTCATCGGCGTCCAGCGAGGCCAGGCCGCGGGCCCGGCCGGCGGCTATGAGCACCACACCTACGGTTCGCTCTATGTGACGGACCATCCCGCCGGGCGGGACGCGGCCCACCAGCCCGTACTCCCGTTCGTGGACGAGGTGTTCCCACCCTCCGTCCCTTCCGCCTCCTCCCCTTCTTCCGCCTCCTCCGCTTCCGTTTCCGGTTCCGCTCCGGGCGCCGTCCGCTCCCCGGGTGCCGTCGACGCGCCCGCCGAGGGGGCCTCCGCCGCTGACGCCGGCGTGCCCCGGGTGATCCTCACGGGGCCAGGCAGCCGTCGCGCTCCCCGCACCGCGGGCCCCTTCCGTACGGGCAGACCCGGCCAGGGCCTCGCGCGCACCGCCACCGGTGTGGCCGCCGCCCTGGTGACGGCCGTGCTCGCGGTGATCGTCGCCGGTCAGGTCCAGGAGGGCGCGGACAGCAAGGCGCAGGCCCGCTCCGCGGACGTCGAGCGCACCGGCCCGGACGCCGCCTCGCGCTCCGACAGCCGCCCCACGCCCAACGGCGGCGCCGTGGTCCCGGCCACGTACGAGCAGAAGATGGCGAAGAAGTACCCGCTCGCCCCCGACGCGCGTGGCACCGGCGACTTCGAGACCGTGGGCGGCCACGACAAGGCCCCCGGCAAGGGCGAGGTGCTGCGCTACCGCGTGGACGTGGAGAAGGGGCTGCCCCTCGACGGCGGGCTGTTCGCCACGGCCGTGCAGAAGACCCTGAACGACGAGCGCAGCTGGGCCCACGGCGGCGAGCGCACCTTCGAACGCGTCTCCACCGGCCACCCGGACTTCGTGATCACGCTGGCCAGCCCCCGCACCACGGCCACCTGGTGCGCCAAGTCGGGCCTGGACACCACGCAGGACAACGTCTCCTGCGACTCCGCCGCCACCGACCGCGTGATGATCAACGCCTATCGCTGGGCGCAGGGCGCGCAGACCTACGGCGACCGGATGCACGCCTACCGGCAGATGCTGATCAACCACGAGGTGGGTCACCGGCTCGGTCACGACCACGAGACCTGCGCCAAGGAGGGCGCGCTCGCGCCGGTGATGATGCAGCAGACGAAGTTCCTGACCACGGACGGCGTCACCTGCCGGCCGAACCCCTGGGTCTTCCCGGGGGAGTGACCGGGGCGGCCGCGCCGGTCGCACCAGTCGCGTCAGTCACGGCGGGCGCGGCGGTTCAGGGCAGCGGCGGTTCAGGGGGGGGCGGACCGGCCCGGGGTGCGCGGTCCGGGGCCGCACCCATGATCCGGACGTCTTTCATCCGGATTCTCCCGGCCTGCGGGCTTGATCGATCGTCTCGTCAAGCGAGACGTTTCATCTCTGGATATGAGACATCTTTGCCACTTGGCGAAAATTCGTTCAATGTTCTGCGCATGTCGCACCACCACGCCTCCGAGAACGCCGGCTTCGAGCTGGCGCTGATCGGCGTGGCCGCGCACGCAGTCGCCGACATCCTCTGTCGCTGAGACCGCCCTTCCCCCCGCGTACTTCCGCGCCGCGCCAACGCGCAACGGCATCGCGTCCGTCGGGGGCGGTCCGCGCGCCCTTGCGCGATCTTCTCCAACCGCCTTCCGTGGGTGCTTGCACTCTCCTTACGATCGCTTCCCCGCGAAAGGCATACCTCGTCATGCGTCAACTTCCCGCCATATCCCGCCGCGTCGCCGCGGCCGCAGTCAGTGTGGTCCTGCTCGGTGGCGCGGCGGCATGCGGCCCGGAGAAGAGCGGCGGTGACGCCAAGGGCGGCGGCGCCGACGGTGCCGCGCAGAAGGGCGGCACCCTGACCGTCCTCAACAGACAGCCGCAGAAGCAGTTCGACCCCGCGCGCCTCTACACCTCCGGCGGCGGCAACGTCCCCTCGCTCGTCTACCGCACGCTCACCACCCGCAACCGGGAGAGCGGTGCCGAGGGCACCAAGGTCGTGCCCGACCTGGCCACCGACATCGGCCGGGCGAGCGACGACGCCAAGACGTGGACGTACACGCTCAAGGACGGGCTGAAGTACGAGGACGGCTCGCCCATCACGGCCGCCGACATCAAGTACGGCATCGAGCGCTCCTTCGCCGCCGAACTCTCCGGCGGCGCCCCGTACCTGCGCGACTGGCTGGTCGGCGGCGACACCTACCAGGGGCCGTACAAGGAGAAGAAGGGCCTCGACTCGATCGAGACGCCCGACGACAAGACCCTCGTCTTCCACCTGCGGAAGTCCGAGGGCGACTTCCCCTACCTCGCGACCTCCACCCAGTTCGCGCCCGTGCCCAAGGCCAAGGACACCGGCGCCAAGTACGCCGAGCACCCGGTCTCGTCCGGCCCGTACAAGGTCGTCAAGAACGAGAACGACGGCGAGCAGATGGTGCTGGAGCGCAACGAGAACTGGTCGGAGGCGACCGACAAGGAGCGGCACGCCTACCCCGACCGGATCGAGGTCAAGTCCGGCCTCTCCTCCGCCGTCATCAACCAGCGGCTCTCCGCCGGCCAGGGCGCGGACGCCGCCGCCGTGACCACCGACACCAACCTCGGCCCCGCCGAGCTGGCCCAGGTCACCGGTGACAAGAAGCTCGCGAGCCGGGTCGGCACCGGCCACTTCGGCTACACCAACTACCTCGCCTTCAACCCCAAGGCGAAGCCCTTCGACGACCCGAAGGTGCGCCAGGCCATCTCCTACGCGGTCAACCGCACCAGCGTGGTGAACGCGGCGGGCGGCTCCTCGCTGGCCGAGCCGGCGACGACCTTCCTGCCCAACCAGAAGTCCTTCGGCTTCACGCCCTACGACCACTTCGCGGCGGGCGCCACGGGTGACGCGGCCAAGGCCAAGGAGCTGCTGAAGCAGGCCGGCCAGGAGAACCTGGAGATCACGCTCACCCACTCCACCGCCCAGGACTTCGAGACCAGCCCCGACATCGCGACCGCGGTCCAGGCCGCGCTCAAGGAGGCCGGGATCAAGGTCAAGCTGGCGGGGCTGGAGTCCAACGACTACGACGAGAAGGTCCACAGCCTCGACAAGCAGCCGGACCTCTTCCTCGCCCACTGGGGCGCCGACTGGCCCTCCGGCGGCCCCTTCCTGGCCCCGATCTTCGACGGACGGCAGATCGTCAAGGAGGGCGCCGGCAACTTCAACACCGCCCGCCTCGACGACTCCAAGATCAACGACGAGATCGACGAGATCAACAAGATCACCGACCATGACGCCGCCGCCAAGCGCTGGGGCGCCCTGGACCGCAAGATCGGCGAGCAGGCGCTGACCGTGCCGCTGTTCCACCCGGTCTACAAGCGCCTCTACGGCAAGGACGTCAAGAACGTCGTCATCAGCGACTGGACCGGCGTCCTCGACATCTCGCAGGTCGCGGTCAAGTGACGGACCTCCTCTCCACCCCGGAACCGGCGGCGGGGCTCGCCCCCGCCTCCGGGGCCCGGCAGGTCTGGCGGCGGCTGAGGGCGCGCAAGTCCGCGCTCGCGGCCGCCGCCGTGCTGGGTCTGCTCGTCCTCCTCGCCCTCGCCGCGCCGCTGCTGGCCGCGCTGGAGGGCCAGGACCCGAACACCTACCACGACGCCCTCGTCGACTCCGCGCGCGGCGGCGTGCCGCTCGGCGACTTCGGCGGCATCAGCGCCGAGCACTGGCTCGGCGTCGAACCGGGCACCGGCCGCGACATGTTCGTACGGCTGCTCTACGGCGCCCGGGTCTCCCTGCTCGTCGCCCTCGGCGCCACCGTCGTCCAGGTGCTCATCGGCCTCGCGGTGGGCCTGGGCGCCGCGCTCGGCAACCGGTTCGCCGACAGCGCGCTCACCCACCTCACCGATGTGATGGTGTCGATGCCGCTGCTGGTCTTCGCCATCGCGATGGTGGCCGTCGTCCCGGCGGACTTCCCGCGCCCGCTGCTGCTCGTCTTCGCCATCGGGCTGCTCGCCTGGGGGTCCACGGCGCGGCTCGTGCGCGGGCAGACGCTGAGCCTGAAGAAGCTCGACTACGTCTCCGCCGCCCGGCTGACCGGCGGTTCGTCCTGGCGGGTCGCCCGGCGCGAGCTGCTGCCCGGGCTCGCCGCGCCCGTGATCACCTATGCGGCCATCCTGGTGCCGAGCAACATCGTCATCGAGTCGACCATGTCCTTCCTCGGCGTGGGCGTGAAGCCGCCGACGCCCTCCTGGGGGCAGATGCTCTCGACGGCCAACACATGGTTCCGCGCGGACCCCGCGTACGTCCTGCTGCCCGCGTCGATGCTGTTCGTCACCACGCTCGCGTTCACCGTCCTCGCGGACGGGGTGCGCGTCGCCCTCGACCCCCGCGAGGCGTCCCGGCTGCGGGTCGGCCGGGGCGGGCGCGAATCCCGCAAGTCCCGTCCGGGAGGCACGGCGTGACCACCTACTTCCTGCGCCGCGCCCTGGGCGCGGTCGCCGTCGTCCTCGTGCTCTCGGCCGTCGTCTACGTGACGTTCTACGTCGCGCCCGGCGACCCCGCGCGCCTGGCGTGCGGCCCGCGCTGCAACACCGAGCAGATCCGGCAGGTCCGCGAGCAGCTCTCGCTCGACGACCCCCTCCTGACGCAGTACTGGCACTTCCTCCAGGGCGTGTTCACCGGTCAGGACTACTCCACCGGAACCAGCGTGCTGCACTGCGACGCGCCCTGCTTCGGCCTCTCGTACCAGAACAACCAGCTGGTCACCGACATGCTCGTCGACCGGCTGCCCGCCACCGCCTCGCTGGCCGTCGGCGCCATGGCCGTCTGGCTCGCGGTCGGCATCGGCACCGGTCTGCTGTCCGCGCTGCGGCGCGGCGGGGTGACCGAGCGCGCCCTCACCTGGCTCACCCTCGCCGGCACCGCCACCCCGGTCTTCATCAGCGGCGTGGCGCTGCTGATGCTCTTCTGCGTGTACCTGGAGTGGCTGCCGTTCCCCTCCTACGTGCCGCTGACCCAGGACCCCGAGCAGTGGGCCTGGAACATGCTGCTGCCCTGGCTGGCGCTCGGCCTGCTCGAATCCGCCAAATACGCCCGGCTCACCCGCAGCTCCCTGCTGGAGACGCTGGCCGAGGATCACATCCGCACCTTCCGCGCCTACGGCGTGCGGGAGCGGTCGCTGGTCGCGCGGCACGCCCTGCGGGGCGCACTGGCCCCCGTCATCGCCCTGACCGCCGCCGACTTCGGCTCGATCTTCGGCGGCGCGATGGTGACCGAGGTGACGTTCGGCCTGCCCGGCATCGGCCAGCTGCTGGTAAACGCCACGCAGAAGATCGACCTCCCGGTCGTCGTGGCCGTCGTGGTGATCACCGGCACCGCCGTCGTGATCGCCAACATCGTGGCGGACGTCCTCTACGCCGTCGCCGACCGAAGGGTGGCCCTGCGATGACCGCCGGCACCGAACCCCTGGTCTCCGTGACGGACCTGTCCGTCGCCTTCCCCACCGGGGACGGCGTCGTCCGGGCCGTCGACGGACTCTCCTTCACGCTCGCCCGGGGCGGCGCCCTCGGCATCGTCGGCGAATCCGGCTCCGGCAAGAGCACCGCCGCGTACGCCCTGCTCGGCCTGCACCGGGACACCGGCGCCGAGGTCTCCGGCTCGGTGACCGTCGCCGGGCACGACGTGCTCGCCGCCGGGGACGCCGAACTGCGCGCGCTGCGCGGCGGGGTGGCGGCCATGGTCTTCCAGGACCCGCTCTCCTCGCTCGACCCTTACCAGGCCATCGGCGACCAGATCGCCGAGGTCTACCGCACGCACCGTAAGGACGCCTCCCGGCGTGCCGCCCGGGAGCGCGCCACCGAGGTCCTCGACCGGGTCGGCATCCCGGACGCGGCCCGCCGCGCCCGGTCCCGGCCGCACGAGTTCAGCGGCGGCATGCGCCAGCGGGCCCTGATCGCCATGGCCCTCGCCTGCGAGCCCCGGCTCCTCGTCGCCGACGAACCCACCACGGCCCTCGACGTCACCGTCCAGGCGCAGATCCTCGACCTGCTGCGCGACCTGCGCGAGGAGACGGGCACGGGGCTGATCCTCGTCACCCACGACCTCGGGGTGGCGGCCGGCACCGTCGACGAGCTGCTGGTGATGAAGGACGGCCGGGCCGTGGAGCACGCTCCGGTGCGCACCGTGCTCGACACGCCGCGCGAGACCTACACGCGGGACCTGCTGGCGGCCGTCCCCCGGCTGAACGTCCGCCGTAAGGTCGTCGCGAAGCGTCCGGTCCCCTCTGTCGAGGGCGCCGTAGAGGGCTCTGCCGAGGGCGCCGCCGACACCGGCGTACTGCTGGAGGCCGAGGGCCTCACCCGGACGTTCGGGCGCGGCCGTAAGGCGGTCACCGCCGTCGAGGAGGTCTCACTGACCGTCCGCGCGGGGGAGACCATCGGCGTCGTCGGCGAGTCCGGCAGCGGCAAGACGACGCTCGGCCGGATGCTCGTCCGGCTCCTGGAGCCGACCGGCGGCGCGCTGCGCTACCGGGGCCGGGACATCGGCGGTCTGAAGGAGCGCGAGCTGCGGGCGTTCCGCAGCGAGCTCCAGATGGTCTTCCAGGACCCGGTCTCCTCCCTCAACCCCCGGCGCAGCGTCGGCGAGTCCATCGCCGACCCGCTGCGCGCCGCCGGTCGGCTCGGCGACGCGGAGATCGTCGCCCGGGTGCGCGAACTGCTGGAGCGGGTGGGGCTCGACCCCGGCGCGTACCACCGCTACCCCCATGAGTTCAGCGGTGGACAGCGGCAGCGGGTCGGCATCGCGCGGGCGCTCGCGCCCGAGCCCCGGCTGATCGTCTGCGACGAGCCGGTCTCCGCCCTCGACGTCACCACCCAGGCCCAGGTGGTGCGGCTCCTCGGCGAGATCCAGCGCGACCTGGGCGTCGCCCTGGTCTTCATCGCCCACGACCTCGCCGTCGTCCGGCAGGTCAGCGACCGGCTGGTGGTGATGAAGGGCGGCCGGATCGTGGAGGAGGGCGCCGCCGACACCCTCTACGAGCGGCCCGGCCACCCCTACACACAGGGCCTGCTGGCGGCCGTCCCGCGGCTCGAAAAGGCCGAAGCCGCCGCATAGCGCGAAGCAACGCCCCATCTTCGGGAAAGTCACTTCTGTTCACCCCTTCCGGTGGTGCGACGGACAACCGTCCGTCGCGCCGCACGGCCCCGCGCATAGCGTGCTCCCGCTGCCGTTCGGCGGCTGCCGAGGCCACAGTGGACAGACGGGGGTGCGTGCGTGCGCGTGGGACTCCTCACGGAGGGTGGATATCCGTATGCCGCGGGTGAGGGTGGCGAGTGGTGCGACCAGCTCGTCAGGGGGCTCGACCAGCACGACTTCGAGGTCTATGCCCTGAGCCGGGGCGCCCGCCAGGAGCGCGGCGGGTGGTACGGCCTCCCCAAACAGGTGCGGCGGGTACGGACGGCACCGCTCTGGGGCGACCCGCCGGAAGGGGACACGGGGCGCGCGTACGGCGCGTACGGACGGCGTGAACGGCAGCGGTTCGAGGAGCACTTCGGGGAACTGGCCGCGGCGATCTGCGCCACGGACGCGGGCGGGGCAGGTGGGGCCGGGGGGTCTGGGGGGCCTGGAGGGACCGATAGAGCCAGAGGGGGCTCCGGTTCGGTGGAGGCTCCTGGTGCGTCCGGTGCGCCGGGTGACTCCGGTGCCGTGAGTGGAACCGCCGAGGGGGGCGCCGAGGGGACGGCCCCCTCCACCGAGGGCCAGGCGTACCGTTTCGCCGAGGGTCTGCACGGCCTCGCCGACCTCGCCCGGGAGGCCGGTGGCCTGGGCGCCGCGCTCCGCTCCGAGCAGGCCCTCCGCACCCTGGAGGCGGCCTGCCGCGCACCCGGCGCGCACCCGGCGGCGTACGGCGTCCGCGTCGCCGACCTGCTCGCCGTCTCCGCCTTCCTGGAGCGGGCGCTGCGCCCCCTCTCCCTGGACTGGTACGGCGCCGCCGGCGACCACGACCGGGGGCTCGCCGCCGTCGACCTCTGCCACGCCACGTCCGCCGGACCCGCCGCGCTCCCGGGCCTGCTGGCCAAACGCTTCTTCGGTACCCCGCTCCTCGTCACCGAGTACGAGGTGCGGCTGCGCGCCTACTACCTGAACAGCGCCGCGGGCTCCGCCGGACTGCCGCTCGCCGTAAGGACGCCGATCTCCTCCTTCCACCGGCTGCTGTCCGCCGAGGTCTACGGCCGGGCCGACCTGATCACCCCCGGCGACGCCCGGGTGCGGCGCTGGCAGGAGCGCTGCGGCGCCGCCCGCGAGCGGCTGCGCACGGTCCACCCCGGCGTGGACGAACGCCCTTACGAAGCGGTCGGCGAGGGGGCCGGGGGGCCACAGGGGCCCGTCGGCGCGCCCCTGGACGACGGCCGGACGCTGCTGTGGCTCGGCCCTCCCGAGCCCCATCTGTGGGACGCCTTCGCCGCCGTGCGGGCCGCCGAACCGGCGGCGACGCTCAGGGTCGTCGGCGCCCCGCCGCCGGGCGCCGAACCCCCCGACGGCGTGACGTACGAGGAGGCGGTGCGCCCGGAGACGTACGCGGCGGGCAGTGTCGTCCTCGCCGGGGCCGCGGACGCCTTCCCGCTGCCGCTGGTCGAGGCGATGTTCTGCGGCCGGGCCACGGTCGCGGCGGACGCCTGCGCCGTCCGGGAGGCCGTCGGCGGCACGGGGCTGGTCGTCCCGCCGGGCGACCCCGGCGCGCTGGCCACCGGCTGCCTCGACCTGCTCCGCGACCCCGCCCGGCGGGCCCTGCTCGGTGCGGCGGCACGGGAGCGCGCCCTCGAACTCTTCACGGTGGAACGTCATGTGACGGCCTTTCGCGGCATCTACCTCGAACTGATCTCCCGGGCCCCCGTCCGGCAGGACGGCTCCGACCCGGCGGTCCCCTTCGGCCGCGCCGCGGGAGCGCACCCGCCGCTCAGCTGGTCGCCGCGCGCGGCCTCCCCGACCTGGGCGGGCCGGTCATGAGCGCGTCGCTACGGGCGGGCAGCCCGCCGAACCCCACCGGCATACCCGTCCCGACGGCACCCGCCGACCCGGTGAAGGCGCTCCTCCGACGCCACCGCGAGCTCTGCGCGCGCGCCGTGGACCCCCTGGAGATCGCCGCCGGCCTGGAGGCCCGGGGCGCCATGGACCACACGGCGGCCGAGTGCCGCCACCGCGATCTGTTCTCCCTGGCGGAGGAGTTGTACGCGCGGGGGCGCGGCCCGGAGACGGCGCCGGGCGGCCTTCCGGCCGGGGAGCCGTCCGGGTGCGGCCGCGGGTGCCGCTGCGGGGCCGGCGACGAAGGTGGGCGGTGGCCCGCCGCGCGGGGAACAGCGGGAGAAGTCCCCGGCCGAGGACCCTGTGGGGCGAGGGCCGCCCGATGCGGTCCGGAGACGGCGTCCGCCGGCCCGGCGGGCGTCGGAGGGGTGCTCCGAAGGTCGCTCCGAGGGGCGCCGGGCGGCGGGTTCCGGGACGGCGGCCCGCCGTGCGCCGAGGCTCGGCGAGGGGGACCGGCGCGGGGCGGTCCGCCGCCCGGTGAACCGCCGTGCGGTGAACCGCCGTGCGGCGAGGGCGCGCGCGCCGAACCCGGCGCCCACCGGTCCCACCCCGGCCGGTCGCGGGCGGCGCACCTGCCGCCCCCGGCGTACCGCCCGCCCGGCACCTACCGGTGGCGGGCGGCGCGGTGGTCCGCCACGCTCTGGCTGGTCGCCTACGGCCTCGTGGGCGACCGCCTGCTCACGGCCCTGCTGGCCGGGCGGCCCGCCCGGGAGCTCGCCGGGCCCGCCGGCCTCGCCGGCGCCCTCACCGCCGCCGTGCCGACCGCGCTCGCCCTGGCCTGCGCCACCGCGTCCGCGGCGTGGAGCGCGCGCTGGTTCACGGCCCGGGTGCGCCGCGCGCTGCTCGGCAGCCGCACCCTCGCGGAGTTCCGGTCCCGGGTGCGGCCCGTGCCCGTCCTCGCCACCGGGTTCCACCTCGCCGCCCTGGCCGCCCTCCTGGCGGCCGGGCACGCGGCGCTGCGCGGCACCGTGCCCGCCGGACCGCTCGCCGCCGTCACCGCCCTCGGCGGGCTGCTCTTCCTCGCCCGGCTGGTGGCCTCCCGGGGCCTGGGCCGGGCGGCCGCGGTGGCCGCGCTCACCGCCTGCGCGACGGAGGCCGCCGCGCTGCTCGGCGCCCTGCTAGCCCCGGGCGGCGGGCCGCTGCGGCCGCTCACCGCCCTCGCCGGGGCCCAGGGCCCCGCCGCCGTGCCCCTGACGGCGTGCGCCGTGCCCGCGCTCGCCCTGCTGATCCATGCCCTTCCCCCGCTGGCCCGGGCCTCCGCCCACCGGAGCGGGGCGGCCGCGGCCCCGGATGACGCCCCTGCCGAGGCTCATGGCCCCGCTGTCGTGCCCCTGGCGGCGTGCGCCGCGTCCGCGTTGCCCGCGCCGGCCCGGGCTTCCGCCCACGGGTCCGGGACGGTCGCCGCCCCGGTCGACGCCCCCGCCGGGGCCCAGGGCCCCGCCGCCGTGCCCCTGACGGTGTGCGCCGCCTCCGCTCACCGGAGCGGGGCGGTCGCCGCCCCGGACGACGCCCCTGCCGAGGCTCATGGCCCCGCTGTCGTGCCCTGGCGGCGTGCGCCGCGTCCGCGCTGCCCGCGCCGCCCCGGCCTCCGCCCACCGGAGTGGGACGGCCGCCGCCTCGGACGACGCCCCCGCCGGGCCCAGGGCCCCGCCGCCGTGCCCCTGGCGGCGTGTGCCGCCTCCGCCCACCGGAGCAGGACGGCCGCCGCCCCGGACGACGGCCCCACCGGGGCCCAGGGCCCCGCCGCCGTGCCCCTGACGGTGTGCGCCGCCTCCGCTCACCGGAGCGGGATGGTCGCCGCCCCGGACGACGCCCCCGCCGCCCCGGCGCCCGTGCCGCGCCCACCGCACCCGCAGACCCCGCCGCCCCCGGCGAGCCCCGGCCCGGTGAACCGTCCACCGGGCCGCACACCCCTGTCAGAGGAGCAAGCAAGATGACCGTTCACCCC
The DNA here is from genome assembly GCF_002891295.1 of Streptomyces eurocidicus. Lineage (GTDB taxonomy): Bacteria > Actinomycetota > Actinomycetes > Streptomycetales > Streptomycetaceae > Streptomyces > Streptomyces eurocidicus. The sequence continues at coordinate 363,833 of NZ_LGUI01000009.1, read as the reverse complement.
ATCCGCACCGCCGGGCGAGAGGGAGCACGCGACCGATGAGGGTCCTTCTGCTCGGCGCCAACGGCTACCTCGGCCGTTACGTGGCCGACCGGCTGCTCGCCGACCCCGCCGTCCAGCTCACCGCCCTCGGCCGCGGCGACGACGCGGACGTCCGCTTCGACCTGGCCACCGGCAGCCCCGGGGCGCTCACCCGCTTCCTCAACGCCGTCCACCCCGGCGTGGTGATCAACTGCGCGGGCGCCACCCGCGGCGGCGCCCGCGACCTCACCCGGCACAACACCGTCGCCGTCGCCACCGTCTGCGAGTCGCTGCGGCGCAGCGGCTGCGGCGCCCGCCTGGTCCAGCTCGGCTGTTCCTCCGAGTACGGGCCCTCGCAGCCCGGTTCGTCCACGGCCGAGGACGCCGTCCCCCGACCCGGCGGCCCGTACGGCGTCAGCAAGCTCGCCGCCACCGAGCTCGTCCTCGGCTCCGGCCTGGACGCCATCGTGCTGCGCGTCTTCTCGCCCGTCGGGCCCGGCACCCCCGCCGGCTCCCCGCTGGGCCGGCTCGCCGACGCCATGCGCCGCGCCATGCAGAGCGGCGACAGCGAGCTCAAGCTCAGCGGCCTCGGGGTGCAGCGCGACTTCGTCGACGTCCGCGACGTGGCCCGCGCCGTCCACGCCGCCTCCCTCTCCGCCGCCCAGGGCGCCGTCAACATCGGCACCGGCCGCGCGGTCAGGCTCCGCGACGCCGCCTCCCTGCTCGCCCGCGTCGCGGGCTTCGGCGGCGCCCTCCACGAGCTGGACGACCCGCACCTCGGCACCCCGCCCGCCTACCCCTACCCCGACGGCTGCGGCAGCTGGCAGCAGGCCGACGTGCGCACCGCGCGCGACCGGCTCGGCTGGCGGCCCCGGATCGGCCTGGAGGAGTCGCTCGCCGACATCTGGATGGAGGCGGCGTGTCGTATCTGATCCCCTCCGGCCGCCGGGCCTCGCCGGACACCGACGCCCCGCTGCGGTTCGGCGTCCCCGGCATGGCCCACCCGCTGCTCGCCCCCGCCGAATGGGGCGAACTCCTGCGCGCGGACGTGCCGGTGGACTGGGTCGTGCTCGGCAGCGGCGCCATGGCCGCGCCCGGCGCCTCGGGAGGTCCGGGCGCCCGCCCGGACCCGTACTGCCTGCCCGCCGTCGCCCGGTTGCGGGACGCGGGCGTCCGGCTCCTCGGCCACCTGGACCTGAAGTTCGGCGAGCGCCCCTTCGAGGAGCTCCTCGGGGAGGCGCAGCGCTACCTCAACTGGTACAAGGTGGACGGCTTCTCGCTGGACGCCTGCCCCACGGGCCCGGCCGCGCTGCCCACGGTCCGCCGCGCCGTGAGCGCCCTGCGGACGCTGCGCGAACGCGCCCGCGTCGTCCTCGTCCACGGCGCCCACCCCTGCGCCGGATACGCCGAACTCGCCGACCAGCTGGTGACCTTCCGCGGGCCCTGGTCCGCCTACCGCTGGTCGCAGGTGGCCGAGTGGACCGCCGACCACCCGCCGGAGCGGTTCTGCCACCTGGTGTACGGCGTGCCCCGGGCGCACCTGGACGAGGCCCTGCGCATCGCCCGCTGGCAGGGCGCGGGGACGATCTACTTCACCGACCGGACGGACCGGGACGAAGCGGACCCCTGGGAGGTGATGCCCGGCTACTGGGACGAGATCGTCTCGCGCATCGGACCTGGTGTCTCGGAATGAGACGGGGCGTGGCAGGGTTACAGGGGAAGAACCGAACGCCGCCTGTATGTTCCCCGCGCGAGCGGGGATGCCTCTCCTGGAGACCCCGTGTCGCTGCCACCCCTGGTCGAGCCGGCTGCCGAGCTCACCGTTGACGAGGTTCGTCGGTACTCCCGTCACCTGATCATCCCCGATGTCGGGATGGACGGGCAGAAGCGCCTGAAGAACGCGAAGGTGCTCTGTGTGGGTGCCGGCGGCCTCGGTTCCCCCGCTCTGATGTACCTCGCCGCGGCCGGCGTGGGCACCCTCGGCATCGTGGAGTTCGACGAGGTCGACGAATCGAATCTGCAGCGGCAGATCATCCACAGCCAGGCCGACATCGGCCGTTCCAAGGCCGAGTCCGCCCGTGACTCGGTGCTGGGCATCAACCCTTACGTGAACGTCGTCCTCCACCAGGAGCGCCTGGAGGCGGAGAACGTCAAGGAGATCTTCTCCCAGTACGACCTGATCGTGGACGGCACGGACAACTTCGCCACCCGCTATCTGGTCAACGACGCCTGCGTGCTGCTGAACAAGCCGTACGTCTGGGGCTCCATCTACCGCTTCGACGGCCAGGCGTCCGTCTTCTGGAGCGAGCACGGTCCCTGCTACCGCTGCCTCTACCCCGAGCCCCCGCCGCCGGGCATGGTGCCCTCCTGCGCCGAGGGCGGCGTGCTGGGCGTGCTGTGCGCCTCCATCGGCTCGATCCAGGTCAACGAGGCGATCAAGCTGCTCGCGGGCATCGGCGAGCCGCTGGTCGGCCGCCTGATGATCTACGACGCCCTGGAGATGACCTACCGCCAGGTCAAGGTGCGCAAGGACCCCGGCTGCGCGGTCTGCGGAGAGAACCCCACGGTCACCGAGCTGATCGACTACGAGGCGTTCTGCGGTGTGGTCTCGGAGGAGGCCCAGGAGGCCGCCGCGGGTTCCACGATCACTCCCCGGCAGCTCAAGGAGTGGATCGACGCGGACGAGAAGATCGACATCATCGACGTCCGCGAGCCCAACGAGTACGAGATCGTCTCGATCCCCGGCGCCCGGCTGATCCCGAAGAACGAGTTCCTGATGGGCGCCGCTCTCCAGGACCTGCCCCAGGACAAGAAGATCGTCCTGCACTGCAAGACGGGCGTCCGCTCCGCGGAGGTCCTGGCGGTCCTGAAGTCCGCGGGCTTCGCCGACGCGGTGCACGTGGGCGGCGGCGTGATCGGCTGGGTCAACCAGATCGAGCCCGAGAAGCCGGTGTACTAAGCCGGCCGGCGAAGTCCGGTGCGGTTCGGCAGCGCCCCGAAGGGGCGCGGGGAACTGCGCGACCAGCCACGACGCACCCGCGGACGACTCGCCGGAGTTCCAGCGGAGCGCTTAGGCGGTTCGGCCGTGCGCGGGGCGGGTCGGGATTTCCGGCCCGCCCTGGCGGCCGAGGACAGGGCCGGGGTCCGGGGCGGAGCCCCGAGTCCCGGGCGTCAGCCCGTATGCAGCGGCGCGCAGCCTATGCGTGCCGCCACCGCGTCCACGAAGGCCGGGAACGAGCGCCGTGGGTCGTCCAGCCGCGTATGGGTCCGTCCAGGACCCACCCGCATCGCGAAGACCGTCGGTCTGCCGTCGCACTCCGCCCTCAGCAGTGCCCCCGCCGCGTCCATCCGCCCCCGCCCCCGCCAGCCCGGGGCCGGCGGCGAGTCGCCAGTCAGACCGTCGAAGAGGGCGACGATCCTGGGCCGCCCGACCATCGTGAACCGGGCCGCCGGGCGTCCGTCGTCGCCCTCGGCCACCGCGCACGACTGAAGGTCGTCCCCGGCGCCGCCGGCCACCGTGTCGGTCAGGTGCTCCCCGGCGGCGTCCTCGCCCAGCCCGGGGATCGCGCACCGCCCCGCCGGCGCGTCCGGGGCCGGCGGCGTGGACGACGCGAGCGGCTCCGGGCGGAGCCGTAGGGACGGCGCCTCGGAGCAACGCGTCGTCTCCGTCGCGCGGTTGGCGGCCCGGACGAGCAACTCGCCCGTCCGCGCGGGGGAGTCCTCGGGGAACCCCGGATGGCTGCCCCTGTCGACGGCGTCCGTGAACGAGCTGGTGAGCGTCACGACCGACGGGCGGCCGCCCACGTCGCAGCTCTCCGGCAGCACCAGCGCGCCCGATCCGTCGGCCGTGAACCCGGGCAGCAGGCCGGGCAGCGCCCGGTCACCGCCCGCGAACAGCCCGCCGACCCACTCCCGCCGCCCCGCGACGTCGCTCGGGCCCGTGCCGAGCCGCACCTCGATCCGCTGCTCGTACGCCCCCGCGCCGCGGCCGCCCCGCCAGCTGACGACGCAATGGCCGCGCGGCCGCTCCCGGGTGGGGACGCTCTCCTCGGCGGCGCGCTCGCCGCCGCCGTCCCGGAACGGGCCCGCCCCCTCCGTCCAGGCGCCCCAGCAGTACGTCCGGCGGGCGAGCGGCGTGGACTGCGTCTGCCAGAGCGCGACCAGGGCGGCCACGAGGGCGGCGACCGCCAGGAAGCCGGTGAGCACGCGCACCTTGCGCTCGGCCTGCCCGGTGGGCCGCGGCGGGCTGTACGACATCGCATTCCCCCCGACCGTCCGTCACGGAACTGCTGTGCGGGAGATCGTAGTGCGAGCCACAGACATTCGACGCGTCGGTTCGCGCCACCGATGCCATGTGATATGTGCTGTGTGTACGTTGAACAGTACTATGAGCAGATCTTGCCCGGTTGGGGCACCGTACCCTCCAACAGGTACGCGTCCACCACTTCCTTGACGCACGCGTTGCCGCCGTCGTACGCGCCGTGCCCTTGTCCCCGGTAGGTGAGCTCCACTCCTACCCCCGGGCCCAGCTCGCGCGCCATCGCGCGCGCCCCCTCGTAAGGGGTAGCCGGGTCACCGGTGTTGCCGACCACGAGGATCGGCGGCGCGCCCTTGGCGCTCACGTCCGGGGTCCGCCACTCGCCCTTGACCGGCCAGCCGGTGCACTGGGTGAGGCTCCAGGCCATGAAGTCCCCGAACACGGGGGAGGCCCTGCGGAACTCCGGCGCCTTCGCCTCGATCTCGACCGCCGTGTACCGCTGCGCGAAGTCCGCGCACGTGATGGCGTTGAGCGACGCCTGGAGCGTGCTGTAACGCCCGTCCTGGCCCCGGCCGTTCAGCGCGTCCGCGAGGGCGAGAAGCAGCTTCCCGTCGCCGTTCTCCGCGTCCTCGATGCCCTCCGTGAGGTAGTCCCAGAAGTCCTGCGAGTACAGGGCCTGGGCGATGCCCGCCGTGGCGAGCGAGCGGGTCAGCTCGCGGCCGCCCGCGCCGGGCACGGGCTTCTTGTCCAGCCGCCGCAGCAGTTCCCCGATCTGCTGCTCCGTCGGGCAGTTGTCGGAGTTCTTCACGCATGCGTCCATGTAGTTGCCCAGGGCCAGCTGGAACCCCTTCGCCTGGCCCAGGGAGCCCTGCACGGGGTCGCTGGTCGGGTCCACGACGCCGTCGAAGAGGGCCCTGCCCACCTTGTCCGGGAACAAGTGGGCGTACACCCCGCCCAGTTCGGTGCCGTACGAGACGCCGAAGTAGTGCAGCTTGTCGTCGCCCAGCACCCGCCGCATCAGGTCCATGTCGCGGGCCGCGTTCGACGTCCCCACATGCGGCAGGATCTTCCCCGCCCGCTTCTCGCACGCCTGCGCGTACTTTCCCACCCGCTCGACCAGGCTCTTCGCCTGTTCTTTGGTGTCGGGGGCCGCGTCGGCCGCGTAGTACGCGTCCAGTTCCTTGTCGCTCAGACAGGTGATGCCGCTGCTGCGGCCCACGCCTCGCGGGTCGAAGCTCACCAGATCGTAACGAGTGCGCAGTTTGGTGTAGTCGTCGGCGAACGCCGGGAGCGTGGTGATGCCCGAGCCGCCGGGGCCGCCGAAGTTGAACACCAGGGAGCCGATGCGGTGGGCCCGGTCGGTGGCCTTCGCCCGGATCAGCGCGAGGTCGACGCTGCCGTTCCCCGGGTTGCCGTAGTCCAGGGGCGCGCGCAGCGTCGAGCACTCCCAGTCGGCGCCCGGCGCCTTGCCCGTCGCCCCGCTCTCACTGCCGCTCGGCGCCGGGCAGGGCTTCCAGTTCAGCCGCTGGCGCTCCGGGGCGGCGGCCGCCGCCGCTGCCGACGCCGAGCCGCCGTTCTCGCCGCCGCCCGCGCAGCTGACGGCGCTGAGGGTCAGCAGCGCGGCGCACAACAGGCCCCCGGCCCTTACGGAACTGGACAACGGCGCGCTCCCGGGGTCGAGGGCTGAGGGGCCGGAGAAAGGGGCCGACTGCCATCTTGCGGGGCGGCGGGCGGGGGTGCGCGCGGGGTGGGGCGTTCGGGGCACGCGGGGCCGATTCGGGGCGCTGGGGTTGGCATCCCTGGGGTGCGGCCGGGCCGCCTCACCGCTAGAGCGGTACGAAGGTGACCTCTGTTGCTTTTACGCTGACCCAGACCCGTACGCCCTCCGCCAGGCCGAGGTCCGCCGCCGCCGACGGGGTCACCTCCGCGACCACGTCCGGTTCGCCGGCCACGAGGACGCGGAGCCGGGCGCCTTGTGTCGTGATCTCGCGGATCGTGCCGGGCCAGACGTTGCGGGGGCTGCCGTCCGTGGGGCGGGTGGTGTGCAGGGACACGGCCTCCGGGCCGGTCACCGCCAGGCCCGGGGTCGTGCCTTCCCTACGATCCGTTTCCCCTGTCGGCGGGGCCGCGACGAGGGTCGTGCCGCCGTCCAGCACCACCGTTCCCTCCGCCGTGGACTTTCCCGGCCACGCGTTCCGGCCCAGCATCCGGGCCACCCAGGGCGAGCGGGGGTGACGGGTCAGCTCGGCGGGCGTCGCGTACTGCACCGTGCGGCCGTCCTCCAGCACGAGGACGCGGTCGGCGAGCGACACGGCCTCCACGGGGTCGTGGGTGACCAGCAGGCAGACGCCCGGGAAGTCCGCGAGGTGGGTGCGCAGGGTGTGCCGGACGTGCGCCCGGGTCGACTGGTCGAGCGCGGCCAGCGGCTCGTCCAGGAGCAGCAGCCGGGGGCGGGCGGCGAGGGCGCGGGCCAGGGCCACGCGCTGGGCCTGGCCGCCGCTGAGGCTGCCGGGGCGGCGGCGCGCGAGCTCGCCGACGTCCAGCCGGTCGAGCCAGTGCCGGGCCTCGTGGTGGGCCTCGGCGCGGGGGACGCCCTGGGCTCGGAGGCCGTAGGCGGTGTTGGCGAGGGCGGTCAGGTGGGGGAAGAGGGCGCCGTCCTGGGGGACCCAGGAGATGCGCCGGGTGTGCGGGGGGCTGTCGGAGGCGTCGGTGTCGCCCAGTCGGAGGGGTCTGGCGGTCGCTCGGTCGGTCAGGCCGAGGAGGGCGCGGAGGAGGGTGGTCTTTCCCGCGCCGTTGGGGCCCACTACGGCGATGGTGGTGCCCGATTCGGCCTCGATGCGGGTGGTGGTGGCGCCTTCGACCGTGGTGTGCAGCGGGTGCGGGGTGGGGTCGGGGGCGGGACGGGGAGGGTCCTCCGGGGCTGCATGATTTACGGCCCCTGTTCCACGGGTGAGGAGCCCCGAAATTTGCCGCAAATCATTCCCCCAGCTACCGCTGGGGGTGCCCCCAACGCCCTCTCCGGAGCCCTCCCCGTCCCGCCCCCTTCCGCCTCCGTGCGGCTGCGGGCCGCCCAGCCAGCGGCCTCGTAGGGCCAGGAGTACCGCTGTCGCGATCGCGAGCAGGAGGAGCGATACGGCTGTCGCTCCTTCCGGGTCCTCCTGGAGGAGCAGGTAGACCTGGAGGGGGAGGGTCTGTGTGGTGCCCGGGAGGTTGCCCGCGAAGGTGATCGTCGCGCCGAACTCGCCCAGGGCGCGGGCCCAGCTGAGCGCCGCCCCGGCCAGCAGACCGGGGGCGATCATAGGGAGGGTGATGGTCCGGAAGACCCGGAGGGGTGTCGCCCCCAGGGTCGTCGCGGTCTCCTCGTAGCGCGGGTGGAGGCTTTCCAGCGCTCCTTCCAGGCTGATGACGAGGAAGGGCATGGACACGAATGCCGACGCCACGACCGCTCCGGCCGTGGAGAACGGCAGGGTGACGCCGAACCATGTCTCCAGCCAGGGGCCCAGTACGCCGCGTCGGCCGAAGCCTTGGAGCAGTGCCACGCCGGCCACGGTCGGCGGCAGGACCATCGGGAGCATCACCAGGCTGCGTACGAGCGCCTTACCGGGGAAGTCCCGGCGGGCCAGCAGCCATGCCAGGGGGACGCCCAGGACCAGGGAGAGCAGGAGGGCCCAGCCGGAGACCAGGAGGGACAGTCCCAGCGCCTCGGAGACCTCGTGCGAGCCCAGGCGGGACGGCAGCGTGTCCCAGGGGGTCCGGGCGAGGATGCCGAGCAGGGGGAGGAGCAGGAAGGCGACGGCCAGGACGGCCGGCAGCCCGAGCGCCAGGGGCGTGCGCCCCCGGCGCGGGCCCTTCCTCACGGCTGCTGGAAGCCGGCGGCGCGGAGCAGCTTCTGCGCCTCGTCCGTGCTCAGCCACTTCACGAAGTCGCCCGCCTCCTTGGTGTGCGCGGAGTTCTTTAGGGCGGCGGCGGGGTAGGAGGCGACGGCGTTCTGCGCGTCGGGCACGGTGACGGTCGCGACCTTGCCCTTGGCCGCGGCGGCGTCGGTGAGGTAGACGATCCCGGCGTCGGCCTCGCCCAGCGAGACCTTGCTGAGGACGGCCCGGACGTTCGGCTCCTGGGAGACCGGCTTGACGGTGACGTGCTGCTGGTCCAGGACCTTCTTGCTGTACCGGCCCACGGGTACCTCGGGCGCGGCCAGTACGACCTTGAGCTCGCCGCGGGAGAGGTCGGAGAGGCCCTTGACGCCCTTGGGGTTGTCCTTGGCGGTGGCGATGGTCAGCCGGTTCTTCGCGATGACCGTGGGCGTACCGGTCTCCGACCGCAGGTCGTCCATGGTCTTGGTATCCGCGGTGACCAGGGCGTCGGCGGGCACGCCCTGGCGGACCTGGGAGGCCAGCTCCTGCGACCCGGCGAAGGAGAACTTCACGGTGGTGCCGGGGTGCGCCTTCTCGTACGCCGTCCCGGCCTGCTTGAAGACGTCGGTGAGGGAGGCGGCGGCGAGGACGGTGAGGGTCGTCTTCGACCCGTCGGCGTCGTTCGTCCCGTCGCCCTTCTTGTCGTCGCTGCCGCAGCCCGCCAGGAGCAGGGCGGCGGCCGCCGTGAGCGCGGGCAGGGCGAGGCGGTGGGTGCGGGGCATCGGGATCTCCGGTTCAGGCGCGGTCGATGTGCACGTTGGTGGCCTTCACCCGGGCCACGGCCTCCATCCCGACGGCCAGCCCCAGTTCCTCCACGGCCTCCCGGGTGAGCAGCGAGACGAGCCGGTGCGGACCGGCCTGGATCTCGACCTGGGCGGCCACGTCGCCGAGCTTCACGGCCGTGATGATCCCGGGGAACGCGTTCCGGGCGGAGGTGTACGCGGCCTCCTCGCCGCTCCCCTCGGCGGCGAGCGCGACGGAGAACGCGGCGAGATCGGTCCCGTCGATGAGCCGCTTCCCCGCCTCGTCCCGCCGGGTGGGTATCCGCCCGGCGTCGGCCCACCGGCGGACGGTGTCGGGACTGACACCGAGGAGACGGGCGGCTCGGCCGATGGGGTAGGAGGCTTGCATGTGCGGCAGATTATGGGGGTGTGGCGCGCAGATGCAAGGCGGGAGGGGTGGTGGGGGTTGTATGTGCGGGACGGTGGCCCCCCGCAGCGGCACCCGAACCGGGGCTCTGCCCCGGACCCCGGTCCTCAAACGCCGGACGGGCTGAGTTGTCGCCCGGAACCGGGCTGAGAGGTTGTTGCCAGGGGCCGGGCGGAAAGCCGAGCTCGGACAGGCGGGAAATCCAGCCCGGCCGGCGATTGAGGCCATCGCGCGGCAGCGCGGAAAGGGGGCCCGGGGATCTCCCCGGTTACGGGAAGGGGCGGGGCTGGGGAAAAGCCCCGCGCAGCGGCAACCCGCCGCCGGGCCCCTGGCCGCCCCCCGACGCAGGGGCAGCAGCCTGCTAAATCGCTCCCTTGCGCGTCAGATGCGTAAACGAGATCCACCCCGGCAACACCGGCAACCACAACGTCATCAGCCGGAACAACAGCACCGCCGGCGCCGCCTGCTCCGCCGGCAACCCCGCGAACGTCAGCGCACCCGTGAGAGCGAACTCCACCGCGCCCACACCACCCGGCGTCGGCGCCGCCGACCCCAGCGCGTTGGCCGTCAGATACACGACGGCGATGCTCGCGTAGCTCAGCTCCCCGCCGAACGCGCGGATCGCGGCGTCGAGGCACATCACGTTCGCGGCCGTCAGCAGCAGCATGCCGCCGATGCCGGCGAAGAGCTTCTGCGGCCGCTGGAGCACGTCCAGCATGCGCGGCACGACGCCCGCGAACAGCGACCGCACCCGGGTCGAGACGAACTTCCGCAGGACCGGGATGGCGGCCACGACGAGGACCAGCACCGCCGCCGTCAGCAGGCCGCCGATCACCGTCCGGGAGGGGCCGATCGACGAGCTGCGTTCCGTGCCGGTGACGTAGCCGAAGGACAGCAGCAGCATGATGTGGCAGGCCAGGCCGAAGAGCTGGGACGCGCCGACGCTCGCCACCGCCAGGCCGGGGCGGACGCCCGCGCGCTGGAGGAAGCGGGTGTTGAGCGCGACACCGCCCACCGCCGCCGGGGCCACCAGCTTGACGAAGGAGCCCGCCACCTGGGCCAGGACCGTCCGGCCGAAGGGCACCTTCTCGGGCACGAAGCCGAGCAGGCTCATCGCCGCCGCCACGTAGGTGAGGACCTGGAAGGCCACCGCCACCGCCACCCACGCCCAGTTGGCCTTGTCGACGAGGTCGCCGAAGCGCACGTGCGTCAGCTGGGAGAGCAGGAAGTACGCGGCGAAGGCGCCGGCCACGAAGCTGATGAGCGTACGGGGCTTGATCCGCTCCAGGCGGACCGGCTCTATCGGCGCCTGCGGGCGGATCAGCAGCACCTGGCGGCGGATCTGCGCCAGCAGGTCCTCCTCGCGGGCCCCCTCCAGGGCCTCGTCGATCGCCTTCTTCTCCGCCTGCCGCTCGGCCTTGAGCGCCTTACGGTCGCTCACCGCCTCGGCCGCCGGGGCCGTGCCGGCGTCGGCGGCCTGCGCGGCCTTCGCCTCCTTGGCCGCGCGCGCGGTCTCCAGCACCGTCTCCCGCTCCCGCTGGGCCCGCTCCCGGGCCAGCTGCCGGAGCGTCGCCCGGCTGACGCGGGTCAGCGCCAGCGGCTGGAGCAGCGGGAGGCTGTCGGCGACCGCGTCGGGGCCGAGCACCTCCACACCGGTGGCCACCGCCCGCTCGGCCCCGACCCGCAGGCCCAGGGTGACGAGCAGCTGGGCCACGTCCATGCGCAGCACCAGGTCGCCGGCGGCGATCTCACCACCGCGCAGGTCGGTCAGGACGACATTGCCGGAACGATCCACCAGGAGGGCGTCGCCGTCCAGCCTGCGGTGGGCGATCCGGCGCGACTGGAGGGCCTGCACCTGCCGCCAGGCGCCCGCCATCAGCTCGTCGGTGATCTCTTCCGTGGGCACGGCGCCCAGGGCACGGCCGCCGATGTGCTCGTAGACGAGCATGACCGCGTCCGGGCCCAGCTCGGAGGTGGCGATCAGCTTGGGGGCGTTGGCGCCGGCGGCGATGGCCGCGTAGGCGAGCAGCGCCTCCTGTTCGAGGGCCTGGCGCAGCGACTGGAGGCTGCGCCGCTGGGTGATGCCGCGCAGCGCCAGGCGCTGCCAGACCCGGTAGAAGAAGCCCTGCGCCTGCTGCTCGCGGTCGACGACCGTGACGTCCAGCGGCGGGCCGTCCTCCAGGGTGACGATGTACCGCCGGCCGCGGTCGTGGGGCTGCTCCCCGCCCACCGCGTCGGCGCTGTCCTCGGTGCGCAGGGCGGTGACCGGCTTGAAGCCGACCCGGCGCAGCCCGGAGAGGAGGTGCCGGCCCGTGGGCCGGACGTTCGGGGAGCCGACGGCGTAGAGGGTGCCGTAGGCGACCGTCCAGCCGATCAGCACGGTGGTGACGATCGAGAACGGCGTGGTGTAGCCGTTGACCAGCACCGCGAAGGCGTCCAGGAGCAGGACGGCCCACATCGCGACCCGCCAGCGCGGGCGCCGGGACATCCCGACGGCCGTCATATAGGCGATCACGGGGGCCAGATAGCCGTGCACCGGGTCGGTGAGCCCGCCCGTGGGCGCGGGCTGGGTGAGGGCGTCGCGGATCGAGTCGGGCGCCGTTCTCGCCACCCACAGGTCGGTGGCGAGCGAGACGCCGTGCGCCAGGACCGCGGCGAGCACGCCGTCGGCGATCCGCAGCCCGTCCCGTTTGATCAGCCGCTCGATGGCGAAGGCCACCGGGACGATGAAGATCGCGATGTTGGCGGCGAGCCCGGCGAAGTTCGCGAGCAGCTGCGGGGCCCGGCCCGTGCTGTCCTTGATGTCCTCTTCCAGGCCCGTGGTGGTGCCGTGGGCGAAGGCCGCGAGGGCGAGGACGAGGGCGATGCCGACGATGCCGAGGAACAGCCGCACCAGGTCGACCGGGCGGTGCACCCGGGCGGGCAGCAGCGGCTCGTCGCCGGAGACCCGGTCGATGTGCGTCTCGCCGCCCTCGCAGGCGTACGCGTCGCCGCCGTCCCGCTCCGGAGAACCGGAGGGATCAGCTCCGGGTTCGTCGCCGGACGCGGGCAGCTCTCCGGGAGCGCCGGCCTCTTCGCGAGGTCCCGCGCCCTGCTTCCGGTCCGTCTTCTCTTCTTGGTCTCGTATCACCAGTCACCGCCCGGAAGATGGTGGCATGGCCCCGCCGGGCGAGGGGGCATCAGGGTGCATTTCGGGGGCGCGGACTCCGGATCGTACGCCCTGTAGTGCGAAGACGCACTCTGGGTGATCTTCGAGGGCGCCCGGAGGGGCCTGCGGGCCGTGCGGTGTCCGTGCCGTGCGGCAGTATGGGCCGGATGAGCGAGGACGTACGAGCGGACGGTGGCGCCTCCGGGGCGCCCGGTGAGCTGCCCGAGTACGCGGAGCGGGTGCTGGCCGTCGCCGAGCTGATTCCGCCCGGCCGGGTGATGACCTACGGGGACGTCGCCGAGTGGCTGGGCGAGGGAGGGCCCCGGCAGGTGGGCCGGGTCATGGCGCTCTACGGCGGAGCCGTGCCGTGGTGGCGGGTGGTGCGCGCCGACGGCGCCCTGCTGCCCGGCCACGAGCTGCGTGCCCTCGCCCACTACCGCGACGAGGGCACCCCGCTGCGGGCGGCCGGCCGGGCGGCCGAGGGACACCTGCCCCGGCTCGCCATGGCACGGGCGCGGTGGGACGGCGACCCCGATGTGACTCCTCACACCTGACAGGATCCGCCGCCGGGGTGCCGTGGGACCACCCCGAGGCCGCTCCCCCCAAGGGCTTACCCGAACGGGTGAGTCTCCGACAGCCGTACGCCGGGTCCCCGGACGCCCTGCGCCCCGGGGCCCGGCTGGCGTAGCGTCGGTAGGCGCCGTCACTCCCAGGTCCCCCGCCCGGACCTCCGGCACCCTCCGCCGCACGACCCTCCGCACCCCCACCAGGACCGGCAACCCACGTGAGCTCCTCCCTTTCGCCCGGCGCGACCCGCCCGCCGCACCCCACGGGTACGTACCGGCTCGTCCGCACCCGGCCGGGCCCCACGGCCCCTCCTGAGCTGGACGCACGCCAGCGCGCCGTGGTTGACCACGGGGACGGGCCGCTGCTGGTCCTCGCGGGACCGGGCACCGGGAAGACGACCACGCTGGTCGAGGCGGTCGCGGAGCGGGTGCGGCGGGGCACCGACCCGGAGCGGATCCTCGTGCTGACCTTCAGCCGTAAGGCCGCCGTCGAGCTGCGCGACCGCATGGCGGACCGGCTGGGCCGCCTGGGCGGGATCCAGGGGCCGCGGGCCACGACCTTCCACTCGTACTGCTACGCCCTGGTCCGCGCCCACCAGGACGTGGACCTCTTCATCGACCCGCTGCGCCTGCTGTCCGGCCCCGAGCAGGACACCGTCGTCCGCGAGCTGCTCGCCGGCCAGGCCGAGCTGGAGCGGGCCGGGCGCGCCCATGTGACCTGGCCCGACGAACTGCGCGCCTGCCTGACCACCCGGGGCTTCGCCGACGAGGTCCGCGCCGTCCTCGCCCGCAGCCGCGAGCTCGGGCTGGGTCCCGGCGCGCTCGGCGACTTCGCCCACCGCACCGGCCGCCCGGACTGGGCCGCCGCCGCGTCCTTCCTCGCGGAGTACCTGGACGTCCTCGACGCCCGGGGCGTCCTCGACTACGCCGAGCTCGTCCACCGCGCCGTGCTGCTCGCCGAGCGCCCCGAGGTCGCCGCGGACCTCGCGCTGCGGTACGACGCGGTCTTCGTCGACGAGTACCAGGACACCGACGCCGCCCAGGCGCGGCTGCTGCGCGCGCTCGCGGGCGGCGGCCGGACGCTGGTCGCCTTCGGCGACCCGGACCAGTCGATCTACGCGTTCCGCGGCGCCGACGTCAACGGCATCCTCGAATTCCCCGACGCCTTCCCGCGCCGGGACGGCACCCCCGCACCCGTCGAGGTGCTGACCACCTCGCGCCGCTCCGCCGCGAACGTCCTCACGGCCACCCGGCTGCTCACCCGCCGGATGCCGCTCACCCGCCTCCCCGCCCGGGCGGTACGCGCCCACCGGGAGCTCGCCGCCGTGCGCGACGGCGGCCGGGTGGAGGCGTACACCTACCCGACCGGGGGCGCCGAGGTCGACAACATCGCCGACGTCCTGCGCCGCGCGCACCTGGAGGACGGCGTCCCCTGGCACGACATGGCCGTCCTCGTCCGCGCCGGCGCCCGCTCCCTGCCGTCCCTCCGCCGCGCCCTGACCTCGGCGGGCGTCCCCGTGGAGACCGACGGCGACGACATCCCCCTGCGCCACGAACCGGCGGTGGCCCCGCTGCTGACGGCCCTGCGGGCGGTCGCGGAGGCCGGGGCGCCCGCGGGGGTGCCCGAAGGGGCGCTTCCGGGGGCTCGTGCGGGGGGTTCGGCAGGGGAGCCCTCCGCCGGGGCGGCCGTGGACGGCCGACCGGAGGCCGGTCGGCCGGCGGACGCGGGCCGCACGGCGGTTCCCGCCGTCGGCGGGGCGGGTGGGGCGGGCGGGGCGGGAACCGTCGGTGCGCACGGCGAGGCGGCTCCGGCGGACAGCGATTCCGGCGCGCCCGGCCGGGACGACCAGGGCGTCAGCGGCGCGCCCGATGCCTCTGAGGTACCTCACCGGGAGGGTGGCGCGGACCGCGTTGCCGGTGGTACACCGGCCTCGGACGCCTCGGACGCCTCGGACGCCTCGGACGCCTCGGACGCCTCGGACGCCTCGGACGCCTCGGACGCCTCGGACGGCCTGGACGGCCTGGACGGCCCGGACGGCCCGGACGCCCTGGACGGCCCGGACGGCCCGGTCGCCCCGGTTGCCCCGGACGTCGCCGACCGGCCCGACGCCGGGCACGCGTCCCCCGGAGAAGGCGGCCCGGCGGGTGACGCCGGGACGCCCTGGCTCGACGCCGAGACCGCGCTCTCCCTGCTCACCTCCCCCCTCGGCGGGATGGACGGCGCCGACCTGCGGCGGCTCGGCCGTGCGCTCCGGGACGAGGAGCGGGCCGCCGGAGCCGACGTGCCCCGGCCGTCCGACGTGCTCATCGCCGAGGCCCTCGCCGAGCCCGAGCGGCTCGCCACGCACGCGCGCTCCTACGCGCGGGGCGCGCAGGTCCTCGGCAAGCTCCTGCGGCGCGTCCGCGACATCCTCGCGGCCGGCGGCACCGCCGAGGAGGCCCTCTGGGCGCTGTGGAACGGCACCCGCTGGCCGGACCGCCTGCAGGGCGCCGCGCACCGGGGCGGCGCCGCCGGGCGCAACGCCGACCGCGACCTGGACGCCGTGTGCGCGCTCTTCGAGACCGCCGCGCGCGCGGAGGACCGCACCGGCGGCCGGGGCGCCCTGAACTTCCTGGACGAACTGGAGGCCCAGGACATAGCGGCCGACGTCCTTACGCGCAAAGCCGTCCGCCCCAACGCCGTAAGGCTGATGACCGCCCACCGCTCCAAGGGCCTGGAGTGGCGGCTCGTCGTCGTCGCGGGCGTCCAGGAGGGCCTCTGGCCCGACCTGCGGCGCCGCGGCTCGCTCCTGGAGGCCGACCGCATCGGACGGGACGGGCTCGCCGAACCGCTCACCCCCGGCGCGCTCCTCGCCGAGGAACGCCGCCTGTTCTACGTGGCCGCCACCCGCGCCCGCGAACGCCTGGTCGTCACCGCCGTCAAGGCGGCGGCCGAGGACGGCGACCAGCCGTCGCGGTTCCTCGCCGAGCTGGGTACCGAACCCGTCGACGTCACCCAGCGCCCGCGCCGCCCCCTGGCCGTGGCCGCCCTGGTGGCCGAGCTGCGGGCCACCACGGTCGACCCCGCCGCCTCGGACGCCCTGCGCGCCGCCGCCGCCGAACGGCTCGCCCGGCTGGCCGCGCTGCGCGACGAGGAGGGCCAGCCGCTCGTACCGGCGGCCCACCCCGACCGCTGGTGGGGCCTGCACGCGCCCACGCACAGCGAGGTGCCGCTGCGCGACCGCGACCACCCCCTCGCCCTGTCCGGCTCCGCCCTCGGCCAGCTCGCGGGCGGCGCCGGCTCCTGCTCGCTCCAGTGGTTCCTCGGCCGTGAGGTGAAGGCGGACGCCCCGGCCACGGCCGCCCAGGGGTTCGGCAACGTCGTGCACGTCCTCGCCGACGAGGTCGCCTCCGGCCGCACCCCGGCCGACCTTGCCGTCCTCATGGAGCGCCTCGACTCCGTGTGGGACGCGCTCGCCTTCGACGCCCCTTGGAAGTCCACCCAGGAGAAGGAGAACGCCCGCGCGGCCCTGGAGCGCTTCCTGCGCTGGCACGTCATGGAGCGCGGCGGCCGGGCGGCCGTCGCCACCGAGCACTCCTTCGACGTCACCCTGAAGACCGCCGACCACCTCGTGCGCATCCGGGGCTCCATGGACCGCGTGGAGGCCGACCGGCACGGCCGCGCCTACGTCGTCGACTTCAAGACCGGCAAGAACCCGGTGTCGGCCGCCGACGTCGAACACCACCCGCAGCTGGCCGTCTACCAGCTCGCCGTCGAGCACGGCGCCGTCGACGACCTCTTCGGCGGCGCCCGGCCCGCCGCGGGCGGCGCCGAGCTCGTACAGCTCCGGCAGGGCGCCCCGAAGCGGGACGGCGGGGACACCGTCCCCAAGGTCCAGGCGCAGGAGCCGATCGGCGCGGGCGAATGGATCGGCGACCTGCTCGCCGAGGCGGCCGGACGGGTCCTGGAGGAGCGCTTCTCCCCGCGCCCCGGCCAGCACTGCGCCCACTGCTCCTTCCGCGCCTCCTGCTCCGCCCGCCCCGAGGGCCGGCAGATCGTCGAATGACGCGCGACGACCCGCTGTCGGTGGGGCCCGTTAGCGTTGATGCCGTGACCCCGCGCCTGACCGACCCCGAGCAGCTCAAGGAGCTCCTCGGCATCCCGTTCACCCCGGAGCAGACGGCCTGCATCACCGCGCCGCCCGCCCCGCAGGTCATCGTGGCCGGCGCCGGATCCGGCAAGACCACGGTCATGGCCGCCCGGGTGGTCTGGCTGGTCGGCACCGGGCAGGTCGCCCCCGAGCAGGTCCTCGGCCTGACGTTCACCAACAAGGCGGCGGGCGAGCTGTCCGAGCGGGTGCGCAAGGCCCTCGCCGAGGCGGGCGTCACCGGCTCCGAGGTCCCCGCCGACCCCGACCAGGCCCCCGGCGACCCCCAGATCTCCACCTACCACGCCTTCGCCGGGCGGCTCCTCAAGGAGCACGGCCTGCGCATCGGCCTGGAGCCCGGCACCCGCCTGCTCGCCGACGCCACCCGCTTCCAGCTCGCCGCCCGGGTCCTGCGCGCCTCGCCCGGCCCCCACCCGGCGCTCACCCGCTCCTTCGGCGACCTGGTGCCCGACCTCCTCGCCCTCGACGGCGAGCTCGCCGAGCACCTCGTACGGCCCGAGGAGCTCCGCGCCCACGACACCGCCCTGCTGGCCGCCCTGGAGGGCGCCCGGCTCTCCAACGCCGACCTGCGCAAGATCCCCGAGGCCGCCCGCGCCCGCCTCGAACTCCTGGAGCTGGTGGAGGCGTACCGCCGGGAGAAGGCCCGCCGCGATCTGCTCGACTTCGGCGACCAGATCGCCCGCTCCGCCGAGCTCGCCCTCACCCGCCCCGAGGTGGGCCGCATCCTGCGCGAGCAGTTCGCCGTCGTCCTCCTCGACGAGTACCAGGACACCTCCGTCGCCCAGCGGCTCCTGCTGTCCGGCCTCTTCGGCGGCGGCACCGGCCACGCCGTCACCGCCGTCGGCGACCCCTGCCAGGCCATCTACGGCTGGCGCGGCGCCTCCGTCGCCAACCTCGACGACTTCCCGCTCCACTTCCCGTACGCCGACGGCAGCCCGGCCCGGCGGTTCTCGCTCAGCGAGAACCGCCGCAGCGGCGGCCGTCTCCTCGACCTGGCCAACGGCCTGGCCGCCGAGCTCCGCGCCCGCCACGAGGGCGTCGAGGCGCTGCGGCCCGCCCCCGGCGCCGAGCGGGAGGGCGTGGTGCGCTGCGCCCTGCTGCCCACCCACGCCGAGGAGCTGGACTGGCTCGCCGACTCCCTCGCCCACCTGGTGCGCACGGGCACCCGCCCCGGCGACATCGCCGTCCTGTGCCGCACCGCCGCGGACTTCGCGCAGATCCAGGCCGCGCTCGTGGAGCGCGACCTGCCGGTCGAGGTCGTCGGCCTCTCCGGCCTGCTGCACCTGCCGGAGATCGCCGACCTCGTCGCCGTCTGCGAGGTGCTCCAGGACCCCACGGCCAACGCCGCGCTCGTCCGGCTCCTGATCGGCCCGCGCTGGCGGATCGGCGCCCGCGACCTGGCACTGCTCGGCCGCCGCGCCCGTACGCTCGTGCCTTACGGCAGCACGGGATCCGACCCCGACCGTCGGCTCGCCGAGGCCGTCGAAGGCGTCGACCCCGCCGAGGTGATCTCCCTCGCCGACGCGCTCGACACCTTCCTCACGGCCGAGGGCGCCGACGACGGCCTGCCGTTCTCGGCCGAGGCCCGGGTCCGCTTCGCCCGGCTCGCGGCGGAGCTGCGCGACCTGCGGCGCGCGCTGGCCGACCCGCTCATGGACGTCCTCCACCGGGTGCTCGCCACCACGGGCCTGGAGGTCGAGCTCTCGGCGTCGCCGCACGCCCTGGCCGCCCGCCGCCGCGAGACGCTCGCGCAGTTCCTGGACATCGCCGCGGGCTTCGCCGCCGTCGACGGCGAGGCCACGCTCCTCGCCTTCCTCGGCTTCCTGCGCACCGCCGCGCAGTACGAGAAGGGGCTCGACAGCTCCCTGCCCGGCGGCGAGGACACCGTCAAGGTCCTCACCGCCCACAAGTCCAAGGGCCTGGAGTGGGACGTGGTCGCCGTCCCCGGCCTCGTCACCAAGACGTTCCCCAGCGAGCAGGCCCGCGAGTCCTGGACGGCCCAGGCCAGGGTCCTCCCGCACACCCTGCGCGGCGACGCCGACACCCTGCCCGAGGCCGGGGAGGGCGGCTGGGACGCCAAGGGCATGGCCGCCTTCAAGGCCGCCATGAAGGAACACCAGCGGATCGAGGAGCTCCGCCTCGGCTACGTCACCTTCACCCGCCCCCGGTCGCTGCTCCTGGGCTCCGGCCACTGGTGGGGCCCCAGCCAGAAGAGGCCCCGCGGCCCGTCGGACTTCCTGGAGGACCTGCGCGCCCACTGCGAGGCGGGCCACGGCGAGATCGAGGTCTGGGCCGACGCCCCGGAGGAGGGCGCGGAGAACCCCGCCCTGGACGAGGCGGACACGGACCGCGCCTGGCCGCTGCCCCTGGACCCGGCGTCCTTCGCCCGCCGTAAGGAGGCCGCGGCCGCCGTCCGGGCCCATCTGGACCGCCTGGCGGCGCTGCCCGGGGACGGGGCGGGGGAGACGCTCGCGGGGCCGCCCGGGGAGGCGGGACCCGCCCACGACCCCGACTGGCCGCCCCCGCCCGAGGACGACGCGGAGTACGAGGACTACGCGGCGCACGAGGGGTACGAGGGGTACGCCGGCTTCGAGGAGGAGCCGGAGCTCGCCGACTGGGACGCCCTGACGACGGTCCGGCCGGTGGCCGCCCCGGATGCCGCGGTGCCCGCGGCCGCCGCCGCGTCGGGTCTCGTGCCGCCCGCCGCTCCGGAGCCCGGGGGTGTGTCGCCCGTGCCCGAGGCCGCCTCGGACGCCGTGGCGGCCGTGCCCGCTGCCGCGTCGGGTTCCGTCCTGAAGCCCGGGGTCGTGCCGCCCGCGCCGGTGGCCGCCTCGGACGTCGTGGTGCCCGTGCCCGCTGCCGCGTCGGGTTCCGTCCTGGAGCCCGGGGTCGTGCCGCCCGCGCCCGAGGCCGTCCCGGATGTCGTGATGCCCGCGGTCGCCGCAGCCCCGGGCCTCGTGCCGCCCGCCGCCCCGGTCTCCGGGCCGGCATCGCCGGCCCCGCCCCCGCCGTCGCGGTGCCCGCGCCCCGGCAGGCGCCGGCCGAGCCGTCCCGGGCGGCCGCCGGCGGCTCCCTCACGCCCGAGGAGGCGCGGCTGGCCGGCTCCTGGGACCGTGATCTGGACGCCCTCGCCGGCGAGCTGCGCAGGGCACGCGCGCGCGTGCGCGACGTCGCCCTGCCGTCGTCGCTCAGCGCCACCCAGCTGGTCCGCCTCGCCGCCGACCCGGACGGCTTCGCGCGGGAGCTCGCCCGGCCCATGCCCCGCCCGCCGCAGCCCGCCGCGCGCCGGGGCACCCGCTTCCACGCCTGGGTCGAGTCCCGCTTCGAGGCCCTGCCGCTGCCCCTGCTCGGCCCCGAGGAACTGCCGGGCGCCGGCGACGACGCGTACGACGGACAGGTCCCGGAGATCACCGACGAGCGGGACCTCGCCGCGCTCAAGGAGGCGTTCGAGCGCACCCCGTACGCCCGCCGCACCCCGCACCGCGTGGAGGTGCCCTTCCAGCTCACCCTCTCGGGCCGAGTGATCCGCGGCCGCATTGACGCCGTCTACCGCGAGCACGGCCCCGAGGGCGACACCTTCGAGATCGTCGACTGGAAGACCGGCCGCACCCAGGACGCGGACCCCCTCCAGCTCGCGATCTACCGCGTCGCCTGGGCCGAACTCCATGGCCTGCCCCTGTCGTCGGTCACGGCCGCGTTCGTCTACGTGCGCGACGGGGAGACCGTCCACCCCGCCGGTCTCCCCGACCGGGCGGGTCTGGAGAAGCTCCTGATGGGGGAGCGGTCTTGAGCAAGCCCGGTCATGGTCACGCCGCGTGTCCGGATAGGCTCGATGCCATGAGCGACTCACCGGACAGCGCCGTCCGCGCGTTTATAGAGGGCCACCGCGCCGCCTTCCTCGACGACCTCGCCGAATGGCTCCGCATCCCGTCCGTCTCGGCCGAGCCCGCCCGCGCGGGCGACGTCCGCCGGAGCGCGGAGTGGCTGGTGGCGAAGCTGGCCGGGACCGGCTTCCCGACGGCCGAGATCTGGGAGACCGACGGCGCCCCGGCGGTGTTCGCGGAGTGGCCCTCGGGCGACCCCGACGCCCCGACCGTGCTCGTCTACGGCCACCACGACGTCCAGCCCGCCGCCCGCGAGGACGGCTGGCACACCGAGCCCTTCGAGCCCGTGATCAAGGACGGCCGGATGTACGGCCGCGGCGCGGCCGACGACAAGGGCCAGGTCTTCTTCCACACGCTGGGTGTCCGCGCCCACCTGGCCGTCACCGGCCGGACGGCCCCCGCGGTCAACCTCAAGATGCTCATCGAGGGCGAGGAGGAGTCGGGCTCGGCCCACTTCGCCGACCTCGTCCGCGCGAACGCCGGCCGGCTCGCCTGCGACACCGTGATCGTCTCCGACACCGGCATGTGGTCCGAGGACACCCCGACCGTCTGCACCGGCATGCGCGGCCTCACCGACTGCCAGATCGACCTCTACGGCCCGGACCAGGACATCCACTCCGGCACCTTCGGCGGCGCCGTGCCCAACCCGGCCACCGAGGCCGCCCGGCTGGTCGCCGCCCTGCACGACGAGGACCGCCGGGTCGCCGTCCCGGGCTTCTACGACGGCGTCGTCGAGCTCACCGACCACGAACGCGAGCTCTTCGCCCAGCTGCCCTTCGACGAGAAGCAGTGGCTGCGCGTCGCCCACTCGCACGCCTCGCTCGGCGAGGCCGGGAGCACCGTCCTGGAGCGGATCTGGGCCCGCCCGACCGCCGAGGTCAACGGCATGAGCGGTGGCTACCAGGGCCCCGGCGGCAAGACGATCGTGCCGTCCAGCGCCCAGCTGAAGCTGTCCTTCCGGCTCGTCGCCGGGCAGGACGCCGACGCCGTGCAGCGGGCCGTCCGCCAGTGGGTGGCCGACCGGTTGCCGGAGGGCATCCGCCACGAGATCACCTTCTGGGGCGCCACCCGCCCCTGCCTGACCCCGCTCGACCACCCGTACCTCCAGGCCGTCGTGCGGTCCATGGAGCGCGCCTTCGAGCAGAAGATCCTCTTCACCCGTGAGGGCGGTGCGGGCCCCGCCGCCGACCTCCAGGACGTGCTGGGCGTGCCGGTGCTGTTCCTGGGCATCTCGGTGCCCTCGGACGGCTGGCACGCACCGAACGAGAAGGTCGAGCTGGACCTGCTCATGAAGGGCGTCGAGACCGCCGCCCACCTCTGGTCCGACCTCGCGGAGACCGGGCGCGCCCGTTAGCGCGCCACCGCCGTTGACGTACCACCACCATTCGCAGGGGGAGTTGGAAGCAACCGTGACCACCTGGACCGATCTCGCCGCCGCCCGGCCCATCACGCTCAGCGGCGACAGCGGCATCGACCGCGCCGCGCACCACCGCCTGGACGAGGCGTGGCTGGCCGCCGCCTGGAGCCACCCCTCCACGCGGGTGTTCGTGGTCTCCGGGGGGCAGGCCCTGATCGACGACACCCCCGACGGCCGCACCGAGCTCGTCATGACTCCCGCCTTCGAGGCGCCGGTGACGGAGACGCACCGCTACTTCCTGGGCGAGGACGAGGACGGCATCGCCTACTTCGCGCTCCAGAAGGACGCGCTGCCGGGCCGGATGGACCAGTCGGCGCGGGCCGCCGGGCTGCGCGAGGCGGGGCTGCTGCTCTCGCCGCGCGACGCCGGTCTGCTCGTCCACGCGGTCGCGCTGGAGAACTGGCAGCGGCTGCACCGCTTCTGCTCGCGCTGCGGCGAGCGCACGGTGGTGGCCGCCGCGGGCCACATTCGCCGCTGCCCGGCCTGTGGCGCCGAGCACTACCCGCGCACCGACCCGGCCGTGATCATGCTGGTCACGGACGAGGCCGACCGGGCGCTGCTGGGCCGGCAGATGCACTGGCCGGAGGGCCGCTTCTCGACGCTCGCGGGCTTCGTGGAGCCGGGCGAGTCCATCGAGCAGGCGGTCCGCCGGGAGGTCGCCGAGGAGGCGGGCGTGGTCGTCGGCGACGTGGAGTACGTCGCCAGCCAGCCCTGGCCCTTCCCGTCCAGCCTGATGCTCGGCTTCATGGCGCGGGCCACCTCCGCCGACATCCAGGTGGACGGCGAGGAGATCCACGAGGCCCGCTGGTTCTCGCGGGACGACCTGCGCGCCGCCTTCGCCTCGGGCGAGGTGCTGCCGCCCACGGGCATCTCCATCGCGGCCCGGCTGCTGGAGCTCTGGTACGGCGAGCCGCTGCCGCAGAGCCCGGCCTGGGGCTGACACGACGGCGGGGGCGCCGACTCCACGGAGTCGGCGCCCCCGCCGGTCACCTGAGGGCCGTGGCGCGCGTCAGGACGCGAGCGCCTGCTTGACCTGGGCCAGGGACGGGTTGGTCATGGTGACCGGGGTGCCGCCGCCGACCGGGGTCACCAGGACCGTCGGGACCGTCTGGTTGCCGTCGTTCGCCTTCTCGACGAAGGCCGCCGACTCGGCGTCGTGCTCGATGTTGATCTCGTTGTACGTGATCCCCTCGCGGTCCAGCTGGCTCTTCAGCCGCCGGCAGTAACCGCACCAGGTCGTGCTGTACATCGTCACGGTGCCCGACATGCGCCCTCGCTCTCCTCGGTCATGGGTGTTGTTCCGGTGGTAGAACGCGCACCTATCCCCAGCCATTCCCGTATTAGTACGACCGGCTCGTCACGCCTGTGGACGACATTCCCGGTCGCCCCCGCGAACCTGGCAGCATGGCGGAGTGACAGCAGCAACGCACTCCTCCTTCTTCCCGCCGGTTCCGGACTCCCCGGACGCGGTGCTCGCCGGGCTCGACCCCGAGCAGCGCGCGGTGGCGACGGCCCTGAGCGGCCCGGTGTGCGTGCTGGCCGGAGCCGGCACGGGCAAGACCCGCGCGATCACCCACCGCATCGCCTACGGCGTCCGCTCCGGGGTGCTCCAGCCCTCCAGTGTGCTCGCCGTCACCTTCACCAACCGCGCCGCCGGAGAGATGCGCGGCCGGCTCCGCCAGCTCGGCGCGGGCGGCGTCCAGGCGCGGACGTTCCACTCCGCCGCCCTGCGCCAGCTCCAGTACTTCTGGCCCAAGGCCGTCGGCGGCGACGTGCCGCGCCTGGTCGAGCGGAAGGTCCAGCTGGTCGCGGAGGCCGCGGCCCGCTGCCGGGTCCGCCTCGACCGCAATGAGCTGCGGGACGTCACGGGCGAGATCGAGTGGTCCAAGGTCACCCAGACCGTCCCCGAGGACTATGCCCCCGCCGCCGCCAAGGCCGGCCGGGAGGCCCCCCGCGACCCCGCCGAGATCGGCCGGATCTACGCGATGTATGAGCAGCTCAAGCGCGACCGCGGCGTGATCGACTTCGAGGACGTCCTGCTGCTCACCGTCGGCGTCCTGCAGGACCGGCACGACATCGCCGAGACGGTCCGCCGCCAGTACCAGCACTTCGTGGTCGACGAGTACCAGGACGTCAGCCCGCTCCAGCAGCGCCTCCTGGAGCTGTGGCTCGGCGACCGGGACAATCTCTGCGTGGTCGGCGACGCCAGCCAGACCATCTATTCCTTCACCGGCGCCACCCCCGACCACCTGCTGAACTTCCGCACCCGCCACCCCCGCGCGACGGTCGTCAAGCTCGTCCGGGACTACCGCTCCACCCCCCAGGTCGTCCGCCTGGCCAACGGCCTGCTCTCCCAGGCCCGCGGCCGGGCCGCCGAGCACCGCCTGGAGCTGATCTCCCAGCGCGACCCGGGCCCCGAGCCGGGCTGGGCCGAGTGCGCCGACGAGCCGGCCGAGGCCGAGGGCACCGCCCGCCGGGTCCGCGACCTCATCGACTCCGGGGTGCCCGCCAGCGAGATCGCGATCCTCTATCGCATCAACGCCCAGTCGGAGGTCTATGAGCAGGCCCTCGCCGACCTGGGGGTGCCCTATCAGCTGCGCGGCGCCGAGCGGTTCTTCGAGCGCCCGGAGGTCCGCGAGGCCGGGCTGCTGCTGCGCGGCGCCGCCCGCGCCGGCGGCCACACCGACCCCCAGCTCGCCGACGCCGACGACGTGCCCTCCCAGGTGCGGGCCGTGCTCGGCACCCGTGGCTGGAAGCCCGAGCCGCCCGTCGGCTCGGGCGCGGTCCGGGACCGCTGGGAGTCCCTGGCGGCCCTGGTGCGGCTCGCGGAGGACTTCGTCCGGGCCCGGCCCGGGGCGACCCTCGCCGATCTGGTCGCCGAGCTCGACGAGCGGGCGAGCGCCCAGCACGCCCCGACCGTCGAGGGTGTGACTCTCGCCTCACTTCACGCGGCCAAGGGCCTCGAATGGGACGCCGTCTTCCTCGTCGGCCTCACCGAGGGCATGATGCCGATCACTTACGCCAAGACCGACGAGCAGGTCGAGGAGGAGCGCCGGCTGCTCTATGTGGGCGTCACCCGGGCCCGCTCCCACCTCTTCCTGTCGTGGTCGCTCTCCCGCGCCCCGGGCGGCCGGCCCGTCCGGCGCCCCAGCCGCTTCCTGAACGGCCTGCGCCCGGGCTCCGCCGCCGCGCGAGCGGGCGCCGGCCCGCGGTCCGGCACGGCGGTGACAGGCGCCGTGTCAGGCGGCCCCGGAGGCGAGCGGGGCGCCCGTAAGCGGCGGGGGCCCGCCCGCTGCCGGGTCTGCGGGCGCACGCTGACCGACGCGGGCGAGATCAAGCTCATGCGCTGCGAGGACTGCCCCTCCGACCTCGACGAGGCGCTGTACGAACGGCTGCGCGACTGGCGCGCGGGACAGGCCGAGCGGCTGGGCCAGCCCGCCTACTGCGTCTTCACCGACAAGACGCTGCTCGCGATCGCCGAGGCCGTGCCGGGAACCGAACCGGAGCTCTCGTGCATCTCAGGTGTGGGAGGACGGAAGCTCGCCGCGTTCGGGGCCGAGGTCCTCGCCCTGTGCGCCGGTGAAGACCCTTCGGAAGAATCTCCGGAAAAATAGTTTGCGTACGCGGACGGCATACCCATAGCCTTCCGAACACGGAGAACAGCGGTACTTCCGAGTTCCGGTGGATCCGTGCTGTACTGAGCCGACCCGGACTGGTTTCGACCGGTCCCCAAGACGCCGAGAGGAGGCGAGACCAATGATCAGCTTCAACACCATGAGCAAAATGACCGATCGCCCGGTCGTCGCCACGCGTTCCTTCGGCTTCCCCTTCGGCTCTCCCGCGCTCTCGTTCCAGGGCACCGGTCTGTTCATTACCGGTCTCGCCCTGATCAATGAGCGACCGACCAAGGCGCCCAAGGTAACGGCAGCAGCAAAGGCACAGGCCCACGCCTATGCCCTTGAAGCGAGGACGACCGCCGGCGCCGGATCCGCGCAGCAGCACAGCACGATGTGGGCCTTCCGTGGGCTCGAACCCTGGAGAGATCCAGCCTGATCGGCATGATCAGGTCGGCACCTTCCAGGGCCGCGGAACCCACACCGGGATCCGCGGCCCTTTTGTTTGCCCCTCGCCAGGACGAGGGGCGTAAAGCCCGGCCACAAGCCGGCACAACAGACGAGGAAAAGACAACCGTGCAGCTCAAGGCACACACCCCGTCAGTAGCGACCGACCTGATCCCGCCGCCAGTCCCCACGGAGGACCCCTTGACCCCCCTCACCGCCCTGACCGATCTCGACGACGCCATCGAGAACCTGGGCACGCCCGTCCCCTGCCGCAGCTATGACCCCGAGGTCTTCTTCGCCGAGACCCCGGCCGACGTCGAGTACGCCAAGTCGCTGTGCCGCACCTGCCCGCTCCGTGAGGCGTGCCTGGCCGGCGCTCTGGACCGCCGCGAGCCGTGGGGCGTCTGGGGCGGCGAGCTGTTCGTCCAGGGCGTCGTGGTCGCCCGCAAGCGGCCCCGTGGCCGTCCGCGCAAGAACCCGGTCGCCGCATGAACGTCCTAGGCACCATCGACCGCCCCACCACGCACGACCCCAAGAAGCAGGATCCGACGATGCACCGCCCCGCCGCCGAGCCATTCGGCTCCGAAGTCCTCTCCCGCAACACCTCCGGTGTGCCCACGGCACGCCAGAACAGGAACCGTGACATGCAACTCATCCCAGAAGCCCTCGCTCGCGCGCATATGAACGAGCGCCTCCGGGAGGCCGAGTCCGAACGCAGGGCCGTTCGCCTGGCCACCGCCCGCCGGATGCAGCGCCGCGCCGAGCGCGCCTCGATGCGCGCCCGCCGTGCCCTGGCCATGGCGGTCATGCACTGAGACCCCACCGGGCCCCACAAGGGCCCATCGGTCCCTCCCACCGAACAAGCCTGCGGGGCCGGTCCGAACGGACCGGCCCCGCAGGCCGTTGGGTGCGTCTCGGCACTCCCGGCCGGTTCGCGGGGATATCGTCTGGGAGTGGACCAGAAGACGCATGAATCAGTGCAGTTGGACCCTGAGGCCACCGAGACCGCCACGCCCATCACGTGCGCTCGCTGTGGCACCGCCGCCGACGGTACGCCGCCGACCTGGACCTGCTCCGTCGAGAACGGCAGCCGCCGCTACTTCTGCGACGACTGCGCCCGAGCCAACATCAGAGCCATCGAGGGCCGACTCGATTCGTCCTGGTGGTGAGGGCGGCCCCGGGGGCCGTCAGGCCGGTGTCTCCTGACTCTCATCGGCCACCGCGAACCCGGGCACCCACGCCTCCATCTCGTCCCGCAGCCGCACGGTCGCGCCCAGCTGGCACAGCACCCCGATGGTGCTGGTCGTCACGCGGTGTATCAGCAGATACGCCGGCGGCAGATTGAGCTGCCGCGCCAGCTGGTACGCGGGGGAACGGGGGTCGGCGATCCGCGTCGCCTGGGCGCGCATCCAGCCCCGGGTGAAGGTGAACTCCGCCACCTGCGCCGGCTCGATGATCGGCAGGAGGTAGTCCAGCACGGCGCCGGGGTCCAGCTCGATGCCCGGCTTGACGAAGCCCTCCTCCCGCAGCAGCTCGTGGACCTCCTCGGCCGCGCCGTCCAGGGTCATCCGCAGCGCGGTGCCGATCTCCTTCGGCAGGCCCTGCGGCAGGCGGTCCACCGTGCCGAAGTCCAGCACGCCCAGCCGCCATCTCTCCGGCGGACCGTCGGGGGCGTCCCCCGTCAGCAGCCGGAAGTTGCCCGGGTGCGGGTCGGCGTGCAGCAGCCCCGTGCGCGCCGCACCCGAGAAGAGGAAACGCGCCAGCAACTGCCCGGCCCGGTCACGCTGCTCCTGGGTGCCCTCCGCGATCACCTCGGACAGCGGCACACCCTCCATCCACTCCGTGACCAGCACCTGCTCACCCTGGTGGACCACGGCCGGCACCGTCACATCGGGATCGCCCGCGAACTCCCGGGCGTGCGCGCTCTGGGCCCTGGCCTCCAGGCCGTAGTCCAGCTCCTCGGAGACGCGGTCCCGCAGCTCCGAGATCAGCGGCTTGATGTCCATCCCCGGGATCAATGGGCCCAGCAACCGGGCGAACCGGCCCAATTGGGTGAGGTCCGACAGCAGGGCCTCGCCCGCCCCGGGATACTGCACCTTGACCGCGACCGCGCGCCCGTCGTGCCAGACCGCCCGGTGCACCTGACCGATCGACGCGGCCGCCGCCGGCTGGTCCTCGAACTCCTCGAACAGATCCCGCCAGTCCTCGCCGAGCCGCTCCGCCAGGGCCGCGTGCACCGACTTCACCGGCATCGGCGGCGCCGCCTCCTGGAGCTTGGTCAGCGCCGCCCGATAGGGCCCGGCGATCTGCTCCGGAAGCGCCGACTCGAACACCGAAAGCGCCTGGCCGAGCTTCATCGCACCCCCCTTGAGCTGCCCCAGGGTCGCGAAGAGCTGCTCCGCCGTGCGCTGCTGAAGCTCCGCCGCGATCAGTTCCGCCGACCGACCGCCGATGCGCTTTCCCAGACCGAGCGCGGTGCGCCCCGCGAACCCCAAGGGCAGGGCGGCCAACTTGGCGGTACGAGTGACCGCCTTGCGGGGTAGATCAGACATGCGCCCCTCCAACTAGCTGAACAGCCACGCCGCGGACGGCGGTTACCTGCTCATTGTCCCGTGCGACGCCCCCGCGGCCGAGGCGTATACCGGATCGGAAGATCCCGCCGCGCCGCACGGGCACCGCGGATGCGGCTCGACGGGCCGCGGGGACCAGGCCGGACCCGGCAGGGCCAGCTCCAGCCGCACCCCCGCGCCCGCCGGTGACCCACCGTCGAGAAAGGCCAGTGCCCGCGCCACGGTGAGCCCCGCCACCACCGTGGCCAGTGCCATGTCGCACGACGGTACCCCCGGACCGCGGCCGGACCGCCACTGGGAGAGCATCCGGGGCCAGGCGGGGTCCCGCTCGGCCCGCCCCAGCTCCACGCACCCGGCGCAGGCCGATCCGCCCGGCAGCACCAGCGGGCCCACCAGGCCGGTCGCCTCCAGCACGCCCGTGTACATATGGGGCACGCCCGCCGCGATCAGCTCACGGGCCGCCTCCGGGTCCGGGGCATAGGCCGCGAGGCCGTCCCGGGGCGCCCACACCACCAGCGACAGCGGCGGCTCCACCGCCTCGCCCGCGCCCCCGCGGCCCCGGGGGCGGGGACCGGGCGCCGCCTCCCGCACCACCCGCCGGGCCGCGGCGTCCCGCCGCTCGCCGATCCGCTCGGCGCCCACCCCGGCCGGCGCCACGTCCCACGGCTCCACACAGCCGCCGTCCAGCACATCGACCCGGCCCACGCCCGAGGCCGACAGCAGCGCGGCCACCGCCGCCCCCACCCGGCCCGCGCCCCGCACCTGCACCCGCATCGCCTGCCGGGCCCCCATCAGCTCCATCGCCGCCCCCGCGCCGGCGTGCAGCACGGACAGCGACGCCAGATCCGGCCGCAGCCTCTCCAGCGCCGGCCCCCGGTCCCGCACGGCCGCCGCGCGCTCGCCGCCCCCGTGCGGATCGTCGAGCAGCCCGGCCCGCGTGAGCCGCTCCACCAGGCCGTCCACCCGGCCCTCGGGCAGCCCGGCGGCCCTCCCCTCCTCGCGGAGCAGCGGCAGCCCCCGGGTCCCGTCGAGCAGCGTGAGGAAGCCGCTGGTCGCGGTGTCGACCGGGCCCACCCGGGTCGCGTGGGCCGGGGCCACTCCGAACTGCACGGTGTCACGGCTGTGCCAGGCGCGCCGCAGCGCGGGCTTGAGCATCGGATGCATGGAATTCCCCCCGTCGTTCAGGCTCCCAGCATGGGCCTTCCGGCGGAACGCCGTGTGGCGTTGTCCACAGGCCCCAAGTGATAGTCGTACAAGTCATGTGCTCTCCGGCTCTTTCGCCCCGACAACGACCGATGGGCG
Source organism: Streptomyces eurocidicus (assembly GCF_002891295.1). GTDB lineage: Bacteria > Actinomycetota > Actinomycetes > Streptomycetales > Streptomycetaceae > Streptomyces > Streptomyces eurocidicus. Next base: position 333,398 of record NZ_LGUI01000009.1, on the reverse strand, counting down.
GGACTTCACGCCTTGCCAGCGGGTAACGTCGGGGCCGTGCCCGTCGACCCTCTGCACAGTGCCGCACGATCACCGCGCAGCGCCCCGAGCCCGCTCACCAGCGGCCAGGGCACCGGTGCGGTGGAGGTCAGAAGGAGTGCGCGCCGCCGCAGGACGGTCTCGGCGTACCGCGAGGCCGACCGCACCGTCGTGCTCATCCCGGCCCGGATGTCGGAGGCCGAGGAGCAGCGCTGGGTGCGGGTGATGCTCGACAAGCTGGCGGCCCAGGAGAGCCGGCGGGTGCTGGGCGACACCGAGCTGGCCGAGCGGGCCGGACGGCTGTCGGAGCAGTACCTCGGCGGCCGGGCCCGCCCCGCGACGGTCCGCTGGGTCACCAACCAGAACACCCGCTGGGGTTCGTGCACCCCGGCCGAGGGCAGCATCCGTCTCTCCCACCGGCTCCAGGGCATGCCCGAGTACGTCGTGGACTACGTCCTCCTCCACGAGCTGGCCCACCTGCTCGTCCCGGGGCACGGACCGGACTTCTGGCGGCTGCTCGACGCCTATCCGCGCACCGAGCGCGCCCGGGGCTACCTCGAAGGGGTGGTGGCGTCCGAGCGGCCGCCCCATCTCCCGGCCGCGCGGAGCGAATGACTCCGCCAGGCCGGGGCGCCGTCCGTCACCGCCCCGGACGAATGCGAGAAGCACAGGCGTAACCGTTAGCCTGACGCGACGCATTCATCACATGTTCGGATGGGGGACGGTCGTTACGCATGGCCAGGGAATTCCAGCGCGGCCACAAGGCCAAGATCAGTGATCTGACGGCGGGGACCGATCTGTACGTGGGTGTGCAGATCGCCGGCCCCGGCCTGACCTTCGACATCAGCTGCTTCGGCCTCGACGCCCAGGAGCGGCTCTCCGACGACCGGTACTTCGTCTTCTTCAACCAGCCCCAGTCGCCCGAGGGCGCCATCCAGCAACTCGGCGCGCAGGCCGGTGACACGGAGTCCTTCCGCGTCACGCTCGACCGGATCCCCGCCCAGGTGCGGAAGCTCAGCTTCACGGCGACGGTCGACGGCGCGGGCCAGATGTCGCAGATCGGCCCCGGCCATCTGAGGATCGTCGCGGGCGGCGAGGAAGTCGCCCGCTATTCCTTCACCGGCACCGAATTCAGCACGGAACGCGCCGTGATGCTCGGCGACTTCTATCTGAAGGACGTCTGGCGGTTCGCCGCGGTCGGACAGGGATTCGACGGCGGTCTGGAGGCGCTGCTGAGGAACTTCGGCGGCGAGGTGCTGGAGGAGGAGCCGGAGACCCCCGCCTTCCAGGCCCCTCCGGAGCCCGCCACCGCCGCCCCCGCGTTCGCGCCCCCGGCGCAGTCGGGCCCGCCCCCGGCCTTCGCGGCCCGGCGCCCCCGTGCCCCCGCCGGCCGCCCCGGAACCGGCACCCGGCTTCCAGGCGCCGCCGGCCCCCGCGCCCGCCTACCAGGCCCCGGCACCGGCCCACCAGGGCTTCCCGCCCCGCCCGGCAGCACCCCGCCCCCGGCCGCCCCGCCGCAGATGCACGTGGCGCCCACCCTGGCCGCGCCCATCGCCCCGCCCGGCTACTTCACCGACCAGGCGCCGCCCGCCGGCGGCCAGGTCCCGCCGCCCCCCGGCCCCCCTGGGGTGCCGGGCCGGCCCGCCTCCTACGGCGCGCAGCAGCCGGGCCCGTACGGCCACCCGGACCGGCAACAGCCTTACGGTCAGCCCCCGCAGGCACCCCCGCAGGCCCCTCAGCCTTACGGACAGCCGTTCCCCGGCCAGCCCGCGCCCTCGTACGGGCAGCCGGTCGCCGCTCACGGCGCCGCCGGTGTCCGGGCGGGCCTGGAGAAGTACCGCGAGGTCCCCACCGGGCAGCGCTGGACGCCGCAGAACCCCAAGCTCATCCGCGTCGACCTCGGCGTCGACCAGCAGCCCGTGCTCGCCCGCCAGGGCAGCATGGTGCTCTACCAGGGCAAGGTCGACTTCGGCTACAAGGGTGCGGGATTCGCCGGCCGCATCATCGGCAACGCCACCGGCCAGGAGATGCAGCTGATGCGCTGCACCGGGCGCGGACAGGTCTTCCTCGCGGAGAACTCCGCGCACGTCCACCCCATCGAGCTCCAGGGCGACGCCCTCTGCGTCTCCGCCGAGTCCGTGCTCGCCTTCGACGAGTCCCTCCAGCACGAGGTCCGCCGGATCGAGGGCCACGGCATCCCCGGCGGCGCGCTGTTCACCATGCAGTTCCAGGGCCACGGCACCGTCGTGGTCAAGACCCACGGTACCCCCGTGGTGCTGCCGGTCACCCCGACCACCTTCGCGGACAGCAACGCCGTCGTCGCCTGGTCCGCCGGCGCCCAGGTGATCGTCTCCAGCCAGGTGCGGCTGCGTCGCAGCTCCTACCCGGGCCACAGCGGGGAGGCCGTCAACCTCCAGTTCCGCGGTGCCCCCGGCAATTTCGTCGTCGTCCAGCCCTACGAGGTCTGAGGGAGCCCGCAATGACCATGAACCAGACTCCGATCCAGGGCTACGCCCCGACCCCGGTGACCGCCCGCATGGAGAACCACGGCAGCAGCATGCTGAAGGTCGCCCTCCAGACCGGCCACGACGTCTTCGCGCGCAGCGGCTCGATGGTCGCCTACGAGGGTTACGTCCAGTACGACCCCAACCCGCCGGCCGTCCGGCAGATGGCCTCCCAGTGGATCACCGGTGAGGGCCTGCCGCTGATGCGCTGCCACGGCGACGGCCTGCTCTACCTCGCCGACTACGGCGCCGACGTGGTCTGCCTCCAGCTCAACGGCGACTCGCTCTCCGTCAACGGCACCAACATCCTCGCCTTCGACTCCCACCTCCAGTGGGGCGTCGAACGCGTCAAGGGCATGGCGAAGTTCGCCGGCCAGGGCCTGTTCAACGTCGGTATCAGCGGCACCGGATGGGTGGCCCTGACCTCCCGGGGCGCCCCGATCGTCGTGGACTGCGGGCGCGGCGAGGACGAGACCTACGTCGACCCCGACGCGCTCGTCGCCTGGTCCAGCAACCTCCGGATGAAGGGCAAGCGCAGCTTCAAGGCGTCCTCGCTCATCGGCCGGGGCAGCGGAGAGGCATACCAGCTGGGATTCTCCGGCGAGGGATTCGTCGTCGTACAGCCCAGCGAGGACAGCACAGACCGGCTCCGGGCGCGGGGCTGAGGGGAAGCGAAGACACCATGCAGAGCCCGCTTTTCGGCTTCACCGAGGCCCGGACCCAGGACCGCTACGCCCTGCAGAACCCGCAGTTGCTGCGGGTCTCGCTCACCGGCCACGACGACGTCCTCGCCCGTAAGGGCTCGATGGTCGCCTACCAGGGCATCGTCGAGTTCGACGGCGAATACCAGACGCGCGGTCAGCGCGACTCCCGCGCCCGCACCGGCGAGGGCCTGGACCTGATGCGCTGCTCGGGTCAGGGAACCGTCTACTTCGCCAACCTCGCGCAGCACGTCCACGTGCTCGACGTCGACCGCGACGGGCTGACCGTCGACGGCGCCTACGTCCTCGCGCTGGACTCCACCCTGCACTGGGAGACCATCGCCGTCGACAGCCACGACGCGATCTCCGGCACCGGCTCCCACCAGCTCAACATCACCGGACAGGGCAAGGTCGCCCTGATGACCTCCGGCCAGCCGCTGATGCTCCAGGTCACCCCGGACAAGGTTGTCAGCGCCGACGCGGACGCCGTCATCGCCTGGTCGACGTCCCTGCGCGTCAACATGCAGGCGCAGACGTCCTCGTCCGGCGTGTGGCGGCGGCGCGGCAGCACGGGCGAGGGCTGGGAGCTGAGCTTCGCCGGCCACGGCCACGCGCTCGTCCAGCCCAGCGAGCTGCTGCCGCCCCAGGGCGCGCAGATCGGCCAGGGGCTCATGGCCCAGTACGGCGTCGGCCAGCAGGGCGCCCACGGCCGCAACCAGGGCAACATCTGGTCCAACTGAGACCCCGGCCCGATACGCGCCCAGGACATGAGTAAGGGGCGGTCACCATGGGTGACCGCCCCTTACCGCTGCCCGTGGGCGGAACTACAGGCGCGCCAGCGTCCGCTTCAGCAGCTGGACCACGGAGTCGTCCGCGACCTCGGCCACCTCGTCGTAGCCGAACCAGCGCAGCTCCAGCGACTCGTCGCTGATGGCCTCCGAGGCGCCCTCCGGCACCAGCGCGGCGTACTGCACGTCCAGGTGCCAGTTGCAGGGCGCGGGGATCGGGTGCCGGTCCAGGCGCACGGGGCCGCCCGGCAGCAGTGTCAGACCGGCGATGCCGGACTCCTCCGTCGCCTCCCGCAGCGCCGCGGCCTCCACCGTGGCGTCACCGGGCTCGCAGTGGCCACCCATCTGCAGCCACATCCGCAGCTTGCGGTGGAGCGTGAGCAGCACCTGCCCGCGCGCGGGATCGATCACCAGCGCGCTCGCCGTCACGTGCCCGGCCTCGCAGGGCTTCCACATGCCGTCCGGGTGGGCCGCCAGGTGCTCCAGATAGAGCCCGCGCAGGTCTGCCTGGTCCGGGTAGGCGCCGAGCACCCGGACCGCGTCGTCGTGCAGGCTCACTTCTTGTCGTCGCCGTCCTTGTCGTCACCGGTCGCCGGACCGGCGTCCTCGCCGGTGTCCGCACGGCCGCCCTTCGACAGGTCCGGTCCGCCGCCGCTCGCCGCCTCGCCGAGCATCTTGTCGAGCTCGGAGAAGTCCAGGTGCTCGCGGTGGACGAAGCCGTCCGGGTCGTCGAGGTCACCGGCGGTCGGCAGCATGTCCGGGTGCTCCCAGAGGGCGTCCCGGCCCTCCAGGCCGCGCGCGTCCGTCAGCGACGCCCACAGCCGGGAGGCGTCCCGCAGGCGGCGCGGGCGCAGCTCCAGGCCGATCAGCGTGGCGAAGGTCTGCTCCGCCGGGCCGCCCGAGGCGCGGCGGCGGCGCAGCGTCTCGCGCAGCGCGTCGGCCGACGGCAGGTGCGGGGCCGCGGCGGCGTGCACGACCGCGTCCACCCAGCCCTCGACGAGCGCCAGGGCGGTCTCCAGGCGGGCCAGCGCGGCCTTCTGCTCCGGGGTGTCCTCCGGCTGGAACATGCCCTGCTGGAGGGCCTCCTGCAGCTGCTCCGGGTGCGTCGGGTCCAGCTGGCCGACGACGTCCTCCAGCTTGGAGGTGTCGACCTTGATGCCCCGGGCGTAGCCCTCGACGGCGCCGAAGAGGTGCGAGCGCAGCCACGGCACATGGGCGAAGAGCCGCTGGTGGGCGGCCTCGCGCAGGGCCAGGTACAGCCGGACCTCGTCCTGCGGGACGCCGAGGCCCGAGCCGAGGGCCGCGATGTTCACCGGCAGCAGCGCGGCCTTGCCCGCCGGGCCGAGCGGCAGGCCGATGTCCGTGGAACCCACGACCTCGCCCGCCAGCACGCCGACGGCCTGGCCGATCTGGGTGCCGAACATGGCGCCGCCCATGGACCGCATCATGCCGATCAGCGGGCCCGCCATGGCCTGCATCTCCTCGGGCAGGACGTCGCCCATGGCCGCGCCGACGCGCTCGGCGACCGGGTCCACCAGGTCCTTCCACACCGGGAGGGTCGCCTCGACCCACTCGGCGCGGCTCCAGGCCACGGCGGTGCCCGAGCCCGACGGCAGCGACGTCACGCCGTCCAGCCACAGGTCGGCCAGGCGGACGGCCTCCTCGACCGCGGACTTCTCACCGTCGGTGACGCTGGCGTCCTTGGTGCCGTCCGCAGTGCCCTGCGCGACGGTCTGGCGCGCGATGTCCTTGGCCATGTCCCAGTTCACCGGGCCGCCCTCGTAGGAGAGCATCTGGCCCAGCTGCTGGAAGGCGGCGCCCAGGTCGCCCGGGTTCATCGAGGACCCGAACATCGCGGCGAAGGGGTTGTCCCCGCCGCCGGGCCCGCCGAACCCGAACGGATTCGCGGGTCCCTGGCCGCCCTGGCCGCCGGGGGTCTTCTTGCCGTCGCCGCCGTTCTCCGGCTCCTCCGGCGGAAGACCGAATCCGAATGGGGTGTCACTCACGGGTTTCCTCGGCTCGTAGGGCCGCCGGCTTTCCGGCTCGGCGGCGAATGCCCGACAACACCACCCAGCGTAGACACCTCCGCCGGTATCCGGGCTTGGTGCTTCGCCGACCCGGGGCCTGCGGCAGGATGGACGTCACCTGGTCCGTACGCGTCATCTCGCGTACGTACTGAAGACAACCGCTGGAGACGCCCGGTGAGTTCCCCCGACCGAGAAGTTCGCGCAGCGCGAAACGGTTCCGCGCGAGACACCACGCGCCCGCAGGCCCGGCGACCCGTCGTCGCGGTCACCGGCGCCGCCCGCGGCGTCGGCGCGCTGCTCACACAGCGCCTCGCCGCCTCCGAGGAGGTCAGGCGGGTCGTGGCCATCGACGAACGCCGCGGCGACGTGCCCGAGGCGCAGTGGCACGTGCTGGACGTGCGCGACCCCGCGATCGCCGAGAAGCTGCGCGGCGCCGACGTCGTGGTGCACCTCGCCCTCGACCTGGACCTGGAGACCGACCCCGCCGCCCGCACCGCCTACAACGTGCGGGGCACCCAGACCGTGCTCACGGCCGCCGCGGCCGCCGGGGTGCACCGGGTGGTGCTCTGCACCTCCGCCATGGTCTACGGCGCGCTCCCCGACAACGACGTGCCGCTCGCCGAGGACGCCGAGCTCCGCGCCACCGCCGAGGCGACGGGAGTGGGCGACCTGCTCGAGATAGAGCGGCTCGCCAGGCGTGCGCCCCGCGCGCACCCCGGCCTGAACGTCACGGTGCTGCGCCCGGCGGTCCTCGTCGGCGGCACCGACACGGCACTGACCCGTTACTTCGAGTCACCGCGCCTCCTGGTCGTCGCCGGGTCCCGGCCCACCTGGCAGTTCTGCCACGTGGAGGACCTGGTGAGCGCCCTGGAGTTCGCCGCCCTGGAGAAGGCCGAGGGCGAGCTGGCGGTCGGCTGCGACGGCTGGCTGGAGCAGGAGGAGGTCGAGGAGCTCACCGGCATCCGGCGCATGGAGCTGCCCTCGGCCGTCGCGCTCGGCGCCGCCTCCCGGCTGCACCGCCTGGGCCTGACCCCCTCGCCCGCCGGCGATCTGGAATACACGATGCACCCGTGGGTGGTCAGCGGCAGCAGGCTGCACGCCGCGGGCTGGCGGCCCCGCTGGACCAATGAGGAGGTCCTCGCGGAGCTGCTGGCGGAGGCCGCCGGCCGGCACACGGTCGCGGGCCGCCGCCTCGGGCGCAAGGACGCCACCGCCGCGGGCGCCGCGGGGGCGACCGTGGCACTGCTCGGCGCCGCCGCCGTGGTCCGCCGCGCCCGTAAGGCGCGCCGCAGGCTCTGACGGCAGCGGGCGCGCGGCCCCCTCGACGACGGCGGGCGTGCGGCCTCCTCGGGGGTCGCACGCGCGGGCGGTCGCACAGGGGATCGCACACCCCCGGTCCGCGGCGCTCCGGAGTGCGGCACGATGGACCGCATGGCCCGCACACACGACCACCCCGGCGAGCTCGCCGCCACGGATCCCGTCCGCCTCCTCGCGATCCGCGACACGCCCCTGTCCGTGGACGAGGTCTTCGCGGCGGTCGGCGAGTCCTCGGCGGGTGGCACGGCCCTCTTCGTGGGCACGGTCCGTGATCACGACGGCGGCTCCGGCGTCGACGGGCTCGGCTATTCCGCGCACCCTTCCGCGGAGGCGGAGCTGCGCCGGGTCGCGGAGAAGGTCGCCGCGGACTTCCCGGTACGGGCGCTGGCCGCGGTCCACCGGGTCGGCGATCTGGCCATCGGCGATCTGGCCGTGGTGGTCGCCGTCTCCTGCCCGCACCGGGCGGAGGCGTTCGAGGCGTGCCGCAGGCTGATCGACGACCTCAAGCACGAGGTGCCGATCTGGAAGCACCAGAGGTTCTCGGACGGGACGGAGGAGTGGGTGGGGGCCTGAGTCCCCCTCGCGAGCCTCCCGGAGCGCCCCCGGCGCCACTCTGGCTCATCACTACCCCTGACGGGTGCGTTCCGCTTGCGTAACCGCCCCCCTGACGTGAGCGTTGAGGGGGCGGAAGATTAATCTGCTCATCAGTCAGTCATGGTGGCGCGAGGGTCGGGAGGGTGGCATGACAGCGCTCGTGTGGTTGCTGATTCCGGTCGCCGCGGCTGTCGTCGCGGCCCTGTGGGGCACCTGGGCTGCGTACGCGTCCCGCAACCGGAAGACCGGGGACGTCTCGGAGCTCGCCGGCTACGCGCGCTTCCGGGAGGCGATGGAGCGCTCGGACACCGGTAGCGGAGTCTCCTGAGCGCCGTCCGGACCAGCGCCGGGCCCCCGTCGTGCGCCCCGCATGAGGCCGCGCGCCCCCGCTTCCCCGGACGGACCGCCCCGCGGGTGGACTGTCCGACCGGTCCCGTACTGTCGTTCCATGCCCCGCCGCACCGCGACGATGCTCGCCTCCCTCCTGACACTGATCGCGCTGATCTGCGCCGGGGTGCTGATCCCCGTGCCGTATTCGGAGATGTCGCCGGGGCCGACGTACAACACCCTGGGTGAGCACGACGGGGAGCCGGTGCTCCAGATCTCCGGCCGTAAGACGTATCCGACCTCCGGCCACCTCAACATGACGACCGTCCGCGTCACCGGTTCGCAATACCGGATGAACCTGGTCGAGGCGCTCGCCGGCTGGCTCGGCCACGACAACCTCGTCGTCCCGCACAGCACGCTCTACCCGGACGACAAGACCCCGGACGAGCTGAACCAGGAGACCGCTGAGGAGTTCAGCCAGTCCCAGGAGAGCGCCAAGGTCGCGGCGCTCAAGCAGCTGGACATCCCGGTGGGCACCCGCATCGTCGTGGCGTCGGTCGTCAAGGGCAGCCCCGCCGAGGGCAAGCTGCACGCGGGCGACGTGATCAAGTCCGTCGACGGCAAGGCGATCGAGCGGCCCGGCGACGTCGCCAAGCTGGTCACCGGGCACAAGCCGGGCGAAAAGGTCTCGTTCGTGATCGTGCCGGCCAAGGAGGCGGCCGCGGCGGAGAAGGAGAAGCGGCAGCCGAAGGGCGAGCAGACCGTCACCCTCACCACCAGTGAGGCGCCCGAGGACAAGCGGGCGATCGTCGGGATCCAGGCGGGCACCGACCACACCTTCCCGTTCACCATCGACATCAAGCTGACGGACGTCGGCGGGCCGAGCGCGGGCCTGATGTTCGCCCTCGGGATAGTCGACAAGCTGACCCCGGACGACCTCACGGGCGGCAAGTTCGTCGCCGGTACGGGCACGATCGACGAGAACGGCAAGGTCGGGCCGATCGGTGGCATCGAGATGAAGACGGTCGGCGCGCGCTCGAAGGGCGCACAGTACTTCCTGACCCCCCAGGCCAACTGCTCGGCGGCGGCTAAGGACGTCCCGTCGGGGCTGACGCTGGTCAAGGTCGACACCATCGGGGACGCGATGAAGTCCCTGGAGAAGATCCGTAAGGGCGACGCGGCGGGCCTGCCGCGGTGCGCGAAGAGCTGACCGCACGTTTTCCGCCGAAACCCGGGCGGACCGAAAACCCGGGCGGACCGAAAACCCGGGCGGACCGAAACACCGGGCGGACCGAAAACGCCGGGCGGATCGAAAACGCCGGACAGACCGGAGTCTCCGGCCCGCCCGGCGTGCGTCGAGGACGGAACGGCGGCCGCCGTTCCGCCCCGGCGTCAGTCGGCGAAGGTGGCCGACAGCGCCTCGGCCAGCCCCGGCACCAGGTCGGCGCCGGTCAGCACCTCGGTCGAGGAGTCCTTCTCCCGCAGCCGCACCGCCGAGTCGCGGGCGCCGTCGCGCAGCACCGCCACGGTCATCCGGACCTCCTGGCGGTCCGGGTGGGCGGCGACCCACTTGGCGAGCTGCTTCTCGTTCAGGCCGTTGGGCACGGTGCCCTCGGCGGACGGCGGCAGCATGAGGCGCTCCACCGTCAGGGCGCAGCCGGTCACCGCGTCCGGCCAGGCGATGGTGCCGAGGAACTTGTCCAGCGGCGTGCCGGCGGGCACCTCGTCCTGCTCGATCGGGGTGTACGAGCCGGCCGTGGCGTCGGCGTCGAGGCCGAGCTGGGCGGCGAGGCCGGGCTCCTGGGCGCGCAGCTTGGCGGTGTCGACGAGGGCGAACAGCCGGGCCGGCTGGTCCCAGCCGAGGGTGGCGGCGTACTCGTCGATCTCAAGGACGGCGCGGGTCAGCGGGCTGGCCGCCATGGGGGTGTTCGGGGCGGCGGCGCCGGAGGCGTCGTGGGGGTCGGGAAGGCTGGAAGTGCTGGACATGCTCAATATCGTGCCCTGAGAGTGACCAAAAACGGGAACTGAGTAAAGCCTCGGTAAGTTGCCATCGTGGGCCCTAGGATCACTGGGCCCTGATCGACAGCTCCATTGACAGCGAACTTCGAGGTGCGCACCTTGGCTTTCCAGATGCCGGACCGCGGCGGAGGCCCGTCAGGGCCACGGATCAGAGTCGGCCGGCCGTCCCGGCGGATCCGGACCCTGCTGATGACATTGGGCGTGCTGGCCGCACTGGCCATGCTCTTCGTCATGTTCGCCGGGTTCTGGACGGACTGGCTCTGGTACCGCTCGGTGAAGTACTCCTCGGTGTTCACCACCACCCTTGGTACCAAGGTCGGTCTCTTCGCCGTCTTCGGGCTGCTGATGGCCGCCGTGGTGGGGGTCAACATCTGGCTGGCCCACCGGCTGCGGCCCCCGCTGAGCGCGATGTCGATGGAGCAGCAGAGCCTCGACCGCTACCGCATGAGCATCGCCCCCTACAAGAAGTGGGTGCTGCTCGCGGTCTCCGCGCTGGTCGGGCTGGTCGCGGGCGCCTCCGCGGCCGGGCAGTGGCGCACCTGGCTCATGTGGATCAACGGCGTCTCCTTCGGCCAGAAGGACCCGCAGTTCCACAAGGACATCTCCTTCTACACCTTCGATCTGCCCTGGTACCGCTTCCTGCTGAGCTTCGGCTTCGCGGCGGCGGTCCTGTCGCTGATCGCCGCCGCCCTGGTGCACTACCTCTACGGCGGCCTGCGTCTGACCAGCCCCGGCGGGCGGGCCACCGCGGCGGCCACCGGGCACCTCTCCGTCCTGCTCGGCCTCTTCGTGACGCTCAAGGCCGTCGCGTACTGGCTGGACCGGTACGGCCTGGCGGTGAAGTCCAGCGGGCTGAAGTCGACGGACGGCTGGACGGGTCTGCGGTACGTGGACGCCAACGCCTATCTGCCGGCCAAGACGATCCTCTTCATCATCGCGCTCATCTGCGCGGTGCTGTTCTTCGCCACGCTCTGGCGCCGCACCTGGCAGCTGCCGGTGATCGGTTTCGGTCTGATGGTGCTCTCGGCGGTACTGATCGGCGGGCTCTACCCGGCGATCGTGCAGAAATTCCAGGTCCAGCCGAACGAGCAGGCCAAGGAAGCGCCGTACATCAAGAAGAACATCACGGCCACGCGCGAGGCTTATGACATCGACGGCTCCGATGTGAAGGACTACAAGGGCACGAGCGACGTCAAGGGCAAGGACGCGGAGAAGCTGCGCGCCGCCGCGAACTCCACGGCCAGCCTGCGCCTGCTCGACCCGAACATCGTCTCGCCGACGTTCCAGCAGCAACAGCAGATCCGCGGCTACTACCAATTCCCGTCCACCCTCGACGTCGACCGCTACAAGATCGACGGCAAGGAGCAGGACACGGTCATCGGTCTGCGCGAGCTGAACATCAAGGGCATTCCCGAGCGCAATTGGATCAACGACCACTTCAAGTACACCCACGGCTACGGCGCCATCACCGCCAAGGGCACGACGACCGACGGTGCCGGCGCCCCGGACTTCACCGACAAGAACCTGCCCACCGAGGGCATGCTCAAGAAGTACGAGCAGCGGGTCTACTACGGCGAGAAGACCACGCAGTACTCCATCGTCGGCGGCCCGCAGAAGGAGCTGGACTACTCCAGCGACAGCGGTGAGAAGAGCTATTCGTACCAGGGCAAGAGCGGTGTGAGCCTCGCCAACCCGGTCAACCGGGCCGCGTACGCGGTGGCCTTCGGCGAGCCCCAGATCCTCTACTCCGGCGCCATCGGCGACGGCTCGCGGATCCTCTACAACCGCACGCCCAAGGAGCGCGTCGAATCCGTCGCCCCCTGGCTGACCATCGACGGCGACGCCTATCCGGCCGTGGTCGACGGGCGCATCCAGTGGATCGTGGACGCCTACACCACGAGCAACGGATATCCGTACGCCTCCCGCACCACCCTCGGTGACACCACCGCGGATTCCCTGACCACGGGACAGCGGGCCGTGGTGGCCCAGCAGAACCAGGTCAATTACATCCGCAATTCCGTCAAGGCGACCGTGGACGCCTACGACGGCACGGTGAAGCTCTACCAGTGGGACACCAAGGACCCGGTCCTCAAGACCTGGATGAAGGCGTTCCCGGGGACGGTCAAGGCGAAGAGCGAGATCAGCGGCGGCCTGATGGACCACCTGCGCTACCCGCAGGACCTCTTCAAGGTCCAGCGCGAGCTGCTCACCCGCTACCACGTCACCGACCCGGGCACCTTCTACACCGGCAGTGAGCGCTGGCAGGTCCCGGACGACCCGACCAAGAGCAAGGGCAACGCGGTCCCGCCGTACTACCTGAGCATGAAGATGCCGGGCCAGTCGCAGCAGGCGTTCTCGCTGACGACCACGTTCACCCCCAAGAGCCGGGAGAACCTGGGCGCCTTCATGGCGATCGACGCCGACGCGAAGAGCAAGGACTACGGCAGGATCAGAATTCTGAAGCTGCCGACCGAGAATCCGGTGCTGGGTCCCCAGCAGGTCCAGAGCAAGTTCAACAGCGAGACGGAAATCGCCAACGAGATCAACATCTTGAAGAAGGGCGACTCCGAGATCGAGTACGGCAATCTGCTGACCGTTCCCCTGGAGGGCGGGCTGCTGTACGTGGAGCCGGTGTACGTGCGCGGCAACCGCACGAACTACCCGCTGCTGAAGAAGGTGCTGGTCACCTACGGGGACCGGACCGCCTTCAAGAACACCCTGGACGAGGCGCTCGCCGAGATCTTCGGTGGCAAGGCCGACAGCGGCACCAAGCCCCCGGAGGCCACCAAGCCGCCCGAGGGCACCAAGCCGCCGGCGGAGAGCCCCACGGTGAAGCAGGCCGTGAAGGACGCCCAGACGGCGTACGAGGCCGGGGAGAAGGCGCTGGAGGCCAAGGACTGGACGGCCTACGGCAAGGCCCAGAAGGACCTCAAGGACGCCCTGGACCGGATCGCCAAGGCCGAGGCCGGGGCCACGGGCGGCTCCGGCGGCTCCGGCGGCTCCGACAAGGGCGACGGCAAGGGTTCGGACAAGGCCGGCGACAAGCCCGGGAAGCCGGGAAGCTGACGGGCGACCGGTAAGGCCCCACCCCGCGCCGTGGTACGGTTGTTCCACAACGGCGCGGGGTGGAGCAGCTCGGTAGCTCGCTGGGCTCATAACCCAGAGGTCGCAGGTTCAAATCCTGTCCCCGCTACTCAAAGACAAGGCCCGGAGTCCTCGGACTCCGGGCCTTGTCGTGTGCCCGGACCCGGGCGGACCGGACCGTGAGGCGCCCGGATCGCGAGGTGTCCGGGCGGCGCGGACTGTGCGGGTTGTGTGCGGGGCTTCTGTGGAGAGTTTGGAGCCCCGTCGTGTCGGGAAGTCGGGAAGTCGACAAAACGCTGAAGTGACCTCACTGGCTGCGGCATACCAGGTGTACGCGGGTTGCGGGTGGTGCGACGATGGAGCTCATGGGGGACAGGACGAGGCTGTGGGAGACAACAGGCCGGCTTGTAGAAGCTCCCGGTGACGGGAGCGAACAGGAAAGGCCGGCGTACGCCCGGACGGCGGATTCCGCCGACGCGGGCGACCCCGCCGACCTCGAACTGGAGACTGCCCGCCGCCGTGCCGCGGAGACCGGCGACCCCGCCGCCCTGAGCATGCTCGGCGCCCTGCTGCTGCGCCGGGGCGACCTGGACGGGGCCGAGCGCCACCTCCGGGCCGCGACGGCCGACGGCGACCGTTCGGCCGCCAACAACCTGGGCGTCCTGCTGCACCAGCGGGGCTACGCCGACGAGGCCGCCGGCTGGTGGCGCATCGCCGCCGTCGCCGGCTCCGCCGCCGCCGCGCACGCCCTCGGCCGCTACCACCGCGAGCGCGGTGACGAGCCGGCCGCCGAGTACTGGCTGCGCCAGTCGGCGGAGTCCGGGCACGCCCTCGGCGCGTACGCCCTCGCCGACCTGCTGGAGCACCGCAGCGACGTCGGCGCCGAGCGCTGGTTCCGGGCCGCCGCCGAGCGGGGGCACCGCGAGGCGGCGTACCGCCTGGCGCGCATCCTGGGCGGCCGGGCGCCGCGCGCCCGCTCCGGCGGCCTCGGCCCGGTGGCGTGGAGACCTCCGTCCGCGAGCTGCGGGCCGCCGCGGCCGACGGCCGGGACGGCGGCCCGGCCGGCGAGGCCGAGCAGTGGTACCGGCAGGCGGCCGCCCGCGGCCACCGCCGCGCCGCCCTGCACCTGGGCACGCTCCTGGAGGGCCGCGGCGAGATCCAGGAGGCCGCCCGCTGGTATCTGACGTCCGCCAAGGACGGCGAGGCCCGGGCCGCCTGCGCCCTCGGCTTCCTGCTGCGCGACGCCGGCGACACCGACAGCGCCGCCGTCTGGTGGCGCCGCGCCGCCCAGGACGGCGACGGCAACGCCGCCAACGCCCTGGGCGCCCTGCACGCCGACCGCGGCGAGTCCGGCGAGGCGGAGCGCTGGTACCGCGCCGCCCTGGACGCCGGCGACATCAACGGCGCCTACAACCTCGGCCTGCTCTGCGCCGAGCAGGGCCGCACGGCCCAGGCCGAGCAGTGGTACCGCCGCGCCGCCTACGCCGGGCACAAGGAGGCGGCGAACGCCCTGGCCGTGCTGCTGCTCCAGGGCGGCGACGCGGACGGCGCCGAGCCCTGGTTCTCCAAGGCCGCCGAGGCCGGCAGCGTCGACGCCGCCTTCAACCTGGGCATCCTCTACGCCGGCCGGGACGAGGACCGGCAGGCGTTCCAGTGGTACGAGCGCGCCGCCACCGCGGGCCACACCGACGCCGCCCTCCAGGTCGCCATGGCCCTGATGCGGGACGGCGACGAGGAGGCCGCCGAGCGTCATCTGCGGGTCGCCGTGCGCGGCGGGAACGCCGAGGCCGCCTTCCGGCTGGGCGCCCTCCTGGACCGCGACGACGACGCGCGGGAGGAGTGCGAGGAGTGGTACGGCAAGGCCGCCCGGCAGGGCCACCGGCGCGCCCAGGTCCGGCTCGGCATGCTCGTCGCCGAGCGCGGCGACGTGGTGGAGGCCGCGCACTGGTACCGCGAGGCCGCGGAGGCGGGCAGCCGCAACGGCGCCTTCAACCTCGGCCTGCTCCTGGCCCGCGAGGGCAGCGAGCCGGAGGCGGCCCTGTGGTGGGCCCGCGCGGCGGAGGCGGGCCACGGCCGCGCCGCCCTGCGGCTGGCCCTGCTGGCGGCGCGGCGGGGCGACCTCACGGAGGGGCGGCACTGGTGCGACTGCGCGGTGGAGCTGGGCCCGGCGGAGGTCTCGGAGCGGGCGGCGCGCCTGCGGGACGCGTTGCAGCAGGAGCTGACGGCCTGATCCCCGGGGCCCGCTCCGGGCCCCGGGAGCCTCACCCGTTTGCCATGGTCGTCGCCGACGGGTTAGAGTGACGTTACCGACGCGGGGTGGAGCAGCTCGGTAGCTCGCTGGGCTCATAACCCAGAGGTCGCAGGTTCAAATCCTGTCCCCGCTACTTGCAGACGAAGGCCCGGATCCCCAGGATCCGGGCCTTCGTCGTACGCGCGGGTGAAGCGGGCCCGCGAGGAGGCGGCGCGAGGCCGCCCGCCGTCAGCCCGCCGCGCAGTTGGGGCACAGCCCCCGGTACGTCACCTCGACCGCGGCGACCTGGAACCCGAAGCGTTCCTCCGGCGGCAGCTCCGCCAGGAGGTCGCCCGAGGGGTGGACGTCGCGGATCGTGCCGCACTGGGAACACACCAGGTGCTGGTGGGCGTGGTGCGCGTTCGGGTCGTAGCGCTTGGCGCGGCCGTCCGTGCTCACTTCCATGATCTCGCCCAGGGAGACCAGCTCCCCGAGGGTGTTGTACACCGTCGCGCGCGAGATCTCCGGCAGCAGATGCGCCGCCCGGGCGTGCACCTCGTCCGCGGTGTAGTGCACATGGTCCCCGTCGAGGACCTCGGCGACGACGCGTCGCTGCGCGGTCAGCCGCCAGCCGCGTCCCCGGAGCCGTTCCAGCAGGTCACTCATGCCATTCACCTATCAGTCAGATGGGACCAGCGTAGCAGCGGGCCCCGTCCATCACTGGACCTGATATTCATCTCTCCCTCTTCTTGACTTAGACAAAGTCCAATGTAGGATCGAGCTCGGTTCAGGCCAAGGTGGCAGGGCGAGATGACGACGGAGGCAGACGTGTCGGTTCAGAGCGAGGCCGTGACGCAGACGGGTCCGCTGACCACGGAGTCCGGTGCTCCGGTCGCGGACAACCAGAACAGCGAGACCGCGGGCGTCGGTGGCCCCGTCCTGGTCCAGGACCAGCTCCTGATGGAGAAGCTCGCGCACTTCAACCGTGAGCGCATCCCGGAGCGCGTGGTGCACGCCCGCGGCGCCGGCGCCTACGGCACCTTCACCGTGACCGCCGACGTCAGCCGGTGGACCCGGGCCGCCTTCCTCTCCGAGGTCGGCAAGCGGACGGAGACCTTCCTGCGCTTCTCCACCGTCGCCGGCAACCTCGGCTCCGCCGACGCGGTCCGCGACCCCCGTGGCTTCGCGCTGAAGTTCTACACCGAAGAGGGCAACTACGACCTCGTCGGCAACAACACCCCGGTGTTCTTCATCAAGGACGCCATCAAGTTCCCCGACTTCATCCACACCCAGAAGCGCGACCCGTACACCGGCTCGCAGGAGGCGGACAACGTCTGGGACTTCTGGGGCCTGTCGCCGGAGTCCACCCACCAGGTGACCTGGCTGTTCGGCGACCGCGGCATCCCGGCGACGCTGCGCCACATGAACGGCTACGGCTCGCACACCTACCAGTGGAACAACGAGGCCGGCGAGGTCTTCTGGGTCAAGTACCACTTCAAGACCGACCAGGGCATCGAGAACCTCACCCAGGACGAGGCCAACAAGCTGGCCGGCGAGGACCCGGACTCCCACCAGCGCGACCTG
This sequence comes from Streptomyces eurocidicus, assembly GCF_002891295.1. Lineage (GTDB taxonomy): Bacteria > Actinomycetota > Actinomycetes > Streptomycetales > Streptomycetaceae > Streptomyces > Streptomyces eurocidicus. The sequence goes on along the minus strand of NZ_LGUI01000009.1, from coordinate 316,205 downwards.
CGCGAGTCGATCGAGCGCGGCGACTTCCCGAGCTGGACCGTCCAGGTGCAGATCATGCCGGCGGCCGACGCGGACACGTACCGCTTCAACCCGTTCGACCTCACCAAGGTGTGGCCGCACGAGGACTACCCGCCGATCGAGATCGGCAAGCTGGAGCTCAACCGCAACCCGGAGAACGTCTTCGCCGAGGTCGAGCAGTCGATCTTCTCGCCGGCGCACTTCGTGCCGGGCATCGGCCCCTCCCCGGACAAGATGCTCCAGGGCCGGCTCTTCGCCTACGGCGACGCCCACCGCTACCGCGTCGGCATCAACGCCGACCACCTGCCGGTGAACCGTCCGCACGCCACCGAGGCCCGGACGAACAGCCGCGACGGCTACGCCTACGACGGCCGCCACGGCCGCGCCAAGAACTACGAGCCCAACAGCTTCGGCGGCCCGGCCGAGACCGGCCGTCCGCTGTGGCAGCCGGTCCCCGTGACCGGTGCCACGGGCAACACCGCCGCCCCTTCGCACGCCGAGGACGACGACTTCGTCCAGGCGGGCAACCTCTACCGGCTGATGTCGGAGGAGGAGCGGGAGCGCCTGATCGCCAACCTCGCCGGCTTCATCGCCAAGGTGTCGCGCGACGACATCGCCGAGCGCGCGATCAACAACTTCCGCCAGGCGGACCCCGACTACGGCAAGCGGCTCGAAGCCGCGGTCCAGGCCCTGCGCGGCTGAGCGCCCCGCGGCGGGTGAACCGCCGCGGGGGCTGTCCCCTCAGCCGCTTGCCGTAAGAACGGAGAGGCCGGACGCCAAGGGGCTCCGGCCTCTCCGGCTGCCCGCGTGCACCCCCGTCCGGGGATCCATGGCCGCGTCAGGCCGACAGGGCGCCCTCCCGTGCGCGCAGGGGCGCCCAGCAGCGGATGATGTCGCGCACCGACACCACGCCCACCGGCCCCTGGTCGTCGAGGACGATGAGGTGCCGGAAGCCGCCGCGCGACATGGCGTTCGCGGCCTCGTCGAGGGTCCACTCGGGGGCCGCGAAGACCACGTCGGTGGTGGTGTGGGCGTGGGCCGTCTCCCGGTCGGGGTCCTGGCCGGCGCCGACGGAGTTGAGGATGTCGCGCTCGGTGAGGATGCCGAGCCCGCAGGTGTCGGGATCCAGGACGACCGCCGCCCCTATCCTGCGCGCGGACATCAGTCGCGCTGCCTGCCGGAGGGTGTGTGCGGGGCCGATGGTGAGGACCACTGTGCTCATGGCGTCGCGGACGAGCATGGCCGGAGCCACCTCCTTGGCGGACCGTGAACTCCGAGAAGGAATTCACAAGTTCACAAGCGTGGGAGCTCCCATCGTCACATGACACCGAGGGGACAACAAGGGGCGCGCGGAGCCGGAATGTCCCTTCCGCGCGCTCCGGTGGAGTCGCCCCGGCGCGGGGCGCACACCGTTCCTACGACTGGAGGTAGCCCAGCAGCTCGTCGTGGAGCAGGCCGTTCGAGGCGGCGGCGTTGCCGCTGTGCGGGCCCGGCACCCCGTCCAGGCCGGTGAAGCGGCCGCCCGCCTCCTCGACGATGACCACGTTGGCCGCCATGTCCCACAGGGACAGCTCCGGCTCGGCGCAGATGTCCACCGACCCCTCGGCGACCATCATGTACGGCCAGAAGTCGCCGTAGCCGCGCGTCCGCCAGCAGTCGCGGGTCAGGTCCAGGAAGCCCGGCAGCATCCCGCGCTCCTCCCAGCCGCTCAGCGAGGAGTAGGCGAACGACGCGTCCGAGATCCGGCCGACCCGCGAGACCTGGAGCCGGGTGGCCGACGTCAGGCTGCGCCCGGTGTAGGCGCCCGAGTCCTTGGCGGCCCACCAGCGGCGGCCCAGGGCCGGTGCCGAGACCACCCCGACGACCGGCTGGTAGCCGCCCTCGCCCTGCACCATCAGCGAGATCAGCGTGGCCCAGACCGGCACCCCGCGGACGTAGTTCTTCGTGCCGTCGATCGGGTCGATGACCCAGCGGCGCGGCCCGGTGCCGTCGCTGCCGAACTCCTCGCCCAGGACGGCGTCGCGCGGGCGGGCCCGCTGCAGATGGCCGCGGATCAGCTCCTCGGCGGCCTTGTCCGCCTCGCTCACCGGGGTCATGTCCGGTTTGGTCTCGACCTTGAGGTCGAGAGCCTTGAACCGGTCCATGGTCGCCGCGTCGGCGGCGTCCGCCAGGACATGGGCCAGGCGCAGATCATCGTGGTAGTCGGACATGGCTGAACAGTACCCGTGGGTGCCCGTCGGTCGGCCGCGGCCCGCCAGGACTCTTGACACCGTATGGCGGTACGTCAATTCTGTGCGCACGACCGCCGTGCGGCCGCACGGCCGGGGAGGCGACGATGCCCGCGGCACGAGAACACTTGCTGGACGCGGCCTTCGCGGCGCTCGGCAGCCGGCCCTGGAGCGGGGTCCGGATGGTCGACGTCGCGGCCGCCGCCGGGGTCTCCCGGCAGACGCTCTACAACGAGTTCGGCAGCAAGGACGGGCTGGCCCGCGCCCTGGTGCGGCGCGAGACGGAGACCTTCCTCGCCGGGGTCGTGAAGGCCCTCGCCGGGGCCGGTCCCGGCGCGGACGCGGCGGACCGCTGTGCCGCCGGTGCCGTGTGGATCCTGCGTACGGCCCGTGTCAACCCCCTCGTGCGGGCCGCGCTGACCGGCTCCAGGGGCGACCGGCTCCCCGCCGCGGCGGCCCCCGCCGACCCGGCGCGCCGGGTCGTCCCCGGCTCCGCCGCCGCCCGCGCCACCCCGACGCCGGGCGCCCTGGCGGACGGCGTCCGGGACCGCGTGATCGAGGCGGTCACCGCCGGGGAGGCGGATACGGAGGGCGCCGCGGAGGCCGCCGGGGACCGCGCGGCGGGACCCTCCGGGGGCGCCGGCCGGCCGGTGGGCGCGGTGCCGTGGGCCTGTGAGATGGCCGTCCGGCTGACGCTGTCCTACATCGTCGCGCCGGCCGGACCGGACGACGGGGCCGCCGCGGATGTCGCCCGTCTGGTCCGCGCTCTTGTGGGCGACGGCCGGGGCGCCGGGTTCACCTGAGCCAGCCGATGCGGACGCTGGTCTCGCTGCCGAGCCCCGGCGCACCGGTGTTGGCGAGGCCCTTGCGGAGGGCCAGGATCTGCGGGCGCTGGTAGAGCGGCACCGAGTGGCCGAGCTCCCAGAGCTTCGCGTCCGCCTCGTTGTAGAGCGCGATCTGCTTCTGCGGGTCGGTGGTCCGGGACGCCTCCACCATCAGCTTGTCGACCTCGGGCGAGGAGACCCGGCCGTAGTTGCCGAAGGAGCGGTCGCCCTCCGGCTGCCGGTAGTCCTGGTAGGAGCTGGAGCGGTAGATCCGGTCGACCTGGCGGAACTGCGTGAGGTCGTAGTTGCTCCGGTGGACGTACTGGTCGAAGTAGTCGTCGCCCGGCACCTTGCGCAGCTCGACCTTGATCCCGGTCTCGCCGAGCATCTGCTGGGTGAGCTTGGCCTGGTCCTCGGCGAGCCCGGTGGCGTCGGCGGGCATCACGTACTCCAGGGTCAGCGGCTTGCCGTCCTTGGTGCGCGGCTTGCCGGCGCCCCCGTCCCGCCAGCCCGCCTCCTCCAGCAGCTTCTTCGCCCGGGCGACGTCGCGCTTGCCGAAGGCGCCCGCGTTGTCCCGGTAGCCCTCCTGGTTGGGCATGAAGAAGTGGTTGTTCACCACCTTGGGCTGGAAGGGGAGGTCCTTTCCGGCCACCTTCACCAGCGCCTCGCGGTCCACGCCGAGGGTCACCGCCTGGCGGACCCTCACGTCCTGGAGCGGGCCCCGCCCGCCGTTCATGCTGAGCGTCACCTGGTCCCAGCGGGCGCCGATCCGGAAGTCGGTGTCCTTGTCCTCCTTGAGCCGCTTGTACGCCTCGGGGGTGACCGCGGGGGCCTCGTGGATCTCCTTGTTGAGGTACGCGTCGGTCCGGGCGGTGCTGTCCATGGCCCAGAAGATGTACTTGTCCAGCTTGGGCTTCTCGCCCCACCAGGCGGGGTCCGGCACCAGGGTGATGGTCTTGGCGGTCTTGTCGTACTGCCCGACCTTCCAGGCGTTCGACGTCACGGGCACGGTCCCGGCCCAGCTCTTGTTGAAGCTCTCGGGCGTGGCGTTGAGGGAGGCCGGGAGCAGCGGGTCGAAGAGCATCTGCCAGTCGGCGAACGGGGTGGCGAAGGTGACCCGTACCTCGTGCTCGTCCTTGCCCTGCTCGACCTTGGCTATCTGGTCGTAGCCGCTGGTGGTGGCGACCTGGTAGCCCTTGTCCTTGCCGCTGAGCGCCTTCCACTGGGCCTCGAAGTCGGCGGCGCCCAGCGGCTTCCCGTCCGACCACCTGGCCTTCGGGTTCAGCTCGTACGACACCACCTGCGGGTCGTTCGAGACGACCTTCGCGGAGGCGAGGAAGTCCGGGTTGGAGTGCGGGACGCCCTTGGCGTCGAGGGTGAAGAGGTCCGGCTCGACCAGCTCGGTGATGGCGGACGCGTCGCCCTGGGTGCCGTCCGTCTGGTTGGGGTTGTACTGGTTGATCCACTGCTGGATCGAGACCTTGTACACACCGCCCTGCTTGAGGTCCCCGGCCGGGTGCGGGTTGAGGTCCTGCGTGCCGGCCGCCGGCGCGGCCTTGCCCGGCGCGTCGTCGGACGCGTCGCTCCCTCCGCCGCCGCAGGCGGTGAGCACCAGTGCCGCGGAGACGGTCGCGGCGACGACGGCAGCGGCTCTGACGGCGCTGTTCATGGGCGGGGTTCCTCTCGGCTGACGGACGCACGGGCCCGGTCACCGTATGCACGACACACCAGTCACAACAGGTCACTTGGGTAGGCGTTCGAAGCATTTAGCACGCCTGAAACGCGTATGACATATGAAGAAACCACTCCGCTTTATCCAGCGGATAGCGTCACTCCCCGTGCTCGCCTATCTGACCAAACGGCTCGGGTACTACGTCGTGCTCCTCGCCGTGGCCGTCTTCGTGTCCTACGTGCTCTCGTCGCTCGCGCTGTCCCCGCGCGGCTACTTCGAGGGGCGTCAACCCCCGCCGCCCGCCGACTCGGTGGAGGCGCAGCTGACCGCGCTCGGCATCAACGACCACACGCCGGTGCTCGACCGCTTCGGCGCCTGGTTCTCGCACGCCGTGCGCGGCGACCTCGGCCGCACCATCGACAGCGGCAGCGTGGGCGAGGAGTTCGGCCGCCGGATCGGCGTCAGCCTGCGGCTGCTGCTGGCGGGCACGGTGCTCGGCACGGCCGCCGGCATCCTCGCCGGAGCCTGGGGAGCGCTCCGGCAGTATCGTTTTTCCGATCGGGCGGTCACCTTCTTCGCGTTCCTGCTCCTCTCCACGCCCACCTTCCTCCTCGCCGTGCTCCTCAAGGTCGGCGCGATGAAGGTCAACCAGAGCGCGGGCACCGAGATCATCTCCTTCACCGGCGAGAAGACCCCCGGACTCACCGGCTCCGCGGGCACCTTGCTCGGCGACCGCGCCGTCCACCTGCTGCTGCCCACCCTGTCCATCGCCCTGGGCACCGCCGCCGCGTACAGCCGATACCAGCGCGGCACCATGCTCGACGTGCTCGGCTCCGACTTCCTGCGCACCGCCCGGGCCAAGGGGCTCACCCACCGCAGGGCCGTCCTCACCCATGGGCTGCGGACCGCGCTCGTGCCCATGTCGACCTTCTTCGCCTACGGGTTCCTGGCGCTGTTCACCGGCGCCGCGTTCACCGAGAAGATCTTCGGCTGGCACGGCATGGGCTCCTGGTTCATCGACTCCATCGGCAAGAGCGACGTGAACTCCGTCGTCGCGGTCAATGTGTTCGCCGCCGTGATGGTGCTGCTCTCGGGCTTCCTGGCCGACGTCCTCCACGCCGCGCTCGACCCCCGCGTCCGCACCAGCTGAGCCTTGACCGAGTGAGGCCCCCACCATGACCACCACCGCCACCCCGCCCGCCGCCGGACCGGAGCACACCCCGGAACCGGACGACGCACCGGAGCGGGCCGCGCCGCCCGGCCGCGCCCGCGTCGCCCTGCGGCGCTTCGCCGGGAACGCCAACGCCGTCGTCGGCGCCACCGTCCTGCTCCTGCTGTTCCTGCTCGCCGCCGCCGGCCCGTACCTGACACCGTGGAACCACACGGACATCGACTACACCGCCCTGCGCGAGGCCCCTTCCGCCGACCACTGGTGGGGCACCACCCGCATCGGCCAGGACGTCTTTGCCCAAGTCCTGCACGGGCTGCGGAAATCCCTGCTCATCGGGCTGCTCGTGGCGCTGTTCGCCACCGTCCTCGCCTCCGTCGTCGGCGCCTGCGCGGGCTACTTCGGCGGCTGGACCGACCGCGTCCTCACCTTCTTCATCGACCTGCTGCTCGTCTTCCCCACCTTCCTGATCATCGCCATCGTCTCGCCCCGGCTGCGCGACACCGGCTGGCTCGCCCTCGTCGGCCTGCTCGCCGTCTTCGGGTGGATGATCACCGCCCGGGTGGTCCGCTCGATGGCCCGCTCCCTGAAGGAACGCGACTTCGTCCGCGCCGCCGAACTCATGGGCGTACACCCGCTGCGCATCGTCTTCCGGCACATCCTGCCGAACGTCTCCTCCTTCCTCATCGTCGACGCCACCATCGCCGTCGGCGCCGGTGTGATGAGCGAGACCAGCCTGTCGTACTTCGGATTCGGCGTGCGGCCGCCCGACGTCTCCCTCGGCACGCTCATCGCCGACGGCTCCGACGCCGCCCTCACCTACCCCTGGATGTTCTTCTTCGCCGCCGGGCTGCTCGTGCTCTTCGTCCTCGCCGTGAACTTCCTCGGCGACGGCCTCCGGGACGCCCTGGACCCCACCTCGGGCCGGGCCCCGGGCAGGAAAAGGCGCCGTGCGCGCCGGAAGGGAAAGCGCGCATGAGCGCCCCGGTCACCGACGCCCCCCGCACCACCGCCCCGCCGGTCCTCGACATCCGCGACCTGCGGGTCGACTTCGACGGCCCCGACGGGCCGGTGCCCGCCGTCCGGGGCGTCGACCTCGCGCTGCGCCGCGGCGAGGTCCTCGGCCTGGTCGGCGAGTCGGGCTCCGGCAAGTCCACCGTCGCCCTCGCCGCCATGGGCCTGCTGCCCCGCACCGCCCGTGTCCAGGGCTCCGTACGGGCCGCTGGCGAGGAACTGCTCGGCGCGGACGAACGCGCCCTGGCCAGGATCCGCGGCCGCGGGATCGCCATGGTCTTCCAGGACCCGCTCTCCGCGCTCACCCCCGTGCACCGCGTCGGCGACCAGATCGCCGAGGCCGTCCGCGTCCACCAGGACGTCTCCCGGGCCCACGCCCGGCGCCGCGCCGTGGAGCTCCTCGACCTCGTCGGCATCCCCGAGCCCGGCCGCCGCGCCGACGCCTACCCCCATGAGTTCTCCGGCGGCATGCGCCAGCGCGCCGTGATCGCCATGGCGATCGCCAACGCCCCCGACGTGCTCCTCGCCGACGAACCCACCACCGCCCTCGACGTCACCGTGCAGGCCCAGGTCCTCGACGTGCTGCGCACCGCGCAGCGGGAGACCGGCGCCGCCCTGCTGCTCGTCAGCCACGACCTCGGGGTGATCGCCGGCATGGCCGACCGGGTCGCCGTGATGTACGCGGGCCGGGTCGTCGAGAGCGCCCCCGCCACCGAGCTGTTCGCCGCGCCCCGGATGCCCTACACCGTCGGGCTGCTCGGCGCCGTGCCCCGCCCCGACACCGCGGACCGCCCGCTCACCCCCATCCCCGGCGCGCCGCCCGAGCTCCGGCTGCTGCCCCCGGGCTGTGCCTTCGCCCCCCGCTGCCCCCTCGCCGACGACGGCTGCGCCGTCGCCGAACCCGCCCTCACCGGTACCGGGGACCATCTCGCGGCCTGCCTCAGACCGCCCGCCGCCGACCCGGCCACCCTGTTCCCCGTACCCGACCACACCCCCGCGCGGGAGGCCGTGCCCCGCGAGGAGCTGCCCTCCGTGCTCCGGGTGCGGGGGCTGGCCCGTACCTTCCCGGTCCGCAAGGGCGGCGTCTTCCGCCGCCGCGTCGGCAGCGTGTACGCCGTCGACGGCGTGGACCTCGACATCCGGCGCGGCGAGACCCTCGGCCTCGTCGGGGAGTCCGGCTCCGGCAAGTCGACCACGCTCATGGAGATCCTCCGGCTGGCCGCCCCCGAGGCCGGGACGGTCGACCTCCTCGGCCGCTCCACCAGTGAGCTGACGAAACGTCAAGCACATGCCCTGCGCGGCTCGGTGCAGATCGTCTTCCAGGACCCCATGGCCAGCCTCGACCCCCGGATGCCCATCGGCGACATCGTCGCCGAACCGCTGCGCGCACAGGGCGCGAGCCGCGCGGCCGCGGCCCGGCGGACCCCGGAACTGCTGCGCCTGGTCGGTCTGGAGGCCGCCCACGCCGGCCGCTTCCCGCACGAGTTCTCCGGCGGCCAGCGGCAGCGCGTCGGGATCGCCCGGGCCCTCGCCGTGCGGCCGGAGCTGCTGGTCCTGGACGAGCCGGTGTCCGCGCTCGACGTGTCGGTGCAGGCCGGTGTGCTCAACCTGCTGCGGCGGCTCAAGGACGAGCTGGGGCTCGCCTACCTCTTCGTCTCCCACGACCTCGCCGTCGTACGGCACATCGCCGACCGCGTCAGCGTGATGTACCTCGGCCGGACCGTGGAGACCGGCCCGGTCGAGGAGGTCTTCGCCCGCCCCCGCCACCCCTACACCCGGGCCCTGCTCTCGGCCGTGCCCGTGCCCGACCCGGCGCGGGAGCGGAACCGGGAGCGGATCCTCCTCGCCGGGGACCCGCCGAGCCCGGTGCTACGGGAGCCGGGCTGCCGCTTCCGGGGCCGGTGCCCGGTGTACGCGGGGCTGGCCGCGGCCGAGCGGGCGCGCTGCGCGGAGGAGCGGCCGGAACAGCGGGCCTTCGGGCCGGACCGGACGGCGGCCTGTCACTTCGCCGAGCGGGTCAGTGCGCCGACCCCGACAGCTGCAACCCCATGACGCCCAGGACCACCAGGCCGATCGAGACCAGCTTGAGGGTGGACACCAGGTCACCGAGGAAGATCATGCCGTAGACGGCGGTGCCGGCCGCGCCGATGCCCGTCCACACCGCGTAGGCCGGGCCGACGTCCAGCTTCTTCAGGGAGAGCGTCAGCAGACCGAAGCTGCCCAGCGCGAAGCAGGCGAAGGCGATGGTCGGCCAGAGCCGGGTGAAGCCGTGCGAGAGCTTGAGACAGACGGCGAAGCCGGTTTCCAGCAGACCGGCGACCACGACCAGCAGCCACGCCATCAGATTGCCTCCCGTTGCTCGGTGACCGCCGTCCGTCCCGGTGCTGTTGCCCTTGCCGCTGACGGTCACCCGCAAACGTAGGCGATCAGTCGCCTTCGCGCCGCTCCCGGGTCGCGAGCAGCCGCCGCAGGGAGTAGAGCCGCTGCGGATCGGCGTGGCCGTCCGCCACCCACTGGTCCAGCGCGCAGTCCTGCTCGTCGTGGCTGCACGCGCGCGGGCAGCCCTCGGTGCCCGGCTCCAGGTCGGGGAAGGCGTGGATGACGCGCGAGGGGTCGATGTGGTGCAGGCCGAAGGAGCGCACGCCCGGGGTGTCGATGACCCAGCCCGAGCCGTCCGGCAGCGGCAGGGCCAGCGCCGAGGTCGTGGTGTGCCGGCCCCGGCCGGTGACGGCGTTGACGTGCCCGGTGGCCCGCTGCCGCTCGACCAGGGCGTTGACGAGGGTGGTCTTGCCGACGCCGGAGTGGCCGACGAAGGCGGTGACCCGGCCCGTCAGCTCCGCGCGGACCCGCTCGGCGGCCCCGCCGTCCGCCAGCTCCTCGCGGCTGGTCACCACATGGCGCACCCCGAGCGTCCCGTAGGACTCCAGGAGCTTGTCCGGCGAGGCCAGGTCGGACTTGGTCAGCACGAGCAGCGGCTCCAGGCCGGCGTCGTAGGCCGCGACCAGACAGCGGTCGATCAGCCGGGGGCGCGGCTCGGGGTCGGCCAGCGCGGTGACGATCGCCAGCTGGTCGGCGTTGGCGACGACGACCCGCTCGTACGGGTCGTCGTCGTCGGCCGTACGGCGCAGCACGGAGGAGCGCCCCTCGACCCGGACGATCCGCGCCAGGGTGTCCTTCGCGCCGCTCAGATCGCCCACGACGGCGACCCGGTCACCGACGACGGCGCCCTTGCGGCCCAGCTCGCGCGCCTTCATCGCGACGATGGTGCGGTCCTCGACGAGGACGTGCAGCCGGCCCCGGTCCACGGTGAGGACGAAGCCCTCGGCGGCGTCCTCGTGCTTGGGGCGGATGTTGGTGCGGGGGCGGTTGCCCTTGCGGTTGGGGCGGACGCGGACGTCGTCCTCGTCGGGGTTCTTGCCGTAGCGGCGCATGGTGCTCTTCGTTCTCTCAGACTCTCGACGCCGTCGTCGCCCCCGCGACGGGCCCCAGCATCCCGGTCCACAGCGCCGGGAAGTCGGGCAGGGTCTTGGCGGTGGTGGCGACGTTCTCCACCCGGACGCCGTCGACAGCCAGGCCGATGACCGCGGCGGCGGTGGCCAGCCGGTGGTCCTCGTAGGTGTGGAAGACCCCGCCGTGCAGGGCGCGCGGGCGGATGCGCAGCCCGTCCTCGGTCTCGACGACGTCGCCGCCCAGCTCGTTGATCTCCTTGGCCAGCGCGGCCAGCCGGTCCGTCTCGTGCAGCCGCAGATGGGCGATGCCGCGCAGGACGGACTCGGAGTCGGCGAGCGCGGCGACCGCCGCGATCACCGGGGTGAGCTCGCCGACCTCGTGCAGATCGGCGTCGATGCCGGTGATCCGGCCGGTGCCGGTGAAGGTCAGGCCCGCCTCGGACAGCTCACAGCTGCCGCCCATGGCGGTGAAGATGTCGCGCAGCGCGTCACCGGGCTGCGTGGTGTGCTCGGGCCAGTCCGGGATGGTGACCCGGCCGCCGGTGACCAGGGCCGCCGCCAGGAACGGCGCGGCGTTGGACAGGTCGGGCTCCACGACGATGTCCCGGCCGAGCAGGGCGCTGGGGGAGACCCGCCAGACGTTCGGCTCGCCGCCGGACTCCGGGGTGTCGACCTGCGCCCCGGCCATCCGCAGCATGTCCACGGTCATCCGGATGTGCGGCATCGACGGCAGCACGGCACCGACGTGCCGGACCTCGACGCCCTGGTTGAAGCGCGGGCCGGAGAGCAGCAGCGCGCTGACGAACTGGGAGGACGAGGAGGCGTCGATCTCCACCGGGCCGCCGTCCAGCGCCCCGGCGCCGTGCACGGTCAGCGGCAGCGCGCCGCGCTCGTTGTCGTCGATCCGGGCGCCGAGGGCGCGCAGCGCGTCGATCACGCCGTGCAGCGGGCGCTCGTAGCTGCGCGGGTCGCCGTCGAAGCGGACGGGGCCGTCGGCCAGGGCGGCGACGGGCGGCAGGAAGCGCATGACCGTGCCGGCGTTGCCGACGTCGACCGTGGCGGGGCCGCGCAGCCGGGCCGGGATGACCCGCCACGCCCCGCCCTCGCCGGCGTCCGCGGCGCTGCTGGAGGACACCGTCTCCTCGATGCCGACGCCCATGGCGCGCAGCGCCTCGGCCATCAGCAGGGTGTCGCGGGAGCGCAGCGGCCGGCGCACCCAGCCCGGCTCGGCGGCGAGCGCGGCCAGGACGAGGGCGCGGTTGGTGACCGATTTCGAACCGGGCACGGTGACGGTCGCGTCGACCGCCCCTGTGGCGAGGGGGGCGGGCCAGAGATCGGTGTGCGTGCTGCTCTCGGTCATGCCTTCACCTTAGTGGCTCGTACCGGGTCATAGACCGAGCAGCCAGCGCCCGCCCCCGATCAGCGCGCACAGCGAGACGACGTGGAAGAAGCCCAGCCAGACCACGGCGGGCAGATGGGTGAGCCGGGCGAGCTGGTCGGCGTCGGAGTCCGCCGCCCCGCCGAGGCGCCGCCTGCGCTGGAGCTCGAAGGCCGGCCGGACCCCGCCCAGCAGCATGAACCAGACGACCCCGTAGGCGAACAGCGCCTGCACGGCCGGACCCGTCAGCCAGGAGACCAGCACGAACGCGGCACCGGTGACCACCACCGTGAGCAGTCCGAAGGCGTTGCGGACCATCACCAGCAGGGCGGCGAGCAGCGCCGTCGCACCCCACAGCAGCGCCGTGATGTGGCCGGCCGCGAGCAGCCCGGCGCCGGCGAGGCCGAGCAGCGAGGCGGCGGGATAGCCGGCCGCGGCGGTGAGGATCATCCCGAGGCCGGTCGGCCTGCCCCGGGAGACGGTCAGCCCCGAGGTGTCGGAGTGCAGCCGGATGCCGTCCAGCCGGCGCCCGCTCAGCAGGGCCGTCAGACCGTGGCCGCCCTCGTGGGCGATGGTGATGGCGTTACGGGTGATCAGCCAGACGCCGCGCGGGACCACCGCCGCCAGGGCCACGACCCCTGTGACGACCACCAGCCACAGGGCGGGGTCGGGCTGCGTCGCGAACACGCGGTCCCAGAGGTCGGTGGAGTGGGTGCTGTCCATTTGTGCGCGGCTCCTGGTGGGTCCGTGGCAGGGTGGCGATCATGTGTGGTCGATATGCGGCGAGCCGGAGCCCCGAGGATCTCGTGGGGCTCTTCGGGGTCGAGAAGTGGGAACCGGCGGAGACGCTCGCGCCCGACTGGAACGTGGCGCCCACGAAGAGTGTCCACGTCGTGCTCGAGCGTCCTCTGAAAGACGCCAGGGACCGCGGTCCGGTTCGCCAGCTGCGCTCACTGAGATGGGGATTGGTTCCCTCCTGGGCGAAATCGCCGGAGGGTGCGGCGAAGATGATCAACGCACGGGCGGAGACGGTGCACGAGAAGCCGTCCTTCCGGAGCGCCTTCGAGGCGCGCCGCTGCCTCATACCCGCCGACGGCTACTACGAGTGGGTCACCGGCGCGGCGGAGCGCGAACTGGAGGAACAGGGCCGGCGCAAGCGCGCCCGTAAGCAGCCCTACTTCGTCACTCCTGCGGACGGCTCGGTCATGGCGATGGCGGGCCTGTACGAGTTCTGGCGCGACCCCACGCTGCCGGGCGACGACCCCCGGGCGTGGTGGGTGACGTGCTCGGTGATCACCACGGAGGCGGAGCGGGAGCCGTTCGCCTCCGGCGGCGGCCTGGAAGGGGCGCCGCGGTCCCTGGCGGAGATCCACCCGAGGATGCCGCTGGTGCTGCAGGCGGACCGGTGGGGGGAGTGGCTGGATCCGTCGACGCCGGGGGAGGCCGTGCGGTCTCTTATGACGGCGCCGCCTGCCCGGTCGGTACGGGCGTACCCGGTCGCTACGGCGGTCAGCGATGTCCGTAAGAACGGACCGGAGCTGCTGGTGGAACTGGAGGCACCGGAGGAGGCGACGCTGTTCTGACTGATCGCCGGACGGGCTGAAATCAGCCCGTCCGGCGATTGAGGACATTCGGGAAGGGGCGGGGTGGGGAAAACTGTCCGCCGTGATCGACATCGTTCCCACCCCCGCCGGTGACGCCCGTATCCACTGGCACAGAGCCCCCCGCCCCCGCCAGCTCCTCGCCCTCGGCCACGGCGCCGGCGGCGGCGTCGAGGCCCGGGACCTCCAGGCACTCGCCGCCGCGCTGCCCGCCCACCACGTCACCGTCGCCCTCGTCGAACAGCCCTGGCGCGTCGCCGGCCGCAAGGTCGCCCCCGCGCCGAAGACGCTGGACACCGCCTGGACCGCGCTGTGGCCCGCGCTGGCCGCGCCCGGTCTGCCCGTGATCGCGGGCGGCCGCAGCGCCGGGGCCAGGGTCGCCTGCCGCACCTCGGCCGGGCTCGGCGCCGCCGGCGTCCTGGCGCTGAGCTTCCCGCTGCACCCGCCGGGCAAGCCGGAGAAGTCGCGGGCGGACGAGCTGACCGGCACCGGTCTGCCCACGCTCGTCGTCCAGGGCGCCAAGGACCCCTTCGGCCGGCCCGGGGAGTTCCCGCCGGACACCGCGCTCGTGCCCGTACCCGACGCGGACCACGGCTTCGCGGTGCCCAAGAAGGCCGCCACCGGCCAGAAGGAGGCGCTCGAAGTGATCACGCGGGCAGTCGTCGACTGGCTCGACGAACTCCGGAAGTAACCCCTCCGATATTTCCCCCGGCACCCGTTCGGCCGGATGCGCGAACCCGGGAATGCGCCGTGCCCCTTGACTGTTGTGTACATCGTCACGACAGACCCGCTGGATACCGGCGTGACGCCGGAGCGCTACGGCACGACAGAGGAATGGGAGCTCGCCGCATGGGTTCGATCGCATGCCTGTCCCGCCCGCAGACGGCTGACCTGGGGTGGTCGTCGCTGCATGTGGCGCAGCCCGCCCCTGCTGGAGCGGCGGACGGGCGGGATCGTCGTCTATTCTCCGATTCGAGCGGATCCGTTTCCGGTTCCGCCAGGGTGTTGGAGGAGGTGGGTCCGGTCACCGGGACCGACGAGGGGACCAAGGACAGCGCCGTCGGTGCCGAGAGCGCCGCCGAGCGCAACGCCCGTTTCGAGCGGGACGCGCTCACCTTCCTCGACCAGATGTACTCGGCCGCCCTGCGCATGACGCGCAATCCCGCCGACGCCGAGGACCTGGTGCAGGAGACCTACGCCAAGGCGTACGCGTCCTTCCACCAGTTCCGCGACGGCACCAACCTCAAGGCGTGGCTGTACCGCATCCTGACCAACACCTTCATCAACTCCTACCGCAAGAAGCAGCGCGAGCCGCTGCGCAGCGCGTCGGAGGAGATCGAGGACTGGCAGCTGGCGCGCGCCGAGTCGCATATGTCGACCGGTCTGCGCTCCGCCGAGTCCCAGGCTCTGGACCACCTGCCCGACTCCGATGTCAAGGAGGCCCTTCAGGCCATCCCCGAGGAATTCCGCATAGCGGTCTACCTCGCGGATGTGGAGGGCTTTGCCTACAAGGAGATCGCGGACATCATGGGTACCCCCATCGGCACGGTCATGTCCCGGCTGCACCGTGGCCGCCGCCAGCTGCGCGGCATGCTGGAGGACTACGCCCGCGAGCGCGGGCTGGTCCCGGCCGGTACGGCACCCGTGCCGCATGGTTCCGACGGGTCGCACAATCGGAAAGGCTCGGACTCATGAGCTGCGGAGAGCCGCACGACACGGACTGCTCTGAAGTCCTCGATCATCTTTACGAGTTCCTCGACCACGAGATGCCCGACGGCGACTGCGCCAAGTTCGAGGTGCACATCGACGAGTGCTCCCCGTGCCTGGAGAAGTACGGACTGGAACAGGCGGTGAAGAAGCTCGTCAAGCGCTGCTGCGGCCATGACGACGTCCCCGCCGACCTCCGCTCCAAGGTGATGGGCCGGATCGAGCTGATCCGGTCCGGCCAGTCGGTGCCCGAGCAGGACGTGGTGGCCGAGGCGCGGGCGGCGGAGGCGGCCGGTCCGTCGGTCGTCCAGGACTGATCCCGGGGCCGGGGGCCGGGTTCCGGCCGGTCCCGGCGCCCGTACGGCCCCGGCCAAACGCCCGCCCCGCGGAACATCACCCGAAGGTGTGCATCCGCACGCCTCGGGCGGGGTAATACCCGAATGCGTCGTTCCAGGGCCTGTCCTGAGCCTATTCTCCCCATCCTGACGGCAAGCTTGTCGGCATCCGACGGGACGGGGAGGTCGCGCGATGAGGGCACTTCCGGCGTCGGCGCGCGCCTGTATCGCGTGCGCCGTCCTGGCCGCCGCCCTCTGTGTGGCCCCCGCGGCGCCGCCCTCGGCGGGCGTCCCCTGGGCCCCGGTCACCCTGCTCGCCCTCGTCTGCGCGGCCTGTGAGCGGCTGCCCCACCGCACCCTGACGCCCCCCGTGCTGCTCGCCGGGGCCTTCCTGCTGCCGCCCGCCGCCGCGGGGCTCGTCGCCGTGCCCGGCGCCCTCGCCGGCCGGGTCGAGCAGCGCCCCGCGGGGGTGCGCCGGCTGTGGCACGCCGCCCAGCTCTCCCTCGCCGCCTGCGCCGCCTCGTACGTCTTCGGCCTCGCCGCGCCCGGCCGCCCCGGCGGCTTCCCCGCCGCGCTGCCGCCCGCGCTCGCCGCCGCGCTCGCCTTCTCCCTCGTCTCCGCCGCCCTCGACGGCGCGATCCGCGTCACCGCCGAGCGCCGGGCCCCGGGCACCGCCTGGCGCGGCCTGCTGCCCGGCCCGCTGCTGCCGGTGCTGGTCTTCGGGCCGACGGGGCTGATGACGGCCGTCCTCTGGCGCAGCGCCTACGGGCCGCCCGCCGCGCTCCTCGTCCTGCTGCCGATCTCCGTCTCCTCCTGGTTCCTGGACCGCTACGAACGCGAGCGCGCCGCCCACCAGGCCACCATCCGCGCCCTGGTGCAGGCCGTCGACCTCAAGGACCGCTACACCCGCGGCCACAGCGAGCGGGTGGGCCGCGCCTCCGTGCTGATCGCCCGTGAGCTCGGCATGGCGGGCGAGCGGCTGGAGGCGCTGCGCTTCGCGGGCATCCTGCACGACATCGGCAAACTCGGCGTCCCCACCCGGCTGTTGCGCAAGGTGGGCCCGCTCACCCCGGAGGAGCGGCGCGTGATCCAGCTCCATCCCGAGTACGGGCACGAGATGGTGCGCGGCATCGGCTTCCTGGACGAGGCCCGCGCGGCGATCCTGCACCACCACGAACGGCTGGACGGCAGCGGCTATCCCTATGGCCTGAGGGGTTGTCAGATCCCGTTGTTCGCCAGGATCGTGGCCGTGGCCGACGCGTTCGACGCCATGACCTCCACCCGCAGCTACAGCCGTGCCCGCCCGGTCCCGGCCGCCCTCGCCGAGCTCGACCGCTGCGCCGGTACCCAGTTCGACCCCCGCATGGTCGAGGCGCTCTCGGAGGCGCTCGGCCGGAACGGCTGGCACCCCACGGTCACCGCCGGGAACGGGGCGGGCACGACGCTCACGGAATGCATAAATCTGCCCAGCGGAAACGTCCCTTCTACCCGGGACCCGATCACCGGGGCGACCCGCCACGGCGGTGACGGATGACCACCGCCCCGCACCCGGCGGTCGTGACCGACGGCGCGCCCCGGGCCGCGGAGCTCCCGCCCGGCGTCCGCACCGCCGCGGGCTGCACGCCGCCGCCGCGGCCGTCGCCCTGGCCGGGCTCGGCTGGACCGCGTGGCACGGCCTCGCCCAGCCCCGCGTCGCCCTCGCCTTCGGGGCGCTGATCGCCCTCGGCGAGGCGGCCCGGCGCCGCCACCCCAGCACCGTCGAGGTCCGGGACACGGCGCCCGTGGGGGCCGCCGGCGGCCTCGCCTACGCCCTGCTCGGCGAGGTGGCCGGCGGCCCCGCCGCGCACGGCACCGCCCAGGTCGTCGCCGTCGTCCTCGCCGCCACCCTCACCGGCGCCCTCGGCCGCCCGCCCGCCCGCGACCACCTCGCCCGCCGCCTGCTGACCACCGGCTTCGCCGCCACCTGCTTCCAGCCCCTGCACCACTCCGGCGCCCTCGACCGGTGGCCCGGCCACGGCCCGTACTACGCGCCGTTCCTGCTGCTCCTGCTGGCCCTGACCGCCCTCTGCGACGCCGTCCTCGCCGCCGCCCTCGGCCGCGCCCGCACCGGCGGCCCCTACGGCCCGGCCCTCCGCGACGAACTGCACGCGCTGCCCGGCATCGGCAGCGCCGTCTGCGCCACCGGCGCCGTGATGGCCCTCGCCGTGGCCGTCGCCGGCCTCTGGGCGCTGCCCGTCTTCTGCCTGCCGCTGCTGCTCACCCAGCTGTCCTTCCGCCGCTGGACGGCCGTGCGCGCCACCTGCCACCAGACGATCGCCTCCCTGGCCCGCTCCACCGAGATCGCGGGCTACACCCCGGCCGGCCACGCCCGCCGGGTCGCCGCCCTGAGCCGGGCCACCGGCCGTGAGCTGGGCCTGCGCGCGCCCGACCTCACCGTTCTGGAGTACGCGGCCCTCATGCACGACATCGGTCAGCTCTCCCTCGTCGACCCCGTGCCCGCCGGGGCCACCGAGCCGCTGCCACCGGCGGAGCGCCGCCGGATCGCCCTGCTGGGCGGCGCCGTGGTCCGCCAGACCGGGGTTCCCGCCGAGGTCGCGGTGGTCGTCGAGCGGCAGGCCGATCCGTACCGTGAGCAGCCGCTCGCCGCCCGTATCGTCCGCACCGTAAACGCCTTCGACGACCTGACCGGCGACCGGGCGATCGGCCCGCTGCTCGCCCTGGAGCGGCTGCGCCTGGCCACCGCCCACGAGCACGATCCGCAGGTTGTCGAGGCCCTCGGCCGGGTCCTGGCCCGTGGCCCGGACCCTTGCGGCGCGGGCCCGCGGGCCCGCCCGTAAGAGTCCGGGCAAAACCGGAGTAGGGGGCTGAACCCACGGGTAATGAGCGGGCGTCCAAAGGGGCATGGTTGGATGCGAAGAGCACGAAGAAAACGGCATGCAGAACGCAGAACGCGGTCTTCGGGGGGTGTCGGGCGCGCGACCGTCGGCAAGGAGGAACGGTAGGCGCAGCTTCCCGGAGCGAGTGAGATGTGGCAGGTTGTCCGTCAGGGAGGACGGCGGCCGTCACCTGGGACATCCGGCGTGGTCGCACGCAGAAACCGGCAGGCGGGAATCGTGAGGATCTTCGGCAAGGTACGGCATCGGCCTTCCGCCTCGTGGCGGCAGGCCACCGACCGCGCTTTCACCTTGATCGGCGACGGCCGGTACGAGGACGCGGGCGCGCTGCTGACCAGGGCGGCCGACATGGAGCCATGGCTGTCGGAGTCGTGGTTCAACCTCGCTCTGCTGCACAAATTCCGGCACGACTGGGAGCAGGCCCGCGCCGCCGGGCTGCGCGCCGTGGCCCTGCTGGACCGCGAGGCCGGCGCCCCGGACTGGTGGAACGTCGGCATCGCCGCCACCGCCCTCCAGGACTGGCCGCTGGCCCGCCGCGCCTGGCAGGCGTACGGGCTGCGGGTGCCCGGCGAGGGCGGCCCGGCCGGCGAGCCGGTGGGCATGGAGCTGGGCAGTGCGGCCGTCAGGCTCTCCCCGGAGGGCGAGGCCGAGGTCGTCTGGGGCCGCCGGCTCGACCCGGCGCGGATGGAGGTGCTCTCCATCCCGCTGCCGTCCTCCGGGCGCCGCTGGGGCGAGGTCGTGCTGCACGACGGCGTCCCGCACGGCGAGCGGGTCACGGCCGCCGGCCCGTCCTACCCGGTCTTCGACGAGATCGAGCTGTGGGCTCCGTCACCCGTCCCCACCTGGGTCGTCCTGCTGGAGGCGGCGACCGAGGCCGACCGGGACGCCCTGGAGCGGCTCGCGGCCGACGCCGGCTTCGCCGCCGAGGACTGGTCCTCGTCCGTGCGGCTGCTGTGCCGCACCTGCTCCGAGAGCCGGATGCCCAGCGACGAGGGCGACGGCGAGCACCTCGACCCGCACGACCACAGCGAGCCCGGCCACCCCGGCCCGCTGGGCCACCGCACGGCCGGCTCCGGCTCGCTCTGGGTGCCCGAGCGCGAGTGCGGCATCGCGGCGCCCGCCGGGCTGGTCCGCGGCCTGCTGGACGGCTGGGTCGCGGACAGCCCCGACACCCGCGAGTGGCGCGATCTCGAAGAGGTCTGCTGACGGTCCGCGGCGGTCCCCCTTACCCTGTATAGGCATCCTTTTGGGTTTTGAGAGAGGCATAACGGCGGACATGGCGCAGCACGAGACCGACCAGCCGGTGAACGACGAGTTCACCGTGGACACCGAGGACTGCGAGGAGCGCGAGCTCGCGCACCGCGAGCGCGGCACGTCCCGCCCGATCACCGTCGTGGGCAACCCGGTCCTGCACCGGGAGTGCAAGGACGTCACCTCCTTCGACGACGAGCTCGGCCGGCTCGTCGACGACATGTTCGCCAGCCAGCGCACGGCCGAGGGCGTGGGCCTCGCGGCCAACCAGATCGGTGTCGACCTGAAGGTCTTCGTCTACGACTGCATGGACGACGAGGGCGTGCGCCACGTCGGCACGGTCTGCAACCCCGTCCTGGAGGAGCTGCCGGCCGAGTACCGCCTGCTGGACGACTCCAATGAGGGCTGCCTGTCGGTCCCGACCGCCTACGCCTCCCTGGCCCGCCCGGACTACGCCGTCGTGCGCGGCCAGGACATCGAGGGCAACCCGATCCGCGTCGAGGGCACCGGCTATTTCGCCCGCTGCCTCCAGCACGAGACCGACCACCTCTACGGCCGGCTCTACATCGACCGCCTCTCCAAGCGCGACCGCAAGGACGCCCTGAAGCAGATGGCCGAGGGCACGCCCCGCTACCCCGTCGTCGCCAACGACTGACCGGCCCCGCCCGCCCGGCGAGGGCCCGTACGAGCGCGCGCTCCCCGTACGAGCGCGCGCTCACGCGCATGCGGGCGGGTCAGCCCTCCGCCCGTTTCCGGAGCTCCTCGCGCAGGGCCTCCTCACGGGCGGCCTCCTCCGGCGGGAGGACGTCGGCGGGGAAGTCCTCCAGCTCGAAGATCCGGCGGACCTCGACCTCCCCGTCCTGGAAGGGCACCTGCCGGGCCCACTCCAGGGCCTCGTCCAGGTCCGCGGCCCGGATCACCCAGAAGCCGGCGATCAGCTGCCGCGCCCCGGCGAACGGCCCCTCGGTGACCACCGGCGTGCCGCCCGAGAAGGTCACCCTGGCCCCCGCCGCGGACTCCCGCAGCCCCTCGGCCGCCAGCATCACCCCGGCGGCCGCCATCCGCTCGTTGAACCGCCCCATCTCGGCGATCTCCTCCTTGGTCGGCATCACACCGGCCTCGGAGTCCTCGCTCGCCTTCACGAGCATCATGAACCGCGACATGACACACCTCCCGTTCGTTCCGCACGGGCCCGTGGCGGACCCTCACCCTTCATCTATGCGTCGAACGGGACGCCGCCCGATGGGCAGAGCGGGTGAATGACCTCCCGGGGCGCCGGGGAGGCCGGACCGGTCGCGGCGGGAACGGGCCGAGGCCCGTCCCCGGAAGGGGACGGGCCTCGGTCTCGCGAGTCGGCCGCGGGCCGGCTCAGAACTCCTCGTCGAAGCCCACCGAACCCTCGACCGCCACCTGGTACGCGGACGCGCGGCGCTCGAAGAAGTTGGTCAGCTCCTGGACGTTCTGGAGCTCCATAAAGGAGAAAGGGTTCTCCGAGCCATAGACCGGCGCGAAGCCCAGACGCTGGAGGCGCTGGTCGGCGACGCACTGGAGGTACTCGCGCATGGACTCGGTGTTCATGCCCGGCAGGCCCTCGCCGCACAGGTCACGGCCGAACTGGAGCTCGGCCTCGACGGCCTCCTTCAGCATGTCGGTGACCTGCTGCTGGAGCTCGTCGTCGAAGAGCTCGGGCTCCTCCTGGCGGACGGTGTCCACGACCTCGAACGCGAAGTTCATGTGCATGGTCTCGTCGCGGAACACCCAGTTGGTGCCGGTCGCCAGGCCGTGCAGCAGGCCGCGGCTGCGGAACCAGTACACGTAGGCGAAGGCGCCGTAGAAGAACAGGCCCTCGATGCAGGCCGCGAAGCAGATCAGGTTGAGCAGGAAGCGACGGCGGTCGGCCTTCGTCTCCAGGCGCTCAAGCTTCTCGACCTCGTTGATCCACTTGAAGCAGAACTGCGCCTTCTCGCGGATCGAGGGGATGTTCTCGACCGCGTCGAACGCGGCGGCGCGGTCGTCCGGGTCGGGGAGGTAGGTGTCGAGCAGCGTCAGATAGAACTGGACGTGCACGGCCTCCTCGAACAGCTGCCGCGACAGGTACAGCCGCGCCTCGGGGGAGTTGATGTGCTTGTACAGCGTCAGCACGAGGTTGTTCGCCACGATCGAGTCGCCGGTCGCGAAGAACGCGACGAGGCGGCCGATCATGTGCTGCTCACCCGGGGACAGCTTGGCCAGGTCGGCGACGTCCGAGTGGAGGTCGACCTCCTCGACGGTCCAGGTGTTCTTGATCGCGTCGCGGTAGCGGTCGTAGAAGTCCGGGTACCGCATGGGGCGCAGCGTCAGCTCGAACCCGGGGTCGAGCAGGTTCTTCTGTTCGGACGACATTACTGGCATGCCTCGCAGGACTCGGGGTTCTCAAGGGAGCAGGCGACGGCGTCGGCGTCCGGGACGGCCTGCTGTACGGGGATGGTGGCGGCGGCGGAGGCCGAGCGGGCGATCCGCGTCGCCGGGCGCGAGCGCAGGTAGTACGTCGTCTTGATGCCCTGCTTCCAGGCGTACGCGTACATCGAGCTGAGCTTGCCGATGGTGGGCGAGGCCATGAAGAGGTTGAGCGACTGGCTCTGGTCCAGGTACGGCGTACGGGCCGCGGCCATGTCGATCAGGGCGCGCTGCGGGATCTCCCAGGCGGTGCGGTAGAGGTCGCGCACCTCCTGCGGGATCCAGTTCATGTCCTGGATCGAGCCGTTGGCGTCGGTCATCGCGTCCCGCGTGGTGCGGTCCCAGACGCCGAGCTCCTTCAGGTCCTCCACCAGGTAGGTGTTGACCTGGAGGAACTCACCGCTGAGGGTCTCGCGCTTGAAGAGGTTGGAGACCTGCGGCTCGATGCACTCGTACACACCCGCGATGGAGGCGATGGTGGCCGTCGGCGCGATGGCCAGCAGCAGCGAGTTGCGCATGCCGACCTGGGCGATCCGGGCGCGCAGGGCGTCCCAGCGGTCGGCCCAGCGCTGCTCGGCGTTCGGGTAGTGGTCCGGGTGCAGCACGCCGCGCGCGGTGCGGGTGGCGGCCCAGGCCGGGTGCGGGCCGTGCCGCTCGGCGAGGTCGGCGGACGCCTCGTACGCCGCGAGCATGATGCGCTCGGAGATCCGGGTGGACAGCTCCTTCGCCCGGGGCGAGTCGAAGGGCATCCGCAGCCGGAAGAAGACGTCCTGGAGGCCCATGAGGCCCAGGCCCACCGGGCGCCAGCGGCTGTTGGAGTTGCCGGCCTGCTCGGTCGGGTAGAAGTTGATGTCCACGACGCGGTCGAGGAACATCACGGCCGTACGGACCGTACGGTCGAGCTTCTCCCAGTCCATCTCGCCGTCGGTGCCCAGGTGGGCGGCGAGGTTGACCGAGCCGAGGTTGCAGACGGCCGTCTCGCCGTCGTCGGTGACCTCGAGGATCTCCGTGCAGAGGTTCGAGGAGTGGACGACCTTGCCGGGCTCGGCCGTCTGGTTCGCGGTGCGGTTGGACGCGTCCTTGAAGGTCATCCAGCCGTTGCCGGTCTGCGCGAGGGTGCGCATCATCCGGGAGTACAGCACGCGCGCCGGGATGGTCTTGACGGCCTTGCCGTCGGCCTCGGCCTTGCGGTACGCGGCGTCGAACTCGTCGCCCCACAGGTCGACCAGCTCGGGCGTGTCGGCGGGGGAGAACAGCGACCAGTCGGCGTCGGCCTCGACGCGGCGCATGAACTCGTCCGGGATCCAGTGCGCGGTGTTGAGGTTGTGCGTGCGGCGGGCCTCCTCACCGGTGTTGTCGCGGAGCTCCAGGAACTCCTCGATGTCCGCGTGCCAGGTCTCCAGGTAGACACAGGCCGCGCCCTTGCGCCGGCCGCCCTGGTTGACGGCGGCGACGGAGGCGTCGAGCGTGCGCAGGAACGGCACGATGCCGTTGGAGTGGCCGTTGGTGCCGCGGATCAGCGAGCCGCGGGAGCGGATGCGCGAGTACGACAGGCCGATGCCGCCGGCGTGCTTCGACAGCCGCGCCACCTGGTGGTAGCGGTCGTAGATCGAGTCCAGCTCGTCCAGCGGCGAGTCCAGCAGGTAGCAGGAGGACATCTGCGGGTGGCGGGTGCCGGAGTTGAAGAGCGTGGGGGAGGAGGGGAGGTACGAGAGCGTGCTCGTCAGCCCGTACAGCTCGGCCACGTCGTCCAGGGCGCGCTCCGAGTGGTCCTCGGCCAGGCCGCAGGCCACGCGCAGCAGGAAGTGCTGCGGGGTCTCGACGACCTGCCGGGTGATCGGGTGGCGCAGCAGGTAGCGGCTGTGCAGGGTGCGCAGGCCGAAGTAGCCGAAGCGGTCGTCGGCGCCGTCGGCCAGCGCCCGCTCGACGAGGGCGTCCAGGCGCGCGGCGTGGGCGCGCACGAAGGCGGCCGTCTCGTCGGCGATCAGGCCCTCGCGGTGGCCCACCTCGACGGAGGCGGAGAAGGACGTCGCGCCCTGCCCGGCGGCCTCGTCGGCGATCGCGCGGGTGAGCAGCCGGGCGGCGAGCCGGGAGTACTGGGGCTCCTCGGAGATCAGGCCGGCCGCGGCCTCGGTGGCCAGGGACCGCAGCTCGGCCTCGTCCGAACCCGGGTGGCGGCCGCGCAGCGCGGCGGCGGCGACCTTTCCGGGGTCGGTGGCGGGCAGATCGGCGGTGAGGTCGGTCAGGGTGCGCAGCAGCGCGGTCCC
The DNA here is from genome assembly GCF_002891295.1 of Streptomyces eurocidicus. GTDB lineage: Bacteria > Actinomycetota > Actinomycetes > Streptomycetales > Streptomycetaceae > Streptomyces > Streptomyces eurocidicus. Next base: position 291,963 of record NZ_LGUI01000009.1, on the reverse strand, counting down.
GGGGCCGCCGGTCGCTTCCACGGACGCTGAGACCGGATCGGCGGGCGCGATGGTCACTGAGGCTCTCCCTCGCTCGGCAGGGGGCCGGGCGGGTGGCGCGCGACGGGCGCGTACGGGCATGCCTGACAGCACCAGGGCATGTTCGTAGCGTCCATCGACCCAACCCGCGAGGCCCGGACGAATGCAAAACGCCCGGTGACGAGCGGGGGCTCGGCGGTGGGCGTGCTGTCGGCAGGTACTCGGACTCCTGCATGCGTCATTACGGCATACATGCACCGTTGCGGGACAGTTCCGGATTTCCACCGGATTCCCCTGCGACGACAGCGAGGACGAGCATACATCTAGTGCTGGCCGTCGCACGCACCACCACATCTTGTGTCACGCGGTAATCGCGCGGGTCGGAATGTGCTAACAGGGCCCGGGATTCCGGGGCTTGGCGCCGGGCACGAGAGAGGGCCGCCGTGCCCCTGCGAGGGGGTGCGGCGGCCCTGCGGGCCTCGGCCGGGGGCGCCGGACCGGGTCGGTCCGGGCGGGCCTTCCTGGGGGCTCCTAGTGGCCGCCCGGGGCACCCGCCGTGGCCGGCGGGAGCTCCTCCCGGACGCCGGGGTCGCCGGCGTCCGCGGTGTAGTCCGCGGCCTTGGTCTCGTCCACGCCGTCCGGCGCGCCGAGGGTCTTGAGGGCGAAGGTCAGGACGATGACCACGATCACATTGAGCACGAAGGCGGTCAGCCCGATATAGCCCTTTTCACCGATAAGGGGGATCAGGTTGGTATTGCCGAAATGATCCTGGGTGGCGCTCGGCGTGTCGTACGCCCGCCAGGTGCCGTAGGCCATGCCGGCCACCCAGCCGCCGAGCAGCGCCCAGCGGTGGAACCAGCGGGTGAAGAGGCCGCCCACGAGGGCGGGCACGGTCTGCAGGATCCAGATGCCGCCCAGCAGCTGGAAATTGATCGCGACCGTCTTGTCCATGGTCAGGACGAACACCAGGGCGCCGACCTTCACCAGGAGGGAGGCGAGCTTGGAGACCTTCGCCTCATGCTCGGGCGAGGCGTCCGGCCTGATGAAGTCCTTGTAGATGTTGCGAGTGAAAAGGTTCGCCGCGGCGATGGACATGATCGCGGCCGGCACCAGGGCGCCGATGCCGATGGCCGCGAAGGCCACGCCCGTGAACCAGTCCGGGAACATGTCCTCGAACAGCTGCGGGATGGCGAGCTGGCTGTTCTTGACCTTGATCCCGGCGGCGATGGCCATGAAGCCGAGCATCGCCAGCAGTCCGAGCATCAGGGAGTACAGCGGCAGGATGGTGGTGTTCCGGCGGATGACGTTGCGGCCTTTGCTGGAGAGAACCGCCGTCACCGAGTGGGGGTAGAGGAAGAGCGCCATCGCGGAGCCCAGCGCGAGCGTCGCGTACGCCCACTGCGCGTCCGGTCCGCTCACCAGGGAGCCGCGCGGCTTGCCCGTCTCCGGGTTCTTGACGGCGAAGGCGTCGCCCGCCGCGCCGAAGATATGGTCGAAACCGCCCAGCTTGATGGGGATGTAGATGATCGCGACGATGATCACGATATAGATCAGCGCGTCCTTGACGAACGCGATCAGCGCCGGGGCCCGCAGCCCCGAGGAGTAGGTGTACGCCGCGAGCACGCCGAACGCGATCAGCAGCGGCAGGTCCTTCATAAACCAGTTCGACCCGCCGCCCACGCCGAGCACGTCCAGCACCGCCTGGATGCCGACCAGCTGGAGCGCGATGTACGGCATCGTCGCGAGGATGCCGGTGAGCGCGAGCGCCAGCGACAGGCCCTTGGACCCGAAGCGGCCGCGGACGAAGTCCGAGGAGGTCACGTAGCCGTGCTTGTGCGAGACCGACCACAGCCGGGGCAGGAAGGTGAACACCAGCGGGTAACAGAGGATCGTGTACGGCACCGCGAAGAAGCCGGCCGCGCCGCCCGTGTAGATCGCCGCCGGGACGGCGACGAAGGTGTACGCGGTGTAGAGGTCGCCGCCCAGCAGGAACCAGGTCACCCACGTCCCGAAGGACCGGCCGCCGAGGCCCCACTCGTCGAGGCTGTCCGCGTTCTCGGCGCGGCGCCACTTCGAGGCGACGAAGCCCATCACGGTGACGACGAGGAAGAAGAAGATGAAGACGGCGAGCGCCACGCCGTTCACGCCGTCCTTCACGACCGCTCACCCGCCTCGCGCGCCCGCGTGAGCCGCTCGTGCCGCCGGACGATCGTGTAGGCGACGACCGTGAGCAGGGTGGAGATCAGCACCCACAGCATCTGGTACCAGTAGAAGAACGGGATGCCGATGAAGGCGGGCGTGAGCCGGGAGTAGGAGTCGACCCACAGCATCGCGGCGAAGGGTATGGCCAGGCATACGCCCGCCACGATCATCGGGACGGTCACGGTGGCGGTGGCCTTCCGGCCACCCTCCTCCGGTGTCCTTGTCGGTGGTTCCGTCATGCTGGTGACTCCCCCCTATGTGATCACTGCGTGATGCGCAGGAAATCTAGGCGACGTCCCGGTGGGAGTCACCCCCTGTCCGTATATCGGTATGGCAATGTCATCTGGCCGGGAAGTGCCGTGCACGGACCGTGAGTTCGAGGTGAGGGTGTTTCAGTAACCGGCGGTTACGCTTCCGGATAGTGGCCGGGGCCCGAGGGCGCGGCGGCCGCCGCGCAGGGACTCGCGTACGGCGGCGGCGCCGCGCAGGGTGGCGGCGACGGCGCCGTCGGGGGCGCCGGCCGAGGCGGTCCCGCCGGTCGCCTTCAGGCGGCAGTCCCGGCAGCGGGTCTCGTCGGAGACGGGCCGCATCATGCGGCCGCACCCTCCGGTGCAGAGCCGCAGGGGCTGCGGCGGGGGTACGGGCGGGGTGGCGGGCCCGGTGTCCCGGTCGGGCATCTTCCGCAGCAGCCGGTCACGGGTGATCCCGGCGGGGGAGTGGACCCGCTCGGGCAGCCCGTGAGTGAGCGCCTCCCGGAGATCGGTCAACGTCGCGCCGCGCAGCAGCCACTCCGCCGCCAGCGGCGCGAGCCGCGCGACGTCCCGCCCGGAGAGCCGCAGCCGCCGCTCGGTGTGCGACACGGCGGCGAGGGCCTGGGCGCCGCGCTCGGCGAGCGGGTGGGGAGGGTGGGAGGTGTTCTCCTCTTTCTTCTTATGGGGACGACCGACGGACCGGGGGGTCGGCTCACCGGCGGCCGGGTTCGGGGGAGTCGGTGGGGGAGAGGTGGTGGCGGGGGCCGGGGCACCCGAGTCGGCCGGTTGCCCGCCGTCCCGCACGCGTAAGGCGTCCTCGGCGGTCAGCGGTACGTTCGAGACGAGCTGACGGGTGGCCCAGCGGCCGTCCTCGCCCTGCGCCCGCCACTCGTGCAGATAGCCCTCGGCGGCGAGCTCCCGCTTGGCGCGGGTGAAGGTGGCGTTCTTGATACCGGCCCGTTCCCCGGTGACGGAGAGCGGCTGCGAGGCTGCGCCGTCGGGCAGCGAGAGCTGCCAGATGAGGAGCCGGACGGCGTTGGCGGACAGCCGGGGGTGGCGGACGAGGTCGTTGGGCACCTGCGAGAAGAAGCGCGCAGGGGCGATAACATGCCGAAGCATCCTAGGGAGCTCTTATCTCCTGGTGGGTGTAGGCCCCCTTCGCCGGTTGCCGCCGGAGTCGGGGGCCGCTGCGTTGGGCGCGAGGCGCGCCGAAGCAGCGGAATCCAGGCCACGGTACCGCGAACTGGCCGTACGAGCCGTCACCCGCAGGGGCGAATCCCGCCGCGAATCAGCGGAGTTGAAGACCCCTTCGTCGCCTACCGGCCGAGACGCTCCGCGAGGAACGACGCTCCCCGGGTACTCGCGGCCCTCCTCGACCGCAAGGAGGGCCGCGTTCCGGTGCCGCTCCAGGTCGCCGCATCGTTGTGCTCCAGCCTTGAGCGGCCCGTGTCGGATCACCCCACCGGGACCGCCTGGCGAGTCGGCACCCGACTGTCCAGGACTCTTCGGGCTTGGTCCATGAGGTCCGGGGAGTCCAGCGAGAAACGACCCGTGAAGAGCTGGTTGTGGCCGTACAAGGTGTCTTTGGGGGCCCCGCGCCCGTCGATTTCCAATGCCCATGCCGCCTCGGGCAGGTCAAGCGTCCCCGGTTTCGGAACGGAGCGGGCGCTCCACCCCGTGCACAGGACCCAATCGATGCTTGCGGTGGTCGAGCTGCCTACGGCGTGTCTAGCCGCAGCATCCATAAGGTATACATCTGGAACTTCGGGAATAGGGAGGTATCCGACGATGGCTGTGTCGCCGAAACTTCCTGTTGTCGCGTAGGCCACTACTCCGTACGTGTCGGGCCACAGGTGCAACAGGGGGAACACGGTGACGCGCCCAACTCCGGTAGTAGTTTTGGCCATTGCTTCTCCTTCATTGCGCAGAACGGCCCCGCTCAAGTCTGGCAGAGCGGGGCCGTTCGGTTACTCATTGCGCTCAGCTGGCGGGGCGGTCAGCCCTGGCTGTTGTCACCGCAGCCCTGCGAATCGCTGCCTTTCGCGCCGTCCGGGCCGTCGACGGTCCCAATAGGCGTCGCGCGCGTGCACCTCGGCGAGCACGTCCACGCAGCCGCCGAGGTGTATGGACCCGCTCGGTCAGGCTGGCAGGGACCAGCTCGGGCCGTCAGGGGCACCAAGCCACACGCGCTGATCGTCGGAGGTGACGGTCAAGCCGAACGCGGTCTGAGGCGGTGACCCGGCTTGCTTCCACGTGTCGATCGCCTCCTCGACCGCGTCCCAGAGCCGGGCCGGGCCGCCCTGGCGGACATGGAACCCGCCGTCGCCGTCGGGTACGAGCGTGGCGAACGACTTCTGTCCGAGGTCGATCAGGTGGTCCAGCATGGGGCCCCCGTCCCTGCTCATGCCGAGGTACTGAGCACCCGGGACGGCGAGTTGCGCGACGAACTGCGGCGTCCAGTCACTGAGGATCTCGGGGCCGTAGCGTGTGGGGCGTTCGTCTGCGGCGGGGTCGTCCAGGAGGCTGGAGACGTTGTGGAGCGGGGGTGCGGCCTGCGGTCGGGCGATCATGAACGAGACGGTCCCGGGCAGAAACGGGCCTGAGGCGGTGCCGCCGTCGCCGACGGTGAGGCTTACCAGCCCGGAGCCGTACAGCCACCCGGACACCGTGGTCAGGATGGTGCCACCGAGCCGGACCTGCTCCAGCCACGCGGCGGGGATGGTGCGCACGGAGCAAGTAGCGATCAGCCGGTCGTAGGGGGCATCCGCTTCGTGGCCCAGCAGACCGTCCCCGTTGATGAGCGTCGGCTCGTACCCGGCGGCGGTGAGTGCCGCCCGGGCGCGGATGGTGGCGCCCTCGTCGAACTCCACGCCGCTCACCTGCCTGCTGCCGAGCCGTTCGGAAAGGAGGCAGAGGGTCAGGCCGGCACCCACGCCCACCAACAGCACGCGGTCACCGTCCTGCGGGTCCAGGTCCTCCAGCATCCGGACCACCAGACTCGGGAGGGTCGAGGAGGAGGTGGGGTCACCCCGGACGGGCCCGTCCACATCGTCGGGGTAGAGGTGGCCGTCGAGCTGTGTCACCAGCGTCTGGTCCGTGTACACCTCCTCCAGCCACTCGTTCACGTCGTCCTGTCCGGGGATGACAGGTGTCCACAGCGTGCCCTTGGGGCTGTCGGACCGGCGGAAGAACGTACGGGCGAATTCGTGCCGGGGGACGGTCTCGACGGCGGATCGCCACTCCGGCGAGCGCAGGTGGCCGCCCTCTTCGAGCTGGTCGGCCAGGTGCTTGCGCAGTTGAGCGGCGCGGTGTTCATCCATGGCGATGTCACGGCTGTTCATGTGGGGAGTCCCTTCTCCAGCAGGTCGGTCAGGGCCGTGGCGATGGCTTTGGTCGTGTGGTCGTCAACGAACGCCCATTGCCCGTTGGGGTTGCATTCGTAGAACCGCCACACCCCGTCATGCCCCAGTGCGAAATCGAAGGCACCGAAGGCCAGACCGAAAGCGTCCAGGTAGGTGTGGATGCCGGACCGGACGGGGCCGGGGACATCGATGCGGGCGAAGGTGAGCCGGTCGTAGTCCAGCCGCCAGTCGAGGTGGTCACCGTCGATGGTGATGCGGGTGGCGAACAGCTCCCGGCCTACGGCCGCGACCCGGATGTCCGCTGTCTTCCGGACGACCTGCTGGAACAGGTGCGGGCAGGCGGCGACGCCGTCGCCGATCTCGCCGGCATCGACTGGCCGGACCCAGATCGTGCGCGGCTCGCCACCCTGGCGGTATTCGGTGGAGCGCAGCGGCTTGTAAACCACCGGCCCGTGCTCGCTGGCGAAGGCCCGTGCCGCGTCCGGGTCGTTCGTGATGAGCGTCGGGGGGACCTCCAGTCCGGCCCGTGCGGCCATGGCGATCTGACGGGGCTTGGACTCGGCCCCGGCGTTGCGGTGCGGATGGTTCACGTACAGGCAGTCCGGGAGGGCGGCCAGGAGCCCGCCCAGACCATGCCGGGCTTGCGCGGTGGCGAACTCCCGTTCCTGGGCATCCAGACCTGCCACAGCGGTGTACGGGGACGGCCGCCGGTAGTACACGGCCCGTGCGTCATCCAGGCCGAAGGCACGGGTGGGGGTGACGAGAGGGCCGTGCCAGGACCGGCCGGCACCCGCGTAAGCGGAGAACGTCACCGCACCCGGTTGCCCGGGGTCGAACCGCACGACCGGGACGCCCCGGCCGTGCAGCTCGGTGATGACGAGATCCGCTGTCAGGTCGTCCAGTTCGGTGACGACGACAACCGGACGGGAAAGCGCCATCGGTCAGTCCTGGTCGCTTTCCTGATCGCTGTCCTCGTCGGCGTTCGAGGGTCCGGAGCCGTCGCCCTGGCTGGTGCGGGTCCTGGTCTCCTTGCCGGTGCCTGTGCCGTGCTTGCCCATCTCCACCCGGCGGCCTTCCGCGTCCTGGTAGACGGTGGTCTGCGTCTGCGGGTCAAGGGCGACCGCCCTCCCCGTGAATGGGATGACGGTCGGGTAGGGCTCCATGCGGGTCAGGCCCCACGGTGCTGTCTCGGTCATGGTTCTCCTCCTCGAAACTCGGTGTGCCATGGTGTCCACCCGCCCATGGGTTGTCATCACCGCGTGGGCGGGCGGTGGTCAGGGGCGTTCGTAGAAGGTGATCGGGACCGGCGGGTTAAGCGGCCACGCGCGCCTGAGTCTGTCGTCCGGGCGGGCGCCGGGGGCGCTGTCCTCGGTCCGCTCGTGCGGCTCCGGGCCGTCGTCGTCCGGGGTGTCAGGCCGGGTGGCCGGTCGCTGCTCGTACACGGGTGCTCCTCGTCGGTGGAAGCCGCCCCGCCCGCGCGATGTGTGGAGCAGCGATGCGGGCGGGACGGCGGTCAAAGGGCCACGCCGCTGTGGCGCGGCACGGGGGCCGGGCGGTGGCGGCACACTGCCGATAGCGGCCGGGCCATGGGGCCGCTCATCCGCAGAGGTGACGCGCGGTGTGTCGTACGGCCAGTACAACGGGCGCTTGTCCGCGGCCGGGAGGAAAAATTCCCGGTCCGCTGAGTGCCGCCAGCCGGAAATTTCCGGGGCGTACGCCGGGGGACGGTTACGCTCCGCGCGCTGTCTCGCTACGTTGAAGAGATGGACGGCATGCGGCCCAACCAGCGGCTTCAAGAGCACATGACCGAGGGTGGGTTGACGCAGACCGAGCTGGCCGACACCGTTAATGGCCACCTCATCGCTGTCGGGCATCAGGGCACAGTCTCCGACCGAACGGTCCGCCACTGGCTGACCGGAAAAACCCGCTGGCCTCACCCTCGGCAACGCGCCGCCCTGGCAGCAGTATTCGGGTGTACCGCCGAAGAGCTGGGGTTCGTGCCCCCGGCGGGCAGACACACCCCCACCAGCACCCCGGAGCCCCCCGTGCTGCGTCGAAACTTCCTCACAGCAGCCACCGGGACCACCGCCGCAGCGGTCGTCCCTCTCTTCGCCTCGCGCCCGACCGTCGTCGGTACCACCGACGTGATCCGGCTCCGCACCGGCCTCGATACGCTGATGACCCTGGACCGTCACCGGGGCGGACATGAAGCCTTGGAGCGGGCAGCCTTGACCGGCGCCCGTCAGGCCCTCGCCATACAGGGGCAGGCCGCATCCCAGAGGGTCAGGCAACGCCTGTTCAGCATCGCCGCCGACTACACGGCCACCGCCGCATGGTCTGCCATCGACGCTCGCCAGTCCGACCGGGCGCAACAGTACCTCGACCGCGCCCTGTACCTGGCCGGCATGGCCAAGGACCCTGTCGCCGAACTCCGCGTGTGGAACAGCTGCGCCATGCTCGCCCACCAGCGGCAGGAGCACACCAAGGCTGTAGACGCTGCCCAGGCCGCCCAAGCCTGCGGCATCACCCGCCGTGACCCGTTCTACGGCTCCCTCGCCCACGCCCGCACCGCCGTCGGCCACGCTACCCAGGGCGATCGCCAAGCCGCCCTGCGCTCCATCGGCCACGCCGAGAGCGCCCTTGCCAAGGCCGACCCCAGCCAGCCCCGCCCGTCCTGGGCCGGATTCTATGGTCTGTCAGAGCTCCACGCCCTGACCGCCATTGTCCGCGACCGTATCGGCGACTTCGCGGAAGCCGAATCCGCCTCCCACAAGGCCCTCGCCTCCATCCCCTGCCGGTTCCACCGCAACCGTTCGCTCGCCACCTGCCGCCTCGCGCTCGCCCAGCTCCACCAGTGCGACACCGATCAGGCGTGCGTGACCGCCTCCAGCGTCTTCGAGCAAATGTCCGGCTATCCCATCCCCGGCCGCATGAGGTCCCTTCTCGGTGACTTTTACCGCGACCTGATCACCATTGCTCCCGACGCCGCCGCCACGCGAGAGTGGGGCGACCGCTACCGCACCGAATGGAGCCGTACGTGACCACCACCATCGACGTGCGCTACTACACCCACGCCGACGCGGCCGACATCCGTCAGACCCTGCTCGACGTGCACGCCGACGCCTACGCCGATCGGGCCGACGACTCGTTCGTCCAGCGCTTCCCATGGTTCGTAGACCACTGGAGCAGCAACCCGGGCTTCGCCTGCGTCATCGGCTACGACGGCAGCGAGCCCATCGGTTACGCGTACGGGGCCGCCGCCATGCCGGAGCGCGAGTGGTGGCGCGATCACCTCGACCCCGCCCCGGAGCAGTCACGCACGTTCCACCTGTCCGAGCTGATGATCCGCCCCAAGTGGCGCAAGGCCGGTCACTCCGAACGTCTCCACCGGTCCCTGCTTGACGCCCGGGACGATCACCTCGCCGTGCTCCTGGTGGACGTCACGCACCCCAAGGTGCAGGAGCTGTACGAATCGTGGGGATACCGCAAGGTCGGCGAGCGCCAGCCGTTCCCCGACTCTCCGCTCTACGCGGTCATGCTCCGCACACTGCCGAATCCCTGACCCGCAGTTGGAGTGCGATCAACGGAAGGCTCGCGGCGACAGCCCGCAGTGGAACGCGGTGAGGACGCTCCGCCGGAGCATGCGCGGGCAGGCTGCATTGTCAGTGGTGGGTGACATGCTGCGGCCATGACTGAATCCGTGAAGGGCCCCGCCGGCTACTTTCCGTCGATCGAGAAGAAGTACGGCCGGTCGATAGCCGAGTGGAAGAACCTCATCCATACCTCACCCCTGACCAAGCACATGGAGCTGGTCGGCTGGCTCAAGGCCGAACACGGTCTGGGGCACGGCCACGCCAATGCTCTGGTCGCCCACACCCTCGCGGAGATGAGTAGGTAGAACGCCTCTGAGGTCTGTCTCCGTGGCCGGCTGCGGGTGGAGTGCCGGTGCGGCGCCGGACTGGCCAGGGTGTTCTCATCGAGCATTGAGTGGTGCCGCCATCAGGAGGACACGGTCAATGCCAGCGAGGCGACGGCGGTGGCGAGGTAGAAACCGGGGAACGCGAGGTTGTAGAGCACGCGGGCGCGCAGATGGAAAGCGAGCGCGCCCAGGTAGAGCAGGACGAGACCGCAGGCCGCGGCGGCGCCGAGGAGGCGCGGTGCGGCGTCGAAGAGGCTGAGGAGGAGGCCCGCCGCACCAGCCAGCTTGAGGGCGGCCAGCCAGGGCAGCCAGGATCGGGGGACACCCACCTCCGCCGAGTTGGCCAGCACGAAGCGCGCCCCGGTGAGGTCGGCGGCGGCGATACCGACGTTGATCGTGGCGGTGAGCAGGGTGACGACGAGGGGCGCGAGCTGGGTACCGGTCATGCCTTCAGGGTCCGCGGGCACTTCGGCACTGTCCAATACCTGCTTCTATAACCTGGTGGCATGGACCTGGACACGCGCCTGCTGCGGTACTTCGCCGCAGTGGCGGAGGAAGGCAGCCTGACCGGGGCAGCGGAGAGGCTGTTCGTTTCGCAGCCTGCGCTGACCAAGCAGATCCGGCGCCTGGAGGACGGTCTCGGGGTACGGCTCTTCGCGCGTTCGCGCTCGGGTATGGCGCTGACCAAGGCCGGTCGTGAGCTCGCCTCGCGGGTGCCCGCACTGCTGGACGGCTGGGACGAGGCGGTGCGGGCAACCGGCCGGGCGGCGCGGGTGCTGCGCCTGGGCTTCCTGGACGCGGGCGCGGTGGGTGCCGTCCCCGAGGTCATCGCCGAGTTCCGCCGGGCGCAGCCGGAGTGGCGGGTGGAACTGCGGCAGTTCGACTGGTCGGACCCGAGCGCCGGCCTGGCCCGGGGTGAGGTGGATGCGGCAGTGGTGCGTTTGCCGTTTCCGGGGCAGAAGAGGCTGATGGTGCGGGAGTTGTTCGCCGAGGAGCGTGGGGTTCTGCTACCAGCTCGGCATCCGCTGGCGAACAGCGAGACGGTGGAGCTCTGGGAGCTGTCGGACGAGCCGTTCGTCGCGGCCGGAGCCGAGACCGGAGCCTGGCGGGAGCACTGGCTGGCGGCGGAGGAGCGGGACGGGCACCCCGTCCGGGTCGGCGCGGTCACCAGCCGTCCCGACGAGTGGCTCGGAGCGGTGGCCGGCGGCTGCGTGGCACTGGCCCCGGCGTCGGCGGCCCGTTTCTACTCCCACCCGGGTGTGGTGTTCCGCCCGGTCCGCGGGGTCTCACCCAGCCGGGTGGGGTTGGCCCGGCCTCGGGGGCGGACGCGCGAGGCGGCACTGGATGAGCTGCTGGAGGCCATCACGCGGCGGCTGAGCCGGAGTTGACGACGGTGCCGACAGGCAGCCGGAGCGCTTCTGCACGCATTACCGAAGTCGCCATGCTCAAGGTGTGACGTGAGACCGCTGGTCCTCGCAGCGGGCTTTCTCCCCGCCGGGGCAGGGGTGCCTGACGGAACCGGGGTTCCTCCCCCGGGCCCGCTCCGGAGCTTCCGGGGGCGTGGGTGAGAATCACCGGCATGAAGATCGACGACCTCGTGATCCCCGAGACCGCCGCCTGCGTCGCCGCGCGCGAAGTGGCCACCGCCTACTGCTCGCCCGCGCTGCTCAACCATTCGATCCGGTCCTACCTGTGGGCCGCCGCGCACGCGAAAGCGGCCGGCATCGCCTTCGACGCGGAACTTCTCTACGTGGCGGCCTTGCTGCACGACATTGGGCTGGTGAAGGAGTTCGACAGCCACAGCGTGTCCTTCGACGAGGCCGGCGGACACGTGGCCTGGGTGTTCGCGGCCGGGGCCGGGTGGCCCGTGGCGCGGCGGGTGCGGGTGTCCGAGGTGATCGTCCGGCATATGTGGTCCTCGGTGGACGTGGAGGAGGACCCCGAGGGGCACCTGCTGGAGTTCTCCACCTCGGTGGACATCTCCGGGCGGGGCGTCGACGCGATCCCCGCCGACCTCCGCGCGGCGGTGCTGGACCGGTACCCGCGCCTCGGCCTCAAGGACGAGTTCGTCGCGTGCTTCGAGAGCCAGGCCGCGCGGAAGCCGGACAGCTCCGCGGCGGCCGCCGTGCGGAACGGCATCGCCGCGCGAGTCGCCGCCAACCCCCTGGACGCCTAGGAGACAGGGCCGGTGCAGGCCGCCGTGTGGTCGAGGTCAGATCGCTGTCAATTCCGGAACGATCCGGTGACCGGATCCGCACACCGTGAATACAATGCGGGTCGCTCGGCTCGCTTGATCATCCTAAGGAGACCTCATGGCAAGGAAGTTCGGCCGGATAAGACTGGCGGCCGCACTCGGCGCGGCGTGCGCGACGCTGGTCGTGCTCCCCACGGCGGCGCAGGCAGCTCCCACCGCGGCGCAGGCCGCGCCCGCGGCCGCCGATCCCCATGCCGGCACGCTGGCGGCCCTGAAGGCGTTCCAGTCGGCCGCGGGCCCGGGCGCCGGTGTCTACGCGGGTGACGCCGCGAACTCCTGGAGCCTTTCCGTCGGTACCGGCACCATCAACACCAACGCCCCGATCCAGTCGAACGAGCACTACCGGATCGGCAGCCAGACCAAGACCTTCACCGCGGCCACGGTCCTGCAACTCGTCGACGAGCGCAAGGTCTCGCTGGACGACCCGATCGAGAAGTACCTGCCCGGCGTCGTCGCCGGCAACGGTTATGACGGCAACGCCATCACGGTGCGGCACCTGCTCCACCAGACCAGCGGTGTCGCGGTCTACGAGCCGTTCTCCATGCCGCCCGCCAGCAACCCGGACGGCTCGTACTCCCTTGAAGCGCTGGTCCGGGAAGGGCTGAAGCGCGCCCCGGCCGCCGCGCCCGGCACCAAGTTCGTCTACTCCAACACCAACTACCTGATCCTCGGCATGCTCGTCGAGAAGACCACCGGGATGCCGGTGCACCAGGCCGTCACGGACCGGATCGTCACGCCGCTCGGCCTGACCCGGACGATCTTCCCGGCCCCCGCCGACCGCTCCCTGCCCACCCCGGCCGTACGCGGGTACCACGGTGTGCGGGTCGGCGGGCTCTACTTCTGGTCGCGGGTCCTCGACTACGACCCGTCGGTCTTCAGCAGCGCCGGGGCGATGATCTCGACGGAGGAGGACCTCACGACGTTCTACCAGGCGCTGATCGGCGGCAAGGTCGTCTCTCCGGCCGCTCTGGCCGAGATGGAGAAGACCGCGGGCGCGGAGGGCGAGGACGGTGGCTACGGGCTCGGGCTGCTCAGGCGCGATCTGCCCTGCGGCGGCTCGGCCTGGGGTCACAACGGTGCGGTGCCCGGTTACTACACCTACACGATGGTCACCGCGGACGGCCGCCATGCCTCCGTGGTGACCAATGCCCATCTCGCGTCCAACATCCCCAGCGCGCAGATGGACAAGGTCGTGACGACGGCCCTGTGCGAGAACCGCTAGGAGCGTGGGTCGGTGACGAGCGAGCGGCTCCGCCGGCCGTGCCACCTATAGATCCGCCGGGCGGGTAAACCCGTACGCGCGCTCGACCTTGGCCACGTGGACCGCGAACGAGGCATACCAGTGCTCGCGTCCGTGCGCACGGGTCACAGCGTGCTCCGCGTGATCCCGCCAAGCGGCAATCGATTCCTCGTCACTCCAGTACGACACCGTGATCCCCAGGCCGTCCGCGCCGCGAGCCGAATCGACACCGAGGAATCCCGGCTGGTCGGCAGCCAGTCTCAGCATCTGTTCGGCTCTGTCCTCGTAGCCGTTGTCGTCGGCGGTCCGCACGGAGGTGAACACCACCGTGTAGTAGGGCGGGGCGGGCAGCGGCGCGGGCGCGAGATCGGCCACGGAGGTTCTCCAGCAGACAACGGCAGGGGTATCGCCTCGAACGATCTCGCGAACCCATCTGAACCCACAACCCCGCTGTCCGGTTATTGACCCACGCTCCCAGGCGGGTCCGGTCCGGACGCGCCGGTGACCGACGCGCGGTCGGGCCCTCCTGCGGAGCGCCTCGCGCGCCATGTGGCGTGAACCGAGGGGGACGCGGTGGTCCGCGCGGGTGTAGACGGATGCCCGAACGCATTCACTCTGTCCCGTACCGAGGTGATGATGAAGACCACGACATCGCTCGCCGTCCCCCTCGCCGTCGGACTGGCGCTGACGGCCGCCGCCGTCGCCCCCGCCTCGGCGGCCACCGCACCCCGTACGTATCAGGGGAGCGCCGCCCCCGCCGAGGTCGTCCTGGGCAACAAGGACAACTACCGCACGGTCGCGGTGCGGAGCGGGGACATGATCCGTGTCGAGCTGAAGGGCTCCCGGTCGGCCGGCTCCGTCTGGGCGTGGGACTTCCCGGCCTCCTCCGACTTCGCGGTGCTCAGACCCGCCGGCGTCGGCCAGTCCGGGAACGGTGACGCCTGGGGCGACTTCCGCGCCCTGGACAAGGGGACGGCCGAGATCAACTCCACCGAGCAGTGCTACCCCGAGGCGGGCTGGCTCTGCCCCGCGGTCATCATTCCCTGGAAGGTCACGATCGTCGTGCAGTGAGCCCGCCCGGACATCCCCTCCGCCTCACGCGCCCGCCGCGTAACAGTGGACCGTCACCGTCCGGTCCGGGCCCCAGCGCTGTTCGGCGGTGGTGAGACGGGTCCAGCCCGCGCGCTCGTACAGCGCCGTCGCCGCCGTGTCGGAGGCGACGACGTCGAGGACGGGGTGCAGGGCCCGGCGCCGGGCCTCGTGGGTGGCGGCCGCCAGCAGGAGCGCCCCGGCGCCGTGGCCCCTGGCGGCCGGTGCCACGAACAGGCGGCCGACCACCACCGCCGCGTCGGCGCCCGGGCCCCGGCGCGCGCCCCACACGGCGGGCGCGGTGTCCCCCGCCCCGGCGCGGCACAGGGCGACGTGCCCCGCGACCTCCCCGTCCCGCTCCGCCACCCAGGCGGCGAGCAGGGAGGAGGGAGTCAGCCAGGCCGCCGGGTCGGCCGGCCAGTCCAGGGGGTAGGCGTCCCGCGCGTGTACCTGGGCGAGCGCGGCCGCGCAGCCGCCGAGATCGGCCGCGCTGCGCGGGCGTACGCGGAAGGGGCTCTCCGTGGTCATCCGGAAAGGGAAGCACACCACCCGGTCGGCCGGCCCGCCCCCGTCCGCGCCGGTCCCGGACGTACCCGCCGGCTCCGGTCCGGTCCCTCCTGTCACATTCCTCCGTCGGCGCGGGTCATAGCGGCAGGGCAAGGAAACCCACTCGCGCTCTTGGAGGAGCCATGTCGTCACCCATCCTGGTCACCGGCGGTACGGGCACGCTGGGCGGCCACGTCGTCCCCCTTCTGCGGGCCGCCGGCCGCGACGTGCGGATCCTCAGCCGGCACGCCCGCCCGGCCGGCGACGGCGTCGAGTACGTGACCGGGGACCTGCTCAAGGACGAGGGGATCGAGGCCGCCGTGGCCGGGGCCGAGATCGTCCTGCACCTCGCGGGCGGCCCCAAGGGCGACGACGAGGCCACCCGGAACCTCGTCCGGGCCGCGTCACGGGCCCGGGTGCGGCACCTGGTGTACATCTCCGTCATCGGTGCCGACACGGTCCCGCTGGGCTACTTCCGGTCCAAGCTGGGCGCGGAGCGGGCCGTCGCCGAATCCGGGCTGCCCTGGACGACGCTGCGCGCCGCCCAGTTCCACGACCTGGTCCTGATGGTGGTGCGGAAGATGGGGAAGTCCCCGGTGGTGCCGGTCCCGGGCGGGCTGCGCTTCCAGCCGGTGGACTCGCGCGAGGTCGCGGCCCGGCTGGTGGAACTGACCCTCGGCAAGCCGGCCGGCATGGTGCCGGACCTGGCGGGGCCGGAGGTCTACGGGATGGGCGAGCTGAGCCGGGGGTACCTGAGGGCGAGCGGCAAGCGGCGGCTGATGATGCCGGTGCGGGTGCCGGGGAAGGCGGGGAAGGCGTACCGGGCGGGGGACAACCTGTCGCTGGACGGGGTGGAGGTGGGGGAGCGGACGTGGGAGGCGTTCTTGGCGGAGCGGGTGGGGTAGCGGGGGTTGGTGCGGGGCCGTGCCGGGCGGGGGCCGGGGCCGGGGCGGGCGGGGTGCCGCTGCGCGGGGCCTTTCCCCAGCCCCGCCCCTTCCCGTAACCGGGGCAAGCCCCCGGACCCCCGTTCCGCGCTCCGCGCGGTGGCCTCAAACGCCGGCCGGGCTGGATTTTTTCACTCCGCTGGCCGCCTCAGCCGCGCCACGAACTTGTACCGGTCCCCCCGGTACACCGACCGCACCCACTCCACCGGCTCCCCCTGCGCGTCCAGCGAGTGCCGGGAGAGCATCAGCATCGGCAGGCCCACGTCCGTGCCCAGCAGGCCCGCCTCGCGCGGGGTGGCCAGGGACGTCTCGATGGTCTCCTCCGCCTCCGCGAGGCGGACGTCGTAGACCTCGGCCAGGGCGGTGTAGAGCGAGGTGTACTTGACCAGGCTCCGCCGCAGCGCCGGGAAGCGCTTCGCCGAGAGGTGGGTCGTCTCGATCGCCATGGGCTCGCCGCTCGCGAGCCGGAGCCGCTCGATGCGCAGGACCCGGCCGCCCGCCGCGATGTCGAGCAGCGAGGAGAGCCGGTCGTCGGCGGTGACGTAGCCGATGTCGAGCAGCTGTGAGGTGGGTTCGAGGCCCTGGGCCCGCATGTCCTCCGTGTAGGAGGTCAGTTGCAGCGCCTGCGAGACCTTGGGTTTCGCGACGAATGTCCCCTTGCCCTGGATACGTTCCAGGCGTCCCTCGACCACCAGCTCCTGGAGGGCCTGGCGAACGGTCGTACGAGAGGTGTCGAACTCCGCGGCGAGGGTCCGCTCCGGTGGCACGGGGGTGCCGGGAGGCATGGTTTCGGTCATGTCCAGCAAGTGGCGTTTGAGGCGGTAGTACTTGGGAACGCGCGCGGTCCGCGCGCCGCCCGACGCGCTGCCGCTCTCCGCCGTACCGCCCTCGGTCACCATGGTGTGCCTTCCCGACTCCGATCCTGCTGCTGTCACCGGCTCCTCCGTCTGTCGCGGTCACATGGTGGCACGGGCAGAGCCCGAGGGGCCCGGAGATGCCCAGGTCGAGCTTGAGGTGTCGGTCCGGTAACGGAGCCGACAGCGACTCTTATACACCCTTGACACCCCAAAAGGTCTAGGCCAAGCTGCGGGCACTGGTCTAAACCATTAAAGACCACATTCGGTCCTTGAGGAGAGTGCTGTGAAGCGAGGGCTCATAGCGGCGACTGGTGTCGCGGCCATGCTGGTGAGTGTTGCTGCCTGTGGGTCCAGCGACAGTGACAACGGGTCGGGCGATTCCGGCGACAAGGCCAAGAGCCTCACCGTCTGGTTCATGGACGGTTCGAACCCGGCGGGCTGGACGAAGACGGTCCAGGCCGAGTTCGAACAGAAGACCGGTGCGAAGCTGAATATCCAGGTCCAGAAATGGGACGGAATTCAGCAGAAGCTCACCACCGCGCTCTCCGAGTCCAGCCCGCCGGACGTCGTCGAGGTCGGTAACACCCAGACCCCCTCGTACGCCCAGACCGGTGGCCTCGCCGAGCTCGGCGACCTGAAGAAGGAGATCGGCGGGGACTGGACCGAGTCCCTCAACAAGCCGTCCGTCTTCGAGGGCAAGCAGTACGCCGCCCCCTGGTACGCCGCGAGCCGCGTCGTCATCTACAACAAGAAGGTCTGGGCGGACGCGGGCGTCAAGGAGACGCCGAAGACCCGCGCCGAATTCTTCAAGGCCCTGGAGGCCATCGAGAAGAAGGGCGACGCCGAGCCGCTCTACCTGCCCGGCCAGAACTGGTACTTCTTCGACGGCCTCACCATCGGCACCGGTGCCGATCTGGTGAAGAAGGACGGCAAGAAGTACGTCTCCAACCTCGCCGACCCCAAGGTCGCCAAGGCCATGGACATCTACAAGCAGTACCAGGCGTTCAGCAAGGCGCCCAAGGACAAGGACGAGGCCACCCCGCAGCAGGCCGACGTCTTCGCCAAGGGGAAGACCGGCGCCTTCATCGGCATGGGCTGGGAGGCCGCCACCGCCATCAAGGCGAATCCGGCCATCGAGAAGGAGATCGGCTACTTCACCATTCCCGGTGAGACCGCCGACAAGCCCGAGGGCGTCTTCCTCGGCGGCTCCAACCTCGCCATCGCGACGGGCAGCAAGAAGCAGGAACTCGCCAAGGAATTCCTGAAGATCGCCCTGTCCGACAAGAACGAGGGCGCGCTGGCCAAGGAGGTCGGCTCGCTGCCCAACAAGGACTCCCTGCTGGGCAACGTCAAGGGCAACCCCGCCGCCGAGGCCGCGGCCCCGGCCGCCAAGGGCGGTGGCACCACGCCGCTGATCCCCGAGTGGGCCCCGGTCGAGAACGCGCCGAACCCGATCAAGGCGTACATGACGGCCGTCCTCAACGGGAAGTCCCCGGAGGAAGCCGCCAAGCAGGTCGAGGGCGACATGAACAAGCGCCTCGCCCAGAAGCAGTGACCCATCGGTGATCCGCCGATGACCGGCGGGGCGGCCCACGGCCGGCCCCGCCGCTCACCGCGCGCCACCGCGTACCACGGCAATACCGTTCGACAGGGGAGAAGGCGGACGACGATGTCAGCGCAGATCGAAGAGGTGGCGGCGGATCCCGCCCCCCGGATCGGCAAAGGCGGCGCCCCGCCGCCCCGCGACGGCAAGGGGCGGGCCTCCCAGGGCGTCCCGTACCTCCTGATCCTCCCCGCCGCCGCGGCCACGGTGCTGCTGCTCGGCTGGACGCTGGTGAAGAACGGCATGCTGTCGTTCCAGAACCTCAACCCGCGCCAGCTGATCCAGCACGTCACCGAGTGGAACGGCGTCGACAACTACACCGAGGCGCTCGGCAGTTCCGACTTCTGGAGCGTCACCGGCCGGTCGGTCGTCTTCACCGCCGCCAATGTCGTCCTGATCATGGGCGCCGGCTGTCTGATCGGCCTGCTGCTCGCCCGGCTCGGCACCAAGCTGCGGCTGCTGCTCTCGCTCGGCCTCGTCCTCGCCTGGGCCATGCCCGTCGTCGCCGCCACCACCGTCTTCCAGTGGCTCTTTGCCCAGCGGTTCGGCGTCGTCAACTACCTGCTGGACTCGCTCGGCTGGCACTCCATGGCCGACTACAACTGGACCAGCGGGCAGTTCTCCACCTTCTTCGTGATCACCGTCCTGATCGTGTGGCAGTCGGTCCCCTTCGTGGCGATCAACCTCTACGCGGCCACGACCACGATCCCCAAGGAGCTCTACGAGGCCGCCTCGCTCGACGGCGCCGGCCCCTGGAAGCAGTTCACCTCGGTGACCTTCCCCTTCCTCAAGCCGTTCTTCCTCGCCACGACGTTCCTCGAAGTCATCTGGGTCTTCAAGTCGTTCACCCAGGTCTTCGCGATCAACGAGGGCGGGCCGGACCGGCTCACCGAGACCCTGCCGGTCTACGCGTTCGTCGAGGGCATGGGCAACCAGCACTTCGGCGCGGGCGCCGCGATCTCCATCCTCACCATCGTCATCCTGCTCGCCCTGACGGCGTACTACCTGCGCCTTGTCCTCAAGCAAGAGGAGGACGAGCTGTGAAGCGATCCCTTCTCGGCCGCGCCTGGCCCGGAACAGCCGCGGTCGTTCTCTTCGTGGTCTTCGCCTTCCCCGTCTACTGGATGTTCGCCACGGCCTTCAAGGCCAACAAGGACATCGTCAGCGACACCCCCACCTGGTTCCCCACGAGCCCCACCTTTGAGCACTTCTCCAAGGCCGTGGACGCCGACGGCTTCTGGACCCTGGTGGGCAACTCCCTCATGGTCACCCTGATCGCGGTCGGCCTGTCGCTCGTCATCGCGCTGCTCGCGTCCTTCGCCGTCGCCCGGATGCGTTTCAAGGGCCGCAAGAGCTTCATCCTCGTGATGATGATGGCCCAGATGGCCCCCTGGGAGGTCATGGTCATCGCGTACTACATGATCGTGCGCGACGCCGAGATGCTGAACAGCCTCCCGCCGCTCATCGCCATCTACACCGTGATGGTGCTGCCCTTCACCGTCCTGACGCTGCGCGGCTACGTCGCCGCCGTGCCGAAGGAGCTGGAGGAGTCCGCGATGGTCGACGGCTGCACCCGCGCCCAGGCGTTCCGCAAGGTGATCTTCCCGCTGCTGGCGCCCGGTCTGATGGCCACCTCGCTCTTCGGCTTCATCACCGTCTGGAACGAGTTCCCGATGGTCCTGATCCTCAACAAGGACCCCGCCTCGCAGACGCTGCCGCTCTGGCTCACCAGCTTCCGCACCACCTTCGGCGACGACTGGGGCGCGACCATGGCCGCGTCCTCGCTCTTCGCCGTGCCCATCCTGATCCTCTTCGTCATCCTCCAGCGCAAGGCGGTCGGCGGTCTCACCTCCGGCGCGGTGAAGGGCTAATACTCCATGGACACGCTCACCCGGGACGCCCTGACGGTCCTCCAGCCCGGCTTCGAGGGCACCACCGCCCCCGACTGGCTGCTGAGAAGGGTCGGCGAAGGGCTCGCCTCGGTCGGCCTCTTCGGCCGGAACATCGACTCGCCCGAGCAGCTCGCCGCGCTCACCGAGCGGCTGCGCGCCGAGCGGCCGGACGTCCTCGTGGCGATCGACGAGGAGGGCGGCGACGTCACCCGGCTGGAGGTCCGCACCGGCTCCTCCTTCCCCGGCAACCTCGCGCTCGGCGCGGTCGACGACACCGAGCTGACCCGCGCCGTCGCCCGGGAGCTCGGCCGCCGCCTCGCCGCCTGCGGGGTCAACCTCAACTGGGCGCCCTCCGCCGACGTCAACTCCGACCCGGACAACCCGGTCATCGGCGTACGGTCCTTCGGCGCCGACCCGCGCCTGGTCGCCCGGCACACCGCCGCCTACGTCGAGGGCCTCCAGTCCGCCGGCGTCGCCGCCTGCACCAAGCACTTCCCCGGGCACGGGGACACGGCCGTCGACTCCCACCACGACATGCCGCGCATCGACGCCGACCTCGCCACGCTCCACGCGCGGGAGCTGGTGCCCTTCCGCGCGGCCGTCGCGGCCGGCACCCGGGCCGTGATGAGCGCGCACATCCTGCTGCCCGCCCTGGACCCGGCACTGCCCGCCACCCTCAGCCCGACCGCCCTGCACGGGCTGCTGCGCGCCCCCGTCACCGAGGGCGGCCTCGGCTTCGACGGCCTGATCGTCACCGACGGCATGGAGATGCGGGCCATCGCGGACACCTACGGGATCGAGCGCGGCAGCGTGCTGGCGCTCGCCGCGGGCGCCGACGCGATCTGCGTCGGCGGCGGCCTGGCCGACGCCGGGACCGTACTGGGGCTGCGGGACGCACTGGTCTCCGCCGTCCGCGCGGGCGAGCTCGCCGAGGAGCGGCTCGCCGACGCGGCCGAGCGGGTGCGCGCCCTGGCGCGCTGGACCTCGGGGGCGGGCGCGGCGCAGGAGGGGACCGCGCCCGCCCCCGAGGTGGGGCTCACCGCCGCCCGCCGGGCCCTGCGGATCACGGCCGCCGTGCCCTACGAGCCGCAGACGCGCCCCGTGCACGTGGCCGCGTTCACCCCCGTCGCCAACATCGCCGTCGGCGACGAGACGCCGTGGGGCGTCGGGGCCGAGCTGGCCCGGCTGCTGCCGGGCACGACGACCGGCGCGTACGGCAGCGACGAGGCCGGCGCCGACCGGGTGCTCAGGGACGCGGCGGACCGCCGTGTCGTCGCCGTCGTCCGCGACGCCCACCGGCACCCGTGGATGGCCAAGGCGCTCGACGCGCTGCTGGCCGTGCGGCCGGACACGGTGGTGGTGGAGATGGGGCTGAATGTCGCGCCTCCGGTGGGGGCGCTGCATGTGGCCACGCACGGCGCTGCGCGCGTTTGCGGCTTGGCCGCGGCGGAGGTCGTGGCGGGGGCGTAGTTTTCCCCTGCCCGCCCCTTCCCGGAACCGGGGGCTGCGCCCCCGGGCCCCCTTTCCGCGCTGACGCGCGGTGTCCTCAAGCGCCGGACGGGCTGAAATTCAGCCCGTCCGGCGCTTGAGGACGCGCCCGGAGGGCGCTCCCGCCGCAGGCGGCGAACCGGCCCGCACTCGGGAGCGCCCGGCCCGCACGCGGGCAACCCCTGCGCAGGGGCGCCTACAGCCCCTGCCAGGCCGGCTTGTTCGTGTACGTGTGGCGGAAGTAGTCCGCCAGCTTCAGCTTGGAGGCCGCCGCCTCGTCCACGACGACCGTCGCGTGCGGGTGGAGCTGGAGCGCCGACGCGGGCACCAGCGCGGAGACCGGGCCCTCGACCGTCTGCGCCACGGCGTCGGCCTTGCCCTCGCCGGTGGCCAGCAGCACCAGGTGGCGGGCCTCCAGGATGGTGCCGATGCCCTGGGTGATGACGTGGTGCGGCACCTGGTCGATGTCGCCCTCGAAGAAGCGGGCGTTGTCGACGCGGGTCT
This sequence comes from Streptomyces eurocidicus, assembly GCF_002891295.1. Taxonomy (GTDB): domain Bacteria; phylum Actinomycetota; class Actinomycetes; order Streptomycetales; family Streptomycetaceae; genus Streptomyces; species Streptomyces eurocidicus. The sequence goes on along the minus strand of NZ_LGUI01000009.1, from coordinate 269,794 downwards.
GCTCGGTCAGGGTCTTGATCCGGGTCCGGGAGGCCAGCGAGGAGCACGGCTCGTTGAAGCCGATGTGCCCGTCGGTGCCGATACCCAGCAGCTGGAGGTCGACGCCGCCGGCCTCCGGCAGCGCGCGGTCGTACGCCTCGCACGCGGCCTGGACGTCCTCGGCGGTGCCGTCGGGGCCCATGAAGGACGCCTCGGTCAGGCCGAGCGGCTCGACGACCTCGCGCAGCACCACCGAGCGGTAGGACTCCGGGTGGTCGGCGGGCAGGCCGACGTACTCGTCGAGCTGGCAGACGCGGGCGCGCGAGGCGTCCACGGCACCCGCGCGGACCTTGGCCGTCAGCGCCTCGTAGATGGGCAGCGGGGTAGAGCCGGTGGCCACGCCCAGCAGGGCGTCGGGCTTACGGCGCAGCAGGGCGGCCATGGCCTCCGCGATGAGCTCGCCGCCTGCCTTGGCGTCCGGGACGATGACAACTTCCACGACGGGCCTGCCGATCTGGAGAGTGGAGGAAACTCTTATGGGTGGTATAGACCAATCTAGCAGAGGGGCCGCCCCGGGCACGGCGCGCCGCCGGCTGGCGGTCCCGCCGGAACCCGTGGTCGACTGAAAGGGCACGCGGCCGGGGACGGGCGCCGCCCGGCCGGCCGCACACCCGCCGGCGGGAGGCATGCGGCATGACTCGCGAGAAGCCGGGCCGGATGATGGCCGACGAGATGGCCGAGCAGCCCGCCGTGCTGCGCCGGATCCTCGACGAAGGGGCCCCGGCGGTCCGCCGGACCGCCGGGCGGATCGCCGCGCGGCACCCCCGCTTCGTCCTGCTGACCGCCCGGGGCACCTCGGACAACGCCGCCCTCTACGCCAAATACCTCCTGGAAGTGCGGCTCGGCAAGCCCTGCGGCATGACCTCCATGTCCACCGTCACCGCCTACGGCGCCCGGCCGGACCTCACCGACGTGCTGGCCGTCACCGTCAGCCAGTCCGGGGGCTCGCCCGACCTGGTCGCCTCCACCCGGGCGGCCCGCGAGGCGGGCGCGATCACCGTCGCGGTCACCAACAACCCGGACTCCCCGCTCGCGGCGGTCGCCGAGTACCAGGTCGACATGCTGGCCGGACCGGAGAAGGCCCTTCCGGCGACCAAGACGTACACCGCCTCGCTGCTGACCCTGTACCTCTTCGTCGCCGGGCTGGCCGGGGACGACGGCGCCGAGGCGCGGGCGCTGCCCGGCCTGGCCGAGCGGATCCTCGCCCGGGGCGCCGAGGTCGGCCGGCTCGCCGCGCGCTACCGCTTCGCCGGGAGCATGGTCCTCACCTCGCGCGGCTACGGCTATCCGACCGCCAAGGAGGCGGCGCTGAAGCTGATGGAGACCAGCTACATCCCCGCCCTCTCCTACTCCGGCGCGGACCTGCTGCACGGCCCGCTCGCCATGGTCGACAACGTCTCGCCCGTCATCGCGATCGTCCCCGACGGCCGCGGCGGCGAGGCGCTCCAGCCGGTGCTGGAACGGCTGCGCGGGCGGGGCGCGGACCTCTTCGTGGTGGGGAACGAGGGTGCGGTGGCGGGGGCGTCGGCGGGGTTCGCACTGCCGACGGCGGGGGTGCCGGAGGAGCTCCAGCCGGTGCTGGAGATCCTGCCGCTGCAGATGCTGGCGTACGAGGTCTCGATCGCGCGGGGGCGGGATCCGGATGCGCCTCGGGCGCTGGCGAAGGTGACGGAGACGCGGTAGCGGGTCCGCTGCGCGGGGCTTTGTCCCCTACCCGCCCCTTCCCGCAGTATCCGATGTGCGGCTCCGCCGCGCGGGGGGGCTCCGCCCCGGACCCCGGTCCTCAAGCGCCGGACGGGCTGAGTTGTTGCCCGGAACCGGGCTGAGAGGTTGTTGCCAGGGGCCGGGCGGAAAGCCGAGCTCGGACAGGGGCAAAATCCAGCCCGGCCGGCGCTTGAGGCCACCGCGCGTCAGCGCGGAACGGGGTCCGGGGCGGAGCCCCGTTCGGTAAGAAGGCGATGACTCGAAGCAGGCCCGAAGTGCGCACGCACTTCGGGCCGCGGCGCCTGGTCCGGGACCCTCGACCCGGTTCGGCACCGCAGCCCGGAGCCGCCATCGGCCCGACCGGGTCGTGGGGTGTGCGGACCCCGCGGCCGGAGAGGCCGACCTGAGGCCGGGCGCGATCAGGGCAGAGAGCGCCGGGCCCCGCTCCGCCCTCCTGTGCGGGGAGGACGGACGCTTTGCCCTTTCATTGTGGACTAGACCATTTGGCTCTGTCCATGCCTGTGCGGCCGGTAGGTGGAACGAAATGCCGCCGCGGCCCCGCCGACGGCCACGGGTAGGCTCACAGCGTGCCCTCCATGAACGACCTCGTACGCCAGCACACCGCCCTGGGCGACTCCGACCTGGAGTGGCTCCACCTGCTGGTCTCGGAGTGGCAGCTGCTCTCCGACCTGTCCTTCGCCGACCTCGTCCTATGGGTTCCCACCCTCGACGGCACCCGCTATGTCTCGGTCGCCCAGATGCGTCCGAACACGGGCCCGACGTCCTATCAGGACGACATGGTCGGCCACCTCGTACCGCGCGGCCGGCGGCCGATGCTCGACGCGGCGCTCGACGAGGGCCGGATCGTCCGGGAGGGCGACCCCGAGTGGCGCGAGGAGGTCCCGGTCCGGGTGGAGTCGATCCCCGTGCGCCGTGAGGGCCGGGTGCTCGGTGTCATCGCCCGCAACACCAATCTGCTGACCGTCCGGACGCCCAGCCGGCTGGAGCTCACCTATCTGCAGAGCGCCTCCGACCTCGCCCAGATGATCGCCAACGGGGCGTTCCCGTTCCCCGGTCAACAAGTCGACATGGACGCGTCGCCGCGCGCCGGTGACGGCCTGATCAGGCTCGACGCGGACGGCGTCGTCCAGTACGCCAGCCCCAACGCGCTCTCCGCCTATCACCGCCTCGGCCTCGCCGCCGACCTCGTCGGGCATCATCTGGGCGAGACCACCGCTCAGTTGGCGCCCTCGCGCGGCCCCGTGGACGAGTCGCTGGCCAAGCTCGCCAGCGGCTGGGCGCCCCGGGGGTTCGAGGTCGAGGCCAGCGACGGGGTCATCCAGCTCCGGGCGATTCCCCTTAAACCCAAGGGAAATCACATCGGTTCGCTCGTACTGCTGCGCGATGTCACCGAACTGCGTCGGCGCGAGCGAGAGTTGATCACCAAGGACGCCACCATCCGGGAGATCCACCACCGGGTGAAGAACAATCTGCAGACGGTAGCCGCCCTGCTGCGCCTCCAGGCCCGCAGGATCGGTTCGGCCGAGGGCCGGGAGGCGCTGGAGGAAGCGGTCCGCCGGGTCGGCTCGATCGCGATCGTCCATGAGACGCTCTCGCAGAATCTGGACGAGCGGGTCGAATTCGACGAGATCGCCGACCGGGTGCTCGCGATGGTCGCCGAGATCTCCCCCGGCCGGGTGGCCGGCCGGCGCACGGGCCGCTTCGGCATCCTGGACGCCGAGGTGGCGACCCCGCTGTCGATGGTCCTGACCGAGCTGCTGCAGAACGCCATGGAACACGGCTTCGGACCGGGGGAGCAGGGCACGGTGGAGGTCACCGCGATGCGCAGCGGCACCCGGACCGACTCCCGGCTGATGATCTCCGTCCAGGACGACGGGCGCGGCCTGCCGGAGGGCTTCGACCCGCAGCGCGCGGGCAATCTGGGGCTCCAGATCGTCCGGACGCTGGTGGAGGGGGAGATGGGCGGGTCGTTCGACATGGTGCCGGCGGTGGGGCGGGGTACGCGGGTGGTCCTGGACATCCCGGTGAGGGCGGAGAAGGGGTGAGGTCCGGGCGGGCTGATTTCAGCCCGTCCGGCGTTTGAGGACCGGGGTACGGGGCGGAGCCCCGGTTCGGGAAGGGGCGGGTAGGGGAAAAAGCCCCCCCGCCGCACCCAGGGACGCACTGAGCCCCGGACCCATCCGGATCCGGGGCTCAAAGCATGTATGGGGCACAACCCAGTGTGACCTGGGAGCGCGTCCGAGGGTACTGCGCGCTGCGGCTCGGGGGCCGAGGGGCGTCGGTCAGGCGCTGGCGTTGCGCGCCCGGTTGCGAGCGGCGCGGCGCTTCATGGCGCGGCGCTCGTCCTCGCTGAGGCCACCCCAGACGCCGGAGTCCTGGCCGGACTCGAGCGCCCACTGCAGGCACTGCTCCATCACGGGGCAGCGACGGCAGACGGCCTTGGCTTCCTCGATCTGCAGCAGCGCAGGACCGGTGTTGCCGATGGGGAAGAACAGCTCGGGGTCTTCCTCGCGGCAAACGGCGTTGTGACGCCAGTCCATGGCTGCTCCATCTCCTCGTTATTGCGGCTACGTTGCTTGTGAATGTGAACGCTTTCACGAATCCCCCCGCAAGGGAAGGGCCGACGCCCAGTCAGGAACTGGTGCGGTCCAGGAAAAAGGGAGGGGGTTCGGGCTGAGTCGGTGGGGCCGGATAGGCGGCCGTCCCGATCGCCATGAAGAGACTCGCAAACCTCGGCTGCGGATACAACCCCTTCTGGAAAGTTTTTTTTGATTCCTCGGTGTCGGCTAGGTCACAGCCGTACTTCCAGGGGGTGCAACCCAGTCTAAACGTTCGAGTGGAAGGACTTTAGGCCCTACCACTCACACAATCACACGCAGTGCACGGCGTACGCCTGTGAACGTCACGCTCGTACGCAGCCCGAGGTGGTCGCCGTCCATCTGGAACGGCAAAGGAGCCTGCGAATGCAAGGTGAAGGCAGTCTGGTCGTGAAGTGACACCACATGCTTTCCACGGGGCCCGCGCTCCGGGGTCGAGGTCAGCAGCTGGGTGACGTGCCGGCTCGCCGTCGCGGTGGAAAGCCGGGTGAATCCCAGCACGTCAAGGGCGGTGTCGAAGGACGCCTGCGGCGAGGCGTAGACCGGGCGGTTGCCCAGGTACGTCCATGGCGCGGTGTTGCAGATTATCGACATGACGAGATTCTCGAGTGGCTCGTCGCCCGGTCGTTCGAGGGTGATCGTGCCGTGCCGGCGGTGCGATTCCTTGAAGAATTGGCGCATCACCTGTCGCACATACAGAGCGTGCGTCGAACGCTTGCCGCGCTCCCGCTGCTGCTCCACCCGGCCGATCACACTCGCGTCGAATCCGAAGCCGGCGCAGAACGTGAACCAGCGGGGCGGAACGCCCTCGTCCTCCGTACCGGGGGTACCGGCGGCGAGTCCCAGGCCGACCGTGCGTTCGGTGCCCTCGCGCAGCGCGTCGAGCAGTGCGCCCGTGGCCTCCACCACATCGTTGGGCAGCCCCAGCGCGCGGGCGAAGACATTGGTGGAGCCGCCGGGCACCACGGCCAGCCGGGGGAGGCCCTCCGGATCGGGGCCGGCGTGCAGCAGGCCGTTGACGACCTCGTTGACGGTGCCGTCCCCGCCGAGCGCGACCACCAGCTCGGTGTTCCCGTCCTCGGCCGCCCGGCGGGCGATGTCCCGGGCGTGGCCCCGGTACTCGGTGGTGGCGACCTCCAGCTTCAGGTCGCTGGCGAGGGCGTGCGCCAGGACATCGCGGGTACGGGCACTGGTGGTGGTGGCCGAAGGGTTGACCACGAGGAGCGCACGCATGCGCGCCAGCCTACCTACCTGTCGGTACACGACCCATCCCAGGCCCGCCTTCCCACTGCCTTCCCCGGCGCCCACCGAGGCCCGCCGGGTCCCTCGGGACCGGCCTCCCGCGTTTCTCCTGCGGCTACCCTGCTGGGGTGAGCAGCAAGCAGTCCGCGTCGAAGACCCCCCGTAAGAGCGCCGCCCGGAAGGGTGCCGGCGCCGGCACCGGCCGCCCCGCGGGCGGTCAGGGCGCGCCTGCCCGGCCCGCCGGGCCCACGGACCCCCGGCCGGCCCGGCTGACGGCCGCCGCCGCGCTGTCCGGCCTGGAGGGCGTCGCGCTGGTCGCCTCCGGGATCTATCTGCTGGTGATGGGCCTGCTGGGGAAGCCGGACAGCCCGCAGCAGGCGGAGACGGGCGGCCTCACCGTGCTGGCGCTGGCCGCGCTGCCGCTGGTGGCGGCGCGCGGGCTGTGGCTGCGGCGGCGCTGGAGCCGGGGGCCCGCCATGATCACCCAGATCATGGCCCTGCCGGTCGCCTGGACGCTGGCCAACGCCGGGGGCGCGCTGATGATCGCGGCGGGTGTCGTGCTGGCGCTGGTGGCCGTGGGCACCCTGGCGCTGCTGGTGAACCCGACGGCGACCGAGGCGCTCGGCATCACCCCGCGCGACGTCTGACCTCCGTGGGGCCCGTGTGCGGGGCCCGCGCGGGCGGCGGGCCCGCGTACGGTCCTGGCCCGCGTCATGAGCGGCGGGCAGGGCTACCGGGAGCGCCGCACCGGCAGGACTCGCCCGGAGGGCGGCATTCCCAAGCGTTCCCGCGAGGAGCGTCCCCACGGGGAGTGATCCCACGAGAACGGCCCCGTGACGGATGGCCCCGTGACGGACGGGCCCCGCGGTACGCCCGCGCGCGACGCGACGCCGTGCCGCTCGGCTCCACGACGCCCGGCGCCGCAGGCCGTCCCGCGTCGCCGCGGCACCGTACGCACCCCGCCGTAGGCGGCTTCGCTCACTCCTCGATGAGCAGCCGGTCCCGGAGCTGGGCGAGGGTGCGGGCGAGCAGCCGGGAGACATGCATCTGGGAGATGCCGACCTCCTGGGCGATCTGCGACTGGGTCATATTGCCGAAGAAGCGGAGCAGCAGGATCTTCTTCTCGCGCGGCGGGAGGTCCTCCAGCAGGGGCTTGAGCGACTCGCGGTACTCCACGCCCTCCAGCGCCTCGTCCTCCGCGCCCAGGGTGTCCGCCACGGCGGGGGACTCGTCGTCCGTGTCCGGGACGTCCAGGGAGAGGGTGCTGTAGGCGTTGGCGGACTCCAGGCCCTCCAGGACCTCCTCCTCCGAGATCCCCAGCTGCTCGGCCAGCTCATGGACGGTGGGCGCCCGGCCGTGCCGCTGGGAGAGCTCGGCGGTGGCGGTGGTCAGCGCCAGCCGGAGCTCCTGGAGGCGGCGCGGCACCCGCACCGCCCAGCCCTTGTCGCGGAAGTGCCGCTTGATCTCGCCGACCACCGTCGGCGTGGCGTAGGTGGAGAACTCCACGCCGCGGTCCGGGTCGAACCGGTCCACCGACTTGATCAGGCCGATGGTGGCGACCTGGGTGAGGTCGTCCAGCGGCTCACCGCGGTTACGGAAGCGGCGCGCGAGGTGCTCCACCAGGGGCAGGTGCATCCGCACCAGGTGGTTGCGCAGCTCGGCGCGCTCGGGCGAGCCGTCCGGAAGCGTCCGCAGCTCGATGAACAGGGCCCGGGCACCACTGCGGTCGTTCGCATGCGGGTGCTGGTGCCACTGTTGTTGCTGGTGCTGATCCATGTGGTCCGCCCGCTCTGGTGGGTCGCTCGCCTGGCCCGGCTCCGGGTTCACCGGATCACCCGGGTCCTCCGGGCGCGGCCGGGCAGGCTGCTGCGGGATGGCCGGGGTACGCACTCCCCGCGACGATGCAGTACTCACGGAGCCCCCTCTTCCGTCACGGCTGTCCGGGGCCGGCGCCGCGCTTCTTGTGCAGGCTGATGCTGACCGTGCGGTCCTCCGCGACGGTCGAGTCGACCTCACCGGCCAGGGCGGAGAGCACCGTCCAGGCGAAGGTGTCGCGCTCGGGTGCGCGGCCGTCCGTGGTGGGCGCCGAGACGGTCACCCGGAGCGCGTCGCCCACCAGGCGGAAGACGCAGCTGAGTACGGAGCCGGGCACGGCCTGTTGCAGAAGGATCGCGCATGCCTCGTCCACGGCGATGCGCAAGTCCTCGATCTCGTCGAGGGTGAAGTCCAAGCGGGCCGCGAGGCCGGCAGTCGCCGTCCGCAGCACCGACAGGTAGGCACCCGCAGCGGGCAGCCGGACTTCCACGAAGTCCTGGGTCCCGGGCTCGCCTGCGATTGGGGACACCCTCACCTCCAAGGTGGCACAAGCTTCTTGAGCTGTTACGAGCACCGGCACCGCGCTTCTGGTCGCCCTCCGGCGGAGGGCGGCGCGGTCCGGTGCGGCACATGGTTCGGCTGCGACGCTATCGCGATCCGAGGTTCCGTGGAGCAGCACCGCCACTGTCACTCATGGTAAACCCATGAGCACGGACAGTGCCTAGGGCCTTGCGGTCTCAATTCGAAAGAGCGGTCGCCCTGTTGGGATTTTCGTCACTCTGCGCGAACGCCGCAAGAGTGCGGAGCGGTTCTCCGGACATCCGTTGCACCGTCCATTCGTCCATCGGCTCGGCGCCGAGCGACTTGTAGAACGCGATCGAGGGAGCGTTCCAGTCCAGCACTGACCATTCGAAACGCTGATAGCCACGGTCGACGCAGATCCTGGCGAGCTCGGCGAGGAGCGCCTTGCCGAGCCCGGTGCCGCGGGCGCGCGGCCGGACGTAGAGATCCTCCAGATAGATACCGTGCGTACCCGTCCAGGTGGAGAAGTTGCGGAACCAGAGTGCGAAGCCGAGCGGTTCACCCGCCGCCGCACCGCCGGCGCCGGTGGATCCGTCACTCTCCGCTATCAGTGCGAAGATCGCCGGGTGTGCGCCGAACAGCGCTTCGCGCAGCTGCTCCTCGGTCGTCCGCACGCCCTCCAGCGCCCGTTCGTAGTCCGCCAGTTCGCGGACCATGGCGTGGATCTCGGGAACGTCGTCGGGCGTGGCGGGTCGGATCATGTCTGCATGCTAGCGGTCACCGGTGACAGTACCCCGGCGGCCGAGGGGCCACCCCCGCCGCCGGGCCGGGGCCCCTCCGGTCAGACGATGCGCCGGTCCACATAGCACCAGCGCCAGCTCTGCCCGGGCTCGTAGCTGCGCATCACCGCGTGCCCCGACTCCTCGAAGTGCCCGGTGGCGTGCCGGAAGGGCGAGGAGTCGCAGCACCCCACGTGCCCGCACTCCAGACACAGCCGCAGCTGCACCGGGTGGCTGCCGGCCGCCTCGCACTCGGGGCAGGTCGGGTGCAGCGCGGCCGGCTCGGGGCGCGGCAGCTCGGGAACGTGAGGGCATTCGCTCATGATTGCCAGATTAGAACTGAACCAAGACGGGTGGGGACCCATGGACGTAATGCCACTGCTGTTGCTGGTCGCGGTCAGTGCGGCGATCGCCGGAGCGGCCCGGCGCACCCCCGTGCCCGCGCCCCTGCTGCTGGTCGCCGCCGGGCTCGTCGCCTCCTACGTGCCGGGCGTGCCGCGCTACACCCTCGACCCCGCCATCGTGCTCCCCCTGCTGCTGCCGCCCCTGCTGCACACCGCCGCGCTCGACAGCTCGTACCTCGACCTCCGGGCCAACGTCCGGCCCGTCGCCCTGCTCTCGGTCGGCTACGTCCTCTTCGCGACGCTCGCCGTCGGCTACGTCGCCTATCTGGTGGTGCCCGGTCTGCCGCTGACCGCCGCGCTCGTACTCGGCGCCGTGGTCGCGCCGCCGGACGCCGTCGCCGCCACGGCCATCGCGCGCCGCCTCGGGCTGCCCTCCAGGATCACCACGATCCTCCAGGGCGAGTCGCTGGTGAACGACGCGACCGCCATCACCGCCTTCAAGGTCGCGCTCGCCGCGGCCGTGGGCGAGGGCGCGACCTGGGGCGAGGGCCTGCGGGAGTTCGCGGTCGCCTCGGTCGGCGGGGTCGCCGTCGGACTCGTCCTCATGGTGCCGCTGCACTGGCTGCGCAAGCGGCTGCGCGAGCCGCTCCTCCAGAACACGCTCTCGCTCCTCATCCCCTTCTTCGCCTACGCCGCCGCCGAGCAGGTGGAGGCGTCCGGGGTGCTCGCCGTCGTGGTCGTCGGACTCTTCCTCGGGCACCACTCCTGGCAGGTCGACTTCGCCACCCGGCTCCAGGAGGCGGCCGTGTGGCGGATGGTCGCCTTCGTTCTGGAGTCCGCGGTCTTCGCGCTCATCGGGCTGCAACTGCCCGTGGTGCTGCGGGGCCTCGGCCCGTACGGGCTCGGGGAGACCGCCCTCTGGTACGCCACCGCGGTCTTCGCCGCCGTCGTGGCCGCCCGCTTCGTCTGGGTGTACCCCGCGAGCTTCCTGCCGCGCGCCCTCTCGCCGAGGATCCGCGAACGGGAGCCCGACACGACATGGAAGAGCGTGTTCGTCGTCGGCTGGGCCGGCATGCGCGGCGTCGTCTCGCTCGCCATCGCCTTCTCCATCCCCGTCACCACGCACAGCGGCGAGCCGTTCCCCGCGCGCAACCTGGTCCTCTTCCTCACCTTCAGCACCGTGATCGGCACGCTGGTCGTCCAGGGGCTCACCCTGCCGCCGCTGATCCGCCGGCTGCGGCTGCCCGCCCGCGACCGGGCCGCCGAGACCCTGGCCGAGGCACAGGCCCAGAGCGAGGCGTCCGTCGCGGCCGAGCGCCGCCTCGACGAACTCCTCGCTTCCGGGAGCGCCTCCCTCCCGGAACCCCTCGCCGACCGCCTCCGCGCGGTCATGGAACGGCGCCGCAACGCGGTGTGGGAGCGGCTCGGGACGGTCGACGAGACGACGGGGGAGTCGGCGGACGACACGTACCGCCGGCTGGCCGGGGAGATGATCGGCGCGGAGCGGGAGGTGTTCGTGGCGCTGCGGGATGCTCGGCGGATCGATGACGAGATGTTGCGGACGTTGTTGCGGCGGTTGGATCTGGAGGAGGCGGCGGCTTATCGGGAGGAGGAGTGAGGGCGGGTGCGGGTGCGGGTGCCGCTGCGCGGGGCTTTCCCCGACCCGCCCCTTCCCGAACGGGGCTCCGCCCCGGGCCCCGGTCCTCAATCGCCGGACGGGCTGAGTTGTTGCCCGGAACCGGGCGGGAAAGTCACCCCTGGCGCAGGGGAAAGCCGACCCCGGACAGGGGTGAATCCAGCCCGGCTGGGGGCACCCCCAGCGGTAGCTGGGGGAGGTAGCCGGGGGAGTTTGAGGACACCGCGCGTCAGCGCGGCCGGGGGCCCGGGGGCTTGCCCCCGGTTTCGGGAAGGGGCGGGGTGGGGACAGAGCCCGCCGCGGGCGTCCGGCCCGCCGGCTCCGCCGCCCCCGTCACCACCGCCGCCACCGTCGTCCCCCGCGCGAACGCCCCCGCCTCCGTCAGCACCGTCAGGCCGTGCAGCGCCTTCGCCACGTACAGCCGCTCCAGCGGCAGCCCGTGCCGGGCCGTGAAGTCGTCGGCGAAGGCGTCCAGCTCGGGTGTGCTGCGGGCGTAGCCGCCCGCGTGGAAGCGCTCGTCCAGCCGCCAGTCACCGCGCCGCCCGCCGAACGCCTCGGTCTGCAGGCGTTCGATCTCCCGGCCGAGGAAGCCGCCCTTGAGCACGGGGAAACCGATGGCCCGCTGTCCCTCGCCGAGCCCGGCCGCGAGCCCGGCGAGCGTGCCTCCGGTGCCGCAGGCCACCCCCACCACGTCCGCCATCCCGCGCAGTTCCAGGCCGAGCTCCGCGCAGCCCTGCGCGGCGGCGGCGTTGGACCCGCCCTCGGGCACGACGAAGCAGGGCCCGCCGGCCTCCGCGAGCAGCGCGGCCAGCACCTCCGGCTCCGTCTTGCGCCGGTAGGTCGCGCGGGTGACGAAGACCAGCCGCATGCCGTCCGCCGCGCACCGGGCCAGCGAGGGGTTGAGCGGCCGGCCCGCCAGCTCGTCGCCGCGGACGACGCCGACGGTCGCGAAGCCGAGCAGCCGGCCCGCGGCGGCGGTGGCCCGCAGATGGTTGGAGTACGCGCCGCCGAAGGTCAGCAGGGTGCGGTGGCCCGACTCGGCGGCGGCCCGCAGGTTCGGCGCCAGCTTCCGCCATTTGTTGCCCGGCAGGTCCGGGTGTATCAGGTCGTCCCGCTTGAGCAGCAGCCGTACGCCGCGCCGCGCGAACCGCTCGTCCGGCAGCTCCACGAGCGGGGACGGCAGCCGCGGCCGCAGCGCGGCGAGCCCGGCGGCGGAGCCGGGGGCGCCGTCGGCCGCGTGCTCGGCGGGGAGGTCACTGGTCACCCGTCCATTGTCACTTGAGCCGCTCACGGACCCGTTCGCGCAGTTGTTCCATGGAGAAGCCGACCGGGTCGGTCTTCCCCGGCCGCCATTCGAGATGGCCGATCACGGACCGCTCGGTCCAGCCGTGGTAGCGGCAGATCGCGGCCGCCACCTGCTCGGCGGCCAGGAGCTGCTCGTCCGGCCAGGGGTCCTCGCCGTCCCCGAGGTTGACGCACTCGAAGCCGTAGAAGTGGACGTTCCCGTCGGTGTCCGCCCAGCGGACCGGGGGCAGCCGCTTCTCGGCGATCACCGCCTGGAGGACGTCGCCGTCGCCCGCCCCGGCGTGGTTGGCGCGCCCGCAGCCCACGAGGTGGATCCGGCCGTCCTTGGCGATCACGCCATGGCAGAGCGGGCCGGGCAGCCGGTCGTAGCCGTTCCAGCAGAGGCGGACGGTGCTGTCGGTCCCCGAGGAAGCCGTGTGGTGGATCATGACGCCGTTCACCGGCCCCCAGGGGCCGTGGCCGGCGCGGTTGTGGTGCCGCCATCCGTCGACCTCGACGACGGTGGCCCCCTCGCGTCTGAGCGCGGCGAGGAACTCGTTCGCGGACATGGGTGGAGCCATGCCGCCCCTCCTTGCAATGCGTATGACGTACGCCGGACGCGTAAGCCGAATGACCCCCTTCTACCCAAAAGTTCGCAGGTGGGCCGGGCGTTCGGATATCGTGCGAGCCGATCCGGCCTCAGGCCGAAAATCCCATCGTCGACACGGAAGCGCGAGACTCGGACAGTGGACTACCAGGCCGTTCTCGAAGAGGTCGCCGCGTTCGCGCGCCCGCTGGTGGGCCGTGGCCAGGTGGCCGACTACATCCCCGCCCTCGCCGGAGTGGACACCGGGCGCTTCGGGATGGCGGTCGTCGACGTCGACGGCGGGGTGTACGGCGTGGGCGACTGGGAACACCCGTTCTCCGTGCAGTCGATCTCCAAGGCGTTCAGCCTCGCGCTGGTCCTGGCGGAGGGGGGCGGGCGGATCTGGGAGCGGGTCGGGACAGAACCGTCCGGAAACCCCTTCAACTCCCTGGTGCAACTCGAATACGAGAACGGCATCCCGCGTAACCCGTTCATCAACGCGGGCGCCCTCGTCGTCACCGACCGGCTCCAGACCCTGACCGGCGACGCCAGCACCACGATGCTGGAGTTCCTGCGCGCGGAGAGCGGCAACCCCGACGTCGCCTTCGACCCGGCCGTCGCGGCCTCCGAGACCGAGCACGGCGACCGCAACGCGGCCCTGGCCCACTTCATGGCCAGCTACGGCAACCTCGACAACCCCGTCCCCACGGTCCTGGAGCACTACTTCTGGCAGTGCTCCATCGAGATGAGCTGCCGCGACCTCGCCCTGGCGAGCGGCTTCCTGGCCCGCCACGGGCTGCGCGCCGACGGCACCCGCCTGCTGCCGCGCCGCGAGGCCAAGCAGATCAACGCGGTCATGCTCACCTGCGGGACGTACGACGCCGCCGGCGACTTCGCCTACCGCGTGGGCCTGCCCGGCAAGAGCGGGGTGGGCGGCGGCATCGTCGCCGTCATACCGGGCCGCTGCACGCTCTGTGTGTGGAGCCCCGGCCTGGACACCCGGGGGAACTCGGTGGCGGGCGTGGCCGCGCTGGACCACTTCACGACGCTGACGGGCTGGTCGGTGTTCTGACCCCCGGCCCCGCGCGGTGGCGAGGTGCCGCGCCGTCCCCCATCGTGGACGAGGAGGTGCCTCATGGAGCACGAGCTTCGCGCGGAGTACGTGGACGGGTTCTCGCCGGAGGACGCGGACGCGGTCGTCAAGACGTGGCATGTCGTCCGGGAGGACGAGGCGACGGGGATGTGCGGGCGGGAGCTTTCGCCTGCGGCGGCGACGCGTTCGGCGGATGACTGGGGGAGTGTGCCGGTCTGCCATTCGTGCGGGGCGCTGTATCTGCGGGAGTCGCCGTAGGCGGGGGGCTTTTCCCCACCCCGCCCCTTCCCGCAACCGGGGCTGGCGCCCCGGGCCCCCGTTCCGCGCTGACGCGCGGTGGCCTCAAGCGCCGGCCGGGCTGGATTTTCGCCCCTGTCCGAGCTCGGCTTTCCGCCCGATCCGGGGCAACAAATCAGCCCGTCTGGGGGCACCTCCTGGGGGCACCCCCAGCGGTAGCTGGGGGAGTTTGAGGACCGGGGTCCGGGGCGGAGCCCCCCGCGCGGCGGAGCCGCACATCGGATACTGCGGGAAGGGGCGGGGCTGGGGAAACGCCCCCCGCAGGGGCGCGGCTACGGGCAGCGGATGACCTGGCCCGCGTACGACAGGTTCCCGCCGAAGCCGAACAGCAGAACCGGCGCCCCATGCGGAATCTCGCCCCGCGCCACCAGCTTCGACAGCGCCAGCGGAATGCTCGCCGCCGACGTGTTCCCCGACTCCGTCACATCCGTCGCCACGATCGCGTTCACCGCCCCCAGCTTCCGCGCCACCGGCTCGATGATCCGCAGGTTCGCCTGGTGCAGGACGACCGCCGCCAGCTCCTCCGGCGCGACCCCGGCCCGCTCGCAGACCCGGCGGGCGATCGGCGGGAGCTGGGTCGTGGCCCAGCGGTAGACGGACTGGCCCTCCTGGGCGAAGCGGGACGGGGTGCCCTCGATCCGGACGGCGTGCCCCATGCCGGGCACCGAGCCCCAGACGACCGGGCCGATCCCCGGCTCGTCCGAGGCCGTGACCACGGCGGCGCCCGCGCCGTCGCCGACCAGGACACAGGTGGTGCGGTCGGTCCAGTCGGCGACCGAGGTGAACTTCTCCACGCCGATGACCAGCGCGTTCGTCGCGGCGCCGGCCCGGATCGCATGGTCGGCGGAGGCCAGCGCGTGGGTGAAGCCGGAGCAGACGACGTTGACGTCCATCGTGGCCGGGGCGGCGAGCCCCAGCGCGGCGGCGACCCGCGCGGCCGTGTTCGGGCTGCGGTCGTCCGCGGTGCAGGTGGCGACGAGGACGAGGTCGATGGCGTCCGCCGCGAGGCCGCTGTTCGCGAGGGCCTTGCCGGCGGCCTCCGTGGCCATGGAGGCGACCGTCTCGTCCGGCTCGGCGACGCGCCGGGTGCGGATGCCGACGCGGGAGCGGATCCACTCGTCGCTGGTGTCCACCATGGCGGCCAGCTCGTCGTTGGTCAGCACTCTGGCGGGCTGGTAGTGGCCGAGGGCGAGTACGCGGGACCCGGTCATCGGCGGTTCCTCCTGCGCGGGGCGGGCAAGCTGGTACGGGAACCAACAGTCTCGACGGTACTCGGTTCGTACGGGGTATGTGATCCGCCAATGTTCGGGCCCGATAACTGGCACAAACCTCAGGGCCCGGCCGTGTCGCACGGCCGGGCACCTGCCCCCGCGGCCCCTTGCCGGGCCGGTGGCGGAAGGGGTCCGGGACGCCCCCGGACCGGGCTCAGCGCAGGGTGAGCGCCGAGCGGATGGTGGTGAAGAGCTGGGTCTGGTCGGTCACCCCGAGCACCCGCTCGGCCTGCGGGCCCTGCGCCGCGATGCGCACCTGGGTGCCGGTGTGCTCCTGCGCCTTGCCCGGGGTGTTGGTGGAGTAGTTGACCTTCAGCTGCCCGCCCTCGTTCGTGACCAGGGTTGAGGACAGCCCGGGCGGGGTGGCCTCCAGCGGCACGATCTGGCTGGTGTGGGCGTGGTCGGCCGTGGTGACCACGAGCGTGTCCGGGTGGGCGGCGGCGTACGCGCGGGCCACCTTCACCGCCCGGTCCAGGGCGGCGGTCTCGCCGATCTGGCCGCAGGGGTCGGCGGCGTGGTCGCGCTTGTCGATCGAGGCGCCCTCGACCTGGAGGAAGAAGCCCTTCTTGGAGCCCTTCTGCTTGGCCTCCAGCAGCTGGAGCGCCTTGCGGGTCTGGTCGTCCAGGCTCGGCGTGCCCGCCTTGCGCTCCGGGTTGCTCGTCACACAGCGCTGCGGCTCGGTGCCGCCCTGGGCCGCGGCCTTGCCGGTCCACTCGACGGGGACGTTGCCGTCGGCGAAGAGGCCGAGGACGGGCTTGCCGGGCCGGGCGTTCTTGAGGCCCTTGTCGTCGGTCACCACCTGGTAGCCGAGCTTCTCGGCCTGCTGGGTGACGGTCGCGCCCTTGAAGCGGCCCTCGGAGATCTTCTGGTCGAAGCGGGCCTTGCCGCCGCCCAGCAGCACGTCCACCTTGTGGTTCACGCTCTGCTCGGCGATCGAGCCCGGGCCGCCCTTGGCGATCGTGTCGTTCGGGCACGCCTTCATGTCGTTCGGGCCCGCGCAGCTGCGGTCGGTGGCGTGCGAGGCGAGCACGGCCGGGGTGGCGTCGGTGAGCTCGGCGGTGGTGACGCTGCCGGTCGCCAGGCCGTTGCGCTGGGCCAGCTCCAGGATCGTCGTCATCGGCTTGTCGGTGCCGGGGGACTTGGATATCCGGCCGTTGACGGTCTTCTGGCCGGTCGCCCAGCCGGTGCCGCTGGCGGCGGAGTCGGTGACGTAGTCCGGCTTGCCGTTCTTGTCCACGGAGTACGTGGTGTACGCGCCGGTGAGCGGGAACTTGTCCATGTTCAGCCGGCCCGCCGCGCCCACGGTGTAGTCACGGGCCAGGGTGACCTCCGAGTCACCCATGCCGTCGCCGATGAGCAGGATGACGTTCTTGGCCTTCTGGGCGCCGTGGCCCGCGAACGGCGCGGCGGCGGCCTCCCGGCCGGACGCGTCGCCCGAGTCCGACGCGGCGTACGCGGCCGGTACCGCGACCCCGGCGGCGAGCAGCGCGGCGGCACCCCAGGCGAGACGGCGCCGGTACGGACGAGAACCCATGGTGTTTCCTCCTCAGAGCCCGGGCGGGATGCCCGGCCGCACGAAGCTCACCAGGGGTGGGTGTACCGCGGAGGACGTCCAGGTGACGCCGAGGTCACCGCGGGCTGTCGGCGGAGGGCGCGGGGGCCGCCGCGGCGTCGTCCGTGCGCAGCGCCTTGGCCTCGCTCTTGAGGATGCGCATCGACTTGCCCAGCGACCGGGCGGTGTCCGGCAGCTTCTTGGAGCCGAACAGGACGACCAGGACGACTACGACCACGAGGATGTGCCAGGGCTCCAGGGCGTTGCGCAGCATGAGGGCCGCACCTCTCTTCGGTTCAGCGGTGTCGGGTGGTGACGCCGGACGGCGCCGGGGTACCCGTTCACCATACTTGCCAGATTGCGCAACTGGACAACCAAAGTGGTCTCCCGGCCGTCTATGCGGACGACAGGGCAGGCGCCGGGGAGTACCGGGGGAGTAGATGAGGGCTCGTAGATGACTGGCACCCGAGGGAAGGGCGGACCCCACCGGATGCGGATCCCCGCGGTCGTCCTGGTGTCGCTGCTGATGCTGCTGACCGCCGGGGCCGGCTGGGTCTACCTCAAACTCAACGGCAACATCAGCACCTTCGACGCGGACGGCCTCTCCGACGACCGGCCCGGCGCCGGGGCCGCCGGGCAGAACGTCCTGGTCATCGGCTCGGACTCGCGCTCCGGCGGGAACAGCGGGCTGGGCGGCGGCGAAGGGGACGTGGGCCGCTCGGACACCGCCTTCCTGCTGCACGTCTACGGCGACCGCAAACACGCCGTCGGGGTCTCCATCCCCCGCGACACCCTCGTGGACATCCCGCCCTGCCGGCTGCCCGACGGCACCTGGACGCCCCCGCGCACCCGGGCGATGTTCAACTCCGCCTTCTCCGTGGGGGAGTCGGCCAAGGGCAACCCGGCCTGCACCCAGAACACCGTCGAGAAGCTCACCGGCCTGCGGGTCGACCACACGGTCGTCGTCGACTTCGAGGGCTTCTCCGCGATGACCTCGGCCGTGGGCGGCGTCCAGGTGTGCGTCCCCAAGGACGTCTACGCGGGGGACCTCAACCCCCACCTCGGCACCCGCGGCGACCTCCTCTTCCCCCGGGGGCAGCAGAGCGTCTCGGGCCGGAAGGCGCTGGACTACGTCCGCGTGCGCCACGGCATCGGCGACGGCTCCGACATCGGCCGCATCCAGCGGCAGCAGGCGTTCGTCTCCAGCATGATCAAGAAGGTGCGGTCGCAGGGCCTCAACCCGACGACGCTGCTGCCGCTGGCCGACGCGGCCACCAAGTCGATGACCGTCGACCCCGGTCTGGGCTCGGCCGACAAGCTGATCTCCTTCGCGATGTCGCTCAAACACATCGACCTGCACGACATCAAGTTCGTCACCGTCCCCTGGCGTTACGCGGGGGACCGCGTCGACATCGTCCAGCCCGACGCCGACGCGCTGTGGGCCTCCCTCAAGGCCGACCGCACGATCGACGGCCAGGACGCGACGGGGAAGGGGCGCGGATCCGCCGGCGGTGCGGGCGGCGGGGCCGCCCAGGCGGAGGCCGCCGCGCCGGTCAAGGGCGAGGGGACGCGGGTCTCCGTCGCCAACGGCACCACCGTCACCGGCCTCGCCGCCCGTGCCGCCGCGGCCCTTGAGGAGCGCGGCTTCACCGTCACGGGCACCACCACCGCGCACGGGCGCGACCAGGCGACCACCGTGATCGCCTTCGGCCCCGGCCAGGCGGGCCGCGCCCACGCCCTCGCCCGGATGTTCCCGGGCGCGTACGTCCGGGGCGACGCCGCGGACGGCATCTCCGTCACCCTCGGGAGGGATTACGCGGCAGCGCCGACCCCGGGCGCGGAGCCGTCCCCGGACCCTTCCGGCACGCCGCCCCCGGACCCTTCCGGCACGCCCTCCCCGGAGACCAAGGCGCGGGCCCGGTCGGCCGACGACGACCCCTGCGCCGACCTCTCGTACGGCTGAGAGCGCGCCCGCCGGCCGGCCGGGGACATGGATGTGCCCCGGCCGGGCAGGGGAATGCGGGGGGCGAGGGGGGAACGCCGTGCCTGATTGATCCGTTTTCGTGGTAAGCGCAGAGTGAGAGTCCGTTGATCCCTTCTTCGAGCAGTCCTTCTCCGAGGAGCAACGCCATGTCCGCCACCCACCGGGCGCTGCCCAGGCCGCTGCTGGTCCTGATCGCCGCCTTGATCGCGTTGGCCGGCGCGGCGTTCTCCGCCCCCGCCGCGCACGCCGACCCCGGTACCACCGCCACCGGCCTCGACGCCGCGGCCGAGGTGCTCAAGAAGGGGCCCGTCTACGTCGACCCCCGGGCCGACGCCCAGCTGCCGGCCGCCGACGCCGAGGCGCTGGCGAAGAAGATCAGGGACGCGGGGAAGCCGGTCTTCGTGGCCGTCCTGCCCGCCACCGACGACTACCCCAAGGCGACGGTCTTCCAGGACCTGCGCTCCAAGGTCGGCATCGCCGGGGTCTACGTCATCCACCGCGGCACCGAGTTCAACGCCCACGCCGACCGCAAGGTGATGTCGGTGGCCGCCATCCGTAATCTCACGGGTTCCGTCCAGCGGTCCGGCGGCGACGCGAAGACCCAGCTCAACAGCTTCGTCGACCAGGCCGACCGGCAGGCCAAGGGCAGCGAGCCCGGTTCCTGGGGCGACTCCGACTCCGGGGTCTCGGCCACCGGCCTGATCACCGGCGGCGCGGTCGTCGTCGCGGGCGGCGCGGGCGCGTACGCCCTCTACCGGCGTAACCGCAAGCGCCGGGAGGAGCGCGAGCGCGCCGAGCTCGACGCCCTCCGCGTCGTCGTCGACGAGGACATCACCGCCTTCGGCGAGGAGCTCGACCGGCTCGACTTCTCCCCCTCCGAGACCGGCGCCGACGACGCCATGCGCAAGGACTACGGGACGGCGCTCGACGCCTACGAGGAGGCCAAGTCCAAGATGGCCGCCGCGAAGGTGCCGGCCGATGTCACGGCCGTCACCGGGACGCTGGACCAGGGCCGCTTCGCCCTGGCCACCCTCGCCGCCCGCCGCACGGGCGCCCCGCTGCCCGAGCGCCGCGTGCCGTGCTTCTTCGACCCGCGCCACGGCCCGTCCGTCCAGGACGTGGAGTGGGCGCCCCCGGGCGGTACGGTCCGGACCGTACCGGCGTGCGCGGCCGACGCGGCCCGGGTGGCCGACGGCCAGGAGCCGCTGTCCCGCACGGTGCGGACCCCGGACGGCCCACAGCCGTACTGGAACGCGGGCCCCGCCTACGCCCCCTGGGCGGGCGGCTACTTCGGCGGCGGCCTGCTGCCCGGCCTGCTCGTGGGCACCATGCTGGGCGGGATGCTCAGCGGTCCGGCCTACGCGGCCTCGCCCGAGGCGGGCGGCCCGGAGGGCGGCGACTACACGGGCTCGGACTTCAACACGGACGACTTCGGCGGCGGCTGGGGTGACGGCGGCGGATTCGGCGACGGCGGGGGCGGGGGGTTCGGGGGCGGCGACTGGTGACGGGGTGCGGCCTCCTCTTTTCTGGAGATCGGGGGAGGCCGCCCTGGGCCGAGAGGCTCAGGACCTGCGGGAGGCTTGGGAAAGCCCCGGCCCGGGGCCGGAAGCGTGGGGGGGCTGGGAGGCCCTTGGGGGTCGGGAGGTCCGGAAGCGCCGGGGGTGAGAGGTCCCTGGGCGGGGCAGAAGGGCCGGAAGCGTGGGGGTTTCCGGAATCCCCGAGGGTCTGGCCCCCCGGGGAGTCCTCGCGCGTCCGGTGGGCTGGTCCTCCGCCTGTCCGGGGGCCGAGAGGTTCCTGGGCTCCGGGGGGCCGGAGGTGGGGGTTCCGAAGTCCCCGGGGGTCTGGCCACTCTCCGGGGGGCCTCGGGTGCCCGGCAGGCTGGCCCTCCGCTTGTCCGGGGGCCGAGAGGTCCCTGGGCTCCGGGAGGCCCGGAAGCGTGGGGTTCCGGAATTCCCGGGGCCTGGCCCCCCGGAGTCCTCGGGCGCCCGTTCGGCCGGTCCTCAGCCCGTTCGGGGTGCGGCCGGGGTGGTCTCCGGCAGGGGCCCGAAGCGTCGCCGTGCCGCCGTGAGCCCCGCCCCGTACAGCGCCAGCACGACCGCCATCAGCCCGTAGTACAGCGGCGGCAACGCCGACATCCCGAGCACCGGGCCCAGCGGGGACAACGGCAGCAGCAGGCCCACCACCGCCAGCGCCGACGTCGCGACCCGGATCGGCCCCGGCACCCGGCCCTCCGCCGCGCGGCGCCCCGAGCGCAGCAGCAGCATCACCAGCGCCTGCGTCAGCAGGTTCTCCGTGAACCACCCGGCGTGGAACGCGGCCTGCCCCTCCTCCTCGCCCAGCGACCGCACGGCCAGCGCCAGCACGCCGAAGGTGGCCAGGTCCGCGACGGCGTTGAGCAGCCCGAAGCCGGTCATGAAGCGCAGCAGGGCGCCGGGCCGCAGCACCGCCGGGCGCCGGTGGGCGTCCGGGCCCGGCCGGTCGAAGGCGAGGGCGAGCTGGGCGGCGTCGAAGCACAGGTTCTGCACGAGGACCTGCGCGGGCAGCATCGGCAGGAACGGCAGCATCAGGCCGGCCACCAGCATCGCGATGACGTTGCCGAGGTTGGAGGAGAGCGTGATCCGCAGGTAGGCGGCGATGTTGCCGGTGCTGCGCCGGCCGGTGACGATCGCCCGGTCCAGGGCGGTCAGGTCCTTCGACGCGAGCACCACGTCGGCGGCCTCCCGCGCGACGTCCACGCCGTCGCGGGGGCAGACGCCCACGTCGGCGGAGCGCAGCGCCGCCAGGTCGTTGACCCCGTCGCCGAGGAACCCCGTGGTCCGGCCCGCCTCCCGCAGGGCCTCGACGATCCGCGCCTTGTGCTCGGGCGCGCACCGCGCGAAGACCGTGCTCCCGGCGGCCAGACCGGCCAGCTCGGACCCGGTCAGGCCGTCGAGGCGGTCGCCGGTGACGACCTCGCCGGGCTCCAGGCCCAGCTCCCGGCAGGCGCGGGCGGCCGTGCCCGGGTGGTCGCCGGTGAGGACCTTGACGGTGACGCCACGCCGGGCGAGCGCCGCGAGCGCCTCGGCGGCGGTGGGCGCCAGGGCGTCGCGCAGCCCGACGAAGCCGAGCAGCGTCAGGCCGTACTCGTCGGCCGGGGTGTACGGGCGGGTACGGGCGGGCCGCTCGGCGACCGCCACGGCCAGCACCCGCAGCCCGTCCGCCGCGAGCTCCCCCGCGCGGCGGGCCAGCCGGACGCGCTCCCCGTCGCCGAGGGCACAGCGCTCCAGCACGTCCTCGGGGGCGCCCTTGACGACGAGGGTGTGCCCGCGCCCGCCGGCCGGTCCGGTGCCACGGACGACAGCGGTGGCGATGCGGCGTCCGGGGCCGTAGGGGAGGGCGGCGACGCCTTCGAGGTCGTCATCGGAGGGGGTCGAGGGGGTGGCGGGGGCTGAGGGGACGGCATGGAGGTGCCGGGTGGAGGGGCCTTCCCCGGCGGCCGGGGAAAGGGGGAGCGACGGGGTGCCGGCGTCCTGCGCGTACGCGCCCGGATGGTGGATGCGGGCCTCGTGCGCGCCTGCCTCGTACGCGCCCGTCTCGTGGGTGCCGGCCTCGTACCCGCCCGGCTCGTGCGTGCGGGTCTCGTGCGTGCCCGCTTCGTGGGCCTCCGGCCCGTGCGTCCCCGCCGCGCGGCCTTCCGCCCGGTGCGTCCCTGACGCGTCCGCACCCGTCCCGTACGCCCCCGGCGCCGCCGTGTCCTCGTCGGCGTCGAGGATCGCCTCGTCCAGCGCGTCCGGCGCGGGCAGCTCCGCGAGGTGGAGCGTCCACAGGGCGTTGACGGCGGCCCAGCGCAGCACGGCCGGGTCGTCCCGGCCCTCCGTGTCGACCGAGCACGCCACGACGGGGCGGTCCTGGGTGAGGGTGCCCGTCTTGTCCACGCACAGCACGTCGACGGCGCCCAGGTCGTGCAGGGCCGGGAGGCGGCGTACGACGACCTCGCCGCCGCGCGCGAGCAGCGCGGCGCCGCGCGCCAGCGCCGTCGTGACGACGACCGGCAGCATCTCGGGCGTCAGCCCGACGGCCACCGCGACGGCGAACGGCAGGGTCTCCAGCCCGCGCCCGCGCAGCAGCGCACCGGCGATCAGTACGACCGGGGCGGTGAGCAGCATGAACCGTACGAGCGTCCAGGCGATGCCGTTCACCGACCGGTCGAACGGGCGGAGCGGGCCCGTCCGCCGCTCCCCGCCGCGCGGCAGCGCCCCGGAGAGGACGGTGTCCGCCCCGGTGGCGATCACGACGCCGACTCCGCTGCCGGAGACGACGCTGCTCCCCTGGAAGCAGAGGTCGGGACGGGAGAGGAGAGCGCCGGGTGCGGCCGTCGGCCGCGTGCCGGGGTGGTGCGCCTCGCCGGGCGACCGCTCCCGGCCGGCCGGAGGGCGCGGCGGGCCGTGGCCACGGCGGGGCGGCCCGATGCGGGCGTGCCCGTACCGCCGCGTGCGTCGAGGAGCCGGGTCCCGCTCGGCGCCGGATCCGGCTCCGCCGGGGAACGCTCCGGGGCCGCGGTACCGCCGCCCGCCGCACCGGGTCCGCCCGGGCCCCCCGAGGCCCGTCCGGCCGCCGGGGCCTCCGGTCCGCCCGCCCCGGGCTCCCGCACCCGCTTCCCCACCGGTGCCGACTCGCCCGTCAGGGCGGCCTCGTGCAGGGTCAGGCCCGTCGCCCGGAGCAGCCGCAGGTCCGCCGGGACCACGTCGCCGGGGGCCAGCAGGACGACGTCGCCCGGTACGAGCTGGTCCACCGGCAGTTCCCGGGCGCACGGCGGCGCGCTCTCCGTCGCCCGCCTGCGCACCGTGGCCGTGGCGGCGATCAGATCGCGCAGTGTGGCCGCGGCGCGGTCGGCGCGGTGCTCGCCGGTGGCGCGCAGGACGCAGCTGACCGCCACCAGCACGGCGATCACACAGGCCGTACCCCAGGACGCCACCGCCGCCGAGACCAATCCCAGGCAGAGCAGTACGGCGGTGAAGGGGTCGCGGAGGGCGCGGGCGAGGCGGCGCGGCCAGGACGCGGGGCGGCGGCCGGGGAAGACGTTCTCGCCGTGCGCGGCGAGCCGTTCCTCGGCCTGCTGTTCGACGAGCCCGCGCGGTCCGCTGCCCAGCGCGCGCAGGACCTCCAGGGTGGTGCCGGCCGCGCCCGCGCCGTCAGGCGCCCAGCCCACGGAGCCGCCCGGAGCGGGTCCCGGTGACGGCGGCGGCGCCGGCCTTGCGGTCGGCGAGCTGGCCGACCATCAGCCGGACGATCGTGACGACGTCGGGGTCGTCGACCAGATAGACCACGCGGCGCCCCTCGCGCCGCGACCGCACCAGCCCGGCCAGCTTCAGCTTCGCCAGGTGCTGGCTGATCGCGGGAAGGGCTCCGCCGACCCGCTCGGCCAGCCCGCTGACGTCGCTCTCGCCCTGCGCCAGCGCCCAGACCAGGTGCAGCCGGGCCGAGGAGGCGAGCAGCCCGAACGCGGCGGCGGCCTCGGAGAGCACCTCCGCCGAGGGGTCGTCGGCATCCCCGCCCACACCCCCTGGGAAGTCCTCGACGCTCCCGACACCTGCGGCCACTGTCGCTCTCCCGTCCCTGTCGGGCGTCCTGTGCCCGGCACGACCAGTCTAGGCACCGCGCCGGGCGGCGGCCGCGAGCGGCGGAAGCCGGACATGCGCCGCCCGCGGGCTGGGCAGATGTCACCAGAGGAAACGGGCCGGATGGGCAGGAAAGTGCTCGATAGGGGGGCGTCGTGGAAATCTCGGGAATTTTCAGTGCGGTAGTGATCGGCCTGATCATCGGTGTACTGGGGCGCCTGGTGGTCCCGGGACGCCAGCGCATCGGTGTGCTGTGGACGATCGTGGTCGGTATCGCCGCGGCCCTCGTGGGGGCGCTCCTCGCCCACGCGCTGGGCGTGGGCGACACCAAGGGGATCGACTGGATCAAGTGGCTGATCCAGATCGGTCTGGCGGCCCTGGGCGTGGCCTGTCTCGACCGGGTGAAGTCCAGGCGCCGCCGCTGAGGCGCGGGGCGGGCGCGCCCGGGGCGGGCCGGTCGGGGCCGGTCGGATCCGGGCGGGGCCGCCGTCGTGGCTCTGTCGTGGCTCCGTCGTGTGTCTCAGGAGAGCTTGCCTTCGTAGTCCGGCAGCTTGACGGTCCGCTCGGCGTGCCCGCCGACCAGATCCGTGGTGTTGTTGCCGATATTGGCGATGATCCGGTAGCCCTGGGCCTCGATCTCCGCCCGCTTGGCGGTCTTGTACGCGCTGACGTCCCGGAAGAGGTCCGGGAAGTGACGTACGTACAGACCGCTGACCGGGTAGCCGACCCGCCGGAGGTTGTACTCGGTCGGCGCGTCGAGCAGGCCGGGCCGCGCGGTGACGAAGAAGACGGCGGCGCCCCGGGCGTGCGCGTACCGCGTCAGCTCCAGGACCGGCTCGATCGCCGGCGTGGGGTACGTCCAGTGGAAGTCCGTCTCCAGGGAGCTGTTGTCGATGTCGAGGACGATCGCCTGCTTCTCCTGCCGCGCGTTCGCGGTGCGCTCGGCGACGTAGGGCCGTGCACCGTCGATGGCGGACTTCACCTCACGCTGCCAGGCCGCGTAGTCGACACCCTTCAGCCCGGCGGTTCCGGATGTCCGTGCGGCGCCCTTGCCCGGCGTGGGCGCCGGGGTGCCGGCCGCGTTCGCGGTGCCCGCGCCCGCGGTGGCCGCACCCATGGTCAGAGCGGCCGTGGCCAGGGCGGCAGCGGTGCGGCGGGCGACGGCGGAAGTGATCGTTGCGGTCATGGACGGCATGCTCATGCCCGCCGGTGACCGGTACGGAAAGCCCCGGTGACCGGCCGGCGACGGCCGCCCCGCCCTTCCGTTTACCCGCGTCCGGCGAAAACCACAGGCATGCCCACCAGGCCACCGGGTAGGCGGCGGGACGTCACCAACGGATCTGGGGAGGACGACGTGACCATCACGGCATCCACGATTGCGACGGAGCGTCAGACGGCTGCCTCGCAGCGGGTCGAGGCATCGGTCGGGGGACTGCCGTACATCGAGGACGCGTCCACGGTGGCGCCGCGGGACGCGCGCCAGCTGTCGAGGCTCTTCTTCGACCGGCTCGCCGAGCTGGAGGAGGGGACCCACGCCTACCAGTACGCCCGGAACACGCTGATCGAGATCAACCTCTCGCTGGTGCGCTTCGCCGCCTCCCGCTTCCGCAGCCGGGGCGACCAGATGGAGGACATCATCCAGGTCGGCACGATCGGCCTGATCAAGGCGATCGACCGCTTCGACCTCGCGCGCGAGGTGGAGTTCACCACCTTCGCCGTGCCGTACATCGTCGGGGAGATC
Organism: Streptomyces eurocidicus; assembly: GCF_002891295.1. Classification (GTDB taxonomy): domain Bacteria; phylum Actinomycetota; class Actinomycetes; order Streptomycetales; family Streptomycetaceae; genus Streptomyces; species Streptomyces eurocidicus. Next base: position 243,690 of record NZ_LGUI01000009.1, on the reverse strand, counting down.
AAGCGGCACTTCCGTGACACGAGCTGGTCCGTGCACGTGCCCCGGCGCCTCCAGGAGCTCCGCGTCGAGCTGGCCAAGGCCACCGGCGAGCTCTCCCAGGAACTGGACCACTCGCCGACCCCGGACGAGCTCGCCACGCACCTCGGGCTGAGCCGCGAGGAGGTCGTCGAGGGCATCGTGGCCAGCAACGGCTACACCGCCGGCTCCATCGACGTGTCCGTGGACGAGGGCTCCGACCAGACCGGCAACAGCTTCGCCGACCGGCTCGGCGACGTCGACCCCGCCCTGGAGGGCGTGGAGAACCTGCACGCCCTCAAACCGTTGGTCGCCGAGCTCGACGAACGGGACCGGCAGATCCTGCGGATGCGGTTCGGCGGGGAGATGACGCAGTCGGAGATCGGGGCGGAGCTGGGGATCTCGCAGATGCATGTGTCGCGGTTGCTGACGCGGATTCTGGGGCGGTTGCGGGTGGGGTTGCTGGGGCGGTAGTGCGGGTGCGGGTGTGTGGTGGCGGTGGGGGTGCCGCTGCGCGGGGCCTTTTCCCCAGCCCCGCCCCTTCCCGCTGCATCCGATGTGCGGCTCCGCCGCGTGGCGGGGCAAGCCCCCGGGCCCCCTTCTTCCGCGCTCCGCGCGGTGTCCTCAATCGCCGGACGGGCTGGATCCGGATCCTGACTCAGACCGCGAGCGGCAGCGCCGGCCGTAGCCACGTCGCCCGTACCGTCTTGCCCTTGCCGTCGCCCTGACGCACCACTTCCAGCTGTGTGGCCAGCCTCTCGACCATGTGCCAGCCCAGGCCGCCACCCCCGGTCAGGTCCGGGGCGCGCGGCACGGGCGGGTCCGGGCTGGCGTCGGCGATCTCCACCACCAGCCTGCCCTGGACGGCCCGTACGCACAGCCGCCACCAGCCGCCGGTGTGCCGGATGGCGTTGGCGACCAGCTCCGACACCACCAGGACGACGGCGTCGGGGTCGGCCCAGGGGCAGTACCGGGCCAGGAACTCCGCCGTCGCGTGGCGGGCACCGGCGGCGTCCCCGTCAGGGGATTCGATGACGACCATCGTGCGGCTCCTTCTCGTTCTCCACCGGCCGCATACCCAGGGATCGCCGTCCCATGACGAATGGATCCATGGGATACCCCACGTGGCGTTCCGCCCGGGGGCCCGGGGGCTTGCCCCCGGTTCCGGGAAGGGGCGGGCAGGGGACAAGGCCCCGCGCAGCGGCACCCCGGCCACCTCCGGCCGCCGCCCTCGCCGCTACCGCACCCGTCCCCCCACCCCGACAACCCCCGCCGCCAGCAACGCCAGCCCCCCACCCACCCACGCGGCCCCCGCCACGGACCCCGCGTCCACCACGCGGCCGCCCACCAGCGCCCCCAGCGAGATCGCCAGGTTGAACACCGACACGAACAGCGCCGACACCCCTTCCCGTGCCCCGGGCGCCGGCGGTACGGCCGCCATCAGCCGGTTCTGGGTGGCCACCGACACGCCCCCGTACGCCAGCCCCCACAGCACCACGAGCACCGTGGCTCCCATGGCCCCGCCGCCGGCCACCGCCAGCGCGGGCATCACGACCGCCAGGGCGGCGGCGATCAGCAGAAGCGTGGCGCGGGGCCTGCGGGGGACCGCGGAGCCCGCGAGGAAGTTGCCGGCCACGCCCGCGGCCCCGTACGCCACCAGCAGGCCGCTGATCAGCCCGGCGTCCGTCCCCGGCACCCGTTCCAGGAGCGGGCGTACGAACGTGTAGCCCGCGAAGTGGCCCGTCACCAGCAGCAGGACCACCAGCAGCCCCACCCGTACCGGAGCGGTGCGCAGCGGGCCCAGGACGTTCCCGGCACCGCCGTCGGCCGGTTCCGGCGACGGCAGCGGTGGCAGCAGCGCCGCGAGGGCGGCCGTCACGGCCAGCGCCACTCCGCCCATGGCCAGGAAGGCCGTCCGCCAGCCGCCCGCCGCGCCCGCCAGCGTGCCCGCGGGCACCCCGAGCACCGAGGCCACGGCTATCCCGCTGAAGATCAGCGACGTGGCCGGCCCCACCCGCCGCTCGGGGACGAGCCGGACGGCCAGCCCGGCCGCGATCGCCCAGACCCCGCCGATGCACACCCCCACCAGCACCCGCAGCGCCACCAGCACCCCGATGTCCGTGGCGGCGGCCGACAGCAGGTTGGCCACCGTCAGCAACCCCATCAGGCCCACCAGCACCCAGCGCCGGTCCCGTCGCCCCGCGAGGCGCGTCACCACCGGGGCGGCGACCGCCGCGACCAGCCCGGGGACCGTCATCGTCAGCCCCGCCGTGCCGGCGGAGACCCCCAGGTCCTCCCCGATCGGCGTGAGCAGTCCCACCGGCAGCATCTCGGTCGTCACCACCGAGAACGTCCCGGCCGCCACCGCCGCCACGGCGGGCCGCCCGCCCGCCACCCTCGTCGTCTGCCTCACGTTCACCATGCGTCCCAGCCTCCGGAGCCGCGCCCCCGGGAACAACGCTCGATCCCTCACCGCTCTATGAGCGGGACTCATCGATCGACGGACGGGGGAGTTCGTGAGCGGCATGGACCTGCGGGAGCTGGAGTGCTTCCTCGTCCTCGCGGAGGAGCTGCACTTCGGCCGCGCGGGCGAGCGGCTGTACGTGTCGCAGAGCCGCGTCAGCCAGCTGCTGCGCTCCCTGGAGGGCCGGATCGGCGCCCGCCTCGTCGAGCGCACCAGCCGCCGGGTCGCCCTCACCCCGGCGGGCGAGCGCTTCCGTACGGCCCTGCGCCCGGCCTACGACGGGCTCCGCGCCACGGTCGAGGACGCCCGCGCGGCGGCCCGCGGGGTCGAGGGGGTGCTCCGGCTGGGGTTCCAGGGCACGGCGGACGGCGGGGTCACGGAGGCCATCGCGGCCTTCCAGGACCGCTTTCCGGCGTGCGCGGTGGAGATCGTGGAGATCCCGTTCTCGGATCCGTTCGGCGCCGTGCTGCGCGGTGAGGTCGACACGGCCGTGGTGCTGTTGCCGGTGGCGGAGCCCGCGCTGGTCGTGGGCCCGGTCTTCTCCAGGCAGCGGCAGACGCTGGCCCTCTCCGTACAGCACGCCCTGGCCGGCCGGCCGGAACTCTCCGCGGAGGACCTCGCCGACTGCCCGCTCGTCACCCCGGCCGCGCCCGCCCCCGCGTACTGGCGCGAGGCGCAGGCCCCGACCACCACGCCGGGGGGCCGGCCGATCCCGCCGGGCCCTTCGGTGACCACCCTCCAGGAGGGTCTGACGCTGACGGCGGCGAACCGGGCGGGGATGCTGCTGTGCGGGCCGACGGCCGATTACCACGGGCGCCGGGATGTGGCCTTCGTGCCTGTGGCGGGGCTGCCGGAGTCGGAGCTCGGGCTGATCCGGCGCCGGGACGGGGGGTCGGAGAGGGTGCGGGTGTTCGCGGAGGTTGTGGCGGGGGTGGTGCGGTGACGGGTGGGTTGCCGCTGCGCGGGGCTTTTTCCCCTACCCGCCCCTTCCCGAATGTCCTCAGACGCCGGACGGGCTGAAATCAGCCCGTCCGGCGTCTGAGGACACCGCGCGTCAGCGCGGAAGGGGGGCTGGGGGCTTGCCCCCGGTTACGGGAAGGGGCGGGGTGGGGGAAAAAGCCCCTACGGGAACCCCGGCGGCGGCCCCGGCAGATCCGTCGGGAACCCCTCCGGAACCCCCTCCCACGGATCCGCCGGCCCGACCGGATCCGCCGGTGCCGTCATCCGAGGCACCTCCCGCACCCGCTCCGTCACCTTCTCCTTCACCGGCTTGAACACACCCAGATAGAACGCCCCGAACCCCACGCACGCCACGACGAACACCGCCAGGAACCCCAGCAGGAGGCCCATACCCACCCGCGTCCGGACGTCCCCCGGCGGCAGGGCGGTCGCCCGGTCCGGGCGGCCCGCCGGGTAGCGGACGACGACAGTGTCCCCCTCGATCACCGTCGCGGAGCCGCCGGCCTCCTCGAAGCGCCGTACCTCGCCCTCCGCGGTGGTGAACTCGTAGACGTGGTGCAGCGTGGTCGAGGACGAGCGGTGGGCGCCGTCCCGGCGGGTGACCGTCTTCGCGTACAGCCGCAGGCAGCGGCCCGGGGCCTCGATCCCGCTGCGCCACGCCGCCTTGAGGCGCCGCATCCGTACGACGGCCCACACCATGCCCGCGAGCCCGCCCGCGGCCATCAGTCCCGGCAGTGCCAGGACGAAGAAGCCGAACATGTCCCCCCTTTGGCACGCGCTTTGATACGTGCCCTGTTGAACGAATCTTCGAAATGAGACCCCGAATCGCCTTTGGTATACACCACTTACTCGAACGAGTGTCGCAAAGAGGCCCGGCCGGTTCCCCGGCCGGGCCTCGTCGGCGGCTTTGCCGTGCGCGTCAGGACTTCTTGGTCTCCCAGAAGATCTTGTCGATCTGGGCGATGAGATCCAACGCCTTTTGGCCGGTCTCCGGTTCGTTCGACGCCTTGGCCGCGCTCAGCGCCTTCAGCGTGTCGTTGACCAGCTGGTGCAGTTCGGGGTACTTCTCGAAGTGCGGCGGCTTGAAGTAATCGCTCCACAGCACCGAGACATGGTGCTTGGCCAGCTCCGCCCGCTGTTCCTTGATGACAAGGGCGCGGGTGCGGAAGTCCGGGTCCTGGTTGGCCTGGTACTTCTCCTGGACTGCCTTGACCGACTCGGCCTCGATACGGGCCTGGGCCGGGTCGTATACACCGCAGGGCAGGTCGCAGTGGGCGCTGACCTGGACTTTGGCGGCGAACAGGCGGGAAAGCATAGAGCTGTCCTTCCTCGTGATCGTCTTCTCAGGTGCGAGATTACTCGCTGTGGGAAGGCTTTTCCCGGGTGCCGGAAGAGGCTCGGGGGCAAAATTCCGGTGCGGGTACCGTGCGGTCCGGTGCCTGTCCGGCGCCGGTGGGAACAGGTGGAGGAAACGGACCGGGAGGTGCCGTGGTGCAGGAGCAAGTGGACGAGCGCGGGCAGGAGCTGGACCGCGAGCGTCGCGGACTGCTGCGGATCGGGCTCGCCGAGGTCCACAACCCGTCGATGGTGCCGACGCTGAACCCGGGTGACCAACTGGTCGTGCAGTACGGGGCAGTGGTCCGTCCGGGTGACGTCGTGGTGGTGCGCCACCCGTTCCGGCAGGACCTGCTGATCGTCAAGCGGGCCGTCGAGCGGCGCGAGGGCGGCTGGTGGGTGATGGGGGACAACCCCCTGGTGGAGAACGACAGCCGGGAGTTCGGCACCGTGCCGGACGAGCTGGTGGTGGCCCGGGCCTGGCTGCGGGTGCGCCGGCCGCCCGGCGCCGGTCAGCGCTCGGCGGGCGCGCTGCTGTCCTGGCTGGGCTCCGCGCTCAGGCCGGTGCGGGTGGTGCCGTGCGCCTCGGCGGCCCGGCTCTCCAGGCGTTTGCGGGCGCGGTAGGCGGCCACGTTCGCCCGGGTGGCGCAGCGGTCGGAGCAGTAGCGGCGGGAGCGGTTGGTCGAGGTGTCCAGATAGGCGTTGCGACAGGGGGCGGCCTGACAGATGCCGAGCCGGTCGACGCCGTACTCCGTCAGATGGACGGCCAGGCCCATGCACGCGGTCGCGGTGTACGAGGCGCTGGCGCTCGCCGCGTGATCGGCGATGTGCATATGCCACTTGGGGCGGCCGTCGTCGTCCCGGAGCTCGTGTCCGGAGATCTGCGGGCTGACGGGGAACTCCATCAGCAACGCGTTCAGCAGGTCCACCGCGCGGACCTCGTCGCGCTCGGCCGCGGCCTCGAACACCCCGCGCAGCCGGGCCCGTACGGACCGCAGACGGGTGACGTCCGCGTCCGCGGCGCGCCGGGCGGCCTGCGCGCCCGCGCCGAAGAGCTCGCGGACGGCCTCCACGGACGTGAGCGTGTCGGTGCCGCGCAGCGGCTCCTCGCTGTTGACCAGGCGCACGGCGAAGTCCGAGTAGTAGGCGAGTTCCACGAGGGGTCCTTACGGAGGCGGTCAGGGGGCGGGGGAGCGGTCCACGACGGCCAAGGTAATGACCGGCAAGCCATCGAGGGTATTACATACCGGAGCGGCGTACGACGGGCACCGCGGCGCGGGGACGGCACGGCGGGGCGGCGGTACGGACCCGCCCGTACCGCCGCCCCGCCGGCTCCATGGCCCCGCCCCTACAGCACCTTCGACAGGAACGCCTTCGTCCGGTCGTGCTGAGGGTTGGTCAGCACATCGCGCGGGTTGCCGGACTCGACCACGACGCCCTGGTCCATGAAGACCACGGAGTCGCCGACCTCGCGGGCGAAGCCCATCTCATGGGTGACGACGATCATCGTCATGCCGTCCTCGGCCAGGCCCCGCATGACGTCGAGGACGTCACCCACCAGCTCGGGGTCGAGCGCCGAGGTGGGCTCGTCGAAGAGCATCAGCTTCGGCTCCATGGCGAGCGCGCGGGCGATCGCGACGCGCTGCTGCTGGCCGCCGGAGAGCTGGGAGGGGTAGTTGCCCGCCTTGTCGGCGAGGCCCACCCGGTCCAGCAGCTTCATGGCCCGCTCCCGGGCGACCGCCTTGGTCTCGCCCTTGACCTGGATCGGCGCCTCCATGACATTGGCCAGCGCCGTCATGTGCGGGAAGAGGTTGAAGCGCTGGAACACCATGCCGATGTCCCGGCGGTTCCGGGCCACTTCGCTGTCCTTGAGCTCGTACAGCCGGTCGCCCTTCTGGCGGTAGCCGACCAGCTCGCCGTCGACGTACAGCCGGCCGGCGTTGACCTTCTCCAGGTGGTTGATGCACCGCAGGAAGGTGGACTTGCCGGACCCGGAGGGGCCGATGAGACAGAACACCTCGCGCGGGGCGACCTCCAGGTCGATGCCCTTGAGGACCTGCACGGCGCCGTAGGACTTGTGGACGCCCTCGGCCTTCACCATCGCGTTCATGCGCGGACACCTCCGGACTGGCGGTTGCTGAAGGAGGTCAGGTTCGCCTTGATCTTCTGCCACGGGGTGAGCGGCAGGGAGCGCAGCGAGCCTCGGGCGTAGTGCCGCTCCAGGTAGAACTGACCGATGCTGAAGACGCTGGTGAGGATCAGGTACCAGGTGGCGGCGAGGAAGAGCATCTCGACCGTGGCGCCGGTGGACTGACCGATGTCCGAGGTGGAGCGCAGCAGCTCCAGGTACTGACAGGCGGAGGCTGCCAGCGACGAGGTCTTCAGCATGTTGATGAACTCGTTGCCGGTGGGCGGCACGATCACCCGCATCGCCTGCGGCAGAACGATTCGCCGCAGCGTCCGGCCCTGGCTCATGCCCAGCGCGTGCGCGGCCTCCGTCTGGCCCTCGTCGACGGACTGGATGCCCGAGCGGACGATCTCCGACATGTACGCCGCCTCGTTGAGCCCGAGGCCCAGCAGCGCCGCCATGAACGGCGTCATGAAGTCGCTCATCTCGTCCCGGTAGATCGGGCCGAGGTTGATGTACGGGAAGATCAGCGCGAGGTTGAACCAGAGCAGCAGCTGGACGTAGACCGGGGTGCCGCGGAAGAACCAGATGTAGACCCAGGAGACCGCGGAGGTCACGGGGTTCTTCGACAGCCGCATCACGGCCAGGACCACGCCGAGCACCAGGCCGAGCGCCATCGCCAGCACCGAGATCAGCACGGTCTTGCCGAGGCCGGTGAGGACGTTGGAGTCGAACATGAAGTCCGGGATGGCGTGGTAATTGATGTTCGCGCTGGCGAACGCGTTGACCAGCAGTCCCAGCAGGGCGAGCACCACGACGGCGGCGACCCAGCGGCCGTAGTGCCGGACGGGAATGGCCTTGATCGCCTCCGGCTCGGGGCCGGGCGGAGGGGTGTCGGCGGGCCCCGACTTTTTGAGTGAAGCAGTCACGGGTAGTGCCTTTCAGCGTTGCCTACGAGGAAAGGGAGTGGGCCGGAGGCGGGTCACTGACCGCCGTTGATCTTGACTTCCTTGACGGCGCCGGCCTCGACGCCCCAGGTCTTGAGGACCTTTTCGTACGCACCGTTCTTGATGATGGCCTCGAGGGCGGCCTTGAGGGCATCCCTCAGCTGGGCGTCGTCCTTGCCGACGGCGATGCCGTAAGGATTCGCCGCCACCTGGTCACCGATGATCTCGAAGTCCTTGCCGCCGCCCGAGGTGGCGGCCGCGTAGACCGCGGAGGGGAAGTCGCTGGAGACGGCGTCCACACCGCCGGCCTTCAGCCGGGTCTGGGCCTCGAGGTCGTTGTCGTACGCCTCGATGGAGATCGGGTCCTTGCCGGACTCCTCGCACTTCTTGCTCTCGCCCTTGGCGAAGTTGTCCGAGACGGTGCCGCGCTGGACGCCGATCTTCTTTCCGCAGAGGTCTTCCCAGCCCTTGATCCCCTTGGTGTCGCCCTTCTTGGTGTAGAGCGACGCGCCGGCCGAGAAGTAGTCGATGAAATCGACGCCTTCGCTCGCCTTCTTGCCCGTCTTCGGGTCGATGCCCTCCTGCCGCTCCTTGGTGTCCGTCATCGCGGACATCGCGATGTCGTAACGCTTCGATCGCATTCCGGTGAGCAGCGCGTCGAAGACACTGTTGTTGAACTCCAGCTTCACGCCGAGTTCCTTGCCGAGCGCCGCGCCCAGGTCGAGGTCGAGGCCGACGGACTTGCCGCCCTTCTTGAATTCGATGGGCGGGTAGGCGATGTCGGAGCCCACCTTGATGACCTTCGACGCCTGGATCCGCTTGGGGAGCTTGTCGAAGAGCGGGGCGTTCGCGCCCGCCGGGGCCCCGGCGGACTCGTCACCGGCGCCGGGCTTGTCGCGCATATCGCCACAGCCCGACAGCAGCAGGGCGCCGACGACCGCGATCGCGCCGGCAACGGCCACGCGACTCCTGGCGGCAGCCGTGCGAGGGGTGGTGCTTGCGGTCATTGCTGGTTCCTCCTGCGATCGAGGGGGTGGCCGACGGGATCGGACTGCAATTCACACAGGTCACACGAGGTCACGAGCACACATCGGCGGGCGCCGCGACCTCGTGTGATTGGGGCATCTTGCCATCTGGACTGCACCGTTCGGGGGGCTGTCTATGTCAAAATCGGATAACGGGTGATCCCCGTGCGGTACCAGCCCGCTTCGTACTACCGGACTTCGGTGCGCCTCTCCGGCACGAGACGCAAGTCACGCACCTCTTGTCTCACTCCATGGACTTCCGGCACCAGTTGACACGCTTTTGACGTGCATGTGTGGGTGCCGTGACCAGCGGCGGCCTAACTCACTCGTCGGCCGTAGCGCTCATCCGGTAGAAAGACCAGTTACACCCCGCACCCGGGGATCAGGGCACTTGTGCGCTTGTGCCCGGCGGCCCGCTACCTCGGGCGGCTACCCTCGACTGAAATCGACAAAGGGGTCAATGAAGTGGCAGCGGAGATTGTGAATCCTCGCAGCGAACGTGGTGCGGACGAGACTCGGGACGAGCTCTTCGATCCGGCCTTCGCGTTGCACCGGGGCGGCAAGATGGCGATCGAGGCAACGGTGCCCGTGCGCGACCGGGACGACCTGTCCCTCGCCTACACGCCGGGTGTCGCCAAGGTCTGCAGCGCCATCGCCGAACAGCCGGAACTCGTGCACGACTACACCTGGAAGTCCCAGGTCGTGGCGGTCGTGACGGACGGCAGCGCGGTCCTCGGCCTCGGGGACATCGGTCCCGAGGCGTCCCTCCCCGTGATGGAGGGCAAGGCCATTCTCTTCAAGCAGTTCGGCGGCGTGGACGCGGTGCCGATCGCGCTCGACTGCCGGGAGGTCGACGACATCGTCGACACCGTCGTCCGCCTCGCGCCGTCCTTCGGCGGCGTCAACCTGGAGGACATCTCCGCGCCGCGCTGCTTCGAGGTCGAGCGCCGGCTCCAGGAGCGGGTGGACATCCCGGTCTTCCACGACGACCAGCACGGCACCGCCGTCGTCACCCTGGCCGCGCTTCGCAACGCCGCGAAGCTCACCGGCCGCTCGCTGGGCCAGCTGCGCGCCGTCATCTCCGGCGCGGGCGCGGCCGGTGTGGCCATCGCCAAGATCCTGGTGGAGGCCGGCATCGGCGACGTGGCGGTCTGCGACCGCAAGGGCATCGTGTCCGAGGGCCGCGAGGACCTCAACCCGGTCAAGCGCGAGCTCGCCGGCTTCACCAACAAGGCCGGTCTGAGCGGCCCGTTGGAGAAGGCCCTCGACGGCGCGGACGTCTTCATCGGCGTCTCCGGCGGCACCGTCCCGGAGGAGGCGGTGGCCACCATGGCGAAGGACGCGCTGATCTTCGCGATGGCCAACCCGACGCCCGAGATCCACCCGGACGTCGCCCACAAGTACGCGGCCGTCGTCGCCACCGGCCGCAGCGACTACCCGAACCAGATCAACAACGTCCTCGCCTTCCCCGGCATCTTCGCGGGCGCCCTCCAGGTGCGGGCCTCGCGGATCACCGAGGGCATGAAGCTGGCCGCCGCGGAGGCGCTGGCCGCGGTGGTGGCGGACGAGCTGAGCGCGGACTGCGTGATTCCGTCGCCGTTCGACGAGCGGGTCGCTCCGGCGGTCACGGCGGCCGTCGCGGCGGCGGCCCGTGCGGAGGGCGTGGCGCGGCGCTGACGTCCGTGCCTGTGCCTGTGCCTGCATGAGGCTGTGCGGAGTTCTCGGGGTCCGCCGGGGCGTTCGTCGCCCTGGCGGACCCCGCGCCGTGCGGTGCCCTGCGGGCGGCTTTTTCCCCAGTCCCGCCCCTTCCCGCAGTATCCGATATGCGGCTCCGCCGCGTGGGGAGCTCCGCCCCGGACCCCGGTCCTCAAGCGCCGGACGGGCTGATTTTCAGCCCGCGAGGACCCTGCTCAGTCCAGGCGGCGCAGGTACAGGTTGTCGCGCTCGTTGGCCTGGCCCGTGACGAGGTCGAGCCCGAAGTTGGCGAAGACCGCGAGCTTGCCGGAGCGGTCGACGTGCACGCCGGACGACGTTCCGTCGGTGGTGCGGTCGCCGTCGGCCCTGACGTCGATGCGGTCGACGGCGCCGGTCCGCAGGTCCCGTACGAACAGGTGCGGCTTCGACCGGGTGTCGCCGGGCGCCAGGTCCGGGGCATATGAGCCGAAGAACAGCTTCCGGTTGTCGGCGCTCAGGACTCCCCCGTACGACGTCCCATGGGCCTCCGACCCGTCGGGGCGCAGACTCAGCCGCCGGATCTCCCCGGTGCGCAGGTTCCTGGCGAAGACGTCGGCCACGCCGTTGGTGTCGTTCGGCACGAGGTCCTTCGCGTGGGACGAGAAGAGGGCGTACTGCCCGTCGGGGCTGAAGCGGGTGATGCCGCGGACCCGGGCGATCCGGCCGTCGGGCGTCTCGGACACCGGCTCGGTGCGCCCGGTGGTCAGGTCGTGGACGTAGCCGGCCCAGCGGGTGGGGGGCCTGCCGTGCGGGGCGGGGGCCGGGTCGTCGGGGTCGGGGCCGGGGCCCATGTCGTCACCGGCGGCCATGAAACCGACCTTGGTGCCGTCCTGGCTGATCACCGGACTCCCATAGCTCGCGTCTTTCGGACGACTGCCGTCCGGGGCGATGCTCACACGCCGGATCGTGCCCTTCCGGAGGTCTTTGACGAAGATGCCGGGGCCGTCGTCGTCACCGGGTATCAGGTCCCGCCGCTCGGAGTGGAAGGCGATGTAGCGGCCGTCGGCGCTGATGACCGGTTGGTCCGTGTTGCCGAAGACGCCGTTCTCGTGCCTGACGACCAGCTCCGTGCGCTTGGTCAGGCGGTCGCGGACGAAGATGTCGGTGCCGTTCTCGGTCTTGCCCGGGGCGAGGTCGAGGGCCGTCGACTCGAAGGCGACGTAGCGGCCGTCGGCGCTGATCGAGGGCGCGAACGAGAACGACATCTTCTGGGGCCGGCCACCGTCGGAGGCGACACTGGCCTGCTCCACGGCGCCGGTCCGCAGGTCCTTGACGAAGATGTTGGAGCTGGTGATGTCGGTCGTGCCCGGCACCAGGTTCGTGGCGTTGGAGGAGAAGACGACGTAGCGGCCGTCGGCGCTGATCTCCTCCATGCTCTGATTGGCGTTGGCCGGGGTGCCGTCGGCGCTGACGCCGATGTGCTCGATCCGGGGTGGCGCCGCGGCCGTGGCCGTGGCGCCGCACACGCTCAGTAACGCGGCCGCCAGGACGGTCGCGGATCTCGGATATCGCATGAATTCCCCCCTTGGGAAAGCTTGTACGACATCGTGCGGGCGGAACGGAAGCCAATCGGCCGCGTCGGTGGGCGGTCAATCGGATCCGGCGAAGGTGCGTCCGCCGGTACGGCTGATGCGACAGGCCGGGCTGGACGGAGCGGGGGGAGGGAGGGAAGCGAGACACCTGGCCGACGCGGCGCGTGTCACACCGGTGCCTGGTTCCGCCCCGCGCGTCCCGGGTCTAGGTTCGGACCATGTTCGCCGCCTATGCCGTACGCACCGACCGTGACCAGCCGCTCGACGGACTTGAGTTGGGCCAGCGCCCCGAGCCCGAGGCACCGCCCGGATGGACGGTGGTCAACGTCAAGGCGGCGTCCCTCAACCACCACGACCTGTGGTCGCTGCGCGGCGTCGGCATCTCCGACGAGGTGCTGCCGATGATCCTCGGCTGTGACGCGGCGGGTCTCGACGAGGACGGCAATGAGGTCGTCGTCCACTCCGTCATCGGCCAGAGCGGCCACGGCGTGGGCCCGCGCGAGCCGCGTTCCATCCTTACCGAGCGCTATCAGGGCACCTTCGCCGAGCGGGTCGCCGTCCCCGCCTGGAACGTGCTGCCCAAGCCGAAGGGGCTGTCCTTCGAGGAGGCGGCCTGTCTGCCGACCGCCTGGCTGACCGCGTACCGGATGCTGTTCACCAACGCGGGCGTCCGCCCCGGCCGGAGCGTCCTCGTCCAGGGCGCCGGCGGCGGGGTCGCCACCGCGGCGATCGCGCTGGGCGCCGCGGCCGGGCTGCGGGTCTTCGCGACCAGCCGGGACGAGGCCAAGCGCCGGCGCGCCGTGGAGCTCGGCGCCGAGGGGGCCTACGAGCCCGGGGCGCGGCTGCCGCACCGTGTCGACGCCGTGATCGAGACCGTGGGCGCCGCCACCTGGTCGCACTCGGTCAAGTCCCTCAAGCCCGGCGGCACCCTGGTGATCTCCGGCGCCACCAGCGGCTCCAACCCGCCGGCCGCCGAGCTCAACCGCATCTTCTTCCTGGAGCTGAAGGTCGTCGGCTCGACCATGGGCACCAAGGACGAACTCGCCGACCTGCTCTCCTTCTGCGCCGCCACCGGCGTACGACCGGTGATCGACTCCGTGCTGCCGCTCGACCGGGCGCGGGAGGGCTTCGAGAAGATGGCCGGTGGCGACCTGTTCGGGAAGGTCGTGCTGACGGTATGAACGGCGGATGCCTCAGAGACGCTTGCGCAAGGCGGCACCGCTCGCCGTAGCCGCGGTCCTGGCACTCCTGGCACCGGGGGTCCCCGCGGCGGCCCGTGCGGCTCCCCCAGCCCCGGCCACGGCCACCGCGGCCCGTACGGATCCGGGCATCCCGCCCCTCACCGACGACCGGGGCCGCGCCCTCACCGTCCGCGGCTGGAACCTCGCGGACAAGGAGCACCGCGGCGACCAGGCCCTCGCGGACATCACCGAGCGCTCCCTGCGCGACATGGCCGGGCGGGGTTTCGACCTCGCCCGGCTCGCGGTCTTCTGGGACGACCTGGAGCCCCGGCCCGGGCAGTACAGCGAGCGCTACCTCCGTAAGGTCGAACGCGTGCTGGACTGGGCGCACAAGTACCACGTCCGCGTGGTGCTCGACGCCCACCAGGACGTCTACGGACCCGCGTTCGGCAGCCACCGGGGCATCCCCGCCTGGGCCACCCGCACCGACGGCCTGCCCTACCGGCCCCACCCCGACGACTGGTTCGCCGAGTACTTCGAACCCGCCGTCCAGGCCGCCTTCGAACACCTCTACCAGGACGCGGACCTGCGCCGGGCCCAGGCCCGGATGTGGCAGGTCCTCGCGGGGCGGTTCGCGGACCACCCCGCCGTGTTCGGCTACGACCTGATCAACGAACCGATGGGCCGGATGCTGCCCGGCGAGTCCATCCCGGACGCGGCCCGGCGCATCGAGGCCACGCGGATCACCCCCATGTACAACCGCCTCGCCGAGGCCGTCAGGCGCGTCGACCGCCGCCACCGGCTGTTCGTCGAGCCCACCCCGGCCGCCGGCGAGGGCGTCCCCACCGGCCTCGGCCGTATCCACGACCCCAAGGTCGTCTACGCCCCGCACTTCTACAACGCGGCGATGGAGGCCGGGCGCGACTACGACCCGGCGGCGGGCTGGCTGCGCGCGTACGAGGCGGCCGTCGTCCACTACCCGCGCGCGATGCGGATCCCGGTCGTCATCGGCGAATGGGGCCCGCTGGACAGCTCCCTGCCGCACATGGGCCGCTTCTACGAGGACGCCCTCGCGTCCATGTCCCGCTACGCGAGCGGCTGGGCGAGCTGGCAGTGGTGCTACGGCGGCGGCTACTGCGCCGTGGACGCGGGGGGCCGTTACCGGCCCAACAAGGCCCGCACGGCCGAGCCGTACGCGTCCGCCGTCGCGGGCGCGGCACGGGACGCGTCGTACGACCCGGCGACGGGCGTCTACCGCCTGCGGTACGCCCCGACGCGGGGCGGCACGACGGAGGTCACCCTGCCGCCCACGCCCCACGGCTGGCACATCACGACCGAGGGCCCGGCCCGCGCCGACACGACGGTGGTACGGGCGGGGGAGCGGGGTTCGGTGCGGGTGGTGGGAGTGCCGGGGCGGGGTGATGCGAGGGTGACGGCGAGACCGGGGCCGGGGCCGGGGCCGGAACTGGGATCGGGGCCGGGCTGACCACCGGCCGGGGACCCGGCGGACGAGAGCGCCGGGACGGCCCGGGCGGTACGGCGGGGTCGCGGTCCCACGCGCTCTCGCGCCACGCGCCCTATGCGCCGCCCGTGCCCACCAGCGCGGGCGGCGGGGTGCCGCCGCCCGCACACGGCGGTGGGCGCGGGCGCGCGGCCCGTGCGGTGCGGCCTCGATGCGGGGCGCCGTTTCCGTCGGGTGGCGGTGGAGCTCGGCCGGTTGGACCGGGGAGGGCCGCCGGGCCGGGCCCACGCGTGTTTGTGTTCCTCGGCGTGGGGCCCGGTGTTCCCTCGGGTGCGCTGGGGGTGTGTTCAGTCGCGCGGCCCGTGCGGTGCGGCCTTGATGTGGGGCGCTGTTTCCGTGTGGTGGCGGTGGGCTCGGCTGGTTGGGCCGGGCCCGCGCGTGTTTGTACTTACCGGCGTGGGGCCCGGTGTTCCTTCGGGTGTGCCGGGGTGTGTTCAGCTGCGCGGCCCGTGCGGTGCGGCCTTGGTGTGGAGTGCTGTTTCCGTGTGGTGGCGGTGGGCTCGGCTGGTTGGGCCGGGCCCACGCGCGTTCGTGCTTACCGGCGTTCCCCCGGGTGTGCCGGGGGCGTGTTCAGTCGCGCGGCCCGTGCAGTGCCGCCTCGATGCGGAGCGCCGCTTCCGCCAGGTGGCGGCGGGACTCCGCGAGCTGGGCCGGGGTCACCCCGTGGTCCCGGGCCGTGTCCCGGATGCCGTCGCGGAAGCGGTCCAGCAGGCGGTCCAGGTCGCGGGCCGGGTCCTTGGACAGCTCGTCGGGGGCCGTGGCCCAGTCCGGGGCGGGGCCGCTCGGGCCCGGGTGCCCGGTGCCCGCCGCGCCGGAACCGGGCTGCGGCGTACCCGGAATGTCCGGCGTACCCGGAATGTCCGGCGCACCCATCGTGCCCGACGCACCCGTCCCGCCGTCCTCGCGCGGCCCGCGCGCCTCGCGGCCCGTGCCGCCCTCCGCCAGGCGGCTGCCGAGGTTGCCCAGCTCCCTGGTCAGCACGTTGAAGCCTTCCGCGATGCCGGTCGGCCAGCCTTCCTGGCGGACGTGCTCGCCGACCTCCCGCTGGACCCGCTCGGCGATCCGCAGGACCTCCTCGTGGGCCTCCGCGTGCGCCTGCTTCGCCTGGCGGCGGGCCTGCTGGGCGTCCTGGCGGGCGCGGCGGCTCTCCTCCTTCGCCCGCCGGGCCTGCTCCTTCCACTGCTCCTTGGCGCGTCTGAACTCCTCCTTCGCCCCCTGGAAGGCGTCGCCCTCCGGCGGCTCCGTGCGCACCCGCCGCGCCTCCTCGCGGACATCGCGGCGGAGGTCGCCCGCGGCGCCCCGGACGTCCTCGCGGATGTCGGCGGCGAGCGCGGAGACGGACTCGCGGATGTCCAGTTCGAGCTCGGCCAGTTCGCCCTGGCGGTCGGCGAGTTCGGCCCGGCCGCCGTCGGTGATGGAGTAGATCTTGCGGCCGCCCTCGGTGGCGTGCGTGACGAGGCCCTCGGTCTCCAGCTTGGCCAGCCGCGGGTAGACCGTGCCGGCGGACGGTGCGTAGAGCCCCTGGAAGCGCTCCTCCAGCAGCCGGATGATCTCGTAGCCGTGGCGCGGGGCCTCGTCGAGGAGCTTGAGCAGATACAGCCGCAGCCGGCCGTGGGCGAAGACGGGGGGCATCAGAGGACCTTTCCCTGGGCGGGGACGTCGGTGGGGGCGCCGGCCGTGCCGGCGGACGGGTCCGCCGCGTCCGGGCGGCGCAGCAGCGCGATCGCGCCCGTGACGGTCGTGACCTTGAGCCTGCCGCCACCGGCGCCGAGCGCGCCGCCGACCTTCCGGGCGCCGAACTGGCCGCTGACGAGCAGCTCGTCGAAGGCGCAGGAGACCGTGCCGCCCGTGGTGTTCGCCCGCACCTCCACATCGGCGGTGCCCGGCAGCCGGACGGCGACCTCGCCGGCGACGCTGCTCAGGGCGAGGTCGAGCCGCTTCGCGGCGGCCTCGGGCGAGAGGTCGACGACCACGTCGCCGGTGACGGTGTCGGCCTTGACGACGGCGCTCGCGCTCTCGACGAGCGTGATGTCGCCGGAGACGGAGCCGGCGCGCAGGTCGCCGCCGAGCCGCTGGGCCTCCAGCCGCCCGGCGACGACCTCGGCCCGGACCTCGCCGGTCAGCCCGACGAGCGTGGCGTCACCGGTGGCGCTGCGGATCTCCGTGCGGCCCGCGACGCCGGAGACCACGGCGTCCGCCGTGACGGTGCCGACCTCGACGCGGGTGGCGGTCGGGACGGTCAGCGTCACGGTGGCCGTGCGCTTCCGCGCCCTTCTGCCCGGGCTCCAGTCGAGGAGCTTCTTCCACTGGAGGTCCTCGTAGGCGACGGTGAGGACGCCGTCCCGGTGGGTGACGACCAGCGGCGGGCCGTCGATCTCGGAGAGCTGGAGGGCGGCCGGGCCCGAGTCCGTGCCGACGACGTTGACCGTGCCGCCGAGCGTCCGTACGGCGAGGGCCGTGACCGGTCCCTCGAAGGTGAGCTGCTGTGGCGCGGACAGTGACCACTCCGACTGGACCGGCATGCCGGCCTCCTTCATCGTCTCGCTTGATCGTCTCGATGCGCCCGTGCCGCGGCGGCCCGACGCAACCTATCGCGTCTTACGTGAAACACGATATATCGCGGATGGGTGAAGTCAAGGGGCCCCCGTTTGGCATAGCGTGGACGCATGTCCTCCGCTACTGACCACAGCCGCGCGGCCGGGGTCCTGCTGCTCTGCCGGGCCGAGCCCGACCGCGTACGCCCCTCCGCGCAGCTCCTGAACGAACCGCTGCTCCTGGTCCCGGCCGGTGAAGGGTGGAGCGCACTGATCCCCGGCGAGGACTCCTGGCGCTCCGAGGGCACGTCCCTCGCCGAGGCGACCGCGGGCTGGGCGCACGCCCTCGCCGTGGCCGAGTCCTGGCCGGTCGTCGGGGTGTGGTGGGACGCGAGCGGCGCCGGATTCGTGGTGGCGGCGGGCTTCCGCCGTACGGTCGGCTACCACTGGCTCGCCGACGGCACCCCGGCCGGCGCGGAGCCCGTGATGGGCGCCCTGCGCGCACGGCTCGGCCTCGACCCGGTCCTCGACGGCGCCGCCCTCGACGGGCTGGCTCGCCCGGACTCCGACGCCGGGGCCGCCGCCCGGGTGCTCGGCCTGATCGCCGTCCTCTCCCGCACGGGCCTGACGCTGCCCCCGGGCCTGGCGCCCGGCGTGAGCGCCGCCCGGCTGCGCGCCGCCGCGGGTGTGCTCCCCGCCGCCGAGGCCGTCGACTGGCCGGGCTGGCGCCAGGCCGTCCGGGCCGGGCTCGACGCCGCCGAACGCGGCACGCTCGGCGCGTGGACCCGCGGCCCCGGGCCCGTGCCCTGGGCGCCGCCGAGATCGCGGCCGGCCTCGCCCTGGCCTTCGGCGCCCGCCGCGCCGGGCGCCGGGGCTGGGCGGCCGTGGGTGCGGTGCTCGCGGCGGACGGCGCGCTGACCCTGGCCTACGACTGGTGGCGCGAGCGGACGTGAGACGGCGGGCGGAGCCTTCCCCGCCGTGCCCCGAACCGGGGCTCCGCCCCGGGCCCCGGTCCTCAAACTCCCCCAGCTACCGCTGGGGGTGCCCCTAAGAGGTGCCCCCGGACGGGCTGAATTCAGCCCGTCCGGCGTTTGAGGACACCGCGCGTCAGCGCGGAAGGGGGGCCCGGGGGCAAAGCCCCCGCCACGCGGCGGAGCCGCAACATCGGATGCAGCGGGAAGGGGCGGGCAGGGGAAAAAGCCGCCCGCAGGGCCTCCGACGGCTCAGACGTCGTCGTCCTCGTCGTCCAGCCGCGCCAGCCACGTCGCCAGCCGCTCCACCGGAACCTCGAAGTCCGGGTTCAGGTCGACGAAGGTGCGCAGCTGCTCGGCGACCCAGCCCAGCGTGACCTCCTCCTCGCCTCGCCGGTTCTCCAGCTCCTCGATGCCGCGGTCGGTGAAGTACAACGTGGTCTCCGTCAGGGGTAGTCAGGGGTGTTCAAGGACAGTTTCGCAGGGTGCGGGACATACCCGCCCAGGATAGGCGGGCCTTGGCCACAGCCTCTCGCGCCCGTCCGGCCCGAGGGCTAGCCTGCTGCCTCAGCGCGGGTGCGCCGTCGCGGGTGCGCGGTGCGGGAGCGGGGGTGGCGTGTGGCCGACGGGATCGCCCGGGTCCGGCTCGACGACGGCACGGTCGTCTGGGCGCGGATCACGGAAGCGCATGAACTAGAGAAACCCGGCGGGCCCGGGGCGGACGGTTCCCGGGGCGGCTACGAGGACTCCGGCGGCGCCCTCGCCCACGGTGGCTACGAGGACTCCAGCGCCGCCGGTGCCGCCCGCCGCGTCGCCGGGATGGCGGGCGGCCTCTCCGACGTCGTCCGGGGCGTCGTCGGCTCGCTGCGCATGGGGCTCGCCGCGGCGGCCCCGCAGGAGGTCAAGGTCGACTTCGGCATCGAGCTGTCCGCGAAGGCCGGGCAGGTCATCAGCCTCCTCGCGGACGGCGAGGGCAAGGCGTCGATCAACGTCTCGCTCACCTGGTCCGAGACCCGGCCGGACGAGGAGCGCGCGGCGCAACGGGACGCCGCCCCCGGGCGGCCCACCACCCCCGGCGCTCCTTGAGCGCCGCCGAAGGGACCGTGCGCCGGTCGGTCGTCCGCATCTCCGCCCCCGGCGGCGGGTATGACCCCAGCGGCGACCGGTTCTGGGGCAGTGGTTTCTTCGTCGCCCCCGGATGGGTCCTGACCTGTGCCCACGTGGTGGGGAACGGTGGTGGTGGCGTGCTGAGCGGCGATACGGCCATCGATGTCACCGACTGGCGGGAGCGCACCCGGCCCGGCCGCGTCGCGCTCGTCCTCCCGCTCCCCGCCGACCCCGCGGACCCGCCGCGCCGCTGGGAGCTGCCCGACCTCGCGCTGGTGGAGGTGGCGGGCGCCGACGACGCCGAGTGCCTGTGGCTGAGCGACCGTTCCGCCGTCGTCCCGGCCCGGATCAGCCTGCACGGCTGGTCGCGGGAGACCGGCGAACCGGGCCTGCGCTTCGGCGTCGGCACGGCCACCGGGAGCGACGGCAGCGACGGCGGCGCGATGCTGCTCCGGGGCGAGATACCCGTGGCGGGCTGCTCGGGCGGGCCCGTGGTCGACGTGGCCCGCGGCGCCGTCATCGGCGTGAGCAAGGGCCGCGGCCAGGGCACGGCGGGCCTCGCCGTCCCCGTCACCGCCCTCCGCCGGATGGCCAACGACCGGCCCGGCCGGGAGCGGTTGCACGCCCTCGTCCGCGCCCACGACCTGCACCACCTGAGCCGCTACCGCGCGGTCGGCACCCGCGGCAGCTGGACGGGCGTCCAGCACGCGCTCCGGCCGCCCGGCGCCGGTGCCTTCACCCCCGTCCTGCGCACCCACCTCTTCGCCCGGCTCGCCGAGCTCACCCCGCCGGCCACCCCCGGCGAGGTCATGACCCTGGTCGACGCGGTCAAGCGCCGGGTGATCCAGGACCCCTACCAGCCGGGCACCGAGCACGACCCGCGCACCTGGCGCGAGGGCGTGGGACTGCTCTACGACCTGCGCGACACGGAGGGTCAGGGCCCCGGCCGCGACCTGGAGCTGGAGGCCGTCCTGCTCTACGCGGCGCGGGTCGCCGCCGCCGTCAGCCTGGCCGGCCGGCCGGAGGACGAGAAGCCGCTGAAGGAGCTGAGCGGCTGGCTGACCGGGCGCGAGGAGCCGCTCCAGGCCGTCATCCGCGAGGAGATCGACCAGATCCTGCACGGCGGCGAGGACGGCCCCGGCGAGCCGTCCGGGCCGCTCGCCCCGGAGCCCCGGCCCGGCACGGTCGAGCTGCGCAAGACCGTCCACCGCAAGATCGTGCCGGACGTCCCCGCCGTCCGGGCCCGCGCGGACGTCCTGGTGGAGATCGACCCCCTGCTGTACGGCGACAGTTACCCCTGGCGCGTCAAGCTGCTCCGCGAGGACGACCTCGTCACCCTGCGCGGCGACGACCGGGGCGTCCCCCGCGCCCGGCTGCGCGAGACGCTGCTGGAGCCCATCGCCGAGGCCGTCCGCCAGGGCGACGTGGGCGAGCACCTGGCCGCCGTCGAGGTCGTCCTGCCGCGCGAGCTGTTCGACGAGCCGCTGGACTCCTGGCAGCTGGCCCAGCCCTGCACCGCCGAGGACGGCACCCCGCTCCTCGACCCGGACACCCTGCCGCTCGGCGAGCGCCGCGTCGTCGTGCTCCGCGACCGGCGCCGCCGCGACGTCCCGGCCATCCCCGAGTGGCGCCGCCGCTGGGGCGGCGCCCAGCGCGGACCGCTGACGGCCGTGCCGCTGCGCCGCGAGGCGCCCCTGCGCGGGCACGACGGACCGGGCCGGGAGAGCGGCCGCAGCGCCTACGGCAGGCTGTCGGACGCGGAGGACACCGCCGTGCCCGTCTACTGCGGCCCCGTCTCCGGCGGGCCCGGGGCCACGGCGATGGAGGCCGCGCTGGCCGCCGGGCACGCGGTCGTCATCTGGCGCAGATGCGCCACCGGCCATACGGATTGCGCCGAATTTCACCACCGCGCGTCCCGGCTCGTCGGCGAGGCCCGGACCGCGGCCGGCCTCCACCGGCGCATCCGCAGCCTGCGCATCCGCAGCGGCGATCCGGACGACCCCGACCCCGACGCCCTCTGGGCGCGGTCGATTGCCCTGCTCTTCGACTCACCCGACCACCCGCCCCTGCCCGAGGCGCCCCTCCACGCCCCCGGCGTACGCCCGGACCCGCTGTCATGACGGGCCGTCAAGTTCCCGGCAGGGAAGCCCGGTCGGGCTCGGCAGCCCGTGCCCCCACGGGCTACCTTCGTGCGGAGAGCGCCACGCGGCGCCCCGGCGGGACACGGTTCGAGGCGTCGGCATCAGCGGTGAGGAGCCCAGCGTGAACGATTGGCGCATCTACCGGGGAGCGGGTCTGCCGCACGACGGGATACGGCGCCTGCCCCCGCCCCCGCCCTGGCGCGACTTCGCCGCCACCGGCCCCGACGCCGGCGCGGGCACCGACCCCAGCGCCGCCCGTCGCCTCGGCGTGCTGCGCCGGCTCGTGGAGAACCACCACCCGCGCCCCGACGAGGTCGAGGCCGTCAACGCGGCGCTCTACCTCCGCCGCCCGCTGCTGGTCACCGGCAGCCCCGGAACGGGAAAATCCACCCTCGCCCACGCCGTCGCCCACGAGCTGGGCCTCGGCCGGGTGCTCCGCTGGCCCATCGTCAGCCGCTCCACCCTCCGCGACGGCCTCTACCACTACGACGCCATCGCCCGCCTCCAGGACGTCCAGCTGGAGCGGGCCGGTGCCGAGGGCGAGGGCGGCGGCGAGCGGCACTCCATCGGCTCGTACGTCCGGCTCGGCCCGCTCGGCACCGCCCTGCTGCCCTCCGACAGCCCCCGGGTGCTGCTCGTCGACGAGCTGGACAAGGGCGACCTCGACCTGCCCAACGACCTGCTGAACGCCCTGGAGGAGGGCGAGTTCACCCTCCTGGAACTGGAGCGCATCGCCGACCGCGAGCCCGCGGTGGAGGTGCTCACCGACGACGGCGGCCGGGCGGTGATCCAGGGCGGGCGGGTGCGCTGCACGACCTTCCCGCTGATCGTCCTCACCTCCAACGGCGAGCGCGACTTCCCCGCCGCCCTGCTGCGCCGCTGCATCCAGCTCGACCTCGAACCGCCGGGCGAGGAGCAGCTGACCGCCATGGTCCGGGCCCACCTCGGCGACGCCGCGGTGACCGAGGGCGACGGACTCATCCAGCGCTTCCTCGACCGGGAGCCGGGCGAGGTCATCGCCGCCGACCAGCTCCTCAACGCCCTCTTCCTCACCCAGCACGCCCCGCGCGCCGAGCGGGTCACCCGCGAGCGGCTCGCCGACATGCTCATGCAACCACTGGACCGTCCGAGGTGATCGGCTATGACGGCGCCCCCCGACGAGGAGGGGCTGGGGCAGCTGGTCGCCCGCCTGCGGGCCGCGACCTGGGACCTCACCCCGGAGGAGATCGCCGACGCGGTGTGGCTGGCCCGCTGGGTCACGCCCGGGGACACGGCCGGGACCGCCGGGTCCCCGGCCGCCGGGCCTGACGGGACCCCCGGCGCCGAGGCGGCGCCGGGGGAGCACGGGGCGGCCCCGGCCGGGGAACCCCGGGAGCCCGGGGAGCCGCACGGAGGCGTGGACGACTCCGCCGCCACCACCCCCGGCGGCGGCCCGCACCGCCCACCCGCCCGTACGGTCCGCGCCGAGCGGACGGGCCCGGTCGCGCTGCACGCCGAGGGCGCCCGGCAGGCCGCCGAGCCGCGCGAGACCGAGACGTTCCCCATCCGGGTGCCCACGGCCGCGTCCCTGCCCGGCCTGCTCGGCCTCCAGCGCGCCCTGCGCCCCCTGCGCGGCTACCGCTCGCTCGCCGCACCCACCCGCGGCCCCCTCGACGAGAACGCCACCGCCGACCAGGCCGCCCGCACCGGCGTCCTCCAGCCCCTCTACCGCCGGGGCGGCCGCCGCGCCGCCGCCATGCAGCTGCTCATGGACGCCTCCCCGTCCATGGTCGTCTGGGAGCGCATGCTGGAGGAACTCCGGCAGACATGCGCCCAGTTGGGCGCCTTCCGCGACGTCCGGGTGCGCTATCTGCACCGGGCCGAGGACGGCACCCCGCTCGTCGGCACCTCCGCCGCGCCCGGCGCCGGCCGGCCCCGCCCCGCCGACCAGTTCCGCGACCCCACCGGCCGCCGCCTCACCCTCGTCCTCAGCGACTGCGTCGGCCCCCTCTGGCAGGAGGGGCGGGCCCAACAGCTGCTCCACCACTGGTCGCTGACCTCGCCGCTCGCCGTCGTCCAGCCGCTGCCGCCACGCCTGTGGCCGCGCACCGCGCTGCCCGCCGACGCCGGCCTCCTCGTCCGCGACCCCGCGTCCGGCGGCCGGCTCGGCTTCGACCCCGACGGCTACGGCCCGGACCCCGCCCCCGGCGCCCTGCCCGTCCCCGTCCTCCCGCCCACCCAGGAGGCGCTCGGCTCCTGGGCCCGGCTGCTGGCCGGGCCCGGCCGGACCACCGTGCGCGGCGCGGCCGGCTGGGTGCTGCCCGGCCACCCCCCGGCCCCCCGGCCGCCCCGGCCGGCGCCCCGGCCGGAGCCGAGGAACTGCTGCGGGCCTTCCGGGCCAGCGCCTCGCCCGGCGCGCTGCGCCTCGCCACGCACCTCGCCGCGGTGCCGCTGACGCTGCCGGTGATGCAGCTGGTGCAGCGGGCGATGCTGCCGGACACCGGGCCCATGGAGCTGGCCGAGGTCCTCCTCGGCGGGCTGCTGTGGCGGCTGCCCGAACCGGAGCCGGGCCCGGCCGCCGACCCCGCCGACGGGCACTGGTACGAATTCGCCGACGGCGTGCGCGAGATGCTGCTGCGCTCCCTGGACCAGGGCGCCGCCGCGCTCGTCCTCAAACACTGCTCGGAGTTCGTCGAACGGCACTTCGGGAAGGGCGCCCGGAACTTCTCCGCGCTCGCCGTCGCCCAGCTCTCCGGCCGGGCCGACGGCGGCCCCGCGCCGGACCCGGCCGAGCCGCCCGGGGCCGCCGCGCCCGAGCCCGAGCTGTTCGCCGAGGTGCCCGCCCGGGTGGTGCGCTGGTACCGGCCGGTGCCCGTCGAGAGCGGCCCCCTCGCCGAGGCCGACCGGCTGCTGCGGCTCTGGCACGCCCAGGGCGACCCCACGCTGCTGCACGAGGCCCGCGAGCTCGCCGGGCCGGCGGCGGCCGCGGCCCCGGAGACGGCCGAGGGCGTACGGGCCCGGCTCGTCCTGGGCGGGGTCCTCCACGCCCTGGCCGGCACCGAGGCGGTACGCCACGCGCCCGACGCCGGGACCGGCCTCCTGGAGGAGGCGGCCGTGCTCCTCACCACCGCGGCCGGCCACGCGACGCCGGGCGGCGCGGCGCACACGGAGGCGGCGCTGGAACTGGCCGCCGTCCACGAGGCCCTGTGGCGGGCGACGGGCGACGCCGGACGGCTCGCCCGCGCGGAGGCGGTCCTGACGGCCCTGCCGCCGGGCACGGCGATCCGCCACCTCCGCCTGGGCCGGGTCCTCCTGGCCCAGGCGGAACGGGAGACCACGGCGGAGCTGCTCGTCCCGCCACCGCCGGAGCCGAACGCGGGCCCGGCCCCCCGGCCGGGGGCGGGGACCCGTTCCGAGGCGGGGCACGGGTCCGCCCGTGACGCCGGGGCGGACCCGGTCACCGAGCCCCGGCCGCCGCACGGCTCCGATGGCGGTGCCGGTGCCGGTACGGGGCCTTCGGCCGACCTGGGAACGGCCTTCCCCTTCGGGCCGGGCTCCGGTGGCGAGTCCGGCGAGTCCGCTGAGTCCGGCGAGGAGGCCGTGCCCGCCTACGGCACGGGAGTCCTGGCCGGTTCCTTCCCCGGGGCCCCTACGCACCCGGGGGCGGCCGCCGGGCCCGACGACTCGACCGGCTCCGACAGCACCGTCCGGCCCGACGCCCGGACGCCCACTCCGTCGGACCGGGAGCCTGCATCCCCGGCTGGCCGTGGGGGCGTGACTTCACCCGGTGGTGAGCCTGTCTCCTCGGCTGGTGGTGGGAGTGCCGCCTCACCTGGCGGTGAACCCATTCCCTCGGCCGGCCCCGGGAGCGTGACCCCACCCGACCGTGAGCCCGTCGCCTCGGCTGGCCGTGGGAGTGCCACCTCGCCCGGTGGTGAGCCCGACGACTGGCCCGGCTCCGGCAGCACCGCCCGGTCCGACGCCCGGACGCTCACTCCGTCGGACCGGGAGCCTGCATCCCCGGCTGTCCGTGGGAGTGCCGCCTCACCTGGTGATGAGCCCGTTCCCTCGGCCGACCGCGGGAGTGTCACCCCACCCGGTGGTGAGCCCGACGACTCGCCCGGCTCCGACAGCACCGCCCGGCCCGACGTCCGGACGCTCACCCCGTCGGACCGGGAGCCTGTATCCCCGGCTGGCCGTGGGGGCGTGACTTCACCCGGTGGCGAGTCTGTCTCCTCGGCTGACCTCGGTAGTGCCACCCCGACCGGCGGTGAGCCTGTCCCCTCGGCCGACCGTGGGAGCGTGACCCCGCCCGGCGGTGAGCCCGTATCCCCGGCCGACCTCGGCAGCGCCACCCCACCCGACCGCGAGCCCGTCCCCCCGGCCGGCCCCGGCAGCGTCACCTCGTCCGGGACCGGGGACGCCCCCCGTACCGAAGGAGCGGCCGGCCGCCAGGCCGCCAGTGCACCCGGCACCCGTACGGGCGCGCGTGCCGCCGCCGAGCTCCGTACTGCCTGCGCCCTCCTGGAGTCCTCCGGGGCCCCGCCCGGGCAGCGCTGCGCCGCCCTGCTCGACCTCGCCCGGGCGCTCGGCCTGTCCCGGGCGCCCGGGGTCGAGGTCCTCGGGGCCCTCGACCGGGCCGAGGCCACCGCCGGTGACGACGGGCTGCTGCTGCGCTGCCGCACCGAGCAGGCCCGCGCCCGTACCGCCCTGCGGGACTGGGCGGCGGCCGACGAGGCGTACGCGGCGGCCGCCGACCTCACCGGCGCCTACAGCCCCGCCCGTTGCGAGCTGCTCGCCGAGTGGGGCGAGTCGCTGCTCGGCCGCGCCCGGCGGGACCGGACGGCCTCGTCCGCCGGGCGGGCCGAGGCCGTGCTGCGGGAGGCGTTCGCCATCAGCACCGGGCCGGCGGCCGGACGGGCCCGGCTCCAGCTGCTGCTGGCCCGTGCCCTGGTCCTGCGCTTCGCGCGGCAGGGGTTCCTGCCCGACCTCTACGAGAGCTGCCACCTCCTCGAACAGGCCGCCCGGCGCGCCCCCGACCCCACGGCCCGGGCCGAGGCGTGGCTGGAGCTCGGCGCCGCCCGGACGACCCTGCACGAGCGGTCCGCCTCCGCCCCGCTCGACGACGCGGCCGCGGCCTTCACCGCCGCGCTGGCGGAGGCCCGGCGCGCGGCCGGGGACCTGCCGGGTTCCGTGCTCGCCGCGCGGGCCGCGCACCGCTACGGTGACGTCGTGGAGCGCATGGGCCGGCCCCGGGCGGCCCTGACCGCCTATCAGGAGGCCGCCCGGGAGTGGCGCGAACTCACCGCCCGGCTCGCGGCCGTTCCCTGGGCGGAGGTGCGGGACACACAGGAGCGCGTCGCGCGCCTGAGCGCCCCACGGGCCGGTGGCGCATGACCGGAACGCGGCCCGAACGGGTTTCCGCTTCCCGGCCCCCGGGAAGAACCGTGCAGCCGCGGGGGCCGCTCACGGCGGATGGCGGCAGGGAGGAGAAGAGGGTGCCCGAGCACAGGAACGC
Organism: Streptomyces eurocidicus; assembly: GCF_002891295.1. GTDB lineage: Bacteria > Actinomycetota > Actinomycetes > Streptomycetales > Streptomycetaceae > Streptomyces > Streptomyces eurocidicus. The sequence continues at coordinate 216,597 of NZ_LGUI01000009.1, read as the reverse complement.
CGCACCGGCCGACCCGGCGGACAGCACGGCGAGGACGCCAGGACTGCCCGACCTCACCGGCGTCGACCTGCGGACCTTGCGTCACACGGGAGACGGCGCCCTGGACGCCGCGGTGTCCGACGTCCTCCTGCGCCCGTCGGACTACGGCCAGACCTGGTACTCGGACGGCGCGAGCGGGACCGCCGCCACCGCCCGGTGACCGCCCCGCACCCGACCGCCCCGGGACCGGATCCGGACGACTTACGGCCCACGGAGCCGGGTACGGACGCGGGCCGCCGGGCGCCCGTGGCCCGGGACACGGCGGCGGAGCCGGTCGCGTGCGGCGCCGTCCGCCCGCTCGTAGCGGGCCTCGGCACCCATGGCCCGCAGCTCGCCGAGGAGCGCGTCGACGCGCCCGTCCCGTGGCCACCGTCCGACGAGGACGAGGACCGGCCGGGCGACGTCGCGGGCGATCCGCCGCGCGAGGACGGCGCCGATGTCGTGGCGCCGGGCGTGGCACGGCCGGGTGTGGGTCGGTGGCCGGTGGTGGAGGCTCTTCCGGCCGGAGCGGATCAGGGCCCTGCCGGGTCCGCCGTCCGGTGGCTGGTGGCCGGAACGGCTGTGTGTGGCGCCGTGGCGCCGGGCGTGGCACGGCCGGGTGTGGGTCGGTGGCCGGTGGTGGAGGCTCTTCCGGCCGGAGCGGATCAGGGCCCTGCCGGGTCCGCCGTCCGGTGGCTGGTGGCCGGAACGGCTGTGTGTGGCGCCGTGGCGCCGGGCGTGGCACGGCCGGGTGTGGGTCGGCGGTCGGTGGTGGAGGCTCTTCCGGCCGGAGCGGATCAGGGCCCTGCCGGGTCCGCCGTTCGGCGGCTGGTGGCCGGAACGGCCGTGTGCGGTGCCGCCGGGACGCCCCGATGACCGTTCACCCCGCCCGTGAGACCACCGCCGTGCCGGCCGCCGCCCTCGCCCGGCTGGCGCGCACCCGTGCCGAGCCCGAGGACCTCGCCCTGCTCCTGCGCGGGCTGCACAGCCGCCGGCTCGTCCTGCTCAAGTCCCTGCTCACCCGCCTCGACCGGGACCCCGGCGCGATCCCCGCCCCGGCCCGGGCCCTCTTCGAGCGGCACTGGCGGCTCCTGGAGCGCACCGAGGCCCGGCACCCGGACGCCGTCCGCGACACCCTCGACTACCCCGCCGTCGGCAACTGGCTGGCCCGTACCCTCGCCGCCGAGGACGGTCCCGCGCTCGCCCGCGGCCTCGGGCGGCTCGGCGCCGTCGCCGCCGCGGCCGCCCTCCGGGCAGGCGGCGGATTCGGCGTCACCCTGCCCGCCCACGACGGCCGGATCACCCTCCCCGGCATCGGCACCCTCGCCGTACGGGCCCCCACCGCCCGGCTCACCGCGGGCGCCCGCACCGCGCGCCTGACCGCGGGCGGCCACCGTGCCGGGCCCGTCCTGCTGCTCGCCGGGGGCAGGGTCACCGGCGCCGGCCCCGGCTGGCGCGGCCTGCGCCGGCTGCCCGGAACGGCCGGCGCCGCCGTGCGCCTCGACGACCTCGACCCCTACCGCGCCCGCCCGAAGGCGTCGGCCGCGCCGCCCTGCCCCCGGCCCCGCGGGCCGAGACCCGCCACCAGCCCTGGGCCCGCCGCTGGCGGGGCGCCCTCGCCCTGCTCCGCGCCACCGACCCCGGCCGGGCCGCCGAGGCGGCGGCGCTCGTCCGCTGCCTGGTACCCCTCGCCCGCACCGGCCCCCACGGCCACCGGCCCAAGGTGAGCGCCACCTTCCGGGCGGCCCCCGGCGCCGTCCTCACCACGCTCCCGGACACCGCCGCCGACCTCGCCGCCGTCCTCGTCCACGAGACGCAGCACAGCAAGCTGTCCGTCCTGCACGACCTGCTGCCGCTGCACCGCCCCGCCCCGGCCGCCGCCTACCGGGTGCCGTGGCGCTCGGACCTGCGCCCCCTCGCGGGCGTCCTCCAGGGCGCCTACGCCCACCTCGCCCTCGCCGACTTCTGGACCCGGGCCGCCGCCGGGACGGCCCTGCCGCCCGCCGCCCGCGGCGAGGCGCGGATCCGGGGCGATTCGTACCGCCGACAGGTCGCGGCGACCCTGCCCCTCCTGCTTGAATCCAGTGAACTCACCACCACCGGGCAGGAGTTCACGGAAGGCATGCGGGTCCACCTGGCGAGCCTGGAGGCGGCGCCGGGGGACGCGTAATGCCCGACACATCGTCATCGGGCGGTGACTTACGGTAATCTTGACCGCCGTGCCGCACCCCACCGCCGCGGGCGCCGAGCAACGAGGGAGACGTGCGCATGAGCGAACGGACCGGTGCGCAGACGCGTCCGGGTCATCGGAGCGAACATTTCGTCGTCGTCTTCGCCGGGTTCCACCGGCCCTGGGCCACCTGGATCGCCCACCGCCTGGAGAGCCACGGCCACCGGGTCACCCTGCACCGCTGGGACCCCCGCCGCGAGGTCCCCCTGGAGACCGCCCTCGGCGATCTGCTGCTCGCCTCCGGCCGGCTGCTGCTCGTCCTGAGCGACTGGTTCTTCGAGCTCGGCCCCCGCCGCGAGGGCGAGTGGAGCGAGGCCCTGCGCGGCGTCGTCGCCGAGAACGCCGACCGCTTCGCCGCCGTGAACCTCACCAACCGCTCCCTGCTGCCCGCCACCGCCGTCCTGGAACCCGTCGACCTGTGGGGCATCGGCTCCCAGGAGGCCGAGCGCCGCCTGCTCGGCCGCCTCTCCCTGCCCACCGGCGCCGCCCGCCGCACCCTCCCCGACGGCCCCGGCACCCGCTACCCCAACGACCCGCCGGCCGTCTGGGGCGAAGTGCCCCGCCGCAACGCCCGTTTCACCGGCCGCGACGACCTCCTCAACCGCCTCCAGGAACACCTGATGGACGCCGAGCAGGGCACCGCCGTCTGCACCCTCCTCGGCATGTCCGGCATCGGCAAGACCCAGCTCGCCACCGAGTACGCCCACCGCTTCAGCTCCGACTACGACGTCATCTGGTGGGTCAACTCCGACATGCGCGGCACCCAGCGCGAGCGCCTCGGCGAACTCGCCCCCGAGCTGGGCCTCGTCAGCGGCTCCGAGCCCGGCGAGCGGATCCGCGCCGTCCATGACGCGCTGCGCCGCGGCGAGCCGTACGGCCGCTGGCTGCTGATCTTCGACGGCTGGGACGAGATCGACACCGATCTGCTTCCCGAGGGCCCCGGCCATGTCCTGATCACCTCCCGCAACCGCAGCTGGACCACCACCGGGGCCGTCCCGCTGGAGGTCCCCGGCTTCCAGCGGCACGAGTCCACCGGCTATCTGATGCGCCGCGCGCCCCGCATCACCGCCGCCGAGGCCGCCGAGGTCGCCGCCGAGCTCGGCGACATCCCGCTCGCCCTCGTCCAGGCCGCCGCCTGGCTGGGCGAGTCCGACATGGACGTCGCCGACTATCTGCGCATGGTCCGCGACGGCGAATTCTCCGGCCTCGCCGACCAGGGCGACTTCGACGGCGTCCCGCGCTCCTCCCTCACCTCCTGGTCGATACTGATCAACAGGCTCCGCGAGACCCAGCCGCACGCCGTGGAACTCCTCACCCTGTGCACCGCCTTCGCGCCCGGCCGCATCCCCATCGGCCTGGTCCGCCACCTCCCGCCCGACCAGCTGCCCGAGAACCTCACCTGGCTCGCCGGCGACCTGCCCGGCTGGACCCGCGCCCTGGACTCCCTCGTCAACTACTCCGTGCTCACCCGCGACACCCGGGGCACCGTCCCCGGCGAGCCCGGCCCCGAGCAGGAGTCCGTGCATATGCACCGGCTCGTCCACGACATCGTCGGCCGCCTCACCTCGCCCGACGAGTACCGCGCGCACCGCCGCGTCGTCCGCCGGATGCTGGCCGCCGCCGACCCCGGCAACCCCCAGGACTCCCGGCTCTGGCCCCGCTACGCCGAACTCCTGCCCCACCTGGAGCCCTCCGGCGCCCTCGGCAGCCATGACCGCCGCGTCCAGGAGACCGTCCTCAACTGCCTGCGCTACTGCCACCGCAGCGGCGAGTTCCGCACCGGCATGGAGCTCGCCGAGCAGGTCCGGGCCCGCTGGTCCGAGCTCTTCCCGCCCGACCACCGGCGGATGCTCGACCTCACCGCCCAGCAGGGCAACATCATGCGCTCGTACGGCGTCTTCCGCCCCGCCTTCGAGCTCGACCGGGACATCCTGGCGCGGCTGCGCGAGGCGGTCCCGGCCGCCGACCCCACCGCCCTGATGACGGCCACCAGCTGCCTCGCCGCCGACCAGCGCTACCTCGGCCAGTACGGCGAGGCCCTCCAGATGCAGCGCCAGGTCCTGGAGACCGCCGACGAACTCCTCGGCCCCGACGACTACTTCACCCTCAACGCCGCGCACAACCTCGGCGTCGGCCTCAGACTCCTCGGCCGCTACGCCGACGCCTACGAGACCGACCTGGAGAACCTCCGCAGGCGCGAGTCCCTGCTCCGCGCCCGGCACGCCGCCACCCTCGTCTCCGGCATCGCCTGCGCCCGCGACCTGCGGATGATGGGCCGCTACCGGGACGCCCTGGCCCGCCAGGAGCTCGGCATGCGGCTCCACCTCCAGGTCCTGGGCCCGCACCACCCGCAGACCCTGCGCGCCCGCCACAACCTCCTGCTGTGCGAGCGGCGGGCCGGCGGCTTCCAGGACGTGGGCGCCGCCATGGCCCTGCTGCTCGAACAGATGGAGCAGGTGCACGGCCGGGGCCACTACGCCACCATCGGCCTCGTCGTCGACCACGGCAACCACGCCCGCGAGCACGGCGACCTCGGCCAGGCCCGGGAGCTGATCGCCGAGGGCGAAGCCGGGTTCCGGGCCCTGCTCGGCCCCGCCCACCCCATCACCACCGGGATGCTCACCAACACCGGCCTGGTCCTCCAGGCCGCCGGTGAGCGCGCCGAGGCGCTCACCATGTTCGAGGCCGCCTACGCCGGGCTCGCCGCCACCCTCGGCCCCGACCACCCCTGGGTGCTGGGCTGCGCCCTCAACGCCGCCGCGGGCCGCAACTTCACCGGCCGGCTCGACGGCGCCCTGGAGCTCAGCCGCGACACCCTGCGCCGCTCGCGCCACGCCCTGGGCGAGGACCACCCGCTCACCCTGTCCTGCGAGGTCGCCCTCGCCATGGACCTGCGGGCCGTGCGCGAGCACGAGGAGGCCACCAAGGTCGAGCAGGACGCCCTCCAGCGGCTCACCCGCACCCTGGGCGCCCAGCACCCGCACGCCCTGTCCGCCCGCCAGCGGGCCAGGCCGTACTGGGACTTCGAGCCCTACCTGGGCTGAGGCCGCGAACGGGGAAAGAACGGGAAAAGGGGTCGGCCCCCATCGCTTCCGCGACGGGGGCCGACCCCTTGGTCACCTCGGACGAGGTCAGGCGTCGAAGACCTCGGCGACCAGCGCCTGCTGCTCCGCCTGGTGGCGCTTGGCCGAGCCGACCGCCGGGGAGGAGGAGTGCGGCCGGGAGATCCGGCGCAGTCGCTCCCGGGCCGGGATGTCGGCACCGACGGCCAGGTCCAGGTGGTCGATCAGGTTGAGCGCGATGAACGGCCAGGCACCCTGGTTCGCCGGCTCCTCCTGGGCCCAGATGTACTTCTCCGCGCCGGCGTACTTGGCGATCTCCGCCTGGAGCTCGGCACCCGGCAGCGGGTACAGACGCTCGATGCGGACGATGGCCGTGTCGTTCGCGCCGCGCTTCTCGCGCTCGGCGATCAGGTCGTAGTAGACCTTGCCCGAGCAGAAGACGACCTTGCGGACGTCCGCCGTGGCGACGGTGTCGTCACCGATCACCGGACGGAACGAACCGGTGGTGAACTCCTCCGCCTTCGACGCCGCGGCCTTCAGACGCAGCATCGACTTCGGGGTGAAGACGATCAGCGGCTTGTGGTGCGGGTTGTGGACCTGCCAGCGCAGCAGGTGGAAGTAGTTCGACGGCGACGTCGGCATGGCGACCGTCATGTTGTCCTGCGCGCAGAGCTGGAGGAAGCGCTCGACACGGGCCGAGGAGTGGTCCGGGCCCTGGCCCTCGTAGCCGTGCGGCAGCAGCAGGGTGACACCAGAGGTCTGGTTCCACTTCTGCTCGGAGGAGGAGATGAACTCGTCGATGATCGACTGGGCGCCGTTGACGAAGTCACCGAACTGGGCCTCCCACAGCACCAGCGCGTCCGGGCGGGCCAGGGAGTACCCGTACTCGAAGCCCATCGCCGCGTACTCGCTGAGGAGCGAGTCGTAGACGTTGTAGCGCGCCTGGTCGTCGGAGAGGTACAGCAGCGGGGTGTAGTCGTCGCCGGTCTCCCGGTCGACGAGCACCGCGTGCCGCTGGCCGAAGGTGCCGCGGCGGGAGTCCTGGCCGGCGAGCCGGACCGGGGTGCCCTCCATCAGCAGCGAACCGAAGGCCAGGGTCTCGCCCATGCCCCAGTCGATCGTGCCGTCCTCGACGCTGGCCGCGCGGCGCTGCAGCTGCGGCAGCAGACGCGGGTGCACCGTGACGCCCTCGGGCAGGGTGACCTGCGACTCGGCGATCCGCTTGACGACCTCCTGGGAGATCGCGGTGTTCACCTGGACCGGGAAGCCGGTCTGCGGGACCGGGACCTCCAGCGGGGCCGGGGTCGTGTCGGCCTGCCGGACCTCGATGAAGACCTTCTCCAGCTGGCCCTGGTAGTCCTGCAGCGCCTGCTCGGCCTCTTCCAGCGTGATGTCGCCACGACCGATGAGGGACTCGGTGTACAGCTTGCGCACCGAGCGCTTCTTGTCGATCAGGTCGTACATCAGCGGCTGGGTGAAGCCCGGGTTGTCGGACTCGTTGTGGCCGCGGCGGCGGTAGCAGATCAGGTCGATGACGACGTCCTTGTTGAACGCCTGGCGGAACTCGAAGGCGAGCCGCGCGACGCGGACCACGGCCTCCGGGTCGTCACCGTTCACATGGAAGATCGGCGCCTCGATCATCCGGGCGACGTCGGTGCAGTACATCGACGAGCGCGAGGACTCCGGCGGCGCGGTGAAGCCGACCTGGTTGTTGATGACGATGTGCACGGTGCCGCCGGTGCGGTAGCCGCGCAGCTGCGACATGTTCAGCGTCTCCGCGACCACGCCCTGGCCCGCGAAGGCCGCGTCGCCGTGCAGCTGGACGGGGAGGACCGTGAAGTCCGTGCCGGCCTTGCCGATGATGTCCTGCTTGGCGCGGGCGATGCCCTCGACGACCGGGTCGACGGTCTCCAGGTGCGACGGGTTGGCGGCCAGCGAGACCTTGATCTGCTCGCCGTCCAGGCCCGTGAAGGTGCCCTCGGCGCCCAGGTGGTACTTCACGTCGCCGGAGCCGTGCATCGACTTCGGGTCGAGGTTGCCCTCGAACTCGCGGAAGATCTGCGCGTAGGACTTGCCGACGATGTTGGCGAGGACGTTGAGGCGGCCACGGTGGGCCATGCCGATGACGACCTCGTCCAGGCGCGACTCGGCGGCCGCGTCCAGCACCGCGTCGAGCAGCGGGATGACGGACTCGCCGCCCTCCAGCGAGAAGCGCTTCTGGCCGACGTACTTCGTCTGCAGGAAGGTCTCGAACGCCTCGGCCGCGTTCAGCCGGCGCAGGATGCGCAGCTGCTCCTCGCGCTCCGGCTTGGAGTGGCCGCGCTCGACCCGGTCCTGGATCCACTTGCGCTGCTTCGGGTCCTGGATGTGCATGAACTCGATGCCGGTGGTGCGGCAGTACGAGTCGCGCAGTACGCCCAGGATGTCGCGCAGCTTCATCATCGCCTTGCCGGCGAAGCCGCCGACCGCGAACTCGCGCTCCAGGTCCCACAGGGTGAGGCCGTGCTCGGTGATGTCCAGGTCGGGGTGCTTGCGCTGGCGGTACTCCAGCGGGTCGGTGTCGGCCATGACGTGGCCGCGGACCCGGTAGGAGTGGATCAGCTCGAAGACCCGGGCGGCCTTGGTGACGTCGTCGTCGTGGGAGACGTCGATGTCGCGCAGCCAGCGGACCGGCTCGTACGGGATCCGCAGGGCCTTGAAGATCTCGTCGTAGAAGTCGTTCTCGCCGAGCAGCAGCTGGGCCATGATCCGCAGGAACTCGCCGGAGGCGGCGCCCTGGATCACCCGGTGGTCGTACGTCGAGGTCAGGGTCATGACCTTGGAGATGCCCATGCGGTTCAGGGCGTCCTGCGAGGTGCCCTGGAACTCGGCCGGGTAGTCCATCGCGCCGACGCCGAGGATCAGACCCTGGCCGGGCATCAGGCGCGGCACGGAGTGCACGGTGCCGATGCCGCCGGGGTTGGTCAGCGAGGCGGTGACCCCGGTGAAGTCGTCCATCGTCAGCTTGCCGACGCGGGCGCGGCGGACGATGTCCTCGTACGCCTGCCAGAACTCGAAGAAGTTGAGCGTCTCGGCCTTCTTGATGGCCGCGACCACGAGCTGGCGGTCACCGTTGGGCTTGACCAGGTCGATCGCCAGGCCGAGGTTGACGTGCTCGGGCTTGACGAGGGTCGGCTTGCCGTCCTTCTCCGTGAAGGAGTGGTTCATGGACGGCATGAGCTTCAGCGCCTGCACCATGGCGTAGCCGATGAGGTGCGTGAAGGAGACCTTGCCACCGCGGGCGCGCTTGAGGTGATTGTTGATCACGATGCGCTGGTCGAACAACAGCTTCACCGGGACGGCGCGGACGGACGTGGCCGTCGGCAGCTCCAGGGAGGCGTTCATGTTCTTGGCGACGGCGGCCGAGGGGCCGCGCAGCGTCACGTACTCGGGACCCGCGGGCGCCTCGGTGGCCGGGGCGGCCTTCTCCGGAGCCTTGGCGGCGGGCTTCGCCGGCGCGGCCGCGGCCGGCTTGGCGGGAGCCTGCGCGGGGGCGGCCGGGCCTTGGCGGCCGGAGCCGCCTGGGCCGGGCGGCCGGAGCCGGCTGCGCGGGGCGGCCGGAGTCTGGGCAGCGGCGGCCGGAGCCGCCTGCGCCGCGGCGGGTGCGGCGACGGGCCGGGCGGGCTGGGGGGCGTGGCCCCCGTCAGCGCCGTCGGCGGCGCGGCCGCGGCCTGGCCGGGCTTGTAGTCGGCGAAGAAGTCCCACCAGGCTCGGTCGACCGAGTTCGGGTCCTGGAGGTACTGCTGGTAGATCTCGTCGACGAGCCACTCATTGGAGCCGAAGACATCGGCAGGGCTCTTGCCCTGCCCGTCTCGGCCGGTCGAGATGCTCGAGGTGTTGGGGGACTGTGGCGACACGGCGGCAACCGCCCTCTTCCGCTTCACAAGGTGATGGACAGCGGAAATAAAGGCTACGCCTGTCCGGCCGGTTGATGCAGGCCACCCGGGCCAGCAGTCGCGCAAGTCACATTCCCGGACGGGTTTCGAGGCATGACTTGGCGGGAAACACACCGGGTTCCGCTTGGTCCGGGCATCGTCCGAGGTCATCAGGGTTCGCCTGAGCGGGCCCCACACTCCCTCGAATGTGTGCTTCCGCCATCGACCCTACGTCAACTTTGATCACGCGGCCTTCCCGGAAGAGTGACCTGTATGCGACAGCCCTGAGGGGATTCGGCCACTCCGATGCTGCCGCCGTGCAGATCCACCGCCCAGCGGGCGATCGCCAGACCCAGTCCCGTACCCCCGTCCGTGCCCGGCCCCTGCTGGCCCGAGCCGCCCCGGTTGAACCGCTCGAAGACCCGGTGCCGCTCCGCCTCCGGGATGCCCGGACCCTCGTCCAGCACCTCCAGCGCCAGCGACTGGGCCCCCTCGCCCCGGCGGGCCCGGACCGTCACCCGCCCGTGCGGAGGGCTGTGCTTGACGGCGTTGTCCACGAGGTTCGCCACGACCTGGTGCAGCCGCTCGGCGTCCGCGTGCGCGGTCAGCTCCGGCGGCGACACGTCCAGGTGCAGATGGACGTCCTTACGGGCGGTGGGGGAGGAGCCCGAGCCGTTGGCCATGCTCGTCTCCTTGAGCACCCCCGCCAGATAGGGCCACACCTCGAAGCGCCGCGCGTGCAGCGGCACCACCCCGTTGTCCAGCCGGGACAGGTCCAGGAGCTGCTCCACCAGCCGCCCCAGGCGCTCGGTCTGCCGCAGCGCCGTGCGCATCGTCTCCGGATCGGCCGCCGAGACGCCGTCCACCACGTTCTCCAGCACCGCCCGCAGCCCCGCGATCGGGGTGCGCAGCTCGTGCGAGACGTTGGCGACCAGCTCCTTGCGATGGGTGTCCACCGCCTCCAGGTCGGCCGCCATCCGGTTGAAGGCATTGGCCAGGTCGCCGAACTCGTCCCGCCGCCCGGCCCCCACCCGGCGGGTGTAGTCACCCTGCGCCATCGCCCGGGTGACCTCGGTCATCTCGTCCAGGGGCGCGGTCAGGCCGTGCGCCACGAACTGGGTTATCAGCAGCGAGGCGATGATCGAGAAGACCGTGATCACCCGGAGCTCGGTGGCCGACTGGATCGCCACGAACACCAGGAAGGTCGTTATCACCACGGAGCCGATGACCAGCGCGCCCAGCGCCGCCTTCACCGACCGGTAGGGATCCAGCGGGCGCAGCGCCTCCCAGACCCGGCCGCCCAGCCCCGCCGGGGCCGCCGGCCGGTCGCCGGCCCGCGCGCCGCCCTCGCCGGTCCGGCCGGGGCAGGGCCCGGCCCGCCCCGTCCGTCGCCCCCGCGGCCGGTCATGCCGCCGGGGTCTCCAGCGCGTAGCCGACGCCGTGGACCGTACGGATCCGCTCCGCGCCGATCTTCCGCCGGAGCGCCTTGATGTGGCTGTCCACGGTGCGGGTGCCGGAGGCGTCGGCCCAGTCCCACACCTCCGCGAGCAGCTGCTCGCGGGAGAGCACGGCCCGCGGTGTGTTCGCCAGACAGACCAGCAGGTCGAACTCGGTCGGCGTCAGGTGCACGTCCTCGCCGCGCACCCGCACCCGCCGCTGCGCGTGGTCGATCTCCAGCTCGCCCAGCCGCAGGATGCCGCTGCGCGGGGTGTGCGCGGCCAGCGCCGCCCGCTCCACCCGCCGCAGCAGCACGTGCACCCGCGCGGCCAGCTCCCGCATGGAGAACGGCTTGGTCATATAGTCGTCGGCGCCCACGCCCAGGCCCACGAGCATGTCCGTCTCGTCGTCCCGGGCCGTGAGCATCAGCACGGGCACCGGTCTCTGGGCCTGTACGCGCCGGCAGACCTCCAGGCCGTCGAAGCCCGGCAGCATCACGTCCAGGACCAGCAGGTCCGGCTGCCACGCCTCGGCGGTGTCCACCGCCGCGGGTCCGTCACCGGCGGTCCGCACCTGGAACCCCTCGGCCCGCAGGCGGGCCGCGATGGCGTCGACGATCGTCCGGTCGTCCTCGACGACCAGGACCCGGCGCTGGGCCCCCGCGGAGCCCGCGGCCCCGCTCGGGCTGATGTGTGTCTGCTCCATGCGCCCCGCCCCTAGCGTCTTCCCGCTCTGCTTCCCGGCCAGTCCTTTGCCACTGTGGCAAGCAGAGTACGGGCAGGTGGCGGGGGACGGCTACGCGGCGCGGAGCGCGAGGTGGACGACGTCCGGGACGCCCCGGGCAACGGTGATCTCTTCGGTTCTTACCCCTTCGAACCCGGCATTCCGGAGGGCTTCCTCGAACTCCTCCGACGGCTGCGCGGACCACACGGCCAGCACCCCGCCGGGCGTCAGCCGCTCCCGGCACGCCGTGAGCCCGGCCGGGGAGTAGAGGCCGCCGTTGTCCTCGGTGACGGTCCAGCCCGGTCCGTTGTCGATGTCCAGGCAGAGCGCGTCGTACGCGGCGGCGGGGCCCGTCCGTACGTGCGCGACCAGGTCGGCGAGGACGATCCCGGTGCGGGGGTCGGCCAGCGCGGCCGCCGAGACCGCGCCCAGCGGGCCGGTCCGGTGCCAGTCGACGACGGCGGGCTCCCGCTCCACGACCGTGATCCGGCCCCAGCGCGGCTCGGCCGCCGCCCGCGCCAGCGAGAACCCCACCCCGAGCCCGCCGATCAGCACCGACGGGCGCTCCCGGCCGGGCGGCAGGGCGGCGAGCGCGGCGTCGACCAGCAGCCGCTCGGAGCGGCCGTCGGAGGTGTCCATCAGGAAGCAGCCGTTGGCGATGATCTCGTGGATGTCACCCCGACGGCGCAGCGCCACCTCGCCGTACGGCCCGTCGCGGCGGTCCAGGGTCACCGGGGGCCCGGGATCGCGGGGGATGTAAGGGGTGTGAGGGGGGTACCGGACGTCCTGGCTGGTCATGGGCGGGCCTCCGGGGGATCGGATCGCTCGACGGACGCAAGGGGCGGAGCCGGGGTTGAGAGGCGTGACAGGATTCACCGGCGGAAGGTGAACCGGCGGGCCCCCGTGGACTTTAATGTGGCGGGTGCGGGCGGCGCACCCGTGTTTCACGGTGCGGCGCGAGGCGCCCGCAAGTGACCGGGCCCGCCCCGCGGGACGCCGTGCGAGAGGGGTCTGGCCGAGGTGAGTGTGGTGGACCCCGCCGACGCGCGGCCCGACGGTGCCGCGGCCGAGGACGGACCCGTGCGCGATGACGTACCGGCGTCCGGCCGGGTCTCCCCGTGCGACGGCTCTCCCACCCGTGACGCCTTCGACGGTTCTCCGTGCCCCGCCGACTCCCGTACGACAGGTGGCCCGGCCGGTCCGGCCGGCGCCCGGGAGCGCGGCGCCGCGGCCGAGGACGGATCCGTGCGCGATGGCGTACCGGCGTCCGGCCGGGTTTCCCCGTGCGACGGCTCTCCCGCCCGTGATGCCTTCGACGGTTCTCCGTGCTCCGCCGACTCCCGTACGACAGGCGGCCCGGCCGGTCCGGCCGGTGCCCGGGAGCGCGGCGCCGCGGCCGAGGACGGACCCGCGCGCGATGACCTACCGGCGTCCGGCCGGGTTCCGCCGCGCGACGGCTCCTCCGCCCCCGGTGCCGCTGACGCCTTCGACGACGCCCCCGCGGCCGGTGCCCCGGAGCCCGCTGGAGTGCCCCGTTCGTGGTGGACGCCCCGGCGTACGGGACGGTGGCCGCGGCCGTGGCGGGTGCTCCCCACGCCCACCGGCACCCCCTTCAGCTTCGTCTACGGTCTGGTCCTCCTCGCCACCGCGCTCTACGGCCACCTCGGCGACGAGGCGACCGTCAACCAGCTGCTGCGCGACTCCAGCACCGACGCCGCGCACCTCGCCGACCAGCCGATCGTCGTCCTCGTCGCGAGCGCCCTGTGGGTCGCGGGCGGGCTGTACTCCGCGTACGGGATCCTCTTCGCCCTCGTCGTCAGCGCCCTGGAACGCCGGGTCGGCGCCGCCCGCACGGCCGGGGTCTTCCTCCTCGGCCATGTGCTGGCGACCCTCGCCACCGAGCTCCCGGTGGCGGGCGCGGTGGCCGCGGGCCGGCTGCCGGAGGCGTCGCTGCACCGCCTCGACTACGGCATCAGCTTCGGCGTGATGGCCGCCACGGGCGCGCTCGCCGTGCTGCTGCCCCGCCCGGCGGGCTGGACGGTCTTCGGCCTGGCCGCCCTGATGTGCGCCCAGGACCTCGTCGAGTTCGCCGACCCCCTCGCCAGCTGGGGTCACCCGATAGCCCTGCTCACCGGCGCGGCCTGCCGCCCGTTCCTCCGCGACGGGCGAGGGCCCGCGGGGGCGGGCGGCGGGTCAGCGCACGGTGCCGTCCCAGGCCCACTCCAGACGCCGGCCGTGCCCGGGCAGCGTGCCCCGGCCGGTGGCCCACAGCAGGGTCCCGGCGGGGGAGTGCCCGGCCGGGGCGTCGGGGAACAGCCGGGCGAGGGCGGGCGCGCACAGCTCGTCGGGCAGCCGCCGGGCGAGGCCGAGGCCGCGCGCGAGGTCGTCGGTGTGCACCAGGATCTCGACCAGCCCCATGGCGGCGAAGCCCGCCGCGTCGGAGTGCCCCCAGGGGTGCCAGGCGCGGTCCCCGGGGTCCGCGCCCCGGACGGTGGCCGCCAGCAGCGCCGCGGCGATGCGGATGCCCTCCAGCCGGGCCGGTAGCGGCGCCTCGGGGTCGAGCGAGGCGAAGAGCGCGATGTAGCGGTCGGTGGGCCGGGCGGTGAGCAGCCCCGCGTAGCCGATGAGACCGAGCGCCAGGTGGTCCAGGGTGGCGTGGCAGGACCAGTCGAGCCCGTGGGCGGGCCGGGTCCAGTCCTCCGCGCGCGGCGCCTCGGCGAGGACGTCGGTGCAGTGCTCGGCGGCCTCCGTGAGCAGCGCGGCCCAGCCGGCGGCGGTGGGAACGGGGGCGCCCGTACGCGCGCCGGGGCGGGTGCCGGCCGGGTGGGCGGCGTCCGTGGGAACGACGCCCGTAGGAACGACGTCCGTGGGAGCGGCGCCTGTAGGAACGACATCCGTAGCGGCGCCGTCCGGGCCGGTACGGACGACATCCGGATAGGTGACGCTCACGCCCGGCCCCCGTTCCGGACCACGTCGATCAGCCGCGCGTAGCTGTCGCCGCCGTGCCCGGCCGCGATCCCCCGCTCGATGAACGCCTTGAACAGCCCCGGCACCTCGATGTCCAGGCCGCGCGCCGCGCTGGCGTGGACGAGGTGCTCGACGGCCCCGAGGTGCACGTCGAGGGTGGCGTCGTCGCCCGGGTACTCCCCGGCGTCGACCTGGGGCGCGTAGGTGCTCATGAAGCCGTTGACGGCCGCCGTCCAGCGGATCGCGACCCGCGTGAACGCCGTCGCCGCGACCCCGTCCGCGCCGGTCAGCGCCACGCCCTGGAGCCAGCCGCCGAGCGTCGCCCACATCATCCCGAGCAGCGCGGTGTCGTAGAGGGACGCGGTGCCCGCGTCGTCGCCGAGGTGGACGGCGTCGCCCAGGCTCCGGAGGGTGTCCTCGTGCGCCGCGAAGGCGGCCGGCGAGCCGCTGTAGAGCAGCATGATCGCCGAGCTGCCGATGCCCGGCGGGGTCGACATGATGGCGCCGTCGAGGTAGCCGACGCCGTGTCCGGCGGCCCAGGCGGCGGTCTCGCGGGCCTGCTCGGGCGAGCCGGAGGTGAGGTTGACGAGGGTGCGGCCGCGCAGCACCTCGGCGCTGTCGGCCAGGACCTCCCGGACCACGTCGTAGGTCGAGAGGCAGACGACGACCAGCGGGCTCGCGGCGACGGCCTCGGCGGCGCCGGCGGCCCGCTCGGCGCCGCGCGCGACCAGGTCGTCGTCCTTGCCCGCCGAGCGGTTCCAGACGGTGGTCGGGTGGCCCGCGGCCAGGAACGCGCCGGCCAGCGCGGTGCCCATGCGGCCCAGTCCGAGAACGGTGACACTCATCGGTGTTTCTCCCCCTGCGGTGCGGAAGCGGTTCGATCGAGAGCCAGCTTCGCGTGGCCGGAAGAGGGCCGACAGTGGCAGGACTGACTACTGCCGAACCATTCCTGCCAATAGTCTGACGGCATGAGCGCCGGAACCGTGGCAGTGGCCGTGATCGACGACGACGTCCCCTTCTGGGACCTGTACGAGCTGGGGGTCGTCACAACGGTCTTCGGCATCCCGCACCGGGACCTGGCGGACCCCTGGTACGACCTGCGGCTGTGCGCGGTGGGCGCGGACCGGGGCCGGGCCGCGTCGGCCCACGGCTTCGGGCTGCGCACCCCCTACGGGCCCGAGGGGCTGCTCGGCGCCGACACCGTGATCGTCCCCTCGGTCCCGGAGGCGTGCGTCGAGGGCGGCCGGGAGCTGCCCCCGGAGCTGATCTCCGTCCTGCGGGAGGCCGCCGCCGGGGGCGCCCGGATGGTGTCCCTGTGCGCCGGGGCCTTCGCGCTCGCCGAGGCGGGCGTCCTCGACGGCCGCCGGGCCACCTGCCACTGGATGCACACCGAGGAGCTGGCCCAGCGGTACCCGGGCGTGCGGGTCGACGACTCCGTGCTCTACGTGGACGACGGCGACGTCCTCACCAGCGCCGGGGTCACGGCCGGGCTGGACCTGTGTCTGCACCTGGTCCGGCACGACCTGGGCGCGCACGTCGCCAACCAGCTGGCCCGCCGCCTGGTCGTCCCCGCGCACCGGCCCGGCGGCCAGGCCCAGTACGTCGACCTGTCCGTCCCGGCCGCCGGGGACGACGGCCTCGCCCCCGTGCTCCAGTGGGCCACCGAGCACCTCGACCGGCCCCTGACCGTCGACGACCTGGCCCGCCGCGCCGGCCTGAGCCCCCGCACCTTCTTCCGCCGCCTGCACGCCGCGACGGGCACGACCCCGCTGAAGTGGCTCCTCAACCAGCGGCTGGCCCGGGCGCAGGCGCTGCTGGAGGCGACGGACCTCTCGATCGAACGGATCGGGGAGCGGAGCGGCCTGGGCACGGGCGCGAACCTGCGGCGGCACTTCGCGCAGCACCTGGGGGTGTCGCCCACGGACTACCGGCGGGCCTTCCCGAACGCGGCGTAGGAGCCACGAGGCCCACAACAGCCCTGATCGCTCAGAGCGAACACGCCCGGGGAACACCCGTAGAGGCAGAAGCATTGAGTCCATGTAGCTCAACTTGCCTGCCGAAGGGGAGATCATGGCTTCCATGTCCACACCGCTCACCCTGCCCGTGCTGCCCCTCGACGACGAGGTCGTGCTGCCCGGCATGGTCGTCCCGCTGGACCTCTCCGACGCCGAGGTGCGGGCCGCGGTGGAGGCCGCCCAGGCCGCCGCCACCGGTGACGACAAGCCGCGGGTGCTGCTTGTTCCCCGGATCGAGGGCGCCTACGTGGGCACCGGCACGCTCGGCCGCGTCGAGCAGGTCGGCCGGCTCTCCGACGGCGACCCCGGCGCGCTCATCCGGGGGCTCGCCCGGGTCCGCATCGGGGCCGGGACGACCGGGCCGGGCGCGGCCCTGTGGGTCGAGGGCGCCCGGATCGAGGAGAGCGTCCCGGACCCGCTGCCCGGCGCGGTCGCCGACCTGGTGAAGGAGTACAAGGCCCTCGCCACCAGCTGGCTGCGCAAGCGCGGCGCCTGGCAGGTCGTGGACCGCGTCCAGCAGATCGACGACGTCGGCCTGCTCGCCGACAACTCCGGCTACTCCCCGTTCCTCAGCCTCGCCCAGCGCGTCGAGCTGCTGGAGACCGCCGACCCCGTGGCGCGGCTGAGGCTCGCCGTCCGCCGGCTCGGCGAGCACCTGACCGAGCAGGACGTCGCCGAGTCCATCGCCAAGGACGTCCAGGAGGGCGTCGACAAGCAGCAGCGCGAGTTCCTGCTCCGCCGCCAGCTGGAGGCCGTCCGTAAGGAGCTCGCCGAGCTCAACGGCGACCCGGACGGCGAGTCCGACGACTACCGGGCCCGCGTCGAGGCCGCCGACCTGCCGGAAAAGGTCCGGGAGGCGGCCCTCAAGGAGGTCGGCAAGCTGGAGCGCGCCTCCGACCAGAGCCCCGAGGGCGGCTGGATCCGCACCTGGCTCGACACCGTCCTGGAGCTCCCCTGGAACAAGCGCACCGAGGACGCGTACGACATCCCCGGCGCCAAGGCCGTCCTCGACGAGGACCACGCGGGCCTTACGGACGTCAAGGAGCGCATCACCGAGTACCTCGCGGTCCGCAAGCGCCGTGCCGACCGGGGCCTCGGCGTCATCGGCGGCCGGCGCGGCGGCGCGGTGCTCGCCCTGGTCGGGCCGCCCGGCGTGGGCAAGACCTCGCTGGGCGAGTCCGTGGCCCGGGCGATGGGGCGCGAGTTCGTACGGGTCGCGCTGGGCGGCGTACGGGACGAGGCCGAGATCCGCGGTCACCGCCGTACGTACGTGGGGGCGCTGCCCGGCCGGATCGTCCGGGCGGTGAAGGAGGCCGGTTCGATGAACCCGGTCGTGCTGCTCGACGAGATCGACAAGGTCGGCTCCGACTTCCGCGGCGACCCCGCGGCGGCCCTCCTGGAGGTCCTGGACCCGGCCCAGAACCACACCTTCCGGGACCACTACCTGGAGGTCGAACTCGACCTGTCCGACGTGGTCTTCCTGGCGACGGCGAACGTCCTGGAGTCCATCCCGGAGGCCCTGCTGGACCGTATGGAGCTGGTCCGCCTGGACGGCTACACCGAGGACGAGAAGGTCGTCATCGCCCGCGACCACCTGCTGCCGAGGCAGCTGGAGCGCGCGGGGCTGGAGAGCGGCGAGGTGGTCCTGGAGGACGAGGCCCTGCGCAAGCTCGCCGGCGAGTACACCCGGGAGGCGGGCGTGCGCACCCTGGAGCGCGCGCTGGCCCGGCTGCTGCGGAAGATCGCGGCCAAGCACGAACTGGGTGAGCGGGAACTGCCGTTCACGGTGGGCGCGGAGCAGCTGCGCGAGCTGATCGGGCGGCCGCACCACACCCCCGAGTCGGCACAGGACCCGGCCGAGCGCCGTACGTCGGTGCCGGGCGTGGCGACGGGCCTCGCCGTGACGGGCGCGGGCGGCGACGTGCTGTTCGTCGAGGCGTCCCTGGCCGACCCGGAGACGGGCGGCGCGGGCCTGACCCTGACGGGCCAGCTGGGCGACGTGATGAAGGAGTCGGCGCGGATCGCCCTGTCCTTCCTCCGCTCCCACGGCGCGGAACTGGAGTTGCCGGTGGGTGACTTCAAGGACCGCGGCGTCCACCTGCACGTACCGGCGGGCGCGGTCCCGAAGGACGGTCCGAGCGCGGGCGTCACGATGACGACGGCGCTGGCGTCCCTGCTGTCGGGCCGCCGGGTCCGGCCGGACGTGGCGATGACGGGCGAGGTCTCGCTGACCGGCCGGGTCCTGCCCGTCGGCGGTGTCAAGCAGAAGCTGCTGGCCGCCCACCGGGCCGGGATCACCACGGTCGTCATCCCCAAGCGCAACGAGTCCGACCTCGACGATGTCCCGGCGGAGGTGCTGGAGAAGCTCGACGTCCACCCGGTCTCGGACGTCCGCCAGGTCCTGGAACTGGCCCTCCAGCCGGCGGAGACGCGGCCGGGGGTGGCCGTGGCGGCGTGACGGCCCGGACACGGCGGTGGAACGGAGCGCTCCCGGCCCGGTCACGGGTGCGGGGGCGCTCCCCTGAGGTGCGTGCGCGCTGTGCGCCTCTTGTGCACCCTTATGGGCACTGGCGCCCCCCGCAGTGATCGTCTGCGGGGGGGGGCGATCGGCGTGCGATAAGGGGAACGGGGCGGGCGGGGAGGGGGGTTCCCTGCCCGCCCGCCCGGCATCCGGCCGGGTGCCGAGCGGGTTCGCGTCGGACGGGCCGCAGGAGCCCGGGCGCGGGGAGCGTCAGCGTGTGACCGCGCGCTGGAGCAGGTCCTGGAGCGCGCCCTGCTCCGCCAGGCTCAGGCCCGCCAGCGGGCCCTCCTCCTTGAGCAGGGTCAGGAGGCGCTCCCGCAGCTCCGTGCCCGCGGGGGTCAGGATCAGCTGCTTCGCGCGGCGGTCCGTCGGGTGCGGGTGGCGCTCCAGCAGGCCCTGGCTCTCCAGCTTGTCGATGACGAACGTGGCGTTCGACGGCTCGCAGGCCATGCGGTCGGCCAGCTCCCGCATGGTCATCGGGCCGGTCAGCTCCCGCAGGGCCGTGGCCTGCGGGGCCGTGAGGTCGAGCCGGGTCGCGCGCTCCCTGACGTGGTCGGCGATCCGCCGGGCCAGGCCCGTCACCAGGCCGCACAGCTGCCGCTCGGCCGTCGCGTGCGCCTCCCGGGCGTCCACCGGGTCCACCCGGGTGCCCGTCGGCCGCCCCTGCGTGTCCGGGTGTGCCTCCGGTGTCGTCATGGGCCCCATCCTAGCCAGCGCATCAAGCCCACATCATTCAAGTCAGCATCATTCTCACTTGAATCATTCAAGCTGGAAGCTTATTGTCGATCCGTCCTCACGACACCAACGGAGACAAGGGCGGGATCATGGACGAGCGACTGCGACGGCCTGCGGGCATCCACACACTTCGGCTCGGCGGCACGAAGCTGACCTACCTGCCCGACGGCGCAGGTCAGCTGACGCCCGGCTGGCTGCCCGACGTCAGCGAGGAGACCTGGGCCGCGCACCCCGAGTACCTCGACGCCACCGGCAACCTCGTCGCCAGCATGGGCGGCCTGCTGGTCGAGCGCGACGGCCGGGCGCTGCTGATCGACGCCGGGCTCGGCCCCCAGGAGATCCCGGCCGAACCCGGCAACGCCCATGGCCGCCTCTACGGCGGCGCGCTGCTGGACAGCCTGGCGAAGGCGGGCCGCGCGCCCGGCGACATCGAGGCCGTGGCCTTCACCCACCTCCACCTTGACCACCTCGGCTGGGCCTGTCTCCCGGTCCCCGGGACCGACCGCCCGGCCTTCCCCGCGGCCGAGTACCTCGTCGCCGAGCCCGAGTGGACCCGGCGCCACCTCGCGGAGGAGCACGGCACGTCGAAGGAGATGCTCGCCGCGCTGGAGCCCCGCGTCCGCACCGTCGCCGACGGGGAGGAGATCTTCCCGGGCGTCCGCGTCATGCTGACGCCGGGTCACACCGCCGGCCACGCCGCCTACGTCATCACCGACGGCGGCCGGCGCCTGATCGCCTTCGGCGACGCCCTGCACTCGCCGATCCAGGTCGACCACCCCGAGTGGTCCGCCGTCGTCGACCACGACCCCGTCCGGTCCGCCGAGTTCCGGCACCGCCTGGTCGAGGAGCTGGCGAGGCCGGACACCACCGGCTTCGGCCTCCACTTCGCCGACGTCGTCTTCGGGCGGGTCGAGCGGGGCGGCGACGGACCGGCCTGGCGCCCCGTCACCTCGTAGTCCGGGCCGCCCCTTGCCCGCCACCGGCCCGATGGCGATGATCTGCTGAGTGTCCGGCGGCCCGCGGCGGGCCGGGCCGGATCGGAGCGCTTGTGACGGAACAGCCGAACCTGGAGGCACGCACGGAACATCCGGCGCGACCGGCACAGGGGACGTGGCAGGGCCGGGCGGATCCCGCCTCCCCGCCGCACCGCACCAGGCGCCGCTTCCTCACCTATCTCGTCGCCGCCCCCACCCTCGCCGTCGGCACCGGCCTCGCCCTGGACGGCGTCCCCCCGGCCGCCGCCGAGGCCGTCGTGCCCACCCTCCCCGCGGCCGCCGACCTCGTCGACCTCGGCGACGTGCTGATCCTCGCCGGGGCCCCCACCGCCCACCTGCTGGTGCTGACCGTCGGCGAGGACGGCACCGTCACCTTCCGGCTGCCCAGGGAAGAGGTCGGGCAGGGCATCACGACGGCGGTCGCGATGCTGGTCGCCGAGGAACTGGACGTACCGCTCGCGAAGGTGCGGGTCCAGCTCGACGACGCCCGGCCCGAGCTGCTCTTCAACCAGTTCACCGGCAGCTCCAACTCCATCCGGTCGCTCTACGACCCCGTCCGGCGCACGGCCGCCGCCGCGCGGGCCCGCCTGGTCCACGCCGCCGCCGGGCGGTGGGGCCTCGAACCCGGCACGCTCAGGACCGAGGACGGGTCCGTCGTGGCGCCGGACGGGCGCACCGCCCCGTACGGCTCCCTCACCGCGGCCGCCGCCTCCCGGCACCTCGCGGCGCTCACCGCCACCCCCAAGCCGGAGTCCGCGCACAGACTCGTCGGCACCCCCACCTCCCGCATCGACGCGCGGGCCATGGTCACCGGGCGCCAGAGGTACACCCTGGACCTCGACGTGCCCGGGGCCAAGCCCTGCATGGTCCGCCGTCCGCCGACCCTGGGCGGCACCGTGCGGTCGGTGAACAACGAGCGGGCCGTACGCGCCATGCCCGGCGTCCTCGACACCGTCGTCGTCCCCACCGGCGTGGCCGTCGTCGCCGAGACCTTCGGCCAGGCCCTGGACGCCAAGAACGCCCTGGACGTGACCTGGGGCCCCGGCACCGTCGACGGCCTCTCCGACGACGGGATCCGCGCCCGGCTGCGGGCCGCGACCTCGCTCCCGCCGATCACCCTGCCGCTCGCCGAACACCTCGACGCGGAGTTCGACTTCGCGTTCGTCAGCCACGCGCCGATGGAGACCAACTCGGCGGTCGCGGACGTACGCCCCGACCGGGCCGAGATCTGGTCGGCGCTCAAGACGCCGATCGTCGCCCAGCAGACCCTCGCGAAGGAACTCGGGCTGCCCGTCGACAAGGTCACCGTCCACGTGGTGCAGGGCGGCGGCTCCTTCGGCCGGCGGCTGTTCTTCGACGCCGCGCTGGAGGCCGCCCAGGTGTCCCGGGCGAGCAAGCGGCCGGTGCGGCTGATGTGGTCCCGGATCGACGACACCCGGCACGGCCGGATGCGGCCCGCCACCCACCACAAGATCCGGGCCACCTACGGGCTGGGACAGGTCCTGGGCTTCGACCACCGGGTGGCCGCCGTCGAGACCGACTTCCGGCACGGCCTCGGCGAGATCCTCACCGCGACCGCCGCCAAGCTGCCGGGCGGCCTCGGCAACGCCGGCTTCGCCCAGACGCTCTTCCACACGACGGTGAAGTCCCCCTACCACTTCGGCGTCACCACCCAGCGGCTCACCGAGGTGCCGCTGCGGATGCCCACGGCCTCCTGGCGGTCGGTGTACTCGGCCAACACCCGTGGCGCGGAGGAGATGCTGATCGACGAACTCGCCGCGAGGATGGGCAAGGACCCGGTGGAGTTCCGGCGGACGTTCCTCAGGAACCGCGCCCAGCGGGCCGTACTCGACAAGGTCGCGGCCGAGGGCGCCTGGGGCCGCCCGATGCCCGCCGGGCACGCGCAGGGCGTCGGCTTCCACGAGGAGTACAAGTCCCGGACGGCCTGCCTCGTCGAGATCGACGCGACCGACCCCCGGCGCCCGCGCGTCACCAAGGCCGTGATCGCCGCCGACGTCGGCCGGGCCGTCAACCCGCGGGGCCTGGAGGCCCAGCTCCTCGGCGGGCTGACCGACGCGATCTCCACCACCCTCACGGCCGGACTCCACATCGACAAGGGGCTGCCGCTGGAGGGCAGTTACTCGCAGTTCCACTACGCGCGGCAGAAGGACACGCCCCCTGACGTGCGGATCTTCGTCATGCCGGCCACGGGCGAGCCGGGCGGCGCCGGCGAACTGGGCGTACCGGCCGCGGTCGGCGCCATCGGCAACGCCTACGCCCGCGCCACCGGAACCCGCCCGCGCCGCTTTCCGGTCAACTTCGACGTCGACTTCACCCCCTTCCCCCGCTAGCGCCAGGAGCCCCGCCCGTGCCCTCCCACTCCTTCACCGTCAACGGCCGTCCCGTCACCGTGGACGCTCCCGACGACCTGCCCCTGCTCTGGGCGCTGCGCGACCTGCTGGGCGTCCGCGGCCCGAAGTACGGCTGCGGCATAGACGTCTGCAAGGCGTGCACCAGCCACCTCGACGGGGAGGCCGTCCGGCCGTGCGTCGTACCGGTCGCGGCGGCCGCCGGCCGCGAGGTCACCACCATCGAGGGGCTGGCCGACGGCGACCGGCTGCACCCGGTCCAGGAGGCGTGGCTCGAACAGGACGTCGCCCAGTGCGGCTACTGCCAGCCCGGCCAGATCATGGCCGCCGTGGCCCTCCTGAAGCGTACGAAGAACCCGACCGACGCCGAACTCGACGCGATCGCCAACGTCTGCCGCTGCGGCACGTACTTCCGCATCCGCGAGGCGATCCGCAGCGCGGCGGAGAAGATGGGCTGACCCGGTCGGGCGCCGGTCGGACACCGGTCGGGCGCCGGACGGGCGGTGCCGCGGCGGTGCGCCGCGGCACCGGGCGGCCGAAAGCCGCCCCTCGCCCCTTACGCCCCGTTGATCTCCCCGGGCCCCCTCGGTTGCATGTCCCCCGACCACAGCACTTTCCGGCGTTCCGGCACTACGGAGGGGGAAACCTTGCGTAAGCCCAGAGCACGTTCAGGAAGACCGGCCGCGAAGAGCGGGATAGCGGGGGCGGCGGCGCTGTTGGGCGCCGCCGCCCTCGTCGTGTCCGCGATGCCCGCACAGGCCGCCGCGCCCGCCCCGGACAAGGCGGAGGTGATCCCCGGGACGGGCACCGCGACCCCCGCCCTGGTGGACGGCATCCGCGAGACGGTGCCGGCGAGCGGCAGCGCGGCCGACGCCGCGCGCGGCCACCTCGCCGAGAAGCAGAGCCGCTACCGCATCGACCGGCCGGCGCGCGACCTCGCGCCCGTGCAGACCCAGAGCACCGGCGCCGCGGAGACCGTGCGGCTCCAGCAGAAGCACCGGGGCGTGGACGTCCTCGGCGGCCAGTACGTCGTCCGGATGGAGCGGAAGGACGGCAAGCGCGTCGTCACCGGCACCTCCGGCAAGTACTTCACCGGCCTGAAGGTCGGCACGACCGCGGAGGTCGGCGAGGAGCTCGCGGTCCGGCGGGCCGTCGCCGCCACCCTCCGCGACCTCGGCGGCCACCGCCTCGACAGGACCGACGTCACCGCCTCGGAGGGGGCCCGGACCAAGGCGGCGCAGGCGCTGACCGGCACCGCGCGCGGCCTGGTCGTGCTGCCCAAGGGCGCCGGCGTCCTCACCCACCACGTGACCGTCCGCGGCACCGACCCGGCCACCGGCCGGCCCGTGCTGCGCGAGGTCTACATCGACGCGAAGGCCGGCTTCCCGGTCCTCCAGTACAGCGGCATCAAGACCTTCGGTAAAGAAAGAGTCACCGACGGCACCCGCGAGAAGGCCGCCTCGAAGGCCGCGGCCGGGGCCGCGAGGTCCGCCGCCGCCGACGGCGGGGTGAGCCCCGGCGTCCTCGGCTCGGGCGTCAAGTACGACGGCACCACCGTCGAGCTCGGCCTGTACAAGGACACCGCCCGCAACGAGTACGTCATGACCGACCACGCCCGGATGTGGGACACCAGCAAGAACCTCATCACCACCTGGGACGCGCGCGGCAAGGACGTCGGCGAGGTCTCCGGCCGCTGGCCCGGCGGCATCAAGGAGTTCGGCTCGCCCGGCCCGCAGTTCGGCAAGGAGGCCACCGAGGCCGGCGCGGTCGACGCGCACTGGGCCGCGGGCAAGGTCTACGACTACTACAAGAAGGTCCATGGCCGGAACAGCCTCGACGGCCGGGGCATGACCATCAACTCGCTGGTCGGCGTGACGGAGTTCGGCGACGCGTACGTCAACGCCTTCTGGGACGGCACCAAGATGGTGTACGGCGGCGGCGACAGCGAGTACAAGACGCTCTCCGCCGACCTCGACGTCGTCGGCCACGAGATGACCCACGGGGTCGTCGAGAACACCGCCAACCTCGTCTACGCCGGCCAGTCCGGCGCCCTGAACGAGGCGCTCGCCGACTACTTCGGCAACGCCATCGACGTGGACGCCGCCGGCCTCGCCATGGACGACCCGAACGCGGGCCTCCTCGGTGAGAACCTGTGCCGCACCAAGGGCCCGCGCGAGTGCGCCTTCCGCGACCTCAACGACGGCGCGACGACCTCCAAGAACTTCCTGGGGGTGGGCTTCGGCCAGGACAACGGCGGGGTGCACCTCAACTCCACGATCTTCTCGGGCGCTCTGTGGGACATCCGCGAGGACCTCGGCCGCACCCTCGCCGACAAGATCGCCTACAAGGCGCTGACGGAGTACATGACGCCGCTCGAC
The DNA here is from genome assembly GCF_002891295.1 of Streptomyces eurocidicus. Classification (GTDB taxonomy): domain Bacteria; phylum Actinomycetota; class Actinomycetes; order Streptomycetales; family Streptomycetaceae; genus Streptomyces; species Streptomyces eurocidicus. The sequence continues at coordinate 191,233 of NZ_LGUI01000009.1, read as the reverse complement.
GGCTTCACCGAGGGCCGTAACGCCGTCCTCGCGGCCGCCAAGGCGCTCAAGGTCTCCGGCAAGGACCTGAACGTCGTCAAGCGCTCCTTCAACGCCCACGGCATCGTGCCCGACTGGGAGCAGGCGCTCGGCGTCGACACCGACCTGCTGCTGCCCCGGCTCAACACCGCGGGCGCGGGCCTCGGCGCCGGCGGCGGCTGGTACGCGACGTCCAAGTCCAACGACGACGGCTCCGAGGCGTACTCGGTGTGGGCCGGCCGGACCGACGGCGAGGGCGCGCCCAAGCTGATCAGCCCCAACGACGGGCGCTTCCACGTCTACCCGGCCACCGACGGCAAGACGGTGGTCTGGGCGGCGTACGGCCGGACCGGCGTCGACGTCCTGTCCCGGCCGCTCTCGGGCGGCCTGGCCAAGAAGCTGTACAGCACCCCCAACGGCGTCAGCGGTCTGCGGATCGAGGGCGACGTCGTCGTCCTGGAGTCGATGGACGACTTCGGCGGCCGGCACGTCGGTTACCTCCGTACCGGCGACAAGGAGCCGACCTGGGTCGACGAGGGCCGCTACGAGCTGGGCACCGCCCTCCCGTCGCTGAGCGGCGGCCGTATCGCCTACGCGAAGCTCTACCCGCAGGGCGACGCCTACCGGATCGGCACCGAGGTGCTGGACCTCAAGACCGGTAAGAAGACCCTGATGGGCCAGACCGGCAACCCGGAGTCCATCGGCCAGACGGGCATCAACGGCACCCATGTCTTCTGGCTCGCGGACGAGGTCAAGGACGAGGGCCAGCTGGCCGTGCGCCGGGCGAACCTCGACGGCACCGGGGTGAAGGACCTCAGCGCCGAGAAGGGCGCGGACGCCCTCTTCCCCTTCGACCTCACGGCCTCCGAGAACGCGGTGACCGTCACCTCCGCGCTGCCGGACACGCGGTACCGCAACGAGTCGATGCCCAAGCTGTGGCAGTTCGCCGCCGACGGCTCGGGCAAGGGCCGGGTCTCCTGCAACCGGGGTGAGCAGTCCTCGGCCGCGGCGGCCGGCGGCAAGCAGGTGGTGTGGATCGACGGCACCACCGGCTACACCGACCTGGTGACCCGCACCCGCCCGGCGGGCAACTGCGGCTAGGCGCGTCCCCGGACGAAGAACCGGGCCCCCGGCGCCGATAGGCCGGGGGCCCGGCGTCCTGCCGGGCGGACAGGAAAGGCGGCTACGGGCCGGAGCCCGCGTCAGCCGTTGGCGAGTGCCTGGAGCCTGCTGTACGTGCCGTTGAAGCGGTTGTGGTCACCGACCACCGGGCCGGTGTCCGTGTACTGCCAGATGGTGTGGAACCCCCAGCCGGCCGGGAGCTCCCCCGCGGAGGCCCCGTACCGGGGGATCCAGAGCGGGTTCACGGCACCGAAGCCCGCGTAGTCGCCGGTGCACTGCTTCCACCAGGTGGTCGAGGTGTAGAGCACCGCGTCCCGTCCGGTGCGGGCCCGGTAGGTGGTGAAGAAGTCCTTGGCCCAGCCGACCAGTTGGCTCGCGCTCATGCCGTAGCAGTCCGCCCCGTCGGGGTTCCACTCCAGGTCGAGCACGCCCGGCAGCGTCTTGCCGTCACGGGACCAGCCCCCGCCGTGCGAGGCGAAGAAGTCGGCCTGCGCGGCGCCGCTGGAACTGGCGGGCTGTGCGAAGTGGTACGCGCCGCGGATCATGCCGACGTTGTACGAGCCGTTGTACTGCTGGGCGAAGTAGGGATTGGTGTAGCTGGTGCCCTCGGTGGCCTTGGAGTAGGCGAAGCGGACCCCGCTGTCCCAGAGGGTGGACCAGGCGACGTTGCCGTTGTGGCTGCTCACGTCCACGCCCTCGACGGCGGCGAGGGGCGGGATCGGGCCGGGTCCGTCCGGGGCGGCCGGCTTCTCGTGGGACCGGAGCGTGGAACCCAGCCAGTGCCGCTCGGGGTGGGTGGGCGGCTTGCCGCGCGCGGTGTCCGGGGTGGCGGCGCCGGCGGGTCCGGGGAGGACGACCAGCAGGGCCAGCGAGGCGAGGAACGCGAGGAGGGAGAGAACGGAACGGACGGGGCGTAAGGAGCGGGCGGGCCGGACGGCCGATAGCGGCCGGGCACCGCGGAACGTGTCGTGGGTGCGTCGGGCCTGGTCTGGTCTGAGCTCGGGCATGGGATGCCTCCGGGCAGCTCGTACGACGGTGGAAGGACGCCGAATCGGAAATGACGTCATTGGTGTGACCATGTCATACCCAAAATTATGAGTGCGGACGCGCCAGGCATAGAGGGACGCGGTGCCGCCGTTGGTCTATTCCTGCGAAATACTGACGTAGCTGCGGTGACGAGCCGTGGCTGGATGAAACTTTCACCAGCCGGAAAGAGCCGGAGAGGGCCCGACGTGCACCAGACGACAGAGCCGCCCGCCGAGGAGGGCGGACCGCGCGCCGAGGACGGCAGTGGTATGGACCAGGCATACCTCTCGCTGGAACGGGAGCTGGCCGTCTTCCTGCGCCGCGCCCGCGCCTCCTCCGGCGAGATGGCCCGCGCCGTCCACCCCGAGCTGGAACCCGCGGCCTACGGCCTGCTGGTCCGCCTGGAGGACGCCGGGCAGCAGCGCGCCACCGACCTCGCCGGCTACTTCGGCGTCGGCAAGGCCACGATGAGCCGCCAGCTGCGCGCCCTGTGCGACCTCGGGCTCGTCGCCCGCGAACCCGACCCGGCCGACGGCCGCGCCTCCCTGGTGCGGATCACCGAGGAGGGTCGCGCCCGCTTCACCCGCGTCCGCGACGCCCGCCGGGAGCAGTACGTGCGCAAGCTCGCCGACTGGGATCGCGGCGAGGTCGCGGAGCTCGCCCGCCTGCTGCGCCAGCTGAACGTGAGCGCCGAGGGCTGACCCGGGCGCGGGGCCGGGCGGGGGCGCGTTCCGGCGGTCAGAGCTCCGCGTAGAGCGCCGTCGCGTCGTCGTGCGGCTTGCCGCGGCGGTGCGCGCGCCCCTCCGGGTCCGCGCGCTCCGCCTCCCGGACCCGGTCGATCAGGGCCTGCGGCCCCTCCTTCGCCAGCACGCCGAAGCAGGCCGCCCAGTCGCCCTCGCGGAAGACCTCCACCCAGCGGCCCGCGCCGTCCGTGACCGCGGCGAGGGCCCTGACCTCCGCGCGGGCCCGTACGCCCGTCACGGCGCGGGCGGCGACGGCCGGGTCCGCGGCGGCCGTGAAGAAACCGCCCTCGGCGTTGCGCTGCGCGTCCGTGACCGGGCCCAGCGCGGCGAGCCGGTCGATCCGGTCGTCCAGGACGGGCGTGACCGTGCCGTCCGGGGCCGCCACCAGCAGGGCGGAGTCGGAGAGCACCAGGTGCTCCACCCGCTCCGCGTCCCAGCGCGCCACGACCACCGTGGCCTGCGGGGTGCGCCGGTGCGTGAGGTCGCAGCCGTCGCGATGGGCGCCCGCCGTGCGGGAGACGGCCTCGGCGAGGCAGCCGGCGAGCGTCATGTCCCGGCGGGAACCCGCGAGTTCGAGCAGCGCGCCGCCCAGCCGGGCGGTGAACCAGGGCACGCCGTGCGCACAGCCGGTGTCGCCGTCGGGCGGCGGGGTCACCCCGTCCAGCAGGACCAGCGCCCCACCGTTACCCGAGGCCGGCAGGGCCACGGACACGAAGTCCTCGTTCGGGTGGTGCGGTTCCCCCGGGTGGGTGGCGAGTTCGATGCGCATGAGGTCAGTGTGCCGGATGTCGGAAATCTACGACTGCGGGCGCGCATCCTGTCGGCCGCCGAAGCGTTCTTGAAGTGACGTACCGCCCTTGCTCGTCGGCGGTGGTCATGTGACCCCCTGACATATGTCGATGGTCAATTTCAAATTGATATTCACTCCTTCGAGTGGCCGGGCGGTTGATGGGCGCCTGCCCCTCAGAGGTGCTGAAAGGGTCAAATCAGTACCAGGGGTGGGACGAGAGAAGATTGAGAGCACCGGTGCGGAAGAAGCGGCTTCGGGGCGGCGAGCGTGAACAGCGGTCCACGGCGGTGCGGGAGCGCACCGCCCGGGTGCGTAACCGGCTGACCGCCTCCGTCGCGGTCACCGCCCTCGCCGTCCTCGGGGCGAGCGCCCTCGGCGTCGTCGACGCGGCCCGTGAACTCGACCAGGCCCGGAGGCTCGTCACCCGGGCCGAGGACACCGGCCCCGCGCTCGCCCTCGCGCACTCCCTCGCGGACGAACGCGACGCCATGACCCAGTACGTGGCGGCGGGCCGCGCCGACACCGCTCCGGCCGGCGTCTCCGAGGACCAACGCGCCCTCGTCGACCGGCAGATCGAGGATTACCTCCCCGCCGCCCCCGCCTCCGTGCGCAGGCTGCTCGACGGCCTCCCCGCCACCCGTGAACAGGCGCTCACCGGCGGCGGCGACGCCCTCGCCGTCCATACCGCCTACACCACCACCGTCCAGGCCCTGCACCGCGCGGGCGACGCCGCCGGCACCGGCGGCCCCGCGGCCCTGCTGCCCCTGGGCCGCGCCGTCGAGGAGGCGTCGGCCACCCGCGCCCTGCTCCTCGCCGCCCTCACGGCGAAGCCCGCCCAGAGCGGGGACGCGCAGCCGGGACAGCGGGCGGCCTTCGCCGCGGCCGCCCGGCGCACCGCCCAGCGCGAGCAGGACGCCGTCGCCGACTTCCGCAGGCTCGCCGGGGCCGGCGCCCGTGACACCTACGACCGTACGGTCAGCGGCGCCGAGGTCACCGTCGCCGAGGGCCAGCTCACCCGCCTCCTGGGGGACTCCGCGCCGGAGGGCCCCGCCGACCCCGTCCGCACCGCCCTCACCGTCCGCCTCGACCGGATGCGCGGCGTCGAATCCGTCCTCGCCGCCGGTGAACTGGAGCGCGTCCAACGGCTGCGCGGCGGCGCCCTGACCGACCTGGAGCTGCGCGCCGCCGCCGCGGCCCTCTGCCTGCTGACCGCCCTCGTCGCCGGCGTCCGCGCCGGCCGCTCCGTCACCCGGCCGCTCGACGTCCTGCGCCTCGGCGCCCGCCGCGTCTGCGCCGACCCCGCCGCCGAGCGGCCCATCGCCTTCAAGGGCCGCGATGACGAATTCGCCGAGACCGTGCGCTCCGTGAACGTCCTCCGCGAGACCGCCCACCGGATGCAGGAACGCATCGCCGTCCTGGAGGGCGAGCGCACCCGGCTCGTCGCCTCCCGGCGGACCCTCGCCGAGGAGCGCGAGGCCCTGCGCGCCCAGCACCAGGAGCTCACCGACCGGCTCTCCGAGCAGCTCGCCGAACCGCCCGCGGGCCCCGCCCGGGAGCGCGCGCAGGGCCTGCACGTCGGCCTGTCGCTGCGCACCCTCCGGCTGGTCGAGCGGCAGCTGGCCGTCATCGAGGGCATGGAGGCCCACGAGACCGACCCCGAGCGCCTGGAGACCCTCTTCACGCTCGACCACCTCGCCACCCGCATGCGCCGCAACAGCGAGAACGTCCTCGCCCTCGCCGGCGCCGAGAGCGGCACCGGCCGGACCGCGCCCGTCCCCCTGCTCGACGTCCTGCGGGCCGCCGCCGGTGAGATCGAGCGGTATCAGCGGGTGCGGATCCAGTCCCTGCCGCCGCACGCCCGCCTCGCCGGCTTCGCCTCCGAGGACATCAGCCACCTCATGGCCGAACTGCTGGAGAACGCCACGGAGTTCTCCCCGTCCGAGGCCCATGTGCAGCTCTCCGGCTGGCTCCTGGAGAACGGCGAGGTCGTGCTCTCCGTCCAGGACGAGGGCATCGGCATCACCGCCGGCCGGCTCGCCGAACTCAACGCCCTGCTCGCCGACCCGGCCCCGGAACCCCCGGCCGCCGACCCGGCCGGCCGTACGGGCCACCCGGATCCGCACGGCGAGCGCCGCGACGGCGAACAGCGCCAGGGCCTCGGGCTGTACGTGGTGGCCCGGCTCGCGGGCCGGCACGGCGTCCATGTCCAGCTGCGGGAGCAGATGACCGGTGGCACGGCGGCGGTCGTCGTCCTCCCGCTGCCGATCCTGGCCGAGAGCTCGCCGACGGTCACCGGCCTCGCCGACGTCCCGCCCGTGCCGGGCGCCGCGGCGACCCCGAGGGTCCACCTCCCCGGCACCCTCGCCGAGGCCAACTCCCACGCCCTGCCCGGCCGCCCGCAGCGTGCCGTCACCGGACAGGGCACCGCACACATCGCCGGGCAGGTGGCCGGGGCCCCCGCGCCCGTACCGCTGCCCGCGCCCGTCCACCCCGCCGATCCGCCGGCCCTGCCCCCGGGCAGCCCGATACGGGTCACCGGCCTGCCCGTCGCACCGGCCGTCGTCACCGGCCGGCACGCCCGTCTGCCGGCCCCCGCCGACCCTTCCGTCGGCAACGGCCTGCCCAAGCGCACGCCCAAGGCCGTCCCGCAGCAGCCCGCGCCCCCGCCCGCGCGCGGCAGCGTCGACGCGGAGGCGCTGCGGCGCAAGCTGTCCGGCTTCCAGCGGGGCGCGACCGCCGGGCGGCGGGACGCCGAGGCGGAGTGGGCCGGGCGCACCACCGATCGGAACGCAGCGGGGTCGCCCGCCGGCGACACTGTCGAGGAGGCACGCGGTTGACCGCGATTTCCCGGGGGGCGACCCCCGTCACCCCAGTCGGCCCCATCGCCTTCGGGCTGAGCCACGAGGCCCGCAATCTGCACTGGCTGCTGGCCGGCCTGGTGGAGGAGGTGCCCGGCGTCCGGTCGGTCGCCGTGGTCTCCTCCGATGGCCTGCTGCTGCTCTCCTCCGACCCGGACCGGCCGGCCTACCCCGGCACGGGCCGGCCGGAGGGGCCGCGCGGCTCCACCGGGGACCTCGCCACGATCGTGGCCGGCCTGGGCAGCCTCACCACGGGCGCCGCCTGTCTGATGGACGGCGGCGCCGTCAAGCAGACCATGGTCGCGATGGACGAGGGCAGCCTCTTCGTGATGACCATCAGCGACGGCTCGCTGCTGGGCGTGCACACCCTGCCCGACTGCGACATGAGCGCCGTCGCGTACCACATGGCGCTCTTCGTGGGCCGGGCCGGACACGTCCTCACCCCCGCCCTGCGCAGGGAACTGCGCCAGTCGGTGGAGGCGGTCGAATGAGCCGTGCCACCGCGCTCCGCCGCAGCCCGGCCCGGGTCCGCCCGTACTCCCTCACCGGCGGCCCGCCGCACCGGTGCCGCCCGCTGCTCGTCGAGACCTTCGTCGCGGCCAGCGACGACCCCGACGCCCCCGCCGACTACCGCGCCGGGGCCCCGGCCGGGCCGCCCGGCGGCGGCCCCTGCCCGCGCGGGGTGCCCGAGGCGCGCGCCGTGGTGGAGCTGTGCCGGCGGCTGCGCACGGTCGCGGAGATCGCCGCGCTGCTGAGGATGCCGCTGGGCGTGGTGCGGGTGCTGCTGCTCGAACTGGCCGACGAGGGCAGGATCCGCGTCTTCGACAGCGAACACGGCACCGGCCGGCCCGACCGGGCGCTGCTGGAAAGGGTGCGGGGTGGACTTCACCGACTCTGACCCCGGGGACGTCAGGAGCGGGACGGAGACCCCGGCGGGCGGGTGCGCCCGGGGCGCCGGTGACGCCCGGGGCACCGGTGATACCCGGGGCTTAGGGGGTGCCCAGGGCGCCGACACGGGCGGGGAGGCCGAGGCCGAGGTCAGGGAAGCCGAGGGCGACGGCGAAGCCGGGGGTGCGGCCGGGAGCGTCTGGGGTGCCAGACCCGCCGAGGCCCGCAGGGCGGCCCGCGGCGGGGGCCCCGGCGTGTCTGCCCGGGGCCCCGACGTGCCCGCTCCCGGCGCCTCCCGCGCCACCGGCTCCGCCCTCGTCGTCCGGGAGGCCCCGGCCCCGCACCCCGTGGTGCGGGGCTGGCAGACCGACCGGACCCGCGCCCCCCACGCCACCAAGATCGTCGTGGCGGGCGGCTTCGGCGTCGGCAAGACGACCTTCGTCGGCTCCGTCTCCGAGATCACCCCACTGCGCACCGAGGCCGCGATGACGGCCGCCGCCGAGACCCTCGACGACCTCACCGACACGCCCCTGAAGACCACCACCACGGTCGCCATGGACTTCGGCCGGATCACCCTCGACGCCGACCTGGTGCTGTACCTCTTCGGCACGCCGGGCCAGAAACGATTCTGGTTCATGTGGGACGACCTGGTCCGGGGCGCGATCGGCGCCGTCGTGCTGGCCGACACCCGGCGGCTGGCCGAGTGCTTCCCCGCGCTCGACTACTTCGAGACCTCCGGGCTGCCCTACATCGTCGCGCTCAACCACTTCGAGGGCTCGGCCCGCCACGAGCCCGAGGCGGTGCGCGAGGCCCTCGCCCTCCCGCGCCAGGTGCCCCTCGTGACCATGGACGCCCGGCAGCGGATCGCCGTCGTGGACACCCTGCTGATCCTCGTCGGCAGGGCACTCGACGCCACACCCGGATGAGGGACCCATGGGACCCGCGGGGTCCGCAGGGTCCATGGGATCTACGGGACCTACGGGCCCCACGGGAGGGGGAGCGGACCCGTGCGGAGCATCCTCATCGTCGGAGCCGGCCAGTCCGGGCTCCAGCTGGCACTGGCGCTCCAGGCCCGGGGGTACGACATCACCCTGATGTCGAACCGCACGCCCGAGGAGATGCGCGCGGACCGGCTGCCGTCGGCGCAGTGCCTCTTCCCCACGGCGCTGCGCCATGAGCGCGAGCTGGGCCTGGACTTCTGGACCGACCGTGCCCCGCGCATCGACGGCCTGGGCGTCTCCGTGGCCGGCCCCGCCGACCTGCCCGGTGGCGGGCACCGCCGGATGCTCGACTGGGTGGGCCGGTTCGACGGCTGGGCCCAGTCCGTCGACCCGAGGCTGAAGATGGCCGGCTGGCTGGACACCTTCGCCGACCGCGGCGGCCGGCTCGTCATCCACGGCGCGACCGTCTCCGACCTGGACTTCCTGGTACGCCGCTACGACCTGGTCCTGGTCGCCGCGGGCAAGGGCGAGCTGGCGGAGCTGTTCGGCCGGGACGCCGGCCGCTCCCCGTACGCCGTCCCGCAGCGGGCGCTCGCGGTGGCCTCCGTGCACGGGCTCGGCCCGCGCCCCGAGCACCCCGGGTTCGAGGCGGTCCGCCGCAACCTCGTGCCCGGCGTCGGCGAGCTCCTCGTCGTCCCCACGCTGACCCTCTCCGGACGTGCCGACCTCCTCTTCTGGGCCGGGGTGCCCGGCGGCCCGCTGGACGTCTTCCAGGACCTCAGGAGCCCCGGCGAGCACCTGGCGCGGACCCTGGAGCTGCTGGAGCGCTTCACCCCCTGGGAGTACGCGCGGGCCACCGCCGTCGAGCTGACGGACCCGGGCGCCACGCTGGCCGGCCGCTACGCCCCCACCGTCCGCCACCCCGTCGGGCGGCTGCCCTCGGGCGGGCTGGTCCTCGGCGTGGCCGACGCCGTCGTCGCCGACGACCCCATGACCGGCCAGGGCGCCAACTCGGCCGCCAAGTGCGCGGCCTCCTATCTGGAGTCGATCACCGAGCGCGGCGCCCTGCCCTTCGACGAGGAGTGGATGACCGGCGCCTTCGCCCGCCACTGGGAGCGGGCCCGGCACACCACCCGGTGGACCAACGCCATGCTGGCGCCGCCCGCCGCGCACCACATGGAGCTGATCGGGGCGGCGGCCGGACTCCCGCCCGTCGCCGACCGCTTCGTACGGGGGTTCGACGACCCGGCCGACTTCGAGGACTACTTCTACGACCCCGAGCGCACGGCGGCCTATGTCGCCGGGGTGGCGGCCGCGTCCAGGGCCACCGCCACCGACGAGGGGAGCGCCGACGACCCGGGCGGCGGTGGCAGCGGGGGGACGTAGTCGCGCAGCGGGGCCTCTCCCGCGTCCGGGCGGACGGCCCCCAGCAGCGGGTTCGAGGCGATCGGCGAGATCTTCACGGCCGTGCCCGGCCGCGGGGCCTGTATGACGAGGCCGTCGCCGATGTAGAGCGCGACATGCGTGGCGTCCTCGAAGTAGATCACCAGATCGCCGGGGCGCAGCCGGTCGAGCGAGACCCTCGGCAGCGTCCGCCACTGCTCCTGGCTCGTCCGGGGGATGAGGTCGCCCGCGTGCGCCCACGCCTGCGAGGTGAGGCCGGAGCAGTCGAAGGAGTCGGGCCCCGCGGAGCCCCAGACATAGGGCTTGCCGAGCTGCGCGTAGGCGTACGCGAGCGCTCTGCCGCCGGCTCTGGAGGGCGCCCGCGCGCCGCTCAGCCGGCCGGAGGAGAGGAGGGTGTGCTGGGCCTCTCCGGCCGTGCGCCGCTCCAGGCCGCGGAGCTCGGCGAGCTGCTGGGCGGAGAGCGAGGCCAGCAGCTTCTCCACCTGGGCCAGGCTGTCGTTTATGGTGTCGCGCTGTTTCTTCTGCCGGGCGGCCAGCTTCTGCTGGGCGTCGAGGGCCTTGCGTGCCCTGGCCGCGAGCTCCTCCGCCCGTCTTTCGTCATGGGTGAGCCGGTGCACCGTCGCGGCGCGGTGGCCGGCGGCGCGGGTGATCTGGTGGCTGCGGTCGAAGGCGAGCCGGGGGTCGGGGCTCAGCAGGAAGCCGAGGAAGGGGGAGAAGGCGCCGTCGGCGGCGCGGTACTGCTCCCGGGCGATGCGGCCGGCGTCGTCCCGGCTGTCGGTGAGGGCGCCGCGGGCGCGGGTGAGGTCGCCGTTCAGGCGGGCGGTCTCCTTGCGCTGCCCCTTGAGCTTCTCCTCCGTGGCGTTGTACGTCTCCGTGGCCGTCTCCGCCTTGCGGTAGAGGGCCTGGAGCCGGGCGAGCAGGGCACTGACGGGCTGGTCGGGCGGGTCGGCCGGCGCCGCGGACGCCGGGGGCGCCTGCAGTGCGACCGATGCGGCGCCGGCCACCAGCGCCGCCGTGCACACAGAGCGCACGAACCGTCCTGACACGGACTCACCTCCGTTACTGGGCGTGATCGTTTGCCCACGGAGGATCGTGGCACGGCCGGTCGTACTTACGGCAGTGGGCATGGGCGAATCCGCCTAACCCGCTCACTCCTGCGGTGCCCCCACATCACCCACATGGAGGGGCGCGCGAATGCCAGCGCGCGCCGCCTCCGGGGCCGTCACCTCCCGGGACGCGTCCATGGCCACTTGAGACCGCCCGCCGGGGCGCCCTCGGGGTCGTACACGTACTTCCACCCCTTGTGCAGCCCGAGCCGGCGGGTGGTGCCCGCCGTCTCCCGGCGGTACACATGCACGGCCGGGGCCCCGCCGTCCTCGGCGGGCACCGGTACCTCATAGGTCTTCGGTGGATGCCCGGTGGCGCCCAGCAGTACCGGCAGTACGCGCCCGTCCAGGGGCCCGCCCTCGAAGGGCGTATTTTCGCTTTTCACGCCACCAGTCTCCGTCAGGCGGGGGACGGGCTCCCGGTCGTAGCGGGTCCGTACGGGTCAGCCACGCTCTCCGCGCGGCCGGAGGGTGCGGGCATACGTTCCGCGATCACCCGGAGGTAGGCGGGGCGTCGTTACGGGCCGTATCCGAGGGGCGGGAGGCGGGAGGCGAGCGGAGGGCCGGTCGTGCGCGGGGCCGTTCCGGAGCCGCGGACCGGGCGCCGCCCCGGGCGGTGTCACTCCGGGCCGGGTCATTCCGGGCGGTGCCACCCCGCACCGGGGGGCATTCCGCGCCGGGGTCACTCCGCGCCGGGCACATCCCCTTCGGCCGCCGGGAGCTCCAGCAGGTGCCCGGAGTCCGTCACGACCTCCGCCACCCGCCGCGCCAGCCGCCCCACCGTCCCGTCCGCCGCCTCCAGGTCCAGCGCCGCCCGGGCGACCGCCGCCGCCTGCCCGTCGCTCCCCGCCGTAGCGACGAGCAGCGCCACGAAGTGGTCGACGAGCCAGTCGCGCACCTCCGCGGCCGGCGGCAGCTTGTCCTCGTCCAGCCAGATCAGCGACGCCGCCTCCACGGCCGCGATCCAGGTGCGGACCATCATCCGCAGCCGGGGGCCCGGCGAGCCCACGGCCAGGTGGGTGAGGATGTGCCCGGCCGCCGCCCGCCGCACGCCGTCCACGATCGCGCCCGTACGGGACGTCTCGGCGACGCTGCCGCCCTGGAGCAGGGCGCTGAACCCCGCGTCGTGCTCGTCGACGAACCCCAGATAGCGGTCGAGCACGGCGGCGAGCCGTTCGCTGAGCGGGCCGGTCCGCGGCTCGGCGAAGCACAGCTGGAGGTCGTCGGCCGCGCTGCGCAGCGCGGCCTCGTAGAGCTGCGGCTTGCCGCCCGGGAAGTAGCGGTACACGAGGGGCCTCGACACCCTGGCGGCGGCCGCCACGTCGTCCAGGGACACCTCTTCGGGAGCGCGGTGCGCGAAGAGCGTGAGCGCGGCGGCGATCAGCTGGGTGCGGCGCTCCTCGACGCTGAGCCTGCGGTAGGCGGCGCGCGGGGCGGGAGTCCGTGCTGCCGGGGCGGTTCCGCTGCCGTTCATGCACCGCAGCGTAACCGCCGCGCGGGAGCGCGAAACCGTGGAGCCGGTCCGTCCGTTCAGCCGAGCAGCCCCGAGCTGCGCCACAGCCGCCGCCCCGTGCCGCGCATCAGCCCGATGTCGTCCAGGAAGTCGGTGAGGCGTTTCGCGCCCGCCTGCATCACCTCGCGCCGGTGGCCGCTGGCCCGTACCTGGGCCACGGCCTCGCGGCGGTCGAGGCCCACGTTCGTATAGACGGCGGGGTTGACGAACGCCAGCGAGAAGACGCGGGCGGCCTCGCCGGCGCTCAGCCGGGTCAGCCCGGCCTCCCAGCGCGGGCAGCCCACCATCTGGCGGCGCAACTCCTCCCGCGCGTACCGCACATGGCGGGCCTCCTCCACCACATGGATGCGGGTGACGCCCCGGACGAGCGGCTGGACGCGCTCGTCGGGGAAGGTCAGCCGCTGCATGTAGTCGAGGATCTCCTCGCCGAGCAGGGTGCAGGCGAACGAACCGGGTGTGGTGGACACCGACTTGAGGATCCGGGCGAGGCCGTGGTGCAGCCGGGACACCGGGTACGCGGGGGCGCCGGACTTCTCCACCATGCGGGCGAACATCTTCGAGTGCCGGCACTCGTCGGCGATCTCGGTCAGCGCGTAGCGGACATGCGCGCTGGTCAGCGGCTTGTCGTAGAGGTGGCGCACCAGCAGCTGCATCAGGATCACCTCGAACCAGATGCCGACGGAGGCCAGCGCCGCGGCCTCGTGCCGGGACAGCTCGATGCGCTGCTCCTCGGACATCCGCCGCCACAGCGGGGTGCCGTAGAGGGAGAGCAGCTCCGGTGGCCAGAACCACTTGCCCGGGACGAGCGGCGCCGCCCAGTCCAGTTCGGTGTCCGGGTCGAAGGAGTGCCGGGCGGACGATTCGAGCAGCCGCTCGGCGACCTTCTCCCGGTCCTTGAGCGGGCCGAGCGCGTCCCGGAGCGGCTGCGGGGACGCGGTCTGGGGGGTCACGGCGGTCATGGCTGAGGACACCTCGTCTGTGAGTTACCCGCGGTCACGCTTTATGAGACTGCTTGTCAGCAAGGACGTCAATCCCCCCGGGAGACTCCGGTGACCGGTCATTGACCCGGCGGTAACCACCGTGTGAGCCTGCCGAATGGAAGGCGCGCGAGGGACGACCTGGACGACGAGGTACAGGAGGCGTCGATGACGACGCGAGAGTTCTACGCACACGAGCCGGCCGGGCCCCTGTGGGAGGTGCCGGCCTCCGGGGCCGCCCGTTTCAGCTGGGAGTACCAGGACGGCCGCGAACGACTGCTGTCCCTCTACCAGAAGGGCAAGGACAAGCAGTGGGACGCCACCACCCGCATCGACTGGGACCTCCCGGTGGACCCGTGCGACCCGCTGGGCATCCCCGACGAGAACCTGCCGGTCCACAACACCCCCTACTGGGACCGGATGACCGAGGCGGACCGGAACGAGCTGCGGCGCCTCTTCGCCTCCTGGCAGTTCAGCCAGTTCCTCCACGGTGAGCAGGGCGCCATGGTCTGCGCGGCCCGCATCGTGGAGTCCGTGCCGGACCTGGACGCGAAGTTCTACTCCGCCACCCAGACCATGGACGAGGCCCGCCACGCCGAGATCTTCGGCCGCTTCCTCCACGAGAAGGTCGGCCTCGTCTACCCGATCGAGGACAAGCTCCAGGCCCTGCTGGGCGACACCCTGCGCGACTCCCGCTGGGACATGCCCTACCTCGGTATGCAGGTCCTGATCGAGGGGCTCGCGCTCGCCGCCTTCGGCATGCTCCGCGACACCACCGACCAGCCGCTGCCCAAGCAGATCCTCGCCTACGTCATGCAGGACGAGGCCCGGCACGTCGCCTTCGGCCGGATGGCCCTGCGCGACCACTACGCCCAGCTCACCGAGAAGGAGCTGCGCGAGCGGGAGGAGTTCGTCATCGAGGGCTGCTATCTGATGCGGGACCGGCTGCGCGGGGAAGTGGTCCTCACGGACTTCGGGCTGCCCGCCGCCGAGGCCGTCGAGCTGAGCGAGCGCTCCGGCAATCTGCGGCTGTTCCGGAAGCTGCTGTTCAGCCGCATCGTGCCCTGTGTGAAGGACATCGGCCTGTGGGGCGAACGCCTGCAGCGCGCCTATGTCGACATGGGCGTCCTGGAGATGGGCGACTCCAGTCTGGACCTGCTGATGGCCCGGGACGAGGAGCTGGCCGAGCGGCTGGACGCCGAGCGCTTCGCGGCCGAGGAGGCGGCGCGCAGGGAGGAGGTGGCGGCGGTGATCGCGGCGGGCGCGGGGGAGGGGCCGGAGACGGCCGGAGGAGAGGTCGCGGAGAGGAGGTGACGGAGGGGTGAAGGAGGGGGCGAAGGGGCGGGAATGAAGTGATCAATTCCCCGAAACCCCGGTAGTGACCAGTCCGTTAACACATCACCGAACGACTCGTGGCTTCTTGGAACCTTCTTTTCGGCGACGACGTCTTCGGGTGCACCAACGGCTGCGAATGCGTGCGGATGAGCACGTGTGCATAGCCACGCGGGGATCCGGAGCACACACCGAGGGAGGGGAAGTGCATGGCACGACTGACCGCTCGGAGGCGTCACCTCACGATGACGGTGGTATCGGTTCTGTTGCTCGCCGCGACGATACCGGGCTGCGTGGCCATGGCCACGGAGGACTCGGGAAAACCTGAACGGACCCAGGGGATGAGCCCGTCCGGCAGCGGGACGGACGGGAGCAGCGGGACTGGCAGGGGCAGTGGGACCATCGGGACCGGCGGGGGCAGTGGGACCGGCGGGAGCCCCGGGGCGGCCTGGAGCGTCGGTGTGGACGGGAAGCCCGGGGTGTCCGGTACGCCGTCGTCGCCGCTGCCGTCGTCGTCACCGTCACCGCCGGAGCGGGTCTCCGCCGAGCTCACCCACGGCAGCGAGAGCCCGGGGAAGGCCGTCAACCTCACCATCGACGACGGCCCCGAACCGGGCTGGACGGTGAAGGTCCTCGACGTGCTGAGGAAGAACGGCGCCACGGCCACCTTCTGCATCATCGGCTCCCGCGCGAAGGAGTACCCCGCCCTCGTCAAGAAGGTCGTCGCGGCCGGCCACCGCCTCTGCGACCACTCCGTCGACCACAACGTGGCCATGGACAAGCGCTCCGAGTCCTACCAGCGCCAGCAGGTCCTCGACGCCCGCAAGATGATCGAGGACGCCGCGGGTGCCGGGGTCAAGGTGCCCTACTACCGTGCCCCCGGCGGCGCCTTCACCCCGTACAGCCGAGAGGTCGCCGCCTCCCACGGCATGCGGCCCCTCGGCTGGAACGTCGACACCCGCGACTGGCAGAACCCCGGCACCGACAAGATCGTCGCCACGGTGAAGCGCGAGCTCCACGAGGGCCCCACGATCCTCTTCCACGACGGCGGCGGGAACCGCGGTCAGACCGTGGCGGCCCTCGAGGAGCTGCTGCCGTGGCTCAAGGAACAGGGCTACGCCTTCGGCTATCCGACGATCCGGTAGTCGAGAAACCTTTCGCCGGACGGCTGCCGCCCTCCGGTCACCAGCGGAACGCGTCCGAGATCCCCGGAGGAGGGGAGGCCGTGGATCCCCGCAGCGGCGCGGCGTTGCGGGGATGCCCCGGGTTGAGGAACCACCGGCGGGCCGAGACCAGCCACCAGATCCCGGCGAAGCCCAGCACCGCGGCCACCGCGATCGGCGCGTAGTTGAAGGTGTCGACGGTGACCGGGCCGGACTGCGGCAGCATGAACAGCACCGTGATCAGCGCCACCCAGCAGATCGCCACGATCCCCACCGGCTTCGACCAGCGGCCCAGGTGCCAGGGCCCGCGCTCGAACGCGTCGCCCCGGCGCAGCCGCAGCAGCGTCGGCACGGCGTAGGCGAGATAGAGGCCGATGGTCGCGATGGAGGTCACGGCCGCGTACGCCGTGGAGTTGATCAGATAGGGCAGGCCGAGGACGAAGGCGCCGCCGGCGGCCAGCCACACGGCGTTCGTGGGCGTGCGCGTCTGCGGGTTGATCCGGTGCCAGACCCGGGAGAACGGCAGGGCGCCGTCCCGGGAGAAGGCGTAGATCATCCGGGAGTTCGCCGTCACGGAGGCCATCCCGCAGAACAACTGCGCCACGATCACCACGAGCAGCAGCAGCTTTCCGGCCGAGGCGCCGAGCGCGTCCAGGAAGATCTGGGCCGGCGGCACGCCCGTCGGGGTGCCGACCGTGCCGCTCCAGTCCTGGATGGCGTAGGTCAGCCCGGCCAGCAGCACGAAACCGGCGATCCACGACACCCAGATAGACCGGACGATCCCGCGGGGGCCGGCCACGGCGGCGTCGTTCGTCTCCTCCGTCATATGCGCGGACGCGTCGTAGCCGGTGAAGGTGTACTGCGCGACCAGCAGCGAGATCAGCCCCACGTACAGGCCGGAGCTCCAGCCCGTCTCGTTGACGAAGCGGGTGAAGACGAACGACGTCGACCGGTGGTGATCGGGCACGATCACCAGCGCCCCGACGATGACCACCACGCCGACCAGGTGCCACCACACGCTCACGGAGTTGAGGAACGCCACCAGCCGCACGCCGAAGGTGTTGAGCACGGCGTGCAGCAGGAGCACCGCGCCGAACAGGGCGATGGTGTGGCCGGGCGTGGCGGCGAAGCCGAACTGGAGGTCGAGATAGGCGTTGAGGAAGGACGCGGCGCCGAAGTCGATCCCGGCGGTCACCGCGACCTGCCCCAGGACGTTGAACCAGCCGGTGAACCACGCCCACGCCGCCCGCGAGCGCTCGGGCGCCATCCGGTGCGCCCAGAAGTACAGCCCGGCGGAGGTCGGGTACGAGGAGCACACCTCGGCCATCGCCAGCCCGACGACCAGGGTCATGGCGCCGACGACGACCCAGCCCCAGGTGAGCATGGCGGGGCCGCCGGTGCGCATCCCGAACCCGTACATGGTCAGGCAGCCGGAGAGCACGGAGATGATGGTGAACGAGACGGCGAAGTTGGCGAAGCCGGACATCCGGCGGGCGAGGACCTGGGTGTAACCGAGCTGCTGGAGGCGCTCTTCGTCGGAGGCGCTGGGGACGTCGAGTGGCACGCGATTCTCTCTCTCGTGGACACGGTCAAGGAATGTGCGGTGCGCGGTGCTCAGCGGTGCGTGGGGCCTTACGGGGAACCGGGCGGCCGGACGGCGCGCCGGGCCCACTCCCGGTGGCGCAGGAAGAGCTCCTCGGCGTCCCCGCAGTACGACCAGGGGACGTCGGAGGCGTACGGGCCGATGGCGCGGAACACCTCGTACGCCTCGGCGTGCCGGCCCGCGAACGCCAGGGCGTGCGCGAGGTAGTTGGCGTCGTCCATGAACTGGGCGTGGGGGACCGGCGGCCGGTGCCGCCACCAGTGCTCCAGCACCTGGTCGATGTGCGGGCAGTCGATCCAGGCGTGGATGCTCAGGCCGTAGCTGCCGGCCTCGGTCTCCATCCGGTGCCGGTGCGACTCGGCGAGCGCCACCAGCGGCAGCGTGGCGAGGGGCAGCCCCCTGGGCGAGGTGTCGGCCCGCTCCTGCGCCCAGTGGAACATCTCGGCGCCGGAACCGTGATTGCGGCCGAAGAAGTAGGCGAGCACCTCGTGGTGCGCCTCGCGGTTGTACGGGTCCCGCGCCTCGACCTCGGCCCAGACCTGCCGCAGCACGTCACGGCCGGGGGCGTGCACCCGGATGAGCGCGAGCATCACCACCCAGGGCGAGGGGTCGGCGGGCTCGGCCTCGGCCGCGGCGAGACAGGCGGCCCAGGCCCCTTCCATCTCCGCCCGGCCCTCGCCCACACCACTGATGATCGACCGCAGCGCCCGCACATGGGCCAGCAGCGCCAGCGCGTCCGCGGACCGGGGCTCGGCCCGCGCCCAGGTGTCGGCGAACCGGAACCGCGCCCCGGCCCGTGCCAGCACCTGGAGCCGGAAGATCCGCCGGTCCCAGTCCCGCCCACTGGCGGCCAGCAGATCCCGGGGCCCCTCCCACCGCCCCATGGCTGCGTCCTCCAGCACCCCCCGCAACGGCAGATCGTCCCGCGCGGGATGCCGGTCCACCACCGGCCGTCGTCCGTCGCCTCGCCGCAATCTCATGCGGACTTCCTCCTGATGAGCCATCAAGAAGGCAGGGCGACAGGCGACTTGCCGGACCCGGCCGTCACGTGATGCCCCCCGGGGCGGCACCCTACCCCGCGGGGGCGAAGGGATGGCGTCGAACGACTGGGGCGGATGAGATTGAATTTTCGACAGAAAATTCGACGGGAGGAGGGCGGCGCGGCCTGAGGGGTGCGCCGCGAACACTGAGGGAAAACAAAAGAGGGCGGGAGTCAGTGAGACTGACTCCCGCCCTCTTCTTTCGGCATCCGCCCTGGTCACCCAGGAATCTTCCTAGGTGTCAGGCGAGTGCCCCCGGCAGGATTCGAACCTGCGCACACGGCTCCGGAGGCCGTTGCTCTATCCCCTGAGCTACGGGGGCTTGCTTGTCGCTCGCTTGTCGCGGTGACGGGTAGAACACTACCAGCTCCAGAAGGGTGCCCCGCAACGTGGTTTGAGGGGAGGTCGGAGAGGGGTGGGAGAAGGGGGACCCCGGGGTGGTGGGGCGGGGTAGCGCATGGGGTGGGGGCTCGGGTGATGGTCGGGGAAAGCTCGCCCGCACGGGGTGGAAGTGGGGAAAACCCGGACGCAGCGTGGCGGGCGCGCTTACTCTCGGGGTGTGCCTGGCTTGTCCGGCCGGGTCCTTGTCGTCGACGACAACAAGGTCATCCGGCAGCTGATCAGGGTCAACCTCGAACTTGAAGGCTTCGAGGTCGTGACCGCGGCCGATGGTGCCGAGTGCCTGGAGATCGTGCACCGTGTCCGGCCCGATGTGGTGACTCTGGACGTCGTCATGCCCCGGCTCGACGGGCTGCATACGGCCGCGCGGCTGCGGGCCGACGCGCGGACCCGCGACATACCGATCGCGATCATCAGCGCGTGCACCCAGCTGGAGGTCGACAGCGGCCGCTCGGCCGGAGTCGACGCGTTCCTGGCCAAGCCGTTCGAGCCGACCGAGATGGTCCGGCTCGTCCGGAGGCTGATGCGGCGCCGTAAGGGAGGGGGCGATGACCCGTTGCCGGGGGCCCCGGCCCCCGGGGACACCGAAGCGGTCCGCGATGTGGAGTTCATCTGCGGGGTGGAATCCGCCTGGGGAGCGGACTGACCCGGTCCGGTACGGCTGACATGCGCCGCGCCGGATGGAACGCATCCGGATGCCCCCGCCCGTACGGATCCCGGGTCGAGCCCGTCCGGGACGGCGCCCGCCTCCGAGGAGTGCCGCAGCTGAACCATCCGGAGCTGAATCATCCGGGGCTGAACCAGCTGGGGCGGCGCCCGCCTCCGAGGGATGTCGGAGCTGAACCGTCCGAGGTGGCGCCCGCCTCCGAGGGATGCCGGAGCCGAACCGTCCAGGGCGGCCCCGCCTCCGAGGGACGCCGGAGCCGAAGCATCCGGGACCGGCCCCCGCCCCCAAGGAATCCCGGAGCCGAAGCAATCCGGGACCAGCCCCCCGCCCCCGCGGAATCCCAGGCTCCCCGTCGTCCCCCCTCCGTGTGACCCCCGCCGCCCGTCCCACCCATCGAAACCTGCTGGCCTGACCTCCCCCTCTCTCCCCTAGGCTTGGGGCTGTGACCCCCGCCGATCTCACTCGCACCGTGTTGCACACCGTGCGTCGCGCCGTCGAGGCAGACGAGCTGCCCGCCGTCGTGCCGGACCGGGTCACCGTGCGGGTCCCCTCCCGGCCGGGGTGCGGGGACTACGCCACCAATGTCGCCCTCCGTGTCGCCCAGGGCACCGGACGGCCCGCCGCCGAGGTCGCCGAGGTGCTGCGCCGCCGGCTGGCCGCCGAGCCGGGGATCGCCCGGGTCGACGTCGCCGGGCCCGGGTTCCTGAACGTCACCCTTGTCGGGGACCCCGCCCTCCAGGTCGTACGGGACGTGCTCCGTGAGCGGCCGGCCCCCGCCGCCCCGCTGACCCTCCCCGCGCCCGACCCCGCGCTGCTGCGCCGCCTCGGCCCCGACGCCGCCCGCTGGAGCCAGGTCAGCCCGCCCGGGCTCGACCGCGCCGGGCTCCTCGTCCAGCGCGAGAGCAACCCCCTCTTCCGCGTCCGCTACGCCCACGCGCGCAGCCGGGCGCTCCTGCGCAACGCCCATGACCTGGGGTTCGCCCCCGAGCCCGGAGAGGTCGGCGACGCCACCGCGCTGCCCGGCCTCCTCACCCTGCTCACCGACCACCCCCGGGTCACCGCCGCCCGCAGCCCCGAGCGCCTCGCCCGGCACCTGGAGCGGCTCGCCGACGCCTTTCTGAGATGGCAGACGGAGTGCCCCGTCCTGCCCCGCGGTGACGAGAAACCCTTGGCCGTCCACCGTGCCCGCCTGGCCCTCGCCCGGGCCGCGGGCACCGTGCTGGCCGACGGCCTCCACCAGCTCGGCATCACCGCACCCGCCCATCTCTGAAAATCCGAGGAGATCAGAGCCATGAGCCGCTCCGCCCACCCCGCCGGGCCCCGCTACGCCGACGTCCTGCCCGAAGGGCACTACACCGCGCCGCCCGCCGACCTCAACGCCCTCGACCCCCGCGTCTGGTCCCGCACGGTCGGCCGCCGTGCCGAGGACGGCGTCGTCACCGTCGGCGGGATCGGCGTCGACCGGCTCGCCGAGGAGTTCGGCACCCCCGCCTACTTCCTCGACGAGGACGACTTCCGGGCCCGCTGCCGCGCCTGGCGCGACGCCTTCGGCACCGAGGCCGACGTGTTCTACGCCGGGAAGGCGTTCCTCTCGCGGGCCGTCGTCCGCTGGCTGCACGAGGAAGGGCTGAACCTCGACGTCTGCTCGGCCGGCGAGCTCGCCACCGCCCTCGCCGCCGGCATGCCCGCCGAGCGCATCGCCCTGCACGGCAACAACAAGTCCCCCGAGGAGATCACCCGCGCCGTCGAGGCGGGCGTCGGGCGGATCGTCCTCGACTCCTTCCAGGAGATCGTCCGCGTCGCGCACATCGCCGAGCGGCTCGGCAAGCGCCAGCGCGTCCAGATCCGGGTCACCGTCGGCGTCGAGGCGCACACCCACGAGTTCATCGCCACCGCGCACGAGGACCAGAAGTTCGGCCTCGCGCTCGTCGGCGGCCAGGCCGCCGAGGCCGTCCGCCGGGCCCTGAAGCTCGACGGGCTGGAGCTCATCGGCATCCACTCCCACATCGGCTCGCAGATCTTCGACACCTCCGGCTTCGAGGTCGCCGCCCACCGGGTCGTCGGCCTGCTCAAGGAGATCCGCGACGAGCACGGCGTCGAGCTCCCCGAGATCGACCTCGGCGGCGGCCTCGGCATCGCCTACACCTCCGACGACGACCCCCGCGAGCCCCACGAGATCGCCCGGGCGCTGAACGACATCGTCACCCGCGAGTGCGCGGCGGCCGGCCTCGCCGTGCCGCGGCTCTCGGTCGAGCCCGGCCGCGCCATCGTCGGCCCCACCGCCTTCACCCTCTACGAGGTGGGCACCACCAAGGAGCTGCCGGGCCTGCGGACGTACGTCAGCGTCGACGGCGGTATGTCCGACAACATCCGCACCGCGCTGTACGACGCGGAGTACAGCGTCGCGCTGGTCTCCCGGACCTCCACGGCCGAGCCGATGCTCTCGCGCGTCGTCGGCAAGCACTGCGAATCGGGTGACATCGTCGTACGCGACGCCTTCCTGCCCGCCGACGTGGCCCCCGGCGACCTGCTCGCCGTGCCCGCGACCGGCGCGTACTGCCGCTCCATGGCCAGCAACTACAACCACGCGCTGCGCCCGCCCGTGGTGGCGGTCAAGGACGGCGCGGCACGAGTGATCGTCCGGCGCGAGACCGAAGAAGATCTTTTTCGCCTCGATGTCGGCTGACGGTAATGAAGATCTCGGATACTGGACGGGTTGGGAAACCTCAGTCCAGTGAGTGAGACTGGTGCACTAGCCAAGATGTATGAGAAACGAGGTCGGATGATGCGTACGCGTCCGCTGAAGGTGGCGCTGCTGGGCTGTGGAGTGGTCGGCTCAGAGGTGGCGCGCATCATGACGACGCACGCCGACGACCTCGCGGCGCGCATCGGGGCACCGGTCGAGCTCGCGGGCATCGCCGTGCGCCGCCCCGGCCGGGTGCGCGCGGGCGTGCCCGAGGAGCTGATCACCACCGATGCCACCGCCCTCGTCAAACGGGGCGACATCGACGTGGTCGTCGAGGTCATCGGTGGCATCGAGCCGGCCCGCGCCCTGATCACGGCCGCCTTCGAGCAGGGCGCCAGCGTCGTCTCGGCCAACAAGGCGCTGCTCGCAGGCGACGGCGCGGCCCTGCACGCCGCCGCCGAGCGGCACGGCGCCGACCTCTACTACGAGGCCGCCGTCGCCGGCGCCATCCCGCTCGTCCGGCCGCTGCGCGAGTCCCTCGCCGGCGACAAGGTCAACCGGGTGCTCGGCATCGTCAACGGCACCACCAACTTCATCCTCGACAAGATGGACTCCAGCGGCGCGGGCTACTCCGAGGCGCTCGACGAGGCCACCGCCCTGGGCTACGCCGAGGCCGACCCGACCGCCGACGTCGAGGGCTTCGACGCCGCCGCGAAGGCCGCGATCCTCGCCGGCATCGCCTTCCACACCCGGGTACGCCTCGACGACGTCTATCGCGAGGGCATGACGGAGGTCACCGCATCGGACTTCGCTTCGGCGAAGCAGATGGGCTGCACCATCAAGCTCCTCGCGATCTGCGAGCGCGCGGCGGACGGCAAGTCGGTCACCGCCCGCGTGCACCCGGCGATGATCCCGCTCAGCCACCCGCTGGCCTCCGTCCGCGAGGCGTACAACGCCGTCTTCGTCGAGGCCGAGGCGGCCGGCCAGCTGATGTTCTACGGACCGGGCGCCGGCGGCTCGCCGACCGCCTCCGCGGTCCTCGGCGACCTCGTCGCCGTCTGCCGCAACAAGCTCGCCGAGTCCACCGGGCCCGGCGAGTCGGCCTACACGCGCCTGCCGGTGAGCCCGATGGGCGAGGTGGTCACGCGCTACCACATCAGCCTCGACGTCGCCGACAAGCCGGGTGTCCTCGCCCAGGTCGCCACCGTCTTCGCCGCCCACGGCGTGTCCATCGACACGGTCCGCCAGACGGGCAAGGACGGCGAGGCGTCCCTCGTCGTGGTCACCCACCGCGCCGCCGACGCCGCCCTGTCGGCGACCGTCGAGGCGCTGCGCAAGCTCGACACGGTCCGTGGTGTCGCCAGCATCATGCGCGTCGAAGGCGAATAAGGGGAGTTACGAAAGCAATGTCTGCCATCAACAG
The DNA here is from genome assembly GCF_002891295.1 of Streptomyces eurocidicus. GTDB lineage: Bacteria > Actinomycetota > Actinomycetes > Streptomycetales > Streptomycetaceae > Streptomyces > Streptomyces eurocidicus. The sequence goes on along the minus strand of NZ_LGUI01000009.1, from coordinate 167,534 downwards.
CCCTCGGGCATCCGGCACCACGCACCAGTGGCGCGGCATCATCGAGGAGTACCGCGACCGGCTGCCGGTCACGGCCGACACGCCCGTGGTCACGCTGCGCGAGGGCGGCACGCCGCTCGTCCCCGCCCAGGTGCTCTCCGAGCGCACCGGCTGCGAGGTCCACCTCAAGGTCGAGGGCGCCAACCCCACCGGTTCCTTCAAGGACCGCGGCATGACCATGGCCATCACGCGGGCCAAGGAGGAGGGCGCCAAGGCGGTCATCTGCGCCTCCACCGGCAACACCTCCGCCTCCGCCGCGGCCTACGCCGTACGCGCCGGAATGGTCTGCGCCGTCCTGGTGCCCCAGGGCAAGATCGCACTCGGCAAGATGGGCCAGGCCCTGGTCCACGGCGCCCGGATCCTCCAGGTCGACGGCAACTTCGACGACTGCCTGACCCTGGCCCGCGGACTCTCCGAGAAGTACCCCGTCGCCCTGGTCAACTCCGTCAACCCGGTGCGCATCGAGGGCCAGAAGACCGCCGCCTTCGAGATCGTCGACGCGCTGGGCGACGCGCCCGACATCCATGTGCTCCCGGTCGGCAACGCCGGCAACATCACCGCCTACTGGCGGGGCTACCGCGAGTACGCCGCGGATGCCATCGCCACCCGCACCCCCCGGATGTGGGGCTTCCAGGCGGCCGGCTCCGCGCCCATCGTGCGCGGCGCGCCGGTGCTCGACCCGCACACCATCGCCACCGCGATCCGCATCGGCAACCCCGCCTCGTGGAAGTTCGCCGAGGAGGCGCGGGACGAGTCCGGCGGCCTCATCGACGAGGTGACCGACCGACAGATCCTGGCCGCCTACCGCCTGTTGGCCTCCCAGGAGGGCGTCTTCGTCGAGCCCGCCTCGGCCGCGAGCGTCGCCGGCCTGCTCAAGGCCGCCGAGGCGGGCCTGGTCGACCCCGGCCAGCGCATCGTCTGTACGGTCACGGGCAACGGCCTGAAGGACCCCGACTGGGCCGTCGCGGGCGCCCCGCAGCCGATCACCGTTCCGGTGGACGCCGCGGTGGCCGCGGAGCGGCTGGGCCTGGCCTGACCCCTGTCCGACCCCCGGGGCCCGGCCCCGGGGTTCCGGTTCCGCACCCACCGGACGGAACACGCCCGGACCGCGCGCGAGAGCGTCCGGTACGGGCGGAGCGCCGAACCCGTCCGGTGAGCGCGGACCGAATCCGGGCCCGGCGGGCCCGGATCCCGTCCACCGCGCCGCCGAAACCGGCGTACCGCGGGGCGACACGCATCGTGCGCCTCCTGTGCGCCCTATGTCGCCGCAGAACCTTCCTTCGATAGGCTGTACTCACTCCGCCCCGTCGCAGACCCCTGCCGCCCCCACGCGGCATCGCCGTCGCGGCCCCTTGCGGACGTTGCACGCCCCACCGAGGCCACACCAAGGAGAGTCATCGAGCGATGGCCGGTCCCGCCTTCCGCGCCGCCGCTGTCCGCGTGCGCACCCCCGCCACCAGCGCGAACCTCGGCCCGGGCTTCGACGCCTTCGGCCTGTCCCTGGGCCTCTACGACGACATCGTGGTCCGGGTGGCCGAGTCCGGCCTGCACATCGACATCGCGGGCGAGGGCGCCGAGACCCTCCCGCGCGACGAGAACCACCTGCTCGTACGATCCCTGCGCACCGCCTTCGACCTGCTCGGCGGCCAGCCGCGCGGCCTGGAGATCGTCTGCGCCAACCGCATTCCGCACGGCCGGGGCCTCGGTTCCTCGTCCGCCGCGATCTGCGCGGGGATAGTCGCCGCCCGCGCCGTGACGATAGGCGGGGCCGAGAAGCTCGACGACGCGGCGCTGCTGGAGCTCGCCACGGAGATCGAGGGGCACCCGGACAACGTCGCGGCCTGTCTGCTCGGCGGCTTCACCCTGTCGTGGATGGAGTCCGGAGTGGCGCGGGCCATTCGGATGAACCCCTCGGATTCCATCGTTCCGGTGGTCTTCGTACCCGCGAACGCGGTCCTGACCGAGACCGCGAGGGGGCTGCTGCCGCGCAGCGTCCCCCATGTGGACGCGGCGGCCAACGCCGGGCGCGCGGCACTGCTCGTGGAGGCCATGACCAGGCGCCCCGAGCTGCTGCTGCCGGCCACCGAGGACCGCCTCCACCAGGACTACCGGGCCCCGGCGATGCCGGAGAGCGGTGCCCTGGTCAACCGACTGCGCGCGGACGGCGTCCCCGCGGTCATCTCCGGTGCGGGCCCCACGGTCCTCGCACTGGTCGAGAACGGTGCGGCCGACAAGGTCGCACAGCTGGCGGGCGAGGGGTGGGCGGCCAACCGGCTGGCCCTCGACGCCGGGGGGACGAGCGTGCTGCCGCTCGCCTGAACACCGCGGGACCCGGGGCCTCCCGGGACCCGCGAAAAATAGCGGTTGCCGGTCTTGGAGAGGGGGAATGTTTGTGGGATCCGGTAGTGTTAACCTCAAGTCTGCACTCGAAGCCACATCGGCTCGGTGCTCTGTGTCCCGATCAGGGACCGCTTTTCTTCCGGGAGCCTCCCAAACTGCCTGAGCAGCCTGCCTGAGCAGATTCGAGCACGCTCCGGAATCGGCGTGGGTGACATGAGTGAAGTTGTTACGTCATGTCTTCACCTCATTTCTTCACGCCGGAACCAATGAACTGATTCTTCCGCCGTACCGGCGGACCACCGCCCCGGCCCGGTCCGCACAGCCAGACCGCAGCCGGACAGCACAACCGGTCGCCGAGCCAGACAGGCCGACGCCCGCTCCAGGGAAGGACCCCTTCGTGAGCGACACCACCGATCTGATGGGCGTGACCGCCTCCGGCACTGCCAGCAGTGCCGCGGGCAATGCCTCCGCGCCCGCCACGGACGCTCCCGCCGCGCCTGCCACCGGTGCTGCCACCGCCCCCAAGCGGCGACGCTCGGGCACGGGCCTCGACGCCATGGTCCTGGCCGAGCTCCAGCAGCTCGCCTCCAGCCTCGGCATCAAGGGCACCGCGCGGATGCGTAAAGGCCAGCTGATCGAGGTCATCAAGGAACGGCAGGCCGGCTCCGCCGCGCCCGCCAAGGCCGACGACCAGGCCGCGGAGACCAAGCCGAAGCGCCGCGCCACCTCCAAGGCCCGTACGGGCGAGGCGGCCGCGGAGAAGGCCGAGAAGGCCGAGAAGACCGCTGCCCAGCAGCAGATCGAGATCCCGGGCCAGCCGTCCCCCAAGCTCTCGGCTTCGCTCGAGCAGGGAGGTGCCCCCACCGACGAGCAGCCGGCCGGCGAGCGCCGCCGCCGTCGGGCCACCGCGCCCTCCGGCAGCCCCGAGCCCGCCGCCGAGGCCAAGGCCGAGGCGCGGACCGAGGACCGGGCGGCCGACAAGGCCGAGTCGGCGCTGGACGGCGCCGAGGGCAAGGGCGCCAAGGGCGCCGACCGCCAGGACCGCGCCGAGCGCGGCCAGAAGGGCGACCGCCGCGACCGCCAGGACCGTGGCGAGCGGGGCGAGCGCGGCCAGCGCGGCGACCGTGACCGCGACCGCCGTGGCAACCGTGGCGAGGACGCCGGCCAGCAGGGCGCCGGCCGCCAGCAGCGCGACAACCGCGGCGCGCCGCAGGGCGGCCAGGGCGGCCAGGCCGGCCCGCAGGACGACGACGACTTCGAGGGCGGCCGGCGCGGCCGGCGCGGGCGCTACCGCGACCGCCGTGGCCGCCGTGGCCGTGACGAGGGCTTCGGCAACGAGCCGCAGGTCTCCGACGACGACGTCCTGATCCCCGTCGCGGGCATCCTGGACATCCTCGACAACTACGCCTTCATCCGGACGTCCGGCTACCTCCCGGGCCCGAACGACGTCTACGTCTCCCTCGCCCAGGTCCGTAAGAACGGCCTGCGCAAGGGCGACCACGTCACCGGCGCGGTCCGGCAGCCGAAGGACGGCGAGCGGCGCGAGAAGTTCAACGCCCTTGTCCGCCTCGACTCGGCCAACGGCATGTCGGCCGAATCCGGCCGTGGCCGCCCGGAGTTCAACAAGCTCACCCCGCTCTACCCGCAGGACCGCCTGCGGTTGGAGACGGACCCCGGTGTGCTGACGACCCGGATCATCGACCTGGTCGCGCCGATCGGCAAGGGCCAGCGCGGTCTGATCGTGGCCCCGCCGAAGACCGGCAAGACCATGATCATGCAGGCGATCGCCAACGCGATCACCACCAACAACCCCGAGTGCCACCTGATGGTCGTCCTGGTCGACGAGCGTCCGGAAGAGGTCACCGACATGCAGCGGTCGGTCAAGGGCGAGGTCATCTCCTCGACCTTCGACCGCCCGGCCGAGGACCACACCACCGTCGCCGAGCTGGCCATCGAGCGCGCCAAGCGCCTCGTGGAGCTGGGTCACGACGTGGTCGTCCTGCTGGACTCGATCACCCGTCTGGGCCGTGCCTACAACCTGGCCGCCCCGGCCTCGGGCCGCATCCTGTCCGGTGGTGTCGACTCGACCGCGCTCTACCCGCCGAAGAAGTTCTTCGGCGCCGCGCGCAACATCGAGGACGGCGGCTCGCTGACCATCCTGGCCACCGCGCTGGTCGAGACCGGCTCGCGCATGGACGAGGTGATCTTCGAGGAGTTCAAGGGCACCGGCAACATGGAGCTCAAGCTCGACCGGAAGCTCGCCGACAAGCGCATCTTCCCGGCGGTCGACGTCGACCCGTCCGGCACCCGCAAGGAGGAGATCCTCCTGGGCGCCGACGAGCTGGCGATCGTCTGGAAGCTGCGGCGGGTGCTGCACGCGCTCGACTCGCAGCAGGCCATCGAGCTGCTTCTCGACAAGATGAAGCAGACGAAGTCGAATGCCGAGTTCCTGATGCAGATCGCGAAGACGACGCCGTCGAACGGCAACGACTGATCGCGGTCCGCGTAGGCGGCACCACGCGCATTACCGGGGCCTCCCCGCCGCATTCGTGGCGGGGAGGCCCCGCGCGTTCCCCGTGCCGGGAGGCCCTGCGGGGGGCCTTTCCCCAGCCCCGCCCCTTCCCGTAACCGGGGGCAAGCCCCCCGACCCCCTTCCGCGCGGTGGCCTCAAACGCCGGCCAGGCTGGATTTTCGCCCCGGTCCGAGCTCGACTTTCTGCCCGGCCCCGGGCAACAACCTCTCAGCCCGGTTCCGGGCAACAACTCAGCCCGTCTGGGGGCACCTCCCAGCGTTAGCTGGGGGAGATTGAGGACCGGGGTCCGGGGCGGAGCCCCCCCGCGCGGCGGAGCCGCACATCGGATGCAGCGGGAAGGGGCGGGACCGGGGAAAAATCCCGCCGTGACCTCCCCGTGACCTTTTGAGAGATGCACCACAGGGCCGGACCTCGCAAATGGCCGGAACCGACAGCCCCGCATTGGCCGAAAGCGCAGGTCGCGATGGGGGTGAAAGATCCATTTATCCCCCCGCGGCCACCCCGTTTCTAAGAAGGTCCTCAGAAACCGCTGTGCAACCCTGACGCAGGCTTCCCCGTCATGACAGATGACGGCGGACCCGGGCCGGACCGGCCCGACAGGGCCGGGGCCGCCGAGACCAGGGCGGCCGGATCGGCGGGGGCAGCCGAGAACCAGCGGAGAACAGAGGGACACGACCATGGCTGACGACAGCAAGAGCACGAGGGCGGGAGCGCACCGCCGCCGTGCCCGCGGGTCCGGCGGCCGCCGTCGCAAGGCCCGTACGCGCCGCAAGGGCCGAATAGCCCTCTGGACGGCCGGCGGGCTCGTCCTCGTCGCCGGCGCGGGCGCCGGCGTCCTGTACTTCAAGTTCAACGGCAATCTGCACAGCGTCGACATCAACGCGGCGCTCGGCAAGAACCGCCCCGAGAACGTCGACAACGGCTCCCAGGACATCCTCGTCCTCGGCTCCGACTCCCGGGCCGGTGCCAACAGCGCCTACGGCAGGGACGAGGGCAGCTCCCGCTCCGACACGGCGATGATCGTCCACGTCTACGCGGGTCACAAGAAGGCCAGCGTCGTCAGCATCCCCCGGGACACCATCGTGCCCCGCCCCGAGTGCCGGACGACCGACGGCAAGAAGAGCCCGGCCGTCAAGCGCGCGCAGTTCAACGAGGCGTACTCGGTGGGCGGCGCGGCCTGCGCGGTCGCGACCGTCGAGGCGATGACCAACATCCGGATGGATCACTATCTGGAGGTCGACTTCGCCGGCTTCCAGAAGCTGATCGACAAGCTCGGCGGCGTCGAGGTCACCACCACCAAGCCGATCAAGGACAAGTGGAGCCACCTCGACCTGGCGGCGGGCACCCACACCCTCAACGGCGAGCAGTCCCTCGGCCTGGTCCGCACCCGGCACGGCGTGGGCGACGGCGGCGACCTCGGCCGGATCAAGCTCCAGCAGGCGTTCGTCAAGGCGCTGCTGGACCAGATCAAGCACGTGGGCCTGTTCACCAGCCCCACCAAGCTCTACGGGATCGCCGACACCGCCACCAAGGCGCTCACCACCGACCGCGAGCTGGCCTCCGTCGACAAGCTGTACTCGTTCTCCAACGGTCTCAAGGGCATCGGCTCCGACGACATGCAGATGGTGACGCTGCCGGTCGCGGACGACCCCCTGGATCACAACCGGGTGATCCCGGTGACCGAGGCGACCGAGCCGCTCTGGACGGCGCTCCGGGCCGACCGGGAGATCCCGGAAGCCGTGCTCAAGGAGGCCGCGGGCGCCAAGACCGGTGCCGAGGGCGTCGTCAAATAGCCCGCCGTCCCCCGGAGCACCAGGGGAAACGGCCGGCGGAATAACCGGCCGCCACCTCTCGTTTTGGGGGATACGGCCAGTGCTGGCAAACTGGTACGTCGGCCCCGGTTCACGTACGGCAATCCCGCCCTGCGACCCGGCGCCCTCCCGAACCTAGGAGATCCCTTGAAGCGCGACATCCACCCGGATTACGTCGAGACCCAGGTCAGCTGCACCTGTGGCGCGTCGTTCACCACCCGTAGCACCGTCGCCGGCGGCAACATCCGCGCCGACGTCTGCTCCGAGTGCCACCCGTTCTACACGGGCAAGCAGAAGATCCTCGACACCGGTGGCCGCGTGGCGCGGTTCGAGGCCCGCTTCGGCAAGGCCGCCGCTGCCAAGAAGTAGCGACCCGCAGGCGCCGGTTCCCGGTCGCCCTTCGTGCGCGAGGGGTGACCGGACCGGCGCTTTGTCGTCCAGCAGGCCCGTCACTTCCAGCTAGGGAAACTTGATGTTCGAGGCAGTCGAGGAACTGATCGGTGAGCACGCCGACCTCGAGAAGCGGCTCGCCGACCCCGCCGTACACGCGGACCAGGCAAACGCCCGCAAGCTCAACAAGCGCTACGCCGAGCTGACGCCGATCGTCGCGACCTACCGCTCCTGGAAGCAGGCCGGCGACGACATCGAGACCGCGCGCGAGCTGGCCCAGGTCGACTCCGACTTCGCCGCCGAGGTCAAGGAGCTGGACAAGCAGCGCGAGGCCCTCACCGAGAAGCTGCGCCTGCTGCTGGTGCCCCGCGACCCCAGCGACGACAAGGACGTCATCCTCGAGGTCAAGGCCGGCGCCGGCGGCGACGAGTCGGCGCTCTTCGCCGGCGACCTGCTGCGCATGTACCTGCGCTACGCCGAGCGGGTGGGCTGGAAGACCGAGATCATCGACTCCACCGAGTCCGAGCTGGGCGGCTACAAGGACGTCCAGGTCGCCGTGAAGACCAAGGGCGGCCAGGGCGCCACCGAGCCCGGCCAGGGCGTCTGGGCCCGGCTGAAGTACGAGGGCGGGGTGCACCGCGTCCAGCGCGTGCCCGCCACCGAGTCCCAGGGCCGCATCCACACCTCCGCCGCCGGCGTGCTCGTCACGCCCGAGGCCGAGGAGGTCGACGTCGAGATCAACATGAACGATCTGCGCATCGACGTCTACCGCTCCTCCGGCCCCGGCGGCCAGTCCGTCAACACCACCGACTCCGCGGTCCGCATCACCCACCTGCCGACCGGCGTCGTCGCCTCCTGCCAGAACGAGAAGAGCCAGCTCCAGAACAAGGAGCAGGCCCTGCGCATCCTGCGCTCGCGACTGCTCGCGGCCGCCCAGGAGAAGGCCGAGGCCGAGGCCGCCGACGCGCGCCGCAGCCAGGTCCGCACCGTCGACCGCTCCGAGAAGATCCGGACGTACAACTTCCCGGAAAACCGCATCTCGGACCACCGGGTCGGCTTCAAGGCGTACAACTTGGACCAGGTGCTCGACGGCGACCTGGACGCGGTGATCCAGGCATGCGTCGACGCCGACTCCGCCGCGAAGCTGGCCGCCGCCGGCTGACCGGCCATGTCAGGCCCGTCCCGCCCGCCGGGCGGGCCCGACGCCCCCGGCCCGGCCGGGGACACCTCCCGGCGCGAGCCGGGGGAGACCGAGGACACCGTACGAACGCGCGAGAGGACCACCGTGAACCTGCTGCTCGCCGAGGTGGCGCAAGCCACCCAGCGGCTGGCCGACGCCGGCGTACCTTCGCCGCGCTTCGACGCGGAGGAGCTCGCCGCCTTCGTGCACGGCGTCAAACGGGGTGAGCTGCACAACGTCGCGGACGCCGACTTCGACGCCCGCTACTGGGAGGCCGTCGCCCGCCGCGAGGCCCGTGAGCCCCTCCAGCACATCACCGGCCGCGCCTTCTTCCGCTACCTGGAGCTCCAGGTCGGCCCCGGCGTCTTCGTGCCCCGCCCCGAGACCGAGTCGGTCGTCGGCTGGGCCATAGACGCCGTGCGCGCCATGGACGTGGTCGAGCCGCTGATCGTCGACCTGTGCACCGGCTCCGGCGCCATCGCGCTCGCCCTGGCCCAGGAGGTGCCCCGGTCCCGGGTGCACGCCGTCGAGCTGGACGAGACCGCGCTCGGCTGGGCCCGCAAGAACGTCGAGGGCTCCCGGGTCACCCTCCACCACGGCAACGCCCTCACCGCGCTGCCCGAGCTCGACGGCCAGGTCGACCTGGTGGTCAGCAACCCCCCGTACATCCCGCTCACCGAGTGGGAGTACGTCGCCCCCGAGGCCCGCGACCACGACCCCGAGCTGGCGCTCTTCTCCGGCGAGGACGGCCTCGACACCATCCGCGGCATCGAGCGCACCGCCCACCGGCTGCTGCGCCCTGGCGGCGTCGTCGTGATCGAGCACGCCGACACCCAGGGCGGCCAGGTGCCGTGGATCTTCACAGAGGAGAAGGGGTGGGCGGACGCAGCCGACCACCCCGATCTCAACAAACGCCCGCGGTTCGCGACGGCCCGTAGGGCTACGGCGTGACCGGGGCCACGGGACCTTCTACGAGGAGGTCCGTTAAGTGACTCCTCCCCCGAAGGGGCTTCTCACTCGACCGCAGGAGGCCTCATGACGGACAAGCCCTGCCCGGTGCCTCAAGGCAACGGGACGGATCGTAGCAACGCGGTGACGTTCCGCGTTGGCGGATCCAGGAATCGCTTCCCGAAGGAGATGTGATGGCACGGCGATACGACTGCAGCGACGCGACCGACCGTAAGACCGGTCTGCGTGAGGCGGTCGCCGCGGTCCGCCGCGGCGAGCTGGTCGTGCTGCCCACCGACACCGTGTACGGCATCGGCGCGGACGCCTTCAGCCGGGACGCCGTGGGCGGGCTCCTGGAGGCCAAGGGCCGCGGCCGCGGCATGCCCTCGCCCGTCCTGGTCGGCTCCCCCAACACCCTGCACGGCCTCGTCACGGACTTCTCCGAGCAGGCGTGGGAGCTCGTCGACGCCTTCTGGCCCGGCGCGCTGACCCTGGTCGCCAACCACCAGCCGTCGCTCACCTGGGACCTCGGGGAGACCCACGGCACGGTGGCCGTCCGGATGCCGCTGCACCCCGTCGCCATCGAGCTGCTCACCGAGTTCGGCCCGATGGCCGTCTCCAGCGCCAACCTCACCGGTCACCCGGCGCCGCAGGACTGCGACGCCGCCCAGGAGATGCTCGGCGACTCCGTCTCCGTCTACCTCGACGGCGGCCCCACCCCCGCCGACGTGCCGTCCTCCATCGTGGACGTCACCGGCAAGGTCCCCGTCCTGCTGCGCGCCGGTGCCATCAGCGCCGAGCAGCTGCGCGAGGTAGTACCCGACCTCGAGGTGGCGAATTGATCGCCCCGCAGGGGCGTGGCATAGCGGGACCGGGCACGGACAGCACCACCGACACCTTCCGCATCCTCCACGTCAGCACCGGCAACGTCTGCCGCTCGCCCATCACCGAGCGGCTGTCCCGGCATGCCCTCGCCGACCGCCTCGGAGACCCCTTCGCCGGCGGTCTGGTGGTGGAGAGCGCGGGCACCTGGGGCCACGAGGGCGCCCCGATGGAGGCGCACGCCGCCACCGTCCTGGCCGACCTCGGCGCCGACCCGCACGGCTTCATCGGCCGTGAGCTGCTCGACGAGCACGTGATCCGCGCGGACCTGGTGCTGACCGCGACCCGCGACCACCGCGCCCAGGTCATCTCCATGGGCCACTCCGCGGGCCTGCGCACCTTCACGCTCAAGGAGTTCACCCGGCTCGTACGGGCCATAGACCCCGCGACGCTCCCCGACCCCGAGCGGGCCGGCGGGGTGGTCGACCGGGCCCGCGCCCTGGTCCAGGCCGCCGCCGCGCTGCGCGGCTGGCTGCTGGCCCCGAACGCGGAGGCGGACGAGGTCCACGACCCGTACGGCGCCCCGATCACCTTCTTCCGCTCCATCGGCGACGAGATCAACCAGGCGCTCGACCCGGTCCTCACCGCGCTCACCGGGGTCGCGGGCCGCTCCTGAGCACCCGTCCGCCGGGCCGGGACGGGCCGGCAGACGCTGATGGGCGCTGATGAGCGCCGCCGGGAAGGCCACCGCTCCCGGCCGGGAGCGAGCGGACCCGGATACGTCCGGCGATCGCCGGACGGCTGCCGGGCATATGCCTCGCCGTGGGCCTACATTGGTGCCAGGACCACCTCCGCGAGGGCCCGCCGCACAGGCCGGAGGCAGCGATGCCCGCCACCCGAGCTTCCACCAGCGACTCCGGCGCGCCTCCAGCCGGCGCCCCGGGCCGGCCGCGCCCCGGCTGGGAGGGCGGCTTCGAGGCGCTGCTGCGGCAGGACCCCGAGCTCGCCGGGATCGTCGCGGGCGAGGCCCGCCGTCAGGCGGACGCCCTCCAGCTGATCGCCGCCGAGAACTTCACCTCGCCCGCCGTCCTCGCCGCGCTCGGCTCCCCGCTGGCCAACAAATACGCGGAGGGCTATCCGGGCGCCCGCCACCACGGTGGCTGCGAGCTGGTCGACCTCGCCGAGCGGATCGCCGTCGACCGCGCCAAGGCCCTCTTCGGCGCGGAGCACGCCAACGTCCAGCCGCACTCCGGTTCGTCCGCCGTACTCGCCGCCTACGCCGCGCTGCTGTGCCCCGGGGACACCGTGCTCGCCATGGCCCTGCCGCAGGGCGGGCACCTCACCCACGGCTCCCCGGCGAACTTCTCCGGCCGGTGGTTCGACTTCGTCGGCTACGGGGTCCGCCGCGACACCGGCCTGATCGACTACGCGCAGGTCCGCGCCCTCGCCCGTGAGCACCGGCCCAAGGCCGTCGTCTGCGGCTCGGTCTCCTACCCCCGCCACCCCGACTACGCCGCCTTCCGCGACATCGCCGACGAGGTGGGCGCCTATCTCGTCGCGGACGCCGCCCACCCCATCGGGCTGATCGCCGGGGGAGCGGCGCCCAGCCCCGTCCCGTACGCGGACGTGGTCTGCGCCACCACCCACAAGGTGCTGCGCGGCCCGCGCGGCGGGCTGCTGCTGTGCCGGGCGGACCTGGCGGGCAGGATCGACCGGGCGGTCTTCCCGTTCACCCAGGGCGGCGGCCAGATGCACACCGTGGCGGCCAAGGCCGTCGCCTTCGGCGAGGCCGCCGGACCCGCCTTCACCGCGTACGCCCATCAGGTCGTGGCCAACGCCCGCACGCTTGCCGCCGCCCTGGCCGCTGAGGGCCTCACCGTGACCACGGGCGGCACCGACACGCACATGATGACCCTCGACGTCTCCGGGCTCGCCCTGGACGCCGTCACGGCCCGCGGCAGGCTCGCGGCCTGCGGAGTCGTCCTGGACACCTGCGGATTGCCGCACGGCGCCCCCGGGCTGCGGCTGGGGGCCGCGGCCGTCACCACCCAGGGCATGCGCGAGCCCGAGATGGCCCGGATCGCGGTGCTCATGGGGGCGGCGCTGCGCGGCGAGGGCCCCGGGGGCGCGGGGGCGGGGGAGACCAGGGGCACCCGGGGGATCCGTTCGGCGGTCGCCGAGCTGGTCGCCGCCTTCCCGCCCTACCGTCCTTACCCGGACCACATCTGACACCTGGAACCATCGCGGGATGGCCGTTCGTCTGGAGCTGTATTCACGGATCGGGGGCGGACGCGAATATGGTGTGGGGCTGTGATGTCCAGCGAGATCTCTGGGGCAGCCCGTGCGTGAATACCTGCTGACGTTGTGCGTCACCGCAGCGGTCACCTATCTGCTGACGGGGCCGGTGCGGAAGTTCGCGATCGTGGCCGGGGCGATGCCGGAGATCCGCGCGCGCGACGTGCACCGCGAACCGACGCCACGCCTCGGCGGCATCGCGATGTTCGGCGGGCTGTGCGCGGGGCTGCTGGTCGCCGCGCACCTGTCGAACCTCGGCAAGGTCTTCGAGCTCGGCAGCGAGCCCCGGGCCCTGCTCTCCGGCGCGGGCCTGATCTGGATCCTGGGCGTCCTGGACGACAAGTGGGGCGTCGACGCCCTGGTGAAGCTGGGCGGCCAGATGATCGCCGCGGGTGTGATGGTCCTCCAGGGCCTGACCATCCTGTGGATCCCGGTGCCCGGCGTCGGCACGGTCTCGCTGACCTCGATGCAGGGCACGCTGCTCACCGTGGCGCTGGTCGTGATCACCATCAACGCGGTCAATTTCGTCGACGGCCTGGACGGCCTGGCCTCGGGCATGGTCTGCATCGCCGCCGCGGCGTTCTTCCTCTACGCGTACCGCCTGTGGTTCGGCCACAACGTGGAGGCGGCCGCGCCCGCGACGCTGTTCGCCGCCGTCCTGATGGGCATGTGCCTGGGCTTCCTGCCGCACAACATGCACCCCGCGCGCATCTTCATGGGCGACTCCGGCTCGATGCTCATCGGGCTGGTGCTGGCCGCGGGCGCCATCTCCATCACCGGCCAGGTCGACCCGGACCTGCTCTACCAGCAGGTCGGTGGCGAGCGGAACGCCGTGCAGACGATGGTGCCGGTCTACATCCCGCTGCTGCTGCCGCTGACGGTCATCGCGGTGCCGGTCGCGGACCTGCTGCTGGCGATCGTCCGGCGGACCTGGAACGGCCAGTCGCCGTTCGCCGCGGACCGCGGCCACCTGCACCACCGGCTGCTGGAGCTCGGGCACTCGCACAGCCGGGCCGTCCTGATCATGTACTTCTGGTCGGCGCTCATCGGCTTCGGCACGGTCGCCTACTCGGTGCACTCGGCGAGTGTCTGGATCGTGCTCCTGATCGTGGCGCTGAGCGCGGTCGGCCTGGTCCTCCTGCTGCTGCCGCGCTTCAAGCCGCGCGCGCCGCGCTGGGCCGAGTCGTTCGTGCCGCCGCGCTACCGCCGCCGGGCCGTGGCGGCCGCCGCCGGCGCCCGGGCCCGGCCGGGGCCGCGGCGGCCGAGGCGGCGGGCCTGCACGGCGCCACCGCGGTGGGCCCGCAGGCCGAGGGGGAGGAGCGGGAGCCGGTCCCGGCCGGGCTGCACGGCGCGACGGCCATCGGCGACCGCTCGCGGTTCACCCACGCCCGGAAGATCAGCAGCCCCCGCTGAGGGCGCCCAAGGGCCGGAACCGGAAGGAACCGACCGGAACCGTCCGGAATCGACGGGTCACAGAGAGGTCACGAAGGGCCGAGCGGAGGACGGGCCTCTAGCAGAGGGATCAGGGTCTCGTCAGCGCTACGACCAGCCACTTCACCCTTGCGTGTGATGTCCAGCACACGATGTAGGTAAAGACCTCATCAAATAGTTTGTGATACCGTTCACGAAACCCGGTGCTGAAGCCGAAGGACCGTAGTGCGGCGGTCCTTCGTCGCGAGTTCATGTCTCACTCCCGGGGATACGCTCGTTCACGACGAATCGTTGCTTCCGATCGCCGGAGAAACCCTTCATGCAGTCCAACGACGCCCGAACACTCCTTCAGTGCGCCGTCCCGACCGCCGCCGCCGGTGCGGTCGCAGTCGCCGTCAGCGGAGCGCTGGCCGGGGGCGAGGGCGCGATCGGCGGTGCCGTCGGCACGCTGGTCGCGGGCGGCGTCATGGCCATGGGGCTCTACGTTCTCCAGCGCACGGCCAAGTCCTTCCCGCACTTGTTCCAGGCCATGGGCCTGGTTCTCTATGTGACGCAGTTCCTGATCGCCGCCGTCGTGCTGGCGGTCTTCCGGGACACGTCGCTCTTCAACACCCGGGCCTTCGCGTTCTCCCTGCTCGCCGCGGTCCTCGTGTGGACCGCCGCGCAGACGCGGGCGTACCTGAAGGCCAAGATCCTTTATGTGGATCCGGAATCCGCCGAGGCGAAGAAGTCCGCGCCCGCCGGGTCTCCGACGTGACCGGTAGGGCCGGAATAAAGGTGCCGGCGCTCACCTGCTATCGTCCGGTGCCATCTGAGGCACAGTGGGCGCAGGCGGCTGAACTCCCGAGTTTCCCGGGACGGAATCGGCGGTCCATGCAGCTGATGCCGAATACCCCGACCGGCCCCGCGCCGATCACGCCCCCCATCCGCATGACCAGTCCAGTGCCGTTCCGCGGCTGCGCGCCGTGCCGACACAACGAGGTTGCCGTACCTATGCGCCACGCTGAAGGAGCTCGCGGTGAGTGCTGACCAGATGCTCGCCTTCGAGACCGATTGCCACATCTTCGATGGGTGCGGCTTCCCGGCCCCAGGGCTTCACTCGTTCCTGTTCGAACCGATCTTCAGCATTGGCGGCTTCGACTTCAACAAGCCGATGCTGCTGGCCGTCCTGAGCACGGTCGTGATCATCGGTTTCTTCTGGGCGGCGTTCGGCCGGGCCAAGGTGGTCCCGGGCAAGTTGCAGATGGTCGGTGAGGCGGGCTACGACTTCGTGCGCCGCGGCATCGTCTATGAGGCGCTCGGCAAGAAGGAGGGCGAGAAGTACGTCCCCCTGATGGTCTCGCTGTTCTTCTTTGTCTGGATCATGAATCTCTGGTCGATCATTCCGGTCGCCCAGTTCCCCGTGACCTCGATCATCGCCTTCCCGGCGGCGCTCGCCCTGATCGTCTACGTCCTGTGGATGTTCCTGACGTTCAAGAAGCACGGCTTCATCGGCGGCCTGAAGAACATCACGGGCTACGACAAGGCGCTGGGACCGATCCTCCCGCTGGCAGTGGTCCTCGAGTTCTTCTCGAACGTGATCATCCGCCCGTTCACCCACGCGGTCCGACTCTTCGCCAACATGTTCGCCGGCCACCTGCTGATCCTGATGTTCACGGTCGCCAGCTGGTACCTGCTGAACGGCATCGGGATCGCCTACGCCGGTGTGTCCTTCGTGATGACCATCGTGATGACCGCCTTCGAGCTCTTCATCCAGGCCGTCCAGGCGTACGTCTTCGTGCTGCTGGCCACCAACTACGTCCAGGGCGCTCTCGCCGAGCATCACTGAGCCCCACCCGGACCCCCGTCCACGCAATCGTCCGGTGGCCAACCCCCACCGGTCCGTGAAAGAGAAGGAAGAACGAGCATGTCTGCTGCTCTCCAGACCATCGCCGCTGGTGTCGAGATCAAGGGCAACCTGGGCTCGATCGGCTACGGCCTCGCCGCGATCGGCCCCGGCGTCGGCGTCGGCATCGTCTTCGGTAACGGCACCCAGGCGCTGGCCCGCCAGCCCGAGGCCGCCGGCCTGATCCGCGCCAACCAGATCCTCGGCTTCGCCTTCTGTGAGGCGCTCGCCCTGATCGGTCTGGTCATGCCGTTCGTCTACCCGTCTGCCTGATCGCAGCCTGACGACCACTGTTTTCGACGGAAGGCATTGATGTGAACGCCCTGATGTTGGCGTCGGAGGGGGAAATGGAACCCCCCCTCCTCCCGCCGCTCCCAGAGCTCGTCATCGGCCTGATCGCCTTCGCCATCGTCTTCTTCTTCCTCGCCAAGAAGCTCCTCCCGACGATCAACAAGTCTCTGGACGAGCGTCGCGAGGCCATCGAAGGCGGCATGGAGAAGGCCGAGGCCGCCCAGGCCGAGGCTCAGCAGGTGCTCGAGGACTACCGGGCCCAGCTCGCCGATGCCCGCCACGAGGCTTCCCGGCTGCGCCAGGAAGCCCAGGAACAGGGTGTCGCGCTGATCGCCGACATGCGGTCCGAGGGCCGGCGCCAGCGCGAGGAGATCATCGCTGCCGGCCACGCCCAGATCGAGGCCGACCGCAAGGCCGCCGCGGCCTCGCTCCGCCAGGACGTGGGCAAGCTCGCCGGCGACCTGGCCGGACGGATCGTCGGCGAGTCCCTCGCGGACGCGTCCCGGCAGAGCCGTACCGTCGACCGCTTCCTCGATGACCTCGAGGCCAAGGCGGCCGACCAGAAGAAGGCCGAGGCCACCCGATGAGCGGAGCGAGCCGGGAGGCACTGGCCTCCGCACGCGAGAGCCTCGACGCACTCGCGGACAACACGTCCGTGGACGCGGCGAAGCTCGCCGACGAGCTCGCCGCGGTCACCGGGCTGCTCGACCGCGAGGTCTCGCTGCGCCGGGTCCTCACCGACCCGGCACAGAGCGGCGAGGCCAAGGCCGGGCTGGCACGGCGTCTGATCGGCGGACAGGTCGGCGGCGAGACCGCGGACCTGCTGGCCGGCATGGTCCGCTCCCGCTGGTCGCGCTCGCGTGACCTGGTGGACGCGGCCGAGGAGCTCGCCTCCGGTGCCGACCTCATCGCCGCCGAGCGCGCGGGCGTCCTGGACGACGTCGAGGACGAGCTGTTCCGCTTCGGCCGGATCGTGGGCTCCAGCAGCGAGCTCCGTGCCGCGCTGACGGACAAGGTCGCCGACCGCACGGCCAAGGCCGGGCTGGTCCGTGAGCTCCTGGGCGGCCGGGCCAACCCGGTCACCGAGCGGCTCGTGGCCCGACTGGTGACCGCGCCGCGTGGTCGTAGCCTGGAGTCGGGGCTCAACGCCCTCTCCAAGCAGGCCGCCGACCGCCGGGACCGGATGGTCGCGGAGGTCACCTCCGCGGTGCCGATGAGCGATGCCCAGAAGCAGCGCCTCGGTGACGCCCTGGCCAAGCTGTACGGCCGTCGTGTCCACCTCAACCTGGACGTGGACCCCGAGATCCTCGGTGGTGTCCAGGTGCGGATCGGCGACGAGGTCATCAACGGCAGCATCGCGGACCGTCTCGCCGAGGCGGACCGACGGATGGCCGGCTGACCAGCCACCAATTCAAGAGCATGACTGACGGCCCGGGTTGGGCCGACGGTGTCCTCCGGGGGCCCGCAGCGCGACCGCTGTGGGCACCACACCCCGGAGAAGAAATACTTCGGGCCCAACAAGGAGAGCAGGGAACCCAGATGGCGGAGCTCACGATCCGGCCGGAGGAGATCCGGGACGCGCTGGAGAACTTTGTCCAGGCGTACAAGCCGGACGCGGCCTCGCGCGAGGAGGTCGGTACGGTCAGCGTTGCCGGCGACGGCATCGCGAAGGTCGAGGGTCTTCCCTCGGCCATGGCGAACGAGCTGCTGCGGTTCGAGGACGGAACCCTCGGTCTCGCCCTCAACCTCGAGGAGCGCGAGATCGGTGCGGTCGTCCTCGGCGAGTTCAGCGGCATCGAGGAGGGCCAGCCGGTGCAGCGCACCGGTGAGGTGCTCTCCGTCGCGGTGGGCGAGGGCTACCTCGGCCGCGTCGTCGACCCGCTGGGCAACCCGATCGACGGCCTCGGCGAGATCGCGACCGAAGGACGCCGCGCCCTGGAGCTGCAGGCTCCCGGCGTCATGGTCCGTAAGTCGGTCCACGAGCCGATGCAGACCGGCCTCAAGGCCGTCGACGCCATGGTGCCGATCGGCCGTGGCCAGCGTCAGCTGATCATCGGTGACCGTCAGACCGGCAAGACCGCGCTGGCCGTCGACACGATCATCAACCAGCGCGACAACTGGCGCTCGGGCGACCCGAAGAAGCAGGTCCGCTGCATCTACGTCGCCATCGGCCAGAAGGGCTCCACCATCGCGTCCGTGCGCGGCGCCCTGGAGGAGGCCGGCGCCCTGGAGTACACGACGATCGTCGCCGCTCCCGCGTCCGACCCGGCCGGCTTCAAGTACCTCGCCCCGTACACCGGCTCGGCCATCGGTCAGCACTGGATGTACCAGGGCAAGCACGTCCTGATCGTCTTCGACGACCTCTCGAAGCAGGCCGACGCCTACCGCGCCGTGTCCCTGCTGCTGCGCCGCCCGCCGGGCCGTGAGGCGTACCCGGGTGACGTCTTCTACCTGCACTCGCGTCTGCTGGAGCGCTGCGCCAAGCTCTCCGACGAGATGGGTGCCGGTTCGATGACCGGTCTGCCGATCGTCGAGACCAAGGCCAACGACGTCTCGGCGTTCATCCCGACCAACGTCATCTCCATCACCGACGGCCAGTGCTTCCTGGAGTCCGACCTGTTCAACGCGGGCCAGCGCCCGGCGCTGAACGTCGGTATCTCGGTCTCCCGCGTCGGTGGCTCCGCCCAGCACAAGGCCATGAAGCAGGTCTCCGGCCGACTCCGTGTCGACCTCGCCCAGTACCGCGAGCTGGAGGCGTTCGCCGCCTTCGGTTCCGACCTGGACGCGGCCTCGAAGTCGCAGCTGG
The DNA here is from genome assembly GCF_002891295.1 of Streptomyces eurocidicus. GTDB lineage: Bacteria > Actinomycetota > Actinomycetes > Streptomycetales > Streptomycetaceae > Streptomyces > Streptomyces eurocidicus. Next base: position 148,763 of record NZ_LGUI01000009.1, on the reverse strand, counting down.
AGCGCGGCAAGCGCATGGTCGAGCTGCTGAAGCAGGGCCAGTACGCCCCGTACTCCGTCGAGGACCAGGTCGTCTCCGTCTGGGCCGGCACCACCGGCAAGATGGACGATGTGCCGGTCGAGGACATCCAGCGCTTCGAGCGCGAGATGCTCGACTACCTGGGCCGCGAGCACAAGGGCCTGATGACCAGCATCGTCGAGGGCGGCAAGATGTCCGACGACACCCTCCAGGCGCTCGCCGACGCCATCGCCACCTTCAAGAAGCAGTTCGAGACCTCGGACGGCAAGCTTCTCGGTGACGACGCCGCGGCCGGCTCCGCGAAGTGACCACGACGGAAGGGACCTGATCCATGGGAGCCCAGCTCCGGGTCTACAAGCGTCGCATCCGCTCCGTCACCGCGACCAAGAAGATCACCAAGGCGATGGAGATGATCGCCGCCTCGCGCATCGTCAAGGCGCAGCGCCAGGTGGCGGCATCGACGCCGTACGCGAGTGAGCTCACTCGCGCGGTGACGGCAGTGGCGACCGGCTCGAACACCAAGCACGCCCTGACCACCGAGGTCGAGAACCCGGTCCGGGCCGCGGTGCTGCTCGTCACGAGCGACCGCGGTCTGGCCGGCGGCTACTCCTCCAACGCCATCAAGGCCGCGGACCGCCTCACCGAGCGCCTGCGCTCGGAGGGCAAGGACGTCGTCACGTACATCATCGGCCGCAAGGGCGTGGCGTACTACGGCTTCCGGGAGCGCCCGGTCGTCGAGTCGTGGACCGGCTTCACCGACAGCCCGACCTACGCGGACGCCAAGAAGGTCGCGGGCCCGCTGATCGAGGCCGTCCAGCTGGACACGGCCGAGGGCGGCGTCGACGAGCTGCACATCGTCTTCACCGAGTTCGTCTCGATGATGACGCAGTCGCCGGTCGAGAAGCGGCTGCTGCCGCTGACCCTCGACAAGTCGGAGGAGGACGAGGAGGCCGCGAAGGGCAAGATCCTTCCGCTCTTCGACTTCGAGCCCTCGGCGGAGGACGTCCTCGACGCGCTGCTGCCGCGGTACGTCGAGAGCCGTATCTACAACGCCCTGCTGCAGTCGGCCGCTTCCGAGCACGCCGCCCGCCGCCGTGCGATGAAGTCGGCGACCGACAACGCCGGCGAACTCATCAAGTCGCTGTCGCGGCTTGCGAACGCGGCCCGCCAGGCCGAAATCACCCAGGAAATCAGCGAGATCGTCGGTGGCTCCAGTGCCCTGGCCGACGCTAACGCGGGGAGTGACTGACCACTATGACCACGACTGTTGAAACCGCCACGGCCACCGGCCGCGTCGCGCGGGTCATCGGCCCGGTCGTCGACGTGGAGTTCCCCGTCGACGCGATGCCGGAGATCTACAACGCGCTGCACGTCCAGGTCGCCGACCCGGCCGAGGACGGCAAGCTCAAGACGCTGACCCTCGAGGTCGCGCAGCACCTGGGCGAGGGCCTGGTCCGCGCCATCTCGATGCAGCCCACCGACGGTCTGGTCCGCCAGGCCGCCGTCACCGACACGGGCGCGGGCATCACCGTCCCCGTCGGCGACGTCACCAAGGGCAAGGTGTTCAACACCCTCGGTGAGATCCTGAACAAGCCGGAGGCCGAGTCCGAGGTCACCGAGCGCTGGGCGATCCACCGCAAGGCGCCGAGCTTCGACCAGCTCGAGTCGAAGACCGAGATGTTCGAGACCGGCGTCAAGGTCATCGACCTTCTCACCCCGTACGTCAAGGGTGGAAAGATCGGTCTGTTCGGTGGTGCCGGTGTCGGCAAGACCGTGCTGATCCAGGAAATGATCTACCGCGTGGCCAACAACCACGACGGTGTGTCGGTGTTCGCCGGTGTCGGTGAGCGCACCCGTGAGGGCAATGACCTCATCGAGGAAATGACCGACTCGGGCGTCATCGACAAGACGGCGCTCGTCTTCGGCCAGATGGACGAGCCCCCGGGCACCCGTCTGCGCGTCGCCCTGGCCGGTCTGACCATGGCGGAGTACTTCCGCGATGTGCAGAAGCAGGACGTGCTCTTCTTCATCGACAACATCTTCCGTTACACCCAGGCCGGTTCCGAGGTGTCCACCCTGCTCGGCCGTATGCCGTCCGCGGTGGGTTACCAGCCGAACCTGGCGGACGAGATGGGTCTGCTGCAGGAGCGCATCACCTCGACGCGTGGTCACTCGATCACCTCGATGCAGGCGATCTACGTCCCCGCGGACGACCTGACCGACCCGGCCCCGGCCACGACCTTCGCGCACCTCGACGCGACGACCGTGCTGTCGCGTCCGATCTCGGAGAAGGGCATCTACCCGGCGGTCGACCCGCTGGACTCGACGTCCCGCATCCTGGACCCGCGCTACATCGCGAAGGAGCACTACGAGTGCGCCTCGCGCGTCAAGACGGTCCTGCAGAAGTACAAGGACCTTCAGGACATCATCGCGATCCTCGGTATCGACGAGCTGGGCGAAGAGGACAAGCTGGTCGTCCACCGCGCCCGTCGCGTCGAGCGCTTCCTGTCGCAGAACACCCACGTGGCGAAGCAGTTCACCGGCGTGGACGGTTCGGACGTGCCGCTCGACGAGTCGATCGCCGCGTTCAACGCGATCTGCGACGGTGAGTACGACCACTTCCCCGAGCAGGCGTTCTTCATGTGCGGTGGCATCGAGGACCTCAAGGCCAACGCCAAGGAGCTGGGCGTCTCCTAAGGCCCCGTGCCTTTCGACCGGGGGCGGGGCGCTCCCGCCCCCGGTCGTCACGTCCCCTATTCTTTGACCCAACACCTGCCGCACCCGGCAGGTGGAGACCCGAGGAGCCACGTTGGCTGCTGAGCTGCACGTCGAGCTGGTCGCGGCGGACCGAAGCGTCTGGTCCGGCGAGGCCACTCTGGTCATCGCGCGTACCACATCGGGTGACATCGGCGTCATGCCCGGCCACCAGCCGCTGCTCGGTGTGCTGGAGTCCGGCCCGGTGACCATCAAGACCGCCGAGGGCAATGTCGTCGCCGCGGTGCACGGTGGGTTCATCTCGTTCGCGGACGACAAGCTGTCGCTCGTCGCCGAGGTCGCCGAGCTGGCCGACGAGATCGACGTCCAGCGCGCCGAGCGCGCGCTGGAGCGTGCGAAGTCGGAGGCCGACGCGGCCGCCGAGCGTCGCGCGGATGTCCGGCTGCGTGCGGTCACGGGCGTTCACTAGCCCGCGACCCACAGAGATCGTCCCTCAGCCGCGGACCGCACTGGAACATTCCAGGGCGGTTCGCGGCTGAGGCAATACAGGTGCGGTTGCTCTAGATGATGCGAGGAGGTCGGTGGAGATGGTCCTCGCTCTGCTCGTGAGCGGCATCGTCGTCTTGCTGGTGCTGTTGGGGCTGTTCGTCTTCGGGCTGCGCAGACGGCTGATCCAGCGGTCCGGCGGTACCTTCGACTGCAGCCTGCGGTGGAACGTGCCCGAGACGGACCCGGCCCCGGACGGCAAGGGGTGGGTGTACGGCGTCGCCCGCTACAACAGTGACCGGATCGAGTGGTTCCGGGTCTTCTCGTACGCGTACCGGCCGCGCCGGCTGCTGGAGCGCGCGTCGATCGAGGTGCTGGAGCGGCGTCCCCCGCTGGGCGACGAGGAGCTCGCCCTGCTGTCCGACGCGGTCGTGCTGATCTGTTCGCACCGGGGCACGCGCCTGGAACTGGCGATGAGCGAGGACGCCCTCACGGGCTTCCTGGCCTGGCTGGAGGCGGCGCCTCCCGGCCAACGAGTCAATGTGGCTTAAATAGGGCTTCTCGTTGGTTGGGGGTCCCCCCGGACGAAGTCTGGGGGAGGGTGAATGTGGCTTAGCTTCCTGTGGCCTCAAACGCCGGCCGGGCTTGATAAAGCCTGGCCGGCGTTTGAGGCCGATCAGTCTGCGGTTACCGCAGACCGTTGTCCACGGCCGTCATCAGCGTGCCGCTGTCACCCGACATCTCCCAGATCATGACGCCGCCCAGGCCCTTCGTCTTCAGCCAGGCCGTCTTCTTCCCGATCGACCAGACGTCGTCGAAGGTCCACCACTGACCGTTGGCGCCGGTGTAGCCGTACGTGGCCACGGACTGCTCGTCGTGGTAGACGGTCAGGTTGGGCACGGACGCCAGCAGGTTGTCGTAGCCGCGCGTCCCGGCCTCCTCCGGGAACTGGCCGGGGGCCGCCCCGTTCGCCGTCTGCCACTCGCCGTGCGCCCCGCCCTCGGCGACCTGCTGCCAGCCGCGCCCGTAGAAGGCGAGGCCCAGGACGACCTTGCGGGGGTCGACGCCGGCGTCGAGGTACGTCTGTACGGTCGACTCGACGCTGAACTTCGTGGTGTACGGGTCCTGGGCGTCGGTGTAGAGGTTGCCCTGGTGGCCCGTGCGGTTCGGCTCCCAGCTGTTGTCGCTGCCGGAGCCGTGGAAGTCGTAGCCCTGGACGTTGGCGAAGTCCATGTAGTCGAAGACGCTGGGCGTGCCGTCCTTGGTGGTGATGTCCCAGCCCGCCTCGATCTTGCCCGGGTCGGCCGGGGTGAAGGCCGTGAGCAGGTACTTCTTACCCGTGGTGGAGCTCAGGGCGTCGAGCTGACGGCGGAATTCCGCGAAGAGCAGCGTGTTGTTGGCCTTGTCGTCCTTCGAGACGTGGTTGCCGGCGTGGCCCTCGGAGCCCGGCCACTCCCAGTCGATGTCGAAGCCGTCGAAGATCCCGGCCGCGGTACCGGCGCCGCCCCTTCCGTTCACCGCCGGCAGGTCGCCCTTGATGTACATGTCGATGCAGGACTTCACGAACTTCTGCCGGGAGGCGTCGGTCCGGGCGACGTCCGAGAAGTACTTGCTGTAGGTCCAGCCGCCGATGGACATGTTGATCTTGAGGTTGGGGTGTTTGGCCTTGAGCTTCTTCAGCTGGTTGAAGTTGCCGGCCAGCTTCTGGTCCCAGGTGTCGCCCACGCCGTCGATGGACTCGCCGGCCGCGAAGCCCTTCTCGTAGTCGGCCCAGGAGTCGCCCGCGCCGTCGCCCTGGCTGGGGTCCTGGGGGTTGGGAGTGGTGGCCTTGGTGACGCCATTGAGGCAGGTGAGGTCGGTGGGGTGGATATTGGAGAAGGAGTAGTTGATGTGGGTGAGCCTGGCGGCGGCGCCGGTGTTCTCCAGCGACTTCACCGTGTAGCCGCGCCCGTAGATGCCCCACTGGACGAAGTAGCCGACCTTGGCGCGGTCGACCGGCGGCTGGGTGCCGCCCCCGGTGGTCCGTACCGTCAGCGCGGGGCTCGCCTTGCCGGTCTGGCCGGCGGTGTCGCGGGCCACGACGGTGTAGGTGTAGTCGGTGCCCGCGGTGAGGCCGGTGTCCTTGTAGGTCAGCTTGGCCACGGTGGCGACCTTGGTGGTGCCGCGGTAGACGTCGTAGTTCTTGATGCCCTTGTCGTCGGTGGCGGCGGGCCACTTCAGGGTGACGGCCGTATCGGCGACCGCGGTGGCGACCGGGGTGCCGGGCGCGGAGGGCGGCTTGTCGGTGCCGCCGCCGGAGCCGGTGCGCAGGGTGGCGGAGGGGCTCGCGGGGCCGGTCTGGCCGGCGGTGTCCCGGGCGACGATCTTGTAGGTGTAGCCGGTGTCGGCGCTGAGGCCCGTATCGGTGAACGCCGTGGTGGAGACCGTGCCGACGACGGTCTCACCGCGGTAGACGTCGTAGTTCTTGACGCCCTTGTCGTCCGTGGCGGCGGCCCAGGTCAGCGAGATGCTGCTCTCGGTCACCCCGGTGGAGGAGGGCTGTCCCGGCGCGCTGGGCGGGGTGTCGACGGGGGAGCCCTCGCAGGGGCCGCCGTCGAGCTTGCAGCCGCTGGGGTCGCCGTTGCCCGCGGCGACGAAGCCGAAGGTGACGCTCGCGCCGGGCGCGATGGTGCCGTTGTACTCGCGGTTCTTGGCGGTGTAGTGGGTGCCCGAGCTGGTGATCAGCGCGTCCCAGTAGGCGCCGACGGTGGTGGAGGAGGGGAAGTCCCACTCGACGGTCCAGGAGTTGATGGTGGTGGTCCCGGTGTTCCGGACCGTCCACTCGGCCTGGTAGCCGGTGCCCCAGTCGGAGGTCTTCGCGAAGGTGGCGGTGGCCGCCGCCTGCTCGGCCGCGCGGGGTGCCGCCTGCGCGGCCGTGGAGAGCCCGACGAGGGCGGCGGCCGGGAGCAGGAGCGCGGAGAAGAGCGCCACGGCTCCGGGGAAGGGTCTGGATAAGGGGCGTCTGCTGCGTCGTGAGATACCTGTGCTCAAGGGTGCTCCTCGAGAGTGGGCCGGCTGGTGGGGGGCCGTTCTGCTGGCCGGTGCGCCGTCGGGTGAGTGTGCGCTATCCGGTCATCCTCACCACGACTGTGAGGGGAGGGTAGAAAGGTCCGTACCAATGGTCAAGAGGTCTGGACCATCCCCAACTCCTGTGCCAGCACCGCCGCTTGCACCCGGCTGCGCAGCTCCAGCTTGGCCAGCAACCGGCTGACGTGCGTCTTCACCGTCGCCTCCGCCATGTGCAGCCGCCCCGCGACCTCCGCGTTCGACAGCCCCTCGCCCAGACAGGCCAGCACCTCGCGCTCCCGGCGCGTCAGCGCGTCCAGCACCGAGGGGTCCGGCGCGCCCGGCGGGCGTACGGGCGCCGGGCGCGCGAACTCCGCGATCAGCCGGCGGGTCACCGCCGGCGAGATCAGGCCCTCGCCCCGGGCCACGGTCCGCACCGCCGCGACCAGCTCGGCCGCCTCGCTGTCCTTCAGCAGGAAGCCGGACGCGCCCGCGCGCAGCGCCCCGAAGACATACTCGTCCAGGTCGAAGGTGGTGAGCACCAGGACGTCCGCCAGCCCCTCGCCGGTCACCAGCCGGGTGGCCGACACCCCGTCCAGACGCGGCATCTGCACATCCATCAGCACCAGGTCCGGCCGCAGCTCCCGGGCCAGCCGGACGGCCTCCTCGCCGTCGGCCGCCTCCCCGACGACCTCGATGCCGGGCGCCGAACGCAGGATGAGGACCAGCCCGGAGCGCACGGCGGCCTGGTCCTCGGCGACCACGACCCGGACCGCCTCCCCGGCACCCTGGGCCGCACCCGTACCCGCCGCCTCCGGCGCCCCGTCACATCGCTCCGTCATCGGATCCCCTTCTCGGCCCTCTCGGCCCTCTCGGCCCTCTCGGCCCTCTCGGCCTTTTCCCGCACGGCCGCACCGGCCAGCGGCAGCAGCGCCCGTACCCGCCAGACCTTGCCCGCGGGACCCTGCGCCGGGCCCGCCTCGAACGTCCCGTCGAGCAGCGCCACCCGCTCGCCCATCCCGACCAGCCCCGCACCCGAACCCGGCGCCCGGGGCACCGGCGCGGCCCCGAACGGGCTGGTCACCTCGGTCAGCAGCGCCTCTTCACGCCCCGCCAGCCGTACCGTCACCTCGCCCGGCGCCGCGTGCTTCACCGCGTTCGTCAGTGACTCCTGCACGATGCGGTACGCCGCCAGCTCCACCGGCGCCGGCAGCGGGCCGGGGTCCCGCTCGTCCCGCAGCACGAACGTGAACCCGTCGTCCACCACGGCCTTACGGGCGTGCTCCAGCAGCGCGTCCACCCCGTCCAGCCGGGGTGTGGCCGCGGGCTCGCTCTCCGCGCCGGCCTGGCGCAGCAGCCCGATGAGCCGGCGCATCTCGGCCAGCCCCTGCACGCTGTTCTCCCGGATGACCACGAGCGCCTCGCGGGACGTGCCCGGCTCGTTTATCGACAGCGCCGCCGAGGAGTGGATCGCGATCGCCGACAGGTGGTTCGCCACCATGTCGTGCAGCTCCCGCGCCATCCGGGCGCGCTCCGCGCCCACCGCCTGCCTGCGGTCCAGCTCGGCCAGCAGCGCCGTCCGCTCGGCCTCCAGCCGGGCCGCGCGCGCCGCGTCCCGGTGCCGGCGGATGCCCACCCCGGTCCAGGCGGGCGCCACCAGGATCACCCCGACCCCGCACCCGATCAGCAGCGCCTCCGGCTTCCGCATCAGCACCACCGCCAGCAGTGTGGCCAGCAGGGTGAGGACCTCGCAGACCCGCGGGATCCGCCAGGCGACGGACGGCCGCCCGTACAGCACCGCCGCGTAGACGACGTCCGTGTACATGGCGACGGTCGCGACGAGCGAGCCCGAGCAGATGTCGACGGCGAGCGCGAGCGTGCCGATCACGAGACCCGTCAGCGGGGCGCCGCGCCGCAGCAGTTCCACCCCGCACATCACGACCAGCGCGACCAGGCTCAGCCACTTCGGCAGCCCGAACAGCGCCGGGTTGTTGCGCAGGCCGAGGAACCACAGGAGCAGGCCGCCGAACAGCCCGACGAGCGCGATGAGCACGTCGTCGCGCTCGGGGCGGCGGGGGAGACGGAGGGCGCTGGCCGGCATGCGTCCATCACAGCACGTGGGAGCGGGTGGGGTCGTCCTCTGCCGGGCGCTTCGGCCCGGCGTGCGCTACATCGAACGATGCAGTCCGGGATCGTCGCGCGCGACGAGGAAAAGCCGGGTCCGCGCCGGGAGGCTGGAGGTGAGGGAAGGAGAGATCCGTGATCGTCACATTGATCATCGTGTGCGAGGTGGGCTTCTGGGTCCTGCTGGCGGGCGGGCTGAGCCTGCGCTACCTGGCCCGGATGCCGCGCGCCGGGGCCGCGGTGCTCCTGCTGGAACCCGTGCTGGAGCTGGTCCTGCTGATCGCCACGGCGATCGACCTGAAGAACGGTGCGCAGGCCGACTGGAAGCACGGCCTGGCCGCCGTCTACATCGGCTTCTCGGTGGGCCTCGGCCACTCCACCGTCACATGGGTCGACCAGCGCTTCGCCCACCGCTTCGCGGGCGGCCCGCCGCCGGTCAAGCCCCCGAAGTACGGCATGGCCCGCACGGTCCACGAGTGGAAGACGGCCGCGCGGTGGATCCTGGCGGCCGGTGTCGCCATCGGCCTGCTCCAGGCCGCGACCTGGTACGTGGGGGACTCGGGCGACACCGGTTCGCTGCGCGGCTGGCAGATCAGGATGCTCTACGTGATCGGGATCAATGTCGTCATCGCGCTGAGCTACACCCTCTGGCCCAAGCAGCCGAAGCCCGGCGCCACGGTCGAGGCCGAGGCCGAGCGCCCCCGGGTCTACGGGAAGCGCTGACCCACCGTCGGGCGGGGCACCGGGCCGGGCGTCTTCCGGGCGCTTTCCCGGTGCGTGGGGCGGGACGGGTGACGGGGTCCGCCCCTCACCGCTCCCCGCCCGGCACCCACAGCACGTCCCCGACCTCCTTGTTGGCCACTCGCGCCAGAATGCTGCATCCTCCGGGGGCAACCCCCGGGCCCCCGGCCGGGCCGGGGCGCCGTTGGGCGGGACGGGTGACGGGGTCCGCCCCTCACCGCTCCCCGCCCGGTACCCACAGCACGTCCCCGACCTCCTTGTTGGCCACTCGCGCGAGAATGAACAGCAGGTCCGAGAGCCGGTTCAGATACGTGGCCGTGAGCGGGTTCATGATGTCGGCGTGCAGTTCCAGGGCCGCCCACGTGGAGCGCTCCGCCCGCCTGACCACCGTGCACGCCTGGTGGAGCAGGGCCGCGCCGGGGGTGCCGCCGGGCAGGATGAAGCTCCGGAGCTTCTCCAGGTCCTCCAGGAAGCGGTCGCAGTCCGCCTCCAGCTTGTCGATGTACGGCTGTTCGACCCGCAGCGGCGGGTACTCGGGGTTCTCCACGACCGGCGTCGCCAGATCGGCGCCCACGTCGAAGAGGTCGTTCTGGATGCGTACGAGCACCTTCACGACCTCCTCGGGCAGCTGCCCGAGCGCGATGGCCACCCCGATGGCGGCGTTGGCCTCGTTGGCGTCGGCGTAGGCGGCGATGCGGGTGTCCGTCTTCACGGTGCGGCTCATGTCGCCGAGGGCGGTCGTGCCGCTGTCGCCGGTGCGGGTGTAGATGCGCGTCAGATTGACCATGGGACGAGCGTAGCCACGCGCCGGCCCGGCGGGAGGGGTGCCCGGCCGGCCGTGTCCCGGCCCCGGACCTTGTGACCTCTGGGGCTGGAGGGGCTCAACTGAGGCGTGGGATCAGGCGGATGGCCGTCTCGATGTGATGTCCGTCATGTGGGACGTGACGCGCATCTCTTACCGCCCAATGGCGCCTCCGTGAACGCTAATGTCCGCCGAGAGAGTGCGTTCGGAACAGCTATGTGCACAGGGAGTAAGGGGACAGCCGTGGCCAAGAAGCTCGCCGTGATCGGGGCCGGACTGATGGGCTCGGGCATCGCCCAGGTCTCCGCGCAGGCCGGGTGGGACGTCGTCCTGCGGGACGTCACCGACGCGGCGCTGAAGCGCGGCACGGACGGCATCAAGGCTTCGTACGACAAGTTCGTCTCCAAGGGGAAGCTGGAGGCGGCCGCCGCCGAGGCGGCGCTCGGCCGGATCACCACGACCACCGACCTCGACGCCGCGGCCGACGCGGACATCGTCGTCGAGGCCGTCTTCGAGGACGTCGACACCAAGCGGGACATCTTCCGCACCCTGGACGGCCTGGTGAAGGACGAGACGGTGCTGGCCTCCAACACCTCCGCCATCCCGATCACCAAGATCGCGGCGGCAACCCGGCGCCCGGAGCGCGTCGTCGGCGCCCACTTCTTCTCGCCGGTCCCGATGATGCAGCTCTGCGAGCTGGTCCGGGGGCACAAGACCAGTGATGAAACGCTGGCCAAGGCCCGGGAGTTCGCCGAGGGCGTCGGCAAGACCTGCATCGTCGTCAACCGCGACGTCGCGGGCTTCGTCACCACCCGGCTGATCTCGGCGCTCGTCGTCGAGGCCGCCAAGCTGTACGAGTCGGGGGTGGCCACCGCCGAGGACATCGACATCGCCTGCAAGCTGGGCTTCGGGCACGCCATGGGCCCGCTGGCCACCGCCGACCTGACGGGTGTCGACATCCTGCTGCACGCCACCGGCAACATTTACACGGAGTGCCAGGACGAGAAGTTCGCGCCGCCGGAGATCATGCGCCGCATGGTCGACGCCGGGGACCTCGGCCGCAAGAGTGGACAGGGCTTTTACCAGCACTGATGACAAGGCCGCCAGCTGATTCACCCTCTGGGGTGAATTAGGCATTGGTTCGCCGGTCAGCGGCAACTTTGTCGTGTGAGAGGCAGTCAGTTCTTTAGAACCTCACCCATATCAGGCACCACTCCCGGGAGCGCATATGCACATCAGGGGCGACCACGCCGAACTGGTCGTCGGGGGGCGCCTCGACGTCCGCAGCGCGGCGGACGCCCGTACGGTGCTGCACTCCGCGCTCGACTCCGGCCGCGGTGACCTGGTGCTCGACCTCACCGAGCTCGACTCCTGGGACGCCACGGGGCTCGGCGTCATCATGGGCGCGCACCGCCGCGCGGGGCGCACCGGCCGCCGGCTGGTCCTGCGCGGCGTGCCCGACCGGATGCAGCGGCTGCTGGTCGCCACCCGGCTGCACCGCATCCTCGCGATCGAGGGCGGCATCGCGGCCGAGTGCCTGCCACGCGTCTGAGGGGCGGCGGGTCAGGCAGGGCCGGGCCCGGCCCGGGGCCGATCGGCGTCCGTTCCGGATCCGCACCGGGCCGCCGCGCTCCGATTCGGGCCCGATCCGGATCTGAACCGTCATGAACCGGCCTGATTCAGGCGGGATTCGGCTCTTGTCCGGGCCCGATCCGGACCTGATCCAGGCTCGATCCGGACCCGATCCGGACTCGATCCGAACCTGGGCCGCGCTCGCCGGTTCCCCGCCGCCGGGCGCGGGCCTTTTCCCGCGCCGATTGCCGGTACGGTGTGCCGTGAGGGGCCGGTGGGGTGCCGGTGCCACCCATCGACCCATCCTGACGAGACCGTGACGTCCCCCGGGCGGCAGAGCCCCCTCGCATTCATGGATACTGTGCGAAGGTCTGAGGTTCGGTTTTCCCGCCGCATAAGGCCGCAACAGCACGCCCACGGCGGGCACCGGACGCGAAGCGCCGGCCGGGTACACCCCGGCCGAGGGTTGAGGGAGTGCGGACAGGCCGGGAGGGCACGACGGCACGCCACGCATCTGGGGGGCTTTGACCATGGACCCGACGAACCGATCCGACGAGTTCGACGACCGCGGCCCGGAGTCCGCCGGCGGCGGCTCCGAGCGCCCGGCGGCGGACCATGACACCCCGGCCGCGGGCACCGGACCGGTGCGCGTCGTCCAGCTCGTCGCGGCCGAGTACGTCCTCACCGTCAACCCCGTCGACGGCAGCGAGATCGAGCCCTGCCTGCCCGGCCGCCGTCCCGACCGCCCCGGCCGGCGCGGCCCGCCGACCGCGCCGAGCTCGACCGGGCCGCCGCCCGCCCGCCCCGCCCGCCAGGTGGGCCCGAGCTGCCCCTGCTGGACCGCCAGGAGGAGCGGGAGCGGCTGTCCCGGCTGCTCTCCCGCGGCCGCTCCGTACGCCTCACCGGCCCCTCCGGCTCCGGCCGCACCAAGCTCCTGGACGCCGTCGCACAGGACTGCGCCGACCTCGCGCCCGACGGCGTCGTCCGCCTCAGCGGCCACCACCGCACCACCTCCGACCTCCTGTACGAGCTGTACGCCACCGTCCACGACGCGCCGCGCTACCGCCCGGACCGCGCCGAGTTGCTGGCCGCCGTCCACGAGATCGGCGCGGTCGTCGTCCTCGACGACCTGGAGTTCGGCGGCGCCGCCCTCGACGAGCTGCTCGACGCCACCCCCGAGTGCGCCTTCCTCCTCGCGGCCACGCCCGAGGTCGCCGCGCCGTCCGCCGACTCCCACCTCGAAGAGGTGTTCCTCGGCGGGCTCGACCGCACCGGCTGCCTGGAGCTGCTGGAGCACGCCGTGGACCGGCCCCTCACGGACGAGGAGGCCGACCGGGCGGCGGATCTGTGGTTCGCCTCCGAGGGGCTTCCGCTGCGCTTCGTCCAGGCCGGCGCCCTGCTGCGGCAGCGGGACGAGATGGCCGCCGCCCCCGCCGTCGACGAGTTCGGCGTCTTCGCCGAGCGCCCCTACGTCGCGGCCGAGGCCGAGGCCGCTCCGGGCTCCGACCGCGAGGGCGTGCCGCTGCCCGCCCTCGCCGACATCACGGCGCCCGTGCCGCTGCTCGCCTCCCGGCTCGGCGATGCCGCCCGCACCACCCTGGAGTTCGCCGTCGCGCTCGGCGGCGAGGTCCCGCACCAGGCCCACCTGCCCGCCCTCGTCGGCGACACCCACGCGGACGCCGCCGTCGGCGAGCTGCTCGCCTCCGGGCTGATCACCGCCACCGGGTCGCACTACCGGCTGGCCGCGGGCGTCGCCGAGGCCCTGCGGGCCGAGGGCTACGGCGCGGAGTCCGCCGACCGCGCGCACTCCGCCGCCCAGCACTACGCCTGGTGGGCCGGTCACCCTTCGGTGGCCCCCGAGCGGGCCGCCGCCGAGGCCGACGCGATCCTCGCCACGATGGCCGTGCTGGCCGCCGACGGGACGGCCGGGCACCCGGCCGCCGCCGTGCTGCTGGCCCGTACGGCCGCGCCCGCCTTCGCGGCGGCGCTGCACTGGAGCGCCTGGGAGCGTGCCCTCCGGCACGGCCAGGAAGCGGCCCGGCGCTCGGGCGAGGTCGGTGAAGAAGCGTATTTCCACCATGAGTTGGGCGTCATGGCCCTGTGCACCGGCAACCTCGACCGGGCCCGCGCCGAGCTGGAGGCGTCCGTCGGGATGCGCGGCGTCCTCGCGGACAAGCGCGGCGCCATAGCGGGCCGCCGGGCGCTCGCGCTGGTCGCGGACCGCTCCGGCCTCTCCATGGGCGCCGCCGCGGTGCCCATGGCCGTGCCCCGGAACGAGCCGGGCCGGCCGGGCCCGGTGCCGCCGGTCCTCTCCAAGGCGCCCGCGGGCCCGCCCGTACCGCCGCGTGAGCCGGCCCCGGCCGTACGCCCGCGGGCGAGGAGGTGCCGGCCGCGCGCAGCGAGGAGTCGGCCGTCCCGCCCCCGGCGCCGGTGCCGCCGGGCCGGGACACCGGTCCGACCACGGCCGTCACCCGGGTGGTGGGCGGCGCGGCGCCCCTCGCGGGCCGGGGCGGGAGCTTCGCCCCGGGCGGTGCGGGTGCCCCGGCCGGTGCCCCCGGTGGGCTCCCGCGGCAGCCGTGGGCGCGGAAGCTGATGGTGGCCGGCGCCCGCCGCAACCTCGCCGCGGCCGGTGCGGGCACCCTGCTCGCCGCCGTGCTCGGCACCGTCGTGACGCTGGGGATCACCTCCGGCGGCCAGGACGGCGACTCCTCGGACAGCGGTGTGAAGCCCGACCGCTCCGCGTCCCAGCAGGACGGCGACAACCCCATGAACGCCGACCAGCCCGCCCCGGGCGGCCCCGGCCACGCCCAGGTGCCGGGCAAGCCCGGGAAGCCCGGTCAGTCGGCCGGCCCGGGCGCCTCGGGCAGCCCGTCGCCGGGCGCCTCCGGCAGCGCCTCGCCGAGCGGTTCCCCGAGCGCCGGCGGCGAGCCGTCGCCGTCGGGCTCCTCCTCGGGCGCGCCTTCCCGCAGCCCCTCGCACTCGCCGGGCGGCGGGTCCTCGAAGCCGGCCGATCCCTCGCCGAGCAGGAGCGGCGGCGGCGGGCAGTCGCCGTCCCACTCCGCGGAGCCGGAGCCCAGCAGCCCGTCGCAGCCGTCGGGCGGCGGGTCCTCGTCGGCCGGTCAGTCGGCGGCGGGGAGCAGGCCGGCGGGTGGTGGTGAGGGGGGCTCCGGGGCGCCGGTGGTCTGACGGGCCTTGTGGCCAGGAGTGTGCGTGAGGGCCCGTAGGGGCCCGTGTCGTGGGACACGGGCCCCTATGGGCCCTCGGCGTAGTGGTGTGGGGGGTGGGGGCGCCTGCGGCGGGCTTTTTCCCCTACCCGCCCCTTCCCGCAGTATCCGATGTGCGGCTCCGCCGCGGGGGGCTCCGCCCCGGACCCCGGTCCTCAAACGCCGGACGGGCTGAAAATCAGCCCGTCCGGCGTTTGAGGACATTCGGGAAGGGGCGGGTCCGGGGAGAAAATCCCCCCGGTCAGAACAGCCGCAGCTTGTCGTCCTCGATGCCCCGCATCGCGTCGTAGTCCAGCACCACGCACCCGATCCCCCGATCCGTGGCCAGCACCCGGGCCTGCGGCTTGATCTCCTGCGCCGCGAAGACGCCGCGCACCGGCGCCAGGTGCGGATCGCGGTTGAGGAGCTCCAGGTAGCGGGTGAGCTGCTCGACGCCGTCGATGTCGCCCCGGCGCTTGAGCTCCACGGCCACGGTCGCGCCGTCGGCGTCCCGGCAGAGGATGTCGACCGGGCCGATGGCCGTCGGGTACTCGCGGCGGATCAGGGTGTAGCCCTCGCCGAGGATCTCGATGCGGTCCGCGAGGAGCTCCTGGAGGTGTGCTTCCACGCCGTCCTTGATGAGGCCCGGGTCGACCCCGAGCTCGTGCGAGGAGTCGTGCAGCACCTCCTCCATGGTGATGATCAGCTTCTCGCCCGCCTTGTTGACCACGGTCCAGACCGAGCCGTCACCCTCTTTGAGGGTGCACGGCGGGGACATCCAGTTGAGGGGTTTGTAGGCCCGGTCGTCCGCGTGGATCGAGACGCTGCCGTCCGCCTTGACAAGGATCAGTCGCGGGGCGGAGGGGAGGTGGGCGGTGAGCCGGCCCGCGTAGTCCACGGAGCAACGGGCAATGACGAGACGCATGGTGAGTCACGCTACTCGACACCTGCCCCTCGACGCGATTCGCCTCTTTTCGTGCGCCCCGTCATGGCCGGTTGTTGGTGCGTTCTCCTGGTGCCCCCGCAGTGGCCGAATTACCGTTGATGCGGGCGGTCGTCGTACGGGCACGGGGCGTCGTCGTCCGCTCGCCCATCCCTGAGACCCCGCGTGCGGGGTCGCGAGAGGAGAACTCATGTCGCTCGACGTCTCACCGGCCCTCCTTGAACAGGCCGAGCGAGGCGAGGTCGACGAAGCGGAATTCGTCGACTGCGTCCGGACCTCCCTGCCGTACGCATGGGAAATGATCAGCTCCTTGGTGGCCCGGCTCAGGATCGACGGTGGCGAGTTCGCCGACAACCAGACGCCTCCGCCGGATGAGCGAGCCCGTGGGCAGCTGCTGCGCGCCCTGGCGAGCGACGCGATCCGCGGGTCGCTGGAGCGGCACTTCGGTGTGCGCCTGGCGTTCCAGAACTGCCACCGCGTGGCGGTCTTCCCGCTCGACGCGTCCGCCGACGACCGTCTGGCCCGCTTCACCTCGATCCGGGGTCAGCTGCTCAACCAGTCCCCGGAACTCAGGGACTGCTGAGCCGGTGTGCTGCCGTTCCGCACGCGTACGACGTGATCGGTGCGGGCGGCAGCTCCGGGCACGGCCGGGCGGGACGCGGGAACGGACGCGGACGGCCACGGCCGGGCGGGGCGTGCGGCGCGCCCGGTCTCAGACGAACAGCGGAAGGACCTCGCCACCCAGCCGCCGGAGGTTGTCCTCGGTGGCGGCGAGATCGCCGGAGCCCTCGGCCAGCAGGGCGAAGCGGGTGATGCCCGTCCGCTCGGCGGTGGCCGCGAGCCGGTCGGCGCAGAGCCTCGGCGGGCCCACCGGGTGGAGCTCGCAGAGCAGTTGGGTGTACTCCAGCGGATCGCGCATCCGCCGCAGCCGGTTGTCGACGGTCACATGGGCGGACAGCCCCTGGTGCAGCCAGCCCGGCATGGCCTTGGTCAGCGTCTCCGCGGCCTCCTGCCGGCGGTCCCCGATCTGGACCACCCCGGCCGACACATGGCCGGCGGTCGCGACCTCCTCCGGTGAACGCCCCGCCTCCAGCGCGCACTTGCGCCACAGGGCGACCATCTCGGCCTTCTCCTCGTCCCCGCTGTGCATGCCGAGCAGCATCGGCAGCCCGTGCCCGGCCGCGAGCCGTACGCTCGCGGGCGAGGTGCAGGCCACGATCACGGGCGGGCCGGAACGATCCTCCAGCTCGTCCGGGCGCGGTACGACCGGGACCGTGCGGAACCGGAACCGCGGTCCGGCGGCGCTCACCCGGGGTTCGCGCAGCCAGCGCATCAGCAGATCGAGCGACTCGGGGAACGCCTCCTCATAGGCCCCCAGACCGACGCCGAAGACCTCCAGGTCCACCCAGGGGCCGCCGCGGCCCACCCCGAGGGTGAACCTTCCTTCGGATACCAGGTGCAGCAGCGCCGTCTGCTCACCCAGCGCGACCGGGTGCACGGTCGGCAGCACGCTGACCGCGGTGCCCACGTGGATCCGGCGGGTGCGGCCCAGCAGCAGGGCGGCCAGCGTCACGGCGGACGGGCAGACGCCGTACGGCACGAAGTGGTGCTCGGCGAGCCAGACCGCGTCCAGCCCGGCCTCCTCGGCGACCACCGTGGTCCGTACGGCGCGGTGCAGCGCCTCCCCGTGCCCCTGTCCGGGGAACTGCGCTGCCAGGACGAATGCTCCAACGCGCATCGCTCTTACTCCTCCTAGCGACCGACGCGGCATCCCCCCACCCGAAATAACGGCTGACACGTGCCATGGGCACGGCCCGGCGTTAAGTTTTCATGATGATCGGAGAGCGGCCCGGGTGGTGGCGTGCGGAGGCCCGCCCGGCGCGGTGACCGTGACGCGTAACCTGGTCACGGCCCGTAGCTCCCCAGACCTCCGAGGTGCCCCGTGTCCCCGCGCCGAAACCGCCCGCGAGGCGGTCCAGAAAGAGCAGCCGACGCCCCGCACGAGGGTGGCGGCGGCGACCGCTACGGACTGGAGCGGGCGGAGAACTGGCAGGGGGAGGAGTGGGCGGTGCGCACGGTGAGCGGCGGCGCGGCGGCGAAGCACTACCGCTGCCCCGGGTGCGACCAGGAGATCCCGCCGGGCGTCCCGCACCTGGTGGCCTGGCCGCAGTACGGCGGCGGGGTCGAGGATCGCCGCCACTGGCACAAGGCGTGCTGGAACGCGAAGGACCGCCGGAGCGCGCGGCTCCAGCGGTCCCGTAACGCGCCGAGGTACTGACCCCGGCCGCGCCTACGCGTCGCGGTTGAGCAGCGAGGCGTACGCGCCGCCCAGGGTGACGCCCGCCGCCGCGACGACGATCCACAGCGGCTCCCAGCCGGTGGGGCCGGAGGACGCCTGGGTGGCGCCGGTCTCGTAGAACGTCGCGAGCAGGTTGGGCACCGAGTACTCGAAGAGGGCCTTGCGGACGCCCTCCAGGCTGTCCGTGAACATGAACATCGCGGCGACCAGCGGCAGCAGGACGACGCCCAGCATGGTGGTGATCGCCCCCGCCGAGTGGCGCAGCAGGGCGCCCACGGCCAGCGCGATCAGGCCCAGGAAGGCGACGAACAGGCTCACGCCGACCGTCGCCTTGAAGTACTCGGCGCCGGTGATCTCGCCGGACCACCGGTCGGCGAGCAGCGCGGAGTCGGACATGGCCACCAGCGTGGTGGAGATCAGGGTGATCACGAAGGAGAGCAGGAAGAACACCACGACCTTGGCCGTCAGCACCCGGGCCCGGTCGGGGCACGCGGTCAGGGTCGTCCGGATGAGCCCGGTGCCGAACTCCGAGGAGATCGTCAGCACCCCGAGCGTGATCACGCAGATGATGCTGAGGAGCACTCCGAAGAAGCCGAGGGTGAGCGGCGAGGACTCCGCGCCGAGGTCGTTCTCAGCGCTGCTCACCACGCCGGCCGCGAGCAGGCCGATGCCGAGGATCAGCACGATCGTCACGCCGAGCGTCCACAGCGTGGAACGGACGGACCTGATCTTGGTCCACTCGGACTTGAGGGCGTCGGCGAGGTTCGCCCTGCGCACCGGGATCGGCGAGACGTAGACGAAGGGCGCCGCCGCGCCGGTCCACTGCTGCGGGGGCGTGCCCGGCTGACCGGGCTGCGGGGCCTGCGCGTAGGCCGGCTGCTGCGGGGGCTGGGGGGCGGTCATCGGGCGTCCTCGCTGTCACGCTTGGTCAGGTCGGCGGGGCCGGCGGGAGCGGCACCGGGGGGAGGCGTCGAAGGGGGTGCCGGGGCCACCGGGGGGACGGCCGGCGCCGGCGGCATGCCCTGGGACGCCGGAGCGCTCGGGTATCCGGGCGCGGCCTGGGGCACGGCCTGCGGCGGCATCGGCTGGGCGTACGGGTTGGGCCGCTCGCCCGCGAGTGCCGGGTAGGGGTTACCGGCCGGGGGCGCCCAGCCCTGCGGCGCGGGGGCGCCGGGCCCGTAGCCGTACGGGTCGGCGGGCTGGAGACCGGCCCGCTGGTCGACCGTCGAGCGGTAGTCGACCGCGCCCTGCGTCATCCGCATGTACGCCTCCTCCAGGGACGCCTGGTGCGGGGAGAGCTCCCAGAGGCGGACGTCGGCGTCGTGCGCGAGGTCGCTGATCCGGGGCAGCGGCACACCGGTGACGCGCAGGGCGCCGTCCGGCTCGGCCAGCACCTGGCCGCCCGCCTCGACGAGCGCGGCCGTGAGCTTCTCGCGGCCCTCCGGCGCGGTGTCCGGCGTCCGGACGCGCGCGAAGTCGGCCGAGTTCGTGGAGATGAAGTCCTGCACGCTCATGTCGGCGAGCAGCTGGCCGCGCCCGATGACGATGAGGTGGTCGGCGGTCAGCGCCATCTCGCTCATCAGGTGCGAGGAGACGAAGACCGTACGGCCCTCGGCGGCGAGCTGCTTCATCAGGTTGCGGACCCAGAGGATGCCCTCGGGGTCGAGGCCGTTGACGGGCTCGTCGAAGAGCAGCACCTGGGGGTCGCCCAGCAGGGCGGCGGCGATGCCGAGGCGCTGGCCCATGCCGAGCGAGAAGCCCTTGGAGCGCCGCTTGGCGACGTCCTGGAGGCCGACGACGCCGAGCACCTCGTCCACCCGGCGGGCCGGGATGCCGGCGAGCTGGGCGAGCGAGAGCAGGTGCAGCCGGGCGCTGCGCCCGCCGTGCACGGCCTTGGCGTCGAGGAGGGCGCCGACCTGGCGGGGGGCGTTGGGCAGGTTGCGGAAGGGGTGGCCGCCGATGGTGACGTGGCCCGACGTGGGCATGTCCAGGCCAAGGATCATGCGCATCGTCGTGGACTTGCCGGACCCGTTGGGGCCCAGGAAGCCGGTCACCGCCCCAGGCCGTACCTGGAACGACAGATTGTGTACGGCCGTCTTGGCGCCGTAGCGCTTCGTCAGACCGACTGCCTCGATCATTCTCCGCCCCTCGCGAGCTTTCGTCGGGGCACAAGCCCCCGTAAGGCTTAGGAGGGTAACCCGGTGCTGACGGTTCCCGTTTTGTGTGAGTTAAGCGCGAGGTAGGCGGGACGATGCCGTGGCGGGCGGCCCGGCCGGCGGCAGCTCGTCGTAGCGGCGCGGGGCGGCACCGGCCTCCTCGGGGGCGGGCAGGCCGCTCGCGGACAGCGGCGGGTCCTGGCTGTGGAGGATCCGGCGGCCCTCCGTCCGGACCGCCTCGTCGGCGCGGGCCCGGGCGACCCAGCTCGCCGGGTCCGGGCCGAGCAGGGCCCGCAGCTCCGCCGAGGCGGCGAGCAGCCCGTGGAGCAGGGCGTGCTGGTCGCCGCCGCCCGGGAGCGGCAGCCCGGTGGCCGGGTCGACGAGGACGCCGTGCACGCTGACGTAGACATACGCGCCGCCGAGCCGCTCGCCGGACGGCATGGACATGGGAAACCCGGTCCCGGGCAGCAGGGCGCGCCGGTAGTTGAGCTCGGTGGCGTCGACGGCCGCGAGCTGCTCGCCGTCCAGCCAGCTGACCACCAGCACGCGGTCGGCGGCCGGGTCGGCGTACGGGGCGGCCGCCACATAGCCGTGCCGCCCGATGTGGCCCGAGCAGCCCACCCCGACGCCGCGCACCCGCACCGGCACCATCGGCACGGACGTGGGCAGGCCCCGGCCGGTGAGCTTGTGGTGGAGCTGGGCGGGGGAGGCGTTGGAGCCGACGGCGAGCACGGGGTGGCGGCGGCCCGCCGGGGGTCCGCCGAGCGCGCGCAGGGCGTCGTCGAGCCGTGGCCCGCCTCCGGGCGGCCCGGGCCCGTCGGTCACCACCCGCCAGTCGCCGAGCCGCCGCCCCTCGGCCGGGCGCAGCGGCAGCAGCCGGTCGCCGGTGAGCAGCGCGGGCTCGGTGACCGGGCGGCCGGGGTAGGTCAGGGGCAGCTCGGCGGGCGCGCCGCCGAGTCCGAGGGCTGCCAGGCTGCGGTCCGTCACCGGTGCCGGTCCTTCCCGGGCGCCTCCCGCCCGTCCCCCCGCTCCGGTCCCTCCGGGCGGCTACGCGTCGCGCTTCCTCAGCAGGGCGTACGCCCCGATCAGCGCCGCGACCACCCACAGCACCATGATCGTGAAGCCGCCCCAGGGGCCGTACGGGGCGTCGTCGCCGACCGTCACCACCTGCATGACCTTGTGGCCGGCCTGGTCGGGGAGGTACTGGCCGACCTTCTTGGTCGCGCTGACGTTCCCCAGGATGCTGGAGACGAGGAAGAAGAACGGCATCAGGATGCCCAGCGACAGCATGGGGCTGCGCAGCATCGTGGCGACGCCCATCGAGAAGACCGTGATCAGGGTCATATAGAGCCCGCCGCCGATGACGGCCCGCAGCACGCCGGGGTCACCGAGGGACGCCTTGTGCTCGCCGAGCATCGACTGGCCGACGAAGAACGCCACAAAACTCGTGATCATCCCGATGGCCAGCGCGAGCAGCGTGGCGACGGCGATCTTGCTGAACAGAAAAGTCCCGCGCTGGGGAACGGCCGCGAGCGAGGTCCTGATCATTCCCGTGCTGTATTCGTTCGAAACCACCAGCACACCAAAAACGATCATTGCGAGCTGACCGAGTCCCATACCCGCGAAACTCGTGAACGTCGGATCGAAATTGATCCGGTCCTCGGTCGATAGTTTGTCGAAGTCGTTTTTGGACAAAGCGCTGATCAGCGCGCCGAGTGCGACCGTCACCACGACCGCGAGGCCGAGCGTCCACACCGTGGAGCGCACGGATTTGATCTTCGTCCATTCCGACTGGAGTACCTGGGTCGCCACCGCCATCGCTTCAGGATCCCTTCTCGCGCCGGCCGGCGCCCCAGCCCGCCCCCGGCGGGGGATCGCCCGGACCCCCCTGCCCTGCGGCCGGGGCCTCGCCCGGCGAGCTGTGCGCGTGGTACTCCACGGACTCGGCGGTGAGCCCCATGAACGCCTCCTCCAGGGACGCCTGCTGCGGGCTCAGCTCGTGCAGCACGATCCCGTGCCGCGCCGCGAGCTCGCCCAGCCGCGCGGCGTCCGTGCCGTCGACCTCCAGCGTGCCGTCCGCCGTGGTCACGGGGGCGACCCCGGCGGCCGCCAGCGCGTCCAGCAGCCGCTCGTGGTCCGGCGAGCGCAGCCGGACGTACGAGCGGGAGTTCTGCGCGATGAACTCGGCCATCGAGGTGTCCGCGAGCAGCCGGCCCTGGCCGATCACCACCAGGTGGTCGGCGGTCAGCGCCATCTCGCTCATCAGGTGCGAGGAGACGAAGACCGTGCGCCCCTGGGCGGCCAGGTTCTTCATCAGATTGCGGATCCAGTGGATGCCCTCGGGGTCCAGGCCGTTGACGGGCTCGTCGAACATCAGGATGCGGGGGTCGCCCAGCAGGGCGCCCGCGATGCCCAGACGCTGCCCCATGCCGAGCGAGAAGCCCTTGGAGCGCTTCTTGGCCACCGAGGTCAGACCGACCGTGTCCAGTACCTCCCGCACCCTGGAGCCGGGGATTCCATTGCTCTGCGCCAGACACAGCAGGTGGTTGTAGGCGCTCCGGCCGCCGTGCATCGCCTTGGCGTCCAGCAGGGCGCCGACGGCCCTCAGCGGATCCCGCAGCTGGCGGTAGTGCTTGCCGTCGATCAGGACCGTGCCGGCCGTCGGATTGTCCAGATCGAGCATCATCCGCATGGTCGTGGACTTGCCCGCGCCGTTCGGACCCAGGAAGCCGGTGACGATCCCGGGCCGCACCGTGCAGGTGAGGCCGTCCACGGCGAGCTTGTCGCCGTAGCGCTTGGTCAGACCCTGGAGCTCGATCATTCAGCCACGGTAAGGGCCCTCCGGGCCGCCCGCCACCGGTGGCGGAGCATCCGGATGGCGCCCTACGCCAGGTGTCCCGGGGCGCCCCCGGCGTGCGCCCCGGGACACACCGATGCCCCGGGCGCCGCCGTCGGGCGGCACTCGGGGCATCGGTGCACGGGGGTGGGTGCTGCTCTCCGCTCGTCCTCGCGGGCGCGGGGTCAGCGGCTCTGCTGGGCCGGGACGCCGCGGGAGATCGGCTCGTCGTCACCGGGGACGCCGGCCGCGGCCACGGCCGCGCCGGTCAGCGTGGCCAGCATCTCGCGGACGTTGGTCAGCTGGGCGTTGATGGAGTCGCGGCGGTTGGTCAGCGCCGCCAGCTCGCGCTCGGACTCGCTGCGGATACGGTCCGCCTTGGCGTTGGCGTCGGCCACGATGTCCTCGGCCTGGCGCTGCGCGGTCTCCACTGTCTGGCGGGCCCGGCGCTCGGCGTCCGTCCGGAGCTTCTCCGCCTCCAGGCGCAGCTGCTCGGCGCGGTGCTCGATCTCCGCCAGCCGCTTCTCGGCCTTCGCCTGACGGGACGCCAGGTCGCGCTCGGACTGCTCACGGCGCTTGGCCAGGTTGGTCTCGAAGTCCGCGGCGGCCTGGGCGGCCTTGGCGCGGGTCTCCTCGAAGAGGGCGTCCGCCTCCTCGCGCTTGGACTGCGCGTCCTTCTGCGCCTCGGCGCGCAGGGTCGCGGCGTCGCCCTTCGCCTTCTCGACGATCCGGGCGCCCTCGTCCTCCGCCTTCGCCTTGCGGTCGGCGGCGAACGACTCGGCGTCGTTGCGCACCTGCTGGGCGGCCGACTCGGCCAGCTCGCGGTGCTGCTCGGCCGCGCGCCGGGCCTCCTCGCGCAGGTCCTTGGCCTCTTCCTCGGCCAGCCGCAGGATCTTCTCGACCCGGGCCCCCAGCCCCGCGTAGGACGGTTCCGCGTCGTTGACCTGGGCCTGAGCATTCTGCGTTTCGAGATGGAGCTCCTCGATGCGCTTTTCCAGAGAGGTGATCCGGGCCAGTGCGCTGTCCCGGTCGGCGACGAGCTTGGTAATGCGGTCGTCCACCTGGCCGCGGTCGTATCCACGCCGCACGAGCTCGAAGCCGAAGGGGGAGGAAGTGTCACTCATGGGGTTCCTGTCATAAGAGACCGGTGAGGTGATAGAGGGAATCCTAGGGGTGCGAGCGGCGTGGCATCGAGTGGAAGGTCGGCAAACCTGGAGAATGTCCCCTCGTTTGAGTGGCTACTTCTGGGACTGCTTACCACCCGATCGAGTTGCACCCGCACCCGCTGCCGCCTTCACCCCGCCCTCTTTTGCGCTTCCCATCCCCGGGGCTTCAAAAGATTCCAACGCTTCCAACACGTCCTGGACACGGGAAATCTCGGCATTGATGTCCTCGCGGCGGCGCACCAGCACCTCCAACTCCCGCTTCCCCTCGTCCACGAGCCGCTTGGCTTCCTCCGCACCCTCGGTGCGCAGGCGCTCCGCCTCGCGTACCGCGGCCGCCTTCTTGTCCTGGGCCTCCTTCAGCAGCGCCTGGGACTCCCGCACGACGGCGGCCTTCTTCTGCTCCGCCTCCTTGAGCAGCCCCTCCGCCTTGCGCACGGCGGCGAGCCGGACCTTGCTCGCCTCGTTGCTGGCGTCGGAGACCAGCGTCTTCGCCTTCTCCTCGGCCTCCGCGAGCTGTTCGGTCGCCGCGGCCACGAGCTTGTCGCAGCGCTCGCCCGCCGACTGCATGGCCTCGGCCGCCTCCCGGCGCGCCCGGCCGTGCAGCTCCTCGACCTCGCCGTCCACCCGGGTACGCAGCTCGTCCGCGCGCTCCCTTATGGCGGTCGCGTCCCCGCGCGCCTCGGCGAGCAGGGTGTTGGCGTCCGTACGGGCCTGCTCCACCAGGGTGTTGCCCTCCCCGGTGGCCTCCGTGACGATCCGCTCGGCCTCCCGGCGCGCGGCGCCCACCATGGTGTCGGCCTGCTCCTCGGCCGCGGCGGCGGCCCGCAGGGCCTCCTCCTGGGCCTTCGCGACGAGCGCGTCCGCCTTCCCGGCGGCCTCGGTCAGCCGCTGGGCGGCGGCCTCCCGCGCCTCGTCCGCCGTGCGGTCGCCCTCGGCGCGCGCCTCGGCGACCAGCCGCTCCGCCTCCAGGACGGCGTCGGCCTTGAGCTTCGCGGAGTCCGCGCGCGTGCTGTTGGCGTTCTCCTGCGCGGAGCTCAGCGCCGCCGCGGCCTCGGCGGCCATCCGCTCCGCCTCGGCCGTGGCCTCCGCGACGAGCTTGTCCGCCTGCTCCGCGGCCTCCGTGCGACGGGTGTGCGCCGCCTCCCGGGCCTCGTCCACCATCCGCTCGGCCTCGCGCTGCGCGCGCTCCAGGGACTCGGCCCCGTCCGCCCGCAGCCGGTCCGCCTGCGCCGTCGCCTCGGCCCGGGTCCGCTCGGCCTGCTCGGCGGCCTCCGCCCGGCGGGCCTCGGCGGCCTCCCGGGCCTTCTCCAGCGCCGCCCCGGCCTCGGCCGCCATCCGCTCGGCCTCGGCCGTGGCCTCGGCGATCAGGGCGTCCGCCTGCTCGGCCGCCTCGGTGCGGTGGGCGTTCGCCGCCTCCCGCGCCGCATCGACGATCTTGTCCGCGTCGTCCTGCGCGGAAGAGGTCAGCTCGGTCGCGGCGTTGACGATCCGCTCCGCCTCGGCGTGCCCCTCCGTCCGCATCTTGTTCGCGTCCTCGCGGGCCTCGGCCCGCGCCCGCGCCGCGTCCTGCTCGGCGGAGGCCAGCGCGTCGGACGCGTCCGTACGCATCTGCTGGGCCTTCGCGGAGGCGTCGGACACCATCCGCTCGGCCTCGGCCGTCGCCTTGGCGATCAGCGCGTCGGCGTGCTCGGCCGCCTCGGTGCGGTGGGCGTTCGCGGACTCCCGCGCCTCGTCCACCGTCCGCTCGGCCACGGACACCAGGCGCTCGGCCTCGGCCGTCGCCTCCGACGTGAGGGTGCCCGCCTCGTCGCGGGCCTCCTTCAGCGAACGGGCGGCCTCGGCCCGCACCCGGTCGGCGTCCTGGGCGGCCTCCGCGCGGTGCGCCCCGGCCGCTTCCCGGGCGTCGTCGACGGTCTTGGCGGCCTCGGCGACCAGCCGCTCCGCCTCCGTCGTGGCCTCGGCCATCAGGGCGTCCGCCTGTTCGGCGGCCTTCGCCCGGCGGGCGTCGGCGGCCTCCCGGGCGTCGTCGACGGTCTTGGCGGCCTCGGCGACCAGCCGCTCCGCCTCCGTCGTGGCCTCGGCCATCAGGGCGTCCGCCTGCTCGGCGGCCTCCGCCCGGCGGGCGTCCGCGGCCGCGCGCGCCTCGTCGGCCGTACGGGCCGCGTCGCGCTGCGCCTTCTCCACCGCGGCCTCGGCCTCGGTGATCAGCCGCTCGGCCTCGGACATCGCCTCGGCCAGCAGCTCGTCGGCCTGCTCGGCCGCCTCCGTACGACGGGCGCCCGCGGCCTCCCGGGCCTCGTCCAGCGTGCGGGCGGCCTCCGCCTCCAGCCGCTGGCCCTCGGCGATCGCCTCCGCGACCGTGCGCTCCGCGAGCGACTTGGCCGCCTCGGACGCCGCCTGGGCCTCCGCCCGGGTACGGGCCGCGTCCTCGCCGGCCTTCTCCCGCTCGGCGTAGGCGTCGGCACGAACCCGGTCCGCCTCCACCTGCGCGTCGGTGACCGTGCGCTCCGCGTTGTGCTCGGCGGCCGAGCGCAGCCCGGCGATCTCCTCCTCGGCCTGCTCGTGCAGCCCGGCGACGGAGTCCCGCACCTGCTGCGCCGTCTGCTCGGCGGCGGACACCAGCTCGGCGGCGCGCGCCTCGGCCTCCTCGACCAGGCGCCGGGCCTCCTCCTGCGCCTCCGCGACCCGCTTGCGCGCCGAAGCGAGGAGCTCCTCGCTCTGCTCGCGCGCCGCCTCCCGCTCCGCCTGCGCCTCGGTCCGGGCGTCGCCCAGCAGCTCCTCGGCCTCCCGGCGGCGCCGGGCGGCCTCCTCCTGGGCGGCGGCCAGCGCCTCGGCCGCCTCGGCGGCCGTACGCTCCGCGGCGGCGTTCGCCTCGGCCCGCACCCGGTCGGCGGTCTCCTGCGCCTCCGAGCGCAGCCGCTCCGCCTCGGTGTTGGCCTCGGCCCGCAGCCGCGCGGCCACCGACTCGCCCTCGGTACGGGCGGCGGCCGCCTCCTCGGCGGCCTCGGCCCGCAGCTCCTCGGCCTCCGTCTCGGCCTGCTCACGCAGCGCGCGCACCCGCTCCGCGGCCTCCGTGCGCTGCCGCTCGGTCTCCTCGCCGGTCTCCCGGCGCAGCCGCTCGGCCTCCGTGCGGGCGTCGCGCAGCGCCTCCTCGGCGGCCTCCACCCGCTGCTCGGCCTCGGTGTGCAGCCGGGTCAGCTCGGCCTCGGCCTCCTCGCGCCGCGCCGCCGCGGCCCGCTCGGCCTCCTCACGCAGCCCCTTGGCGGCCTCGGCGGCCTCCGTACGGGTGCGCTCGGCGTGGTCCTCGGCCTCCTCGGCCATCTCCTCGGCCTCGGCGCGCGCCCGCTCCAGGGCCTCCTCGGCCTGCTTGCGCAGGGTCGCGGCCCGCTCGGCCGCCTCCCCGCGCACCCGCTCGCTCTCGGCGCCCGCGCCGGCCCGGGTCTCCTCGGCGTCGGCCTTGGCCTTCGCCAGCAGCTCCTCGGCGGTGCTGGCCGCCTCCTCGATCTGCTGGAGCGCCTCCCGGCGGGCCTCGCTCCGCAGCCGCTCGCCCTCCGCGACGGCGTCGGCCCGCAGCTGCTCGGCCTCGCCGCGCAGCCGCCGCGCCTCCTCCTGGAGCTCGACGGTCCTCGCGCGGTACTCCTTGGTGTCGTCCTTCGCCTCGCCCTTGAGCTGCTCGGCGGTGTCCGCGGCCTGCTCCCGCAGCCGCTCGGCCTCCGCCTCGGCCTCCCGGCGGATCCGCTCCGCCTCCGCGGCGGCGGCCTTGGTGGTGGCCTGGGCGTCCTCCGACGCCTTGGTCAGCACCTCCTCGGCGGTCCGGGCGGCCTTGGCGAGCTGCGCCGCAGAGTCCTCCGCGGCGGCGCTGCGCGCCTTGTCGGCGGCCTCGGCCAGCAGCCGCTCCGCCTCCGCCCGCGCGTCGTCGCGCAGCTGCTCCGCCTCGGCCCGCAGGGCCTCGGCCTCCTTGGTGGCCTCGCCGACCACCCGGGCGATCTCCGCCTTGGCCGTGCGCGCCCGCTGCTCGTTCTCCGACTCGGCCGAGGTCAGCCGGCGGCTCGCCGACTCCTTGGCCTCCGTGAGGAGCTTCTCGGCCGCCGCCCGCGCCTCGCGCAGGGCGGTGTCGGCCTCCTGGACGCGCGCCTCGGCCGTACGCGTCAGCTCCGCCGAGGCCGCCCGGGCCTGGTCGGACTCCGCGCTGGTCACGGTGCGCAGCTGCGCGGCGTGGTCGGTGGCCTCCTGCGCCTGCGCGGAGGCGGCCGTCAGCAGCCGCTCCGCGTCGGAGCGGGCACGCCGCAGCAGCGCCTCGGCCTCGGCACGGGCCTCCTCCGCGGCGGCGCCCAGCCGGCCGCGGGCCTGCTCCGTCAGCCGCTGGGCCTCGGCGCGGGCCGCGCCGAGCGACTGCTCGGCCTCCGCCCGGGACTCCTCCAGCAGCCGTCTGGCCTGCGACTCCGTACGGGCCCTGAGCTGCTCGGCCCAGGCCACGTTCTCGTTGACGTGCGACTCGACGGTCTGGCGGCGCTCGTTGAGCTCCTCGTCCAGCCGCTGGCGGCGTGCGACGGCCTCCGCGTGGAGCTCCGCCTCCATCCGCGCCTGACGCTCCGCCTGCTCCTGCAGCAGGCGCTGCGTCTGGGCGCGCGCCTCCCGCAGCTCGCGCTCGGCGTCGGTGCGCAGCTGTTCGGCCTGAATCTGGGCATTACGGAGCAACTGCTCCGCCTGGTACCCGATGTCGGCGGTGTCGTACGCCGGACGGTGGGCGAGGTTGCGGCGCGCCTCATGGAGCTTGGCGCGCAACACCTCGACCTGGTATCCGAGGTCGTCGGCGTGCTGGACCGCCTTCTCCCGCTCCTTCTTCAGCCGCTCCATCTCGGCTTCGAATTGCGAGAGGTGGTCGTCAGCCTCGTAGCGGTCGTTGCCCCGCACTGCGCGGTCCCATCCGTCCCCTGGTCGCGTTGGCGGCCGGCCCCGTCCCGCGTAACCGGTGGAACCCGGAGCCCGCCCTTCCGAAGAAATGGTGTCAGATCATCGGTACAGCCTGGGCCGGGCCCCCACCCCTGACCCCGGCCGGACCTGCACTCTACCGGCCGGGGGAGGTGCGGGTCAGTGCTCCGGGTCGGCGGGGGGTGCCGAGGTGACCAGTTCGGTCAGTACGCCGTGGCAGTCCTTGGGGTGCAGAAAGGTGATGCGGGACCCCATGGATCCCTTACGGGGCTCGTCATAGAGGACGCGTACGTCCTTCTTACGGATAGCGTCCGCATCGGCATCCACATCCGGCGTACCGAACGCGATGTGGTGAACGCCCTCCCCGTTCTTGGCGAGCCACTTCCCGACCGCCGAGTCCTCCCGGATGGGCTCCAGCAGCTGGAGATAGGAGGCGCCGCCGTCCGAGGTCTCATTGATCTTGAGCATGGCCTCACGCACGCCCTGCTCCTCGTTGACCTCGGAATGGAACACCTCGAAGCCGTAGGTGGCACGGTAGAACTCGACAGTCCGGTCGAGGTCGAAGCAGGCGATCCCGATGTGGTCGATGCGCGTCAGCATGGAACCAGTGCACCCCTCGCGCGAGCGGTTACGCAACGTGCGCGCGATCACACCCGCCGCCCGGTGACCGGGCGCCTACCGCTCAGTACATTGACGGAAACCCTCGTTAACCTCTCCGCTCGAAGGGGCCGCGCCTCATGTCTGGTACGAACGGTTCGACCGGCACCACCTCCGTGATCGTCGCGGGCGCCCGCACGCCGATGGGCAAGCTCCTCGGCTCCCTGCGCTCCTTCTCCGCGGCCGACCTCGGCGGCATCGCCATCAAGGCGGCCCTGGACCGGGCCGGCATCGGCGGCGACCAGGTGCAGTACGTGATCATGGGTCAGGTGCTCCAGGCGGGCGCCGGCCAGATCCCGGCCCGCCAGGCCGCCGTCAAGGGCGGCATCCCCATGAGCGTGCCGGCCCTGACCATCAACAAGGTCTGCCTCTCCGGCCTCGACGCCATCGCCCTCGCCGACCAGCTCATCCGTGCGGGTGAGTTCGACATCGTCGTCGCCGGCGGCATGGAGTCGATGACCAACGCCCCGCACCTGCTGCCCAAGTCCCGCGAGGGCTACAAGTACGGCGCGATCGAGATGCTCGACTCGATGGACCACGACGGCCTCACCGACTCCTTCGAGTCCATCGCCATGGGCGCGTCGACGGAGAACCACAACACCCGCCTCGGCATCGGCCGCGCCGCCCAGGACGAGATCGGCGCCCGCTCCCACCAGCGCGCCGCCGCCGCCCAGAAGAACGGCGTCTTCGACGCCGAGATCACCCCCGTGGAGATCCCGCAGCGCAAGGGCGAGCCGGTCGTCTTCAGCAAGGACGAGGGCGTCCGCGCCGACACCACCGTCGAGGTCCTCGGCAAGCTGCGCCCGTCCTTCCACAAGGACGGCACGATCACCGCCGGCACCTCCTCGCAGATCTCCGACGGCGGCGCCGCCGTGGTCGTGATGAGCAAGGCCAAGGCCGAGGAGCTGGGCCTTGCGTGGATCGCCGAGATCGGCGCCCACGGCAATGTCGCGGGCCCCGACAACTCGCTGCACTCCCAGCCGTCCAACGCGATCAAGCACGCGCTGGGCCGGGCCGGCCTGACCGTCGACGACCTGGACCTCATCGAGATCAACGAGGCGTTCGCCGCCGTCCTGGTGCAGTCAATCAAGGACCTGGGCGTCTCACCGGAAAAGGTGAACGTCAACGGTGGCGCCATCGCGCTCGGCCACCCCATCGGCATGTCCGGCGCCCGTACGGTGCTGCACCTCGCCCTGGAGCTCAAGCGGCGCGGCGGCGGCACGGGAGCCGCGGCCCTGTGCGGCGGCGGCGGTCAGGGCGACGCCCTGATCATCCACGTGCCGGGGAAGTGACCCGGAGGCCCGCCGAGGGCCCCGGAGAGCGCCCCTGAGTCACGCACGTTCGGAACGGAGCAGGTCATGGTGGACGTCCCCGCACTGGTCGAGCAGGCACGGGAGGGCAGGCCGCGCGCCGTGGCCCGGCTGATCTCCCTGGTGGAGGGGGCGTCCCCGCAACTGCGCGAGGTCATGGCCGCGCTGGCCCCGCTGACGGGCAACGCCTACGTCGTCGGCCTCACGGGTTCCCCGGGCGTCGGCAAGTCGACATCCACGTCGGGGCTGGTCAGCGCCTACCGCCGGATGGGCAAGCGGGTCGGCGTCCTCGCCGTCGACCCGTCCTCGCCGTTCTCCGGCGGCGCGCTGCTGGGCGACCGGGTCCGGATGTCCGACCACGCCTCCGACCCCGGCGTCTACATCCGGTCCATGGCCACCCGCGGCCACCTCGGCGGCCTGGCCTGGGCCGCCCCGCAGGCCATCCGGGTCCTGGACGGCGCCGGCTGCGACGTGATCCTGGTCGAGACGGTCGGCGTCGGCCAGTCGGAGGTCGAGATCGCCTCCCAGGCCGACACGTCCGTGGTGCTGCTGGCACCCGGCATGGGCGACGGCATCCAGGCCGCGAAGGCCGGGATCCTGGAGATCGGCGACGTCTACGTCGTCAACAAGGCCGACCGCGACGGCGCCGATGCCACGGCCCGCGAGCTCAACCACATGCTGGGCCTCGGCGAGGCCCGCGGCCCCGGCGACTGGCGCCCGCCCATCGTCAAGACCGTCGCGGCCCGGGGCGAGGGCCTGGACGAGGTCGTCGAGGCCCTGGAGAAGCACCGGGCCTGGATGGAGGAACGAGGCGTCCTGGCGGAGCGCCGGACCGCGCGCGCGGCCCGCGAGGTGGAGACGATCGCGGTCACGGCGCTGCGTGAGCGGATCGGTGACCTGCATGGGGATCGTCGGCTGGGGGTGCTGGCGGAGCGGATTGTGGCGGGGGTGCTGGATCCGTATGGGGCGGCGGACGAGTTGGTGGCGGGGCTGACGGGGGCGTAGGTGCGCCTGCGGCGGGCTTTTTCCCCACCCCGCCCCTTCCCGAATGTCCTCAAGCGCCGGACGGGCTGATTTTCAGCCCGTCCGGCGCTTGAGGACCGGGGTACGGGGCGGAGCCCCGGTTCGGGAAGGGGCGGGGTGGGGAAAAGCCCCGCGCAGCGGCACCCCCGCCGTCACACCCCCAGCGCCCCCACCACCTCCCGGTACAACCCCCGCGCCCCCTCATCCGCAGACGAGTACGTGCTCACCACCCACTCCCGCCCCCGCTCCGAAAACCCCACCACCCACACCCCGTCGCCCCGCGACCGCAGCGAGTAGAACTCGGCCGAGGCAGCCCCGTCCCCGGTCCCGCCGACGCGGTAATACACGTCCGGAACCCCCGCCCGCCGCAACGCCTCCCGCACCGTACGGAAGTCCACGTCACCACTCGCGTCCACCCGCCGCACGAGCCCCGACGCCGCAGCCGTCCGCGTCGTGGCCAGTTCCTCCAGATAGTGGTTGTCCAGCAGCCATTTGACGTTGACGTCCTTCGGCAGGCCCGCGTCCGCCGCCCCGTCGAGCTTGATCTGCCGGCCCTTTCCCGGCTGGCCGAACCAGGGGGCTATCGAGCCCTCCTGGACGCCGAACGGCTTGGTCACCTTGTAGACGTGGTAGTTGCAGACCGCGCCGCCCGGATAGGTGCGCAGGCTCGACGGCGGCATGGCGCGGCCGCCGTACGGGACGTCCGTGGGCGCCAGGAACCTGCCGGTCGGCAGGCCGAAGCGGTCGACCCGTGTGCCCTTCTTCAGCGTGACGACCTGCCGGGGCCCGTCGAAGCCGTCGTCGCCGGGCCACCGCCAGTCCTTGCCGGTGCTGTCGCGCCACTCCTTGAGGAAGACATCGGGGGCGGGGCCGCCCGCGCCGGTGCGCGCGTAGCCCTTGAGCAGGGGGCCGAGGGGGCGCGTGGTGGGCAGGTCCGCGGCGCCGAGCAGCCAGTCGCCCTGGAACGGCGTGGAGCAGGACGGGGCCGCGGGCGTCGCGACGGCGGTCCCCCGGGCCTGTGCCGTGCCGGCGAGCGCGCCGCCGGACAGCGCCGTGGCGCAGAGGACCGCCGATATGCGTATGCGGGTACGGGCCTTGCGCCTCATCCGGGCTCCCTTGAATCGTTCTGTCGTGAGTGGTGCGTGGGGCACCTGTGGCAGCGGGCCACGACAGAACAGTGCAGTGCGGGGGAGCCGTACAGAAGGAGGTAACAGGCCGTTCGATCTTGACCGGAGCCGACCGGATCAGTGCGGTCGCGGTCGCGGACCCGCCGTCAGCCGCAGGTGTTGAGCATGGTGACCAGCTGGTCCGCCTCCGCCTGGGTCACCGACAGGTCGTACAGGTGCTTCACGTCCACCCAGGCGCGGGAGTACGTGCACCAGTAGGTGCGGTCCGGCGGGCTCCACTGGTCGGGGGACTGGTCGCCCTTGCTGCGGTTCGAGGACGCGGAGACGGCGATGAGCTGTGAGTGCGCCAGGTCGTTGGCGAACTGCTTACGCAGGGGCGTCTCCCAGTGGTCGGCCCCGGAGCGCCAGGCGTTGGCCAGCGGCACCATGTGGTCGATGTCGACCTGCGACGCCGAGGCGAGGGTCTTGTCGTCGTACGGGCTGTGCCAGCTGCCGCCCGTGGCCCGGCACTTGGGGTCCTGGACGACGTTCTGCCCGTCCCGCTTCAGGACGACCTCGCGGGTGTCGCAGTCGGCGCCCTGCTGGATCCAGTGCGGGAACTTCGCCCGTGAGTAGCCGGCCATCGGGTGCGGTGCCTCGACGGTCAGGTCCGCGAGCTCGTCCCGGGCCTCGTCGGCCGGGGGCGGCTCGGGCATCCGGGCGGGCACGGCGACGGCCGTCGTGGTGGCGGTGGCGGACCCGAGGACCGCGGCCGCGGCGAGCGCGAGGGTGGCGGCGGCGGAACGCCGGGCGCGTGAGGTGAGCATGTGTCAGAAATAGCAGCGGGCTTCCGGCCGGGTGGGGCATAGCGGAACGTCGGCGTGTCCTGAAACATGCCGAAAGTCCCGCTCCTGGGCCCGTGTTCACCGCCTCTCCCGTCACAGAAACCCCACATGTCACAGAACGCTCATACAAATTCTCGAACCGACGCCCGTCCGGGACCGTCTCACTCGTCAACGCGGAGTTCCGCAGGAATCCGTACGGAGACGCCTCGTCCAGGAGTGACCGGCCCTTGAGCAAGCACCGTGACATGTCGCGCCCCCGCCGCAACGGAAGGAAGAAGGACGGGAAGGACGGGAAGAAGGAGGCGCGGTCCGGCAGGAGATTCATCGACTACCCGCGCCACGGCCGGCGCGGCGTGCGGCGCTGGCTCCCGTCCTGGCGGCAGCTCCTGGGCGTCCTCACGGTGTGCGTGGGCGCGCTGACCGGGCTCTTCGCCTGGGTCTACGCGAGCGTGGACATCCCCGACGAGAACGCGGCGGCCGTCCAGCAGGCCAATACGTACTACTGGTCGGACGGTACCCAGATGGTGAGCCTGGGGCAGGTCAACCGGAACATCGTCCACCTGTCGGAGGTGCCGGAGTCCACCCGCGACGCCGTGATCGCCGCGGAGAACGAGAGCTTCTACAGCGACCGGGGAGTGTCGTTCAAGGGCATCCTCCGGGCGTTCGCCAGCACCGCCCAGGGCGGGGAGACCCAGGGCGGCTCCACGATCACCCAGCAGTATGTGAAGAACACCTACCTCTCGCAGGAGCAGACCGTCACGCGGAAGGTCAAGGAGTTCGTCATCTCGCTGAAGGTGGACCGCACGAAGGGCAAGGACGAGATCCTCCAGGGCTATCTGAACACCAGCTGGTTCGGCCGCGGCGCCTACGGGATCGAGGCCGCCGCCCAGGCGTACTACGGCATCCCCGCCAAGAAGCTGAACCCGAGTCAGAGCGCCATGCTCGCGTCCCTGTTGAAGGGCGCGGAGCTCTACGACCCGTCGACGAGCGCGGCCAACCACGAGCGCGCGGTCGACCGCTGGAAGTGGATACTCGACCGGCAGGTCAGGGCCGGCCTGCTGGGCGAGGAGGAGCGCGACCGCTACCGGACCTTCCCGGAGCCGGTCAAGCGGTCGATGTCCACGAGCCTGGGCGGCCAGACCGGCTACCTCGTCGACGTCGCCAACAAATACCTCAAGCAGCGCGCGATGCTCACCGATCAGGACCTGGCGCACGGCGGCTACAAGATCCACACCACCTTCGACAAGAACCGGGTGCGACAGCTCTCGAAGGCCGTGGAGACCACGCTCAGCCGGGACGTCGACCCGAAGAAGCGCCCGGCCGACGAGGGCGTCCAGATCGGCGCCGCCTCGGTGCGCCCCTCGGACGGCGCCGTCCTCGCCCTCTACGGCGGCCCCGACGCCACCAAGCACTTCGCCAGCAACGCGGACACGTCCGGCGTCCCCGCCGGCTCCGTGTTCAAGCCCTTCGTCCTCGCCGCCGCCCTCAAGCGCGGCGACGATCCCGACGGCTACTACGGCAAGGACGGCACCCTGCTCTCCCCGTCGGCCGACGGCCCCGGCCCGGACGAGGCGCACCCGACCCTGCGTCAGGCCCTCATGACCGGCGGCAACGCCACCTACACCCAGCTCGGCCGGGACGTGGGCCTGGAGCGGGTGCGGGACACCGCCGTGGGCGCCGGCCTGCTCAAGAGCAGCATGGCCGAGCTGGAGCGGACGTTCCCCCTCGGCACCTCGACGCCCAGCGCGATCCGGATGGCGGGGGCGTACGGCACGTTCGCCAACCGCGGCATGCAGAACGACCCGTACTCGGTGACGAAGCTGCTCAAGGACGGGGTGTCCGTCGGCGGCTTCGAGGAGCGGGCGAAGGCGCGGCGGGCCATGGACAAGGGCGTGGCCGACGGCGTCACGGACGTGCTCCGGGAGGCCGGTGCGAAGGGTGTGGACGCGGAGGGCGTGGACGCGGAGGCGGTCAAGGGGCTCGGCCCCTTCGCAGCGGCCCGGACCGGCGACCAGGACCGGCTGCGGTCGGCGTGGTTCGTGGGCTATACGAAGGAGCTGTCCACGGCCGTGACCCTGTTCCGTACGAAGCCGGGGGAGCCGCAGCTGCTGCCGGTGTCGGAGACCGGCGGCGAGGAGGCGCGGCGGGGCAACGCGCTCCCCGCCCGCGTCTGGGCCGACTACACGCGCGCCGCACGGTCTTGAGGCGGGCCGGAGCGCCCCTGGCGGGGCGCTCCGGCAGCCGGGCTCAGACCCGGCCGCGCGTGGTCCGCAGGTGCTGGGCGACCGGCGCGAGGGAGGCGTGGAGTGCCTTGAGGTCCGCCTCGCCCAGCAGGTCGATGAAGTGCTCGCGCACGGAGGCGACGTGGTGCGGGGCGACCTCCCGCATCATCTCCCAGCCCTGCTCCGTGAGGACGGCGTAGAGCCCGCGCCGGTCGGACTCGCAGTTCTCGCGGCGGACGAGACCGGCGTTCTCCATGCGGGTGATCTGGTGGGAGAGCCGGCTCTTGGACTGGAGGGTCGCGGTGGCGAGGTCGCTCATCCGCATCCGGTGGTCCTCGGACTCCGAGAGGTTGACGAGGATCTCGTAGTCGTTGTTGGTGAGGCCGAACGGCTGGAGGTCCCGTTCGAGCTGGTGCATCAACAGTCGGCTGACGTCCAGATGGGCGCGCCAGGCGCGCTGTTCCTCTTCGCTGAGCCAGCGGGTGCCGTTCTCGGTGTCCATAGACATAGAGGAATTCTACCTAAGAAAGTTGAAAAATTAACCAGTGTGGGTGCGGGTGACGAGGTCACGCGTTCGACGTCACCCTCCGCAGGGTACCGCTCACAGCCCGAAGCGGCGCTGGAGGTCTCCCAGCTGGCCCGGCATGCGCGGCATAGATGGCTGATTAGGCGGGGTTGCGCTCGGGACCCCGGCCTGCTGCGGCACGCCGCCCGTCGCGATCTCCGGCATCAGCTGCTCCGAGGACTGCAGCAGTACCGTACCGGCACCGACGAACTCGAACTGGTGCTCCTCGCCCGAGGTGCCGCCGATCCCGGTGAACGCCCGCACCCCGCCGAGCACGCCGGTGAGGTACTGGTGGTCGTAGTGGTGGCACGGCGAGGGGCAGTCCGACCAGCCGACCAGGGCCTGCGGGTCGACCCGGATCGGCGGCTCGACGAAGACGACCGGCCCGTTGGAGGCCGCGACGAACTTGCCGGTGCCGATCAGGGTGAGGAAGCCGGGGATGATCGACTGCTTGAGCGACAGCGACGGCTGGAAGGCCAGCAGGTTCCCCGAGCGCACGGTGAGGTTGCCGTCCTCCAGGTCGAAGGAGTTGACGTCGAAGGAGCGGTCGGCGAGCAGCATCTTGCCCCGGCCCTCGGCCACCACCCAGTCCGCGGCGTGCAGCGGCGAGTGGAAGCTGTGGGCGATGAGGCGGTCGAGGCGGCCGTGGCCGATGCCATGGAAGTCGATGCGCCCGTAATAGGCGATCATCTTCCCCTTCTGCAGGAACCACTGGCCGTCGAGGTCCACGCTGAAGGCGTACGGGTTGACGTTGTCGTCGACCGGCAGGGTGTGGGCGTCATGGATGACCGGGCCGTTCACAGCTTCTCCTCGGATGCCTGTACGTACACCGTGCCGTTGCCGGACAGCTCGAGCTGGAACGCCTCGCCGGAACCGCGGCCGACCATCTCGCGCCAGCCGAGCGCGGCCGAGAGCTTGTTGCGGACCTCGCCGCGGTGCGCGACGTACGCCTGCGGGTCGACGTGCACGGGCCGCTGCGGGGTGATCGGCAGCTCGATGAAGCCGCCGTGGGCCATCACGGCGACGGCGCCGTGGCCCTTGAGCGTGGTGGTGAACAGGCCCTGGCCGGTGACCTGGCCGCGGACCATGCCCATGACGCCGCCCTGCGAGCCCATGAACATGGTGCCCTGCTGGAGGGAGCCGTCGAAGGCGAGGAGACGGTCGGCCTCCACATAGAGCGTCTCGCCGGACAGCTCGATCACATGGACGTGGTGCCCGCCGTGGCCGAACATCACCGTGCCGGCGCCCTCGACCGTCATCAGGGGCGTCGCCTCGTTGGCCACCCGGCGGCCGATCATGCCCATCACGCCGCCCTGACCGCCCGTGATGCTGGGGGTGAAGGACACGTCGCCCTTGTAGGCGAGCATGGCGCCGCGCTGGCTGTAGAGGCGCTGGCCGGGGATGAGCTTCGCCTCGACCATGCGGGAGTTCAGGAGCCGGAAGGGCATCAGACGTCACCGCCGATCGTGTTGCGCTCGCTGGGCTGTACGTACACCAGGCCCTCGCCCTCGAAACGGATCTGGAACGCCTCGCCGGAGCCCTCGCCGATGAAGGTCCGGAAGTTCACACCGGACTGGAAGTGCTGCTTCAGCTTGCCGGTGTGCGCGATGTACGCGCCCGGGTCGACCTGGAGCGGCGTCGACGGAGTCACCCGCAGGACGACCGCCTGGCCGTCCGACATGATCGCCGCCTGGCCGGAGCCCTCGACGGTCGTCGTGAACAGCCCGGTGCCCTGGGAGGCGCCGCGCAGACCGGTGAAGGAGGTGCCGGTGCGCAGCGCGGCGTCGGTGCACAGCAGGTTGCTGGACTCGACGTAGAGCGTCTCGCCGCGCAGGGTGACCAGGTTTATCTCGGTGGCGCGGTCGGCGAAGTAGCAGGTGCCGCGCCCCTTCACCTCCATCACTTCCATCTGTTCGCCGGTGAGCCGGCGTGTGACCATGCCGCGGAGGCCGTCGCCGCCGCCGGTCATCTTCTTGAACGACATCTCGCCCTCGTACGCGACCATCGCGCCGTTCTTGGCCTTGACCGCGTCGCCGGAGAGGTCGACGGCGAGAACTTTGCTCCCTTGGAGCCGAAACTGAGCCACGGGACGACGCTAGCGGCAGGACATACCGCTCGAACAGGCCCTAGGTCCCGGAACGGTCCCGGAAGTGTCCCGGAACCGTCCCGGGGTCGCCTTCCGGCCGGAAGGGTCCCGGAACGTCCCGGAAACGGACCCCCGTCCGGTGACCGACGGCCGGGCTGAGACAATGGACCGGCTTGTGAATGCCCTCACAAGCGGTAGTCGCGCCGCCACACGGCCGACCGGCCCGCCACTCACACTCCGAAGGTGCCCCCGTGGACATCAAGACCGCCTCCGCCCTGCGCCGGCTCCGCCTGGTCTCCGCACCGGAGGCCGTTTCCTTCCTGCTGCTGATGGTCTGCTCGGTGCTCAAGCGCACGACCGACTTCAACGCCGTACCGGTGATGGGCGCCGTCCACGGCATCCTCTTCGTCATCTACGTCGTCTTCTGGGTGGACGCCTGGAACAAGGCCAAGTGGCAGCTGAAGACGGCCGCCCTGTACTTCGTCCTCTCCGTCCTCCCCTTCGGCGGCTTCTTCGCCGAGCGGAAGCTGCGCCGTGAGGCCGAGGCGAGCGTCATCGCCGCCCGCGCCCGCAAGGAAGGCGTGGTCAACGCATGATCGTCGCCTTCTCGGTCTCGCCCCTGGGCGTCGGCGAGGACGTCGGCGAGTACGTGGCCGACGCGGTCCGCGTGGTCCGCGAGTCCGGCCTGCCCAACCGCACCGACGCGATGTTCACGTCGATCGAAGGCGAGTGGGACGAGGCCATGGACGTCGTCAAGCGCGCGGTGGCCGCGGTGGAGGCCCGCTGCGGCCGCGTCTCCCTGGTCCTGAAGGCGGACATCCGCCCGGGCGTCACGAACGGCCTGACGTCGAAGGTCGAAACGGTCGAGCGCTACCTCGCGGAAGGCTGACCCACCCCTTCGTAAACGGCCGCCCGGACCGGACCCCACGGTCCGCTCCGGGCGGCCGTTTCCGTGTCCGGCCGGACGGCCGGTGCCGTGCGCCGGTCAGACGCGCCAGGAGCGGATGCGGTCGGCCGCGCCATAGGCGTCCGCGCGGTTGGCGTCCATGTCGCGGGCGAGGTCGATCAGGGCGCCGTACGGAGGGTCGAGGGCCTCGCCGGCCGCGCTCATGTAGGCCACGACGACGGCGGCGCCGAAGAGGGCGTTCCGCGCCGGGAGCGGTCGCAGGCGGACGAGGGCGTGCATGAGCGCCGCGGCGCGCCACGCGGCGTCGACCACGGCGCCGACCCGGGGGGTGTTGACGCGATGCCGTCCGACCGCGGCCACGAGCGACGAGAAGTCGTGGACACCGGGCTGCTTGGGAAGGATCTCCGCCTGCCGTTCCAGGAGCCAGCGGATGTCGATGTGGAGCTCCACGTCAGGCGGCCCGCCCCGGAGCGTCGAGCTGGCCGGGGGAGTCCTCGGGGAAGGCCGCGTCGAACTCGGCCGCGTGCCTGTCGATGAACGAACGGAAGACCTCGGCGGCGCCTTCGAGGCGGGGATCCCGGACGGCGTCGCGCGCGGCCCGGGCGATCAGCGCGGTCACCGTGGTGCCTTCGTCCTCGGCCCGCTGCTTGAGCAGCGCGTGCAGTTCGTCATCGACGCGGATGGTCACTGGCTTCGACATGTGCCGACCGTACAGCGTCATGTACAGCGGCGGGGTGTTTCCGGCACATCTAGCAGGCAGCGGAACGGAATCCCCAAGAGCCTCTCGTCAGCCGGGCCCGCGTCCCCTTCCCCGGGCCCCTTCCGTATCGACTGCGGACCGGACACTGGGCACCGCCCCACCCCTTCGGCACCCTCTCGCACATGTCAGCGATACCTCCGGCCGGATATCCGGCCGTCCTCGCCGTGCGTGAGTTCCGTGCCGTGTTCGGCGCCCATCTGCTCTCCCTGCTCGGGATCGTCGTCGGGGAGATCGCCCTGTCCGTGCTCGTCTACCGCCTCACCGGATCCCCGGCCATGAGCGCGCTGGCCTTCGCGCTCGGCTTCCTGCCCTACGTGGCGGGCGGCACCCTGCTGTCCGGAGTCGCCGACCGCTACCCCGCGCGGCGCGTCCTCGTCGTCTGCGACCTGCTCTGCGCCGCGAGCGCCGCCGGCATGGCCCTGCCGGGCACCCCCGTGGCCGCCCTGCTCGCGCTGCGCTGCGTCAACGCCGCGATCGGGCCCGTCTTCGCCGGGACCCGGGCGGCCACCCTGGGCGACGTGCTCGGCGAGGGCGACCTGTTCGTCCTCGGCCGCTCGCTGATCCGGCTCGTCTCGCAGGGCGCCCAGCTCGCCGGCTTCGCGGCGGGCGGGCTGCTGCTCACCGCCGTTTCGCCGCGCGGCGCCCTCCTCGCGACCGTCGCCGGATTCCTCGCCTCCGCGACTCTGCTCCGCTTCGGGACGCGCGCGAGGCCGGCCCGCGCCGTGGGCGGCGGGCTGCTGACGTCCTCCCTCTCGGGCGTCGGCCGGCTCCTCGCCCGGCCCCGCACCCGGGCCCTGCTCCTGCTGTCCTGGCTGCCGCCCTTCTTCCTGGTGGTCCCCGAGGCGCTGGCGGCCCCGTACGCGGACGACCTCGGGGCGGGCCCGGCCGGCCTGGGGCTGCTGATGTGCGCGATGCCCGTCGGTGCGATCGCCGGCGAGGTGCTCGCCGGATCCCTGCTGGGCCCGCGCGCCCGGGAGCGGATCACACTGCCTGTGGCGGCCGGGTGCCTGCTGCCCTTCCTCGGTTACGCGGCGCACCCCTCGCTGGGCTGGGCGCTGCTCGCCGTGGGCACGGCCGGCCTCGGCATGGCGCACACGCTCGGCCTGGACCAGTGGTTCCTCGCGGCGGTGCCGGAGGAGCTGCGCGGCAGGGCCATGACGGTCCAGACGGCCGGCACGATGACGATCCAGGGGCTCGGCATGGCGTGCGCCGGCCTGGTGGCCGAGGGGGTGCCGGTGCATGTGGTGGTGGCTGCCGCCGGGGTGATCGGCACCCTGGCGGTGGGAGCCGTGGTGCGGCTTGTCGTACGCTCGGCGGCATCAAGATCGACAGTGCGACCGGCAGGGGGAGTCAGCCATGTTCAAGCTGCTCAAGAACAATAACGACGACGAGGGATCGGCGCCCGACCCCAGCGTGGTCGTGCTCCGGGACTCGGCCGCCGTGGCCGAGGCCGTGGCCGAGGCGCTGGCCTCGGCGAGCGACGCCGAGCGGCCCGGCCTGGAGCGCGCCGCCGCGCTGATCGCCGAGCGGGCCGCGCGCCCGGAGCACGAGGTGCGGGCCGACTGGGTGCGCGAGGTCTGCGCCGAGGCCGGTGTCGACCCCGTCGCCCAGGAGCTCCACGCCATCCGCGCGGTCCGCAAGGCCGCCCCGCGACTGCGCCTCGCGGAGGCCGTGCAGCTGGTGCGCGAGGTGCGGGAGAACGCCGCGTGACGAGGGGATGTCGGGGGAGACTGCCAGTTCTTCCCC
Source organism: Streptomyces eurocidicus (assembly GCF_002891295.1). Classification (GTDB taxonomy): domain Bacteria; phylum Actinomycetota; class Actinomycetes; order Streptomycetales; family Streptomycetaceae; genus Streptomyces; species Streptomyces eurocidicus. The sequence goes on along the minus strand of NZ_LGUI01000009.1, from coordinate 106,498 downwards.
TGTGACGTCCGGAATTTGAGATACCGGCGGTCACCATATGGCCGAGCGGTAGGCTCGTCACGTGCCGAAGCCGCTCAGCCTCCCCTTCGATCCCATCGCCCGAGCAGACGAGCTCTGGAAGCAGCGCTGGGGGTCCGTGCCGTCGATGGCGGCGATCACTTCGATCATGCGGGCCCATCAGATCCTGCTGGGTCAGGTCGACGCCGTCGTCAAACCGTACGGACTGACCTTCGCGCGCTACGAGGCGCTGGTGCTGCTGACGTTCAGCAAGGCCGGCGAGCTGCCGATGTCCAAGATCGGCGAGCGGCTGATGGTGCACCCCACCTCCGTCACCAACACGGTGGACCGGCTGGTCACCTCGGGGCTGGTCGCCAAGCGCCCCAACCCCAACGACGGCCGGGGCACGCTCGCCTCGATCACCGACAAGGGCCGTGAGGTCGTCGACGCGGCCACCCGCGACCTGATGGCCATGGACTTCGGCCTCGGGGTCTACGACGCGGAGGGCTGCGCGGAGATCTTCTCGCTGCTGCGCCCCCTGCGGGTGTCGGCCGAGGACTTCGCGGACGAGGAGCCCGGCGGCCTTGACGAGGCCGTGGACTTCGAGGGCGCGCGGGGCGCGTAGCGCGGGCGCCCGGGGTTACGAGGACACGCGCCCCGGCGGGGAAGGGGCGGCGAAGATCGCCCCGGAACGTGCGGTTACGCTCGTAGGCATGAAAAAAAGCGTGCTGACCCGCTACCGCGTCCTCGCGTACGTCACGGGCGTGCTGCTGGTCCTGCTGGTGATCGGAATGATCGCCAAGTACCTGCTGGACATGGACGTCTCGGGTGCCGTCCGGCTGATCGCCATCGCCCACGGCTGGCTCTTCGTCCTGTATCTGGTCTTCGCCTTCGACATGGGCTCCAAGGCCAAGTGGTCGTTCGGCAAGCTGGCCTGGGTGCTGGTGGCCGGGACCATCCCGACGGCGGCCTTCTTCGTGGAGCGCAAGGCGGTCAAGGAGCTGGAGCCCCTGATCGTCGACGACGCCTCCCGCGTCACCGCCTGAGCCCCGCGCTCGCGACACCGCCCCGGACACCCCTTGTGTTCGGGGCGTTCTTGCGCGACGATTTACTAGGACGTCCTATTAAATCGGCCCCGAGAGGCGGCCCGAGCGGCGCCAGCCGCCGATCACTACCACTCGCGCCGGGGCGCGGAGAGGCGGACGACAGATCATGGACGCAAGCGCGATCGAGGCCGGGCGCAGCCGCTGGCAGGCCCGGTACGACGGGGCGCGCAAGCGCGAGGCGGACTTCACCACCCTGTCCGGTGACGAGGTCGCGCCGGTCTACGGCCCCCGCCCCGGCGACACCTACGAGGGCTTCGAGCGGATCGGCTGGCCCGGTGAGTACCCCTTCACCCGGGGCCTCCACGCCACCGGCTACCGCGGCCGCACCTGGACCATCCGCCAGTTCGCCGGCTTCGGCAACGCCGAGCAGACCAACGAGCGGTACAAGATGATCCTCGCGGCGGGCGGCGGCGGCCTCTCCGTCGCCTTCGACATGCCCACGCTGATGGGCCGAGACTCCGACGACCCGCGCTCCCTCGGCGAGGTGGGCCACTGCGGCGTCGCCATCGACTCCGCCGCCGACATGGAGATCCTCTTCAAGGACATCCCGCTCGGCGACGTCACGACCTCCATGACGATCAGCGGACCCGCGGTCCCCGTCTTCTGCATGTACCTGGTCGCCGCCGAGCGCCAGGGCGTCGACCCGGCCGTCCTCAACGGCACGCTCCAGACGGACATCTTCAAGGAGTACATCGCCCAGAAGGAGTGGCTCTTCCCGCCCGAGCCCCACCTGCGCCTGATAGGCGATCTGATGGAGCACTGCACCCGGGGCATCCCCGCCTACAAGCCGCTCTCCGTCTCCGGCTACCACATCCGCGAGGCCGGGGCCACGGCCGCGCAGGAGCTCGCCTACACCCTGGCCGACGGCTTCGGCTATGTGGAGCTCGGCCTCAGCCGCGGCCTGGACGTCGACACCTTCGCGCCCGGCCTCTCCTTCTTCTTCGACGCCCACCTCGACTTCTTCGAGGAGATCGCCAAGTTCCGGGCCGCCCGCCGGATCTGGGCCCGCTGGATGAAGGAGGTCTACGGCGCGAAGACCGACAAGGCCCAGTGGCTGCGCTTCCACACCCAGACGGCCGGTGTCTCCCTCACCGCCCAGCAGCCGTACAACAACGTCGTCCGGACCGCCGTGGAGGCCCTCTCGGCAGTCCTCGGCGGCACCAACTCGCTGCACACCAACGCCCTGGACGAGACCCTGGCGCTGCCCAGCGAGCAGGCCGCCGAGATCGCCCTGCGCACCCAGCAGGTGCTGATGGAGGAGACCGGCGTCGCCAACGTGGCGGACCCGCTGGGCGGTTCCTGGTACGTCGAGCAGCTCACCGACCGCATCGAGGCCGACGCGGAGAAGATCTTCGAGCAGATCAGGGAGCGGGGCACCCGGGCCGTGCCGGACGGCAGGCACCCCATCGGGCCCATCACCTCCGGCATCCTGCGCGGCATCGAGGACGGCTGGTTCACGGGCGAGATCGCCGAGAGCGCCTTCCGCTACCAGCAGTCCCTGGAGAAGGGCGACAAGCGGGTCGTCGGCGTCAACTGCCACCACGGCTCGGTCACGGGCGACCTGGAGATCCTCCGGGTCAGCCACGAGGTCGAGCGCGAGCAGGTCCGGGTGCTCGGCGGTCGCAAGGCGGCCCGGGACGACGCCAGGGTCTCCGGCGCGCTGGCCGCGATGCTGGCCGCCGCCCGCGACGGCTCGAACATGATCGAGCCCATGCTGGAGGCGGTCCGGGCGGAGGCCACGCTGGGCGAGATCTGCGACGTCCTGCGGGACGAGTGGGGGACGTACACGGAGCCGGTGGGCTTCTGACGGACGAGCGGGGCAGCGCGCACGGGGCCCGTGGGCTTCCGGGTGGCCCCCGGGTCAGGGCGTGACGAGGGCCTCCGGCGACCGCCGGGGGCCCGCACCGTCACCCGGCCCGGCGCGGGGCGCCCCCGGGTCAGACCGGGCGCCCCGCCAGCCCGCCGACCAGCAGGTCCGCGAAGGAGCGGGTCCACGCCTCGTCGACCGGCTCGGCGCTCACCAGGGCACGGTGGACGACCGCCCCGGCGATCACATCGAAGATCAGGTCCGCGTGCCGGGCCGCGGCCGCGGGGCTCTCCTCGTACGGGAGTTCACCGCGCTCCTGCGCCCGCTCGCGGCCGATCAGCACCAGCTGCTTCTGCCGGTCCACGATCGCGGAGCGGATCCGCGCGCGCAGCGCGTCGTCGCGGGTGGACTCGGCGACCACGGCCATCAGCGCCGTCTTCGTCTCCGGGCGCTCCAGCAGCGCCGCGAACCGGAGGACGACTCCCTGGATGTCGGCCTGGAGGCTGCCCAGGTCGGGCAGGTCGAGGTGTTCGTCGAAGAGCGCCGCGACCGCGTCCACGACCAGTTCGCTCTTGCCCGCCCAGCGCCGGTAGAGCGTGGTCTTCGCGACCCCCGCGCGGGCCGCCACATCGCTGAGCGTCAGCTTGCCCCAGCCCAGCTCGACCAGGGCCTCGCGGGTCGCGCCGAGGATCGCGCGGTCGGCCTCGGCGCTGCGGGGCCGGCCCGTACGCCCCTGGCCGCGCTGCCCGGGGCGCCCCGGGGGACCGGGGGGAGGGGCGTAAGTCATGCCGCGACCTTACCGCCGGGTAGCTCCGGGCCTATGAGCCAGATCACGGAAAACCTCGCCGGAGAGCTCCCGGAGGTACGGGAGTTGCAGTTACGCTACGAGGCGTAGCGTAAGAGCGACAACCACGGATGCCGGGTGGGGACCCGGTGTCGACCCGCTTGCTACGGGACGTACCACGAGCGCCCTTCGAGGCGCGCTTTTCCGATCGCCGCGCGGAGGGGGGAGGATAGGGCCATGCAGCCACGGAACATGTCCATGAGTGGAGTGGTCGACCTCGCCGCGGTGAAGGCGGCCGGGGAAGCCAGGCAGAAGGCGGAGCAGGCGCGGGCCGAAGCGGCCCGCCAGGGCGGCACACCGCCCGCCGGCGCGCAGCGCCTCGTCTTCGACGTCGACGAGGCCGGCTTCGAGGCCGAGGTCCTCCAGCGCTCCGCCGAGGTGCCCGTCGTCATCGACTTCTGGGCCGACTGGTGCGAGCCGTGCAAGCAGCTCGGCCCGCTGCTGGAGCGGCTCGCGGCGGAGTACGCCGGCCGCTTCGTCCTCGCGAAGGTCGACGTCGAAGCCAATCAGATGCTCTTCCAGCAGTTCGGCGTGCAGTCCATCCCGGCGGTCTTCGCCGTGGTGGCCGGGCAGGCCCTGCCGCTGTTCCAGGGTGCCGCGCCGGAGGCGCAGATCCGCGAGGTACTGGATCAGCTCGTCGCGGTCGCCGAGCAGCGCTTCGGCATCGTGGGCGCGCCCGTCGACGCCGGCGCGGCCGACGTGGAGGCGCCCGCTCCGCAGGCCGCCCCGATGAGCCCGCACGACGCCGCGCTGGGCCTCGCCCACGACGCGCTGGACGCCGGTGACCTGGGCGGCGCCGTCCGGGCCTACCGGAACGTGCTCTCCGACGACCCGGGCAACGCCGAGGCGAAGCTGGGCCTGGCCCAGGCCGAACTGCTCCAGCGGGTCCAGGACATGGACCCGCAGCAGGTCCGCAAGGCCGCCGCGGAGGGCCCCGCGGACGTCCCGGCGCAGATCGCCGCGGCCGACCTGGACCTGGTCGGCGGGCATGTCGAGGACGCCTTCGGCCGGCTGCTCGATGCCGTCAGGCGGACCGCGGGCGAGGACCGCGACGCCGCGCGCGTGCGGCTCCTGGAGCTGTTCGAGGTGATCGGGGGCGACGATCCGCGGGTGACCGCGGCGCGTACCGCGCTGTCCCGCGCGCTGTTCTGACGGGCCGGGGGGTCACCCCCGCTCACTGGTGCCCCAGGCGGCACCCTGAACGGCACCAGCACCGCGCTTTACCAAAACTTGGTAATCGCGGCCGCTGTTACCGTGCGTAAGAAGGACCCGGGCATTCGCCCGGGTTTTTCTTTTATCTCCACTTCCCTCCGAACACGTTGCGGCGATCCCCCTCCATCCGCCGATGCGTACCTATCACCCCTTGGTTATCGGCTCGTTACTCGCTAGTAATGAACCTCTTGTGCCCCGGCCGCGAATGGACCACGATCGGCCAAGCTCGGTCCATTCCCCCGTCCCGGCAGCCGGCCGGTGTCAGAGGTGTGGGTCCCCACCGGGCGGGTCGGCCCCCTTCGGCCGGCCCGGGGACAGGGGGGTCTCCGCCTGAACGGCGTTGCCTGTCCCCTTGGTTGCGCACCCGCGCGGCCTGTGGTTGTCGCTCGGGGGTGATCGCCGGTGCGGTCGGTGCGTTCCGTGCCACCGGGCGTGGCGGCGCTCTTCCTCCCGAGGACGTAAGCCGTCTCCCATCCCCGGCTACGGGTCCGCTCCCGCGGCTCCCGTACCGGAGGTGTACGTCCGAGAAGGAGGCAAGTCATGGAGTCCCAGACTCGTGGTGGGACCAGATGGCGGCGGTTCGCCGTCGTCATGGTGCCCAGCGTCGCGGCGACGGCCGCGATCGGGGTGGCCGTCGCGCAGGGCGCGCTGGCGGCGTCGTTCAGCGTGTCGGGCCAGCAGTTCAAGGTCCAGGCGGGCGAGATGGTCGGTTACGACTTCGTCCAGTACGGAGCCCTCGACAAGAACTCGGAGGGTCCGCACCCGGTCGCGGTGGTCGGGCTGAACAAGGCCACGATCAGCAATCTCTGCCAGTCCGTGGTCATTCCGATCCCCGGGACGGGCAAGGACGTCTCGATGGTGCTCCGGGCCGGCCAGGGCAAGGACAAGGTCGAGGCGTCGAAGCTCTACATCGACGCGGACGTCCTCAAGGCCGACGCGGAGTTCGAGCAGGTCGACATCGGTGTGTCGGTCAACGACACCACCAAGGGCGCGGGCAAGGGCAAGGGCCCCGGCCCGGCGCCCGGCGACACGATCGTGCCCGGCTCGTTCGCCCAGCAGGCGGAGAAGGTCACGTTCAGGGACGCCAAGCAGCGGGCCTGGGCCACCTCCGCCGGCACCTTCAACCTCAAGGGTCTGAAGATGGGCGTCAGCTTCGGCAAGAACGAGTGCTTCAAGGACTCGGAGCTGGAGTGAGGGCGCGGGCGCGGGTGCGTGCTAAGCGCTCCGCCGGAACTCCGGCGAGGCATCCGCAGGTGCGTCGTGGCCGGCCGCGCAGTTCCCCGCGCCCCTTCGGGGCGCTGCCGAACCGCACCGGACTTCGCCAAGCCGGCTTGGCCGTTCCCGCGCCCGTACGTTCCGCCATCGCACCGCGTACCACCGAAATCGCCAGTTCCGAGGAGCTGTACGACATGAGCGTCGACACGCGACCCCAGCAGACCAGTTCATTCGGCCGCGCACGCCGTTCGTTCCGGGCCTGGCGGGGACGGCGCCCGTTCTGGGGCGGGCTGTGGACCCTGCTGGCCGGCATCCCGATCATGTACATCCCGTACCAGACGGTCACCTTGGGCGATCTGCACATCCGGCTGGCCACCACCGCCGGGGCCGGCTCGCTGATCATCGGCGTGCTGCTGATCGTCCTCGGCCTGACCCTCTGGTTCCAGCAGCAGTCGCGGATCTTCGCCGGTGTCGCGGCGATCCTGCTCGCGCTGGTGTCCCTGGTGGTGTCCAACTTCGGGGCGTTCCTGATCGGGTTCCTGCTCGCCCTCGTCGGCGGCGCGCTCGGCGTCTCCTGGATGCCGGGGAAGCCGGTCGCCGCGGCCGGGGCGGACGCGAGCGGCGCCGAGGCCCCCCAGGGCGACCGGCCCCGGCTGTCCCTGACGAAGGAGACGAACGGGAGGCACCGTGCCGACTGACGAGGAGCGCGAGAGCGGGCGGGTGAGAACGGGCCCGCGGCACGCCGCGCCCCGGAAGCACCTGCTGGCCAGGCTCCACATGCCGGCGGGCAAGGCGGTCGCCCTCGCGGCGATGCCGTCCGCGGTGCTGATGGGCATGGGCCTCACGCCTCAGCTGGCCCTGGCCGAACCGACGCCGGCGAACCCCTTCGAGGGAGCCTGCGCGACGGTGCCGGACCGGTCCCCGGAGCCGGACGGCGGGGAAGGCAAGGACGGGCGCGAGGGCAAGGCCGCCGACCGGACTTCCGACGAGGACGCGGCGGAGAAGGACACCAAGGACGGCAAGGACACCAAGGACGACAAGGGCACCAAGGACGGCAAGGGCGACAAGGACGCCAAGGACGGGAAAACCGGGGAACCGGCTAAGCCCGGTACCGGTACCGGTACCGGTGCGGGCGACAAGGCCGGTACGAGCAGTGGCGGTGGTGCGGGCGGCAAGGCCGGTGACGGTACCGGCAAGGCCGGTCGGCTGCCCGCGCCGCCGCCCGCCGTACCGTCGGCTCCGTCCTCTCCGTCGGCTCCGTCCTCTCCGTCGGCGCCGCCCTCCCCGTCGCCCTCGGCCTCCAAGTCGGTCGACCCCCTCGACCCCCTGGGGCTCGGCGACGCGCTCAAGGACGTTCTGACCGGGGGCGCCGGGCCCGGCGCGAAGCCCTCGTCGCCGGGCGCCTCGCCCGCGCCCTCCGCCCCGAGGCCCTCGGCCACCGGAGGCGGCAGGAGCGACGGCAAGGAAAGCGGCAAGGAAAGCGGCGAGGAGCGCGCCAAGGGCGGTCACCCCGCGGCCCGGCCCTCGGGCTCCGGCGGCCCCTCCGCCGCGCGTTCCCCGTCGGCGGCCCCGTCCGGATCGGCCTCCGCGTCGCCCTCCGGCTCGCCTTCCCCCTCCGCCTCGGCGCAGGGCGACGGCCCGCCGCCCTGCCCGGCGCCCCAGGTCGTGGACGAGAAGGAGAAGCACTCCTTCCCGATCAACCCCTGGTTCCTGGAGTCCGACAAGCTCACCCTCGGCGGACTGACCTACGAGGGGATCAAGAAGATCACGACGGTGGACGGGAAGGAGAAGTCCGTCCTGAAGTTCACCGCGGACTCGGTGTCCATCGGGGACCTGCACCAGATCGTCAACATCCGGGACAAGCAGTACCACGTGGCAGGGCGCGGCACGACGTCCACGATCCGGGGCGGCCAGGTGACCATGTACACCGAGTCGCTCAAGGGCGAGCTCCTCGGACTGCTGCCGGCGGACTACAGCGCCACCAGCCCGCCGCCCATGATCCCCGGCCTGAAGCTGCCCGTCCCGATCTTCTTCACCGGGGTGAAGCTCCGTCAGGGCGGTCAGTTCGGCGGGACGCTGCACATCCCCAATCTGCACCTGTACGTCACACCGGGAACGTATCCGCAGTGATGCGGAGCGGCAGCGCGGTGAGACGGCCGTGGCCGCCACCCCCGGGAGGGGATGGCGGCCACGGCCGTCCTGCGTACCGGAGCGCGGTGCCTAGCGGCCCTCGCCCAGGTGGTGCACCCGCACCATGTTGGTGGTGCCGGGGACACCGGGCGGGGAACCCGCCGTGATGATCATGGTGTCGCCCTCGCTGTAGCGCTTGAGCTTCAGCAGCTCGGCGTCGACCAGGTCGACCATGGCGTCCGTGTTGTCCACGTGCGGCACGACGAAGGTCTCGACGCCCCAGCTCAGCGCGAGCTGGTTGCGGGTCGAGGCGTCCGTGGTGAAGGCCAGGATCGGCTGGGCCGTGCGGTAGCGGGACAGCCGGCGGGCGGTGTCACCGGACTTGGTGAAGGCGACCAGCGACTTCGCGCCTAGGAAGTCGGCGATCTCGCAGGCGGCGCGGGCGACCGAGCCGCCCTGCGTGCGCGGCTTCTTGCCCGGGACGAGCGGCTGGAGGCCCTTGGAGAGGAGCTCCTCCTCGGCCGCCTCGACGATGCGGGACATCGTCTTGACGGTCTCGATCGGGTAGGCGCCGACGCTGGACTCGGCCGACAGCATGACCGCGTCCGCGCCGTCCAGGATCGCGTTCGCGACGTCGGACGCCTCGGCGCGGGTCGGCCGGGAGTTGGTGATCATCGACTCCATCATCTGGGTCGCGACGATCACCGGCTTGGCGTTGCGGCGGCACATCTCCACGAGGCGCTTCTGCACCATCGGGACCTTCTCCAGCGGATACTCCACCGCGAGGTCGCCACGGGCCACCATCACACCGTCGAACGCCGCGACGACGCCCTCCATGTTGGCGACGGCCTGCGGCTTCTCGACCTTGGCGATGACCGGCACCCGGCGGCCGACCTCGTCCATGACGCGGTGGACGTCCAGGACGTCCTTGGCGTCGCGGACGAAGGACAGCGCGACCATGTCGCAGCCCATCGCCAGGGCGAACTTCAGGTCCTCGATGTCCTTCTCGGACAGCGCCGGGACGTTCACCGCCGCGCCGGGCAGGTTGATGCCCTTGTGGTCGGAGATGACACCGCCCTCGATGACGATGGTGCGCACCCGCGAGCCCTCGACCTCGGTGACCCGGAGCTCGACGTTGCCGTCGTTGATCAGGATCTGGTCGCCCTTGGAGACATCGCCCGGCAGGCCCTTGTAGGTGGTGCCGCAGATCGTCCTGTCACCGGGGACGTCCTCGGTGGTGATGGTGAACTCGTCACCGCGCACCAGCTCCACGGGGCCGTCCGCGAAGGTCTCCAGACGGATCTTCGGGCCCTGGAGGTCGGCGAGGACGCCGACCGCGCGGCCGGTCTCCTCGACAGCCTTACGGAGGCGGTGGTACCGCTCCTCGTGCTCCGAGTGGGTCCCGTGGCTCATGTTGAAGCGGGCCACGTTCATACCGGCCTCGATCAGCGTCTTCAGCTGCTCGAAGGAGTCGACGGCGGGGCCCAGGGTGCAGACGATTTTGGAACGGCGCATGGGGCAGATCCTATCGGTTTGTTTCGGAGCGGAATATTCGAGCTGTGGGAAAGACCGAGAGTCGGCCGGTGATCAAGCGCTGACCAGGGCGTACGCCTGGGTGGCGATCTCCAGCTCCTCGTCGGTGGGCACCACGGCGACGGCGACCCGGGCGTACTCGGGCGAGATCAGCCGCGGCTCGTCGGCCCGCACGGCGTTGAGACCGGCGTCCACGGCCAGGCCCAGCTCCTCCAGGCCCGCGACGGCGGCCTCGCGCACCGGGGCGGCGTTCTCGCCCACACCGGCGGTGAAGGCCACGGCGTCGACCTTGCCGAGGACCGCGTAGTACGCGCCGATGTACTTCTTCAGCCGGTGCACGTAGACGTCGAAGGCCAGCGCCGCGCGCTCGTCGCCCTCGTCGATGCGCCGGCGGATCTCGCGCATGTCGTTGTCGCCGCACAGACCGATCAGACCGCTCTTCTTGTTCAGGAGCGAGTCGATCTCGTCGATGGACATCCCGCCGTTGCGGGCCAGGTGGAAGATGACCGCCGGGTCGATGTCACCCGAGCGGGTGCCCATGACCAGGCCCTCCAGCGGGGTGAGGCCCATGGAGGTGTCCACGCAGCGGCCGCCGCGCACGGCCGAGGCCGAGGCGCCGTTGCCCAGGTGCAGGACGATCACGTTGACCTCGGAGGGGTCCTTGCCCAGCAGCTTGGCCGTCTCGCGCGAGACATAGGCGTGCGAGGTGCCATGGAAGCCGTAGCGGCGGATGCGGTGGGCGTCCGCGGTCTCCACGTCGATCGCGTAGCGGGCGGCCGACTCCGGCATCGTGGTGTGGAAGGCGGTGTCGAAGACCGCGACCTGGGGGAGGTCGGGACGGAGCGCCTGGGCGGTGCGGATGCCCGTGATGTTGGCGGGGTTGTGCAGCGGCGCCACCGGGATCAGCCGCTCGATCTCCGCGACGACCTCGTCCGTGATCACGGTCGGCGCGGTGAACTTCTGGCCGCCGTGCACGACCCGGTGCCCGATCGCGGCGAGCTCCGGCGAGTCCAGGCCCAGCCCGTCCGCGGCCAGCTCCCGGGCGACGGCCTTCAGCGCGGCCTCGTGGTCGGCGATCGGCGCCTCCGTCTCGCGCTTGGCGCCGCCCGTGGCGAGCGGGGTGTGCGCGAGGCGGGAGGTCTCCTCACCGATGCGCTCCACCAGGCCGACGGCCAGCCGGGCGCCGTCGGCCATGTCGAGCAGCTGGTACTTGACGGACGAGGAGCCGGAGTTGAGGACGAGGACGCGGGTGGGGTTGGCAGTCATGAAGGGCTTTCCGGGTCGGTTGTGGGGGACGTGATGTGTGGGGGCTGTGCCGGTCCGTAAGGGCTACCGGCCCCGGGGGCCGTACGGGGGCCGGACAGCCCCCGTACGACCGTACGGGTGTCAGGCGCGCTGCTCACCCTGCGCCTGGATGGCCGTGATGGCCACGGTGTTCACGATGTCCTGGACCAGGGCACCGCGCGACAGGTCGTTCACCGGCTTGCGCAGGCCCTGCAGGACCGGGCCGACCGCTACGGCGCCGGCCGAGCGCTGCACGGCCTTGTAGGTGTTGTTCCCGGTGTTGAGGTCGGGGAAGACCAGCACCGTGGCCTTTCCGGCGACCTCGGAGCCCGGCAGCTTGGTGGCCGCGACGGCCGCGTCGACGGCCGCGTCGTACTGGATCGGGCCCTCGACCTTGAGGTCCGGGCGGCGCTCCCGGACGAGCTCGGTGGCCCGGCGGACCTTGTCGACGTCCGCGCCGGAACCGGAGGTGCCGGTGGAGTACGACAGCATCGCGATCCTCGGCTCCACCCCGAACTGCGCGGCGGTCGCGGCGGACTGGATGGCGATGTCCGCGAGCTGCTCGGCGTTGGGGTCCGGGTTGACGGCGCAGTCGCCGTAGACCAGCACCCGATCGGCCAGGCACATGAAGAACACCGAGGAGACGATCTGCGCGCCCGGCGCGGTCTTGATGACCTCGAAGGCCGGGCGGATGGTCGCCGCGGTGGAGTGCACCGCGCCGGAGACCATGCCGTCGGCCAGGCCCTCCTGGACCATCAGCGTGCCGAAGTACGAGACGTCGGCGACGACGTCGTGCGCCAGCTCGACCGTCATGCCCTTGTGGGCGCGCGCCTTCGCGTAGAGCTCGGCGAAGCGCTCGCGCAGCGGCGAGGTGTGCGGGTCGATCAGCTGCGCGTCGGCCAGGTCGATGCCCAGCTCACCGGCGCGCTTGCGGATCGCCTCCTCCTCGCCCAGCAGGGTGAGGTCGCAGACGTCACGGCGCAGCAGCACGTCGGCGGCGCGCAGCACGCGCTCCTCGGTGCCCTCGGGCAGCACCACACGGCGGCGGGCGGAGCGGGAGCGCTCGATCAGCTCGTGCTCGAACATCATCGGGGTGACGCGGCCGGAGCGGGCCACGGAGATGCGGTTCGTCAGCTCGGTGGTGTCCACGTGCCGCTCGAAGAGGCCGAGGGCCGTCTCCGCCTTGCGCGGCGAGGCGGCGTTGAGCTTGCCCTCGACCGCGAAGAGCTCGGTGGCGGTCGGGAAGGACTTGCCCGGCACGGAGATCACCGGGGTGCCGGGGGCGAGCCGGCCCGCCAGCGCCAGGATGTCGGCCGTCGGGCGCTCGTCCAGGGTGAGCAGCACACCGGCTATCGGCGGGGCACCCGCGCTGTGCGCGGCCAGCGCGCCGATGATCAGGTCGGTGCGGTCGCCGGGGGTCACGACCAGGCAGCCGTCGGTCAGGGCCGGCAGGAAGACCGGGAGCATCGCGCCGCCGAAGACGAAGTCCTTCACGTCGCGGGCGAGCCCGGCGTCGTCGCCGAGCAGCACCTCGGCGCCCAGGGTCCGGACGATCTGGCCCACGGTCGGCGCGGAGAGCGAGGAGTCCTCGGGCAGCGCGTAGCAGGGCACGGGCAGGCTCGCGGCCAGTCCGGCCACGGCCTCGCGGTCGGCCGGCGCCACCCGGTTGACGACCAGCGCGACGACGTCGCAGCCCAGCGCCTCGTAGGCGCGGTAGGCGTTGCGGGCCTCGGCGCGGACGGCCTCGGCCTCCTGGTCCTGGCCGCCGACCACGGTGATCACCGAGGCGCCGAACTCGTTCGCCAGCCGGGCGTTGAGCGCGAGCTCGTCCGGGACGCTGGTGTCGGCGTAGTCGGTGCCCAGCACCAGCACGTACTCGTACTCGCGGGCCACCGCCAGGAAGCGCTCGACGAGCGCCGAGACCAGCTCGTCCGTGCCGCGCTCGGCCTGGAGGGCGGACGCCTCGCCGTAGCTCAGGCCGTAGACGGTCTCCGGCGCCTGGCCCAGCCGGTAGCGGGACCGCAGCAGGTCGAAAAGCCGGTCCGGGCCGTCGCCGTGGACCAGCGGGCGGAAGACGCCCACCCGGTCCACATGACGGGTGAGGAGCTCCATGACTCCCAGCTCGATGACCTGGCGGCCGTCACCCCGGTCGGTCCCGGTCACGTACACGCTGCGCGTCACGCGTGCTCTCCTTGCTCCATCGCCGTGTTCATGCGGTTTAAAAATTACCCGTTATGGTGGGCTTGCCCTCTTGACAATACCTGCGCCGCTGGTTAAGGCGCGCGTCAGTGCCCCCGATGAGGCTCCCCGGGCCTTCCGCCGCTGGTCAGAGGCCGGATGCGGCTCGGCCGCGCCTTGGCGCACCTTGGCTGCGGCTGGTCCGGGAGCTGATCCAGGGGCCGGTCCGGGTGGTCTGGCCGCCCCCGGCCCCGGACCGCGCCGCCTTCGTCCTGAGGCAGGATTACCGGGGGTTGCGCCACTACCCCCCGGCCCGTGAAACAATCGGTTCGGCTCACATGTACCAGTAGCGAGCAGGAGACACAGCCAGATGCGCATCGGAGTTCTCACCGCAGGCGGCGACTGCCCCGGCCTGAACGCTGTCATCCGCTCGGTCGTGCACCGTGCGGTCGTCGGCCACGGTGATGAGGTCATCGGCTTCGAGGACGGCTTCAAGGGCCTGCTCGACGGCCGGCACCGCAAGCTGGACCTGGAGGCCGTCAGCGGCATCCTGGCCCGCGGCGGCACCATCCTCGGCTCCTCGCGCCTGGAGCGCGCCCGGCTCCGCGAGGCGTGCGAGAGCTCCAAGGAGCTCGCCCGCGACCTGGGCATCGACGTGCTGATCCCGATCGGCGGCGAGGGCACGCTCACCGCGTCCAAGATGCTCTCCGACGCGGGTCTGCCGGTGGTCGGCGTTCCGAAGACCATCGACAACGACATCTCCTCCACCGACCGCACCTTCGGCTTCGACACGGCCGTCGGCGTCGCCACCGAGGCCATCGACCGCCTCAAGACCACCGCCGAGTCCCACCAGCGCGTGATGGTCGTCGAGGTCATGGGCCGCCACGCCGGCTGGATCGCGCTGGAGTCCGGCATGGCCGGCGGCGCCCACGGCATCTGCCTGCCCGAGCGCGCCTTCGACCCGGCCGACCTGGTCAAGATGGTGGAGGAGCGCTTCGCCCGCGGCAAGAAGTTCGCCGTCATCTGCGTCGCCGAGGGCGCCCACCCGGCCGAGGGGTCCATGGACTACGCCAAGGGCGCCATAGACCAGTTCGGGCACGAGCGCTTCGCCGGCATCGGCACCAAGCTCGCCGGCGAGCTGGAGCGCCGGCTGGGCAAGGAGGCCCGCCCGGTCATCCTCGGCCACGTCCAGCGCGGTGGCACCCCCACCGCGTACGACCGCGTGCTCGCCACCCGCTTCGGCTGGCACGCCGTCGAGGCCGCCCACCGGGGCGACTTCGGCAAGATGACGGCGCTGAAGGGCACCGACATCAAGATGGTGCCGCTCGCGGACGCCGTCACCGAGCTCAAGCGCGTCCCCGAGAATCGGATGGACGAGGCCGAGTCGGTCTTCTAGCCGCTCCGGACGCCCGCCCGGCGTCCTCCCGCAGGTCTTCCGAGGCCCCCGCCGACCAGGTCGGCGGGGGCCTCGCCGTTTCGTGAGCCATGCCACGTTTCGTGGATATGGCGGTAAATGCTGCGGCATAAGCGCTGTCGCACCGGAAGATCTCCGCTCCGATCGCGGACTTACCGCAGGTCATTTATACAGGGTCTTTTTGTTTAATACGCACTCATATTGCGTTTATCTCGGCACATGTCCGGCTCTTCCTGAACTTCTGTTACGTTCTTGATCATCTACGGCGCGCCCACCGGGTCCGCCGTACGCGCCGATCGGGGGATCGGGGGGATCGGCGGTCACGGCCCATGGGCCGGCACCTACCGCGCGCTTTTCGCGAACCCTCTCCGCCCGACCGGAAGAAACGTTTCTTCTGAGGGGGGTCCTCAGAGCGTGAACACAAGGGGGAACCGGGTGTCCGACCTCACCCGCCGCCGCATGCTGGGCCGTACGGCCGCGGTGGCCGCAGGAATCGCACTGGCCGCACCGGCCGCGCAGGCCATGGCCGCGGACGCCGGCACGCCCGCCACCGGGCACGAGCACGACCACCACACCGGCGGCGGCCACCAGCCGTTCGACGAGGTCTACGAGGGCCGTCGCATCGAGGGCCGGCTCACGGCCGGCGGGGGCCACCACGACTTCGGCATCGCCGTCTTCGTCGACGGGCGCCCGCTGCACATCATGCCGCGCGGCAACGGCTGGATCAGCGTCATGAACCACTATGAGGTCTTCGACTCGCCGTACGAGGTGACGCGCGCCGCCGTCCGCGCGCTGCGTGGCGTCAACCTCGTCTGAGCCCGTCCCCTCGTTCGTGACACGATAAAGGTCTGAATTTTTATGGCAGTTCGCAAGAACCAGGCAAAGCTGAGCAAGGCCGAGCGGCGCGACTTCGTCGAGGCCCTGCTGGAGCTCAAGCGCCGCGGCGGTTACGACAAGTACGTGGAGATCCACGACCGCTTCGTGATGAGCGACCTGGACGACCGGGAGCGCACGGGCCACGTCTCGCCGTCGTTCCTCCCCTGGCACCGCCAGTTCCTGCTCGACTTCGAGCGGGACCTCCAGTCCGTCAACCCGGCGGTCACGCTGCCGTACTGGGAATTCACGGTCAACCGCTCGCAGTCCGACCCGATCTTCGCCGCCGACTTCCTCGGCGGCAACGGCCGGGAGCGCGACGCCCAGGTCATGGACGGTCCGTTCGCCTACAGCGGCGGCCGCTGGCCGATCTACTTCAAGGCCGACGAGCGCCCCTTCCTGATGCGCGAGATCGGCAAGAACAAGGGCACGCCGCAGCTGCCCACGGCCGCCACGGTCGAGGCCGCGCTGGCCGCCCCGTACTACGACGAGGCGCCCTGGAACTCCACCTCCAAGGGCGGCTTCCGCAACCTCGTCGAGGGCTGGGCCAACGGCAACACCGGCCCGCACAACGCCGTCCACCGCTGGATCGGCGGGCATATGAACACGGGGATGTCGCCCAACGACCCCGTCTTCTGGCTGCTGCACTGCTTCATCGACAAGCTGTGGGCGGAGTGGCAGAAGCGCCACCCGAAGGTGCCGCCCTACCTGCCGGTGACGCCCGTGAAGGACATCGTGGCGCTGGACCAGCCCATGAAGCCGTGGATCGAGCAGGGCAAGCGGGTCGTCCCGGCGGACCTCATCGACCACAAGAAGTTCTACAAGTACGACACCGACGCGTAGTCGGGGCGGGGTCCCGGGGGGGGCTTCGCGGTGCGCCGTACCACGGTCGTGGTGCGGCGCACCGCCGTTTCCGGGGCCCGGTCGCCGCATGCCGTCGGTGGGCCAGCCGCCTATGAGCCGCCTATGAGCCGCCGTCGCGGAGCGTCCGCAGGATGCGTTCGAGCGCCCGCCGGTCCTCCGCCGACAGCGGGCCGCTCACGTGTGTGCGCAGGTGCGCGAGGTGCCGGGTGAGCGCCCGGTCCAGCGCCTTCTCGCCCGCCGGTGTCAGCACCGCCAGCGCGGCCCGCCGGTCGTCCGGGTCCGGTTCGCGGCGGATCAGCTCGGCCTCCTCCATGCGGTCCGCGAGCCGGGTGAAGCCGCCCGAGCTGAAGGCGACCGCGGTCGCCAGGTCGCTCATCCGCAGGGCGTGGCCGGGGGTGCGGCCCAGTCGCAGCAGCACCTCGAACCAGGTGTCCGGTACCCCGAGATCCTCGTGGACCAGCGGTTTCAGCCGGCTGAAAGCCTCCACGAAGAGGCCGTACAGCGTCACGTCGTCGTCATTCAGCATGCGCTCCTTCACTCCACCAGGGTCGCAGAAAGTCACCCGTCGGCAGAACCTTCTCTTGCAGTATCTGCTTCGGCAGACATATTGTCTGCCGAAGCAGATATTTCTTCCGCAATAGGTTTGGAGTCCGATCATGCGTAAGCGCGCGCTTCCCGCCCTGGGTCTCACCGTCGCCGCCGCCGGGGTCGTCGGTGCCGCCCTCGCCATGAGCCCGACCGCCGCGGGCGCCGCGAGCCCGGAGCGGACCGGTTCGCGCACGGTCACGATCGAGGCCGTCGAGCGCGGCACCTCGATCAACATGGTCGACGTCGCCCCGGCCGACTCCGCCCTCGGCGACCAGCTGATCGGCACCGGCGACCTCGTCGGCACCGACGGCCGCACCCTCGGGACCAGCAGCTTCCAGGGCATCTCCACCGACGCCAAGCCGCGCACGGCCGAGCTGCTGACCTTCGTCTACGACCTGGGCGACGGCAACAAGATCACCACCTCGGGCACCGCGAAGCTGAACGCCCGCGGCCCGGTCTTCGACGAGCAGTTCGCCATCACCGGCGGCACCGGCAAGTACAAGAACGCCCGCGGCCAGGTGCGCGTGCTCCAGGAGACCGTGGAGCAGGCGAAGGTCACCTTCGACATCCAGCTCTGACGAGCCCGCCCGGCCGGTCGCCGGCCGTGACCACTCCCGACCCGTACGACTTGGAGAACCCCCGCATGACCACCTCCGTCAAGCTCACGGTCCTCGGCGCCACCGGCATGGCGGGCAGCCGCGTCGTGGCCGAGGCGCTCACCCGCGGCCACGCCGTGACCGCCGTCGCCCGCAGCCACGACGAGCAGGCCCCGGCCCGGGACGGCCTGCGGCGGGTGTCCGCCGATGTCGCCACGGCGGTCTCCGGGCTGCTCGACGGCGCGGACGTCGTCGTCAGCGCGCTCCCGGCCCGGACCGTGCTGCCGCTGCTGCCCGAGCTGGTCGCCGCGGCGGGCGGCGCCCGCCTGGTCTTCGTCGGCGGCGCCGGCAGCCTGCGCCTCCCGAACGGCGAGCGCGTCATCGACCAGCCCGGCTTCCGCGACGAGTGGAAGCCCGAGGCGTCCGCGCACGTCGAGCTGCTGGACGCGCTGCGCGCGCTGCCGGAGGGCGTGGACTGGACCTTCCTGAGCCCGTCGGCGCTGTTCCTGCCGGGCGAGCGCACGGGGACGTTCCGGCTCGGCGGCGAGGACCTGCTGGCCGACGCCGAGGGCGCGTCCCGCATCTCCGGCGAGGACTACGCCGTCGCACTGCTGGACGAGGTGGAGACGCCCGCGCACCGTCGCGCGCGCTTCACCGTGGGGTACTGACCGGGGGACCGGTCGAAGGGTTCCGGGGGGTGAGGCCGCAGGAGGGGGCGGCCTCACCCCCCGGACGTATGCCGGGGGCGGCGGCGGACGCCTGACGGCGGGTCTTTCCCCTACCCGCCCCTTCCCGACCCGGGGCTCCGCCCCGGACCCCGGTCCTCAAACGCCGGACAGGCTGAAATCAGCCCGTCCGGCGCTTGAGGACACTGCGCGAGGCGCGAGCCCCGCCGTCACGCGGGTCGCTTCAGAAGCTCCACGACGCCCGTCACATCACCCGCCCCGCCGCCCTCCGCGACCAGCCGGTCCAGCAGCGGCCGCAGCGGTGCGATCAGCTCCCCGCTGACCCCCTGGTCCTCCGCCGTCCGCAGGAGGTTGCCGAAGGCCGCCGCCTGCATCGCCGCGTTGGAGACGACGCCGTCCGTGTAGTCGCCCGACTCGGCCTGCGCGGCCATGTGCGGGATCCCGGCCGCCATCGCGCCGATCCAGCCCGTCAGCATCGGCGCGAACTCCGCCGCCGGCACCTTCTCCGTACCGACCAGGGCCAGCGCGTGGAAGACGCCCGCGAACATCCCGTACATCCCGCTCAGCAGCGCGATGTCGTAGAGCGCGGCCAGCCCCGCGTCCGCGCCGGCGAAGTGCGCCGCGCCGAGCAGCTCCAGCGCCGGGCGGTGGGCGGCGAAGGCGTCCTCCGCGCCGCTGTAGAGGACGAACGCCTGGTCGGTGCCGATGCCCGGCGGTACGGCCATGATCCCGCCGTCGACGTAGGCGATGCCGTGCCCGGCCGCCCAGCCGGCCGTCTCGCGGGCCTGCGCAGGGGTGCCGTTGGTGAGGTTGACGAGGGTGCGGCCGGAGAGCTCCGCCGCGACCGGGCCCAGCGTCTCGTGGACGGAGGCGTGGTCCAGGAGGCAGACGACCACCAGGTCGCTCGCCGTCACGGCCGCCGCGACCCCGTCGGCGCGGGTCGCGCCGAGGGCGAGGAGCGGGTCGGCCTTGCCGGGCGTACGGTTCCACACGGTCGTCGGGTGCCCGCCGGTCAGGAAGGCGGTGGCCAGGGCCGAGCCCATGGCGCCGAGTCCCAGGACGGTGACGGGGGAGTTGCTGCTCATCTGCTCGCTCCTGAAGTGCGGTGATCCTGAACTGTCCGAGGGGGTGGCGCGCCCTCATCAGACTGCCGGGCGCCGCGCACCGCGCCAAGTACGCACAAAAAAGTGGGTGCTTACCCCGGGGTGGGTGCCGGCCGGGCGCACGGGAACGGCGGTGGGCCGGGCCCCTGGGGAAGGGGTCCCGGCCCACCGCCGTCACCGACGCGTCCTCGGGGCCTACTGCGCCCCGATCGACTCCAGCATGTTGAGCTTCGCCGCCCGGCGGGCCGGCCAGACCGCGGCCAGTACGCCCACGGCGAGCGCGATGAGCAGGAACACCGCGATCCGCGCCCACGGCACGACCATCTCGTACTGCGGGAAGGACGAGCGGACCAGGTGGCCGCCGGACCAGGCGAGGAAGATGCCGACCCCGACGCCCAGCACCGCGCCGAACATCGCGATCATCACCGACTCCAGCCGCACCATCTGCTTGACGCCCGTGCGGGCCAGGCCGATCGCGCGCAGCATCCCGATCTCCCGGGTCCGCTCGAAGACCGACATGGCGAGGGTGTTGACGACGCCGACGACGGCGATCACGACGGCCATGCCCAGCAGCCCGTACATCAGGAAGAGGACGTCCTCGATGCTCCCGGCCTCCGAGCGGCGCAGGTCGTCCTGGCTCTGCACCTTGATGAGGGGGTTGCCGCCGAGGGTCTCCTTGATCTTGGCGCGGAGCTCGCCGGCCTTGCCGGGGGCCGCCTTCACCAGCACCTCGTCGTCCCGCACCTTCTCCAGGTGCGGGTCCACGAGGGAGGGGGTGGTGAGGACGGCGGAGACGACGTCGTTCTTGGCGTAGACCGCGGCGACCTTCGGGGCGGCCTTCTCACCGTCGTAGAAGTCCATCGGCAGAGTGGATCCGACCTTCAGGCCGCGCTCCTTGGCGTACTGGTCGGAGACCGCGACGGTGCCCTTCCGCACGTCGGCGGGGGAGCCGCTGACGAACCGGATGTCCGCCACCTTGCCGAGCGAGGCGATGTCCGCGGCGTAGGCGAGCGCGGGCTCGTCGGACGACTGGAAGCCGACCGAGCGCAGCGGGACCGCGGCGGTGACGCCGGGCTCCTTGGCGAGGGTCCTGGCGATGTCCGTGGAGAGACCGCCGAAGTTCGCGGACGTCACCTTGTAGTCGGCCGTCAGGTCCTGCTGGCCCATCTTCGCGACGCCCCGGTCGGCGGAGACGGCGACCACGGTCAGACCGGTGATCAGGGAGAGGCCGATCATCAGCGCGGAGGCGGTGGCGGCGGTGCGGCGCGGGTTAC
Source organism: Streptomyces eurocidicus (assembly GCF_002891295.1). Classification (GTDB taxonomy): domain Bacteria; phylum Actinomycetota; class Actinomycetes; order Streptomycetales; family Streptomycetaceae; genus Streptomyces; species Streptomyces eurocidicus. The sequence continues at coordinate 85,794 of NZ_LGUI01000009.1, read as the reverse complement.
GCAGCGCGTTCTCCTTGGCGAGCTTGCCGCTGACGCCGGTCAGCCGGCCCGTCGCCCTCGCGAAGAGGTGGACGAACGGGCGGGAGAGCAGCGGGGCCAGGACGATGACACCGGCCATGGTCAGCGCGGCGCCGGCCATGGCGATCTCCAGGCCGCCGCTGTCCTTGAGCGTGGTGACGTACAGCATGATCGCGACACCGGCGGCGGTCAGCACGGCCCCGAGTGAGTTGCGCAGCAGCAGGCCGCGGGGGGCCGGCGGCTGCTCCGCGGCGGCCAGCGCCTCCACGGGAGCGATCTTCGCGGCCTTGCGGGAGGGCAGCCAGGCGGCCAGGACCGTCACCACGACCCCGACGCCGAGCGCGGTGAGCGCGGACATCGGCTCGACGACCAGCGGCCCGTCGGGCAGGTCCGCCCCGGCCGAGTTCAGCACCGCGCGCAGGCCGGTGGCGACGCCGAGGCCCAGGACGAAGCCGACGGCGGAGGCGACCAGGCCCAGCAGCCCGGCCTCGATCAGCACCGAGCGGACCACCTGGCGGCGGGACGCGCCCACCGCGCGGAGCAGGGCGATCTCACGGCTGCGCTGGGCGATGAGCATGGTGAAGGTGTTGGCGATGATGAAGACGCCGACGAACAGGGCGATGCCGGCGAACGCCAGGAAGGTGTTGCGGATCGAACTGGTCTCCTTGTCGATCGCCTTGGACTCCTCGGCGGCCAGTTCCTTTCCGCTCTGGGTCCGGAAGGCGTTCTTCGGCAGTGCGTCGCGGACGGCGGCGGTCAGCTTCCGCTGGTCGGTGCCCGGGGTCGCGGAGACGACGAGCTCATTGAACTGGCCCCGCACGCCGAGGAGTTTCTGCGCCGTCGCGGTGTCGAACAGGGCGAGGCTGCCGCCCGCGCTCACCTTCGGGTCGTCGGTCTCCGCGATACCCACGAGCTTCTTGGTCATGACGGGACCGTCGATCGCCAGCCGGACGGTGCCGCCCACCTCGGCGCCGGTCTTCGCGGCGGTCCTGGCATCGAGGACGATCTCGCCCTCGCCGGCCGGGCCGCGGCCCTTGACGATCGGGTAGCGGCTGTCCTTGCCGTTCGCGCCGGGCACGAAGTTGGCGCCGGAGCTGCCCCATTCGCTGCCCGCGGGGTTGTTCTGCTTGTCGGCGACCATGACGGTGCCGCTGACGGACGGGCGTACGGAGGCCACGCCGGGCAGGGCGCGTACGGTCTCGACCACGCGGGAGTCGAGGGCGTCCTTCTCCTTGAGGGCGGTCGTGGGCCGGCCGGCGGTCACGGAGACGGCGACGTCGTCGAGGCTCTTGGCCATCTTGTTGCGGAAGGCGCTGTTGACGGAGTCGCTGAAGACGAGGGTGCCGGAGACGAAGGCCGTGCCGAGGAGGACCGCGAGCGCGGTCATCATCAGCCGTGTCTTGTGCGCGAGGAGGTTGCGCAGGGCGGTACGGAACATGGGTGTGGTCTTGTCCAGGGTTCGTGGGGGCGAGCCGGGCGGTGGTGGGACGGCGGCGCGGGCCGGGTGCGGGGCCGTGCGCACGAGGGCCGTGCGCGGGGCTGTGCGCGCGGGCCGCGCGCGGGCGCCTCAGCTCGTACGGCCCTTGGCGTCGAAGCGCTTCATCCGGTCCAGCACCGCGTCGGCGGTGGGCTCGCGCATCTCGTCGACGACGCGCCCGTCGGCGAGGAAGATCACGCGGTCGGCGTAGGAGGCGGCGACCGGGTCGTGGGTGACCATGACGATCGTCTGCTGGAGGGCCCGCACGGACTCGTGCAGGAAGCCCAGGAGCTCGGCGCCGGAGCGGGAGTCGAGGTTGCCGGTCGGCTCGTCCGCGAAGATGATCTCGGGCCGGGCGGCGAGCGCGCGGGCCACGGCGACGCGCTGCTGCTGACCGCCGGAGAGCTGGCTCGGGCGGTGCGTGAGCCGCCCGGAGAGGCCGACGGTGCCGACGACCATGTCCAGCCACTGCTGGTCGGGCTTCCGGCCCGCGATGTCCATCGGCAGCGTGATGTTCTCCAGCGCGGTCAGCGTCGGGAGCAGGTTGAACGCCTGGAAGACAAAACCGATCCGGTCCCGGCGGAGCCTGGTCAGCTGCCGGTCGCCGAGCGAGGCCAGCTCGACGTCACCGATCCGGGCGGACCCGGAGGAGACGGAGTCCAGCCCGGCCAGGCAGTGCATCAGCGTCGACTTGCCGGAACCGGACGGTCCCATGATCGCCGTGAACTCCCCCCGGCGGAACTCGACGGAGACCGAGTCCAGGGCGGTGACCCGGGTCTCGCCCTGCCCGTAGACCTTGCTCAGCTCGGTGGCGCGGGCGGCGACGGCGCCCGTGGGGGCCTGGGCGAGGGGGAATGCGGCCGCGTGGGACACGGGGCTCCTCCGGAGGGTGGGATGAGTGGGACGGGTGGTGCGAAGGGTGCGTCCGGCGGGCCCTGGGGGCGGGCTCAATGGCCGGAATCAACTCGTCCAATTCTCCCGGGCGGGGGGTGGTGGGGCCTCAGCCGTACGGCCTGAAAGGGGGGACGGCCGTAAGACCGAGAGGGGGGTGTGCGGGTAGTACTTGAGGGGGATGGGGTCGTTCTCTGGGGGCATGGGGGCGGGTGTGCTGGTGCAGTGCGGTGCGGGGTGCCCTGCCGGGGGCTTTCCCCTACCCGCCCCTTCCCGAATGTCCTCAAACGCCGGACGGGCTGAAAATCAGCCCGTCCGGCGTTTGAGGACACCGCGCGGAGCGCGGAAAAGGGGGGCCCGGGGGCGAAGCCCCCGGTTACGGGAAGGGGCGGGTAGGGGAAAAGGCCCGCCGCAGGCACACCCCCGCCCTCGCGCCCCCGCCGTCAGCCGCGCAGCGTCCGCGACGGCGCATGCCCATAAACCCGCCGATACTCCCCCGCGAACCGCCCCAGATTCCCGAACCCCCACCGATACGCCACCTGCGCCACCGTCACATCCGCCCGCCCCCGCGAGGCCAGCAACTCCTGATGCACCCGGCCCAGCCGTACCTCGCGGAGATAGCCGAGCGGCGTCGTCCCCAGGTGGCGGCGGAACGCCTCCTGGAGGGCGCGCGGGCTGACGCGGCCCGCCGCGGCCAGGTCGGCCAGGGTCAGCGGCTGGTCGGCCCGTTCCTCGGCCGCGGCCATCGCCCGGCGCACGGCAGGGTGCGCGACGGCGCCGGGCCGCTGCGCGTCCACCCCGTCCGTGATCAGCCGGTGGGTCTCCATCAGCATCGCGGCCGTCGTCCGGGTCAGCTGCGAGGCCACGAGCGGGCTGCTCCGGGCGACTCCCTCGCCGAGCACCTCGCGGTGCACGGCGGCGGAGATGCCCGCCCAGCTGCGCGCGGCGCTGGGCGAGGTCGCGCCGCTGAGGCTGAACCGGGCCCGTAACGGGCCCTCGACGCCGAGCAGGTCGGCCGCCGCCTGCTCGATCGTCTCGCGCGACAGCCGGACCGTGGTCATCCGGGCGCCGGGCGCCCAGTGCACCTGGAAGCTGCGGTACGGATCGAGGACGTACGTCTCGCCGGGCCCCACGACGCGTTCCTCCCGCCCGGGTGACATGACCTTCACCCGCCCGCGCACCAGCTGGCACACCAGCAGGTACGAGTCCAGGGGCTGCGGCGCGACCAGGGTCTCGGCCCCGTACTGCAGCCCGGACACCGTCACGCCCGGGAAGCCGCCCTCCGCGTACCAGGCGGAGAACTCCTTGGGGTCGCCGAGCACGCTGAGCCGGTAGGGGCTGTAAGCGGTACTGATGATCTCCCGCGTCTCGTCGAGGTCGTTGCTGAGGACGAGCGTGCGCATGTTGCCTGGGGCGTTGGGCCCCACGCCGGGTTCAGTCATGAGGCTTTCCTCGGGTGCCCGCGTTCTCCGGCCAGGAGCCGCGTTTGGCGAGTAGCCGACAGATGGCCCCGTTAGTACCGTTCTGCTTGGCCGCAGTCAAGGCAGGGGTTCTCCCCACAACGCTTTCGGGACAGCCCCGGCCGTGCGGTCACGGCCCTGGATACACGGGGGACATCCAGGGCCGGTCCAACGGAGGGGCGCCCCGCCGTCCGCGGACAGACGGCGGGGTTTCCTTGTGCCCGGGAGTGCCCGGGAGTGCCCGGGAGTGCCCGGGAGTGCCCGGAAGTACCTAGGCGCGCCGGGCGTGTCAGCCCTTGACCGCCCCGCCCAGCGTGAAGCCGCCGCCGAGCCTCCGCGAGATCAGCGCGTAGAGCAGGACCACGGGCGTGGAGTACAGGATCGAGAAGGCGGCCAACTGCCCGTAGGCGACCTGTCCGTAGTCGCCGAAGAAGGTGAAGACCGTGACGGCGGCGGGCAGCTGCTCGGGGGAGAGCAGCAGCAGGAAGGGCACGAAGAAGTTGCCCCACATCAGCACGAAGCAGTAGATCGCGACGACGGCGACGCCGGGCCCCATCAGGGGCAGCACCACGCGGGTGAGCGTCTGGAGCCACCCCGCGCCGTCGGTCCAGGCGGCCTCCTCCAAGGTCTTCGGCACGCCGTCCATGAAGTTCTTCATGAGCCAGATGGCGAAGGGGAGTTGGGCGGTGGCCATGAAGAGCGCCGTCCCGTACACCGTGTCGATGAGGTCGATCCGTACGAACAGGCCGTAGACCGGGACCATGACGGCGGTGATCGGCAGACAGGTCGAGAAGAGGATCGTCAGGAGGTAAGGGCGGTTGAACCGGGAACGGTAGCGGGACAGGGGGTAGGCGGCGAGGGCGGCACAGCCGACGGTGAGGGCGGTGGCGGAGCCGCACAGCAGGAGGCTGTTGAGCATCGGGGTGAAGGTGATCTCGTCCGTCAGCACCGCCGAGAAGTTCTCGGCCGTCGGCCCGTCGGGTGCCTTCACCCGCAGCCCCGCCTCGGCGTCCACCGACGCCAGCAGCAGCCAGAGCAGCGGCAGCGCGAAGGAGGCGGCGACGGCGAGGAGGGCGGCGTCGGCGGCGAGCCGGCGGCGGGCGCGGCGGGAGGGTCTGGGGAGCGTGGGCATGGCACCTCCGTACACGGCGGAGCGGGGGTCGCTGCCGGATACGTACCCACGCGGCGGGGGCGGGCGCTCAGCGGCGGCCCGGAGACCGCCCCTCATCCGGCGTGCCGCCGCTGATGCCCGGCGCCGGCGACGCAGTCCCGGGGACGTGTGCACGGATGTGGCGCACGCCTGAGGACGCCGCGGGTTCGACGGGGTGGGAAGCTCTCGGCCCGCGAGGCGGGTCCTACGGGTGTGCCGTGACCGGGAACCGTCCGTGGGCGGCGGGATCCGGGGAGGGGCTCGGTCACCAGCTGACCGGCAGGCTCCGCAGGCCGCCGGTGACCCGCTCCTCGTCCGCCGGCAGCACCGCCCACGGCTTGTGCAGTCCCAGGCCGGGAAGGCGCTGGGGCAGCCGCTCGCAGACGGTCCGCAGGGCGAACCGGGCCAGGTCCGCCCCCAGGCAGTAGAACTTCCCGTGACCGAAGGCGAGGTGGGGATTGGGTGCCCGGGTGATGTCGAACCGGCCGGGGCCGGTGAACCGGCCCGGGTCGCGGTTGGCCGCCTGGAGAGCGAACACCACCAGGTCCCCGGCCCCGATCAGGGTGCCGCGGAAGGGAATGTCCTCGCGCGCGTACCGGGGAATCCAGCTCCCGCCGGGGACGGCGAGGCGCAGGATCTCCTCGACGGCGCCTGCCGCCAGCGACGGATCGTCGTGGAGCGCCCGGTACTGGCCGGGGTGGGCCAGCAGGAACAGCAGCCCGTAGGCGATCCGGGCCGCGACCGTCTCGTGCCCGCCGAAGAACAGGTGCCCCGCCGCCTCGACGGCCTGCTCCCGTGTCAGCGGGCCGTGCCCCGCGAGCGCTCCCGCGAGATCGGTCAGCGCGTCGTCTGCGGGGTCCGCCCGTCGGCGGTCGATCAGCTCTCCCAGCCTGCCGAGGAGGGCGGCGCGGGCGGCTTCGGCCGCCGCCCGGTCGCCGGGCGCGCGGATGGCGTCCGACCAGGCCCGCATGCGGGCGTGCTCCTCGCCCGGGATGCCGATGAAGTCGAGGACCAGCCGGGTGGCGAACGGCTCGGCGACCATCCGGCGAAGGTCCGCGGGCGGCCCGGCGGCCAGCATCGTGTCGAGGAGCCCGTCGAGCAGGGCGACCGCCGGCTCCCGCCGCGCGCCCGGGCCGGGGCCGGTGAAGCGCGGCGTCAGGACCCGCCGCCAGCACCGGTGGTCACCGAGCTCGGTGCCGAAGTTCGACTGCGGTACGAACATGGCCGCGTCCCACAACCGCCGGGCCTGCCGCGGCCTGGGATGCGCCCTGCCGATACGCGCGTCGGCGGCGAGCTTGCGGACGTCGTCGTAGCCCGCCACCAGCCAGCCCCGGTCCCCGGCGGCGGTCCGTAGCGTCAGCGGCCCGGGGCGGGCACGCAGCGCGGCGAATTCCTCCGGCTCCGCCAGCGGCGACCCGCAGCGGAACGGCATCGGCCCGATGTCCACTCCGTACCCCTTCCTCGGACCTGTATGCCTACCCATGGTTGCGGCCAGGGGCATGCCGCGCACGCCGGGGAGAGGCCCGGGGCTTCTGACGGAAGCCCGTCCGGCGCGTCCGGGCGCGGACGGCCGCGGCCCCGCCGGCCGTGACCGGCGGGGTGGGGGCGGGTCAGCCGGTCAGTTCGCGGGCGGCCAGGGCGGTGCCCTCGATCCTGGAGCGGATCTTGGCGAAGGCGGTGTCGCGGGAGGTGGAGGTGTCGTCGGCGAAGGGCGAGAATCCGCAGTCGTCGCAGGTGCCCAGGCGGTCTACGGGCAGGTGGCGGGCGGCGGCGAGGACCCGGTCGCGGACCTCCTCGGGGGTCTCGACGCGAGGGTCGATCGGGTCGGTGACGCCGATGAACACGCGGGCGCGGTCGGGCAGGTGGTCGGCGAGGACACCGAGCGCCTTGTCCGGCTCCGGCTCGCTCGCCAGCTGGACGTAGAAGGCTCCGGCCTTGAGCCGCAGCAGCGCGGGCAGCAGGGCGGGGTACTCCACGTCGAGGCTGTGGGTGGAGTCCTGGTCGCCACCGGGACAGGTGTGCACGCCGATACGGGCCTGTTCGGTGGCGGAGAAGCGTTCGAGTACGCGGTTGTTGAGCGCGACGAACTGATCCAGCAGGCCGCCGCTCGGGTCCAGCTTGAGCGCGAGGCGGGCCTCGGTGAAGTCCAGCTGGACGATGTGCGCGCCCGCGTCCAGACAGCCGCGGATGTCGGCCTCGGCCTCGGCGGTGAGATCGTCGAGGAAGGCGCCGAGGGGGTAGTCGTCGATGCCGTCCGGCGGGTAGAGCAGGCTGAGCGCCGAGGGGGCGATGACCGCCTGCTTGACGGGGACGGTCGCGTGCCGCTGGGCGGCCCGCAGATAGCGGTCGGCGTGCACGGCGTAGCGCAGCGGACCCGAGGTGAGGCGGGGCAGCCGCCGCTGGTGGCCGTCGGCGAAGGGGATGACGGCGCCGTCGGGTGCCAGGTGGGCCAGCCCGGTGAGCGGGTAGGTGGCGAAGCTGGGTTTGGACTGCTCGCCGTCGGTGACGACCGGCGAGCCGATCTCCTCCAGGCGGCGGACGGTGTCGCGGACGGCGCTGTCCTGGGCGGCCGCGAGTTCGTCCTCGCCGATCCGGCCGGCCGCGTGGTCCGCCATGGCGGCGAGCAACTCGGGAGGCCGGGGGATGCTGCCGATGGGTTCGGTGGGGAGCCCCACGGAGGCCGGGGTCACAGCAGGATCTCCAACTGCGCCCGGCCGCTGTTCCCCCGGAGGCCGGAGAGGAGGCACTCCGTGGGCAACTCGGTGGGCAGTGCCAGGACCACGGTCCGGTGGGTGGGCTGCCCTTCGCCGCGCCCCTTGGTGACCTGGCCCGACAGCCTGACGGTGACCGCGCCCGCGAGACGGGTGGTGGTGCCGCTGGTGTAGACGATCGACGACTGCTTGCCGTCGGCGTAGGCGACGGTTTCCGTGATGCGGGGGTTGGACAGACCGTCGCAGGACGCGGTCGGCGACACGCCGTCCAGGGAACCGGTGGCCGGTACGGTCCGGCCCGGGGCGACGCCGCACGTGTACCGGGCCTCCGTATGGACGCGGGTCTCGCGCGGCACGAGGGTGAGCGGTGGGTCGTACTCGCTGTCGCTGTCGCCCACGCAGAGGACCGGCTCTCTGTGCTCGTCGTGCCGGCCCGAGTCGGCCAGACCGGCCGGGGCTCCCAGCCACGACGATCCCACCAGAACCAGGGAACTCAACGCCACCGCCGTACCACGCCTGCCGGTCATGCATCCTCCAGGGATTCCGGGTCCGCTACCGCCCGTGGCTACCCCCGGGACACCTCCCACCACCCCGGCCTTCGCAGCAGTCCCACGGCGCGCGCCCCCGACCGCGCGCGGGGTGTACGGCCCATGCCTCAAGCCACCACGGTGCGCGCCGCCACGGCGGGGTAGGAACGGCGGATCGGGGACAGATCCCCCACGGTCCACTGAATCCGATGGAAGGCGACCCCATGAGCGGAACCGAAGCGAAGCGACTCGTCTTCGCGATGCTGGACACGGACGGGGACGGGATCGTCTCGCGGGCCGAGTACGCGGCACGGGCCGAGCGGGTGGCACTGGCCTCAGGCCGCACCGCGGACGACCCGAAGGTCGTCGCCGCCCGCGCGGCCGGTGAGGGGGCCTGGAAGTCGATGGACGCGAACGGCGACGGAGGGGTGACCTTCGAGGAGTACGACGCATGGGCGGGCGCCGAGGCGTTCGACACGGTCTGCGAGCCGGTACTGGGCGCGCTCTTCGACCTGGCCGACACCGACGAGGACGGCGCCCTGACCCTCCCGGAGTTCACGATGCTCCGTACGGCCCTGGGGAACCCGCCGCGCAACATCGGAACGGCCTTCGAGGCGCTGGACACGGACGGGGACGGCCGAGTGGCCCGGGACGACTACCTGGCGTCGATCCGGGCGCATGTGACGGGCGGGAACTCGCCTATGGGGAAGGTGCTTTATGCCGGGTGATCGAGCGGGTTCGCCTTGAGACTGCGTGTCAGTGCGCGCACTCGTTGCCGTCCGTCGAGAACGACGATTTCTGCCACCGCATGTCTGTCCCTCCGCAGTTGGTGGATGAGGCGGCTTGCACCCCCTCCGTGTCGGGCGCCGCCAGGGTCAGGTGATGCGGTCGAGCCTTCCGGCCTTTATCTCTCTGACGAGGAGGGCCGCGCCGATGCGGCCGGTCGACACGGTCAGGGCGGCGTGCTCACTTTCCCGTATCTCGACGACTCCCTGCCGCGCGCTGAGTTCCAGGCAGTTGTTGCCGCCCCCCGCGCAGAACGATGACTTCTGCCAAAAATTCGTCCGCATTCCGGATTCCTCACAATTCGCGTGCGATATGGCGGATGAGGTCCCGCGACTTCTTGACGGTCAGCGTACGCTCCTGCATGGCCGACAGAATCTGCTGATAGGCGCGGAGTTGGGGTGCCGCGTCCAGGAACACGGGCCCGTGGGCCGAGTCGAGGTGGACCGTGTCGAGTGCGGGTACCGGGCCGGCTGCGTAGAGGACGGCCTGGCCGGATCCCGCGAAGCCGTCGGCCTCGAAGGGCAGGACGCGGACGGTGCAGTTCGGGCGCTCGGACACCTCCAGCAAGTGCGCGAGCTGCGCGCGGGTCACGTCGCGCCCGCCGAAGCGCATACGCAAGGCCGCTTCGTGGATCAGCGCGGTGAATTCCGGTGCGTTCTCGCCGTCCAAGATCCCTGAGCGCCTGATCCGGTGGGCGACCCTGGCCTCGCGGTCCGCCTTGGTCAGCTGCTGGGCGACACCGGACTCGAATACCGCCCGTGCGTAGTCCACGGTCTGGGTGAGGCCCGGAACATGGCTGATCTGATAAGTGTGCAGGCCGGTTGATTTGTGCTCCAGTTCCGTGAGGTCCAGGAAACCATCCGGAAGTACGCCCCGGTACTCCTCCCACCAGCCCCTGCCTCTGTCGGCGGCCATCTGGACCAGCGCGTCCACGTATCTCCGGTCCGTACAGCCGTAGCCGCGAGCGAGAGTGCGAATCCGGTCCGGGCCCACGCCCGACCGCGCCGTCTCCAGGTGGCTGATCTTCGTGTGGTCGATGTCCAGAAGCGCCGCTGCCGCACGCGCGGTAAGGCCGGTCGCCTCTCTCATCTTGCGCAGTTCGGCGCCGATGCGGCGCTGGCGGGCGGTTGTCGCTGTCCTCGGTGGCATGGCGGCAAGTCTGCCCGTACGGGTGACATCGGTCCATGCGGAGCTATGTAGATACGAGATTCGTAGCTATGTAGCTCCTTCATGCCCTATCGTCGTTCGTGCGTCGCTGCGGCGGTATCAAGTGCCGTCCGCTGCTGGCCAGTTGATGGCCTGGTGCTCGAAGTTCCAGGTCTGAAAGTCGCGCGTGGCCCCACACCTTCAGGGAGACGACGTCATGACCGATCTCGCGCCCCTCGCCCTCGCTACTCTCGATGCTCCGGTTCCGGAAGACACCCGCACCTACCACCTCACGGCCCCCGCCGACCCCGCGACCGCTTGTCTCGCCCGGCGGTTCGTCACCCTCGCGTTGCACGCGACCGGTCACCCCGGCCTCGTCGACGACGCCTGCGTCTGTGTGTCCGACCTCGTGGCGAACGTCGTCGGGCACGCGCGCGTACCGGACCTCGGGGTGGAGGTGAGCGTGTTCCGGGAAGGGCGGGCCGTGGTCGGCGTACGGGACCGGGATCCCGGACGGCTGCCCTGGTCGCGGCGGCCCGCGGTGGACGAGGAGGGCGGGCGGGGGCTGATGCTCGTGCGCGGGCTCTCCCACGCGTCCGGTGTCAGCTGGGTCTGGGACGGGCTCGACCTCGTGGGCAAGGAGGTCTGGTTCGAACTGCGGGACCGTTGAGGTGAGCGGGGTGCTTCCGCCCATGAAGTCCGGGCCGCGCCCGAGCGGAAGGGCTGTCCGGGGAAGCCCCCGCCCCGAACCGGGCGTCCCCGCCTATCCCTTGGCATCCCTCGACAAACCGGGCATCCTCAGGAAGGGTACGCGGCACCCGCGCGACGTGCCCGGTTGGGGGGGATCATGTCCGGCATCAGAAGTGACACGGCAGACATCCCGGCGCAGCGGGGAGCGCCGCCCGCGCGGCCCGCGCGGCCCGCCCCGCCGGACCGCCCGCACCTCGCCCTCCGCCTCCTCGGCGGCTTCCGGCTCGCCCTCGACGGCCACGACGTGGTGCTCCCCGCCGGTGCCCAGCGTCTCGTCGCCGTGCTCGCCCTGCGCGGCCGGCTCGGCCGCAGCCGCCTCGCGGGCACCCTGTGGCCGGAGACCGAGCAGCACCGGGCCCTGGCGCGGCTGCGCACCGCGATCTGGCGGGTCAACCAGGCGGCACCGGGGCTGGTCGTCGGCGCGGGCGCCCAGGTCGCCCTGGACGCGCGCGCGGACGTGGACGTGTCCGTGCTCGTCGACCACGCGCTGCGGGTGTTCCGGGGCGGGGAGGCCGACCCGGCCACGGTCTGGTCCTCGGAGGGCGCGGGCGCGGACCTGCTGCCGGACTGGACGGACGAGTGGCTGACCGACGACCGCGAGCGGCTGCGCCAGATGCGGCTGCACGTCATGGAGCGGATGGTCGAGAGCCTCTGCGAGGCGGGCCGGTTCGGGCTCGCCATCGAGTTCGCGCTGCGGGTGGTGCGTGCCGACGTCCTGCGGGAGAGCGCCCACCGCGCGCTGGTGCGCGCCCATCTCGCGGAGGGCAACGTCGGCGAGGCCGTGCGCGCGTACGGGACGTGTGTGGAGATCCTCCGGCGCGAGCTGGGGGTGGGGCCCTCCAGGGCGACCAGCGAGCTGCTCGCGGACCGCGCCCGTACGACCGCGCCCCCGGCCCCCTGAGCGTACGACCGTGCCCCGCACTCCTCGGAAGGGGTGCGGGGCACGGTCACCATCGGACGGTTCAGGCGCGGGAGCCGGCCTTCTCCTCCGTGGCGGCCTGCTTCGCCTCGCCCTTCGCGGCGACGGCCGGGCCGCCGGCCGCCGCCTGCGCGCCGCGGCGCGGCAGGAGGAGCGTCACCACGACCGTGCCGATGCCGAGGACGACGGCGCCGATCACGCTGGTGTGGGCGACGGAGTCGGCGAACGCCTTGTGCACGGCCTCGACGACGGTCTGGGCCTGCTGGGCGCCCAGCTGCGCGGCCTTCTCGGCACCGATCTTGGGCGCGGCGCCGGCCGCGACCTGCTTGCCGACCTCCTCGGCGACGTACAGGCCGGCGCCGACGGAGTCCTGCGCGGCGCCGAGCGCCTTCTCCGGCAGCTTCGGGCCGCCGCCCGCGGCGACCTCGGCGGCCGCGTCGGCGAGGTTGGAGGAGTAGGTCTTGGCGAGCACGGTGCCGAGGATGGCGATGCCCAGGGAGCCGCCGAGCTCGATCGAGGTGCTGTTGACCGCGCCGCCGACGCCGAGCTGGGTCTCCGGGAAGGAGCCCATGATGGCGTTGGTGCAGGGCGACAGGGACAGGCCGATGGCCAGGCCCAGGATCATCAGCGGCACGAGGAAGTCGTCGTACGTGGAGTTCGCGTCGACGCGGGTGAGCAGCGCGATGGCGACGGTGCCGACGGTCATGCCCAGCGCGACCGTGACCTTCATGCCGAACTTCGGGGTGAGGAACGCGGTCAGCGCGCCACCGACGAACACGGCGCCGGCCAGCGGCAGCATCCGCACACCGGTGTCGAGCGGCGAGTAGCCGAGCACGAACTGGAGGTGCTGGGTGAGGTAGTAGAAGGCGCCGAAGACGGCGAGGAAGAACAGCGCGACGGCCAGCGTGGAGCCCGCGAAGGCGCGCTTGGCGAAGCGGCGGACGTCCAGGACGGGCTGCGGGTGGCGCAGCTCCCAGAGGACGAAGAGGACGAGGCCGACGCCGGCCAGCACGGCCGCGGTGATCGCCTTGGCGCCCCAGCCGAAGTGCGGGCCCTCGATGATCATGAAGATGAGGGAGCCGACCCAGACGACGGACAGCGCGCCGCCGATGTAGTCGATCTTGTCGACGCCGGACGCCTTGGACGGCGGGACGAGCAGCAGGGCGCCGACGATGCCGAGGACGGCGATCGGCACGTTGATCAGGAAGGTGGAGGCCCAGCCGTGGTCCTCCAGCAGCGCACCGGCCACCAGCGGGCCGACGGCGATGGCGAGGCCGGCCGTGGCGGTCCAGATGGTGATGGCCTTCGCGCGCTCCTCGCGCGGGAAGGTCGCGGCGAGCAGCGACAGGGTGGCCGGCATGATCATGGCCGCGCCGACGCCCATGACGGCGCGGGCGGCGATGACGCCGGTCGAGCTGTCGACGAGCGAACCGGCGACGGAGGCCGCGCCGAACACGAAGAGGCCGAGGACCAGCGCGCCCCGGCGGCTGTACTTGTCGCCGACGGCGCCGAGGATCAGCATCAGCGCGGCGTACGGAACGGTGTAGCCGTCGATGACCCACTGGAGGTCCGAGCTGCCGAGGCCGAGGTCCTTGACCATGTCCGGGGCCGCCACCGTCAGGGACGTGTTCGCCATGACGATGATCAGCAGGCTGAGGCAGAGGACCACCAGCGCCAGCCAGCGCCTCTTGTACGGACCGTCCATCTCGTCGACCGGGGTCGACATCGCGAGGCCCATCGGGCACCCCTTCCCTTCATTTGCACATCGCTGTGCAATTACACAGCAGTGTGCAAGTTACGGGACTGCACGGCCACGTGCAAAATGAGGGGCACGATGTCGGCCAGAAGCCGCGTCCGCAGCACCATCTCCCCGATCGTCCGACCGAGAAGAGACCCCATGGCCGGCAGAGCGGACGCCAACCGGCGCCGCATCATGGATGTCGCGCTCGCCGAGCTGCTGCGCGACCCGGACGCGAGCATGGACCAGATCGCCCGCGCCGCCGGCGTGGTCCGGCGCACGGTCTACGGCCACTTCCCCAGCCGCGAGGCGCTGATGAGCGCCCTCGTCGACGACGCCGCGAGCGCGGTGGAGGTCGCGCAGGCCGAGGCCCTGCGCGAGGTCGACGACCCCGCCAAGGCCCTGGCCCGCTCCATGCTCGCCGCCTGGGACATCGCCGACGGCTACCGCCTGCTGATCGCCCTGGCCCAGCGCAGCGTCACGGTCGAGGGCATCCACCGCCGCCTGGAACCGGTGCGCCGCGAGTGCGCGGCGATGCTCCAGCGGGGCCTGGACGAGGGCCGCTTCGTCTCCCCGCTGCCGGCGATCGCCCTGGCCTACGTCCGCGAGCAGGTCCTCTTCGGCCTGATCCAGGCGGTCAACGAAGGCGTCCTGGACCCCGCGACGGCCGGCCGCTCGGCCGCGGTGACGGCCCTCACCGCGGCGGGGGTGCCGGCCCAGGAGGCGACGGAGCTGGTGGCGGGGCTGGCCTAGGGGCGCGGCGGCCGGCCGGGCCCGGCGGCCGGAGGCCGTCGTCGGCGCCCGGGTGAAGAAGCCCGGCCGGCCCGCTCGCGGCCTGCGGGAGGAGGCCCCGGGCCCGCCCGGGTGCTCAGACCTCCTCCCGCATCAGCCGCAGATAGACCACCGAGAACACGGCGCCCACCAGCAGCAGGAGCAGCGCCACCGCCGTGCCGTACCCGATCAGCGACTTCAGGAACGCCTGGTCGTACATGAACACCGGCAGCGTCTCGCTGCGGTTGCCGGGGCCGCCGCGCGTCATGGCCCAGATGAGCCCGAAGACCGACAGCGTCTGAAGGGTGTTGAGCATCAGGTTGGTGGCGATCGAGCGGCGGATCATCGGCAGGGTGATGTGCCAGAAGCGGCGCGGCCCGCTCGCGCCGTCGACCTCCGCCGCCTCGGTCACCTCGCGCGGGATCCCGGAGAGCGCGGCGGAGTAGACGAGCATGGAGAAGGCCGTGCCCCGCCAGACGTTGGCGAAGGAGACGGCCAGGATGGGCAGGGTGAACAGCCAGTTCTGGGTGGGCAGGTGGAGCTGCTCCAGGACGGCGTTCAGGGTGCCCCGCCGGTTGAAGAAGGTGTAGAGCAGGAAGCCCGCCACGATCTCCGGCACCACCCACGCCGCGATCACGACCGCCCCCGTCACCGCCCGTACGGGCCGG
The DNA here is from genome assembly GCF_002891295.1 of Streptomyces eurocidicus. Taxonomy (GTDB): domain Bacteria; phylum Actinomycetota; class Actinomycetes; order Streptomycetales; family Streptomycetaceae; genus Streptomyces; species Streptomyces eurocidicus. The sequence continues at coordinate 70,782 of NZ_LGUI01000009.1, read as the reverse complement.
GAGGCCCGCCGCATCAGGGCGGCCAGGGCGAAGCCCAGCGTGTTCTGGCCGACGATCGACGACAGGACCGTGAAGAGCAGGGTCAGCAGCACCGCGTGGCGGAAGCGCTCGTCGGCGAAGGCCCGGCGGAAGTTGGCCAGGCCGACGAAGGACGCGGACTCCTGCCCGGTCAGCTGGGTGTCGGTGAAGGCGAGGTGGACGCAGTACGCGATGGGGCCGGCGAGGAAGACGAGCAGCAGGACCGTCGCCGGGACGACCGGCAGCCAGCGGGCCGCCCCGCGCGCCGCCCGGCGGCCGGTGCCGCCGGGCGGGGCGGGCGCCCGGGCGCCGGCCATCTCACCGCTCCCTTACGGTCACGCCGTCGCCGCCCACGATCGACCGCAGCGTGTCGTCGTAGCGCCCGGCGGCCCGCGGCACCGACGCGTCGCCCGTCGTCACCGACTCCATCGCTTCCTGGATCGCGCTCGACACCCTCGGGTAGACGGGCAGCGCGGGCCGGTAGTGGGTGTATTTCACCAGGCCCGTGAAGAACCCGATGCCCGGCATCGACGACAGGTACCTCGGCGCCGTCGCCACGTCGTCCCGGACGGCGATCTGCGCGTCCCGCACGGCCCACTCCGTCGCGTTCTCCTTCGTCTGGAGCGTCTCGATCACCTGCCAGGCCAGGTCCGCCTTACGGGACTTGGCGCTGATCGACCACGTCCAGCCGCCGGAGAGGCTGACCGCGCCCGGGGCCGCGCCGTCCTGGGTGGGGAAGGGCGCCTGACCCATCACCTTCGTCCACTCCGGCCACGGCTTGCCGCCGGACGGCAGCCAGTTCTTGCCGAGCCAGTTGCCGTCCAGGGCGATGGCGAGCCTGCCCGACGGCAGCCAGTCGGTGGCGACCCGGGCGTCGACGTGCGGGTCGAGCGCGTCGGAGGGGTCCGGGCCGAGCTTCTCGGCGTAGACGGTGCGGACGAACTCCAGCGCGTCCCGGAACCCCTTGCCGCCCGCCACCCACTTCTTCGCCGCCGGGTCGTACAGCGGGTCCTTCCCCGTGCCGTACAGCAGCATCTCGAAGCCCTGCATGGTGGCGGCCTCGCCGGGGCCCTTGCCGGTGTAGACGTTGAGCGGGGTGACGCCGGGGACCTTCTCCTTGACCGCGCGGGCGGCCGCCAGGACGTCCCGCCAGGTCCGCGGCCGCCAGTCGGCGGGCAGACCGGCCTTGGCGAACAGCTCCTTGTTGAACCACAGGCCCCGGGTGTCCGTGCCGTCCGGCACCCCGTACGTCCTGCCGTCCTCGCCCCGCGCCGAGCTCTTCGCCGTGGGGGCGAAGCGCTCCCAGTCGCGCCAGCCGGCCAGCTTGTCGTCCAGGGGTCTCAGATATCCGGCCTTGATGTCGGAGTTGATGAGGAAGGTGTCCTCGCGGACGACGTCCGGCGCGGTCTTCGGCGACCGCATCATCTGCTGCACCTTGGCGTAGTAGTCCGTCTGCGACGCCTGCACGGGGACCAGTCTGAGCTTCTTGCCCTCGTGCGCGCGCTCGAACTCCTTCTTGATCCCGGCCAGATAGCCGTCCATGATCTGGATCTTGTTGTCGGTGTTGCGCTGGTAGGCGATCTTCACGGTGTCCGGGTCACCGCCCGAGCCGCCTCCGCAGGCGGCGAGCGGGACCGCCGCGGCGAGCGTGGCGGCGGCGAGGAGCAGGGAAGTGGTGGTGGAACGCACGGCTACGACCTCCTACGAGCGTCGGCCCTTTGTGAGGTCGTACGTTCCCCGCCCGGCGGCACCGCACGCGTCGGCCACCGGCGCCGCAGGTCAGCGGCTCAGCCAGCGGTAGCGCAGCTCGGGCCGGCCGACCTGGCCGTAGCGCGGGGCCCGGGTGGCCCGGCCGGTGGTGACCAGGTGCTCCAGATAGCGGCGGGCGGTGATCCGCGAGATGCCGAGGCAACCGGCCGCGGCGGCCGAGGAGATGCCGTCGGGGCCCGCCTCGCGCAGCGCCGCCGTGATCGTCTGGAGGGTGTCGAGGCTCAGCCCCTTGGGGAGCGCGGCGGGCTGGGGCGCCCGCAGGGCGGAGAGGGCCGCGTCCACCTCCTCCTGGCCGCTGGCCTCGCCCGCGACCGCGCGGAACTCGGCGTAACGGGCGAGGCGTTCGCGGAGCGTGGTGAAGGTGAAGGGCTTCAGTACGTACTGGACGACGCCGAGCGAGACGCCCTCGCGGACGACCGCCAGGTCACGCGCGGAGGTCACGGCGATGACGTCGGCGCCGTGCCCGGCCGAGCGCAGGCAGCGCAGCAGCTGGAGGCCGTGCCCGTCCGGCAGGAAGAGGTCGAGCAGCAGCAGGTCGACGGGGGCGCGCTGGAGGAACTGCGCCGCGTCGCCCCGGGTGTGCACCACCCCGGCCACGGTGAACCCCGGCACCCGCCGCACGTACAGGGCGTGCGCGGCGGCGGCGAGCGGGTCGTCCTCGACGACGAGCACGCGTATCGGGCGCGGGAGCGGCCGGGGCGCGGTCATGACGACGCCCCGGCCGTGGAGGGCGCCCCGGCCCGCGTCCGCAGCGGCAGCCGGACCGTGAACTCCGCGCCGCCGCCCGGCGCCTCGGCGACGGTGACCGTACCGCCGTTGCGCCGCGCGGCCTGCCGTACGAGCGCGAGGCCGAGCCCCCGGCCGTGCGGGGCGGCGCCGGGCGACTTGGTGGACCAGCCGCGCCGGAAGACCTCGTCCACGGCCTCGGGGGCGACGCCGGCGCCGTTGTCGGCGACGCGCAGGAGCAGATGACCGCCGCCCCCGTCGCCTGCGGGGTCGTCGGCCCGGACCGTGACCGTGACATGGGCGCGGCGGGTGGCGGTGCGCGGTGCCCGGTTGGCCTCCTCGGCGGCGGCGTCGACGCCGTTGTCGATCAGGTTGCCGAGGATGGTCACCAGGTCGCGGGCCGGGAGACCGGGCGGCAGCAGCCCGTCGTCGACGTGGGTGTCGGGGGCGAGGAGGAGCTCGACGCCGTGCTCGTTGGCCTGGGCGGCCTTGCCGAGGAGCAGGGCGGCGAGGACGGGTTCGGCGACGGCGGCGACGACCTGGTCGGTGAGGGCCTGGGCCAGTTCGAGCTCGGCGGTCACGAACTCCACGGCCTCGTCGGCACGGCCCAGCTCGATCAGGGAGACGACGGCGTGCAGCCGGTTGGCCGCCTCGTGGGCCTGCGAGCGCAGCGCCTCCGCGAAGCCCCGCACGGAGTCCAGCTCCCCGGAGAGCGCCTGGAGTTCGGTGTGGTCGCGCAGGGTGACGACGGTGCCGCAGTGCTCGCCGCCCGAGACCGGGGAGGTGTTGACGACCACGGTCCGGTCGGCGGTCAGGTGCACCTCGTCCACCCTCGGCCCGGTGGCCAGCAGCGCCCGGGTGAGGGAGGGCGGCAGGCCGAGGTCCGCGACGGGCCGGCCGACCGACGCCTCATCCAGGCCGAGGAGTTCCCGCCCGCCGTCGTTGATCAGCGCGATCCTCCGCCGCCCGTCGAGCATCAGCAGCCCCTCGCGTACCGCGTGCAGGGTGGCCTGGTGGTAGTCGTGCATCCGGCTGAGCTCGGCGGCGTTCATGCCGTGCGTATGGCGGCGCAGCCGGGCGTTGAGGAGGTACGTGCCCACGCCGCCGAGGGCGAGCGCGCCCAGGGCCACCCCGAGCAGGCCGATGAGCTGCCGCCGGACCTCGGCGCTGATCGCGTCGACGGTGATGCCGGCGCTGACGAGCGCGACGGCGCGGTCCCCGGCCATGACGGGCGCGACGGCCCGGACCGAGGGCCCGAGCGTGCCGGTGTAGGTCTCGGAGAAGGTGCGGCCGCGCAGGGCGGGGCCGGTGTGGCCGAGGAAGGGCTCGCCGATGCGGGCCGGGTCGGGGTGGGTCCAGCGGATGCCGGACGGGTTCATGATCGTCACAAAGTCCACGCCGGTGTCGTGCCGGACCCGCTCCGCGTACGGCTGGAGGGTGGCCGCGGGGTCGACGCCGTCGACCGCCCCCCGGACGGCCGGCGAGGCGGCGACGGCGGCCGCGGCGGCGGTGACCTGGCGGCGGGCGGCGTCCTCGGCCTGACCCCGGTCCGAGACGTAGGCGAAGGCCGCGCAGCCGGCCACCACGGCGGCGACCAGCACGGTCTGCATCGCGAAGAGCTGGCCGGCCAGGCTGCGGGGGCGGGGTACGCGGGGTCTGCGCATGGCGGACAGTCTGCACCGGGGTGCCGTGGTGAACGTAATGCACGCAAGGGTGACCACGGTCACAGACCCGTGCATAGTCACCGGAGCCCCTCTCGTCGGGAGAGCGGGGCCGTGCAGGAGCCGCGTCGACGAGGAGACCTCCGTGACATCCGTGACAGCGCCGTCACCGCCGGACGAGGACGGGCGCCCACGCGCCCGCCGGGACCGTACGCACTACCTCTACCTCGCGGTGATCGCCGCGGTGGTGGCCGGCGTCGTGGTCGGCTTCGCCGCACCCGGGGTCGCCGTCGAGCTCAAGCCGCTGGGCACCGGGTTCGTGAACCTGATCAAGATGATGATCTCGCCGATCATCTTCTGCACGATCGTGCTGGGCGTGGGTTCCGTCCGCAAGGCCGCCAAGGTCGGCGCGGTCGGCGGGCTGGCCCTCGGCTACTTCATGGTGATGTCGACGGTCGCGCTGGCCATCGGCCTGGTGGTCGGCAATCTGCTGGAGCCCGGCAGCGGTCTGCACCTGACCGAGTCGCTGCGGCACGCGGGCGAGGCCCAGGCCAAGGGCGCGCACGAGTCGACGGCCGACTTCGTGCTCGGCATCATCCCCACCACGATGGTCTCCGCGTTCACCGGCGGCGAGGTCCTCCAGACCCTGCTGGTGGCCCTGCTGGCGGGCTTCGCGCTCCAGGCCATGGGGGCCGCGGGCGAGCCGGTGCTGCGCGGCGTGGGGCACATCCAGCGGCTCGTCTTCCGCATCCTGTCCATGATCATGTGGGCGGCGCCGGTGGGCGCGTTCGGCGCGATGGCGGCCGTGGTCGGCGCGACGGGCGTGGACGCCCTGAAGTCGCTCGCCGTCATCATGATCGGCTTCTACCTCACCTGCCTGCTGTTCGTGATCGTGGTGCTGGGGACCCTGCTGAGGCTGGTGGCGGGCGTGAACGTCTTCGCGCTGCTGAAGTACCTGGGCCGGGAGTTCCTGCTGATCCTCTCCACCTCGTCGTCGGAGTCGGCGCTGCCGCGGCTGATCGCGAAGATGGAGCACCTGGGCGTGAGCCGCCCGGTCGTCGGCATCACGGTGCCGACCGGCTACTCCTTCAACCTCGACGGCACGGCCATCTATCTGACGATGTCCTCGCTCTTCGTCGCGGAGGCGATGGGCGACCCGCTCTCGCTGAGCCAGCAGGTCTCCCTCCTGCTCTTTATGATCATCGCTTCGAAGGGCGCGGCGGGCGTCACCGGCGCGGGCCTCGCGACCCTCGCGGGCGGCCTCCAGTCGCACCGCCCCGAACTGGTCGACGGCGTCGGTCTGATCGTCGGCATCGACCGCTTTATGAGCGAGGCCCGGGCCCTGACCAACTTCGCGGGCAACGCGGTGGCGACGGTCCTGGTCGGCACCTGGACGAAGGAGATCGACAAGCCGCGCGTGGCGGAGGTCCTGAGCGGCCGGCTGCCGTTCGACGAGACGACGCTGGCGGGGGACGGGCACGAGGTGGCGGCGGAGCCGCCGCGGGAGCCGGTGAAGGCGTAGGGGGTCGCCCCCCCGGGGCCCCCGCGGAGAAGGCGCGGGACGTCGGCACGGGCCGCGTCCGGCGCCTTCCCGGTTGGGGGCGGCGTCGCCGCCGCGCCCCCGACGCCGGGCCGCACTCATGGGCGTACGGGCCTGGGTGTACGGGCCTGGGCGCACAGGTCTGGGCGTACAAGTCCGGGCGTACAGGTCCCTGAGCCCGCAGGCACCGGAGCTCGCGGGGGTCCCGCCTACCGCCCGCCCCGCGTCCCGCAGGTCAGGTCCTTCGCCGGGAGCCTGCCCGTGGCCAGGTAGGCCGTGGCGCTCCCGTCCGCGCAGGAGTCGGTGCCGAAGAGGACGCCGTGGCCCTCCCCGCCGGCCACGGTGACCATCCGGGAGCCGCGCAGGGCCCGGTGCATGCCCCGGCCGGCGGCCAGGGGCGTCCGGGGGTCCCACTCGTTCTGCACGATCAGCGCTCCGGCCGTGTTGTCCACCCGTGCCGGGGCCTCGCTGCCCTCCTGCCAGAAGGCGCACGGCTTGATGCCGGACGCGAAGTCGCCGTACAGCGGGTACCGGGCCTTGTCGCGGATCGCGTCGCGGCGGTACCGCTCAGGATCGCGGGGCCACGTACGGGTGGTGTCGCCGCACAGGACGGCCCAGGCGCTCGCGTCGGCGTTGTCCGGGGGCACGCCATGGGCGGACGCGGGCGGGGCGGGGGCCGGAGGAGCGGGGTCCGGGGTCCGTCCGGCCGGGGCGTGCCGCCCGCCCCCGGCCGCGGCCTTGAGACCGGCGACCCGTGCGGCGGCCTTCTCGGCGTGGAAGAACCTGGCGCGGTCGGCGCGGAGGTCGTCACCGGTGAGGAGCGCGCCGTCGAAGCGGATGGGCTCGCGACCGGCCCGGGCGACCAGCTCCCGGAAGGTCTCGCGGACCTCGGCCGGGGTGCGGCCCAGCCCGTACGTCGTGTGCCGCGCGGCGGTCCATTCGCTCCACCGCGTGAAGGCGGGCTCGGTGCCCTCCGCCATCGCCTGGAACATGCCCCGCCCGTACCGCGCGGGATCGGCGGCGCTGTCGAGCACGAAGCGGTCGGCCCGCCGGGGGAACAGCTGTGTGTAGACGGCGCCGAGGTAGGTGCCGTAGGAGTACCCCAGATAGGAGATCTTCCCCTCGCCGAGTACGGCGCGGATGACGTCCATGTCGCGGGCGGTGTTACGGGTGGTGAGGTGCCGCAGCGTGTCCCCCGCCCCGGCCCGGCACTTGCGGGCCACCGTACGCGCCCACTCCACGTCCTTCGCGAAGGTCTCGGCCCGGTACGGGCGGTCGCTCCGCTGTTCGTCGGCGGTCAGACCACAGCTGACGGGGGAGCTCCGGCCGACGCCCCTCGGGTCGAACCCGATGAGGTCGTAGCGTCTCCGCACCTCCTCGGGGAGGTTCAGCACCGGGTCGGCGGGCAGGCCGAGGCCGGGCGCGCCGGGGCCGCCGGGGTTGAGGAGCAGCACGCCGTGACGTTCCTTCGGGCCGCTCGCCTTCAGCCGGGACATCGCGATGTCGATGCTCCTGCCGCCGGGGTCGGTGTAGTCCAGCGGCACCTTGAGGGTCGCGCACCGGAGGGCGGCGGGGCTCCGCGCGTCGTCGCAGGGCTGCCACCGGGGCTTCTGCCGCGTGTACGGCCGCAGGGGGTCTCCGGCGGCGGAGGCCGTCGCGTGCGCCGGGGCCGGAGCGAGAGCGGTCACGAGGCCGAGGGTCACGAGTATCGCTGTTCGTGTGTTGCGCACGATGATGCCGTTCCTTGCTGGCGTTGCCGGCCGGGCCGACCGGCGGTCACTTTCCGGTGAGCTGCTGACGTACGCACTGCTCGTACTGCCGGAGGCTGTCGGGCCGGTAGCACTCCTGCGTGTGCTGCGCGTACCAGGCCAGGAGGAAGGCGGACAGGACGGACAGGGCGATCGCGAGGAGCGAGGTCACCACGCCGGTGAGCGCCTTGCCCCGGCCGGCGCCGGTCCGCCGGGCCTTCGGCAGGGCGGCGACGCCGAGGACGAGGCCGAGGGCGCCGAGCAGGCCGCCGACGAGGAGGACCGAGGTGCACAGGCCGGTGACGCCCAGCGCCAGGGCGGCCACGGCCGGGCCGTTCCCGGCGACCGGCGGCCGGGTGCCGTAGGACGCCGTCCAGGCGGGCACGGCCTCGGCCGGTGCGGTGCGATCCGGTGCCATCTGTCTCCCCAGGTGTTCATCAGCCGTCTTCCGTCGGCTGTCTTCGTCGGCTGTCTTCCGTCAGCTGCTCGGGACACGATCCTGGCGCCGGGGGCCAGTCACGCGCATCGCGGCATGGAGGGAAACGGCGCTCCCCCGATCGGGGGAGGTCCCCGGTGGGATACCCGGCCATACTGGCCGAATCATGATCAGAGGAATCCGGCCGCTGCTGCGCGGCTCCACGTACGCGGGCATGCTGTTCGCCTCTTGCGGCGCGCTGGCGAGCCTGCCGCTGCTGCCTTTCGCGGCGCTGCCGGCGCTGGCGTGGCCGTCCGCTCCCTACGGGGTGCAGGTCGTTCTGACGCTGCTGGTCTGGGCGGTGCTGATCGGCGCGGTCGGCCTGGCCCGCAGCACGCGGCGGGTGCTGGTCGCGGGCGCCCGCCGGCTGCTGGGGGTACCGCTGCCGGATCCGGCGGCGAGCGGCACCGGCCACCGGCGGACTGCCCTCTGGCTGCTGCTGCACGTGGCGCTCGGGTGGGCGGGGGCGGTGGCGGGCTTCGTGCTGCTGCTCGCGGCGGTGACCCTGCCGGGCGGCTGGCTGGGCGCCGAGGCGGGGCTGAGCCTGTTCGGCCGGTCGGTACGGCCGGAGCCCGGGTGGCCGGGCGGGGCGGCGGCGCTCTGCTGCCTGCTGCTGACGACGACCCTGTGCGCGGTGGTGACGCGCACCCTGCGGTGGGCGGCGCCCGGGCTGCTGGGACCGTCGCCGGCCGAGCGGCTGGCGCTGGCGGCCGAGCGGGAGCTGCGGCTGGCCGAACGCAACCGCCTGGCCCATGAGTTGCACGACTCCATCGGGCACACGCTGACGGCTACCACGATCCAGGCGGCGGTGGCGGGCGAGGTGCTCTCCGCCGACCCGGCGGCGGCCCGCGCCGCCATGCGCGGCATCGAGGAGTCGACCCGGGCGGCGCTGGAGGACCTGGACTACGTGCTGGGCGTGCTGCGCGAGGAGAAGGCGGGCACCGCGCCGACCCGGACCCTGGCCGACCTGCCCGGACTGCTCGACCGGGTACGGCACACGGGCGCGGTCGTGGAGCCGGAGCTCTCGGGGGACCTGACGCGGGTGCAGGGGACGCTGTCCCGGGCGGCGTACCGGATCCTGCAGGAGGGCCTGACGAACGCGTTGCGGCACGGGGCGGACGGCCCGATCGGGGTCCGGGTGGCGGCCGCGCCGGACGTCCTGGAGCTGAGCGTGGTCAACCGGACGGGGCGGGGTGCGGGCCCGCGCGCCTTCCCGACGTCCGGCCACGGCCTGTCCGGCCTGACCGAGCGCGTACGGCTGCTGCACGGCGAGATCGAGTGCGGCCCGGCCGGGCCCGGCCACTGGCGGCTGGCGGTCCGGCTGCCGATACCGTTGCCGGCATGACCGCTCCTGCCGCCGCCCCGCCCATCACCCTGCTGATCGCGGACGACGACGAGGTGACCCGCAGCGGCCTGCGGACGCTGCTCGCGGCCCAGCCGGGGATCGCGGTGACCGGGGAGGCCGCCGACGGCGTCGAGGCCGTCGAACAGGCCCGGCTGCTGCGGCCGGACGTGGTCCTGATGGATGTGCGGATGCCCCGCCGCAACGGGATCGAGGCCACGCGCCGGCTGCTCGCCGAGTCGGCCGAACCGCCGAAGGTCGTGGTCATCACCACCTTCGAGAACGACGACTACGTCACGGCCGCGCTCAGCGCGGGTGCCAGCGGTTTCGTCCTCAAGCGGCTTCCCGTCCGGCAGATCGCGGAGGCGGTACGGGTGGTGGCGGCGGGCGAGGCGATCCTCTTCCCGGCGGCCCTGCGCCGCATGGTCTCCGCCCGCCCCCTGACCTCCGCCGAGGCACTGCCGAGGGCGGCACTGACGGGCCGGGAGGAGGAGGTACTGCGCCTGATGGCCACCGGCCTGTCCAACCCGGAGATCGCGGAATCCCTCACGGTGAGCCTGGAGACGGTGAAGACGCACGTGGGCAACGTACTGACGAAGCTCGGCGCGCAGAACCGGACGCACGCGGTGGTGATCGCGTACGAGTCGGGTCTGGTGGTGCCGGGGTTCACGGGCTGACGGGGCCGGTGGGACGCGGCCGGGTGAGCCGTCGCGGCCCGGCATCCGGTCCGGGCCAGCCGTCGCGACCCGGCGCCCCGTTCGGGCTCCACGCGGCCTCCACCTCCCCGGCCGCGTGCCGCTCAACGGTCCCGCGGCTCGAACCAGACCTCCTTTCACACGAGGTCGAGAAGGAGCGGATCAGCCAGCCGCCGTCTGCCGACCGCGGCTGACCAGACGCGTCTGCCGAGGATTGAGTCAATGATACGCAGTAGGTATCATTGATGCATGCTGTATGAGACGCCGCGCCTGGAGCCGGTCGACCTTGAGGTCCTGGAGCAGGTGAACGCGATGCGGGACCAGTTGCGCTTTGCGGTGCAGCAGGTCCCGATGAAGTGGACGCTCGATCTGCGCAAGGCGCTGACGGCGAGCGCGATCGCGGCGTCGAACACGATCGAGGGCTACCGGGTCGATGCCAAGGATGTCGCCGACCTGATGGACGGCGAGCGCGAGGTCGAGGCGAGCGAGGAGAACAAGGCGGAAACCCTGGCCTACCAGCAGGCCATGACCTACATCCAGTCCCTTCACGATGTCGCCGACTTCCGGTACAACAAGGAACTCCTCAACAGCCTGCACTGGATGCTCCAGGGCCACCATCACCCGCTGAAGACCGCCGGCCAGTGGCGCAGGACCTCCATCCGCATCACCGCCCCGGGCGACGAGCTCGCCACCGATTACGAGGGGCCGGACCAGGAGCTGGTCCCCGGTCTGATGAGCGAGTTCGTCGACTGGCTCAACGAAGGCGACCTCGACCACCACGTCCTCGTCCGTGCCGCGATGGCGCACCTGAACCTGGTCAAGATCCATCCGTGGTCGGACGGCAACGGTCGGATGTCCCGCTCGCTGCAGACCCTCCTCATCGCCCGCGGTGGCGTACTGGCCCCCGAGTTCTCCTCGATCGAGGAGTGGCTGGGCATGCCAGGTAACACCTGGGAGTACTACAAGGTGCTCCGCGAGGTCGGCGGCCCCGTCTGGTCACCCCAGCGCGACACCCTGCCGTGGATCAAGTTCAACCTCCTCGCCTACCACCAGCAGGCCCAGCGGGTGCAGCGCCGCGTCGACCGGTCCAACGAGTGCTGGATGCAGCTGATGGACGCCGCCGAGGCAGGCGGGATCACCGAGCGGCAGGTGACCGCCCTGCACGAGGTGGCCATGACGGGCCGTGTCCGGCGCTCGCGCTATGAGAAGGCCGAAGGGCTCAACACGCAGCAGGCCACGCGGGACATGCAAGCCTTGGCCCGTGCCGAGCTGCTGACCGCCGTGGGCCAGACCAAGGGCCGTTACTACGTCGCCGGACCCGCCTTCCCGTCGAACGTACTGGCCACCGCACAGCGGCCGCACACCATCATCAACCCCTACGCCGCGTAGGGACCGCCGGGAACTGTTGGCGCGCGGAGCCCGGCTCCCGGAGAAGCGCCCGTCCGGCCTGCGCGAGGAGGAACACCATGCGGTGGCAGAAATCGTCGTTCTCGACGGACGGCAACGAGTGCATCGAACTCGCACGGTCGGCCGACCATTTCCTCGTACGCGAAAGCGACGCACCGGACATCGTCATCACCACATCCGCCAGGCCACTGCGCGCACTGACACGCAGCCTCACGGCGAACCTGCTCGATCACCCGGCCCGGTGAGCGATCAGCGCCGACAGCCCCTCGTCCCGGCAGGGTGAGGGGCTTCTTCGTGTCCGCCGGGCCCTGTCGACCGCCGCGCACCAACCTGGACAGCCGCAACGACACTGACCACGACCAGGACAGTACTCAGGACTGACGGTCATGGATTCAGGACCCGTGCTGGTGGCCACCGAGGCGGACGATCAAACCGCGGACATGGTGATCACAGAGCTCAATCAACGCGCAGTACCGGTAGTCAGGTTCAACCCCGCTGACATCGGGGAGGACCTCACCATCTCGGCCCGATTCGGCACCTGTCCGGCCGCCCCGGCCGGACAGGTACGCACCCCCTCCGGGGCAATCGACCTCGTCGGCGTTCGGTCGGTGTACTGGCGACGCCCTACCCGGCCCGCCTTCGAACGCCTATCCGAGCCGGATGCCCGCTTCTCCGTCGCGCAGGTACGCCATGGGCTCGGCGGTGTCCTGTACGCGCTGCCGCACTGCCGATACGTCAACCATCCGTTGCGGAACTTCGAGGCCGAGCACAAGCCTCTCCAGCTGGCGGTGGCCCAGCGCATGGGCTTTCGGGTGCCGCCCACACTGATCTCCAACCGGCTCGACGATGCCAGGGCATTCATCACCGCTCACGGCGACGTCGTCTACAAGGCCCTTCGCTGGACGCCCTATCGGAAAGGATCAGTCGGCCTCACAACATGGACTGAACCGGTGGCAGCCGACGAGCTGGACGAGTCGGTGACGGCGGTGCCACACCTGTTCCAGGCGCGGGTCGACAAAGTGGCGGACGTACGCGTCGTGGTCGTGGGATCCCGGGTCTTCCTGGTACGGATCGAATCCGGGCTGCTGGACTGGCGGAAGGACTACAGCGCGCTGCGCTACAGCGTGGCGAGGCTGCCCGGTGCACTGGAAGCAGCGCTGGTCGCCTATCTGGAGCACTTCGGCCTCAGCGGTGGCAGCTTCGACCTCGTCATCGACCGGGCGGGGGACTTCCACTGGCTTGAGCTGAATCCGAATGGCCAGTGGGGTTGGCTGGTGGAGGAGACGGGTCTGCCGCTCATCGGCGCCTTCGCCGATCTGCTCGTACAAGGAGAGTCATGATCCTGCCCGACTCGGCGTCCGACCGCCGCGCCCTCGCCGATCGCCTGCAAGAGCAAGGGGAGTTGGCGCACCCGGCATGGCGGGCAGCGGTCGAGGCCGTACCCCGGGAGCTGTTTCTCCGGCCCGGAGTGTTCCTGCCCACCGACGACGGACGCTGGCAGCCCGTGACCCCGCTCACCACGAAGCCCGAGCAGTGGGTGGGCATCGCCTACAGCGACCAGTCGCTGGTCACCCAGCTCGACGGCCATCTCACGGCCGACCAGGCCGACGGCCCGGTCGCGGGCTTCCCGACCTCCTCCTCCACCGTTCCGGCCACTGTGGTCGCCATGCTTGAGGCCCTGGAAGTCGAGGACGGGCAGAAGGCGCTGGAGATCGGCACCGGAACGGGATATTCGACCGCGTTGATGTGCCACCGGCTCGGTGAGGACGCTGTCACCAGCATCGAGGTCGATCCCGGCGTCGCCGCCCGGGCGGACGCCGCGTTGGAGGCCGCAGGCCAGTCGACCTGGACGGTCACCGGCGACGGCCTGCTGGGTCACCCGAGCCGGGCCCCGTACGACCGGATCATCGCCACCTGCGCCGTCCGCCGGGTCCCCTACACCTGGGTCCGTCAGACCCGCCCCGGCGGGTCGATCCTCGCCACCGTCGGCTCGTGGTCGTACGGCACCGGGCTGGCCAGGCTGACCGTGAGCCCGGACGGCACCGCCGAGGGCCGGATCATCGGCAGGTCCTCCTTCATGCCGGCCCGCGCCCAGGCGCCCGTCCCCCTTTCCGGGGACCTGTCGGCCCGCGCGGCGTATGCCGACAGTGAGCGCAAGGCCACGATCACCCCGGGTGCACTGGACGACTGGATGCCCGCCTTCCTCACCCAGCTCGCGGCTCCCGGCACCCAGCTCCTCCGCGCCGTCACGGGCGACGGAGATGAAACGGTCTATCTGTTCGACACCGAGCGCGAGTCGTTCGCGGCGCTCTCCCCGGACGGCAGCGGCTGGAAGGTCCGGCAAGGCGGGCCCGTGCGCCTCTGGGACGCCGTTGAAGCGGCTGTCGAGGCATGGGACGAGGCGGGCCGACCGGACATCAGCACCGTACGGCTCCATGTCACCGACCGATCGCATACCTACTGGATCGGCGGTCAGCGCATCGCTACCGCCGCTCGCTCCTATTGGATCGGCGAGAAGCCCGCACTGCGCTGGGATCACCGAGTCGTCTGACAGGCTCCGATCCCGCCGCAAGGGGACGGGTACCGGTGAACGACGTGGGTCAGATCGCCGGGCGGGCTGAGTTCCGGCCCGCTCCGAAGCGCCTTCCACGGAAGGACGAGGACGGGACCACCGCCCTCAGCAGCCCACCACCGGTCCGCCCGCGTCCCGCGCCGACGTCCCGTCCCCGGACCCCGCCTCCGCGAGCCCCACCGCCTCCGTCAGCCAGCCCGGCGGCCCCCCGCCGTCGATCGCCGCCCCCGGGTCCGCCGGGGTGCCGCCGGCCGGTGCCCCCGCGTCCCCGGCCGCCTCCGCCGCGGCCACGGCGGGGGGCGCCCCCGCCGCCTCGTCGTCCGCGACCGTGATCGTGACCTTCATGTCCGGCTCCCTAGTTGAGGACCGCGAAGCGGCCTTCGAACTGCAACTGGGCGTTGCTGAGGTTCCGTACCGTCAGCCAGTACGTCACCAGCGTCCCCGAGGCGCGCTCGACCTGGGTCTCCCATTCGAGCTGCGGCGCCCCGGGCTGCGGGCTCGTCGGCATGAAGTACCAGATGACGTGCCATTCCTGCGGCCAGCTGTGGGTGAACCAGCGGCCGGTCTGGCCCGGTGCCAGGGTTCCGGTGAACTGCGTGCCTACGCGCATGCCTGTCTCCTCTCACCAGCCGAGGACCGCGAACCGGGCCTCGAAGTCGACCGGGTCGGTCACGAGGTTGGTCACGTCGATCCAGTACGTCGCGAAGCCGTCGCTCGCCCGCTCGACCCGTACCTTCCAGCCGACCTGCGGGGCGCCGGGGCGCGGGCTGGTCGGCACGACCGTCCACACCACGTGCCAGTGGGCCGGCCAGCTGTGGGTGAACCAGCGCCCGGTACGGCCGCCGGCCAGGGTGCCGCGGAACTGCACGCCCACCCAGGTGGACGTCTGGAGGGCGGTGGGGATCAGCTGCCGCAGGTCCGGCCGGTTGCCGATGCGCTGCGTGGCGGGCCGGCCCGGGGCGTCCTGCTGCGGCGAGCCCGTGGCCCGGAGCAACTCCCGGGAGCGCGCGGGCGACAGCGGGATCCTGCCGTTCGCCCGCAGCACGCCCTGCGCGGCCGCCAGGGCCCCCACGACGATGGGGGAGGCGCTGGACGTGCCGCTGAACCGGTCGGTGTACCAGAGGTCCTCGCTCGTGCCGCCCTGGAGGTCCCCGTAGCCGGTGGTGGTCACCTCGCGGCCCCAGCCCTGGGCGTCCACGCACGCGCCGAAGTTGGAGAAGTCGAGCCGGGACCGGTCCGGGCCGTGGTCCGCCCCGTGCGTGCCCGGAGGCGGTGCCCCCGCGCCGACGAGCACGGCGCCCGAGTCCAGCGCGGTGCGCCGGAACGGGTTACGCCACCAGTCCGGGAAGCCCGCCTGCGGGGTGTCGTAGACGGGGTCGTCCAGGTTCTCCGCGCCGTTGCCCGCGGCCTCGACGACCGTGATGCCCCGGTCGACCGCGTAGCGGATGGCCAGATAGTCGTCCGGCCACCACTCGACGGCGATGAACCCCTGCTGGCCGCTGCCCGTGGCCCGGGGGCCCGGCCGGTGGATCTCCAGCAGGACGATGTCGCCCGGGCCCAGCCGGTCGGCCGCGTTGCGGATCGCGGTCGCCGTCGGGAGGGAGAACGCCGAGGCGCTCGTCACCGCGTCCGGCGCGATCCCGGTGACGCCGAAGGCGTTGACGTCGCCGCCGATCTCCCCGAGCACCGCGGTGCCGTGGTTCACGAAGGCCGTGTCCGTGCTGCCGGTGCCCGAGACGATGCCGCCCTGGTTCCGCAGCAGGTCCTCGTGGGTGAAGCGCCAGCCCCACTCGCAGTCGATCACCCGGACGCCCGCGCCCCGGCCGCCCGGCAGCGTCCAGGCGTAGCGGGCGTCGATCCCGCCCGGCGCGACGTCGAGGTAGCCCTGGCGGGCGGTGAAGTCCGGGGTGACGGGCGGGGCGTCGGCGGCGTCCGGGACCATGTCGTTGAGCGGCGCGCGCCCCTCGGAGCCGGCGGCCCAGGCGGTCCCGGCAGGTCCGTCGGCCGTGCCCGCCGTCTTCCGGACGGCCTTCTTCACCGCCTTCCGCGCCGTCTTCGCGGCCTGCTGGGGGACCGTCTTCGCGGCCCGCTGGACCGCCAGGTCCACGCCGGGCTTGACGTACGCGGCCTCGACCGCCTCCGACGAGCGCAGCCGCTCGGCCAGTTCCTCCAGGCGGTCGGCCGGCGCGGCCACGTGGTGGAAGCGCGCCATCGTGTCGAGGAGGTCGCCGTCCGGGCCGGCCGGACCGCCCGCCGCGATCGTGCCGTCGGGCCGGGCCGCGGCGTCGTCCCCCAAGGCGCGCGCCGCCCGCCGGTCCACGCCGAAGAGCGGCGTGATGAGGACGTCGGGCTCGGCCGCGACCGTGTCGAGGGCGCCCACGGCGACGTCCGCGGTCGCGCCGGTGGCGGTGATCCGCACCCCGGCGCCGGGGCGGGTCACGCACACCAACTCGGGGCGCCCGAAGAGCGATTCGGGCGGGGGCGGCGAGCCGCCGGAATTCTCCGCACCTGAGGACTGGGGCACGGCACTCTCCTCACCGCGTGAAGGGAAGGCGCGTCACGGCGGTCCCGCCTGGGGTTTCACATAGGCGGCCGCGACGTCCGGACGGGCACGCAGCGCC
This sequence comes from Streptomyces eurocidicus, assembly GCF_002891295.1. Classification (GTDB taxonomy): domain Bacteria; phylum Actinomycetota; class Actinomycetes; order Streptomycetales; family Streptomycetaceae; genus Streptomyces; species Streptomyces eurocidicus. The sequence continues at coordinate 54,207 of NZ_LGUI01000009.1, read as the reverse complement.
CCGGCGACCGACTCGGCGTCCACCCCGGCGGGCACCTCGACCGTGTGCCAGGCGAGGGCCTCCGGGTCGCCCGCGCCGGGGTGCAGGGGGCGCGAGGTCAGCCCGAACCGCCGCCGCAGCCAGCCGCCGACGTCGTCCCCGGACCCCTCGGGGCCGCCGGACGCCGTGCCGTCGGCCGCGGGAGCGCGCGACGGCGTACGAAGCTGGACCACGACCTCGGCCACCGGGTCACCTCCGACACCCCCGACCCCACGGCTACCGCCGGATCACTGCCCGGCCGACGTTAGTGAAACCGACGTCACCGGCCCGTCACGGCGGCGTCACGGGGCCGCCGTGCGGCGGGCGGGTCCCCGACGCGGCACCGTGCGACCGGGCTTCCCGCCGTCGGCGCGGGGTGGTCGACGAGGCGCGCGCCGCGGCGCTGTCACGCCCGCGGAGCTCGCTCCGGCGGCCGCTCACCCCGGCGCGCGGCCGCCGTGCCGCCTGCGCGCCCCGCCTGCCCGGTGGACGGGTCCCCGGGGGCGTGACCGCGCGCTCGCGGCTTGCCCCTGCCGCACGGTCGCCGTGTCACCCGCGCCTGCCCGGTGGACGGGTCTTCCGGGCGTGACCGTGCGGCTGCTTGTCTGCCCCTGCCCCTGCCGCACAGCCACCGTGCTGCCTGCGCCTGTCCGGCGGGCCCCGGGCGTGACCGTGCGGCCGTTCGCCCGCCCTGCCACCCGCCCGGTGGACGGGTCCCCGGTGCGCCGCCTCGTACCGGATCGCCCCGCCCCCGGCGCACGGTGGTGACAGGCCGCGCGCCGGCATGCCCTGGCCGGTCTCACACCGGCCGGAACCACACCGTCGCCAGCGGTGGCAGCGTCACCGTGACGCTCGCCGGGCGGCCGTGGCTGCGCACCGCCTCCGACTTCACCGGGTCCGCGTGGGTGACCCCGCCGCCGCCGTACCGCTCGGCGTCCGTGTTCAGGTACTCCGCCCACGCGGTGTACCGCGCCGGGACCCCCAGGGTGTAGCCGTGCCGGACCACCGGCGAGAAGTTGCTGACGGCCAGCAGCGGCGAGCCCTCCGCGTCGTAGCGCAGGAAGGCGAAGACGTTGTCCTCGCTCGCGTCGCCGTCCACCCACTCGAAGCCCTCCGGCACGGTGTCCCGCTGCCACAGGGCGGGCTCGGCGCGGTAGGCCGCGTTGAGGTCGCGGACCAGGTCGCGCACGCCCCGGTGGTCGGCCTCCGCGGAGTACGAGGGGTCCAGCAGCCACCAGTCGGGGCCATGGCTCTCGGACCACTCCGCCCCCTGTGCGAACTCCTGCCCCATGAAGAGGAGTTGCTTGCCCGGATGGGCCCACATGAAGCCCAGGTACGCGCGGTGGGTGGCGCGCTGCTGCCACCAGTCGCCCGGCATCTTGGAGACCAGGGCGCGCTTGCCGTGCACCACCTCGTCGTGCGAGATCGGCAGCACGTAGTTCTCGCTGTACGCGTAGATCATGGAGAAGGTCATGTCACCGTGGTGGTACTTCCGGTGGACCGGCTCCTTGGCGACGTAGAGCAGCGAGTCGTGCATCCAGCCCATGTTCCACTTCAGGCCGAAGCCCAGACCCCCGAAGCCGCCGGGGCCCACGTGGTGGGTGGCACGGGTGACGCCGTCCCAGGCGGTGGACTCCTCGGCGATCGTGACGACGCCGGGGCAGCGGCGGTAGACCGTCGCGTTCATCTCCTGGAGGAACGCCACCGCGTCGAGGTTCTCCCGGCCGCCGTGGACGTTCGGCGTCCACTGCCCCGGCTCGCGGGAGTAGTCGAGGTAGAGCATCGACGCCACGGCGTCCACCCGCAGCCCGTCGATGTGGAACTCCTGGCACCAGTGGACGGCGTTCGCCACCAGGAAGTTACGGACCTCCGTGCGGCCGTAGTCGAACTCCAGCGTCCCCCAGTCCGGGTGGGCGGCCCGCTGCGGGTCCCCGGGCTCGTACAGCGGCCGGCCGTCGAACTCCGCCAGCGCCCAGTCGTCCCGGGGGAAGTGCGCAGGCACCCAGTCCATCAGCACCCCGATGCCGGCCGCGTGCAGCGCGTCGACCAGGTACCGGAAGTCGTCGGGCGTGCCCAGGCGCGCGGTCGGGGCGTAGAAGCCGGTGACCTGATAGCCCCACGAGCCGCCGAAGGGGTGCTCGGCGACCGGCATCAGCTCGACGTGGGTGAAGCCCAGGTCCTTGACGTACGCGGGCAGCTGGCCGGCCAGCTGCCGGTAGCTGAGGCCGGGCCGCCAGGACGGCAGGTGTACCTCGTAGACGGAGAAGGGCGCCTCGTGCACGGGCGTGCCCGCCCGGCGGGCCATCCACTCCGCGTCCCGCCAGACGTGGTGCGGGACGTCCACGATCGACGCGGTGGCCGGCGGCGCCTCGGTGCGGCGGGCCATGGGGTCCGCGCGCAGGGTGTGCGAGCCGTCGGGGCGGGTGATCTGGAACTTGTACAGGGCGCCCTCGCCGATGCCCGGCAGGAACAGCTCCCACACCCCGGACGCGCCCAGGGACCGCATCGGGTGGCCCGTGGCGTCCCAGTGGTTGAAGTCGCCGGCCACGCGCACGCCCTGGGCGTTGGGCGCCCAGACCGTGAACCGGGTGCCGGGCGCGCCGCCGTGCGTCATGGGCACCGCGCCGAGCGCCCGCCACAGCTCCTCGTGCCGGCCCTCGCGGATGAGGTGCAGGTCCAGGTCGCCCAGCGCGGGCAGGAAGCGGTACGGGTCCTGGAGCTCCAGCTCCGCGTCGTCGTACGTCACCAGGAGCCGGTAGTCGGGGATCTCCCGCAGCGGGAGCACCCCCGCGAAGAGGCCGTCCCCCTCGTCGTACAGCTCCGCTCGCAAACCGGTGCCGGTGACCGCCACCGAGCGGGCGAACGGGCGCAGGGTCCGGAACGCCACCCCGCCCGGCACGGGGTGCGCGCCGAGCAGCGCGTGCGGGTCGTGGTGCGCGCCGCGCAGCAGCCGTACGCGCTCCTCGTCGCCGAGCGGCTCGGCGGGCCGCACGCCGCGCTTTCCGCTGGGTGCGGTGCGGCGGGGGGCTCCGGCCCCGGTCGGCCGGTCGGCCGGGGAGGGCTCCGGCGCCCCGCCGTCAGGCACAACGCGGTGCGGTGCGGTGACCGGCGACGGGCCGGCCGGGGACGGCTCCGGTGTCTCGCCTCCGGGTGTGGTACGGCGTGGGCCGGCGATGTCCGTGGGCCCGGGTGGCACGTCCGTCGGGGCGGGGCCCGATGCCTCGTCGCCGGGCGCGGGGCGGTCCGCGCCGGTGCTGTCGGCGGCTCCCGTCGGACGGTCGGCCGGGGAGACCGTACGTGGCTCGCCCCCCGCCCCGGCCGCCGCCTCCGGCGCGGCCCGCCGGGGCCGTGCCGTGTCCGGGAGGAAGGTCGCGGGGACTCCGGCCAGGCCGCCGGGGCGTTCGGCGCCCGGCTCGTGCGGCGGTGGGCTGGACGGCGGTCGAGCGGTCACGGGGCGGTCCTCCTCGCGGCCCCGGCCGGTGACCGGGGATCGTGGCTGGTGCGGGTTGCCGGGTTGCCGGGTTGCCGGGTTGCCGGGTTGCCGGGTTGCCGGGTTGCCGGGGCGGCGGGTCATTCGGGTTCCTCATGGTCCGGCCGGCCCGGGGGTCCGGTGGCGCCGCCGGGGCGCTCCGCCGCGGTCGCGGGCGCCTGCCGGTACGCCGCGGCGTCCGCCGGCACGTCCACCGCCGCGTCCGCCGCCGCCCCGGCCCGGGGGTCCGCCAGCCGGCGGATGGCGGACATCGGGACGGGGAGCCAGTCGGGGCGGTGCCGGGCCTCGTAGAGGACCTCGTAGACGGCCTTGTCGGTCTCGTGGGCGCGCAGCAGCCGGGGGTCCTCGCGGGGGTCCTCGCGCACGGTGGCGTAGCCCTCGCAGAACGCGGCGCGGGCCCGGGCCGACCAGGTGGTGGCGGTCGCCCGGCCGACCGCCGCCGCGTAGTCGAAGGAGCGCAGCATGCCGGCGACGTCCCGCGCGGCGGGCTGCGGGCGGCAGCGCTCGGCCAGCGGCCGGGCGGGCTCGCCCTCGAAGTCGATGAGCGCCCACCGGCCGTCCTGGGCCGTGCGCAGCGCCTGTCCCAGGTGCAGGTCGCCGTGGATGCGCTGGGCGCGCCAGGTGCGGCCCGCCCGGCCGAGCGCCGCCAGCTCGTCGTAGGCGGCGCCGAGCGCGGCCCGGTAGGGGCGCAGGGCGGGGACGGCGTCGGCGGCGGCGTCCAGCCGGCGGGTCATCGAGGCGGCCAGGTGTTCGAGCTGGGGGCGGCGCAGGACGACCGTGGGCAGCGCCTCGGCGAGCGCGCCGTGCACCTCGGCGGTGGCGTGGCCGAGAGCGCGGGCGGAGGCGGTGAAGTCCGCCCGCACCGCCAGGGCGCTGAGCGCCAGCTGCCAGCCGTCGGCGGAACCGGGCAGATAGGGCTGGAGCACCCCGAGGGTCATGGGGTCCGCGTCGGCGCCGGGCAGCTCGGCCTCGAACCAGGCGGCGGGCGGCGGCACCCGGTCGCAGGGCGTGCCGGCGAGCGCGCGGGGCAGTTCCAGATCGGGGTTGGTGCCGGGGCAGACGCGGCGGAAGAGCTTGAGGATATACGTTTCGCCGTAGACGACGGAGGAGTTGGACTGCTCGGCGCCGAGCATCTTCGGCGCCAGTCCGGCGGCGATGACGGCGCCCTCCTCGCGGGTGAAGCGCAGGGGGCCGAGCCGGCCGGGCACCCGCAGCCGCTCCAGGAGCAGGGCGGCCAGCCGGGGGTCGGCGAGGCCCTCGTAGACGGCGCGGCCGTGCAGCGGGCCGCCGGCGGGCCGGCCGATGAGGGCGGGCGCGAGGTGCGGCGGCAGGACGTCGTGGACGCCGAGGAGCAGTTGGTAGCAGTCGTCGGTACCGGCGTGCACGGCGGGGCCGGCGGCTCCGGAGGGGCCCGGGGCGCCCGGGTGGCCGGTGGGGGAGCCGGGCTGCTGGGCCCGGACGAGGAGGTGGAGCAGGCCCGGTGCGGAGCCACCGGTGGTGTGGGGGAGCAGCTCGGTGGCCGCGACGAGGGTGAAGCCGGTGATCGGGCGGCCCTTTCCCGCGAACCACCGCTGACCGGGCAGCCACTCGGAGAGCAGCGGCACCAGCGAGCCGAGCAGTCCCGACCCGTCGGCCTCCGGCCGCGGCACGGCCGTGGCCGATCCGGCGCGGACCGAGGACAGCAGTGGTCCGGGGGGCGTCCCCCGGCGGGTGGCCCCCCGGCGGGACGGTGCAGCGTCCGACATGGCGTCGCGTCCTTTCCCCGGGCACACGACAGGTAGGGCAAAGTGTCCCGGATTGCGGCTTTGACCGGTGCGCGGTGCGGGACGTGTCGGGCGAGGATCGTCCGTACGGTCAGCCCCAGCGGCCTCTGCATGCGGTACGTGCGATGCGTGCGGTGCTAGCGGTGCGTGCGGGTGGCGGTCGGTGCGGCCGCCGCGGCGGATCCGAGCGGTGGCGATCCGGTCGGCCCGGCCCGTGCGTAGTAGTGAGGGTTCCCAGGCTTCGGAAGGGAAAACCGCCCGTGCGCGGCCGATCGGGACGCGCACGGGGTTCCGCTCTCAGTGCCCGGCCGGCGGCGGCGCGCCGTGGCGCAGCCGGAACCAGTAGAAGCCGTGGCCGGCCAGGGTGAGCAGATACGGCAGCTCGCCGATGGCCGGGAAGCGCACTCCACCGATGAGCTCGACCGGGTGGCGGCCGCTGAACATCTGGAGGTCAAGTTCGGTCGGCTGTGCGAAACGGGAGAAATTGTTGACGCACAGGACCAGGTCGTCGTCCCGCTGCCCGGGCACGCGGACCTCGCGCAGGAAGGCGAGCACGGCGGGGTTGCTGGAGGCCAGCTCGGTGTACGAGCCGAGTCCGAAGGCGGGGTTCTGCTTCCGGATCTCGATCATGCGGCGCGTCCAGTGCAGCAGCGAGGAGGGGCTGCTCATGGCGGCTTCGACATTGGTGACCTGGTAGCCGTAGACCGGGTCCATGATGGTCGGCAGATACAGCCGCCCGGGGTCGCAGGAGGAGAAGCCGGCGTTCCGGTCGGGCGTCCACTGCATCGGGGTGCGGACCCCGTCGCGGTCGCCGAGCCAGATGTTGTCGCCCATCCCGATCTCGTCGCCGTAGTAGAGGATCGGTGAGCCGGGCAGTGACAGCAGCAGCGCGGTGAACAGCTCGATCTGATTGCGGTCGTTGTCGAGCAGCGGGGCCAGCCGGCGCCGGATGCCGATGTTGGCGCGCATCCGCGGATCCTTGGCGTACTCCGCGTACATGTAGTCGCGCTCTTCGTCCGTGACCATTTCGAGGGTGAGCTCGTCGTGGTTGCGCAGGAAGACGCCCCACTGGCAGCCGGAGGGGATGGCCGGCGTCTTGGCCAGGATCTCCGAGACCGGATAGCGGGATTCCCGCCGGACGGCCATGAAGATGCGGGGCATCACGGGGAAGTGGAACGCCATATGGCATTCGTCGCCGCCCGCGGCGTAGTCGCCGAAGTAGTCGACGACGTCCTCGGGCCACTGGTTGGCCTCGGCCAGCAGCACCGTGTCCGGGTAGTGGGCGTCGATCTCGGCCCGGACGCGCTTGAGGAACTCATGGCTGCGCGGCAGGTTCTCGCAGTTGGTGCCCTCCTCGGCGAAGAGGTACGGCACCGCGTCCAGCCGGAAGCCGTCGATGCCGAGGTCCAGCCAGAACCGGAGGGCGGCCAGGATCTCCTCCTGCACGGCCGGGTTCTCGTAGTTCAGGTCCGGCTGGTGGGAGAAGAAGCGGTGCCAGTAGTACTGCTTGCGCACCGGGTCGAAGGTCCAGTTCGAGGACTCGGTGTCCACGAAGATGATCCGCGCGTCCTGGTACTGCTTGTCGTCGTCGGCCCAGACGTAGTAGTCGCCGTACGGGCCGTCGGGGTCCGTACGGGACTGCTGGAACCACTCGTGCTGATCGCTCGTATGGTTCATGACAAAATCGATGATGACGCGCATGCCCCGCTGGTGCGCGGCGTCCACGAACTCCACGAAGTCGGCGAGGTCGCCGAACTCCGGCAGCACCGCGGTGTAGTCCGAGACGTCGTAACCGCCGTCGCGCAGGGGGGACTGGAAGAACGGCGGCAGCCAGAGGCAGTCGACGCCCAGCCACTGCAGGTAGTCCAGCTTGGCCGTCAGACCCTTGAGGTCGCCGATGCCGTCGCCGTCGCTGTCCTGGAAGGACCGCACGAGCACTTCGTAGAAGACGGCGCGCTTGAACCAGTCGGGATCCAGGTCCTTGGCGGGGGTGTCCTCGAACGTGTCGTGGACGGGCTCATTGACGATCATGGTGTGGGTGACCCTCCGATCGGTGAGGACGGTCGCAGGGAGAACACGTGCGCGGGCGCGATGGAACGGCCCGGCTCCAGGCGCACATAGTTGTCCCTGCCCCAGTGATAGGTCTCTCCGGTGAGCTCGTCGCGCACCGGGACGGACTCGTGCCAATCGAGGCCGAGTTCCGGCATGTTCAACGAGACCGTGGCCTCCTGGGTGTGGTGGGGGTCGAGGTTGACGACCGTGAGGACGCACGAGCCGCCGGCCCGCTTGGAGTAGGCGATGACGGCGTCGTTGTCGGCGTCGTGGAAGCGCAGGTTGCGCAGCCGGCGCAGCGCGGGCTGGCGCCGCCGCAGCCGGTTCAGCAGGGTCAGCAGCGGGGCGAGGCTGCGCCCCGCGCGCTCGGCCGCCGCCCAGTCCCTCGGGCGCAGCTGGTACTTCTCGGAGTCCAGGTACTCCTCGCTGCCCGGCCGCACCGGGGTGTTCTCGCACAGCTCGTAGCCGGCGTAGACGCCCCAGGAGGGGGAGAGCGTGGCGGCGAGCACGGCTCGGATCTCGAAGGCCGCCCGGCCGCCGTCCTGGAGGTAGGCGTGCAGGATGTCAGGGGTGTTGACGAAGAGGTTGGGGCGCATGGAGGCGGCCGCCTCGCCCGACAGCTCGGTGAGGTAGTCGGTGAGTTCGTGCTTGCCGTTGCGCCAGGTGAAGTAGGTGTAGGACTGCTGGAAGCCGACCGCGCCGAGGGCGCGCATCATCGCGGGCCGGGTGAACGCCTCGGCGAGCAGGACCACGTCCGGGTCGGTGCGGCCCAGCTCGGCGATGACCTTCTCCCAGAAGGCCACCGGCTTGGTGTGCGGGTTGTCGACCCGGAAGATCCGGACGCCGTGGCCCATCCAGAAGCGCAGCACCCGCAGCGTCTCCCGGACGATCCCGTCGAAATCCTCGTCGAACGCCAGGGGGTAGATGTCCTGGTACTTCTTCGGCGGGTTCTCGGCGTGCGCGATGGTGCCGTCGGCGCGGTGGTGGAACCACTCGGGGTGCTTGAGGACCCAGGGGTGCTCGGGGGAGCACTGGAGCGCCAGGTCCAGCGCCACCTCCATGCGCAGCTCGCGCGCCCGTGTCACGAAGTGGTCGAAGTCCTCGAAGGTGCCGAGGTCCGGATGGAGCGCGTCGTGGCCGCCGTCCGCGGAGCCGATCGCCCAGGGGCTCCCGACGTCGTACGGGCCCGCCGTCAGGGAGTTGTTGGGGCCCTTGCGGAAGGCGGTGCCGATGGGGTGCACGGGAGGCAGATAGACGACGTCGAAGCCCATCGCCGCGATGGCCGGCAGCCGCTCCGCCGCCGTCCGGAACGTACCGCTGACGGGCGGCCCGGCCGGCGGCAGCAGCGCGCCCTCCGAGCGGGGGAACAGCTCGTACCAGGAGCCGAAGAGGGCCCGCTCGCGCTCCACCAGCACCGGCACCGAGCGGCTGGTGGTGACCAGCTCGCGCAGCGGGTGGGCGGTCAGCGCGGCCGAGACGGCGGGCGCGAGGGCCGCCGAGAGCCGGGCCGCGGCCGGCCGGCCGGCGTCCCGCAGCGCGTCGACCGCCGCCAGCACGACCTCCCGGCCCTCGTTCTTGGGCACCCCGGCGGCGGCCCGCTCATGGAGCAGGGCGCCCTCCTCCAGGACCAGTTCGGTGTCGATGCCGGCCGGGATCTTGATGCCCGCCTGGTGCCGCCAGCTCGCCACCGGATCGCCCCACGCCTCCACCGCGTAGGTCCAGCGGCCCTCGGTGCCGGGCGTCACCTCGGCGCCCCAGCGGTCGGTGCCGGGCGCCAGCTCCCGCATCGGCGTCCACGGACCGCACCGGCCCGCGGCATCGCGCAGCACCACATTGGCACCCAGCGCGTCATGGCCCTCGCGGAACACGGTGGCGGTGACCTGGAAGGTCTCGCCGGCCACCGCTTTGACGGGCCTGCGACCGCAGTCCACGAGCGGGCCGAGGTCCAGGACGGGGATGCGACCGATCATGGGATCACCTGGAGGTTCGACGGAATCGGGCGGCCTTACGGGTTCGGTTCTTTCTATCTGCTCCGTCGGCGACCGGCCGGGCGCGAGCATGACCGCTCCCGTCCGCTTTCACCCGGGTGGGTGCGGAGGAGATGCGGAGACGGCGGGATCGTGCGACGGGGTGCTGGAGGAGGGGCCGATACGGCTGACGCGTGACTTCCCTGCATACCGATGGAGCTTTCCCACCGGTCCCGGCCGGGCATGCCCGCCCCGGGGGAACTACCGGTGCGTAGTTCCCCTGGCACCGTGTGGGGAGGACGGACGGCACGCCGTCACTCGTATGAAGTCTCCTCGTTGAGCCGATCGTGTGCAATGAGCGAAAAGGGGGTAAGCGGCGGCCGGACGGGGTAACGCCCGCCCGGAACCGCTGCGGAAGGCCGTAGTTTCCCTTCGGCCGCCGCCGACCCGTGCGTACGCGTGGCGTATTTCCGGGTCGGCCGTCTGCATCAGCCGATGATCCGCTCCGGGATGTCCTCACCCGCGTACGGTCCACCATGCGGACGCGGAGCGCCCGTCTCCGAGACGGCCGCGGCCAGCAGCCGCAGCGCCGCCTCCGACGGGGAGCCGGGTTCCGCGCTGAACGCCAGCAGCCCCTGGCCCCCGGTGTCCGGCAGCCGCATCATCTCGAACTCCAGCGCCATCGTCCCCACCAGCGGATGGTGGAAGACCTTCGTCCCCGAGGTGCAGGCCCGCACCGGGTGCCGCGCCCACAGCGCCGCGAACTCCTCGCTCCGCATGGAGAGTTCACCGATCAGCTCCGCCAGCCGCCGGTCCTCCGGATGGGCGCCGGCCGCCAGCCGCAGCGAGGAGACCGCCCGCCCCGCCTCCTCCTCCCAGCGCGGATAGAGCTCCCTCGCGTGGTCGTCCAGGAACAGCATCCGCTGGGTGTTGGGCCGCTCCTCCGGCCGTCCGGGCGCGTCGGCGTCGGCGTGCCCCGCCAGCAGGGCGTGGCCCAGCGGGTTCCAGGCCAGCACGTCGTAGCGCAGGTCCAGCACCAGCGCCGGCGTGCCCATCGCCGCCACCAGCTGCCGCACCCCCGCCCCCGCGCTCTGCGGCCGCGCGGCCGGCCGCCGGCCCGCCCGGCCCGGCCGGGCCAGGTTCCGCAGGTGCGCGTGCTCGTCCGGGGTCAGCCGCAGCGCCCGCGCCAGGGCGTCCAGCACCCCGTCCGAGGCGTTCCCCGACTGCCCCTGCTCCAGCCTGGTGTAGTACGCGACGCTCACCCCCGCCAGCTGCGCCAGCTCCTCGCGCCGCAGCCCCGGCACGCGCCGGCTCTTCCCGTACGCCACCAGGCCCACGTCCTCCGGCTGGAGGCGGGCCCGGCGCGTACGGAGGAAATCTCCCAACTCCGCAGGTGTGTCCATGCGCCCCAGTCAACCTCACGCGCCGCGGCGCCCGCCTGCCCCTGTCAGGGTCAGGCGGTTGCGTCCAACACGCGGAAACCGGGGCCGCCGCGCCGCTACCTTCGTGAGGGTGAAGGCCATTCGTCGATTCAGTGTGCGCCCCGTCCTTCCGGAGCCCCTACGACCGCTCAGCGAGCTGGCGCGCAATCTGCGCTGGTCCTGGCACCCCGAGACCCGTGAGCTCTTCCAGGCCGTCGACCCCGAGGGCTGGCGGGCCGCCGCCGGCGACCCGCTGCGGCTGCTGGGCGCCGTGCCCGCCACCCGGCTGGCCGCCCTCGCCGAGGACCGCCGCTTCCGGCGGCGGCTCGCCGCGGCGGCCGACGACCTGCACGACTATCTGACCGGTCGGCGCTGGTACCAGGAACAGCCCGAAGGACTGCCCGCCGCCGTCGCCTACTTCTCGCCCGAGTTCGGCATCACCGCCGCCCTCCCGCAGTACAGCGGCGGCCTCGGCATCCTCGCCGGGGACCACCTGAAGTCCGCCAGCGACCTCGGCGTCCCCCTCATCGGCGTCGGGCTGCTCTACCGCCACGGCTACTTCCGCCAGTCCCTCTCCCGCGAGGGCTGGCAGCAGGAGCACTACCCCCTGCTCGACCCCAACGAGCTCCCGCTCTCCCTGCTCCGCGAGCCCGACGGCACCCCCAGCCGCGTCACCCTCGCCCTCCCCGGCGGCCGCTCCCTGCTCGCCTACATCTGGCAGGCCCGCGTCGGCCGGGTGCCCCTGCTGCTCCTCGACTCCGACGTGGAGGAGAACGCCCCCGGCGAGCGCGAGGTCACCGACCGGCTCTACGGGGGCGGCGGCGAGCACCGGCTGCTCCAGGAGATGCTCCTGGGCATCGGCGGGGTGCGCGCGGTACGCACGTACTGCCGGCTGACCGGCCACGCCGAACCCGAGGTGTTCCACACCAACGAGGGCCACGCAGGCTTCCTCGGCCTGGAGCGCATCCGCGAACTCGTGGCGCGCGGGGCGGGCTTCGACGGCGCGCTGGAGTGCGTCCGGGCCGGCGCCGTCTTCACCACGCACACCCCTGTGCCCGCCGGCATCGACCGCTTCGACCGCGAGCTCGTCGCCCGGCACTTCGGCGCCGGCGGGGAGCTGCCCGGCATCGATGTCGAGCGGGTGCTCGAACTGGGCCTGGAGACCTACCCCGGCGGCGAGCCCAACCTCTTCAACATGGCCGTGATGGGCCTGCGCCTCGCCCAGCGGGCCAACGGGGTCTCCACCCTGCACGGCCAGGTCAGCCGGCAGATGTTCGCCGGCCTCTGGCCGGGCTTCGACCCCGAGGAGGTGCCGATCACCTCCGTCACCAACGGGGTGCACGCCCCCACCTGGGTCGCCCCCGAGGTGCTCCGGCTCGGCGCCCGGCAGATCGGCGCCGGCCGCGCCGAGGACGCCCTGACCATCGGCGGATCGCAGCGCTGGGACGCCGTCGCCGGCATCTCCGACGCCGACGTCTGGGAGCTCCGCCGCACCCTGCGCGAGCAGCTGGTGGAGGAGGTCCGCGAGCGGCTGCGCGCCTCCTGGCGGGAGCGCGGCGCCGGCACCGCCGAGCTCGGCTGGATCGACGGCGTGCTCGACCCCGACGTCCTCACCATCGGCTTCGCCCGCCGCGTCCCGTCCTACAAACGCCTCACCCTGATGCTCCGCGACCGCGACCGGCTGATGGAGCTGCTGCTCCACCCCGAGCGGCCGATCCAGATCGTCGTCGCGGGCAAGGCCCACCCGGCGGACGACAGCGGCAAGCGCCTGGTGCAGGAGCTCGTGCGGTTCGCCGACGACCCGCGCGTGCGCCACCGCGTCGTCTTCCTGCCCGACTACGGCATGGCCATGGCCCAGAAGCTCTACCCGGGCTGCGACGTCTGGCTCAACAACCCGCTGCGCCCGCTGGAGGCGTGCGGCACCTCGGGCATGAAGGCCGCGCTCAACGGCTGTCTCAACCTCTCGGTGCTCGACGGCTGGTGGGACGAGTGGTTCGAACCGGACTTCGGCTGGGCGATCCCCACGGCCGACGGCACGGCCACGGACGAGAACCGCCGCGACGACCTGGAGGCGGCGGCCCTCTACGACCTGCTGGCCGAGCGGGTCGCCCCGCGCTTCTACGACCGGGGGGCCGGCGGGCTGCCCGGCCGCTGGATCGAGATGGTCCGCCGGACCCTGGCCACCCTGGGCCCCAAGGTGCTCGCCGGGCGGATGGTGCGCGAGTACGTGGACCGGCTGTACGCCCCCGCCGCCGAGGCCCAGCGGGCGCTGAACCCGGACGCGGCCCGGGAGCTCGCCGGCTGGAAGGCCCGGGTGCGGGACGCCTGGCCCGGGGTCGCCGTGGACCATGTGGAGGCGGTGGCGGACACGGCCCTGAACGGCACGGCCGAGCTGGGCTCCACGGTCTCGCTGCGGGTGAGCGTGACGCTCGGCGCCCTGGACCCGGCGGATGTCGAGGTCCAGGCCGTGGCCGGGCGGGTCGACCCCTCCGACCGGCTCAGCCGCACCAGCACCTTCCCGCTCAAACCCACCGCGGGCCCGGGCACCGACGGCCGCCGGATCTACGAGGGCCCGCTCACCCTCGACCGCGCCGGCCCCTTCGGCTACACCGTCCGGATCCTGCCCGCGCACCGGCTGCTGGCCAGCGGCGCGGAGCTGGGGCTGGTCACCCTGCCGTCGGAGGCGACGGACCGGGCCTCGGGGGTGCTGCTGCGCTGACGTAGTGAGGCGCCGTCCGGGGGAGGTGAACTCACCCCGGACGGCGCCTGGTTCATGCGGTGCCGTGCCGTGTCCGGTCAGCGGGGGCGGGGGGAGGGATCGCGGTGCAGCGCGGCGTGGTCGTCCGCGCCGGCCCGCTCCCGCCGGTCGCTCAGAAGCTCAGCTTCCAGCTGTTGACCGTGCCCTCGTCGCCGGAGTAGACGTCCTGGACCTGGAGCTTCCAGGTGCCGCTCGCGGAGACGCCGGAGGCGTCGACGGTGTAGCTCTCCTTGACGTCCTCGGCGGAGTCCCACGGGTCGGAGCCCTTGAGCGCCCAGGACTTGCCGTCCGGGGCCACCAGGTCGATCTTGAGGTCACCGCGGTAGGTGTGCGTGATGTTCACGTCCACCTTCAGCGCCGCGGAGCCGTTGCCGCTGCGCGTCACGACGATCGGCGAGGTGACCGCGGAGCCCGCGTCCGGGATCGCCACCGGGGTGGTGTTCTCGAAGACGCTGCCGCCGCCCGTGGTGTTCACGGTCCACTTGAAGGACGACGTGCCGGTCTGGCCGGCCGAGTCCTTCACCGTCACGGTCACGTCGCTGGTGCCGGTGGCCGTGGGGGTGCCGGAGATCAGACCGGTCGAGGAGTTGATCGACAGGCCGGCGGGCAGGCCCGTGGCCGAGTAGGTCAGCGCGCCGCCGCTGGAGCTCGACGCCTTGATCTGGAGCTGTACGGCGGTGTTCACGATGCTGGTCTGGTCGCCGGGGGCGGTGACCGAGACTCCGGTGGAGGCCCGGCTGCCGACGTTGATCGCGGCCCAGGCGTTGGCGGCGTTGTTGTACGTCTCGCTGCCCACGCCGAAGAGCTCGCCGGCGGCCCACAGCGTCGCGTCGCGCGCGCCCGCGTAGTTGGTGTTGGACTGCATGCGCTGGGTCAGCGCCTTGAACCAGATCTTGGCGGCGTTGTCCCGGCCGATGCCGGTGACGGGCTTGCCGTCGGAGGTCGGGGAGTCGTAGGAGACGCCGTTGACGACCTTCTGCCCGCTGCCCTCGGAGGCCAGGTAGAACCAGTGGTTGGCCGGGCCCGAGGAGTAGTGCACGTCGATGGAGCCGATGCCCGAGTACCAGGCGTCCTTGGAACGGGTGTCCTTGCTGGGCTTGTCCATGTAGCGCAGCGGGGTGCCGTTGCCATTGATGTCGATCTTCTCGCCGACCAGGTAGTCGCCGGGGTCGCTGGGGTTGTTGGCCCAGAACTCCACGGCCGCGGCGAAGATGTCCGAGGTGGCCTCGTTGAGGCCGCCGGACTCACCGCTGTAGGTGAGGTTGGCGGTGGCCGAGGTGACGCCGTGCGTCATCTCGTGCGCGGCCACGTCGATCGAGGTCAGCGGCTTGTTGTTGCCGGTGCCGTCGCCGTAGGTCATGCAGAAGCACTGGTCCTGCCAGAAGGCGTTCACATAGGCGTTGCCGTAGTGGACCCGGCTGTACGCGCCCTGGCCGTCGCCCCTGATGCCGCTGCGGCCGTGCACGTTCTTGTAGTAGTCCCAGGTCAGCTGCGCGCCGTACTGGGCGTCCACGCCGGCCGTGGCCGGGTCGCCGGTCGTGCCGTTGCCCCAGGTGTCGTCGGCGTCGGTGAAGAGCGTGCCGGTGCCGGACGTGCCGCGGTTGAGGTTGTAGGTCTTGTGACCGCCGCGCGAGGTGTCGTTGAGCTGGAACGACGGGGCGGACCCCGAGGTGCCGATGGTGACCTTGCCGCTGTACTGGCTGTTGCCGATGCCCTGCTTGACGCCCTGGAACTGGAAGAGCTTCTTACCGGTCCGCGCGTCCGTGATGACGTGCAGCTCGTTCGGGGTCCCGTCGTCCTGGAGGCCGCCGACCACGGTCTCGTAGGCGAGGACGGGCGTGCCGTCGGCCGCCCAGATCACCTTGCGCGGCGCCCGTTCCGCCTTGGTGGCCTTGGAGCCCTGCGCCTGCGCGGCCTTGACCGCGTCCTTCTCGGCGGTGCCCGCGGCGAAGGAGGCGCTGGTCGTCGGCACCGCGAGGCGCGCCTTGGTCGCCTTGGCGACGGTCTTGGGCGTGCCGCCCTTGGTGGCGTCGACGACGAGGTCGCCGCCGAGCACCGGCAGACCGTCGTAGGTGCGCTCGTAGCGGGTGTGGAGCGTGCCGTTGACGTCCTTGCTGATGTCCCGGACGACCAGCTGCTCCTTGGCGCCGAGGCCCAGGGTCTTCGCGGTCTGCGCCTTCGTGGCGTTCGCGTCGCGGATCAGCTCGGCGCGCTGCGAGGGGGAGAGCTTGACGGGCAGGGCGCCCGGGTCGGCCTTGGCGACGAGGGTGCGGCCGTTGCCCGTGTCGTCGGTGCGGGCGGTGGCGGGACCGGTCTGCACGCCGACGGCCAGCATCGCCGTCACGGCGACCAGCGCGCCGGTGGCGACTGCGCGCCGATGGGGGGTGGGTCTCACGCTGACTCCTTCTGCGGTGACCACGGTGGGCGTGGCCGGAGGCGGCCGGACGGCGAACTGGCCGTCCGGGCAGAGCGAGGCAGAACACGTGGAACGTCCCCGGACACGGTGGGCCGCCCGGCGCTGTCGGGCACTCGGGAGGGGCCAACGGGAGCGGGGGGTGTGGGGGCCGGTACGGGCCGAGACGGCGGGACCGAGACGGCGAGGCCGATAAGGAGATATGGAGGTAGGCCGGCGCCCGGCCGTGGTGCCGTGGGGAAGCCGTGCGTCGGTGGAGGGAAGAGTGCCACCGCGGGCATGTACGTGTCAGGAGTGCGGCGGCAAGTTGGCCAAAATCCGTCCGTTGACGAAAGAACGTGGTCCGCATAGCGGTGCATGACCGCCGGGAGCGGTCGCGATCGCCGCTGCCAGCGCGTACCCGCGGTTGCGACGGGAACGCGGAAGTCCCCTTCGTGGGCGGGTCGGTGGGGCGGCCGCGGGCGCTGCTCGACCGGAAATGGTGTGGTCCATTGGCGGGTGGCGGGTGGCGGGTGGTCGGCCGGGCGACGCACGGTCGGCCGGGACCGGTGGGCGACCTGGATGCGGGGTGCGGCGTCTGAAGGCCGGAAGGCCGAGAGGGTGGAAGGCCGGAAGGGCGGGCAAGAGGGCCCCGCCGTCCCCGCGTACCCGTCCCCGCGTACCCGGCTCCGTGTCCCCGTCCCCGCGTACTCGCCACTGCGTCCCCGCGCCCGCGTCCCCGGCGGCCCCCGACGCCCAGGGCGTCGGGGCCCCGGGAGGTCAGACCAGGCTGTCCCGCCAGGCGCGGTGCAGCTCCGCGAAGCGGCCCGTGCCGGCGATCAGCTCTGCGGGGGTGCCGTCCTCCACGACCCGGCCGTCCGCCATCACCAGCACCCGGTCCGCGATCTCCACGGTGGAGAGCCGGTGGGCGATCACCACGGCCGTACGCCCGCGCAGCACCGTGGCCATGGCCCGCTGCACCGCCCGTTCGCCCGGGACGTCCAGCGAGGACGTGGCCTCGTCGAGGATGAGGACCGCCGGGTCGGCGAGCAGGGCCCGCGCGAAGCCGACGAGCTGCCGCTGACCGGCCGAGATCCG
The DNA here is from genome assembly GCF_002891295.1 of Streptomyces eurocidicus. GTDB lineage: Bacteria > Actinomycetota > Actinomycetes > Streptomycetales > Streptomycetaceae > Streptomyces > Streptomyces eurocidicus. The sequence goes on along the minus strand of NZ_LGUI01000009.1, from coordinate 37,248 downwards.
TCCGCCGCGCTTGCGGACGTCCGTGTCGTAGCCGTCCGGCAGGGCCTTGATGAAGTCGTGCGCGCCGATCGCCTCGGCCGCCCGCTCGATCTCCTCGCGGGTGGCGCCGGGGCGGCCGATGGCGATGTTGTCGGCGACCGTGCCGGAGAAGAGGAACGCCTCCTGCGTCACCATCACCACCCCGCGCCGCAGCTCCGGCCCGGCCAGCTCGCGCAGTGGGACACCGTCCAGCCGGACCTCGCCCTCGGTCGGGTCGTAGAAGCGCGCGAGGAGCTTGGCGAGCGTGGACTTGCCCGCGCCCGTCGAGCCCACCACCGCCACCGTCTGCCCGGCGGGCAGCGTCAGATCGAAGCGGGGCAGCACCTCGCCGCCCGTGCGGTAGGCGAACCGCACTCCGTCGAAGACCACCTCGCGGCCCGGCCCGCCCGTCGTCCGCTCCGGCAGCGGTCTCGGCTCCCCGGGCTCCGGGACCGACGGCCGCTGGGCCAGCAGACCCGCGATCTTCTCCAGGGACGCGGCCGCCGACTGGTAGGAGTTGAGGAACATCGCGAGCCGGTCGATGGGGTCGTACAGCCGCCGCAGATACAGCACCGAGGCCGCCAGCGCGCCCAGCGCGAGCCCGCCGCCCGCCACCCGGTACGCGCCCCACAGGACGATCCCCGCGAGCGCGCTGTTGGCCACCAGCCGTGAGGTCACCACATAGCGGGCCATCTCCAGCATCGCGTCGCCGTTGGACTTCAGGTGCCGGGTGTTGAGGGCGTCGAAGTCCTTCTCGTTGGCGCGCTCGCGGCGGAACGCCTGGACCGGCCGGATGCCGTTCATCGTCTCGGTGAACTTCACGATCACACCGGCGACCGCCGTGGAGCGCTCGCGGTAGACGAGCATCGAGCGGCGCCGGTAGGAGCGCACGAGCAGATACAGCGGCGCGAAGGAGAGCACGGCGGCGCCGCCGATGCCCCAGTCCAGGTACAGCAGCACCGCGGAGACGTAGACGAGCGACAGGGCGACGCCGATCAGCTCCTGGAGGCCCTCGTTCAGCAGCTCGCGGATCGACTCGACGTCCGTGGTCGCCCGGGAGATCAGCCGGCCCGAGGTGTAGCGCTCGTGGAAGTCGACGCTGAGCGACTGGGAGTGGTGGAAGATCCGGCCGCGCAGGTCCAGCAGGACGTTCTGGCCGACGCGGGCAGTGATCCGGACGAAGGCGAGCTGGAGCAGCCCGGAGGCCAGCGCCGAGACCAGATAGCCGGCGCCGATCGCGATGAGCGGGCCGTGGTCGCCGCGGCGGAAGGCGGGCACGCCGCGGTCGATGGCGAACGCGACGAGCAGCGGACCGGCCTGCACGGCGGCCTGCTGGAGCAGCAGCACCACGACGGCGATCCGCACCGGCCGGCGGGCGGGCGCGAGCAGCGACCGCAGCAGGGCCAGGGAGGCGCCCTTCGGGGCGGGCAGCACGTCCTTGTCGAAGGGATCGGCGGTGGGAGCGGGGTCGGAGGGGCGGGAGGTCCCGGAGCTCTCGGCGGGGCCGGCCGCGGGCCGGTCCACGGCCGGTTCCTCCTCGGTGGTCCGCCGGTCGGGGGTGCTGGTCGTCATCGGGGCCGCTCTTCCTCGCCATGGGGGTCGCCGGACATCAGGGCGGCGTACTCGCGGTTGCCGTGCAGCAGTTCGTGGTGGGTGCCGACGGCGGTGACGCGCCCCTCGGAGAGCAGCGCCACCCGGTCGGCCAGCAGGACCGTGGACGGGCGATGGGCGACGACCAGCGCGGTGGTGGTCGCCAGCACCTTCCGCAGCGCCGCCTCCACCAGCGCCTCGGTGTGCACGTCCAGGGCGGACAGCGGGTCGTCGAGGATCAGGAAGCGGGGCTCGCCGACGACGGCGCGGGCCAGCGCCAGCCGCTGCCGCTGACCGCCCGACAGGCTGAGGCCCTGCTCCCCGACCTCGGTGGCCGTCCCGTCGGGCAGGTCGTACGCGAAGTCGGCCTGGGCCACGGACAGCGCCCGTACGAGCTCGGGCTCACCGGCCCCCTCGGCGCCCATCAGGACGTTCTCGGCGACGGTGGCGGAGAACAGGGTGGGGTCCTCGAAGGCGACGGAGACCAGCTGCCGCAGCCGCTCGCGCGGCAGCGCCGCGATGTCCTGGCCGTCCAGGGTGATCCGGCCGGCCGTCGCCTCGTGGAGCCGGGGGATGAGCGCGGTGAGCGTGGTCTTGCCGCTGCCCGTGGTGCCGACGAGCGCCATGGTCTCGCCGGGCCGGATGTGCAGGTCGACGCCGCGCAGCACGGGCGGGGCGCCGGCCGGGGCGTCGGGGTAACGGAACTCCACGCCCTCCAGGCGCAGGCCCGCCGTTTCCGCACCGCCCCCCGGGGCGGCCTTCGCACCGCCCTTCCCGGCGGACTCGCCGGCCCCCGCCCGCTGTCCCGGGATCGACACCGGATCCCCGGCGGGCGGCCGGGAGTCCAGCACCTCGAAGAAGCGGTCCGCCGCCGTCGCCGACTCATTGGTGATCGCCAGCAGGAAGCCCATCGACTCCACCGGCCACCGCAGCGCCAGCGCCGTCGACAGGAAGGCCACCAGGGTGCCCGCGGACAGCTCGCCGTCGGCGACCTGCACCACGCCCAGCACCAGCGCCGCCCCGAGGGCCAGCTCCGGCAGGATCATGATCAGCGCCCAGAGCGTCCCCATCAGGTCCGCCTTGCGCAGCTCGGTGTCGCGCACCCCGCCGGCCAGCGTCGCGAAGGCCCGCTCCTGGCCGCGGTGCCGGCCGAAGCCCTTGACGATGCGGATGCCCAGGACGCTCTCCTCGACGATCGTCGTCAGATCGCCGGTCCGGTCCTGCGCGGTGCGCGCGGCCCGGGAGTAGCGCGCCTCGAAGTACCGGCAGAGCATGACCAGCGGTACCACCGGGGCTAGCAGGATCAGCCCCAGCGTCCACCGCTGCGTCAGCAGGATGAGGAAACCGGCCACGATGGTCACGCTGTTGACCAGCAGGAAGGTCAGCGGGAACGCGAGGAAGATGCGCAGCAGCATCAGGTCCGTCGTGGCCCGGGACAGCAGCTGGCCCGAGGGCCAGCGGTCGTGGAAGGAGACGGGCAGCCGCTGGAGGTGGCGGTAGAGCGAGGCCCTCATGTCCGCCTCGACCCGGGCCAGCGGGCGCGCGGTCAGCGCCCGGCGCGCCCAGAACAGCGACGCCTCCGCGCTCCCGAGCACCAGCAGCACCAGGCCGCCCAGCCACACCCCGGAGGGGTCGCCGTCGGAGACCGGGCCGTCCACCATCCATTTCAGGGCCAGTGGGATGACCAGGGACATCAAGGACCCCAGGACCGCCATCAGGGCGGCCGCCAGCAAGCGGCGCCGCACGGGCCGGACGTACGGCCACAGGCGGAGCAGCGAACGGGCGGCCGAGCGGCGCTCGGGTCTGCTGCGGCGGGGGTCTCCTCGGGTTTCAGTCATCAGGAGTGAGACTACGGTTCACCGCTGACAGCGCTCACTAGTTTTTTGGGCCCAGGACTTCCGGCGTAGGGGCGGTCGGTCCCTGGGACCGGGCCCGCAACAGGAGGACCGAGCGGGCCCGTACGGCGATCGGCGAGCCCGCGCGCCGCCGGCCGCCCGGTGCCGCGTCCTGTTTCTCCAGGGCGGTGTTGACCAGGAACTCATAGGCGTCCGCCCACGGCGGCCCGGGGAGGGTGAAGCGCACGGGGCCCTCGCCGGCGTGCAGCACCGCCAGGAAGCTGTCGTCCGTCACGGGCTCGCCCCGGGGGCCGCGCTCGCTGATGTCGCGGCCGGAAAGGTACATGCCGAGGGTGGCCTTGGGGGCGTACCAGTCGGCCCGCGTCATCTCCGTGCCCTCCGCCGTGAACCACGCCAGGTCCCGCAGGCCGTCCGCGCCCTGCGGACGACCGGAGAAGAAGGCCCGGCTGCGCAGCACGGGATGGGCGCGGCGCAGCGCGAGCAGCCGGCCCGCCAGGTCCCGCAGCGCGCGCCAGCCCGGGTCCTCCAGCAGGGACCAGTCGACCCAGCCGGTGGCGTTGTCCTGGCAGTAGGCGTTGTTGTTGCCGCCCTGGGTGCGGCCCATCTCGTCGCCCGCGACCAGCATCGGCACGCCCGTGGACAGCAGCAGCGTGGTCAGCAGGTTCCGCAGCTGCCGCCGCCGCAGGGCCAGCACCCCGGGGTCGTCGGTCGGGCCCTCCGCGCCGCAGTTCCAGGAGCGGTTGTCGCTCGTGCCGTCGCGATTGCCCTCGCCGTTGGCCTCGTTGTGCTTCTGCTCGTAGCTCACCAGGTCGCGCAGGGTGAAGCCGTCGTGCGCGGTGACGAAGTTGACGGAGGCGTACGGGCGGCGGCCGCCCCAGGCGTAGAGGTCGCTGGAGCCCGAGAGGCGGTAGCCGAGGTCCCGCACGTCCGGCAGGGCGCCGCGCCAGAAGTCGCGCACCGCGTCGCGGTAGCGGTCGTTCCACTCCGTCCACAGCGGGGGGAAGGCGCCCACCTGATAGCCGCCCGAGCCCACGTCCCACGGCTCGGCGATGAGCTTGACCCGGCGCAGCACCGGGTCCTGGGCGATGACCGCGAGGAACGGCGAGAGCATGTCGACGTCGTGCATGGACCGGGCGAGCGCCGCCGCGAGGTCGAAGCGGAAGCCGTCGACACCCATCTCCGTCACCCAGTAGCGGAGCGAGTCCGTGATCAGCCGCAGGACGTTCGGCTGCACCACGTGGAGGGTGTTGCCGCACCCCGTGTAGTCGGCGTAGCGGCGGGCGTCGCCCTGGAGGCGGTAGTAGCGGCGGTTGTCGACGCCGCGCAGCGAGAGCGTGGGGCCCAGCTCACCGCCCTCGGCCGTGTGGTTGTAGACGACGTCGAGGATGACCTCGATGCCCGCCGCGTGCAGGGCCCGGACCATCCGCTTGAACTCGCCGACCTGCGGGCCCCGGGTGCCCGAGGCGGCGTAGCCGGCGTGCGGGGCGAAGTAGCCGATGGAGTTGTAACCCCAGTAGTTGCGCAGCCCGCGCCTCAGCAGGTGGTCCTCGTGGGCGAACTGATGGACCGGCAGCAGCTCCACGGCGGTCACGCCCAGTCCCGCCAGGTGCTCGACGGCCGCCGGGTGGGCCAGCCCGGCGTAGGTGCCGCGCAGGCGTTCCGGTATGCCGGGATGCCGCATGGTGAAGCCGCGGACGTGCAGTTCGTAGATGACCGAGTCGGCCCAGGGGGTCTTCGGGCGGCGGTCGTCCGACCAGTCGTCGCCGTCCGCGACCACCACGCCCTTGGGGACGTACGGCGCGGAGTCGCGCTCGTCGCGCACGGTGTCGGCGATGTGCTGCTGCGGCCAGTCGCGGACGTGGCCGTAGACCTCCGGCGGCAGGGTGAAGTCGCCGTCCACCGCGCGGGCGTAGGGGTCGAGGAGCAGCTTCGAGGGGTTCCAGCGGGCGCCGGTCCACGGGTCCCAGCGGCCGTGGACGCGGTAGCCGTAGCGGCGGCCGGGCCCGACGCCGGGGACGAAGCCGTGCCATATCTCGTGGGTCAGCTCGGTGAGGAGGTGGCGGGTCTCGCGCTCCCGGCGGGGGGCGCCCTCGCCACCGGGGTCCTCGGGGGCCTCACCGTCGGCGCCGTCGGTATCGTCGAAGAGGCAGAGCTCCACGGCCTCGGCGCCGCCCGCCCACAGGGCGAAGTTCGTCCCCGACACGCCCTCGGCGCCCGGCTTGAAGCGGGCGCCGAGGGGTTCGGAGCTGCCCGGCCACACGGCGGCGGGCGGTGGGCCGGCCCGGGGTGTCCGGGGCCGGCCGTTGACCCCGGCCGCCAGGACCGGCCCGGCGGTGGCGGCCGGGTCGGGCGGCTCCGGGGAGCACCCGGAGCCGTAGCCCTGTTCAGCCTCTTGCTCGGGTGCGCTCGACACGTCTTCGCCTCCGGCGGCTCTCGACCGGTGCGCCGGGCGCCCGGCTTCCCGTACCGGGCGTCGGCGGTCCTGTCCTTCCCCCAGTTCTGCCCACATCCACGGGTGCGCTCACCCGTGTGATCGGGTGCGCGGCCGGGGCCCCGCCGACCCGCCCCCCGGTGCGTGGCCTGTGGTTGGCCGGTTTAAGATGCCTCACTCCGGCCACCGGCCGCACCTCATGCGCACAGCGCGCATCGCCGTTCCCAGGACCATCTCATTTGGGACCGAACGGTGATATTCCCCAGGGGACGTGCTGTCCGTGGCATGTGGTTATCTATCGCCGAAGCGCATGAGCCGCGCTCTGGGGGCTCCGCCTGCGCGGGCCGTGCGAGGGGAGACGACCGTAGTGAACATGCAGCCGGCATCGAGAGGGCGCGCGGGCCGCAAGGGCCTGTTGGCGCTGCTGCTCGGAGTGGTGTTGCTGCTGGTCAGCGCCTGTGGTGGCGATGACGAGGGCAAGAAGAAGGGCGAGAAGGCCGATGACGGCAAGCCCTCGAAGGCCGTCGTGGAGATCGCCCCGCAGGACGGCGCGAAGGACGTCGGGACGAGCGGCAAGCTCAAGGTCACCGCGGCCCGGGGCAAGCTGACGTCCGTCAAGGTCGCCGACGGCAAGGGCAGGACCGTCGAGGGCAGGATAACCGGGGGCGGTTCGGCCTGGGAGCCGACCGCCCATCTGGCCGCCTCCGCCAAGTACACGGTGGACGCGCTGGCCAAGGACGAGGACGGCCGTACGTCGGCCAAGCACGCGTCGTTCACGACGCTCACCCCGCAGAACACCTTCGTCGGCTACTTCACGCCGGAGGACGGCGAGACCGTCGGCGTCGGAATGCCCGTATCGATTACTTTCAGCCGCGGCATCACCGACCCCAAGGCCGTAGAGCGGGCGATCAAGGTGACCGCCGAGCCGGCCGTTCCGGTCAAGGCGCACTGGTTCGGCAACGACCGTGTCGACTTCCGCCCCGAGAAGTACTGGGCGGCCGGCACCAAGGTGAAGGTCGACCTGAACCTCGACGGCGTGCAGGGCCGTGAGGGCGTGTACGGCTCGCAGTCGAAGACGCTGAACTTCACGGTCGGCCGCAGCCAGGTCAGCACGGTCGACGCGAAGTCCCACCAGATGACGGTCGAGCGGGACGGCAAAGTCATCAGGACCGTCCCGATATCCGCGGGCGCCCCGGCCAACCCCACGTACAACGGGCAGATGGTCATCAGCGAGAAGCACGAGGTGACGCGCATGAACGGCGCCACCGTCGGCTTCACCAAGGGCGACGGCAAGGGCGAGTACGACATCCCGGACGTGCCGCACGCGATGCGCCTGTCGACCTCCGGCACCTTCCTGCACGGCAACTACTGGTCCGGTTCGCCCACCTTCGGCGCGGAGAACGCCAGCCACGGCTGCGTGGGCCTGGAGGACCAGCGCGGCGGCGGCGACCCGAACACGCCGGCGGCCTGGTTCTACGCCAACTCCCTCGTCGGCGACGTCGTGATCGTCAAGAACTCCGACGACAAGACGATCCAGCCGGACAACGGCCTCAACGGCTGGAACATGTCGTGGTCCGAGTGGGGCAGGAGCGGCCCGGCCGCCTGACGGCCCTTCGCGGAACGCCCGGCGGCCCGGTGCACTCGACGGCGAGCGCACCGGGCCGCTCGGCGTTCCGCACCGGTCAGGGACCGGATCAGGGACCGGATCAGGACTGGATCAGGACCGGATCAGGGGAAGCCCCCGAACCCCTGTGTCACTAACCTGGTGCCATGACTGTGCATCTTGAGGTTGGCGAGGGCGTCGGCACCATCCGTCTCGACCGGCCGCCCATGAACGCGCTCGACATCTCCACGCAGGACCGGATCCATGAGCTCGCCGAGGAGGTGACGCGCCGCGAGGACGTCCGCGCCGTCGTGCTCTGGGGCGGCGAGAAGGTCTTCGCGGCCGGTGCCGACATCAAGGAGATGCGGGACATGGACCACGCCGCCATGGTGGCGCGGTCCCGGGGCCTCCAGGACTCCTTCACCGCCGTCGCCCGGATCCCCAAGCCCGTCGTCGCCGCCGTCACCGGCTACGCCCTGGGCGGCGGCTGCGAGCTGGCCCTCTGCGCCGACTTCCGGATCGCCGCCGACAACGCCAAACTCGGCCAGCCGGAGATCCTGCTGGGCCTGATCCCGGGCGCGGGCGGCACCCAGCGGCTGGCCCGGCTCATCGGCCCTTCCAAGGCCAAGGACCTCATCTTCACCGGCCGTCAGGTGAAGGCGGACGAGGCGCTGACCCTCGGCCTCGTCGACCGGGTCGTCCCGGCCGCCGAGGTCTACGAGCGGGCCCTCGAATGGGCCACCAGGCTCGCCGCCGGGCCCGCGCTCGCGCTGCGCGCCGCCAAGGAGGCGGTGGACACCGGCCTGGAGACGGACATCGACACCGGGCTCGCCATCGAACGCAACTGGTTCGCGGGGCTGTTCGCGACCGAGGACCGGGAGATCGGTATGCGTAGTTTCGTCGAGGACGGGCCCGGCAAGGCCAAGTTCGTCCGGCCGCCCGTGGGTTGACCCGTCCCGCCTCGGGCTCCGCCCCGGGCCCGTCTCGGCTCCGTCCCGGGCCTGTCCCGGCCCGTCCTGGTCCGCCTTGGGCCCGGCGGCGACCGGGCCGGGGCGCACCCGCTCGGGGGTTGCCCCTTGTGGGGGAATTCAGGGATCGCGGGGCCCGTGCGCGCAGGCGCCCGGGCCCGCTCCGGGCGATCATTCGGACGTGGGTGGTCGCCGCAGGTCAGTATCGATTTTTCGGGCAACTGCCTGCCCATGGCATATGTCGTGCCGAACCCTTGGAGGGGCGGGTTCCGGTAAATCGAATCCCCTCGTTCCAGCCCATGACGTCTTTACGGCGGCCATGATGGGTGGCATGGCGGGCCTGGAGGGAACGGAGCAGCCGCGGCAGCGGGGCGGAACGGCCGCGGTGCGGTGGTCGCCGGTCGCGGAAGGCGAACCGGCGCTCAAGTCGTTCGACCTGTTCGGCAACCCCGCGCTCGGGGAGGTCCGGCTGCCCTCGCGCCCGCAGTCCGCCGTGGCCGCGCGCCGGCTGACCCAGGCGGTGGTGCTGTGCCAGTGGGGGCTCTCCGCCCAACTCACCGAGCACGCCGTCCTGCTGGTCTCCGAGCTGGTGGGCAACGCCGTCCGTCATACCGGGGCCCGGTTCTTCGGCCTGCGGATGCTGCGCCGCCGGGGCTGGCTCCGCATGGAGGTCCGGGATCCGTCCCGGGGGCTGCCGTGTCTGATGCCGGTGCACGAGATGGACACCAGCGGGCGGGGCCTGTTCCTGGTGGACAAGCTCTCGGACCGGTGGGGCGTGGACCTGCTGGCGCGGGGCAAGACGACCTGGTTCGAGATGCGGGTCGCGGACCGCTGAGCGGAGGGCCGGCGGGCCCGGTCGGCCGGGCCGCCCGGGCCCCGGGCCGGTTCGCCGGCGGGCCCCGGGCCGGGAAAACGAAGAGGCCCCTCATCCGCCGGAGTGCGACGGGCCAGGGGCCTCTTCGTGTCCGCCGCGGAGAATGGGGTGTGTTCCACGGCGGGATGCGCGACCTGGCCCGGGTCAAGGGAGGGTCGACGCGTCGACTATGACAGACGGTCCCGTTCCAGCCAAAGCGGCTATCACGTCATATTCGGGCAATACGGAAAAGCGTCCTCGGTAATCCAAGGTGAGATGGGACACCCGCCTTGTAAACCATGAATGAACCAGCAGTAACTCCTATTTTTATGCGGAGTCCGTGTCGGTGCTCGCGGGCGTGGGCATTCTGGAGTGTCATGTCCCGGACCACCCTGGAGGGCCGTCTTGGAAGAGAACCCCGCCGCCGCGTATCCGCCCACCCACTGGATACCGGCGGACAGCGCGAACTACACGGTCTCGGGCCGCCCCGGGACGTACCCGGTCGACCTCGTGGTGATCCATCTGACCCAGGAGACGTTCCCCGACGCGATGCGGATCTTCCAGGACCCGGCGGCCAAGGTGTCCGCGCACTACATGGTGGCCTCCGCCGACGGCTACATCGGCCAGTTCGTCCGGGAGAAGGACATCGCCTGGCACGCGGGGAACTGGAACCGCAACACCCGCAGCATCGGCATCGAGCACGAGGGCTGGATCGACCGGCCCGAGTACCTCACGGACGCCCTCTACCGCTCCTCGGCGCGGCTCACCGCCGCCGTCTGCGACCGCTACGGCATCCCCAAGGACCGTACGCACATCATCGGACACGACGAAGTCCCCGGATCCACCCATACCGACCCCGGTCCGCACTGGGACTGGGACCGCTATCTCAAGCTGGTGGCCGGCGGCGGCTAATCTGTGCCGGTCACACCAGCACACAAGGGGAGGCCCACATGGCCGACATCGCCGACATCGAGGCGCGCAAGGCCGAGGCTCGGAAGGCTTTCGAGCGGTTCGACGTGGACGGGGACGGCCTGATCACGGCCGCGGAGTACAAGAGCGTGATGGCTCAGCTCGGCGACTTCCAGGTCACCGAGACGGTGGCCCAGGCCATCATCAACAAGAAGGACGGCAACGGCGACGGCGTGCTGTCCTTCGACGAGTTCTGGGCGTCCCTCAACGGCTGACCCGGGCCCGGCGAGGCGGCCGGGTCAGCGCCAGCCCCGACGCTGCGCGCCGGCCCGGCGCCGCCGGTCGTTGCACAGCAGACACCGCCCCCAGCCCGGGGGCAGGGGGTCCTCCGTGTCGCCGTAGAGCGGATCGACGGCCCCCTTCGGGTGCTCCGCGCACCCCGTGGCCGTCGCACCCGCCCCCAGGGCATTGGCCGCGGCCAGCGCCCGGCGCAGGGCGTCGGCGAGCTGATCGGCCTCATGGGCCGCCGGTGCGGCGTCGAGAGCGAAGGCGATGTCCGAGGCGGTGTTGAGCGCGCTCTGGAGTTCGCGGAGGTCTGCGTAACTCATGCCTGTGAGCGTAACCGTCGGCACTGACAACGTGGTGGGTGGCCGCTGCGCGGGGCCTGTTCCCCAGCCCGCCCCTTCCCGAATGTCCTCAAACGCCGGACGGGCTGAAATTCAGCCCGTCCGGCGTTTGAGGACACCGGGTCCGGGGCGGAGCCCCGGTTACGGGAAGGGGCGGGGCTGGGGAAAAAGCCCCGCGCAGCGGACCCGCCCCGCCTCAGACCCCGCTCAGCCACCACCTCTGCGCCGCCACCCCCGCACCGGCACCGACAACACGCACCCCCTCCCCCCGCCCCCGCGCCACCTGCTCCCACACCCGCCCGTCCGCCTCCGACAAGATCTTCACCGGACCGCCCGCCCCGGCCGGCTCCGCCCGGAAGCGCTGGGACGTCGCGTCCGCGTCGCACAGGGACGTCACCAGCAGCCCGCCCCGCCGCTCGACGCACCGGTAGGGCTCCGCCACGGACTGGTACTGGTGGGTGTCCGGGCTGTAGCGCCAGGACTGGCGGTACGCCGGGGCGTCGGCGCAGGGCTGGAGCGCCACGAGCCAGGGGCGTGCCGTGCCGTGCGGGTCGCGGTAGCCCGAACCCTCGGCCGTGAGGCAGCCCCCGTACGCGGCGCTGTGGATCCGCGTGGCGGACGCCGGAGCGGGGGCGTCCGCCACGGCGGGCGACGCGAGGCCGAGGGCGGCCGCGGCGGTGCCGAGGAACGCGACGGTGGTGCGGAGCGGACGGCGCATGGCGAGAACTCCTCGGATCAAGGGGGTGACAAGGAGGAACTGCACGAGAGGGCGCTGACATTACTGACGGCTCCCGGGTGCTGACACGCTGTTTCCGGTCATGGTCATCCGCCGGTGAAACCGCTGATCGGACGGGATATCCTCACCAAAACTTTACGAAATATGGATAAAGGACGGTAAGAGCCTTGAAGGCGATACGTAAGACCGTCGTGGCCGTCACCGGGGTCGCGCTCGCCCTGAGCCTGGCCGCGTGCGGGGGCGGCGACGGCGGCACGTCGGACGGTTCCGGGGCGGCCAAGGGCTCCGGGCGCAAGGACGACGGTGCCGACAAGGCGCTCACGGCGGCGGACCCGGTGGCCGCCCTCAAGTCGGCCGCGGCCAAGGGCGCACGGCACAACACCTACCGCGCCAAGGGAAAGGTGAAGGACGAGCGGGGCGACTCCGTCACCGAGGGCGCCTTCCAGGTGAAGCCGCGCGCCTCCGACATGAAGGACACCGGCCGGAAGACGGCCGAGGCGCCCGACGGCGTCACCCATGTCATCTCGGTGGGCGACAAGATGTACTTCAACTCGCCCATGGTCCCGGGCAAGAAGTGGTGGACCTTCGGTGTCGGCGGCGCGAAGGACACCGATCCGTCGGAGCCCTTCGTCCGGATGGCGGGCGCCCTCACCACGGCCAAGGACCTGAAGCTCGCCGGCGTCGAGACGGTGGGCGGCCGTCGTACGGCCCACTACCGGGGCACGGTCGTGGTGGCGGAGCTCGCCGCGTACAAGGGCGACGCGATGAAGGAGAACGACCGCGACTTCACCGCGAAGGGCTGGAAGGACGACGGGATGGAGAAGGTCGCCCTCGACGTCTGGGTGGACGGGGAGGGCGTGATCGCCAGGACCCAGGAGGCCGGGAAGCGCACCAAGGGCGACTACCTCAGGAACGACGAGTACAGCGACTTCGGCGCCGCCCTGAAGATCCAGCCGCCGCCGGCCGCGGAGACCGCGACCGAGCAGGAGGCCCTGGAGGCCCAGATGAAGAAGGACAAGTAACGGGGGCGCGTTCTGCGCGCTCCTGGCCATCCGCGGCCCCGTCTACACGGACCAGCGCGCTGCGGAGAAGGCCGGTGGGGGCGATGCGTACCACGACCGGTGCGGGTGCCACGCCGAGCCGGTCTTCCGGGGGCAGGAGTGGAAGCCTTCGCCCGAAGTCGCGAAGTGGCAGGACCTGTACGACGACGCGACGAGCGGCGTGTTCGGCGAAGAGAAACGGCGCGTCTTCCGCCGGTCCTTCGACGAACGGCAGCGCGTAGAGGTCCGTCCCGGTCCCAGGGACGATGCTTCTGCGGATGAAGACGATCAGTCCCTTTCGCAGGGGCCGGCGGTAGGGGACGAGGCTCGCACCGAGCGTCCCGACCAGTCGGCGGAGGCGCCGCTGTTTGACGCTGACGACGCCGAGGCGACGCTTCGCGCCCTGGACGAGCTCGAATGCGTTCCGCCGGAGGTGTTCGACAGGGTCCTGGAGTTCATGGAGGAGGGCGGCGGTATCTCGGTGGGGGACAGGCCCATCCCGCAGTTGCGGGGAGGAGAGTCGCTCGTCGGTGCTCCGCGTGGCTGGCCGGAAGGTTCGTCCTGGGCGGATGTGGCGGGGGTCTACATTCCCGGGCTGCGGCGCCTGTTGGTCAATTCGTCCGGCGAGTCGGGCAGTGGCAGCGTCATGCTTCACGAGTTCGGGCACGCCGCGGACGCGGCCTACGGGCTGGCGAGCCATGAACGCAGGTGGACCACCTTGCACGGCGCGCTCGCCCTGCTGGTCCAGCGCAGCGACCAGAGCGACCGCCAGCTCGCCGATCATGAAAACCGCCTCGACGCCCTCGAACGCACCCGCTGGCCTCTGCCCAGCATTGCCGCCCTGGTCGCGATCCTCGGTCTCATCCTGACCCTTTGGCAGACCACTACCGCCAGATAACGCACACGGCCCCTTGCCCCCGTCATCGCGGGGCCAAGGGACCGAATTTCGTTTACTACGTCATGGACTCGTCCGCCCGCTCCATGGGAGCTTGTTGAGACCGCGCGTGCAGGTGGGCGTGGCACGAAGACTACGACACGAGCTTGTGTGCCTCTTCGGAGAACTTGGCGATCTGAGGACCGGCGTCCTTCGCGGGCATCTGCCACTTGAAGAGGTGGCTGTTGGAGTCCTTGAACATCAGCATCCCCCCACGGGCCGACTCCGGGATGTCGAAAGCGACCCGCGTCTCGTCGTAGGTGCCTGCCTCCAACTCGTTGCCATGGCCCCCGCCATTCACGATGGCGGACCCGTTGCCGTCTCCGGTCGCGGTGGCCTTCCCGTCCGGGGCGACCCATGTCCATCCGCCTCCGTCCAGAGACGTCGCTTGAGCTGCGGCAACCGCCCCAGAGGCCCGCTCCTTCACTGCGATCACCACGAGCAGGCCGTTCTTGGCCGAGATGAAGGATGCAATTCGCCAAAAACTGCGGGCGTAAGTACGACGAGGCGTAGTGCTGCGACCGGCCGTGTCCTGGGTCGGCGAGTGCTGCATCCCGCTGGCGGGTCCTCGCGCGCGGCAACGCACTGCAAAGCGGCTCAGCGGTTGCGGAGAAGCCAAGTGCTGATCCTTCTCGATGTCCACGCCTTCGGCGTGGTCGAACGGCCCGGGAACAACGGCGTACTTCACCGGATCTTCGTGCATCTGCTGCGGGTCGCTACCGGTCACCACCTGTCATTGGTCTCCCACCAGCCAGGGGACCGTTCGGGAAGACGTTCTGTCGGAGGCTTGAGGGCCCGGGTAGAGGGCTCGGGGGGAGCCTGAACGATCTTGGGGCGGCTTTTCTGCCTGTCCAGGGCGGCGCTGACCTCCTCGCGCGGCCTGCGACGGGTCCTAGGCTGGGGAAGCTGCGGGCGTGGCACCTGGGGGGCTGTGCGACCTTTGTGTTGGGGTAAGGCATGCCTGCCGCAGGAGTGGCAGCGCATGATGTCGTTACGGATGGCGATGCCGCAGTCTCCGCAGATCCAGAACGGGCCTTTCAGTTTGCTTGGATCGCGCTTTGCAGCCTTTCGCGTCGTGGACGTCGCCTGCGGCTTGAGGCCAGGTCTCGGCTTGGATGCGCGGGGTGCCCGTGCTGTTGCGGCCTGGCGTTCGGCCGCTTTGCGTTCCTTGCGCCGCTGCCTGGCCTGCTCTCTGGTCTGGAGGCGCTCGGTCTGCCGTGCCATGTCCTCCTCGGCGTGCTGAGTGGACCGGAAGCAGTGATAGCACAGGGCATAGCCGGGAAACGTTGGGTTGTTGCATGTTTGGGATGTGCATACTTCTGTGTCCACGTTTGCCCCCTAAGCAGTTGCGGCGAGGTCAGATGCTGATCCTTCTTGACGTCCGCGCCATCGGCAAGGTCGAACGGCGCAGGATCTGCAGCACACTTCGCCCCATCCGCTTAGCGCAAGTCGAGCACCATCACGTCGTGAAGCGCGGCGCCATTCCATGGGCGCGCGTCGCCTACCTTGTGGTACCCCCATGCCCGGTAGGCGGCGACGCCGCCTTGCTGTCCGCGTGCGTTGAGCAGTACCCGCTCCGCCTTGATCTGCTCGAGAACGGCGTCAAGCAGCCGGCGGGTGTTCCTGCCATGACGGGCCCCACGGGGCTCGGCCCCGCGCCGGCCGCACAGCTGGCTTGGGGAGGCCACCTCGTCGTGAGACCGAAGGAAGGTGCGCAAGTTCGCGCAAGTTGGTGGCGTGGTCAGGCAGCGCGGATGCAAGCTCATCAGTGACATCGCCACTCCGCGTACAGGAGGCAAGGCATGGCCCTGCACAAGCTGGGAAAGGACCCTGAGAGTCCAGAGGGCAAGTCGCCGACGGTGTACTACGACGATCGAACGGGCAACTACGTCCTTCAGGGATGGCGAGTGCTCGACGCGGAACGACTCGGTCAGATGGACATCCCCGAGCATGAGACCGTAATCGAGTTCCCGAAGCGCATGATGCAGTTCTTCCCGGAGGTGAACGGTGGCAGCGCCGACGCTTGAGGAACTTCTCGCCCGGTGTGAGCGATCCGCCGTGCACCTCGAAATGCGAGATGGCTACATGCGGGACGATCCCTTGTTCGTGGCCTGGCAGGCAGGGCACCGGGACGACCCTGCTGATCGTGCATCGTGGTGGCGCCCTTGGCTGACTCTCATGCAGGAGACGACAGCACGGGGTGTGGAAGTCCGCCGGGCGCGGGTGATCAGTGAACCGGTTTCGGACTACGTTCAGTTCGAATACGACATCACGTTCGCCAACGTCGCGTCCGGCGAACATGTCCGCTGGCTGCCTCGCCGTATGGCAACCGGAATCGCTCTTCCTGGCAATGATTTCTGGCTGCTGGACGACACGGTGCTGTTGGTGAACCACTTCGGTGGTGACGGCCAGTTCACCACCGAAGAAGTAGTTACCGATCCCGGCACGGTCAAGCTCTGCGCAGAGGCATTCGAGTCTGTGTGGAGCCGGTCCGTGGCCCACGAGGAGTACCGGCCGGCCTGATCGCTCCATGTCCTCATCCAGTGTTCAGCAAGCCAGGCAAGCCCTCGGCCAGCGCCTGCGCGAGATCCGGAAAGACTCCGGCCTGACCGCGCGGGCGTTGGCCGCGCTCGCGGGATGGCATGAATCGAAGTGCTCCCGCATCGAGCATGGGCATACCGTGCCCTCCGACGCAGACATCCGTGTGTGGGCACGGCACTGTGATGCTCTAAGCCAGACAGAAGATCTGGTCGCCACCGCTCGCAACATCGACGGCATGTATGTCGAATGGCGGCGCATGGAGCGTGCCGGGCTGAAGGGCGCACAAGAGGCAGCGCAGCCGCTCTTTGAGCGAACCCGCAACTTCCGTATGTATCAGTCGTGGGTGATTCCCGGTCTCTTTCAGACAGCCGCGTACACGACGGCCGTACTGAACACGATCAAGGACCTGCGGCAGACGCCGGACGATATTGCCGAGGCTGTCGCCGTTCGCATGGAGCGGCAGAACGTGCTGCGCTCCGGCGGCCACCGATTCGCTGCCCTCGTGGAGGAGTGGGTGCTTCACACCGTGATCGGCGACGCGAACACCATGGTCGGACAGCTCGGGCACTTGATCTCTGTCGGGTCCTTGCCTTCCGTGAGCCTGGGCATCATCCCTATGGGCGTCCCACGGGGGTCTGGCTGGCCTGTCGAGTCGTTCACCATGTACGACGACAGGCAAGTGAACGTCGAGCTTGTCTCGGCACACCTAACCGTCACCCAGCCTCGTGAGATGCGCGACTACACGACGACCTTCAACGAACTCTCTGCCATTTCTGTCTACGGCTCCGCAGCGAGGTCACTGATCACCCGAGCCATCGACTCCATTGAGTGATCAAATGCAAGTCGGCGCAAGTTCGTTGAGTCACCTGAGGCGCCGCTCCTACGTTCGGGAGCGTGCTTAGTAACCCGGGCGAAAGCCCTCACCTCCGCTTGCTCGAAGCGGCGAGCTCCAGGGCGCGCACCCGCTTCGGATGCGTGATCTACCTGTGTCCCTCCGGCAGGGGCCGTGTGGGCGTGCTCCGCGAGGAGTGCGAGCGGTACGTGCAAGAGATTGGCTGGCGTGCCCTGGACGTGGTCGTGGAGCGTGAGCCGGGCCGCTCTCCAGCAGAGCGGGAAGGACTCCAGCGGGCACTCGACCTGATCCGTGCACAGGGGCACGCGGCGCTCTTCACGCCCTGGCGGTCGACGATCTCCTGCCGCAAAGAAACCTACTTCGGGTTCGCCGGCGTGGTGGAGGCAGCTGGAGGGTTCGTGTACGCGCGGAACCTGACTGGGCCAGACGAAGCGCTTGATTCCGAATGGCGTGGTCCGATGACGTCCCCAAGCGCCGTCCGCCGGACGCTGTCCCGGGCGATTGCCGCGTGTGGAGTCAACGGCGCCTTCCTAGTCAGTCATGACCTGAACGAATCCGCAGACGGCCCCGACCTGCCTCCCGGATCGCAGGCGTACCCCCCGTGCCGGTGCCCGTTACACCGCGCCGGCCAAGGCCACTCTGACATCGTTCTGAGGCAAGGGAAGGGATGAAGCACCACCCCGATGTCCAGACGTCATCGGGCAGGACGTCACATGGGCCTGGGCAAGCGAGTACAGGGCATGGCATTCCGCTGGTCCATCCTTAGGACGGGCGATCCGAGGCAGAGCTTGTTGGTGGCCTCGCGGAAGTGCCCGTACCTCTTGCCCTGACGACCATCCGCGCCCATTAAGCCCCGCTCCGATCGGCACCCTCGTGCTCGCCAGGGGTGCCGCACCGTCGCTCGGCTCGCTGTCTACGGCGAGCCTGGCCACTTCTAGAGCCGCCTGCCTCTCCGCCGGACGCCGGGCCTTCCCCCGATGCGCCCTCCTGGCTGAGAGGCAGGCTCCAGACGCTCGCCCCGGCCGCCCTCCGGCCAGCGGAAGCTACGGCCAACGAGCACCACATTGAGGTGCTCGTGGCAGTCCTTCGTATTCCCCCCTTCGTAAGGAGGAGAAATGAGTACTTCCCAAACGCCCTTAGGTTTCGCGTGGCTGGAGGTGACGGGCTTCTGCAACGAGGTCTGTGATCACTGCTACGCCGACTCGTCCCCTCGGGGCACGCACGGGGCCATGACCGTGTCGGACTGGACGGGCGTAATCGACCAGTTGGCGGACATGGGGACGGCGGATGTGCAGTTCATCGGCGGGGAGCCGACCCTGTACCCGCACTTGCGCAAGCTGATCACGCACGCCCATGGCGCGGGGCTTGCGGTCGAAGTGTTCTCGAACCTCACACACGTCCGGCCCGAGCTGTGGGAGACCTTTAAGGAGTGCGGGGTCAAGCTCGCCACGTCCTACTACTCCGCCACCCCGCAGGAACACGATAAGGTCACCAACCTGCGAGGGAGCCACAGGAAGACCCGGGCGAACATCAAGAAGGCTCTCGACCTCGGCCTCCAGCTCCGCGGCGGCATCGTTTCAGTACAAGCCGGCCAGCGCGTCCACGAGGCGCAGAGGGACCTTGCGGCCCTCGGGGTGCCGGAAGTCGGAGCCGACCGAACGCGAGCATTCGGACGAGCCAGCAGGGGCGCCCAGCCCACGATCAACGACCTCTGCGGGCACTGCGCCCAAGGAAAGGGAGCCATCGGTCCGAACGGGGATGTGTGGCCCTGTGTGCTCTCGCGTTTCCTCACCACCGGGAACGTGCGCGAAACGCCGATCGCCGAAGTCTGGGCCGGGGCTCGGATGAGCGACGTCCGACGGGAGCTTGAAGCAGTGCACGACGGCAGGGGAGCACAGGCGTGCACACCTCCCCAGTTCCTCCCCATGTGCGGCCCGTGCCAGCCCTGTCCCCCCATGGTGGGGCACTGTGATCCGAGGGAGGCGGACAGCCCTCCGGCCAAGGCTACGATCAGCGCACCCGCGTGAACGCTGATCCAGTAGGAGCACGCCATGGTTGATCACGGAGACGACTTCGATACGTGGCTCGGGCAGGCCCACGGCCGCGCCGTCGAGCGTTCGGAAGAGCAGTGGCTCACCATCGCCCGATACGTCCGGCACGCAGCCAACAAGCTCAGCCTTGCCGATCTCCCCCTGTGCCTTCCCGGGGAACCCCAGGAATGCGGGCGCCCTTCCCAACAGCATGTGGTTGCCTGGGCTGCGCAGCTCAAAGCGTTGGCGCACAACCTCATCGAGGAGGCCGCGCCCACGCCGGCACAGGTGTCGTACTCCACCGGGCCTCTGTACCAGCGGCAGCTTGCCGAACTGCGTCAGCGGAACGCCGCCCACCCTGCGGACAGGTGATCCCGCAGGTTCATCCGGCACCCCGCAATCCGTAGCTCACACCGCTGCTTCTGCCCGGTGCGCATGCAGCAGATCACGGACCAGGGCGCCGCCCCGCATCGCTGCCTCGGCCGCCGCAGGCGCTTCCGTCCCGGCCCGGTCGCATCGGCATGACGGGCACAGCGCCTCACCGTCCACCGGCCGGAACAGTCGCGGCTGCACATGCTCGCCCGCGCACTCGCGCATCTCCGCCACTCGCGGCCCGGACCGCGCTACGGCCGTACTTCGCTCAGCCGCCCGCTGCTCGGCGAACGTCGGTGCCTCCGGGCGCTTGCGAGTGAGACGGTCGCGCACCAGTCCGGCCGGGGAGTGCACCCGGTCGGGAAGCCATTGCGTCAGTGCCTCGCGGATGTCGGCCACCGTGGCGCCGCGTCGTAGCCAGTCCCCGGCCAACGGGGCCAGTGCGGCAACCTCGCGACCCGACAGGCGCAGGCGGCGTTCGCCGTGCGAGACGGCCGCCAGGGCCTGGGCGCCGCGCTCCACGAACGGAGCGGGCACGGTACGCACTGGGTCCGGGCCGGATGCCGGGGAGGTGTTGGGGGAAGCATCTTTCCTCCCCGCTGCGGACGCCTGGCCAGCCGCCTGCTCTGACACGGCCACAGGGTCCGGAGAGGAAGGGTGGGAGATGTTCTCTTCCGTGTTCTTTTGGGGATGGCCGACGGACCGGCCTTCCGGCCCTCCGGCGGTCGGAAGCCCGTCCGTCGGGCGGCCGTCGCGTACCGCGACCGCTTGCCGCGCGGACAGCGGCGCATTGGAGATCAACTGAGTGGTCGACCACCGGCCGCCCACACCTTGCCGCCGCCACTCGTGGAGGTAGCCCTCGGCGGCGAGCTCGCGCTTCGCCCGAATGAACCCGGTCTTCTTGATCCCCGCCCGCTTCGCGGTCTCCGACAGCGACTGATCGGCGTCCTCCGGCAGTGACAACTGCCAGGACAGCAGGCGCACCGCGTCCGACGACAGCCGGGGGTGACGAATGATCTCGTTGGGCACCTGCGAGAAGAAGCGCGCAGGCGCGATAGCATGCCTCAGCATCCCGGGACTCCTCAGTAAGTCCTTGTGGGTGTAGGCCCTCGGTTGGTGTTCCCGCACCTCCGGGGGCCGCTTCGTTTGCAGAACGAAGTAACCCGATCGCCGCCACCGTACCCCATGACCGGGCCCCAACGAGGGCACAACCGGAGACACTTGCGGCGGCCGACGACTCCGGCGCTCCACTGGTCCGGGCGCAGCGGAGCGCCGGAACGGGGGTCAGCCTCCGGCGCGGCGCCGTTCGATGCCTACGACGGCCACGGTCGCGGCCGCGAGTACGGCCCACGCGATCCACAGCCAGGCGTACGCGCCGGCCGCGACCGTCGCGGCGATGACGCCGGCCAGGCTCGCGGTGGTGCAAGGAGGCGAAGGCCGTGCGCCGCGCCGTTGTGGTCGGGCCGCGGGAGGAGAAGGGCCTGAAGCTGCGGGAGGTCGCCGAGCTCCTCGGGCTGTCCGTCCCCCGCGTCGACCAGATCGCTAAGGGCAAGTGATCGCTGCCCGGTCGGCCGGCGGCATCAGCTGACGCCGGCGCTCAGGCATGCGGGCCTCCGCAACGACGACGGCCGCCGTTCCGCCCCTGTTCAGAGGGGTGGGACGGCGGCCGTTTCAGCGCGTTTCCCGGGGAGTCCCTGGGGAGAACCCGCCGGGCCCGGGGAGTGCCTGGGGAGTGCGGGGCCGATCAAGAATGCGACATCGGCAACGCCGTGAAACGCTCGTCTTCCCAGGTCAGACCGCTGTTGATCAGCACTCGATGACGTTGACCGCGAGCCCGCCGCGCGCCGTCTCCTTGTACTTGACCTTCATGTCCGCGCCCGTCTCCTTCATGGTCTTGATGACCTTGTCCAGGGAGACGTGGTGGCGGCCGTCGCCGCGCAGGGCCATCCGGGCCGCGGTGACGGCCTTGGCGGCGGCCATGCCGTTGCGCTCGATGCACGGGATCTGCACCAGGCCGCCGACCGGGTCGCAGGTGAGGCCCAGGTTGTGCTCCATGCCGATCTCGGCGGCGTTCTCGACCTGCTCCGGGGAGCCGCCGAGGACCTCGGCGAGGCCGCCGGAGGCCATCGAGCAGGCGGAGCCGACCTCGCCCTGGCAGCCGACCTCGGCGCCGGAGATGGAGGCGTTCTCCTTGAAGAGCATGCCGATCGCGCCCGCGGCGAGGAGGAAGCGGACGATGCCGTCCTCGTCCGCGCCGGGCACGAAGTTCATGTAGTAGTGCAGCACGGCCGGGATGATGCCCGCGGCGCCGTTGGTCGGGGCCGTCACGACGCGGCCGCCGGCGGCGTTCTCCTCGTTGACCGCCATGGCGTAGATCGTGATCCACTCCATCGCGCGGGCCTGCGGGTCGCCCTCGGCGCGCAGCTGGCGCGCGGTGTTCGCGGCACGGCGGCGGACCTTCAGGCCGCCCGGCAGGATGCCCTCGCGGGACAGGCCGCGCGAGACGCACGCCTGCATGACGCGCCAGATCTCCAGGAGGCCCTCGCGGATCTCCGTCTCCGTGCGCCACGCCTTCTCGTTCTCCAGCATCAGGGCCGAGATCGACAGGCCGGTCTCACGGGAGAGGCGCAGCAGCTCGTCACCGGTGCGGAAGGGGTACTTCAGCACGGTGTCGTCGAGGACGATCCGGTCCTCGCCCACCGCGTCCTCGTCGACGACGAAGCCGCCGCCGACCGAGTAGTACGTCTTCTCCAGCAGGGGCGCGCCGTCCTCGTCGTAGGCGAAGAGGGTCATGCCGTTGGCGTGGTACGGCAGGGAGCGGCGGCGGTGCAGGATCAGCTGGGTCGACTCGTCGAAGTCGATCTCGTGGGTGGAGCCGATCTCCGCGCCGAGCAGCCGCAGCCGCTTCGTCGCGCGGATCCGCTCGACCTCGTCGTCCGCGGTCTCCACGTCGACGGTGCGCGGGGAGTGGCCCTCCAGGCCGAGCAGCACGGCCTTGGGCGTGCCGTGGCCGTGGCCGGTGGCGCCGAGCGAGCCGAACAGCTCGGCGCGTACGGCGGTGGTGTGGGCCAGGAGGCCCTCGTTCTTCAGCCGGCGCGTGAACATCAGCGCGGCCCGCATGGGACCGACCGTGTGGGAGCTGGACGGGCCTATGCCGATCGAGAAGAGATCGAATACGGAGATGGCCACGGTGGCAACTCCCTCTGGTCGGTGGTACGGGGTGACGCGTCGGTGATGCGGGGGTGACGCAGGGGTACTGCGGTGCTGACGTGGCGCGGGGCACCGGGCTCACCTTCCAGTGTGCCCAGTGCCCCGAACCAACGGGTGAATCAGGTGCCGCTCTGTTACTTCAGACCGGTGTACAGCGGGTGCTTCTCCGCCAGGGCGGTGACGCGGACGCGCAGTGCCGCCACGTCGTAGGACGGCTTCAGCGCCTCGGCGATGATGTCCGCGACCTCGCGGAAGTCCTCGGCCTGGAAACCGCGGGTGGCCAGCGCCGGGGTGCCGATCCGCAGACCCGAGGTGACCATCGGCGGCCGCGGGTCGTTCGGGATGGCGTTGCGGTTGACCGTGATGCCGACCTCGTGGAGACGGTCCTCGGCCTGCTGGCCGTCCAGCTCGGAGTTGCGCAGGTCCACGAGGACCAGGTGCACGTCCGTGCCGCCGGAGAGGACGGAGACGCCCGCCTCGGCCACGTCCGGCTGCACCAGGCGCTCCGCGAGGAGCCTGGCGCCCTCCAGCGTACGCTGCTGGCGCTCCTTGAACTCCTCGCTTGCCGCGACCTTGAAGGAAACGGCCTTGGCGGCGATCACGTGCTCCAGCGGACCACCCTGCTGACCGGGGAAGACGGCAGAGTTGATCTTCTTGGCGAGCTCCGCCGTGGAGAGGATCACACCACCGCGCGGGCCGCCCAGCGTCTTGTGGGTGGTCGTGGTGACGACGTGGGCGTGCGGCACCGGGTTGGGGTGCAGACCCGCGGCGACCAGGCCCGCGAAGTGGGCCATGTCGACCATGAGGTACGCGCCGACCTCGTCCGCGATCCGGCGGAAGGCGGCGAAGTCCAGCTGGCGCGGGTAGGCCGACCAGCCGGCGATGATCAGCTTCGGGCGGTGCTCCTTGGCGAGGCGCTCGACCTCGTCCATGTCGACCACGCTGGTCTGCTCGTCGACGTGGTACGCGACCACGTTGTAGAGCTTCCCGGAGAAGTTGATCTTCATGCCGTGGGTCAGGTGACCGCCGTGGGCGAGGTTCAGGCCCAGGATGGTGTCGCCGGGCTTGATCAGCGCGAACATCGCGGCGGCGTTGGCCTGCGCACCGGAGTGCGGCTGGACGTTCGCGGCCTCGGCGCCGAAGAGCGCCTTGATCCGGTCGATGGCGATCTGCTCGACGACGTCGACGTGCTCGCAGCCACCGTAGTAGCGGCGGCCCGGGTAGCCCTCGGCGTACTTGTTGGTGAGGACCGAGCCCTGGGCCTCCATGACGGCGACCGGAGCGAAGTTCTCCGACGCGATCATTTCGAGGGTGGACTGCTGGCGGTGGAGTTCGGCGTCGACAGCGGCGGCGACGTCGGGGTCGAGCTCATGGAGGGAGCTGTTCAGAAGCGACATGAGTTCTTCCTGGACTTCCTGGGCGGAGGAGGGCGGGATCAGCCTGCGGTGAAGGCGGTGTACTCGTCGGCCGACATCAGGTCGCCCGGCTCGTCCGTGATCTTCACCTTGAACAGCCAGCCGCCCTCGAAGGGGGCGGAGTTCACCAGCGAGGGGTCGTCCACGACGTCCTGGTTGGCCTCGACGACCTCACCGGTCACCGGTGCGAACAGGTCGCTGACCGACTTGGTCGACTCCAGCTCGCCACAGGACTCGCCCGCGGTGACCGTGTCGCCGACCGCCGGGAGCTGGGCGAAGACCACGTCACCGAGCGAGCTCGCCGCGAACTCGGTGATGCCGACCGTCGCCACGCCGTCCTCGACGGCCGACAGCCACTCGTGCTCCTTGCTGAAGCGCAGCTGCTGGGGGTTGCTCATGGCTTGATTCTCCTGGATGCGCGTGGGTGCTTGTGCAACGGGTCTTGACAGGTGGGACGGGAACGAGGCGGGAGAGGTCAGCGCTCGCGCTTGTAGAAGGGCAGCGCGACCACCTCGTAGGGCTCATGACTGCCGCGAATGTCCACGGCCACCCCCTTTGTACCGGGTGCGGCGTGTGCGGCGTCGACATACGCGATGGCGATCGGCTTCCCGAGCGTCGGGGAGGGCGCGCCGGACGTGACCTCGCCCACCACCGCGCCGTCGGCGACCACGGAGAACCCGGCACGCGGCACCCGGCGGCCCTCGGCGATCAGCCCGACCAGCTTGCGCGGCGGGTTCGTCGCGGCGCGCTCGGCGGCGGCCGTGAGGGCCTCGCGGCCGACGAAGTCCCCGGCGTTCGTGGTCTTGTCGAACTTCACCACCCGGCCCAGGCCCGCGTCGAAGGGCGTGGTCGCGGTCGTCAGCTCGTGCCCGTACAGCGGCATGCCCGCCTCCAGGCGCAGCGTGTCGCGGCAGGAGAGGCCGCAGGGCACCAGGCCCGCGCCGGTGCCCGCGTCGGTCAGCGCCCGCCACAGCCGCTCGGCGTCGCCCGGGGCCACGAACAGCTCGAAGCCGTCCTCGCCGGTGTAGCCCGTACGGGCGATCAGCGCCGGGACGCCCGCGACCGTGCCCGGCAGGCCCGCGTAGTACTTCAGCCCGTCCAGGTCGGCGTCGGTGAGGGACTTCAGGATGCCCGGGGCCTCGGGGCCCTGGACGGCGAGCAGCGCGTAGTTCTCCCGGTCGTCGCGCACCTCGGTCTCGAAGCCCGCGGCGCGCTCGGTCAGGGCGTCCAGCACCACCTGGGCGTTGGAGGCGTTGGCGACGACCATGTACTCCTGCTCGGCCAGCCGGTAGACGATCAGGTCGTCCAGGATGCCGCCGCCGGCCTCGCAGATCATGGTGTAGCGGGCGCGGCCGACCGCGAGCGCCGAGAGGTTGCCGACGAGCGCGAAGTCGAGGGCCTGCCCGGCCTGCGGGCCGGTGAGGGTGATCTCGCCCATGTGGGAGAGGTCGAAGAGCCCGGCGCGGGTGCGGACGGCGATGTGCTCGTCACGCTCGCTGCCGTACCGCAGGGGCATGTCCCAGCCGGCGAAGTCGGTCATGGTGGCGCCGAGCGTGCGATGCAGCGCGTCGAGGGCCGTACGGCGAGGGGCATCGGTCATGGTGTGGACTCCCAGGCATGGCGGTGAGGACGTCCTCCCCATCTGTCATCGGAACCTGAGAGGTTCACCGGAGCCGCGTCGACACGCGGGGCCCCGGCTTGCACCTTGGGTGGGACCGCACACGGCGGCCCGCTTTTCAGATCTGCCTCACCCACGCGGTACGGGGCCTGAGAGATTCAAGGGAGGAACTTGCTCCTTCGGCGTCCAGCACATGACGGCTGGAACTCTCCCGCGCGGATTCGAGCGGCCGGTATGCAGTTGGGTATGCGCTTGGCGCGCACATCATTGCATGGACAGGGCCGCGAAAGACTGCCCACGGCCCTCTTAATTGCATTACCTTTTCTTTACATTTCATGGGTAAGGGGCAGGGACCTGACCGGGGGAGGGCGGACACGATGGGGACGCGGGGCGCTGGAGCGAGACGGGCGGAGCCCGCGCCACGGGGCCGCGCGGTGCGCGCCGGCCGGGACGACCCGGACGGGCGCGACGCCTCGGGCACAGGGGACGGAGCGGCACCCCGGCCCGCCGGCCGGGCCCGGGTGCTCGATCTGCGGGGCGGCGCGGGCCGGGCGGAGCTGCGCTTCCCACCGGGCGATCTGCTGATCGTCTCCGGCCTGCCGGGCAGCGGGAAGTCCACCCTGATCCGGCGCGTGGTGCCGCCGCTCGACGGCCGCGCCGGTCTGGTGTGGTGCGTCGACTCCCAGGACTCCCGCGAGCGGCTGGAGCGCCGGCTGCCCGGCCGGCTGCCGTACGGGCTCTACCGCCCCTTCGCCCGCCTCGCCCACTACGCGGCCCTGCGCCGCGCCCTCCGCTCCGGCTCCAGCGCCGTCATCCACGACTGCGGGGAGCGCGGCTGGGTGCGCCGCTGGCTGGCCCGCGACGCGCGGCGGCGCGGCCGCGCCGTCCACCTCCTGCTGCTCGACGTGGCACCCGGTACGGCCCTCGCCGGCCAGGCCGCCCGCGGCCGCCGTGTCTCCCCGCGCGCCTTCGGCCGCCACCGGGGCGCGATGGCCCGCCTGGTGACGGAGGCGACGGCGGGCCGGCTGCCGTGGGGGACGGCATCGGCGGTGGTGCTCGACCGGGGCGCGGTGGATGTGCTGCGACGGGTGGGGTTCGAGGGCGAATAGCGGCCCGCGGACGGGCGCATAGCGGCCCCGCGGACGGGCGCGCGGCGGCCCCCGGACGGGCGCACAGCGGCCCCGCGGACGGGCGCACAGCGGTCCCCGGACGGGTGCGCGGCGGTCGGCCGGGCCTTCAGCGGCGGTCGCCCGGACCCTCGGCGGCGGTCGCCCGGACCTTCGGTGAAAGGCCGGCCGGGACCGGCGGCCCGGCCCGTCCGGCGCCCTAGGGGCGGAGCCCCGGCGGCGGCGCGGGCCGACCCGTTAAAGTGCGGTTGCGGCCCGCACAAGACGTGGCGAGACGGTGGTTGAACGGCGTTGGAAAAGATGAGCATCCCCCAGCAGTACGACGGCACCCCAGGCGGCACTCCCGACGGCACCCCCGGCGGCGCGGCCCACCCGGGCTGGCCCGCCAACGAGCTCGAAGCGGTGCTCGCCGCCTCGCTGGGCGTCCCCGGCGCGGGCCCCCGCATCGTCGAGGTGCTCGGCCGCAGCCACGTCTGGGTCCCGCTGCCGAACGGCGGCGGCCCCGGCAGCCCCGACCTGGACGTGCCGACCGTCGAGCTCGACGGCGCGGCCTTCGTCCCGGTCTTCAGCTCCGAGGGCGAGTTCCTGAGGGTCGCCGGCGACCGGATGTCCTTCACCGTGGCGCCGGCCGTCGAGTTCGCCCGCGGCCTGCCCCCGCAGGTCGGCATCGTCGTCAACCCCGAGGGCGCCATCGGCGTGCCCCTCCCGCCGGCCGCCGTCGCCGCGCTCTGCCGGGCCGGTCGCACCCTTCTGGACGGGCCTGATGGAGGGGCCACCGGCGGCCGGGTCCGCCTCTTCCAGCCCGACTGGCAGGAGGAGCCCACCGCCTTCCTCGCCGCCGCCGGCCTGGAGTTCGCCGCCGCGCAGGTCGTCCGGACCGCGCGCCGCGCCCTCGCCAGCGTCGAGGGCGGCGCCCCGGCCCTCTTCGTCGGCGTCGAGCTCGACCTGCCCGACCCGGGCAGCCGGGAAGCCGTCATGGCGGCCCTGGGCCGCGCCCTCGGCGCCGTGCCCGTGCCCTGGCCCGTCCAGCTCGTCTTCCTCGACGTGGCGCAGGACCCGGTCGGCGACTGGATGCGCTCCCGGGTCCGCCCGTTCTACGACCGTGACCTGTGACTCCTCTCCTGTTCGCCGCCGCGGGCTCGTAAGCTGGTTGGATGACCGCAGGGGGTGCGTCGGCGTGCCCCGCTGCGGTGGAGAGACGGCCGAGAGAAGAGGCGGACCCAGGTGAGCGCGGGCGCGGAGAGCGGCGTGGAGCAGATGCTGCGCCAAGTGGCGCCCGGCCGGTACGACGCGTACGAGGGCCTGCTGCGGTCCCTCGCCGAGGGCACCGTCTGGATGCTGCTCTGGCACGGGCAGTCCGGGGCGCCCGACGCCCAGTACGGCAACATGGAGGTCGACGGCCTCGGCTACGCCCCGTGCGTGACCTCCGCCCAGGAGCTCGCCGCGAGCGGCTGGAACCGGGCCCATGAGGTGATCTCCGGCCACTCCGTCGCCGCCTCCCTCTACCCCGGCCGCTGGGGCCTGTGGCTCAACCCGCACGCCCCCGGCGGCGGCGTCGGCGTGCCCTGGCTCGACCTGCGGCGGATCGCCGCCGGCCTGGACCGGCTGCCGGCCGGCCCGCTCCTGCTGAGCGAGCCCGCCATAGAGATCCCGCAGTTCTACGCCCTGCTCGGGCAGCACGCCCACCGCACGCCCGCGGTCCGGGCGCTGCGCCGCGCCTGGGTGCAGCCCGCCCTGGGCAGCCCGTATCTGGCGATCGGGCTCGATCTCTACGACACCTCCCCGGCCGCCGTGGAATCGGTGCACGCGATGATGCGGCAGTCGGTCGGCGCGGTGCCCGAGGGGCTGCCCGTCTCCACGGTCGCGATGTCCGACGAGCACGACCCCGTCGCGATGTGGATGCGCGCCCACGCCCGGCCCTTCTTCGACCGCGACGCCTACGGCGGCGGCGCGCCCGCCCCGACGGGCGGCTACGGCTACCCGCCCCAGGGCGGCCGGACCGGCGCGTACTGACCGGCGCGTATCCGCCGTCGGCCGCCGTCGGCGCGCCGTCCACCCGACGTCAGGGGCCCGGCGGCGGCTCGCCGGTGGGCCCGCTGACGCGGCCGTGCTGTCCGTATAACGGAAGCCCACCCCGCACATCACGGTTGCGCATCCTTTGTGAATGAGGGCTGGCGGGTGATCGCGAAGGCGTTGAAGACTCCCGCCCACAAGGACTTCCGGTCCTGTGTACGACCTGCTCCGCGTGTACTCACCGCACCATCGCACCTTTCGCACCAGTGATGTGAACCAGCCGCATGCGCGCTGGGCGTTGGGCCGGCCAGCACCGGCCGAGAGGGGTCCTCCAGACGATGACGGCACCACTGCACGACACGGGCGCGGCGGAGACCGCGGCCGTCGATGTCACCGCCGGCGCCCCGGCCCGGGCCATCGAGGGCCGCTCCCCCTGGCGCATCGCCTGGATCCGCCTCAAGCGCGACAAGCTGGCCCTGGCCGGCGGGGTCGTCGTCCTGCTGCTGATCCTGGTCGCGGTGTTCGCGCCGCTGATCGTGGACCTCCTCGGGCACCCGCCGAACGAGTTCCACGAGGAGGAGATCGACCCGCTGTTCAGTGTGCCCAAGGGCTCCTGGGGCGGCATCAACTCGGACTTCCTCCTGGGCGTCGAACCGCGCAACGGGCGCGATGTGTTCAGCCGCATCGTCTACGGCGCGCGGGTCTCGCTGCTCGTCGCCTTCCTCGCGGCCGTCGTCGCGGTCGTCCTGGGCACGCTTTTCGGGATCGTCGCCGGGTTCTTCGGGGGCTGGGTCGACACGGTCGTCAGCCGCCTCATGGACCTGCTGCTGGCCTTCCCCCAGCTGCTGTTCATCATCGCGCTGGTCTCCGTGGTCCCCGACTCCCTCTGGGGGCTGACGGGTTCGGGCGTCCGGATGGGGGTGCTGATCGTGGTGATCGGCTTCTTCGGCTGGCCCTACATCGGGCGCATCGTGCGCGGTCAGACGCTCTCGCTCAGAGAGCGGGAGTACGTGGAGGCGGCGCGCAGCCTGGGCGCCGGGCGGGGCTACATCCTGCTCCGCGAGCTGCTGCCCAACCTGGTCGCGCCGATCACCGTCTACACCACACTGATGATCCCCACCAATGTGCTCACCGAGGCCGCCCTCAGCTTCCTCGGTACGGGCGTCAAGCCGCCCACGGCCTCCTGGGGCGACATGCTCTCCCGGGCCGTCGACCACTACGAGGCCGACCCGCTGTACATGATCATCCCGGGTCTCGCCATCTTCGTCACCGTCCTGGCGTTCAACCTCTTCGGTGACGGTGTGCGGGACGCGCTGGACCCCAAGGGTTCGCGCTAGTCACGCCCGTAACAAGCCCTGAAATCCCCCGTACGCGAGTGCCCCTGTCGATCCGTCAGGAGGCCGTCCAACGAACCGCCGGCCCGTTCCGGGCGGCGTCGATCACGGAGGTCGCTGCATCGTGACAACCCAGAGAACTTCGAGGCGGAGGGCCGCCGCAGGGGCGGCCCTCGTGGTCGCGGCCCTGGTCTCCACCGCGGCCTGCGGCGGTGGCGGCGGCAAGGGCGGCGGGGGCGGCGACGGCAAGGCCGCGGGCTTCAACGCGGGCATCGGCAAGGTGGCCTCGGCCTCGGACAAGAAGGGCGGCGAGCTGAAGTTCATCGGCACGCAGGACGCCGACTCCTGGGACCCGCAGCGCGGCTACTACGGATTCATGTGGGACTTCGCCCGCTACTACACCCGCACCCTGGTCACCCCCAAGGCCGCCCCCGGCCCGGAGAGCACCACCGTGGTGCCGGACATGGCCACCGACACCGGCAAGATCTCGGACGACAAGAAGACCTACACCTTCACCCTGCGCCCGGGTCTGACCTGGGAGGACGGGCAGCCGATCACCTCCCAGCACATCAAGTACGGCATCGAGCGCACCTGGGCCACCGACAAGATCTCCGGCGGCCCCACCTGGCTGATGCAGGTCCTGGACCCGGACAAGGAGTACAAGGGCCCGTACAAGGACCAGAGCAAGGACAAGCTGGGCCTGAAGGCGATCGAGACGCCCGACGAGAAGACCATCGTCTTCAAGCTCCCCAAGCCCAACGGCGACTTCCTCCAGATGCTGGCGCTGCCCGCGGCCGCCCCGGTGCGCCCGGACAAGGACACCGTGGAGCGCTACGGTCTGAAGCCGTTCTCCAGCGGCCCCTACAAGTTCGTCTCGTACGGCCCCAACAAGGGCCTGGAGCTCGTCCGCAACGACAAGTGGGACAAGGCGTCGGACCCGGTGCGCAAGGCCCTGCCGGACAAGATCTCCGTCGCGCTCATCACCAACGCCGAGGACATGGACAGCCGGCTGCTCGCCGGTGACTACGACCTCGACCTCAACGCGACGGGCATGGGCTCGGCGGGCCGCCAGAAGGCCCTCCAGGCGCACAAGGGCAACGTCGACAACCCGCAGACCGGCTTCATCCGCTACGCGGCCTTCCCCAAGACCGTCCCGCCCTTCGACAACGAGCACTGCCGCAAGGCCGTCATCTACGGCGCCGACCACACCTCGCTGCAGACCGCGCGCGGCGGCCCCCAGGCGGGCGGCGACATCGGCATCAGCATGCTGCCGCCGGCCGTCGTGGGCTTCGACGAGAGCTACGACCCGTACAGCCTCAGGCAGGGCAAGCCCGACGTCGCCAAGGCCAAGGAGGAGCTGAAAGCCTGCGGCAAGCCCAGCGGCTTCTCCACCACCATCGCGGTCCGCAACAACAAGCTCGCCGAGGTGGCCACCGCCGAGTCCCTCCAGGCGTCCCTGAAGGCCGTCGGCATCGAGGCGCAGATCGACAAGTACGACGGCGCCCAGTCCACCGGCATCATCGGCTCGCCGCAGAACGTCAAGGCCAAGAACTACGGGATCATCATCATGGGCTGGGGCGCCGACTTCGCCAGCGGCCAGGGCTTCCTCCAGCCGATCGCGGACGGCCGCTTCATCCAGCAGAGCGGCAACCAGAACTACCCCGAGCTCAACGACCCGGCGGTCAACAAGCTCTTCGACGAGGGCATCGCCGAGATCGACCCGGCCAAGGCCGGAAAGCTCTACCAGGAGGCCAACAAGAAGGTCATGGAGGGCGCCTGGTACCTGCCCTTCACCTATGAGAAGAACATCATCTGGCGCAGCTCGCGACTGACCAACGTCTACACGGCCGACGCCTGGAACGGCCGTTACGACTACGCCTCGCTGGGTGTCGTCAAGTGACCGTCCGTCCGCTCCGCCGGCGCGCCCGCCGCTAGGCCCGAAGGGCAGGTGATGGCCGAGCGCGGCGGCCGGGGAGCCCCCTCCTGGAGGCTCCCCGGCCGCCGCCGGGCCGACCGCTGTGTTCGCATATATCGTCAGGCGACTGTTCGCCGCCATCGTGATGCTGCTCGTGGTCATCCTCGTGACCTTCGGCATCTTCTTCGCGATCCCGAAGTTCACCGGGACCGACCCCGCGCTGATGTACGTCGGCAAACAGGCGGACCCGGAGGCCATCGAGGGCATCCGGCAGAAGCTGGGCCTCGGCAAACCCATCCTCGAACAGTTCTGGGACTTCGTCTCCGGACTCTTCGCCGGCCGTGACTACAGCGGCGGCGGCACGAGCGCCCACTGCCCGGCCCCCTGCTTCGGCTACTCCTTCAAGCACGACCTGCCCATCTGGCCCGAGCTGAAGGAGAAGCTGCCCGTCACCCTGACGCTCGCGGGCGGCGCCTGTGTGCTGTGGGTCA
Organism: Streptomyces eurocidicus; assembly: GCF_002891295.1. Classification (GTDB taxonomy): domain Bacteria; phylum Actinomycetota; class Actinomycetes; order Streptomycetales; family Streptomycetaceae; genus Streptomyces; species Streptomyces eurocidicus. The sequence continues at coordinate 4,765 of NZ_LGUI01000009.1, read as the reverse complement.
TCGGCGGCGTCCTCACCGGCGTCGTCTCCGCCCTCAAGCGCGGCACCCTGTGGGACCGCACCGCGATGACCGTGGCGCTCGCCGGCGTCTCGCTGCCGATCTACTTCACGGCGCTGCTCTCCCTCGCGGTCTTCAAATACCAGCTCGGCTGGGCCGAGAGCGCCGGAACCGCCTTCGGCGACGACCCGGCGAGCTGGTTCCGGGGGATGATCCTGCCCTGGGTCACCCTCGCCTTCCTCTACGCGGCGATGTACGCCCGCCTCACCCGGGCCACCATGCTGGAGGTCCTCGGGGAGGACTACATCCGCACCGCCCGCGCCAAGGGCCTGCGGGAACCGGTGGTCATCGGCAAACACGCGATGCGCTCCACTATGACCCCGATCCTCACCATCCTCGGCATGGACCTGGGCGCCCTCGTCGGCGGCGCGATCCTCACCGAGACCGCCTTCAGCATCAAGGGCCTCGGCGCGGCGGCGGTCACCGCGATCAACGAGCGGGACCTGCCGATGATCCTGGGCGTCACCCTGATCACGGCCTCCGCCGTCGTGTTCGCCAACGTCGTCGTGGACCTGCTGTACGCCGTGATCGATCCGCGAGTGAGGCTCTCATGACCGACCTGCACAAGACGGGGGCCGTCGGCGAGCCCGTACGCCCGGACGCCGCGCCGCCCACTGCCTACCTCGACGTGCGCGACCTGCGCATCCACTTCCCCACCGACGACGGCCTGGTGAAGTCCGTCGACGGGCTCTCCTTCCAGCTGGAGCGGGGGAAGACCCTCGGCATCGTGGGGGAGTCCGGCTCCGGCAAGTCGGTCACCTCGCTCGGCATCATGGGCCTGCACACCGTCGGCCAGTACGGGCGGGGCAAGGCCCGGATCTCCGGGGAGATCTGGCTGGACGGCAAGGAGCTGATGACCGCCGACCCGGACCGGGTCCGGCGGCTGCGCGGCCGCGAGATGGCGATGATCTTCCAGGACCCGCTGTCGGCCATGCACCCGTACTTCACCGTCGGCCACCAGATCGTCGAGGCGTACCGCGTCCACAACGACGTCGACAAGAAGACCGCCCGCAAGCGCGCCGTCGAGCTGCTGGACCGGGTCGGCATCCCCCAGCCCGACCGGCGCGTGGACGACTACCCGCACCAGTTCTCCGGCGGCATGCGCCAGCGCGCGATGATCGCGATGGCCCTGGTCAACAACCCCGACCTGCTCATCGCGGACGAGCCGACCACCGCCCTCGACGTCACCGTGCAGGCACAGATCCTGGACCTGATCCGCGACCTCCAGAAGGAGTTCGGCTCGGCCGTCATCGTCATCACCCACGACCTCGGCGTCGTCGCCGAGCTCGCCGACGACATCCTGGTGATGTACGGCGGCCGGTGCGTCGAACGCGGCCCGGCGGAGCAGGTCTTCCACACCCCGCAGCACCCCTACACCTGGGGGCTGCTGGGCTCGATGCCGCGGATCGACCGGGAGCAGACCGAGCGGCTGATCCCGGTCAAGGGCTCCCCGCCCAGCCTGATCAACGTGCCGGCCGGCTGCGCCTTCAACCCGCGCTGCCCCTACGCCGACGTCCCCGCGGCCGGCGTCACCCGCACCGAGCGCCCCGAGCTGCGGCCCGTCACCGGCGCGGAGGGCGGCCGGCACCTCTCCGCCTGCCATATGTCCCAGGAGGAGCGGACCCGCATCTGGACCGAAGAGATCGCGCCCAAGCTGTGAAGGACCACGAGATGAGCATCCCCGAACAGCAGACGGCCGGCGGACCGGAGCCGATCCTCAGGGTGAAGGGCCTGGTCAAGCACTTCCCCATCACCAAGGGGCTGCTGCGCCGGCAGATCGGCGCGGTGCAGGCCGTGGACGGCCTCACCTTCGACGTCCTCGCCGGGGAGACCCTGGGCGTGGTGGGGGAGTCCGGCTGCGGCAAGTCCACCATGGGCCGGCTGATCACCCGGCTGCTGGAGCCCACCGGCGGCACGGTGGAGTTCCAGGGGAAGGACATCACCCACCTCGGGGTGGCGGGCATGCGCCCGATGCGCCGCGACGTTCAGATGATCTTCCAGGACCCGTACTCCTCGCTGAACCCCCGGCACACGGTCGGCACGATCGTCGGCGCGCCCTTCCGGCTCCAGGGCATCAAGCCCGAGGGCGGGGTGAAGAAGGAGGTCCAGCGGCTGCTGGGGCTGGTGGGGCTCAATCCGGAGCACTACAACCGCTATCCGCACGAGTTCTCCGGCGGCCAGCGGCAGCGCATCGGCATCGCGCGGGCGCTCGCCCTCAACCCCAAGCTGGTGGTCGCGGACGAGCCGGTCTCCGCGCTGGACGTGTCGATCCAGGCGCAGGTGGTCAACCTGCTGGACGACCTCCAGACCGAGCTGGGCCTGACCTATGTGATCATCGCCCATGACCTGTCGGTCATCCGGCACGTCTCGGACCGGATCGCGGTGATGTACCTCGGCAAGCTGGTGGAGCTGACCGACCGCTCGTCCCTCTACACCCGGCCCATGCACCCGTACACCAAGGCGCTGCTGTCGGCGGTGCCGGTGCCGGACCCGGGGCGGCGCACCAAGCGGGAGCGCATCCTGCTCAAGGGCGACGTGCCCTCGCCGATCTCCCCGCCCTCGGGGTGCCGCTTCCACACCCGGTGCTGGAAGGCGACGGAGGTGTGCAGCAGCCAGGAGCCGCCGCTGGTGGCGCTGGAGCCGGGGCACCAGGTGGCCTGTCACCACCCGGAGTCCGTGCCGGAGCCGGCGCCGGCCACGGCCTGAGACGGCGGGCGACGGGCGGGACCGGCCGGGGCGGGGTGGCGTCGATCGGGACCCGCCCATGGCCCGGCCGCCGGCTCTTCGGGGGCCGCGCACCGCGCTTGTCCGATCGCGTGTGCGGGACGAGTAAGAATGTCGCGTGCTCACCGATCTGTTCAGCCCCTCCGTCCAGCACTCGCTGGACCTCGCCGGGATCTTCGTCTTCGCGATCTCCGGTGCTCTCCTCGCCGTCCGCAAGAACTTCGACGTCTTCGGTATGGCAGTGCTGGCGGAGGTCACGGCGCTGGGCGGAGGTCTCCTGCGGGACCTGATCATCGGTGCGGTGCCGCCCGCCGCCTTCACCGACCTCGGCTACTTCCTGACCCCGCTGTTCGCCACGCTGATCGTCTTCTTCCTGCACCCGGAGGTCGAGCGGATCACCAAGGCGGTGGGGGTCTTCGACGCGGCCGGACTCGGGCTGTTCTGCGTGGCCGGCACGGTCAAGGCGTACGACCACGGGCTCGGCCTCACCTTCGCCGCCACGCTGGGCCTGGCCACGGCGGTCGGCGGCGGCGTGCTGCGCGACATCCTCGCCCACGAGGTGCCGTCGCTGCTGCGCTGGGACCGCGACCTCTACGCCGTGCCCGCGATGGTGGGCGCGGCGATGGCCGCCCTGCTGATCCGCTTCGACTCGCTCGACGGGACGACGATCGTGGCCCCGGTGCTCACGGCGTTCGTGCTGCGGCTGATGGCGATGAAGTTCCACTGGCGGGCGCCGCGCGCGTGGCACCGGCGGAGCGCGGCGACGGAGGAGGTCTGACCGGGCGCTCCCGTCCGGGGCCCGGATGCCCTGTCGAATCCCCACCGCCCCGTTGAATCCCCACCGCCACGTTGAACCCTCACCGCCCCGTTGAATCCTCACTGAAATCTACCCACGAGTAACTTTCGGGTGTAGCGTCGGATCATGGCACAGGCAACCATCGGTAACAGCGAGTTCGACCGGGACACCGCCATCCGGCCGCGGGTCCCCGGCGAGGGCGACGGCGGCGCCCCCGGCACCACCGCGTACGACGTGGATCTCTCCGAGGGATGGACCATCCTCGGCGCCGTCAACGGCGGCTACCTCCTGGCCGTGCTGGGCCGCGCCCTGGGCGCCGCCCTGCCGCACCCGGACCCCTTCACGATCACCGCGCACTACCTGACGACCGCCCGGTCCGGGCCCGCCGTCGTCCGCGTCCAGCAGGTCCGCACCGGCCGCAGGCTCTCGACGGGCCAGGCGAGCCTGTTCCAGTTCGCCGAGGACGGCACCGAGGTCGAGCGGATCCGGGTCCTCGCCACCTACGGCGACCTGGGCGCGCTGACCGACGACGTCCGCACCACGGCCAAGCCGCCCGCCATGCCGCCGCTCGAACACTGCCTGGGCGCCGACTCCGTACCGCCCCACCTGGTCAGCGAGCTCACCGGCCGCATCGACCTCCGCCTCGACCCCGCCACGGCCAACTGGATCAAGGGCGAGCCCAGCGGCCGCGGCGAGACGCGCGGCTGGTTCGGCCTCGCCGACGGCCGTCCCGCCGACGCCCTGTCCCTGCTGCTGGCCGTGGACGCGCTGCCGCCGACGACGTTCGAGATGGGCCTGCCGGGGTGGGTCCCGACGGTCGAACTCACGGCCCACGTCCGCCGCCGGCCGGCGCCGGGGCCGCTCCGGGTCACGGTCACGACGCGGAACCTGGCGGGGGGCTTCCTGGAGGAGGACGTGGAGATCTGGGACACGGAGGACCGGCTGGTGGCGCAGGCCCGGCAGCTGGCGGTGACTCCGCGGGGGTGAGGGCGGGGGTGGGGTGCGGCGGGTCAGCCGCTGCGCGGGGCTTTGTCCCCTACCCGCCCCTTCCCGTAACCGGGGGCAAGCCCCCGGGCCCCCTTTTCCGCGCTCCGCGCGGGGTGTCCTCAATCGCCGGACGGGCTTGATTGTTGCCCGGAACCGGGCAAATTCAGCCCGTCCGGCGTTTGAGGACCGGGGTCCGGGGCG
>NZ_LGUI01000010.1 GCF_002891295.1 Streptomyces eurocidicus | reverse complement strand
GGAGAGTAGGACGCCGCCGAACAATTTTTAGCCTCAGGCCCCGAGTTTTCACTCGGGGCCTGAGGCATTTTTGCGTTTAGGGGGCTTTTCCCCTGCCCACCCGACCCCTCTGCACGGCCCGACCGGGGTGACGGTAGGGTCATGGGGCATCGTTGGTACATTTCCCCCACAGGAGGCCCCCGGGTGGAGGTCCAGGAGACGCGAGTCCAGACCGACCGCGTCCTCACCATCCCGAACATCCTCAGCATGGCGCGTCTGGTCGGCGTCCCTCTCTTCCTGTGGCTGATTCTTCAGGAGCACGACGGGTGGGCGCTGCTCGTCCTGGCCCTCAGCGGTGTCAGCGACTACCTCGACGGGAAGCTCGCCCGGCGCTGGAACCAGATCAGTAATCTGGGCCGGCTGCTCGACCCGGCCGCCGACCGGCTGTACATCCTTTCCACCCTCTTCGGTCTGACCTGGCGTGAGATCCTTCCGCTCTGGATGACCGCCGCCCTGATCGCCCGTGAGGCGATGCTGCTGGTCATGGTGTGGATTCTGAGGCGTCATGGCTATCCGCCGCCGCAGGTGAACTTCCTCGGCAAGGCCGCGACCTTCAACCTGATGTACGCGTTCCCGTTGCTGCTTCTCAGTGATGGAGAGGGCTGGTTGCCGTCACTCGCCGCGATTTTCGGATGGGCGTTCGCCGGATGGGGTACAACCCTGTATTGGTGGGCAGGGATCCTCTATGTGGTCCAGGTCCGTCGCCTAGTGAAGGCGGACCGCAAGTCCGACTGACCTCGCCGGAGTCCCGGAGCCTTACCAGGGCCGGCTGCCGTATGTGAGATACGCAGACCGGCCAGGGCGCGTGCAGTCGGAATCGACCGTCGTCTCCCGAGGAGGACGCTTCCGACATGAAGGCCGTCGTGATGGCCGGCGGTGAGGGCACGCGCCTTCGCCCCATGACCTCGAGCATGCCCAAGCCGCTCCTGCCGGTGGCCAACCGGCCGATCATGGAGCATGTGCTGCGACTGCTCAAGCGGCACGGACTCACCGAGACCGTCGTGACCGTGCAGTTCCTCGCCTCCCTCGTCAAGAACTACTTCGGTGACGGCGAGGAACTGGGCATGGAGCTCACCTACGCCAACGAGGAAAAGCCACTCGGCACGGCGGGCAGCGTCAAGAACGCCGAGGAGGCGCTCAAGGACGATGCCTTCCTGGTGATCTCCGGAGACGCCCTCACCGATTTCGACCTCACCGACCTGATCCGTTTCCACAAGGAGAAAGGCGCCCTCGTCACCGTCTGTCTGACGCGGGTGCCCAACCCCCTGGAATTCGGCATCACCATCGTCGACGAGAGCGGCAAGGTCGACCGCTTCCTCGAAAAGCCCACCTGGGGCCAGGTCTTCTCCGACACCGTGAACACCGGCATCTACGTCATGGAGCCCGAGGTCTTCGACTACGTCGAGGCCGATGTGCCCGTCGACTGGTCCGGCGATGTGTTCCCGCAGCTGATGAAGGAAGGCAAGCCGATCTTCGGCTATATCGCCGAGGGCTACTGGGAGGACGTCGGCACCCACGAGAGCTACGGCAAGGCCCAGGCCGACGTCCTCGAAGGAAGAGTCGACGTCGACATAGACGGTTTCGAGATCTCGCCCGGAGTCTGGGTCGCCGAAGGCGCGGAGGTCCACCCCGACGCCGTGCTGCGCGGGCCCCTCTACATCGGCGACTACGCCAAGGTCGAGGCCGGCGCGGAGATCCGCGAGCACACCGTCGTGGGTTCCAACGTCGTCGTCAAGAGCGGTGCCTTCCTCCACAAGGCCGTCGTCCACGACAACGTCTACGTCGGCCAGCAGTGCAATCTGCGCGGCTGTGTCGTCGGCAAGAACACCGACATCATGCGCGCCGCCCGGATCGAGGACGGAGCCGTCATCGGGGACGAGTGCCTGATCGGTGAGGAATCGATTATCCAGGGCAACGTCCGGGTCTATCCCTTCAAGACCATCGAGGCCGGCGCCTTCGTCAATACCTCGGTCATCTGGGAGTCCCGCGGCCAGGCGCACCTCTTCGGGGCCCGCGGGGTGTCCGGCATCCTCAATGTGGAGATCACCCCGGAGCTCGCGGTGCGGCTGGCCGGGGCGTACGCCACCACGCTCAAGAAGGGCTCGACGGTCACCACGGCCCGCGACCACTCCCGGGGCGCCCGGGCGCTCAAGCGGGCGGTGATCTCCGCGCTCCAGGCCAGTGCCATAGACGTCCGGGACCTGGAGAACGTCCCGCTGCCCGTCGCCCGTCAGCAGACCGCGCGGGGCAGCGCCGGCGGCATCATGATCCGAACCTCGCCCGGGGTGCCGGACTCCGTGGACATCATGTTCTTCGACGAGCGCGGCGCCGACCTCTCCCAGGCCGGCCAGCGCAAGCTCGACCGTGTCTACGCCCGCCAGGAGTACCGGCGCGCCTTCCCCGGCGAGATCGGCGACCTGTCCTTCCCCTCCAGCGTCTACGACTCCTACACCGGCTCCCTGCTGCGGTCCGTCGACACCAGCGGGGTCGCCGAGGCCGGGCTCAAGGTCGTGGTCGACGCGTCGAACGGCAGCGCCGGCCTCGTCCTGCCCAGCCTCCTCGGCCGGCTCGGCGTGGACGCCTTCACCATCAACCCCGGTCTCGACGAGGCGCGCCCGACCGAGACCGCCGAGACCCGCCGGTCCGGCCTGGTCCGGCTGGGCGAGATCGTGGCGTCGGCGCGGGCCGCCTTCGGGGTGCGGTTCGACCCGGTGGGTGAGCGGATCTCGCTCGTGGACGAGCGCGGCCGCATCGTCGAGGACGACCGGGCGCTGCTCGTCCTCCTCGACCTCGTCGCGGCCGAGCGCCGCAGCGGGAAGGTGGCGCTGCCGGTGACCACGACCCGCATCGCCGAACAGGTGGCCGCATACCACGGCACCCAGGTGGAGTGGACGACGACGTCACCCGACGACCTCACCAGGGTCGGCCGTGCCGAGACGACGATCTTCGGTGGGGACGGGCGCGGCGGGTTCATCGTGCCCGAGTCCAGCAGCGTCTTCGACGGCACCGCCGCCTTCGTACGGCTCATCGGCCTGGTGGCCCGTACGCAACTCACGCTCAGCCAGATAGACGCCCGCATCCCCAGGGCCCATGTGCTGCGCCGGGACCTGGCGACGCCGTGGGCCGTCAAGGGGCTCGTCATGCGGCATGTCGTCGAGGCGGCCGGGGACCGCTCGGTGGACATCACCGACGGCGTCCGGGTCGTCGAGGCCGACGGCCGCTGGGTGATGGTCCTGCCCGACCCGGCCGAGGCCGTGACGCACCTGTGGGCCGAGGGGCCTGACGACGCCTCGGCCCAGGCGCTGCTCGACGAGTGGTCGGCGGTCGTGGACGGCGCCGGGCGCTGACCGCCCCGACCCGCCGGGCCACGGCCCGGCGGGTCGCCGACTTCCCATTTCCCGGATCCGGCACGCCGGTGGGGCCATTGGGAGACGGCGCCCCCGACGTGCGACGATGTGCGGCATGTCGCAGCAGCCCCCCGTTCGGAGGACGGCAACGCCGTCCCCGCGCCCCGATGCCTCGATGTCGCTGCTGACCAATGTGATGGACCACAGCCTCGACGAGGGCTACGCCGAGGCGGCGGCCCGGCGCGCCGCGGCGGGCGGGCAGCGCCTGCCGACCGCCCTGCGTGCCAAGTTGGGGCTGGCGGCCGCGCTGCTGCTCGCCGCGGTGGTGGTGACGCTGGGCGCGGCCCAGGCGCGGATATCGGCTCCGACACTGGCCAAGGAGCGCCAGCAGCTGATCGACCGCATCCAGAAGGAGTCCTCCGACGCGGACGCGCTGCAGAAGAACGTCGACACCCTCCGGGACGCCGTCGGCACCAAGCAGCGTGACGTGCTGGAGAGGCACGGCGGGGACAAGGCCGATCTGGTGGCCCTGCTCGCCGGGGCCACCGCCGTGCAGGGGCCCGGCGTCAAGCTGGTCGTCGACGACGCCAAGCAGACCAAGCAGAGTGGTGCCGGCGGGCCGCGCGAGAGCAGCGGCTTCTCCGACACGGGCCGGGTGCGCGACCGCGACATGCAACGGATCGTCAATGGTCTGTGGCAGTCGGGGGCGGAGGCGATCGCGGTGAACGGACAGCGGCTGACGGCGCTGTCCGCGATCAGGGCCGCGGGTGACGCCATACTGGTCGACAACAAGCCGCTGCCGCCGCCGTACACGGTGCTGGCGGTCGGGGACGGAGAGCGGCTGGTGACCGCCTTTCAGCGCAGCGCCGACGGGCAGTACCTCCGTGTCCTCCAGCAGAGCTACGGGGTCCGCACGAGCATCTCCGCCCAGGGCGAGGTCAAACTTCCGGCCGCGCCGAGCCTGATCGTACGTAACGCAAAGCCGCAGGGGAAGGGCACATCGTGATCGCCGTATTGGGCCTCGTCGTGGGAGTCGTGGTCGGACTTGTCGTCCGCCCCGTGGTGCCGACGGCGGTCGAGCCCTATCTGCCCATCGCCGTCGTGGCGGCGCTCGACGCGGTGTTCGGCGGGCTCCGCGCGATGCTCGACGGGATCTTCGACGACAAGGTGTTCGTCGTCTCCTTCCTGTCCAACGTGGTGGTGGCCGCGCTGATCGTCTTCCTCGGTGACAAGCTCGGCGTCGGGGCGCAGCTGTCCACCGGCGTCGTGGTCGTCCTGGGCATCCGGATCTTCTCCAACGCGGCCGCCATCCGGCGGCACGTCTTCCGGGCGTGAGCGGGATGAGCACCGACGACGGCACCCCGGACGAGCCGGAGCGCACCGAGAAGCCCGCCGGAGCGTCCGGTGGCCGGCCCGCCGGTACGCCGGGCGGACCGGCCGCCGGGGGCCCCGCCGGGGCCCCCGAGGATGTGCCCGCCGACGCGCCCGGGAACGCTCCCGCCGCGGAACCCGGTGAGGCGCCGGGGGAGGAGCCGAAGGCCGCGAAGCGGCGGCCGGACGAGCCGAAGCGGCCGAAGACCCCGCGGCTGTCCAAGAAGGCCGGTGAGCCGGAGCGGTCGGCCGCGGCCGTACCGCCCGAGGCCGGCGGGGAACCGGAAGCGGAATCGGGGCCCGGTCCGGCGACCGGTCCGGCGACCGGTTCTGAGCCGCCGCCCGGGCCCCGGCCCGAGCGGGCGGCCGAACCCGGACCCGTGGCCGGCCCCCGGCCCGAGGAGGAATCCGGGCCGCTGCCGGGGACCGCTCCCGGGATCCCGCCGGCGCCCCCCGCCGCGCCGCCCCTGACCGGGCGTCAGCGCCTGGTGAACGGCCTGTGGCCGCCCCGGGTGACCCGGGCCCAGCTCACCGTCGCCGTGCTGCTCTGCGTGCTCGGCCTCGGCCTCGCCATCCAGGTCCGGTCGACCAACGACAGCAGCGCCCTGCGCGGCGCCCGCCAGGAGGACCTGGTCCGGATCCTGGACGAGCTGGACAACCGCACCAAGCGGCTGGAGGACGAGAAGCGGCGCCTGGAGGGGCAGCGCACCGAGCTGGAGAGCAGCTCCAACCAGGCCGCGGAGGCCCGTAAGCAGACCGCGCAGAAGGAACAGCAGCTCGGGATCCTCGCGGGTACCGTGGCGGCCCAGGGGCCCGGCATCGAGCTCACGGTGAGCGATCCCAAGGGGGCGGTCGAGCCGGACAAACTGCTCGACGCCCTCCAGGAGCTGCGCGCCGCGGGCGCGGAAGCGATCCAGATCAACGACGTACGGATCGCCGCCGACAGCTATTTCTCGGGCGCGGCGGGGAAGGTGGAGATCGATGGCAAAAAGGTCTCCCAGCCCTACCGGTTCAAGGTGATCGGCAAGCCGCAGGACCTGGAGCCGGCCCTGAACATCCCCGGGGGAGTGGTGCAGACTCTGGAGAAGGAGCGGGCGGGCATCACGGTCCAGCGGTCTGAGAAGATCATTGTCGACGCCTTGCGCCCGGCGAAGCGGCCTGACTACGCTCGGTCGTCATCGCAGTGAGGCGGGCGGGCATGGGGGCTTCACGCGGAGGCCACGAGGTTGCGGGGGGTCGGCGCACCAAGTCGAGGGTGCGTGGTGGAAACTGTCTGTTGACCACGGACGTTGTATGGATGTCCAGGTCGGACGGTGTGTGCATCGAGGGTTTGTCCTGCCCCACGGGCGGGTCTGTTTCGGTCAAGGGGAATCGCCCGTGAAGTTGTTTGCGAAGTTGTTCGGCAAGAGCGCACGCCAGGAGGGCGGCAATTCCGCCCGCCACCGGGCGTCGCGCCCCGCGGAAGGCGGGGAAGGCGCTCAGGAAGGGCGCCCGCTGTTCCGGGACCAGGTGGGTGGGTCCGGCGATGTCCAGCACGGACACGGCGGGTCCGCTGTTGACCCCGCCGCAGGTGGGCCCATAGGTTTCGGAGCACCAGCGACCTCAAGCGCGGGTGGAGGGTATGCCTTGCCGGTATGTACGAGGTGCGGCCACCGGAACGCCGAGGCCAGCCGGTTCTGCTCCAATTGCGGCGCGCCGCTGCGGCCGGGCGCCGTGGCCGAGCGTGCCTCGGAGACCACGTCGACGATCTCCATCTCCGGTCTCGAGGCGTATGACTCGGAGGCCACCGGCCAGACGCCGATCCCGACGCTCTCGCCCGAGGCCCAGGCCGCGGTCGACGCCCTTCCGCTGGGCTCCGCCCTGCTGGTGGTGCGGCGCGGGCCGAACTCGGGCAGCCGCTTCCTCCTGGACGGCGATCTGACCACGGCGGGCCGGCACCCCCAGAGCGACATCTTCCTCGACGACGTCACCGTCTCCCGGCGGCACGTGGAGTTCCGCAGAGGCCAGGACGGCGGCTTCACCGTCGCCGACGTCGGCAGCCTCAACGGCACCTACGTCAACCGCGAGCGGATCGACTCGGTCGCCCTGCAGAACGGCGACGAGGTGCAGATCGGCAAGTACCGTCTGGTCTTCTACGGCAGCCAGCGAGGCATCTGATCCTCCCCCGGACGCCGTCCGGGGAGAGACCTCCAGGAAGGGCCATGCTTCGAACACCGTCGGGCGGTGCCGGATCCCCCGGCGCCGCCGGCCAGGACGGGCGGCTGGTGAGCATCGGCACGGTGCTCAACCTGCTGCGCGACGAGTTCCCCGAGGTCACCATCTCCAAGATCCGCTTCCTGGAGGCGGAGGGCCTGGTGGAGCCGCAGCGCACCCCGTCCGGCTATCGCAAGTTCAGCGAGGCGGACGTCGAGCGGCTCGGATACGTCCTGCGGATGCAGCGGGACCACTATCTGCCGCTGAAGGTCATCAGGGAGCACCTCGACGCCCTCGCCAGGGGGGAGCGGTCGCAGCTGCCCGCCCCCGGTAAGCCCCGGGACGCCCTGGACGCCCTGGAGGCGGGGTCCGAGGGCGCCGAGGGCACGGTCGGGCCGGAGGACCCGGCGCGGGCCGCCCCGGGCCGTCCCACGGCGGTCCGGATCGGCCGCGCGGAGCTGCTGAGCGCCACCGGCGTCACGGAGAGTGAGCTGGTGGAGTGGGAGTCGTACGGCCTGATCGCCGCCCACCCGGACGGCGGATTCCACGCCGATTCCGTCGCGGTGGCGAAGCTCGTCGCGGACCTGGGCCGTTTCGGGCTGGAGCCCCGGCATCTGCGTGCCATGCGGGCCGCCGCCGACCGCCAGGCCGACCTGGTCGAACAACTGGTCGCACCGCTGCGCAGGCACCGCAACCCTCAGACCAGGGCGCATGCGGAGGCCACCGCGCGCGAGCTCGCGGCGCTGTCCGTAAGGCTCCACGCGGCGCTCGTGCAGGCCGCTCTGCGCGCGGGTTCGCACTGACCGGCGAGTGCCCGACTACCCAAACCTGCCGGGCACGTCCTAGGGTTGCTGTGTGAACGAGCTCGATGTCGTGGGTGTCCGGGTGGAAATGCCCTCCAACCAGCCGATCGTGCTCCTGCGTGAAGTGGGAGGCGACCGTTACCTCCCGATCTGGATCGGACCGGGAGAGGCTACGGCCATCGCCTTCGCCCAGCAGGGCATGGCACCGGCCCGTCCGCTGACCCATGACCTGTTCAAGGACGTGCTGGAAGCGGTCGGGCAGCAGCTCACCGAGGTCCGCATCACGGACCTGCGGGAGGGCGTGTTCTACGCGGAGCTCGTCTTCGCCAGCGGGGTGGAGGTCAGCGCCAGGCCGTCCGACGCCATAGCGCTGGCGCTGCGCACCGGCACGCCGATCTACGGCAGCGACGGTGTGCTGGACGACGCGGGGATCGCCATCCCGGACGAGCAGGAGGACGAGGTCGAGAAGTTCCGTGAATTCCTCGACCAGATCTCGCCGGAGGACTTCGGCACCAACAGCCAGTGAGGCGCGGACCGGGCCGCTGAGCCCGGGGCGCAGGGGCGCATTCGAATAGCCTTTCCCGGCGCGGGGATACGTAAAACCACTCTCTGGGTGATTATCACTCGGCGTGCCGAGTGTGGCGATCGTTGACGCACCCCGGGTGACTGCCTACCGTCGTGAAGGCAGGTCAAGGACGGAGGTCGGCGTGAGAAGCATGGGCGACGGTACGGCGGTCGGCAGTCCGTTTCCGCTGTACGGGGGGGCGGTCGAACAGCCCTCCCGTCATGTCATCCCGGCGGCGGCCGGCGCACCGCAGGGGCCGGAGACCGACAAGATCGGGTATCGCGGGCCGACGGCCTGCGCGGCGGCGGGGATCACCTACCGCCAGCTGGACTACTGGGCGCGTACGGGCCTGGTCGAGCCGAGTGTCCGGCCGGCCTACGGCTCGGGCAGCCAGCGGCTCTACAGCTTCCGGGACGTCGTCGTCCTGAAGATCGTGAAGCGGCTGCTGGACACCGGTGTCTCGCTGCAGAACATCCGCACCGCCGTTCAGCATCTGCGCTCGCGCGGCATGGAGGACCTGCCGCAGATGACGCTGATGAGCGACGGCGCGACGGTCTACGAGTGCACGTCCCCGGACGAGGTCGTGGACCTCCTCCAGGGCGGGCAGGGCGTCTTCGGCATCGCCGTCGGCGTCGTCTGGCGGGATGTCGAGGCGGTGCTCTCCCAGCTGCACGGGGAGCGCGTGGACACCGGCGAGACCCTGGTCGGCCACAACCCCGCGGACGAGCTGGCCAGGCGCCGCAACCGGGCCGGCTGAGGACCGCCCGCGCCCCGGTGAGGACCGCCGCGCCCCGGCGAGGGGCGCGGATCCTCCGGGAACCGCCCGGAACCACCGAAATCGCCTGGTACATCAGCGCGATTGTCAGTGGTGTGCGGCAGCATCGGTGGTGTGAGAGCCGCACCGACGATTCTGCACCTGGACATGGACGCCTTCTACGCCTCGGCGGAGCAGGCGGCCAAGCCCAGCCTGCGCGGGAAGGCCGTGGTCGTCGGCGGCATCGGCCCGCGCGGCGTGGTCGCCACCGCGTCCTACGAGGCGCGGGTCTTCGGCGTCCGCTCCGCGATGGCCACGGCCCAGGCCCGCAGGCTCTGCCCCAACGCCGCCTATCTGACCCCGCGCTTCTCCGTCTACCGACAGGTCAGCGAGGTGGTCATGGGGCTGCTCGGCGCGCTGTCGCCGCTGGTGGAGCCCCTCAGCCTCGACGAGGCGTTCGTCGACCTCGAAGCGGGCGGCGTCGAGCCCTCGTCGGCCGCCGTCCGGGCCGTGGGGGAGCGGCTGCGGCGCGACATCCTGGCGGCCACGGGCCTCACCGGCTCGGTCGGCCTCGCCGGGTCCAAGATGCTCGCCAAGATCGCCTCCGAGCAGGCCAAGCCCGACGGCCTCTTCCTCATCGAGCCCGGCACCGAGCGGGAACTGCTGGGCCCCATGTCCGTGCGCGCCATCCCGGGCGTGGGCCCCGCCACGGCCGAGACGCTGCGCCGGTCCGGGATCACCTCCGTCTCCGAGACGGCGGAGGCGGGTGAGGCGGAGCTGGTGCGACTCCTCGGCAAGGCCCACGGCGCGGGGCTGTACGCCCTGGCCACCGGGCACGACGACCGCCCCGTAGTCGCCGAGCGGGACGCCAAGTCGGTGTCGGTCGAGGACACCTTCGAGGAGGACGTGACCGACCGGACCCGGGTCCAGCTGGAGCTCGCCCGCCTCGCCGACCGGTGCGTGCAGCGGCTGCGCGCGGCGGGCCGCTCCGGCCGCACGGTAGTGATCAAGGTGCGGCGCTACGACTTCTCGACGCTGACGCGTTCGGAGACGCTCCGCGGGCCGACCGACGACCCCGGCGTGGTGCGGGAGGCGGCCGCGCGGCTGCTCGACGGCGTGGACACCACGGCGGGCGTGCGGCTGCTGGGGGTGGGCGTCACCGGCCTCGCCGACTACACCCAGGAGGACCTCTTCGCCCAGGCGGCGAGCGAGGCGGCCGCCGCGGTGGCGGAGCTCCCGGCGGCCGGGGGCGCGGCCCGGCGCCGGGCGAGGCGGCGCCCGGGGCGGAGGGCGAGGGGGCGGCCCCGGAGCGGCCCCGGCGCTGGCTGCCCGGGCTGGACGTCCGGCACAGCGTGTACGGGGCCGGCTGGATCCAGGGCAGCGGCGTCGGCCGGGTCACGGTGCGCTTCGAACAGCCCTGGTCGGAGCCCGGCCGGGTGCGGACCTTCGCCGTCGACGACCCCGAGCTGGAACCGGGTGAGCCGCTTCCGCTGATCAGGGCGCGGATCCCCGTGGGCGGGGAGGGCTGTGCGGACGCGCAGGATCCTGCAGGCGGGGAAGGCCCCGTGGGCGGGTACGGGTCGGCGGGCGTGCAAGGGCCCGCAGGTGCGGAGGCGCCCGTGAGTGAGGAGGGTCCCGCAGATGGGCAGCGGCTCCCCGCGGGCGGGGCGGGGCGCATGGGCACGCAGGGCGCTGTGGGCGGGGAGGACCCCGTGGGTACGGAGCGTTCTGTGGGCGTGTACGGGCCCGCAGGTGCGGAGGCGCCCGTGATCGGGGGGATCTCGTAAACGCGCCGCTCCCCGTGGGCGGGGAAGGTCCTGCCGGCGTGCAGCTCCCCGTGGATGCGCAGGACCCCGCTGATGCGGAGCCCCCCGTTGGCGTGCAGGAGATTCTGAGGCCGGAGGGTCCTCCGGAAGCCCAAGGGGTCGCGGGTGCGGAGAAGGCCGCGAGCGCGGCCGGCCCCGCCTGCGCGGAGGGTCAGCCGCCCGCGCCGTTGACGGTGCCGAGCCCTTCGTCGGAGGGGGCGCCGGCCGGGGGCGGGGCGTCCGGTGCGGGGAGGGCGAGCCCGTAGTGGTGGTAGAGCTGGAGCTCCTGCTCCGGGGAGAGATGGCGGCCGACCCCGAAGTCCGGCGCGTCCTTGATCAGCGACCGCTCGTAGGGGATGCGCAGAGCGTCGTCCACGGCCTCGCTCGGCCCCAGTGGCACGAAGGCGTCCCGGCCGAAGAGCCCGGTGCGGACCGCCGCCCACTCCGGCTCCCCGGTCGCGTCGTCCAGATACACCTCGTCCACG
Organism: Streptomyces eurocidicus; assembly: GCF_002891295.1. Taxonomy (GTDB): domain Bacteria; phylum Actinomycetota; class Actinomycetes; order Streptomycetales; family Streptomycetaceae; genus Streptomyces; species Streptomyces eurocidicus. The sequence continues at coordinate 350,141 of NZ_LGUI01000010.1, read as the reverse complement.
GTGCCGATCTTCGCGCCGTGACGGTCGAACGCCTTGCGGCCGATCAGGCTCCGTGGATCGATATCACTCTGCACCGTTCCTCCCAAGGGTCGCGCGAAGCCCCGAGTGCCCCAGGGGCCCCGGCCGAGCCCTGGCCCCCTGGCAACGTCCCCCGACACCAACGAAAAGGCACAAAGCGGGAACCGGCCACTCGGAGGCTCTGCCCAAAGCCACGCTGGTAGGCTGACGAATGGCCGCAGACCCCGTGCGGGAGAGTCTTCCGAGAGCCCTCACCGGCTTCTCCGGAGACGCCGAAGGAGCAAATCCTCCCCGGAATCTCTCAGGCACCCGTACCGCATGGACGAGGTCACTCTGGAAAGCAGGGCGGGCCCGGTCAGGCACCACACCGAAGCCCGTCCTCACCGACGGTGAAAGCCGGGCCGTGTGAGGCGGCTCGGTGAAGCTCTCAGGTTGAGATGACAGAGGGGGAGGCCGTCCGGGTACCCGCGCCGTGGTACCCCTCGCAGGTCGCAATGACCAGGAGGCCTCCGCAGATGACAGCCCACCGCATCTCCCTTTCCGACCTGGAGCGGGGCACGCCCTTCGAGCAGCGCCACATAGGGCCCGACGCCGGGGCCCAGGCCAAGATGCTCGCCCAGGTCGGCTTCGGCTCGCTCGACGAACTCACCGCCGCCGCCGTGCCGGACGTGATCAAGAGCACCGAGGCGCTGGCCCTGCCCGCCGCCCGCACCGAGGCCGAGGTCCTGGCCGAGCTGCGCACGCTGGCCGACCGCAACCAGGTCCTGGCCCCGATGATCGGCCTCGGCTACCACGGCACGTTCACCCCGCCGGTGATCCTGCGCAACGTCATGGAGAACCCCGCCTGGTACACGGCCTACACGCCGTACCAGCCGGAGATCTCCCAGGGCCGGCTGGAGGCCCTGCTCAACTTCCAGACCGTCGTCGCCGAGCTCAGCGGACTGCCGACCTCCGGCGCCTCCCTGCTCGACGAGGGCACCGCCGCCGCCGAGGCCATGGCGCTCTCCCGCCGGGTCGGCAAGGTCAAGCAGGGCGTCTTCCTGGTCGACGCCGACACCCTGCCCCAGACCGTCGCCGTGATCGAGACCCGCGCCGAGCCCACCGGGGTCGAGGTCGTCGTCGCCGACCTCTCCGAGGGCATCCCCGAGGAGATCGCCGAGCGGGGCGTCTTCGGCGTCCTGCTCCAGTACCCCGGCGCGTCCGGCGCCGTGCGCGACCTCCGCCCGGTCATCGAGCGCGCCCACGAGCTCGGCGCGATCGTCACCGTCGCCGCCGACCTGCTCGCCCTCACCCTGCTGACCTCGCCCGGCGAGCTCGGCGCGGACATCGCCGTCGGCACCACCCAGCGCTTCGGCGTGCCCATGGGCTTCGGCGGCCCGCACGCCGGATTCATGGCCGTGCGCGAGCAGTTCGCGCGCAGCCTGCCCGGCCGCCTCGTCGGCGTCTCCGTCGACGCGGACGGCAACAAGGCGTACCGCCTCGCCTTGCAGACGCGCGAGCAGCACATCCGCCGCGAGAAGGCCACCAGCAACATCTGCACCGCCCAGGTGCTGCTCGCCGTGATGGCCGGTATGTACGCCGTCTACCACGGCCCGGAGGGCCTCGCCTCGATCGCCCGCCGCACGCACCGCTACGCCACGCTGCTCGCCGAGGGACTGCGGGCCGGCGGCGTCGAGATCGTGCACGGCGCGTACTTCGACACCCTGACCGCGCGGGTCCCCGGCCGGGCGGCCGAGGTCGTGGCGGCGGCCCGCGGCAACGGGGTCAACCTCCGCCTGGTCGACGCCGACCGGGTCGGCATCGCGTGCGACGAAACCACCGCCCGCGCTCAGCTGGCCGCGGTCTGGGCCGCCTTCGGGGTGGCCGCGGACATCGAGACCCTCGACGCGCTCGACGCCTCGGTGGCCGACACGCTCCCCGAGGGCCTCCTGCGCACCGACGAGTACCTCACCCACCCGGTCTTCCACCAGCACCGCTCCGAGACCGCGCTGCTCCGCTACCTGCGCCGCCTCGCGGACCGGGACTACGCCCTCGACCGGGGCATGATCCCGCTCGGCTCCTGCACCATGAAGCTCAACGCCACCACCGAGATGGAGCCGGTCACCTGGCCGGAGTTCGGCGCGCTGCACCCCTTCGCACCGGTCGAGCAGGCCCAGGGCTATGTCACGCTCATCACCGAGCTGGAGGAGCGGCTCGCCGAGGTCACCGGCTACGACAAGGTCTCGATCCAGCCGAACGCCGGCTCGCAGGGCGAGCTCGCGGGCCTGCTGGCCGTCCGCGCCTACCACCGCGCCAACGGCGACGAGCAGCGCACCGTCTGTCTGATCCCGTCCTCCGCGCACGGCACCAACGCCGCCAGCGCCGTGATGGCCGGCATGAAGGTCGTCGTCGTCAAGACCGCGGACGACGGCGAGGTCGACGCCGAGGACCTGCGCGCCAAGATCGAGAAGCACCGCGACGAGCTCGCCGTGCTGATGATCACCTACCCGTCCACGCACGGTGTCTTCGAGGAGCACGTCGCCGACATCTGCGCGGCCGTGCACGAGGCCGGCGGTCAGGTGTACGTGGACGGTGCGAACCTCAACGCCCTGGTGGGCGTGGCGAAGCCGGGCAAGTTCGGCGGCGACGTCTCGCACCTGAACCTGCACAAGACCTTCTGCATCCCGCACGGCGGCGGCGGTCCCGGCGTCGGCCCGGTCGGCGTCCGCGCCCACCTGGCGCCGTACCTGCCCAACCACCCGCTCCAGCCCACCGCCGGCCCGGCGACGGGCGTGGGCCCGATCTCGGCCGCCCCGTGGGGCTCCGCGGGCATCCTGCCGATCTCCTGGGCGTACGTCCGGCTGATGGGCGGCGAGGGCCTCAAGCGCGCCACCCAGGTCGCGGTGCTGGGCGCCAACTACATCGCCAAGCGGCTGGAGCCGCACTACCCCGTGCTCTACACCGGCCCGGGCGGCCTGGTCGCGCACGAGTGCATCGTCGACCTCCGGCCGCTGACCAAGGCGACCGGCGTGACGGTGGACGACGTCGCCAAGCGGCTCATCGACTACGGCTTCCACGCGCCGACGATGTCCTTCCCGGTGGCCGGCACGCTCATGATCGAGCCGACGGAGAGCGAGGACCTCACCGAGCTGGATCGTTTCTGTGAGGCGATGATCGCGATCCGCGCCGAGATCGAGAAGGTCGGCTCGGGGGAGTGGGCCAAGGACGACAACCCGCTGCGGAACGCCCCGCACACCGCCGCCTCGGTGACCGGTGAGTGGGAGCACCCGTACACCCGCGAGGAGGCCGCCTTCCCGGCCGGGGTGTCCGCCGACAAGTACTGGCCGCCGGTGCGCCGGGTGGACGGCGCCTACGGTGACCGCAACCTCGTGTGCTCCTGCCCGCCCATGGAGGAGTACGAGGGCTGAGAGGCCCGCTGAGTTAGGACGGGTCCTCTCCGGGACCCGGGTCGGGGCCGGTTCGGCGAGTGCGCCGGGCCGGCCCCTTCGTGTGCGTGGTGCTGTTCTTCTGTGCTGTTCTTCTGTGCCGTTCTTCTGTGCTGTTCTTCCGCGTATGCGTGCGGTCGTACGGTCGTGCCGGTGTCGCGTGTGCGGCGGTGCGTGGATGCCGGTATCAGGCAGCGGTCACCACGTGATCCGCGTCCAATGGCCGGTGCGGTGCGATGATCTGACCGTCCGGCAGCAGCTCACCGGTGTCCTCGAAGCAGAGGACGCCGTTGCACAGCAGGCTCCAGCCCTGCTCCGGGTGGTGCGCCACCAGATGGGCGGCCTCCCGGTCGGTGGAGTCGGCGGTGGGACACGCGGGCTGGTGCTGGCACATGGAAGGGATCTTTCGCTCTGATGTGGTGGCTGTCCTGCGGCTCGATGCGGTGGTCATGCCGCCCCCCGTAGGCGAATCGGTTGGTCGATACCAGTGTTGCCCCACGGGCGTGATTCCGCAGGGATTTCCCGGCAGCGCTCCTCACTGGATGAGGACGCGTCACCCATGCGGGCGGTTGCCACCGGCCGTACCGCCGCTTCGGGTGGTCCGGCATGGTCGGCACGGGCTAGTCCGCGAGGGTGAGCACAGGTGTGCGCCCCGCGGCACGGTGTCCGGCCGCGGGGCTTCCGCACGTCGGACCCGCGTCAGGCGGGCGTCTTCAGCAGCGGTGGCGGCGTGAGCCGCAGCGAGATGACGGGCAGCAGGTCGCCGAAGCGGTGCGGCCGGTGGGCGGCGATGCCCGGTGGTGCCGGGGCGAGGGGCACCAGCAGATCGCCGGGGGCCGGCAGCCCGGACGCCGCGTCGGCGGCGGTGTCGCCGTGCAGCCAGAGCGTGAGCATGTAGAGCTCCGGGACCGACAGCAGCCTGGGCTGGTAAGGCGTCGTCAGGGCCTCGGCCTGGCGCAGCGCGCGCTCGGTCGAGGCGAGGTAGGGGCCTTCGAAGAAGTGGGAGAACGCCCAGCCGTCCGCCGTGGGTGCCGTGTCGGCCGCCGCCACCGCCCGCTCGCCGCTGCGGATGTGGAAGCGCCAGCCGGTGAGCCGGGTGCGCGGGGTGCCGCCGCGGTGGGTGTCCCGCTCCAGGAGGTGTACGGGCAAGGGGAGTTCGGGCGTCAGGGGCCCCTGCGCGGACTTCAGGGAAGGGGTGCGGGCCTCGCGCACGGCGGTGGGGGAGCCAAGGGCGGTGACGATGCTGAGCAGGGCAGGCGCGGGGGCAGGGAGGACATGCAGCGGCATGATGGGTCGCCTCTCACTTCGGAGACACGTTGTGCTGGGCAGGTGCGGACGACGCTGTCGGCGTGCGGGGTCAGAGGGGGGCCGGGGACCGTACCGACTCACCGGGGCCGGGGCGCCTGCTCTCTGCCTCGTCAGCGAAGTTTATACGACACATGTTCACATGGTGTTTCGGCTAGCTGTCGTGAGTATTTCCCGCAAGAGGAAATCCGGGCCTTGTCCAGGGGGGATTTCGGTGATTCTGTGCCGGGTTCGCGCGCGCGACCTCGTGTGATATCCCGGGCAGGGTAGGCCGGATCTCGTCGGTGTTTATCACCAGCGGCGTGCGGAAATACGGAGTTTTGTTCCTTGCCCGCGGAATGTGCCAACGCGTGCGTACTGCCGAGCCTACCGGGTAGACGGGTCCGGCGGGGCGTTATCGATCACAATGGCTGGGCATCATCGATCGTGACCCGGGCGGCCGGCGCCCCGGGTGACCCGTGCGAGGAAGGACGCCGCGATGGGTGAGAAGGTCGTGGCCGAGCGGTTCGCTCTCCCCGACCGGCAGCGCCACCGGGACAAGCTCCGGCAATGCCTGGACGTGTTGGCGAGGTTGCTGGCGGAGAAGCGGTTCGACCGTCCCCGGAACCTTGTGGGCCTGGAGATCGAGCTGAATCTCGCGGGGCCCGACGGTATGCCGAGCATGGTGAACACCGAAGTGCTGAAACGTATCGCCAGTGGGGATTTCCAGACCGAACTCGGACGTTTCAATCTTGAGGTGAACATTGTTCCGCACCGGCTGTCCGGGCGGGTGCTCGATCAGCTCGCGGAGGAGTTGCGGACGGGGTTGTCCTATGCCGACCGCAAAGCGATGGAAGTGGATTCCGGCATTGTGATGATCGGTATTCTGCCGACCCTCCGGGACGGTCATCTGGTCTCCGCGAACCTCTCCGAGGCCGACCGTTACGCGATGCTCAACGAGCAGGTGCTCGCCGCGCGCGGGGAGCACTTCACCATCGAGATCGAGGGCGTGGAGCGGCTGACCTGCACCGCCGCGTCCATCGCCCCCGAAGCCGCCTGTACCTCCGTGCAGTTGCACCTCCAGGTCACCCCGAGGCGCTTCGCGGCCGTGTGGAACGCCGCGCAGGCCGTCGCGGCCGCGCAGATCGCCGTCGGCGCCAACTCCCCCTTCCTCTTCGGCCGGGAGCTGTGGCGCGAGTCCCGCCCACCGCTGTTCGTCCAGTCCACCGACACCCGTCCGCCCGAGCTCAAGGCGCAGGGCGTCCGCCCGCGCACCTGGTTCGGCGAGCGCTGGATCGATTCGGCCTACGACCTGTTCGAGGAGAACCTCCGCTACTTCCCGCCCCTGCTGCCCCTCTCCGACGGCGAGGACCCGGTGCGGGTGCTGGCCGAGGGCGGGGTGCCCGAGCTCTACGAACTCACCCTGCACAACGGCACGATCTACCGCTGGAACCGGCCGGTCTACGCGGTCGCCGACGGTGTTCCGCACCTGCGGGTGGAGAACCGCGTGCTGCCGGCCGGCCCCACCGTCACCGACGTCATGGCCAACACCGCCTTCTACTACGGGGTGGTCCGGGCGCTCGCGGAGGAGCCCCGGCCGGTCTGGACGCGGATGCCCTTCGGGGTCGCCGCGGACAACTTCGACACCGCGTGCCGCCACGGCATCGACGCCTGGCTGCGCTGGCCGAAGCCCGGCCGGGCCGGCGGGCTGGCCCGGATGCCCGCCGTCCGGCTCGTCCAGGAGGAACTGCTGCCGCTGGCGGCCGCCGGGCTCGACGCGTGGGGGGTGGAACCGGCCGACCGGGACCGCTACCTCGGGGTCGTCGAGGAGCGCTGCCGCCGCAGGGCGAACGGCGCCTCCTGGCAGGTCGACACCTACCACCGCGCGCTGGAACAGGGCCTGGACCGGGACAAGGCGCTGGCCGTGACCACCCGCCGCTACTGCGAGCTGATGCGGACGGGCGAGCCCGTGCACACCTGGCCGCCGGGGATCGCGGACTGACCCGGGCGGGTACGGGGTGCCCTCCGGGCCGGTACGGGTGTCCCGGACGGATGCGGGCGCCTTCCGGACCGAAGGCGGGCCGGTGCCGGACCGTACGGGTGTCTCCCGGACGGACGCGGGCGTCCCCCGGGCCGAAGGTGGGTCGGTGTCGGCCGGTACGGGTGTCCCAGGCGGGCGTGGGCGTTCCCCGGGCCGAAGGCGGGCCGGTGCCCGCCCCGTACGGGGTGCCTCGTACCAATGCGGGCCCCTCCGGGCCGGACGGAGGCACCGGCCGGTACGAGCCGAAGCGGGCCGGCACCGGTACGGGCCGATCTCCACGTCGGCGCCCGGCCGCACCGGTGCCCCCTGCCGCACCGTCGCGTGGCCGTCGGGCAAGCTGTGACGACGGCCCGGCCTCCCGGGCGGGCCGGGGCACGTGGAGCGGAGGCGGTTGTGCGGCGGAACGCGCGGGACGAGGGCGGCATCCTGGCGGAGGCGCCCGCCGGGCCCCTGTCCGGCGAGGTGTCCGGCGAGGCGTCCCGGCGGCGCCTGCTGCGCTCCGAGACCGCGCTCGTCCTGGCGCTGTCGCTGGGCGCCAGCGGGGTCTCGGCGCTGATCAGCTTTGTCGGCGCGCTCACCCGGCCGGGCGGGCTCAAGGACCAGGCCGCGCGGCTCAACGCCTCGCACGCCCCCGGCCGGCCGTGGCTGGACCTCTCCTGGCAGGTCTTCGGCATCGCGACCGCGCTGGTGCCCGTCCTCCTCGTGGCGCACCTGCTGCTGCGGGAGGACCCGGCCCGCGGCGGCCTCCGGACGCTGGGCCTCGACCGGTCGCGCCCCGGGTTCGACCTCACCCGGGGGACGGGTCTCGCGGCGGTGATCGGCGGCACCGGGCTGTTCCTCTACCTCGGGGCGCGCGCGGCCGGCGCCAACCTCACCGTGGTGCCCGAGTCGCTGCCCGACGTCTGGTGGAAGCTGCCGGTGCTGATCGCCTCCGCCGTGCAGAACGCGGTCCTGGAGGAGGTCGTGGTCGTCGGCTATCTGCTGCGCAGGCTCGGGCAGCTGGGCTGGACCCCGGCCGCGGCCCTGGCGGCGAGCGCCGGGCTGCGCGGTTCGTACCACCTGTACCAGGGGGTCGGCGGGTTCGTCGGGAACATGGCGATGGGCGTGGTGTTCGTGCTGCTCTACCGGCGATGGGGGCGGGTCGGACCGCTGGTCGCCGCGCACGCGCTGATCGACATCGTGGCCTTCGTGGGCTACGCCCTGCTCGCGGGCAAGGTGGACTGGCTGCCCACGGCCTGACCCCGGGGCGCGCCCCGGGGCGGGGAACGCCCGGGGCCGCCGGGGGAGTCGTCAGACGAGCAGGTCGCCCTCGACGACGGTGACCGCCCTGCCGGTGAGCAGCGTGCGGTCGCCGCGCAGCGCGGTGCGTACGAGCCCGGTGCGGGCGGACGCCTGGAGCCCCGTCAGGTCGTCGCGGCCCAGGCGGGCGGACCAGAAGGGGGCCAGGGCGGTGTGCGCGCTGCCGGTCACCGGGTCCTCGGCGATCCCGACGTTGGGGAAGAAGCAGCGCGAGAGGTAGTCGTAGCCGCGGCCGGGGTCCTCGGCGGCGGCGGTGGCGATGATGCCCCGCCGCGAGTGCCGGGCGAGCGCCGGGATGTCGGGGTCCAGGGTCCGTACGGTCTTCTCGTCGGCGAGCTCGATCAGCAGGTCGCCGACGTGCGCGCTCGTGCCGTACGCGCCGAGGGGCTCGGTGCCGAGCGCTTCGGCGACCCCGTCGGGGACGGCCGTCGGAATGAGCTCCGAAGTCGGGAAGTCCAGCGTGACGGAGCCGTCCGGGTGGGCGGTCGCGGTGAGGATCCCGCAGCGCGCGGCGAAGCGGACGGTGCCGGTGGCGGTGCCCGTGGTGTGCAGGACGTGCGCGGTGGCGAGCGTGGCGTGGCCGCACATGTCGACCTCGGTGGTCGGGGTGAACCAGCGCAGGGCCCAGTCCGCCTCCCCGCCGGCCGGCAGCCGGTGCGCGAAGGCCGTCTCGGAGAGGTTGAGCTCGGCGGCGATCCGCTGGAGCCGGGCGTCCTCGGGGAAGCCGTCCGTGTCGAGGAGCTGGACCCCGGCCTGATTGCCGGCGAAGGGTCGGTCGGTGAAGGCGTCGACGATTCGAATCCGCATGCCCGGACCGTATCGGAACGGGCAAAGCCGCAGGCCAGAGCCAATCTCCGGAATCTGGCCCGCGAGGCGTTGCCGAACGAGTGTTACCGATATATCGTTGACGTATCGCGACTGATCGAAGGAGTTCTGCGATACCGACCGACGAGGGGAGAGACGTCATGTGGCGTTCACATGGACACGGAGACGAGTACGGGCGGGAGCACCACGGCCGCGGCGGCCGCCGGGGGCCGGGTGAGTTCGAGGGGCGCCGCGCGGCCTTCGGGCCGTTCGGGCCGGGTTTCGGCGGGCCGCCCTTCGGCGGCCCGCGGGGCCGGGGCCGCGGCGGTCCGGGCGGCAGGGCGCGGCGCGGTGACGTCCGCGCGTCGATCCTGGCCCTGCTCAAGGACCGGCCGATGCACGGCTACGAGATGATCCAGGAGATCGCCGAGCGCAGTGCCGGGGCCTGGAAGCCCAGCCCGGGCTCGGTCTACCCCACGCTCCAGATGCTGGAGGACGAGGGCCTGATCGAGAGCGCGAGCGAGGGCGGCAAGAAGCTGTTCACCCTCACGGACGCCGGGCGTGCCGAGGCCGACACCGGCTCCGCCGCCCCCTGGGAGGAGGTCGGCCGGGGGGCCGGCTGGGAAGGCGCCCAGGAGGTCCGGCAGGCCGGTTTCAAGCTGCTCGAGGCGTTCGGCCAGGTCTGGAAGACCGGCAGCGAGGAGCAGCGGCGGAAGGCGCTCGACGTGATCGACGAATCGCGCAGGAAGCTGTATCTGATCCTGGCCGACGAGAGCTGATCCGCGCGAGCCCGGCCCGTCGGCCGGGCCCGCCGGTGCCGCCGCTCCGGAGCGCCGGCACCCCTGACACCCGATCCGCCCTCATCCTCCTCAAGGATGAGGGCGGAGCCGTGCGCGCCCAACCGGCGTCGGATGCGCGAATGCTCCCCGGCGGGGATGACCGGACAGCGCGTGACTGATGGGGTGGGAGGGTGCAAAGCCGTACACGTGACATCGGACCGGCCGGCACCGCCTGTGAGGACCGGCTCAGCGTCGAACTGGCCTCGGTGGTCGCGGGCGCCCGCAGGCGCGCCGTCCGCGACGGCGACCGGCAGATCGACACCGCGCACCTGCTGCACACCCTCCTGGAGGCGGACCCCGAGACGCGCCTGGTCCTCGACGGCGGCACGGGCCGTGTCGTACGGCTGCTGGGCTATCTCGTCCAGCGCGCGATCGGCTACGGGCTGCGCTGGAGCGGCACGGCCGAGGACTCCGGGGCGCTGCCGGCCCGCTCCGACAGCCGGGCGCCCGGCTGGTCGCCGCCCGCCGCGGCCGCGCTGGAGGCGCGGCCGTCCGGGCCCGCGCGCGGGCGCCGACCGGGTGGCGGGCGTGGACCTGCTCGCCGCCCTCGCCCGGGACCGCGACTGCCGGGCCGCCGAGGTGCTGCGCCGGGCCGGGATCGACCCCGGCGCGCTGGTCGCCGGGCTCGACGGCGTCCCCCGGCGGGACCCGGGGTCCGGCGGGGTGCGCCCCGCCGGAGAAATGCCATGAGTGAAAAGGATGACGGTCCTGTCGTCGGCTGACATGATGCTCCGATGCACGCGTCTGAGGTCTCTCGGGGGAGAAGCGCCGGACTGGGCCTGGCCCTGGTGTCCGCGCTGGCGTTCGGCGGGTCGGGTGTCGCGGCCAAGCCGCTGATCCTCGCGGGTCTGGACCCGCTCCACGTCGTCTGGCTCAGGGTGGCCGGGGCGGCCCTGGTCATGCTGCCTGTCGCCTGGCGCCACCGGGCGCTGGTGACCCGGCGCCCCGGGCTCCTCGCGGGCTTCGGCCTGCTGGCCGTCGCGGGCGTGCAGGCGTGCTACTTCGCCGCGATATCCCGCATCCCCGTCGGCGTGGCCCTGCTGGTGGAGTACCTCGCCCCCGCCCTGGTGCTGGGCTGGGTGCGGTTCGTCCAGCGGCGCCCGGTGAGCCGGGCCGCCGCCGTGGGCGTCGTCCTCGCCGTCGGCGGCCTCGCCTGCGTGGTGGAGGTGTGGTCGGGGCTGGGCTTCGACGTCGTCGGCCTCCTGCTGGCCCTCGGCGCCGCCTGCTGCCAGGTGGGCTACTTCGTCCTCGCCGACCACGGCAGCGACGGCGAGGAGCCCGCCGACCCGGTCGGCGTCATCGCCTACGGGCTGCTGCTCGGCGCCCTCGTCCTCACCGCCGTCTCCCGCCCGTGGGGCATGGACTGGTCCGTGCTCGCGGGGGACGCCGGGATGGACGGCACCCGGCTGCCCGCCGCGCTGCTGCTCGGCTGGATCGTGCTGATCGCCACCGTGGCCGCCTACGTCACCGGCGTCCTCTCCGTACGCCGCCTCTCGCCGCAGGTCGCCGGCGTCGTCGCCTGCCTGGAGGCTGTCATCGCGACGGTGCTCGCCTGGGTGCTGCTCGGCGAGACGCTCTCCGCGCCGCAGATCGCCGGTGGCGCGGTGGTGCTGCTGGGCGCCTTCATCGCCCAGTCCTCGACGCCGAAGGCCCCGGCCGAAGGGCCGGTCGGCGGCTCCGGTGCGGGTCCGGCCGGTGGCCCGGCCGCCGGGGCCGGCGAAAGGGAGTTGTCGGCCGGATCACCGCGGACGTAGGCTCCCGATCATGCCGATGACCGTTCTGCCGCCTCCCGCCGCCTAGCGCGGGCGGCCGCTCCCGGAGGACCGGGCCCAGGGTGTCGCCCTGGGCGGATCGCCGCTGCCCGCAAGAGGACACCAGGCCATCCACCCCATGTCTTCCCGCGGGAGAACAGTCATGCCCGAAAACCCTCTCACCTCTGACGCGCCCTCGGCCGCCGCCGGTATACCGGTCGGCCGGGGGCTGCTCTACGTCGCCGTGGCCGCCGCCTCCTGGGGCACCACCGGCGCCACCGCCGACCTGGTCATGGACGGCAGCGGCCTCGGCCCCGTCGCGCTGACCTTCTGGCGCACGGCCGGCGGTCTCCTCCTGCTGCTGGCGGTGGGGATCCCGCTCCGGCGGCGTTCCGCCGGAGCGGCCCGGCGGACCCGGCGGCCCGGCGAGACGCTGCCGCGCAGGGCGGCGCGGACCCTCGTCACCGGACTCGCCCTGACCGTCTTCCAGGTCGCCTACTTCGGGGCCGTGGAGAGCACCGGCATCGCGGTCGGCACCGTGGTCACCCTCGGCGCGGCGCCCGTGCTGGTCGCGATCGGCGGCAGGGTCTTCATGGGCGAGCGGCTGGGCGGCGGCGGTGTGCTGGCGGTGGCCGGCGCCTTCACCGGCCTGGCCGTGCTGATGCTGGGCAACGACGGAACGGGCGCGGTGCGCCCGGTGGGCGTGGCGCTGGCGCTGCTCTCCGCCGCGGGCTACGCGGTCGTCACCCTCTACGCGCGCTCCCTGGAGCACCAGGGCCGGGCGACGGACCCGTTCACCACGACGGTGTCGTCCTTCGTGGTGGGCACGGTGGCCCTGCTGCCGTTCGCGGCCGCCGAGGGGCTGTGGCCGCAGACGCGGGAGCTCGGCCGCACCCTGTGGCTGACGGGGTATCTGGTGACGGTGCCGACCGCGCTGGCCTACGGGCTGTTCTTCGCGGGACTCGTCGTCGTACGGGCCACCACCGTCTCGGTGATCACCCTCCTGGAGCCGGTGACGGCCGCGGCCATCGCGGTGCTCCTGCTCGGCGAGCGGCTCACCGCCGCGACCGCGGCGGGCACCGTCGTCCTGCTCTGCGCGGTGGCGGCCCTGGCCGTCGCCGAGGCGCGCGGCTCGGGGACCCCGGCCGTCGCGGCCGGGGTCGCCGGGGAGCGGTGAGCCGGCCGGGCGGCGCCGCCCGGTGAACGCGCGGGGGCCGGTCACGGAGACCTCCGTGACCGGCCCCCGCGCGGAGGCGCTACGACCGCTGTCCGCCGTCGGCCTTCGGCTTGGGCCTGCTCTGGGTGAGAGCCGCGCCCGCGAGGACGATCGCGGCGCCGACCGGGGTGTTCCAGGAGAGGTCCTCGCCGAGCAGGGCCACTCCGGCCACGGTCGCGACGACCGGGATGAAGTACGTCGTCAGGGTCGCGGTCGTCGGCCCGACCTCGGCGACCAGCCCGTACTGCACGAGGAAGGCGAAGCCGGTGCCGAGCGCGCCCAGGGCGAGGACGGCCAGCAGCGGCACGGCCGGGAAGGACGTCGGCAGCGGGCTGAACAGCGGGGCGACGACGGCGAGCTGGACGGTGCCGACCAGCAGCTGGCTTCCGGACGTCGCCAGGTGGGAGCCGCCGGCCGAGGAGAGGTGGCGCCGGACGTAGACCCAGCCGACCGCGTAGCTGGCCGAGGCGACCAGCGCCATCAGCGTGCCCGCCGGGTCCTGGCCGGAGAAGCCCTGCCAGGCGCCGAGCACCGTGAGGACGCCGAGGAAGCCGATGCCGAGCCCGGCGACGCGGCGCCGGGTCGGCCGGTCGTCCGACAGTGCGACCAGGGAGAGCGCCATGCCCCACAGCGGGGTCGTCGCGTTGCAGATGCCGGCGAGCGTGGAGGAGACACGCAGCTCGGCGTAGGCGAAGAGGGTGAAGGGAAGGGAGTTGAGCAGGAAGGCCGCGACGGCCAGATGGCCCCAGACGCGCGCGCCGGAGGGGAGCCGCTCCCGCTTCACAGCGACCACCGCGAGCAGCACCGCCGTGCCGAACACCATGCGGCCCAGCGAGACGTACAGCGGCGCGAAGCCGTCGGTGCCGAGCTTGATGAAGAGGAAGCTGCACCCCCAGATGAGGGCGAGCGCGCCGAACCGGATCCGCCAGTCGATGCCGGAACCCTGCCGCCGGGCCGGCGGGGGAGTGGGGGCCGGGTCGGCCTGGGGGGATGACGGGGGGCCGGCGGGGGATCTGCGGGCGGCGTGGCTCGTGGTGCTCATGGACACCACAATGACGACTCAAACCCATTAGAACAAGCAAATAATTGTATGGTTAATCGCGTAGCATTGCTTACATGAACCTGGATCGTCTGCGGACCCTCAACGCCGTCGCCCGTCATGGCTCCGTCAGCGCCGCCGCCGACGGGCTCCATGTGACGACCTCCGCCGTCTCCCAGCAGCTCGCCAAGCTGGAGCGGGAGACCGGCCAGCAGCTGCTGGCGAAGCAGGGCCGCGGGGTGCGCCTCACCGACGCCGGGCGGCTGCTCGCCGAGCACGCCTCGCGGATCCTCTCCCAGGTCGAGCTGGCCCAGGCCGACCTGGAGGCGCAGCGCGGCCAGGCCGTCGGCGAGCTGCTGCTCGGCGCCTTCCCCACCGCCGCCCGCGGCCTCTTCCCCGCCGCGCTCGCCGAGCTGCGCACCGCGCACCCGCAGCTGCGCGCCAGGCTGGAGGAGATGGAGCCGGGCGAGGCCGTGCAGCGCGTGGTGCGCGGCGACATCGACCTCGCCGTCGTCCTCGACTGGTACAACAAGCCGCTGCCCGTGCCGGACGGGCTCGCCAAGGCCCCGATCCTCGACGACCCCGCCGATGTGGCGATGCCCGTCGGCCACCCGCTCGCGGACCGCGCGGAGGTGGACCTGGAGGAGTTCGCCGACGACGAGTGGGTCTCCTGGCCCTGCGGCGAGTTCTGCCACGACTGGCTGATGTTCACCTTGCGCGGCAAGGGCATCGAGCCCCGCATCTCCCATATGGCCGAGGAGCACCACACCCAGCTCGCCCTGATCGCCGCCGGGCTCGGCGTCGCCGTCGCGCCCCGGCTGGGCCGGGGTCCGGTGCCGGAAGGGGTACGCGTGGTGCCCGTGCGGCACACGATGCGCCGCCATGTCTACGCGATCTGGCGGGCCGACGCCGACCGCCGCCCGTCGATCCGCGCGGCGGTGGACGTCCTGCGCACGGCGGGCTCCCGGATCTCCGGCGAGCCCGCGGAGGTGTGAGCGGTACGGCTACGGCCGCGGACCGGCCAGCTTGCGGAAGTCCCAGGAGGCGACCGCCTCCGGCGTCAGGCGCAGCCAGGCGTGGCGGCCGTCGTGCGGCAGCGCGGCCGCGCCGAAGTACTTGGCCGCGAACAGCGCCTCCGGGGCGTCGAGCTCCGCACACGGCTCACCCGTGCGCGGGGCCTCGCCGACGGCGACGGCCGTGCCGGACAGCTCCGCGCCGCGCAGCTCCCCGTACTCCCGGCCGTCGTCGACCACCACCGCGATCCGCGCGTCGCCGCGCAGGTCGGCCCAGCGCCGGCTGCGCACGAGGGAGTAGAGCCACAGGGACCGGCCGTCCCAGACGAACCACAGGGCGCCGGCGTGCGGCCGGCCGTCCCGGCCGACCGTCGCCACCCGGCAGGTGCGCCGCTCCGCGAGGAAGGCGTCGAGCTCGGCCGGCGCCAGCATGATCCGGCGGCCCCGCCGCTGGGTGGCGGCCATCTCCGCACCTCCCGGTGATCCAGCTGAATCTGACTGACTGTCAGAAGGATGGGGCCTCTTCCGGCGCCGCGCAATCCCCGCTAGCCTCACGCGGCCGGTCACCGATCCCGCGCCCCGACGAGGGAGCCATGCCCCCGCCCACCGACCCCCTCCCCGCCCCGTCCCCTCCGTCGATCCGCACGCCGAGCCGCCCGATCCCGCCACCACCGTCCTGCTCACCGTCGAGTGCCAGGAGGGCGTCGTCGGCGCCGACAGCGCCCTGCCCGAACTCGCCGCCGCCGCGCGCACCTCCGGGGCCCTGGTCAACGTGGCGCGGCTCGTCGCCGGCGCGCACACCGCCGGGATCCAGGTCGTGCACGCCGTCGCCGAGCGCCGCCCCGACGGCCGCGGCGCCGGCCGCAACGCCCGCCTCTTCCGCGCCGCCGAGCGGCTGCCGGTGCGCCAGCTGGCCGGTACCAAGGCCGTCCGGGTCGCCGAGCCGGTCCCGGTCGCCGACGCCGACCTGGTCGTACGGCGGCTGCACGGCCTCTCGCCGCTCGCCGGCACCGGCCTGGACGGCCTGCTGCGCAACCTCGGCTGCCGCACCCTCGTCGTCACCGGCGTCTCGGCCAACGTGGCCGTCCCCAACGCCGTCTTCGACGCCGTGAACCTCGGCTACACGGCCGTGGTCCCGGCCGACGCCATCGCCGGGGTGCCCGCCGACTACACCGCGGCGATGATCCGCCACACCCTCGCCCTCGTCGCCACCGTCACCACGGCCGAGGCCGTGCTGCGCGGCTGGCGGCGCCCGCGCAGGGCGCCCTGAGCCCGTACCGCCCCACCGCGGGCCGCCGGGCGCGGCCCGGGCCACCCGGACGGCCCCGAGAGCCCCGCCGCGCCCGGTGCCGGGGAGCCCGGCGCACCGCAGTAGCCTGGGGCAATGCTCCCCGAAGTCACCGCCACCCGGTACGTCACGCCCTTGCGTGAGGGTGGCTCGCTCCCCGGCATCGTCGAGGCCGACGATCTCGGCACCTACGTCATGAAGTTCACCGGCGCCGGACAGGGCCGCAAGACCCTCGTCGCCGAGGTCATCTGCGGACAGCTCGGCCGGGCCCTGGGCCTGCGCGTCCCGGACCTCGCCCGGATCCAGCTCGACCCGGTCATCGGCCGGGGCGAGCCGGACCAGGAGGTGCAGGGGCTCCTCAAGGCCAGCGGCGGGCTCAACCTCGCCATGGACTTCCTGCCCGGCGCCCTCGGCTTCGACCCGCTCGCCTTCGAGACCGACGCGGCCGAGGCCGGCCGGGTCGTCTGGTTCGACGCGCTGATCAACAACGTCGACCGCTCCTGGCGCAACCCCAATCTCCTGGTGTGGCACGGACAGCTGTGGCTCATCGACCACGGCGCGACCATGATCTGGCACCACAACTGGCCGGCCGCCGGCGCCGCGGCCGGCAAGGCGTACGACGCCTCCGACCACGTCCTGGCCTCCTTCGCGCCGGACGTCGCCGGTGCGGCCGCCGCCCTGGCCCCGCTGGTCACCGAGGAGCTGCTGACCCGGGTCGCCGCCGACGTGCCCGACGAGTGGCTCGTGGACGAGCCGGGCTTCGACGGCCCGGACGCGCTGCGCCGCGCCTACGTGGAAGTGCTGCTGGAGCGCGCCGCGACCATCGGCGACCGCGTCACCCTCGGCGAACGAAGCAAGGACAAGCCCTCGCAGGCGCCGGAGTGGGTGCGTGTCAGGCTCGACGGAAAGGCCGGCAAGTGACCGGGCGCCACAACGGACGCGACGTCTTCGAATACGCCCTGCTGAGGGTGGTCCCGCGCGTGGAGCGGGGTGAGCAGATCAACGCCGGGGTCGTCGTCTACTGCCAGGCGAAGTCCTACGTCGCCGCCCGCGTCCACCTGGACGAGGCGCGGCTGCTGGCCCTCGACCCGACCGCGGACGTCGCGGGCGTACGGGCCGCGCTGGGCGCCGTGGAAGGCGTCTGCCTCGGCGGGGAGCGGGCCGGGCAGGCGGCCGAGGACGCCCCGGGGCGCCGCTTCCGGTGGCTGATCGCCCCGCGCTCCACGGTCGTCCAGCCGGGTCCGGTGCACACCGGGCTGACCGCGGACCCCGAGAGCGAACCGGAGCGCCTCCTGGATCTGCTGGTGCGGTGAGCGGCGGCGGCCGCGCCGGAGGGCGCGGTCCGAGGCGTTGACAGGGGATGGCGGGGCTTCTAGCGTCTGATCCACTAGCTACTAAGCGGTTGCTCACCTGCTCGGCCGGGGTGCCGCCGCTGGAGCCGAGCCCGACGTCGACGCCGACGTCTCCGAGGTGAGGAGAGCCCCGCATGTCCACCACCCAGCAGCGCGTAGCCGTCGTGACGGGCGCGGCCCGTGGCATCGGCGCCGCGACCGCCGTCCGCCTGGCCGCGGAGGGCCGCGCGGTCGCTGTCCTCGACCTCGACGAGGCGGCCTGCGCGGGCACCGTGGAGAAGATCACGGCGGCGGGTGGCACGGCCCTCGCCGTCGGCTGCGACGTCTCGGACACCGCCCAGGTCGAGGCCGCCGTCGCCCGGATCGCGGCCGAGCTGGGCGCCCCGGTCATCCTCGTCAACAACGCCGGGGTGCTCCGTGACAACCTCCTCTTCAAGATGAGCGACGACGACTGGGACACCGTCCTGAGCGTGCACCTGAGGGGCGCGTTCCTGATGTCGCGGGCCTGCCAGAAGCACATGGTCGACGCGGGCTTCGGCCGGATCGTCAACCTCTCCAGCAGCTCCGCCCTCGGCAACCGGGGCCAGGCCAACTACGCCGCCGCCAAGGCCGGTATGCAGGGCCTCACCAAGACCCTCGCCAAGGAACTCGGCAAGTTCGGCGTCACCGCCAACTCCGTCGCCCCCGGCTTCATCGCCACCGACATGACCGCGGCCACCGCCGCCCGCGTCGGCATGGGCTTCGAGGACTTCAAGACCGCCGCCGCGAGCCAGATCCCGGTCCAGCGGGTCGGCGAGCCCGAGGACATCGCCAACGCGGTGGCCTTCTTCACCGGCGAGCAGGCCGGCTTCGTCTCCGGCCAGGTGCTGTACGTGGCCGGCGGACCGCTCAACTGACGGGGAGGGAAGAAGACGTGACCGCACAGGACAGCGGGAAGGTCGCCCTCGTCACGGGCGCCAGCCGCGGCATCGGATACGGCATCGCCGAGGCGCTCGTCGCCCGCGGCGACCGCGTCGTCATCACCGGACGGGACGAGGACAACCTGAAGCGGGCGGCCGAGGCCCTGTCGGCCGGGCGCCCCGACCGGGTGCTCGCGGTGGCCGGCAAGGCCCATGACGAGGCCCACCAGGCCGCCGTCGTGGAGCGCGCGATGGACGCCTTCGGGCGGATCGACCACCTCGTCAACAACGCCGGGACGAACCCCGTGTTCGGCCCGATCGCCGAGCTCGACCTGTCCGTCGCCCGCAAGGTCTTCGAGACCAATGTGATCTCGGCGCTCAGCTTCGCCCAGCGCACCTGGCGGGCGTGGCAGAAGGAGAACGGCGGGGCGATCGTCAACATCGCGTCCGTCGCGGGGCTCGGCGCGTCGCCGTTCGTCGGCGCGTACGGCATCAGCAAGGCCGCCATGGTCAACCTCTCGCTCCAGCTCGCCCACGAGATGGCCCCGGGCGTCCGCGTCAACTCCATCGCCCCCGCCGTCGTGAAGACGAAGTTCGCCGCGGCCCTCTACGAAGGGCGCGAGGCGGAGGCCGTGGCGTCGTACCCGCTCGGCAGGCTCGGCGTGCCCGAGGACATCGGGGGAGCGGCCGCCTTCCTGCTCTCCGACGCCGCCGCCTGGATCACCGGGCAGACGCTGGTGGTGGACGGGGGGATCCTCCTCAACGCGGGCTTCTGAGACCGTGTGGCGGGCGATGTCAGTGGCCGCCGGTAAGTTCTCCGGTGTTGAACGGAACGAACCCCGGAGGTTGTCGACGTGACCGTGACCGACACGCTGCCCGAGTCCTGGCGCGGAGTCCTCGGCGAGGAGCTGGAGAAGCCCTACTTCAAGGAGCTGACCGACTTCGTCGAGGAGGAGCGGGCGAACGCTCCGGTGTACCCGCCGCGCGGCGAGGTCTTCGCCGCGCTGGAGGCCACGCCCTTCGAGCGGGTGAAGGTCCTCGTCCTCGGGCAGGACCCCTACCACGGTGCGGGCCAGGGACACGGCCTCTCCTTCTCGGTCCGGCCGGGCGTCAAGACCCCGCCCTCCCTGCGCAACATCTACAAGGAGATGCGCGAGGAGCTCGGCTACGACGTCCCGGACAACGGCTTCCTGATGCCGTGGGCCGAGCAGGGCGTCCTGCTGCTCAACGCCGTCCTCACCGTCCGCGGCGGCGAGCCCAACTCCCACAAGGGCAAGGGCTGGGAGAAGTTCACCGACGCGGTCATCCGCGCCGTGGCCTCCCGCCCCGACCCCGCCGTCTTCGTGCTCTGGGGCAACTACGCCCAGAAGAAGCTGCCGCTGATCGACGAGTCGCGCCACGCGGTCGTCAAGGGCGCGCACCCCTCGCCGCTGTCGGCCAAGAAGTTCTTCGGCAGCCGCCCCTTCACCCAGATCGACGAGGCGGTCGCCGCCCAGGGCCACGAGCCGATCGACTGGCGCATCCCGGACCTGGCGGTCTGATCCGGTGCGGGACACCGGCCCGGGCGCGGTGCCCGGGTCAGTGTCCGTACACCTGACCGCAGATGCGGTTGGCGTCGCTGCCCTGCTGCCAGCGGCCGTAGTCGCGGCCCATGGCGCACACATTGCCGCCGCCCGCCGCCGGGGCGGGAGCGGGCGCCTCCTTGCGGGGCTCGGAGGTGTGGGCACTCGCGGGCGGGTCCGAGTGGTGCTGGGGCGCGGGGGTGTCCTGGCGCGGTGCGGACCGGTCCGGGGGCGCCTCCCCGGAGGGGCTCGACGAACCCGGGCCCGAGGGGGACGAGGAGCGCGGGGGGTCGGCGGAACTCCTTACGGGTGAGCGGTCGGCCGGTCCGGAAGAACCGGCCGGTCCGGAAGGCCCCGAGGAACCGGAAGGTCCTGAGGAGCCCGAAGGCCCCGAGGAACCGGAAGAGCCCGATGAGCCCGAGCGGGCCGGGCGGTCCGAGCGGCCGGAGGGGCCCGCGGAGCCGGCGGGGGCGGAGGAGCCGGACGGATCCCCCGGGCCCGTCAGACCCGACGGTCCCGGGGAGCCGGGGGAACCCGGGGGATTCCAGAACCTTTCCAGGTCCATGGGGGCTCCGGGGTGCGAGGGGTCGGAGGGGTTCCAGAAGGCCGGTGCGCCCGGCCCTCCCGGATCCCTGCCGGGCCCGGAGTGTCCGCCGCCCCCGGAGCCGTCCGGCTCCGTCGTGACCAGGGCCTCGCGGGCCGGACCCGGGCCCACGCGGGGGTCGGTGCCCGGCCACCGGGACGAGCCGGCGGGGGAGTGGGAGGCGGTGTGCGGGGATACGGATACGCAGCCTACGGAGGCCATCATGGCGATCACCGTAAGGGCCGCGGCTGCGGGGGTTCGCTGCACTCGCTCAACTCTGCTGCCCGGGGGCGGGGGTTGGGAATGCCCCGCAGGGGTGATGTCCGATCATCGGCCTGCGGGCGGCTTGTTCCCCGCCCCTTCCCGAACCGGGGCTCCGCCCCGGACCCCGGTCCTCAATCGCCGGACGGGCTGAAATTCAGCCCGTCCGGCGATTGAGGACACCGCGCGGTAGCGCGGAAAGGGGGCCCGGGGCGTCAGCCCCGGTTACGGGAAGGGGCGGGTAGGGGAAAGAACCCCCGCAACAACTCCCGCGCACTCACCCGCAACAACTCCAGCCCCGACACCTCCGCACGATACGAACCCGCCGCACACGAGAACATCAACCCCTCGCACCAAGCCAGCACCGACAGCGCGTGCCGCTCCGGAGCCGTCGAGCCCGCCGCCGTCAGCAGCGCGACGAGCGGGTCGCGGAAGGCGCGGCCCTCCGTGTCGTGGATGGCCCGCAGTTCGGGGCGCCGCGACGCCTCCAGGGTCAGTTCGTAACGGGCGATCAGCAGTGTCCGCCGGCCGGTCAGGGTCCGGTGCAGGGCGAGCGCGATCGTGTCGGCGAGCGCCTCCGGTCCGCCCGCCGGGTCGGGGAGCTCCCGCAGTGCCAGCATCTCGCCCTCGCGCACGGCGAGCCGGCGCACCGCCGCCTCCAGGAGCGCGAGCCGGGTCCGGGCCTGGTTGGACGTCGAGCCGGTCGGCAGGCCCGCCGCCTCGTCGACGGCCCGGTGGGTCAGCCCGCGCATGCCGCGTTCGGCGAGCAGATCGAGGGCCGTGTCGGCGATCAGCCGGGCACGGGCGGCTCCGGCGGGCAGCCGTGTCAGCGGCTTCCCGGGGTGCTGTGCGGGCTCCTTCTCCACTGACATGCCTTCAACCTACCTCCTTCACTACAGGAGTAGTGTTCGTGCCCGCCCGACACCCACCCGTACGCCCGTATGCTGCTCAAACGGAAACGCGTACCAAGGAGGCTCCGTGAAGGTCGGCTGCATCGGGCTCGGGGACATCGCGCAGAAGGCGTATCTGCCGGTGCTCACCACCCACCCGGGGCTCGAACCCCACCTCCACACCCGGACGGCCGAGACCCTCCACCGCGTCGCCGACACCTACCGCGTCCCCGCCGCGCACCGCCACACCGACCTCGACTCGCTGCTGGCCGTCGGCCTCGACGCGGCCTTCGTCCACGCGGCCACCGCCGCGCACCCCGAGATCGTCACCCGCCTCCTCGAAGCGGACGTGCCCGTCTACGTGGACAAGCCCCTCGCCTACGACCTGGCCGGCAGCGAGCGCCTCGTCCGCCTCGCACGGGAGCGCCGGGTGAGCCTGGCGGTCGGCTTCAACCGGCGCTACGCCCCCGCCTACGCGCAGTGCCTGGACCACCCGCGCGACCTCGTCCTGATGCAGAAGAACCGCGTCGGCCTCGCCGAGGACCCGCGCACCCTCGTCTTCGACGACTTCATCCACGTCATCGACACCCTGCGCTTCCTCGCACCCGGGCCCGTCGAACACATCGACGTCCGCGCCCGGATGCGCGACGGCCTGATGCACCACGTGGTGCTCCAGCTGTCCGGCGACGGCTTCACCGCCCTCGGCACCATGAACCGGATGAGCGGCTCCAGCGAAGAGATCCTGGAGGTCTCCGGCCAGGACACCAAGCGGCAGGTCGTGAACCTCGCCGAGGTCATCGACCACAAGGGACAGCCGAGCGTCCGCCGCCGCGGCGACTGGGTGCCCGTCGCCCGCCAGCGCGGCATCGAGCAGGTCGTCCACGCCTTCCTCGACGCGGTCCGGGCGGGCGAAGTGCTGGACGCCGAGGACGCGCTGCGCACCCATGAACTGGCCGAACGAGTCGTCAGGGATGCTCTGGAGCAGGCTTCCTGACCTCTCGTCGGGTGAAGCGCCGCAGCACCTCGGCGGCGGCGTAGCAGACCAGGATCCCCACCGAGCCGAGGACGGCCCAGTCGCCCGTGCGGACGTACGGGCTGGTGCCCCGGGCCAGGGGCACCTCGTAGACGGCGGACGCGCTGCGCTCGGTGCCGAGCGGTGTGCCCACGATCTCCCCGCGCGGGCCGGCGACCGTGCTCACCCCGGTCAGCGTCGCGTGCACCACGGGCCGCCAGGTCTCGGCGGCCCGCATCGCCGCCAGCGAGGCGTGCTGCCGGGGCGCCCAGCTGTGCTGGAAGGTGGAGGTCGCCGACTGGGCGACGATCACCTGCGCCCCGTCCCGCGCCAGCTTCCGGCTCATATCGGGGAAGGCCGACTCGAAGCACACCAGCGGCCCGATCCGGAGCCCGCCGGCCGCCGTACCACCGGCCGGCAGCCGCATCAGCACCTGCCGTTCGCCCCGCTGCCGGTCCTCGCCGGCCGCCTTGCCCACCGACGTGGCCCAGCCCAGCACCGAGCGCGCCGGTACGTATTCCCCGAACGGCACCAGCCGCATTTTGTCGTACCGGTCCCCGGTGGGGCCGCCGGGGCCGATCAGCACGGAGCTCTTGAAGATCCCGGGCCGGTCCGTACGGCGGGCGTCGACGTTCACCAGCAGGTCCGCGCCGGTCTCCCGGGAGAGCGCGGCGAGCCGGTTCCGCAGATCGGGCCGCCGGTCCAGGTCCTCGCCCACGCTGCTCTCGCCCCAGACCACCAGGTCGGGGCGGTGCCCCACCAGCCGCCGGGTCAGCTCCTCCTCGCGATCGAAGCGCCGCTGCGGGCTGTGCGCGCCGGAGATCACGCCCGGCTGGACGACGGCGATCCGGACGGTCCCCGCGCCTCGTGGCTGCGGGGCCCACACCCATCCACCGGCGGCGACCGCGGCGCACGCGAGCACGCCCACCGCCCCGGTGGCGCGTGCGCGCGGGGCGCGAACCAGCGTGGCGAGGGCGGTGTTGAGGGCCACGAGGAGGAAACTAACCAGCCAGATCCCGCCCAGGGAAGCCAGTCTGAGCGCGGGGGCGACCTGCCACTGACTCGCCCCGAACAGCCCCCAGGGGCCACCCAAGTACTCCCATGAACGGACAAGTTCGACCATCAACCAGGCGGAGGGTACGACGACGAGAGCCGCCGCACACCGCCCGACGCCGGGTGATCCTCCCAGCAGTCGATGCACCACCAATCCCCACGGCGCCCACAACAACCCCAGCAGCGCCGCGAGTACCAGAATGAAGACATGCAGACTCGGCAGCAGCCAATGGTGCACCGCGAGCAGAAAACCCGCCCCGCCCAGCCACCCGTCGAGCGCGGCCCGGCGGCCCGAGCCGGCCGAGCGGATCAGCAGCAGCCACGGCACGAGGGTCACGTAGGCGAGCCACCACAGGGCCGGAGCCGGAAAACACAGGGCGGGAAGGGCGCCCGCCACCACCGCCAGCGCGCCTCGGCGCCAGGGCCCGGCGCGGAGCGGGCCGTACCGCCGGGCCGACGATGCCTTCACCATGTCATGCCTCCCTCGGGCTCGACGATCACCGGTGCCGGGGAACGTCGATCATCCGTCCCTGTCATATGTGAGCGGGATCCGGCCATCCCTCAGTTTTTCGAACAGCGGAGGATCATGAGGAAAAAAACCCCGACAACGGTGTGCAATATTCAACCGTTCCTACCCTTCCGGAGGGCGTCTTTGGTTGCATTCGGTCGAAAACGATCTGAAGTAAACCTTGCGTCCCATGCTGGAAAGGTGTGACCGGATATGTGCAACGGGTTATCCGCGGTCCGCCCTGGGCAGGTACCGCGCAAAAGTGGACAGGAACGCTGCGAGTCGACCCGGGGAGGCGGCGTGACGAGCGTGCGAGACCGCATAACAGTCCAGCCCTTGGAGAGCGTGCCTTTCTACTGCCCGATACCACCGGCGGCCCATCCCCGGGTGCGGGAGATCGACGACGCCTCGGTGGACTGGATGCTCCAGCAGGACCTCGATACCTCGTCCCACCAGCGGCAACGCCTCATCCGCTGCGACTTCGGCGGGCTCACCGCCAGGACCATGCCCTATGGCCAGGTCCGCCCGCTGACGGTGGTGGCGAAACTGCACTCGGTGCTCTTCTCCCTGGACGACGCCCTCTGCGACGAGGCGGGCGCCACGGCCCACGGCCTGGCCCATACGACCTCCCGCATCATGCGTGTCCTGGAAGCCCCGACACCGGACTGGCCGGACGACACGCCCCACGCGGCGGCGCTCCGCGCCATCCGCCTGGAGCTGGCCGAGCACGCCACGGCCGGTCAGTTACGCCACTGGACAGAGGGCATGCGCACCTATATGTCCGGCCTGGTGTGGGAGGCGGCGTGCCGCCGCGACCGCGCCCTGCCGTCCGTCAACGACTACGCCGCCATGTGGATGCGCGCCATCGGCATGGCGCCGTCCACCGCCCTCATGGACATCGCCGGAGGGTACGAGCTCCGGGACCAGGACCTCGACCGGCCCGAGATCCGGGCCATGACCGAGATGACCTGGACCCTCGTCGCCTGGGACAACGACTTCTACTCACGGAACAAGGAGATCCAGCGAGCCGGTGACAACCTCAACCTGATCGACGTCCTCGCCCAGGAGCGGGACTGCCCGCCCGCCCGCGCGCAGGAGGAGGCCATGGCGATGCGCGACCGCGTCATGACGCTCTTCCTGCGCTTGCGCGAGCAGCTCTGGCCACGCTCCGGGGTGGAGCTGCGCTGCTACCTCGTGGCGCTGGGGCAGTTCGTCCGCGGCCACCTCGACTGGGCCTCGGCCTGCGCCCGTTACGCCGACCCCTACGGGACCGCGGAACCCGCGCGGTGGTGGAAGCCGGCCCCGGCCGACGACAGCCTGGAACCGCTCCCCCTGCCCGCCGTCGCCTGGTGGTGGGACCAACTCGAATCCACTCCCTATCCGCGCCGCAGCCGGCGCAGCAACGACCTCCACCACGGCGTCCGGGACGGTGCGACCTGGCCGGACGGCGCCGGTGTGGCGACCGGCTGTTCGGGCCGCTCGGGCTGAACGGAGGAAGCCGGTCCTTCCGGTGCGCGGTCCCCGGCGGGTTCCGGGGGCAGCGGCGGCTGTGCCGCGAACTTCACCGGAAGGGCCATCAGGTGACGGGACATCAAGGCGGAGGCGTAGACCAGCTCGGACTCCTCCACCGCGAGCGTGAGGTCGGGCAGTCGCAGCAGCAGGGCGTCGATGCCCGTGTCCGCGATCGCCCGGCCCACGTCCTGCCCGGGGCACTCGTGCGCGCCCCCGCTGAACGCCAGGTGGGAGCGGTTCCCGTGGATCGGCAGATCCGGGTCGGGGCGGACCACCGTGTCCATGTTGGCGGCGGCCAGCCCGAGCACCAGGGCGTCCCCCTCCCTGATCTGCTGCCCGGCCAGCTCGGTGTCCTGGGTGGCCCAGCGGCCGAGGATGGTGATGAAGGGCGGCTCGTCCCACAGCACCTGCTCGACCGCGTCCGGCAGGGTCATATGGCCGCCCGCGAGCGAGGCCCGGAAGCGGACGTCGGTGAACACCATCTTCAGGGTGTTGGCGATGAGGTTCGCCGTGGTCTCGTAGGCGGCGATCAGCACCAGCCGCAGATGCTGCTGCACCTCGTCGTCGGTGAGCCCGGAGGGGTGCTCCAGCAGCCAGCTCGTGAAGTCCGAGCCGGGCTCCAGCCGCTTGCGGGCCACCAGCTTGCGGAGCGTCTCCTGGACGAACTCGTTGCTCGCGACGGCCGTCTCGGTGCCCTTGATCATGTCGCGGGCCGCGTTGACCAGCCGGGTGTCGTACGCCTCGGGCATGCCCAGCAGCTGGGTCATCGCCATCATCGGCAGGTGCTCCGCGAACTGGTGCACCAGATCGGCGCGGCCCTCCTGGCAGAAGCGGTCCACCAACTCATTGGCGAAGCGGGTGACATGGCGCCGGATGCCCCGCTTGTCGAAGCGCGCGATGCCGTCGTTGACCGCGCCGCGCCAGCGCTCGTGCTGCTGCCCGTCCGCGAAGACGCAGATCGGCTGCCAGGTGGTGATCGGGGTCAGCGGGTGGTCGGGGGCGATCCGGCCCTCGCGCGCCTCGCGCCAGAGCCGGGAGTCCCGGGAGAACCGGGACGGGGTGCGCGCGACGTCGAGGTTCTCGCGGTAGCCGAGGACGAGCCAGGCGGGGACGTCGCCGTGCAGCAGGACGGGCGCCACCTGGCCGTGCTTCTCGCGGAGCCGCTCGTACAGCCCCATGGGGTCGGCCTCGGCCTCCGGCCCGTACAGCCGGGTGGCGCCGCCCGGGCCGTGGGCGGGGCACTGCGGGGGCGGCACGACCATGGCGTCGGCGCGGGGGTGTTCGGGAGGGAGGGTCACTGGGGCTCCGGTGAGGCGGTCGTGAGGGTGTACAGATAGCGCATGAGGGTCAGCAGGGTGTCGCGGCAGGAGCCGCGGTCCCGGGCGTCGCAGTCGACCATGGGCACGGAGTCCTCCAGGTCCATCGCCGCGCGGAGCTCCGCCATGGGGTAGGTGGGGGAGCCGGGGAAGCGGTTGACGCCCACGACGAACGGCACACCGCGCTCCTCCAGCTGGCCGATCACGTCGTAGCTCACCTCCAGCCGGCGGGTGTCGAGCAGCACCACCGCGCCGAGCGCCCCTTCGAAGAGGCCGTTCCACAGGAACCAGAAGCGCTGCTGGCCGGGGGTGCCGAACAGATACAGCACCAGCTGCTCGTTGATGCTGATCCGGCCGAAGTCCATGGCCACGGTGGTCTCGGTCTTGTGCTCGACCCCGGCCAGGTCGTCCACGCCGACGCCGGCCTGGGTCATGGTCTCCTCGGTGGTCAGCGGCCTGATCTCGCTGACCGCGCCCACCAGGGTCGTCTTTCCCACGCCGAAGCCGCCGACGATGACGACCTTGACGGCCGCGGTCGCGGACGCCGGCAGGACGTCCTCGCGCCGCGGCCCCGCGGGGATGTCGGGGCCGTACGGGGAGGCGTACGGGTCAGAGCTTCTGTAGTCCATTCATCACCGCCTCCAGAAGTCGGACGTCGGGCAGGGCCGCCGCCGGGACAGGGGGGCGGGCCTCGACCTGTCGGTCCGCCAGCAGTTCGGTGAGGAGCTGGGTCAGGGTGCTGACCGGCAGCTCCAGATAGGCCGATATCTCCGCGACGGAGAGCGGGTAGTGACACATCCGGACGATGGCCGCGTGCTCGGGCTGCAGACCGGCCTCGGACTCCGTCCGGGACACGATCAGGGTGACGAGATCGAGCTCGGTCCTCTTCTCCGCGCGGTCCTGGCCGCCGGTGAGGATGTACAGCCGGTCCGGACTGCCGGGCGCTGTCGCTGGGTCGGGTCCGGCCCCGTTCATGTCACCGGCCCGCCGACCCGCGGGGGACTGGTGAGGTGCGAGCCGATCCGGGCCACCAGATCCCGCATCCGCAGGCCCATCAGCTCGGCGTCCACGTCGTCGTCGGCCAGCACGGCGAGATACGCCCCGGCCCCGGCGGCCATGAGGTAGAAGAAACCGCCGTCGACCTCGATGACGACCAGCCGCATCTGTCCGTCCCCGCGCGGATTCGGGAACTCCGCGGCGATGGCGGCGGACAGGCTCTGCAGTCCGGCACAGGCGGCGGCGAGGCGGTCGGCGACGTCAGGGTCGGTGCCGTGCTGGGCCATGCGCAGGCCGTCCGAGGACAGCACGATCACGTGCCGGGTCTGCGGAACGCCCGTTGCCAGGTCCTTGAGCATCCAGTCCATGTTGAACCGCGGCTGCGTCACTTGGCTACTCTTCCTTGTCTGACGAGAGATCACTGTTCGGCCGGTCGGGATCCGGCTCCGGGAGCTCCCCGTTGATGCCTCTGGTGAAGGCCGCGAGCCACATGCCGGGCTGCTTGGGCGGCTGCCCCGGCAGGTCTCGCTCGGGCCCCGGCTGCACCGGGACGCTCGGCCGGGCGCGCATCGCCTGCTCCCGCTCCCTTTCCCGCTGGGCGGCCGCGGCCCGGCCGAAGGGGAGCGGCGCGGGCCCGCGCCGCCGCCTGCGCTGCGGCAGCCCGCTGTCGCCCAGCGGCGGCGGGATGGGGTGCTCCATCATGGGCGGCGGCGCCTCGGGGCCGGGCGCGGGGATCCGCTGGCCGGGGCGCCGCTTGGACTTGAAGGGGGGCAGCTTGGGGGCCCGCGCGATGTCGCCGCCGGGGTGCTTGCTGGCGGTGATCAGATTCATGGGGATGACCAGGACCGCCCGGACGCCGCCGTAGGCGGACGGCCGCAGCGACACCAGGAAGTTGTACGAGCGGGCGAGCCGGGCGACGACCGCGAGGCCCAGCCGGGGTGCCTCGCCCAGGTCGTCGAGGTCGAGCTCGCTCTCCTTGGACAGCACCCGGTCGGTGCGGCGCCTGGCCTCGTCGGTCAGGCCGACGCCGGCGTCCTCGATCTCCACCGCGATGCCCGACTGGATGTCCACCGCGGTCAGGTGCACCCGGGTCTGCGGCGGGGAGTAGCGGGTGGCGTTGTCCAGCAGCTCCGCGAGCGCGTGGATCACCGGCTCGACGGCGGGGCCGACCACGGCGACGTCCGCGACGGAGTGCAGGTCGACGCGGCGGTACTCGAGGATCCGGGACATGGCGCCGCGGAGCACGTTGTAGAGCGGGATCTCGTTCTTCCACTGACGGCCGGGGCGGGAACCGCCGAGCACGGCGATGCTGTCGGCGAGCCGGCCGGTCAGGGCGTTTCCGTGGTCGAGGTGGAGCAGGTCGCCGAAGACGTCCGGGTCGTTGCCGTGCTTGTGCTCCATCTCCCGGATGTCGTAAGCCTGTTGGTGGACGATGGCCTGCACCCGGCGGGCGATGTTGACGAAGGCGCGCTGCGCGGAGTCGCGCATGCTCTCCTCCGCCTGGACCGCCTCGATGACGGACTTCAGCACCGAGCGGTGCGCCGCGGCATAGCCCGGCTCCAGGTCGTGCACCGGCAGGGTGTGCCGCAGGATCACCTCCGTGGGCTCCCCGCGCTTCAGCAGGCGGACCGCCTTGGGCAGCAGCTCACGGGCCAACCGGAGGGTCTCCGCCTCGTGTTCGTCGAGCCGGTACCGCAGCGCGGTCTCCTGCTCGGCGCACCGCCGGCGCAGGGTGGTGATCACCCGGCCGCGCCGGGCCGCCTCGGAGGCCGCCAGGGCCACCGCGACCGTGGCCGAGGAGCCGCACCAGCCGACGGGGACCCGCGCCTCCGGGGTCACGGCGGCCACCGCTGTTCCCGTGCACACCGCCAGCACCAGAGGTGAGATCAGCCATATCAGCGCGGAGACGGGCCGTCGCTGGGCTGACGAGCCAGTACCAACCATCGGGATCCTCGGACTCTTGATACGCATGAGAAAAAGGGGCGTGGGTGCCGGAGCGCAGCGGTCTTCGCGGTCTCGCGGAGAACGGCGACAGAGCGGCACTCGTCCGCGGCGTGCGGTGGGCGTGCACTGGTGGTGCAGCAGCCGTGCACTGGCCACAACCCGCTGCGGCGACATGGAGCGTAGCCGGTCGCCGAGGTGCTCCGGCGCGAAGTTGTCATATTCGCGGATTGGCCTGACGGGGGAATTGGTAAGGCCCCATAATGACCCCACGTCACAAATACCGAATGTGTTTCCGCATTTCATGGACGATTGTTCGATCGTTGCGGGGTGGGAAGTCCCCGACGGCCGGAGCCGCGCCGCAGTCACAGGGGTGCTGTACGCGCGGCGTCACCGGATGGTTGCGGGCACGGCTCGAAGGTCACGCTCCCGGGTGGTGCGTCCGGCGAACCCTGCCCCCGGCCCGGCCGACGGGACTAGGCTCGCCCCCACCACATCCTCCCGGGAGTCAACGCCATGCCAGGGCCTCAGCGTGAACAGAACGCAGCCGCCGCCCTGTTCGAGCGTGAGCTTGAACTAGATACAGCGGAAAAGGCCGTGCGCCGCCTGTGCGGGCACGTGAGTGAAGGGAGGAGCCGGCTCGGCGGACTTCTGCTCTACAGCGGCGAAGCGGGCCTGGGCAAAACGTCGTTGCTCACCGAGCTGCGCCGCATCGCCACCGAGACCGAGCGCTGCACCGTGCTCTTCGCGCGCGGCAGCGAGTCCTCCCGGTCCGTCCCCTTCAACGTGGTGCGCCAGCTCCTCCAGCCGGCCCTCGCCCCGATGACGACGGTGGCCCGGCAGGACCTGCTCAGCGGCTGGTACGACATCGCCGGCCCCGCGCTCGGCATCTCGCCGCCCAGCGGTCCCCAGGATCCGCAGGGCGTGCGCGACGGACTCGACTGGCTGGTGACCCAACTCGCCATGAAGGGCGACCCGGTGGTCGTCATCATCGACGACGTCCACTGGTCCGACGCCGAGTCGCTGGCCTGGCTCACGTCCTACGCCGTGCGGCTGCGCGAGATGCCGCTGCTGGTGGCCCTCGCCTTCCGCCCGCACGAACTGCCCGACCACACCCCGGCCTTCCGCGAGCTCATCGACGGCCGCAGCGCCCGCCCCGTGGAGCTGCGCGCCCTCACGCCCGACGCGGTCGCCGGCCTGGTGGAATCGGCCTTCGGTGAAGGCACCGCGGACGGCCAGTTCTGCCGTGAGGTCTGGGCCGTCACCGGCGGCAATCCCTACGAGGCCGTGGAGTTGATCGCCAAGGCCCGAGAGCGCGACCTCAAACCGCTCGAGGAGTCCGCCGCGCTCCTGAGGGAGCTCGGCGCCGCGGCCCGGGGCAGCGGCCTCGTGGCCCGGCTGGACGGCCTGGGCAACGCCGTCACCCGGTTCGCCTTCGCCGCAGCCGTCCTCGGCACGGAGATCTCGCCCGTCCTCGCCGCGAACCTCGCGGGCATGGGCCCGGCGCAGGGCGCGGACTGCGCGGACAAGCTGCGCAAGGCCCGTATCCTCACCGGCGTCACCCAGCTGGAGTTCGTGCACCCGCTGATCGCCACCGCGGTCTACAGCGCGATCCCCGCCGCCACCCGCACCGCGATGCACGGCCAGGCCGCCTGGTCCGTGTCCGAGGCGGGCCAGGGCGCCGCCGTCGCCTCCCGCCATCTGCTGGAGGTCCACCCCGACCACGACCCCGAGCTGGTCGAACAGCTGCGGACGGCGTCCCGCGAGCATCTCGCCGTCGGCGCCCCGGACGCGGCCCGCCGCTGTCTGGAGCGAGCCCTGCGGGAGCCCCCGCCCGAGGAGGAGCGCGCCTCCCTCCTCTACGAGCTGGCCTGCTCCACGCTGCTCACCTCGCCGTCCACCACCATCAACCACCTCAAGTCCGCGCTGGCGCTGCCGCACCTCACCGAGGAGCTGCGGGTGGACGCCACCTACCGGCTCTCCCAGGTGTACGCCCACAACAACCAGCTCAAGGAGGCCGCGGAGGTCATCTCCGTGCAGGCGGAGCGCACCCCGCCGGGCGCGGGGCGGATGCGCCTCCAGGCCGCCCACTATCTGTGGAAGGGCATCCAGTCCGAGGAGGTGGACGCACCCGCCCGGTCCCGGCGCATCTCCGAGCTCGCCGACCACCTGCAGGGCAGGGACGACGCGGAGCGGGCCCTGCTCGCCATCCGCGCCTTCGACGGGCTGATCCGGGGCGAGGACGCCGTCCAGGTCCTCGACCGGATCGACCGCGCCATGGTGGACGGCCGGCTGTCCGACGGGATGAGCTGGACCAACACCGAGTGGGGCTTCGAACTCCCCAGCATCGTCGGTATCTGCCTCCTCTACACCGACCGCCTCGACCGTGCCAAGGAACTGTTCGAGGAGGCCATCCGGGCCTTCGAGATCTCCGGCTGGAGCGGCATCCACCTCGCCTTCGCCCATGACTTCCTGGGCTACGCCCACCGGCGCCTCGGTCAGCTCGACGAGGCCGAGAAGCTGGTGCGCGAAGGACTGCGGCTGGCCTACCGGCTGGGCCCGGGCCTGCCCATCCAATGGGACGGCACCTGCATGCTGATCGACACCCTGCTCGCCCGGGGAGACGTGGAGGAGGCGCAGGTCGTCGCCGAGGAGAACGGCTTCCGCCCGCCCTACACCCCGGCGGTCGTCCTGCCCGACGCCATGTGCCTCGCCGGACGCCTGATGCTCGCGCAGGGACGGCGGAAGGAGGCCATCGTCGAACTGGAGGCGGCCGGGCGCAGACTGGAGGAGCGCGGGCGGCACAACACCGTCTGGGCGCCCTGGGCGCTCGACCTGGCCGTCGCGGTCGCGCCCGACGACCCGGAGCGCGCCCGTACCCTGGCGGGCCAGGCCGTGCGGCACGCCGCCCGGTTCGGCGCCGATTCCGCGCTCGGCGAGGCGTTGCGCATGGCGGCCAAGGTCGTGGAGCCGCAGGACGCCCTGAAGATGCTCGACCAGTCGGTGGGCCATCTCCGCAAGTCGCCGTGCAGGTACGAGCTCGCGGCCGCCCTGGTCGACCACGGCGTCGCGCTCGACGCCGCCGGGCGTACGGCGGAGGCCGAGGAGCGGCTGCGCGAGGGTGGGGAGATCGCCGCGGTCTGTGGTGCGCGCGGCCTGGTCAGGACCGTCCGGGCGCTGCTGCCCGACGCCGTGTGCGAGGAGACCGAACCGGCCGGGTGACGGACGGCCCCGCGGGGCCCGGGGCACTCAGGAGGCGCGGCGGCCGGTCTTCTTCGGCGCCGCCTTCTTGGTGCTCTTGGCCGTGGAACTCCGGGACGCCGTCTTCTTCGCCGCCCCGGATGACGAGGCCGCCGCCTTCGCGGCCGCCGTGGTCTTCTTGGGCGCGGCGGTCTTCCCGGCGGCGCCGCGCGCCGTCCTCGTCGCCGGCGCCTTCTTCCCGGCGGCTCCCTCGGAGGGCTTCTTCCCGGCCGAGTCGATGGACGCCTGGAGGGCGGCCATCAGGTCGATGACGTTGTCGGGCGCGGGAGCCGTCTCCTTACGGGGCACGGGCCGGTCGGACAGATGGGCGTCGATCAGCTCGCGCAGGGCGACCTCGTACTCGTCCTCCAGCTCTTCCAGGGCGAAGTCCTCGGAGAGCGTGTCCATCAGGCTCGTGGCCATCTTCAGCTCCTGCGGACGCACGGTGACCGAGTCCGGAGGGGCCAGGTCGCCGCTGTCGCGGACCTCGTCGGGCCAGTACATGGTGTGCAGGGTCAGCAGGTCGCCGTGGACGCGCAGCAGCGCCAGCGACTCCCGGGTGCGCAGCGCGATCTTGGTGACGGCCACCCTTTCCGTCTGCTTCAGGGTCTCCCTCAGCAGGACGTACGGCTTGTTCGCCGCCGCGCTCTCCGGCGCCAGGTAGTAGGAGCCGGCCAGCTGGAGC
Source organism: Streptomyces eurocidicus (assembly GCF_002891295.1). Classification (GTDB taxonomy): domain Bacteria; phylum Actinomycetota; class Actinomycetes; order Streptomycetales; family Streptomycetaceae; genus Streptomyces; species Streptomyces eurocidicus. The sequence continues at coordinate 316,314 of NZ_LGUI01000010.1, read as the reverse complement.
GGATCGATGCGGTCCGAGTCGACGAAGGCCAGTACGTCGATGAGCTTCTTGCTCGGCAGCGGCAGCCCGGCCAGCTCGTCCTGGGTGACGACCGCGGTGCGGCCCTCGTCGTCCTCGAAGCCCTTGGCGATGTGCTCGTAGTCGACCTGCTCGCCGCACAGGTCGCAGACGCGCTTGAGGTGGATCCTGCCGCCGTCCTGGTCGTGGACCTGGTGCAGCCGGACGCCGTGCTCCTGGGTCGCCGCGTACAGCCGGACCGGCACGGACACCAGTCCGAAGCCGATCGCACCTTTCCACATGGTTCGCATAATTCAGTCCCTCCATGGGGAATTCCTACCTTATGCCCGCATCCCCGGACCGGCAGGCGGTGGAGATCGAGGGCCACCGGCTGTCCCTCTCCCACCTCGACCGGGTGCTGTTCCCCGCCTCGGGCCACACCAAGGCGCAGGTGCTGCACTACTACGCCCAGGTCGCGGAGGTCCTGCTGCCGCACGCCACCGGCCGGCCCGCCTCGTTCGTCAGGGCCCCGGAGGGCCTCACGGGCCAGAGCTGGGTGGCCAAGAACCCGCCGGGCGGGGTGCCCGGCTGGGTGTCCGTGGTGCCCGTCGAGCACCGGGAGGGCGTCACCGAGCAGGTCGTGATCGACTCTGCCGCCGCCCTGGTCGCCATGGTCAACCTCGGGGCGTACGAGGTGCACGTCCCGCAGTGGACGGCGGCGGCGGGGCCCGACGCGCACGACCGCCTCGTCCTCGACCTGGACCCGGGGCCCGGCGCCGACCTGGTGCTCTGCTGCCGGGTCGCCCAGCGGCTGCGCCAGCTCCTCGACGACGACGGCCTGACCGCCCACGCCGTCGTCTCCGGCGCCAAGGGCCTCCACCTCTACGCGGCCCTGTGCCCCACGTCCGGCCGGGCGGCCTCCGCGTACGCCAAGGAGCTGGCCGGCCGGCTGCAGGGCGAGCACCCCGGGCTGGTGGTGGCCTCCATGGCGCGCGCGGCCCGCCGGGGCAAGGTGTTCATCGACTGGTCGCAGAACGCGAGCGCCAAGACCACGGCCGCGCCCTACACCGTCCGGCTGCGCGAGCGCCCCGGCGTCGCCGCCCCGGTCGGCTGGGACGAGGTCGCCGCCTGCGAGAGTCCCGAGGAGCTCGCCTTCACCCCCGAGGAGGTGCTCGACCGGATCGCCGCCCACGGCGATCCGCTGGCGCCGCTCACCGGGGACGACACCCGCCGTCCGCTGCCCTGAGCGGGCGGCGGCGTCTCACAGCCGGGTGAGGTCGGGGCGCAGCCGGTGCCAGGTCGGGTGGCGCAGATGACCGGCCGGGGTCCAGCCGGAGAAGGTGACCTCGGCGACGAGCCGGGGCTCGACCCAGTGCGCGCCCGCCACCCCGGTGGGGCCCGCGAACGGGGACTCCGGGCGGGCCAGCACCTCCAGATAGCGGGCGAGGTCGCGCCGCTCGCGCTCGGACAGCCCCGAGCCGACGGAGCCGGTGAAGCGCAGACCGCCCGGCTCGTCCAGCCCGGTGAGGAGCGCTCCGGGCAGCCCGGTCAGCATGCCCCGGCCCTCCGCCCAGCCGCCGATGACCACATCGATGGTCGTCACATGCTTCGTCTTGCGCCACTCGGGTGAGCGGACGCCGGGGAGGTAGGGCGAGGCGAGCCGCTTCGCCAGCACGCCCTCGAAGCCGCCCTTCAGGGTGGCGTCCCACGCCCGCCGGCCGTGCCCCTCCATATGGGCGGGCACCGACCAGTGCGTACCGCTGAGGCGGAGCCCGGCGAGGACCGACCGGCGGTCCCCGTAGGGCAGCTTGAGCAGTGACCGGTCGTCCAGGTGCATGATGTCGAAGAGCATCAGGTGGACGGGGTACTCCATGGCCAGCTGGGCCGCGCGGCGCGGGTTCAGCACGCCCATCCGCCGCTGGAGCAGCCCGAAGTCGGGCCGCCCGTGGGCGTCGAGGACGACCACCTCGCCGTCCAGCACCGCGGCGCGGCGGCGGAACCGCTCGCCGAGCGCCCGGAGCTCCGGGTAGGTCGCGGTGGCGTCGTTGCCCGTGCGCGTCGTCAGGCGCACGGTGCCGTCGCCCGGCGCGGTGACGACGCAGCGCACGCCGTCCCACTTGACCTCGAACGCCCATGCGGCCTCGTCCCCCGGGGCGGGCAGCGGCCCGGGGGTGGCGAGCATCGGCTGGATCACGGGGATCGTGGCGTGGCCCATGTCTTCGATGATCAGGGGGAGCCCGGCCGCGCGCAGGTCGGCGCCGCCGGCCGGGCGGGGTCGCCGGGCCGGTCACCGGGAGCGGGTCCACTCCAGCAGCTCCGGGGCGGTCCAGGTGGTGACGATCCGCTCGGCGGGCACCCCGCACTCCTCGGCCCGGGCGCAGCCGTGGATCTGCCAGTCGAGCTGGCCGGGGGCGTGCGCGTCGCTGTCGACGGCGAACAGCACGCCCGCGTCGAGGGCCTCGTGGATCAGCCGGCGCGGCGGGTCGAGGCGCTCGGGGCGGCTGTTGATCTCCACGGCGGTGCCGAAGCGGGCGCACGCGGCGAAGACCAGCGGCGCGTCGAACTCCGACTCCGGGCGGCCCTTGTCGCCCAGCAGCCGTCCGGTGCAGTGCCCGAGGACGTCGACGAGCGGGTTGGCGGCGGCCGCGACCAGCCGGCGGGTCATGCCCTCCGCGGCCATCCGCAGCTTGGAGTGGACGGAGGCGACGACGACGTCCAGCTCCGCCAGCAGCTCCGGCTCCTGGTCGAGCGACCCGTCGGTGAGGATGTCGCACTCGATGCCCGTCAGCAGCCGGAAGCCGCCGCCCCCGGCGGCCAGCAGCTCGTTCACCTCGGCCACGACGGCGAGTTGCGCGCGCAGCCGCTCGGGGGAGAGGCCGCGGGCGATCGTCAGCCGGGGGGAGTGGTCGGTGAGCACCGCCCACTCGTGCCCGAGGGCGCGGGCGGTACGGGCCATCGCCTCGATCGGGCTGCCGCCGTCGGACCAGTCGGAGTGCAGGTGGCAGTCGCCGCGCAGGGCCGCGCGCAGGGTCTCGCCGCCCTCGGTGAGGGGGCCCGCGACCTCCTCCTCCAGCCGTGCCAGATAGCCCGGGACGGCGCCGGCCAGGGCCTCGGTCACGACGCCGGCGGTCTTGGGGCCGATGCCCTTCTCCCTGGTCAGGGTGCCGGATTCGGCGCGGCGGCGGAGTTCCCGGTCGGGGAGGGCGCTGATGACGTCGGCGGCTGTGCGGAAGGCTTTCACCCGGTAGGTGGGGGCTTGGGAGCGTTCCAGGAGGAAGGCGATGCGGTCCAGGGCGTCCAGGGGGTCCATGGGGTCGCCTTTCGCCGGCGGGTCGGTATCCACGGTGCGGGATGGGTGGGCGGGGCGCATGTGGGGGACGGGGTGCCGCTGCGCGGGGCTTTGTCCCCTACCCGCCCCTTCCCGCAACCGGGGGCAAGCCCCCGGGCCCCCTTCCGGGCTGGATTCGCTCAGGGTCGGCTTTCCCCTGGAAGTCGTGCGCGGGTGAACCATGCGTAACCCCCCTGTCGGAAGGGGAAGGTCCGGGCATGCGTACGTCTGACAACGTCCCTGGCGGTCCGAGTCGTGCCGTCGTCCTCGGGGGCGGGATGGCCGGGCTGCTGGCCGCCGCCGTGCTCGTGCGGCACGCCGACGAGGTCGTGGTCGTCGACCGGGACCGGATGCCCGTGGGGCCGCTGCCCCGCAAGGGGCTGCCGCAGGCCCGGCACGCCCATCTGCTGATGTCCGGGGGCGCGCGGGCCGTGGAGTCCCTGCTGCCGGGCACCCTCGACGGGTGGGTGAGCGCGGGCGCCCGGCGGACGGTGCTGCCGACGGGCCTGGTGGCGCTGGGCCCCGGCGGCTGGTTCCCGCGCTGGCCCGGGACGCAGTACATGCTGGCCTGTACCCGCGACCTGCTGGACCTGGTCGTCCGCGAGCGGGTCCGGGCCCTGCCCGGGGTCGTCCTGCGGGAGGGCACCGAGGCGGTCGCCCTGCTCGGCGACGCCCGCCGGGTCGCGGGGGTACGGGTCCGGGACGCCGGCACGGGCGCCGCCGAGGAGCTGGCGGCCGATCTGGTCGTCGACGCGTCCGGCCGGGGTTCGCAGGCCGCGCGGCGGCTGACCGAGCTGGGGCTGCCGGTCGTCCACGAGGAGACCGTGGACTCCGGGGTCGTCTACGCCACCCGCATCTTCCGGGCGCCGCCGGAGTCCGAGCGGTTCCCGGTCATCAGCGTCCAGCCCGATCCACGGGGGCGGGGTCCCGGTCAGGGCGCCGTGCTGGTCCCCGTCGAGGGCGGCCGCTGGCTGGTGACCACCTCCGGCACCCGGGGCGCCGAACCGTCCGGTGAGGCGGCGGAGTTCGAGCCGTTCATCCGGGCCCTGCGCCATCCGCTCATCGCGGATCTCCTCGCGTGCGCCGAGCCGCTGACGGACGTGGCCCTCACCCGGAGCACCGTCAACCGGCGCCGGTTCTTCGAGCGGCTGCCCGCCCCTCCCGAGGGGTTCGTCGCCATGGGGGACGCCCTCGCGACCTTCAACCCGGTCTACGGGCAGGGGCTTTCGGTGGCCGCTCAGAGCGCCGTGGTGCTGCGCGAGGTCCTCGGCCGGCGGGGCGTCCGCTCGCCGGGGCTGGGCCCGTACGTCCAGCGGCGGATCGCCCGTGCGGCGAGCGGGCCCTGGGACCTGGCCACCGGCGAGGACATCAACTACCCCGGGGCGATCGGCGCGCCGCCACCGGCGGCCACCCGGCTGCTGCGCGGCTACGTCCAGCGGCTGATGCGGACGGCGACCGGCGATCCGGTGGTGCTGCGGGCGCTGATGGACGTGATGACCCTGTCCGCGCCGATGACCGGCCTGCTCAGACCGTCCGTGGCGCTCTGCGTCGCGCGGGGCCCCGGGCGCGCGGCCCGGGGCGGGCCGCCGATCACGGCGGCGGAGCTCGCGCTGTGCGGGCTGCCGCCGCGCTGAGGGCTCAGCGGTGCAGGGCCACCGGCGGTCAGCGGCGCAGGGCCACCGGCGGCAGGAACTCCCGCTCCAGGGTGCGGTGCCACCAGGCGCCGGTGGCCCGCCGCTCCGGCCACGTGGTGAAGCGGTAGAGATAGACCCGGGCCCGTACGTACGTGGGCGGGGTCCCGGGGAAGGGGTTGTGGCGCAGCAGCCGCAGGGTGTCCCGGTCGCCCTCCAGCAGCCGCTCGACGAACGGGCCGAACCAGGACTGCGCGTAGGCCGGTGAGATCCCGGCGAACCACATCATCCAGTCGAGCCGCAGGTGGTACGGGGCGAACTGGCGGGGCAGCCGCCGGGGGTCGCCGGGCTTGCCCTTGAAGCCGTACTCCCGCCACACCGTGTCCGGGCCGAGCTCCGCCGCGTCCGTGCCCTCGACGACCACCTCGTGCCGACGGCGGTTGACGCTGCCGAAGGCGCCGTAGGTGTTGACCAGGTGGAAGGCGTTGAAGGACATGTTCATCCGCTGGTTCCGCGAGAGCATGTTCCGCACCGGCCACCAGCTGAGCGCGACCACCAGCGCGGTCGCGGCGAGCACGAGCACCTCGAACCAGACCGGGGCGGCGCCGGCCGGCCCGTGGGCGGGCAGCCCCAGCGCGCCGGACAGCGCGTCCCCGTCGACGGCGGCGAAGGCGAGGACGATCGTCACCCAGTTCAGCCAGGAGAAGTTGCCGGAGGCGACGAGCCAGAGCTGGGTACAGACGATCACGCCGGCGGCGACGCTCGCGGCGGGCTGCGGGGTGAACAGGGCGAGCGGCACGACCAGCTGCGCGACGTGGTTGGCGGCCGTCTCGACGCGGTGCAGGGGCCGGGGCAGGCGGTGGAAGAACCAGCTCAGCGGGCCCGGCATCGGCTGGGTCTCATGGTGGTAGTACAGGCATGTCAGCTCCCGCCAGCAGCGGTCGCCGCGCATCTTGATCAGGCCGGCGCCGAACTCGACGCGGAAGAGCAGCCAGCGCATCAGCCACAGCACGAGCACCGGCGGGCCGGTCCGGGCGTTGCCGAGGAAGACGGCGAGGAAGCCCGCCTCCAGCAGCAGCGACTCCCAGCCGAAGGCGTACCAGGTCTGGCCGACGTTGACGATCGACAGGTACATCACCCACAGGGCGGCCCACATCAGCATGGCCGTCCACAGCGGCACCGCGTCCGCCGCGCCCGCGGCGACCGCCGCGGAGAGGGCGGCGCCCGCCCACGCCCAGGCGGCGAAGAAGCGGTCGGAGTAGTGCAGCACGAAGACGCCCGGAGCCCGCAGGAACGGCAGCCCCCGCACATGGCGCGGTACGGGCAGCATGCCGCGCTCGCCGATGAGCGCGCGGAACTGCAGGGCGGCCGTGAGGAAGGCGACCAGGTAGACGGCGGCGAGCGCGCGCTGCACCACCAGCCGGCTCAGCCAGTACCCGGAGACCGTGAACCACTCCATGGCGTATCCGTACCACCCTGGAGCGTGCAGTCACATCGAAGAAACGGGCAAAAGGTGTCAGAGTAGCTCTATGGTTGATCGGGGAGCGACGCCTGCCGCCATGCCGGCCGGATCGGTGCCGGACGACTGGCCCGCTCGCCCGGAGCTGTGCGCCGCCCTCAACCGCGTCGGCACCTTCGACTGGGACCTGGTCAGCGGCAGGCTCCACCTGGACGGGACGGCCCTGGAGCTCCTCAACGTGCCCCCGGACCGCTTCGAGGGCAGGATCGGCGACCTCGCCGGCCGGCTGCCGCGCGCCGACGCCGCCGCGCTCGACGCCCATGTCTCCCGCGCCCTGAAGGACGGCAGCGAGGCGTACGGCGCCTTCTACCGGGTCCGCGTCGCCGACGACTCCCTGCGCTGGACCTACACCCAGGGCCGCATCCGGCGCGACGACCAGGGCCGCCCCTGCCGCATCATCGGCATCGTCCGCGACGCCACCGTGGAGCTGGAGGCGGACGGGCCGCGGGTGTCCGACCCGGAGGCGCGCGACACCACCACCGTCGTCGAGACGCTCACCGCGGCCCTCGCCCACGCCCGTACCGTCCAGGACGTCATCGACTTCTTCAAGGACTCCCAGGCCATCCGGCACATCGGCTGCGACCTGCTCGTCCTCGGCCTCGTCGAGTCCGGCAGGATCCACCTGGTCGCGGAGGGCCCCGAGGAGCACTACATCCCCGGTACCCGCTACACCCGCATCGACGACGCCTTCCCCATGAGCGAGGTCGTGCGCACCATGGCCCCGCGCTTCATCGAGTCGCGCGAGGACTTCGCCACCTCCTACCCCTGGCTGTGGGAGAACATCGAGGACATCGGCATCGCCTGCGCCGCCTACCTGCCCCTCATCGCCCAGGCCCGCCCCATCGGCGCCCTCGGCCTGCTCTACCGGGGCACCCGCGGCTTCACCCAGCAGGAGCGCAACCTCTTCATCGCCCTCTCCAGCAGCCTCGCCCAGGCCATCGCCCGCGCGATGCTCTTCGACCAGGAGCACGACCTCGCCGAGGGGCTCCAGCAGGCCATGCTCCCGCGCCGGATCCCGGACATCCCCGGCGCGCAGATCGCCGTCCGCTACCGCGCCGCCCGGATGGGCCGGGACATCGGCGGCGACTGGTACGACGTGATCCCGCTGCCCGGCGGCCGGGTCGGCGCCGTCATCGGCGACGTCCAGGGGCACGACACCCACGCCGCCGCCGTCATGGGCCAGCTGCGCATCGTCCTGCGGGCCTACGCCAGCGAGGGCCACGCCCCCGCCACCATCATGGCGCGGGCCTCCGCCTTCCTCCACGAACTCGACACCGACCGCTTCGCCACCTGCTCCTACGCCGAGGCCGACCTCTCCACCGGCGTCGTCCAGCTCGTCCGCGCCGGCCATATCGACCCGCTGCTGCGGCACGCCGACGGCACCGCCCGCCGGCTGCCCGTCGCCGGCGGGCTGCCGCTCGGCCTCTCCGCCGAGTTCGGCCGTCTCGACTACCCCGTGACCACGGTGGAGCTGGACCCCGGCGAGACCCTGCTGATGTTCACCGACGGCCTCGTCGAACAGCCCGGGGCCGACCTCGACGAAGGCATGCAGTACCTCACCGGCCTCGTCAGCGAGGGCCCCTACGACCTGCACGACCTCGCCGACAAGCTGTGCGACGTGATCCAGGAGCGGGTCGGCGAGGACGACATGGCCGTCCTGCTGCTGCGCCGGCACGGCTCCACCGCCCGGCACGGCGGCCGGCTCCAGCAGCACATCGCGCCCGCCGACCCCGAGGCCCTCTCCGCCGGCCGGCACATGATCCGGGCGGCGGTACGGGCCTGGGGCGCCCGGGAGCGCTCGGACGAGATCGAGCTCGTCGCCGACGAACTCGTCACCAACGCCCTCCTGCACACCGACGGCGCGGCCGTGGTGACGATCCGGATGCTCACCGGCCCCGAACGCCGGCTGCGCGTCGAGGTGGAGGACCGCTCCAGCGTCCTGCCGCGCCGCCGCGAACCCGGCGAATCCGGGGTCTCGGGACGCGGCCTGCTGCTGGTGGACCGGCTCGCCGACGTCTGGGGGGTCGAGTCCCGCGGCACCGGCAAGTCGGTGTGGTGCGAGTTCGTCGTCCCCGGCCGCCATGAGCTCGCCGACCCGGACCCCGGCCCGCCCGAGCCCCGGGCCGCCGGAGAGCCGGGACCCCGGCGGCCCCACCGATAACGAGGGACGCTACAAGCAAAATTGCATATTCCGTCACTTGCCGCTGCACTGTCGTCTTTACGCCTTTTCAACCCCCCTCGACGTAACGAAGGCCGAAGACCCATGTGGCACAAGAGACCCACCTCATTCCGCCGCGGCGTGCTGTTCCTGGCGGCCGCGACCCTGGTGACCCCGGTACTGACGTTCACTCAGACAACGCCCGCTCAGGCATTCGGCACCATAGGCAAGTTCGGCCAGCAGACCGAGCACGAGCGCATCACCCGCGCCGCCCTCGCCTGCCGGCCGAACACCCCCTCCGACGGCACCTGCTTCGAACCCCGCTCCCTGGACCAGGTCGCCGGCCGCTCGGGCACCTTCGGCGCCGTCGGCGCGCCCGACACCGACGAGGTCTTCACCCCCGCCGCCCACTGCGACGACGCCGACCACCTCACCTCGCCCGGCTACCCGCGCAGCCGCGCCGAGGCCACCCGCGCGCTCCAGAGCTGCGTAGGCCAGCTCCAGAACCGCTTCGCCCAGGGCGTCACGGCCGCCGCCGGCGTCCTCGCGGCCGACGGCGCGGTCGCGCCCGGCGAGAGCGACCTCGGCAAGGACTGCACCTTCTCCCTCGGCGTGCCCGGCCGCGACAAGTGCGAAGCCATCGAGGGCCTCGGCCGCGCCCTGCACGGCGTCCAGGACTTCTACTCCCACAGCAACTGGACCGACCGGGCCGCCCCCGGCCCCGTGGGCAAGGCCAACCCGCCCGGCCTCGACCTCCCCGCCCCCTCCCCGCTGCTCAGCCTCACCGGCGGCCGGCCCCTCCTCGCCTCCGCCGTCCCCGCCGAACTCACCACCGGCTGCTTCTCGCTCGTCCCCCTCGGCTGCGGCAAGCGCGTCCAGCACGGCGACCTCAACAAGGACACCGGGACCATCGACCCGGCCACCGGCGCCACCAGCGGCCCCACCACCCCGCGCGGCAGGACCGGCGGCAACTTCGACCGCGCCGTCCACGGCGCCGTCACCGACACCCGCCGCCAGTGGGCCGACTTCCGCGCCGCGCTCACCGAGCGCTACGGCGAGGAGCGCGGCGCACGCATCGCCTGCGTCCTGACCCACGACGCGCCCGTACGCGACTGCGCCCCCCGGAGCTGACCTCCCGTTCGAGGGAAGCCGGTGCGAACCGAAGTGAAGAGGCCAAGGTCACAGCGGCTGCCACTGCTGCCGAACGCACCGGCTCCCCTAGCCTTCCCCCATGACGGTCCTGCCTGACGAAGGCTTCTCCCTGGCCGCCGAGTTCCCGGACGCCTCCCGTGAGCAATGGCAGCGCCTGGTGGAAGGCGTGCTACGCAAAGCCGGCACCACGGATGCATCCGGCCCGGCGGCCGAGGCCGCGCTGGCCACCCGGCTCCAGGACGGGCTGGCGACCAGCCCCCTCTACACCGCCGAGGACACCGGCACGGTCTCCGGATACCCCGGCTTCCCGCCGTTCGTCCGCGGCGGCCGCCCGGAGGGAACCGCGGTCACGGGGTGGGACATCCGCCAGCGCCACGCCCACCCGGACCCCCGGCGGGCCAACGAGGCCGTGCTCGCCGACCTGGAGAACGGCGTCACCTCCCTCTGGCTGACCGTCGGCGACCAGGGCCTGCCCGTGGACGGCCTCGCCACCGCCCTCGACGGCGTCTACCTCGACCTGGCCCCCGTCGTCCTCGACGCCGGCGCCGGATTCGAGCCCGCCGCCCAGGCCCTCCTCCGCCTGTACGAGGAGCGGCAGGTCCCCCGCGGCGCCGCCGCCGGCAACCTCGGCGCCGACCCGCTCGCCGTCCTCGCCCGCACCGGCGCCGCCGCCGACCCGGCCGGGCCGCTGGCGGCCGCCGCCGCCCTCGCCGCCCGCTGCGACCGCGACCACCCCGGCCTGCGCGCCCTCACCGTCGACGCCCTGCCCTACCACGACGCCGGCGGCTCCCCGGCCGAGGAGCTCGGCTGCTCCCTCGCCACCGGAGTCGCCTACCTCCGCGCCCTCACCGCCGCCGGCCTGAGCGCGGAAGCCGCCGCGGCCCAGCTGGAGTTCCGCTACGCCGCCACCGCCGACCAGTTCCTGACCATCGCCAAGCTGCGCGCCGCGCGCCGGCTGTGGGCGCGGGTCGCCGAGGTCAGCGGGGTCACGGGCACCGCCGCCGCACAGCGCCAGCACGCGGTCACCTCGGCGGTGATGATGACCCGCCGGGACCCCTGGGTGAACATGCTGCGCACCACCGTCGCCTGCCTGGCCGCCGGGGTCGGCGGCGCCGACGCCGTCACCGTCCTGCCCTTCGACGACGCCCTCGGCCTGCCCGACGCCTTCGCCCGCCGCGTCGCCCGCAACACCTCCTCGATCCTGCTGGAGGAGTCCCACCTGGCCCGGGTCGTCGACCCGGCGGGCGGCTCCTGGTACGTCGAGCGGCTGACCGACGAACTCGCCCACGCCGCCTGGGCCTGGTTCCAGGAGCTGGAGCGCGCCGGGGGACAGGCCGCGGCGCTCCGCTCCGGACTGGTCGCCGAGCGGCTGGCCGGCACCTGGGCCCGCCGCTCCGCCGACCTCGCCACCCGCCGCGAACCCGTCACCGGAGTCAGCGAGTTCCCCCACCTCGGCGAGCCGCCCGTGGTCCGCGAACCGCTGCCCGAGGGATCCGGCCCGCACCCGGCCGGCCTGCCGAAGGTCCGCCGCGACGAGGCGTACGAGGCGCTGCGCGCCCGCTCCGACGCCCACCTCGCCACCACCGGAGCCCGGCCCCGCGTGCTCCTCGCCGCGCTCGGCCCCGCCGCCGCCCACACCGGCCGCGCCACCTTCGCCGCCAACCTCTTCCAGGCGGGCGGCATCGAGCCCGTCCACGACCCCGTGACCGCCGACGCGGAGACCGCCGCCGACGCCCTCGCGCGCAGCGGCGCCACCGTCGCCTGCCTGTGCTCCAGCGACAGGCTCTACGCCGAACAGGCCGAGGCCGTCGCCGCCGCCCTCAAGGAGGCGGGCGCCCTGCGGGTGTTCCTCGCCGGCCGGCCGGGCACCGAGGAACGGGAAGCGTATCTACGGGCCGGGGTCGACGAGTTCGTCTTCGCGGGCGGCGACGCCGTCGCCGTCCTCTCCTCCGTCCTCGACCGCATGGGAGTGGCGTGATGTCGATCCCCGACTTCTCCGGCATCGACCTGGGGCCCGCTTCCGCCGCCCCCGCCGACCCGGCGGCCTGGCGCGCCGCGCTGAAGGAGAGCACCGGCAGGAGCGCCGAGGACCTCCTCTGGGAGACCCCCGAGGGCATCGGCGTCAAGCCGCTCTACACCGCCGACGACCTCCAGGGGCTGGACTTCCTCGGCACCTACCCCGGCGTCGCGCCGTACCTGCGCGGCCCGTACCCCACGATGTACGTCAACCAGCCCTGGACCATCCGGCAGTACGCCGGATTCTCCACGGCCGAGGAGTCCAACGCCTTCTACCGCCGCAATCTGGCGGCCGGTCAGAAGGGCCTGTCCGTCGCCTTCGACCTGCCGACCCACCGCGGCTACGACAGCGACCACCCGCGCGTCACCGGCGACGTGGGCATGGCGGGCGTCGCCATCGACTCCATCTACGACATGCGGCAGCTCTTCGACGGCATCCCGCTGGACCGGATGAGCGTGTCGATGACGATGAACGGTGCGGTGCTGCCCGTCCTCGCCCTCTACATCGTCGCCGCCGAGGAACAGGGCGTACCGCCCGAGAAGCTGGCCGGGACCATCCAGAACGACATCCTCAAGGAGTTCATGGTCCGCAACACCTACATCTATCCGCCGACGCCGTCGATGCGGATCATCTCGGACATCTTCTCCTACACCTCGCTGAAGATGCCGCGGTACAACTCCATCTCCATCTCCGGCTACCACATCCAGGAGGCTGGTGCGACGGCCGACCTGGAGCTCGCGTACACCCTCGCCGACGGGGTGGAGTACCTGAAGGCCGGCATCGAGGCCGGCCTGGACGTCGACGCGTTCGCGCCCCGGCTGTCCTTCTTCTGGGCGATCGGCATGAACTTCTTCATGGAGATCGCCAAGCTGCGGGCCGCCCGCCTGCTGTGGGCCAAGCTCGTCAGGCGCTTCGAGCCGCAGAACGCCAAGTCCCTCTCGCTGCGCACCCATTCGCAGACCTCCGGCTGGTCGCTGACCGCCCAGGACGTCTTCAACAACGTGGCACGCACCTGCGTGGAGGCGATGGCCGCCACCCAGGGGCACACCCAGTCCCTGCACACCAACGCCCTCGACGAGGCGCTCGCGCTGCCCACCGACTTCTCCGCGCGCATCGCCCGCAACACCCAGCTGCTGCTCCAGCAGGAGTCCGGGACCTGCCGGGTCATCGACCCCTGGGGCGGCAGCGCCTACGTCGAGAAGCTCACCCACGACCTCGCCCGCCGCGCCTGGCGGCACATCGAGGAGGTCGAGGCGGCCGGCGGCATGGCCAAGGCGATCGACGCCGGCATCCCCAAGCTCCGCGTCGAGGAGGCCGCGGCCCGCACCCAGGCCCGTATCGACTCCGGCCGGCAGCCCGTGATCGGCGTCAACAAGTACCGCGTCGACAGCGACGAGCAGATCGAGGTGCTCAAGGTCGACAACTCCTCCGTGCGCACCCAGCAGATCGAGAAGCTGCGGCGGCTGCGCGCCGAGCGCGACGAAGCGGCCTGCCAGGACGCCCTGCACGCGCTGACCCGCGCCGCCGAGGCCGGATCCGGCCAGGGCCTCGAAGGCAACCTCCTCGCCCTCGCCGTGAACGCCGCCCGCGCCAAGGCGACCGTGGGCGAGATCTCGGACGCCCTGGAGAAGGTGTACGGGCGGCACGCCGGGCAGATCCGTACGATCTCCGGTGTGTACCGTGACGAGGCCGGACCGTCGTCCGGGGTGGAGCGCACTCGCGCGCTGGTCGAGGCGTTCGAGCGGGAGGACGGCCGCCGCCCCCGCATCCTGGTCGCCAAGATGGGCCAGGACGGCCACGACCGCGGCCAGAAGGTGATCGCCACCGCCTTCGCCGACCTGGGCTTCGACGTCGACGTCGGCCCGCTCTTCCAGACGCCCGAGGAGGTCGCCCGGCAGGCGGTGGAGGCCGACGTGCACATCGTCGGCGTCTCCTCGCTCGCCGCCGGCCACCTCACGCTGGTGCCCGCGCTGCGTGAGCAGCTGGCCGAGCAGGGCCGGGAGGACATCATGATCGTCGTCGGTGGGGTGATCCCGCCGCAGGACGTGCCCACGCTGCTGGAGATGGGCGCGGCCGCGGTGTTCCCGCCCGGCACGGTCATCCCGGACGCCGCCCACGACCTGCTGAAGACCCTGGCCGACGCCCTCGGCCACGAGCTGTGAGCCCGGACCGCTGATGGCGCGCGCGATCGACACCGACGCCTACGTCAAGGGCGTGCTGGACGGCAAGCGGGCGACGGTGGCGCGGGCCATCACGCTGGTGGAGTCCACCCGGGCCGACCACCGCGAGCACGCCCAGCGGATGCTGACCGAGCTGCTCCCGCACGCGGGCGGGGCCCGGCGGATCGGCATCACGGGCGTGCCCGGCGTGGGCAAGTCCACCTTCATCGACGCCCTCGGCACCATGCTCACGGGCCTCGGGCACAAGGTCGCCGTGCTCGCCGTCGACCCCTCCTCCAGCAGGACGGGCGGCAGCATCCTGGGCGACAAGACCCGGATGGAGCGGCTCGCCGTCGACCCCGCCGCCTTCGTCCGGCCCTCGCCCACCGCCGGCACCCTCGGCGGGGTGGCCCGGGCGACCCGCGAGACCATCGTGGTGATGGAGGCCGCCGGTTACGACGTGGTGCTGGTGGAGACCGTCGGCGTCGGCCAGTCCGAGACCGCCGTCGCCAATATGGTCGACACCTTCCTGATGCTCACCCTGGCCCGCACCGGTGACCAGCTCCAGGGCATCAAGAAGGGCGTCCTGGAGCTCGCCGACCTGGTCGCGGTCAACAAGGCGGACGGCCCGCACGAGCGCGACGCGAAGGCCGCGGCCCGTGAACTCGCGGGCGCGCTGCGCCTGATGCAGGCGCCCGACGCGGCCTGGAACCCGCCCGTGCTCACCTGCAGCGCCCGCGAGGGCTCGGGCCTGGACGCCCTGTGGGAGCGGCTGGAGCAGCACCGCCGGGTCCTCGACGCGACCGGCGAGCTGGCCGGCCGGCGCCGTGAACAGCAGGTCGACTGGGTCTGGACGATGGTGCGCGAGCAGCTCCTGGGGGAGCTGCGCGACCACCCCGGCGTCCGGCGGGAGACGCCGGGGCTCGAACAGCGGGTCCGCGCGGGGACCTTGCCGGCGAGTCTGGCCGCCGAGCGGTTGCTGGCGGCGTTCCGCTCACCGCCCGGCCGTCCTTAGGGCGTCCCGGTGGCCTCGGCCTCGCGGGACGCCCTAGGGGCGGCCGGTGGCGTGGTCGCGCGCGCCCGCGCGAGGTGGCCGAGCCGGCGGGCGAGCGGCTCGGTCCAGCGCATGGCGAGCGGGCCGAGCAGGACGAGCACGAGGACGTACGCGGTGGCCAGCGGGCCCACGCGCGGCTCGGTGCCGGCGGCCAGGCCGGCGATCACGATGGAGAACTCGCCCCGCGCGACCAGCGAGCCCCCCGCCCGCCAGCGCCCCGCGGCCCCGACGCCCGCCCGGCGCGCCGCGTACCACCCGGTGGCGATCTTCGTGAGGGCGGTGACGGCCGCGAGGAGCAGCGCCGGGGCGAGGACGGGCGGGATGTCGGCGGGGTCGGTGCTCAGGCCGAAGAACACGAAGAAGACGGCGGCGAACAGATCGCGCAGCGGGGCGAGCAGACCGCGGACGCCCTCCGCGACCTCGTCCGAGAGCGCGATGCCGATGAGGAACGCGCCCACGGCCGCCGAGATGTGCAGCTCCTGCGTCAGGCCCGCGACGCACAGGGTGAGTCCGAGGACGACCAGGAGCAGCAGTTCGGGGTTGTCGGAGGAGACGGCGCGGCTGATGTGGTGGCCGTGCCGCACGGCGACGTAGAACACCGTGCCGACCGTGCCCAGGGCGATCAGCAGGGTGACGCCGCCCTCGGACAGGCTCAGCCCGGCGAGGAGCGCGGTGAGGACGGGCAGGTAGACGGCCATGGCGAGGTCTTCGATGACCAGGACGCCGACGATGACCGGGGTCTCGCGGTGGCCGAGGCGGCCGAGGTCGCCGAGGGACTTGGCGACGACGCCGGAGGAGGAGATCCAGGTGACGCCGGCCAGGGCCACCGCGGCGAGCGCGCCCCAGCCCAGGAGCAGGGCGGCGAGGGCGCCGGGGAGGGCGTTGAGGACGAAGTCGACGGCGCCGGAGGGGTACTGGGCCCGGAGGCTGGCGGCCAGCTCGGAGCCGGTGTACTCCAGGCCGAGGAGGAGCAGCAGCAGGGCGACGCCGATGTCGGCGCCGGTGGCGACGAACGACTCGCTCGCGCTGAGCGGGCGGATGCCGCCGTGGCCGAAGGCGAGCCCGGCGAGGAGGTAGAGGGGTATCGGGGAGAAGCCGATCCGGCCGGCGAGGCGGCCGAGGAGCCCCAGGCCCAGGATGACGGCCCCGAGTTCGATGAACAGCGCGGTGGTGTGGTGCATGGGCGGCTGACCTCCGGCGGTCGATGCGGCAGTGTCGTCCGTGCTGCGCGGATGCCGGCGACGGGGCGTGCGCCATCGCCGGTGCGGTGGGGGCGTTGCCGAGAGCGGGTGCGGAAGGGTGGGGACGCGGGAGTGTGCGGGGATGTGTGTGCGAGGGGGACCCGGCGCCGGAGGCCGGCGGGTCGGGGCGTGGCGTGCGTCAGCCGGTGATGTCCGTATCGGGCACGCCGTTCCGCGCACGGGTGTCGATGCGCGTGGAGCGGGGGAGGCGTGAGGTCGCCATCGCATGTCCCCCTCGTCGAGCCGGCGCCGGGGACGCCGACGGGTCCTGCCCTGGGGCGAGCACATGACCGTGGGGACGCTCAATGGAGCGAAGTCCGAGCTCGTTTGCACTCTAGCGGGCAATACAATCGGATAAACGGCGCCATTTCACCTAAGACCGGTAAGACTGACGCGTGTTGTGCTCTCGTGCGCCGTGGAGGTCCGAGGGCGCGCACAGGGCGTGAAGCCATGGCCGGACGAGGCCGGTCCGGGCGCCGGGCGCCCCCGCCCGCCCCCGCGGCCCCGGGCCCGCTCAGCCGGGCCGGCCGACCCAGTGCACCGCGTAGTACGCGCCTCCGAAGTCGGGCCGCACCTCGACGTCGACCTTGCTCATCGCGTTCGCGGGGATGTCGAACGCGAACGAGGACGTGCCGGACTCCCCGGGCGCCAGCGAGCCCGTGAACGGATTGCCCACGCCGCGCGCGCTGTCGAAGACCTGCCGGGCCGGTACGCCTTGCTCCCCGGCCTTCACCCGCACCAGGACGCCGGTCACGGCGAACGCCTTGCCCGTGGCGTTGGTCAGGGTGACCGTGAAGGCGGCGGGGGAGTGGCCCGGCTGATGGCCGAGGGAGGTGTCACTCGGTGTGAAGGCGACCGGCCGGGTGACCTTCACCTTCAGCCCGTTCGCGTAGACGAAGGTGTCCTCGAACGCGACCACGCGGGAGCCCTCCGCGGAGGTGCGGGCCGCGGCGGGGGACAGGGTCTGACCGGCGGGCGCCTTCTCGCCGGGGGCGCCGCAGGCGGTGAGGGCGGTGAGGGCGGTGAGGGCGGTGGCGGCCACGAACGCGCTGACCCGGGGTGGCAGTCCCATGTGGCCAGGGTGCGCTCGGGGGTGGCGGGGCGCATCTCGGGTGCGGCGGGTGGGTGGGCGGCGCTTGCGGCGGGGGGCTTTTCCCCACCCCGCCCCTTCCCGAACGGGGCTCCGCCCCGGACCCCGGTCCTCAAACGCCGGACGGGCTGATTTCAGCCCGTCCGGGGAAAAGCCCCCACGGCGCCGCACACCCTGGGCCCATCGGGCGAAGAATCGCCCGTTCCCGGGCGCGCACCCGCCCCGCCGACCCCCCACCGCCCGCCCGAACCCGTACAAGTCCATGCATGCCCTCCCCGCGACACCCGACCCGCCACCTCCTCGCCGCAGCCCTCCTCACCACCGCCCTCCTGACCGCCCCCGCGGTGGAGGCCGACGCCCTCGACTGGCACCCGCGGTTCGCCGACGACTTCGACACCGACGTCCCGCGCGGGTCCTTCAGCGACTGCGCCCACCACCCGGACACCCCGCAGGCGTACTGCGGCGGCCTCACCGGCGCCCTGCGCGAGCGCTGGTGGGCGTACCCCGAGGGGTGGCCGGACACCGCGACCCAGCGGGGCCTTCCGGTCGGCGGTCACTACGACCCGGCCACCACCCTCTCCGTCTCCCGGGGGAAGCTGCACATCCGCCTCTGGCGCGGCCGTACCGGAGACGTGCACAGCGCCACCGTCGTCCCCAAGGCGCTGATGGGCATGCGCTACGGGCGGTACGAGGAGAGGTGGCGGGTCTCCCACGTCAGCGCGGGCTACAAGAGCGCCCACCTGCTCTGGCCGGTGGCCGGGGGCGGCTGTGCCGAGATCGACTTCCCGGAGCTCGAATGGACGGCCACGGTCGCCGGCTTCGCCCACCCCGCGGGCTGCGGCCGCCAGTTCGCCGTGGACACCGGAGCCCGCTGGAGCCGCTGGCACACCTCGGTCATCGAATGGCGCCCGGGAGATCTCCGTTTCCTCCTCGACGGCGAGGAGGTGGGCCGCACCACCCGCGAGATCCCCGACGCCCCCATGACGTGGGACATCCAGAACGAGTCGGCCCTCAACGGCGAACAGGCCGCCCCCGGGTCGTGGTCCCGCCTCGACATCGACTACGTGCGGGGCTGGAGCCTGGGGTGACCGCACACCCCGGGCCGACTTCCTTTCGGACACCGGCCCGGAGCGCGGGGCCGTAAAGCGCGGCCGCCTAAACGCTTACTGAACGCATGCCCGGACCCGGGGAATCGGCCTGCCGCCGGTACCCCACTCCAGGAGATCACGCCACACCGCTCCACCTGCGACGTTCCCCGCCGCACGCACCCGTGGTGACGCAACGCACATTACGGAGGGCTCGCCCGGCAAGTCCCTTCCGAGTTCATTCGAGTGGCACGGGTCACCCCCATCGGGCCGCCGATAAACGACCGAGAGGAATTCCGGACGGCAATTCGACCGGTTGCTTCGACCGCCCGGTGATACCGGGGTTGCCGAAACCCGGTGGAATCGCATGGCGTCCCATCGGGTTTCAACGGTTCAACATTCTTCTTTGTCTGCTCCGCATTCCGGGGGTGTGCCTGGTGGCAGGGCCGGGCAGCCGTCCGGGGCGAGCCGGAACGCCGTGGCCGCGCGGCCGGTTCCGGCCTCTCCCGCCGAAACGGCACGCACGGATCCGGCCCCCGCGAGACGGTCACTCGGGGTGAGGATTCCGGCGGGATCCGGCCTCTGTACGGCGGCGGCCCATAAACATCGCGGGGCAGGCCGCCGGCCAGGACTTTCCCATGACGGTCGAACTGTCGGAACAGTGGTATCCGTTTGTTGTGAACGCGTGTTGTACGCCGTGCCGCTCACCGT
The DNA here is from genome assembly GCF_002891295.1 of Streptomyces eurocidicus. Classification (GTDB taxonomy): domain Bacteria; phylum Actinomycetota; class Actinomycetes; order Streptomycetales; family Streptomycetaceae; genus Streptomyces; species Streptomyces eurocidicus. The sequence continues at coordinate 297,172 of NZ_LGUI01000010.1, read as the reverse complement.
GAACACCTTCGTCGTCGCAGCTCACCGGCGGAATCGACCCATCGCCCGAGCCGGTCCGGCGGTGCCGGGCAACTCCCGGGAACGGCCTGGCGTATTGATCCGCTCTTGCCGATTCTCATCTTTGACGCCCGCGTTCCGGCGACCGTACGTTTCTCTCCGTGTCCGGCGGTCGCTCCGAAAGTCCGCAGTCGAATGACCGAGCGAACTCCCCGCCCGGGAAAACCGCCGGACACATTCTCCCGAATTTCCTCAGGTGTCACTTGATCCCGCATTCCCTCATCCGGAGTGAAAGGACAATCGCCATGACCGCTGTCGAAACCACGAACGCCGGCGAACAGCCTCCCGCCGACGCCCGGACCGCCGTGCCGTTCACGGTGTCCCCGGGCGGGCCGCCCGAGGTGGTGCTCGCACCGGCCGGTGCGACCGGCTACCCGGGAGTGCGCCTGGAGCAGGCGGACGAGAGCGGCACCGTGCCGCCGCAGGACGTCTATGTGGCCCTCCCCCGGGGGAAGGGGCTCCGGTTCGTCGCCGAAGGCGGCATCGACCACGTGCTGACCGTGCAGGACGCCCAGGGGCACACGCACACCTACCGCGGGATCCTCTCCGCGGACGGCCGGGCCGTCACCTTCGAGGGCGTCGACCCGGCCCTGTCGGGAAAGGGGTCGAAGTCCACGCTGTGGCTGCCGGTCAAGGCGTCCGACAACGCACGGCTGGGGAGCACGTACCTGACCTTCTGCGTGGGGGACCGGGCGTCGGAGTCCACCCCGGTCCGCGTCGTGGAGCACATCCCGTTCTCGGTGACCCCCGGGGGGCCGCCGGACGTGACGCTGAACTCGGCCACCCCGATCGGTTACCCGGGCGTGGTCCTGGTGGCCGGGGGCGAGGGCACGGTCTCCCCGCAGGACGTCTACGTGGCGCTCCCGCAGGGCAAGGGGCTCCGCTTCGTCCCCCAGGCCGGAACGGGGTGCCTGCTGACCGTTCAGGACGCCCATGGCGACAAGAAGACCTATCGCGGGGCCCTGTCGTCGGACGGCCGGACCCTCACCTTCCAGGGCGTCAACCCGGCCCTGCCGGGCGCGGGTTCGACGTCCAGCGCGTGGGTCGCGGTCAAGGCCCTGGACGGCGCCCCGGCGTCGAAGGACCCCCTGACCCTGACCTTCTGCGTGGGCGACCGGGTGTCGGCCTCCACGCCCGTCCACGTGGACCGGCCGGCCTGACGACCGCCGCATCGCCCTCATCCGGAAGGAGCACGTTCAGGTGAACAAGGTGACGGCCCGTGCGCCCCGGCCGGCCGCGTCCGCCAAGCCGCGCAGCATGTCCATAGTGGCCCGGGTGTACGGGTACCCCCCGGCCCACAACGCGGGATCCGAGTGGATGCTCCACTCGATGCTGCGCCCGCTGAGCGAGCGGGGCCACCGCGTGACGGTGTGGTTGTCGCACCCCGGGACCATCGAGAAGACCTACGACATCGACGGAGTGCGGGTCGTCCCCTACCAGGAAGGCGCCGAATTCGCCGCCGAGGCCCAGCGGGCCGACGTGCTCCTGTCCCAGTACGAGAACGTGCCCATCGTGGCGGGGCTCGCGAAGGCCCGCGGGATACCCGTGGTCGTGATCTGCCACGACAACTTCGCCGCGAGCTTCCACGACGCGGCCGGAGCCGACCTCGTCGTCTACAACAGCGAGTGGATCCGGCGCGACGGCGAGATCCACTACGGGCGGTATCCCCAGGAGTTCCTGCCCGGCCGCACGATCGTCGTCCGCCCGCCCGTCATCGCGGAGCACTACCGCACCGCGCCGGGCGACCGCGCGACGCTGGTGAACCTCAACCCCGACAAGGGCGGCGACATCTTCTGGCAGATCGCCGCCTGGATGCCGGAGTGGGAGTTCCTGGGGGTCCGCGGCGCCTACGGACAGCAGACCGCACCGCCGGTACGCCTGCCCAACTGCGAAGTCGTCGACGGCGTACCGGGCAACGAGATGCGCGAGCACGTCTACGGCAGGTCGCGCGTGATCCTCATGCCGAGCCTGTACGAGTCCTGGGGACGCGTGGCCGTGGAGGCGTTCGCCTCCGGCATCCCGGTGGTCGCCCACCCCACCCCCGGTCTCGTCGAAGCCCTCGGGGAAGCGGGGATCTTCGCCTACCGCGACGACCTGAACGCGTGGCTGCACGCCCTCCGGTCGCTGCGGGACCCGGCGAACTGGGAGAAGGCGTCCCGCAGGGCCAAGGCCCGCTCCGCCGAACTGAGCGCGACCCCCGACCTCGGCCTCTGGTGCGACGCCGTCGAGTCGCTCCACGGCGCGAAGCGACGGCAGACCTTCCGGGTGGTGGGACCGCCGCCCCCGGCCGTCTCCCTCCCCGCGAAGTGACCCCGGCTCCGGGCGGCACCCCCGCCGTGCCCGCGTGGCGGTCGTCGCCGCGGGCACCGCGGAGTCCGTCCGGCGCCCTCCGGCAAAGGAGAACCCTCATGCCCCCGAACTCACTCGTTCCGTCCGAACCGGCCGTCCCCGGCGGCGACGAGAACCCCAACCTGGTGAAGGACGGCTCCTTCAAGCACCGTCCGGTCTTCACGGACGGCAGGTGCGGCTACAGCCAAGCGCTCGCCAAGGGCGGAAACGTATCCCTCCGGTACTGGGATTACGGCGGCAGCGGCAACCCCGACGGGCAGCCCGATCCGGGCGTGGACCCGGGTGAATACATCGATGTCTCCACTCATATGTACGCCTTCGCCAAGAGCGACATAGAAGACCGGGTCGACGGCAGCAACGCGATCGACCTCGTCGGCCGGGGCGACAACCGCCACGGTTTCATCGGGCAGCTCCTCCCCGACCTGACGCCCGGAGCGCAGTACGACGTCACGTTCTGGGCCGGGGCACCCTGGTACGGGGAAGAGCCCCCGCACGCCACGAGGATGCGCTACAAGGTCAACGACGGAATGTCGCGCGATGACGGGAAGGCCCTGGACCAGGAGTACATCAGCGTCCCCGAGCCGCCGAGGGTGGCGATTTCCGGCGGCAGCTGGGTGCGGCAGTGGAAGCGGTACCAGCGGTCCTTCATCGCTCTGTCGTCGAACGCGTACCTCTCCTTCGCGGACGACACCACCAACCGGTACACGACCGGCACCCAACTGGCCTGCGTCTCGGTACGGCTCTCCGTTCCGGCGCACGACTACCGGATCGCCAGGACGGCCCCGGAGACCTCCCCGGACAACCCCCTCACCGCTCCGGCGGACACACCGTTCGACGGCTTCCGCGTGCGGTTCTCGGACGAGGCCGACCAGCCGCTCTCCTCGCGGCAGGTGACGCTGAGCCTGGATCCGAGCGCGACCGGCTCCCACTTCGTGCACGACGGCCGGGCGACACTGACGTACATCGGGAAGACGGACGTCGACGGATGGCTGTCCGTTCCCGCAGGAGCGGTGCAGGCAGGATCCCAGCAGGGCCCCATGCGGATCCAGGCGCTGCTGGACACCATACGGCTGGGCGGCCAGGTGGCCCTGAGGGTCGGGGCGCCCGTGGCCCGGTTCTCGGTGTACAGGGGAGGGCCGGTGACGCTGATACGCGCCGGCGAGACCGGCTACCCGGGTGTGAATCTGCGGGCCGACCAGGATGACCCGGTCCCTCCGCAGAACGTCCGGGTGACCCTCCCCCGGGGCAGGCGACTGCAGTTCGTCGCCCAGGGCGATCCCGGATACCAGCTGACCGTACAGAACGGCGGTCAGTACAACGGGACCTTGTCGGCGGACAGCCAGACCCTCACCTTCGAGAACGTCGACCTGGCCCTGTCCGGCAAGGACTCCACGGCCCTGATCTGGGTCGCGGTGAAGGCTCCCGGAAACGCCACGCCCGGCGAGACGGAGCTGAGCTTCCGGGTGGGCGACGTCACTTCGCCTTCCTCGTCCATCACCGTCGTGGACAAGTAGCACGACCGGGGACCGGCGCGAACTTCCGCGGGAATTCCCCGCAGGAATCAACGGCACCATCACATCGTTCAGGAGGAAGCACCATGGCGCTTTACATGACCGAGGTCAACATCTACGTGGACAACGGAAGCTGCGTCGACGGCGAGATAGGGAGTGGGACTTTCGCCCTCCCCGGGAAGGTCCGTCTGGACGACGACAACCAGCCCATCATCAATGTGGCGCTGAAGTCCTTCGTGCTCGAGTACGAGCGGCCCCTCGAATACGGCATCGGACACCAGCACATCAAGCTGGACCTGCCGACGGGCGGTAAGAAGAGCGGCATGGTGTCGGCGAAGCTGCAGCTGCGACCCGCCACCCCGGACCGGAACTGGTTGTTCAAGGGCAGCGTCACCGCGCTGGTCATCGCCGACCTGGTCGACGGCAGCTAGGCGCCCGCCCGGCGGCCGGACGGCCGTCACGAAGGAAGCCCCGAAGCGCGGCAGCGCTTCGGGGCTCTCGCATGCCCCGCTTCCGGCCGCCCGGATCATGCCGGCCGGTGACTGGATTTGATCACTACTGGTGATGCGATCAGGACCCTAGGGTGATGTTGTGGCCCGCGGTGCGCGGGAGACGTGAACAGAGAAGGACGGAACCAGGGTGACGGTCAAGATCTTCGAGGGCAGTGGCGTCGCGGTGTGCCCGAAGGGCTGGTACGCGCTGTACGAGCACGAGGACTTCAACACCAAGGAGAGCGGCCGCGTCCTGCTGGCCGACCAGACGCTGGGCGATCTGCGGGCGTTCGGCTTCGAAGGCCGTGTCCTGTCGGTGGCGAACCACACCGAGCAGAGCCTCGCCCTGTATGTCGAGGCGGACTCCAAGGGCTTCGCCGCCCAGGTGGGACCGCGCGACGAACTCGCGTCCATCGCGGAGAAGGACACGCGGGAGATCGACGACCTCGGCGGCATCGTGGGGGCCTCCCGCACCACCCTGGGCCCGGCGCTGAAGAACCGGACCGCCTCCATACGCGTCTTCCCGCACGGCTCGGACGCCGCACAGGTGACCCGCAAGCTGCCGGTCGAGGAAGGCACCTACATCCTCACCAACGTCGCCAGCGGCAAGGTGCTGGACATCCTGGGCGACGAGCAGGAGAGCGGGGCGAACGTCGGCCAGTACGCCCGCCACGGCGGCGGCAACCAGCAGTGGACGTTCAAGGCCGTACGGCGCGCCGGCCGCAAGTTCCCGTGGGACATCACCGGCGTGTACGAGATCACGTCCAAGGCCGGCGGGCTGTTCCTCGACGTCGACAAGGCCGACCTCCAGGACACCGCCAACATCCAGCAGTGGACGGGCAACGGTGGTACCAGCCAGCGCTGGTGGGTCACCCCCGTCGGCGACGGTGTCTTCGTGATCAGCAACGTCCTCAGCGGCAAGGCCGTGGACGTCGCCGGCATGTCGATGGACAACAGCGCGAACGTCCAGCAGTACACGTTCAATGACACCGACGCGCAGAAGTGGCGCCTGGAGCGCGTCTGACGGCTGACAGCGGGGACGGGGGCGTGGGGCCGGTGCCGGGCCGCAGGTGGGGCAGGGTCCGGCACCGGGGACGGAAGACGGGTTTCAGTACTGCCAGTTGGCCGCGGGGCTGATGCAGAACGGCTGGCCCGACGGGTCGAGCAGAACCGTCCACTGCCCGCCTCCGGGCTGATGGTCCGGCTTGGTCGCGCCCAGCTCCAGCAGTCGCTTCTCGCCGGCCTCGATGTCGTCGAAGGACAGGTCGAGGTGGAAGGGCAGCTCGTCCTGCGGCCAGTTCGGCGCCTGGTGGTCACGGGCGGTGTAGAAGGTGTAAAGGACGCTGCCGTCGGCGTTGCTGACCAGGAACGCGGTCGGCACGCCCTCCTCGTCCGGGTATTCCTGCACGACCTGGAAGCCCAGGGCGGCGGCGTAGAAGGTGGCGAGCTCCTTGCCGTCGCGGGCCCAGAAGGCGTACGAGGCGACCTTGGCCAGGGCGGCGGGGGATGTGGTCGTGGCCATGGTGCTCACCACTCCTGCTTCTGCACGACGCCGATGATGTAGCCGTCGGGGTCGGTGAAGTAGAACAGCCGCCGGCCGTCGTGGTCGCTCTCCTTGACCGCGTTCACCAGGGGGCGGATCTTGGCGACGTAGGCGTCGAAGTCGTCGACCGCCAGGTAGAACATGCCGAACGCGCCGGGCGCGGAGTCCTTCAGGACCGGCAGCCAGTCGCGCAGGTGCGCGTCGCGGTAGACCATCAGCGCGAACTCGCCGCCGAAGAGCAGCAAGCGGATGTCGTCGTTCGGGTCGTCACCGGCCGGCTGGGCCGTGAAGCCGAGCTTCTCGTAGAAGCCGACGGACGCGCCGGTGTCCTTCACCCCGAGGCAGGGGGCGATAGCGGGAGCCTTCATGGGGGGGGCACTCCTTGAGCTTTGAGGAACTGCGGGGGCCTTCGGAAGCGGCCGCCCGCCTTGCGGAACATTGCGGGGCGCTCGCCTCCGCTCGTTCAGTACATTAGTACCGTACAAGAGCGTCGAGGAGTGGCGCAATACGGACATCTTGCTTTTTGTGTCGCTCGATCGCCTCGGCTGCGGCGCTCCGGGGTGTCGCGATGCCCCTGCGTCAAAGGGCGGGGTGGGGTGCGGTGACTGCTGTCCGGTCGGCGTGTGGGGCGGTCAGGTCGCCCTGTTGCCGCGGAAGTGGGGGCGGTGAGATGTGGCCCACAAAGAAGTACACATGTACTGTAATGTTGAAGCATTCAAGGGAGAGGACCGGACATGCCCGCTGATCAGCCCGCCCGCCGTCGGCGTGATCCTCGGAAGCGGATCGAGGAGATCACCGCGGCCACCGAGCAGGTCATCGCCGAGCGCGGCATCGAGGGCCTCACCCATCGTGCCGTCGCCGAGAAGGCCGGCGTCCCCCTGGGGGCGACCACCTATCACTTCGCCACCAAGGACGACCTGATCACCGCGGCCCTCCAGCGCGCCGTCGACCGCTACGCCGCCTACCTCGAGGACTGGGCCGCCCGCCGCCCCGACCTCACCGCCGATCAGCTGGTCGTCCTGCTCACCGACGTGCTGCTCGACTGCTTCGGCCCTCAGCGCGACCAGCAGGTCCTGGAATTCGAGCTCTACCTCGCCGCCCTGCGCCGGCCGGCCCTGCGCCCCATCGCCGACCAGTACATCCAGCTGAGCATCGACACCCTCGCCCACTACACGGACCTCACCACCGCCACCACGGCCGCCATCACCATCACCGGCCTCACCCTGCGCGGCCTCGCCGGCACCCGGACCCCCACCCGCGCCGAGATCGAGAACTGCCTGCGCCGCCTCCTCGCCCCCTTGCCTCCCGCCGATCGACGCCAATAGGACATTTGCTGACCTATTGGGCTCCTAGTGTGAGCGCATCAGGGAAACCCCTGGTTGTTCTCAAGAGTGCGGGCCACCCCTGGTGACCCGTTGAGGAAAGGAGCCGTCCGATGGCCTTCAAGGAAACGATGCAGCGCTTCACGCCGATGCTCTACGTCCGTGGCAGCAAGCAGGCGGTCGCCTTCTACGCCGACGCCCTGGGCGTGGAGGAGATCACGGAGCGCACCATGCTGCTGTCCCAGGTGCCGGGCATGGAGCAGGTTCCGGGTGCGGAGCACGTGGTGGTCTACTCCAAGCTTCAGTTCGCCGACGGCAGCGGCTTGAACGTCGCCGAGCTGTCCGATGAGGGTGTCTACGCGAAGGACGGCGGCGCGGTCGTCGGCAACAACATTCACGTCGGTCTCCAGCACACCGACACGGCTGTCCAGAAGGCGGAGTTCGACAAGCTCGCTGAGGGTGGGACGGTCATGGAGCCGCTGGAGGAGAAGTTCTGGGGCACCGTCTTCGGTATCGTCCAGGACCGCTACGGCGTGATCTGGGAGTCCAACTGTTACCTGAAGCAGGGCTGACGGCAGGCTCGTACGGAGAGGGTGACCACCCGCCCCAGGGGCGGGTGGTCACCCTCTCGTGCTGTCCGGGCCCCGTTCGCGGGACCGGCGTATGTAGTCCTCCCAGCGTGGCAGGCCGTGGTGGGCGGCCCGGGCGTGGAGGTGGGCGGTGACCTCGCGGATGTAACGGGCGGGCATGGCGCGGCTGTTGGTGTAGGAGGCGGCCAGGCGCTGGTGGAGGTGGGGTGGCAGGTGGGCGGCGGACTGGTTGAGGAACCAGTCGCGGGCACCGGGGCTGATCCGCATGACGTCGGGATAGAGGGTGACGGCCCCGGCCTCGGCGCAGGCGTCGACGAGGGCGTTCAGGGCGTCGGGGTGGTCGCCGGCGTGGGGGATGACGGGGGCGATGAGAACGCCCGCGGGGACACCGGCCGCGCGCAGGGCGGCGATGGTGGCCAGGCGGGCGCGCGGGGGCGCGGCGCCGGGCTCGAAGGCGCGCCACACCCGCTCGTCGAGGGAGCCGAGTGAGGTCATGACGAGGACGTTCGCGGCGCGCGCGGCCTCGGCGTAGAGGGGGATGTCGCGGCGCAGGAGGGCGCTCTTGGTGGTCGTGGTGAAGTTGACGCGGTGGTCGGCGAGGGCGCGCAGGATGCCGGGCATGAGCCGGTAGTGGCCTTCGGCGCGTTGGTAGCAGTCGGTGGAGGTGCCGACCATGATCCAGTCGTCGCCGGTCTTCCCGCCGCGCAGTTCGCGGCGCAGGACGTCGGCGGCGTTGGTCTTGACGACGATCTGGGTGTTGAAGCCTTCTCCGGTGTCGAGGCCGAGGTGGGCGTGGCCGTCGCGGGCGAAGCAGTAGGTGCAGGCGTGGGTGCAGCCGCGGTAGGGGTTGAGGGTCCAGGCCATGCCGCCCCGCCGTGCGCCCGGGATCTTGTTGAGCAGGGTCCGGGCGCGCTTCTCGTGGAAGGTGATGTCCCGGAAGGCGGGGGCCGGTGTGGGGGGTGGGGCCACTTCGGCCGTGTCGAAGAGCCCGGGCTGGGTGTTCACTTGGCGTCCCCCGCCCGCTCGGCGGTGTGCGCGGCGCGCAGGACGCGTTCTCCCAGTGTCCTTAGGTGGTCGCCGAGTTCGGGTGGGTCGAGGATGTCGAAGTCGTAGCCGAGGACGGCGACGCGGTAGGCGAGGTATTCGAGGGAGTCGGCGCCGGTGAGCAGGCGGCAGGTGTGGTCGTCGATGGGTTCGATGACGCCGAGGGTGGCGGGGATCCGGTCGGTGACCTGTTCGGCGGGTGCGTGGAGGAGGAGCAGGGCGCGGTGGCCGGCGGTGCCGCTGAGGGTGTTGGCCACCCAGGTGGCTGCGTCGACCCTGTTGGGTAGTTCGCGGGGTGGGACGCGGGTGCCGGTGCGTAGGGGGTTGGTGAGGCGGTCGAGGCGGAAGGTGCGCCAGTCGGCGCGGTCGGTGTCGTGGGCGACGAGGTACCAGCGGCGTCCGGCGGCGACGAGGCTGTGGGGCTCGGTCAGGCGGCGGGTTTCCTGTCCGTTGGCGGCGTGGTAGGTGAAGCGGATTTTCTCGTGGGTGACGCAGGCGGCTGCGAGGAGGGTGAGGTGTTCGGCGTCGGCGCTCGGTCCGCCTTGTGGTACGGCGACTGCTGCTTCCTGGAGGACGGTGACGCGTCGGCGCAGGCGGGAGGGGAGGACTTGTTCGAGTTTGGCCAGGGCGCGTACGGAGGTTTCTTCGATGCCGGTGACCGAGCCTGCGGCGGCGGTGCGCAGGCCGATGGCGATGGCGACGGCTTCGTCGTCGTCCAGGAGGAGGGGTGGTATGGCGGTGCCGGCGGTGAGGCGGTAGCCGCCGGTGTTGCCCTGGGTGGCGTGGACGGGGTAGCCGAGCTCGCGCAGGCGGTCGATGTCGCGGCGGATGGTGCGCGGGCTCACTCCGAGACGGTCGGCGAGCTCGTGGCCGGGCCATTCGCGCGGGGACTGCAACAGGGAGAGCAGTCGCAGAAGGCGGGCGGGGGTATCACTCATGCCCGGAGGATGGCAGCCCAATAGGACGTTTCCCGGCCTATTGCGCTTTCCCGACTCCTCTGATCAGGTATTTCGCCCGGCCGGGCGCAAGCAGCGAGCCAGTAGGCGCGAGCCGTGAACCAATGGGCGAGCCAATAGGCCACGTTCTGGCCTATTGGCTTTCTACGGTCGTACCAGAGGTTCACAGACGCCTCTCCCGCTTGCACCGGGCAGTCCCGGGCGCGGGGACACGCTCTCCCCGCGCCGCGCCGTCGCCACCGTCGCCGCCCCCGCGGCAACCGCCCTCGCCCGCACCCAGGGCCTGCCCGGGCGCGTCACACCCCTCACCGCCGAGACCTGTGTGGTCGACCTCTCCGGCGACTCCCTCCACCGCGGCTCACGGAAGGCGGAAGCGCGTGATCAAGTCCGCTGCCGGGGCGGCCGCGCAGGGGAGTGGCGGGGCGGCCTGGGGAAGCGGCTTTTCCCCAGGCCGGCGCCCCCTTTCCGGTGATGCGGGCGGGGTGGAGGCGGCCCCCGGGTTGACATGCAGGTAAATGCTTGCATGATGGTGAGTGTGAGCGATGAGATGGACAAGGTCTTCAAGGCTCTGTCCGATGCGACCCGCCGGCGCCTGCTGGACCGGCTGCACGAGAACAACGGCCAGACCCTCAGCGAGCTGTGCGACGGCCTGGCGATGTCCCGCCAGGCGATCACGCAGCACCTGGGCCTCCTGGAGGCCGCGAACCTCGTCAGCACGACCAGAAGGGGCCGGGAGAAACTCCACTACCTCAACCCCGTACCGCTCCACGAGATCCAGGAGCGGTGGATCGACAAGTTCGAGCGCCCGCGCCTGCGGGCTCTGAGCGCACTGAAACGGAAGGCCGAGCACGCCATGTCCGCCAAGCCGCAGTTCGTCTACACCACCTACATCGAGGCCACCCCCGACAAGGTCTGGGAAGCCCTGACCGACCCCGGGATGACCGCCGCCTACTGGGGCCACAGCAACGTCTCGGACTGGCAGCCGGGTTCGGCCTGGGAACACCGCCGCACCGACGGCTCCGGAATCGCCGACGTGGTGGGCACCGTCGTCGAAGCCGTCCCGGCCGAGCGCCTCGTCATCACCTGGGCCAGCCCCGGCGAGGACCGCCCGAACGGCCCGTCCACGGTCACCTTCGACCTCAAGCCGCTCGGCGACACCGTCGTCCGGCTCACCGTCACCCACGAGAACCTGCGGGACGAGGCCGAGCACCGCCAGGCCGCCGGCGGCTGGACGGCGGTGCTGTCCAACCTCAAGACCTACCTCGAGACGGGCAAGCCGCTGTCCTCGCCGCTGTGGTCCTGACCCGCGAACCGGGCCGCCGCGCCACCTCCCCGTACGGTCGGCCGGGACGGCGGGCAGGTGGGTGTTACCCGGATGCGGGCGGCGATGCGTCCGGGTGCTCGTAGCGGAAAGGGTGGTTTCGCCTGTCGCCCTGGCGCCAGAGGTCGCTGAGGGCCTGGTTGGCGGCGCGTTCCTCGTCCAGGTCGGCGGGCAGGGGCAGATGGAGGGCGGTGAGCAGGTCGAAGCGGTGGAGGTCGAAGGCGGCGGCCACGGACTCCCCGTAGTCGATCGCGGCGTGGACCGCGGCCGTGTAGGCGATCCGGGCGGCGGCGAGGAGCGCGGCCGCGAGCAGCAGCCACCAGCCGGAGCGCCAGAGCAGCCAGGCGGAGAGGGGGGTGCAGAGAGCGGCGGTGACGCTGAGCCGGGCGGCCGCGTCCATGGTGGTGCGGCGATCGGCCACCGTCGCCCGGACCCGGTCGTCGAGGAGGGGTTCGAGCCGGGTCCAGACCACGACGGCGTCGAGCCCGTACCGCCGTCCTGCCCGGGCCTCGGCGGCGGTGAGCGCGTTGCCGAGGGCGGTGGGCCGGAGGAGTCCGGGGCCGGTGGGGAAGCGGGCACGCTGCCGGTCGCCGCGCTCGCCCATGCGCTGCGCCAGGCGCCGGGCGGCTTCCGGGGACGGCGGGTCCGTGACGATCTCGGCGCCGATGGTGCCGCGGCGGCGCTCCTGCCGGGCGATGCACCAGGTGCTCAGCCATGCCAGCCGGCGCGGCCAGTAGCCCTCCAGCCAGCGGACGAGCGGCAGTTGCAGCGGCATCGTGACCAGACCGGCCAGGAGGACGGCGAGGAGCAGCAGGAAGGCTTCGCCGCCCCCGAGGCGTCCGGCCGTGTCCCAGGCCCGCGCGAACCGTACGGGGCCGGGGGCGCCGGCCCAGCACAGGGTGAGCAGAAGAGCGGCCGCCGCCGTGGTCGGCAGGAGCGATACGAGGACGAACCGGCCGGTGAGCGCCGAGGTGACGGGCTTGGCGAGGGACTCCAGGTTCACGGGCGACCCACTCCCGGCACCGGGAGGAGTGCGGTCATCGATCGACCCGCGTGACGCGGCCGTGCTCGGGGACCCGGGCGCACAGCGGCGGTTCGCCGTCGTCCAAGTGCGTGAGGACCTGGAGGCCGGTGCACTGCGGGCAGGTGAAGTAGAGCAGTTCGTAGCCGGTGGCGTAGCCGGGCAGAGGTCCCCCGGTGCCGCCGTCCGAGCGGAGCCCCGGCTCCTCGGGATCGCCCGTCGCGTCGCGCGGGACGAGTCCGATGGTGGTGCCGTCGGCGACCAGGGCGACGGCGTCGATGCCGGGTTCCCGCGCGAAGAGCTCGGTGAGCGACGCGCGGAGGTCGCCGCGCAGGGGCGGGTCGGCGGGGTCGATGCGGAAGGAGGCGGGGGTGTGAGGGCCCGGCCCGGCGCTCGGGTCGATCAGTGTGCGGTAGCGGTGGCGAAGTTCGTCCAGGCGCATGGGTGTATTCCTTGTCCGGTGGCGGCTGATCACGGGCCGATGTGCTGGTGGGAGGACCACAGTTCGGGCCGGGACGGGGCGGCGGAGCGGGCGGCGCGAAGGGCCGCGTCAAGTGCGTGTGCGGGACCGGGCGCCCGTACCCGGGCCGGGCTCCTCGGGTTCGTCTCCCGGTAGAAGCTTCTGGCGATCGCGCTTGCCGCGGCATCGCGCACGGGCCACAGGGTGCCGATCACGTCGCGGTATCCGGCGAGGTGGAGGGCGGCCGTCACGTGGAGCGACTCGTCGGCCAGTGCCGTCGCGCCCCGGGCTGTTCCGCAGCCCGACAGGAAGGCGAGACCGGCCGCGGGCAGGGAAAGCCCGTCCACGGTCTCGGGGGACAACAGCGTGCCGTCCCCGAGGACCAGGCCGCCGGCGGCGGTGGCCCGTGTGCCGTCGGGCGCGGCGATCGCGTGACCTGCGAAGTGGAGCCACGGATGGCCGGGCAGGGCGGCCAGTACCGAGTCCCTGTCGGCCTTGTCCGCGAGGAGGACATGTCCGCCGCGCACCAGCTCCCGTACGTCCTCGGCCTCCTCCACGGCTTCTCTCAGCGGGTGCGGATGGCCGACGGCGCCGGGCGCGGCGATGGAGAGCACACCGGGCGGCCCGGCCGGCGCCGTGCGCAGCCGCGCGTGCCGCAGGGAGCGCAGGGTGGGTGCGTAGGAGGAGACGACGCGGTCCAGGACGTTCTCCCCCGCGACCTGCACGTCTCCGGCGAACCGTCCGGCCGCGTGCAGGGGGAGGAAGGCGGCGGGGCCGGAGGGGATCCACCACAGCCGGGGCCGGTCGTCGGGCGCGGTGGGCGGCGCGGGGTGTCCCAGGGCGTCGAGCACGGGTTCGGCGAGGCTCTGCCACAGCTCGGCGAGCACCTGTCGCACCGCCTCGGCGGTGGCCTCGGTCAGCCGGGAAGTCCAGTCGCCCGCCTGCTCGTGCGTGACGCCCGGCAGAGGGACGGCATCGACGCCGTCCGGGGTGACGAGGAGGGCGTGGGACCGACGCTGGTGGAGGGTGACGGCCACCAGCGGGCCGTCGGCGGCGAGTTCGCGCAGGCGCGGTCCGGTGGGGAGGCCGAGGAAGTCCTCGAAGCCGGGGAGCCCGCGGATGTGTTTCCGCTCGGCTTCCCAGTGGGCGGCGGCTCTGCGCCGCCGGACGGAGTCGTTGCGTGCTTCCTCCAGCTCGGCCGAGGCCGCCTCGAACCGGCCGGCGGAGGCCGGGAACGCGCGGCGCAGCGTGCCGAGATCGCTCATCGAACCGAGCCGCGCGGCTGTCAGCAGCCCACGCGCCGACTCCAGCAGGACGAGCGCCTCCTCGGGGGTGGCCCCCGCGAACAGGGCGGCCGCGCAGGCCTGGTCGGACAGCCCGCCGGTGTACACGGCCAGCATCCGCTCCCGGTCACCGGGAGCGACCCGTGGCGACACCAGCTCCCCGGCAGCCCGTACGGCGGCGGCGAGCACGGGCGCGACGGCGGGCCAGTCGTCGAGCCGCTCGGCGGCCGCGGCCATCAGGCGGGCGTGGAACACCAGCGTCATCGGGGGAACGGCCGGATGCGTGGTGAGCTGCCGACCGGTCTCCAGGGCACGGGCCCAGGCGTCCGCGGACTCCTCCCCCTCGGTTCTGACGGCCTGCATCACCTCGGTACGGGCGACCAGTTCCAAGGCCCTGGCGACCTCGTGGTCCTTGAGCTGGTGGGCGGAGAGGCGCCGGAGGCGGCGGTCCTCGTCCTCTTCCGGGCCGACCGGACCGGCGTGGGGAGCCGGCGCTCCCAGGCGGGGTGCTATCCATTCCTTGTGCTGCCGTCCCATGGCGACCAGTCGCTCGAACGGCATGTCCTCGCCGGTCTCCATCCCGTGTGCCCCGGATTCGGCGTGCTGCGCCATGCCCCGGTACCCGACGGCGGTCTCCTGGATCTGCCGGTCGTCGGGGGCGAGGGCGGCCAGTTCGTCGACACGGGCGAGGAACTCCTCGCCCGCCGCCCGCAAGGCCGCCGGACTCCCGTCCTCCTGCGCCTGCTCGAACTTGCTGATCAAGGAGGTCATGGCCTCCCGGAGGGCCTCATTGATCCATTGTCTGCGGTTCATCCGGCCGGTCAGGTCCCCCGCGGCGAGGACGGCGGGCGGCGCGGGCGCCGAGGCGTCGGACGCGTCGGCGGTGAGCAGCACGTCCAGCCGGGAATCCCATTCCCCGGTCCGCTGGTACCGCGCTTCGAGCACTTCCTTGAGGATTCCGCGTGCGTTGGCGAGCGTGATGGCGCGTTCGGCGGCGTCCTCGGCCGAGTCGGTGGCCACCGGGCGCCCGACGCCCTCGATGACGGAACGGTAGAAGTCGATCGGCTCGTCGAAGGCTGCCGGGTCAGGCGATCGGCTCGCCGTCATGGTTTTGACCCTGCCGAGTTCCCGTGCGGCCCGCGCATGTTCCACGGAGCCGGGCGGTGCGCAGCCGAACGCGTTCCCGGCGGCGGTGGCCTGTTCCGAGAAGAAGTACTCGTCACGGGTGTGCATGAAGAGGAGGAACATGTACTGGGACAGCTGCAACCAGGCGTTCGACCGCCCGGCGGGATCGTGCTGCTCGGCGGCTTCCAGGCGGCCGTGCCGCCGCAATTCGTCCCGGGCCGCGGGATCCCCCGGCCGTGCGAGCAGCGACTGCCCCAACGACGCGGTCTGTGTACGGAGCAGCCGCAGCCGGTCCGGGTCGTCGTCCTCCACCACGGCCAGCGCGCGACGTCCCACCTCCACCGCCCTCAGACAGGCGTCGAGGGGCGGCGGGCGCAGGCCGGCAGTGGCGGAGTCCTGTCCTTCGCGCAGAACCACCCCGTTGAGGTGGATCTGCAACAGCAACAGGACCGTCGCTTCCCACGGATGTCCTTCCGGGAGCGCGGCGACGGCCTCCCGCGCCGCCCGCAGCGCGTCCTCGGAGCCGATCCTGCCGGCCGCGATCGCGACGCCCCCGAGACTGCGGGCCGCGCGCACCCGGGCCGCGAACCCGAGCCAGTGGCTCCCCGGCAGCCGCGCGGCGACCTGCTGCGCCAGCCGGGCCGAGGCGGCGTAGTCCGGCGGCTCCGTCCGCAGGAGCCTCCTGGACCGGACGTAGGCGGCGACCTCCCGCCGTGCCTCTCCCCAGCCGAGCCCGGCACGGATGAACTCCGCCGCCCGGCCGAGGGCCCGGCCCCGGTCGTCGGCCAGTGCCGACAGCCCGTCCACGGTGAACCGCTCGCGCCGCGCGGAGCGCAGCGGCTCCGGCAGCAGGCCGGGTGCGCAGCGGAAGGTCATCTCCAGCCACTCGGCGGCGAACCGCAGCTCCTCGCGGTCTCCGCCGTCCAGGGCGCGGCACCAGGCGAGCAGCCCCAGCAGCTGTACGTTCACGACGTCGCCCCAGCGCCCGAGCTCGCTGTCGGCGAGCAGCGCCGCCCGCGCCGACTCCATGGCCGCGTCCCGTAACAGGGACGGCCGCGCCGTTTCCCCTTCGCGCCCCGCGAAGCCGCGGAGGCGCGCCACGAACTCCCGCTGCGGTGAAGGGAGCTCGGCGTCGAACCCATTTCCGGTCATGGAGAGATGGTGAGGCATCGGGGGCGTCTTGTGGGGCGGGGAGGCGCCAATCCGCCTGCTGGGTCCGGGAGAAGGCCCGTTCTCTCCAGGAACGCTCGAACGCCGCGCGGCCGTCCGGCACTTGGCTCCACGTCCGGCATGGCGAGGTGACCGGGTCGTACCTCCGCTCCATTGACCGGGGGACCCGGCGGGAGGTTGGCTGCCCCGGCATCGGTCAGCCGCATATGTGCGACCTCACGAGGGGGAACCCATGCGTCACCTCAGGCACGCCGCCGCGGCGACGGTGCTCCTGAGCACCTGCGCCACGGCCTTACCGGCGGCCGCCGAACCGGCCGGACCGCTCCCGCGCACTGGGAATCAGTCGAAGCGGGGACAGCGCGCTCTTCAGTGGCCGGTCGGCGCTGCCCACCCCCGGCGACCCCTACCCCAAGACCGGCCTCTTCGTACGCCACCTCACATGAGTTCCCGAGAGCCAGGGCGTACCCGTCTGAAGGCGGCACCTCAAGTGGAGCCGCTGCGGAAGCGGCGGATCAGCGTCTTCCCGGGGCGGAGGCTACGAATTGGGCCGCAGGGTCCACACGACCGTCATCTCGCCCGTCACCGCGCCGTCCGCACGGGTGATCGCGACCCGCACCGGGAACTCGGGGCGCTCGCCCGCGTCCAGCTCGGCGACGACCTCGGCGGCCGGGCGGCCGAGCTCGGCGGTGGCGGTGACCGGGCCCTTGGCGAGCTTCTTGTAGCCGATCTCGGCGCTCACGGCCAGCGGCACGGCGCGGCCGAGCTGGTCCCCGAAGGCGGCCAGCACGATGGCGCCGCTCGCGGACTCGGCGAGGGTGAACATGGCGCCGGCGTGCGGGCCCCCGACGTGGTTGTGGTAGTCGGGCTGGTCGGGGAGGCTGACGACGGCGCGCTCCGGGGTGATCTCGCCGAAGGCGAGGTTCAGGGTGCGCACCATGGGCACGGTGGACGCGAGCATGTCGCCGATCGGGGACTTGGTCTCAGACATAGCCGCAAGTTACCAGTCGGTAGCCTCGGCGGGAAGGGGCGCCCGTCACACAAGGCGGTGGCTGCCTCTATGGTTATCGGCCATGTGGCCAGGACAGCAGCCGCCCGGGGGCGAGCAGAACCCGCAGGACAAGAACCCGTACCAGACGCCGGGGCCTCAGCCGGGGTTTCCACCGCCGAACCCGTACCAGCAGCCGGGATACGCGCAGCCCGGCTACGGGCAGCAGCAGCCGAACCCGTACCAGCAGCCCGGCGGACCGCAGCCGGGGCGGCCGGGGGAGCCCGGCACGGTGCCGCAGTGGCCCGCCGGGGGTCCGCCCGGGGCGCCGCGCCCGCCGGGTGACAACCGCAGGCGCACCACCGTGATCGCGATCGGCGCGGCGGTGGCCGTCGTGGCCGCGGCAGTGGTCACCGGTGTCGTCGTCCTCAAGGACGACGACACGGAGAACGTGGCGAAGAGCGACACGAAGCCCTCGTCCGCCGCCTCCGCGCCCGCCTCCACCGGCCCGTCCCCGTCCGGTTCGGAGGCCCCCCTCGACAACCCGCGCAGCGGCGGCGACGACGTCAAGCCGGTGATCGACGGCTGGAAGGTCGTCACCAACCAGAAGCGGCACGACGCCTTCGACGTCCCACCGGACTGGATGGTGGAGTCGCCCTCGCAGTCCATCGGCTTCGAGGACGAGAAAGGCAAGGGCCTGGTCCTGATGAGCGGCACCGCCCGCTACAAGAAGGCCGCCTGCCGGCCGAACGGCAGCCTGGGCGCCGCGGGCACGAAGGGCGCCCAGGGCGCCAAGAGCATGGCCGACGCCGCCAAGATCGAGGCCGAGAACTGGCTGATCGCCGGCTACGACCTCAAGCAGACGGGCAAGCTGGAGAGCACCGACGCCAAGCCCTTCAAGAGCGACCACGGGCTCACCGGCTACACCTCCACCGCGACGGTGACCGGTGTGACGAAGAGCGACAAGTGCGACACCGACGGCAAGTCCTTCACGGTGACGTACAAGGACTCCGCCGGGGACCTGGCGACCTGGGTGCTGCACGCGGCGACCGGGACCGGTGACGACCTGTCGGACGACACCATCAAGAAGATCATGAGCTCGCTCCGGCCGCTCAAGAGCTCCTGATCCGGGGCTCCCGGGCGAGGGCTTCGGACCGGAGCCCGCCGGGCGCGCGTCAGCCGATGCCGAACGACCCGCCCGGCGGCTCCGGCGAGGCCACCGCGTCCGCGTCCCGCACGGCCCCGGCCCCGGCCGTGAACCGCTCCAGCGCCGCCCCGTCCTCGACCCGGGCCGGGAAGACGTCGGCGGCGGCCCGGCGGGCGAGCGCGGCCACCGGCAGCTCGCCGTGCGACGCGACGAGGACGGCGTTGCCGAAGCGCCGGCCGCGCAGCACCGACGGCTCCGCGATCAGGCACACATGGGCGAAGACCGCCGCGAAGCCGGCCACCTGCGAGCGCAGGAAGGTGAACGGCGCGCCGTCGGCGAGGTTGGCGGCGTAGCGGCCCGCCGGGCGCAGCACCCGGGCGGCCTCCCGCGCGTACTCCAGCGAGGCCAGGTGCGCGGGGACCCGCGAGCCGCCGAAGACGTCCGCGACGATCACATCGGCGGAGGCGTCGGGCGCGGCCTCCAGCTCGGCGCGCGCGTCCGCCGCGCGCACCTCGACCCCGGAGCCCTCGCGCAGCGGCAAGTGCTCGGCGACGAGCGCGAGGAGCCCCCGGTCGGCCTCGACCACCAGCTGCCGGGACCCGGGCCGGGTGGCCGCCACATAGCGGGGCAGCGTGAGGGCGCCGCCGCCCAGGTGCAGTACGTCCAGGGCGCGGTGCGGCGCCGCGGCCGCGTCGAGGACGTGGGCGATCCGCCGGGCGTACTCGAACTCCAGGTGCGTCGGGTCGTCCAGGTCCACGTAGGACTGCGGCGCCCCGTCGACGGTGAGCAGCCAGGCCCGCCGCCGGTCCACGTCGGGCATCAGCTTGGCCGTGCCCCCGTCCACGTCCCGCGTCACGGGTATCGGTTCTTCCACGCCCCTATTGTGCCGGGCGCCGCCCCCCGGGGAAGGCCGCCACCGCCCCCACGCCCACCGTGCGGCCGCCCTCCCGCGCCACGAAGGGCAGCCCGGTCTCCAGCGGCAGGGCGCGGTCCAGGACGACCGTCATGACGACGGTCTCGCCGGGCCGGGCGCGTGCGCGCGGGCCGAGGCCGACGGTGCCGGTGACATCGGCCGTACGGAAGTGGAACTGCGCCCGGTAGCCGCTGGCCACGGGGGTGCGCCGGCCGCCGTGCGCGGCGAGGGGCAGCCGGACCCGGGCGGTGAAGCGCCGCCGGGCTATCGCGCCGCCGGGCACGGTGACGGCGTCGCCGCGGCGCACGTCCGCGCGCCGTACCCCGCCCAGGAGGAGTGCCACGCAGTCGCCCGCCTCCGCGGCCGCCATGGGCCGGCCGAAGGTCTCCAGGCCGGTGACCACCGCGTCGCGCGGGCCGCCCCCGGGGCCGAGCAGCCGGACGCGGGCGCCGGGGCGCACGGTGCCGCGCTCGATCGTGCCCGTGACGACGGTGCCCCGCGCGGCGGGGGCGAACGCCCGCTCGACGGGCAGGAGGAGGGGCGCGTCGGTACGGCGCACGGGCGTGGGCACATAGGTGTCGACGGCGTCGAGGAGCGCTTCGAGCGCGCCGGTCCAGCGTGGGTCGCCCGCCAGGGCGCGCAGCGCCGAGACCCGGACGACGGCGGCGTGCCGGCCGTCGTGGCCGTGGGCGGTCAGCAGCGCGCGGACGTCCAGCTCGGCGAGGTCGGTGAGTTCGGGGCCGCCGGCGTCCGCCTTGGTGAGCGCGACGACGAGGTGCCGTACCCCGGCCTGACGGGCGAGCAGCAGGTGGGCCGCCGTCTCCGGGACGACGCCGTCGAGCGCGGAGACGACGAGGACGGCCCCGTCGAGCCCGGCGGCGCCGGTGAGCAGGTTCGTGGTGTAGCGAGGATCGCCGGGCAGGTCGGCGTGGGCGTAGTGGCGGGTGCCCGTCTCGTAGGCGACGCGGGTGATGCCGGTCGTGGGGCGGGCGGTGGCACCGTGCGGTACGGGCGTGGTGGTGCCGAGGGTCCGGGCGAGAGCCGCGGTGAGCGTGGTCTTGCCGTGCCCTTGCGGGCCGATGACGCCGATGTTGAGGTGGGGTTTGGTACGGGCATAGGCCGGTTTGGGCATGGTTCCTTTCCCTGGAGCGGTGGTGCGGGGCGTGTGACCAGCACAGCCCGGCGCACACCGTCGATGCTGGCGCGCGGGGTGCGGCGCGTCGAACGGTTTTCGCCGCGCGGCGGCCCCTCGCCGGTTCCCCGGCCGGGCCTCCCCGGGCGCCGGTGACCGGGCCCCGGTGCGGACGGCGCGGTGGCGGACGGGCGAACCCGCGGTGCCGGAGTGTGCTGGTTCCGTACCGGCTCGCGGACTTCGGGGCCGCGGCCCGCCCCGGTCGGTTACGCTCCATCGATGCTCCGATCCGCCGCGCCCCCCGCCGGACCCACCGGGCTCGCCGCGCGCAGTTCCCGTGCGCTGCTGTCCCCGTGGTTCCGCCTCGGCCTGCTCGTGGCGCTGCTCGCCGGTGCCGCGGCGACCGTGCTGGCCGTCCGCCCGGAGCGGCTGCTCGCGGGCGGCTGGCCGCCGCAGCTGTCCGGCGGCGCCGCGGTGGTGCTGTTCGCCGTCGCGTACGGGCTGTGCACCGCGGCGTTCGTGCCGCGCCCCATCCTCAACCTCGCGGCGGGCGCCCTCTTCGGCTCCCCGTTCGGCACGGCGGCGGCCGTGGCGGGCACGGTGCTGGGCTCGGGGATCTCCTTCGGCCTGGGCCGGCTGCTGGGGCAGGACGCCCTGCGGCCGCTGCTGCGCGGACGCTGGCTTACGGCGGCCGACCGGCAGCTGAGCCGGCACGGCTTCCGGTCGATGCTGGCGATCCGGCTGTTCCCGGGCGTGCCGTTCGCCGCCGCGAACTACTGCGCCGCCGTGTCCCGGATGGGCTGGGCGCCCTTCCTCCTGGCGACCGGCATCGGCAGCGTGCCCAACACCGCCGCGTACGTGATCGCGGGCAGCCACGCGTCGGCGCCGACGTCCCCGGCCTTCCTGGCCGCCATGGCCTTCATCGGGGTCACCGGGCTCGCGGCCGTCGTGGTGGCGTGGCGGAAGCGGGGCCACGCGCGCGCGTAGCCCGCGGACCATCCCCGGCCTCGTCCACCTCTCCGTCCGCCGGGACCACGCGCGCGGGTAGCCCGCGGAGGAGGCCGAGGCGTACCGCGCCGAAGCCGTCCCGGGGCACGCGCGCGTAGCCGGCGGGAACTACCGGAGCACGGGAAGCCGAGAGGCGGCCCCGGGCCACGCGCGCGGCACGGCCCGGCCGTGGTGATCGTCCGAGTGGCAGGGGGCGCGGTACGTGCTTAGCGTGAGGGCGTTCCCTCCCCGGACGCCCAGGAGAACCAGTGATCCCCACCGACCAGCTGTCCGACCCGGCGGTGCGCGCCCTGGTCGCCGCGATCAACGCCAATGACCACGCCGCCTTCCGGGCCGCCCTGACCCCGGGCGCCACGATGTCCGACGACGGCTCGGACCGGAACCTGGAGGAGTGGTCCGAGCGGGAGATCTTCTCGTCCGGCGGGCACCTGGACGTGGAGTCCGAGGCCGACGGCGGCCGGGCCCTCGTCGCCCGCTACCGCAACGACACCTGGGGGGAGATGCGGACCGCGTGGCGGTTCTCGGTCGACGACGGCAAAATCAGCCGCTTCGAGACCGGCCAAGCCTGACGCCGGACCGGCCCCGGGCCCCCGGCTTCGGCCTCCGTTCACCCGTAGGACGCCGGTCCGCCTCCCACCCGGTGGATGATCCCTTCCGACCGGCACCTCGAACAGGGCGGGCGGCCGACCCGTGCCGGGCGCGCCTCCGCGGCCGGGACGCGTCCGCGCTCGTCACCGGGATGGCACAAGCCTCATGACTTGGTTCGAATCATTCGTCCTCGGACTCGTCCAGGGGCTGACGGAGTTCCTGCCGATCTCCTCCAGCGCCCATCTGCGGCTGACGGCCGCCTTCGCCGACTGGCCCGACCCGGGCGCGGCGTTCACGGCGGTCACCCAGATCGGCACCGAGGCCGCCGTCCTCCTCTACTTCCGCGCGGACATCGCGCGCATCGTCACCGCGTGGTTCCGCTCCCTGTCCGACCGGCGGCTGATCCGGGACGACCCGGACGCGCGCACGGGCTGGCTGGTGATCGTCGGCTCGATCCCGATCGGCGTGCTGGGTCTTGTGCTGAAGGACGCCATCGAGGGCCCGTTCCGCGATCTGCGGCTGATCGCCACGACGCTCGTCATCATGGGCCTGGTGCTGGGCGCCGCCGACCGGCTGGCGGCGCGCGACGAGACCGGCGGCCGGCACCGGGCGGCCAGGCCGCGCAAGGAACTGACGGACCTGAACGTCAAGGACGGCCTGATCTTCGGCGTCTGCCAGGCGATGGCCCTGGTCCCCGGCGTCTCCCGGTCCGGCGCGACGATCAGCGGCGGCCTCCTCCTCGGCTACACCCGCGAGGCGGCGGCCCGCTACTCCTTCCTCCTCGCCGTGCCCGCCGTCCTGGCCTCGGGCCTCTTCGAGCTGAAGGACGCGGGCGACGGCCACACGGCGTGGGGCCCGACGCTCTTCGCCACGGTGATCGCCTTCGTGGTCGGGTACGCGGTGATCGCGTGGTTTATGCGTTACATCACGACCAGGAGCTTTATGCCGTTCGTGGTCTACCGGATCCTGCTGGGTCTCCTTCTCTTCGCCTTGGTGGGGGCGGAGGTCCTGACTCCGCACGCGGGGGAGCCGGCGGGCTGACGGGCCGCCGGCCGGCGCCGCCGGGCGGTGGTTCGACGGGCGTCCGACGCGGAGGTCCGCAATTCATCTATGTCCGGAAACGCCGCCCTCGCCCGAACGCATACTTGTCGGGCATACCCCCGGTGTGACTACATGAGCGCCCTGCGTATCGGCCGCACCTGGGGTGGGAGGGGTTTGTATATGGCCCTGGCAGATGACGACATTCTTCGGAACGCACTGGACTTCAGTCCGGCGAGTGCCGCAGGGGCGAAGAGGGTCAGCGAAATGCTGGTGTTCCTCCGGAGGCGGTACGCGACATTCGCGCCGGGACAGACCGGCGACGCGCGCTTCTTCATGGCCGACGTCCGGTTGGACGCGACCAGGACGATCCAGCTCTACTTCCTGAAACGGAACCTCTACCTGCGCGGCTGGACGCACGACGGCGGCACGGACTTCATGGGCGCCTGGGACGGCGAGGAGAGGGCTCTCACCGACGCGCAGCGGAGGGAGCGGATACCCACCGGGATGACCCTGAGGAAGGGGTCGGACTTCCTGAAGTCCGAGTACGCCAAGGACGCCGACAAGGAAACCCTGTCGCGGAGCACGATGGAAGGGCGGCTGGGCAAGCTCCACACCTACCTCGTGGACGTGGTCGCCGAGCGCCGCGCCGACAACGCGGGTGCCGAGGCCGCGCTGCACGTGATCGCCCGGATGACGGCGGAGATGGCCAGGTTCGGCCTGTTCGCCAAGTCCTTCACACAGAAGTGGGCGGCGGGGCTGAAGCAGGACTACACGGTCACCGTCGAGCTGCAGTACTCCCCGGGGCAGTACCGGAACTACACCACTCCGCCTTTCCGGGACGCCATCCTGAAGTGGAAGAAGACGACGAAGAAGTCGAACGGCGGGACGGAGACCTTCAACCTCCTCGGCAAGGACATCGTCCAGGTCGAAGCCGAAGCGATGATCGGCGGCGGCGCCAAATGGCGTCCCGAAGCCGGTGAATGACCCACCCTCCCCTGCCGACAGAGCGGAGACCGGCATGAACGCACCGCACACCGGCGGCCAGGCCCCCGTCGACCTGGAAGCGCTGCGCGCCCACATCCTCACCCTGGGCTCCCCGCCCACCCTGATCTCCATCGACGCCCAATTACCCGACTCCTTACGGGACGTGCTCACGGCCTTCCCGAACGGAACCCTCCAGGGCGCCGCGGGCTCAGGTCCCCCCGAGATCGACCCCGAGGGCACCCGCCTCACCCTCCCCCTGGTCTGCGCCTCCCAGGAGTGGCCCGCCGGCACGACCATGGCCCTCGTCGTGACCGGTGTGACCGTGACCGTCACCGCCGAGGGCGCGACGACGCTCCTCCTCGACGCCGTCCACGACAAGACCGACGTGACCGCCACGGTCACCGCCGACGGGCCCGGCCGGCTCGCCGCCGCCGTACGGCCCGTACAGCCCGGCGCTTTCGCCGGTGCCCTCGAAGCCCTCGGCCGCGCCTTCGCCGGTGACGCCGTCTGGGAAGCCACCGCGGCCGGCCTCCAGGAGTTCGCGTTCTCGCCCGATCAGGTCGCCGGCTTCGACTACCGGCTGGACAGGAAGGACGGGGCGTACAGCGCGACGTCCATGGCCGTCGTCGCCGCACTCGACCTCAAGGCGCCCGGTGGCGCCACCGCCCTCGGCCTCGACATCTCCCTGTGGTTCCCCGACCTGCGCGTCACCGGCCGGCTGCGCGGCGGCGAAGCCGTCGACGTACGGCAGTTGCTCACCTCCTTCGGCATGCCCGTGGCCGAGGTGCCGGAAGGGCTCGGCAGCGCCGAGCTCGGCTTCGCGGCCGACTTCGGGGACGCCTACCTCGTCCGGACGAAGCTCACCGGCTCCTGGGACATCGCGCCCGGGCTGACGCTGCGCGGCCTCTCCCTGGACCTGTACTACAGCCACGACGAGAAGTTCGTGGCCCGGTTCGGCGGGACGGTGTCGCTGGGCCAGGCCATCAGCGTCGACGTCTCCGCCGCCCAAGCGGGCGGCGGCCAGGGCTGGTCCTTCTACGGCGGGCTCACCGCCGGCACGTCCTTCGGCATGCGGGACGTCGTGTCCGCGCTCGGCCTCACCGATGTCCCGGGCCCCGTCGAGAGCCTGGCGCTCACCAGCCTCTGGGTCTCCCACACCACGGGCACCGGGCGGACCGAGTTCGTCTGCCAGGGCGGCCTCACGATCGCGGACGGCCTCACCGCTTCCCTCGGCGCGACCGTCACCCGGGACTCCACCGGTGTGCGTTACGGCGGCGCCCTCGACGTCGACGGCTTCCGCTTCGACCTCCTCTTCGACACGGCCGGGGCCGGCGCGGACGTCTTCGCCGCCACGTACCGGAACTCCGGTGACGACCCGCTGCGCGTCTCCTTGCGCGACTGGATCGCCGCCTTCTTCCCGGAGGCCGCGGACGGCATCCCCGTCGATCTGAGCCTCGCCCTCGACACCGCCAAATTCGTACGCGTCAAACCCCCGGGCGCCCCCGCCCGTTTCTGCGTGGGCGTCGACCTCTCGGCCCGCCTCGACCTCACCGCCCTCCCACTCGTGGGCGAACACCTCCCCGCGGCCGGCGACCTGGGCATCGAGAACCTGCAAGTCGTCTACAGTTCCGGTGACTTCGACGCCACGACCACGGCGGCGGTCAACCGCCTCCTCGCCACCGCCGGGGCGGGCCCGCTGCCCGTCGCCGGGCTCAAGCCCGGGCCCGCCGCCCGGGCCGATCTGCGGCTGGGCCCGGCGGTCCTGGAGCTGTCCGCCGGGATGGCCGCCCCGGTGGCACCGGGGACACCGCCCACCCGTGACCTGCCCGCCGTGGTCTCCGCCGTACCGCCCGCCGACCGCGGTGGCCTGTGGGTGGACGTCGGCCGCGCCTTCGGGCCCGTACAGATCCAGCGCATCGGGCTGTCCTACGAGCACGGCAAGCTGTGGTTCATGTTCGACGGCTCCCTGGGCGCCGCCGGACTCGACATCGCGGTGCTGGGGCTGGGGCTCGGCTTCGCCCTCGACGACCCCCTGCCGGAGCCCCGGCTCGACGGGCTGCTGGTCTCCTTCGAAAGGCCGCCGCTGCGCGTCGGCGGCGGACTGATCACCCGCAGGAAGCCGGGCTACGACCTGATGGTGCAGGGGCAGCTGGCCATCGAGATGCCGACCTTCGGCGTCACCGCCGTCGGCGCCTACCAGCGCCGGACCGGCGGCGCCGCCTCGATGTTCGTCTTCGGCCGGGCCACCGCCGCGTTCGGCGGTCCGCCCCCGTTCCGGGTGACCGGCGTGGCACTGGGCTTCGGCTACAACAGCTCGGTACGCGTCCCCCGCCAGGACGAGGTCAGCGAGTTCCCCTTCGTCGCCGGGCTCGACGGCGACCTGCCCGACGACCCCATGCAGGCGCTCGCCCGGCTCACCGACGGGCCGCGGCCCTGGGTGACCGACCGCGAGGGCCAGATCTGGCTCGCCGGCGGGCTGGACTTCACCTCCTTCGAGTTCCTGCGCGCCCGGGTGCTGCTGCTCCTAGAGGCCGGCCACGACCTGACCCTCGCCCTCCTCGGCCACGCCGTGGCGAGCTTCCCCAAGAAGGGCAGGGCCTACGCCCGCATCGGCGTCGACCTGCGGGTGGTCTTCCAGTCGGCGCGCGGCGAACTCGCCGCCTCCGCCCAGCTCGTCGACTCCTACGTCATCGACCCGTCGTGCGTCCTCACCGGCGGCTTCGCGTTCTCCTCGTGGTTCGGCCCGAGCACCCACGCCGGGGACTTCGTCCTCACCGTCGGCGGCTACCACCCCGACTACAAGCCGGAGAAACACTTCCCGGTCGTCCCGCGCCTCGGCTTCACCTGGTCCGTCGGCTCCGCCGTCTCCATCACGGGCGCCGCCTACTTCGCGCTGACCCCCAACGCCGTCATGGCCGGCGGCCTGCTCGACGTGCGCTACAACGCGGGCATCGTCGAGGCGTGGCTGACCGCCAAGGCCGACATCCTCGTCCAATGGGCGCCCCTGCACTTCCGGGCCGGGATCTCCGTCCGCGTCGGCGCCAGGGTCAGGCTGCTGTTCACGGTCAGCGGCGAACTGGGCGCCTCGCTCGACCTCTGGGGCCCGCCCACCGGCGGCACGGTCACCGCGAAGTTCGTCTTCATCAAGGTCACCGTGCGGTTCGGCTCCTCCCTGACCGGCCCGGCGCACCTGGACTGGAACGAGTTCCGCGGCCAGCTCCTGCCGCCCGCCGAGCCGCTCACCGCCCACGCTCTCACCGGCCTGCTCACCGACGCCGACGCCGACCCCGAACTGCGGGCCGCACGCGTCGAGGCCGGCACGGAACCCTGGCTCGCCGACCCCGCCGGCTTCTCCTTCGCCGTCTCCACCGTCGTCCCCACGGCACGCGCGCGGTTCAACGACCGCGCGGAGACCGGGGAGGAGACCGTCGACATCCGGCCGATGGGCAAGAAGGACATCACCGGGCTGCTGCACATCACCGTCGCCTTCAGCGACACCCGCCGCGGGCGGACCGCGAACTGGCGCGCCGTACCCGGCGAGGAGCTCTGGCGCGTCGAGACCCAGCGCGGCAACGTGCCGTTCGCCCTCTGGGGCGACCCCGACGTCCCCCAGGACAAGACGCTCGGCCAGGAACCCCTGCTCGACCACATCACCGGACTGCGCGTCACCGTGCCCGGCCCCAAGACCGTCGGCCAGGACCTCGGGCCCATCGCCGAGCGGGACATCGCCCAGGAGAAGCTCCGCCCCGACGCGACGCTCCCCCTCGACCCCGGCGCCGGGCCCGGCGGCTCCCCGGTGCACCTGGCGAAGCCCCTCGGCGCGGGCGTCGGCGTCCTCGCCGACGAGCTCGCCACGCTCTCCGCCGGCACCGCCCGCACCCGCATGCACAGCGCCCTCGCCGATCTGCTGCCCGGCAGCCCGCTCCCCAACGGCACCGTGAGCGCCTACGCCGACGGGGCCCGCACCCTCGGCCTCGACGCCGACCCGCTGCTGCTCACCGAGGATCCCGCGCCGCCGCACCCGGACCCCGTCCTGCTCGTCCTCGACGACACCACCGGGCAGATCCTCACCGTCGACCCGCTCACCACGGCCGTCATCGGCCGGGTCCAGGTCGGCACGCCGGGCCCGTACCTCGCCGTCACCTCCGTGGACGGCGCGACCCTGTACGCGGCCGGTCCCGACGGCCGGCGGCTCGCCGTCATCGACATCGTGGCCCAGCGGGCCAGGCCGCCACGGACCGGCCTCACCCTCGGCGGCGGGCCCACCGTCCTCGCGGTCCGGCGCGACGCCACCCGCGCGGTCGTCGCCTGCCCGGCACCCTGGGCGGCCGCCTCCGTCGATCTCACCGGGGACACCCCGCCGGTGCACACCCGCGTCGACCACCAGGACGTACGCAACTTCGGCGGCATCGCCGTCGACGTCGAGGCCGGGCGCCTGTACGTCAACGCCAACGACGCCAGCAGCACCGTCACCTACGACACCTCGGCCGGTGAACTCCGGGGCAAGGTCTGGGGACCCGCCACACCCACGTTCGTCACACCGGGGGAGCCGGGCCGGGTGTACGTCTACGGGGCCGCCGCCGGCAGCAACGGCCAGGTGCAGGTCATGCCGGTGCCGACCAGCGGCGCCTCGTACACGCCGTACAACTTCCCCGTCCGCGGCACCGCCCTGGCCATGCTGACCACCTCGGCCCGGCGCGCCGTCGTCCTCCGCAGGACCGGGGACACCGGCCACGTCGTCACCTTCTACGAGCGGCCGCACTCCTCCCCGCCCGTCACCCTCATGGAGTCGGCCGTCGACCTGCGCACCGACCCGCTGGCCCTCGTCCTGGACCCGCGCGACCGGGCCTGGGTGCGGCACGCGACCGCCGTGTCCGTCGTGGCCGGCGGCGAACTGCTCGCCGAACTCCCGCTCGGCGCCGCACCGCTGTCCCTCACCTTCACCCCCGACGGCGGCCGGGCGTTCGTCGCCTGCGACGACGCGACCGTCGCCGTGGTCGACCTCGGCGCCGACGGGCCCGCCGTCACCGGGCGCTGGCAGCTGCCGCCCGGCACCGCCGCCTCCGCCGCCCTGTTCACCACCTTCTCCGCCACCGCCTCGGAAGGGGCCGCACGATGACGGACCAGCTCGACGCACCCGTCCAGGTCACCGACCCCGGCTTCGTCCTGCACTTCCGGGACAACCGCGAACCCGCCGTCGACGCCGGGCTGTACCGTATCCGCGCCACCCAGACCCTGCCCGGCGTGGACACCGGCGACTACCTCGCGCCCGTCGAGGAGGTCTTCGAGGTCCGCGCCCCGCAGTTCGCGCTCGCCGACGACCAGGTGCACGCCGTCAACCCCGCCCCCGGCGGTCACTCCGACTACTCCACGACCCTCGCCCACCTCACCCTCACCAACCCGCTGCTGCCCTGGATGCGGCGCCTGGACGAACCCGGCCGCGCCGACACGGCACCGGCCGAACCCTGGCTCGCCCTGCTGGTGTTCGCCGAGGGCGAGCTCCCCGCCGACCCCCGCGCCGACGCCGTGACCGTGACCATGACCGCCGAGGAGCTGCTCACCGACGCCGAGGGCGTACGGCACCCCCGCATCGCCCCCTCGCAGATCGAGGGCGACCCCACCGCACCCTGCCGCACCGTCGACATCCCCGGCGACGTCTTCGCCGCCGTCGTGCCCCGCACCGAGGAGCTCCGGCACCTCCTGCACGTCCGCGACGTCACCACCGACACCGGCCTGCGCGGCGAACAGCTCGCCGAGGGCGCGTACGCCGTCGCCGTCTCCTCCCGGCTGCCCGACCGGACCGTCCAGGCGCGGTACGCCGCACACCTCGTCGCCCTGGAAGGCTGCCGGTCGATCCTCGCCGACGCCGACGAGGGCCGGCTCACCCACGAGGTCACCGTCCGGCTCGCCGCGCTGCACAGCTGGTCCTTCACCAGCGACCCGGCCCCCGGCGGCGGCTTCGCCGGCCGGGTGCGCCACTTCCTCTTCGACTCCACCGGCAAGAAACGCGACCTGCTGCTGCGGCTGCCCCCGCCGCCGGCCGGCGACGGCTCCCCGGCCCGCACGACCGCCCTCGCCCGCCTGGAGTCCGGCCGGGTGCCGCTGCCCCACCGGCTGGAGACCGGCGAGGACACCTACGCCTGGTACCGGGGACCGCTCACCGCCGAACCCGCCCAGAAGCTCCCCGACACCCCGGAGTCCGGCTGGACCAGCGCCGCCCAGCTCATGGTCTACGAGCGGGCCTGGGGCCTCTTCGACGCGGGCTGGGGCGCGGCCTGGACGCTCGGCCGGGCCCTCGCGCTCGCCGACGCCGACTTCGCCGCGACCCTGTCCGCCTGGCACGCCAGGGCCCGGGCCCGCGCGGCCGCCATGGCCCAGCGGCTCGCCGCGCCCGGCCTCGGCACACCCGCCTCGGCGCGCGACGCCGCCGCCTTCCACGCCCGGGCCCTGGGCCCGCGCCCCTTCGGCGGCCTGCTGGAGGAGCTCGCGGCCGACGGCACCGCCGCCCGCCTGCTGCGCGCGGCCACCCACCCCGCCGTCGCCCGGCCCGTCCCACCACCGCCGGACCCGCCCGGCACGCCCCGCGGCCGGGCACCGGGGCGCGGGCCGGGCCGCCCGTACCGCCGCCCTCCTCGCCGACCCGCCCACCGCGCTGCGCACCGCCCTCGCCGCCCAGCTCGCCGAGGCCGCCGAACCGGTCACCGCCTGGCTCCGGAAGCTGCGCCTGCTGCACGATCTGCCCTTCTCCGCGCTCGTCCCCGACGAGAGCGCCCTGCCCGCCGAGTCCCTACGGGTGTTCTACGTCGACCCCGGCTGGCTCACCGCCCTGGTCTCCGGCGCCGCGGGCATCGCGATCACCGGCGAACTCGACGCCGCCGTCGCCCGCATCGCCGCACCCTGGGCACGCGGCGACGAAGCCGTCACCCCGCGCGCGGGCGTCCTCATCCGCTCCGCGCTCGTCCGGGAGTGCCCCGGCCTGCTCGTCCGCCCCTACCGGGGCCACGGCGACACCCGGAAGCCCATCGCCGTGCTCCGCCAGGACACCCTCGGCCCCGACGTCCTCCTCGTCCTCTTCGAGAACGTGCCCGACGAGATCGAGCTGGCCGAGCCGCCGGAGGGACTCTCCTTCGGCATCGACACCGACCTGGAGGGCCGCCGCACGATCAACCTGCGGCGCGTCGACGCCCCCGTCGCCCAGGAGATCACCGGCGAGGCGTTCCCGCACCCCACGGGCCCCGGCGGGCTCGACGCCCATCTGCGCCCCGACCCGGCCGGCCGCCCCGCCGTACTCGACCTGCGCCCCGCCGACGGCGCCGGCCTGCTGCGCGCGCTCGGCGCCCGGCTGACCGCCCTCGGCCAGGAAGCCGCCGCGGACTTCGGCCCCGCCGGACTGGCCACTCAGCTCGTCAACGCGCCCCTCCGCCAGCTCATCACCCGCGAGCCGGCCCGATGACCGCACACCGTCCACAGAAAGGGCAGGAAGGCGCAGTGACGGACACCCCGGAAGCGGCCGCCGCACGGCAGCCGCTCGTCGTCCCCATGCAGATCGAGGCCCTCGCCGTCAACGAACGGGTCCGCCTGGCGGAGGTCTTCCAGCGCTGGCAGGCCAACTACGCCCTCACCCGGCTCAACCTGTCGCCCGAACCGCCCGCGTTCTCCAACACGGACACCGCCTTCAACTCCGACCCCGCGCGCGAAGGCGTCTATCTGCACTGGCAGTTGCCCGAGGCCCTCACGCACGGCACCGACACCGACGGCGACGGCGTCCCCGTCTTCCCGCTCGTCCCCAACCGGTGGCTGGTCGTCCGCCAGGCCGTCGCCACGGGGTCCGAGGAGCGCACCAACACCGGCTGGATCGTCGAGAGCGACTTCCTCGACCCGGCCCACGGCGCCAGCCCCTACATGGACCGCGAAGGGCGCCTCACCCGCATCGGCCGCCGTGTCGACCTGGCCACGGGGGAGTGGAGCGAACCCGGCACCCCCGGCGGGCTCTTCCTCACCGCCGTCGGCCCCGGCCTGCCCACGTTCGCGGCCTACCAGCCCTACAACACCGACGTGTTCTCCGTGCACGACCCCACCGACGACCTCGACCCGCGGGCCGCGTGGCAGCTGAACTACCTCGTCGCCGGCTGGTACGGCGACCCCGCCGCGGACCCGCTGGCCGGTGACCTCGCCGCCCGCATGGCCGCCCTCCGCTGGACCGCCGAAGGCACCCCGCCGGACACCGCCCGCACCGTCTGCCACGGCACCGTCCTCGACCTGGCCTGGCAGCGCCAGGGCAGCCCGCTGCCCGCCTCCGACCGGCCCGACTACGTCACCATCGGCGTCGGCAACAACACCGAGCACGCCACCAAGGCGATCGAGGAGCACGCGGGCCGCCGGGCCGGTGCCCCGCCCGAGCTCGCCGCGCTCCTCTCGGCCGTCCACTCCGGCGTGCTCGACCTGCTGGAGGAGCCCGACGGCCAGTTCCAGGCCGAACGCGCCGTCCACGCCTCCTGGTTCACCCCCACCCACGCGGGTTACGCCTGGGTGCTGGAGGACGTCCCGCCGGAGACACCCGCCCGGGGCACGCGACGCCGGACCCGTACCGCCCGGACCGCGTACGCCGAGGTCCTGGCCCGGCTCAACACCGCCCAGGCCGCCCACGACGCCGCCGTCCAGGACCTGATCGCCGCACAGCGCAGGCTCTACGACCTGTGGTGGGCCGCCAACCTGCCCAAGGTCCCCGAGGCCCCGGGCGAACCGGCCGGCGCCTACCGCGAACGGCTCGACACGCTGGTGCGGTCCACGACCGAGGAGGCCGGGGCCAGGCGCGACACCGTCGCGGCACTGCGCGCCGCGATCCCCTGGGGCGCCTCGCCCGGCGACCTCGACGACGCCGTCCGCGCCTACCAGGACGCCCACGGGCTGCCCGCCGACCAGGTCGTCCTCAAACGGGACGTCCTGCCCGGCTTCCAACTGCCCAACGACCCCGTCGTCGTGATCCGCGGCACCAAGGACCGGCCCCTCCCGCCCGACCCCGAGCAGCCCGCCACGGCCGGCCTCTACACGGTTCCCGAGGGCGCGTACGGCGAAGAGGAGGAGGACGAGGACCCGCCGCTCGCCTGCCGCTGGCCGGCCGCGCTCGTCACCGGCGTACGGGTCGCCGGCACCACGGTCTCCGCGGGCCAGGCGGACACCCCCGTACCACCCCATCTGCCCGCCCCCGACGGCCTGGCCGGCGTCCTCGGCGCCCTGCTCCGCGAGCTCCTCCACCTCGCCTCCTCCAACGCCCGCGCCCTCGCCCGGGCCGCCGGCTACCAGGGCGACGTGACGGCGCTCGCCGAGGCCATGCGGGCCCCGGAGGAGAACGCCGTCGGCACCCCGGGGGCGTACACCGCCGCCTGGCGCCAGCCCTGGTCACCGCTGTTCTTCGAGTGGAAGGTCGACCACTTCCCCATCGAGTGGCAGGGCGACCCGGGCGGCGGGGGCGCCGGGCGCGCCAACTGGAGCTTCGACGGGACCTCCTACCGCTGGCTCGGCACCGGCGCCCACCCCGTCCCCGTCAGCCTGCGCGGCCGCCAGTTCCTCACCCCCACCCCGGGGAAGACCACGGCCGCCGCGCTGCGCCAGTACGCCCGTACCCACCCGGGGCCGGGCGCCGCGGCCCTGCGCGCCCTGGCCCGGCAGGCCGACGACGCCGGCCTGTTCGCGCAGCCCCTCGTCGGCTTCACCGAGCAGCTCGCGGCGCGCGGCCACACCCCGGCCTCCCTCAACCCGCACTCCCGGCTCTCGCCCGGCCTGCGCACCGCGCTCACCGAGGCGGCCGCCCGCACCCTGCCGCCCGACCCCGGCGCCCGGCCTCGCCCCTTCACCGGCTGGAACGCCTCCCTCTACCAGCCGCTGCGCGCCGGGCAGTTCGCCTTCGAGCGGCTCGCCGTGATCGACCGCTTCGGACACACCCTGCCGGCGATCTTCCCGGACCCGCGCGCCCTGCTCTTCGCGGCCGGGAACGAACCCGGCGACGTCATCGGCGTCGGCGTCCCCGCCCGCCGCTTCGCCCCCGAGCTCCCCGAGGAGCTCACCCCTTCCCTCAAGGACCCGGACCGGCCCGGCCAGGGCCACCACACCATCAACCCGCCCACCTGGTACCGCTTCACCCAGCTCACCCCGCGCCTGGTCCAGCCGGCCCGCGCCGGGTTCACCCTGCTCGACGCCCGGGACGACCTCAACCCGCTCACCACGTCGAGCGACCCGGACACCACGGCCGTCGCGGCCTGGCTCGTCCCCGGCCACCTGGACCGGGCCCTGTACGCCTACGCTCCCGACGGCGCCCCGCTCGGCGAGCTGCGCACCACGCTCCCGCCCGACGGCGTCCCCCGGGCCACCTGGCACCCGCTGCCGTACTCCCGCTACCGCACGGTCGACGAGCTGCGGGAGGACCACCGGCACCTGCACGACTTCCTGGTGGCCCTGACCGCCGCCGACCGGGGCCCGGCCGCCCTGCGCGCCCTCCTCACGGTCATCGACCGCACCCTGTCCACGACCGCGCCGCTCGGCGACACCCCGCCGCCGCACACCCCGAGCGTCCTGCTCGGCCGCCCGCTCGCGCTCCTGCGCGTCCGCCTCGGCATCGACCTGGACGGCCCGCCGTACGCCGACCCCGCCTGGCGGAACCTGCGCGAGGGGACCCCGCCCGGCTACCCCTCCTACCGCTGGCCGGTCCGGCTCGGCGAGCGCAACGAGCTCGCGGACGGCCTCGTCGGCTACTTCCACGGCGACCACCGCGCCACCGACTACAAGCTGCTGCACACCGTGCTCGACAGCCGGGAGCTCCCCGCCGAGGCCCGCGACTACTTCGCCCCCATCGGCACCGGCGCCTCCCTCGCGCTGCCCGCCCGGCCGCCCGGCAGCGACCCCGAGAACCGGGACGCGGCCTTCCTCACCCTGCTCGCCGACCCGCGCGGCACCGTGCACGCCACCACCGACATCCTGCCCACGGCGGAGGTACGGCTGCCCGCCCGGCTCGTCGAGCCGCCCCTCGCCGAGCTCCCGGTCTCCTTCCGGCTGGGCCCGCTGCCCGCCACCCCGTACGCGCCCGAGCCGGACCCCGCGGGCAACGGCGGCCGCGCCGCCCACCCGCCCGCGCTCCTGCTGCCCCGCCCCTCCGACCGGCACGGCACCTGGACCTGGGTGGAGAGCGCCACCGGCGACCGGTGGACCGAGGCCGACACCTACGCCGCCGACGGCGAGGCCCACCACCCGCACCCCGTACCCGCCCTGCGCACCGGCCGCCTCACCCTGCGCCCCACCCCTGCCGCCGAGACTGCCGCCGAGACCGCCGCCGAGACCGAAGGAGACCGCCGATGACCGACGCGCCCCGAGCGGACCAGGGCCCCCTGCTCACCTACGCCCTGACGACCGTGCCCAACCCGCTCACCGCCAGCCCGCCGAACGTCAAGCCCGGCGACGAGGACGAGAACTCCTACGCCGACATCGACCTTGTCATCTCCAACAGCGGCAGTACGCCCGTACGGTGCAGCAAGATCGCCATCGTGCTGCCCGTCGGCACCCTCGCGCAGGACCTGGCGCTCACGGGCGAGGGCATCTCCGCCTACGTCGAGCCCGACTCGGGCTGGACCGTCGTCGACGTGCAGTCGGACGTCCTGCTCGCGGTGCCGACGGCGGAGACCGCGGTGTTCCCGGCGGCCGGCGCGGAAGGCCCCTCGAAGGTGCGGTTCAGCATCGCGCCGCGGGGCGGGGAGAGCGAGGTCACCGTCGACGGGCTGTACCTCACGCTCCGCCGGATCATGGTCAGCGACAAGGCGGGCGTCGCCAGGATCGAGATCGAGGAGTGGGCGACGGAGGAGGGGACGATCCCCGACACGCCCCGCACCACCACCCTCGACGTCGCGAAGTTCCCCTTCCGCAGCGGGGCCGACCCGGCCCCGGGCATCGGCCGGGCCCTGGTCGCCCTCACGAGCCAGGGCGGCCCGCCGGCCACCCGCGTCGCCGCGAACGCGCCGGTCCGCCTGGAGTGGCACCACGTGCGCGGCGACAGCCACGAGCTGTACATGGACGGCAGGCGTGTCACGGACGCCGGGATCGCGGGCGGCAGCAAGTACGACGTCCCGGCCGACACCGTACGGCGGGACACCGCGTTCGCGCTGAAGACCGTCACCCCCACCCCGGACGGGGGCTTCGTGGTCCGCTGGGACCACCTGACCGTGTGCGTCACGGACCAGACGCTGGACGCGCTGACGGTGAGCGGGGCCCTCCAGGCGAATGGCAGCCTGACGACGGGCAGCGCAGGCGAGACGAAGTTCAACCACCCGGTCTCCGTCCTGAACGCCAAGAAGCTGACCGCGACCGGCGAACTGCGCGTCGACGGGAACGCCTCGGTCGGCGGCACGGCCGGGATCACCGGGAAGCTGACCGCGGACGGGGACGTCCAGGTCAACAAGACGTTCACGACGGGCACCGCCGGAGAGTCCGTCTTCTACCACAACGTCACGGTCTATACGCCGTCCAAGCTTGTCGTCGGCAAGGACATGCAGGTCAACGGCGCGGTCACCGGCTCCCTCAAGGTCACGGGCTCGCTGAACGCCGACGGCGACGTCACCCGGGGCGGCAAGGGTGTGCTCGCCCACTACGACACGATCAGCATGAAGAACACCGAGAAGGGGGGATACCTCTACGCGCCGGCCTACGACTACGACGGTGACCGCGGGTACATCTTCCGGTGGAAGCCGGGCAATCCGATCAGCAACGGCTACTGGAAGATCGAGCGGAACTCCACCACGGCCGAGGCCCCGCAGGGCGTCCCGGCCGCCGAGGACACGCCCGGCGCCGCGGAGCCCCCGGCCGGGGAGTGATCACGGTAGGTGACTTTACGTGTCCGTGGAGTCACCGTACCGACTTGTGACCGAACCGTCGCCCCCTCCGTCGCAACCCCGGCCACGCCGGGGGAGTCCTCCCCTCCAGTAGGCTTCCCGGCGCGCGTCCCCTCCACGGGCGCGCGCCGGGAAGCGGTCGTCAATCGGGAGGAACCGGCGTTGCACATCCAGGAATGGCTAGAGACAGTACCGGCGGTCGCCGTCTACCTCCTGGTGGGCGGGGTCATCGGGCTGGAGAGCCTGGGCATCCCGCTCCCCGGTGAGATCGTCCTCGTCAGCGCCACGCTGCTGGCCGCCACGCAGGACCACATCAACCCCTACGTGCTCGGCGCCTGCGCCATCGCCGGCGCGATCGTCGGTGACTCGATCGGCTATCTGATCGGCCGCAAGGGCGGCAAGCCGCTGCTGGAGTGGCTCGGCCGGAAGTTCCCCAAGCACTTCGGCCCGCACCACGTGGCCACCGCCGAGCGCTCCTTCCAGAAGTGGGGCATGTGGGCGGTCTTCGTCGGCCGCTTCATCGCCCTGCTGCGGATCTTCGCCGGCCCGCTGGCCGGTGTGCTGAAGATGCCGTACTGGAAGTTCCTCATCGCCAACGTCCTGGGCGGCATCGTCTGGGCGGGCGGCACCGTCGCGGTGATCTACAGCGTCGGCAAGGTCGCCGAGGAGTGGCTGAAGAAGTTCTCCTGGCTCGGCCTGGTCGCCGCCGTGCTGTT
The DNA here is from genome assembly GCF_002891295.1 of Streptomyces eurocidicus. Lineage (GTDB taxonomy): Bacteria > Actinomycetota > Actinomycetes > Streptomycetales > Streptomycetaceae > Streptomyces > Streptomyces eurocidicus. The sequence continues at coordinate 259,543 of NZ_LGUI01000010.1, read as the reverse complement.
CGGCCTGGGGTCGTTCGTCGTCATGCGGATCAAGGCCAAGAAGGCCGCCCGGTCCGCCGAGGCCGAGGCCGCCGCACGCCCGGCCGGGACCGAGGCGGTCGCCGCCGCCGAGTGAACCGGAGCGCGATCGTCTGAAGCGCCGGGAAGGCCCCCGGCTCCCCCAGGGCGAATTCGAGGGGTCGTTGCAACACAGGTGATCAATTGGCTGTGGCCAGGAGCTTAGCGAGACGCTCGGCTGGGGTTTCCCAGCCGAGCGTTTTGCGTGGGCGGCTGTTGAGCTCGGCCGCGACGGTGTCCAGTTCCTGACGGCTGTAGCGGGCGAGGTCGGTGCCCTTGGGGAAGTACTGCCGGAGCAGGCCGTTGGTGTTCTCGTTCGAGCCTCGCTGCCAGGGACTGCCTGGGTCGCAGAAGTAGACAGGCATGTCGGTGGCTGAGCTGAACTCCTTGTGCAGGTGCATCTCGGAGCCCTGGTCCCAGGTGAGGGAGCGCTTGAGCTGAGTGGGCAGTGCGGAGACGGCCTGTATGAGCGCGTCGCGCATCTGGGCGGGCTGGCGGCCGTCGGGGAGGTGGACCAGGGCGACGAAGCGGGTGGAACGCTCGACGAGGGTGCCGATGGCGGACTTATGGGCCTTGCCGATGATCAGGTCGCCCTCCCAGTGGCCGGGGACCGCGCGGTCCGAGACCTCCGGCGGACGCTCGCTGATCATCACCATGTCCTTCGCCATGCGGGGCTGTCGCTTGGCCGACTGGCGGTGCGGCCGGCGCATGGCACGTCCGGTCCGCAGGGCACGGGTCAGTTCGCGGCGGAGTTCACCGCGGCCCTGGACGTAGAGGGCTTGGCAGATCGTCTCGTGGGCCACGTGCATCTCCGGCCGGTCGGGAAAGCGGGCCCGCAGAGCGTGACATATCTGCTCTGGGCTCCAGCGACGTTCGAGGTGGCGCTGGACGAAGTCCCGCAGCTCGGGGTTCTGGCCGAGCTTTCCCGGTTTCGGGCGGGGTCGGCGGGCGTCGGCCCGGGACTGTGCGGCGTGTGGACGATAGGCCCAGCGGGACGCGTTCCCGCGCAGGGGCATGCCGTTGCGGCGTATCTCCCGGCTGATCGTCGAGGGGCTGCGGCCCAGCTCGCCCGCGATGGTCCGGATCGATGCCCTTTCGCGCAGCCGGTCGGCGATGTGGATGCGCTCGGACTCCCGCAGATAGCGGCCAGGGCCTGCCGAAGACGGCTCCCGGTGGACCGGGGGACGCGCCTTCGACAAGCCCTTGTGGGCGCGGCGGCCGTTGCGCCACACCTTGCCGGTCCGCGGGTTGATCCCCACGATCCGGCATGCCTCTTTGTTGCTGTAACCCTGCTGCACGAGCTGGAAGTATGCCGCCCGCTCAGCGGTCAGCTTCTTCCGTCCCTGCGGCTTCCGGTCCTCCCGGATCTGGTGGTCCATCGCATCCCCTGAGCTGGGGTGTTGCGACGACCACTAGAACGGAAGCAGGGGAGCCGGGGGCCTTCGCGTGCGCGGGGAGGGGCGGCTCAGCCGCCCGCCTGGGTGATGCTCAGCCGCACCAGGTCGGCGAGGGTCGGCGCGGAGCGCTTGGCCCGGATGCGGCGGGTGTACGTGCCCACGGTGTGCACGCTGATGCCGAGCCGCCTGGCGATCTGGTGGTAGGTCAGACCGGCGCCGATGTGCGCCAGTACTTCGCGCTCGCGGGGTGACAGGCTGGGCAGCCCGCTCCGCGCGGTGTGGCCGGGCATCATCTCTCTCCATGGGTATGGCGGTGGAGCCGGCACGCCGTACCGCGCGGCCTGCCCGGCTTGTGGCCCGGCCCGGCCGTGCGCACAGCGCAATCCCCGTGTGACACACCAGGATCTAACCACGAGACCGGTGAAAAGCAAGCAAAAAGTGGCGCCGCCCACTTCTCACCGGCCGACTCCCGTGAGACAGAGCAGGAGGGGTCGGGGGGAGGATGTCAAGTCCCCAACTCGCGTGGCTCCAGACCCGCTTCGAACCGGGCGACTGTGGACGCGACCTCCGCCGACCGCGGCGCCCATCGGAGGCCGACTGGAGGGGGAACGCGCGTGGGGCACTTCCGGCTGCTCGTCGTCGGGAACGGAATCTCGGCTTACGGCAGCTACCTGAACATGGTGGCGCTGAACGTCTTCGTCTACCACGTGTCGGGCAGCGCGCTGGTCGCCGGCCTCTTCATGGCCGTACGCCTGGTGACGAACGTGCTGGCGGGCTTCGTGGCCGGGCGCCTGGTCTCCCGCCACGACCGCAAGCGCCTGATGGTCGGCGCCGACCTCACCCAGGCCGGTGCCCTGCTGCTCCTGCTGCTGTCCCCGGGCGCCGGACGGGTACCCCTGCTCTTCGCGCTGGCCGTGGTGACCGGCGCCTGCTCGACCCTGTCCCAGGTGGCGCTCCGCAGCAGCGTCCCGGAGATCGTCGGCCCCGGGCTCCGTACCCGGGCCAACGGCCTGCTGGTCACCGGCCGTTCGCTCGCCATGATCGCCGGATTCGCGTCCTCCGGCGTGGTCGTCGCCGGGCTCGGCTACGGCTACGCCTTCGCGCTCGACGCCGCCACCTTCCTCGTCTCCGCGACCGTCCTCCTGCTGCTGCCGATCCGTACCCGCGCCGTGGCGGAACCGGACGCTCCGGCGACGGAGGAGGGGAGCGCCGCCGAGTGGGGCGTCCGCCTCCTGCTGCGGACGGCGCCGCTGCTGGCGGTGATGATCGCCGTCCGGGCCGTCGACGGACTGGGCTCCTCGTCCCACAACGTCGCCCTGCCCCTCTACTCGGACAGCCTGGACCCCGGCCACCCCGCCACCTTCGTCAGCCAGTTCTGGGCCACCTGGGCGCTCGGGAACATCGTCGCCCAGCAGCTGTGCGGCCGCTTTATGACCAAGGGCCGCCGCTCACCGGGCGAGCGCGCCTTCGCCGTCGGGTCCTGTGTGATGTCGGCGGGGTTCATCCTGGTCTTCTGCGGGCTGCCCACCGTCCCCGCCATCGCCGCCGCGCTGGTCGCCGGGGCGGCCGACGGCTTCACCGAGATCGTGTACGTGACCCGGCTCCAGGCCGCCCCCGACGCGCAGCGCGGCCGGCTGTTCGGGCTCTCCGCCTCCGCCGAGAACACCGGCTTCGGCCTCGGCATGATCGTCAGCGCCGCCCTCCTCGACCACTTCGCCCCCCTGCCGGTGGTGTCCGTCTTCCACGGCTGCGCGATCGCCCTGTGCCTGGTCCTCCTCGCCGTGCTGTTCCGGCGCGGGTCCGCGCTCGCGCGGCGCGAGGGGGACGGCGGCGCGCGGGAGGCGGCGGCCGGCCGGGACCTGCCCACCGCGGAAGGACACAGCGCATGAGCACGACCACCGCCCCGGCCCCCGGCCCGGGCCCGGCCGTCGCCGTCATCGGGACGGCCTTCCGCCTCCCCGGCGGCGCCGACACCCCCGAGGCGCTCTGGCGCGTCGTCCGCGACGGCACGGACGCCGTCACCCGCTTCACCGAGGACGAGCTGGCCGCCGCGGGCGTCCCCGAGGAGAAGTACCGCGCCCCGGACTTCGTCGGGGCCGCCGGGATCCTGGACGACATCGCCGGCTTCGACGCACCGCACTTCGGCATGAGCGCCCGCGAGGCCCGGCTCACCGACCCCCAGCACCGGATGTTCCTGGAGGTCGCCCAGCACGCGCTGGAGGACTCCGGCTACCCCGGCGAGCGCGACGGCACCCGGATCGGCGTCTACGCCACCACCGGCTACCACCTGTACTCCATGGAGAACTACCTGCTCAACAACGTCCTCCCCGGCGAGACCGGGGACGACTGGCTCTCCCGGATGCAGATCATGGTCGGCAACTACACCGACTTCACCGCCAGCCGCGTCGCCTACCGCCTGGGGCTCACCGGACCCGCCGTCAGCGTCCAGACCGGCTGCTCCGGTTCGCTGGTCGCCGTGCAGCAGGCCGCCCAGGCGCTGCTCCTCGGCGACTGCGACGTCGCCCTCGCCGGCGCCACCGCCGTCCATGTGCCGCAGGTGCTCGGCTACCGCTACGTCAAGGGGTCCATCCTCTCCAGGAGCGGCCGGCTGCGGGCCTTCGACGCCGCCGCGGACGGCACCGTCGGCGGCACCGGCGTCGTGGCCGTCGTCCTGAAGCGCCTGGACCGGGCGGTCGCCGACGGGGACACCGTCCACGGCGTGATCCGCGGCTGGGGCGTCACCAACGACGGCGCGGGCAAGAAGGCGTACGCGGCGCCCAGCGCCGAGGGCCAGCGGGCGGCGATCCGCCGGGCCCTGGAGCGGGCCGGCGTGGGCGCGGACACCGTCGGCTATCTGGAGACCCACGGGACCGGCACCCTCAAGGGCGACCCCATCGAGTTCGACGCCGCCACCGCCGCGTTCCGCGAGGACACCGCGCGGACCGGCTACTGCGCGCTCGGCTCGGTGAAGGCCAACATCGGCCACCTCGACGTCGCCTCCGGACTCGCCGGCCTGGTCAAGACCCTGCTGGTGCTCCGGTACGGCGTCATCCCGCCGATGGCGAACTTCAGCACCCCCAACCCCCTGCTGGATCTGGCCGGCAGCCCCTTCCGCATCCCCCGGACCGCCACCCCCTGGCCGCGGGGCGACACCCCGCGCCGCGCCGGCCTCACCTCCCTCGGCGTCGGCGGCACCAACGTCCACCTCGTCCTCGAACAGGCGCCGGAACCCGCGCCCCGGACCGGCCGTGCCCGCCCGCCCGGCGTCGTGCCGGTCTCCGGCAGCGACGGGAGGGCCCTCGCCGAAGGCGCCCGCGCCCTCCGCGACCACCTGCGGCGCCACCCCGGTACGGACCTCGCCGACCTCGTCACCACCACCGCGCTCGGCCGTGTCCACGGCCGGCACCGGCTCGCGGTCCGGGGCGAGAGCCCCACCGCGCTCGCCGACGCCCTCGACGCCTGGCTCACCGACCCGGCCACCGCCCCCGCCGTCACCGGCACGGCGCCCCGCGAGGGCGCCGCCCCCGTCGGCCTGATGTTCACCGGACAGGCGAGCCCGTACCCCGGCATGGCCACGGCGCTGTACGAGCGGTTCCCCGCCGTACGCGAGGTCCTCGACGCCTGCGAGCGCCTTCACGCGGACCGCTACGGCGGCTCGCTCCTCGACGGGCTGCTCGGCACCGGCGCCCCGCCCGGGGACGGGGTGTGGCCCACCGACACCGCGCAGCCCGCCCTCTTCGCGCTCCAGTGCGCGATCGTCCGGCTCTGGCGTGACGCCGGCCTCGCCCCGGACGCCGTCACCGGCCACAGCGTCGGCGAGTACGCCGCCCTCCACGCGGCGGGCGCCCTCTCGGTCCAGGACGGCCTCCGCCTCACCGCGGAGCGCGGCCGGCTGATGCGGCACCGCTGCGCGCCGGGCGGAATGGTCGCCGTGCCCCTCGACCGCGCCGCCGCGGCGGCGCTGGCCGCCGAGGTGCCCGGCCTGGAGCACGCCGTCACCAACGGCGCGCGCGGCCAGGTGCTCGCCGGGCCCGCCGCCGCCGTGGACACGCTCCTCGCCCTGCTCGACGAGCGGGGGATCCGGGGCGAACGGCTGCCGGTCGACCGGGCTTTCCACACCGCGGCCATGGACCCGGCCCTGGCACCCTTACGGGCGGTCCTCGCCGAGGTGACCTTCCGGCCCGTGACGGTCCCCTTCGTCAGCGGGCTCGACGGGCGCGTCCACGGCCCCGGCTGGACCCCGGACGCCGGCTACTGCCTGCGCCAGACGCGCGAACCGGTCCGCTTCGACCTGGCGCTGCGCGCCCTCGGCGAGCGCGGCCTCGCCGCCGTCGTCGAGGCGGGACCGCACACCACGCTCAGCGGCCCGGCCCGGCGGGCCCTGCCCGGCGTACGGGCCCTGCCCACGCTGCGTCGCGGCGCCGGGACGGCGGCGCTGTGGTCGGCGGCGGCGGAGCTGCACTGCGCGGGGGCGGACATCGACTGGCGCCCGCTCCTCGCGGGGTGCGGAGGCCGGCGGATCCCGCTGCCCGGCTATCGGTTCCAGCACCAGCACTACTGGACGGGGCCGGCGCCGACGGCCCCGCGTACCGGAACACCAGCGACAGATGGAGTCACAGTGGTACAGCACCAGGCAGCGGTCGAACGGGTTCTCCGCAGCATCGTCGAGTCGACCGCCCGGCACCTCGGCCACGACCCGGCCGCGATCCACGGCGAGACCTCCTTCTTCGACCTCGGCGCGGACTCGCTGCAGATGATCAGCGTGTTGCGGGAGCTGGAGCAGGAGCACCGGGTCAAGGTCGCGATGCGGGAGCTGTTCGAGGAGACGGGCACCCCCCGGCAGCTCGCGGAGCTCATCGTCGGCCGGATGCCGCGGCCGGAGCGGGGAGAGGAGCCGGCCGTGGTGCCCGCGCCGCCGGCCCCGGAGCCTGTCCTCCCGGAGCCGCCGGTCGCGGCCCGGCCCGTCCTGCGGCAGCCGCCCGCGCCCGAGCCGGCACCGGCCGCTTCCGCGCCCGCTCCCGAGTACGCCACCCGGGCCGAGCTGGAGGACCTCGCGCACAAGCTCCACCAGATATCGCAGATACAGCTCCAGATGATGTCCCAGCTGTCGCAGTTGCTCGCCCTCCAGACGGCCGCCGCGACTTCCGGGCTCGGCGTCGACAACGTCATCGGCGCCAACGGCCTCGGCAACGGCAAGGCCGCCCGGTGACCGGGCTCGGCGCCGCCTCCGCGGCCCTCGACCGGGACCTGGCCGCCATGGCCGAGCTCTCGCAGCGCATCGCCCGCCAGTTGGGCACACCGGAGGCCGCGACGGCCCCGGCGACCACGGACATCGCGGAGGCCCCGGCCGCCGCTGCCGCCCCGGAGGCGCCGCCGCAGCGCTCGCACGGCCCCCGGGTGGACGTCGCGCGCTCCTCCGGCATGGTCCGCGGCGCCTCGCCGAGGTCGCAGCAGGACCACCTCGACGACCTCGTCCGCCGCTACACGGCCAAGTCCCCGACGTCCAAGAGCATCGCCCAGCGCTACCGCCGGGTGCTCGCCGACAGCCGGGCCGTCGTGGGCTTCCGCAGCGGGACCAAGGAGATGCTGTACCCCATCGCGGGCCGCCGGGCGAGCGGTTCGCGCCTGGAGGACGTCGACGGCAACGCGTACGTCGACATCACCATGGGCTTCGGCGTGCTCCTCTTCGGCCACGAACCGGCCTTCGTGACCGAGGCGGTCCGCGAGCACCTGTCGCGCGGCATCCAGCTCGGCCCCCGCACGATCGAGACCGGCGAGTCCGCCGAGCTGCTCGCCGGGCTGACCGGCATGGAGCGGGTGGCCTTCGCCAACTCGGGCACCGAGGCGAACTCCGGCGCCATCCGGCTGGCCCGCGCCGCCACCGGCCGCGACAAGATGGTCATCTTCAACGGCGCGTACCACGGCCACGCCGACACCGTCCTCGGGCGCTCCTCGGGCGCCGGGGCCGACCGGCTCACCGTGCCGGTCTCCAGCGGCATCCCGCACAGCGCCGTCGCCGATCTGCTGGTCCTCGACTACGGCAGCCAGGACTCGCTGGACGCCATCGAGCGGCTGGCCGGCGAGATCGCCGTGGTCGTCGTCGAGCCCGTGCAGAGCCGGCACCCGTCCCTCCAGCCGGTCGGGTTCGTGCGCGCCCTGCGGGAACTGACCCGGCGCCATGGCATCGTGCTGATGTTCGACGAGATGCTGACGGGCTTCCGGCCCGCCGCGCGCGGCGCCCAGGAGCTCTACGGCGTCACGCCCGACCTCGCCACCTACGGCAAGCTGCTGGGCGGCGGCTTCCCGATCGGCGCCATCGCCGGCCGGGCGGACATCATGGACGGCGTCGACGGCGGCCACTGGTCGTACGGCGACGACAGCTACCCGCCCGCCGACACCACCTTCTTCGGCGGCACCTACATCCAGCACCCGGTGTCGATGGTCGCGGCCCGTGCCGTGCTGACCCACCTCAAGGAGCACAGCCCCACGCTCCAGCAGCGCCTCAACGCCCGTACGGACGAGCTGGCCGCCACCCTCAACGCCTTCTTCGAGGCCGAGGAGTACCCGCTGCGGATGAGCCACTTCGGCTCGCAGTTCCGCTTCGACCACCGCGCGGACATGGAGCTGCTCTACCACCACCTGATGCTGCGCGGCGTGCACGTCTGGGAATGGCGCAACTTCTTCCTCTCGACCGCGCACTCCGACGGCGACATCGAATTCGTCGCGGACGCCGTCAAGGGGGCCCTGCGGGAGCTGCGCGGCGCGGGTTTCTTCCCGGGCGGAGGCCGGACGCCGCAGGCACGAGCCGCAGCGCTCGCGCCTGCGGCGAGTGCCGCGCCTGCGGCGAGTGCCGCGCCTGCGGCGAGTGCCGCGCCTGCGGCGAGTGCCGCGCCTGCGGCGAGTGCCGCGCCTGCGGCGAGTGCCGCGCCTGCGGCGAGTGCCGCGCCTGCGGCGAGTGCCGCGCCTGCGGCGAGTGCCGCGCCTGCGGCGAGTGCCGCGCCTGCGGCGAGTGCCGCGCCTGCGGCGAGTGCCGCGCCTGCGGCGGCGAGTGCCGCGCCTGCGGCGAGTGCCGCGCCTGCGGCGAGTGCCGCGCCTGCGGCGAGTGCCGCGCCTGCGGCGAGTGCCGCGCCTGCGGCGAGTGCCGCGCCTGCGGCGAGTGCCGCGCCTGCGGCGAGTGCCGCGCCTGCGGCGAGTGCCGCGCCTGCGGCGAGTGCCGCGCCTGCGGCGAGTGCCGCGCCTGCGGCGAGTGCCGCGCCTGCGGCGAGTGCCGCGCCTGCGGCGAGTGCCGCGCCTGCGGCGAGTGCCGCGCCTGCGGCGAGTGCCGCGCCTGCGGCGAGTGCCGCGCCTGCGGCGAGTGCCGCGCCTGCGGCGAGTGCGGCGAGTGCCGCGCCTGCGGCGAGTGCCGCGCCTGCGGCGAGTGCCGCGCCTGCGGCGAGTGCCGCGCCTGCGGCGAGTGCCGCGCCTGCGGCGAGTGCCGCGCCTGCGGCGAGTGCCGCGCCTGCGGCGAGTGCCGCGCCTGCGGCGAGTGCCGCGCCTGCGGCGAGTGCCGCGCCTGCGGCGAGTGCCGCGCCTGCGGCGAGTGCCGCGCCTGCGGCGAGTGCCGCGCCTGCGGCGAGTGCGCGCCTGCGGCGAGTGCCGCGCCTGCGGCGAGTGCCGCGCCTGCGGCGAGTGCCGCGCCTGCGGCGAGTGCCGCGCCTGCGGCGAGTGCCGCGCCTGCGGCGAGTGCCGCGCCTGCGGCGAGTGCCGCGCCTGCGGCGAGTGCCGCGATCGTCCCGGCCATGGCCCTCAACGCGGTCGCCACCCGCCCCGTGGTCCCGGCGGCGCAAGCCGCCCCCCGCACCACCGACTTCAGCATCTACTTCTTCGGCGACTACCCCCAGGACGACGACGCCCCCCGCCAGGGCAAGTACGAGCTCCTGATGGAGACCGCCCGCTTCGCCGACCGGAACGGGTTCCACGCCCTGTGGATGCCCGAGCGGCACTTCCACTCCTTCGGCGGGCTCTTCCCCAACCCCGCCGTGCTCGCCGCCGCGCTCTCCCGCGAGACCGCGCGGATCCGGCTCAACGCCGGCTCCGTCGTCCTGCCCCTCCACGACCCCGTCCGGGTCGCGGAGGAGTGGTCGATGGTCGACAACCTCTCCGGCGGGCGCATCGGCATCGGCGTGGCCAGCGGCTGGCACGCCCACGACTTCGTCTTCTTCCCCGAACGCTTCGGCCGCCACCGGGAGCTGATGTACGAACAGCTGGAGGACGTCCGCCGGCTCTGGCACGGCGAGGCCCTCACCCGCGTCACCGGCGACGGCGAGACCGACGTCCGGCTCTTCCCCCGGCCCGTGCAGGACACCCCGCCGATGTACACGGCCGTCGTCGGCAACCCCGCCTCGTACGAGCTCGCGGCCCGGCACGGCCTCGGCATCGTCACCAACCTGATGACGCAGAGCGTCGAACAGCTCCGCGAGAACGTCGCGCTCTACCGGCGCACCCGCGCCGCCCACGGCCTCGACCCGGCCGCCGGCCGGGTCGCCGTCCTGCTGCACACCTACCTGGCCGCCGACCACGACACCGCGCGCGCCGAGGCGTACGAGCCGCTGTCCCGCTACATGCGGGCCTCGCTGTCCCTCTTCGGCGGCGTCGCCAACAGCCTCGGCCACAACGTCGACCTGGCCGCCCTCAGCGAGGACGACCTCGACACGCTCTTCCGCCGCGCCTACGACCGCTACTGCGACCAGCGCGCCCTCATCGGCTCGGTGGACAGCGTCTCGGCCGTCGTCGACGCCGTCACCGCGGCCGGTGCCGACGAGATCGTCTCCCTCGTCGACTTCGGCGTGGCCCCCGACGCGCTGCGCGCCGGCCTCGTGCACGCCGACGCGCTGCGCCGCCGCCACCAGGAGGAACGCCCCCGGCCCGGGGGCGAGGGCGCCCCGCTCTCCCCGGGCCAGGAGCGCATCTGGTTCCTGGAGCGGATGCTCCCGGGCCGCACCGCGTACAACGAGACCAAGGCCGTCCGCCTCGACGGCCCGCTCGACGTGCCCGCCCTGCGTGCCGCCCTGCGCGGCCTCGTCGCCCGGCACGAGGGGCTGCGCACCGTCTTCCGCGAGATCGCCGGGGAGCCCCGGCAGCTCGTCCTGCCGCCCGGCGAACCCGACTTCGAGGTCGTCGACGGCACGGACTCCGGCGAGGCCCTGCGGCACGTCCTGGACACCGAGAGCGCCCGCCTCTTCGACCTCGCCGACGGGCCGCTCTTCGTCACCCGCCTGGTGCGCGAGGGCGCGGACCGGCACGTCCTGGTCCTGTCCCTGCACCACATCGTCGTCGACGCGGCCTCGGCCACGATCCTGGCCCGCGACCTGTCGGCCCTCTACCGGGCCGAGCGCGACGGCGCCCCCGCCGCCCTGCCCGCCCCGGCCTGGAGCTACGCCGACTACGCCCGTGAGCAGCACGAGCGGGGCACGGCCGACGGGGACGGCGCCGACCTCGCGTACTGGCTCGGCGCGCTCGGCGGCGGGCCGCCCGACCTGGAACTGCCCACCGACCGACCGCGCCCCACGACGATGACGTCCCACGGCAGGGCCGTCTTCCGCACCCTCGGCCCCGAACTGTCCGCGCGCCTGCGCGACCTGGGCCGGGGTCACCGCGCCACCCTGTTCATGACCCTGCTCGCCGGTTACGCGGCCATGCTGCACCGGGTCACCGGGCAGGAGGACCTCGTCATCGGCACCCCGATGACGAACCGGCCGGAGCGGGCCGAGGACGTGCTCGGCTTCTTCGTCAACACCCTCGCCCTGCGCGTCGACCTCTCCGGCGACCCGGCGTTCGGCACCCTCCTGGAGCGGGTGCGGACCGTCGCCCTGGACGCCTACGACCACGCCGCCGTGCCCTTCGAGACCGTGGTCCGCGCCCTCGCACCGCGCCGGGCGACCGACCGCACGCCGGTCTTCCAGGTCCTCGCCGAGTTCCAGCGCGAGGAACCGTTCCGCTTCGAACTGCCGGGCGTCACGGCCACCCCGCTGGACGCCGGACCCGACAAGGCCCTCACGGACCTCACCGTCTACTTCACCGACGGGCCCCAGGGCGTCCGCTGCCACCTGGAGTACAACACCGACCTGTTCGACCCGGAGACCGTCGACCGCTTCTTCGCGACCTTCCGGGACATCCTCGACGCCGCCGCCGACGCCCCCACGACCCCGCTCTCCCGGCTCGCCGCCCCCGTGGCGGACGGCGACCCCGTCCCCGGCGCCTGGCAGCGCGGCCCCGTACGCCCGCCCGCCGACGACCCGGCGGGCGCCACCCTCCACGCGCTCGTCGCCCGGCAGGCGGCGGCCGGCCCGGACCGCACCGCCGTGCTCTCCGGCGCCACCGTGCTGACCTACCGTGAGCTGGAGGAACGGGCCGAACGGCTCGCCGCCGTCATTCGCGAGCGGTCCGGCGCGCCCGGCCCCGACGAGACCGTCGTCCTCTGGCTGCCGCGCTCGGCCGACCTCGTCGTGGCCATGCTCGCCGCCCTGAAGGCCGGCCGCGCTTACGTACCGCTGGACCCGGCACTCGGCCGCCCGCGCGCCGAGGCCGTCCTCGCCGGGTGCGGCGCCCGGACCCTGATCAGCACCCGGGCCGCGGCGGCGGAGCTCCACCTGCCCGCCGGACTGGCCGTGGTGACCCCCGACGACGCCCCCACAGGCCCCACCGCCCCCACGGGCCCCGCCGCAGACCCCGGGTCCCTCGCCTATGTCGTCCACACCTCGGGCAGCACCGGCCGCCCCAAGGGCGTCGCCGTCCCGCACCGCGCCGTCGTGGACCTCTGCCACTGGCACCACCGGCGGTTCGGCACCACCCCGGACGACCGGTTCGCGGCCGTGTGCGGCCAGAGCTTCGACGCCGCCGTCCTGGAGATCTGGCCCGCCCTGACCGCGGGCGCCTCGATCGCCGTCGCCGACGAGTCCGTACGGAAGGACCCGCTCGCCCTGGCCCGCTGGTACACCGAGCGGGGCGTCACCTTCACCATCCTGCCCACCGCGCTCGGCGAGGCCGTGCTGGAGCTCCCGGCGGGCGTCCAGCCGCCGCTGCGCCACCTGCTGACGGGCGGTGACGTCCTGCGCGTCCGGCCCCGGCCCGAGGCACCGTACGAGACCGTCAACGTGTACGGGCCCACCGAGGTCACCGTGCTATGCACCGTCGAGACCGTCCTCCCCGGCCCCGGCGGCGAGGAGATCGGCATCGGCCGGCCCGTCGACAACGTCCGGCTGCGGGTGCTGGACGCCTCCGGCGCGCCGGTCCCGGTCGGCGCCGTGGGCGAGCTGTACGTCGGCGGGCCCGGCGTGGCCCGCGGCTACCTCGGCAGGCCCGCCGAGACCGGGGAGCGCTTCCTGCCGGACCCCGACGGCGGCCCGGACGACCGGCTCCACCGCACCGGCGACCTGGTGCGCTGGACGCCGGACGGCGGGCTGCGCTTCCACGGCCGGACCGACGACCAGGTGAAGATCCGGGGCTTCCGGGTCGAGCCCGGGGAGGTCTCCCGCGCGCTCGGCTCCCTCGACGGCGTCCGCGAGGCGGTCGTGCTGGCCCGCCGCGACGGCCGGGGCGAGGCGTTCCTCGCCGCCTTCGCCGTACCGGCGGACCCGGTGGGGGAGACCGCCGCCGACCGGCAGGCGTTCGCCGACCTCATGGCCGACGAACTGGCCGCCCGGTTGCCGGAGTACCTCGTACCGCGCGCCTGGGCGGTGCTCGCCGGCCTGCCCCTGAGCGCCAACGGCAAGCTGGACCGGGCCGCCCTGCCGGAGGCGGGACTCGTCACGAAGGCGACCGTCACCGGGGCGGCTGTGCCCGGGGGGACGGCTCCAGGGGCAGCTGTGACCGGGGTGGCCACCACCATCGGGGCAACCACCATCGGGGCAACCACCCCCGGGGCGGCTACCCCCGGGGCGGCCACCGCCCGGACGGCCGGGGCCGTGACCGCCGCCGGCCGGCGTGCGGCCGCCGAGCCCGGCACCGCCCCGCCCGCCGCCGGGCCGGTCGTCGAGTCGCTGCTGCGCGAGCTGTGGGCCGACCAGTTCGGCGTCGAACCCGGAACCCTCGACCCCGACGCGTCGTTCTTCGACCTCGGCGGGCACTCCATCACCGCGATCCGGCTGATCAACCGCGTCCGGGACGCCTTCGGCACCGACTACCCGATGGTCTCCTTCTACCGGGAGCCCACCCTGCGGGCCATGACGGACCGGCTGGCCGCCCAGGTCGGGGACGACGACGTGGAGGGCCGGGCACCGGCCACCTCCCAGCAGATCCGCTTCGTCACCGCGCACCGCGCCCACGCGTTGCCCCAGGTGTTCAACGTGGCCCTGCGGATCACCCTGTCGGGCGAGCCGGACGTCGCCGCGCTGCGGACCGCCCTCAGCGGGCTCGTCGCACGGCACGAGTCCCTGCGCACCCGCTACGTCGAGGAGGGCGGCGAGTGGTACCAGGAGGTGCTCCGGGCCCGCCCGGTGGACCTCCCGGTCGAGTACGTGGCGGGCGACGCGGCCGCGCGGATCGCCACCGAGCTCGCCGACACCCCCTTCGACCTGGCCGGGGGCACCACCGCACCGCTCCTCCGCCTGCTGCGGACCGGGGAGACCGACTGGACGCTGCTGGTCGTGCTGCACCACTCCATGTGCGACGGATGGGCCGTCAGCCTGCTGCTCAAGGAGTTCGCGGCCCTCTACCGGGCCGCCGTCACCGGCACGCCCGACGGCCTTTCGACGCCGCCCCAGCCCGCCGCCTTCGCCCGGTGGCAGCGGGAGCACACACCGGCGAAGTCCACCGAGACCAGGCTGGAGCACTGGACGCGCGAACTGGACGGTGCCGTCTTCCGGCACGCGCTGCCGCTGGACCGGCCGCGCCCGGAGGCCCTCAGCGGGCACGGCGGAGTCGTCATGTTCACCGTCCCGGCCAGGGTGCGGGACGCCGTGGAGACCTTCGCCAGGCGGCGCGGCACGACCCCGTACGCCGTCACCGCGGCGGCGCTGGGCCTGCTGTTCGCCCGGAAGGCCGGCCAGCCCGAGGTGGTGCTCGGCGTGCCCTACGCGGGCCGGGACCGGCGGGAGTTCGAACAGCTGGTGTCCTGCACGACCGCGGCGTTCGTGCTGCGCGTCCGCGTCGCCGGGGCCGCGTCCTTCGGCGACCTCGTCGACCAGGTGGCCCGCGCCTCGGTCGAGGCCGTCGAGCACGTCGTGCCGCCCCGGGACCTCGCCCCGGCGCTCCGCGAACGGCTGGGCGTCGACATGCCGGCCCCGCTCCCGCTCGGCTTCGCCTACCAGAACTCCCTGGAGGCGGACATCGAGCTGCCCGGCCTGACCGTTTCCGTGGCGGACCTCGCCCCCGCCGCCAGCCGCACGGAGCTCAGCTTCGGGCTCGTCCCCGCCGGGGACGTGTACACCGGCTTCGTGGAGTACACGGCCGACCTGTGGGACCGCGCCACCGTCGAGGGCTGGGTCCGCGACTACGCCGGGCTGCTGGAGGAGGAGACCGGCCGGGCCCCGCGCGACTGAGCCGGACCCGGGGCGGCCGGGGTGGGGCGAAGATCACAGCGCCCGCCCCGGCCGCCGGGGCACCCGCTGAGTACCGTGAGCGGGTGCCCAAGGACCAGAACACGTTCTCCCGCGACGCCTCCGCCGCCCTCGCGGCCTGGGGGCGCCGTGCCGCCTCGCGGGCCGTGCACCGGGGCTGGCGGTGGGTCCAGAAGGCGGGCGCGGTGACCGCCGAGCACCCCGGCCCGTACCGCTTCCGCAGGATCGGCACCGGCACCCGGCTCGCCTTCCCGCTGGGCACGGTCTTCGGCGAGGCGTGGATCGAGCTGGGCGACCACTGCATCATCGGCGAGCAGGTCACCCTGACCGCCGGGATGATGCCGGGCCTCGACCTCGGCCCGGACCCGGTGCTGCGGCTCGGCAACGGCGTGGTCCTGGGCCGGGGCAGCCATGTGGTCACCTCGGCGCCGGTCACCTTCGGCGACGACGTCTTCTGCGGCCCCTACGTCTACGTCACCAGCGACAACCATTCGTACGACGACCCCGACCAGCCCATAGGCCGGCAGTGGCCGCGCAGCGCGCCCGTCACCATCGGCTCCGGCAGCTGGCTGGGCACCGGCTCGGTGATCCTGCCGGGCGCCCGGCTCGGCCGGAACGTCGTGGTCGCGGCCGGCTCGGTCGTCCGGGGCGAGGTGCCCGACCACGCGGTGGTCGCGGGCGCCCCGGCGAAGATCGTCCGCCGCTGGGACGCGGACAGCGGCTGGGTGCCGCCGCTGCGGACGCCCGCTCCGTCGCCCGTCCCCGGCGGGGTGACGCACGAGCAGCTGCTGTCGGTGGCCGACCTGCCGCCGCAGCCGGGGGACCGGGGCGGGGCCTGAATCCCCCTCCGGCACCTCCCGGGAGAGCCGCCCCTGGGAGGCGCCTCCGGGCGGGGCCGTGGGCGAACGGCCGCCGGGCAGGGCGGGACAGCGGCCCGTCGGGGAACGCCTGTCAGGAGACGCCCGTCAGGGAACGCCTGCCAGGGACCGCCTGTCGGGATCGGTCCGTTGGGCGGGACAGCGGCCCGTCAAGTGACGCCCGTCAGGAACGCCCGTCAAGTGATGCCCGTCGGGAACTCCCGGCGGGAACGCCCGTCAGGAATGCCCGGCGGGAACCCCCGTCGGGGATCAGCCTGTCGGGCGGAAGAGCTGCCCGGCGGGTGACGACTGTCGGGAACCCCCGGCGGGAACCCCCGGCGGGGACGCCCGCCGGGTGCCGAGGACCGGCCCCCGGCGAAGCCCCCGCGGCGGTGGCGCGTGTCGTACGGACGCTCAGACCCGCTGCCCCACGTGCACCGTCAGCCCCTCCAGGCAGAACACGTCCGGCCGCCGCCGCACGCCCGTCTCCGACTCCTCGTCCAGCAGCCGGTCCAGGACCTCCAGATCCTCCGCCGCCAGCACGTCGGCGAGACCCTCCCGCATACGGTTCAGCCGGTCGTACGCGTAGGACCGGCCCAGGGCGTCGAGCGGGGCGGGCACGTCCACCAGGAACGTCCGGCTGCCGGCCGGGGCGAGGCCCGCCGCGCTGAAGAGGGCCGGCCAGTCCTCCGTCACCGGGACGGATCCCGGCAGCCCGGCGCGCATCGCGGTGAACAGGTCCTCCATGGCCGCCTCCAGCCGGGCCTGGAGCCCCGGCCGGCCCATGCCGACATCCCGGGGCAGGAAGCGCGGGGCGAGCCCGCCCTCGACGACGGCCAGCAGGCCGCCCGGGCGCAGCGAGCGGCCGAGCGCGGCCAGCGCCGCCGTCTGGTCGCCGAGGTGGTGGACGACCTGTCCCGCCCAGATCAGGTCGGCCGCGCCGAGCGGTTCCAGGCCGTCCGGCAGGTCGGCGCGACGGGTGGTCACGCGGCCGGCCAGGCCCGCCCCGGCGGCCAGCTCGGCCGCCCGGGCCAGCAGCCGGGGCTCCGCGTCGACGGCGACGACGCCGGCCTCCGGGAACCGGCGGGCGAGGACGAGGGAGGCGACGCCCGGGCCGCTGCCGACGTCGAGGACGCGCCGGACCTCCCCGTCCGCGGCGCCGGCCAGCCAGTCCGCCGCCGCCTCCAGGAAGGGCGTCCGTACCCGGGCCGAGCGCTCCAGCTGGTCCCCGACGGCCGCCCAGTCGCGGTCGTCGGAGTGGTGTCCGCGGTGCTGTCCGGCGCCGTGTCCCGCGTGGTGCGCGGTGTGGTGTGTGGTCATGGGCCGCAGCCTGCGCCCGCCGGTGCGGGACCGGCAATGTTTGTTGCCGTTTCCGGGACGGCGGGGTGAAGCTGGGCGCATGGCACACCCACCCGAGATCGCCGAGACCCTGTCCGAGGTCGGCCCCCGGCTCCGCCGCCTCCGTACCCGGCGGGGCGTCACCCTGGCCGCGCTCGCCGAGACCACCGGCATCTCCAAGAGCACCCTGTCCCGGCTGGAATCCGGGCAGCGCAGGCCGAGCCTCGAACTGCTCCTGCCGCTCGCCCGGGCGCACCAGGTGCCGCTCGACGAGCTGGTGGGCGCGCCGGAGTCCGGCGACCCCCGGGTCCGCCTCACGCCCCGGGAGGTGAACGGCACGACCGTGGTGCCGCTGAGCAGCCGGCCCGGCCCGCTCCAGGCCCTCAAGATCGTCATCCCGCCGGACCGCTGCCACCCGGACCCCAGGGTCCACGAGGGGTACGAGTGGCTGTACGTCCTCGCCGGCCGGCTGCGCCTGGTACTCGGCGACCACGACGTGACCCTGGGCCCGGGCGAGGCCGCCGAGTTCGACACCCGGTTGCCGCACTGGTTCGGCAGCGCGGGCGGGGAGCCCGTGGAGGTCCTCAGTCTGCTGGGCCGGCAGGGCGAGCGGATGCACGTACGGGCGAGGCCGCGCCCTGGCGGGGCACGTCCGGAGGACTGACCCCGGCCCGGCGGGAGACGTCGAGGGAGAGGGCGAGCGAGTGCTCGGCGAAGCCCAGGCCGCGGTAGAGGGGTTCGGCGTCCTCGGTGGCGTGCAGGTCCACACGGGTCACGCCCCGGGCGGCGAACCAGTCGAGCAGCGCCTCCGTGGTCGCCCGCGCCATCCCCCGGCCCCGGTACCGGGGGTCGGTGCACACGTTGAAGACGAAGCCGAAGAGGCCGGTGGGGTGGCCGGGCGCGGGCAGCCGCTCCTCGACGCACCCCACGGCGCACGCGGCGAGGTGCGCCGGTCCCGGCGCGTCCCCGTCGACGACGAACGCCCCCAGCCGGGGCTCCGCCGCCGACAGCTGCCGGCGGGCGGTCTCGCGCGCGGCGTGCTCCCAGTCGCCGGAGGAGTCGGCTCCGCTCATGGCGGCGAACATCAGGCGGCGCAGCCGGACGATCTCGGCGGCGTCCTCGGGCCGGGCGAATCGAGTCGTGATCATGATCCGATGCTAGGCAGCCCGGCCCGCCGGCGCCCGGAGGGGGCGGGTGGGGGAGAGCCGCCCGCCGGGCGCGAACTAGGCTGGGCGGATGCACGAGCAGTACCGGACGGTCACGCACGAAGGCGTGCACGAGATCGAGATCAACAAATCGCGCTTCCTCTGCGCCCTCGCCCCCGCCGCGACCGAGGAGGAGGCACAGGCGTTCATCGCGCGTGTCCGCAAGGAGCACCCCACCGCCCGCCACCACTGCTTCGCCTACGTCCTCGGCGCCGACGGCTCGGTGCAGAAGGCGAGCGACGACGGCGAGCCCGGCGGCACCGCCGGCGTGCCCATGCTCCAGATGCTGATGCGCCGCGAGGTCCGGTACGTCGTCGCCGTCGTCACCCGCTACTTCGGCGGGGTCAAGCTCGGTGCGGGCGGCCTCATCAGGGCGTACGGCGGAGCCGTCGGCGAGGCGCTCGACGTGCTGGGCACGGTCACCCGGCAGCGGTTCCGGCTGGCCACGGTCACCGTCGACCACCAGCGCGCCGGCAGGCTGGAGAACGACCTGCGGGCGACCGGGCGGGCCGTGCGCGAGGTGAGCTACGGGGCGGAGGTGCGGATCGAGGTCGGGCTGCCCGAGGCGGACGTCGAGGGCTTCCGGGCCTGGCTCGCGGACACCACCGCCGGCACGGCGGGCCTCACGCTCGGCGGCGAGGCGTACGGCGACGCCTGAGCCGGCCCCCGGCCGGCCCGGAGCGCGGGGACGTGCGGCGGACCCCGCCCGCCCCGCGCTCAGACGTAGTCCTCCAGCCGGGCCAGCGCGTAGCCCTGCGCCGTGACCTCCCGCAGCACCAGGCGCAGCATCTCCGTGATGGGCGCCCCCCAGGTGTGGGGCCCGTTGAAGTGGCTGAGGATGATGTCGCCGGGGTGGAACTTCGCGTCGTCGCTCCCGTACTCCATCCGGTCCGGGAACGCCTCCTCGGTCCACAGCGGCGCGGCGCGGGCGCCGCACTCCTCGGCGACGATCAGGGTGTCCTCGTCGTAGTCGCCGAAGGGCGGCCGGAAGAGCCACGGGCGGACGCCGATCTCCTCCTCGAGGACGTCCTGCTGGCCGCACACCTCGTCGTACTGCTCGTCGGCCGTCAGCGTGGTCATCTGCGGATGGGTGAGGGTGTGGTTCTGCACCGGGACGCCCAGCGCGTGCAGATCGCGGAAGTAGCCGTAGTCGCTCGCCGCGGACTCGTCCGTGAGGAACGCGCTCATCGGCACCTTCAGCTCACGCACCATCTCCAGGAAGCTGTGGTCCTTGGCCGCGCCGTCGTCCACCGTCAGGAAGACCACCTTGTCGGTGGTCGGTACGCGGGCGAACACCGGTATGAGGTCCGGCCCCCGGTCGAGCGACTCCGGGGTTTGCGGCCGCAGCTTCTCCTTGGGCGGCGGCGGGGCCGCAAGCGGCGGCCGCTCCAGGCCCCACTTCTTCGCGGCGGCCGCCAGCTGCCGGCGCGAGGACGCCTTCCCGGCCGGGGCCTGGCCGTCCTCGGAGCCCTGCGGGGCGGGGGTGGAGCAGGCGGCGGTGCCGGTGAGGAGGAGAACGGCCAGCAGCCGGGCGGCGGACCGGCGCCCGCGCGAGACGGGCACACGACATATGAGGCGCATATTCCGGATCCTGGCAGCGGGTTCCGGCCGCCGCTCGCCCGGTACGCCCATCGGGGGCCGCCGCGCCCGGGCGGCCCCCGGGGCGTCATTCGGTCTCGAACGTGACCCCGGCGGCGAGTCCGGCCGTGAGGTCGTCGATGTCGTCGGGGGACTCGCTGCCCGCCACGAAGACGGCCGAGCGGTTGAAGGAGTCCTTCACCTCTCCGATCACATCGCCCGGTGCCACCTGGAGGTGGGCGGCGATGACGGCCGGATGGCGGGTGAGCTCCGCCCAGCCGCGCACCGCGCGCAGCCGCCCGGCGGGCGCGAAGAGGAACTCGACGCGCGCGGCGCCGGCGGGGCCCGGGACCGGTGGCGGGGTGCGGCCGAGGAGGTCGTCGACGAGGGTGCCGTAGAGCTCCAGGCCCGGCCGGGTGTGCTCCACGAGGGCGTGGATGTAGTCGCCGGCGCCCCGGCAGTGGAACTCGCCGAGGACGACCCCGGAGGCGGTCACCCAGAGCTCGACGTGGAAGACGCCGTGCGTGATGCCGATCGCGGTCAGCGCCCGCTCCACGGTGTCCCGGGCCTCGTCCGCCGTCGTCTTGTCCAGGCCGGACGGCACCTGCTGGCTGGTGGAGATGAACCCGTCGGTGACGCGCTTGCGGGTCAGCGCGAGCACCTGCGGCACCCCGCCCAGCACGATCCCCTCCGCCGAGTACTCGTCGCCTGCCACGAAGGTCTCGACCAGGAAGCACGAGGACGGCGGCGCGAGCGGGCTCATCGCCGGGGCGGGCTCGGCCAGCTTCCGCAGCGCCGCGTCCAGTTCACGAGGACGCTCGATCCGGGTCACCCCGATGCTGGCGAGGCCGTCCCGGGGCTTGACGATCCACGGGCCCGGACCGGTCTCGCGCAGGAAGCGCCCGGCCTCCTCGGCGCTCCGGCACACCGCGGAGTCCGGCTGCGGGAAGCCCGCCTCGCGCAGCCGCCGGCGGCACAGGTCCTTGCGGCGCACGCGCAGGACGGCCTCGGGGTCGTTGCCCGCCAGGCCCAGCTCCCGGGCCACCACCGCCGTCGGATGCACCGACAGCTCCCGCACCGTGAGCACCGCGTCGACCGGCGGCCGTACGGCGGCCGCCCAGGCCCGGCACGCCTCGGCGTCGTGCACGTCCAGCGGCACCACGTCGTCGACGAGCGCCAGTTCGGCGGCCGGTGCCGCGCGCAGCGCCTCGGGGGTGTCGGCGCCCAGCAGCCGGACCCGCCGCCGCCGCGCCTGCGCGCTCAGCCGCCGGATCTGGTCCCGGCCCCAGGCGGGCATCCCGGCGTTGCCCAGAACGAGGAGCGTCGCATCTGCCATATCGGCCAACCCTCTTCCTCCAGCTGTCCAGGTGACGAAGAGTAGCGGCTCGTGCGCGGGGTGGAGAGGAGCCGGTCGCGGGCGTCCGGGTGACGGCGCCCGCGTGCCCGGCGGGCGGTGCCGGGCCCGCGACGGCCCGCGGCCGCCCCCGGCCGCTCGCCGCCGGACGGCCGGTGCCGCCCGGTCCGCCGTGACGATTCCTTGACGGACATCCGGCCAACCGCCGGATGCCGCCCATTGACAATCACATCGGATGCTCTGACGCTTGGCTAGGGCCCGCATGCGCCACGGCCCCGTCATTCGTGAAGGAATTCCCACCGCCGAAGCCCGCTTACCGGGCTCGCCGCTCCATTGAGTCGTCGTCATGCTCTGGAGGCGCCATGGCACCGTCGATCTCGCCGCGATCCCCCTCGGATTTCCTGGGCGCAGCCGAGACCGAGATAGCCGGAGTGGAGAGAGATCTCGCCCGCCGACTGGAAATGCTGACCGACGACGGCGATCTCGTCGTCCTGGCGGGCATGGTCGCCGCGGGCAAGGTCGGTGTCACCGTCCTCGACGGACCGGCAGGAGCGGGCTCCGGCGGCCCCTTCGATCCGGCCCGGTACGGCATTCCACCGGAGGAATTCTCTCGCTTCCAGCGGCTCTGGTACCACTTCAAGGTCCCTTACGCGCGGGCGTCGTTGGTCTGGTGGCACCTCTTCTGTCTGGCGCTCCGCCGGGAGGACCGGGTGGACCGGGCCCTGCTGCGGATGACGGAGTGGCTCGGCCCCCGGCCCGGCGACGCCACGGCCGCCCTGGCCCGCGCCGCCGAGGTGCCCGGCCCGGCCCACGGCCGGCGCGGCGGCGTCGTGTTCGTCACGGACGCGGAGGGCGAGGACCTCGCCGCGCTGACCGCCGCCGT
Source organism: Streptomyces eurocidicus (assembly GCF_002891295.1). Taxonomy (GTDB): domain Bacteria; phylum Actinomycetota; class Actinomycetes; order Streptomycetales; family Streptomycetaceae; genus Streptomyces; species Streptomyces eurocidicus. Next base: position 237,339 of record NZ_LGUI01000010.1, on the reverse strand, counting down.
CCGGCTGGGGGCGCCGCTCCTCGCCGTCGCCGATGTCGCGGCCGCCCGCGAGGCGGGCCGCGCGCGGGCCTCGACGTCAGGACCGCGGGCGCGCCCGCCGGCGAGGGCGCGGCGGACCGGGCCGGGCGTCCCGGCCTGTGGCTCGGCCCGCCGCCCGCGCTGGGCCACCTGCCGCGGACCTCGGCGGACGCCTGGGCGCGGCTGGCCGCCGAGGAGCGGGACGAACTGCTCGCCACCTTCGAGCGGCGGGTCTCCTCCATCGAGCGGGTGAGGTTCCTGACCGACGAGACCCCCGTCGACAACCGGGGCGTCGTCGCCCTGGTCACCGAGTGCCGGAAGCTCCCGGTCGCGGACTGGCCGGAGACCTCCCTGGCCCTGATGACCCAGCTGTGGTGCTGGCAGGAGGCCGGCTTCGTCCTCCAGGAGCTGAACCAGTCCTTCCTCTCCTTCCCCGCGCTCGCCCTGTTCCTGGTGCGCAAGTTCCGGGAGTACGGAGCCCGGCTGCCGGGCGGCCGGGCCGCCGGGGAGCCCCCGGACCTCGACGGACCCGAGGGCGCCGTCGGCCTGGCCCGGCGGCTGGGCCGGGTGCGTACCGAGGTCGAGCGGACGCACGAACGCTGCCTGCATTTCGACGGCAGCAACTGGGAGCGCCGCGAGTTCCTGCTGCCGCTCTCCGAATACCGGCGGGTCCGGCCGGTACCGGAGGAATTATGCGCCCAGCTGTATGACCGGACGGGCGTCGAACTTCCCGGGCGCAGCGGTATTCCGGCCGAATGGGACCGCTTCCTGGAACTCGTCCTGGAAGCGGGCGGCAGCCCGACCCGGGTCGTACAGGAAATCGCGCACTGGGCGGCCAATGCCCGGGATCTTCCCGTGGATCTCGCCATCTTCACCGTGCCGCACGGCCGGAAACTCGATCAGCCGTGGACCATGGAGTTCACCGACCTGTTCTGCTACACGGGCTTCCGCGAGGGATTCCGGCCCGAGGACTTCGGAATCGCCGCGAACCGTGTGCTGATGTACAACGTCATCGCCCAGCGGATGCGCTACAACGCGGTGAAGAAAGCGCAGAACTACGCGCCCGTCATGCGGTTCCCGCCCCAGGGGTTCAACCTCCCGGACATCGCCGTCGCGGAGGACGCCAACCACGGTGGCCACACCGCCACCGGCATCCGGCTCGCCTGCCGGCTCCCGATCACGGTCACGCACGGTGGAACCGACTGGAACGGGCTGGCGGACGTCCGCCTGAACCGGTCCGCGTACCACCGGGACAACCGCTTCCTGCCCCGCGACATGATCCTCGGCCACCGCTACACCCAGTGGGCCAAGGGCGTCGCCGACGCGACGTACCGCAGGGGCCTGCACTTCGAGGAGAAGTGGACCGACAAGGTCAAGGATCTCGACATCTGACGGCGGCCGGCCGCGGCCGGCCCGGGACGTACGAGGGACGCATGAGCGACAGGACCCACGGCTCCATCGAGGAACTGCCGGACGGGACCGCCCTGGCGGTGCGGGTGGGCGACCGCACCGTCAGGGTGCCGGCCCGCTGCCCGCACCGCGGCGCCCCCCTGGCGCGGGGCGTCGTCACCGGCGCCTTCCTGGAATGCCCCTGGCACGGCGCCACCTTCGACCTGCGCACCGGGTGCCGGGTGCGCGGGCCCCAGTGCGCCGACCTGGCGATCGCCGAGCATGGGCCGCCCGGGGCCGGGTGACCACGGGCGGGACGACAACCGCCGGCGGTCCGGGACGAGGGCCGCTCACAAGGAGAGGACCGCACGTGACGTATGTGATCACTCAGCCCTGTATAGACGTCAAGGACGGCGCGTGTGTCGACGTCTGTCCGGTGGACTGCATCGAGGGCGAGAACCAGGACCGGCAGCTGTTCATCGACCCCGAGCGATGCGTCGACTGCGACCTCTGCGCCACCGTGTGCCCGGTGGACGCGATCTTCCGGGAGGAGGAACTGCCACCGGAGTGGGAGCACTTCGCCACCATCAACGCCGAGTACTTCACGGAGAGCGGGAAGGACGGGGCGTCGTGACCCGGGGCCTGGAGCGGCCGGGGCAGGAGGAGCTGTCGATCGTCCGGTGGGCGGCGGCCACCATCGGCGACACCGCCACCTCGCTGCACATCCCGCACGACGAGCGCCCGGTGCCCATGCACGGCGCCGCCGCCAGCGGGCTGGGCCTGGTGAGCAACGGCACCATCGGGGCGGACATCATCCGGCTCCCGGCCGGCGCGGGGTTCCCCCCGCACACCCACCCCGGCCACCATGTGCTCGTCGTCCTCGGCGGGGAGGGCACGATCACCTACAACGGGCGGGTGCACCGCACCGCGGCCGGTGAGATCTACCTCGTCGAGGGCGCGGTCTCGCACGCGGTCGGCGCCCTCACGGACCATGTGATCCTCGCGATCGGCGCCCCGCACATGCCCGTCGACTCCGACCGGCGGATGGAGGTCGTGGCCTACGAGGAGGTGCTGAGCGAGATCGGCGGACTGCACTGCCTGATCTGCGACAGCAAGTCCCAGCCGCCCGACTATCTGCACGACGTCGGGTGCGCGCACTGCCCGTGCCGGTCGTGCGCGCGGGCGGACCACGCGCGGCACTGAACCGCGACCCTGCCCGCCCCGAGCCGCGGCCCGAACCGGCCGCGCGCCGACACCGGAAGCACACACCATGACACTCTCCCGCTACCACGCCCGGATCACCCACCCGGGCCTGACCGCCCTCAAGCAGCGGATCGAACCCGTCCGCACCGAGGTCGTCCGCCACCCCGTCTACCGGAGCATCACCACCACCGGCGCCGCCCGGGTCTTCATGGAGCACCACGTCTTCGCCGTCTGGGACTTCATGTCGCTCCTCACCAGCCTCCAGCGGCACCTCACCTGCGTCCGGGTGCCCTGGGTACCCGAGGGCACGGCGGCCGGCCGGCGGCTGATCAACGAGATCGTCCTGGTGGAGGAGAGCGACGAGCTCGGGGACGGCTACCTCAGCCACTTCGAGCTCTACCGCGCCGGCATGGCCGACGCGGGCGCCGACACCGGGCCGATCGACTCCTTCGTCCGGGCCCTGCGCGAGGGCGTCCCCGTGGGCAAGGCGCTGGAGGCGGCCGGCGCGCCCCGGGCCTCCGCCGACTTCCTCTCGGCCACCTGGACCGTGCTGGAGGACGAGCCCGTGCACTGCCAGGCGGCCGTCTTCGCCTTCGGCCGGGAGGACCTGATCCCGGAGATGTTCGAACAGGTCGTACGCATCGAGGACCCGCACGCCACCCTCACCCGGTTCAAGGACTACCTGTCCCGGCATATCGAGGTCGACGCCGACGAACACACCCCGATGGCCATGCGCCTGCTCGTGGACCTGTGCGGTGACGACTCCGGCCGGTGGGACGAGTGCGCGCACGCGGTGGCGGACGCGCTCCGGGCCCGCGCCCGCCTGTGGACCGCCGTCCTCGACGCGGTCCGCGGCACCGCCCGCCCCGGCGGCGGGCCCGCGCCCCGGCGATGAACCCCGTCCCCGAGGGGGTGCGCCGGCCCGGTCGGCGCGCCCCCGCCCACTTCCCGGAGGCCGAGACCGTGCTCACCGACCCGAGGAACGGCCGCGACCGGTCGCACCCCACCGCCTCCGGCCCGCGCGCCGTCGACGCGACCGTCCGGGCCGCCCGCGCCGCGCTGCCCGGCTGGGCCGGGCTGACGACCGGCGAGCGCTCCCGCCGGCTGCTGCGCCTGGCCTCGGCCATGGAGGACGACGCCGAGCGGCTCGTCCGCGCGGAGCGGGCCGGCACCGGCAAGCCCGCCGCCGAGGCGGCGGGCGAGCTCGAACAGTGCGTCGACCTCGTACGGTTCTACGCCGGTGCCGTCCGCGCCGACCTCGCGCCCGGCGGCGGGCACCGGTTACCCGGCCGGGAGAGCTGGGTGCGCTGGGAACCGCTCGGCGTCGTCGCGGCCGTCGTCCCCTGGAACTATCCGCTCCTGATGGCGGTGTGGCGGTTCGCGCCCGCGCTCGCGGCGGGCAACACCGTCGTCCTCAAACCGGCCGGGACCACCCCGGACAGCGCGCTGCTGGCCGCCGCGCACGCCCGGGAGACCCTCGGCGCCGGTGTCCTCACCGCGCTGCCCGGCGGCCGCACCACGGGGCGTACGCTCGTCGGCCACGACGGGGTGGACGGCATCGCCTTCACCGGCAGCCGCGCGGGCGGCCTGGACGTCGCGGCCCGCGCCGGGCTGCGCAAGGTCAGCCTGGAACTCGGCGGCAACTGCGCGGCGCTGGTGCTCCCCGACGCGCCGGAGTACACCTATGAGCGGCTGGTGCGCGCCGCCACCTACAACGCCGGCCAGAGCTGCGCCGCCCCCGCGCGGGTGCTGACCCTCCGGGAGTCCTACGAGCGGACGGTCGCCGGCCTCGCCACGGCGATGGGGCGGCGGCGGGCCGGCCGGGACTTCGGCCCCCTCAACAACCCCGAGCAGCTCAAGCGCTTCGACGGCATCGTCGACGCCAGCCGGGCCGGCGCCCGGTACGTCGGCGACGTGGCCACGGCGGAGGACGAGAGCGGCGGCTACTGGCGCCCGGGCATGATCCTGGCCGAGCTGCCCGACGACGACCCGGCCGTCCTGACGGAGGTCTTCGGCCCGGTGCTCACCGTCCAGGCGGTCGACGGCCCGGACGCCCTGGTCGAGGCCGCCAACGGGGTGCCGCACGCGCTGGCCGCCAGCGTGTGGGGCCGGGCGGTGCCGGAGGTGCTCGGCCTCGCCACCCGGCTGGACGCGGGGGAGGTGTGGGTCAACTGCCATCTGGAGCAGACGGGTGAGCTGCCGCACGGCGGGCGCCGGCAGTCCGGCAACGGCACGGACCTGAGCGTGCTGGCCGTCACCGAGTACCAGCGGCCCAAGACCGTGACCGTCAACCTGGCGGAGTGACGGCGGAGCGGACCGGCCGCGCCGTCACGGGTGCGCGGCCGGCGCCGCGCCGCCGAAGCGCGCGAGGACGTAGAGCGCCGCACCGGCCAGCTCGCTCGCCGCGGCGGCCGTGTTGTCGTACATGGCGAGCACGGTGAACCCGTGCGCCGTCAGATAGCCCTCCAACTCCTTGGGGAAGAGCAGCCGGAACCGTACGTGGTCCCGCATCGGCGCCCGGCCGGGGATGAGCCAGTCGCGGGTGCGGACCAGCAGCTGGTTGCGGCGGTCGAGACGGTAGTCGGCCTCGGCGGTGGCCCGGAACGCGGGCGTGTCGATGCTGAAGCGCTGCTGGAAGGCATGGCCTTCGGGGGTGGCGATGGCGTTGGGCACGTGCAGGAACAGCAGGGTGCCGGGCCCGGAGTGCGCCGCGTAGGTCTCCATCGCGCGGTGCAGGTCGGCGTTGCTGTGGATGTTGGAGAGCGCCCAGCCCAGACAGGTGACGGCGGCGAAGGTGCGGCCGAGGCGCAGCGTCCGCATGTCGCCGACCCGGAAGTCCAGGTGCGGGCGGCGGCCGCGGGCGTAGCCGACCATGGCGTCCTGGCAGTCGACGCCGACGCAGGCGTAGCCCGCCCCGGTGAAGTACTCCAGGTGCCGGCCGGTGCCGCAGCCGATGTCGAGCAGGGTCCCGGGCGCCGGGGCGCCGTGCTCGGCGAAGAGCCGCCGGCACATGCCCGGGATGTCCGTCTCGGTGTCGGGGTAGACCTCTTCGTACAGTTCCGGGTGGTCGTAGAGCAGATTGCTGAGCATGGGGTCCATGAGGCTTCCTCCGCAGGCCCGTGGCGCGGGCGGTCGCCGACGCCCTTCCCGGCGGCCGCCGGTCGCGGTCACTCGGTGTCGAAGATGATCCGTGAGGCGAGGGCCGTGGCCAGGGTGTCGACGCCGCCGGGGGTGTCGGCGGTGGCGACGAAGACGCCCGAGCGGGTGTAGGAGTCGTTCGCCCGCCCGATGACGTCGCCGGGCGCCACCTGGAGGTGCGCGGCGACGACGGCGGGGTGGTGGGCGACCTCCTCCCAGCCGCGCACGGCGCGCAGCCGTCCGGCGGGGGCGAGGAGGAACTCGGCGCGGGCGCTGCCGACGGGCTCGGGGAACGGCCGGGGGGCGGCGCCGAGCAGGTCGTCGACGAGGGCTCCGTAGAGCTCCAGGCCGGGCCGGGTGTGTTCGACGAGGGCGTGGATGTAGTCGCCGCCGCCCCGGTCGTGGAGCTCGCCGAGGACGATCCCGGAGGCGGTCACCCAGAACTCGACGTGGAAGATGCCGCGGGTGACGCCCACGGCGGTCAGGGCCGCGCCGACGGCGGTGCGCGCGCGGTCGGCCGTGTGCCTGTCCAGCCCGGCCGGCACCCGCTGGCTGACCTCGACGAACCCGCCGGCGGTGCCCTTGCGGGTGAGGGCGAGGACCTGTGGCTCGCCGCCCAGCACGACGCCCTCCGCCGAATACTCCTCGCCCTCGACGAAGGTCTCGGCCAGGAAGTACGGGGACGGCGGCAGCGGGCCCATGGCCGGTGGCGGCGCGGCGAACCGGGCCAGCGCGGCGGGCAGTTCCCGGGGGTCGTCGACGCGCGAGACGCCGATGCCGGCCAGGCCGTCCCGGGGCTTGACGATCCACGGGCCGGGGGTGTCGCGCAGGAAGCACTCGGCGTCGGCCGCGTCGCGGCACAGGGCGGTGAGCGGCTGGGGGAACCCGGCCTCCCGCAGCCGCTGCCGGCACAGGTCCTTGTTGCGGACCCGCCGCACGGCCTCCGGGTCGTTGCCGGGCAGCCCCAGGGCCTCGGCGGTCAGCGCGGCGGGGAGGACCGAGAGCTCCCGGATCGTCAGCACCGCGTCGACGGCCGGGCGGCCGGCCGCCCAGGCCCGGCAGGCGTCGCCGTCGTAGACGTCGAGCGCCACCACCTCGTCGACGAGGGAGAGCTCCCCGGGTGCGGCCCGCCGCAGATTGGCGGCGGTGTCGGCGCCCAGCAGCCGCACTCCCCGGCGCCGGGCCTGTGCGCTGAGCCGCCGGATCTGGTCCCGGGCCCAGGGCGTCATCGCGGTGTTGCCCATGACGAGGAGCGTCGCCTCCGACACGCTTCCCCAACTCCCTCCGCTCGCGCTTCCGGATCGGGCACACCGAGTATGGCCCAGCCGTCCGCGCGCGGCGAGGGCCCCGGAGCTCCCGACCTTCCCAACGTCAAACTAGACCAAATGGTGTTTATTTGGACATATCGATTGTTTCGATCTTTCCGGGCGTCAAGCATGAGGTGGCGTGACCGAAACGATTGATGCGTCCGATATGCCTGACGGTGCGTCCGAGGAGCCCGGCGAACCCGCCGGCCGGAAGGAGCGCGGGACACCTCGCGGCGGGCGCTCCTTCTTCCCTCCCGTCACGGGCGTCCGGGTCGTCCGGGCCCTGCGGTCCGTCCGGGCCCTGCGACCGGTCGCCCCCCGCCGGATGCGCGCGCTCCTGCCCGATCTGACGCCCTGGCGGACCTCCCGCGACTTCCGGCTGCTGTGGCTGGCGGGCCTGGTGACGGTCTTCGGCAGCTTCCTGACGTTCGTCGCGGTGCCCCTCCAGCTCAAGGAGCTGACCGGCTCCGCCCTCGCGGTCGGCGCGGTCGGCGCCGCCGAGCTCGCCCCCCTGATCGTCTGCGGACTCTACGGCGGCGCGCTCGCCGACGCCCTCGACCGCCGCCGGCTGATCCTCTGGACCGAGGCCGGCCTAGGCGTCCTGACCTGCGTCCTGTTCCTCAACACCCTGCTGCCGCACCCGCTGGTCTGGCCGCTGTACGCGGTGGCCGCGCTGGTCAGCGCGCTGACCGGGCTTCAGCGCCCCGCGCTCCAGGCGATGGTGCCCAGGATCGTCCCCCACGAACAGCTGCCCGCCGCGACCACCCTCAACCACATGCGCTGGCAGGTCGGGGCGATCGCCGGCCCCTCCCTGGCCGGGGTGATCATCACCCTCGCCGGGGTCCGGCCCGCCTACGTCCTGGACACCGCGACCTACGTCCTCTCGGCGGCCCTCACCCTCGGCCTGGCCCCGTCGCCCGCCGCGCCCGGAGCCGAACGGCCCTCGCTCCGGGGCGTCCTGGAAGGGGCCCGCTACGCCTGGAGCCGCAAGGAGCTCCTCGGCACCTACGCCGTCGACCTGGCGGCCATGTTCTTCGCCTACCCCACGGCGGTCTTCCCCTTCCTCGCGGACGACCTGGGCGCGCCCTGGGCGCTCGGCCCGATGTACGCGGCCGGTGCCGTCGGCTCCCTCGTGGTCAGCCTGACCGGCGGCTGGGCCTCCCGGGTCCACCGGCACGGCCGGATGGTGGTCGGCTCGGCCCTCGGCTGGGGCCTCGCGATGGCCCTGGCGGGCTGGGTGCACGACGTCCGGCTGGTGCTGCTGTTCCTCGCGGCCGCCGGCGGCTGCGACATGGTGAGCGGCCTCTTCCGCTCCACCATGTGGGACCAGAGCATCCCGGACGGACTGCGCGGCCGGCTCGCGGGCATCGAGCTGCTCTCGTACTCCGTCGGTCCCCAGCTCGGCCAGGTCCGGGTGGGCGCCACGGCCGCGCTCACCACCGCCCGCACCTCGGTGTGGGCCGGCGGCCTGGCCTGCCTGGCCTCCGTCGGACTGCTCGCCGTCGCGCTCCCGAAGCTGCTCTCCTACGACCAGCGGACCGACGAACACGCCGTACGGGTGCGCGAACAGAGGGCGGCGGAGGCGACGGCGGTGGCCGAGGCGGCCTGACGGCACTCACCCGGACCTGACGTAGACCTGACGTAAAGAAAGGGTGCGCACAAATGTTTCCATTTCCGTGCAACCGCACAAGCGTGCAGGTCATCTGTAGTGACGTGGCGCGAAACGCCGTCACACAGGGCGGGCACCGAGGCCGGGGTCCGCCGCACCGCCGCCGTAGAAAGGCCGACTCACGTGCACGCCGTATCGGGTCGTCGCTCCGCCCTGCTGGCAACCGCCCTCATGGGGTCCCTGGCGCTCTCCGCCTGCTCGGGCGGCTCCGGTGGTGACTCCACCGACGCCAAGGCCGAGGCCAGACTGACCGTCACCCCGGGCAGCGGCACGGACGTCGCGCTCGGCAGCCCGATCACGGTGAAGGCCGACGGCGGCCGGATCACCAAGGTCGAGGCCAAGGACGACAAGGGCAACGAGGTCACCGGCCGGGTGGCCGAGGACGGCTCGACCTGGACGTCCGACGGCAAGGCGGGCCCGAAGACCACCTACACCGTGCGCGCCACGGCCAAGGCCGGCAAGGAGGGCAAGGGCAAGGAGACCTCCTCGACGGCCACCTTCACCACCCAGCAGGCGCCCAGCGTCAACAAGCTGACGAACGCTCCGGCCAACGGGGAGACCGTCGGCACGGGCATGCCGGTCTCGATCCTCTTCGACCACCCCATCGACAAGAGCAAGCGCGCCGACATAGAGAAGTCCCTGACGGTCACCTCCACGCCGAAGGTGGAGGGCGCCTGGGGCTGGGTCAAGGACTGGTCGGGCCAGGACCGCATCGACTGGCGGCCCAAGGAGACCTGGCCCTCCGGGACCAAGGTGAAGGTGAAGGGCCTGCTGTCCGGTGTGAACTCCGGCGAGGGCGGCTGGTTCGCGAAGAACTACGACTTCGGCTTCACCATAGGCGCCGACCACAAGGCCGTCATCGACGTCCCCTCCCACACCCTGACCATGTACGAGAACGGTAAGCCGGTCGGCGACATCAAGGGCTCCGCCGGTTCGCCCGTCGACCCCACGCGCGGCGGCGTCCACACCGTCCGCAGCAAGAACGCCGACGAGACCATGGACTCGGCCACCATCGGCCACGGCAACGAGTGGATGCTCGACTCCAAGTGGGTCACGCACCTCACCGCCTCCGGCACCTTCCTGCACTCCGCGCCGTGGAACCAGTCGATCGGCGTGGAGAACAACAGCCACGGCTGCTTCGGCATGACGACGTCCGACGCGAAGCGGGTCTACGACTTCCTGCCCGTCGGCTCCACGGTCGAGGTCAAGAACACGACCAGCACCAAGGTGACGGACCCGGGGAACGGGCTGTCGGTGTGGATGGAGACGTGGGACCAGTGGCAGAAGCGGTCGGCTCTGAAGTAGCGCCGTAAGCCCTCGGGACGGCCCCACGGGCCGGGGCCTGCGCCCCGGCCCGTCCGCGTTTCGCGCGGTGTCCCCGGACACCGGACGGGCCGGAGGCCGGCCCGTGCCCCGTGCCCCGGATCCCCACCGTGCCGGGCGCGGTCTCCGCGAGTGCCGGACGGGCCGGGAGCGAGGGCTTCCGGGTGTCCCGGCGAAGGGCCGGGCTAAGCGGGCTTGGCGAAGTCCGGTGCGGTTCGGCAGCGCCCGAAGGGGCGCGGGGAACTGCGCGACCAGCCACGACGCACCCGCGGACGGCGCACCGGACTTTGCGCGGAGCGCTTAGGCGTCCCGGAACACGTCCGGGGAAGGTCCGGGTCAGGTCCGGCGGTGACGGGACTTTGCCGTCCCCCGCCGTCCCCGCCCAGGGCTCGCGCTCCGGGGGCTCCTCGCCGCGCTTCGCGCCGTGGCGCCGGGGGCCGGACGGGCCGGAAGCCGATCCGGATGCGGCCCGGCCCTGTCGGAGAGGCACCTCGTGGCGGCCGGGGGCACGGGCCCTCCCCCCCCTCGTGCCGGGAAGCGGGGTACGGGCCTCCCGGCGCGGCGCCGGGGCCGGGCCCCGCCAGGGGCGCCTCCGGCCGGGCCGGGCCCCGTCCGACGCTTCCGGCCCCCTCTGTCAGTGCCATCGAGTACCGTGCAGGGTCGGTGCCCACCAGAGCGCGGAGGAGCGGAGCGCCCGTCTTGAGAATCCTGCACACGTCCGACTGGCACCTGGGCCGCTCCTTCCACCGGATCAGCCTGCTCCGCGCCCAGCGCGACTTCGTCGAGCACCTCGTCGCCACCGTCCGCGAGCACGAGGTCGACGCCGTCCTCGTCGCCGGGGACGTCTACGACCGGGCCGTACCGCCGCTCGCCGCCGTCGAGCTCTTCGACGAGGCCCTGCACCGGCTCGCCGATCTCGGCGTGCCCACGGTGATGATCTCCGGCAACCACGACTCGGCGCGCCGGCTCGGCGTCGGCGCCGGGCTCATCGAGCGGGCCGGGATCCACCTGCGCACCGACCCGGCCGGCTGCGGCACCCCCGTGCTGCTCGCCGACGCCCACGGCGACGTCGCCTGCTACGGGCTGCCCTACCTGGAGCCCGCCCTGGTCCGCGAGGAGCTCGGCGCGCGGCGCGGCGGGCACACCGCCGTCCTGGAGGCCGCCATGGAGCGGGTCCGGGCCGACCTCGCCACCCGGCCCGCCGGCACCCGGTCCGTGGTCCTCGCCCACGCCTTCGTCGCCGGCGGCGCCCCCAGCGACAGCGAGCGCGACATCACCGTCGGCGGCGTCGCCTCCGTCCCCGCCGAGGTCTTCGCCGGCGTCGACTACACCGCCCTCGGCCACCTGCACGGCTGCCAGACCATCACCGAGCGCGTCCGCTACTCCGGCTCGCCGCTCGCCTACTCCTTCTCCGAGGCCGACCACCGCAAGACCATGTGGCTGATCGACCTCGACGCCCGGGGCGGGGTGACCGGCGAGCGCCTCGACTGCCCCGTGCCCCGGCGCCTCGCCCGGATCCGCGGCCGCCTGGACGACCTGCTCCGCGACCCCGCGCTCGACCGCCACGAGGACGCCTGGGTCGAGGCCACCCTCACCGACCCGCACCGCCCCGACGAGCCCATGGCCAGGCTCGCCACCCGCTTCCCGCACGTCGTGAGCCTCGCCCTGGAGCCCGACCGGGCGCCGGAGGACCCGCTCGCCTCCTACGCCCAGCGGCTGCGGAACCGCAGCGACCAGCAGATCGCGGAGGACTTCGTGGCCCATGTGCGCGCCGGGCGCGGCCCCGACCACGAGGAGCGGGCCGTGCTCACCGCCGCGCTCGACGCCGTACGGCTGGACGACACCGCCCGCGAGGTCGCCCGGTGAGGCTGCACCAGCTCACGATCACCGCCTTCGGGCCCTTCGGCGGCACCCAGCACATCGACTTCGACGAGCTGTCGGCCGCCGGACTGTTCCTGCTGCACGGCCCCACGGGCGCCGGCAAGACCTCCGTCCTCGACGCGGTCTGCTACGCCCTCTACGGCGGCGTGCCCGGCACCCGCCAGGGCGCCGGGCTGACCCTGCGCAGCGACCACGCGGAACCCGGCACCCCCACCGAGGTCGTCCTCGACCTCACCGTCGGCGGGCGCCGCCTGGAGATCACCCGGCGGCCCGAGCAGCTCCGCCCCAAGAAGCGGGGCACCGGCTCCACCCGCGAGAAGGCGGCCAGCACCCTGCGGGAGCGGACCGACGACGGCACCTGGCAGGGCCTCAGCCGCTCCCACCAGGAGATCGGCGAGGAGATCGGCCAGCTCCTCGGCATGAGCCGGGAGCAGTTCTGCCAGGTCGTCCTGCTGCCCCAGGGCGACTTCGCCCGCTTCCTGCGCGCCGAGGACACCGCACGCGGCAAGCTGCTCGGCAAGCTCTTCGACACCAGCCGCTTCGCCGCCGTCGAGGACCGCCTCGCCGAGCTGCGCCGCGCCGCCGAGCAGCAGGTCCGCACCGGCGACGAGCGGCTCCTCGCCCTCGCCCACCGGATGCACCAGGCCGCCGGCGACCCCACGCTGCCCGAGCCGGGCACCGCCGACCCGGCCGCCTGCGACCCGGCCCCCGCCGCCCTGCCGGCGCAGCGGGCCCGCGCACCACCGCCCGCCGGGCACCGGGACCCGGCGACGCGGCCGCCGCCTCCCCGGCCCCGCCCGCGCGGCGCGCCTCCCGCCCGGCCGCCCGCAAGGACCCGCAGCCCCTGGCCCCGGCGACCCCGGCCTGGCCGACGCCGTGCTGGAGTGGGCCGCCCTGGCCCGTACGAGCGCGCGCGAGCGGCGTGACATCGCCGCCCTGGCCGCGCGCACCGCGGAAGAGGCGCACCACGCCGCCCAGGGCCGGGCCGACGCCGCCCGCGAGCTGGCCGGCCTCCAGCGCCGGCACGCCGAGGCCCGGCGGCGCGCCGAGGCGCTCGACGCCCGGCAGGACGAGCGCCGTGAGATCGGCGCCCGCCTGGAGCGGGCCCGCGCGGCCGCGGCCGTGGGCCCCGCCCTGGAGCTGCGCGACGAGGCCGAGCGGGCCCACCGCGCGGCCCTCACCGCCGAGCGCGCCGCCCGCGAACGGCTCCCCGCCGACCACCGGACCGCCTCCGGCGAGCGGCTCGCCGCCCTGGAGCACCGGCTCCGCGAGGACCTCGGTTCGCTGTCCGCCGCCCGCCGTGCCGAACAGCGGGCCGCCGCCCTCACCGCCGAACGGGCCGGGCTGGACCGCGAGGCCCTCGCCGACGAGGACACCCTCGCCGACGCCGCCGACTGGCTCGTCGGCTGGGAGTCCCTGCGCGCCGCCCACGAGCGGCGCGTCGAGGACGCGCACGAGGCGGCCACCCACGCCGCCCGGCTCGAAGGCGAGATCGCCCCCGCCCGGCGCCGGCTGGAGGCCGCCCGGGAGCGCGACCGCCTCGCCGGCGCCGCCGCCGACGCTGAGGCCCGGCTGCTCGACGCCCGGGAGCGCGCCACGCGCGCCCGCGAGCAGTGGCTCGACCTCAAGGAACGCCGGCTGCTCGGCATAGCCGCCGAACTCGCCGCCGGCCTAGGCCCCGGCGAACCCTGCAAGGTGTGCGGCGCCACCGAGCACCCGGCACCCGCCCGCACCGCCGCCGGCCACGTCGACCGGGCCGAGGAGGAGCGCGCGCTGGACGCCGCCCAGCGCGCCGACACCGCCCGCGAGCACGCGGAGGGTGAGCTCCGGGGGCTGCGCGACGCCCTGGAGCGGGCCACCGCCGACGCGGGCCCGGACACCGCCGCCGCCCTCGCCGCCCTCCTCGACACCACCCGGCGCGCCTTCGCCGAGGCCCGGGACGCCGGTGCCGACGCGCACGCCGCCCGCGAGGCGCTGGAGCGCGCCGAGCGCGAGCACGGCCTCCGCGTCGAGGCCCGGCAGCACGCCCAGCTGCGGATCACCGCCCGCACCGCCCGCCGGGAACACCTCGACGCCGAGCTGCACGCGCTGGAGGAGGAGCTCTTCCTGGCACGGGGCGGCGAGGCGAGCGTCGCCCGCCGCGCCGCGCTCCTGGAGCGGGAGCTGGCCGGTCTCGGTGGTGCCCTCGACGCCGTACGGGCCGCCGCCGCGGCCGCCGACGACCTGGCGAAGGCGACGGCACGGCTCGCCGACGCAGCCGTCCGGGCCGGCTTCGACACCCCCCGGCTCGCCGCCGAGGCCCTGCTGGGCGCCGCCGCCCAGCGGGAGCTCCAGGACCGCCTCGACCGCTGGCACGGCGAGGCCGCCGGGGCCGCCGCCGAGCTCGCCGACCCGCGGGTCGCGGCCGCCGCCGGGCAGCCGCCCGCCGACCCGGCCGCCGCCGACGCCCTGCTGGCGGCCGCCACCCGGCGGCTGCGCGCCACCTCCGCCGAGGAGTCCGCGGCCCGTACCCGCTGCGAGGAGCTCGACCTGCTCTCCGGCCGGGCCGCCGCCGACGCCCGCGGCCTCGCGCCGCTGCGCGACGAGCACCACCGGGTGGCCGGTCTCGCGGGGCTCGCCGCCGGGACCTCCGCCCTCAACGAGCGGAAGATGCGCCTGGAGTCCTACGTACTCGCCGCCCGCCTCGAACAGGTCGCGGCCGCCGCCACGACCCGGCTGCGGCGGATGTCCTCCGGCCGCTACACCCTCGTCCACTCCGACGCCCGCGCCGGAGCCCGCCGTTCGGGCCTCGGCCTGCATGTCATCGACGCCTGGACCGGCAGCGAACGGGACACCGCGACACTCTCCGGCGGAGAGACGTTCTTCGCCTCCCTCGCCCTCGCGCTGGGCCTCGCCGACGTCGTCACGGAGGAGGCGGGCGGGGTGCGGCTGGACACCCTCTTCATCGACGAGGGGTTCGGCAGCCTGGACGAGCAGACGCTGGACGAGGTGCTGGACGTTCTGGACGCGCTGCGGGAGCGGGACCGTACGGTGGGGATCGTCAGTCATGTGGCGGATCTGCGGCAGCGGGTTGCTGCGCAGTTGCAGGTGGTGAAGGGGCGGTCGGGGTCGGTGGTGCGGCACCGGGTGTTGGACGCGGGCTAGTGGTGCCGCTGCGCGGGGCTTTTTCCCCAGCCCCGCCCCTTCCCGAATGTCCTCAAGCGCCGGACGGGCTGAAATTCAGCCCGTCCGGCGCTTGAGGACCGGGGTCCGGGGCGGAGCCCCGGTTACGGGAAGGGACGGGACTGGGGAAACGCCCCGCGCAGCGGCACCCGTCACCGCCCCAGCGCCCGCCGCGGCAGCGGTGACGAATACACCACACTCGTCGTCACCGACCCGAGCACCCCGATCCGCCCCGCCACCTCCTCCAGATGCCGCATCGAACGCGCCGCCACCTTGATGACGAAACAGTCGTCCCCCGTGACGTGATGCGCCTCCAGTACCTCCGGCGTCGTCTCCAGCAGATCGTGGAACGCCTTGTCATTGCCGTTCGGATAGCGGAGGCGGACGAACGCCAGCACCGGCATCCCCAGCTTCTCCGGGTCGACGACGGCGGTGTACCCGCCGATCACGCCCGCGTCCTCCAGCCGGCGGACCCGCTCGGTCACGGCGCTGGGGGACATGTTCACGGTGCGCGCCAACTCGGCGAAGCCCGCGCGGCCGTTGGTCTGGAGGGCGTCGAGAATGCGCCAGTCGGTGGCGTCAGGGGAATAGCCGGTCATGTGCGATGTCTAGCAGTGAAATCACCGGTTGAACAAGGGTTTTGCCGGGGATCACATGTGCACGGTCCGTCGCCGGGCCCGTGGACCCGCCGCCCGCCGCGCCCTACAGGACGTCGTGCGCCGTCCGCCGGTACGTCGAGCGGCGGTCCTCGATCGCCGCCCAGCGGTCGCCGTAGACGTTCTCCACGATGCCGGGCTCCCGCAGGAAGTCGTGCGGGAACCCCAGCGGCACCGCGCTCACCGCGTCCAGCCGTGCCACGGCGCCGGCGTCGAGCGTGACGTCCAGGGCGGCCAGATTGTCGGCGAGCTGGCTCTCCCGGGTCGCGCCGACGATCGGGACGATGTTGCCGGGCCGGCCGCGCAGCCAGGCCAGCGCCACCTGCGCCGGGCTCCAGCCGCCCTGTTCGGCGATCTCCAGCACCGCCGTGATCACCGCCTCCTCGCGCGGGTCCACCGCCCCGCCGCCGTCGGCGGTGTACCGGCCCGCCTCGCCCCGGCGGTACTTGCCGGTCAGCTTGCCGCCCGCGAGCGGGCCCCAGGCGAGGACGGCCAGGTCGAAGGCGCGGGCCTGCGGGAGCAGTTCGCGCTCCGGCGTCCGCTCCAGCAGGCTGTAACGCAGCTGTGAACCCGCGAAGGACGTCCAGCCGCGCAGTTCGGCCAGCGTGTTCGCCTGCGCGATCTCCCAGGCCGGCCAGTCGGACACCCCCACGTAGAGCACCTTGCCCGCCCGTACGACGTCGTCGAGCGCCCGTACGGTCTCCTCGACCGGGGTGAAGTTGTCCCGCGCGTGCACCCACAGCACGTCCAGATGGTCGGTGCGCAGCCGGCCGAGGCTCTCCTCGACCGAACGGACCAGGTTCTTACGGTGGTTGCCCCCGGAGTTCACCTCACCCGGGCGGGTGGCGCAGGTGTACTTGGACGCCAGGACGAAGCCGTTCCGGCGGCCTTCGAGCAGCTCGCCGACGATGGTCTCCGAGTCGCCGCCCGCGTAGATGTCGGCCGTGTCGACGAAGTTGCCGCCCGCGTCCGCGTAGGCGTCGAGGATCCGCCCGCTGGTCTCCTTGTCGGCGCCCCAGCCCATGGTCATGGCCCCGAGGGCCAGCTCGCTCACCCGCAGACCGGTCCTGCCGAACAATGTGTACCGCACGATGCTCCCCGTTCCGTCTCCGCGCCCGTCCGCTCCCGGGCGGGTGGTGCCTCCGACGCTACGAGCTGGAGTGCGCTCCAGCGCAACCCGGGCGGCGCCGTGTCACCGGTGACCGGGCGACTCGTCGGGGAACACCCGGGTGACGATCCGGCCGTCGTCCGTGAGGAAGCCGTGCAGCATGCCCTCGCTGCTGAACGGCGCGGACAGCACGCCCCGGGGGTCGAGGGCGATCACCCCGCCCTTGCCGCCCAGCCCGGTGAGCCGCTTCCCGACGACCTCGTGGGCCGCCGCCACCACGTCCTTCCCACCGAACTCGATCAGATGTGCGAGCGTGGCCGTCGCGGCGCTCCGGATGAACGCCTCGCCCGCGCCGGTGGCGCTCACCGCCACCGTGCCGTCCTGCGCGTACGTGCCCGCGCCCACCAGCGGTGAATCGCCGACCCGGCCCACCATCTTGTTGGTCATGCCGCCCGTCGAGGTGGCGGCCGCCAGACCGTGGCCGCGGTCGACGGCGACGGCCCCGACCGTGCCCAGCGCCGCCTCGCCCGGCCCGGATCCGCCCACGGCCTTCCCACCGCTCCTCCTCGCCCGTTCCTTGGCCTTCATCAGGCTGTCCCACCGCGCCTGCGTCCAGAAGTAGTCCTGCGTCACCGGGGCCAGCCCGTTCCGCTCGGCGAAGCGGTCGGCGCCCTCTCCCGCGAGCAGCACGTGCGGCGTCCTCTCCATCACCAGCCGGGCCGCCGAGACGGGGTTGCGCACGGAGCGCACCCCCGCGACGGCCCCCGCCGCCCGGTCCGAGCCACGCATGATCGACGCGTCCAGCTCGTGCCCGGCGTCCTCGTTGAACACCGCCCCCTTGCCCGCGTTGAACAGCGGGTCGTCCTCCAGCGCACGCACCGCCGCCTCGACCGCCGACACGCTGCCGCCGCCCTCGCGCAGCACCTTCCGGCCGGCCCGCAGGGCGGCGGCCAGGCCGTCGCGGTACGCCTTCTCCGTCCGCGCGTCGGTGTCCCCCCGGCGCAGCGCGGTGCCCGCCCCGCCGTGCACCGCCAGGACCACGCCCGTGGCGTCGGGTCGGGGCCCGCCCGGGGGCGTGCCCGCCGGGCCGGACGCGGGCCGTGGCACCGCGGGCAGCGCCGCCGCCACGGCCACCAGCGCGGTGAGTACGGGAACGATCCACAGTCTCGAACGCACGTGTCTGTCCTCTCCTAGAGATCCAGGCTGTCCCGTTCGTGCTGTTCGTGCTGTCGGTTCTCGGGCTCCGGCCGTCCCGGCCGGCGGACCCCACTCTGCCGAGCCCGCCGCCCCGGCGGAACGGCGCACGGGGGAAAAGGCCGGTAACGGCGCGCGCCACGAGCCGCTGCCGACGCCGGTACTGTGCCGGTACCTTGGAGCCATGCCGGCACTCAACATCGAATTCACGGAAGAGGAACTCGCGGCCATCCGCGAGGCCGCCGCCGCCGACGGGAAGAGCATCAAGGCGTATGTGCACGACCTGTCGGTGCGCGAGCAGCAGCGCCGCCGCTTCGTGGAACGTGCCGCCAAGTTCTGGAACGAGCACATAGAGGAATTCGACGCCGCCTTCCCCGAGGAGGCGCCGACGTCCGAAGGCGGTGCGGCCGCCTGATGTCGTTGCTCATCGACCTGCCCTGGCTCCTGGGCGTACAGGAGCAGAAGCTGTACGAAGAGCCCGCCGTGCACGACTACACCGCCCTCGCCGCGGCCGTCTCCCGGCACGCCTTCGACGTCGCGAAGTTCGACCACGAACCCGACGCCGCCTGGCGCGCCGCCGCCCTGATGCACACCCTCGTCCGGCTCCAGCCGCTCCCCGTGCGCAGCAGCCTCTACGCGTGCATGGTCGTCGTGGCCTACATGGCCGCGGCGGGCGAGGGCATCGACCCGCCGTACGGCTCCATAGTGGACCTGGCCCGGGACATCAAGGAGTACCGGGTCGACGTCTACGAGTGCGCCGACCGGATCCGCGCCTGGCGGATCTGAGCGCGCGGGACGGAGCCGTTCCCGGAACGGGCGGGCCCGTACCGCCGTACGGGGCCCGCCCGCCCGTCCCGCGGGCCGTCAGAGCACCGACAGCTCCGCCACCAGGTCGTCCAGGCCCAGCGACCCCTGCGACAGCGCCGCCATGTGCCACGCCTTCGCGTCGAACGCCTCGCCGTGCGCCTTCCGGGCCGCCTCGCGCCCGGCCAGCCAGGCCCGCTCGCCCAGCTTGTAGCCGATCGCCTGCCCCGGCATGCCGAGGTAGCGCACCATCTCGCTCTCGATGTGGTGCGCCGGACGGCCGCTGTGCATCCCGAAGAACTCCTGGGCGAGCCCGGGCGTCCAGCGCTCGCCGGGGTGGAAGGGGGAGTCCGCCGGGATCTCCAGCTCCAGGTGCATGCCGATGTCGACGATCACCCGGGTGGACCGCATCATCTGGGCGTCCAGATAGCCCAGCCGCCGCTCGGGGTCGGTCAGGAAGCCCAGCTCGTCCATGAGCCGCTCCGCGTAGAGCGCCCAGCCCTCGCAGTTGGCGCTGACCCCGCCGAGCGTCGTCTGGTAGCGGGACAGCCGGTCGGCCACGTGCACCCACTGCGCGAGCTGGAGGTGATGGCCCGGCACGCCCTCGTGGTACCAGGTGGAGACCAGGTCGTAGAGCGGGAAGCGGGTCTCGCCCATGGTCGGCAGCCAGGTGCGGCCCGGCCGGGAGAAGTCCTCGGACGGCTCCGTGTAGTACGGCGCGGCGGCGCCGCCGGGCGGGGCGATGCGGGACTCCACGCGCTTGACCCGCTCGGCGAGGTCGAAGTGGGTGCCGTCCAGCGCCTCGATCGTCTCGTCCATCATCCGCTGGAGCCACACCCGCGTCTCCTCGACGCCCTCCAGGTGCGTGCCGTGCGCGTCCAGGTGGGCCATCGCCTCCCACGGCGTCCGCGCGCCCGGCAGCACCTTCTCGGCCTCCTCGCGCATCTCGCCGAGCAGCCGGTGGAACTCCGACCAGCCGTACGCGTACGCCTCGTTGAGATCCAGGTCCGCGCCGTTCCAGTAGCGCGCCCAGAGGGCGTAGCGCTCACGGCCGACGACGTCGGGGGCACCGGCGACGCCCGGGGCGTAGACGTCCCGCAGCCAGTCGCGGAACACGGCCAGGCCCTCGGTCGCCTCCCGCGCGCCGCGGTCCAGCTCGGCGCGGAGCTCCGCCGGGCCGGGGGCGACGAAGTCGGCGAACCAGCCGCCGTCCGTGCCGATCCACTCGCCCAGCTGCGTAAGGACGGTGGCCACCTGGCGCGGGCCGCCGGGCAGCCCGCGCCGCAGCCCCTCGGCGAGGGAGGCGCGGTAGCCCTCCAGCGACGCCGGCACGGCGCGGAGCCGTTCGGCGATCGCGGACCAGTCCTCGGCGGTGTCGACCGGCATCATCGCGAAGACCTCGCGCACCGAGTGCAGCGGCGACTCGATGTTGCTGACGTTGCGCAGCGGCTCGCCCGTGTCCCGCACGGCGAGTTCGGCGGTCAGCCGCTCGCGCAGCAGCCGGGCGCAGCGCCGCTCGATGTCGCTGTCGGCACCCGGCCGCTTCTCGGCGTCGTCGAGCCGGCCGAGGGTCTCCCGGGCCAGGCCGACGAGGGCGGCGCTGCCGGCCGGGGAGTAGTCCGGCAGCCGGCGCGCGGACCCGGGCACGCCGAGGAAGGTGCCGGTGATGGGGTCGAGCTCGATGACGGCGTCGACGTAGGCGTCGGCGACCTGTCGGGGCAGGTGATTGCTGGTGTCGTTGGGCATGCGGCCATCCTCGTACGCGGGGTGCCGCCGCGTCATGGGCATTCCTGGTTCGGACCCCTGACAGGCGGGGTTATGTCAGGACTCGGGGGATACCGGTCATGCGGTGGCGGCGCCGGGCGCGGCCGCCGGCAGGACCGGTACGCGGGCCGGGGCGAGCCGGGCCGTGACGACGAGGGTGCCGTCCTCGACCTGGTAGTCCAGCGGCAGGTCCAGGGCGCGCATCGCGGCGACCATCCCGGTGTTGGACGACTGGGTGACGGCGTAGACGCGTCCGCACCCCGCCTCGGCGGCCAGGGCCACCAGCCGGCCGAGGAGCTCGCCGCCGACGCCGCGGCGCTGCCAGGCGTCCTCGACGAGCAGCGCCACCTCGGTCTCCTCGCCGTCCCACAGCAGATGGCCGAGGGCCACGAGCCGGCCGGAGGAGGTGTGGGCGGCGAGCGTCCGGCCGAAGCGGGGGCTCAGCAGGTGGCGCAGATAGCGGTCGGCGTCGCCGATCGGGCCGTGGTAGCGGCGGGCGAGCGTGGTGGCGGAGCAGCGGTCGTGCATCTCGCGCGCCGCGGCGAGGTCGCCGGGGTCGGCCCGCCGGACGGTGATCTCCTCGCCCTCGGGCAGCGTCAGCACCTCGCCGCGCGGCGGCACCCGGGTGCCCAGCCGGGCGTCCAGCTCGACCAGCGCACGGGCGCGGGCGAACTCGGCGGGCGTGAACGGCAGGTACGGGCGCTCGATGGTGAGCGTCCCGCCGGAGGGGTCCGGCAGCCGCAGCACGGTGTCCTCCCACACCCCCTCGGCGGGCACCGGCGCGGCCGGCGCGCCGCCGCGCGGGGAGCGGGCCGGCGTCGAGCGGACGGTGCAGCGGCCGAACAGCTGCCGCAGCGCGAGCGGGAGCTCGGCGGTGTCGAGGGCCGTGCGGGTGGCGAGGGTGAGCGCCCTGGTCGGGGCGTCGACGAGGTCGTGGGCGTCGGCCCGCTCCAGCCAGGTCGCGCTGCCGCCGCCGGTGGTCGCGGCCTCCTTCAGCTCGGCGTCGGTCAGCGCCTCCGGGGCGCGGAGCAGCAGTTCGTCCACGGCGCCGTCGGCCAGCGGGTGGGTCTGGAGGGCCAGGATGTCCACCCGGTGGCGGGCGAGGGCCAGGCACAGCGCGGCCAGGCTGCCGGGCTCGTCGCGCACGGTCGTGCGCATCCGCCAGAGCGCGGTGCCGCCCTCGGGGGCGGCGGCCGGGACCTCCGGCGCGGGGGGCTCCGGGGCGGCCGTCTCCCGCTCGGCGCGGCCGGGCAGCCGCGACCACCAGGTGTGGAAGCCGGTAGCGGCCAGCAGGGCGCCGGCCGACGCGACGAGGACGGCCGGGCCGTCCGGGGCGTGCGCCACCGTGCCGGCCACGCACTCGGCGGTGGCGACCGCCGTGAACAGGGCGGCCAGCTCGACCACGTCCCGGCGCCAGTGAGGGGTGCGGTGGGATCGCTTCGCGCGGGTCTCGTCGGTCATGGGCCCACCTTGACCGAGCGGTGTTGCGTGATCACAAACAGCCTGTGACCGACGGGTAAAAGCACGGCTCTTGTAGGTATCCGTCCGGTTTCCCGGGCGGGTCGCCGCCCCGGCTCCCGGCGGTACGGGCCTACTCCGGGGTGTCACCCGACCGGAGATCGGCGAGCGCCTCCTCCACCCCCCGGTGGAACGTCGGATAGGCGTAGATCATGTGCCGCAGGGCCTCGACCGGCACCCCCGCCTGTACGGCCACGGCCAGGCCGTACATCACCTCGCCGCCCGCCGGCCCGATCGTGGTGGCGCCGACCAGGACGCCCCGGTCCACGTCCTCGACCAGCTTGACCAGGCCCTCGTTGCCCGCCTTGTGGATCCAGCCGCGCGTCGAGGCCGGCACCTGGGCCAGCCCCGTGCGCACCCGCAGCCCCTTCTCCCGGGCCTGCCGCTCCGTCAGCCCCACCGCCCCGACCTCCGGATCGGTGAACGTCACCCTCGGCAGGGCGCGGTAGTCCGCCGCCGGGCCCGGCTCACCGAGCACCGCCCGCACCACGATCTCCGCCTCGTACATCGCGACGTGCGTGAACGCCCCGTGCCCCGTCACATCGCCCACGCCCCACAGGCCGGGCGCCGCCAGCAGCCGGCCGTCCACCGGCAGCGCGCGGGCCCCCGGGTCCAGGCCCACGGTCTCCAGCCCCAGGTCCGTGAGGTCCACCCGGCGGCCCGTGGCCACCAGCAGCCGGTCCGCCGTCACGTCGTCGCCGCTCTCCAGGGTGACGGTGAAGGTGTCGCCGTGGTGGCGCACCCCGGTCGCCCGCGCCCCCGTCCGCGCGACCACGCCGTCCCGGCGCAGCACCTTCACCAGCAGCTCGCCCGCCTCCGGCTCCTCCGACGGGAGCAGCCCGGCCATGGCCTCCACCACCTCGACACGGGTGCCGAAGCGGGCGAGGACCTGGGCGAGCTCCAGGCCGATCGCGCCGCCGCCGAGGACGGTCAGCGAGCGCGGCACCTCCTTCGCGGCGACGACGTCCCGGTTGGTCCAGAACGGCACCTCGGCCAGCCCCGGCACCGGTGGCACCGAGGGCTTGGTGCCCGTGGCGACGACCACCCCGAGCCGGGCCTGGAACTCCCCGCCGCCGGGGCCGTCCACCACCACCCGGCCGGGCCCCGCCAGCCTGCCGCGCCCGCGCGCCAGGCGGCCGCCCTTGCCGGTGAAGCGGTCGGCCGCCACCTGGTCGTTCCAGTCGTCGGTGGCCTCGTCCCGGATCCGGCCGGCCACCGGGGCCCAGTCCGGCTCGACCCGTACCGCGCCGGCCATGCCCGGCACCCGCCGCGCCTCCGCGAGCAGGTTCCCGGCCCGGATCATCATCTTGCTCGGCACGCACCCCCAGTACGGGCACTCGCCGCCGACCAGCTCCGCCTCGACGCCCACCACGCTCAGCCCGGACTCGGCCAGCCGCCCGGCCACGTGCTCACCGCCCGGCCCCATGCCGATGACGACGACGTCCACCTGCTCGGCCATGACACCGGACCTCCCGCTCGCACCGCTGGGCCGCTCCCACCTTCCCACCGGCGCCCCGGGGCGTCACTGTCCGACGCGCCCCGGCTGGAGCACCTTGGTGAACAGCACCGCGCCCGTCTCGTCGCGCAGCCGTACGGTCAGCTCGCCGCCGTCGCCCGCGATGGCGACCTCGCCGAAGAACTGGCTGTCCCGGCCGGGCGGGACGTTCGCCGTGGCGGGTGCCTTGAGGAAGACCCGCTCGGGGCCGAAGGTGGCGTCCAGGGCGTTGGCCGGGAAGCCGCCCGCGTTCAGCGGGCCCGACACGAACTCCCAGAACGGCGCGAAGTCCTTGAACGCCGCCCGCGCCGGGTCGTAGTGCTGCGCCGAGGTGTAGTGCACGTCCGCCGTCAGCCAGACCGTGCCGGTGATCCGGCGGTGCTTGATGTGCCGCAGCAGCTCCGCGATCTGCAGCTCGCGGCCCAGCGGCGCCCCCGGGTCGCCCTGTGCCACCGCCTCGAAGTTCGCCGGGCCGTCCGTGACCACCAGCCCCAGCGGCATATCGGCGGCGATCACCTTCCACACCGCCCGGGACGCCGCCAGCTCGCGCTTGAGCCAGGCGAGCTGCCGGGCGCCCAGGATGCCCTGGGTGTCGTCGGGCCGCCGGTTCGGGGAGTTGGCGTTGCGGTAGGAGCGCATGTCGAGGACGAAGACGTCCAGCAGCGGGCCGTGCCGCAGCACCCGGTAGAGCCGGCCGTCGCCGTCCGGGCGGCGGGCCGAGAGCGGGAAGTACTCGCCGAAGGCGCGCACCGACCGGGCGGCGAGGACGTCCACGTTCTTCTCGGTTTGACCTCCTCCATCGCCCTGAGGGCGAGGATTCTCCGTCTGTGAGTGGTCCCCGCAGGTGAGGGCTGCCCGCTCCGGGTGGGTTCCTGGTTCCTTCCCACGTGGGGTGGGGGTTGTGCGCGCTGCCTGGCTGCTGCCTGGTCTTATGTGCGCTCCGCAGGCGTTTACCGGCGCCGTTACCGGCGTCGGGCCCCAGGTCCTGGGGTGGATGGTGCTGTCGCCGCGAGGATGCGGCGGCCTTCGTTCCTGACGTTGCGCCCGGCGTTCCAGTCGCGGTCGTGCCGGGTTTTGCAGTTCGGGCACGTCCACTGCCGGACGTGGAGTGGCTTGGGGCCGTCGCGGTGCCCGCAGGCGGAACAGATCTGGGACGACGGGAAGTGCCGGTCGACCTTGGCGAAGTCTCTTCCGCGCCGGGTCGCCTTGTACTCACAGAACATCACGAACTGTGCCCAGCCCGCGTCGTGCACGCTCTTGGCCAGCCGGGTGCGCGCCAGTCCACGCACGTTCAGGGTCTCGCAGTGGACGGCTTGGTTCTCGCTCGTCAGCTTGTGAGACCACTGGTGGTGGAAGTTGCGGCGCGCATCCGCCACGGCGGCGTGTGCGCGAGCGACCTTGACCCGGGCCTTGTCCCGGTTGTTGCCGCCCTTCTCCTTCCGTGACAGCTCCCGCTGCCGCTTCTTCAGCTTCTTCTCCGCACGGCGCAGATATTTCGGCGAGGCGATGTGCGAGCCGTCCGCGAGGACCGCGAACCGGGTCAGGCCCAGGTCGATGCCCTGATCCCCGCCGACCGGAGGAAGGATGTCCGCGGCCGGGTCGGACTCGACCACGAAGGAGACGAAGTACCGGCCGGAGCGGTCCTTGATCAGTGTCACCGACGTGGGGCCGGAGGGGAGATCGCGGGTCCACTTCACTTTCAGGTCGCCGATCTTCGGCAGCCTCAGCCTGCCGCCTTCGGTGATCTTGAAGCGGGAGTTCGCAGTGAACCGCGCGCTTTGCCGGTTGTCCTTCTTCGACTTGAAGCGGGGCGGCGCGACCTTCGGCCCCTTCCGCTTGCCCGTCTTGGAGTCCTCGTGCGCCTTCCACGCCGCGTCCAGGTCCCGAAGAGTCTGCTGGAGAACCGGGGCCGGGCAATCCGTCAAAAACGCCCGCTCGGGGGTCTTCTTCGCCTCTGTGATCAGAGCCTTGGACAGGTCAGGGTTCTTCGGCACGAACTGGTACGGGCCCTGCGCGGTGCGGCCCTTCGGGTTCCCGAGCAGCTTGTTCGATGCCTTGACCGGCTTGATCCGGGCCAACGCGTCATTCCAGACCACACGCCTGCACCCGAACACCCTGGCCGCGCTGATGCGCTGACCAGGCGTCGGATAGACGCGGAACTGGTATCGAAGCTGCATACGCGCGATCGTACTGCCGTTGAGTTATTACCGAGCATAAGAACATCCGTACTAGTCGAGACACTGCACTTCATCCCGGCCCACAACCCCTACTGGGACACCTGGGGCGTCACGGTGGAGGACCCCGACGGCTACCGCCTGGTGCTCTCCACCCGTGACTGGTCCAACTCCGCCGCGCTGGGGAACGCCGCCGCGCCGCGTCCCTCGGCCTGAACGCGTCAGCGCGACGTGTCGAGAATGACCCGCGCCACCAGCGCGGGGTCGTCGTTCATCGGCACATGACCGCAGCCGGGCAGCCGCACCAGCCGGGCGCCGGGGATCAGCTTCTTGGCGCGGACGCCCTGACGGCGCAGCAGCACCCGGTCGGCCGTGCCCCAGGCGACGGTCACCGGGACGTCCGGCACGTCGTCGGTGAACAGCACCTCGCGGCCGGCCGCGAGCGTGGGGGCGAACCCGGTGCACTCGCGCAGCGCCCGGGTCTCGGCGATCACCGCCTCGGGCGAACGGCGGCCGGGCCGGGCGTAGATGGATCCGGTGAGCGCCGCCCGCCCGGCCGCCGTGCCGGCCAGCCGGGCCACGGTCCGCGGGGGCAGCGTCACCGCGCCGCGCCGCATCGCGCGCAGCACCGTGAACGCGTAGCGGCGCTCGGCCTCGGTCCAGAAGCCACCGGGGGAGAGCGCCGTGACGCTCCGTACGAGCTTGTCCCGGCCGAGCAGCAGGGCGAGCAGCCCGCCCAGGGAGTTGCCCGCGACATGCGGCCGGTCGAGCTCCAGGGCCTCGAACAGGGCGCCCAGGACGGGGACCACGTGGTCCAGGTCGTAGGGGACGCCGTCGGCCAGCGCGGGGGAGCGGCCGAAGCCCGGCAGGTCGACGGCCACGACCTCGCGCTCGGCGGCGAGCAGGGCGGTGACCGGGTCCCACGCCTGGCGGTGGTGGCCGATGCCGTGCAGCAGGACGAGGGGTGCCCCGCCGCCGCGCCGTTCGTAGGACACCTCGACCGTGCGTGTCCCGCTGGGGGTGCCGATGGGGAAGGCGACCGTGTCGGCCATGGAGGCTCCTCGTCGTCCGCTCGGGTCCGTCGTCCGCGACAGGTTGTAGACAGGATGTCAGCAACGGTTACCGCTGGGTAGACCCTGTCCGGATCCCATCACAGGGCCCCGTTCACGGCCTGGCCGGGGCCCGTCTGGACAAGCGCGCATCCGTTCCGCTGGGATGGCACCGTGACCGCACGTGAAACAGTCCTGGACGCCTTCGAGGAACACCGCTCCCTTCTGAACGGAGTGGCCTACCGCATGCTCGGCGGGTTCGCGGACGCCGAGGACGTCGTCCAGGAGGCGTGGCTGCGCTGGTCCGCGGCCGACCGGGACGAGGTGCGCGACGCCCGCGGCTATCTCGTACGGGTCACCACCCGGCTGGCCCTCGACCGCCTCCGCCAGGCACGGACGCGCCGCGAGGCGTACGTCGGGCCGTGGCTGCCCGAGCCGGTCGCCACCGACCTCGGCACGACCGTGCCCGACACCGCGGAACGGGCCGTGCTGGCCGACTCCGTCTCGCTCGCCGTGCTGGTCGTCCTGGAATCGCTCTCCCCGCTGGAGCGCGCGGTCTTCGTGCTCCGCGAGGCGTTCGGCTTCCCGTACCAGGAGATCGCCGAGGCGCTCGACCGCTCGGAGGCGGCCGTCCGCCAGCTGGCCGGCCGGGCCCGCCGCCACGTCGACGAGCGCAGGCCGCGCTTCACCGTGGACCCGGGCGTCCGGCGCGACCTCACCGAGCGGTTCCTGGCCGCCGCCACCGGCGGCAGCATCGAGCGGATGCTGGAGCTCCTCGCCCCCGACGTGCGCCTGATCGGCGACAGCGGCGGCAAGACCAAGGCCCCGCTGCGCGTCATCGAATCCGCCGACAAGGTGGGGCGCTTCCTCATCGCCGTCGCGGGGACGGAGATGCCCGAGCCGGAGTACCGCTTCATGGAGATCAACGGCGGTACGGCGCTGCTCGTCCTGTCACAGGGCCGGCCGCACACCGTCCTCGGCCTCGACGTGGCCGACGGCCTCGTCACGGCCGTCTACATCCAGCGCAACCCCGACAAGCTCATGGGGCTCCTCCCATAGGCCGGGGCCGCCGGTCACAGCCCGCCGGCCACCCGCAGGACGGCCCCGGTGGTGTACGACGCCTCCGGGGACAGCAGCCAGGCGACCGCCCCGGCGACCTCCTCGGGCTCGCCCGGCCGCCCCATCGGCACCCGGCCCGAGTCGCGCCACGGCCGCTCCGGGTCGCCCATCGCCGCGTGGATGTCGGTGACGATCATCCCCGGCTGTACGGAGTTGACGCGGACGCCCTCCGCGGCGAGCTCCTTGGACAGGCCCATCGTCATCGCGTCGACGGCCGCCTTGCTCGCCGCGTAGTGCACGTACTCACCGGGGGAGCCCAGGGTGGCGGCGCCCGAGGAGATGTTCACGATCGCACCGCCCGGCCCGCCGTGACGGGTCGAAAGCTCCCGGGCCGCGCGCCGGGCGCAGATCAGCGCGCCCGTCACATTGACGTCCACGACCCGGCGTATCCGCTCCACGGGCGTCTCGGTGAACCGGCCCAGCAGACCGGTGATCCCCGCGTTGTTGACCAGGCCGGTGACCGGTCCGAGCCGCTCCCGCACCTCGTCGAAGAGGGCGTCGACCTCGCCCTCGACACTAGTGTCGACCTGGACGGTCACACAGCCGACGCCCTCGGCGCGGACCGCCTCGGCCGTCGCCTCGGCGGCCTCCCGTGCCCGCTCGTAGCCGATGCCGACGGCGTGGCCATCCTTGGCCAGTCGCAGCGCGACCGCCGCGCCGATGCCCCTGCTGCCGCCCGTCACCACGGTGACCTGGCCCATGCGCACACTCCTTGTCGCACCATCGGATGATCAACGACCGTATCCGACCTCGCGGGGAAGGAAAGGCATTGGTCTTGACCAAGTCTGTGCGTCGTCCTATGGTCGCAGGCATACTGCAACAACCTTTAATAAAGAAGCGCGCAAAAAGCCTTTGCGGAGGATCAGGGTGGGGACCACGCAGCTGGAATCGGTGCCGGAGCCGAAGTACTGGCACCTGAAGACCGTGCTCACCGACGCACTCGACTCCGAGTTCGCCGTGGGCGAGATCCTGCCGAACGAGCGCGAGCTCGCGGCCCGCTTCGGCGTCGCGCGGGCCACGCTCCGCCAGGCCCTCGAACAGCTCGAACTGGAGGGGCGCCTCCAGCGCCGCCGCGGCGTCGGCACCACCGTCGCCCCGCCCCGGGTGGGCGTGGCCGTCGGCGACACCGGGCAGACCTGGCCCGGCACCGAGACCTGGGAGCCCGTCGACAGCGAGGCGGCCGCCCCGCCCACGGCCGTCGCCCGGCTGCTCGACACCGTCCCCGGCGAGCTCGCGCACACCGTCCGCCGGATCCGCCGCAGCCACGGCCAGGCCGTCGCCGCCGAGCTGCTGTACGTACCGGCGCGCTCCGTGCCCGGCCTCACCGGGATCGACGCCCCGACCGGCCCCGCCCGCGCCCGCCTGGTCCTCCGCGAACTCCAGCGCCTGCCGCTGGAGGGCCAGGACCAGTCCGTCGAGCTCGGCTCCGCCCGCGCCGACGACGCCAAGGAACTCGACCGGCTGCCCGGCGCGCCCGTCCTCCTCGTCACGACGCGGTACATCGTGGCGGGCCGTACGGCGGCGGTCGCGGTGGCGACGTACCGGGCGGACACGTGCCGCTTGACGTTCGGCGACGCGGGGATGCAGTTGCTGGCGGGCTGACGGCGGGGGTTTTCCCCACCCCGCCCCTTCCCGAATTGTCCTCAAGCTCCGGACGGGCTGAAATCAGCCCGTCCGGAGCTTGAGGACATCGCGCGTCAGCGCGGAAGGAGTCCGGGGCGGAGCCCCGTTCAGGAAGGCACGGCCCGGCCGCTCAGCGCCGGGCCGTGACCGTGCTCTCCACCGCGAACAACTGCTCCTCCACATGGTCCAGGGCCAGCCGCAGCGCGCCCGTCGCCACCGCCGCCTCGCCCAGCAGCGACTGCACCACCTGCGGCGGGCGCAGGCAGTAGCGGGCCAGCTCGGCGCGGAGCGGGCCCAGGACCCCGCTCAGACCGGCCGCCCAGCCGCCCACTACGACCAGCTCGGGATCGAGCGCCAGCACCAGCGCCGCCACGTCGTGCACCAGCCGCCGCATAAAGCGCTCCACGGCCGCCTCGGCCCGCTCGTCGCCCGACCGGGCCAGCGCGAAGACCCGTGCCACCTGCGCCTCGTCCAGCGGGTGCAGCGGCTCGCCCGTCGTGGACAGGACCTGCTCCGGGGTGGCCTCCCGGCCCAGCAGGTGCAGCGCGCCGATCTCGCCGGCCGCGCCCCCGTACCCCCGGTGCAGCCGGCCGCCGATCAGCGACCCGGCCCCGGGGCTCAGCCCCGCCAGCACGAACACCACGTCGTCCGAGGCCGTGGCCGCGCCCTTCCAGTGCTCCGCCACCGCGGCGGCGTTCGCGTCGTTCTCCACCAGGACCGGACACCGGAACGAGCGCCGCAGCCGCTCGCCGAGCGGCAGCCCGGTCCACCCGGGCAGCGCCGTCCCCAGCCGTACGGTCCCGTCGGCCTCGACGATGCCGGGCGTGGCCACGCCCACCGCCCGCAGCTGGCCGCGCGGTACGCCCGAACGCCGCAGCAGGTCGGAGACCGTGGCCAGGACGCCGTCCAGCCGTTCGTCGGCCGAGGCCGTCGCCGCGATCTCCTGGGCCGCCGAGCCCATCACCCGGCCGCCCAGGTCCGCCATCAGGACGGCGATCCGGTGCGGCCCGATCTCGATGCCCAGCAGATGGCCCGCCTCCCGGCGGAACCGGAAGCGCCGTGCCGGCCGCCCCTGGCGCCGGGCCTCACCCTCCTCGGCGGCGGCCTCCACCACCAGGCCGGCGTCGATCAGCCCCTCGACGACGCCCTCCACGGTCGGCCGGGACAGTCCCGTCACCTTGACCAGGTCCGTGAGCGTCGGGGCGGCGGCCGGGGCCGCCGTACGCAGCGCGTGCAGCACCACGGCCGAATTGATCCGCCGCAGCAGGGACGGGTCCCCACCGGTCAGCCGCGCCAACGTGCCGCCTCCTCGTTCCGCGCCGCTTTGCGCGCTCTTTGCTGTCTGGCGGATCGTATCGGGTGACGGTCGGGGCGGCGAGATCTGGGACCGCGCCGCGCCGTCACCGCGGGCGGATCCCGCACGCCGCACCCGAAGGGGCGCTCGGCGCGTGGACCGGGCGGCGCCGGCCGGTGGGTGATGTGCCGCCGGGGCGCCCGAGCGGGCTCGGTGCGGCCGGGCTCAGCCCTCGTCGTCGACGGCGGCGCGCAGCCGCTCGTACTCCTCGGTCATCCTCGGCAGCGACCAGGAGGCGTTGAGCCCGCTGGGGTTGGGCAGCACCCAGATCCTGGTGTCGCCGATCGTCCGCTCCTGCCGGCCGATCACCGCGCGCCTGTCGTCGAAGGCGGCGCGGTAGGCGGTGACGCCGACGACGGCCAGCCAGCGCGGGCGCAGCCGGGTGACCTTCTCCGCGAGGATCAGGCCGCCCTCGCGGTACTCCTCGCGGCTCAGCTCGTCGGCCCGCGCGGAGGGCCGGTCCACCACATTGGTGATGCCCAGCCCGTAGGCCGGCAGCTCCTCCTGCTCGGCGGGCGCGAGCCGGCGCGGGGTGAAGCCGGAGAGGTGCAGGACGGGCCAGAACCGGTTGCCGGGCCGGGCGAAGTGGTGGCCGGTGGCCTCGGACATCAGCCCGGGGTTGATCCCGCAGAAGAGGACCCGCAGGTCCTCGGCGATCACGTCACCGATCACTGGGCGGCTCTCCTGGCGGCTCGGGAAGGCGGTCCTCCCGATGATACGCAGGGCCCGGCGTCCGGCCCGGGCCGCCCCGGGCGCCCTCCTACGCCCTCCTACGCCGTCCGCGCCGGGCCGGCCGGCGGCTGGTCGGAGGCGCAGTGCAGGCACTTGGAGGCGGCCGCGGGCAGGTCCTCGCAGAGGCAGGCCGGGCAGGTCTTGAGCGGGCCCGGCTCCTCGAAGACGACCTGGCCGCGCCGGGCCTGCACATGCTTGTAGGGCACGACGACGAAGAAGTAGACGACGGCCATGAAGATGAGGAAGTAGATCACCGCGGAGAGGAACGACCCGAGGTCGAGATAGGTCGCCCTGTTGCCGGGCCGGCCGAGCTGCCAGCCCAGGCCCATCGAATGCCCGCCCTGGAGGCGGGTGATGACCGGGTTGACGACGAAGTCGGTGAACGCCTTGATCAGGGTGCTCATCGCCAGGGCGATGATCAGGCCGACGGCCACGGTGACGATGTCACCGCGCATGACGAAGTTCTTGAAACCCTTGAACACGGTCGGCTCCCTGGCGTCCGGACGTCCGATGAGGCACGCAGAACGCTACATTCGGGACACCGCGCCCAAGGTGTGCGGCACGCGCGGACGTCCGTACGGCCGAGGGGCCGGTGGAGGTCCACCGGCCCCTCGGCCGTGCACGGGGAATCGCTTCCCCGGCGGTGTCAGAGGATCGACCCCGGGGTGTACGCGGCCGCCTCCGGGTGCCGCTTGGCGATCTCCTCGATCCGGGAGACCACCTGCGCGACCTGCGCGGCGGCGGCACCGGTGAAGGACAGCTTGTCGGCCATCAGGGCGTCCAGGGCCGCACGGTCCAGCGGGATCCGCTCGTCGGCCGCCAGCTTGTCGAGCAGCTCGTTGCGCTCGGCGCCCAGCTCGCGCATCGCCAGCGCGGAGGCCACCGCGTGCTCCTTGATCGCCTCATGGGCGACCTCCCGCCCGACACCCGCGCGCACCGCGCCCATCAGCACCTTGGTGGTGGCGAGGAACGGGAGGTAGCGGTCCAGCTCACGGGCGACGACGGCCGGGAAGGCGCCGAACTCGTCGAGGACGGTGAGGAAGGTCTCCAGCAGGCCGTCGAGCGCGAAGAAGGCGTCCGGCAGGGCCACGCGGCGCACCACGGAGCAGGAGACGTCGCCCTCGTTCCACTGGTCGCCCGCCAGCTCGCCGGTCATCGAGGCGTAGCCGCGCAGGATGACCATCAGGCCGTTGACGCGCTCGCAGGAGCGGGTGTTCATCTTGTGCGGCATCGCGGACGAGCCGACCTGGCCCGGCTTGAAGCCCTCGGTGACCAGCTCGTGCCCGGCCATCAGGCGGATCGTCTTGGCGAGCGAGGACGGCGCGGCGGCCAGCTGCACCAGCGCGGTCACCACGTCGTAGTCCAGCGAGCGCGGGTAGACCTGGCCGACCGAGGTGAAGGCGTGCGCGAAGCCGAGGTGCGCGGCGATCCGGCCCTCCAGCTCGTCCAGCTTCGCGGCGTCGCCGCCGAGCAGGTCGAGCATGTCCTGGGCGGTGCCGACCGGGCCCTTGATCCCGCGCAGCGGGTAGCGGGCGAGCAGCTCCTCCAGCCGGCCGAAGGCGACCAGCAGCTCGTCGGCCGTGGTCGCGAAGCGCTTGCCGAGCGTGGTGGCCTGCGCGGCCACGTTGTGCGAGCGGCCCGCCATGACCAGCTCCGCGTGCTCGCCGGCGAGCCGGCCCACCCGGGCCAGGACGGCGACGGCGCGGTCGCGCACGAGCTCCAGCGAGAGCCGGATCTGGAGCTGCTCGACGTTCTCGGTGAGGTCGCGGGAGGTCATGCCCTTGTGGACGTGCTCATGGCCGGCGAGGGCGTTGAACTCCTCGATCCGGGCCTTCACGTCATGGCGCGTGACCTTCTCGCGCTCGGCGATCGAGGCCAGGTCGACCTGGTCGAGGACCCGCTCGTAGTCGGCGAGGGCGGCGTCCGGCACCTCGATCCCCAGGTCCTTCTGGGCGCGGAGCACGGCGAGCCACAGCTTGCGCTCCAGCTTGACCTTGTACTCGGGGGACCAGAGGACGGCCAGCTCGGTGGAGGCGTAGCGGCCGGCGAGGACGTTCGGGATGCGGGGCTTCAAAGACGCAGCAGTCACGTGACCGGATTCTACTGGCGGTTCGCGCAGGTCCGTGCCGCGCCCCGGTTCGTAGCTTGCTACGAAGCGTGGTCAGGAGGCGTCGTAGGGCAGCAGCTCGGCGCGCTTCGGCGGGCGGCCGTCGCCCGAGGAGCGGCCCGTGAGCCGGCGGCCGATCCACGGCCCGAGGTGCTCGCGCGCGAAGCGGGCGTCGGAGGCCCGCCGGCTCGCCCAGCCCGGCCGCGCGGCCGGGGGCAGCGGCCGCCGCCAGTCCTCCTCGGGCTCGTGCCCGAGCGCCTGCCACACCGCCTCGGCCACCCGGCGGTGGCCCTCGGCGTTCAGGTGCAGCCGGTCCTCGGCCCACATCCGCGGGTCGCCCAGCGCCTCGGCGCCGTAGAGGTCCACGACCAGCGCGTCGTGCCGGCCGGCCAGCTCCTCGATAAAGTCGAACAGCTGCTCCATGCGGGGCCGGAACCGCTCCAGCACCGGACCCCGGCGCCCCGGGCTGCGCATCAGCACCAGCTGCTTGCAGTCCGGCGCCAGCCGGCCGACGGCCTCCTCCAGCCGGGCGCACACCAGGTCCACGTCGCACTTGGGCCGCAGCGCGTCGTTCAG
This sequence comes from Streptomyces eurocidicus, assembly GCF_002891295.1. GTDB lineage: Bacteria > Actinomycetota > Actinomycetes > Streptomycetales > Streptomycetaceae > Streptomyces > Streptomyces eurocidicus. Next base: position 202,976 of record NZ_LGUI01000010.1, on the reverse strand, counting down.
CCCGCCGACCAGGGTGACCAGGTCGGCGCCCATCGCGGCGGCCGCCGTCGCCTGCTCGTCCGCGATCTGCGCGATCAGCTTGCCGCGCACCGCGAGGTTCGCGTACCGGAAGCCGGGCGTACGGGCGGCCAGCCGCGCGGCGAGCAGGTCGGCCCAGCCGCGGTACGTGCCGTCCGGGAGCCCGTCCGACATGCCCTCCGTGAAGGAGTCCCCGACCGCGACAAAACTGGTGTACGTGGCATTCATCTGCATGGCGCGGAGATCCTACTCCGAATCCCCGCGCCCCGCGGACGCCCGCCCCGGACCGTGGGCAGGGCCCTTCGGTCCGGGGCGGGCGGGCACGCCCCTCACGCCCGCCGTCCCACCAGCTCCCGCAGCACGTCCTCCAGGGTGACCAGGCCCGCCAGGCGGTTGTCCTCGCCGATGACCGCCGCCAGGTGCGTGCCGGTGCCGCTCATCGTTGTGATCACGTCGTCCAGCGGGGTCGACGCCCGCACGGTCGCGATCCGGCGCATCCGCTGGAGCGGGAACGGCAGGTCGCGCGGCTTGGCGTCCAGCGCGTCCTTCACATGCAGATAGCCGAGGATCCGGCCCGCGCCGTCGATGACCGGGAAGCGGGAGAAGCCGGACTCGGCGGACAGCCGCTCCAGCTGCTCCGGGGTGACCCCGAGCCGGGCCGAGACGACCCGCTCGACGGGCGTCACCACGTCCATGACCGGACGGGTGCCCAGCTCCAGGGCGTCCCGCAGCCGCTCGGTCGAGCGGTCGTCGAGCAGCCCCGCCGCGCTGGAGTCGGCGACGATCCGGGCCAGCTGGTCGTCCGAGTACGTCGCGGCGACCTCGTCCTTGGGCTCCACCCGCATCAGCTTCAGGAGCCCGTTCGCCAGCGAGTTGATGGTGAACACCACCGGGCGCAGGGCCCGGGCCAGGGCGGCCAGCGGCGGGCCGAGCAGCAGCGCGGTGCGCACCGGCTCGGCCAGCGCGATGTTCTTCGGCACCATCTCGCCGAAGAGCATGTGCAGATACGTGGCCACGGCCAGCGCGATCACGAAGGACGCCGGGTGGACCAGCCCCTCCGGCACGCCCACCACGTCGAAGAGCGGCGTCAGCAGATGGGCGATGGCCGGTTCGGCGACCACACCGAGCACCAGCGTGCACAGGGTGATCCCGAGCTGGGCCGCGGCCATCAGCGCCGAGACGTGCCGCAGGCCCCACAGCACGCTGCGGGCCCGCCGGTCGCCCTGGTCGGCGTACGGCTCGATCTGGCTGCGGCGCACCGAGATCATGGCGAACTCGGCACCCACGAAGAAGGCGTTGACGACGAGCGTCGCCAGGCCGATGAGCAACTGGACGAAGGTCATCGGCCGGCCTCCCCGTCCGTCGCGTCCGGGCCGCCCGTGCGGGGCGCCGTGAGCCGTACGCGCGCGGCGCGCCGGCCGGAGGCGTCGACGACGTCGATCCGCCAGCCGGCCACCTCCACGGTGTCGCCCTCGGCCGGGATCCGGCCGAGCTCGGTGGCGACCAGGCCGGCCAGCGTCTCGTACGGCCCGTGCGGTGCCCGCAGCCCGATGATCTCCAGTTGGTCGGTGCGGGCCGCGCCGTCCGCGTCGTACAGCGGGCGGTCCTCGGCGTCCGTGCCGGCCGGTGCCAGGTCGGGCAGCTCGTCGGGGTCGTGCTCGTCGCGCACCTCGCCGACGACCTCCTCCACGATGTCCTCCAGGGTGACGACCCCGGCCGTGCCGCCGTACTCGTCGATCACGACGGCGATGCTCCGCCGGCCGGACAGCCGGTCCAGCAGCCGGTCCACGGTCAGCGACTCCGGTACGAGCAGGGGCTCGCGCAGCATCGCGGTGACGGGGTGGTGGGGGCGGCGCTCGGCGGGTATCGCCAGCACGTCCTTGATGTGCGCGATGCCGATGACGGTGTCCAGATTGCCGCGGTACACCGGGAAGCGGGACAGGCCGGTCGCGCGGGTGGCGTGCGCCACGTCCTCCGCGGTGGCCTGCGCATCGAGCGCCGTGACCTGGACCCGCGGGGTCATCACGTTCTCGGCCGTCAGCCCGGCCAGGCTCAGGGTCCGCACGAACAGCTCGGCGGTGTCCGCCTCCAGCGTGCCCTCCTTGGCGGAGTGCCGGGCCAGCGCGGCCAGCTCCTGCGGGCCGCGCGCGGTGGCCAGCTCCTCGGCGGGCTCCAGGCCCATGCGGTGCAGGGCGCGGTTCGCGGTGTTGTTCAGATGCCGGATCAGCGGCCCGAACGCGGCGCTGAACGCGCGCTGCGCCCCGGACACCTTCTTGGCCACGGGCAGCGGGCGGGAGATCGCCCAGTTCTTGGGGACCAGCTCGCCGATCACCATCAGCACGACGGTGGACAGCACGGTGCCCAGGACCAGCGCCGTCGAGGCCGCCGCCGAGGCGCCGAGGCCGAGCGCCTCCATCGGCCCGGTGAGCAGGGCGGCGATGGACGGCTTGGAGATCATGCCGATGATCAGGCCGGTGACGGTGATGCCCAGCTGGGCGCCGGAGAGCTGGAAGGTGAGGCTGCGGGCGGCCTTGAGGGCGCTGTCCGCGCCGCGGTCGCCGTTCTCGGCGGCCCGCTCCAGCTCGGCGCGCTCGACGGTGGTGAGCGAGAACTCCGCCGCGACGAAGACGGCGCAGGCCAGGGTGAGCACCAGGGCCGCCACCAGGAGGAGCACTTCGGTCATCGGTTCACCTCCGTCCCATGGTCGGGCAGAGGCGGGTGGGTCGCGCGGTGTCGGCTACTGGGAGGCTCGCCCATGGGCGGACGCTCACACCTTTCAAACGGGGGGTACGCGTGGGTACCGGGTGGCAATTACTGCCTACCATGGTAAAGGACCAGCAAAACGGCAGGTCGCCGCAGCCGGGGCCGGCAGCTCCACGCCGCCGGCCGGTCAGGGGCCGGTCAGGGGCCGGTCAGGAGCCCCGCAGCTCCTCCAGCACCGGCGCGAACGCCTCCAGGTTCGGCTCCAGGACGGTCAGATAGCTGAAGCCGAACCGCTCCCGGTGGGCGCGCACCTGGTCGGCGATGTCCTTGACGGAGCCCGCCAGGACGACCGGGTGCTCCAGCACCTCGTCCTCGGTGAGGTCCGGGGTCTGCCCGGCCAGCTTGCGCGCCGTGGCACGGCGGTCCGCGCCTGTGGCCACGACCTGCACCAGGATGTTCAGCTCGGCGGGCGTCTCGCGCCCGGCCGCGAAGCTCCGGTAGAGGGCCATCCGCTCGTCCATGACGGACGGGCTCAGCAGGCTCAGCGCCCCCGAGTCCGAGGACGCGGCCCCGCTGAACGCCGCGATGTCGGCGTGCCGGGCGGCCAGCCGCAGCATGCGCTTGCCGTTGCCGCCGAGCAGCAGCGGCGGGCGCGGCGCCTGCGCGGGCGACGGGGCGTGCCCGGGGTCGGTCAGCAGCCGGTCGAGCTCCGTGACCATGTGCTCCAGGTGGTCCACGCGCTCGCGCGGCGAGCCGAAGGGCAGCCCCGCCCGGTCGTGCTCCTCCTTCACATAGCCCGTGCCGAGACCCAGCTCCAGGCGCCCGCCGGTGAGCTGGTCCGTGGTCGCCGCCTCGCGGGCGAGCAGGGCCGGGTTCCACAGGCCGGCGTTGAGCACCAGGGTGCCCAGGCGCGGCCGCTCGGTCGCCTCGGCGGCGGCGACCAGCGAGGGGAAGGGCGCGGGCATGCCGAGGTGGTCGGGTACGAGGATGACGTCGTAGCCGAGGGACTCGGCCTTACGGCACTTCTCGCGCCACTGCGCGGCGGAGCCGGGCGTGAGCATGTTGACGGCGAAACGGAACGGTCGTGTCATCGGATCCCCCAGGACGACGGTGGTGCGGACAACTTACCGGAGGGTGGCTCCGGTTAGTCCGGTGCGGCCCGCCGGTCCTCGCGGAGGCGTGTGTTCATGATCCGCATTTCCCGCCGTTCGCCCGGAAACGCCGTGATCCAATTCACGGGGGAGGGGGCGCCCACGGCGCGCGAGGCCGTACGAGGCCGCTTGAGGAGACGAAGACCGTGCGGAGCCGCTCACGGCGAACGGGGGTCCTCCGGCCCGGCGGCCGGGCGCCGTGCCGTGCCGAGCACGAACACCGACGCGGGCAGCGGAATCCGGCTCTCCGGCACCCGCAGCCGCCGGTACGCGCCCACCTCGAACCCGGCGGCCGAGATCGACCGCAGCGGGTCCCGCGCCGTGTGGCAGCCGCCGCACAGGGTCGGCCACACCGTCGCGTCCAGGATCCGCTGAGCGGCCGCCGGCACCCGCCCCGACGCCCGCCCGTGCTCGAAGAAGCGCAGCTCACCGCCCGGTTTGACGACCCGTCGCAACTCCATGAGGGAGCGCCGGACGTCCCGGACCGAGCACAGCACCATCGACAGCACCGCGGCGTCGAACGCCTCGCTCTTCACCGGCAGGGCCTCCGCCGTGCCCGGCACCACGTCCACCGGCACACCGGCCCGCACCGCGGCCTCCACGGCCAGTCTGCGCAGCCGCCGTTCGGGCTCGATCGCCACCACCTCGGAGACGGTCTCCGGGTAGTACGCGAAGTTCAGCCCGTTGCCCGCGCCGATCTCGATCACCCGGCCGGACAGCCCGGCCAGCAGCTCCCGCCGGTGCGCGGCGACACCGGCCCGGACGTCGAGGCGGGGACTGAGGGCGGCGTAGACGCGGGAGAAGACCGGGTGGTGGACGGGGTCGTTCGAGGGGCTGGGGCGAAGCGGCATGGCACACCCTTTCGTGAAGGGAACCGACGGCTACCGCGATTGTTCCCGCGACGGGGGGCTTTTCCCCCTTCCCGAACGGGGCTCCGCCCCGGACCCCGGTCCTCAAACGCCGGACGGGCTGAAAATCAGCCCGTCCGGCGCTTGAGGACATTCGGGAAGGGGCGGGGCTGGGGATCACCCCCTGTACGGGCCCGCCGCGTACTCCGAGGCGAACCGCTCCGCCGTCCACGTCCCCGACAGGTCCGCGCCCAGCCACCCCGGCGCCGCAGCGCGAAACGCTTCGGGACCCAGCGCGCCCGCCCCCTCCGGCACCGCGCCCAGCAGCGGTGCCCCCGCCGCCCCCGGAAGGTCCGCCAGGTTGCAGCGGGTCGCCAGGTCGGGCTCGGCCGGCCAGCTGCCGATGACGACGCCCGCGCAGGCCAGCCCGCGCGAGCGCAGCGCCTCGCCGGTCAGCGTCGTGGTGTTGAGCGTGCCCAGCCCGGCCTGGACGACGACCAGCACCGGGGCGTCCAGCAGCCCCGCGGCGTCCGCGAGCGTGGCGCCCGCCTCGTCCAGCCTGACGAGCAGTCCGCCCGCGCCCTCGACCAGGACCAGGTCGTGCGAGGCCGCCAGTTCCCGTGCCGCCTGCGCGATCTCCTCCGGGCCGACCGGCGCGAGGCCCGCCCGGCGGGCCGCCGTGTCCGGGGCCAGCGGCTCGGGGAAGCGGGCCAGCTCGGCACCGGTCACCGGGCCCGCCAGCCGCCGCACCTCCGCGACGTCACCCGGCTCCCCGGGGGCCACACCGGTCTGGGCCGGCTTGAGCACGGCCACCGAGCGGCCGGCGGCCAGCGCGGCGGCCGCGACGGCCGCCGTGACCACGGTCTTCCCGACCTCGGTGCCCGTCCCCGTGACGACCAGTACCGACATGAACATCCCTCCGTCGTTCTTCGATTCCCGGGCCGGTGGGCGGCCCCGGGCTCAGCCCGCCCGCGCGGCCGCCCGGACCCCCGCGCAGATCCGCGCGACGTCCTCGTCGGTCGTGATGTAGGGCGGCATGGTGTAGATCAGGTCCCGGAACGGCCGCAGCCAGACCCCTTCACCGACCGTGGCCGCGGTGGCCGCCGCCATGTCGATCCCGTGGTCGAGCTGGACGACGCCGATGGCGCCGAGCACCCTGACGTCCCGTACGCCGGGCAGGCCGGCGACGTCCGCCAGGCCGGCCCGCAGCCCGGTCTCGATCCGTGCGACCTCCGCCCGCCAGTCCTGGGACAGCAGCAGGTCGATCGAGGCGTTCGCCACGGCGGCGGCGAGGGGGTTGGCCATGAACGTCGGGCCGTGCGCCAGCACCGGGACCTCGCCCCGGGAGATGCCGTCCGCGACGCGCGGTGTGCACAGCGTCGCCGCCATCGTGAGGTAACCGCCGGTCAGCGCCTTGCCCAGGCACATCACATCGGGGGTGATCCCCGCGTGGTCGGCCGCGAACAGCGCGCCCGTACGGCCGAAACCGGTCGCGATCTCGTCCAGGACCAGCAGCACGTCGTGCGCGTCGCACGCCTCCCGCAGCACCCGCAGGTAGCCCGGGTCGTGGAAGCGCATGCCGCCCGCGCCCTGCACCACCGGCTCGACGATGACCGCCGCGAGCTCGTCGGCGTGCCGGCCGATCAGATCCCACAGGTGCCGCGCGTACGCCGGGTCGGTGCCGGCGTCGAAGCCCTCCGGCGGGGTGTCCGCGAAGAGCTGCCGGGGCAGCGCCCCCGACCACAGCTCGTGCATCCCACCGTCCGGGTCGCACACCGACATCGGCTGCCAGGTGTCCCCGTGGTAGCCGCCGCGCCAGGTCATCAGACGGCGCTTGGCGGGCCGGCCGAGGGAACGCCAGTACTGCAGGCACATCTTCACGGCGACCTCGACCGAGACCGATCCGGAGTCGGTGAGGAAGACGTGCTCCAGCCCCTCGGGGGTGATCTCCACCAGCCGGGCGGCCAGCCGCACGGCGGGCTCGTGGGTGAGCCCGCCGAACATCACATGACTCATCCGCCCCAGCTGCGCCTGTGCGGCCTCGTTGAGCACCGGGTGGTTGTAGCCGTGGACGGCGGACCACCACGACGACATCCCGTCGATCAGCTCCGCCGGTTCCGGCCGGCCGGCGACGGGCTCGGCGAGCCGCAGCCGCACCCCCGACGCGGAGGCGACGACCAGCGGCTCCTGCCGGCCCGGCATCGGGCCGTAGGGGTGCCAGACATGCTGCCGGTCGAGGGCGAGCAGCTCACGGGGGGTGAGATCAGGCATTGGGCGGCAGGTCCGTCCCCGCGCCGCGGCGGCGCACGGCGACCAGGTCCGTACGGACCTCACCGGCGGGCGCCGGCACCTCGGCGGGCGCCGGAGCGGCGGTCCCGGTGGCCGCGGCGGACTCGGCGCCGCCGTCACCGCACGGGCCGCAGCCGCCACCGCCGTGCCCGCCGCAGGCGGAGCCGCCGGCCTCGGCGAGCGCGTCGGCCCGGTGCTGCGGGAGCGTCGTGGTGCCCGCGCCCTCCACCTCGAAGCCCGCGTCCTCGATCATCGCGAGGTCGGCCTTGCCCTCCTGGCCCTCACTGGTGAGGTAGTCGCCCAGGAAGATGGAGTTGGCCAGGTGCAGGGCGAGCGGCTGCATCGAGCGCAGGTGCACCTCGCGGCCGCCCGCGAGCCGTACCTCGACGTCGGGGCAGACGAAGCGGACCATCGCCAGGATGCGCAGCGCACGCTGCGGGGTGAGGTTCCACTCCTTGGCCAGCGGCGTCCCCTCGAAGGGGATCAGGAAGTTGACCGGCACCGAGTCGGGGTCGAGCCCGCGCAGCGAGAAGACCACGTCCACCAGGTCCGCGTCGCTCTCGCCCATGCCCGCGATCAGGCCGGAGCAGGCGGACATGCCCGCCGCCTGGGCCTGCTGCACGGTCTCGACCCGGTCCGCGTAGGTGTGGGTCGTGGTGATGCCGCCGTAGGTGGCCTCGGAGGTGTTGAGGTTGTGGTTGTAGGCGTCGGCGCCCGCCGCGCGCAGCCGCTCGGCCTGCCCGTCGGAGAGGAGGCCGAGGCACGCGCAGACCTCGACGTCCTCGTTCTGCTCCTTGATGGCCTCGATGGTCTTGGAGACCCGGTCGACGTCCCGGTCCGTCGGGCCGCGGCCGCTGGCCACCAGGCAGACCCGCTTGGCGCCGCCGGCGACACCCGCGGCCGCCGCCTTCGACGCCTCGTCCGGCTTGAGCCAGGTGTACTTCAGGATCTCGGCCTTCGAGCCGAGCCGCTGCGAGCAGTACGAGCAGTCCTCGGGGCAGAGCCCGGACTTGAGGTTGACCAGATAGTTGAGCTTCACTCGGCGCCCGAACCACCTGCGGCGCACCTTGCCCGCGGCGGCCACCACATCGAGCAGCTCGTCGTCGGAGGTCGCCAGTACGGCGAGCGCCTCTTCGCGGGTCGGCAGCTCCCGCCGCAGCCCCTTGTCCACCAGCGTGTTCAGCAGGTCCATGGCGGAGATCCTTCCCCACCCCCACCACCCTGGGCCAGGGAGGAATCACACAACACCGGGTGTTCGAGGTGTGTGTATTGCCACACCCTGACCAGGCGGGACCGGGGCTAGGTTCTAGGAAGATCCCATGTGCTCTGGTGGGACCGTACAGAAGGCGACCCCGTTCACTACGAAGATCGCCACAGCGGCGCGGCCCGGGGAGCGCGCCGGGGCGCGGCAGGGGACGACACGACGCGAAGGGCGGCAGATGGCTCCGCTGGCTCAGGACCCGTTCGACTGGATCGACCGGCACCACGCGCGACGCCGTGCCGCCGGGCTTGTGCGGACCCTTCGCCCGCGCCCCGCCGACCCGTCCCTGATCGACCTGGCCGGCAACGACTACCTGGGCCTCACCCGCCACCACGAGGTCACCGCCGCGGCCGCCGCGGCCGCCCGCCGCTGGGGCGCCGGCGCGACCGGCTCCCGGCTGGTGACCGGCAGCACCGAACTGCACGCCCGCCTGGAGGCGGAGCTCGCGGACTTCTGCGGCTTCGAGGCCGCGCTCGTGTTCTCCTCCGGGTACACGGCCAACCTCGCCGCCGTCACCGCGCTCTCCGGGCCCGCGGACGCGGCCGGGCCCGGGCCCTTGCTGGTCTCCGACGCGGGCAACCACGCCTCGCTCATCGACGGCTGCCGGCTCGCCCGCGCCGGGACGGCGGTCGTCCCGCACGCCGACCCGGAGGCGGTCCGCAAGACCCTGGAGGCCCACGGGGGCCCCGCCCTCGCCGTCACCGACTCCGTCTTCTCCGTGGACGGCGACGCCGCGCCGCTCGCCGCCCTCGCCGACGCCTGCCGCGCGCACGGCGCCGCGCTCCTGGTCGACGACGCGCACGGGCTCGGCGTCCTCGGCGACGGCGGCCGCGGCGCCCTCCACGCGGCGGGTCTCGCGGGCGCCCCGGACGTCGTCGCGACCGTCACCCTGTCGAAGTCGCTGGGCAGTCAGGGCGGTGCGGTCCTCGGCCCCGCCCGGGTGATCCGCCACCTCGTCAGCAACGCCCGCACCTTTATCTTCGACACCGGCCTCGCCCCGGCCGCCGTCGGCGCGGCCCTCGCGAGCCTCGAGGTGCTGCGCCGCGAGCCGGAACGGGCGGCCCGCGTCCGGTACGTGGCCGGCGAGCTCCACCGCAGGGTGACCGCGGCGGGCCACCTGTCCGTACGCCCCGACGCCGCCGTCGTGTCCGTACGGGCGCCGTCCCCGGAGGCCGCGGTGGCCTGGGCGGCGGACTGCCGGGCCGAGGGGCTCGCGGTGGGCTGCTTCCGGCCGCCGTCCGTGCCCGACGGCGTCTCCCGGCTGCGGCTGACCGCCCGGGCGGACCTGTCGGACCGGCAGATAGCGGAGGCGGCCGCCACGGTCCTGAGGACCGCGCCGGCCGCCTGAGTGCTCGGAGCCGCGCTGTTCGGGGACCACCCGGGCCCGCCCGCCTGCCGCGCGGGTCCGCCCGGGCCGTTCGACGCCGTGCCGTCCGGCATATGGTGCGACGGGTCGCTCGGGGCCGCTCGCTCAGTGACCGGCGACGGGGCGGAGCGCCCCTTCGCTCAGCCCTCCGACGAACGAGGACCAGACGGCCGGGGTGAACAGCAGGGCGGGCCCCGCCGCGCGCTTGGAATCGCGCACGGCCAGGAACCCGGGGGCCGGCTCCGCCGTCTCGACGCAGTTGTTCATTCCGGTGCTGTGGCTGCTGCGCCGCCACGCTGCGGCGCCCAGGGTCGATGTAGAGGGAACGTACCGAGGCATTGCGGACATGGTGCCTCCTTACGCGCCGTCGTTGATCCCGGCGATGAATTCCAACGAGTTCTCGTGCGAGAGGGCGTGCGCCTGCAGCGTGGTGAATGCCGTGACGTACGCCCGGAGGTCTTCTTTCCGCTCCAAGTAGAGGCTACTCGTCAAGTGGTCGAGAACAACCACATCCAGATCAGCAATGCGCGGAAATGAGAAGATAACAAAAGGCCCGGTGATACCGAGATGACCACCACTGGTGAACGGTAGAACGTGCAGCCGCACATGCCGCTGCGCTCCCGTCTCCACCAGGTGCCGCAACTGCCCGGCCATCACCTTCCGCCCGCCCACTTCATGGCGCAGCACCGCTTCGTCCAGCACCGCGCACAGCTCCAGCGGCTGCCTGCCGCGCAGCACCGACTGCCTCGCCATGCGCACCCGCACCAGCTCCTCCACCTGTTCGGCGGGTGGATCGTGCAGGGCCGCGCGGGTGACGGCACGGGCGTAGGCGGGAGTCTGCAGCAGCCCCGGCACCACCGTGGTCTCCAGGGTCCGTAAGCGCGACGCCTCCGACTCCAGGCTGATGAAGTCCAGATAGGCCGGTGGCAGCAGATTGCGATAGGCGTACCACCAGCCCCGGCGGGCGCCTTCGGCATCGGCCGACCCGGCCCCGCACAGCGCTCCCAGCAGGGCTCGCAGCTCGGTGTCCGTCACTCCGTAGGCGTCCAGCAACAGGGCCACGTCCGTGGACTTCACCCCGCTGCTGCCCGTCTCGATCCGGCTGACCTTCGACTGGTGCCAGCCCACCGCGCGCGCGGCCTCCAGGCTCGTCAGCCCGGCGAGCTCGCGCTGGCGGCGCAGCTCCGCACCGAGTTTGCGGCGGCGCACCGCGGGTCCGTATCGCATCTGCCCTCCCTACCGCCCGAGGTGATCGAGGTGAACTCCCGGCGGGCGGGGCGAACACGTCACGTCGGTGTCGATAGACCAGTGTGCCGTCCAAATCCGGTCTTCCGTCGTAGAGTTCACCGCTTCGGGCGACAGATATATGCATATCTCGGTGGATCGCTCACATCACTGCTGTTATCAGTGGCACTCTGTCGCGAAGAGCCGTCCGAGAACCGCACCCCACTTTCGGCAATCGCCCGCTACGCGATGCGTCGGGATCCGGTCTCGGTGGGAAAGGGACAGGTCATGGCCGACCATCAAGAAGCCACCGTCACTCTGCCGAGCGCCCCCGCCTCGGTCTCCACGGCCCGCCGCTATGTGGCGGGCGTGCTCGCGGACTGGGGGCTGCCGGGGGGCACGGACACCGCCGAGACCGTCCGGCTGATCGTCTCCGAGCTCGCCACCAACGCCGTTCAGCACACCCGGGGTCAGTCGCCGACCTTCACCGTGGACGTCCGGCTCGACCAGGAGCAGCAGTTGCGCATCGGGGTCACGGACAGCCATCCGCGCTTCCCGCGTCGGCTGCCCGCGGCCGTCCAGCAGGACAACGGCCGCGGCCTGGTCATCATCCGCTGTCTCACGGCGGAGTACGGCGGGCGGCTGTTCTTCACCCCGACCTCGGACGGCGGCAAGACGGTCTGGATCTCGCTGCCCTGGACGGCGCAGGTGGTCGCCGAGCGCTGAGCGCTCAGTGCGGCGAACAGGGCCGGGGCCGGCCCCCGCGTGGCACGCGACGACCGGTCCCGGCTCCGGTGGGGCGGGCGGGGCCCGCCGGCGGTCAGTCCACCCGGCCGTAGAGGACGTTGTTCGTCCAGATCCGCTCCAGGCGGACGACGGTGCCGGTCTTGGGGGCGTGCCAGATCTTGCCGTTCCCCGCGTATATCCCGACGTGGTAGATCCCCCGGCCGGAGACGAAGAACACGAGGTCGCCGCGTTCCCGGGCGGCGCGCGGGATGTGGTTGGTCCCGTTGTACTGCTGGGCGGCGGTGCGGGGCAGGGACTTCCCGGCCCGCTTGAAGGAGTAGAGCGTCAGGCCCGAGCAGTCGAAGCGGTAGGGGCCGGTGGCGCCCCACTGGTAGGGGGAGCCCTGTTTCGAGGCCGCGACGCTCAGCGCCGTGGTCGAGACGGACGAGGCTTCCGCTTCGGCCGCGCCGCCGGGCACCAGCACCGTGGCGCCGACGGCGGCGAGTGTGAGGGCCGAGGCTGCGCCGGCCTTGGACAGCTTTGACGGACGTTTGTGCGCGCCCATGTGCCAACCCTTCGTCAGCCGCCTGTGAAGGATGACCTGTCGGGTTCGGGCAGGCGAAGGTTGCCCGGCCGTGTCAACGGCTTCACCCCAAGGGCCGACCGCACTACTCTTGGTCGTCCCACCGTGCTTGGGTCCTCCATCCCCACCGATGAATTCGGTCGACCCGGCATCCAGACAGCGGCGGGGTTCGGCGTCCGCCTGGACCGCCCCGCCGGGATGGCGGGGTCTTGTCGTCGACCGGATCTTGGCGCAGCCCTGGTACGGATGCCGAGCGGAACCAGAGGTATGTGAGCCTGATCACTCCTGGGCGATTCCGGTGGACACGCGGCGATTCGATCATGTCCGGGTTCCCCTGTTGAGGCCCTGGCCTGCGGGCCGTCGGACCTGCTCCGGCGCGGTGTGCGTGCCCGGTTGAAATCGATCACCGCGCGCCGTCTACGACACCGTCCGGCGTCTGCGGGAGCGGTGTTTATCCGCCCGCCGACCAGGGTGCCGCGGGTGCGGGCGGGAGCGTGAGCGGGACAGCGCCCTGGTGCGCCCGCCGCACCCCGGCCGGCACCGGCACCGCCCGCGTCAGGGCGTACCGCGTGCCACTCCCGACGGCCCGGGCCGAACGCCGGTTCGGGCGTGCCGGGCGGTCCCGCGGCGGCGACGACCAAGGTCTGCGCGGCCCGTAGACCGCCGTACGTGTCATGCGCGCGTGCGGAGTTGATCCGGCCCAGAAGATCCCGTAGTTGCAGACGGCAGCCGATCGGTCCGTGCCCGTCCGGGGCGGGGGAGAGGGGTGGGGTGCGAGTGTCCCGTGTCCGCGCGGGCTCCGGGTGACGTTTCCCTGGATCCGGCACCCCTGGCCATGGATGTGCAAAGGGTCAGTTAACGCGTTGGAAAAGGTTCCGCCCTAATCTGCAATCCCTGGTCACCGGAAGAAGAACCCCAGGTCAACAGTGTGTTGAACTCGACTGTGCGCCTGGTGCGTTCGACCGGGACCCCGGTTCGTCAGTGAGGTGGACCCATGCAACTCTCCCCGCACGAGCAGGAACGCCTGCTCGTCCACGTGGCCGCCGACGTGGCGGGCAAGCGCCGCGCCCGGGGGCTGCTGCTCAACCACCCGGAGTCGGTGGCCCTCATCACCGTCCACGTCCTCGAAGGCGCCCGCGACGGCCGCACCGTGGCCGAGCTGATGTCCTCCGGCCGGCAGGTGCTCACCCGGGCCGACGTCATGGCGGGCATCCCCGAGATGATCCGCGAGGTACAGGTCGAGGCCACCTTCCCGGACGGCACGAAGCTCGTCACCGTCCACGACCCCATCGGCTGACGGGGGCACCGCGATGATTCCCGGCGAGATCCTCACCGCCGACGGGCCCGTACGCCTCAACGAAGGGCTGCCGCGCACCCGGCTCACCGTCCTCAACGCCGCCGACCGGCCCGTCCAGGTCGGCTCCCACTACCACTTCGCCGAGGCCAACCCCGGCCTGGTCTTCGACCGCGCCGCCGCGCACGGCAAGCGGCTCTCCGTCGCCGCCGGCACCGCCGTGCGCTTCGAACCCGGCATCCCCGTCGAGGTCGAGCTCGTGCCCATCGGCGGCAAGCGCGTCGTCGAGGGCCTGCGCGGCGAGTGCGGAGGGCCGCTCGATGACTGAGCTCGGCCGCGCCGCCTACACCGAGCTCTACGGTCCGACGGCCGGCGACCGGATCCGGCTCGCCGACACCGACCTGCTCGTCGAGATCGAGGAGGACCGCAGCGGCGGCCCCGGCCACGCCGGCGACGAGGCGGTGTTCGGCGGCGGGAAGGTGATCCGGGAGTCGATGGGCCAGTCCCGCGTCACCCGCGCCGAGGGTGCCCCCGACACCGTCATCACCGGGGCCGTGATCCTCGACCACTGGGGCGTCGTCAAGGCGGACATCGGCATCCGTGACGGCCGGATCACCGGCATCGGCAAGGCCGGCAACCCCGACACCATGGACGGCGTCCACCCCGATCTCGTCATCGGCCCCGAGACCGAGGTCATCGCCGGCAACGGCCGCATCCTCACCGCCGGCGCCGTGGACGCCCATGTCCACTTCATCTGCCCGCAGATCGCCGACGAGGCCCTCGCCTCCGGCGTCACCACGCTGGTCGGCGGCGGCACGGGCCCCGCCGAGGGCAGCAAGGCCACCACCATCACGCCCGGCTCCTGGCACCTCGCCCGGATGTTCGAGGCGATGGAGGGGTACCCCCTGAACATCGGCCTCCTCGGCAAGGGCAACACCGTCTCGTACGACTCGATGCGCGCCCAACTGCGCGCCGGAGCCGTCGGCTTCAAGATCCATGAGGACTGGGGCGCGACCCCCGCGGTGATCGACGCCTGTCTGTCCGTCTGCGAGGAGAGCGGCGCCCAGCTCGCCATCCACACCGACACCCTCAACGAGGCGGGCTTCGTCGGCGACACCCTCGCCGCCATCGCCGGCCGCTCCATCCACGCGTACCACACCGAGGGCGCCGGCGGCGGGCACGCGCCCGACATCATCACCGTCGTCTCCGCCGTCAACGTCCTGCCCAGCTCGACCAACCCCACGCGCCCGCACACCGTCAACACCGTCGACGAACACCTCGACATGCTGATGGTCTGCCACCACCTCAACCCGGCCGTCCCCGAGGACCTCGCCTTCGCCGAGTCCCGCATCCGGCCCGGCACCATCGCCGCCGAGGACGTCCTGCACGACCTCGGCGCCATCTCGATCATCTCCTCCGACTCCCAGGCCATGGGCCGCGTCGGCGAGGTCGTGCTGCGCACCTGGCAGACCGCCCACGCCATGAAGCGGCGGCGCGGCGCGCTGCCGGGCGACGGGCCGGCCGACAACACACGGGCGCGCCGCTATGTCGCCAAATACACCATCAACCCGGCCGTCGCGCAGGGCCTCGACCACGAGATCGGCTCCGTGGAGTCCGGCAAGCTCGCCGACCTCGTGCTGTGGGAACCGGCGTTCTTCGGCGTCCGCCCCCTGCTGGTGCTCAAGGGCGGACAGATCGCGTACGCGCAGATGGGCGACGCCAACGCCTCCATCCCCACCCCGCAGCCGGTGCTGCCGCGCCCCATGTTCGGCGCCCTCGGCCGGGCCCCGGCCGCCAACTCGCTGAACTTCACCACCCAATGGGCCCTGGACGACGGCCTGCCCGAACGGCTCGGCCTCGGCAAGCGGTTCGTCCCCATCCGCTCCACCCGCGGCCTCACCAAGGCCGACATGCGCAACAACGACGCCCGCCCGCGCGTCGAGGTGGACCCCGACACCTTCACGGTCACCGTCGACGGTGACCCCGTCGACCCGCACCCCGTGGCGGAACTTCCCATGGCCCAGCGTTACTTCCTCTTCTGATGGGGGTGGTTCCGACGAGTGCTTCCCCCGGTGTCCTGAACGCCGTGCCCGGGCCGGCGCCGGTCCGCTTCCCCGCGGCCGCCGGGAGTCGCGCCGCGCTCCTCGTCCTCGCGGACGGCCGGTTCCCCGCGGGCGGTCACGCGCACTCCGGCGGCGCCGAGGCCGCCGTCAAGGCCGGGCGGATCCATGACGCCCGGACGCTCGAGGAGTTCTGCCGGGGGCGGCTGCACACCGCCGGGCTCACGGCCGCGGCCCTCGCCGCCGCCGCGGCCGCCGGCCTCGACCCGCTCGGCCTGGACGCCGCCGCCGACGCCCGCACGCCCGCGCCCGCCCTGCGGGCCGCGGCCCGCAGGCTCGGCCGCCAGCTGCTGCGCGCCGCCCGTGCCACCTGGCCGTCCCCCGAGCTGGACGCCCTGGCCGCCGCCCGGCCGCGCGGCGCCCACCAGCCGGTCGTCCTCGGCCTCGCCGCGCGCGCCGCCGGCCTCGGACCGCTGGACGCCGCGCTCGCCGCCGCCCACGAGACGGTCAGCGGCTCCACCACGGCGGCCGTACGGCTGCTCGGCCTCGACCCGTTCGACGCGACGGCCGCGCAGGCCCGCCTGGCACCCGAACTCGATCATGTGGCGACCCGGGCCGCCGAGGCCGCGCTACGGGCCCTGAGCGAGGGCCCGGACGCCCTCCCGGCACCCTCGGCGCCGCTCCTGGACATCATGGCGGAGCAGCACGCGGCCTGGCCGGTACGGCTCTTCGCCTCGTGACGGGCGGGCGCGGCGCCCGTGCCCCCCGCCGACCCCGAACCCTCGAACCCCCGCACCCCCGACCCTCCGGAGACCCCCGTGCACCTCGACCACGCCGACGGCTACCCCCATCGGCACACCTACAGCGCCGCCGACCCCCACCGCGCCGACGGCACCCGCCGTGCCCTGCGCATCGGACTCGGCGGGCCCGTGGGCTCCGGCAAGACCGCGACCGTCGCCGCGCTCTGCCGCGAACTGCGCGACGGCCTCTCGCTCGCCGTCGTCACCAATGACATCTACACCCGTGAGGACGCCGAGTTCCTGCTCCGCAACGCCGTCCTGCCGCCCGAGCGCATCACCGCCGTGGAGACCGGGGCCTGCCCGCACACCGCGATCCGCGACGACATCTCCGCCAACCTCGAAGCGGTCGAGGACCTGGAGGACGCGGTCGGCCCGCTGGACCTGATCCTCGTCGAGTCCGGCGGCGACAACCTCACGGCCACCTTCTCCAAGGGCCTGGTCGACGCGCAGATCTTCGTCATCGACGTCGCGGGCGGCGACGACATCCCCCGCAAGGGCGGCCCCGGCGTCACCACCGCCGACCTGCTCGTCGTCAACAAGACGGACCTCGCCCCGTACGTCGGCGCCGACCTGGACGGCATGGCGCGCGACGCCGCGGCCCAGCGCGGCGACCTGCCCGTGGCCTTCACCTCCCTCGTCACCGAGGGCGGTGTGACACCCGTGGTCGAGTGGGTGCGCGCGCGGCTCGCGGACTGGGCCGCCAGGCCGTGACGGCCGCCGCCCCGCGCCCCGGTGCCGGGGTCCGGGCCACCGCCCGGATCGTCGCCGCCGCGGACGGCCGGGGCGGCACCGCGCTGCCCGTCCTCGACGGCGCGGGCCCGTTCGCCCTGCGCAGGCTGCGGCCGTACGGGCCCGGGGCGCGGGTCGCGCTGGTCGGGGCGATGAGCGCACCGCTCGGCGGCGACCGGCTCGCCCTCACCGCCGAGGTGGGCGACGGCACCGCGCTGACCTTCACCACCACGGCCGCCACCCTCGCCCTGCCGGGCCGCACCGGGGAACCGGCCACGTACGACACCCGGATCGAGGTCGGCGAAGGCGCCACGCTGCGCTGGCTGCCGGAGCCGCTGATCTCCGCGCGCGGCAGCGATCTGCGGACGACCACCCGGGTCGACCTCGCGCCGACGGCCCGGCTGGTGCTGCGGGAGGAGCAGATCCTCGGGCGGGCGGGGGAGGAGCCGGGGCGGCTCCGGTCCCGGCTGACCGTCCGCCGGGCCGGGCGGGTCCTGCTCGACCAGGAGCTGGCGTACGGGCCGGGGGTGCCCGGATGGGACGGCGGGGCGGTGCTGGGCGGCCACCGGGCGGCCGGTCAACTGCTCCTCGTCGACCCGGCCTTCGAGGCCCGCCCGATGGCGTCCCGGGTGCTGGGCGGGGGCGCCGCGCTGCTGCCGCTGGCCGGTCCGGCCGTGGTGGTGGGCGCGGTGGCGCGGGACGGCCTGGAGCTGCGCGGGGCCCTGGACCGGGGGCTGGAGGAATGCGCCGGGGAATACCGTGATGGGGGCTTTTGGGGGCAGGAGTGGTGAACAGCGCCACGTGTGCCGCTTTTTATGACGTCATCCTTACGAATTAGTAAAGAAACACCCGTACGACCTGTTGTATGTGGCATGGGAGACGGAAGGATCCCGGCAAGCAGTGCATTGCGATCACGCCGCTCCAAGCGGCGCACTCAGCAGGGGGATTCCTACGTGAGAGCTACATCCATACTCGGCGCGGCCGGCACTCTGGTGACCGGCGCGCTGGTGGCCGGGTTCCTGACCGCCCCGGCCGCCAGCGCCGGCGAGCGCGTGCCGGGCGGTGCCGCCGAGGCGCGCGGTGCACGCATAGCCGCCGAGCGCGCGGCCAAGACCGGCGTCAAGTGGCAGGACTGCCCGGCCTCCTGGGGCCTGGAGAAGCCGATCCAGTGCGGCTTCGTGCGCGTCCCCGTCGACTACGCCAAGCCCGACGGCCGCACCATCGAGATAGCCGTCGACCGCGTGCGCTCCACCGGCACCGCGGACGAGCGCCAGGGCTCGCTTATCTACAACCCGGGCGGCCCCGGCGGCTCCGGCATGCGGTTCCCCAAGCGGATCACGACCAAGAGCCCGCTGTGGACCAAGACCGCGAAGGCGTACGACTTCGTCGGCTTCGACCCGCGCGGCGTGGGCCACTCCGCGCCGATCTCCTGCGTCGACCCGCAGAAGTTCGTCGGCGCCCCCAAGGCCGACCCGGTGCCCGGCAGCGAGGCCGACAAGCGCGCCCAGCGCAAGCTGGCCCGTGAGTACGCCGACGGCTGCGCCGAGCGCAGCGGCGACCTGCTGCCGTACCTCACCACCCTGAACACGGCCCGCGACCTCGACGTCGTGCGCGCCGCGCTCGGTGAGAAGAAGCTGAACTACCTGGGCGTCTCCTACGGCACCTACCTCGGCGCCGTCTACGGCACCCTGTTCCCGTCCCACGTCCGCCGCATGGTCGTCGACAGCGTCGTCAACCCGGCCACGGACAACATCTGGTACGAGGCGAACCTGGAGCAGGACGTCGCCTTCGAGGGCCGCTTCAAGGACTGGGAGGCGTGGGTCGCCAAGCACGACGACGCCTTCCACCTCGGCAAGACGCAGGCCGAGGTCCAGAAGGGCTGGGAGAAGATCCGGGCCACCGCCAAGAAGAAGCCCATCGGCGGGGTCGTCGGCCCGGCCGAGCTGATCAACTTCTTCCAGAGCGCCGCGTACTACGACTCCTCGTGGGTCCCGGTCGCCGAGACCTGGAGCAAGTACGTCGCCGGTGACGAGAAGCCGCTGATCGCGGAGGCCGGCCCGGACCTCGCGGACAAGGCCGGCAACATCGACAAGGAGAACAGCAACGCGGTCTACACCGCGGTCGAGTGCGCCGACGCCAAGTGGCCCACCAGCTGGAACAAGTGGGACCGGGACAACACCCGCATCCACAAGAAGGCCCCGTTCATGACCTGGGCCAACGCCTGGATGAACCTCCCCTGCGCCACCTGGAAGGCCCCGCAGCAGACGCCGGTCGAGGTCACCACGCACAAGGGCCTGCCGCAGACCCTCATCGTGCAGTCCGACCGTGACGCCGCCACCCCGTACGCCGGCGCCGTCGAGCTGCACAAGCGCTTCCGCGGCTCGCGCCTGATCACCGAGAAGGGCGCCGGCTCGCACGGCGTCACCGGGCTCGTCAACCCCTGCATCAACACCCGGGTCGACGCCTACCTCCTCGACGGCAAGGTCGATGCCAAGGACGTGACGTGCGCCCCGCACGCCGTCCCGGCGCCGAAGGCCGCCGCGGCCAAGTAGCCCTGGGCGTAACGGAACACAGCACGACATAGCGAGCCTCACCCCGGTCCGGTAAGGGCCGGGGTGAGGCTTTTCTGCGTAGCGGGTGGCGTGGCGCGGCGGGTCGCGGTGCGGTCGCGGACTGATCACGATTCGAACAGACCTCGCGGTAGGGCTTGTTACCGGCGGTACGTTTCGCCGGTCCGTCCAGACCTCAGGGGATACATGCGCACCAGCACCGTCATAGCCGTCTGCCTCGTCGCCGCGCTGCCGCTCACCGCGTGCGGCACCGAGACGAAGGACAAGCCGTCCGCGAGCGCCACCGCCTCCTCGGCCACCACGGGGGACAGCCCCGAGGGCGGGGTCCAGCCGATGGGCAAGGGCGCCCCGACCGTGGGATCGGGCGGCGTGGGACGCCTCGAAGTGACGCCCACCAGCGTCGTCTACGCGAACAAGGCGATGGCCGACAAGCCCACCAACGGCCTCTTCGTCATCGTGTCCGTGCGGGACCGCCCGACGTCGGCGTCGGCCGTCGCCGAGACGGCCCCGGCCCAGCGGGGCGGCTGGCAGTGGGTGGCCGCCGACGGCCAGGCCGTCGGCGCGGGCGACGGCAACGCCGCGAACGTCTTCCTCAGCGGCTTCGACGCCGGCGGCCCCATCCCGGCCGGCACCGCCAAATGGCGCGCCAGGACCTTCGACATCAACGAGCACCAGCGCGGCGGCACCCTCGTCTACACCGACGGAGAGGGCAAGACCTTCCGCTGGGAGATCCCGGCCAAGGACTCCGGCCCCCAGGTGACCGAACTGAAGAAGAGGCTCGCGGGCTGAACCACGGGCCCGCGCGGGACCGCTCGTACGGATTGCCCGCCGTCGCCGCCCGCGGGCCTTCCCGCAGGCCGGTGGCGGCACAGGCGCCCGGGGCCGGTCCGGGTGGTCGGGTGGTGGTCGTCGTGGCGGTACGGTGTGCGCCTGCCCATGGGCCCGTCCGGGTGGGAGTGCGCCGCCGTCCGGGGGACTCCCCGGTGCGGCCGCTTGCCCCGCGGCCCCCGCGCGCGATGGCCTGGTACCGGGCATCCCCGCGCCCCAGGAGGCATCGCATGTCCGTACGCACCCCCGTGGCCGTCGCGACGACCGCCACCGCCCTCCTCTGCCTCGCCGCGGGCCCCGCGACGGCGGGCGAGCCCGAACGCGGGCGGCTGCTCCTGACCGTCTCCGGCGCGCGGAACACCTGGATCCGGGGCGTGCAGCTCGCCTGCCCCGAGGCGGGCGGCCACCACCCGCACGCGGCCGCGGCCTGCGCCGACCTCCAGCGGGCCAACGGTGAGCCGGACGCGCTCGCCGGCGAGGGCCACCTGTGCACCAGGGAGTACGACCCCGTCACCGCCGCCGTGGAGGGTGACTGGAACGACCGGCCCGTCGTCTGGCACAAGACGTACCCCAACGCGTGCGGGCTCGACGTGGCGACGGGAGCGGTGTTCCGCTTCTAGCCGGCGGACGCCCCGGTGCCCGGGCCCCGTGTCACGTCCCCCGTGCCACCAGGGTGCCTATCGTCATCAGCATCAGCACCACCCAGGTGAACCACAGCCAGCCGTCGCTCCCGATGGTCACCGTGTAGGCGGTCACCGTGACGAGTCCCCCCACCGTCAGCCCCGTCATCGCCTTCGCCGATCCGGGCATGCCCGCACCTCCTCACGGCGGCCCGACGCGCGGACGCGAGAGGGCCGCGGCCAGAAGACCATCGTCTCCCGGCCGCGGCCCTCACCGCCATACCCGTGCCCCCGGGTGTGCCCCCGGCTCAGCGCCCGCGCGCCTGCAGCGAGGCCAGGTAGGCGTTGTACTCCGCCAGCTCCTTGTCGCCGTTGCGGTCCGCGGCCCGGTCCGAGCGCCGCGACTGGCGCTGCTCGGAGCGGTACCACTGGTAGGCCAGCGCGAGCAGCACCACGACCGACGGGATCTCGCTGAACGCCCACGCGATGCCGCCGCCCGCCTGCTGGTCCTCCAGCGCGTCGATGCCCAGCGAGGCCGGCGGGTGCATATACGTCTTGATCATCGGCTCCGTGCCCATCATCAGGGCGATGCCGAAGAACGCGTGGAAGGGCATGCCGGCGAACAGCTCCAGCATCCGCATCACATAACCCGGCCGGTGCGGACCCGGGTCCACGCCCATGATCGGCCAGAAGAACACCAGGCCGACCGCGAGGAAGTGCACCATCATCGCGATGTGCCCGGTCCTCGACTCCATGAGGAAGTCGAACAGCGGTGTGAAGTACAGGGCGTACAGGCTCGCGATGAACAGCGGGATCGTGAACGCCGGGTGGGTGATGATCCGCATGTAGCGGCTGTGCAGCAGCGCCACCAGCAACTCCCGCGGGCCCTTGCGCCCGCGTCCCGCCGTCGGCAGCGCCCGCAGCGTCAGCGTCACCGGGGCGCCGAGCAGCAGCAGGATCGGGGAGAGCATGCTGATCACCATGTGCTGCACCATGTGCACGCTAAACATGACCATGCCGTAGTCGTTCAGCTTGGTACACATCACCAGCCACACCGTCAGCACGCCGAGCACGAACGCGACCGTACGGCCGACGGGCCAGGCGTCACCGCGCATCCGCAGCCGCACCACACCCCAGCCGTACAGGGCCAGCCCCAGCAAGCAACCGATCATGAAGAACGGATCGCCGCTGAACTCCAGACCCCGTCCCAGCGTGAACGGCGGCATGTCCATCATCATGCCGTGCCCGCTGTGATCCATCCGCGTCTCTCCCATTTCGTACCGATGCGCCGGGACCAGAGTAGAGCCGCCCCCGGCCGGAGCTCCGGCCGGGGGCGGTACGGCGAGGTACGCGAAGATCACTTCACAGGACGCACTCGACCTCGGCGTAGCGCTCCGCCGGAACGGTCTTCAGCCGCTCCACGGCCGCCGCCAGCGGCACCAGGGTGATGTCCGTGCCGTGCAGCGCCGTCATCATCCCGAAGGCCCCGCGGTGCACCGCCTCCACGGCGTGCCAGCCGAAGCGGGTCGCCAGCACCCGGTCGTACGCGGTGGGCGTGCCACCGCGCTGCACATGGCCGAGTATCACCGGGCGGGCCTCCTTGCCGAGGCGCCGCTCCAGCTCGACGGCCAGCTGCCGGGCGACGCCCGCGAACCGCTCGTGGCCGTAGGAGTCCGTGTCGCCGGTCTCGAAGGCCATCGAGCCCGCGCGGGGCTTGGCGCCCTCGGCGACCACCACGATCGCGAAGCGCTTGCCCGCCTCGAAGCGGCGGCCGACCACCTCGGCCAGCTCGTCGATGTCGAAGGGGCGCTCCGGCACGACGATCGCGTGGGCGCCCGCGGCCATGCCCGAGTGCAGGGCGATCCAGCCGGTGTGGCGGCCCATCACCTCCACGATGAGCACCCGCTGATGGGACTCGGCGGTGGTCTTCAGCCGGTCCAGGGCCTCGGTCGACACCCCGACGGCCGTGTCGAAGCCGAAGGTCACGTCGGTCGACGCGATGTCGTTGTCGATGGTCTTGGGGACGCCCACGATGGGCAGGCCGGCGTCCGACAGCAGCCGGGCCGCCTTGAGGGTGCCCTCGCCGCCGATCGGCACGATCGCGTCCAGGCCCAGGTCCGCGACATGGCCGCGGGCCCGCTCGACGCCGTCGCGAAGATCGGCGGGCCGGACCCGGGAGGAGCCGAGGATGGTGCCGCCGAGGGCCAGGATGCCACCGACCGCGTCCAGGTCGAGCTTGCGGAAGTCGCCCTCCAGCAGCCCCCGCCAGCCGTCGTGGAAGCCGATGACCTCGTCACCGTGGTCCGCGACGGCGCGGTGCACCACGGACCGGATGACGGCATTCAGACCGGGGCAGTCGCCACCGGAGGTGAGTACGCCGATGCGCATGACAGGGAACCTTCACAACAGGGCGGGTGACCGGACCCCGTCGTCCGGCTGGATCCCCGCCACCATACAAGCGAGAGGTGGCGGGGGGACACAGCCGTCCGTCATCCGGGCGCGCGTACGGCCCCGGTCCGTCAGGAAGGCTGGCTGGCCGCCGCGATCCGCTCGTTGCGCAGCGCCTCGTACCAGCGGTCGTCCACCGGCGGAAGGGCGTTGACGTCCAGCGCCAGCTTGATCAGCAGGTCCGAGATATGCGGGTTGCGCGCCATGACCGGACCGTGCATGTACGTACCGAAGACGGTGTCGTTGTACGCGCCCTCGGTGCCGTCGCCCGTGCCGTTGCCCTTGCCGATCCGGGTGCGCGCGAAGGGGCGCGCGTTCGGGCCGACGTGGGTGATGCCCTGGTGGTTCTCGAAGCCGGTCAGCGGCGGCAGCCCCAGCCGGTCGTCGATGTCGGCGAGCACGTCGCCGACGCACCGCTCGCCCTCGCCGCGGGTGCTGACGACGTCGAGCAGGCCGAGGCCCTGCTCCCGCTGGCCGAGGTCGTTGATGAACTCATGGCCCAGGATCTGGTAGCCCGCGCAGACCGAGAAGACGATCGCGCCGTTGGCGACCGCCCGGTTCAGACCGCCGTCGCGGCGCAGCCGCTCGGCCGCCAGCCGCTGCGGGCGGTCCTCACCGCCGCCGATCAGATAGATGTCCCCGGAGGTGGGGATCGGCTGGTCGGAACGGATGTCCACGCGCTGGACGTCCAGCCGGCGCTGACGCGCCCGGCGCTCCAGGACCAGGACATTGCCCTGGTCGCCGTAGGTGCTCAGCAGGTCGGGGTAGACCCACACCACCCGCAGACTGTTCTGGCTCATGCTCACAATCCTGTCGTGGGGTCAGTTGCCGACGCGGCGGCGGACGTCCTGGAACGCGGTGTAGTTGGCGATCAGCTCGATCCTGCCGGGCGGCGCCGCCTGCACGGCCTCGTCGACGGTCTCGCAGACGCGGAAGTCCAGCCCCGCGACCTCCAGGCGCACCGCGAGGTCGAGCTTGCGGTCGCCGAGGAGGAAGATCGGGTGCCCGGCGAGCCGGGTGTAGTCCACGTCCCACAGCCACGAGGTGTCCGTGCCGTCCGCACCCCGGGCGTTCACGGCGAGGATCACCGGCGCCGGCGGCCCGTCGATCAGCGAGAACGTCTCCAGCCAGCCGGCCGGGTTCTTCGCCAGCAGCAGCCGGATGTCCCGGTTCAGGAACTGCACCACGTCGAACCGGCCCGCGACCGCCTGCACCTGGTACATCCGCTCCAGGGCCACCTGCGGCGGCACCCCGAACGTGGCCGCGACGGCGGCCGAGGTGGTGGCGTTCGCCTTGTTGGCCCGGCCCGGCAGCTGGAGGTGGATCGGCCACGCGCTGCCGTGCGGGTCGAGGACGTAGTCGCCGGACAGCGCCCAGCTCGGGGTGGGCCGGCGGAAGCCGCACTCACCGCAGAACCAGTCGTCGCCCGGGCGCTGCATCACACCGCCGCAGGACGGGCACGACCAGGCGTCGTCCTTCCACTCCTGGCCCGCGGCCACCCACACCACGTTCGACGACGAGGACGCCGCCCAGACGATCAGCGGGTCGTCGGCGTTGGCGATGATCACCGCCTTGGTGCCGGCCAGGCCCTCGCGCCACTTCTCGGCGAGCATGCGCGTCTCCGCGGCCCGGTCGAGCTGGTCGCGCGAGAGGTTCAGCAGCGCTATGGCCTTGGGCGAGACGTCCCGGGCGACACCCGCCAGGTACTTCTCGTCCACCTCGATCACGCCGTAGCGCGCGTCCGAGCCGCCTGCGAGGGCGGAGGTGATGCCGGCCGGCATGTTCGCGCCCAGCGCGTTCGACACCACCGGCCCGCTGGCCCGCAGTGCCTCGGCGATCAGCCGGGTCGTGGTCGTCTTGCCGTTGGTGGCCGACACCAGGACCACGTCCAGGTGGGTCGCCAGCCGGGCCAGCAGATCCGGGTCGAGCTTGAGCGCGACCTTGCCGCCGATCACCGATCCGCTGCCGCGGCCCGCGGCGCGCGACACCGCCGCAGCTGCCTTGCCCGCCGTCACGGCCAGCTTGGCCCGCGGCGACAGCGGCCCCGTGTTGCCTGCCATCGTCCTAGATCCTCCTTGCAATCCGGCGCCGCTGCCTGTTCCTGGTCCGCCGGTGGAACGCCCCCTCCGAGCCGAACGTCGGCCAGGGGGCCTCGGTCGGGGATCAGCCTATCGAGATCCGGCCGTGGGCCCGAACCCGCAGTCCTCGGAACGTAGGGTTGCCCCCATGCGCAAAGGCTCGATTCCCGGTGGTTCAGGACGTGTACGGCCCCTGCGGCTGCTCGGAGATCAGGGTCTCGCGACCCCCTGTGAGGAGGTCACGGAGTTTGACGCGGGCCTCGCGGAGCTCGTCGAGGACATGTTCGCGACGATGTACGCGGCGCGGGGCGTGGGCCTCGCGGCCAACCAGATCGGTGTACCGCTTCGGGTCTTCGTCTACGACTGCCCGGACGACGAGGACGTCCGCCACCTCGGGCACCTGGTGAACCCCCGGCTCGTCACGGCGGACGGCATCGCCTTCCGCGGGCCCGAGGGGTGTCTCTCCGTGCCCGGCGTCGAGGCGGGCACGGAGCGCTTCGACCACGCGGAGGTGGCGGGCTTCATGGTGGACGGCTCCCCGGTGCGGGTGAGCGGCACGGGGTTCTTCGCGCGCTGCCTCCAGCACGAGTGCGACCACCTGGAGGGCGGGCTGTATCTGGACCGGCTGACGGGGCTGCGGCGCCGGCGCGCGCTGCGGGCCGCCCGCCGGGGCGGGCTCGCGCCCGCCGCAGGGGCTCCGCTCGGCGGCCGGCAGGGCTGAGCCCGGGCCCGGAACCGGGCGGGGAAGGCCGTGCCCGGAACCGGGTGGGAAGGCCGTACCCGGTGGGCGGGGCGCCGCCCGGGTGCGGCCCTAGAAGCCCGGGCCGCCCGGCAGGTTCCCGGCCGCCGCCAGCCTGCCCCACAGCAGGTCCGCCAGATGCCGTACGAGGTGTGCGCGCGGGAAGGGCCGCTCGCGCAGCCACCAGTCGCCCGCCGCGTGCATCATCCCGACGATGCCGTGCCCCCAGGCCCGGGCCAGCTCCTCGCTGCCCGGGCCGAGGTCGACCCGCTCGGTTATGACCTGGGCCAGCTCCTCGCCCATCCGCCGCAGCAGGGGCGCGGAGTGCCGGCCGACGTCGAAGCCCTGCTCCGCCGGGTGGGCCTCGTCGGCCGGGTGCATCAGGAAGCGGTAGACCTGCGGCCGGGCCTCTATCGCCGCGAGGTAGCTGTCCAGCGTGGTCTCGACCCGCTCCCGGCGGTCCGCCGGGGCGTCCAGCGCGGCGCGCAGCCCGATGAGCAGCGCGTCGGTGTGGCGGGCGGCGAGCGCGCGGTAGAGCCCGCCCTTGTCGCCGAAGTGCCGGTAGAGGATGGGCTTGGTGATGCCCGCCTCGGCCGCGATGGCGTTCATCGACGCCCCGGGGCCGTCCCTCAGCACCACGCGGTCCGCGGCCTCCAGCAGCTCCTTGCGCCGCCGTTCCGCGGCACGCTGCTGATCGTCCCGCTGACTGTTGTTCTCCATAGGAATGCCTCCCCGCCCCTGCGAATCGTCACGCATGCGCAACGTAACACCCGCTGCACCGAGCGAATCGGGGAGGCGGGGGCGGTTGACACCTCTACCCATGGGTAACATACTCGCGTTACCTTGAGTAATGAGGGGTGGGAGGGGTCATGGCGGAGTTCACCATGGAGCTCGACGAGGACCAGCGGGGGGTGCGGGACTGGCTCCACGGCTTCGCCGAGGACGTGATGCGCCCGGCGGCGGCCGAGTGGGACGAGCGCGAGGAGTTCCCCTGGCCGGTGGTCCAGGAGGCCGCCAAGATCGGCTTGTATTCGCTCGACTTCTTCGCCCAGCAATTCCTCGACCCCACCGGCCTCGGCATCCCCATGACCATGGAGGAGCTCTTCTGGGGCGACGCGGGCCTCGGCCTCGCGATCGCCGGAACCGGCCTCGCGGCGGTCGGCGTCTTCGCCAACGGCACCGAGGAGCAGATCGGCACCTGGGTCCCGCAGATGTACGGGGACGCCGCCGAGGTGAAGGTCGCCGCCTTCTGCTCCTCCGAGCCCGACGCGGGCTCGGACGTCTCCGCCATGCGCACCCGCGCCGTCTACGACGAGGCGAAGGACGAATGGGTGCTGAACGGCACCAAGACCTGGGCGACCAACGGGGGGATCGCCGGCGTCCATGTGGTGGTCGCCGTGGTCGACCCCGCCCTCGGGGCGCGCGGGCACGCCTCCTTCATCGTGCCGCCGGGCACGGCGGGCCTGTCCCAGGGACAGAAGTTCAAGAAGCACGGCATCCGCGCCTCGCACACCGCCGAGGTCGTCCTCGACGGCGTACGCGTCCCCGGCCACTGCCTGCTCGGCGGCCGCGAGAAGCTGGAGCACCGGCTGGCCCGCGCCCGGGAACGGGCGAAGGGCGAGCGCGAGACGGGCGCCGGCGCCCGGAACGCCGCGATGGCCACCTTCGAGGCGTCCCGGCCGGCCGTCGGCGCGCAGGCGGTGGGCATCGCCCGCGCCGCGTACGAGGTGGCCCTCGAATACGCCAAGGACCGGGTCCAGTTCGGCCGCCCCATCATCGACAACCAGGGCGTCGCCTTCCAGCTGGCGGACATGCGCACCCGTATCGACGCGGCCCGCCTGCTGGTCTGGCGCGCCTCGTGGATGGCGACCGCGGGCCGCCCCTTCACCTCGGCGGAGGGCTCGATGTCGAAGCTCTTCGCGGGGGAGACGGCGAAGACGGTGACGGCGCAGGCCATGCAGATCCTGGGCGGCAACGGCTATACGCGGGAGTATCCGGTGGAGCGGATGCATCGTGACGCGGCGATCTACACGGTGTTCGAGGGCACGAGCGAGATTCAGCGGCTGGTCATCGCGAGGGCGGTGTCGGGGGTGGGTATCCGCTGACGGGGTGCCGCTGCGCGGGGCTTTCCCCTACCCGCCCCTTCCCGAATGTCCTCAAGCGCCGGACGGGCTGAAAATCAGCCCGTCCGGCGATTGAGGACCGGGGTCCGGGGCGGAGCCCCGTTCGGGAAGGGGCGGGGGAAAAAGCCCCCGCCTCCTACCCCGGCCCAGCGATCAGCGCGGTCCCGACCCGCCGGAACCCCGCACGGCCGTAGACCCGCCCCGTCACCTCGTCCCCCGCCGACAGGAAGACCGTCCGCACCCCCCGCGACCGCGCGTC
Organism: Streptomyces eurocidicus; assembly: GCF_002891295.1. Taxonomy (GTDB): domain Bacteria; phylum Actinomycetota; class Actinomycetes; order Streptomycetales; family Streptomycetaceae; genus Streptomyces; species Streptomyces eurocidicus. The sequence continues at coordinate 174,259 of NZ_LGUI01000010.1, read as the reverse complement.
CGCCACGAGGGCCGCCGTCACCGCGAGGCCGAGCCCCTGGCGGCGGGCCGTGGGGAGGGTGCCGATGCCGACGAGTTCGGTGACGTCGCCCACGGGCTGGTGCTGCCCCGCGCACAGGGCCGTGCCGTCCCGGACGGCCGCGGCCAGCACGGTCAGGCCCGCCTCGACGCGCGCGGCCAGCCGGTCCACGGAGCCGTCGGCGCTCAGCTTCCGGACCGTCGCGGCCAGTTCGGCCGGGCCCGCCCCGCCGACGGCCGGGCCGGGTTCGGAGAACGCGACGTTCGGTACGGCCACGGCGCTCGGCAGGGCCGGGTCGCCGGGGCCGACGACCCGCACCGAAAGCCCCTCGGGGAGTCCGTCCGTGCCCTCCGTCCCGGCCGCCGGGTCCAGCGCCATGAGCGGGTGCTCGCACACGGTGAGGCCCGCCTCCGTCACGGCGGCCCGGAGCGCGGGGGTGGTCTCGGCGACCCACTCGAAGCTCTCGGGGACGCCCAGTTCGCGCTGGCGGTCGCGGACCCGCCGGACGTCGGCCGCGGTCACCGGGCCGCGCCAGGACCGGGCGGGCCGGGCGTAGTACGGCCAGCCCTCGCCCTCCCGGACGAACAGGGTCAGAGGGCCGAAGTCCTCGGCGCGCGCCGTACCGCGTGGCACGGCGTCGTAATAGTCTTCGAGCAGCTCCAGCAGTCCGCCCACGCGGCAGCCCCTTTCCCGTCCGTCTTCTCCCGGTTCCGGGTTCCGGTCCGGCCGCGCCGCGTGCCCCGGCGGGCGCTTCCGCCGGCCCCGGTCCGGGACGCCGTGTTCAGTGCGTCCGTGCCGGTGGCGGCGGGGTCCGCCGGGCCGTCGGGACGGACGGTGCAGCGTACGGCAAGCGAATGACAAGCGGATGTCGGCATTCTTGGCGCGGACGGGTTTCGGCTCACTTGCGGCAGACTGAGGGGGCACCACGCCGCGTAGGCGGCCGGGAACTCAGCGTTCATCTTTGGCCATGGATGCTTCGCATTCTGTCTCAAAGGTGATGGGTCCCCATCAGCTGTCCTGTTACCGTCATTTCTGATCTTGATCGTGCAAGTCGGGACTTGGAACCGTCTTAGGAACCGTCTCCGCCACGTCGATCGACGGAGCTCGAGTGTGGCTTCACGAAAGAAGGAAACGCCGTGGCGGTCATCAGCGACAAGGGCAAGGAGACCCCCCGGTTCCTGGTCGGCCGCTCCGCCGAGCTCGCCACGCTCGCCCGTCACGCCGAGGGCGCGCGCCGGGAGGGCGCGCGGGCGGTCCTGGTCCGCGGCCCGGCCGGCATCGGCCGGACCAGCCTGCTCGCCGCCTTCGCCGACCGGTCGGCCGCGGCCGGGGGCGCCGTCCGGTACTGCGCCGGCAGCGAGCAGGCGGAGGACGGCCGGCGGGTGTTAGGCCGGCTCCTCGGCCAGGACCCGCACGCCCTCCCGGAGCCCGCCGCCACCCTCCCCGGCACCCCCGCCGCCCACGCCGCCTACGCCTTCCACCGCCGCTTCCACCGGCACCTCGCCGGTCTGCTCGCGGCGGGCCCGCTCACGCTGGTCGTCGACGACGCCCAGTGGTGCGACGAAGCCTCCCTCCGCAGCGTCGACTTCGTGCTCCGCAGGGCCACCGCCCTGCCCCTGCTGGTGCTCTTCGCCCAGCGCACCGAATGCCACGGCCCCGGCACGGACATGCTCGCCGAGTTCCTCGCCCAGGGCCGCTGCGCCACCCTGGACCTCGGTCCGCTCACCCGGGCCGACACCGCCAGGATGGCCGTCCGCACCCTCGGCCGCCCCGCCGACGAATCCTTCCTGCGCCACTGCGCGGAGATCAGCGGCGGCAACCCGGCCCGGCTCGTACGCCTCCTCACCGGCGTGAGCGCGGCCGGGCTCGGGCCCGACGCCGCGGGCACCCGCCATCTGCGCCGGACCGGCGACGCCGTCCTCGCCGAGTCCGTCACCGCCCACCTGGCCGGCTGCCCCGGCCCCGAACGCGCCGTCGCCCAGGCCCTGGCCGTCCTCGGCCGCTCCTGCTCCGATCCGCTGGCCGCCCTCTCCGGCGTCACCGGCAGGCGCCTCACCGAAGCCCTGGACGCCCTGCGCCGCAACGGCGTCGTCGACGGCCCGCCCGAGGACACCGCCGGCGGCCCCACCGGGGGAGTCGTACGACCGGCCGCCGGCCACCCCGTCGTCACCATGCGCGACGCCGTCCGCGACGCCGTCCTCGCCGGCCTCCCGGCCGCCCGCCTGGAGTCGCTGCGCGCCCGTGCCGCCCGCGTCCTCAACGACGCGGGCCGCCCCGCGGCCGACGTCGCCGACCAGCTCCTCCTCCTCAAGGAGCTCGCCGAGCCCTGGATGCTCGCCGTCCTGCGCGACGCGGCCGCCGAGGCACCCGACCGCGACACCTCCCGGGCCGCCATCCGCTATCTGCGCCGTGCCCTGGACGCGGACCTCACCGGCACCCAGCGCCAGGTCGTCCGCATCGAACTGGCCCGCGCCTCGGCCCCGGTGGCCCCCGCCACCGCGCTGTGCCACCTGCGGCAGGCCCTCGCCGACGCCACCACCCCCGGGGAACGGGCCCCCATCGCCGTCGAGTACGGGATGACCGCCCTCGGCACCCGTGACGCCCCCGACGCGGTCCGCGTCCTCGGCGAGGCGCTCACCGCCCTCCAGCCGGAGCCCGGCACCGACCCCGCCGACACGGAGCTGCGCACCTCCGTCGCCGCCACCCTGCTGGTCACCGCCGTCAACGAGAAGGCGGCCCTGGCCGGGGTCCAGGAACGGGCCGCGGCCTGGCCCGTGCCCCCGGGGGACAGCCCGGCCGAGCGCCGGCTGCTGTCCGGCATGGGCGTCCTCGCCGCCCTCGACGGCAGGCCCGCCCGGCAGGCCGTCGCCCTCGCCCGCCGGGCCCTGAAGGTCGAGGAGCCCGCGCCCGTCGGCTGGTGGGTGTTCGGGGCGTCCCTCGTCCTCGGCATCGCCGACGAGACGGACGAGGCCCTGACCGGGCTCGGCCGCGTCCTGTCCTCCAGCTGGGACCGGTACGAACCGGGCCTGCACATGGCGGCGCTGTCCGGCCGGTCCGTCGTCCGCCACTCCATCGGGGACGTCGGCGGCGCCGCCGTCGACGCCCGCGCCGCCGTCGACCTCGCCGAGACGGTCCGCGGCCCCTCCTCGCCCCTGCCCTACATAGCCCTCGGCAGCGCGCTGCTCTCCCAGGGGCAGCTCGAACGCGCCGAGACCGCCCTCGCCCACGGCGGCCGGCGCGGGGTGGACCGGCGGATCTGGGAATGGCACCACCACCTCTACACCCTGGGCCGGGTCCGCCGGGAGCGCGGTGACCTCGACGGCGCGCTGGAGCTGTGGCAGCGGTGCGGGCGCAGCCTGGAGGAGGCCGGGGTGACCAACCCGGTGCTCGCCCCCTGGTGGCTGCCCACCGCCTCCGTCCTCGTCCAGCTGGGCCGCAGGTCCGAGGCCGCCGCCGTCGCCGAGGGCGCCCAGGAGCGGGTACGCCGCTGGGGCACCCCCCGGGGCATCGGCCTCGGGCTGCTGGCCGCCGGCGTCGTCGCCGACGGCCGGGCCCGGCTCGACCTGCTCGCCGAGGCCGTCGACGCGCTCGCCGCCTCCCCGGCCCGGCTCGAACAGGCCAAGGCCCAGTACCAGCTGGGCTACGAGCTGCTGCGCCACGAGGACACCCGGGGGGCCCGCCGCCACCTGCGCGGCGCCATCGAACTCGCCACCCGCTGCGGCTACCACATCCTCGGCGGGCTCGCCCGCAAGCTCCTCGTCGCCGCCGGCGGCCGGATGCCCCAGCTCGCCGCCTCGCCCGTCGACTCGCTCACCGACAGCGAACGCCGCGTCGCCGACCTCGCCCGCCGCGGGGTCAGCAACAAGGAGATAGCCGACGCCCTGTTCGTCACCCCCCGCACCGTGGAGATGCACCTGACCAACGTCTACCGCAAGCTCGACGTGCGCGGCCGCGCCGAACTGCCCCGCTCCCTGGGCGCCCCCGGCCCGCTGAGCCCCCGTCCCCCGGAGCGCGTGGGGCCGCCGGCCGGCGCCCACGCGCCGGGTCGCTAGGGGGCGGCCCGTGACGCACTGGAGAGCCGGCCGGGCCGGGGAAGAGGGATCCTGGCCGACGGTCGACGGCCGACTCAGCGGGGCGCCGCCGCTGGTGGAACGCGAGCGCGAGGAGAAGCTGCTGTGCGGCCTGCTGCACGGGCTCGGCGCCGGCCGGTCGGCCGCCGTCGCCGTCCACGGCGCCCCCGGCGTCGGCCGCAGCGCCCTGCTCGACCGCGCGGTCGCCTTCGCCGCCCGCTCCGGCGTCGGCTCCGCCACCGCCCACGCCTCCTGGGAGGAGGCCGGACTGCCGTTCGGCGTCGTCGGCCAGCTGCTGGCCTGTGTGGCGCCCGGCACCGACCCGTCCCGGTACAAGGCGGAACAGGGCGCGGACGGTGTGCGGGAACTGTGCCGCGTCCTCCTCGCCGCCGCCCGGAAGCGGCCGTTGCTCCTCGCCGTCGACGACGCCCAGTGGGCCGACCCGGAGTCCTGGGGCGTGCTGCGGGCGCTGGCCCGCCGGCTGTCCGGCGCGCCCGTGCTCCTGCTGACCACCCACGGTGTCGCCACCGGCGAGCCCGGCGGCCCCGGCGGACACCTCGACCTGTGCTCCCTCGCCGACGAACGCGCCGTCACCGCGCACACCCTCACCCTCGCCCCGCTCTCCGCCGAAGGCGTGGGCGAGGTGCTGCGCGGGGCGTACGGGCGGCCCGTCGACCCGGTCTTCAGCCGGGCGGCGGCCCACGCCATGGACGGACGGCCGGCCGTCCTGCGCACGGTGATCCGCCGGTTCTCCCGCCAGGGCTGGCCCCCCGGCCCGGACCATCTCCCGCACCTGGCCGAGACCGTCGCCGAAGCCGTCGGCAACCGTGCCGCCCGGACCTGCGCCACCCTGCCCGCCGAACTCCAGGACGTCCTGCGCGCGGTGGCCGTGTGCGGCCCCGACGGCACCCCCGGCATGATCGCCGCGCTGGCGGAGCCCCGCGCCCACGGCACCGCCCGCGCCCTGCGCCTGCTGGCCCCGACCGGGCTGCTGACCGACGGCGACCCGCCCGCCTTCCGTGAACCGAGGGCCGCCGAGGCGGTGCTCGCCGGGATCGGCTCCGAACGCCGCGAGGAGCTCTACGCCCGCGCCGCCGAGCGGGCCCACCGGGAGGCCGTCCCCGACGGCGCGGTGGCCCGGCTGCTGCTCGCCGCCCGGATCATCGGCTCCGCCTGGGCGGTGGACGTGCTGCGCCGGGAGGCCGCCCGCCGCCGGACCGCCCGCGACCTGGCCGGTGCGGTCCGGCTGCTCCAGCGCGCCCTGCGCGAACCGATGGACCCGGCGCTGCGCGTGAAGGTCCTCATCGAGCTGAGCGTCGCCGCGCTGCCCAACGCGCCCGACGCCGCCGACCGGCACCTGCGGCGCGCCCTGCTCACCCCGGCCGACGCCACGGCGGGCCCGTCCTGGGTGTACGCCGCCGAGCTCCTCGTCGCCCGCGGCGACGTCGTCTCCGCGCAGCCGCTGATCGCCCACGTCCTGGACCGGGGCGACCTCGACCCCCGGGACCGGTCCGCCCTCCGCGCCCTGTACTGGCTCGCCGAGCACAGCCAGCAGGGCGCCGCCTACGCACTGGACCGGCCCTCCATACCCGCCCTGGCCGAGGCGCCCACCGAACCCGCCGAAGCGGGCGTCGCCGCCTGGCGGCGGGCCCTGCACGGCCAGGACATCGTCCGCACCCGTGAGCTCGCCCGCACCGCGCTCACCCCCGCCGCCCGGGACAGCACCCCCCTCACCTGCCAGCTCGCCGCCTGCCACGCGCTCGTCCTGACCGACGACTTCGCCGAGGCGCGGGCCGGGCTCGCCGCCGTCCTGGTGCGGGCCGAGGGCGCCGGAGCCCATCAGATCGCCGGTCTCGCCCTGCTCGTCGAGTCGCTCGTCGATCTGCACCAGGGCCGTACCGAGGCGGCGTCCGCCATCCTCGACCGGGCCCAGGAGGCCATGCCGCCGCACTGCTGGCACCCCCTGATGGCCCCCGGCCTCGTCGGCCTGAAGATCTTCGTCTATCTGGAGCGCGGCGACCTCACCGCCGCCGAGCGGACCGTACGGCTCGCCCGGCCGACCGGTGCCGAGGACGGCCTCGCCTGGGCGTACCTGCTGTACGCCCGGGGCCTGCTGCGGCTGGCGGGCGAGCGGCGGGAGGAGGCCCGCGCCGATCTGCTGGAGTGCGGCCGGGTGCTGCTCGCCCGCGGGGTCGCCAACCCCGCCCTGCTGCCCTGGCGTTCGGCCGCCGCCCTCGCCCAGGGGCCGGACCCGGACCACGGCGGGCTCCCCGAGCCGGCGGCCGAGGAACGCCGGCTGGCCCTGGCCTGGGGCGCGCCCAGCGCCGTACGCCGGGCGCTGCTCGCGGCCGGCGGCCGGTCGCCCCGGTCCACCGCCGTACGGCCGCCGGCCGACGCCCCCGCGACCTGGCAGTACCGGCAGGCCCTCGTGTCCCTCGGCACCGCCGCGCTCGCCGGGCCCGCCGGCCCCGCCGCCGTCCCCGCCCTGCTCGCCGCCGACGGCGCGGGTACGGCCACGCGCGGCGGGAAGGCCGGTGCCCGGGCCCCCGCGGGGCGGCCGCCACCCGGAGCGCGGCCCGGCCGGTTCCCCGGGCGCACGGCCCGCGGCCCCGGGCGGGCTGACCGGGGCCGAGCTCCGGGTGGCCGGTCTCGCCGCGCACGGCATGGCCAACCGCGCCATCGCCGCCGAGCTCTCGGTGACCCTGCGCACCGTCGAACTCCATCTGACCAAGACCTACCGAAAATTGGGCATCTCAGGGCGCTCGGAGCTGGCCGACGCGCTGGGGCAGCTACGGAGGAACACCCCATGACCCCCTTGCTCGACCGGCAGCGTGAACTCGACCTGATCTCCGAGGCGCTGGAGGCCGCCGAGGGGGCGAGCGGCTCCCTGCTGGTCGTCACCGGCGGCCTCGGCACCGGCAAGACCACTCTGCTGCGGGCCCTGCGGCCGCTGGCCGAGAAGCGCGGCACCCAGGTCCTCAGCGCCGGCGCGGCCCTCCTGGAACAGGACTTCGCCTTCGGCGTCGTCGGCCAGCTCCTCGAACCCCTCCTGCCCGGCGGCGCCCTGGACGACCGCCCGGCCGGGCCCGGGGTGCCGGAGCCGCACGGCGAACTCCTCGCCCTGGCCGCGGACCGCGCCGCGCGCACCCCGCTGCTGCTGCTCGTCGACGACCTCCAGTGGGCCGACGCCCCCTCCCTGCGCTGGCTCGGCCACCTCGCCAAGCGGATAGCCCACCTGCGCATCACCGCCGTCGTCGCCCTGCGCGAGGGCGACCCCCGCGGCGAGGAGCCGCGCGTCCACGAGATCACCGACCGCGCCGCCCGCGTCCTGCGCCCCGACCCGCTCTCGCCGCAGAGCACCGCCGAGCTCGTGGCCGCCCGCTTCGGCCGTCCCGCCGACCCCGCTTATCTGACGGCTTGTCATGAGGTCGGCGCCGGTAACCCGTTGTTCCTCACCGCCGCCCTCGACGCCCTCGCCGGCACCGGCGCGCCGGACGCCGAGCGCGCCCACACCGTACGCACCACCCCGCTGCCGTCCCTGCGCGGCCGGCTCGTCGCCGCGCTGCGCACCCAGCCCGCCCCCGTCCAGGCCATGGCCAAGGCGCTGGCCGTCCTCGACGGTCACACCGACCTGGAGCTGGCCGGCCGGCTCGCCGGCCTCGACGAGACCGGCCGGGACGCGGCGGTCCGCTCCCTGCGCCGGTTCGGGCTGCTCGCCCCGACCGCCGAGCCCCGCTTCGTCCACCGGGCCGTACGGGACGCCGTCGAGGACGCGATGACCCCGGCGGAACACGAGGACAGCCACATCTACGCGGCCCTCCTGCTGCACGGCGCGGGCCACCCCGCCGAACAGGCGGCCGCCCAGCTCCTGGAGGCGACCTCCTGCCAGGACGGCTGGGCCATCGAGGTGCTGCGCTCGGCCGCCACCGCCGCCATGCGCCGCGGCGCCCCCGACGACGCGGCCCGCTATCTGCGCCGGGCCCTGCTCGGCAGCACCCCCGCAGGCCCCGACCGGGCCGCGCTCCTCGTCGACCTCGCCACCGTCGAGCGGGCCTTCGACCCGCCCGCCGCCATCCGGCACATCTCCCAGGCGCTGCTGCTCATCCCGACCGCCACCCAGCGCGCCATGGCCGCCTCCCGCATCCCCCCGTCCCAGCTCGGCGGCTGCCCGCCGCCCTCCGTCGACGTGGTCTGCAAGGTCGCCGCCGAGCTCGGCGACCCGGTGCTGATCGCCGGCGAGGACCGCGAGCTGGCCCTGCGGCTGGAGGCCCGGCTGCGGCACATCGCGGTGGCCGGCCCCGGCCGGCTGCTCACCTGCGCCGACCGGTTGCGGGCCCTCGGCCCCACGCCCCCGCTGGGCACCGCCGCCGAGCGGGAACTCGTCACCGTCCTCCTGCACGGCGCGACCATGACCCAGAGCATGTCGGCCGCCGAGGTCGGGCCGCTCGCCAACCGCGTCCTGCAGTACGAGCCCGCCACCCCGGACCACGTCTACTCGGCCCTGCCCCTGCTGCCCCACATCCTCATCGCCGCCGACTCCGTCGAGATCATCGGCCCCTGGCTGCACACCGCGCAGGAGCGGGCCCGCCGGGAGAACGCCGTCGTCCCCCAGGGCGTCATCGGCATCGAACTCACCCAGGTGCTGCTGGCCCAGGGCCGGCTGGAGGAGGCCCGTGCCCAGGCCGCCGAGGCCCTCGCCCTCGGGGTCACCGAGTGGGCGACCCTCCAGTCGATGATCGGCATCGTGCTCGTCGCCATCGAGACCCGGGACGCCGAACTGACCCGCCGCCTCCTGGAGTACCGCCGCGAGGGCGCGGCCCAGGGCCACCAGCCCTCCTGCCTCCAGCTGCTGCGCGGCTCCATGGCCGCCGCCGTCGGCGACCTGCCCACCGCCCTGGAGTACTTCCTCGACTGGGGGCGGGCCGCCGAGCGCGCCGACTGGCGCAACCCCGCGGTCTTCCCCTGGCGGGCCTGGGCCGCCGGCCTGCACTACCGCATGGGGCACGGAGTCCAGGCCCAGGAGCTCATCGAGGAGGAGTGCGCGCGGGCCCGTGCCTGGGGCACGCCCGTGGCGATCGGCCGCGCCCTGCGGATGCGGGGCGCCCTCACCGAGGGGGAGCGGGGCCTCGAACTGCTCCGGGAGTCCCTGGACACCCTGGAGGGCGCCGTCAACGCCATGGAGCGGGCCCGCACCTCCGTACTCCTCGGCAGGCGGCTGCGCGCGGCCGGCCGGACCGACGCCGAGACCCATCTGCGCCGCGGCCGGGAGCAGGCCCTGGCCTCCGGCGTGCCCTGGCTCGCCGACCGGGCGGCCCGGGAGCTCCAGGCCATGGCCCGCAGGGCCAGCTCCCTGGACGTCGAGGCGCTCACCCGGACCGAGCGCCGGGTCGCCGGGCTCGCCGCGCACGGCGTCTCCAACCGGGACATCGCCGAGCGCCTCGACGTCAGCTCACGGGCCGTCGAGAAGCACCTGACGCACGCCTACCGGAAGCTGAACGTCAACGGCCGGGCGGAACTCGTGGGCCTGGCCCACCTGCTGCCGGACGGCACCGAGGACACCACCCGTACCGGGTCGACCCGTACCGTACCGAACCGAAACGCTGCGGGAACCCCCGGTAACCGTACCTACGGGCCGCCCCCACAGGGTTAGCGCCCCGGCCCGCGATTTCGTTGACAGCGATCCGGAGCCCTTCATACCGTCCTACCGAAGGTATCGAACGCGTGTCCGGCGTGGGTGCCGGACACGGAAAGACACCTCGTGCCGACGACGACGCGAGGCCAGGGAAGGGGGAGGGACATGACCGGAGCCGCACCGGCGGCGCCCTCGCCGTTCCCGTCCGCCGCGGCATGCCCGCTGTTCTCCACGGCGCGCGAGAACCTCTTCGACCCGCCGGCGGAGATACGGACCCTGCGGGAACGCGAGCCCCTGTCCCGTACGACGTTCACCGACGGGCACACCGGCTGGCTCGTCACCGGCCACGCCACCGCCCGCACGGTGTTATCCGACCCCCGGTTCGGCGCCCGCGCCGAACCCGGACACCCCCCGGTGCCCCGGGCGGCGATCCTGGAGGAGGACCCGGCGGACCCCGCCGGAACGCCCCTCCCGCAGGGCGCCCCCGGACACCGCCGCTACCGCGAGCTGCTCACCGCCCAGTTCACCGACCGGCGCATGGGCCTCCTGGCCGAGCGGACCGAGAAGGCCGCCGAGGAACTGCTGGACGCCATGGAGCGCGCCGGCCGGACGGCCGACCTCGTCGGGGACTTCGCGCTCCCGCTCTCCTCCCTCGTCCTCTGCGAACTGCTCGGCGTGCCCGCCCCCGACCGGGAGCGGTTCCGGCGCGATCTCGCGGCCTGGAGCGCGCACGGCGCCTCCACCGACCAGGTCACGGCGGCCTTCGCGGGCCTCGCCGCCGCCCTCCACGGGCTGGTCCTGCGCAAGCGTGCCGAGCCCGGCGACGACCTCCTCAGCGGCCTCGTCCACGGCGCCGGGAACCTCGCCGACGAGGAACTCGCCTCGCTCGCCTTCCTGCTGCTCGCCGCGGGTCACGAGACCACCGCCGGCCAGCTCGCGCTCAGCGTCCTCGCGCTCCTCCGGCACCCCGGGCGGGCGGCCGCCCTGCGCGCCGAGCCCTCGCTGACGGAGGGCGCGGTGGAGGAGCTGCTCCGCTACCTCGGCGTCGTCCACCACGGCCCCACCCGCGCGGCCCTGGAGGACGCCGAGATCGACGGCGTGCTCGTGCGCCGGGGCGAGATCGTCACGGTCTCGCTGGCCGCGGCCGACCGTGACCCCACCCGCCACCCCGACCCCGACGTCCTCGACCTCACCCGGGACGCCACCGGCCACCTGGCCTTCGGCCACGGCACCCACCGGTGCCTCGGCCGGCAGCTCGCCCGCGTCGAACTCCGCGCCGGGATCGACGCGCTGCTGCGCCGCTTCCCCCGCCTGCGCCTGGCCGTCCCGGCGGACGGGATACCGCTCCGGCACGACACCCAGGTCTACGGCGTCCACCGGCTGCCGGTCGCCTGGTAGCCCGGGCGCGGCCCGGCGGCCGCGCACCCCCCAGACCATCCACGGTTCGAAAGTACCTCCGTAATTGTTCGAAAGGTCAGGTATCACCAGCGTGGTAGACAACCAGCACCTGTCGCGGCGTCGTCTGTTCGGCATGGCCGCCCTCAGCGCGGCCGCCCTCGCGGGCGCGACCACCATCTCCGCGGCCCCCCGCGCCGCCGCCGCGGGCAAGGCCGTGGCGGGCGGCACCTTCGTGCCCGCAGTGGTCATCGGCACCGGCTACGGCGCGGCCGTCTCCGCGCTGCGCCTCGGCGAGGCCGGCGTGAGCACGCTGATGCTGGAGATGGGCCAGCTGTGGAACCAGCCCGGCCCGGACGGCAACGTCTTCAGCGGGATGCTCAAGCCCGACAAGCGCTCCAGCTGGTTCAAGACCCGGACGGAGGCCCCGCTGGGCTCCTTCCTCTGGCTGGACCTCGCCAACCGGGACATCGACCCCTACGCGGGCGTCCTGGACCGGGTGAACTTCGACCAGATGTCGGTGTACGTGGGCCGCGGCGTCGGCGGCGGCTCGCTGGTCAACGGCGGCATGGCGGTCACGCCCCGGCGCTCGTACTTCGAGGAGGTGCTGCCCCAGGTCGACGCCGCCGAGATGTACGACCGGTACTTCCCGCGCGCCAACTCGACCCTCCGCGTCGGCAACATCGACAAGAAGTGGTTCGAGGAGACCGAGTGGTACAAGTTCGCCCGCGTCTCGCGTGAGCAGGCGTCGAAGGCCGGCCTGAGCACCACCTTCGTGCCCAACGTCTACGACTGGGAGTACATGAAGCGCGAGGCCGAGGGCTCGGTGCCCAAGTCCGCGCTGGACGCCGAGGTCATCTACGGCAACAACCACGGCAAGGTCTCCCTGGACAAGAGCTACCTCGCGGCCGCCCTCGGCACCGGCAAGGTCACCATCGAGACCCTGCACCAGGTCAAGACGATCCGGCAGCAGAAGGACGGCAACTACCTGCTGACCGTCGAGCAGAAGGACGCCGACGGCAAGCTGCTGGCGACCAAGGAGATCTCCTGCCGCCACCTCTTCCTCGGCGCCGGCAGCCTCGGCTCGACCGAACTGCTGCTCCGCGCCCGGGAGACCGGCACCCTGCCGAACCTCAGCTCCGAGGTCGGCGCCGGCTGGGGCCCCAACGGCAACATCATGACCGCCCGCGCCAACCACATGTGGAACCCCACGGGCACCAAGCAGTCCTCGATCCCCGCCCTGGGCATCGACGACTGGGACAACCCCGACGCCCCGGTCTTCGCCGAGATCGCGCCCATGCCGGCCGGTCTGGAGACCTGGGTCAGCCTCTACCTGGCGATCACCAAGAACCCCCAGCGCGGCACCTTCGTCTACAACGCCGCCAAGGACCGCGCCGACCTGCGCTGGACCCGGGAGCAGAACGCGCCCGCGGTCGCCGCCGCGAAGTCGCTGTTCGACCGCATCAACAAGGCCAACACCACGATCTACCGGTACGACCTCTTCGGCAAGCAGCTCAAGGCGTTCGCCGACGACTTCTGCTACCACCCGCTCGGCGGCGCCGTCCTCGGCAAGGCCACCGACAACTACGGCCGGGTCAACGGCTACAAGAACCTCTACGTCACCGACGGCGCGCTGATCCCCGGCTCCATCGGCGTCAACCCGTTCGTGACGATCACGGCGCTCGCCGAGCGCAACATCGAGCGCGTCATCAAGCAGGACGTCACCGCCAAGTAAGGCCGGACGCCCCGGGCGCGCGCCCCTGAGGCGCGCGCCCGGGGCGCGTGGCGTGCGGGGGACCGGACGGCCGACGAGGCGGCGGGGCCCGCGCCCCGGGTGAGTACCGTGGCCGGGCGAGGCGGCGCGGCGGGCCCCGCCAGGGGGCCGTCACACCTCGCGCTCCTCGCCGTTCCCTTTCGCCCGTCCCGATTCTCCGTTGGAAGGAAACATCGTTCCGTGATCGACAAGACCGAGGACAACGGCCTCTGGATCCGCAGGTTCCACCCGCGCCCGGACGGCGACGTCCGGCTGGTGTGCCTGCCGCACGCGGGCGGTTCCGCGAGCTTCTTCTTCCCGGTGTCCCAGGCGATGCCGGAGTCCGTCGAGGTCCTGTGCGTGCAGTACCCGGGCCGTCAGGACCGCCGCAAGGAACCGCTCATAGACAACATCCCCGACCTCGCCGACCGGGTGTTCGCGGCGCTGCTGCCCTGGGCGGACAAGCCGCTGGCCCTCTTCGGGCACAGCATGGGCGCCTCGGTCGCGTTCGAGGTCGCCCGGCGCTTCGAGCGGGAGAAGGACACCGTGCTCGCGGGCATCTTCGCCTCGGGCCGCCGGGCGCCGTCGGCGCACCGCCACGAGACGGTCCACCTGCGCGACGACGACGGCATCATCGACGAGATGAAGACCCTGAGCGGCACGGACACCAAGGTCCTGGGCGACGAGGAGCTCCTGCGGATGGTCCTCCCGGCCATCCGCGCGGACTACCGCGCCGCCGAGACCTACGCCTACGAGCCGGGGGAGCCGCTGCGCTGCCCGGTCATCGGCCTCACCGGCGACGACGACCCGAAGGTGACCCTGGCGGAGGCGAAGGCGTGGGGTGAGCACACGGAGGGCTCCTTCGACTTCCACGTCTTCCCGGGCGGGCACTTCTTCCTGGCCAACCACCAGGCGGAGATCAACAAGCTGATCACCGACCACCTCGGCGCGGCCCGCGCGTAGGTTGCGCGCCTTCCCGATACCGGGGCTCAAGGGCCGGACGGGCTGATTTCAGCCCGTCCGGCGTTTGAGGACACCGCGCGGAGCGCGGAAAGGGGGCCCGGGGGCGAAGCCCCCGGTTCCGGGAAGGGGCGGGTAGGGGAAAAAGCCCCGCAGGGAACAGCCTCCGGAACGGTCACCCCTTACGACGCCACATCCCCCTGCGTCTTACCGTCGTGCGACACCCACGCCGTGAACGCCCCACCCCCGGAATCCCGCTGACGCGCGGAACTCAGCTTCCCGTCCATCCCCAGCACCACCGTCACCACACGGCCCTCGGCGTCCTGGACCATGCCCGGCGTCCCGCGGTAGGGGATGCCCTGGTCCTGCCAGGAACCCGGGCGGCCGGAGCCGGCGGAGAGCCGGACGCGGCCCTTGCCGTCACGGTCGGCCAGTACGGTCGTGTTCCCGGCCTGGGCGACACCGACCCGCTCGTAGCCGCCGAGCGGCTCGCACTGGGCGGACACCTTCCACGCGCCGTTCTCCGGCCGGTCGGCGACGATCACCCGGGAGGTGTCGGGCTGGCGCATCGCGACGCGCATGCCGCCGCTCGGGAGCGCCGCCAGGGTCACCGGGCCGGTGCAGGTGGGCAGCCGGGTCGGCTCGGCCGGCTGCGGGGTGCCGCCGGGCTCCTGCGACATCCAGTGGTGGACCGTGCGGGTGTCGGCGGCGAGGACGTGGATCCGCCCCTGTTCGTCGGCGACCGCGTCCAGCCCGTCGATGACGTGCGGCTCGGGGCCGGGGGAGGCGAGGGTCTCCCACTCCGTCCAGCCCTGGCCGCCGGCGCCGCCGCGGAAGGCCACCCCGCCGTCGAAGGTGCGGACGAAGACCTGGACGACGCCGTCCTTGCCGACGGCCGCGACCGGGTAGCCCATCTCCATGGAGCGCCCGTCCTCGGTCTCGGGGGAGCCGAGCGGCTCCCAGGAGCCGAACGTCGGGGTGCCGGAGCTCATCCCGGTCTGGCGGGCCGTGACGACCTCGCGCCGGTGGGTCCGGTCGTCCTTCTCCTTGCCCGGCAGCACCGTGCGGACGGAGAACAGCTGGAGGGTGCCGTCGGCGTGCCGCACCGCCTGCACCTGGCCCTCCAGCATCGGGCCGGCGACCGGGGCGGCCGAGGACCAGACGCCGCTGCCGGGCCGGGACTCGGTCCAGCAGTGCACGGCGCCGTCGAGGAGGGCGAAGGCCGCGAGCCGCTTATCGGGCAGCGGCTGCACCCAGCGCGTGGTGCCGGTGGCGCGGTGGCGGCAGTTGTTCGACCAGCGGACCGCCTTGGAGCGGGCGCCGACCTTGCGGTCGCCGCAGCCCGCGGAGTCACCGCAGTCCTTGCCGTCGGCCCAGCCATAGGTGTCGAGGAACTTCACCTTGTGGTCGGTGGTGGCCCGGTCGAGGTTGCTGGGCAGCTGCGAGACCTCGTAGCCGATGTAGCTCTCCACGGCGGTCGGCCGCGAGTGCTTGCGGCCCCAGTACTCGGCGAGGGCCGCCTGCGCGAAGAACGCCGAGGTGGTGTGGTCCTGGTGGTCGTACTTCGATATGCCCTCCAGAACGGGGGGCGTGTTCGGGAAGTGCCGCTGCTTGGGCTCGTGCGTCGGGTTCGGGTCGAGGGTGCGCACGACGGTCGGCTGATAGCGCTCGAAAACGGCGACGAGCGTGTCGATCAGCTGCTGGCGCCCGTAGCGGAAGGTGCGGCCGACCGGGGTGGCGGTCGGCCGCAGCGTCGTCAGCTGGGGGACCGCGCCCAGCCACAGGCCGCGCAGGCTCTCCTTGCGGGGATTGCGCAGGGTCCGGGCCTCGATCAGCTCCAGGAAGATCAGCTGGACCTGGGGCGCCGCGCGCAGCGTCTGGACCTCGACCTCGAAGCCGGGCAGCAGGGTGAGCGTCTCCACCTCCCAGGGGCTCAGCGAGTCGCCGGTCGCCATCCGGGCCGTGGCCTGGCGGAAGCCGTTGACCCGGGCGCGGACGAACTCCGGCCGCCGCTCGGGCATCCTGCGGTAGTCGTGGGCGTTCGACAGCTCGTTGCGGCCGTCGGACTCGCCACCGGTGAGGCAGACGGTCACGGCCGGGGCGCCGCTGCGGACCGACTGCTCCAGCTCCGGGTTCATGAAGTACAGCGAGTCATCGGGGTGGGCGATGACGTGCACGAACGACTCGGAGGCCGCCACCTTGGCGTTACGGGCCGAGGCGCCCTTGGCGCCGGCCTCCTTCGCCTCGGGGGCCAGCCACTGCCAGGCGCCCACCGCGCCCGCTCCGACGACGATGCCGCCACCGGCGACCTGAAGCACTCGTCGCCGCGGTATGTGCCCTGGCACAGGTGTGTCCCCTACTCTCCTGCGCCAAGAGCGCGGTGATCAAACTCAATGAAACAAAGGGGTGAGAGAAGTAAATAGAACTGATCACCCACTGGTCATGAGTTCGATCCTATGATCCGCAACCTGCTGTTTCCCTGCTGTTTTGTAACAGCCGTGCGTCGGCCGGACGTCGGTTCCCAGACGATTGCGCAACACGGCCCGCCGCCCGGCACGGTGCTCACCGAAGGTCGTCCGGCGGTCGCGGAGCCGGGTCGGAACGGAGCCCGATCCTGCCGGGACGCCCCGGCGGCGGGGCGGTGCCATGGACCCGGCCGCGCGGTCCCGGGCGCGAAGCCGTGACGGACGGTGACCGGCGGGAGGGGCCCGGGGACCCGGTGCCGGGCCGGTCAGGGCCGGGCGCCGGAGCCCGCTCGCGGCCCGCTCACCGGGCCCCCGCCCTCATCCGGCCTCACCCGTCCTCGTCCGCCCTCACCCGTCCTCGCGCGCCCCCGCCTCACCGCGGATCGCCCGTACGACCGCCTGCTCGCGGTCCCGCACGGCCAGCGCGCTCGCGACGAAGTCCTCGACGAGCTCCGAGTCCGAGTCCCGGCGCCACGCCACGGCCAGGGCCGAGCCCTCGATGTCGCGGACCGGAACGTAACGGATCCCGGGGTGCGGCGCGTAGCGGGCGGCGGACAGCGCCATGACCGTGAAGCCCTGGCCCGTGGTGACCAGCGCCAGCTCCTCGGCCGGCGTCGCCGCCTCCATGGTGACGCGCCGGGGCCCCTCGGCTCCGCCGCCGGCCGGCCCCGCCAGCGTCCAGAAGTCGCTGAACACCGGATCCGGGTGCGGCACCGCCACGACGGGCAGGTCCCGCAGGTCCCGGGCGGACAGGGACTCCCGCCCGGCGAGCGGGTGGCAGGCCCGCAGCCCCGCCACCCGGGGCTCGACCAGCAACTCCCGCAGACACAGGCCCGCGGTCCCGAACGGCGGCCGGACGAACGCCACGTCCACCAGGCCGCGGCCCAGCCCCGCCGACGGGTCCTCCCGGGTGAACTCCCGCTGGGTCAGGGACACTTCCGGGCGCCGGCGGGCGAACTCCTCCAGGACCGGCCCGGTCAGCTCCAGGGCCGCGCCCGCGACGAAGCCGAGCCGCAGCGTCACCGCCTCCCGCCGGCAGTCGTCCAGCACCGCCAGCGCGTGCTCCCACGCGCCGATCACCCGCCGTGCCTGCGGCAGCAGCGCGGCCCCCGCCGCGGTGAGCGACACCTGCCGGGTGGTCCGCTCGAAGAGCCGTACGCCGAGGCCCTCCTCCAGCTTGCGGATCTGCTGGCTCAGCGCCTGCTGGGCCAGCCGTACGCGGCTCGCGGCCCGGGTGAAGCTGAGCTCCTCGGCGAGGGCGAGGAAACAGCGGAGACGGCGCGTACTCACATCCAGCACCGGCCGATTGTAGGTCCGGGACCAGGGGCGTTCCCGGCCGTACGGGGCGGCGTCACCCGGTAGGGGCGGTCGGGGGAGGCCGGGGGAAACGCGCGCCGCTCCGGTCCCGCCCGCCGTCACCGTCCCCCTACCCCGGTATCACCCATGGGTTGGCCCCCTGGTGTGACGCCCCATCCGTCACTCCCTTCCTAACTTTCCCTCCGTCACCACATAGGACGAGGGAGAGACATCCATGCGCCGCTTCAAGCGCTCGCTGATCGCCGCCGCGCTCACGGCGACCGTCGTCGCGGGCACGGCGGGCTGGGCCACCGGCGACGAGCAGACCGCCGTCACCGGCCCGCCGGCCGGAACCGCCGCCTGGCGGGCCGACCACTCCCTCGGCCGGGACCTGCCCGACCCGGCCACGGCCGCGCCACGGGACGTCGCCGCCTTCTTCGCCGGCCTCGGCGAGACCCGGCGGCACGAGCTGGCCGCCCGGCACCCCCTCGTCGTCGGCAACCTCGACGGCGCGCCCGTACCCCTGCGGTACGAGGCCAACGCACGGGCCGTCGCCGCCGAGCGCGCCGCGGCCCGCGCCCGCGCCGCCGACCCGGACCTGCCCCGGGGCGAGCGCGAGCGCGCCCGCGCCCTGGCCGACCGCTACGCCCGGCTGCTCGCGCCCGGCCGGCAGATCCTCGCCTTCGACCCGCGCGGCCGGGGCCAGCTCGCCGAGGTCTACGGGGACTGGGCGGCGGCCCGGCGCACGGCCGTCGTCGTGCCCGGCTCGGACATCGACCTCGCCTCCTTCGACCGTGCGAAGGACCGTTACGGCACCCCCGCCGGCATGGCCCGGTCGCTGCGGGCCGAGATGACCCGGCAGGCCCCGGACACCCCCAACGCGGTGATCGCCTGGGCGGGCTACACCACCCCCGTCGGCCTCGGCCTGGACGCCGCCACGGGCCGGCTCGCCCAGGCCGGCGCCCCGCGGCTGGAACGCTTCCTCGCGGGGCTCGGTGCCCCGCAGGCACCGGCGGTCTTCTGCCACAGCTACGGTTCGGTCGTCTGCGGCCTGGCCGCCCACGCCCTCGACGGCAACACGGCCGGCGACCTCGTCCTGCTCGGCAGCCCCGGGGTCCGCGCCGACTCCGCGGCCGGGCTGCGCACGGGGGCCCGGGTGTGGGCGGTGCGGCGCAACGACGCCGACTGGATAGGGCGGGTGCCCCACGTCGAACTCTTCGGCCTGGGGCACGGGGCGGACCCGACCGGCGCGGCTTTCGGGGCGCGGGTCGTGCCGTCGACGGGGGCGCGGGGCCACACGGGTTATTTCGCCCCGGGGACGGAGTCGTTGCGGAGCTTCGCGCGGATCTCGCTGAAATTCAGCCCGTCCGGCGATTGAGGACACCGCGCGGCAGCGCGGAAAAGGGGGTCCGGGGGCTTGCCCCCGCCACGCGGCGGAGCCGCACATCGGATGCAGCGGGAAGGGGCGGGGCCGGGGAACAAGCCCGCCGCAGGCGCCACGTGATCTACGGTGACGATCATGTTGAGGACACCCCGCTCACGCCGGTCGTTCGTAGCCGCCGCCCTGCTCATGACCCTTGCCGCCGCCCCCGCCCCCGCGGCCGTCGCCGCCCCGTCGCCCGCGTCCGGCCGCCCCGCCGCCGAGGTGCCCGCTCCCACCACGCGGGCGCCGATCGGCACCAGGACGCTGCACCTGGTCGACTCCTCGCGCCCGGACCCGTGGCGGCCCTCGGCCGGCTCCCGGGAACTCATGGTCACCATGTGGTACCCGGCCCTCCCCTCGCGCGGCGAGAAGGCGCCGTACGCGTCGAAGGCGCTGTCCCGGCAGATCCTCGGCACCGAGGCGCTCGCTGGCGTCCGCACCCAGGCCGTCGCCGACGCGCGCCCCGTGCCGGCGGCCCGGCCGCTGGTCGTGCTGTCCCCGGGGTTCGGGATGAGCCGCCTCACGCTCACCGCCCTCGGTGAGGACCTGGCCTCCCGCGGCTACGCCGTGGCCGCCGTCGACCACACCTACGAGGCCGCCGTGGAGTTCCCCGGCGGACGCGTCGAGACCTGCCTGATCTGCGGGAAGTCCGCCGGCGGCGCCGTCGTCCGCAACCGCAGCAAGGACCTCCGGTTCGTCCTGGACCGGCTCACCCGCCCCGGTGCCGCGCCGCGCGTCGACGCCCGCCGCATCGGCGTCGCCGGACACTCCATCGGCGGCGCGAGCGCCGTCGAGGTGATGCGCGACGACCCGCGCGTGGCCGCCGCGGTCAACCTGGACGGCAACTTCTTCACCGAGCCGCCCGCCGCCGGCCTGCGCAAGCCCGTCCTGCTGCTCGGCGCGCAGCGCGGCGCGGCGTCGGACGTCCGGGAGAACTGGGAGCACACCTGGAGCCGGCTCACCGGCTGGAAGCGCTGGCTCGACGTGCCCGAGGGCGGGCACCTCACCTTCACCGACGCCCCCTGGATCGTGGACCGCTTCGGCCTGCCCGCCCAGCTCCCCGAGAAGGACCGCCCCGGCGCCCTCGGCACCCTGTCGGCCACTCGGGCGACCGCCCTCACCAGGGACTACGTGGCCGCCTTCTTCGACCGTCAGCTGCGCGGCAAGCCGAGCCCGCTGCTCGACCGGCCGTCCGCCCGCCACCCCGAGGTGACCTTCCTCAAGTGACCTCCGGGCGCCGCCGCCCGCACCGCGCCGCCCGCCATGGTGCAACTGGTACCACCCCGGATACGGATACCAGGGGGATCGATCGGGACCCCTCCCGCACCGGAACATCGAGGCGTACGGAAGACGCCCAGGAGGATCGATGTCCCGGATCAGGATCAGGAAGGCGCGGTGGATCCGCTCCACCGTGACCGGCGTGGTGACGGCGGCGATCGCCGCCGCGCTGTGCCCGGCGGCCGGCGCCCAGGCCCGGCCCGCCGGGCCGGTGCCGCAGCGCTACACCGAGCAGCGCCTCGCATGGCAGCCCTGCGCGCCCGGCGCCACGCTGGAGTGCGCGCCGATGACCGTCCCGCGCGACTGGCGCCACCCCGGCACCGGCGCCGACCTCACCGTGCAGGTGTCGCGGCAGCGGGCGGCCGACCCGGCGCGGCGGCGCGGGACGCTGCTGATGGCGGCCGGCGGGCCCGGGGGCGAGGGACTGCTCAGGCCCACGGGCTTCGTGAAGGCGGCGCCCAAGATCGCCGAGGTCTACGACGTGGTGGGCTTCGACCAGCGCGGCGTCGGCCGCAGCACCCGAGTGAGCTGCCAGGACGACGCCGAATTCACCGACTTCTTCGCCGGGGACTTCCGCGACCGCTCGCCCGCCGCCCTCGCTCGCGTCCTGGACAACTCCCGGAAGTTCGTGGCCGGCTGCCGGGCCCGCAGCGGCGATCTGCTGCCCTACGTCACCACCGAGCAGACCGCCCGCGACATCGACCTCTACCGCGCCCTGCTCGGCGAGCGGAAGATCTCCTACTACGGGCCCTCCTACGCCACGAAGATCGGCGCGACCTACGCGACCCTCTTCCCGCAGCGCGTCGAACGCGCCGTCCTCGACAGCAACATCGCCTTCGACGGCACCTGGGAGGAGTTCGAGAAGGGGCAGCCGATGAGCTACCAGCGCCGCTTCGAGGAGGACTTCCTGCCCTGGCTGGCGCGGTACGACCGCGTCTACCACTACGGGCGCACCCCGGCCGAGGCCAAGGCGAACTGGGAGCGGCGCCGCGGCGCGCTGGCCGCCCGGCCGCTGACCATCGGCGGCGGGAAGACCCTCGCGCCCAACCAGTTCGACAACGGCGCCATCCTCGCCCTCTACAAAGGCGCGGCCTTCCCCGTGCTGGCGGGCGCGCTCGCCGCCCTCGACCACTGGGACACGGCGACGGACGAGGAGCGGCGGAACGTCGACCTGATCTTCGGCCGGTACCTCAGCAAGGAGTTCCTCGCCGAGTTCTTCGCGGTGACCTGCAACGACACCCCGTGGACCCGGGACACCGGGCACTGGGTGCGGCAGAGCGCGAAGGACACCGCCGCGTACCCCCTCATGGGCGCCCGCGAGCTCGCCTTCGCGGCGACCTGCGCGGCCTGGCCGGCCGGTGCGGCGCCGCGCGTCGACGTCACCGGCAAGGGGCTGCCGCCGGTCCTGATGCTCAACTCCCGCCACGACCCGGCCACCCACTACGAGGGCGCGCTCCGTGCCCACAAGGCGCTCCGCGGCTCGCGCCTGGTGACCGTCACCGGCGGCGACCACGGCCAGTACCTGGAGAAGAACGCCTGCGTGGACACGATCGTGGACCGCTACCTCCTCACCGGCGCGGTTCCGGACCGGGACACAGCCTGCGAGGGGAACCCACTGCCCGTACCGGCGGAGCCCGCCGCCTGAGCGCTCCGCCGGAACTCCGGCGAGTCGTCCGCGGGTGCGTCGTGGCCCGTCGCGCGGTTCCCCGCGCCCCTTCGGGGCGCTGCCGGACCGCGCCGGGCCGGCTCAGCTCACAGCCGGCGGTCCAGCAGGTACTCGGCGATCTCGACGAGTTCGTCCGTCGCGCGCTCCGCCAGCGGTACCGCGCGCAGGCACTCCCGCGCCGACGCCACATGGCGGCGGGCGTCCTCCAGGGCGAACTCCCGGCCCCCGGCCTCCTCGACGATCGCCGCCGCGCGGTAGGCGTCGTCGGCGTCCACCGGCATTCCCGAGCCCAGCAGCCCCACCAGGTGCCGGGCGGCCACCGGGTCCAGGGCCATGGCGGCGAGCACCGGGAGGGTCTTCTTCCGGCGGCGCAGGTCGCTGTGGACCGGCTTGCCCGTGGTCGCCGGGTCGCCCCAGATCCCCAGCAGGTCGTCGACGGCCTGGAACGCCAGCCCCAGTTGCCGCCCGGCTTCCGAGAGCGCGCTCACCAGCAGTGCCGGGGCGCCCGCCAGGACCGGGCCCAGGACGGCGGAGCAGCCCAGCAGGGCACCGGTCTTCCGGGCGGCCATCGCCTGGTACTCGGGGATGCCGACGGCGTCGGTCCCCACCCAGGGCCGGCTCTCGAACACCAGGTCGTCCGCCTGTCCGTGGACCAGCTCGCCCATGGCCTCCGCGAGGTGCCGGACGGCCGTACCGCCGTGGTCGCCGCCGGCGCCGGCCAGCGTCCGTACGGCGAGGGCGAACAGCGCGTCGCCGGTCAGGACCGCGGGGCCGGTGCCGAACGCCTTCCACGCGCTCTCCTGGTGCCGGCGTCGCTCGTCGCCGTCCATGATGTCGTCGTGCACCAGCGAGAAGGTGTGCACCAGCTCGACGGCCACCGCCGCGGGCACGGCGAGGTCGCCGGGCGCCCCCACGGCCTCGGTGCCCAGGACGGCGAGGGCCTGCCGGATGCCCTTGCCGCCGGGCGCGGAGGTGGGCCTGCCGTCGGCGTCGCACCAGCCGAGGGAGAAGGACGTCATCAGCCGGGGCAGCGGGTGGAGGCTCCGGACGGCCGTGGTCAGGGCCGGTTCCACCAGGATCCGGCAGCGGTCGAGAGCGGGAGGCACGGGCACCTGGAGGCCGGTCTGCGAGGTCATGGGAGCTTCTCTTTCCGTGGTCGTGGACGAGGGGCGGCCGGGAACGGGCCGGTCGTGGTCGTGCCGGTCGGGTACGGGGCCGGTCGGTGCGGCCGGGAGCGGCGGGCGCGGTCGCCGGCCGGGGCCGGGGCCGGGCGCGGCGGAAGGCGTGGAGCGGGGGAGTTCAGCGGGCGGCCGCCGCGCCGACGGGGGCGAGCCCCAGCTCGGCGCGGGCCTTGTCGACCATGTCCCGCGCGTGCAGCAGGCCGATCCCGCCGAGCGTGCGGTGCAGCTCGTCCAGGTCGGCGGCGGTCTCCTCGGGGGCACGCCCCAGCCGGGCGCGGGACTTGACCAGCCCCAGCCGGGCCAGCGCGGCGCCGCGCGGCTCGGCCATGGCCAGGAACTCCTCCAGGGCGCCGGCGTAGGCGTCCCGCGCCTCCGCGTAGCGGCCCGCGCGGAAGTAGACGTTGCCGCGCATCTTGTGGTTGTAGGCCAGGGCGCTGACCAGCCGCATCTCCCGGCAGGTGGCCTCGGCCTCGGACAGCAGCGCGAGCGCGGGCTCCGTCTCCCCGCGGGCGGAGCGCACATCGGCGATGCCGCGCAGGGCCCAGGCGCGGCCCCGGGCGTCGTCCGCCCGGCCGGCTATCCCGGCCGCCTCCTCGAACATCGCCAGCGCCGTGTCGTACGAGCCGGTGTTGCGGTGCATCTGCGCGATGCCCTCCAGCGCCCACACCGTGTGCCGGGCCTCGCCGCGCTTCCGCGCCTCCGCCAGCAGCTTCTCGTGCAGTTCGCCGACGGCCTGGTAGTCGCCCTGGATCCGGCCGGTCTCGGCGAGCCCGGCCAGCGAGTAGCCGCGGGCCACGATGTCCCCGCCGCGCTCGGCGAGTTCGGCGGCCGTGGCCAGCCACCGCCGGGCCAGCGCGAGGTCGCCCCGCTGCCGGGACAGGGTGCCGCCGCTCCACACCGCCCAGGCCATCGCCCCCAGGTCGCCGACGCGCCGGGCGGCCCGGTAGCTGCCCTTCCACGCCCGCTCGGCCTCCGCGACCCGGCCGAGCCGGCGGCTCGCCTCCGCGACGGCCAGCCCGGCGTGCGCCGACTCCAGGTCGCTGCCGCCCCGTTCGGCTCTGCGGAGCTGCTCGGTGGCCTTCGCCAGCACCTCCTCCAGGGACGCGTTCACGGAGAGGTCGCCCAGGGAGCCCCGGTACTCGGGTGCGAAAGCCTTGCCGTACATGCCTGCCTCACTTCTGGATCGCCGGGGGAGCGGGGAAGCCCACCGTTGATCAAGAAACCTAAGGCGTGGCGGTGCGGCGGGTAATCAGCCAGGAAGCCCGTGTGACATACATCTGAGGGCTCCGATCCGGTGTGGGGCTCCTCCGAGAGGCGTACGAACGACCCTTAGCCGAGTCGGGGTTCGGTGCGGTGCCCCGGCCTCGGTCCCGGGGGGTCGGAGCGAGGGATTCCATCGAGGGTCTCCCCGGGGGTTGTCAAGGGCTGAATCCAGAAATCCCGGGACCCGTCCGGGCTCGCTCCGGCTTGCCCCAGGGTGTCCAAGCACCCCTTCCGGACTGGTAACTTCATCGAGTTGATCTTGCGCGTACCGTCCGTCACGACGGACGCGGATCCGCGAGGCGCCGTGCCCGCGTCTCGCCCGTCGACACACCCCCGTTCCTGACACCTCGATAAGGATGCGAAATGGCTCGCCACCGGCTACGCCGTCTCAACCGTCTCGCCGGGTGCGCGGCGGCCTCGGCCGTCGCTCTCGCCGTGCTGCCCGCCGCCCCGGCACTCGCGGACTCCGGCTCCCCGACCCCGCACCTGGACGCCGTCGAGAAGACGCTGCGTCAGGTCTCGCCCGGTCTCGAAGGGAGCGTGTGGGAGCGCACCGCGGGCAACAAGCTCGACGCCTCGGCCGGTGACCCGGCCGACTGGCTGCTGCAGACCCCCGGCTGCTGGGGCGACGACAAGTGCGCCGACCGCCCCGGCACCAAGAAGCTGCTCGCCAAGATGACCGAGAACATCTCCAAGGCGCAGCGCACCGTCGACATATCCACGCTGGCGCCCTTCCCCAACGGCGCGTTCCAGGACGCGATCGTCGCCGGCCTCAAGTCCTCGGCGGAGTCCGGGAACAAGCTGAAGGTCCGCGTCCTGGTCGGTGCCGCGCCGGTCTACCACGCGACCGTGCTGCCCTCGAAGTACCGCGACGAGCTGGTGTCGAAGCTCGGCAAGGCGGCCGGCAACGTCACCCTGAACGTCGCCTCGATGACCACGTCGAAGACCGCCTTCTCGTGGAACCACTCGAAGCTCCTCGTCGTCGACGGCCAGTCGGCGATCACCGGCGGCATCAACAGCTGGAAGGACGACTACCTCGACACCACCCACCCGGTGTCGGACGTCGACGTCGCCCTGACCGGCCCCGCCGCCGGCTCCGCGGGCAAGTATCTGGACACGCTCTGGTCCTGGACGTGCGAGAACAAGAGCAACATCGCCAGCGTCTGGTTCGCGTCCTCCAACGGCGCCGGGTGCATGCCGGCCATGGAGAAGGAGGCGAACGCCGGCGCGGCCAAGCCCACCGGCGACGTACCCGTGATCGCCGTCGGCGGCCTCGGTGTCGGCATCAAGGACAGCGACCCGTCCTCCTCCTTCCGTCCGACGCTGCCCACCGCGTCCGACACCAAGTGCGTCGTCGGCCTGCCCGATCGCACCAACGCCGACCGTGACTACGACACGGTCAACCCCGAGGAGAGCGCCCTGCGCGCGCTGGTCGCCAGCGCGAGCAGCCACATCGAGATCTCCCAGCAGGACCTCAACGCGACCTGCCCGCCGCTGCCCCGCTACGACGTCCGTCTCTACGACGCCCTCGCCGCGAAGATGGCCGCCGGCGTCAAGGTCCGCATCGTCGTCAGCGACCCGGCCAACCGCGGCACGGTCGGCAGCGGCGGCTACTCGCAGATCAAGTCCCTGAACGAGGTCAGCGACCTGCTCCGCAACCGCCTCGCCCTGCTGACCGGCGACCAGGGCGCCGCGAAGACCGCCATGTGCTCCAACCTCCAGCTGGCGACCTTCCGCAGCTCCGCCAGCCCGAAGTGGGCCGACGGCCACCCCTACGCCCAGCACCACAAGCTGGTCTCGGTGGACGGCTCCGCCTTC
Organism: Streptomyces eurocidicus; assembly: GCF_002891295.1. Taxonomy (GTDB): domain Bacteria; phylum Actinomycetota; class Actinomycetes; order Streptomycetales; family Streptomycetaceae; genus Streptomyces; species Streptomyces eurocidicus. Next base: position 148,041 of record NZ_LGUI01000010.1, on the reverse strand, counting down.
TACGTCGGCTCGAAGAACCTCTACCCCTCATGGCTCCAGGACTTCGGCTACATGGTGGAGAGCCCGGACGCGGCCAAGCAGCTCGACGCTAAGCTGCTGGCCCCGCAGTGGCAGTACTCGCAGGCCACCGCGACCTTCGACTACGCGCGCGGCGTCTGCCAGGGCTGACCCGGCCGGCCGCATATGACACGGCTCCCGCCGGACGTCCTTGAGGATGTCGGGCGGGAGCCGTCCCGCTTTACGGGGTCGGTTCAGCTTTACGGGGCCGGTTCAGCGCAGGTCGGTCAGGGCCGTCAGGGCCGCCACCTTGCCGGACGGCCGGGCGTCCGCGCCGCAGTACTCCGCCTCCACCAGGGCGTCGAGGTCACCGGTCCAGTCGCCGTTGAGGTTGAACGCGCTGGTGTGACGGCCGTCCGCGGACGACGTCGCCAGGGTGGTGGAGCCGTGGATGCCACCGGTGTGCAGCCAGACGTCCGTCCCGCAGGACAGCCTCAGGGACGAGACGCCGAGGCCGTAGCCCCCGGGGGCGCCGCTCCCGGTGGGCACCGTGGTGAGCAGCTCGCGCTGCTGCGCGCGCGGCAGCAGCTCGCCGCCGAGCAGCGCGCGGTAGAACCGGTTCAGGTCACCGGCCGTGGAGATGATCTCACCCGCCGCGCCGCCCCAGGAGGGGTTGAGCTCGGTGGTGTCGTAGATCTTCGCGTCGGGGGTGTCCGCCAGCTTGCTGTAGCCGCGGCCGTGCGGGCCGGGGATCCGCGGCGAGGTGCCGGGCAGGGTGGTGGCGCGCAGCCCCAGGGGCTTGATCACCCGCCGCTCGATCTCCTCGGGGTAGGAGCGGCCGGAGACCTTCTCCACGACCATCCCGGCGAGGATGTAGTTGGTGTTGGAGTAGCCCCAGCCCGTGCCCGGCCGGAAGGACGGCTCGTGGGCGGTGGCGATGCGGACCAGCTGACGCGGCGTGAACGTGTCGTAGCGGTGCTCCGGGAAGCCGGTGGTGATCTTCTCCCGGAACCCCGGGTCGTCGGTGTAGTTGTAGATCCCGCTGGTGTGGTTGAGCAGCTGCCGGACGGTGATCAGACGGCCGTCGTGGCCGTTGCCCCGGACGGTGCCCGGCAGCCAGTGGTCGACCGTGTCGTCCAGGTCGATTCTGCCCTCGGCCTCCTGCTGGAGCAGGACGACGGAGACGAACGCCTTGGAGACGCTGCCGATCCGGAAGCGGTCCTGGTCCCGTCGCGGCCGCTGCGTGGTGAGGTCCGCGACCCCGGAGGACGCCTTCCAGACCTCGGCGCCGTCCCGGGTCTGCCCCAGCACCCCCGGGATCCCGGCCTTCACCTGGGCCTCCATCGCGGCCCGGGTGGCCGTGTGCGGGTCGTGCCCCGTACTGCCACCGGCCGAGATACCGGCCCCGGCGGCGGCCGAGGCGGGGACCGTGAGGACCCCCGCCGTCACCGCCGCCGTGGCCAGCGCCCCTACCAGTGCCCTGCGTACCGTGCGTATCCTCATGCGTTCCCGCCCCTTCTTCCCGTTCTTCCCGCTCTTCGTGTTCCCGGTGTGCTTCCTGTGGGTTCCCCCGAGGTGTACGCCCGGCAGGACTCCGTCAACGGCCGGACCGTTGAGCGGCATTGAGCGGACGGGGACCGGATCCGGCCAGTGGGGCGCGAGGGAGCAGGGAGGCGTCCGGGGCCGAAGTGACACCCCTGAAACAGGGGCACTCCATGAGAGATCAGGCTAAAATGGACAGTTGGTCGCGCGCTGTGCGAGGGGATGGACCCGATGGACACCGACGAGATCTGGCAGGCGACCGATATCGAGCGGCTGGGCCTCGCCGACCTGCTGGACGAGCTCTCCGACGAGGAGTGGGAGCGCTCCTCCCTGTGCGCGGGCTGGCGGGTCCGCGACGTCGCCGCGCACCTCGCCCTGTCCCGCACCGGCCCCGGAGCCGTGCTGATCGGCCTCCTGCGGGCCCGGGGCAGCTTCGACCGCATGGTCCGCGACACGGCCCGCCGCTACGCCGCCCGCCGCCCCACGGCGGCCCTGGCCGCCGAGCTGCGCGGGATGGCCGGATCACACCGTCACGCCGTGGGGACGACCCCGCTGGAGCCCCTCCTCGACGTCCTGGTGCACGGCCAGGACATCGCGCTGCCGCTCGGCCGCCCCCGGGAGATGCCGCCGCCCGCCGCCGCGGCCGCCGCGACCCGCGTCTGGACCATGGGCTTCCCCTTCCACGCCCGCAGACGCCTGCACGGCCTGCGCTTCGCCGCGACGGACGCCGTCTGGGCGGCCGGCGAGGGCCGGGACGTCGAGGGGCCCATCGCCTCGATCCTGCTGGCCCTCACCGGCCGCCCGGCCGGCCTCGACCGGCTCACCGGGGCGGGCGCGGCCGAGCTCCGCCACCGCGTCGGCGACCCCGGGCCGCGCCACCGGGTCCGCCCCGGGCCCGGCCCCGTGCCCCGGCGGGCGGCGCCTTGACCCGGCGCCTTGACGCCCGGGGCCACGATCGGCTGAACCCTCGCCCCGGCCCCCGCTCCGCCGGTCACCGTCAGGTATAACTCCCTCACGCATCGTCCCTGCTCACGGGCCGGGACCGGCGTCCCCGGGGACCGGGTCCGCGGCGCGTGTAGCTTTGCTGTACGGCCGCGCCGAAGACACCCGCGCGGCGCGCATTCGTCACCTTCGCGTGTACTGCCGTGCCGGTACCGCCCTACCGATACAAAGGACGCCCCACCGATGCCGTACGTGCGCCACTGGTTGCGCAATTCCATTCTGCTGTTCGCGCTCGCGATCACGCTGGGAATGGTCGCCGCGCACACCCACCTGATCCAGCCGCACGACCTCCGGCTGGACCGCACGATCCAGATCCACACCCGCGCCGAGTGGCTGAACCACGTGATGGAAGGGATCAGCTATCTGGCCTCGCCGGTGGCGGGCGTCATCATCCTGGCGATCTGGAGCGGCTGGCTGCTGTTCGTCCGCCGCAGGCCGACGAAGGCGGCCGCCACCTTCCTGGTGGTCGCGGTCGGCTGGAACAGCACGCAGATCGCGAAGGCCATCGTCGCCCGGCCCCGTCCGCCGCGCGAGTTCATGCTCGACCCCGAGATCGGCTCCAACAGCTTCCCCAGCGGGCACACCGCCTTCACCGTCGCCGTCGTCGTCGCGGCGTACTTCCTCCTCCGGGAGAGCCGGCACCGGCGGACCGTCCTCGTCTGCGGCGTCCTCGCCGTGCTGCTGGTCGCCTTCTCCCGGATGTACGTCGGCGCGCACTACCCGACCGACACCTTCGGCTCGGTGCTGATCGCCGGCTCGGCGATCACCTTCGTCACGGGCCTGTGGCACGTCTGGCTGGAGCCGAACCTGCACCGGATCCCCCTGATGGAGCGCTTCGGCCTGGAGCGCGAGCGGGCCGAGCTCGCGGCGGCGCAGGGCGACCACGCACACGGCTCGGTGCCGCGGAACCGCCGCCGTCCGGGGAGCCCGGCCGCCTCCGGCGGGCGGCACCGCAGGCACGCGGGCCGCTGACCGCGGCACCGACGGCCGTCCGGGAGGGCGGGGCCGCTGCGCGGGGCTTTGTCCCCGCCCCTTCCCGAACCGGGGCTCCGCCCCGGACCCCGGTCCTCAAACTCCCCAGCTACCGCTGGGAGGTGCCCCCGGATGAGCTGAAGTCAGCCCGTCCGGGGGCCCGGGGGCTTGCCCCCGGTTTCGGGAAGGGGCGGGTCGGGGACAGAGCCCGCCCCCGCCGGCCGCCCCCGCCCTTCCGTATTTCTGTAACCGGTTCTACTGTGTGCGCCGTCACAGCGGCGGCGAGACACGGGAGGGCCCGGTGGACCTCGAGTACACCCCGGCACAGCGGCGGTTCCGCGCCGAACTGCGCGCCTACTTCGCCGAGCTGGTGCCCGGCGGCGCCGCCGCGCGCCACTTCGACCCCACCGAGCAGAAGCGCTTCTACCGGGCGACCGTCCGCCGGCTCGGCGCCGACGGCCGCCTCGGCGTGGGCTGGCCGAAGGAGTACGGCGGCAGCGGTATGACGCCCATGGAGCAGTTCGTCTTCTTCGACGAGGCCGCGCAGGCCGGAGTGCCGCTCCCGCTGATGGCGCTCAACACCGTCGGCCCCACCCTGATGCAGTTCGGCACCCCGGAGCAGAAGGCGTACTTCCTGCCCCGCATCCTCTCGGGCGAGCTCGACTTCGCCATCGGCTACAGCGAGCCCGACGCCGGTACCGACCTCGCCTCGCTGCGCACCCGCGCGGTGCGCGACGGCGACGCGTACGTCGTCAACGGCCGGAAGATCTGGACCACCAACGGGGACACGGCCGACTGGATCTGGCTGGCCGTACGCACCACCCCCGTCACCGACGGCGTCCCGCCCCACCGGGGCATCAGCATCCTCCTCGTCCCCACCAGCTCACCCGGCTACTCCTGCACCCCGATCAGCACCCTCGCCTCCCACGGCACCACCGCCGGCTACTACGACGACGTCCGCGTCCCCGTCACCCACCTCGTCGGCGAGGAGAACAAGGGCTGGCGGCTGATCACCACCCAGCTCAACCACGAGCGCGTCACCCTCGCCGCGCACGGCGCCACCGCCCTCCGCGCCCTGCGCGACGTCCAGCACTGGGCGGCGGCCACGAAGCTGGCCGACGGCCGCCGCGTCGCCGACCTCGGCTGGGTCCGCGGCCGCCTCGCCCGTACGCACCTGCGGCTCGACGCGATGAAGCTGCTCAACTGGCGCATGGTGGACGCCCTCCAGCGCGGCGGACTCACCCCCCAGGACGCCTCGGCCGTCAAGGTCTACGGCTCCGAGGCCCGCCGCGACGCCTACGCCTGGCTCATGGAGATCCTCGCCGCCGCCGGCCCCCTCAAGGAGGGCTCGGCCGGCGCCGCGCTCCACGGCGAGCTGGAGCGCGGCTACCGCAGCGCCGTCATCTTCACCTTCGGCGGCGGCAACAACGAGATCCAGCGCGAGATCATCTCCTGGCTCGGCCTGGGCATGCCCCGCGTCCGCCGCTGAGCGCCCGGCCGGGGTCAGGAGCTGGTGAGGACCACGAGTCGCTGGGTCGCGCGGGTCATCGCGACATAGCGGTCGACGGCCCCTTCGACGCCCTCGCCGAACGCCTCCGGGTCGACGAGGACGACCAGGTCGAACTCCAGGCCCTTCGACAGCTCCGGCGTCAGCGACCGGACGCGGGGCGTCGCGCGGAACGTGGGATCGCCGATGACGCAGGCGATGCCCTCGGGGTGCTCGGCGAGCCAGCTGCCGAGGACCCGGTCCCGGTCGGCGGTGGAGCCGTGGACGACGGGGATGCCGCTGCCGCGGATGGAGGTCGGCACATTGGCGTCCGGGAGCGCGGCGCGGACCACCCGCTCGGCCTCCGTCATGACCTCTTCCGGCGTGCGGTAGTTGATGCTCAGGGAGGCCACGGTGATCCGGTCGAGCCCGGCCCGTTCGAGCCGTTCCCGCCACGACTCCGCGAAACCGTGCCGCGCCTGGGCGCGGTCGCCGACGACGGTGAAGCTCCGGGACGGGCAGCGGAGCAGCAGCATCCGCCACTCGGCGTCGGTCAGCTCCTGGGCCTCGTCCACGATGACGTGGGCGAACGGGCCGTCGAGCGGCTCCCGCCCGGCACCGGGCAGCGCGCTCTCGTCGACCAGGGTGTCCTGGAGGTCCCGCCCGCGCAGCATCCCCACCGCGCCCTCGCTCTCGTCGATCACGACGTTCTGCAGCAGGCTGTCGATGGCGTCGGCCCGGCGCGCGCGTTCGGCGGCGACGGCGGCCTCGCGCCGGCGCTCGCGGACGGACGCCTCCGGGTCGCCGAGCCGCTGCCGCGCCGCGTCCAGCAGCGGCAGATCGGACACCGTCCACGCCCGGGGGTCCGCGCGCCGCAGCCTGCGGACCTCGTCGGGACCGAGCCAGGGGGCGCACTCGCGCAGATAGGCGGGGACCGTCCACAGGTCGCCGACCAGGTCGGTCGCCTCCAGCATCGGCCATGCCCGGTCGAGGGCCCGGGTCAGGTCCCGGTCCCGCAGCAGCGACCTCCGCAGCAGGCCGGGCTCGACGTCGCTGTCGTCCTTGTCGATCAGGATCGTGAGCAGTTCCTCCCGGATCTGCTCGCGCGCCTCGTTGTGCGGGGTGCCCGGTTCCACCGCTTCGAACGCGGCCGCCCAGTCGTCGGCGCTCAGCCATATGTCGGACCAGTGGCTGGAGACGGTCATCCCCTCGGTCGGCGGCTCCTCGTAGATCCGGACGGCCGGTTCGATCGCCTTCATCATGTCCGCGGACGCCTTCAGCCGGGCCACCTCGGGGTCGGTCTCGACCGCCGCTCCGGCGCCCTCCGCGACGAGGTCGCGCAGGGTGCAGGTCAGCACGCCCTCCTCGCCGAGGCTGGGCAGGACGTCGGCGACGTAGGCCAGGTACGGGCGGCTCGGACCGACGAAGAGCACGCCGCCCCGGCGGTGACCGAGACGGGGGTCGGAGTAGAGGAGGTGGGCGGCGCGGTGCAGGGCGACGACGGTCTTGCCCGTGCCCGGGCCGCCGTCGACGACGAGGGCGCCGCGGGATCCCGCCCGGATGACGGCGTCCTGGTCGGACTGGATGGTGGAGAGCACGTCGCGCATCCGTGCCGAACGGTTGCCGCCCAGGCCGGCGATGAACGCGGACTGGTCGTCGAGCGCGGCGTGCCCCTCCAGCCCGTCGGCGGTGAACACCTCGTCCCAGTAGTCGCTGATCCGGCCCCGGGTCCAGCGGTACCTGCGGCGGCTCACCAGGCCCATCGGGTGTGCGTGGGTCGCCGCGAAGAACGGCTCGGCCGCGGGCGAGCGCCAGTCGAGCAGCAGCCGGCGCCCGGTGCTGTCGGTGAGGCCGAGGCGGCCGATGTACACGGGCCCGGCGCCGTCCGCCGCGACGAAGTGCCCCAGGCACAGGTCCAGGCCGAAGCGGTGCAGGGTGCGCAGGCGCCCGGTGAGGCGGTGGATCTCCGCGTCGCGGTCCATGGCCTCGCGGCCGATGCCGCCGGGAGCCTTGCGCGCGGCCTCAAGGCGGTCGGACAGCTCGGCGATCGCCTGCTCCAGACTCTCCGAGACGGCCGCGAAGTGCCGCTCGTCGCCGCGGGTCAGGGCCGGGTCGGCCTTGGCGGAGAGGTGGCCGGGAAGGTCGAAGGCGCTGGTGGTCAAGGAGGTCATGGCGTCAGCTCCGATCCGAGGTCGCCGCCACGGCGGCCGACGGCGTACCCACCCGTATCCCGGCGCCGAGCGCCCGCACCCGGGGTACGCGCCCCCGCACCGATCCGACGTCACCGCACGACCTGTGAACCGACAACACGCGCACTTCGCACATACCCGTACATCCCCCGTTTTTTCCCAAGGCTCCGGCTGAGATGCGCGATTCTGCCCCACCACCGGGGCCTTGCCGCAAGGCCCCCAGTACGCTATAAGTTAAGAGTGGCGAGGAGTGGGTACACCTTCTCGCCTTTGTCTTGCCCTCGTTGCCCTCCGCTGTCGTCCACCGCCTTCCAACGCCCTCCGTCACCCGGGGCTCCCCAGTCCGCACAGGGCCGCCGTCACCAGTGCCGTGACCCCCGTCGGCAGCGCGATGCGCACGTGCGGCGCGAAGAGCGGCGAGTGGTTCGGCGGCAGCGCGGCGAGCTTCTCCGCCGCGGTCGTCCCGGGGGCGGCCGCCCAGGCGCGCGGGCCGGCCGTGCCGAGCATCCAGTACGCCGTCGGCACCCCGTCCGCCGCGAACAGCGGGAAGTCCTCCGTCGCCATGGCCGGCGGCCACGCCGCGACCCGGGGCCCGCCGAAAGCCGCCTCGTGGGCCTCGCGGACGGCGGCGGTCAGGCCGGGGTCCGGGAGGTTCACGGGGGAGCGGTTCACCACGGTGATCTCCGGCGGCGCCGGGCAGGCCGAGGCGGCGCACTCCGCCCGTACGATCCGGTCCACCGCCGCGCAGACCCGGTCGAGCGCGTCCTCGGAGAAGCCCCGTACCGTCAGGCCCAGTTCGGCGCGGTCGGGCACCACGTTGGCCCGGTCGCCGGCGCGCAGCTCGCCGACGGTGAGGACGACCTGCTCGGCGGGCGCCGTCTCGGCGGCGACCACGCCCTGCAGCCGGAGCACCGTGGCGGCGGCGGTCACCACCGGGTCCACCGCCAGATGCGGCACGGCCGCGTGCCCGCCGCGCCCGTGGATAACGGCCCGGAGGGTGACGCCGCCCGCCGTGACGGGCCCCGCGCCGTGCGCGACCATGCCCGCGGGCAGTGGCGCGGAGTGCTGGGCCAGCACCGCGTCCGGGCGGCCGAACCGCTCGTGGAGGCCGTCGTCGAGCATGGCCCGCGCACCGCTCAGGGTCTCCTCGGCGGGCTGGCCGATGAGCATCAGCGTGCCCCGCCACCGCCCCCGGTCCCGGGCCAGTACGCTCGCCGCGCCCGCCGCCGCGGCCAGGTGGAGGTCATGGCCGCAGGCGTGCATGACGGGCACCGGGGCGGTCACCCGGCTCGCGTAGGGCAGCCCGGTGCGCTCCCGGACGGGCAGGGCGTCGAGCTCGGCGCGGAGCGCGACCAGCGGGCCCGCGCCGTTCTCCAGCACGCCGACCACGCCGTGGCCGCCGACCCCGGCCGTCACCCGGAAGCCCTCCGCCGTCAGCCAGTCGGCGAACCGGGCCGCGGTCCGCTCCTCCTCCCCGGACAGCTCGGGGTGCGCGTGCAGGTCGACGTAGAGGGTGGTGACCGCTTCCAGCAGGTCCTTGGTGAGCACGGCGACTCCTGGTCGAGGGACGATGAGGACGGGGCCGCTGACGCCTCGTGTCAGCGGTCGGCACAGTGATCGGTCAGCGGGCCCTGGTGGACTTGCGGAGCAACGCACGCACGGCGCGGCGGGCGACCGCCGCGCACGGACAGCCAAGGAGACCGCCATGGCACAGAAGACGGAACTCGCCTCCCTCGCCCAGGAGATCCTGGAGCTGGAGTCGGAGACCTTCGAGATTTCGGACTACTCGGACGCCAGCGAGGTGGTCCTCGCCGGTTCCACCAGCTCCAGCTCCACGAGCACCTGCTCCAGCACCACCAGCACCACCAGCTGCTCCGCCTGATCTCCTCGGGCCCACGCGCCGGCGGCCCTCCCCGGGACGGGATCTCCCGCCCGGGGAGGGCCGCCGGCTTTGTGCCCGGGGCAGACGCGCGCCCGGGTCAGGCGCGCGCCGGGGAAGGGGTGCGTCAGGGGAAGGGGTGCGGCACGCGGCGCAGTTCCGCGTCCGTGAGGTCCGTGTCCCGCAGCCCCGCGCGCCGGAACGCCGTCCTCAGCCGGGGCATGCCCAGGACCCGCTGCCGGTCCCAGCCGAAGTCGATCGGGATCAGCCCGGGGACGACCGTCGACACGGTGTGCAGCCCCATGCGCTCCTGCTCCGGCGAGGTCTGGTCGACGACGATCACGTCGAACCCGGCGGCCGTCAGCTCGTCCCGGCACAGCAGGACGTCGTCGAGGAGATCGCCCGTGGCAGGCCGCCGCTCCCGCCAGCCGGCGTAGAGCTCGTCCACCGGGCGCACCGCCGCGGGCTCCAGGTACTCGCGCGCGTGCCGGGCCATCCGCGGCAGCCCGTAGAGCCGGGCGTGGTGGGTGAGGTGACGGACCTTCGAGAAGTCGTCGGCCATCTCCTCCAGTTCCGCCCGGTGCTCCGCCACCTGGCGGTCCAGGTGGGGCAGGTACGTGAGCACCTCCGACAGGGCCGCCTCGACGGCCTCCTCCGGGTCGAGCCGCGCGCCCGCCGCGAAGGACAGCGTGCCGAGGCCGCCGTCGCGCCGCACGGCGAGCGCGGTGACGACGGGCACCGCCAGATCGACGCGGTTGTCGAAGGCGCGGACGTCGTACCCCTGGAGCGCCGCCCGGTCGGCCATCGCCCGTACCGCGCCGCCCCGGCAGGACGCCAGGTCGATGCCGGTGAGCCGGGCCCGGCCGTACCAGCCCAGCAGGAACGCGTCCCGCTCGATCAGCTCCAGCAGGCCGAACAGGACGGCCTCCTCCAGACAGCTGCCGGTCGCGCAGCCGTTGGAGCTCTCGAAGACGAAGTTGTCACTGCCGCGCCCCGCGCCGTAGTAGACCGCCCGGGCCGGGACCAGCACCGTGCGGTCGTCGCGCAGGGAGTACCCCCGCACCCAGGGGATCTCCCGGGCGGGGTCGAACGGGGTCACCATGGGGTCGTCGCGGTACGTCTCCGGTGCGTACGTGCCGCAGTCGCGCGGGTCGATCGCCTCCGCGCGGACCTCGTCGTAGGCCGCCACCACGGGCGTGCCGCCGTGCCGCCGGTGGATGCCCGCGTACCGTTCGAGACCCTCCAGGAAGGCCAGCGTCCGGCTGGACCCGAAGGAGTTGGCCTGGCCGCTCCAGGTGACGTCGGACAGGCCCGCGTAGGTGCGCACGAAGACGGAGCCCGCGACGGGGGAGGTCGTGGGCGACGCGACGTTGAGCCAGGTGCCCTCGCCGAGCGCGCCGCACACGGGGTTGGCCAGCGCGCCCCTCGGCAGGGGGTACGAGCCGGCCGGGCGCAGCCGGGCCGCGTCCGCGCCGGGCTTGGGCCGCGACACCAGCTCCGGCCGGGCCCGGGGCTCCGGGTCCGGCACGCACGCGGGGCACAGCGCCTCGGTGAGCAGCGGCAGGGTGGTGATCCGCAAGGTGGCCAGGTCGATCCGGGACACCTGGGGCAGCGGGAGGTCCGCGGCGGTGTGCCACTCGCCCGCCGGGCGGCCCGCGGCCGCGGGGCGGCCACCGAGCAGGACCGCCTCGTACACGGCCCAGACCGTGTCCACGGCGTACTCCGGCAGGACGGGCCACGGGCCGGCCGCCGTCATCCGGCGGCCCACCTCCAGCGCGTCGCGCTCGGACCGCGAACGCAGCCGCTGCCAGCGCCGGGCGAGGCAGTTGCCGCAGGCCGCGGTCGCCTCGTCGGTGGCGCCCCAGGGGCCGATCAGCACCGCCTGCGCGGTGAGGTGCACGGTGGCGCGGGCGCGGAGCGCGGCGTACGGATCCTCGCCGGGGCGGAACGCGTCGGCCGCGCCCACCGGTACGACCAGGGGCGCGGCCGCGCCGGCGGGCCGGGCGGCGGCGTGGAAGCGCTCGGTGAGGGCCCGCTGGAGGAGCTCGCACGCGGCGGCCATCGGGGGCGGGGCGGCAGTCGTGCTCATGGTCATGACTCGTTGCTCCAGCGGAAGGTCTTGAGCGCGATGACGCCGAACACCAGGGCGAACACGGCGAGGCCGGCGCAGGCGACGGCCGTCGACGCGAGGTCGGCGCGCCCGGAGACCGCCTTCGATATCCCGTCGTTGAGATAGCCCAGGGGCAGCACCTTGGACACCGACTGGAGCCATGACGGCATCGCGTCGAGGGGGTAGAACGAACCGGACAGGAAGGCCATGGGCACCATGACGCAGTTGGCGACCGCCGCCACCGCCTCGGGCGTGTCCGCGCGCGACCCGATCACCATGCCGATGGCGAGGAACGCCGTGATGCCGCACACCAGCACCGGCAGCGCCAGCGGCCAGGTCGCGTCCACCCGCAGACCGAACACCGGCAGCAGCGCGACACCGATGAACAGCACCGCTTGGACCGCCCCGATGACCAGGGCGATGACATACCGGGAGGCGAGCACGGAGGCGAGCGGCGTGGGCGTCGTCCGGACGAGCCGCAGCAGATCGTCCCGCCGCCACTGCATCAGCGTGAACGCCACCCCGAAGACGGCGGCGTTGCCGACGCCCCAGGACAGCACGCCCGGCGCGATGTAGTCGATGTAGCCCCGCCCGCTCGCCTCCACCGTCTTGCCGCTGAAGATCAGCCCGAAGACGACCAGGAAGATGAGGGGGAAGGCGAAGGTGAAGAAGACCGTGGTCTTATCCCTGACCGAGGCGCGGTAACTCGCTGCGGTCAGTGCGCTGTACGCGCTCATGCGCGTCCCTCCGATCCGGTGAGCTCACCGGTGAGTTCCAGATAGACGTCCTCCAGGGTCGCGGTGCGCGTCCGTACGCCGTCGAGCCCCACGGCCGCGCCGAGCGCGGCCAGCACCGGGCCCGCCGCCCTGGTCTCCAGGACCACCGAGCCGCCCTCGACGACGACCCGGTCGACGCCCTCGAACCCCCGGGCCCGCTCCGCCGTGATCCGGTCGGCCGGCACCAGCAGCCGGGTCGGCGCCTTCGCGGCCCCGACCAGCCTGCCGGGGCTGTCCAGGGCCACCACGGAACCCGCGACGACGATCGCCACCCGGTCGCAGAGCGCCTCGGCCTCGTCCAGGTGGTGCGTGGTGTAGACGATGGTGCGCCCGGCGCCCTTCAGCGCGCGCAGCACCTGCCACAGGGCCCGGCGGGCCTGCGGGTCGAGGGCGGCGGTCGGCTCGTCGAGGAAGATCAGCTCGGGTTCGTGGACCAGCGCGGAGGCGATCGCGAGCCGCTGCCGCTGACCGCCCGAGAGCACGTCGACCCGCACGCCGCCCTGTTCGGCCAGCCCCACGAGGGACAGGGTGCGCGCCACGCCGGCCGGGTCGGCGCCGTAGAGCGCCGCGACGGTCGCGAGGTGCTCCCGCGCGGTCAGCCGGGTGAAGAACGCGGAGCTCTGGGTCTGCACGCCGATGCGCGGCAGGAGCGCCATGTTCCGCGGCCACGGGGGCGCGCCCAGGACCGACAGCGAGCCGGAGTCGGCCCGGCGCAGCCCCTCCATGATCTCCACGAGGGTGGTCTTGCCCGCGCCGTTCGGGCCGAGCACGCCGAAGAACTCGCCGCGCTCCACGGTAAGGGTGATGCCGTCCAGGGCCTGTTTGTCCCCGTAGCGCTTGCGCACCCCCTCCAGTACCAGGGCGGGGCCCGCCGCCTGTCCGGTCGGCTTCTTCTGTGTCATGGATTCCTCAGCTTCACTTCCGTGTTGCGGACAAGGCCCGGGCGTCCCGGCCGCGGCGTTTCGCCCATGGACCCGTCGCCGCGACCAGCGCGGCGACCAGCAGCGCCGGGACGACGGCCGCCCATATGCCGTAGCGGTCCCCCTGGAGGCGGTGGCAGACCAGGACGAACCCGGCCCCGCTGCCGCAGACGAGGAGGACCGCCCCCAGCCCGTAGGCGGTGTAGGCGACCCGTGCCCCGCGCGGGTAGCGGGCGACGCCGTCGCCGCGCCGTACCGCCCGGGCGCACAGCAGCCGCAGGAAGCGGCGGCTCTCGGTGGCGTAGTCGGTCATGCCCAGGGCGTGCCCGAGCATCTTGTAGCCGTCCATCGGCGGCAGCGGCACCAGATTGGTGAGCGCCAGCACCGAGCCGATCAGCAGCAGCCCGGCCAGCGGGCCGCGCGCCGGGTCGCCGCCGGGCAGCAGCGACCACAGCAGCCAGAACGGCAGCAGGAAGGCCAGGTTCATCACCGTGCCGGCCGCCGCGGTGGCCACCCGCGCCCAGCGGGTGGGCAGATAGAGGTAGTTCTCCACCTTGCAGTACATGAAGACCATCGGCAGGTGCCAGCGCAGCCCGATCTCGCTGACGGTCCCGCCGAAGCGGCGCGCCACCACCCCGTGGGCCAGCTCGTGCAGCGCGGTGCTCACCCACAGCAGCGTGAACACCGCGAGCAGCGCCGCCGGCTGCCGGAACAGCCGGAGCGCCTCGTGCGCGAAGTCGCCCAGGCGCAGGCCCACGAAGAGCTCCATGCCGAGGGCCAGCAGCAGTACGGGCACCACGCACACGGCGGACAGCAGCGGGCCGAAGACCTTGTGCAGCCGGTCGGTGGTGGCCGCGGCGTCCGCGGTCAGCCGCAGTGTGCCCTTGAACGGGGTGCGGCGCCCGTCGCCGGCCCCGGGCGGGGCGGGCGCCGGGGCGGCTTCCGCGCCCGTCAGCAGCCCCCGCTCCCACAGGAGGCGCAGCAACTGCCCCCAGTTGGCCTCGCCCAGCCTGCGGCCGAAGCGCGCGGCGTACTCCTCGCCGATCTCCCCGAGCGTGCGGGTGCCGTCCAGCCGGGCCATCAGGAAGTGCTCCTTGACCCCGACCTCGAACGACTGCCCGCTGCGCGGGTCCTTCACGAGGTGCACCAGGGCCGGGCCGCGCCGCAGCGCCGTGCTGCGCAGCACCTCCGCGCGCAGGGCGGGCCGCTGGGAGAGCAGCCCGGTGGTCATCGGACGCTCTCCTCGCGCAGGGCGCGCCCCAGGACGTACGACAGGTACGCCTCGTCGCGGATCGTCACATGGAGGCGGTTGTTGGTCATGTGCATATAGGGGGAGAGCAGCAGGGGCAGGGCGACGGCCGGGTCGGTCACCCGCTCGTCGGCGGTGCCGTCCCAGGAGCGGAAGACGAGCTCCCCGCCCACGGCCAGCGCGGTGGCGCGCTCCCGCAGCTCGGCGCAGTGCGCGGCCCAGCCGCGCAGGAAGCGCGGCAGACGGTCGGACTCGCCCCGGGCCAGGGCGTCCAGGACCGCCTCGAAGCGCCGGGCCAGTGCCCGGCCGGTGGTCTCGTAGCCGCGGTCGTACTCGCCCGCGCCGATGAAGTTCGTCCCGGAGAACGCCTTGTGCCAGAAGACGTGGTACCGGTCCAGATATCCGGCGAGCTCCTCCCGGTCGGGCAGGAAGCAGCCGGCCATCACCATCATCAGCTGGGCCGAGGTGCCCAGCCGTACGGTCCGCAGGTGGAGATTCATACCGCGCACGGCGTCGATGACGAGCTCGCTGGAGTGCCGGAAGTGCCACTCGGCGAGCGCGACCCCGGCCGGGCCGCCGTACTTGCCGTACTCCGGCTCGTAGGGCTGCCGGCTGAAGCTGTTGTTCGGTTTGAGCCTCATCCGCCCGTCGGACGCGAGGAAGCCGTCCCGCTCGTCCGCCGGGAACTCCAGCTCGAAGAGGGTGTTGTAGAACTCGTTGAGGAACCCCGAGGAGTCGACCTCGTAGAGCGCGGGGCGCTCCCGGAGGAAGGCGGCGACCGCCTCCTCGGCGCGAGCGAGCACGGCCTCCGTGGCCGCCTCGGTCGCGGGCTTCAGCCGCAGCCGGATGTGGGGTCCCTCCAGCCAGTAGTTGATGAAGAAGTGGCTCTCCAGCAGGCCGTCGGCGAGGAGTCCCTCGACGAGCGGGCCGACGCACCGGGTCATCAGGGGCGCCGGGTTCGCGGCGTAGTGGATGTGCAGGGCCTGCCAGGCGCCGGGCGCGGCCGCCGGGGGGCCGGCGGGTTCGGGGCTGGATACGGTCATGACGGCGCACCGGTTCCTTTGCGGTCGTTGCGGAGGGTCTCGACGGCGAGTTCGACGACATGGGTGCCCCGGTCGGAGACGGCGCGCAGACCGTCCTCGTCGGGCAGCGCCTCACGGAGGACCACCCGGTCCCCGGGGTCCTTCAGCAGCCCGTCCAGGGCGGTGAGCGAGAGGGGGCTGTCGAAGTCGACGTACTGCGGCTTGGCCCGCGCGGCACCACCGGCGGTCCCGGCCGGGGTGACGGTGGCGAAGACCCGGAGCGGCAGCCGGTGTTCCGCGCGCCAGCGCCGCCAGGCGAGGAACCAGGACGCGTCGTCCTCCGGCCCGGGACCGGCGGGGCGTGCGGGCAGCGCGGAGGCGGGCGCGGTCCAGCTGCGCCGGCTGAGGACCAGGCCGCCGTAGCGCACCCGGGGCCGGCGGGTCACCCCGTTCTCGGGCGCGCCCTCCGGGACCCCGCCCCACACGTCGAGCGGCGCCATGGAGGTCGGGGAGAGCAGCAGCAGGGTGCGGGGGATCTCGGGGAGCGCCAGGGGCACGAGATAGCCGAGGTAGACGGGGACGACCTCGCGTCCGAGCCGCCGTGAGCGCAGCACGAGCCGGTCCGCCGCCGGGTCGTCCTCGACATAGAGGTCGTCGAGGTGGATCCGGTGCTCCCCGGGAACCGAGCTGGTCTCGCCGGGGCAGACGATCTCGTAGTCCGTGAGGCGCCCGTGCAGGTTGAGGTTGCTGGTGACGAAGCCACCGGTGATCTCGGCGAACACCGCGCCCTCCGGCTGCGCGGCGGCCGCGGCGTGCCGGACGCGGTCGGCGAGGGTGCCGCCGTCCCCCTCGGCGTCGTCGTAGCAGTGGGTGAAGCGGCTGAAGGGGAAGGCGAGCCCGCCGTACGACTGGTTGAGCACGGCCAGCGGATCCCCGTCGCGGCGCACCGGCTGGAGGAAGTGGCTCTGCGGCGCGAAGTCCGGCGCCACCCCGGCGAGCTTTCCGGCGACGGCGTCGACCGTACCGGCGTGGACGCGGATCTCCTCGGCGCCCCGCGCGGTGTCCCACAGCCGGCGCATCCGGGCGGTCCACTCCGCACGGGCCGCGTCCACGGCCGTGATCTGGGGCAGGCCCAGCCAGTTGGGCTCGGGGACGTACGAACCGTCCTCGTCGAACGGCTTCCGGCGCGCGGCGAAGGTCAGGTACTGGTCGTAGAAGTCCTCGTGGAAGTCGTGCACGAGCCTCAGGAGGTCCTCGCAGCGGCCGCCCCGGCCGTACCGCGCCCGGAAGAAGCCCTTGAGCGTGAGCCGTTGGGGCAGCGTCAGATCGAAGGCGGGCAGCACGCGTTCCAGCGAGCGCAGCGACGCGAACGGGCCGCCGTCGGGGCCCTCCCAGGCCCATGGGTCACAGCTCACGGCGGATTCCGCCGCCGGGTCGCCGGACCCGGCGCGCACGTCCTCGTAGAGCAGGGTCTGCGGCAGCGCCGGTTCCGGGGCCCCGAGCCCCCGCTGGATCCCGGCGAGCGACTCGCGCAGCTCGGCCAGCAGCTCGCGGCGCCGCCCGGCGCCGGCCGCGGCGTAGCGGTCGACACAGGCGACCGGCCGCTCCAGGGCCTCCGCGAGCTCCTCCGCCCAGGGGCGCGCCACGGCGCGCAGGGAGTCGCGGAAGGCCCGCAGCGGATCGGCCGCGTGGACATCCGTGCGCAGCGCGGGGATCTGCACCATGCC
Organism: Streptomyces eurocidicus; assembly: GCF_002891295.1. GTDB lineage: Bacteria > Actinomycetota > Actinomycetes > Streptomycetales > Streptomycetaceae > Streptomyces > Streptomyces eurocidicus. The sequence continues at coordinate 131,170 of NZ_LGUI01000010.1, read as the reverse complement.
CAGCTCCAGCAGCGCCGTCAGATAGCGCTCGCACTCCTCCCGGTCCGCGTCGCGCTCCTCGCCCAGCCACCGCGCCAGCTCCTCGTACCGCACCTCGGGACGCCGTGCGAAGAGGGCGAGCAGCCGCTCCAGGGTGCCGCTGCGCCGGAGGAAGAACAGCCGGTCGCCGGCCACGTCGAAGGTGACGGCCGCGCCGTCGTCGCCCGCGGTCAGCGAGCGGCGTACGTAGCGGATCCGGTCGTCGTCGTGCCCCCAGCCGGAGGCGAGGACGACGGGCAGGTCGGCGCGCCGGGCGGGGTCGGCGAGGATCAGCTCGGTGAGCCGGGCCAGGACGACGACGTTGAGCCGGGGGTGGCTGGACCAGACCTCGGGGAGGCGGATCGTCTCCTCGCCGTCCCCCGGGCGGGCTTCGGGGCCGGGCGCGGCGAAGCGGCCGAGGGCCACCGCCGTGAAGGTACTGAAGGGGCTGGTCTTACGGGCGGTCCGGTAGAGATAGGCCAGGGCCGAACGCTCGACCTTGCGCAGCCGTTTGTCCGGCCGCCGGGCGGGATCGGTCCGCGCGTACGCGTCCAGCCGGCCTTCCAGCGTCGGCGACGCGAGCAGCAGCCCGAGCCGCAGCCGCTCCTCGCCCAGCAGGCGGCGCAGTTCGGCGCGGCTGCGGGCGGTCCCGGCGGCGAGCAGCGCGGCGCCCTCGGCGCGGAGCGCCTCCAGGGCCCGGTGGTCGCGCACCCAGCCGGCGACCGCCTCGGCGGTCGCCGGGTCGGCGGTGGCGACCAGGGCGACGGCCTCCTCGGGCGCGGCCGGCCGCTTGCCGTTGAACACCTCCCGGCGCAGGCGCAGCAGCCGGCGCCGGGCGTGCTCGTCGCCGGCGCCCTTGACGAGCGGGTGCAGCCGGTCGCTGAGCTCGGCGCCCCGCGACCGCAGCCGGGTCTCGGCGTGCAGCGCGCGGTCGGCCCAGTCGCCGGCCTCCGGGCAGCGCAGGCCGTGCACGGACTCCAGTGGCAGCCCGGCCACGCGCAGCATGAACCGGGGGCCGAGCGCCCAGCTCGCGCCGTCGTCCGGGGTGGTCCGGTGGGTGGTCTGGTGGGTCATGGCTTCCCCGTGCCGCTCAGGCGATCTCGTAGCGGAAGTCGGCGGAGCCGGGCCGCTCATGGCCGATGAGCATGATCAGTAGTGGTGCCTCGCCGCTTCCGGCGAGATCCAGCTCCTCGACGAAGGAGACGGTGTCGAAGCCGAGCGCGACCCCGCCGCCCAGCCCCAGGGCGGCCGCCGTGGTGTAGAAGGTCTGCGCGACCGCGCCGACCGTGGCGTTGACCAGCCGGTAGCCGCGGTCGCCGACCGCGTCCAGGACGGCCGCGGTGCGGACGGCGGGCACGACGACGGCCCCGGCCTGCTCCAGGTTGTAGTTGGACAGGAAGTAGTTCTTCTGGAGGAAGGCGCCCGGTGGCCCCGGCTTCACCAGCCGCAGCGCGTGGTCGTCGGCCACGTACTCGTACGCCCCGGGCGCGACGCCCGCCACGTGGTTGACGAAGACGTACAGCTTGGCGAGCGGCGGTCCGCCGGGGACCGCGGCGTCGTCGCCGACGGACGTGGCCGCGGCGGCCGCCAGGGTCGCGGCCAGTTCCCCGGCGGAGAGGGGCCGCCGGGCGTCGAAGCGGCCGAAGCTGCTGCGCCGGCGCCGCAGCGCCTCGCGCACCCCCATGGCCAGCGGCGGGGCCTCCGGCAGCGCCACGCGCTCGCCCTCCCGGCGGGCAGGGCGGCGGCCGGGGCGAGGGCGCCCGGCGCCGGGCGGTCGGCGGCGTGCCCGACGGTCGCGGCCTGGACGCGCCGCACCGTCTCGAAGACGACGACCCGGCGGGAGCGCTCGCTCTCGGTGCGGCGGACGCGCGGCGCGGGGCCCTCGGCGACCGGTACGGGGGCGGCCGCCGCCGGGGGCGCGCCCTCCCAGGAGAGCGGCACGACGGCGAAGATCCCCTCCTCGGCGGCGTCGACGCCCAGCAGCCGGGCCAGCCGCTCCTCGTCGAACCACAGCGCCGGCTCGACCCGCAGCCCGCGGGCGCGCGCCCAGACGCGCCAGGTCTGGAGGGCGGCACCGACGTCCATGCTGACCGCGTGCATGCAGAAGCTGTTGTACTTGAAGGCGTTCTGCCAGAACTTCACGCCGAGGACGAGGAACTGGTCCGCGGTCGTGCCGTTCCCCAGGGCCTCGCGGACCTCTCCGGTGACGTCGCCCGTCAGCAGGCGCTGCATGGCGTGGTGCGTCGTGGAGTAGTGGTGCACGCCCGGGGTGAAGGGGCCGCCGGGGCCGCTGACCCAGTAGACGGTGACGGGGTAGAGGCCGCCGCCCGAGGCGCTGCCCCGGGACCAGTTGGCGTCGGTGTAGAGCGGCAGGGACGGCAGGTCGGTGTTGGCCTGGACGCCCAGGCGGCGGCCGACGCGGCCGTAGGAGTCGAGCAGCATCCCGCTCAGCAGGGGCAGGGTGAACGGTTCGTCCCGGGGCCCGGAGGCGCCGAAGACGCCTTCCTGGACGGTGGCGCCGGGGTCCGGCAGGGCGCCGTCCGGCAGCGGGACGGACTCGGCGCCCGGGTAGAACTTCCCCTTGCGCGGCCGGTCCGACCAGTCGGGCACGAAGTCGACGGGCTCCATGGGGATCCTGCCGCGGTGCATGATCGCAGCCGCGTATTCATGGGCGAAACCCACGGGTTCTCCTTAGGTGTTCGGCTCGTTTCAGCTCAATCGGCCGGGGAGTGGGGGAATCAGAGGGGTGGGCGGAGAGCGGGGGAACAGAGGGCCAAGGGGCCAAGGGGGCAAGGGATCAAGGAAAGGGGTGCGGGGCCGGGTTGAGGTCCCCGGGCCGCAGATCGCGGTCGCGCAGCCCGGCCTCGCGCAGCGCCGTCCGCATCCGCGGCATGTGCGGCGCCCGCTGTCGCCGCCACCCGAAGTCGATGGGGAGCAGCCCCGGCACGAGCACGGAGACCGTGTGCAGGCCCAGGTCGCGCTGTTCGGGCAGGGTCTGGTCGACGACGACCACGTCGAACCCCGCGTCCGCCACCGTCGCCACGCACCGCTCGACGTCGTCCCTGAGGTCGCCCGAGGCGGGCAGCACCCGGGTGCCGGGCCCGTACAGCTCCGCCATCGAACGCTTCGGCCCCCGCGCCGCCAGCAGGAACCCGGCGTGCCCGGACATCTCCGGGAGGCCGTAGACCAGCGGGTGGTCGTGCAGCGCCAGCACCTTGTCGAAGTCGGCGGCCATGGCCCGCAGCCGCTCCCCGTCGCGCTCGGCCCGGCCGCGGATGTTCACCGCGTCGGTGGCGATCTCGCAGAGCCCGCCGGCGAGCGCCGCCTCCGGGTCGAGGCCGGCGCCCGCGCCGAAGCACATCGTGCCGGGGCCGCCGTCGGCGCGGACCGCGACGGCGGTGACCACCGGCACCGGGAAGGTGATCCGGGTGTCGAAGAACCGCGCCTCGTAGCCGTACATCGCCAGCCGGTCCACCATCTGCCGCGTCCGGGGGTCGGCGCTGGTCCGCGGGTCGATCTCGGGGAGCGCCGGCCGCCCGTACCAGGCCAGCAGGAACGCGTCGCGCTCGACGACCTCCATCAGCCCGAAGTAGACGGCCTCCTCCAGCGAGCCGCCCGAGGCGCAGCCGTTGGAGCTCTCCTGCACGAAGCGGTTCTCCAGGCCCGGGGTGCCGTAGTACGTGAGGATCTCGGGCACCAGCAGCGGGCGGTGGTCCCGCAGCGAGTACCCCCACACCCAGGGGATCTCCCGGTCGGGCGTGAAGGGGGTGACCCGGGGCTCGGCGCGGTGGAACTCCGGCGGGTACAGACCGCACTCGCGGGGGTCGACGGCCGCCTCGCCCCGCGCCCGCAGGGCCGCCAGGGAGGCCCGCACCCGGGTCCGCCGGCCGCGGGCGCGCATCCCCGCCGCCCGTTCGAGACCCTCCAGGACGCCGATCCTGGCGCTGTCCGCGTACGAGTCGGCGTGGCCGCCCCAGAACGTCTCGCGCAGGTACTCGCCCGAGCGCAGCTCGAAGCAGCCGACCGTCGCCGACGTCGTCGCCGACGCCACGTCGTGCACCACACCGGGGCCGAGGGCGCCGCACAGCGGATTGGCGAACGCCTCCGTCGGCAGGTCGTACGCGCCGATCCCGCGCACCCGGAACGAGCCGGGCCGGTGCTCGGGCGCGGGCCGCAGCGTGAGCGTCGCGGTCCGCGCGTCGTCGGGGACGCCGCGCCCGCAGTCCGGGCACTCGGCGTCGGGGACGAGCGGGTGGCGGCTGACGCGCAGGGTCTCCAGATCGACGAGGTGGACGGCGGGGAAGGGGCCGTCGGCGCCGGCCGTGCCGGTGTCACGGGTGCCCCCGGTCCCCGCGGCCGCTTCGTCCCCCGCGGTCGTGGACGCCTCGCGGGCCCTTCCGGCCTCCCGCTCCCGGTGCGCCGTCAGCAGTGCGGCGATCGTGTCGGCCAGGAACGGCAGGGCGTACGGCGGCACGCCGGCGGCCCGGGTGCCCGAGCCCAGCTCCAGCGCGTCGCGCAGCGCCCTGCCGCGCACCGACTGCCAGCGGCGGGCCAGGCACCGGGGGCACGGCCGGGCCGCGTCGCCCTCGCCGCCGGCGCGGGGGAGCGGTCCGACGAGCGCGTGGTGCCCGTAGAGCTGTACGCGCGGCACGGGACTGTGACTGGACGAGGGGCCGGACGAGGGGCCCTGGGCCAGCCCGTCCCGGAAGCCGAGCGCCGTGACCTCGACCGGCCCGGACCCGGAGTCGCGCAGCAGAGCGGCCAGGTCCCGGCACACGCGCTCCCACTCGGGAGGCGTCCCCGGCACGGAGGGCACGGCCGGTGCGGCCGTGGTCTCAGTGGGCACGGGCCGCCCCGTCCGTACGCTCGCCGCCGCCCGCGCGGGTGTCCTCGCGGGTGAGGAGCACCCGGACGGTGGTGATGCCACCGGCCAGGAGGTCGGCCGAGTCCGTGGGCACGACGAGCGCCTCGCGCCCCGCCGCGCGCAGCCGGTCCAGGATCGCCGGGTACGAAGTGGCCTCGCCCACGCGGGCGTCGCCCGCCCCGGTGACCGCGAGGGCCGCCGGCTCCAGGTCGCCCAGCAGTGGGTCCCCGAGGTCGACGGGGGGCTCGCCGTGCTCGGCGAGCTCCCGGCCGAGCTGCTCCTGGCCCAGCAGGTCGCGCAGCGCCCCGGCGGCGGCGCGCCGCCAGTCGGTCTCGCCGGCCACCGCCCAGATCCGCTCGCCGGTCCGGGGGAGGAAGGCGCGGGCGAGCAGCACATGGGCGGAGGAACGGGCCGACTCGCCGAGGTCGAGGAGCTCGCACTCGACGCCGAGGTTGCGGGCCGAGCTCAGCAGGAAGACGAGCTCCGGGTCCGCCCCGAGCCCCTCCGGGGCCACCAGGGTCGCCCCGCCCGTGCCGCGCACCGCGCGCTCCAGCGCGTCGTGGCACAGGGCGGAGAGCAGGCCGCGCGCCGTGGCCTCGGCGGCCGTACGGCCCGCGCCGGTGCCCGCCGTCGTCGGCGTGTGGACCCGGTCGCGGTTGTACGGGCCGAAGGTGCGCACCGCGCCGGCCGGCACCAGCGCCGGCTCCCCGCCGGTCAGCGAGGCGGCCCGGACCCACGCGGCCGGATCGGGCGCGTCGGCGGCGAGGCCGCTCGCGACGGTCAGCGCGGCGGGGGCGAGGGCGCGGGTGTCCCGGCGGGCGTCGTCGAGGGCCTGCCCGGTGAGGACGCCGCGCAGCGGGACGACGTGCTCGGCATAGGCGCCGGCGGCGGCGTCGAGCGCGGTGAGCCGGGCTCCGGCGACGGTGTGGACGTCGAAGGCGGCGATGTTCCGCTGTCCGGCGTGCCCGGTGGGCAGGCTGACGGCGCCGACCTTCAGCGGGGTCTGCGTCCAGGGCTCGTCCGTGAACCGCTCGACGACGCCCGTGTGCGGGCGGACCAGGACCTGCCGGCGGTTGAGCTCGGCGAGCAGTGCCTCGGTGTCGAGGTCGGGCGCGGTGCCCCCGGCGGGTGCGGGCTCCTCCGGGGCGGGGGCCGCGAAGGGCGCCGTGCCGGCCGTCAGGTCCCGGCAGAACGGGCAGCGGGGGTGCGGCAGCAGCGGCTCCGCGACCACGTCGAAGGACTCGGCGTCCTGGACGATCACCTGGCCCCGGGTCTCGGCGGGCAGCGCCCCCGTGGTGAGGCGGAAGACCTCGTAGCCGAGGAGGTTGCCGAGCATCGCGGCGAGGCCGCGGCCGGCCTCCCGGGCCGGCGGTCCGTCACCGGCCGGCAGACAGATGCCGCTCCACAGGTCGGCCGCCGCGGCGGCGTCGCCGTGGGCGCCGAGGCGCAGGACGGCGCAGGCCCAGCAGCCGGCGGTGCCGGGTGTCATCAGCGGGCCGACGACGGCGCGGTCACCGAACATCGCCGCAGGTATCAGGGACTTGCCCGCGGGCACCCCGGCCGCCACCAGCCGGAAGAGCCGCGCGGCGCCCTCGTGGCCGCCGGTGACCACGACGACGTCGTACGCGGCCAGGTCGCTCCAGCGCACCGGGCCGTCCGCGGGGATCGTCTCCAGGTCGACGGGGCAGCCCCCGGCGGTGAGCGCGGCGGCCTCGGTACGCACCTCGGCGAAACGGTTCTCCACGGTGTCGAGGCCCGCCAGATGGCCGACGGCCGCGCTGCCGTTGCGGACCAGGGCGAGGACGCACCAGCGGGCGACGAGGTCCTCGCCGACCACGGCGACCCGGGCGGCACGGAACTCCTGGAAGCGGCGGGCCGCGTCGTCGGCGTAGTGGTCGACGTAGGCGATCTGCGGGGCGAAGCGCTCGGCGACCTCCGGGGCCGACGGCGTGACCGACGGACCGTCCGGTACGGGGGTGTCACGGGCGAACCCGCGCTCGTACAGCGTCCGCACCAGCCGGCCGACCATGGCCCGCTGGGGCTCGCCGAGCCCCTCGCAGAGATCGGCGACCCGGTGCTCCCCGTTCAGGTGCGGGACTATCAGGGTGGCGAAACGGTAGCCGGACCTGGAATTGAGATGGAACCCGCCGTGCGCGTTGTGGAACAGCACGCCGTCCGGCGTCTCCGTGAAGAGCACGTCCCGGCGGATCCGGGGCCGGGTCTCGTTAATCGCTTCGTAGGCTTCCAGCATGAGTTTCACACCTCGTGAAGGAGACGGATGAATTCAGTGGCGCATCGACAGCGCGGGTGGGTCGTCGTGAAATCCGGTGGCCCGGCGGGCGAAATTCCGGAGCAGTTCGTGCATGTGATAGCGGCCGGCCGGGCCCTCTTCGAGCAGGCTCACGTCCACCAGCCGTTCCAGGAGTTCCTCGGCCAGTGACGGGACCACTCCCAGCAGGCCGGCCGTGCCGGTCACCGAGAGCCGCTCCGGCGGCGAGGCGCCGACGCGCAGGAACGCGTCGGCCAGCCGGGGGTCCAGCCGGTCCAGGGCGCCGGTGAACAGCCCGGGCACCGACAGGCGCGGGTCGTCGGGCAGCGACAGGCGGGCGACGGGGTCCTCGCGCAGCCAGGCCACGCAGTCGGCCACCGTCAGGCGCGGCCGGGTCAGCAGCCGCGCCGCCATGATGCGCAGGGCGAAGGGGAAGTGCCCGCAGGCCGCCGCCAGCCGGTGCACCGCCCCGGCCTCCGCCCCGGCGCGGCCGTCGCCGAGGACGGTCGTCAGCAGCCGGAAGGACTCGTCCTCGGTGAGCGCGCCGAGCCGGTGGGCCCAGCCGCCGTGCGCCGCGAGGAGCCCGGCGAGGCCGAGCCTGCTGGTGACGAGCACGGCCGCGCCCGCCTCGGCCGGCAGCAGGGGCCGCACCTGGTCGGCGCCGGTCACGTCGTCCAGGACCAGCAGCCGCCGAGGGCCCCCGGTGCGCCCCCGGAGCTCGGCCGCCACCTCGCCGGGAGCCCTCGGCGTCCCGTCGTCGTGGGTCATCCGGGCGGTGTACAGGCCGTCCGGAAAGGCGTGTGCGACCTGCCGGGCGGTGTGCAGGGCGAGCGCGGTCTTGCCGATGCCGGGAGCGCCGGAGAGCACGACGATCGCGGGTGCCGCGCGGTCGGCCGTGAGCCGTCCGGCGAGCGCGGCGCCGTCGGCCTCCCGGCCGGTGAAGCCCGGCACGGCGGCGATGGGGGAGGGCGCCGCCGTGCCGGAGTACGCGGGGGTGGGGGCCGGCTCGTCCGTTTCCGGCCGCGGCCCGATGTCGTCACCCCGGAGGATGCTCAGTTCGAGCCGTCGCAGCGCCGGTCCGGGATCCACCCCCAGTTCGTCCTGGAGGTACCGCTTGACCTCCCGGTACTCGGCGAGGGCGTCGGCCTGCCGGCCCGTGCGGTAGAGCGCCTCGATGAGCTGCTCGCGGAACCGCTCGTGCCCGGGGTGGGCCCGCGCGACCGCCCACAGCTCGACGAGCGCCTGGCCGCAACGGCCCAGCCGGAGCTCGATGTCGCAGGCCCGCTCGACCGTCCGCAGCCGCTCCTCGGCGAGCCGCGGCATCTCGTCCCGGCGCAGCAGGTCCGACGGGACGTTGGTCAGCAACGGTCCCTGCCACAGCGCCAGCGCCTCCTTGAGCAGGCACAGTTCGGCCTCCGGGTCCCGCTCGGCCTGCGCCCGGGCCCGCAGCGCGCGGAAGTCGACGAGATCCAGCGAGCCCGGTTCGACCGCGGCGCGGTACCCGCCCGGCACGGACTCGATCACCGCGCCGGAGATCCCGTACTTGGCGAACGTCTTCCGCAGCCGCAGCACACAGGCGTGCAACGCCGCCTTCGCCGAGGAGGGTTCCTCGTCGCCCCAGATCGCCCGCCGCAGGAACGCGACCGGCACCACCGTGCCCGGCCGCAGCAGCAGGGCGGCCAGCAGGACGGTGGGTTTCGAGGGCGGGAGCACGACCACGTCGGGGCCGTCGGCGATCCGCAAAGGGCCGAGAATCTGAAAGCGCATATTCTGACACCTCCAACGAATCCTTATGGGTTCCCATCCATGGACACGCGGCATCGGGCAGCGCGGGGTGGTCGAGGCCGCGACGCCTTCTTCGCCCTCAGAGTCTGCAACAGGAAATCCGTCACTCGCAGTGTCGTGAGTTCCAGTGCGGGTCGCGGAAGGTGGCGCGTATGCAAAATCAATCGTTAAACAACTCACCGGGCATTGTTCAGGAGTTGGACCGGACTGGTCAGCGCCGCCCCGATCCGGTAGAAACGGGCATGGCAATGATCAGTTAAAGCCGGGGGAGACATCCGAAGGTGAAACAGGACCAAAGTCCCGAGTCGCCGACGCGACCGGGGGGCCCGGCGGCCCTGTCTGCCACACCGGCGGGCGGACAGTCCGTCAGCCGGCTGCTGCGCGCCTGGCGGGCGCGCGTCGACCGCCGCCGGATACCCGAGCTGCGCGTCTGGGGACACCGCGCGGGGTCCCGGATGTCCCAGGCGGACGTCGCCAGGCTGACCGGGGTGAGCGAGGGCTGGTACCGGGCGCTGGAGACCGGCGCGCCCCGGGAGTTCTCGGACGCCTTCCTGCTGCGGGTCGCCGAGGCGCTGCGGCTCAGCGAGACCGAGACCCTCACGCTCTTCCTCGGCGTCTCCGGCCGCCGCCCGCCCATGAGCGGCGTGCACCGGGCCGGGACCGCGGTGGACCCGGCGACCGTGACCCTCCTCGAACACCAGGCGCCGCACCCGGCCTACGTCTCCGACGCCGCCTGGAACATCGTCGCCGCCAACGCCCCCATGACGGAGTGGTTCCCCTTCACCCTCGGCCCGCGCCCCAACCTGATGCGCTGGGCCCTGACCTCGGCCGAGGCCCGCGAACAGATCCTCGGCTGGGAGGACACCTGCGCCCGCATCTACCTGCCGATGCTGCGCGTCGCCAGCCACCGGGCGCCGCGCAACGCCGAGATCCAGGCGCTGATCGCGGACATCCTGGCGGCCAATGGCACGTGCCGCCGGATCTGGGCGGAGCAGCACGCGGTGGTCGAACACCCCGGCGGACACCGGCTCCGGCTGCGGTTGCCGTGCCACGACGGCGTGGACGTACAGGTGACCAGCCATGTGCTGGTGCCCGCGGAGCAGCCGGATCTGCGGTTCGTGGTCGTGACGCGGGTGGGGGAGGGGGAGGTGCCCCGGGCGGGCTGATTTTCAGCCCGTCCGGCGCTTGAGGACATTCGGGAAGGGGCGGGGTGGGGAAAAGGCCGCCCGCAGGGCACACCGCCCCCGGCTACCGCCCCCGCCCCCCGTTCCAGTACGGCTCCCGCAGCCGCCGTTTGTACAGCTTCCCGTTCGGATCCCGCGGCATCGCCGCGATGAACTCCACCGACCGCGGCCGCTTGTACCCCGCCAACCGCCCCGCGCAGTGCGCGAGAAGCTCCTCCGCGAGCCGCGCCCCGGGCGCATGCCCCTCCGCGGGTTCGACGACGGCCTTCACCTCCTCGCCCCAGTCGTCGTGCGGGACGCCGAAGACGGCCGCGTCGGCCACGGCCTCGTGGGCGAGGAGCACGGACTCGACCTCCGCGGGGTAGATGTTGACGCCGCCGGAGATGATCAGGTCGATCTTGCGGTCACGCAGGAAGAGATAGCCGTCCTCGTCGAGGTGGCCGAGGTCGCCGACGGTGAAGAAGTCGCCGATGCGGCTCTCCCGGGTCTTGGCGTCGTCCTTGTGGTAGGCGAACCCTCCGGTCGTCATTTTCATATAGACGGTGCCGAGCCGGCCCGGCGGCAGCCGTTCCCCGTCGTCGTCGAAGATCGCGAGTTCGCTGATGGGCCATGCCTTGCCGACGGTTCCGGGCTTCTTCAGCCAGTCCTCGGCGGTGGCGAACGCACCGCCGCCCTCACTGGCCGCGTAGTACTCCTCGACGCAGTTCCCCCACCAGTCGATCATCGCGCGTTTGACGTGGTCCGGGCAGGGCGCGGCGCCATGCAGGGCATGGCGCATCGATGACACGTCGTAGCCTCCGCGGACCCGTTCGGGCAGGCCCAGGAGCCGCTGGAACTGGGTGGGGACCATATGGGTGTGGGTGCACCGGTGGGCGTCGATCAGGCGGAGCATCTCCTCCGGCGTCCACTTGTCCATCACCACCAGGCGGTGGCCGAGGTGCAGGGACGCGGCGGCGAACTGGAGCACGGCCGTGTGGTAGAGCGGTGAACAGACCAGGTGCGTATGGCCGTCGAAGGGCTTGATGCCGAAGATGCCGAGGAATCCGCCGAGGTAGGACTCCTCCGGGGGCTTTCCCGGCAGGGGGCGGCGGATGCCCCGGGGGCGGCCGGTGGTGCCGGAGGTGTAGTTCATGACCCAGCCGAGCGTGCGGTCCGGTGGCGGGGTGCCGGGCCGGCCGTCGAGGAGGTCCGCGTACGGGCGGAAGCCGGCGATGTCGCCGACGGCGTGGCGGCGGGCGGCGGGCAGGCCGGCCTCGTCCGCGGCGGCGGTCGCGGTGGCGGCGAAACGCTCGTGGGCGATCAGGACCCGGGCTCCGGAGTCGGCGAGGATCCAGGCGGTCTCGGGCCCCACGAGGTGGTGGTTGACGGGGACGAGGTAGAGGCCGGCCTGGGTGGCGGCGAGGTGGGCGGTGAGGAGTTCGACGCCGTTCGGGAGGAGGACGGCGAAGGCGTCCCCGGCCCGCAGACCGGCTTCGCGCAGCCCGCGGACGAGCCGGTTGGCGGCGGAGTGCAGCCGGCCCGCGGTCCAGGTCCCGCCGGTGGGGGTGGTGAGGACGGCACGGCCGGGGTCGGCGGCGGCCAGGGCCCAGAAGCCGTTGGGTGGTTGGGGCATGGCGTGGTCCGTCCTCTCGGTCGTGCCGGGCGGGTGCCGCCCGGCCGGAACTCGCTCGGGGCCCGGCCGGTCGGTGCCCGGTCGGCGCGGTCACGCTCCGCCGGGCACCGCGAGGGCCCGGCCCGCTCCGGGCCGTCGTGGCGGGCCGGCCGTGTTCCGGGAGCCGGCGGCCGCGCCGGGGGTGACGGCGCTCTCGCACGCGAAGCCCTCGATCCGCCGGTGGACGCCGTCGGCGCCGGCCCGCCCCGTACGGCCCACCGCGTCGCCGCCCGCTCCGTCACGCCCCCTCCGTCCCGCCCGCGATCCGCCCCAGCCTCGCCACCGCCCGGGTGAAATCCCTGGTGAGCTCGTCGAATACGGCCTGTACGGGGCGCCGGGAGGTCATCCGGCCGACGATCTGGCCGACCGGTGTGCCCAGCAGCGGTGCGGCCTCGTACCGCTGGATCCGGGAGAGGGCCTCGGCGACGAGCAGCCCCTGGAGCGGCATGGGGAGGGGGCCGGGGCCGTCGGGGTCGTCCCAGGCGTCCGTCCAGGCGGTGCGCAACTGGCGGGCGGGCTTGCCGGTGAGGGCGCGGGAGCGGACGGTGTCGCCCGAGCCCGCGGCCAGGAGTTTGGCGGTCAGGGCCGGTGAGTGCAGCTCGGCCTCGTCGGTGGTCAGCCAGAGGGAACCGAGCCAGACGCCCTGGGCGCCCAGGGCGAGGCCGGCGGCGATCTGCTCGCCGCCGCCGATGCCGCCGGCGGCCAGTACGGGCAGCGGGTCGACCGCGTGGACCACCTCGGGGGTGAGCACCATGGTGGCGATCTCCCCGGTGTGGCCGCCCGCCTCGTAGCCCTGGGCGACGACGATGTCGATGCCCGCCTCGGCGTGCCGGACCGCGTGCCGGGCGCTGCCGGCCAGCGCGGCGACGAGGATCCCGTGGGCGTGCGCGCGGGCGACGACATCGGCGGGCGGCGGGCCGAGCGCGTTGGCGAGCAGGGCGATCGGGTGGTCGAAGGCGACGTCGAGCTGGGCGCGGGCCACGTCCTCCATCCAGCCCGTGATGCGCCAGCCCGAGCGGTCGCCGGGGCCGAGCCCCGGGACGCCGTGCCGGGCGAGCGTCTCCTCCACGAACCGCCGGTGGCCGTCCGGGATCATGGCCTCGACATCGGCCTCGGTCACCCCTTCGACCTTCCGCGCCGGCATGACGACGTCGAGTCCGTACGGCCGGCCGCCGGTGCGGGCCTCGATCCAGTCGAGGTCGCGGTGGAGGGCGCCGGGGTCCGCGTAGCGCACGGCCCCGAGCACGCCGAGCCCGCCGGCGCGGCTGATGGCGGCGGCCACCGCCGGGAAGGGGGTGAAGCCGAAGACCGCGTGTTCGATGCCCAGTCGCCGGCTCAGCTCCGTCTGCATGGGCGGCAGGATGCCGCAGCCCGCCGGTCGAGGGAAGAGGTTTCTGATGATGCGTCAGATGAATTCGGCCCGGGTGGACGGGTGGACGGGTGGACGGGCGGACGGGCGGGTGGACGGACGGGCGGACAGGCGGGCGGACAGGCGGATGGGTGTATGGGCGGGCGGACGGGTGGAGCCGGTCCCGGGGTGCGGTGGTCCGCGACGACGCGCTCGTACACCTCCGGCTCACGCGCACCGCCCCTCCGTCAGCCCCCGTGCGGCTGTCCCCGCCCCGCCCGTGCCCTCCGGACCGCCGCCACCTGGCGGTAGAGCTCGACGGCCTCGGTCGAGCGGCCGAGCTGCTCCAGGCAGTGGGCCTCGTCGTTACGGCTGGTCAGGGCGTCCGGGTGGTCGGCGCCCAGGACGCGCTGGCGGGCCTGGGCGACCTCGCGGTAGAGCACGAGGGCGTCCTTCCAACGGCCGAGCCAGCCGAGCCCGACCGCGATCTCGCGACGGCTGACCAGCGTCTCGGGGTGGTCGGCGCCCAGCAGACCTTCGCGGAGCGCGCAGACGTCGCGCGCCTCGGCCAGCGCCTCCTCCCAGCGGCCGAGGCGGCCGAGGTTGACGCCGAGGCAGTGCCGGGCGCGCAGGGTGTCGGGGTGGTCGGGGCCCTGCGCCTGGGTGCGCTCGTCGACGAGTTCGCGGAAGAGCTTCAGGGCCTCCCCGCTGCGGCCGAGCCGGCCGAGACAGATGCCCGCCTCGTAACGGGCGGCGAGGGTGTCGGGGTGCTCCGCGCCCAGCACCCGCTGCCGGGCGGCGGCGACCTCGTGATAGGTCCGCAGCGCGTCGGTCCAGCGGCCCAGCCGGCCCAGCGCGTAACCGACCTCGTAGCGGGTGACGAGGGTGTCCGGGTGGCTCGCGCCGAGGACGCGCGCGCGGGCGGCGGCGACGTCGCGGGCCATGCCGTACGCCTCCTCCGGCCGGCCCAGCCGGCCGAGGTTGAAGGCGAGGTTGTGGCGGCAGCGGAGGGTGTCGGGGTGGTCGGGGCCCATGGTGCGCTCACGGGCGGCGAGCACCGCCACGTACACCTGATGGGCCTCAACGTGCTTGCCGAGCTGCCCGAGGACGTACGCCGTCTCCTGCCGCGCGGCCAGCGTGTCGGGGTGGTCGGGGCCCAGCGCCCGCTCCCGGCCGGCCGCCGCGCGGGCGTACTCCCGCAGCGCCTCGCCCGTACGGCCCTGCCGGCTGAGGGTGAACGCGGCCTCGTACCGGCTGGCCAGGGTGTCGGGGTGGTCGGGGCCGAGGATGAGCTCCCGCTCGGCGGCGACGCCCCGGTGGGCCTCGCCGGCCTCGGCCCAGCGGCCCAGCCGGCCGAGCCGCAGCGCCTCCTGGTGCCGTCCGGCGAGCCGGGTGAGGACCTCCGGGGACGGGAGTTCGACGACGGCGGACCGGCCGCCGGCACCGCCCTTGGCCGGCGGACCGGTCAGGGCTCCGGCGGCGACGCCGGTCCAGGCGCCGGTCAGGGAGACCACGGGGTCGGGCGGCAGGACCGGCCGGGGGCCGGGGCCGGTCGCCTTGGAACCGGTGGTCATGTTCCTCGCCCAGCCGGGCAGCCGGGGCGGGTCGGGCAGCCGCACCGAGGCGCGCGGCGGCCGCGGCGCGATCCCGGGCAGCGGCCGGGGCAGGGTGCCGGCGTGGGCGGCCGGGCCGAGGGCGAGCAGCCGGGCGTGCAGGTCGGCGGCGTCGGGCGGCCGGTCGTCCGGGTCCTTGGCGAGGAGGTCGAGGATGATGCCCTCAAGGGGCGCGGGAAGCTCGGGGCACAGCTCGCGCGGCGGCCGGGGCGCCCGGTCCCGGTGGCCGACGAGGACGGCCCAGGCGTCGTCCATGTCGAAGGGCGGAGCGCCCGTGGCCAGTTCGTACAGCACACAGCCCAGCGAGTACAGATCGCTGCGCTGGTCGACCTGACCGCCGCCGATCTGCTCCGGCGACATGTAATGCGGCGTGCCCATGGCGATGCCGGTACCGGTGAGACGGGAGGAGAGGGACGAGGCGGAGCCGTAGCCCATGTCACCGAGCCGGGCGATGCCGAAGTCACAGATCTTCACGCCGCCGTCGGCGAGCCGCATCACGTTGGCGGGCTTGAGGTCCCGGTGGACGACGCCCTGCCGGTGGGTGTAGTCGAGGGCCGCGGCGACCTGCTCCGCGATGTCGACGAGCTCCGGCACGGGCAGCGGGTACCGCCGGTTGTCGTCCATGAGCTCGCTGAGGTTACGGCCGTCGAGCAGCTCCATGACGAGGAACAGCACGCCGTCGGACTCGCCGAAGTCGTGCACGACGGTGATGCCCCGGTGCTGGAGGGCCGCCGCGACCCGCGCCTCGCGCCGGAACCGCTCGCGCAGCACCCGCAGGTAGGAGTGCTCGTGCCGGGGCCCCATCGGCTTGAGGCACTTGACCGCGACCTGCCGCCCGAGCGAGGTGTCACGGGCGCGCCACACTTCGCCCATGCCGCCTCGCCCGATCCGGTCGAGCAGCTCGTACCGACCCTGGATCAGCCTGGATTCCACCATCCCTCGCCGCCGCCCCCGTCGCGTCGCGTGCATCCCCCGGCCCGTCCAGTATGGCGGCCGGTAGGGGCGGCTTGAAGACGGAGGGAGTGCTGCCGGTAGTGGTGGGACGGGCTGAAATCAGCCCGTCCGGCGATTGAGGACACCGCGCGAAGCGCGGAAAAAGGGGGGCCCGGGGGCGAAGCCCCCGGTTACGGGAAGGGGCGGGTAGGGGAGAACCCCGCCCATGACCCCACCCCGCACCAGCACCGTCGACGGCATCCTCCACCGCACAGCCACCCGCACCCCCACCCGCACGGCCATCCGTTTCCAGGACCGCGCCTGGACCTACCGCGAGCTCGACGACGCCGTGACCGCCGCCGCCCGCGCACTCCTCGGCACCGGCCTGCGCGCGGGCGACCGCGTCGCCGCCTACGGGCACAACTCCGACGCCTATCTGATCGGCTTCCTCGGCTGCGCCCGCGCCGGGCTCGTCCACGTCCCCGTCAACCACCGCCTCACCGGCGCCGACCTGCGCCACATCCTCGAACATTCCGGCAGCTCCCTGGTTCTCACCGACCCGCACCTCGAGCACCGCCTGCCCGGCGGCGTACGCGCCCTTCCCCTGCGGGACGCCACGGGCTCGCTGCTGGAACGGCTGGCCGACCGCCCCGGGACGGCCGTCCTCGCCGTCGGCGGTCCCGGGGCGGACGACCTGGCGCAGCTCCTCTACACCTCCGGCACCACCGCGCTGCCCAAGGGTGCGATGATGACGCACCGCGCCTTCGTGCACGCGTACGCCAGCGCCATCACCGCCCTCGACCTCAAGGAGACCGACAGGCCGGTCCACGCCCTGCCGCTGTACCACTCCGCGCAGACGCACGTCTTCCTGCTGCCTTACCTGGCGGTCGGCGCCGAGAACGTGATCATCGACGCCCCCGACCCGGACCGCCTCCTCGAACTGGTCGAGAACGGTGGCGTGGACAGCCTCTTCGCCCCGCCCACCGTCTGGATCGACCTCGCCCGCCATCCCGGGTTCACCGGCCGCGACCTCTCCGGGCTGCGCAAGGCGTACTACGGAGCGTCGATCATGCCCGTGCCCGTCCTCGAACGGCTCCGGGCCCGGCTGCCCGGGCTCGCCTTCTACAACTGCTTCGGGCAGACCGAGACGGGACCGCTGACCACCGTGCTGCGCCCCGAGGAGCACGCCGGCCGGTCGGCGTCGTGCGGGCGGCCGGTGCTCTTCGTGGAGGCCGGCGTCGTGGACGCGAAGGGCCGGGAGGTGCCGGCCGGTACGCCGGGCGAAGTGGTCTACCGCTCACCGCAGTTGTGCGACGGCTACTGGAACAGCCCCGAGGAGACCGAGGAGGCGTTCCGGGGCGGCTGGTTCCACTCGGGTGACATGGCCGTCCGCGACGCCGAGGGCTACCTCACCGTCGTGGACAGGATCAAGGACGTCATCAACTCCGGGGGAGTGCTGGTCGCCTCCCGCGAGGTGGAGGACGCCCTCTACACGCACCCCGCCGTCGTGGAGGCCGCCGTCGTCGGGCTGCCCGACGAGCGCTGGATCGAGGCCGTCACGGCCGTGGTCGTCGTCCGGGCGCCGGTGACGGAGGAGGAACTGCTCGCCCACGCGCGGGAGCGGCTCGCCCACTTCAAGGCGCCGAAGCGGGTGGTGTTCACGGCGGAACTGCCCCGGAACGCCAGCGGCAAGATCCTCAAACGGGAGCTGAGGGAACGCTACGGCGTATGAGGGGCGTACGGGGTCCCTGCCCGTGGAGCCCCCGTCCGTAGAGCCCCCATCCGTGGGGGCTCCGTCCGTGGGACCCCTTGCCTGTGGGGCCCTGCCCGTGGGGGCCCCTGCCTGTGGGGCCCCACGCCCGCCCCGCCTCGCCCGCCCCGTGGGCCCTCTCGCCTTCGCCCCGCCCTCCCGCCGTGAGGGCCGCTCACCCCCGGTCCTTTCCCCTTCCCCTGAGGTCGATTATCCGTTTGATCTTGCCCACCGACCGCTCCAGCGTCTCCGGGTCGACGATCTCGACCCCCACCGACACCCCGATGCCGTCCTTCACCCGCCGGACGAGCTCCCCGGCGGCCGCCGCGCGCTGCGCGGAGGTCGCCTCCGGGCGCGCCTCGGCCCGCACGGTCAGGTGGTCCATGCGCCCCTCGCGGGTCAGCCGCAGCTGGAAGTGGGGTGCGACGCCGGGGATGCCCAGCACGGCCTCCTCGATCTGCGCGGGGAAGAGATTGACGCCCCGCAGGATGATCATGTCGTCGCTGCGGCCCGTGACCTTCTCCATCCGCCGGAAGGCCGGGCGCGCGGTCCCGGGCAGCAGCCGGGTGAGGTCGCGGGTGCGGTAGCGGACGACGGGTGTGGCCTCCTTGGTGAGTGAGGTGAGGACCAGCTCGCCGTGGGCGCCGTCGGGCAGCACCTCACCGGTGAGGGGGTCGACGATCTCGGGGTAGAAGTGGTCCTCCCAGATGTGCGGCCCGTCCTTGGTCTCCACGCACTCCTGGGCGACGCCGGGCCCCATGACCTCGGACAGCCCGTAGATATCGACGGCGTCCAGCGCGAAGCGCTCCTCGATCTCCCGCCGCATCCCGTCCGTCCACGGCTCGGCGCCGAAGACGCCGACGCGCAGCGAGGTGGACCGGGGGTCGACGCCCTGCCGCTCGAACTCGTCGAGCAGCGTGAGCATATAGCTGGGTGTCACCATGATGACCTCCGGCCGGAAGTCCTGGATGATCCGGACCTGGCGCGCGGTCATTCCGCCGGAGGCGGGGATCACCGTGCAGCCCAGCCGCTCGGCGCCGTAGTGGGCGCCGAGGCCCCCGGTGAAGAGGCCGTATCCATAGGCCACGTGCACCTTGTGGCCCGGCCGGGCCCCGGCGGCCCGCAGCGACCGGGCGACGACGTCGGCCCAGACGCCGAGGTCGTGCTCGGTGTAGCCGACGACGGTGGGGGTCCCCGTGGTGCCGCTGGAGGCGTGGATCCGCCGCACCCGCTCCTCGGGCACGGCGAACATCCCGAAGGGGTAGTGGTCGCGCAGATCCGCCTTGGTGGTGAACGGGAACCGGCCGAGATCGCCGAGCGAACGGCAGTCCTCGGGGCGCACCCCGGCCGCGTCGAACGCCCGCCGGTAGAAGCCCACGTTCTCGTAGGCGTGCCGCAGGGTGCTCCGCAGTCGCTCCCGTTGCAACGCGGCCAGCTCCGCAGGGGTCATCCGCTCCGCCGCGTCCAGGAGCGCGCCGCTCTCCGTCATCGCCACCACCCTCTGCCGACCGATCGTTCGGTAGATTCCCGATGGTAACCGGCGGTGGGAAGCGCACGTCAAGAGGTTCGGGGGGAGCTTCCCCCGAGCGGGGAGTTCCGCATGCGGGGCGGGCGCGCCCGCCCGGCCGCCGAGGACCGGACCCCGCCGCGTCAGCCCTCGCCGCGTCAGCCTCCGCCCTCCGCCACCTCCTTCGCCCAGCGGTAGTCCGCCTTCCCGCTCGGCGAACGGCGGACGCGGTCCGTGTAGACGACGCCGCGCGGCACCTTGTAGCCCGCGAGGCGGTCGCGGCAGTGCGCCCGGAGGGCTTCGGGGGACGGGGGAGGGGTGCCCTCGCGGGGCTGGACGACGGCGGTCACCCGCTGGCCCCAGCGCGGGTCGGGGACGCCGGTGACCAGGGCGTCGTAGACGTCGGGGTGTGCCTTGAGCGCCTGTTCGACCTCCTCCGGGTACACCTTCTCGCCGCCGGTGTTGATGCACTGCGAGCCCCGGCCGAGGACCGTGACGACTCCCTCGGCGTCGACCGTCGCCATGTCCCCGAGCAGCACCCACCGCTCGCCGCGCAGCCGGAAGAAGGTCTCGGCGGTCTTCGCGGGGTCGTTGTGGTAGCCGAGGGGGACGTGGCCGCGCTGGGCCACCCGGCCGGGCGTGCCGGGCGGGACGGGCTCGTGGGTGACCGGGTCGACCACGGCCGTACGGCCGTTGACGCGCAGCCGGAAGCCCCGGCCGCGGTCCTCGGTGGCGGTGCCGTTGAAACCGGACTCCGACGACCCGAAGTTGTTCAGCAGGGCCACCCCCGGAAGCAGCGCCGTGAACTCCTCCCGCACCGCGTCCGAGAGGATCGCCCCCGAGCTGCTGACGGTGAGCAGCGACGAGCAGTCCGTCCCCCGCAGCGGCCCCGCCAGCGCGTCGACCAGCGGCCGCAGCATCGCGTCGCCGACCAGCGACACGCTGGTGACCCGCTCCTTCGCGACGGTGCGCAGCACCTCGGCGGGCACGAACTTGCGGTGGAGTACGACCTTCTGGCCGAAGCCGAAGGCGATGAGGGCCGTCAGTGTGGACGTGCCGTGCATCAGCGGCGCGGCGGGCAGGAAGACGAGCCCCTCGCCGCCGGCCGCCACCCGTTCCGCCAGTTCACCGGGGTGCTTCACCGGTTCTCCGGTCGGGGCGCCCCCGCCGAGCCCGGCGAAGAACAGGTCCTCCTGCCGCCACAGCACCCCCTTGGGCATGCCGGTGGTGCCGCCGGTGTAGACGATGAACCGGTCGTCGCCCGAACGGGGGCCGAAGTCGCGCCAGGGCGCCCCGGACGCCTCGGCCTCGTCCAGCGGTACGGGCGCGACGGCGGGTTCGGGCGCGCCCGCGGGCGGGGCCCCGGCCCGTACGAGGTGGCGCAGCGTCGGCGCCCCGGGCAGGGCCGCGGCCACCCGCCCGGTGAACTCGCCGTCGAAGACCAGCGCCGTCAGCCCGGCGTCCCGGTAGAGATAGGCCAGCTCGCCCGCCACATAGCGGTAGTTGACGTTCACCGGCACCGCGCGGATCTTCAGGCAGGCCCACAGTGCCTGGAGGTAGCCGACGCCGTTGTAGAGGTGCAGCCCGACGTGCTCGCCCGGCCGGACGCCGCTGTCCCGGAGGTGATGGGCCAGCCGGTTCGCCGCCTCGTCCAGCCCGGCGTACGTGAGTCTGTGCTCGGCGCCGTCGCCCGGGTGGTCGAGGTGGACGAGTGCCTCCCGGCCGGGCACGGCGTCGACGACGGACTCGAACAGATCCGCGAGGTTGTAGTCCACGGCGACATTAGTAGCGCCGCCCCGTGGGGCTGGGAAGCCCCCGCACTCAAAGAATCTGACGGACAGTCAGAAAACTGCCGGGAATCCCTTGAACCGCGGCCGCGCCTCCTGCACCCTGTGGGGGTCCGACGACGGGAGGACCCCCATGGGCGGCACCGAACACCTCACAGTGGAGCGCGCCGGAGCCACGCTCGTGCTCACCCTGAACCGGCCGGAGGCGAGGAACGCCCTCTCGCTCCCGATGCTCGTCGGGCTCCACGACGGCTGGGCCGAGGCCGACGAGGACGACGCGATCCGGTCCATCGTGCTCACCGGCGCCGGCGGCGCCTTCTGCTCCGGCATGGACCTCAAGGCCCTGGCCGCCGCCCGGCCCGGGGACGGCCGCCCGGCGGCCGGGGACCCCTACCGGGAGCGCTTCGCCGCCGACCCCGACCTGCACTGGAAGGCCATGCTCCGCCACCACCGGCCCCGTAAGCCCGTGATCGCCGCCGTCGAGGGCCCCTGTGTCGCCGGTGGCACGGAGCTCCTCCAGGGCACCGACCTCCGCGTCGCCGGCGAGAGCGCCGTGTTCGGCCTCTTCGAGGTGCGGCGCGGCCTCTTCCCCGTCGGCGGCTCCACCGTCCGCCTCACCCGCCAGATCCCCCGCACCCACGCCCTCGAAATGCTGCTCACCGGACGCCCGTACACCGCCCGTGAGGCCGAACGCATCGGCCTCGTCGGCCACGTCGTACCCGACGGCACCGCCCTCGACCGCGCCCTGGAGACCGCCGAGCTCGTCAACGCCAACGGCCCGCTCGCCGTCGAGGCCGTCAAGGCGTGCGCCTACGACACCGCCGGCCTCACCGAGGCCGAGGGCCTCGCCCTCGAACTCGAACGCGGGATGCCCCTGTTCCGCACCGCCGACGCCCAGGAGGGCACCCGCGCCTTCGCCGAGAAACGACCGCCCGTCTTCCGCCGCGCCTGACCGAGGGAGAGACCCGCCGTGCCGGACGTCCTCACCGCCCCCCTGGTCGTCGAATTCCCCTTCACCCGCTCCCTCGGCCCCGTGCTGAGCGCCTTCCTCACCGGCCTGCGCGAGCGCGTCGTCCTCGGCATCCGCACCCGCGACGGCCGCGTCCTCGTCCCACCCGCCGAATACGACCCGGTCACCGGCGAGGACCTCCACGCACTCGTCCGGACCGCCGCCACCGGCACCGTCACCACCTGGGCCTGGAACCCCGCGCCACGCCGGGGCCAGCCGCTGGCCACTCCCTTCGCCTGGGTACTCGTCCGCCTCGACGGCGCCGACACCGCCCTCCTCCACGCCCTCGACGCCCCCGGGCCCGAGGCCGTGCGCACCGGCCTGCGGGTGCGCGTCCGCTGGGCGGCGCGGCGCACCGGAGCGATCACCGACATCGCCTGCTTCGAACCCTGCCCGCCCGGCACCGACGCACCCGCCGGCCCGGCCGTCCCGCACGATGGCGTCTTCCCCGACCCCGTCACCATCCTCACCACCCCCGCCCGCCTCGACTACACCTATACCCCCGGCCGCGCCCTCGGCCGCCATCTGGCGGCCCTCGCCGACCGCAGGATCACCGGCGAACGCTGCCCGTCCTGTCACAAGGTCTACGTACCGCCCCGCGGCGCGTGCCCCACCTGTGCCGTCGCCACCGGGGAACAGGTCGAGGTCGGCCCCCGGGGCACCGTCACCACCTTCTGCGTCGTCAACATCAAGGCCAGGAACCTCACCATCGACGTGCCCTATGTCTACGCCCACATCGCCCTGGACGGCGCCGGCCTCGCCCTCCACGGCCGTATCGCCGGCATCCCCTGCGACCAGGTGCGCATGGGACTGCGCGTCGAACCCGTATGGACCGGCGACGCCCGCCACCCCGACCACTACCGTCCCACCGGCGAGCCCGACGCCGCCTACGACACCTACAAGGAACTGCTGTGACCCGGCCCGGGCGGCCCGGCCCGCCCGGCGCCCGCGAGATCGCGATCGTCGCCTTCGCCCAGACCCGGCACCGCCGCGCCACCCCGGAGCTGTCCGAGCCCGAGATGCTGCTGCCCGTCCTGCGCGAGGCCCTCGACCAGGCCGGACTGCGCCCGGGCGAGGCCGGCTTCACCTGCTCCGGGTCGAGCGACTACCTCGCCGGCCGGCCCTTCTCCTTCACCATGGCCCTCGACACGGTCGGCGCCTGGCCGCCCGTCGCGGAGTCCCATGTGGAGATGGACGGGGCCTGGGCGCTCTACGAGGCATGGGTGAAGCTCCTCACCGGCGAGGCCGACACCGCCCTCGTCTACGCCCATGGCACCTCCTCGTCCGGCGAGCTCCGCGATGTCCTCACCCGCCAGCTGGACCCCTACTGCACCGCACCCCTGTGGCCGGACCCCGTCGCCCTCGCCGCCCTCCAGGCGCAGGCGCTCATCGACGCCGGGGAGACCGACGAGGCCGCCCTCGCCCGCATCGCCGTCCGCAGCCGCGCCGCCGCCGCGACCAATCCGTACGCCCAGCTGCGCGGCCCGGTGCCGGCGGGCGACTACGTCGTCCGGCCGCTGCGCACCGGCGACTGCCCGCCCGTCGGCGACGGGGCCGCCGCCGTCGTCCTCGCCGCCGGGGACGACGCCCGCCGCAGGTGCGCCCGGCCCGCCTGGATACGCGGCATGGACCACCGTGCCGAACCCCACGCGCTCGGCGTGCGGGACCTCACGGACTCCGTCTCCACCCGCCTCGCCGCCGAGCGCGCCGGAGCCTTCGACGCCCCCGCCGACACCGCCGAACTCCACGCGCCCTTCACCTCCCAGGAGGTCGTCCTGCGCAAGGCGCTGCGGCTGGCCGACGGCGTGGCCGTCAACCCCTCCGGCGGCCCCCTGGCCGCGAACCCCGTCATGGCCGCCGGTCTGATCCGGCTCGGCGAGGCGGCGGCCCGCATCCACCGGGGCGAGTCCGGCCGGGCCCTCGCCCACGCGACCTCGGGCCCGTGTCTCCAGCAGAACCTCGTCGCGGTGCTGGAAGGGCCGGAAAGGGAGGAGAGGCCGTGAACGGCAGGGAACCCGTGGCCGTCGTCGGTATCGGCCAGACCCACCACGCCGCCGCCCGGCGGGACGTCTCCCTGCCCGGCCTCGTCCGCGAGGCCGCCCGCCGGGCGCTCGACGACGCGGAGCTCACCTGGGCCGACGTGGACGCCGTCGTCATCGGCAAGGCGCCCGACTTCTTCGAGGGCGTCATGATGCCCGAGCTGTATCTCGCCGATGCCCTCGGCGCGGCCGGCAAACCGGTCCTGCGGGTGCACACCGCGGGCTCCGTCGGCGGCTCCACCGCCCTGGTCGCCACGAGCCTCGTGGCCGCCCGCGTCCAGCGGACCGTGCTGGCCCTCGCGTTCGAGAAACAGTCCGAGTCCAACGCCATGTGGGGGCTTTCCCTGCCCGTCCCCTTCCAGCAGCCCCTGCTGGCCGGCGCCGGAGGCTTCTTCGCCCCGCACGTCCGCGCGTACATCCGCCGCACCGGAGCCCCCGCGGACATCGGCGTCCTCGTCGCCCACAAGGACCGCCGCAATGCCCTGCGGAACCCTTACGCCCACCTCCACGAGCACGGCCTCACCCTGGCACAGGTCCGGTCCTCACCCATGCTCTGGGACCCGATCCGCTACTCCGAGACCTGCCCGTCCTCCGACGGCGCCTGCGCGCTGGTCCTCACCGACCGCGCGGGCGCGGCCCGTTCCCCGCGCCCGCCCGCCTGGGTGCACGGCGGGGCCATGCGCAGCGAGCCCACGCTCTTCGCCGGCAAGGACTTCGTCTCGCCCCGCGCGGGCCGGGACTGCGCGGCCGAGGTCTACCGCCAGGCGGGGATCACCGACCCGCGCCGCGAGATCGACACCGCCGAGCTGTATGTGCCGTTCAGCTGGTACGAGCCGATGTGGCTGGAGAACCTCGGCTTCGCCGCCGAGGGGGAGGGCTGGCGGCTCACCGCGTCCGGGGCGACCGCCCTCGGCGGCGAGCTGCCCGTCAATCCCTCGGGCGGGGTCCTGTCCACCAACCCGATCGGCGCCTCCGGGCTGATCCGCTTCGCCGAGGCCGCCCTCCAGGTGCGCGGCGAGGCCGGAGCGCACCAGGTCGAGGGGGCCGCCAAGGCCCTCGGCCACGCCTACGGGGGAGGAGCGCAGTTCTTCTCCATGTGGCTGGTGGGAAGCCGGCCGCCCACCGGCTGACGGGGGTGTGACGCGGCCTGTCCGGCACCCGGCTGACGGAGTGCGACGCGGCCTGTCCGGCACCGCCCGTGCTCGCTAGGGTGGGCCGGGACGACGACCGGGAGGAGCTACGGACGTGACGGAGAGCACGACTGAACGGCCGGCGGGCGGGCCGGCGCACGACCTCGACCTCGCGAACGCCGCCTGGCAGTCCGGTACGCAGGGACTCGGCGACGTCCAGATCGCCTTCGTCGAAGGCTTCATCGCGATGCGGCACGGCCGCCGGCCGGACCGCCCGGCGCTGGTGTTCACCCCGGCGGAGTGGCGCGCGTTCGTACTCGGCGCGCGCGAAGGGGAGTTCGACCTGACGTAGCCGTCGGCGGACACCGGCGGTGCCGGCGGGCGGAGGGCCGTGGCCCTGCCGCCCGTCACCGGTTCCCGGCGTCCGGGCCGGAGCCCCGGGGTTTCAGCGGGCCGCTCCCACGCCCTCGTTCAGCAGCTCCGCGTGGTAGCGGCGGGCGACCTGCGGGTGCGCCCGCAGCCATCCCTTGATCTCGTTGCGGCCGTACTCCGCGAACAGCGGGTTCGTGGAGTCCTGGGTGACGCCCGGGGCCTGGTCGGCGTGCGCGAACGGGACGGGCTCGATACGGGCGTCCAGCCGGGGGTTGTAGAAGAACGGCACGGAGTAGCGCTCGCGGTCGCCGGGCGGGCTCACGACCCGGTGGTTGGTGGCCTTGAGGTAGCCGTTGGTGGCCACCTCCAGCAGCTCGCCGAGGTTGATCACGAACGCGCCGGGCACCTTGGGCACGTCCAGGAACGTCCCGTCCGGGCCCTCCACCTGCAGGCCGCCCACCTCGTCCTGGAGCAGCAGGGTCAGGAAGCCGTAGTCCTTGTGGGCGCCCACGCCCTGGGCGGCGCCGTCGGGGGCGCTGCCGGGGTAGCGGACCAGCTTCAGGTGCAGGTGCGGGCGCTCGGCGAACGCGTCGTCGTAGAAGTCGGCCGGCGCGCCGATCGCGGCCAGCAGCTCGTGCAGCAGGCGCCGGGCGACCGAGCTGAGCCTGTCGATCCAGTGCAGGGCGGCCGTCCGCAGCTCCGGGAGGGAGTCCGGCCACTGGTTCGGGCCCTCCAGCCACCAGTAGCCGGGCTCGTCCGGGCCGGGCACGTGCGGCGCGCGCTCGGCGCCGATGTCGAGCTGGTCGCGCCAGTCGCGGCTGCCGCCCGTGCGCTCGTCGCCCGTGCGGGTGTAGCCGCGGAAGTGGGGCGAGTTGAGGTTGCTCACGGCGAGCCGCTCGGCCTCGGGGAGCGCGAAGAAGGCGCGGAGGGTGCGCATCAGGTCTTCGGTCTCGGCCTCGGTGACACCGTGGCCGGTCAGGTGGAAGAAGCCCACGTCACGGGCGGCGGAGTGGAGGTCCTGGCGGAAGCGCGCGCGGGCGTCGGGGTCACCGTCGGCGGCGGAGAGGTCGAGGACGGGAAGCTGGTTGCTCATGAGGGTGTCCACAGCTGTGAGGCCCGGTTCCGTACGGCGGTGCGCCGGACGGCCGTCCGGCGGCGCAGGGTGTGCGGAAGGACGGACGGGTGACCGGGAAACGGCAGGAAGATCAGGAAGGCAAAAAGAAGAGCGGCCTCGGCCCGAAGAAGGGGGCCCGGCGGGAGGAAGGTCAGCCGAAGCGACGACAGGACATGCTCGTGACGCGGAGGAGGTCCACGTGGCGGCGTTTCACGAGCATGGTCACGACGTCATCGTATACGACCCGGCGCGGAACCGGCGTACCGGTCGGTAGCCACTGGGTGCCGGCCGGGTGCCCGGACCGGCGGCCCGGGTGAAGAGAATGCCGGGCCCACCCCCTCTTCGCACCCGGAAATACAGGAATCCCCCCTCCTCGGGGCCCGTGCACCCGAGGAAGGGGGAAATTCCGTGGATCCGGCGCGAGCCGGTCGTCAGTGGCCGTGACCGCCGTCGTGGTGGCCGAAGCCGCCGTCGTGCCCGTGGTCCCCGTGGTCACCGTCGTGGTGGCCGAAGCCGCCGTGGTGCCCGAACCCGTCGCCGTGGGCGCTGGTGCCGCGGTTGCCCGAGCCGTTGCCCGAGATGACCGGGATCTCGTCGAGGATGTGCGACAGCGGGTCGTCGCCGTCGTCGATCGTCGAGTTGTCGGTGCACTGCTGCTGCTGCTGCGAGCTGAGGACCGGCACGTCCTGGACGCCGATGTTGGCCAGCAGCGCGATCAGCGACTGGGCTTCGATCTTGCCGATGCCGAGGCACGGCTTGTTGAGCGTGCCCTGGATCAGGCTCATCTGCGGGCTCTGCTCACCGCCGGTCTTGGTGTTGCCGTAACCGGTCTTCGAAGCGTTGCCGTTGGCGACGTCACTGTCGTTGCCGATCGCCATCGCGGGGCCGGCGATGGTGCCGACGGCCGAAGCCGTCATGGCGGCCGTGGCGAGTACCTTCTTGAGCACGTCTGTGCCTTTCGATCGATTAGCGCCCCTCTCAGGGAAGCGACCTGAGTAACTCGACCCCATTTGCAGAAGTTTCGGGCATTCACTCATTTGCTCCATCGGCCGCCGGAGCGGAATTCCGGTGCCGTATTCCGCTGGTAGCGTGCGGTTCGCGGCGGTTCGCGGGCCGTCGGCCCCGCCCGGACAGCGCCCCCACAAGCCATGTCCGGGCGGGCTCAGCGCCGCCCCCGCTCCGGGGCGAAGGGGATCCCGCTCGCCAGGCCGCGGACGGCGACCACCAGGGCCTCGCCGAGGAAGCCGACCCCGATGTTCAGCTGCGTCGGCCGGGCGCTCGCGTGCATCCCCGACCGGGCCGCGACGTAGCCGAAGCCCGCCATGAGCACCAGTGAACCCGCCGCCACGGCGAAGGACTTGCCGGTGTAGCGCTGCCAGAGGACGCCGCCGCGCTCGAAGACCTCGATCGTGGCGCCGCGCGCCACGCCCAGGGCCGCGCCGGGGATCAGCCACCCCAGGTCCGCCCCCGTGACGTCGTCGGCCTTGATCACCGACATGACGCCGATGCCGGTGAGGACCAGCGGCGCGACCAGCAGGTCGCGCGCGTTGAGCGGCTCTCCCCTCAGACGTCTGACCACCACGACGATCAGCACCACGACGATCGCCGCCGCCGGTACCCAGCCGTTCATGTTCGCCCAACCCCCTTATTTGGCACGCTCGTGCCAAATAAGATGTTAGCTCGACCGTGCTATAAAGTCGACATGCCGAAGATCGTCGATCCGCGGGCCCGCCGCCGGGACGTCGCCGAGGCCACCCTCCGCGTGGTGGCCAGGAGCGGGCTGGAAGCCGCCTCGCTGCGCAATGTGGCCGAGGAGGCCGGCCTGGCTGTCGGCTCCGTGCGGCACTACTTCAGCGATCACGACGAGCTGGTGGTCTTCGCCATGAGACATCTGGTCGACCGCATCGACCGGCGGGTCCGCGCGCACATCGACCACCTCGGCACCCCGGAACCCGACGGCGACCTCAGGGCCCGCGCCGAGGAACTGCTCGGCGAGTTCCTCCCGCTGGACGCGACACGGCACGAGGAGGCCGTCCTCTGGATCGCCCTCGCCACCGCCGCCCGGATCCGCCCCGGACTGCGCCCCTGCGCCGTGGAACTGCAGGAGAACGCGCTGACCCTGATGGGGCACGTCCTCCGGGGCGCCCAGACGGCCGGCGGCCTCCCCGCCGGCCTCGACCCCGGCACCGAGAGCCGCAGGCTGGCCGCCCTGATCGACGGCCTCACCTTCCAGGCCGTCCTCCAGCCGGACCGCTACCCCCCCAAGGAGCTCCGCCGGCTCCTCCGCCACCATCTGGAGACCCTCAGGGAGAGGGCCTAGCGGCCCGCCGCACCACGACTCTCCCCGGGGTCACGCGACGGCGCCGGGCACGTACGATGTGGGCATGTCGTTCCTCCGCCGCCGCAGCGCCGCCACGCCCACCGGGCCGGACTTCGACGTCCTGGCCATGGACCCGGGCGACTGGCCGGGTGATCTCGGAGCCGGGCTGCTGCCCGCGCCCGATGGCAGCTGCCAGGGCGTCTTCCTCCGCTATGACCTCTTCGGCGGGCGCGGCCCGGCGATGATCATCGGCAATCTGCCCGAGGGCTCCCCCGCGCGCGAGGTGGGCGAGGACCAGGTGCCCTTCGAGGTGACCCAGCTCCTCGCCGCGCTCGGCAACGAGGAGCCCGTCCATGTCCTGGGGACCGAGGACATCCCGGTCATGCACGAGGACAACCTTCTGATCGTGCGGCGCGTGAAGTGCTCCGAGGGCCGCATCTCCTGCACCCAGTTCGACCGCAGCGACGGCGTCCTCGTCACCATCGCCAGCTGGGACCGGCCCATCACCGACGAGCTCTACCAGCTCCTCAAGCCGCTGCCCGCCGAGATGTTCCAGCAGGTCTGACCGACCCCGCCCGCCCCGGACACCGGAGCCCGGTACGGACCGCCGTACCGGGCTCCTCGCACGTCCGGGCCCACCGGCCTACTGGTTGGACGGGCGCACGGTCACCTCGTCGGCCTTCACGAACGCCACCCGGTGACCGAACTGGATCTCGTAATAGACGTCCTTGCCACGGACCAGCTTGTGGCCCGCCGGGTCGAAGGTCTTTGCCCAGAGGTACTCGCTCGTCAGCCGCTGCCCCAGGGCGTACTCCTGCCCGGCGAGCAGCTTGTACGGCAGCGGAGTCACCGCCTGCACCGGCACCCCCGCCGGATACGCCGCCTGCTCCGGGTAGGCACGACCGTAGACCGGCACGTCCGCGACGCCCTCCTTGGGGGTGATGACCGAGCCGAAGGCGTTGACGGCCGTCGGGCGCCACCAGGGGTTGTGGAACCACGCCTTCTGCCCCAGGTACCAAATGGCCGTCCAGTCCCCGCGCCGGTCGGCGACCGCGAACTGCTGACCCGTGGACGCGCGGGCGCCCGTGTCGTTGACATCGGCGGTCGACTCCCCGCCGTCCGGGCGCAGCCCGATGTCCTTCACCAGCGGGGACTTCTCCCTCGGCGCCGTGTGCAGCCGCACCGCGCCCGAGCCGTGCGCGGCGCACGGCTTGCCCGGCCCCGTGCAGCCGGTGTAGGCGGGCTTGTGCCTGTCGTATTCGGGGCGGATGGTGACCATGCCGCCGAACGCGCCGCCCGTGGGCCGCAGCGGCTTGCCGATCAGCTCGAAGTAATGCGCCCAGTCCCAGTACGGACCCGGGTCGGTGTGCATGCCGCGGATGGTCCCCGGAGTGGTGCCCGGGACGTTGTCATGGCCGAGGATGTGCTGCCGGTCCAGCGGGATGTCCAGCTTCCGTGCCAGATGGGCCACCAGACGCGCGGACGTACGGTACATCTCCTCCGTGTACCAGGCGTCGGGCTGGGCCAGGAAGCCCTCGTGCTCGATGCCGACCGATTTGGCGTTCACGTACCAGTTGCCCGCGTGCCAGGCCACGTCCTTCGTGGGCACGTGCTGGGCGATATGGCCGTCCGCCGAGCGGATGGTGTAGTTCCAGGAGACATACGCCGGATCCTTGATCAGCTTGATCGTGGTCTCCCACGACCCCTCCGTGTCATGGATGACGATGAAGTCGGCCTTCTGCGATGTGGGGCGGTTACCCAGGTCGTGATTGCCGTAGTCGGAGCCCTCCAACTGCTGGTACGGCGCGGGGATGGACTCGCACGCCACCGTGGCCGGGCACTCGACGCCGTCCTCCGGGGAGACCGGCAGCCCCAGCCGCCGCACCTGCTCCGGACGGACCTCCAGGCCGGGACTGGCGGGGAGTGCCACCCGCTGGCCCGTGTCGGTGGTGCGCCGCTCACCCGAACGGATCACCGCGAAGACGTCCTTGGCGAAGGTGTCCGCCGTGGCGGAGTCGCCGGCGCCCGGATAGCCCGCCACCGCGCCGTACCAGTCGGCGGGGTCGCCGCCGGCCGGCAGCCCCAGCCTGCGCTGGCCGTCGGCGAGCAGCGCCGCACCGCCCTGGATGTTCGCCGCGGGATCCCGGCGCAGCGCCTCGGCGGACAGCCCGGACAGCGCCGCGGCCCGCTCCAGGGTGCGCAGCCGCGCCGGGAGCTCGGCGGGCACGGGCGAGGCGCCCCGGGCGGCGCGGGCGGCCGGGAGGGGCCGGGCGCCGTCGCCCCGGGGGTCCTCACGGCCGTCGGCGTGGTGCGGGACCGCCGCCAGGGCCGTGGCGGCGTCGGTGAGGTGCATCGGGCCGTAGCCACCGGTGACGCTGGGCGCGCCGTCGTGGGTGTCCCAGCGGGACTGGAGGTAGGAGACGCCCAGCAGCACGCTCCGTGGTACGTGGTACTTCGCGGAGGCCGCGGTGAACGCCTGGAGCAGAGCGCCGTCGCCCGCCCGGCCGGCCGGTGCCGCCGGGGCCGTGGCGATCAGGGGCAGCAGCAGGGCCGCCGAGGCCACGACGCCCGCCGAGCGGAGTGGGCGGCGTCTTCGCGGGGACGGGGGAGCGGTGGTCCGGGGTGCGGAAGCGGATCCTCGCAATGCGGCCTCCTAGAGACGGATGTGCCACGCGCTGGGACGGTCTGGGGAAGGGCTGCGTCGGAACGGTGGGCGCGCGTGCGGGGCGTGCGGTACCGGACGTACCAGAGGTAGTCGCTGGATGACGATCCGTCAATCATGCTGGTGTCGCCGATGCTGCGCATGTCCATGCCCGTGCCCGGAGACTACTCCGCGCGGACGTCCGCTTCACGGTGGCCCGTTGGGCCGAACCGGTGAACGCCGACGCGCCGCGCGGAAGGGCGCGGCGCGTCGGCGTGGTGGTGGGGGCCGGTCAGCGGGTGCCCACCGCGGCCCGGACGGCACGCCTGGCGAGCGCGCAGTCGTCGTGCAGCCGGCGCAGCAGGAGCCGCTGCTCCTCGCCGGACTCGGCGGCCCCGGGCGCCGTGGGCGCGGGGTCGTGCATGGCGCGCTGCACCGCCGTCTCGTACGTACGGATCTCCCGGGTGAGCACCAGCATCAGATTCACCAGAAAGGCGTCACGGGAGGCCGGGCCGGCCTGCTGTGCGTACTGGCTGATCTGACGGCGGGCGCCGGGGGCGTCGCCGAGGACGGTCCAGAGGGTGGCCAGGTCGTACCCCGGGAGATACCAGCCGGCCTGGTCCCAGTCGACCAGGACCGGGCCGGCGGGGGAGAGGAGGATATTGGAGAGCAGCGCGTCGCCGTGGCAGAACTGCCCCTGGACATGGGCCAGGCCGTGCAGCAGCTTCTGCAGGTCGCCCAGGTCGCGATCGGTGAGCAGGCCGAGCTCGTGATAGCGGGCGATGCGCTTGCCGTAGTCGAGCGGCATGTCGAACATGCCGACCGGAGGCCGCCAGAGGTTGACCCGGCAGACCGCCCCGAGCGCCGCCCGGACGTCCGCGCGGGGCGGCGAGTCCACGGGGTGGCGCTGGGTGGCGGCCGGGCGGCCCGGCATCCGCTCGATGACCAGAGTGCCATTGTCGGGATCCGCGGCGATCAGCCGGGGCACGCGCACCGGAGGGCGGTGCCGGACGAACGCCCGGTATGTAGCTATTTCGTGGCGGGACCGCTCGGCCCAGGAGGGGGAGTGATCCAGTAAACACTTGGCCACGGCCGTGGAGCGACCGGTGGAGCCGACCAGCAGGACCGAGCGCCCGCTGCGCCGCAGCACCTGGACGGGGTTGAACTCCGGGCAGATGCGGTGCACGGCGGCGATGGCCGTCCGCAGCTGGGCGCCCTGAGGGCCGGACAAGTCGATTCTCCCGCTGAGCGGTTGGCCGCCGAGCCCCGGGGACCGCCGGGCCCGCCCGCTCCCGAAGGCAGCTCCCGCGGCGTGGGAGGGGTCGAGGTAAGGCCCGCCGCCGGCGTGCTGCGGACGGAGCTGCCGGGGCGGGGCGGACACGGAGGACGAGGCTGCATACATGTGCGGAACAGATCCCTTCGTGTGCCGACGAATGCGACGCTCCCCGGTCCCCGGGCCGAGGAGCACCCTGGGGAATGCGGTCCGGCAGCCGGGTGGCCGGGGTGGCGCGTTCCTACATCACACCCACCCGCGGGTGGCACACCATCTGGCGCACCCTGGCGAACCCTGGCGAATACTCGCCTGGCCCCTGAGCGCCCGCTACCTTCAAGTCAGCCGAGAACCTGGGGGCTTGACGTGACAAGGGAACCCAACACCCGCCTAGCGGATCTGTTCGGCCTGGCCGGCTGGTCCAAGGGCGAACTCGCGAGACTGGTGAACCGGCAGGCGGCGGTCATGGGCCATCCGCAGCTGGCGACCGACACCTCGCGGGTGCGGCGTTGGATCGACATGGGGGAATCCCCGCGTGATCCCGTGCCCAAGGTGCTGGCAGCCCTCTTCACCGAGCGACTCGGTCGTGTCGTGACCATCGAGGACCTCGGGTTCGGCCGGCGAGGGCGCGCGGGTAAGGGGCAGTCCGCGGACGGACTGCCCTGGCCGCCCGAGCGGACCGCCGCGGTCCTCACCGAATTCACGGGAATGGACCTCATGCTCAACCGACGCGGCTTGGTGGGCGCGGGCGCCGCGCTCGCCGCAGGCTCAGCACTCAGCAGCGCGATGCACGACTGGCTGCACTCCGATCCGGTTCTCGCCTCCGACGCCCCCCGTTTCGACGACCTGCGGATGGACACCGCACACGCCGACCCCGCCGGCCTCGACCGCTACGAGGCGGCGCCGGTGGGCTCCACGGAGATCGACGCACTCGAACACTCGGTCGAGGTCTTCCGCGCCTGGGACGCCGCCCGTGGCGGCGGCCTCCAGCGCAAGGCCGTCGTCGGCCAGCTCAACGAGGTGGGCGGCATGCTCGCCTACCACCACCCCGAGCACCTCCAGCGCAGGCTCTGGGGGGTCGCCGCCAACCTCGCGGTGCTCGCCGGCTGGATGTCCCACGACGTGGGCCTGGAGCCCACGGCGCAGAAGTACTTCGTCATCGCGGCCCACGCGGCCCGCGAGGGCGGCGACCGCCCGCGGGCGGGCGAGGCGCTTTCCCGGGCCGCTCGTCAGATGGTCCACCTGGGCCGTCCGGACGACGCGCTCGACCTGATGAAGCTGGCCAAGTCCGGCGCCGGCAGCGAGGCCCTGCCCCGCACCCGCGCCATGCTGTGCACGATCGAAGCCTGGGCACAGGCGTCGATGGGGCGCGGCCAGGCCATGCGGCGCACCCTCGGCGAGGCGGAGGAGCTGTTCGTCTCGGACCGGGGCGATGTGCCGGCGCCCAGTTGGATGCAGAAGTTCGACGAGATGGAACTCCACGGGATGCAGGCCCTCGCCTACCGCACCCTGGCGGAGCACGACCCCGCGGCGGCGGCCATCGCCCAGCGGCACGCCAAGGAGGCGCTGGAGCTGCGCGGGGTGGACACCCTCCGGTCGAAGATCTTCGACTACATCTCCATGGCCTCGGCGTGCTTCATCAGCAACGACCCCGAGCAGGCGGACACCTACGCCCGGCTGGCGCTGGTCTCGATCGGCGAGACCTCCTCGCACCGGACCTGGGACCGCCTGCGCGAGATGTACCGCCTCACGGGGAAGTACGCGGGCTTCGCCCGCATCGAGGACCTCCGCCAGGAGATCCAGCGGGCGCTGCCCAGGGCGCCACAGGGCCCGGGGAAGGGCGGCGCGGCCAGAGGCGGGAGCGCGAAGGTGTGAGGCCCCGGGCAAAGCCCTCAGCCCTCACCGACCGGTGGGAACCCGTCCCGCCCTCGTGATTCCCTACGGCCTCGGTCCGTCC
Source organism: Streptomyces eurocidicus (assembly GCF_002891295.1). Taxonomy (GTDB): domain Bacteria; phylum Actinomycetota; class Actinomycetes; order Streptomycetales; family Streptomycetaceae; genus Streptomyces; species Streptomyces eurocidicus. The sequence goes on along the minus strand of NZ_LGUI01000010.1, from coordinate 96,609 downwards.
CGGTGGCCGCGGTTCTCCCACGAAGGCTCCTACGAGCCGTGATCCCTGCCGGTCGTGTCACTGAGCTGTATCCCTACGGCTGTGCCCCTATGAGGGAACGCGTGCCACCAGAACGCAGGCGTCGTCCTCACGGTCCTTCCCGCCGAACTCCTCCAGCACGGTCCGCACGCACTCCTGGGCGCTTCTCGCCGCGGTGAACCGCGGTGCGTAGCCCAGCAGCCGCTCCAGGTCCGTGTCGAGGCCGGGCTCCGTGCTGTGCGGGACCAGGCCCTCGGTGTGCAGGAGGAGCAGGTCGCCCGGCTCCAGCTGCTCCTCGGCCTGTGCGTAGGTGACGTCGGGGACCGCCCCGAGGAGCACGCCCTCGGGCGGCTGGAGCGCCCGTCCCCTGCCGCTGCGGAAGAGCAGGGGGGCCGGGTGGCCGGCCTGGGACCAGCTGAGGACGCGGGTCGCGGGGTCGTAGCGGCAGCAGACGGCGCTGCCGAGGGCCGGCTGGGCAGAGGCGTCGAGGAGGTGGTTGAGCCAGCCCATCAGCGGGCCCGGGTCGGCGCCGGTGACGGCCATGCCGCGCAGCGCGCCGAGCAGCATGGCCATGGTCGACGTGGCGGTCACCCCGTGTCCGGTGAGGCCGCCGACGCTCAGCAGGGTCCGTCCGTCGGGCAGCTGGAGGGCGTCGAACCAGTCACCGCCGATGAGGGCGTTGCTGGCGGAAGGGAGATAGTGCGCGGCCAGGTCGAGGGTGCCACGGGCGCCCGCGGCACCCTCGACCTCGGCGGTCGGCTGCGGGAAACGCAGGGAGCCGCGCCACGGTGGCAGCACGGCTTCCTGGAGCTCGACGGCGAGGCGCCGCTCGGTCCGGGCGATCTCGCGGTGGCGCTGGAGGGAGTCCCCCGTCTCGTGCACCGCCCGGAGGTTCCGGTGCTCCTCGCTGACGTCGCGTAAGACGGCCCACATGGAGGCCGTGGCGCCGTCGGCGTCGAGCACCGGCTCGCCCATCATGTGCACGGTGCGCAGGGAGCCGTCGCCGCGGAGGATCCGGAACTCCCCGTCGATCGGCTTGCCGTCCACCAGGCAGTCGGTGACCATCGCGGTCAGCAGGCCGCGGTCCTCGTCCAGGAGCCAGGACGGGAGCTCGTCGAGGGTCAGGGCGCCGTCCTCGGGGCGGCGGCCGAAGATCTCGAAGAGCTCGGCGGACCAGGAGGCGTCGTCGTTGAGGAGGTTCCACTCGGCGCTGCCCGCCCTGCCCGGCGGGGCTTCCGGGCCGGCCTGGGCGGGCACGAGCCCGGCCGGGGCGCCCGGGGGCTCCTCGGAGCCGGTGAGCTCCGGCAGCCCGGCGCGGAGCTGGTCCAGGTGCTCGCCGAGGTTGTCGAGGTGGTGCACGGCGAGGTCGCACAGGGCGCGCTGCCAGCGCAGCTGCGGATCCTCGGACAGCTCTTCCCCCACCGTTTCCCGGCGCACGGCGTCGACACCGCCGCGCAGCCTTCGGGTCTGGGAGATGAGCGCGTCGACCGTGCCGGGCTCGGATGGTCGAGCGGTGGAACGGTCCGCGTGCAGGGGGGACGGCATGTCGTACTCCGATACCGGCGCGGCGCGGCCGGCTCCTGGGTCCGGGGAATGGGCCGGTAACGACTGTTGCACAGGGAGCGAGGGCCCGTAAGTGGTTTGGCAACACCCGATCCGGTGGTGTCTTAGGCACATGCCAGGGGCATTCGGGGAGGGCTGCCGGGGGTGAGGCGTCAAGCGCGGTGCGCGGCGGTCGGCGGAGACCGTGGTGCGGAGGGCGGATTCCGGCGGTGTCGCCGGGCGGTGCGGCGACGGGCCCGGGAACGGGACCCGGAACGCGATCTTGACGAGGCCGTGGCGGGGTCGTGGCGAGTGGGGCCGGAGGTGCGGCGGTGAAGGTCACGCCGGGTGAAAGCGGGGCTTCGCGCCCCGGCCCGGCATGTGGGGGTGTTCGGGGGTCGGTGGGGCATTTCGGGCACGGCTCGGCGGAATGCTTCGCTCCAGGTAGGCTGCGGGCGCTTGGAGGATCCGGAGTTCCCCCTGTTCACCAGGCATAGCCCCGATGGACACCGGCAAGAATGCCGGACGACGGAAATCCCGTTGCCAGCCGACTCCCCGCACCGGATGCTGACCCCATGTTCGATCCAGACATAGCGCCCAGCGGCACCCTGCTCGGCCTCCTCCAGCGAGGCCGCGGCGACGGGACCCTGTATGCCCTCGCGGCGCCGCGGGCGGAGGCGCTCGCGGCGCTGCACCACTGCGTGCTGCGCGACCCCAGGCGGGACTGGCAGGTCGAGAACCGCTCGCTCTATTACGCACGCCTGTGTCTGGACCTCGACGCCGGGCTCGGCGAGATCGCCGAGCACCTCTTCGACGCCGACGACGTCCTGGACACGGGCGAGGAGCGCACGGGCCTGGCCCTCGCCGTCCTCGGCCACCTCGCCTCGTACGGGCGTGCGGACGCTCTCCTGCTCCTGCGCCGCTACGCGGTCTCGGGGACGAACTGGGCATGGGCCCTGGACGAGCTCGCCCTGCGCGACGACGACGCGGGCCTGCTCGCCCTCGGCGCGAGCGTCCTCGCCCGGTTCCCCGCCACGCCCGAGGGCGAGCGCGACCTCGCCGCGGCCGTGCGCGACGCCTTCGAGCCCCGCCCCTGGCGGCTGTGGGCCGACGAGAAGCAGTCGCCCGCGACCGCGGACCGGGTGCGCGCCGCACAGGAACAGGGGTCCTTCGACCGCTGGCAGCGCCAGCTCCGCCCGTCCGGCCCCCGGCCGGGCTGGAGCGTCCGGGAGGTCCTGGACTGGGCCCAGCAGGGCCTCGACCTCCACCCCACCCAGCTGCGCCACGTCCCCGCGACCCGCTGTCTGACCGCCGTCGCCGGCCCCGAGGACCGGCTGGAGATCATCCAGGCCGCGGCCGGAGGCCCCGAGGCCGCGCGCGCCACCGCCCTGCGCTATCTCGCCGAGCACCACGACCCGCAGGCCCTCGACCTCATCGAGAGCGCCGCCGCCGACCCGTCCCCGCGGGTCGCGGAGGCCGCCGTCACCGCCTTCGAGCGCATGCGCAGCACGGCGGCCCTGGAGCGGGCCCGCGCCTGGATCCACCGCGGCGACGCCCTCGGCGCCGCCGCGGCCGGGATGCTGGCCTGCCGGGGCGCGCAGTACGACTCGGCGCTCGTCCTCGGCGCCCTCCGCCGGACCGTGCGGGCCGAGGGGCCCGACGCGCCCGTGCTGTGGGACCTGGTCCAGGGGGCCGGGCGGCTGGCGATCGGCTGCGCCGCGCCCGTGCTGCGCCACGTCTACCGCGAGACGACCTCCTCGCAGCTGCGCGGCCGTACGGCCCGCGCGCTCGCGGCCACGGACCCGTCGTTCGCCAGGGGCTTCGCCGTCGAGTGCCTGTGGGACTGCGAGGAGACCACCCGGGAGCTCGCGGCGCACCACGCCACCACGGCGGACGCCCGGGTGGTGGAGCAGCTGCGCAGGCTCGCCGCCGACCCGGCCGAGGAGGCGGAGGTGCAGACCGCCGTCCGCAGCCGCTTCGGCCCGGACGCCCCGCAGGCCGGGTGAGCGCCGGATGAGTGCGAAGATCGTGCGATGAGAGCGAAGATCGTATCCGTGGCGCTGTCCGGAGCGCTGCTGCCCGTGGTGCTGACGTCGATACCGGCGGCCGGCGCCGTCGCGGAGGCCCGTGACCGGCCCGCGGCCACCGCCCCGAGCGCCGCCGCGGCCCTCGTGCGGATCACCGAGGGGCAGGTCGCGGAGGCCCGTCCGGGCGTCCCGATCCTCTATCCCAGCGTGACCAGCTGCCTGACCGTGACCGTCCGGCTGGCCGACGGCCGTAAGGCCGGCGCCCACGCCAGCCTGTTCCAGGTGCCCGGCGAGTACCGCTCGGACGCGATCCTCGCGGCGCTCAAGCAGCGCGTGGGGCACCGGACGGTGCGGGCGGTCGAGGTCCGGGGCGCGGTCGGCGCCTGGCACCCCGGCTATTTCACCAAGGCGATCGAGGCGTACGGGGACGGCGAGACCGTGCCCTTCCCCACGGCGCCGGACCCCGACGGGATCGCGCGTGCGGTGGCCGACGGGCTGGGGCAGCCGCGCGGGCGGGTGACGGTCCAGGACGTCCCCGATGGGGATATGACGGTTACCTGACATGCCGGCGGGCCGGATTCCGGCCGGACTACCGAGGGGCGGGCGGCCGTGCGAAGCTGTGGCGACGCCCGCCATGACCAGGAGGTTTCAATGACGGACAGCACAGCACCCCAGGACACGCCGCAGGACGCGCCCGCGAACGGTGCCGAGGACGACGTGAAGCGCAAGTTCAAGGAGGCGCTGGAGCGCAAGCGCGGCCAGGCCGCCGACGCCGCCGCCGGTGGCCGCAACAGCGATGGATCCAAGATCCATGGCACCCACGGCCGGGCGGGCGGTCAGCGCTCCTTCCGGCGTAAGAGCGGCTGACCGCCGAGGAGCCCCGGGCCGCCGGCGTCAGGACCGCCGGCGCCTGAGGGCCTTCCGCACGAAGCGGACGATCAGCGCGATCACGACGATCGCCACCACGACCAGCAGGATCAGCACCACGATCAGGACGATGCCGAGCTTCTTGAAGAAGCCCTTCTTCTTCTTTTTCTTGGGCTTCGCCAGCGTGGACTTGTGGTCCTTGCCGGCCTGGTGGCGGGGCGAGGCGTCGGCGGCCGACCCGGCGTCGGCGGCGGCCGGCGCCTGGGCCGTGTCCGCGGCCGCCACGGCCACCGTGGCCGACCGGGCCGGGCTCTCCGCCGCCGCGGGCGGCACCAGCAGCGCGGCCGCCAGCGCGAGCGCCGCGGCCACCACCGCCCGGCGGCCCCGGCGCCGTCGGGCGCCGCTCCGCTCCGCCGTGGGCCGGTGGCCCTCCCGCTCGTCCTGGTTCAGCTCAGCGCTCATGCACGCCCCCATGGTTCGGGTGTCACCTGCTCGTACGTACCCACCTGGTCGGCATGACCCTGACATGTGCCGGGCCGACCTGGCGCGCCCCCATTATGCGGGCCGAGGGGCATCGCCCAGCAGGGCGCGTGGCGGCTCGCACCGGAGTGACGGGCTTATGGAGCTTTGTCCTCCGCTTCAGGGCTCCGCCCCGGCCCCCGACCGCTCCGGCGCCGCCGGGCGGCCGCGCTACGCGCGCACCGGCGTCCCCAGGAGCTCCTCCTCCACCCGTGGGTCCAGGCCCAATGCCGGGCGGTCCGGGCGCTGGGGGGCACGGCCGCCGAGGGACGTCAGCCAGGACCAGGTGTCCGCCACCGTCTCCCCGGCCGGGCGGCACCGCAGCCCGCTCGCCAGGGCCTTGTCCACCGCTCCCCGGTGCAGCGTCTCGTAGAGCTCGCCCCGGGGGACCCAGAGCGGGAGGTCCGTCCACGGTTGGACGCCCGCCGCGAGGATCCGCTCCGGGTCCGTCCAGCGCAGCTCCGCGTCGGAGCCGGTGGCGCGGACGCACGCCTCCAGGAACCCGCCCATCGTGGTGTGACCGGGCGGGCCGATCAGGTTGTACGGCCCCGACAGACCGTGCGCGACGGCGTCCAGGGTCCACTCCGCGAGGTCGCGGGCGTCGATGAACTGAAGCTCCAGGTCGCTCGGGCCGGGGGCCAGCACCGGGCCGCCGCGCGCGATCCGGTTCAGCCACCAGGGCAGCCGGCCGATGTTCTCGCGGGGCCCGAGGATCAGCCCCGCCCGCACCAGCAGCGCCCCGTCCTCCCCGAAGGCCCCGATCGCGGCCAGCTCGCCGCCGCGCTTGTCCCGCTCGTACGCCACCGCGCCGGCGTCCGGCGAACCCTCCACCACCGGATGGCTCTCGTCGTGCCCGTCGGGGCTCGGGTAGGCGTACACCGAGCCGCTCGACACATACGCGTACCGCCCCGCCCGCCCGGCCAGCGCCCGCGCGGTGTCCCGGACCGCCGACGGCGCGCCCGACCAGGTGTCGACGACGGCGTCCCACTCGCCCGCCGCCAGGGCCGCGAGTCCGTCCGCCGCCGTGCGGTCGCCGCGCAGCGCCGTCACACCGGCGGGCGCGGGGTGGGCGCCGCGGTGGAAGACCGTCACCTCCCAGCCGCGTGCCAGCGCCGCCTCGGTGACGGCGTATCCCACGAATTCGGTCCCGCCCAGAATCAATAGCCTCATGCCGTCACCCTGCCCTCCCGCCCCGGGCGGGCGGAAGGGCCGCATGCTCTGGGCAGAAAACCCGGGTCCTTGCCCGGCGGCGGACCGGCGGGGGATTGGAGGGCAACCTTACTTAGAGGGGGGCGAGTTGGTTCCGGTTGCGTGCCGGCCCCCGGAACGTCCGGGGAGCGTGCGCGGATCCCGACCGCGGGGTGGGCGGAAGTATCCGTTGATTGCCGGATGCAACAGGCAAGCCGGACAGCCGTCATCAGGCCGATCTCCGGGCGGCCCGTTCTTCGAGTGACCCCTGTGGTTCCGGGTGGAGCGTATGGGTCCGACGCCGGTGTACACCAATGTCGCCACAGGTCACCCTGCGGATGCCCGCCGGCCCCGCGATCGCGGGCACCGCCGGGCTTCCTCCGAAGGCCCGACCGAAACCGGCCAGGGTGCCGAGAACCACCGCGTGGCTCCTGGCCATCGAGCCAGCAAGACCCTCGGGCATGGCGCACTATATGGCTGGGCGGTCGAGAGGCTGAGGGTGCCTCCCGATGCCGTGGCACACGTGTGCCCGGCGGCTCATGACACCACCGCGCGGTCTCGGCTCCGGCCGTGCGGCTCAGGCGCGGACAGCGGTGTCCGCGCCGTGGGGGAGGAGTGGCGGTCGCCGGGGAGGTGCGACCGCGGGTGGGGGCCGTGCCTTGGGGACCATTCGATGTGCGGGTCGGTGCCGGGTCCCGGTGCTGCGCGTACACGTCATGACCGGACGGCTGCGCACGCGTGCGCAGAGCCGTTCTGGGGGGAGAAAACCATGGGTCGTTCGACCCGTCTTGCCGCGGCGTGGGCCGCGGGTGTCCTGCTCACCGTGGCCGTGCCGGCCGGGGGCGCGCATGCCGCCGACACCACGCCCAGGATCGATCTGCGGCTGCTCGTCGTCGACGACGGCGGCCCGGCCACCGAGGCCATCCGCGCCGAGCTGGCCGAGGCCGGCACGCCCTACACCCAGGTGGACCTCACCGCGGCGGGGCGCCAGCGGATCGACGAGGCGTTCCTCAGCGACACGGTCGACGGCAGACCGCGCGCCAAGTTCCAGGGTGTGGTGTTACCCAACGACAATCCCTTCGGGGACGGTTCGCCCGAGATGGCGGCCCTCGCCTCGTACGAGAAGCGCTTCGGCATCCGGCAGGTCGACGCCTACACCTACGCCCGCCCGGCCGTCGGGCTCAACACCCCCGCGGACGGCGGCTACAGCGGTCCCCTGGACGGCAAGACCGCGCAGGTGACCTCCACCGGGGCGGCGGGCCCGTTCGGCTATCTGAGGAAAAACGTTCCCTTCGAGGACAACGACACCGCTGTCAACGAGAGTTACGGATATCTGGCCACCCCCCTGGAGAAGCAGGCGGACGGCGCCACCTACACCAGTCTGCTCGACGCCCCCATACCGGGCGGCAGCGCCCGCGGCTCGCTGATCGGCGAATACGCCCACGACGGCCGCAGCGAGCTCGTCGTCACCTTCGTCGCCAACCAGTACCAGACACAGTTCCGGCTGGTCTCGCGCGGCATCGTGGAGTGGCTGACCCAGGGCGCCCATCTCGGCGCCGCCCGTAATTACTTCGGCGTCCACGTCGACGACGTCTTCGCGGCGGACGACCGCTGGGACACCAAGCTCAAGTGCACCCCCGGCGACGTCGACTGCCCCGGCAACCCCAATCCGGACAGCCCGGCGATCCGGATGAAGGCCGCCGACGCGCAGTACGCCAAGCAGTGGTCCCAGAGCCACAAACTCACCCTGGACCTCGCCTACAACGGCGTCGGCAGCGAGGAGTACCGGGCGGAGCACGGCGGGGCGGCCGACCCGCTGCTCCAGCAGCTGGTCGCCGACCAGCAGTCCTACCGCTGGATCAACCACACCTTCACCCACGCCTTCCTCGGCTGTGAGCAGAACACTTCCGTCGTGCCCTGGAAGTGCGCCACCGACATCTTCGGCCGGACCCGCTGGGTCAGCCGTCTGAAGATCAGCGGCGAGATCGACGGCAACACCGCCTGGGCCGCGAAGCAGGGCCTGGTCCACGACAAGGACGAGCTCGTCACCGGCGAGCACTCCGGTCTGAAGACCCTGCCCCAGCAGACCGAGGACAACCCCGAACTCGCGCCCGTGCTCGGCCAGAGCGGCGTCGGCTGGGTCGCCAGCGACAACTCCCGCGAGCGGCAGCAGCGCCCGGTCGGCTCCGCGCTGACGGTGCCCCGCTACCCCATGAACGTCTACTACAACGTCGGCACCGCGGCCGAGCAGACCGACGAGTACAACTGGCTCTACACCAAGAAGGCCGACGGCGGCAGCGGCATCTGCGAGAAGTACCCCGAGACGACCACCTGCATGAAGGCCCCGCTCGACACCAGGACCGGCTTCGCCTCCTACATCGCGCCGCTCGAGTCCCGCATCGCCCTGGGCCACGTGCTCGCCAACGACCCGCGCCCGCACTTCATGCACCAGTCCAACCTCTCCGAGCAGCGGATCGGCTACACCGTGCTGGAGAAGGTCCTCGCCGACTACAACGGCCTCTTCGCCGACAACACCCCGCTGGTCAACCTCCGGATGCGGGACATCGGCACGGAGCTGAGCAAGCGCGCCGCCTGGAAGACCGCGCTCGCCGCCGGCAAGGTCACCGCCTACCGGATCGGCAACGCCGTCACCGTCAGCGCGCCCGACGGGACACAGGCCGCCGTCACCCTGCCGACGGGCACCGTGCAGACGGGCCCGAACGGCTCGGGCACGGCCTTCGGCAGCGCCTACGCGGGTGCCCGCTCCGGCTGGACCGCGGCCGGCACCCAGACCCCGGCCACCTTCACCCTGCCCGGCACCGCGCCCGCCGCGCATTCCGCGGGCGCCACCGCCGCGCGCGTCCAGGCGCCGGCCGCCGCCCTCCCGGTTCCCCAGGGCGTCGCCCACCGCGTCCCCTACGGGCCCGCGGACGCCGCCGCGACCACCGCACGCCGCTGACCGGCAGCAGCACCGCATCGAGCCGCGCACTCTCTGGAGAGAACCGAATTTCATGCACGGACCGCTTGCCGAGACAGCAATCGACACTCCCTCGGTGACCCTGCTCACCGAGGGGACCTATCCGCACAGCCACGGTGGAGTGAGCGTGTGGTGCGACCAGCTGGTCCAGGGCATGCCCGACGTCGACTTCCGGGTCATCGCGGTGACGGGCACCGGGCGGGAGCAACTCGCCTGGGAACTCCCGCCGCACGTCCGGAGCGTGCAATGCCACCCGCTGTGGGGCCCGCCGCCGACGGGCCGCGCCCCGCGCGGCAAGCGGCTGAAGGCCCTGCTCACCGCCTACGAGCTGTTCCTGCTGACCCTCCTCGACCCGGCGCACGAGCACCACTTCCCGAGGACCTTCTACCGGCTGGCCGAGTACGCCGCGGCCGGCACCCTCGCCCCGGCCCTGCAGGGCGAGGCCGCGGCCCGCACTCTCGTCCGGGTGTGGAACCGCCCCGGCCTCGCCACCGCCGGCGCGAAGCCCACCCTCCACGACGCCCTGCTCGCCACCGACCTGCTGGAACACGCGCTGCGCCCGCTCGCCGCCGACCCGCCCGCCGAAGGGGTCACCCACGCGGTGAGCGGGGGGCTGGCCGCGCTGCCCGGTCTGATCGCCCATCACCGCCACGGCACCCCCTTCCTCCTCACCGAACACGGCATCTATCTCCGCGAGCGTTACCTCGGCTTCCGCGCCGAGCCCTACCGCTGGCCCGTCAAGGCGCTGATGCTGGGACTGTTCCGGCTGCTCGCCGTGGAGAGCTACCGGGTCGCCTCGCTCGTCACCCCCGGCAACCGTTACAACCGGCGCTGGGAGGAGCACGGTGGCACCCCGCCCGACCGGATACGCACCGTCTACAACGGCGTCGACCCGGCCGCCTTCCCGCCCGCCGGACCCGAGCCGGAGACCCCGACGCTCAGCTGGGCCGGCCGGGTCGACCCCATCAAGGGCCTGGAGACGCTGATCCGCGCCTTCGCGCTGGTACGGGCCGAGATCCCCGCCGCCCGGCTGCGGCTCTTCGGCGGCACCCCGCGCGGCGGCGAGGGCTACCGCACGGCCTGCGAGAAGCTCGCCGCCGAGCTGGGGGTGGCCGAGGCCGTCGTCTTCGAGGGCAGGGTCGAGGACATCCGGGACGCCTACGCCGCCGGCAACATCGTGATGCTCTCCAGCATCAGCGAGGGCTTCCCGTTCACCCTGATCGAGGCCATGTCCTGCGGCCGCGCGACCGTCTCCACCGATGTGGGCGGGGTCTGCGAGGCCGTCGGCGACAGCGGCCTGGTCGTACCGCCCCGGGACCCCGAGGCCATGGCCAAGGCCGCCCTCACCCTGCTGCGGGACCCGGAACTCCGCGCCCGGATGGGGGAGTCGGCCCGGCTCCGGGTGATCGAGCAGTTCACCCTCCGCCAGACGATCAGCGCCTTCCGCGACATCTACCGCGACCTCGACGCCCGCACCCGGCAGCCGTCCGTCGAGCGGCCCTGGCGCCGCCGACAGCGCGCGCTGGAGGAGCGGCAGGCGGCCGTGCCCGTCATGGCCATGGCCGCGGGCGGTGCGGGATGAGCGGCTTACTGCGCCTCGTACCGGACGAACCCGAACCCGCCCACGACCTCGCGGCCGCGGCCGGCCCGGTCCGCTCCGGTCCGCGCTGGGCGGCCGACCCCGTCGACCAACTGGCCGAGGAACTCGCCGAGGTGTGCGCGGCCGCCGTGCACCCCGACGAGATCGCGGCCGTCCTGGAGGCCGACGGCCTCACCGGTGAGCAGATCACCGAGCGCTACGGCCGCTCCGACGCCTTCGAGCTGGCCGCCGAACTCTACGCCCGGGTGCCCCGCAGCCACCCCGAACCCGGGCCCCGCGCCGACCCCTGGAAGACGCATCCCGGCCGGTTCGCCCTGCGGGCCCTGGTCTTCACCCTGCCCGGCTTCGGCTACGCGCTGGGCGCACCGCTGATGACCGGGGCCCGCGACGGGTACGGCCTGCCCGCGGGCACCGCCGGACTGGTCTCCTCGGCCCTCTTCGCCTGGGCCTGGAACCAGGGCCTCGCCCACCGGGCGTACGTCCGCCTCGCGGCGGGCGGCCGCCCGGCGGCCGGCCGCTGCCTGCGTTGGGGCGCCCCACTCGGCGCGCTCCTCGCCACCGCCGCCGCGCTCCTGGCGCCGGGCCCGGCGGGCCCCACCGGCACCAGCTGCTTCGCGGCGGGCCAGGCCCTGTACCTGGCGGCGGCCACCGTGCTGCTGGTCCTCGGCCGCGAGCGGCTGCTGCTGCTCACCCTCGCGCCCACCGCCGCCGGGGGAGTCTTGCTCCTCTTCCTCCAGCCACCGTCCGTCCTCCGCGTCCTGCTGCTGCTCGGCACCCTCGGCGGTGTCCTCGGCGTGGCCGCCCACCAGATCCTGCGCACCCGCGAGGACGGGGCGCGGGGCGCCGCGCCGCCCGCGCTGTCGCCCCTCGCCTCGCTCCCGTACGGCCTGTTCGGCCTGGGCTGCGGTGTCCTCACGACCCTCGCCGCACTCGGCGACGTGCTGCGCCGCAGCCCGGGCGCGGCCACGGCCGGCGCCGCCGTCATCGCGCTCACCCTCAGCATGGGAGCCGCGGAATGGCTGCTCTACCGCTGCCGGGGCACCGCCCTGAAGGCGCTCGCCCGCGCCACGACCACCCGCGGCATGCTGCTGGGGGCCGTCCGGGTGCTCGCCCTGTGCGTGGCCGGATATCTCGCCGCGCTCACCGTTCTGGCGTTCGGCACCGCGCTGTTGTGGAAGGATGGCCCACCCCTGACCGTCCCTCGGCTCACCGCCCTGCTGGCGCTCGGGGCGGTCCTGTGGACCGGGCTGCTGCTCCAGGCGTTCGGTGTCGCATGGACCCCGGCCGCGCTGTGCCTGGCAGCCGCGGGCGCCGAGTCGGCCGCGCTCGCCCTGCGGGTCTCCACACCGGTCACCGTTCAGCTCCTGGTCTGCACGGGCGCGGCAGTCGCCCTGCTCAGCGTCGCCACCGCCCTGCTCGGACGTCTGACGACCCATCGCTGACGTTCCGTCATCACGCATCACCCGCTCGCCGTTCCGTCCCCTAGGGAGTTCCGCCATGCCCGCAACCGCACCCGTAGCCGTCACCGGCGCCGAAGGATTCATCGGCTCGCACCTGGTCGAAGCGCTCGTCGCCGCCGGCCACCAGGTCCGCGCCATGGTGCAGTACAACTCCTTCTCGTCCTACGGCTGGCTGGAGTCGCTCTCCGAAGAGGTGATGTCCCACGTCGACGTCGTACTCGGCGACGTCCGCGACCCCGGCTCCGTCCAGGGGCTGGTGACCGGCACCGAGGCCGTCTACCACCTCGCCGCGCTGATCGCGATCCCCTACTCCTACCGTGCCCCCCACAGCTATGTGGAGACCAACGTCACGGGCACCCTCAACGTCCTCGAAGCCGTGCGCCACCTGGGCATACCGCGCCTGGTGCACACCTCCACCAGCGAGACCTACGGCACCGCGCAGACCGTGCCGATCTCCGAGGACCACCCGATCAACACCCAGTCGCCGTACGCCGCCTCCAAGGCCGGCGGCGACCGCCTCGCCGACAGCTACCACGCCAGCTTCGGCGTTCCCGTCGTCACCCTGCGCCCCTTCAACACCTTCGGCCCCCGCCAGTCCATGCGCGCGGTCATCCCCACCGTCATCGGACAGGTCGCCGCCGGAGAGCGCGTCATCACCCTCGGGGACCTGCGCCCCACCCGCGACTTCAGCTACGTCGCGGACACCGTGGCCGCCTTCCTCGCCGTCGGCACCGCACCCGCCGACGCCGTCGTCGGACGCACCTTCAACTCCGGCACCGGCGAGGAGATCTCCATCGGCGACCTCGTCTCCCTGATCGGCAAGCTCATGGACGCCGACCTCGACGTCCGTTCCGACCAGGAGCGCGTCCGGCCCGCCGGCTCCGAGGTGATGCGGCTGGTCTGCGACTCCTCCCGGCTGCGCGCCGCCACCGGCTGGGCCCCGGCCCACACCCTGGAGACCGGCCTGGCACACACCGTCGACTTCTTCCGCGACCCGAACAACCTCGCCCGGTACAAGGCCGGCATCTACAACGTCTGACGCGAGGGCACCGCTCGCCCGTCACGTCACCCCACGCAGAGAGGACGGCATCATGCACGTAGTCATACTTGCCGGAGGCAAGGGCGTCCGGCTCCGCCCGTACACGACCGCGCTCCCCAAGCCCCTGGTGCCCATCGGCGAGGAGCACGCGATCCTGGAGATCGTGATGCGCCAGCTGGCCGGGGCGGGCTTCACCAGCTGCACCCTGGCCATCGGCCATCTCGGCCACATCATCCGCGCCTATGTCGGCGACGGCTCCCAGTGGGGCATGAAGGTGGACTACACCACCGAGGAGAGCCCGCTGGGCACCATGGGCCCCCTCCTCACCATGCTCGACAGACTGCCCGAGCACTTCCTGGCGATGAACGGCGACATCCTCACCGACCTGGACTTCGGCGACGTGTACCGCTCGCACGTGACCTCCGGGGCGCCGCTGACCATCGCCACCTACGCCCGGCAGGTCAGCATCGACTTCGGGGTGCTGACCACCGACTCCGGCCGGGTCGTCGGCTTCGCCGAGAAGCCCAGCATCGACTACCGCGTCTCCATGGGTGTCTACGGCGTCTCCCGCGCGGCACTCGCCCGCTACACCCCGGGCCTGCCGCTGGGCTTCGACGAGCTCGTGCTGGACATGCTGGCGGACGGCACCCCGCCGCACGCCTACGAGTTCGACGGCTACTGGCTCGACATCGGCCGTCCCGACGACTACGACCGGGCCAACAAGGAATTCTCCCTGCACCGCGACATGCTGATCAAGGGAGCGTGACCGGCCCGCATGCGCATCCTTGTTTTGGGCGCCACCGGCTTCCTGGGCCGGCACGCCGTCGAGAGCCTGCGCGCCCTTCCGGGCGCGCGGGTGCTCGTCGGCGGCCGGAACCCGGGCGCCGGCCCGCACTTAGACCTCACCGCCGACCCGGCCCACCTGGTCACCGCGGTCCGCGAGGCCGCCCCGCACGCCGTCGTCAACTGCGCGGGCGCGGTCGGCGGCAGCGCCACCACCCTCATCGGCGTCAACGCCAAGGGCCCCGCCGTCCTTTGCGACGCCCTGTCCGAGGCGGCCCCCGGGGCCCGCCTCGTCCACCTCGGCTCCGCCGCGGAGTACGGGGCCGCCGACGGCGAACGCCCCGCCGCCGAGACCGGCCCCGCCCGCCCGCTCGGCCTCTACGGCGTCGCCAAGCTCGCCGGCACCCTCGCGGTGACCGGATCCGGCCTCGACGCCGTCGTCCTGCGGGTCTTCAACCCCGTCGGCCCCGGCGCGCCCCGTGGGTCGCTGCCCGGCCGGCTCGCCGCCGAACTGCGCGCCGCCGGCCCCGGCGGCCGGGTGCGGGTCGGCGACCTCTCGGCCCACCGCGACTTCGTCGACGCCCGTGACGTGGGCGAGGCCGTCGCCCGCGCCGTCGCCGCTCCCGGCCCGCTGCCGCCCGTCCTCAACATCGGCAGCGGCACCGCCCGGCCCGTCCGGGAGCTCGCCCGGGGGCTCGTCGCCGCGGCCGGCTTCGACGGTCGGCTGGAGGAGGACGGCGACGGCTCACCGCGCTCCGCCGCCGTGCCCTGGCAGCGCGCGGACCTGGCCCTCACGGCCCGCACCCTGGGCTGGACCCCGGCACGGCCGCTCGCCGAATCCCTCGCCGACCTCTGGGCCGAGACCCTGGCCCGGCCCGAGGAGCGCGCGCGGTGACCCGTCCGGCGGCCGCCGGACGGGCCGGTCGCGCCGGCCTTCTCGTGCCGCTCTACGTTCACCCGGCGACCGACCCCGGGGCGTGGGCGGCCCTGGTGGCCGCCGCGCCCCGGCTGCGCGCCGTGGTGCTCAACGCCGCCGACGGGCCCGGCCGGCTCCCCGACCCGGCGTTCGCCGAGGCCGCGGCCCGGTTGCGGGGCGCGGGCGTGCCCGTACTCGGCTACGTCGACACCGCCTACGGGAACCGCCCGGCCCGCGAGATCGTCGGCGACGTCCGCAGGCACCGCAGGTGGTACGGCGTCGACGGCGTCTTCCTCGACCAGGCGGCGGCCGGCCCCGGGGCGCTGCCGCACTACCGCCGTCTGGTCCGGCTGGCCAGGGCGCTGGGCGCGGGCACCGCCGTCCTCAACCCCGGCACCCACCCCGACCCTGGGTACGCCCGGGTGGCCGACGTGCTCGTCACCTTCGAGGGCGGCTGGGAGGCGTACCGGACCGCCGGCGTGCCCGCCTGGACCGCCGACCATCCGCCGGAGCGCTTCTGCCACCTCGTCCACGGGGTGCCGGAGGAACACACGGCCCTGGTCGCCCGCACCGCCGAGCGCCGGGGCGCCGCGGTGCACTGCGCGGTGCCGGGCACGGGGGCCAACCCGTGGCGGAGCGTGCCCGGGGACGGCACGGGGGCCGCGCGGACGGACCCGGGAGCGGCACGGGAGACTGCTCCGGGGCCGGGCACAGGGCCGGAACCCGGGCCGGTGACAGGACCGGAAGCACGACGGGGGCCGGTACCGGAGCCGGGAACGGCACCGGGAACGGCACCGGGATCAGCGACGGACACGGCACCGGCGCACGCGCCGGAAAGGGAAGGTGCGCGGTGAGTACGACGCGTCGACGAGGCCGGGGAGCCTGGGCGGTGGCCGCACTGCTGCTCCTCGCGGGCTGCTCCGGAACGGACTCCGGGGAGCCCGAACCGCCGGACGGGGAACGCCCGCCCTCAGCCGGCGGTTCGGCACCGCCCTCGGCCAAGGGGCGGACGCCGGCCCCGGGCCGTACGCCCTCCGGCTCCCCCTCGGGCTCCGCGGGCCCGGCCGGTCCGTCCGCCTCCGCGGAGCCGGCCGGCCGCTGGCAGCCCCGCCCCGGCACCCGGTGGCAGTGGCAGCTCGACGGGAAGGTCGACACCGGCGTGGACGTCCCCGTCTACGACATCGACGGCTTCGAGAACTCCGCCGAGACCGTCGCCAAGCTGCACGCCGACGGCCGCAAGGTGATCTGCTACGTCAACGCCGGGGCCTGGGAGAACTTCCGGCCCGACCACGACGCGTTTCCCAAGGGGCTGCTGGGCGCGGACAACAAGGGCTGGAAAGGGGAGAAGTGGCTGGACATCCGCCGCCTCGACCAACTCCGGCCGATCATGGCGGCCCGGTTCGACATGTGCCGGAAGAAGGGCTTCGACGCCGTCGAGCCGGATCTCACCGAGGGCTACCGCAACAGCACGGGCTTCCCGCTGACGGGCGCCCACCAGCTCGCGTTCAACCGCATGCTCGCGGGGCTCGCCCATGAGCGCGGCCTGGCCATCGGTCTGAAGAACGACCTCGACCAGATCCCCGAGCTGGTCCGGGACTTCGACTTCGCCGTGAACGAGCAGTGCGCGCAGTACGACGAGTGCGGGCGGCTGGCCCCCTTCACCGAGAACCGGAAGGCGGTTTTCCATGTCGAGTACGAGCTGAAGCCGGGCGAGTTCTGCGATACGGCCGAGAAGCTCGGGCTCAGTTCGATGCGCAAGAAGCTGGAGCTGGACGCCTGGCGGCAGCCCTGCTGAGCGGGCCGGACGAGGACCGGACTCCAACCTGGCTGCCTCGTCCGGGCTCGTCCGGAACCGCCCGGGGCCGCCGTCGCGCCCCCGGGCGGAGGCCCCGGCGCGGAGCGGGCACAATCGGGGGGTGTCCAGAAAGAACAGCCCACGCCCGCGACCGGCCGCCGTCACGGAGACCTCGCCCTGCCCCTGCGGCCTCGAAGCCACCTACGGTGACTGCTGCGGCGGCTTCCACCGGGGCACGGGGACGGCCCCGACCGCCGAGCGGCTGATGCGCTCGCGCTTCAGCGCGTTCGCCGTCCACGACGCCGCCTATCTGCTCCGCACCTGGCACCCCGCCACCCGGCCGGAGGAGATCGACTTCGACCCGCGGCTGCGCTGGACCCGGCTGGAGATCCTCGGGACGACCGGCGGCACGGCGTTCCACACGGAGGGCACCGTCGAGTTCCGCGCCCACTACGCGGTGCGCGGCGAGGAGGGCTCCCAGCACGAGAACAGCCGCTTCGCACGGGTCGACGGCGCCTGGGTCTACGTCGACGCCATGGAGTGAGCCCTCGGGCCCGCCGCGGACGTACCCCCGTCACGTTCGCGGCGGGCCGCCGTCAGCGCGCCGCCGGGATGTACGCCAGGCCGTGCGCGCCCGCCTCGCCGGCCCGCTCGACCTCCAGCGTGGTGACCACGCGCATCTCCCGCAGGTCGACCACGGTCACGGTGCTGGACAGGACGTTCGCGACATAGCCTGTCGCACCGTCCGGCGAGGACGTGATCGTCAGCGGGAACCGGCCGACCGGCACCTGACCGACGACCTCGAAGGTCTCCGGAGCGTAGACCGTGAGCACGCCGTCGGTCTGCGTGCCCAGGGCGCCGCCGTCGTCCGTCGCCATCCGCAGCTCGCCCGCCAGCACCAGCCCGGCCACCGTGGTGTGCACGGGGAAGACCACCCCCTCGGTGGGCAGCGTCCGCACCACCTCGCCGGTGGCCGCCTCGATCACCCGGATGCCCGGCCGCGCGGCCGGCGGGGAGCCGAAGTCGCCCTTGGGCGCGGCTACATGCACATACCGGCCGTCCGGCGAGACGGCGAGCCCCTCGCTCCCCGGCACCGAGATCCGCCCGGCGAACTCGTCGCGCTCCAGGTCGAGCACGGAGATGAACGGCGCCTCCTTGTTGGTGGACCAGCCGCGCCGCCCGTCGGGCGAGACCGCGAACCAGTGCGGCCCGTCCGCCATCACCGGGATGCGGGTGATCCGGTCCAGCGTCTCCGCGTCGAGCACGACCACCCCGCCCGGCTCGGTGTCCGTCGCCTCCACGCTCACGTACAGCCGGTCCCGCTCCGCGTCCAGGGCCAGCCCGTGCGGCGCGTGGTCCGGCCCCAGGTCGACGACCGTGACGATCTCCAGGGTGTCCACGTCGATGACGGTGAGGTCGCGGGCCCGCCCCTGGTGGGCGTGGTAATAGCCGGCGACGTAGGTGCCGGCGCAGTACAGCCGCCGCCGGGCGGGGTCGAAGCACAACTCGTGGGGCTGGGCGGGGACATCGAGCACCGCCAGCCGCTCATGGGTGAGGGCGTCGAAGAAGGTGACGGTCGGGCCGCTCTGGCTCACGACGGCCAGCAGGTCCAGGTGACTGAAGTTCCTCGGTTCGCTGTTCATGGCCCGGATCCTCGGCGCCCGCCGCTCCCGGCTCCAGTGCGGCGGGGTCAACACACTCTTGTCCCCGGCGCAATGTCCCTGGTGGCGCCGGTCGCGGACGGTCCGGCGGCACCGTGCCGGCGTGGCCCATCTCACGTCCCGGCGGCTCCGGCGGGGCGGGTCCGGGCCCGTTCCACGGGGTGCCGGCGACCACCGCGCGGGCCCGGGCCGGATCCGCGGGGCGGCTCGCCCGACCCGCCCGTACGGCTGGCGGCGCGTCCCGGACCCCAGGATGATCGGAGCCCGACGGCGACCACAGGAGGAGTCCCGTATGCCCGGTTCCCGCAAGCGCGCCCGGTCCCCGCTCACCTCGGCGCTGGCCGCCCTGGTCCTGGCCCTCGTCCCGACGGCCGTCCCGGCGACGGCCACGGCCGCCGCCCCCGCGGGCTACGACCACCAACGCTGCGGCAACACCTCAGGCCGGGTGCTGCTGACCCTGGACGACTGGTCCTACGGCGACGACGACCGCGCCGTCACCGTGGGGAGATCCCTCCAGCGCCGGGGCATCCGCGCCGCGTTCTTCCTCGTCAACTCCTACGCCTCCCGCTATCCGAAGGTCGCCGCCGCCCTCCACACCCAGGGCCACTGGGTCGGCAACCACACCTACTCCCACCCGCACCTGCGGCAGCTCTCGGAGCGGGAGGCCCGCGCCGAGATCCGCGGCGGCGTGGACAGCACCCTGCTGCGCCCGCCCTACGGCGACTTCGGCGACCGGGAGACCCGCCTGGCCGAGGAGCTCGGCTACCGCATCTGCACCTGGACGGTCGACACCCGGGACTGGGAGGGCCCCGACGGGACCTTCCCCGGCACGGCGGCGCTCCGCGCGACCGTGCGCGACGCCCCGGCCGCGGACAAGCGGAGCGGCGTCATCCTGGGGCATCTCTTCAGCCACTTCCCCGAGGCCCTGCCCGGCATCGTCGACGACCTCAGGGACCAGGGCTACCGGCTGTGCCGCAACACCGGCCCCACCACCCATGTCATCCCCTACCCGCTGAACTGCTGAGGCACAGCTCCGGACGGGCCCGGTGCCGGTCGTGCCGGTGGCGGCGCGCGGCCGGCCCGGGCGGTACGACCAGCACCGGGCACGGGGCGTGCCGCAGGCAGTAACGGCTCACCGAGCCCATCAGGAGGCGGTGCACCGCACTGTGCGAACCGCCGCCCACCACGAGCAGGTCGCCCTCCCGGCACGCGGCCGCCACCAGCAGCGGGCCCGCCTGGCCGCGGGCCACGACCGGCTCGCAGCGCAGGTCGCCCGGGAGGCCGCCCAGGGCCCGCTCGCAGGCGGCCGTCAGGGTCGCGCGGGCCCGGTCGGCCAGCTCCCGGGCCGTCTCGGGGTCCGGCGGCCACATCATGTCGACGTAGTCGCCCTCGGGGGAGGAGTGGACGAGGACCGGGCGCAGCCGGGCGCCGTGGCGGCGGGCCTCCCCGGCGGCCTTCCGCAGGGCGTCCAGGCTGCCGTCCGATCCGTCGACCCCGACCACTACACGTCGTACCGTGCTCCTCATTTCCTTTCCCCTTTCCTTTTCGCTTTTCCTCTTGCGTTCCTTCGCGATTTCTCACCGGTGGTCCCGCCGTATACCGGGCGGCACCGTTCTCCACGCTAGGCGGCGGCCCTTTTCCGGGGCGTCCACCGGCCGGTCCACCGGGCGGGGGAAAGGCCCTCCACCGATCGGTCACCGGCGGGGCGCCGCGGAGCGCCCCGGGTTAACGTCGGAACCGATGACCACCCGGTGGCGTGAGCAGCAGCTCGGCGAGATGATCGCGCAGTCCTCGCGCTATGTCGCCTGGAGCCGGCTGCCGTTCTTCGTCCCGCTGTTCATGGCGGGACAGCACCCGTCGGCGGACTACTTCCACCGCGCGTGGTTCGACGGGCTGCTCGGCGTCTATCTGGTCTGGTCGCTCGCCCGGCTGGTGTGGGTGTACCGGCGGCCGGTCACCGGTGTGGGCAGCGCGGTGGCGGCCCTCGTCGTCGACCTCCTGATCATCACCGGCCTCGCGGTCACGGCGGGCGGCCAGGACTCCCCGGTCCGCTACGCCTATTTCATCTGGCCCCTGGCCACCGTCCTGTGGCAGATGCCCAGGATCACCGCCGCGCTCGGCGCGGTCTGCATGGCGGCGTACGCGGCGATGTCCCTGCCGCACCTCCTGGCCGACCGGGAGGAGCAGAGCTGGCCGGTCATCGTGGACGAGGTGTACGTGCTGTGGATCATGGGCGTGTGCACCCTGATCGCGATGCTGCTGGGACGCCGTACGCGTACCGTCTCGGACCTGCTGGACACCCGTGAGCTGCTGCTCGACGACGCGCTCGCGGCCGAGACCCGCGAGCGCGCGGACCTGGCGGACGCGCTGCACGACGGCGCCGTCCAGACGCTGCTCGCGGCCCTCCACGACCTGGAGGAGGTCGAGGAGGCGGTGCCGGGGTCCGCGGCGCCCGGCGGGGCGGCCGCGCTGCGCCGCGCGCAGACCGAGGTGCGCAGGACCGTCACCGAGATGCGGGAGATCATTTTCGATCTGCATCCGCAGATCCTGGCCGCGGCGGGCCTGGCCGCCGCGCTGGAGGCGGCGGGGGAGCGGTTCGCCCGGCGCGGCGGCTTCGCCGTCCACTACGACCTGCGGCTGCCCGGCCGCGTCGGCCACGAGGCCCTGCTCTACTCGGCGGCCCGGGAACTGCTGAGCAACGTCGTCAAGCACGCCCACGCCTCCCATGTGTGGATCCGGCTCGCCGTCGACGCGGACGAGACCGTCCTGACCGTCCGGGACGACGGCACGGGCTTCGACCCCGCCGTCGTCCAGCGGCGTCTCAAGGAAGGCCACATCGGGCTGGCCAGCCACTATGTGCGGGTGGAGAGCGCGGGCGGCCGGTTCACCGTCGACAGCGGCCCCGGCGGCACGACGACCGAGGTCCGGCTGCCGTCCGCCGCCGAACCGGGCGCGACTCCCACGTCGGCGCCCTGACCATTGCCCCGGCCTCCGCCCGGCCGCTCCACGCGGCCCGCCGGGCCGGGTCCTGCACGGACCGCAGGACACGGCGGTCTGCCCGTCCCCGGCCCTCTCCCGGACGCCCCCGGGCGCGCTCCGCGGGCCCTCGGACCGCAGCGGGTGGCGGCCGGTTTCCGGCGGGCCGGGCGGAAAGGGGCGTGAGCGGGCCCCGGACCCTTCGTCCGCCTCGGAGCGCGGCGGGGTGAGTCGGTGTCCGGCGGGCGGGTCGGAAAGGGCGGTGCGCGGGCACCCGGGCCTTCTGCCCGCCCGGAGCGTGGCGAGGCGACGCCGGTGTCCGGTGGGCCGGGCGGGTGGGGCCGTGGGCGGGCACCCGGAACCGATCGCGCTGTCCGCCGGTGGGGGCGGTACGGCCGCCCTCGTCGCACCGGCCGCCGGGCGGGTCCCGGGTTGCGGCCCGGCGCCGTTCACCTAACGTGAGGAATCACCATGATCCGCCCACCCGTTCCCCGCCCCGGCCGCCGCCCATGGCCGTGACCGCGCGCGTCCGCCGGTTCCTCGGGCGCGCGGACACGCGGCGGGCGGCGCGGCGCGCCCTGTGGGTGGTCTTCGGGGGGTGTCCCGGCTTCTATGTCTGCCGCTACGTCACCGGCGACGACGTCATGGCCCTCTACTCGTTCTTCGGCTCCCTGCCCCTGGCCATGTTCTGCGAGGTGCCCGGCGCCGCCCGGGAGCGGACCCGCACCCTGCTGGCCGCCGTGCCGGTCGGCTGGGTGCTCGTCACCGCCGGCACCCTGCTCGCCGTCCGCTCCTGGGCCGCCGCCTGCGGCATGTTCGTGGTGGGCTTCGTCATCTCCTACTGCGGGGTCGGCGGCCCCCGGGTGACCGGCCTGGCCACCGCCTTCCAGCTCTTCTACGTGCTGCCCTGCTTCCCGCCCTACGCGCCGGACACCCTGGGTTCCCGGCTCGCCGGCCTCACCCTCGGCATCCTGCTCACCGCCCTCGCCGAACGCCTCCTGTGGCCCGACCCCGACCCGGTCCCGTACCGGATCCGCCTCGCGGACGCGGCGGCGGCCGTCGCCGACCGGGCCCGGGCCGCCGCCGACCGCCTCGCGACCGGGGCGGACGGGCCCGACACCACCCGGGAACCGGCCGAGCGCGCCCTGGAGGCCGTCCGGCTCTCCCGGGTCCCCACCGGGGAGCGCCCCGCCTCGCCCTCCGTCCGCGACCACGCCCTCAACCACGTGCGCGTACTCGTACGGCAGGCCGGCGACCAGCTCGACCGGCTGTTCACCGACGCCACCGCGCCCCACCCGGCGGCCCCCGCCACCGTGTCCCTGCTGCGGCACACCGAGGACGTCCTGAGGGCCGCCGCCGGTGGCCTGCGCACCGGCCGCCGGGAACCACCGGACGACCTGCCCGGTGCCCTCGTGGCGTTCGACGCGGCCCGCGCCGGCACCGTGGCCGGAACCCCGGCCGCCCGGCTGCGGCAGGACGCGGTCGCCCGCGCGGCGGCCGTCGCCGCCATGCTGACCGGGAAGGCCGCCCGGATCGCCCTCGGCGACCGCCCCGCCGACGACGGCGCGGGCTTCCTCGCGTACGCCACCACGCCCGCGCCCGTCCGCTGGTGGTGCCGGCTGCGCCTGCACCTCACCCCGCACTCGGTGCACCTCCAGAACGCCCTGCGGATCGCCGTCGCCCTGGCCGCCGCCCGGCTGCTCGTCGGCGTCCTCGGCCTCTCGCACGGCTTCTGGGTGCTGCTGGCGACCCTCAGCATGATGCGGACCTCGGCCGCCGACACCCGCGCCGCCCTGCGACCGGCCTTCGCCGGCACGGTCGCCGGCGCGGTGGTCGCCGCCGCCCTGCTCCGGGTGGTCGGGGACGTCCCGCTCGTCTACGCGGTGCTCCTGCCCGTCGTGCTCCTCGTCGGCTTCACGGTGGGCCCGCCGTCCGGGCCCGCGGCGACGCAGGCGGTCTTCACGCTCACCGTCGTCCTGGCGTTCACCCAGTTCACCACCCCCGACTGGGCGCTCTCCGGGGTACGTCTCGTCGACGTCCTGATCGGCGGCGCCGTCGGCGCCGTCGCCGGCCTGTTCGCCTGGCCCCAGGGCGGGCACGGCGAGGTGCGCCGGGACACGGCGGCCTTCCTCACCGACGGCGCCGCCGCCTGCCGCGAGGTCATCGCGCTGATCGGCGCCGGCCGGGGCTCCCGCGCCCCGCTGGAGGCGGCCCGCCACGCGATGCTGCTCGCGGAGGCTTCGTACATCCAGTACCGGATCGAACGCGCCGGGCGGGATCCCGCGGCGGAGCCGCCGTGGGGCTTCGCCCTCGCCGCGGGCTACGACCTGGTGCACGGCGGGGAACTGCTGGTGGCCGGGTGGCACGGGAAGGCGGCCGGGCCGCTGCCCGGGGCGGCGGCGGAGGAGCTGACCGTACTGGCCGGGCGGGTGGCGGACGGGACCGTGCGCGTCGCGGAGGCCCTGCGGTCCGGGGCGGATCCGGTGGGCGAGGCGCGGCCGGCCGAGGTGCCGTGCCCGGCGGCGGAATCCTCGCCGCTCCGGCAGGTGGCGGGGCTGCCGCCGGGGGTCACGGACGCGGACGCGCTGCTGGTCGCGGACGCGGAGGCATGGCTGACGGGGGTCGCGAGGGACCTGGCGCGCCTGCGCTGAGGCGCTCCCGGGGGCTCCGCCGCCCGATGGGGGCCGGGCGGGCCCGGGGGAGGGCTACGCCTCCTCGTCCGGGTGGACCACCAGCACCGGGCACCGCGCGTGCCGCAGGCAGTGCCGGCTCACCGAGCCGAAGAGCAGCCGGTGCACCGAACCGTGCCGCCCCGCGCCCATCACCAGCATGTCCGTCGTACGGGGCGCGCAGGCCACCAGCGCCGGGCCGGGCTGTGCCCGGATCACCCTCGGGCGGACCACCAGCCTGCGGGTGTTCTCGCCGAGGGCCCGCTTGCACGCGGTCTGCAGGCGCTCGCGGGCGGTCCGCTCCCAGTGCGCGCGGACGTCCGCCGGCGCCGGGTACATGGCGTCGGCCGCCTCGCCGCCCGGCGGCACCCAGGCGATCACCGGGCACAGGGCCGCGTCGTGCCGCTCGGCCTCCTGGGCGGCCTGCCGCAGGGCACAGACGCTCGCCTCCGAACCGTCCACACCGACCACCACGCGCTGTACGACCTCCGACATGACCTTCACCTTCTCCGGGAGTGTGCTCCGCGACCTTCTTTTTAAGCCCTTTTGTCGCTTTTCATCCTCCAGGGTAGGTGCCGGTGCCCGGCCCGGGATCCCGCCTTCGGCCGACCCGCCGGGCGACACCGCCTCCTCCGATCGGGGGAGGTCACCGGAGGCCGCCCGGGCGGTCGGCGTGCCCCGTCCGGCCTATCGTGGATGCCAGGACCAGCGACGGGAGGACGATTCCTGTGACGGATTCCGGTGCGCGGGTGACGGTCGTGGTGGCGGACGACCACCCGGTCTACCGCGAGGGCATCGCCCGCGGGCTCCAGCTCAGCGGGCGGATCGACGTGCTCGCCGAGGTCGGGGACGGGGCCGAGGCCCTGGAGCTGATCCGCGAGCTCACACCCCAGGTCGCCCTGATCGACTACCGCATCCCGACGATGGACGGCATCGCCGTCGTCCACGCGCTCGCCCGGGACCACCTGCCGACCCGGGCCCTGCTGCTGTCGGCCACCACCGACGCCGCCGTGGTCTACCGCGCGGTGCAGGAGGGCGCCGCGGGGTACCTGGCCAAGGACGCCAAACGGTCCGAGATCGTCGACGCGGTGCTGAAGGTCGCGGCCGGCAAGCAGGTGGTCTCCGAGGACCTCGCCGGCGGGCTGGTGGACGAGATCCGGATGCGCGCCGACCGCGACCCGGCCGTCCTCTCCGAACGCGAGCGGCAGGTCCTGCGCGGCTTCTCCGAGGGGAAGAGCATCCCCCAGCTGGCCTCCGAGCTGTATCTGGGCGCCAGCACCGTCAAGACGCACACCCAGCGGCTGTACGAGAAGCTCGGCGTCTCCGACCGGGCCGCCGCCGTCGCGGAGGCGATGCGCCGGGGACTGCTGGAGTGACGCCCCCGGCGCGCGGGGGCGCGGATCCCGGCGCCCCCGCCCGAGCGCTCCGCTGGAACTCCGGCGAGTCATCCGCGGGTGCGTTGTGGCCGGCCGCGCAGTTCCCCGCGCCCCTTCGGGGCGCTGCCGGACCGCACTGGACTTCGCCGAGCCGGCCTACACCGGGATCTCCGCCCCCGCCAGCTCCCGCGCCACCTGGTGGGCCTGCCGCACCACATTGCCCAGCAGGTTCGCGAACGGGACGCGGACGTGCGTGCCGACGCCCACCACCCAGATCCGCTCCGGTGCCGCCCCCGGCCCCCGCCGCACCCGCAGGTCCGCCTCCAGACGGTCGACGGCCCAGCCCGCGCCGGGCGGCGCGTCCAGGTACAGGGCCGTGCCGTCGTGGTTCCAGCACAGCGTCGGCAGGAGGAAGCCGGTGGCGTTCACGGCGTAGTCGAAGCGCTCCGGCGCGGCCCCCGGGCGCTCCACCCGCCAGGCGCCGTCCTCGAAGGCCACCGCGGCGGGGTACGAGCCGGCCAGCCGCAGCGCCCCCGATCCGGCGTGTGCCAGCAGCCGGCGGGCGTTGCGGGAGGTCATGGCCGTGACATAGCGGCCGGTCAGCGGGGCGAAACGGGCCTGGAGCGCCGCCATGCGGCCGGGGGGAAGCGACGGTGCGAGGGCGATGAGGGCATCCATCAGCGCGACCATGATCCCCGGCCACCACACGGCGCCCTCCTCCACCAGCGCCGCCTCCTCCCGCAGCCGCTGGAGCGGGTCGGCCGCCCGGGACGTCTGGCGGCGCAGCGGCACCCGGCTCAGCAGCCGCACCGACTCCACCGCGCAGCGCAGCACCCGCTCCTCCAGGAGCGGGTCGGCCGGGTCGAGCCGGGCGAGCCGCTCCAGCGGCGGGAACGCCCGTACGGGCGCGGCCAGTGACACCCGGACCGCCGGCAGCAGGCCGGACGGTGACGTCAGCGTCGCCCGGTGGCCGTCGCGGCACAGCAGCAGGGCCGCGTCGATCGCCGACTGGTGGCTGCCGAGCACCAGCACGTTCGATCCGGCGGGCAGCCGCTCGCGGATCCGTGCGGCGGGATAGGGGCTGTCCAGGTAACGGGGGTGGTCCTGGAACGCGGCGAAGCCGTCCGGGACCCGCGGCCGGTGGACGCCGGTCGCGACCACGACCTCGTCGGCCCGCAGCTCCCGTCCGTCGGCCAGCCGCACCCGGTGCCCGGCGGGCCCGGCGGTCACCGACTCGGCCGCCCCCCGGACGTGCCGCACCTCGACGCCCAGCTCCCGCGCCCGCGCGCGGGACCGGTCGAAGCGGTCGTGGCAGTACGCGGCCATTCGCGCCCGGGGCACACAGTCCAGCGGCCCCACCTCCAGGCCCTGCTCGCGCAGATGGCCGACGAAGTCACCCGGCTCGTCGGCCAGTAAGGAGTTGATCTCGGCGGCGGTGTTGCACAGCAGCAGCGGGTCGCGGTCCCCGAACGCCAGGCCCCAGCCCGGCGGATTGGGATCCACCAGCAGGACCGACCGGATCCGGCCACCGCGCGGCGGCCCCGGCCGGCCGCCGCCCCCGCCCCGGCCCGGCGCGTCGAGCAATTCCCGCACCAGGTGCAGCACACAGCTCGTCCCGGCGACGCCGCCGCCGATGACGACCACGTCCCGCCCCGGGCCCGGCCGTTCCCGGAGCCCGCCGGCGCACCCGGCACCCCCACCGCCGTCGGATTCGGCCGTACGTCCCACTGGCACCCCCTTTTCCATAGGGCGACCCTGCCCAGTCGGCTGTACACCGGAACCCCCGCCGTCCACAGCGGCGGAAAAGCCCCGCCGGCGCCCGCCCCGCACCCGTACGCGCCCACGGGATGCGGGCCGCCGGGGCCCGGGTTACGTTCCCCGACGTGGACCCTGTCTCCTCCGCGGGCGCTCCCGGCCCGGAACCGGCGGGTTCCGCTCGCTGGGCGATGCTCGCCGTCCTCTGCGCCAGCCTCCTGCTGGTCGCCATGGACGCCACGATCCTCAACGTCGCCCTGCCGTCGCTGATCAAGGAGATGCGGCCGGACGCCCTGGAACAGCTGTGGATCATCGATATCTACGGGCTGGTGCTGGGCGGCCTGCTCGTCACCGCCGGCGCCGTGGGCGACCGGCTGGGCCGGAAGCTCCTCTTCGTCACCGGCTTCGCGCTGTTCGGCGCGGCGTCCGTGCTCGCCGCCACCGCCGGGTTCACCGACAGCGTCCTCCAGCTGATCTCCGGCCGGGTGCTGCTGGCCATCGGCGGCGCGATGGTGATGCCCTCCACGCTGTCCCTGATCCGCACCATCTTCACGGACCCCCACGAGCGCACCCTGGCGATCGGCGTCTGGGCCGCCGTGGCCGGGGCCGGCGCGGCGATCGGCCCGCTGGTGGGCGGCGTCCTGGTGGACGCCTTCTCCTGGTCGGCCGCCTTCTGGGTGAACGTGCCCGTGGTGGTCGTCACCCTCGTCGCGGCCGTCCTGCTGCTGCCCGAGTACCGCAGCCCGTCGCACCACAACCTCGACCTGCCGTCCGCCGTGCTGTCCGTGGCCGGCGTCATCGCCACCGCCTGGGGCATCAAGCACCTGGCCGGCGGCTTCCGCCCGGCCGACCTGGCCGTCCTGCTCGTCGGCCTGGCCGCCCTCACCTGGTTCGTCCGCCGCCAGCTGGTCGCCGCGGACCCCCTGCTGGACGTCCGGCTGTTCGCCAACCGCCCCTTCCTGGCCGCCGCGCTGGCCACCCTGATCGCCATGATGGCCATCGGCGCCGCCCTCTTCCTGCTCTCGCTCTGGCTCCAGTACGTCCAGGGGCACGACGCGCTCCAGGCCGGCCTGCGGACGCTGCCGGTGGCCCTCGCCGCGCTCGCCGCCGCCCTGCTGACGCCCTGGCTGCTGCGGCACACCGGCGTCCGCACGGTGCTGACGGTGGGTCTGGCCGCCCTGCTCTGCGGCTTCGTCCTGCTGGCCGCCGCGCCCCAGCCGCTGGGCTACGGCACGGTGCTGATCGCGCTCATCACCTTCGGCCTCGGCGACGGCCTGGCCATCACCGCCTCCGCCGCCGTGATGGTGGCCGCGGTCCGGCCGGAACGCGCCGGTCAGGCGGGCGCGGTCTCGGAGAGCGCGTACGAACTGGGCATCGGCTTCGGCGTGGCGCTGCTCGGCAGCGTCCACCACACCCTCTACCGCTCGGGGATGACCGGCCTGCCGGAAGCCGTGCGCGGGGGACGGCTGGAGAACGCCCGCGGGTCGGTGGGCGGCGCCGACGAGGTCGCCCGGGACCTGGGCCGCGACACCGAGGAGGGCAGGGCGCTCCTGCGGACGGCACGGTCCGCGTTCGACGACGCCCTCACCACCACCTCGTGGGTGTCCGTCGGCATCGTGGCCGTGGCCGTCGTGCTGGCGGCCGCGCTGGTGCCGCGCGGCTTCCGGGCCGACTCCGCGCACTGAGCCGCCGGGCCCCTCGCGCGCCCCGGCCCGCCGGCCTGCCAGCCGGCCCGTCAGCCGGCGTGGAGCGTCGGCGCGCAGGCCGGGCTGGGCCGGTCGCCGGGGTGGAAGACCAGCACCATCAGCCGGGCGCGGGGCGAGGCCAGCGGCTGCGCGCCGCACAGCGACACCCAGCCGGGCCCCTTCCTCGTGTGCAGCAGGGGCCGCACGTCGCCGTCGGGGTGGATGTACGCGCGCCCGCCCGCCTCGTACAGCGGACCGGACACCGGGTCGGCGAGGACGTCCGCCTCCAGTTCGGCGAGGGTCCGGTCGTGCGGGAGCGCGGCCACGGCGGCCCGCAGCTGCGGCAGGATCATCGGCGCCCAGCGCTCGCGCCAGTCCGTGAGCACTGTCCGGGCCTCGGGGTGCAGCGCCATCCAGCGCATGGTGTTCTCCGGCACCTCACCCCGGGGGAACAGCTCCGCGAACGCCTCGTTGTGCGCGATGACCCGCCAGGACTGGTCGTTCAGATAGGCCATGTGGGAGAGCCCGTCGACCACGTCCTGCCACGCCCGTGACACCTCCGTCCCCGAGCGGTGGTGCAGCGGGTACGGCGGGTCGCGGTGCACGGCGTAGAGCCACAGCGACGTCCACTCCTGCTCGGTGAACTCCAGCAGCCGGGCCACGTCCCGCAGCAGGTCCTCGGGCGGGTTGGGGTACGCGCCCGTCTCCAGCCGGTTGAAGGTGCCGTAGGTGCGGTGCAGCAGCTGGTCGATCTGGCTCTGCGTCAGTCCCGGCGCGCGCCGCCCCTGCCGTGAGGGGCGGGCCAGGCCGTGGTCCTCCGGGGCTATCCGGGCCCGCCGGTCCCGCAAGAGGTCCTGCAGTGCTTCCTTGTCCACGGTGCACCCCTAATATCACGACCGGCGCCGCAGCGGAAGCCGAATTCATAGGAGAATTTTTCCAATGAAAAGTTCTCGACAGAAATGATCGCATCCTTGCTGCATGATCTACGTACGGGTCAGCAGTCACGGGGGTGCCGCTGACCTGGTCAACGTCGACCCGGCCGGGACGGCGGCGAAAGGAGCACCGCATTCGTTCGCTGACCGACCGTCCGGGCCGGCAGCGGACGGGGAACATCCGCCGCCAGCTGCCCCGCGCGACGTTACGTACCGGCTGGTGGCCGCCTCGGCCGAACGGGCGGCACGGGAACCCGCGCCGGGCTGTCCCCGCCCCTCCCGCACCGACTGCTGATAGATCCGCGGTATGGGTGACGAGGACCAGCGGACGGGGGCGCCCTCCGCATCGGCGGCCGCCGCACGGATCGGCGCCGCCTGTGCAGGCGCGGCGCCCGCCGTCGCCGTGCGGCTGAGCGGGACCGAGCTCGCGCCCGGCTGGGCGGTGGCCGTCTTCGGGCTGGGCGTGCTCGCCGCGGCGCTCCTGCTGATGTGGGCCGCCGAGACCGCGCGCGCCGATATGGCCGGAGCCCTCGCCCTCGCCCTGCTGGCCTTCATCGCGGTCCTGCCGGAATACGCCGTGGACCTCTACTTCGCCTACGCCGCGGGATCGGACCCGTCGTACGCCGCCTACGCCGCGGCCAATATGACCGGCGCCAACCGGCTCCTCGTGGGCGTCGGCTGGCCGCTCGTCGCCCTCGCCGCCGCGCTCGCCCTGCGCCGCCGGGGCGCGCCGCCCGCCGGCATCACCCTCGAACCGCACCGCAGGATCGACGTGGCCTTCCTCGCGGTGGCCGCCGTCCTCGCCTTCGTGATGCCGCTCACCCGGGAGATCGCCTGGTACGTCCCGGTCGTGCTGATCCCCTGGTACGGCTACTACCTCTACCGGATCGGGAAGTGCTCCTCGGGGGAGATGGAGGAACTGGTCGGGGTGCCGGCCCGGCTGGCCGCGCTGCCGAAGGCCACCCGCCGCGCGACCACCGCGACGCTCTTCGCCGTCGCGGCGGCCGTCGTGTTCGCCTGCGCCGAGCCGTTCGCCGACGGCCTGGTGGAGGCCGGGGCCTCGCTGGGCATCGACCGCTTCGTCCTGGTGCAGTGGCTCGCCCCGCTGGCCTCGGAGGCGCCGGAGCTGCTCGTCGCCGTCGTCTTCGCCTGGCGGCTGCGGGCCGGCGACGGCCTCGGCGCCCTGCTGTCCAGCAAGGTCAACCAGTGGACGCTGCTGGTCGGCTGTCTGCCCCTGGCCCACGCCGCCGGGGGCGGCGGGTCCGCGCTCCCGCTGGTCACCAGGCAGGTGGACGAGGTCGCGCTGACGGCCGCCCAGACGGTCCTGGCCGTCGTGATCCTGCTCGACCTGCGGTTCGCGCGGTGGCAGGCCGCCTGCCTCTTCGTGCTCTTCGCCGTGCAGTTCGCGCTGCCCGGCGAGTCGGCGCGCCTCGTCCTGACCTATGTCTACCTGGGCCTCGCGGCCCTGCTGCTGACCACCCGGCTGCGCCGGCTCCCGGCCACCGTCCGCGCGCTGGGCGGGCGGATCGAGGGGGACCCGCACTACTGAGGCCGGGCCCACCGGGCCGCCGCCTCCCGGGCCCGTGGGCGCCGGGTTTTGGTGTCCCGGGTCTCCGTGTCCCGGGCCTTCGTGTCCCGGGTCTTCGCCCCGCGGGCCCGGCTCACGGCTCGGTGATCAGGTCCGCGAGCGCCTTGATGCCGTCCGACGCCAGGACGCGCCGCTGCCGGTCCGCCGGTGTGCCGCGCCGCAGCAGCCGGTGCACCAGGGAGTGCACCTGCCGGGTGTCACCCGATTCCTCCAGGGCCTGTCCTATGTGGCCGAGGAGGGTGAGGACCACGGCGTCGGCACCCCGGCGCCTGCCCTCGGGGTCCACCAGCATGCCGTCCAGACCGTACCGCGCCGCATGCCAGTTCGACGCGTTGAGCAGCTCGGGGGTGCAGGGGGAGGGCAGCGGGCCGGTCTTCTCGTCCCGGATGGCCGTGGCGACCAGGGCCCGGACGATCCCGGCGAACATCACGGCGTCGTCGACCCGCAGCTGGACGTCCAGGCAGCGGACCTCGATGGTGGGATAGCGGTCGGACAGCCTGGCCTGCCAGTACAGCTGCCCCCGGTCGGTGATCGCGCCGGCGACGAACAGCGCCTGGATCCGCTCCTCGTAGTCGGCGAGATCGATGAAGTGCGGGGGCGGGCCGCTGACCGGCCAGCGGCTGTAGACCACCGTGCGCCAGCTGGCGAAGCCGGTGTCCTGGCCGTGCCACATCGGGGAGTTCGCCGCCATGGCCACCAGGACGGGCAGCCAGGGCCGGACGCGGTTGAGTACGGCTACTCCCACCTCCCGGTCGGGGATGGCGACATGCACATGCATTCCGTTGACCAGCTGCTCGTCGACCAGCTGCGGTGCCACGGTGTGCATGGCCAGATAGCGGGCATTGCGCGTCACGGGCACGGGGGCCAGCCCCGCGCGCGGTGCGGTCCCGCTCGCTGCGATGCGGCATCCGGTGCGCTTCGCGGCGGAACTCACCGCGTGGCGCAGCCGCAGCAGATGCCTGCTCGCCTCCGCCAGATCCGAGCAGACCGGAGTGGCAACTTCCACTTGGGCCTGCAGCAGTTCCGGCTGAATCTCCCGCTCATGGACGACCGGCTCCAGGTCCACCGCCGCACAGACTTGCTCCGCCATCGGTACGGGCAGCGCGGTGGCCGGGTCGAGCAGAAGATACTCCTCCTCGATCCCTAGGGTGAGCATGCCGTATCGCTACCCCCGCGCCGTCCCGGCGAACCGCGTGCAAGGGCCGTCCCGGGTTTCTGACGCAAAGACGCCGGGCCCTTCTGCGGATACCGCCGCCCGGATGCGGCGGGTGACGCGATTTCGGTCTCCGGACGTCTCGGCAACTTCCTTGCGGTAAAAGGATTTAGGAGGTCCGTGTGGTGCGAAAACATGCCCCGGTTCCCCGAATGGCCGTGAAGTGAAGAAGTTCACAGAAACCCCTTCCGGCGCCGGATTCCGGCATTCCGTGATGCAGGATCTTGGATCGAACACAAGATCCCGTCACCGAGGCGGGCGACCCGGGCGGACGCCGAGTCCTGCCGCCGTACCGGGTGCGGACAGACCGAAAAGGATCGGCAGGAGCGGGAGACCCAAGCACGACGGACCACGAACGCGGTGGTCCTTGGGGTGAAGTCACTCAGGTGACCGGGCAACTTCGACAGCCCGAACCCGACAGGTCATCTTTCGCAGGCGGATGACGAAGGGTTTTGGCATGTCTGCGATTCCTGGCATACCCGCGCTGAAGTCCCGTGCCGTGGCCGCGTCCGTCCTCACCGCGGCCACCGTGACCGCGTCGATGCTGCTGCCCGGTATGGGATCCGAGGCCCAGGCGGCGACGCCCGGTCAGACCGCCGTGAAGGTCGCGGCCTCCAAGAAGGGCTCGCCTTACCAGTACGGCGCCGTGGGCCCCAACCGGTTCGACTGCTCGGGCCTGACGCTCTACTCCTTCAAGAAGGCCGGCAAGACGCTCCCGCGCACCGCCGCCCAGCAGTACAACAAGACCCGTCACCTCTCGGCGGGCTCCCGCCAGGTCGGCGACCTCGTCTTCTTCCACTCCGGCAGCAACGTCTACCACGTGGGCATCTACGCCGGTGACAACAAGATCTGGCACTCGCCCAAGCCCGGCGCGTCCGTCCGCATGGAGAAGATCTGGAGCAGCAGCGTCTGGTACGGCCGCGTCAACTGACGCGGCCGTGGCGCCGGTGGACCGGCAGGCCCCGGCGGCGCGCGACGGTACGACGGCACGGCCCCCGGCTCCGCGAGGAGCGCCGGGGGCCGTGTCCGTGCGTCAGGGCCTCACGGGAGCTGCGCCCCGAACGCCCGGAGGGCGGCCGGCACGGGCTGGAAGAACGTCTCGCCACCGGACGAGCAGTCACCGCTGCCGCCCGAGGTGAGCCCGAGCGCGGTCCCGCCGTCGAAGAGCGCCCCGCCGCTGTCGCCCGGCTCGGCGCACACGGTGGTGTCGATCAGGCCGTCGACCTGGCCCTCCTCGTAGTTGACGGTCGCGTCGAGGCCGGTCACCTCGCCGCCGCTGAGGCCGGTGGTGCTGCCGCTGCGCTGCACCTGCTCGCCGACCGTCGCCTCGCCGGCCCGGGTGATCCGCTGACTCCCGCCGTTGTACAGGTTCACGGCGCTGGGGTGGGCGACGGAGCCGGTGTAGCGCACGAGGGCGTAGTCGTGGCCGGGGAAGGACGACTGCTCGGTCACGGCGATCACGGGGCCGCCCTGGGTGGCGGACCACTCGGTCGAGGCGTTGCCGCAGTGCCCGGCGGTGAGGAAGTACGGCTTCCCGCCCTTGGTGATGTTGAAGCCGAGCGAACAGCGCACTCCGCTGCCCCAGATGGCGTCGCCGCCCATGAGGTACGGGCGGAACGCGCCGCTCGTCCTTCTGAGCGCGGCCTTGTCGCCCAGGCTCGCGACGACCTTCTCCAGCCGGGCCAGCCGGGCCCCCCGCACGGTGCTGTCGGCGGTGACGACGACCTTGTTGCCGCGCGGGTCGACCGACCACGCGGTGCCGGGTATCGCGGCACGGTCCTTCAGGGTGTTCCGGGCCGCCGCGAGCTCGGCGGTCGAGTGCCGGACGAGGCGGGCCTCGGCCCCGGCGGCACGCACCTTCGCGGCGGTCGTCCCGTCGAGGACGCCGACGACGAGGGTGTGCGCCCCGGCGTCGTAGTACGCGCCGGCCGTGTCCGTCGCCGGGAGGCTCGCGGTGAGGCTCCGCGCGAGCAGGCCCGCGCTCTCGGCGGAGAGCGCGGCCGGGCCGGGGGCCGCGTGGGCGCTCGGCAGGCCGAGGGCGGTCACCGCCAGGACGGCGGTGGCGGCGGTGGCCAGGAGCGCCGGCGCGGTGCGGCGGGCAGGGGTGTGTGAACGGTTCACTCGTGCCTCCTGTGGGGGAGTGCCCGACATCGATGTCGGTCGTGGAGGTCGTGCGTGAGGTGACGTGGTGTGAGGTGGGGTGTATCCGAGTGGGGCATGGTGCGACGGCCGATGAGATGGTCGCGTCCATGTCAATCAACCTCAGTGTCACCAGAGGGCCGGGCCGTGTTCAAGGGCGACATCCGGTCGGGCCCGGCGCGCCGCGCGAGGGCCCTCCTTCCCGTGTGCGGAGCGGCGAGTGACCCCTGTCAACAGGAGAGACTCGCAAGGGAGTCGGGCCACCGGTGAGCGGACGGACCGGGCCGCGCCTGTCCGGTAGTCGCTCCCCTTGGCGGCGGGGAGACGCTCTCTTTGCCCGCTGTTGAGGGCCGGGGCGGCCGTCGCGAAGGCCGGCGCCCGGCGGACCGGGCCCCCGTACACGCGCCCCGCACGCCCGGGACGGGCTTCGCGCTCCCGCCCGTTCCACCTGTACGGGTGACACCCGCTCCGGAGCGCCGGAACCGGCGGCGCCCGGTGCCAGGCTGCTCCGCATGCGTCGCCGTACCTTCGTCGTCTCGGCCGCCGGAGCGGCTCTCGCCACGACCACCCCCACGGGCGCACCGGCTCTCGCGGCCGACCCCCTGCCGCCCGCGCTCGGGGCGCGCTTCCCCGGCATGGGCAGGGGTTACTGGCGAGGCGGTCGGCCGCGGTCCGCGTTCCACCGCCACCTCGACACCCTGTGCGCGTACGGGGTCGGCCTCGTCCGGGTGGACGTGTCCTGGCCCAAGAGCGAGCGCAGGCGGGGCAGGTCCCGCGCCGGTCACCCGTACCACAGGCGCCTCGGCGCCGTGCTCGACGCGGCGGCGGAGCGCGGCGTCGACGTCCTCGTCACCCTCCACGACTCCCCGGCCTGGACGCGCGCCGGCGCCGCCTCCCGGAACCCCTCCGCGCGCTTCCCCGACGATCCCGAGGCCGTCCGGCCCTGGGCGGAGTGGCTGGGCGCCGCCTACGGCGACCGGGTCCGCGCCTGGGAGGTGTGGCGCGAGCCCAACCTCCCGGACGCCACCGGCGTGACCGACCCCGGCGAGCGGGCCGCGCGCTACACCGCGCTCCTGCGGGCCTGCTCGGCCGGCCTGAAGGCGGGACACCCCCGGGCCGTGGTGGTGCTCGGCGGCCCCCGCCACACCGACCACCGCTTCGTCCGCGACGTCTACGCCGCGGGCGCCCGCGACCACTTCGACGTGCTGGCCCTCCGCCCCCGTCTGGACCCCGGGGCGCTCCCCGGCATCCGGGAGGTGGCCAACTTCCCGGCCGTGGCCGAGGCGATGCGCGCGTACCGCGACGGCGACAAGCCCGTGTGGTGGACCGACTTCGCCGCGACGACGCCCACCCCCGAGGACCCCGGTGCCCTCGTCCGCTCCTTCGAGCTGGCCCGCGTCGCACACCCGCAGATCCGCCTGGGCGTCCTCGCCCCGGGCGTCTCGCCGCCCCGGCTGGCCGCCCTGCGCGACTACCTCCAGCAGCACGACGGGCGCCGCCCGCTGCTCTGATGCCA
Source organism: Streptomyces eurocidicus (assembly GCF_002891295.1). GTDB lineage: Bacteria > Actinomycetota > Actinomycetes > Streptomycetales > Streptomycetaceae > Streptomyces > Streptomyces eurocidicus. Next base: position 60,368 of record NZ_LGUI01000010.1, on the reverse strand, counting down.
CGGGCCCGGGGCGGCGCCCGCCGCCGTCACACCCCCGGCAGCCGGCCCTTCGACGGCCGCACATAGACCGCCCACGTCAGCACCAGGCAGACCGCGTACGCGGCGAGGAAGGCGAGGTACGCCGCCTCGCCGTTGTGCGAGGCCAGGAAGGACTGGCGGAAGGCGATGTTGACGAGGACGCCGCCGAAGGCGCCGACCGCGCCCGCGACGCCGATCAGCGCCGAGGCACGGCGCCGCGACCGCTGTTCGGCCGCCTCCGGGTCCGCGCCGGACGCCACCTCCGCCCCGGCCTTGGCCCGGAAGATCGCCGGGATCATCTTGTACGTCGAGCCGTTGCCGATCCCGCTGAGCACGAACAGTGCCACGAACCCGGCGACGAACAGCGGCAGCGAGCCCTGCCGGGACGCGGCCAGGACCACCGCCGCGCCCACGGCCATCCCGGCGTAGTTCCACAGCGTCACCCGAGCCCCGCCCCAGCGGTCGGCCATCAGCCCGCCGACCGGGCGCACCAGCGAGCCGAGCAGCGGCCCGAGGAAGGTGAGGCCCGCCGCCTTCACAGGGGTGTCGAAGTGGTCGTGGAACTGCACCTGGAGCACCTGGCCGAAGGCGAAGCCGAAGCCGATGAACGAGCCGAACGTGCCGATGTAGAGCACCGACACGATCCAGGTGTGCGGCTCGCGGCAGATGTCGCGGACGGCCCGCCGGTCGTTGCGCAGCGCGGTGAGGTTGTCCATCCGCAGCGCCGCGGCGACGGCCGCGGCGACGATCAGCGGGATGTAGACGAGCGGCAGCAGCCTGGGGCTGCCCGTGCCCGCCACGGCCATCAGCAGCAGCCCGGCGAGCTGTACGGCCGGGACCCCGAGATTGCCGCCGCCGGCGTTGACGCCGAGCGCCCAGCCCTTCAGCCGCTGCGGGTAGAACGCGTTGATGTTCGCCATCGAGGAGGCGAAGTTGCCGCCGCCCACCCCGGCCACGCACGCCACCGCCAGGAGCGTGCCGTAGGAGACGCCGGGTTCGAGCACGGCTCCGGCCAGCGCGGTCGGGACGAGCAGCAGCAGCGCGCTGACGACCGTCCAGTTCCGGCCGCCGAACACGGCCACCGCGAAGGTGTACGGCAGTCGCAGGACCGCGCCGAGCGCCGTCGGCAGGGCGGTGAGCAGGAACTTCCCGGCGGCGTCGATCCCGTACTCCGGCCCCAGGAAGAGGACCAGCACCGACCACAGGCTCCACACCGAGAAGCCGATGTGCTCGGAGCACACGGAGAAGACGAGGTTGCGGCGGGCCACGCGGGCACCGGTCTCCCGCCAGAAGCCGGGGTCCTCCGGGCGCCAGTCGGCGATGTCGTGCCGCCCGCCGCGCTCCGTTCCCGCGGCCCCCTCGGCGCCGCCCGCCGTACTCACCGGCGCTTTCCCGGCCGCCGCCCTGCGCACCGGCCACACCCGTACGTCCGCCGTGCTCCCGTCCGGGGTGGTCGGCTCGTCCAGGCAGCTGCCCGTCCGCAGGTCGAACGCCTGCTTGTACATGGGGGAGGACAGCACCGGCACGCCCTCCCGGCTGCCGAGGATGCCGCGCGAGAGGACGAACGCCCCGCTGAACGGATCGCGGTTGCCGACGGCGTACACCTCCCCGCCGCGGTCCCGGAAGACGGCCACCTGCTCCTCGCCGACCAGCACCGCCACGCCCCGCCCGGGGACGAGCGCCTCCCAGTCGCAGACGGACCGCCAGCCGGTCCCGTCGTGGATCTCCACGGTCATCGTGTACGCACCTCCAGTGCGGCGCCGGCGACCACCGGCGGAAGGGCCGGCCCGGCCGGGTGCGGCGGGGCGGGGCGGATCTGGTCCCGCTCGGGGACGAAGCGGACGGTGGGGTCGGGGGTGCCGGGGGCGTTGGCGAAGGACGCGAAGCGGCGCAGCCGGTCGGGGTCGGCCAGGGTGGCCGCCCACTCGTCCTCGTACGTCTCGATATGACGTGCCATCAGCTCGTCCAGGTCGGCGCAGATGCCCAGCGCGTCGGCCATGACCACCGCGCGCAGGTGGTCCAGGCCGCCCTCCAGGCGCTCCAGCCAGGGCGCGGTGCGCTCCAGCCGGTCGGCGGTGCGGATGTAGAACATCAGGAACCGGTCGATCGTGCGGATCAGGGTCTCCCGGTCGAGGTCGGTGGCGAGCAGGTCGGCGTGGCGCGGGGTCGTGCCGCCGTTGCCGCCGACGTAGAGGTTCCAGCCCGCCGAGGTGGCGATCACCCCGAAGTCCTTGCTCCGTGCCTCGGCGCACTCGCGGGCGCAGCCGGACACCGCGGACTTCAGCTTGTGCGGGGCGCGCAGGCCCCGGTAGCGCAGCTCCAGCTCGATGGCGAGACCCACCGAGTCCTGCACCCCGTAGCGGCACCAGGTCTCGCCGACGCAGGACTTCACGGTGCGCAGGGCCTTGCCGTAGGCGTGCCCGGACTCGAAGCCGGCGTCCACCAGGCGCTTCCAGATCACCGGCAGGTCGTCCACCCGGGCGCCGAAGAGGTCGATCCGCTGCCCGCCGGTGATCTTGGTGTAGAGGCGGAAGTCCCGGGCGATCTCGCCGATGACGATCAGGCCCTCGGGGCTGATCTCCCCGCCGGGCACCCGGGGCACGACCGAGTACGAGCCGTTGCGCTGGAGGTTGGCCAGGAAGTGGTCGTTGGTGTCCTGGAGGGCGGCCTGCTCGCCGTCCAGGATGTGACCGTTGCCCAGGCTCGCCAGGATCGAGGCGACGACGGGCTTGCAGACCTCGCAGCCCTCGCCGGAGCCGTGCTCGTCGACCAGCCGGGAGAAGCCGGTGATGCCCTTGACCCGGACGATCTCGTACAGCTCGGCGCGGGTGAGGCCGAAGTGCTCGCACAGCCCCCGGGCGGCCGCCACCCCGCCGGCCGCCAGCTCCTCGGACACCACGGTCTTCAGCGTCGGCACACAACTGCCGCAGCCCGTACCGGCCCTGGTGCACTTCTTCACCTCCGGGACGGATGCGCAGCCCCGGTCCCGCACGGCCGCACGGACCTCGCCCTTGGTGACGTGGTGGCAGGAGCACACGACCGCCTCGTCGGGCAGCGCCACCGGCCCGGCCGGGGCGCTCGCGGCGGCCGGCAGCACCAGCTGTTCGGGCGGTGTGGTCAGCGGGGTGCCGCTGACGGCCAGCGGGCGGAGCGTTCCGTACGCCTCGGTGTCGCCGACCAGCACCCCGCCGAGCAGGGCGCCGTCGGCGCCGATCACCAGCTTCTTGTACACGCCCTCCCGGCTGCTGGAGTACAGGACGTCGAGCGCGCCCTCGGTGGTGCCGTGCGCGTCGCCGAAGCTGGCCACGTCCACGCCCAGCAGCTTGAGCCGGGTGGAGGTGTCGGCCCCGGTGAAGGAGCCCGTCCCGCCCGTGAGCTCGCGCGCGGCCGCCTCGGCCATGGCGTAGCCGGGGGCGACGAGCCCGTACACCCGGCCGTCGGCGGCCCGCGCGCACTCGCCGACGGCCAGCACGGCGGGGTCGGAGGTCCGGCACCGCTCGTCGACGACGATCCCGCCGCGCTCGCCGACGGCCAGCCCGCAGGCGCGGGCCAGTTCGTCGCGCGGCCGCACCCCGGCGGAGAACACCACCAGGTCGGCGGCGAGCCCGGTGCCGTCGGACAGCGTCAGGCCGCGCACCCGGCCGTCGTCGCCGGTGTCGATCCGCCCGGCGCCCGTGCCGGTGTGCACGACGACGCCCAGCTCCTCGATCTTGCGGCGCAGGACCGCGCCGCCGCCCTCGTCCACCTGAAGGGCCATCAGCCGCGGGGCGAACTCCACCACATGGGTCTCCAGCCCCATGGCCCGCAGCGCGCCCGCCGCCTCCAGCCCCAGCAGCCCGCCGCCGATGACGGCGCCCATCCGGGCGCCCGCCGCGTCGGCCCGGATCGCCTCCAGGTCCTCCAGCGTCCGGTACACGTGCGTGCCCGGGGCGTCGTGCCCCGGCACGGGCGGCACGAAGGCGTACGAACCGGTGGCCAGCACCAGCGCGTCGTAGGGGACGCGCAGCCCGGAGGCGGTGGTGACCTTCCGGGCGGCCCGGTCGACCTCGGTCGCCGGCTCGCCCAGCCGCAGCCCGATGCCGTGCTCGGCCAGGAAGCCCTCGGGGCACAGGGCGAGCTCCTCGGCGGAGGTCCCCGAGAACCACGAGGTCAGCCGGACCCGGTCGTAGGCGGGCCGGGTCTCCTCGGCGAGCACGGTCACCCGCCACCCGGCCGTGCCGCCGGCCCGTTCCGTCCGCCCGGCCCGTCCGGCTCGTTCGGCCAGGGCTTCCAGGAAGCGCTGGCCGACCATGCCGTGGCCGACCAGGACCAGCTCCTTCGTCGTCATCGGGACGCTCCTCGGGTGATCAGCAGGGAAAGGGGGTCCGCGGGCAGCGGTTCGTCCCGCTCGTAGGCCCGGGAGAGGGCGCAGGCCGCGGCCGGGTCGCCCAGGAGGATGCCGCCGACCAGGCGGTCGCCGCGCAGCACGAGCTTGCGGTACGCGCCGCGGGTGGCGTCGGCCAGCCGGAGCACGTCGAGCCCGGGATCGGCCTCGCCGCCCTCGCCGGTCTCGCCGAACGCCGCGTACTCCAGGGGGCCCGCCGTCAGCCGGGCCGGCGGGCGCGAACCGCGGTACACCGCGCCCGGGTCCGCGCCGGAGAGCCGCGCCGCCAGGACGTCGGCCTGGTCCCAGGCGGTGAGGGCCGTGCCGTACGCGGTGCCCCGGTGCTCGGCGCAGTCGCCGATCGCGTGCACACCGGGCGCGCAGGCCAGGGCGTCGTCGACGACGACCCCGGCGCGGACGGGCAGACCGGCCGCGCGGGCGAGCCCGGTGCGCGGCCGCACCCCGCAGGCCAGCACCACCAGGTCCGCGTCCAGCACCCGGCCGGAGGCCAGTTCCACCCCGGTGACCGGACCGGTGCCGGGCAGCGCGCGGGCCCGGCTGCCGACGCTGACCGCCACGCCGAGCGCGCCGAGCCCCTGCCGCAGCAGGGCCGCGGCCGGTCCGTCCAGGTGCCGGCCGGCCAGCAGCGGCGCCCGTTCGACGATCTCCACGGGGAGCCGGTCCGGGCGCCGTGCCGCGCCGCCCCCGCCCGGCACGGTCAGGGCCCGGGCCGCGCTCACCCCGAGCACCCCGCCGCCGACGACGACCGCCCGCTCCGCGGCCGCCGCGGCGACGGCCAGCCGACGGCAGTCGGCGAGGGTGCGGAAGACGTGCACGCCTTCCCGGAGGGCGCCGCCCGGGCCGCGCAGGCCGCGGACCGGCGGCAGGACCGGCTCGGCCCCGGTGGCCAGCACCAGCTCGTCGTACGCGGCGCTGGTGCCGTCCGCCAGCCGCAGGACGCGGGCGGTGGGGTCCACCGCGGTCACCTCGCGGCCGGTGCGGACGACCGCCGAGCCGTACGGCAGGGTGAGCGCCGCCGCGCCGTAGCGCCCGGTGAGGACGTCCGTGAGCAGCACCCGGTTGTACGGGGCGGCCGGCTCGGCGCCGTAGAGGGTCACCTCGCCCCGGCCGCCCAGCGCCTGGTACCGCTCGGCGAAGCGGGCGGCGGCCATCCCGGCGCCCACCACGGCGACGGCGCCCCCGGCGGGGGCCCGGCCGCTCACCGGGCCGCCTCCGTGGCGGCGGCCCGCTCCACGCGCACCGCGCACACCTTGAACTCGGGCATCCCCGACACCGGGTCGAGGGCCGGGTTGGTGACCGAGTTGACCCGCCCCTCGCCGCCCCAGTGGAACGGCATGAAGACCGTGTCCGGCCGGATGGTGTCGGTCACCCGGGCCGGGGCCACCGCCCGCCCGCGCCGGCTGCTGACGGCCAGCAACTGCCCCTCGGCCACCCCGAGCCGCCCGGCGAGCGCCGGGTGCAGCTCCACGAACGGGCCGGGCGCGGCCTCGGCGAGCTCCTCGACGCGGCGGGTCTGCGCCCCGCTCTGGTACTGCCCCACCACCCGGCCCGTCGTCAGGAACAGCGGGAAGTCGGCGTCCGGCTCCTCGGCCGCCGGGCGGTGCGCGACGGCGGCGAACCGGGCCCGGCCGTCCGGGGTGGCGAAGCGGTCCAGGAACATCCGGGGCGTCCCCGGGTGTGACTCCTCCGGGCAGGGCCAGAACACCCCGTCCTCGGCGCCGATCCGGGCGTAGCTGATGCCCGAATAGTCCGCCGGGCCGCCCGCCGAGGCCCGCCGCAGCTCCTCGAACACCTCCTCCGGGTCCACCGGGAAGCCCTTCGGCACGCCCAGCCGGCCGGCCAGCCCGTGCAGTACCGCGAGGTCGTCGCGGACGCCCGGCGGGGGGTCGACGGCCCGCCGGCGCAGGATCACCCGGCCCTCCAGATTGGTGAGCGTGCCGGTCTCCTCCGCCCACTGGGCGGACGGCAGGACGACGTCGGCCAGCCGGGCGGTCTCGGACAGTACGAGGTCCGCCACGGCGAGGAAGTCCAGCGCCCCCAGCCGCTCGGTCACATGGGCCGCGCGGGGCGCGGACACCACGGGGTTGGAGCCCATCACCAGCAGGGCCCGCACCCCGTCCGGCCTGCCCAGGCGGTCCAGCAGCTCGTAGGCCGACAGACCGGGGCCCGGCAGCCTTTCGGGGTCCACGCCCCACACCGAGGCGACGTGCGCCCGGGCCGCCGGGTCCTCGATCGAGCGGTACCCGGGCAGCTGGTCGGCCTTCTGCCCGTGCTCCCGCCCGCCCTGGCCGTTGCCCTGCCCGGTGAGGCAGCCGTAACCGGACAGCGGCCGCCCCGACCTGCCGGTCGCCAGGCACAGGTCGATCCACGCGCCGACGGTGTCCGTGCCCTTGCTGTGCTGCTCCGGGCCCCGCGCGGTGAGCACCATGCCCTCCGGGGCGCCGGTGAACATCTCCACGGCCGCGGCCAGTTGTGCCGCGGGCACCCCCGTCAGCCGTTCCACCCGCTCCGGCCAGTGCGCCATCGCCGCCGCCCGGGCCGCCTCGAACCCCGTCGTGCGCCGGGCGATGAAGTCCTCGTCCAGGTGCCCGTCCGCGACGACCAGGTGCAACAGCCCCAGGGCCAGCGCGAGATCGCCGCCCGGCAGCGGCTGAAGGTGCAGATCGGCCAGCTCGGCCGTCCGGGTCCGGCGCGGATCGACGACGATCAGCCTGCCGCCGTTCTCCCGCAGCTCCCGGAAGTAGCGCAGCGCGGGCGGCATCGTCTCGGCCGGATTCGCACCGACCAGGATCACACAGCCCGTGCGGGCGACGTCCGCCAGCGGGAAGGGCAGGCCCCGGTCGAGGCCGAACGCCCGCCGGTGCGCGGCCGCCGCGGACGACATGCAGAACCGCCCGTTGTAGTCGATGTTGGCCGTGCCCAGCACCACCCGGGCGAACTTGCCCAGCAGATACGCCTTCTCGTTCGTCAGCCCGCCCCCGCCGAACACCCCCACGGCGTCCCGCCCGTGACCGTCCCGCGCGGCGGACAGGCCCGCGGCGGTCCGGTCCAGCGCCTCGTCCCAGGAGGCGGGCCGCAGCTCGCCGCCCGGCGCGTCGCGCACCAGCGGCCCGGTCAGCCGGACGCCCGGCCGCAACACCGCCGGGGCCGTCCGTCCCTTGCCGCACAGGGCCCCCAGGTTCACCGGGAACTCCGGCCGCTCCAGGACCTCGACCGGGGCCGCGCCGGTGTCCGTCGCGCGCAGCCGCATCCCGCACTGCAGCGAGCAGTACGGGCAATGGGTGTCGGTGGTCGTCATGCCCAAGAGCGTCGCCCCCGCCCGTGTCGGGGCCGATTCGGCGGTGTTGCCGCCGCGGTACACGATGCTCACGCGCCGGCCCGGCGGGCGTGGGCGGTACGACATCCCGCGTAACACCGGCCGGGTGTTCGCTAACCCTCGTGTGACGGAGGCGCAACGAGGTGGAAACCCCGCGGGCGGACCATGCGCTCCATGGGAACTGGCGCCACCACCGCGGTAGCCGGACCGCTGGCCGGCTTCGTCATAGGAGTGACCGCGGACCGGCGACGCGACGAACTGAGGACACTGCTCGAACGCCGGGGAGCCCGGGTGATCGAGGCCCCCGCCATGCGGATCGTCCCCAGCGAGGACGACGTGGCGCTGCGCCGGGCCACCGAGGCGTGCCTCACCCGGCCGCTCGACTACGTGGTGGCGACGACCGGAGTGGGCTGGCGCGGCTGGATGAGCGCGGCCGAGGGCTGGGGGCAGGGGGCGCGCCTCGCCGAGCTGTGCCGGGGCGCGACGGTGGTCAGCCGGGGGCCCAAGGCCACCGGCGCCGTACGGGCCAGCGGGCTGGCGGAGGCGTACTCACCCCGCACCGAGGCGTGCGACGAACTGCTGTCCTGGATGCTCGCCCGGGGCGTGCGCGGCCGCCGGATCGCGGTGCAGGAGCACGGCGCCCCCTCCGAGGGGTTCTCCGCCACGCTCCGCGACCACGGCGCGCAGGTGATAGAGGTACGGGTCTACCGGTGGGCGCCGCCGCCGGACCCCGAGGCGGTACGGCGGCTGGCCGAGCAGACGGCCCGCCGCGAGGTGCACGCCGTGACGTTCACCAGCGCGCCGGCGATCGGCTACTTCCTGGAGTCCGCGCGCGTGGCCGGACTGCGCGACGAGGTGCTCGCCGCGCTGCGCGAGGCCGTGGTGCCGGTGTGCGTCGGACCGCTGTGCGCCCGGCCGCTGGAGGACCTCGGGGTGCCGACCGTCAGGCCCGAGCGCGGCCGGCTCGGCGCCCTGGTCCGCACGCTCACCGAGACCCTGCCGGCCCGGGGGCGGCGGGAGTTGCGGGCCGGCGGCCGGGACATGGTCCTCCAGGGCAGCGCGCTCCTCGTCGAGGGCGAGGGCGTCTGGCTGCCACCGGTGCCGGCGGCGCTCCTGCGCGCCCTGGCCGAGCGGCCGGGGCGGGTGCTCAGCCGCCACGACCTGCTGCGCCGGGTGTGGGCGGACCCGCCGCCGGACGAGCACGCCGTCGAGGCCGCCGTGGCCAGGCTGCGGCACGGGCTCGGCGCGTACGCGGGCCTGGTCCGCACGGTCCCCAAGCGGGGGTACCGGCTGGCGGTGGACGCCTGAGCCGGGCGGGACCGAGGCCGGTGTACGGGGTTGAGGCTGCCGGTACGGGGTTGAGGCCGGTACGGGGTTGAGGCCGGCCGCCCGCGCGGTCACGGCGCGCGGGCGGCCGGCCCGTTCGGAGGCCCCGCCCGGAGGCGGCGGGCCGGCCCACCGGGGGAGTGGACCGGCCCGCGGTTCCGGACGGCCCGTCACGCGCGAGGGCGTGCCGGGCGTACCGGGGACACGGTGGGCGTCAGACGCGCCGGAGAGCGTGCCGGATTCCCCGATTTCCCCGGGCGCGGCCAATGAATCGGAGAATTCTCTTCCGAATTCGCGCGTCCCGCGCCTGCCGCGGATTCGATCGATCCGGCCGTACCGGCCGCGGGTCTCCCATGGCCGGCGGCATGCTGCCCCCCTGATAGCCCCCGATCGCCCGCGGACACGCCTTCCGGCGCGCCCTGCAAGGGACATTCCCAGCGGCGCCCGCCATGTGTCAATGCATGCTTCCGTTGATTTTTCCGGCCCCGGAGTAGAAATAATTTTCCCCTCGGGCCCTGCTTGACCGGCCGGTTGACCGGGAGTAGAAAGCGAGGTGTTTCGCGGCGGCTGCCACCCTGTCCGGCAGTCGCTGTTCCGCTTTTCCGCCGGTCCGTAAATGCGCGAGGGGGAAATTCATGGGAATCCGAGTGGTCGTCGATATCTTCTCCGGGCGTCCCAATCCGTCCTGGGAGATCCAGGACCCCGACGAGGTGCACGAGTTGCTGGAGCTCGTCGCGCGCAACCGGGCCGCCGTCGCGGAGGTGGCCAGCGGTTTCACCGGACTGGGCTTCCGGGGCGTCCAGGTGGAGCTCACCGACGACCTGGACACCGCCGGGCTGCCGCCGAGGTTCGAGCTGGCCGGGGGAGGCGGCCGGGACCCCTACGCCGGTGCCGAGATCGCCGAACGGCTGGTACGCACCATGCCGACCACCGGGGCGGGCTCCTCGGGGAGCCGGGACGCCGACGACACCGGGAACTCCGGGGAAACCGCCGGCTACCCGGAGGAGTTCCTTGAATCCGTGTGCGAGGAGATCCGGCGCACCGCGCGCCGGGGCGCGGGCGGCGCGACCACGGTCGAGCCCCACGACGAGGACGGCGGGAGGGGCCCGGTCGAGGCCGAGGGGCAGATAGCCTCGCTGGGCGACGGGGCGGCGCTCGCCTGCGCCTATGACGTGACCCCGTTCAACCCGGCCTTCTGGAACGCCCCCGACACCCAGCCGCACAACAACTGCTACAACTTCGCGGTCAACCGGCGGACGAACACCTTCGCCCAGCCCGGCCGCGCCCACGGCTACACCATTCCCGGCACGGTGCGCTGCAACGAGGTGTCCACCGGGGCCCTGCGCGACGGGCTGCGGGTCTGGGGCAACTGCCAGCCGCCCGGCACGCTGCGCTATGTCGTCGCGCTGGTCACCGGTACCTTCCCGGGCGGCTTCCGCGACTACCACTGGTACCGCCTGCACCCCGGGGGCATCTGGGCCCACAAGCCGGGCAGCACCCCGGCCCGTAACACCGACAACTCCGGCCGTGTGATCACCGATCCGTACACCTGCGACCGCAGGCCGTACAGCGAGTGGTGCGGGCTCTTCCAGTCGCACAACTCCGTCGTGATCAACTGAGCCCGGCCGGCGTTCACGGCACGGGGGCCGGGGCGGCCGGGGAGGGGGGAACCGCTCCTCCCGGGGCGCCCGTCAGCCTCCCGAGCCGCCGTCGACCTCCACCACCTGGCCGGTCACATACGCGGCCCGCGCCGACACCAGGAAGGCGACCACGTCCGCCACCTCCTCCGCCCGCCCGGCCCGGCCCAGCGGGATCCGGTCGAGGTGCCGCCGCGTCACCGCCTCCGGCAGTTCCGCCGTCATGTCGGTGGTGATCAGGCCGGGGGCGACGACGTTCGCGCGGACGCCGTACCTGCCGCCCTCCTTCGCGAGGGAGCGGGTGAAGCCGATGATCCCGGCTTTCGACGCGGCGTAGTTGGCCTGCGCCGCGTTGCCGTGGATCCCCGCCACGGACGACAGGGTGACGATCGCCCCCGTCCGCCGCCGCATCATCGGGAAGACGGCCGCGCGGCAGACGTGGTACGTGCCGTGCAGATTGGTGTCGATCACCTCGTGCCATTCCGCGTCGGACATCAGGGGCAGCGGCCGGTCCCGGGTGATGCCGGCCGAGGTGACGACGGCCGACAGCGGGCCCAGCTCCCGCGCCGCCTCGGCGACGAACCCCCGGGCCCGGCCGGCGTCCGCGACGTCGACCCGCCGGGCGAGGACGCGGGCCCCCGCCGCCTCGGCCGCCTCGGCGGCGGCGTCGGCCGCGTCGGAGTGCGCGTGGTAGCAGAACGCGACGTCGAAGCCGTCCTCGGCCAGCCGCAGGACGACGGCGCGGCCGATGCCCCGGGAGCCGCCCGTCACCAGGGCCACCGGCCGGCCGGGCGCGTCGCCCGCCCGGTCGTCCGGCGCCGTGCCGGGCCACGCGCTCATCCGGCGGACCGCCCGGCGACCCGGTCCCGCACCAGCTCGCTGACCCGCCGGAACGAACCGAGCCCGGCGAGCTCCGCGTCGTCGATACGGATGCCGAAGTGCTCCTCCACGCGGACCGCTATCTCCAGCGAGATCAGCGAGTCGACGTCGAGGTCCTCCTTGAAACGGGCGTCGTCGGTGACCTCCTCGACGGGCAGTTCCACCGCGCCGGCCACGACGGCCCGGAGCTCCTCGACGTCGAGGACGGAGGACGGGGGCTGTACGGACATGGGTGACTCCTCATGCATCGTCAGGTGTACGGACAGGGTTTTCGGATGAGGCCCTCGGACACGGCCCCGGAACGGGACTCTTGGACAGGTCCCTCGGGCACGGCCTTCGAACACGGCTGCCGGTTACGGACGTCGAACGCGGCTCGGTACGGACGTCGAACGCGCCCTTCGCGTACGGTCTCCGGCCGGTCCCGTACCGGTCCCGGCCGCCGCCCCGGTCTCACGGCCGGCCCCGCGCGCCCGTCAGGAGCAGCGCCGCCACCGCGTCGTCCCCCGCGCGCCCGGCGGTGGCGAGCACCGCGCCGCCGCGGCCGCCGTCGAAGTGGGCGACCGCGGCCGCGCACTGGAGCACCCCGAGAGCACCGGCGCAAAGGCCCAGGCGGGACTGGAGGTCGAAGGGGGCCGCCCCGGCGGCGGGGCCCTCGTCCAGGGGCGCCGTGACGGCGCCGTCCGCCGCCCCCTCCGTGAGCCACAGACCCACCGTCCCGGCGGGCCGACCGGCGGTCACGGCCGCCACCGCTGCCGCCCTGCCGGACGCGCGCGCGTAGCCGCCGACCGTGGCCCGGGGACGCGCCCCGCGCGCCTCCGCGCCCGTGCGCGACTCCAGGACGAGGGCGACGGCGCCGTCGAACACGGGGGCGCCCAGCAGCTTGGTGACGGCGTCGCCCGAGGGCTCCACGCCGACGACCACGGCGGCCTCGGCGCGCCCGGCGGCGATCGCGCCGCGCGCCCAGTACACCGCGTCGAGCCCGCTCGTGGGGCCGTTGCACAGGGTGATGTTCGGCCCGCGCAGCCCGTGCCGCATGGCGACCGCCCCGGCCGTGACGTTGCTCGACGTCCGGGGCAGCCCGAGCGGGCTCAGCCCGGTGACGGTGTCCCGGGCGATGACGTCGGCGAACTCGCAGACGCTGTCCAGGATGCCGAAGTTGGAGGACACCAGGACGGCGGTGCCGTCCCCGTCGCCGCCGAAGCCGTCCTCGCCGTACAGGCCGGCGTCGCGCAGCGCGGGCTCGGTGGCGCGCAGCGCGAGGCGGGAGCCGCGGTCCTTGTGGCGCATCTCGCGGCCGGTCAGCCCGGTGTGCGGGTCGAAGCCGCCCTCGCGTACGGCGCCGAGGAGTTCGTCCGGCAGCGTCAGCCCCGGGACGGCGAGCCCCACGCCGGTGACGACGACCTCGCGGGGCGCGGGCCGCCCGGGCCGTCGGGACCGGTGGAGCCGCGCGGGCCCCGGACCCGCCGGCGCCACCCGCGCCGGGCCCCCGTTCGACCCCCTCCGCACCGTGCCGTCGTGGCCGTCGTGTCGCTTGTGCCCGTCGTGCCTCATGGTGTCGCCTCCAGGATCGCCGCCGCGTTGATCCCGCCGAAGCCGAACGCGTCGACCTGGGCGATGCCGATCTCCGCGGCCGCCGCTTCGTGCCGGACGAGCCGGAGACCCGCGGCCTCCGGCACGGGGTCGGTGAGCCCGAGCACCGGCGGCACGGTGCCCCGCCGGGCCGCGAGCGCCGCCACGACCAGGCTCAGCAGCCCCGAACCGCCCAGCGTGTGCCCGGTCATGGACTTGATCGCGGTCATCAGGGGCCCGGCGCCCGGCTCGAAGATCCCCGCGAGCACCCCGGCCTCGGTCGTGTCGTTCTTCGGGGTGCCGCTGCCGTGCAGCATGACCAGGTCGACGTCCTCCGGCCGCACCCCGGCGCGCCGGTACGCGTCCCGCAGCACGCGGGTGATGCCCGCCGGGTCGGGAGCCGTCGGGTGATGGGCGTCGCAGTTCACGCCGACGGCCCGCAGCCGGGCGTGCGCCCGCTGCCCGGGGCCGGCGGCCCGCCGTACGACCACGGCCACCGCGCCCTCGCCCATCAGCATGCCCTTGTGCGACCGGTCGAAGGGGCGCAGCGCGTCGGGAACGTCGTTCTGCACCCGGTCCAGGGTGCCGAAGGCGCTCTCGCCGATGGCGTCCGTGCCCGCCACCACGACGGTGTCGGCCTCGCCCGCCTCGATCAGGTCGGTGGCCATGGCCAGGGCGTAGAGGGCGGCCGCGCAGGCGTTGGCGAAGGTGTAGGTGCGGACGGCGCCGAAGGTCTCCCGCAGCGCCGTGCCGAAGTACAGGTCGGCGGTGCCGAGCGGAGCGCCCCGCCGCCACCACAGCTCGGCGCTGCGCTGCTCCTGGAGCGTGGTGCCGACGAGTACGGGCACGTCGCCCAGGTCGCCGGGGTGGCCCGCGTCCGCCAGGGCCTGACGGACGGCCGCCTTGAGCCACCGGGTCGCGCGGCCCGGTTCGTCGACCCCGGGCCGGGCCCGGTCGTCGATCTCGTACGCCCGCTTCGCCCGGTACCTGTCGGTGTCGAAGGCGCGGAGCCCGGCCGGCCCGCCCCGGCCCGCGCACAGCGAGTCGAAGATCTCCCCGGGGGTGGTGCCGATGCTCGCGACCGCGCCCATGCCGACGATGTCCCAGCTCATGACCGCCCCACCTGCTCACGGAGCTTGTAGGCGGCCGGCTTGCCGGTGGTAGTCGAAGGCAGCACGTCGACGAACTCGAAGCGGCTGGGGCGCTTGTAGGGCGCGAGCCGGGCGCGGACCGAGGCGCGGACGGCCCGCCGTACGGCCTCCCGGTCGGCGCCCGGCTCGGTCACGGTGAAGGCCACCGAGCGCTGGAGCCCGTGCGGGTCGGGGGTGCCCACCACCACGCAGTCCGTGACGCCGTCGATCGAGCGGACCACGTCCTCGATCTCACCGGGCGCGACCTTGTAGCCGCCGAGGTTGAGGATGTCGTCGGCGCGGCAGAGGTAGACGATGCCGCCGTCGGGGTTCCGCCGGACGAGGTCGCCGGTGTAAGCGCCGCCGTCGGCGAACGTGGTGCCGTCGGCGTCCGCGCGGTCGAGGTAGCCCAGGGCGACCGTGGGCCCGCTGATGTGCAGCCGGCCGTCCGTGCCGTCGGGCACCGGTACGCCCCGGTCGTCGCGGACGGTCACGGTCACCCCGGGGACGGGCAGCCCCGCGAGGCCGTGCATGGGCGGCGCGGCCGGGGTGGCGACGGCCACGTGCATGACCTCGGTGGCGCCGAGGCAGTTCATCACCCGCGCGCCGAAGGTCTCCTGGACCCGCAGGCTGAGCCCGGCCGGGCAGTTCTCCCCGGCGGTCAGGCACAGCCGCAGCGACCCGGACACCTCGGTTCCGGACGGTGGAAGGGCGTCGAGCAGCCCCGCGTAGAGGCGGGGCACCGAGCACAGGACGGTCGGACGGTGCCGGCGCAGGGCGGCGGCGACCGCCCGGGGGTCGACGGCGCCGCGCAGCAGGACGGCGCTCGCCCCGGCGGCCAGCGTGCACAGCAGGGAGCTGCCGAAGCCGTAGCCGAAGGACATCCGGGCGGTGGACAGCACCACGTCGTCCCGGCGGAGGCCCATCACCTCGCCGAAGCCGTCCAGCACGGCGGCGATCCCGGCGGCGGAGTGGCGCACACCCTTGGGCCGGCCGGTGCTGCCCGAGGTGTACTGGACCAGCGCCTCCCGGTCCGCGGGCCGTGCGGCGGCGGGGGCCGCCCCGCCGGGCCGGTAGGCGCCGGTCGCCCGCCCGGTGCGCAGCCCCTCCCGCACCTGCTCGCCCGTGCACAGGGGCAGGCCGGCGAACGCCTCCGCCAGGGAGCGCTCCCGGGCCGCTCCGACGTCCAGGTGGACCAGGGCCGCCGCGCAGTCCCCGGCGATGAACCGCAGATCGGCGTCGGCGTGCAGCGGGCTCACCGGCACGGGCACACAGCCGTGCCACCACAGGCCCAGCACGGCCGCGGCGGTGGCCACAGAGTCCTCGGCGACGATCAGACCGCGGCGGCCGGGCGGTACCCCGCGCGCCCGCAGCGCCTCGGCGTAGCCCCGCGCCGCCTCGTGGAGCCGCGCGTACGACACCTCACCGGCGTCGGGGTCCGCATAGGCGGTCCGCTCGCCGTGCCCGGCCGCCAGATGGCCACCCAGTAGACGGTCCGTCAGCGAGGGGCGGGCCGCCGGGGCGGCCGGTGCGGCGGCCGGTGCGGCCGGGGCGTCCCCGTGCGCCGGGCCCGCCGCCGGGGAGCGCTCGCCCGCGGCCTTCGCCGCCAGCAGGACCGCCGCGTCCCGCACGCTGTCGACGGCCGCCGTCTCCTCGTCGGTGAGCGCGATCCCGAAGGTCTGCTCGATGCGCGCCGCGATCTCGACCTTCTCCAGGGAGTCCACCTTGAGCTCCTGGTGGAACGAGGCGTCGGCCGGTACGTCCCGCACATCCAACTCAAGGACGAACGCCACTATTTCGCGAAGCCGGTCACCGGCGTCGGATTTCCGCACGGGTGTACTCCTTATCGGGTGGTACGGCTACCGGTCACGGCATTGCCGGAGCTCTCCGGAGGACTTTCCTGACACTAGCGAGGCGGAATTCCGGTATCGAGGGGGTGGCGGGGCAGTACGTCAGGTCCTCGGCCGCCGGCGCGGGGGCCCGTGCCAAGGGCGTCATGCCTGGCCCGAGCGGGTGAACGGGTGTGCGGACGAGTGGACTTGACGGGCTATGCGGCCGCCGATGGCCGTACGGGCCCCGGCGCGGATAACGTCACTTGTCGGCGGGCACCACCGGCGGACTGCCGGGTTCCGGAGCGGTCGGGAAAACGACGGCAGCGCATTCGCCACCCGAAGTCCCGGAGCCCCCGAAGACGTGCCGAGAGTTCCCGTAGGCGCGCCCCGCGATTCCGCGGTTCCCGTACCGGAATTCCCGACAGAAGCCAGGTGGATGATGCCCCTCACTTCACGCACGCTGCTGACCCCCGAGGCCCGGCTGAGCCTCGTGGACCACCCCGGCCTCGGCGGCGGCAACGCGTGGCGCGTGGCCGCCGAGCTCAACCCGGCCGCCGACCTGCCGCTGATCGCCGCCGACGTCCCGCTCCTCAACACCGAGGGCTGGCAGCAGTCGGAGTTCAGCCTCGACCAGCTCGACGCGCTGGCCGAAGCCTGGGCCGCCTGGTACCACGACCAGGGGGTCCGCGCCCGCGACCGCGTCGCCGTCTATCTGGAGGACTCCTTCGAGGACCACCTCCAGCTCGCGGCCCTGGCCCGCATCGGGGCCATCGCGGTGCTCATCAACGGCCGGATGAAGCCCGAACTGGCCCTCGGCCTGATCCGCCGCACCGCCCCCGTCGGCATCTACACCGACGCGCCCCGGCTGGCCCTCTTCGCGGGCCGCGAGCGCGAACTCCCCGTCGTCCGCTGGACCCGCACCCGCCAGGACGTCGGCATCCTCGGCAACCGCCGGCTGCCCGCGGGCGCCGAGTACCGCCACGGCGACGAGGACCCGGTCGTCATCTGCCACTCCTCCGGCACCACCGGCAATCCCAAGCCCGTGGTGTGGACCCACCGGCAGAGCGTCGCCGGCGCCCTCTACCGGCTGGCCGGCCGGCCCGAGCCGGCCGACTCCCTCGCCCTGGCGGCCTTCCCCCAGTCCCACTCCAGCGCCATCGCCTTCACCTTCTACTCCCTCCTCGCCGGTCTGCCCACCGTCGGCTGGTCCGACCCCACCGGGCCCGGCCTCGCCCGCGGCTGCGCCACCTACCGGCCCACCGTCGTGCTCGCCTTCAACGAGGCCCTGACCGACCTGGCGACCCGCGACCCCGACCCCACCGCCTTCGGCTCGGTCGAGGTGTGGCTGAACCTCGGCGACTGCGGCCACGACGCCCATATGCGCAAGCTGATGCGGCTCGGCCGCACCCGGACCGGCGACACCACCGTGCCCGGCTCCGTCATCGACGACGGCCTCGGCTCCTCCGAGCTCGGCTGGGCGGCGCTGCGCCGGGTGATCACCCCGGACAGCCCGCCCCGCGCCCGCCACCTCGGCCGGCGCGTACCGATCTCCGAGGTCGCCGTCCTGCGCGAGGACGGCAGCCACGCGGACCCGGGCGAGGTCGGACTGCTCGGCGTGCGCGGCGACTCCATCGCCCGCGGCTACTGGAACGACTCCGACACCACCTACCGCTCGACCCTCGCCGGCTACTGGCTCTCCGGCGACCTCGTCCACCGCACCGAGGACGGCGACTTCTTCCACGTCGACCGCGCCGTCGACCGGATCCGCACCGACGCCGGGGACGGCTACTCCGCGCTGATGGAGGAGGAACTGCTGCTCGGCCTGGCGGAGGTCGCCGACTGCGCCGTCGTCGCCGGCCACGACCAGGACCGGACCGTGCCCGTCGCCCTCGTCCGCCTGTACGACGACGCGGGCGGCGGGAACGGCGGCGGCCCGCCGGTCTCGGCGGCCGGTCTCCTGCACCGGGCCAACGCCGTCCTCGACCGGATAGGCCAGCCCCGGCTCGCCCTGCTGGAGATCGCCGCCTCACCGGCCGACATCCCGCTCGGGCCCACCGGCAAGGTCCTCAAGCGGCAGCTGCGCGAGAAGTACGTCTCCCTGCGGACCTACCGCCCCGCCGACCCGGAGTCCGTCGCCACGGCCGCCGAGGTGCCCGTACCGGCGGTACCCCGGTGACCGCCGCGCCCGCCGGCACCGCCGGCCTCCGCCCCGCGCCGGCCGAGGACCCCGTCGCCTGGATCAACGCCGCGGGCGCCGGCACCCTGGCCGGCCGGATGGGCATCACCTTCCTCGAAGCCTCCCCGCGGCGGCTGGTCGCCACCATGCCCGTCGCCGGGAACACCCAGCTCTACCGCATGCTGCACGGCGGCGCGTCGGTCGTCCTCGCCGAATCGCTCGGCTCCATCGGCGCGGTGCTGCACGCGGGCGACGGCCACATCGCCGTCGGCATCGACATCAACGCCACCCACCACCGGGCCGTGCGCGGCGGAACCGTCACCGGCGTCGCGACCGCGCTCCACCTCGGCGACACGGCGGCCAGCTACGAGGTCGTCATCTCCGACGACGGCGGACGCCGCCTGTGCACCTCCCGCATCACCTGCGCCATCCACGGGAGGAGACGGCGGTCATGACACGCCGCGGGCGCGCACCCCCACCACTCCGTGTCCCGCGCCCTCCACCCCTTCTATCCCCGCTGTTCACCCCGTACCGACCCGACCACAGGTCCGCGAACCGCGCCGCCCGCCGTACGCGCCGGCGCCGAGGAGTCCCATGACCGACCAACTCGTCCCGCCCACCGTGGCGGGCAGGACCACACCCCCGTCCCCGCGCACCGGCCCCGTCCTCCTCGTCCTCCTGTCGGCCATGTTCTTCGCCCAGTTCGACTTCTTCGTGGTGAATGTCGCCGCGCCGTCGCTGGAGAAGAGCATCCACGCCGGACCCGCGGCCCTCGAACTCGTCGTCGGCGGCTACGCCTTCGCCTACGCGGCAGGCATGATCACCGGTGGCCGGCTGGGGGACAAGTACGGCTACCGCCGGCTCTTCGTCATCGGCACGATCGCCTTCGGGGTCACCTCCCTGCTCTGCGGCATCGCGGTCAGCCCCGAGCAGCTCATCGTCGCCCGGCTGGCCCAGGGCCTCGCCGGGGCCGTGATGGTCCCGCAGGTGCTCGCCGTCGTCACGGCCGACTTCCCCGACGAGAAGAAGCCCCGCGCGATGGCCTGGTACGGCGCCGCGGCCGGCCTCGGCTCCATCGCCGGGCAGGTGCTCGGCGGCGCCCTGATCGCCGCGGACTTCGCCGGTCTGGGCTGGCGCACCATCTTCCTGATCAACGTGCCGTTCTGCGTGGTCATCGCCGCCGCCGCGATGCGCGTGCTGCCCGCCCGCACCCACGCCCGGCGCGTCGGCCTCGACCCCGTCGGCGCCTTCGGCGTCTCCCTCGCCCTCGCCCTCCTCCTGGTGCCGCTCACCATGGGCCACAGCTCCGACTGGCCCGCGTGGACATGGACCAGCATGGCGCTGGCCGTCCCCGTCGCCCTGGTGACCCTGCGCTGGGAACGGCGGCTCGGGGCCCGGGGCGGCGACCCCGTGCTCGTCTTCCCGCTGTTCCGCAGCCCCTCCTTCCGCGGCGGCGTCGTCGCGAGCGTCGCGTTCATGGTCTACTTCGGCAGCTTCATGTTCACCCTGACCCTGCTCCTCCAGTCCGGGCTGGACCTCGGACCGTTCCAGGCGGGCCTGGTCTTCTCCCCGATGGGCATCCTCTTCACGGCCACCTCCATGATCGGCGGCCGGCTCACCGACCGGTGGGGCATGAGCGCCCTCGTCGTCAGCAGCGGGGTCATCGCCCTGGGCCTGGGCGCCCTGGCCGCCCGGCTCTTCACCGCCGGCTCCGGCACCGGCCTGCCCTGGATCGTCGGCTGCCTGTGCCTGATCGGCGCGGGCAACGGCGTCGTGCTCCCCGCCCTGTTCGGTGCCGCGCTGATGCGCGTACGGGCCCAGGACGCGGGCATCGCCTCCGGCATCCTCACCACCACCCAGCAGTTCGCCGGCGCCGCCGGCGTGGCCGTCATCGGCGCGGTGTTCTTCGCCGTCGCCGGCCACGAGGCCACCTCCGCGGGCTGGGCCACGGCCATGGGCTGGGCCACCGCGATCAGCGTCGCCATGGTCCTCGTCGTGATGTGGACGACCTGGACGTTCAAGCGCTTCACCGGCCCGGGCGCCACCCGGGGCGCGGACGTCCCGGCCGCACACGTCTGACCCACCTCCCTCCGGCCCTTCGCGGGGTGCGGTCCCCGCCGAGCGGGGACCGCACCCCGTCCCGCACCCGATCAAGAGGCAGAGCGACAGGAGACAGCACGCCATGTGTGGAATAGCAGGATGGGTCTCGTACGACCCGGCGCGACCCGTCACGGCCGCCACGGCCGACGCGATGACCGGCACCATGGCGTGCCGCGGCCCGGACGCCCACGGCCTGTGGCTGGACACCCACGCGGCCCTCGGCCACCGCCGGCTGGCCGTCATCGACATCGAGGGCGGCGCCCAGCCCATGACCTTCGCCCACGAGGGGCGCACCCTCGTCTCCCTCACCTACAGCGGCGAGGTCTTCAACTTCCGGGAGCTGCGCCGCGAACTCGCCGCACGCGGCCACGTGTTCCGTACGAGCAGCGACACCGAGGTCGTGCTGCACGCCTACCTCGCGTGGGGCGAGGATTTCACCGAGCGGCTCAACGGCATGTACGCCTTCGCCCTCTGGGACGCCCGTACCGAGGAACTCCTCCTGGTCCGCGACCGCATGGGCGTCAAGCCGCTCTACTACCACCCGCTCGCCGACGGGGTCCTCTTCGGCTCCGAGCCCAAGGCGATCCTCGCCCACCCCGCCGTCCGCCCCGTCGTCGACGCCGAAGGGCTCGCCGAGCTGGTCGCCTTCACCAAGACCCCCGGCCACGCCGTCTACAAGGGGATGTACGAACTCCCGCCCGGCCACACCCTGCGCGTCGGGCGCACCGGCAGCCGGCTGCGCCGCTACTGGGCCCTGGAGGCCCGGGAGCACACCGACGACCTGCGCACCACCGTCGGCCACGTACGGGAGCTGCTGGAGGACGTCATCGGCCGGCAGCTGGTCGCCGACGTCCCCGTCGGCACGCTCCTCTCCGGCGGCCTGGACTCCAGCGTCATCACCGCGCTCGCCGCCCGCCACCGCGCCGCCACCGGCGGCGGGGCCGTCCGCTCCTTCGCCCTCGACTTCGCCCGGCACGCCCGGGACTTCCGCGCCGACGACTGGCGCGGCACCCCCGACGCCCCCTTCGCCGAGGCCCTCGCCCGCCATGTGGGCGCCGACCACGACGTCGTCACCCTCCAGCCGAGCGCCCTCCTCGACCCGGCCGCCCGCGAGGCCGTGATGCGCGCCCGCGACCTGCCCTTCGACCTGGGCGACGGCGACACCTCGCTCTACCTGCTCTTCAAGGCCGTCCGCGAGCGGTGCACCGTGGCCCTCTCCGGGGAGTCGGCCGACGAGGTCTTCGGCGGCTACCGCTGGTTCCACCACCCCGACTCCGTCGCCGCCGACACCTTCCCCTGGCTCGCCCCGCCCTTCGGCACCGGCATCTCCGGCCCCGGCAGCGGCCCCGGCGAGGCCCTCCTCGACCGCGGCCTCCTGGAGAAGATCGACCTCGCGGGCTACCGGGACGCCCGCTACCGGGAGGCGCTCGCCGAGGTGCCCCGGCTGCCGGGGGAGAGCGGCCGGGAACGCCGTATGCGCGAGATCGGCTACCTGCACCTCACCCGCTTCGTCCAGTGGATGCTCGACCGCAAGGACCGTGCGAGCATGGCCGTCGGCCTGGAGGTCCGGGTGCCCTTCTGCGACCACCGCCTCGTCGAGTACGTCTTCAACACCCCCTGGGCCATGAAGACCTTCGACGGCCGCGAGAAGTCCCTGCTCCGCGCCGCCACCCGCGACCTCCTCCCGGCCGCGATCGCCGACCGCGTCAAGGCCCCCTACCCGACCACCCGCGACCCGCACTACCTCGACGGACTGCGCACCGCCCTCAAGCGCGCCACCACCGGCCCCGACGCGCCGGTCCACGCCCTCCTCGACGGCCCGTCCCTCGCGGCGGCCACCGCCGACGACCCGGCGCCGGGGTTCCGCACCGGCACGGAACTCGTGCTCGCCCTGGACTTCTGGTTCCGCAGGCACGACGTCTCGCTGGAGATCTGAAGTCGAGGTGGGGCCGTACGGGTGAATCGGTCGTGTCAGAAGATTTCCGGGGGTGATATGGAGAAGCGATTCTCCTAAAGGTGGATAAGGATTTGGAGATGACCTTCCCAGTAATGGGATTATGTGTCGTAAATCCTCGATATTGACTCCTGCCGCGCACTTCGCGAAGCTCGCCCCAGGCTCGAAGGGTCGAGTCAACGGGAAGTCGGCCGAGCCGAGTTGGGAAAGGGGTCATGATGAAGGTGCTGAATTCTCTGGGTGCGCTCGGGGTGAGCGCCCTGCTCGTCCTGGGAGCCGGCGGGGGAATGGCCCCGACGGCCGACGCGGCCGAAGGCGCGCGCTACGCCGCCACGAATCTGGACACCGGAAAGACTGAGGAAGGCGCTGCCACGCCCTCGGAGGGCGGTGCCCCCGGGGTGCCCCCGTCGCCCAACCTGCATTGCAGCGGAGGCGCGCTGGACAACACGTCGTGGGAAATCACGTGTAACGGGACCAGGTGGCAGTCCCGCGTCGTGTGTAGCGGCCAGCAGTTCAACAGCCCCGTGTTCAACGGGAATTTCTTCGTCCGCCTCACCTGTCCGGCCGGTACGGTCGCCACTGCGGGCGCTGTCGTCGACCTCAGCTGAAGCCGCCCCCGGCCCTGGTTCGCCCTGCCGGCCCAAGGACCGGCAGGGCGAACCGACGTGTCACGCCAGAAGCTTCGCCAGCGGCTCCGCCTCCGCGTCCGCTGTGGGCCGGGACACGTACAGGGCGGTGTGGAACCAGCCCTCGGTCTCCCGGCCGCGGGGATCCTCGCGGGCCGCCGCCACCGCCTCCACGGCGTACCGCTGTTCGTCGGGACCGGTGAACCGCCGCTGCGGGAAGGTGCGCGTGGTGAGCTTCTCCGTACGCAGCCCGCGCGCCGCCAGGGCGCTCGCGACCGGCCGGTAGGGATAGGTCCGCAGGACGAACGCGGCCACCCACACCGGGCCGTCCGCGTGGTCGAGCACGGCGCCGAGGCTCCGGCCGGTCAGGAAGCTCGCCCCGCCGGTGACGGTGAGCAGCCGGGCGCCGCGCAGTTCCCGCCGCAGCTCCGGGCCGGGCGGCGTCGTCTCCAGGTTCACGGCGAACCCCGCGTCCAGCAGGCCCACGGCGCGGGCGTAGCCCACGGCGTTCGCGGCGATGTCCAGCCCGACCACCCGGGACGCCCGGGGCCGGCGCCGCGCCCGGTAGAACTTCCGGTCCGCCTCGATCAGTTCGCCCGTGCCGAGCCCGGCGATCTCCGCCGAGGCGTAGCGGGCGTACAGGTCGTCCAGGGTCACGTCGTGGTTGAGCAGCGCGGCGTTGTTGCCGTACGAACAGCAGAGGTCCACCACCGTGGCCGAGGGACCCCCGCAGGCGCCGGCCAGCCGCCGGAAGACGTCCTGGGCGTGGTGCGGCGTCCGGTACTCCCACGGCCCGAGCGCCTGGAAGTAGTCCCGGGGGTCGGGCCGGTCGTGGATCTCGTCGAAGGAGGTCATGCCGGTCCCCGGCGTCTGCGTCATGGCGTGCGCGTCCTCTCGCCCCTGAGAGCTGCTCCCGTCACTCCTCACGCTAGTGATTCCCGCGCACCGTCGCCACCGGCCGGGCACGCGCGGGTCCGAGGCCGGGCGGGCCCCGTACGGGAGTTGGCCGGTGCGCCCCCGCCCGCATGGTCGGCGACGCGGCCGTCAAGAGGCCCGGCCGGGGGCGCGCACGGTCGTCGTGCGGGCCCCCGGCGCGGGTGGGCTCAGTGCCCCCGGGCGATCCAGTCCGCCAGGGCCGGTGCCTCGGTGCCGATCGTGGTGGGGTCGCCGTGGCCGGTGCGCACCACCGTCCCGGGCGGCAGGGTCAGCAGCCGGTCCCGGATCGAGTCGATGATGGTGGGGAAGTCCGAGAAGGACCGCCCCGTCGCCCCCGGCCCGCCCTGGAAGAGGGTGTCGCCGGTGAAGACCGTGCCCAGCTCCGGCGCGTACAGGCAGACGCCGCCGGGGGAGTGGCCCGGCGTGTGCAGCATGGTCAGCTCCACACCGGCGACGCTGAGCGTCCCGCCGTCCACCAGCTCGCCGTCGGGCGCCGTGCCGGGGTGCGTCCGGTCCCACAGCTCGCGCTCGGCGGGATGCAGCAGGACCGGCGCGCCCGTGGCGGCCGCGAGCGCGGGGGCGGCGCCGATGTGGTCGTTGTGCGCGTGCGTGCACACGATCGCCACCAGCCGGCGGCCGCCCACCGCCTTCTCGATCGCGGCGGCGTCATGGGCCGCGTCGATCACGACGACCTCGCGGTCGTCGCCCACGAGCCAGACGTTGTTGTCGACGTCCCACACCCCGCCGTCCAGGGCGAAGGTGCCGGACGTCACCAGGTGTTCGACACGAGCCGTCACAGCAGCACCACCGAACGCAGGACCTCGCCCTTCTCCATACGGTGGAAGGCTTCCTCGACCTCGTCCAGCGCGATCGTCTCGCTGACGAACGCGTCGAGGTCGAGCCGCCCCTGGAGGTAGAGGTCGATCAGCATCGGGAAGTCACGGGACGGCAGGCAGTCGCCGTACCAGGAGGACTTCAGCGAACCGCCGCGCCCGAAGACGTCCAGCAGCGGCAGCTCCAGCTTCATCTCCGGGGTCGGCACGCCCACCAGGACCACGGTGCCCGCCAGGTCGCGGGCGTGGAACGCCTGCTCGTACGTCTCCGGGCGGCCCACCGCGTCGATCACCACATCCGCGCCGAAGCCGCCGGTGAGCGAGCGGATCGCCTCGACGCCGTCGGTGGTGCGGGAGTTGACGGTGTGGGTGGCGCCCATCGACTTGGCCGTCTCCAGCTTGCCGTCGGAGATGTCCACGGCGATGATCTTCGAGGCGCCGGCCAGCCGCGCGCCCGCGATCGCCGCGCTGCCCACGCCACCGCAGCCGATCACCGCGACCGTGTCGCCGCGCCCGACCCCGCCGGTGTTGATCGCCGCGCCCAGACCGGCCATCACACCGCAGCCGAGCAGCCCGGCGGCGGCCGGCGAGGCGGCGGGGTCGACCTTGGTGCACTGCCCGGCGGCGACCAGGGTCTTCTCCGCGAAGGCGCCGATGCCCAGGGCGGGGGAGAGCTCGGTGCCGTCCGTGAGCGTCATCCGCTGCTTGGCGTTGTGGGTGTTGAAGCAGTACCACGGGCGGCCGCGCAGACAGGCCCGGCACTGCCCGCAGACCGCACGCCAGTTGAGGATCACGAAGTCGCCGGGGGCCACCTCGGTCACCCCGGCGCCGACCGACTCCACCACGCCCGCGGCCTCATGGCCGAGGATGAAGGGGAACTCGTCGTTGATGCCGCCCTCCCGGTAGTGCAGGTCGGTGTGGCACACCCCGCACGCCTGGATCTTCACCACGGCCTCGCCGGGCCCGGGGTCCGGCACCACGATCGTCTCGACCCGGACGGGTTCGCCCTTGCCTCGGGCGATGACACCGCGTACTTCTTGCGCCATGGGGGACAGCCTGCCTTTCTCTCCGGTCGCTCCGGTGGAGCCGCCCTCCACTCTGCGCCGCCGGACAGCCGCTGTCCAACATCCCAACCCGATCACATTCAGCAGACTCTCTGATCAATCGATGGAGCGGGCCCGCCGGGCGACCCCGGCCGGGCCTCCGCCCGGTTCCTTGATCATTCCGTGGGGACCGCCGCCGGCCCCCGCTCCTCCAGCATCGCCAGCAGGGCCCTGGCGGCGGCGGTCGGCTGACCGGCCGCCGGCACCGCCACGGCCACCTGCCAGGACGTCGGGCTGTCCAGCGGCACCGAGCTCAGCCCGCGCGCCTGCTCCTTGAACGTCACGGGCCGGGGCACCACCGCCGCCCCCAGCCCCCGCGACACCAGGTCGAGCAGCGTATAGACGTCATTGACCTGGAGCGCCACCTTCCGGGCGACCCCGGCGTCCGCGAACGCCAGATCCGCCGCGCGTCGCGCGCCCCAGTCCGGATGCAGGTCCACGAAGACCTCCCCGCCCAGCTGCGCCGGCGGCACCGGCCCGCCCACCCCGGCCAGCGGATGGTCCGCCCGGCACAGCAGCATCAGCGGCTCCGCGGCCACCCCGCGCAGCCGTACGCCCTCGTGGGAGCCGTCGTGCACCACGAAGGCCACATCGAGCTCACCGCGCCGCACCTGCTCCAGCAGCCGCCCGGAACCCGCCTGTTCCATATGGATCTCCACCTGCGGGTGCCGCGAGTGGAAGGCGGCCAGCAGTGCCGCCGCGTCGACCGTGCCCATACACTGCTCGGTGCCCACCGAGAGTTTCCCGCCCATCAGGCCCTGCACGGCGGCGACCGCCTCCCGGGCGGCCGCCGCGCAGGCCAGCGTGCGCCGCGCCTCCACCAGCAGCGCCCGCCCGGCGTCGGTGAGCCCCACCCGCCGGGTGGTGCGCAGGAACAGCTCCGCGCCCAGCTCCCGCTCCAGCGCCCGCACCGACGCCGACACCCCCGACTGGGCCACGCGCAGCCGCTCGGCGGCGTGGGTGAAGTGCTGCTCCTCGGCGACCGCCACAAAGTGCTCGAGGTGTCTGAGTTCCATGATTCAGCATGGTAGGTGCTGGATGCCATGGCGCCCGCACGCCGACCGGGCGGCCCTCGCCGGCCGGCCCGGCACCGGGCCCACCGCCCGGGGGTCCGGTGGGCCCGCCGGGACCCTCCACGACACCTCCACGCCCCCTTCGTGTCCCCTTCATGCCCTCTCCGCGCTCCCTCCTCAGGGGGGTTCAGGGACGCTTCCCGGCCAACTCGCAACATCGTCGCAACAGTGTCACCTGGCTCACACCAGCTCCGTAGGCCCCACGGCGCTCAGTGGCCTTGGCCGGTCCTGTTCGGTGGGTGCAGCCAGAAGTGGCCGTTCGTGTCTACAGTCCCTCGCCATGCGCAGAACAACACTGGGACGGCTGAGCCTGTCCGCGATCCTCGCCTTCGTCGTCGCCCTCCTGGGCCTGGCCGGACCGGCCTCGGCCGCCGACACCCCGCCGATGACCATCACCGTCGACAAGCAGTCCGCGACGCCGGGCTCCACCGTCACCATCAAGCTCACCTTCACCAACGACCAGACCACGAACTCCCAGTTCGTGTACCAGTCGATCCAGCCGACGTACACGACCACCTCGGACCCCGGCCTGAAGTACGCCTTCGACGCGTGCACCGGCGACACGACCTCCTGCACCGTCGCGACGAAGCAGAGCGGCGCCGTGAGCTACAAGGTGCCCGTCCTGCCGGGCGCCAGCCGCACCGTCACCCTGACCTACAAGGTCGGCGCGGACTCGGCCTGCGGCCCGAGCCGGCGGATCGAGTTCTACACGTACCTCTACTACGAGTACCAGGGCGGCCAGCTCAACAAGTCGGGCCTCTTCCCCGTGGGCGGCACCGACATCACCTGCGCGACTCCCGGCACTCCGGCGGCGGCTCACTGAACCACCCTTCCCGGAGCTGATCAGGCACCGGACCGCGCCGCGTTGCTGAGCGCGTCGGCGGTCGCGTACCACAGCACACAGCCTTGAGGTCCGGCCCGGCCAGGAACGTCCTGGCCGGGCCTGGGCGCGTTCCGGCCCTCGGTGCGGCCGGACGGGTGAAGGGGGACATGAGTCCGGTCCCCGGCGGGAAAGGTCGGTGCGCCGGGGCCCGACGTGCGGCCCCCGGCCGGCGCGCGCCCACGCGGCGCCGTGGCACGTGTTCGAGGGAACGGGACGACGGATGGCAGCAGGCACGGTGAAGTGGTTCAACGCCGACAAGGGCTTCGGGTTCATCACGCAGGATGACGGGGGCCCGGACGTGTTCGTCCACTTCTCCGCGATCGCGGCGACGGGGTACAAGTCGTTGGAGGAGAACATGAGGGTCACGTACGACGTGACGCAGGGGCCCAAGGGGCCGCAGGCGGAAAACGTCGTTCCGGAACGCTGAAGGGCCCGCTGCGCGGGGCTTTTTCCCCAACCCGCCCCTTCCCGAATGTCCTCAAACGCCGGACGGGCTGAAATCAGCCCGTCCGGCGCTTGAGGACACCGCGCGTCAGCGCGGAAAAAGGGGGCCCGGGGGCTTGCCCCCGGTTACGGGAAGGGGCGGGGCTGGGAAAAAAACCGCCCCACCCGCCTCAGTCAACGCACGGCACCCCACCCATCTCCACCGCCGGCCCCTGAAACGCGTCCGACGGCACCGCCGAACCCCCGGACGCCGCCGAACCGCCCGCGGACCCGCTCGCCGGACCACTCGCCGAACCACCGGGCTTCGCGTCCCCGCCACCCGCGGACGGAGTCGCCCCCGCCCCACCGATCATCTTCCCCACCAGCTCCCTCACCCGCTCCGCGTCGACGAGGTTCACCGCCTCCCCCTTCCGCGTGGCGAAGCCCTCGATCGGGAGTGTGTGGAACTCCGCGTTGCCCCCGGTCAGATTGGGCGCCTGCCGGGCGAAGTCCAGGATGTTCCAGCGGTCGTCGATGACGACGTCCTTCTTGATGACATCGAAGAGCCCCTGGAGCTTGCCGACGTCGCCCCACACGCCCTGGGACTTGAGCTTGTGCGTCACGGAGGAGAGGAACGCCTGCTGACGGCGCGTGCGGTCGAGGTCGCCCCCGTCCAGGCCGTGGCGCTGCCGGACGAACGCCAGGGCCTGCCGGGCGTCGAGGTCCTGCAGGCCGGCGGGGAAGTCCGCGCCGGAGTAGCGGTCACGGACGGGCTTCTTCAGGCACACCTGCACCGGCTGGACGACCTTGGCGATGTCGTAGAAGCCGAGGAGGTTGACCTCCGCGAAGTGGTCGATCGGCACGCCGAGGAACTTCTGGACCGTGGCCAGCGTGGCCTCACGGCCCGCCTCCCGGCCCCGGTGCTCCAGGTCCGCGCCCCGGACGCCCTGGGCCACCAGCTTCTCCTCGGCCTCCGCCTTGGCCAGGCCGTACGCCTCCTTGATCTTGTGTTCGCCGCGCCCGCCGGCGATCTCGACGTAGTCGTCGCGCGGGATGGAGAAGGCGGTGACCTTCCCGCCGTCCGCCGGGATGTGCATCAGGATCAGCGTGTTGGTGTTGTAGCCGCCGATCTCGCTGGAACCGGCGTGCAGTTCCCGCTCGACGAACTCCTTGGGCAGGGCGTCGCCGTTCATGTCCCGCCGGCTGTCCAGGCCGATCAGCAGGACGTTCACCGCGCCGTCGCGGCTCCGGGGCGCGTCGTCGCGCAGCGCGTCGAGCGCGTGCGAGGTGATCAGACCGTTGTTCAGCCAGTGGTAGGCGAACCAGCCGACGCCGCTGGTGAGCAGCACGGCCGCCGATGTGAGGCACACCGCGAGGCGGGCGAGGCCGGCGGCCCGGGCCCGCCGGGCGCCCGGCGGCGCGGCGCGGGTCGCCGGGGCGCGCCGCCCGTCCGCCGGGGAGCGGGCACCGAGGTGCGCCGGGGGGCGGGTGTCCCCGTGGTCCTCCTGGGGGCGGTCCGGGGGTACTCAGGCATGCGCGGCCCTCCCGCGCCGGCGCCGCCCCGGGCCCGTGGACCGGGCGGTGACGGCGCGCAGCGTGAGCACCACGGCGGCGGCGGCCTCGGCGGCCACGATCGCCGGGAAGGTGTCCATCGCCCAGCGGACCCCGGCGGTCATGGCCGTCGCGCCGGTGTGCGGGGCGGAACCTTCCGTCAGGAGCTGGGCCACGGCGGCGACGGCGGCTATCACCAGGGGCGGCAGGGCCGCCGCCCACCAGGTGCGGCCACGGGGGGCCGTCAGGGCGGCCAGCGCGGCGGCCGTCGCGGCGGCCGCGGTGAAGAGCCAGCCGAGCCCGGGGCCGCGGGCCGTGTCCACGACGGCACCCGAGGCGGTCAGCGCCACCGGCAGGAGCAGCGGCACCACGGCCCGCCGGCCCCGTCCGCCCGTTCTCCGCCGCGGTGTCGCGGTCGGCCTGCCACCCATGCGTGCTCCCCATCGGTCGGGTGCGAGCCCGGCTCGCCTTGCATATTTGCGCAATATAGCAAGTGTCAGCCGGGTGATCGCGGCCCGTCCCGCCGCCCACGACCCCCGGCCCGGCCCATGCCCCGGTCCGCCGCCGGACCACCCGGCCGTTACGGGACAGTGACACGCGAGGAGACAACGCACCCGGGGAACGTACCGTCTCATTCCTCGAATCAGTGCCAATGACGGCTCATTGGTGTGGAGTTGCCATGGAAAGTATGAAATCCACGAAAAGCCCGGTGAAGCTCCCCGCGCGGCGTCTCGCGCGGGTCCCACGGTTCACGACGTCCCTGTCCACGGCTCTGCGGATCGCCGCCGCCGGCGCGCTCGGCGCCGCCGCGCTCGCCCTGACCGCGTCACCGGCGACGGCCGAGGGGGCGAGCGCGCCCGGCGGGGTGATGAGGATCGCCGCGCCCGACCACCCGGTCCGGGCCGGCCGGACCGTACGGGTCAGCGGCGACGGGCGCGCCGACGACCACGCGGCGCGCTATCTGCGCGCCTGTGTCGAGGAACGCACCGGCGACCGGGACACCTGGCACACCGTTACCTGCGGTGCGACCGTGGCCTCCGGGACGGCCGCGCGGGTCGAGGCGCGGGTGCGCGCCCGGCGCCCGGGCACCCTCCAGCTCCGCGGCACGCTCTACGGACTGGACGGCGACCGGGACCCGCGCCCCGGCCCGCTCGGTGACTCACCCGTCCGCACGCTCCGCGTACGGTGACGGTGGCGGCGACGGCCGGGGGACGCGCGGGTCCCGCGCGGCGCGTCAGAGCCCGCCGCCGCCCGCCAGGGCGGTGCGGACCGTCGCCGCCGAGCCCCCGGCCGCCGCGCGGTCCCGGCTCCGGTCCTCGCGCACCTGCGTCCCGAGCCGCTGGAGGGTGTCGGCGGGGCAGCCCTGGCGCAGCATCGGGAACAGGTCGTGCTCCTCGTGCCGGATGTGCTGGATGACCTCGCGCTCCAGCGCGCGGACCCGGCCGTCGAAGCCGGGTTCGAACACCGTGCAGGACTCCAGCCCGCGCAGCATGGCCGTCAGCCGCTCCTGGCCCGCGTTCTCCTTCTCGACGAAGTCGTCACCGCCGGGCAGACAGGACCGCACGGCCGGGTAGAGGTGCCGCTGCTGGGCCGCCGAGTGCCGCGCCAGCTCGGCGGTCGCCTCCTGCAGGAGGCGTTCGCGCCCGGTGTCCTCGAGGGGGGTCCGGTGGATCCATGTGAACAGCGCCTCGATCACCCGGTGGTCGGTCTCCAGCTCGGTGATGATGTCGGTGCGGGTCATGGGACCGTCCCTTCGCGTCGTGCGTGACTGCGTCGGGAACCACGCTGCCACGACCCGCCGGGATCCGCTCCGGCCGCCCGCCCGGCGGCCGGGCCGCCCGTGCTGCGCCGTCCGGGTGACCCGCCGCCGTGCCGCGGAACCCGTCGCCGCGGGGGCCCCGCCGCGTCAGTCCTGGTGCCAGGCCCCGGTGACCGCCGCCACCACGACCGAGCCGATGACCACCAGACGGTGCGTCACCGCGTCGAGCTGCTGACGCTGCGCGGGCGGCAGGTGCCACTCCTCCCACCAGGTGACCTGCTCCTGGGTGAGCAGCTCCGGCGGCTCGGCGTGCCACCGCTCGCGCAGGTGGTCGGCGAGCGGGACCACGGCGGCGGCCTGTTCGGCGTAGGCGGAGACCAGCGCCGTCATATGGCTCGTCGGGAGGTACCCGTACCACTGGTCGCGGACGCCCGCGGCGAGCGCCGACACGTCCTCCAGCCACAGCACGTGCTGGGTCACCCACCCCTGCGGGTCACTGTGCGGGGGCATGCCCGGCAGGAGGCGCGGCTCCACCGTGTCACGGTGGCCGAGGAACGCTTGGCCGAGGGCGCGTTCCTCGTCGTGCGGGATCCAGGTGCGCTCGCCCAGGGCGATCGCGGCGGCATCGACGGCATCAACGGCGTGGGTCATTTGATCACTTTACGAGGCCCTTCGGCGTACTCCGCACCGCCCTACCCGAGCCTGTAGCCCCCTCCGGCGGCCGGTGGCCGTCAGCGGCGCCCGCAGACGCGCGCCGACGCCCGGCCCGGGGCATCATGGCCGGGTGACGAGCCTCGGACTTCCCCCCGGCATCCGTGCCTGTCTCTTCGACCTCGACGGCGTCCTGACCCGCACCGCGACCGTGCACGCGGCGGCGTGGCAGGAGATGTTCGACGCCTTCCTGCGGTCGCGCGACGGGGCGGGCTTCCGGCCCTTCGACCCGGTCGACGACTACGACGCCTACGTGGACGGCATGCCGAGGGCCGACGGAGTGCGCTCCTTCCTGGCCTCCCGGGGCATCACCCTGCCCGAGGGCCGGCCGGACGACCCGCCGGAGGCGGACACCGTGCACGGCCTGGGCACGCGCAAGAACGCGATCGTCCTGGAGAAGATCAAGGAGCTCGGGGTGCAGCCGTACGAGGGCTCGGTCCGCTACGCGAAGGCCGCGCGGGCGGCCGGGCTGCGCCGGGCCGTGGTCTCCTCCAGCGCCAACTGCCGCGACGTCCTCGTCGCGGCGGGCATCGAGGACCTCTTCGAGGTCCGGATCGACGGCGTGGTCGCCGCCGAGCGGAAGCTGCCGGGCAAACCCCACCCCGACACCTTCCTCGCGGCCGCCCGCGACCTCGGCGTGGAGCCCCGCCGGGCCGCGGTCTACGAGGACGCCCTGGCGGGCATGGAGGCGGGCCGCGCCGGGGCGTTCGGCCTCGTCGTCGGCGTGGACCGGGTGGGCCAGGCCGAGGCACTGCGCGCCCACGGCGCCGACCTGGTGGTGGGAGACCTCGACGAACTGCTGGGAGACGCCCCGTGATCACCCATCCGGCCTACGCGGTCGAGCCCTGGTGCCTGCGCGAGACGGAGCTCAACTTCGACGTGCTGCCGCAGAGCGAGTCCGTCTTCGCGCTCGCCAACGGGCACATCGGCTGGCGCGGCAACCTCGACGAGGGCGAGCCGCACGGCCTGCCCGGCTCGTACCTCAACGGGGTGTACGAGCTCCGGCCGCTCCCGTACGCCGAGGCGGGCTACGGCTATCCGGAGTCGGGGCAGACCCTCATCGACGTCACCAACGGCAAGCTGATCCGGCTGCTCGTCGACGACGAGCCGTTCGACCTGCGGTACGGGCGGCTGGTCAGCCACGAGCGGGTGCTGGACTTCCGCTCGGGGCTGCTGACCCGCGAGGCCGAGTGGACGTCGCCGTCCGGGCGCACGGTGCGGGTGCGCTCGACCCGGCTGGTCTCCTTCACCCAGCGGTCCGTCGGGGCCATCGCCTACGAGGTGGAGGCGGTGGACGCCGAGACGCGGATCGTCCTCCAGTCGGAGCTGGTGGCCAACGAGCAGCTGCCGGCGGCGGGCGGCGACCCCCGGGTGGCCGCGGTGCTGGAGTCCCCGCTGGTCCCGGAGGAGCACGCGGCCGAGGAGGGCAGGCTGCGCCTGGTGCACCGCACCGAACACAGCGGACTGCGGGTGGCGGTGGCCGCGGAGCACCGGGTGGACGGTCCGAAGGCGACCAAGACGTACTCCAAGTGCAGCGAGAACCTCAGCCGGTACACCGTGACCACGGTGCTGCGCCCCGGCGAGCGGCTGCGGCTGGAGAAGACGGTCGCCTACGGGTGGTCGGGGGTCCGCTCGCTGTCCGCGATGCACGACCAGGCCGACGCGGCGCTGGCGGGCGCCAAGAGCACCGGCTGGGACGGCCTGTGCGCCGAGCAGCGGCAGTACCTCGACGAGTTCTGGGACCGGGCCGACGTCGAGGTCGACGGCGACGCGGAGATCCAGCAGGCCGTGCGGTTCGCGCTGTTCCACGTGCTCCAGGCGGGCGCGCGGGCGGAGTGCCGGGCCATCGCCGCCAAGGGGCTGACCGGCCCGGGGTACGACGGGCACAGCTTCTGGGACAGCGAGACGTTCGTCCTCCAGGTGCTGACGTGCACGGCGCCGCTGGCGGCGGCGCAACCGCTGCGCTGGCGGCACGCCACCCTGCCCGCCGCCCTCAAACGGGCCCGCCTGCTGGGGCTCCAGGGGGCGGCCTTCCCCTGGCGCACCCTCAACGGTGACGAGTGCTCGGCGTACTGGCCGGCCGGTACGGCCGCCTTCCACGTCAACGCGGACATCGCGGACGCCGTGGTGCGCTACATGACCGCCACCGGCGACGAGGTGTTCGAGCGCGAGGTGGGCATGGAGCTGCTGGTCCAGACCGCCCGGCTGTGGCGCTCGCTGGGCCACCACGACCACCAGGGCGAGTTCCACATCGACGGGGTGACGGGCCCCGACGAGTACAGCGCGATCGCGGACGACAACGTCTACACCAACCTGATGGCCGAGCAGAACCTGCGGGCGGCGGCCGACGCCGCCGAGCGGCACCCCGACCTCGCGACCGAGTTCGGCGTGGACGACGAGGAGACGGCGGCGTGGCGCGACGCGGCCGCCCGGATGGCGCTGCCGTTCGATCCGGTCCTCGGCGTGCACGAGCAGTCGCGCGGCTTCACCGGGCACCAGCACTGGGACTTCGCCGGGACGGGCGCCGACCACTACCCGCTGCTGCTCCACTTCCCCTATTTCGACATCTACCGCAAGCAGGTGGTCAAGCAGGCGGACCTGGTGCTGGCCATGGTGCTGCGCGGCGACGCCTTCACCGACGAGCAGAAGGCCCGCAACTTCGCCTACTACGAGCCGCTGACGGTCCGGGACTCCTCCCTCTCCGCCTGCGTCCAGGCCGTGATGGCCGCCGAGGTGGGCCATCTGCGGCTGGCGTACGACTATCTCGGCGAGGCCGCGATGATGGACCTCTCCGACCTGGAGAGCAACACCCGCGACGGGGTGCACATCGCCTCGCTCGCGGGCACCTGGATCGCCCTGGTCTCGGGGTTCGGCGGGATGCGGCACTGCGACGGCGTCGTCTCCTTCGCCCCCCGGCTCCCCGAGCAGCTGCGCCGCCTCGTGTTCACCGTGCAGGTGCGGCGGGGCAGGCTGCGGGTGGAGATCACCGACTCGGTGGCGACGTACACCCTGGTCGAGGGCCGGGAGCTGGAGATCGAGCACTGCGGCGAGACGCTCACGGTGACACCGGGGAAGCCGGAGAGCCGGAAGGTCCCGGGCCTGCCGGAGCGGCCGGAGCCGGCCCAGCCGGTGGGCCGGCGACCGGCCCACCGTGGCTGGTCCGCCACCCGGCCGGAGCCGGACGGCCCGGCCTGATCACCGGCCGACGCGCACGACCGGATCGGGGAACAGAGGGTCGGGGAACAGCGGCTGGACGTCCACCGCCAGGCGCGCGTCCGCGGAGTTGATGTACGTGAGCAGCATGACCAGGGGGTCGTCCCCTTCGTTGCGGCCATCGTGTATGTGGCCGGGCCCGCCGGTGATGAAGCTCGTTCCCGCGGGGTGCCGGCTGATGTGGCCGTCCGCCCAGTAGTGGGTGAGCGTGCCGCCGGTGACGACACCGACGAGGGTGCCGGGGTGGTAGTGCCATCCGGTCCGTGCGCCGGGCGGCATCGTGGTCCGGTGGACCACCACATGCGCGGCGTCGGTCATTCCGGGAGGCAAGGGAAGGACGATCCCGCCTTCGGCCATGGTCTCGCTGACCGGCTGCTCCCTGAACACGATGAGTTTCCCTCTCGTTCCGGTGTGCTGCCCGGGTTCGCCGGGCTCACTCCAGGCTTCTGGGTACGGGACCCACGGAGGATGCTCCGAGCGGTCCCCTCTGCGGTTGACGCCGGCGAGCACAATGGTTCCTATGCCTGTTGACATGACCGAACCGCTGCGCCGGCTCTCCCTGGACGAGCTGCGGCTGCGGACGAGCGCGAAGTGGCGCACCCATCCGCCGGACGTGCTGCCGCTGTGGGTTGCCGAGATGGACGCGCCGCTCGCCGAACCGGTGGCGCGCGCTCTCACGGAGGCGGTCGCGCGGGGCGACACCGGGTATGCCTCCGGGACGGCGTACGCGCAGGCGCTCGACGAGTTCGCCCGGAAGCGGTGGAACTGGGACGGTGTGGTGGCGGCGCATACCGCGATCGTGCCGGACGTGATGCAGGGCGTCGTGGAAGTCCTGCGTCTGATCACCGGTCCGGGGGACACCGTCGTCGTGAACTCCCCTGTGTATCCACCGTTCTACGGATTCATGGAACATATGGACCGACGGGTGACGGAGGCTCCGCTGGGCGACGGTCACCGCCTCGACCTGCCCGCGCTGGAGGCGGCCTTCGGGCGGGCCGCGGCCGGCGGGCGGCGGGCCGCGTATCTGCTCTGCAGTCCGCACAACCCCACCGGCACCGTCCACACGGCCCAGGAACTGGCCGCGGCGGCCGGGTTGGCGGACGCCCACGGCGTGCGGGTCGTGGTGGACGAGATCCACGCGCCGCTGGTGCTGCCGGGCGCGGAGTTCGTGCCGTATCTGTCGGTGCCCGGGACCGGTAGCGCGTTCTCGGTGATGTCCGCCTCCAAGGGCTGGCATCTCGCGGGCGCGAAGGCCGCGTTGGCGATCGCCGGCCCGGAGGCCGCGGCGGAGCTGGCGCGGATCCCTTACGTGGTGAGCCACGGCCCGAGCCACCTGGGCGTCATCGGTCACGCGGCGGCCCTGCGGCACGGCGGCGACTGGCTGGACGGGGTGCTGCGCGGCCTGGACGAGAACCGCCGGCTGCTCGCCGACCTGCTGGCGCGATACCTCCCCGGGGTGCGGTACGCACCGCCGGCGGCGACGTGCCTGGCGTGGCTGGACTGCCGGGCGCTGGGCCTCGGCGACGACCCGGCCGCGGTGTTCCTGGAGCGGGGCCGGGTCGCGCTGACCGGCGGCCTGCCCTTCGGCTCGGGCGGGGCGGGGCACGCGCGCCTGAACTTCGGCACGTCACCGGAGATCCTCACGGAGGGGGTGCGCCGGATGGCGAAGGCGCTCGGCTAGGCCCGGATCCGCGCCGGCTCCCGCGTCTCCCGGCGCCCCCGGCGGGGTCGCCGGGCGCGTGCGGCACGGCTACCGCAGCGGCTTCTCCAGCCACGCCACGTCCCAGAACCGCCCGAACTTCCGGCCCACCTCCCGGTGCACCCCCGCCGCCGCGAACCCGAACCGGGCGTGCAGCCGCATCGACGCCTCGTTCGGCTGGGTCACCACCGCGTAGGCCCGGTGCACGTCCTCGTCCGCGAGGGCCGCGAACAGGGCCTCGTAGAGCAGGCCGCCGACCCCGCGCCCGGTGTGCCCGGGCGCCAGATAGACACTGGTCTCCACCGAGGTCTCGTAGGCCCGCTTCGGGCGCAGGGAGCTGCTGGAGGCGTAGCCGAGCACCGTGTCCGCGGCCGTGTCCTCCGCGACCAGGAGCCGGTGCCGGCCCCGGTCGGGGT
The DNA here is from genome assembly GCF_002891295.1 of Streptomyces eurocidicus. Classification (GTDB taxonomy): domain Bacteria; phylum Actinomycetota; class Actinomycetes; order Streptomycetales; family Streptomycetaceae; genus Streptomyces; species Streptomyces eurocidicus. The sequence goes on along the minus strand of NZ_LGUI01000010.1, from coordinate 22,821 downwards.
GGGCCGTCAGCCAGTCGGCGCGCTCCTCGACGGAGACGGGCTCGATGTCGAACGTGATCGGGGTGTGCGTCACGTAGTGGTTGTAGATCTCGGTGAGCCGGCCGAGATGGCCGGACGTCGCCGGGCGGATCCGTATCCCCGCACCGCTGTCTCGCATGGTTGATCCCTCCTGGCGGCGGGACCTTACCCAGTGAGTGTTACAAGCATATTTCCAGCTATGTCGGGAGGTCGTGCGCGGTGGACCCGGAAGCCGCGCCGGACCACCGGCCGGGGCCGCCCGCCGTGCCGAGCAGCTTGTCCGGGGTGATCGGCAGGTCACGGACGCGGACGCCCGTCGCGTGGTGCACCGCGTTGGCGATCGCCGCGGCCGTCCCGACGATGCCGATCTCCCCGATGCCCTTGCCGCCCACCGGGTTCAGGTGCGGGTCCTCCTCCGCGATCCAGTGGGCCTCGACGTCCCGGACGTCCGCGCAGGCCGGCACGTGGTACGAGGCGAGGTCGCGCTCGGCGAAGTCGCCGAACCGGGGGTCCATGGTGCTGCCCTCCAGCAGCGCCATGCCCAGGCCCATCATCATCCCGCCGATGAACTGACTGCGCGCGGTCCGGGCGTTGAGGATCCGGCCCGCCGCGTACACGCCCAGCAGCCGGCGCACCCGGGCCTCCCCGGTGTCGGCGTCGACCGCCACCTCCGCGAAGTGCGCGCCGAACGCCGCCTGTACGTGGCGCGACTCCGCCGGGACGTCGTCCGCGGTGTCGGCGGTGGTGGCCAGGCCCTCCGGCGGCACCGTGCCGCCGTGCTCGGCGAGCAGCCCGCCGAGCGCGCGGCACGCCTTGTGCACGGCCCATCCCCACGACGCGGTGCCGGCGGAGCCGCCGGCGACCGGCGCGGCCGGGAGCCCGGTGTTCCCGATCTCGACGCCGATCCGCTCCAGGGGCACGCCGAGCGCCTCCGCCGCGATCTGCGCGAGGACGGTACGGGCGCCCGTACCGATGTCCGTGGCGTCCGTCCGCACCAGGAAGCGGACCCCGTCCGCCGCCCGCTCCGCTCGCGCCTGCGCCCGCGAGGGCGCGAGGTAGACCGGGTAGTTGGCGGAGGCCACCCCGGTGCCGAGGAGCAGCCGGCCCTCGGCCCGGGACCGGGGCCGCGGGTCCCGGGCGGCCCAGCCGAAGCGCCGCGCGCCCTCGCGCAGGCACTCCACGAGGTGCCGGCTGCTGTAAGGCTTCCCGCTGTCCGGCTCGGTCGCGGTGTCGTTGCGGATCCGCAGCTCGACGGGGTCCAGCCCGGCGGCGCCGGCCAGTTCGTCCATCGCGCACTCCAGCGCGTACATCCCCGACGCCTCGCCCGGCGCCCGCATCCACGACGGGCTGGGCACGTCGAGCGCGACGGCCCGGTGGACGGTGCGGCTGTGCGGCGAGGTGTACATGACGCGCGAGGGGACGGCGGCCTGCTCCACGAACTCCCGGACGGTGGAGGTCTGGGTGACGACCTCGTGCGCGAGCGCGCTGATCACCCCGTCCCCGCCGGCGCCGAGCCGGACCCGCTGGAACATCGGCGGCCGGTGGCCGGCGACGGCCGCGAGCTGCGCGCGGGGCAGCGCGAGCTTGACGGGCAGCCCGGTGTGCCGGGCGGCCATCGCCGCCAGGACCACCTGCGGGCGCGGGGTGCCCTTGCAGCCGAACCCGCCGCCCACGTGCTCGGAGACGACCGTGATCAGCCGCTTGTCCATGCCGAACAGCCCGGCCAGCGTCTCCCGCACGAGCGTGGCGCCCTGGCTGGAGTCATGGGCGAACAGCCGCCCGTCCTCCCAGCGGGCGGTCGTGGCGTGCGGCTCCATGGGGTGGTTGTGCAGCCCCGTCAGGGTGTACGTGGCGTCGACGCGCACGGCGGCGCCCGCGTACGCCGCGTCGAAGTCGCCGCGCTCGCGGCTGCCCGGGAAGCCCGCGTTGACCTTGTCGGGGACGTACAGCCCGGGGTGGTCCGGGGTCAGGACGGTGTCGTGGCCCTCGGGTTCGTAGGAGACCACCACCGCCCCGGCCATCGCCCGGGCGGCCTCCGGGGTGCGGGCGACCGCCAGGGCGACGTACCAGCCGCGGTGCGGCACCCGGTCGTCCTGGAGGACGAGGAGGGTGGCGTCGCCGGTCTCCTTCAGGCGCGGCGCGTTCTCGTGGGTGAGCACGGCGAGCGCCCCGGGCTCGGCCATCGCCCGGCCCGTGTCGACCGCGACGACCCGGCCCCGGGCGACGCCGGCCGGGACGGGCCAGGCGTAGGCGGTGCCGGGCGGGGTGTGCTCGGCGGCGTACCGGGCGGCGCCGGTGACCTTCAGCAGGCCCTCCAGGCGGACGGGGGCGCCGCCGCCGTCGTCCGCGGCGCTCAGGGGCCCGGTGGTTCCGGCGGGGTTCACCGGCCGGCTCCCGTCGCCGCGTCGTGGTCGGGGAGCCCGGCGAGCCGGGCGAGGACCCGTACGGCGAGGGCGTGGGCCAGCGGGACCTTGAACGCGTTGTCGCGCAGCGGTTCGGCCGCGGCCAGCTCGGATCCGACGGCCCGCGCGAACTCCTCCTCGGTGGCGGGGGCGCCGCGCAGCGCCCGCTCCGCCACCCGGGCCCGCCACGGCTTGTGCGCCAGGCCGCCGAAGGCCAGGCGCGCTTCGCGGACCACCCCGTCCCGCACCTCCAGCGCGGCGGCGACGGAGGCGAGCGCGAAGGCGTACGAGGCGCGGTCGCGGGCCTTGCGGAAGGCCGACGGGCCGGCCGGCGCGGGCGGCAGCTCGACGGCGGTGACGAGCTCTGCGGGGCCGATGACGGTGTCGCGGTGCGGCTCCTCGCCGGGCAGCCGGTGGAAGCCGGTGAGCGGCACCGTCCGTCCGCCGTCCGGGCCGCGCAGGTGGACGACGGCGTCCAGGGCCGCGAGGGCGACGGCCATGTCGGAAGGGTGGGTCGCCACGCAGTGCGGGGAGTGGCCGAGCACGGCCAGGTCGCGGTGCACACCGTCCCGGGCGGGGCAGCCGCTGCCCGGGAGGCGCTTGTTGCACGGCTTGCCCACGTCCTGGAAGTAGAGGCAGCGGGTGCGCTGGAGAAGGTTTCCGGCGGTGGTGGCGGCGTTGCGGATCTGCCCGGACGCGCCCGCCAGCACGGCCTGCGACAGGGCGGGGTAGCGGGTCCGTACGGCGGGGTGGGCGGCCAGGTCGCTGTTGCGGACGTTCGCGCCGATCGTCAGGCCGCCGTCCGGCCGTTCCTCGATCGCCGTCAGCGGCAGCCGGCTGACGTCGACCAGCAGGGCGGGCGCCGTGACACCCAGCTTCATCAGGTCGACGAGGTTGGTGCCGCCGCCGAGGAACGCGCCGTCGGGGCGGCCGGACAGGGCGGCGATCGCCGCGTCGACGTCGGCGGGGCGGGCGTAGGCGAACTCCTTCACCGCGTCACGTCCTCGATCGCGGCGACGATGTTCACATAGGCGCCGCACCGGCACAGGTTGCCGCTCATCCGCTCGCGGATCTCGTCGGGGGAGAGGGGCACGGGCGCGCCGGGCGGCGCCGACAGGGGCGTGACGTGGGACGGGTGGCCCTCGGCGGCCTCGGCGATCGCGCCCACCGCCGAGCAGAGCTGCCCGGGCGTGCAGTAGCCGCACTGGAGGCCGTCGCGGTCGAGGAACGCCCGTTGCAGCGGGTGCGGCGCGCCGCCGCCGGCCAGCCCCTCCACCGTGGTGATCTCCACACCGTCGTAGGCGACCGCCGGCAGCAGACAGCTGTTCACGCGCCTGCCGTCGGCCAGCACCGTGCACGCGCCGCACTGGGCGTGGTCGCAGCCCTTCTTCGTGCCCGTCAGGTCCAGGTGCTCGCGCAGGGCGTCGAGGACGGTCGTGCGGTGGTCGAGCGTCAGCCGGTGGGAGGTGCCGTTGACTTCGAGGGTCACGGTCGACGAGGTGGGGGAGGAGGACGCGGGGGACGGCGGGGGACCGGAGTCCGGGGGAGGAGGGCCGTCCTGGGCGGGGTGCGCTGCCACGGTGCCACGCCTTTCACTGGGGTCCCATCAGCACCGTGACGGGGTCCCCTTTCCGGCCCTGCGCAAACACCGGGGGCGCGTACGGCACCCGTTCGGCCCCCGGAGCCCGGCGCGCGGGCCGGCCGCCCGCGCCCTTACGGCCGAACGACGGGAGTGGCGCCCCGGCCGCACCGTGCGCACCGGCAGAATGTCCCCATGAATCGACCCTTGTCGGCCGCCCTGGCCATGGGAGCGCTGCTGCTCCCCCTGTCCCTGACGGCCTGCGGGACGGACACGAGCGAGGCACGGCCCCGGTCGGCCGGTGACGAACGGCGCAAGGGCGCCGACCGCTCCCAGCTGGAGGCCCGGGCGCGGGCCATCGGCACCTCGGCCGACATGGTCTATGTGATCAAGGTGCCGGGTTTCGTGCTCGCCCAGCAGTCCGTCGGCGTCTCGGGGGACGACGGCTTCTCCGGCTCGTACGTCTTCCAGGGCGCTTCCCGGGGCAAGGGCGGGCCCGTCACGGTCCGCGCCGAGCGCGGGCCGCGGCAGGACTGCCCGCGCACCCCGGCCCGGGGCGGGGAGACCTGCGAGCGCGAGGGCGAGCTGGTGTTCCGCACGGGGGACGGGGAGCAGCGGTACGAACTCGCCGACGGCGGCCATGTGATCACCGTGAGCGCCCGGCCGGAGGAGGCGGAGCGCTCGCTCCTGCGGGAGGCCGCCCGGTCCGTCCACCGCGCCGACGACGAGGAGCTGGACCGCGTCCTGCCGCCGGTGCGGGGGCGCCCCATGGACATGCCCCCGCGCGGCGATCTGCCGTCGCACGGCGGCGGCGCCCCGGACAACCGGCCGCCCGAGGGGAGCGGCTGAGGCGGGGCGCCCTGCCGCGGGCGGCTTTTTCCCCACCCCGCCCCTTCCCGTAACCGGGGGCTGACGCCCCCGGGCCCCCTTTTCCGCGCTCCGCGCGGTGTCCTCAATCGCCGGACGGGCTGATTTCAGCCCGTCCGGCGATTGAGGACAATTCGGGAAGGGGCGGGGTGGGGAAAAAGCCGCCCGCCATGGCCGCCCTCTGCCCGCCGGCCGGGTCGTCGAACTCCACCGCCGCCATCCGCGCACGCGAGGTACGGTCCAGCAGCACCACCGAGGCCGCCTCCGGAACCGCGGCCACCCGGGCCCCGGCCCCGGCCCGGTCGGGGCTCGCGGCCTCCGCGGACAGGGCGCGCAACAGACGGCCGAGGCCCCGCCGGTGCCGGGTGAACACCCGTTCCCGCGCCCACCGGCCCCGCGCCTGCTGGCCCGCGAGGGCCTCCGCGGCCCCGACGTCCAGCAGTACCAGGTGCAGCTCCCGCCCCTGCCGCCCGGCGGTACGGGCCAGCCAGCGCCGCATCCACGCCCGGCTCCCGCAGTCGTGCACCAGGAACGGCCCGCCCTCGCGCACCGCCGAGCGCAGCCACCGGAAGTGCTCCAGCCGCGCCCAGGGCCGGTACACCGCGTACGGCAGCCGGGCGGGCATCACGGCCTCGCAGGCGACGTGGACGTCGCGCGGGTCGACGACGGGCGCCGCCGCGGACCAGCGGCGCAGCAGGGTGCTCTTGCCGCTGCCGGGCAGGCCGGAGACCACGACCACGGCACCCGCCGGATAGGACAGCGACAGACCGGCTGGCACCTCGGCCGGTCCGCGCAGGTCGACCAGCCCGCGTGGGCGCAGGGACGGCTCGTCCGCCCCCGCGGCCGGTATGCACCCCGAGGGATCCGCCCCCGGGTCCTCCGGCGCGCCCTGTCCGGTGTCCTCCGCGCCGGGCCTGCCCGTCTCGCCCACTACCGCCCCTTGTCCTCACCTGCGTGCCCCGCGGCTTCGCACGGTTGTCGAGTGGGAGACGCGCGGGAGGGGTGTTCGGTTGTCCGGGCCGCCTGCGGCGGGCTTTTCCCCACCCCGCCCCTTCCCGAATGTCCTCAAACGCCGGACGGGCTGAAATCAGCCCGTCTGGGGGCACCTCCCAGCGGTAGCTGGGGGAGTTTGAGGACACCGCGCGTCAGCGCGGAAAGGGGGCCCAGGGGCGAAGCCTCCCCCGCGGCGGAGCCGCACATCGGATACAGCGGGAAGGGGCGGGGCTGGGGAAAAGCCGCCCGCAGGGCGCTACACACCCCCGAGCCTCACCCGAACGAACCGCGGCCGATAGATCCCCGCCCGCCGCACCACGTCCCCCGGCTCCAGACTGTTGACGTTGTACGACACGACGAGCTCCCCCACCCGCCCCAACTCAGGATGCTCGTGCGGGTTGTAAGCGATGACGTTCCGGTCGTGGTACGTCCCGAGCGCCCCCGCCTCCGGCGCCGTGTACACCGTCCGCGCCGGGCCGAACGGGCCGCCCGGCGAACGGGACCACGCGAGCCGCGTCTCCGCGCTGAACGGCACCTCCGCCCGCTGTGTCACCAGCGCGTACCAGGAGCCGTGCCGGACGACGCTGAGCTCGTCCGAGGTGAGCAGCGCGGACCCGCCCGGCCCGGTGAGCGGGGCGGACCGCGCCTCGTGGGCCGACCAGCCGCCGTCGGCGGTCCGGTAGCGCCAGGGCCGCCCGAGGTCCGAGCCCTCGACGCGGGCCAGGTGCAGCCGGTTGCCGCCCCGGGCGAGCCGTTCGGTGCCGTACACATAGGTGTGGCCGCCCTGCCGCTCCAGCCACGCGCCCCAGGCGATGCCCGCCGACGAGGGGAGCGGCGTCAGCGAGCGGGGCCGGCCGGGGCCGCCGGGGCCGAACCGGGCGAGGGCGTTGCCGCGCCAGGCCACGTCCAGCGGGCCCGTACCGGTGCGGGCGTACCGCGCGTAGACGACGGAGAAGCCGCCGCCGTCCGGGATCCCGGCCCGGGCCCAGTACCACTCGCCACGAGCGGTGCCGGGCACCACGGACGCGGGGCCGCCGGCGCGGTCGTGCCCCGTGACGGTGCGCGGGCCGTGCCGGTCCCACAGCACGAAGCTGTTGTTGACGAAGGGCGTCGTGCCTCCGTCTCCGACGACGGGGGAGCGGGAGCCGTCCGGCCGGATCGTGCCGAGGAAGGTGTCGGAGAAGACCCACAGCTCACCGGCGGGGGTCGGCAGGGAGTACGTGCTGTCGCCGCCGGTCCAGTGGCCGATCCCGGTCGGGCCGGGACCGGGCCGCCCGGCGTACCGGGCGAACGCCCCGTCCAGCTCTCCGTCGGCGTGGACGGCGAGGACGCGGGGCGGCGACGCGGGCTCGGCCCGGGGCACGACGGGTGGCAGGAACGCGCAGACCGCCGCGAGGCAGACGGCGCGGGCACGCGGCGCGCGCGGGCCGGTGGGCCGGCGTCGGAGCCACGGGCGGAAGGACATCGTCATGACGGGTCAACGAGCGTCCGCGGCCCCGGGTGGCAGGGAACGGAGGCCCGTACGGCCGTCGGCGCGGGGACGTACGCCCCTCCCGGGCCCGTGCGCCTCCCGCACCCGTACGCGCCCCGTCTCCGTACGCCGCCCCCGCCGGGATCAGCGGGGCGGGGTGAGGACGGCCAGTGCCCGGCGGAGGTCCGCGGGCTCGCGGTAGTGGACCCCCGTCATCCCGAGGGCGACGGCCGCGGCCACGTTCTCCCGCGCGTCGTCCACGAACAGGCAGCGGTCCGGGGAGACCCCGGCCCGCGCCGCGGCCATCTCGTAGATCCTGCGGTCCGGTTTGGCGACCCCGACGCGGGCACTGCTCACCACGTGGTCCGCGAGGTCGGTCAGGCCCAGCGCGGCGAGGTCGTCGTCCAGCCAGGGGGCCGCGTTGGTGACGATCACGACGGGCAGGGACGCGCGGGCGCGGCGCAGCTGGTCCACGACGCACTCGTCGATCCACGACTCCGCCTCGGCGAACGCCGTGCTCAAGGCGCGGGCCCGCGCCGGTGGCACACGCGCCGAGAGGTCGTGGGCCAGCGCGTCCACCCACTGTTCCTTGGTGAGCTCGCCGAGCAGCAGCGGAAGGCCGTTCCCGGGAGCGAACGCGCGCTCGGCGGTGCTCCCTTCAGGAAGTCCCGAGGCGCGCTCCAGCTCCGTGACCCTGGAGGTGTCGTAATGGCGGATCACACCGTCGAGGTCGCAGAGCACGGCGTCGAAGGGCCGGCCGTCGTGGTGGTCCGGGGCAGTGGTCATCGTCGGCATGGCCACAGTGTCGCGCCATGACGGCGGGATACGGCGGTGGGAGTGGCGGGGCTCACGTGCACCCTCCGTCCCGTGCGAGGGGGATCGGCTGCCGGTCGGGGCGCCCGGCGGACCGTGGGAACGACGACGCGCCCGCGTCCGGGGCCGGGGTGATGGGCGGTGACCGGCCGGGGGATACCGGCCACCGCCCCGAACGGGGTCCCCTTACTCGGTGCCGGGGATCTTGCGGGTGGTCACGTTCATCCGGTTCCAGGCGTTCACCGTGAAGATCAGCGCGATGAGGTGGGCCAGCTCCTTCTCCTCGAAGTGCCGGGCGGCCTCGTCGTAGACGCTGTCCGGGACGCCGGCCGGAAGCAGGGTGACCGCCTCGGTCAGCGCGAGCGCCGCCCGCTCCTTCGCGGTGTAGAGGCTGGACTCCTCCCAAGCGCTGAGCTGGTAGATCCGCTCCTCGGTCTCGCCCGCCTTACGGGCGTCACCCGTGTGGTAGTCGATGCAGTACGCGCAACGGTTGACCTGCGAGGCACGGATCTGGACCAGTTCGAGAAGGACCGGGTCCAGGCCGTCGCGGGCGGCGGCGTCGAGGGCGAGAACGGCCTTGAAGACCTTGGGAGCAACGGTGCCGAAGTTCATGCGCTGGGGAATCTCAATCGCTGTCATGTCAGGAACTCTAGGAGCTGAAAAGGTCCGGGGTATGGTGCATTCCCGGGCCGAGATGATGGGTCAATTCCGCCCGCGCGACCCGGCCGTCGGCGGCACCCCGGAGCCCTCGGCCGCCCACGGTGCCCGGCGCCCTCCCGTCGCCGTCCACTCACCGGAACGCGGTCGTCCGCCGGGTGTGAACGCGGGCCGCGGGAAGCGGGGTCAGCCCCGCCGCCACACATGCGAGTGATCGTCCGGCGGACGCCGCGGCCCCGCGCGCGTGCGGCACCAAGCTTGGCCGGGCGCCCGTGCCGCACCGCGACGTGGAAGGAAGCCACACATGAGCAGCCCGCACATCCTCCTCACCGGCGACCGGCTCGCCCTGGGGGTGCCCCGCGAGGACACGCTGACCGAGTTCCACAAGTGGGAGAACGACCCGGCGACCGTCCTCGGCCGGGGCGACCGGTTCCCGTGCCGGGCGGAGGACCGCACCGACGACTGGGAACGCCGGCGCGGAGCCCGGCGGCACGCCCCGTTCGAGATCGTGCGCCTGAAGGACAAACTGCCGGTCGGGCTGACCGTGCTGCGACTCGACCCCGACGCGCAGACGGCCGAGTTCACGATCGTCCTCGCGCCCGCCCAGCGCGGCAAGCGCTATGCCGAGGAGGCCACCCGGCTCACCCTGGACTGGGCGTTCCACCTGGGCGCCCTCCGCACGGCCTGGCTGAAGGTGCTCGAACCCAACCGGGCGGCGATCGCCGCGTTCGCGAGCGCGGGCTTCCGCCCGGCCGGGCGCCTGCGGAAGTCCGGGTTCTGGCTCGGCCAGCGCGTCGACACGCTGCTGATGGACGCCCTCCCCGAGGACTTCCCCGGGCCGTCGGCGATGTGCACCGCCCTGGGCAGCTGACGGGCCGGACACCCTGCCCGGGCGCGGCTCAGCCGGTCGTCCCGCCCGCCGGGACCGGGTCGCACACCAGCCGTGCGTGGGTCTCGACGTCGTAGCGGACGCCGTCGTAGCGGAGCTTCTGCCGCTGGAGTCCTTCGACGGCGAAACCGGCGGCTCCGGCGACCCGGCAGGAGGCCGTGTTGCCGACGCGGTGCCCGAGTTCCAGCCGGAACAGCCCCAGATCCGTGAACGCCCAGTCGGCCAGCGCCCGGCAGCCGAGGGTCGCCACCCCGCGGCCCCGGGCCGGGGCCGTCGTCCAGTAGGAGACCCAGCCGACGGCGTGCCGGAGGTCGATCGAGCCGACCGCGACGCCGCCCAGCACGGTGTCGCGGCGGTCGACGACCGCGAAGGAGAAGTCCGTGCCGGTGGCCCGTCGCTCCGCGCGGTCGGCGAGCCAACGCCGGGCCTCCTCGGGGGAGTCGACGGGCCACGGCAGCTGCCGGCGCATCAGGGGCTCGGCGAACGCCTCCGTCACGGCGGCCACGTCGGCGGCGGCCCAGGGGCGCAAGGAAAGCTCGGCGGACGCCTCGATATGTTCCCGCATGGGAGCGAGTCTCTCCGGCGGCCGGGCCTCCGCGCCACCGAAATAGAATTCCTTTCATGGCGAAACGCAAAGTCCTCCGGCGGGCCGGGAGAATCCTGGGCGAAGAACCCGCCCTCCTGGTGTGGTGCGGAATACCCTCAGCCGTTCCCCGGCCCCCGAAGGAGATTCACCGCGCCGCGGGCAAGGGCCGCCTGAAGCCCGGCAGGCACTGGGCGGTCTACGTCGGCGCGGTGCTGTTCTGCGTGATCGTGGTGCCGTACATGCTGATGGATCTCCTCTCGCAAAAGGCGGCACGCAGGATCGACGGCTCCGGGCGGCGGAACCCGCCGTCGCCCGGCCGGGAGGAGACCGGCGACACCGGAGCGCGGCCGCGGGACCAAGTGTTCGACGGCGACTGGAATCTGACGGCTGGACAGCTGCTGCTGCGCTGGTACGACGCCTCCCCGAACCGCGCCCGGCTCTTCCTGGCGACCCGTGACCGCGTCTGCTTCGCGGCCTCCCCGCGCCGCCGGGTCTTTCCGCACAGCGCCGACGACTTCCGGCTGATGGCCGAATTCGGGTCCGGCGAGGTCCGTATCGAAGCGGAAACGGGCCAGCCGCGCGGCTTCGCCCGGTTCGACCTGCATTTCCCCGACGGCTCCTGGCTGACTCTCGGCAACCTCGCGGGCCCCGACGACGCCGACCGGTTCTTCGACGCGGTCGCCGGACCGGGGCCCGTCCGCCGCTAGACCGGCGGATCCACCCCGTCCGGAGGCCCGGCATCAAGTCGGCGTGCAGCCGCACCGGAGGCCTGTCCGGGCCCGGCGCCCGCGGCGCGTCCTCCCACACCGCCGCCACGGCGTCGCAGTCGACGCCCTCCTCGGGGATCCCGCGCAGCAGCTCGATCGCCGCCCGGGTCTCCGCGTCGAGCGAGGCGACCGGCCCGCCGCGGTGGGCCCGGCCGGGCGGCCCGACCCGGCTTTACCTCAAGTTATGTCGAGGTTCTAGTGTTTTCCTCGAAGGAAGGGCCGGCCCCGCCGACGGGCCGCCAAGTCTCCTGGAGGACAGCCATGACCGTCTCCGTCACCCCCGTTCCCGCCGTCTCCGGCGCCGACTTCGCCGCACTCGAGGCACGCGTCCGCGTCCTCGCCGACCGGGCGGACATCACGGGACTCATCGACGGCTACCTCATGAGCCTGGACGCGGTGCCGGCCGCCGGCGGCCGGTTCGACGACGCCTGGGCGCGGCGCATGTTCACCGAGGACGTCCGGATCACGACACCCATCGGGGACCACGAGGGCGTCGCGGGACTGGGCGAGTCCCAGCAGGAGACCATGGCGAAGTTCCGGCGCACTCAGCACATCGGCACCAACTACATGATCGGCCTCGACGGGGACCGGGCGACGGTGCGCTGGAACGCCCTCATGACGCACGTGCACCTCGCCTCGACCCAGCGCGCCCGCGACGCGGTCGTCGGCGGCCACTTCGACGTCGGCGGCACGTTCACCGGCGAGGTGGTCCGTACGGCCGAGGGATGGCGGTTCCGGCGGCTGGAGCTGCGCATGATCTGGTCGACGGGGGAGGGACCGATGGTCCTCACGCCGAAGGCGGCGGAGGTCATGCGGGGGCTCGGGGGCGGCGACGACGAGGCGTAGTCCCGCCTTCGAGGGGCGGGGCGTGACGCGGCCGTCCCGGGCCCCGCTGGCCGAAACCCGAGGGACGCCGTTGCCAGGAGTGCGGACGCGGCTGGATGATCACCGGACGTAGCGACAGGAACACGCATACGGATCCCGTCGTCGCTCCGCCGTGTCCGTACGACCTTCCGTGCACGTTCCGCCGCCCTGTCGCCCTTCCGCCCGAATTGGAGACCAGGTGTCAGCTCGCACTCTCTTCCGCACCCTCACGGTGGCCGCCGCGACCGCGACCCTCGGCGCCGCGCTGATCACGGGGGCGCAGGCCGCCGGCCCCGGCGCCGCCGCGCCGGAAGCCGCCTCCCCGGCGACCGTGCGGCCCGCCGACGAGAACCCCTACCTGGGGATCGAACTCCAGGGTCTGCGGGCCGAGCAGCGGACGATGTACCCGGCGGGTCACCCGGTGACCTTCTGGGCGCTCGTCCTCGACGACGAGACCGTGACGCGGCACTACCGGGGCGGCCAGTTCTTCCTCTACGCGCCCGCCACCGGTGAGTTCGGCAGCTTCCTCGACACGGACATCGCGGTGCGCACCGTCCGCGACCCCCGGCGGGTCGTCATCGCCGACAGCGGATTCATGCGCTCCCACCCGCGCGTGGAGGTCCGTTACGGCAACCCCGACCGCCCGAAGCGGGCCTTCACCGTCGCCACCGCCACCATCTGGATGTAACGGCGGCCGGGGCCCGGCGCGGCCCCCGCGCTCCTCCCGGCGGCGGCCGGGAGGAGCGCGGGGGCGTACCCGAACGCCCGTCAGGCACCCGTCGGACACCCGTCACCAGAGCGGGTGCTCGCCCGTGCGAGTGATATATGGCCGACCGGTGACGGCGAACAGCGGCCGCCGCGTCCCGGCGCGCGACGATGCCCGGGTGGGGGTTCGTCCGCATCGGCCCCAGCCCATACCGTTTCTCCTTGCGTGGAGGCGCCGTGTACACCACCGAGCCAGTCGCCCTGACTCTTCGACCGTCCCCCCAGGAAGACCAGCTGGCCGAGGACTACGCGAGCGTCCTCGGCACCGTCTCCCGCATCGACCGGGCCGTCCGCGACGGCGCCTGGAACGCCGTCCGCGACGAACTCGACCAGCTCATCAGCGCCGCCGAGGACATGTGGGCCACCCTCTCCGAGCCGGACGACGGGGAGGAGAACGGCGACCACGAGCTGTACCAGGCGCCCGTGACCGTCACCGCCGACCCCGCCACGGTCTGCCGGCTGATCGGCGTCTACGCCGAACCCCACTCGATCGGCCATGTGCTCCACCCCATGGACGGCCCGCGCGGCCCGGAGGGCGAGGACGCGGCGCTGCCCGCCCAGGAGGGGGCGCCGGAAAGCCGGCCGGCGGGCTGCCCCTGACCCCCGCCGCCCTTGCCCGGACCTACCGCCCTTGACCGCCCTTTGGGGCGTTTCGGGCGGACATGTGTGACATGGTGAAGGGGAACGGCGCCCGGCCTCCCGCCGGCGCCGCCGGGAGGGGACGACATGAGTGCCGGGACAGCACGTGAGGGGCGCGAGGGCCGTGCAGCAGGGGCGGTGCCGTCCGGCTTCGCCGGCGTCCGCCGTCTGATGCCGCCGCACGCGAACGCGGGGGAGAGCGTCGACTGGGCGGCCGCGGGGCGCATCTGGGGCACCACGTTCCCCCGCGACTACGTCACCTTCATGGCCGAATACGGCGAAGGCACCATCAGCGACTTCCTGTACGTGCTCCAGCCCCTGCCGTCCCCGTACTGGACCGATCCGGACACCGGTATGCGCGCCGAGACCGCCAACGCCGGAGAGCTCCTCATGGGGGTGCCCCGCCCGCCGGGCTCCGCCCTGACGCCGGACCGGCTCATCGCCTGGGGGGTCACCTCCGGCCCCGACCTCCTGTGCTGGCTGACCTCGGACCCCGACCCGGACCGCTGGCCCGTCGTCGTCCTCGGCCGGGACACCCCGGAGCCGGCGACCGTGCACGACTGCGGCATGGCGGAGTTCCTCCGCCGCCTCTTCCTCGCCGGCTTCGGCAAGTGCCCCCTCAGCGGCACCCGGCTCTGGGGCGAGCACGCCCCCAAGTTCCTGCACTGCCGGGAGGAACGGCGCATCTGGGACGCGGGCATCGACCCGTGGACCACGACGGCACCGTCCGCCGCCCGGCCGCCCGGCACCTGACGGACTGGGCCCCGGCGCCTGGCCGCCCCGCCCGCCCGGGAGGCATCCTCGGTCGGCGGCGACTGACCGGAGCGGCGCGTCGGAGAGGGGCCCAGGGGCATGCTGAACAGACGGACCATCCTGACCGGCACGGCGGCGGTCGCGGGCGTCGCCGGCGCCTCCGCGCTGGGAGCGGGCCCGGCGGCCACCGCCGTCGCCGCGCCCACCGGGACCGGCCCCGCCGGCCCCGCCGACCCCTCGGGCCCCGCCGTCACCGTCCTCCCCGGCGACCCGCGCTACGCCGCCCTGACCGTCGGCAACAACACCCGGTGGACCGGACGACCCGAATCCGTACGCCTCGTGCGCACCACCGAGCAGGTCGTCCAGGTGGTCCAGGAGGCCGTGCGCGGCGGCAGCCGGCTGTCCGTGCGCGGCGGCGGCCACTGCTACGCGGACTTCGTCTTCCACCCCGACGTCCGGACCGTCATCGACATGTCCGGCATGGACCAGATCTCCTACGACGCGCGGCGCAGGGCCTTCGCCGTCGAGGCCGGCGCCACCCTCCTGCACGTCTACGAGTCCCTCTACCGGGGCTGGGGCGTGGGCCTGCCCGGCGGCTCCTGCTATTCGGTCGGCGTCGGCGGGCACATCAGCGGCGGAGGCTACGGAATGCTCTCCCGCCGGTACGGACTCACCGTCGACCACCTCCACGCCGTCGAGGTCGTGGTGGTGGACGCGGACGGCACCGCCCGGCCCGTGATCGCCACCCGGGAACCGGACGACCCCCACCGCGACCTCTGGTGGGCGCACACCGGAGGCGGCGGGGGCAACTTCGGGGTGATCACCCGCTATTGGTTCCGCACGCCGGGCGCCACCGGGGAGGACCCCGCGCGCCAGCTGATGCGCCCGCCCGGCGAGGTCTATGTGAGCGCCCTCTCCCTGCCCTGGAGCGGGCTCGACAAGGCCGGCTTCAGCACCCTCGTCAAGAACTTCGGCGGCTGGCACGAACGGAACAGCGACCCCGGCTCGCCCTATGCCTCGCTGTGCACCTTCCTGATGCTCAACCACCGCTCCCACGACAGCGTGGGCATGCTCACCCAGATGGACGCCTCCGTGCCGGGCGCCCGGCAGCTCGTCGACGACCACGTCGGCGCGGTCCTCTCCGGCACCGGGGCCGAACCCCGGCCGCTCAGCCGTCCGGCCGGTGAACAGGGGCCGCTGCCCGGCTTCTTCACCCCGCAACGGATCCCATGGCTCACCTCCGTGAAACTCCTCGGCACCAACAACCCCACCCTCACCAATCCAACGCTGCGCGCCGCCCATAAGTCGGCCTATATGCGCAAGGGCTTCGACGAGGCGCAGACCGTGGCGCTGTACCAACACCTGACCCGCACCGACCGGCGGAACCCCGACTCCATGGTGGTCCTGCTGTCCTACGGCGGCAGGATCAACACCGTCCGGCCGGCCGACACGGCCGCCGCCCAGCGCGACTCCGTCTTCAAGGCCCTCTTCCAGAGCTTCTGGTCCGGCGAGGACGCCGACGCCGAGAACCTGGCCTGGACCCGCGAGGCGTACACCGACGTCTTCTCCGCCACCGGCGGCTATCCCGTCCCCGGCACGGCCACCGACGGCTGCTACATCAACTACCCGGACATGGACATCGTCGACCCTCGCCGGAACACCTCGGGAGTGCCTTGGCACACGCTCTACTACAAGGACAACTACCCCCGTCTGCAGCGGGTCAAGGCCGCCTACGACCCCCGGAACGTCTTCCGCCACTCACAGTCCATAGGGCTCCCCCACTCCTAGACCACCCCCGGCCGCCGCTCCGGGCGGGCGCCCCGCGAGCAGGGCGCGGACGCGGCCGAACAACTCGTCGGTGATCTCGTATGTGGCGCTCGCGTGCAGGCCCATGGCCCGCTTCACGGGGTCGGGGTGCGGATTGCGGTAGAGCCGCTCGGCGAGGTCGCGCAGTTCCAGCATCGTGGGCACGGCGGCCCGCAGGGCGGCCGGGTCCTTGGTGAAGGCGTCCTCCAGGACGCACAGCAGGCGGGCGTACACCTCGTTGAAGCGGTCGGCGGCCTGTCGCACGGCGCTGCCCGGCGGATAGTGCGCGGCCTTGGCCCCGGGATCGATGGGGTGGACGGCCGCCCGGTCGACATCGAGCGCGGGGCCCGTCGGGCCGGAGCCCGGGGTGTCGTGCGGGCCGTACCGCCGCTCCTGGAGGAGCTCGTCGAAGCGGAAGTAGTGCGCGGGCTCCCGGGCCTCTCCGAAGAGCAGGTCGTCCGTGTTGTAGATGGTCCGGCTTACGCCCTCGCCCTGCTCGGTGACCACCCGGAAGGCGGTGAGCGCGGAGGACAGGTCCGAGACCCTGAACACCTCGCCGCCCGAGTTGTAGAAGTGCTCCGGGCCGATCTGCCTGCCTGGGTCGCCGGTGAAGAGCGCCTTCTCGCCCAGCTCCTCGGTCAGCCGGATCAGCCCCGTCCGGATGGTGGCGTAGAACTGCCCGATGGACGTCCAGCCCTCGTCGTCCGCGACGGAGGGGTGGCCGGGCGGCTCGGCGACGTACTCCGGTCGCTCGATGTGGAGGAAGGTCCGGAGCGCCTCGGTGCCGAAGTGCCGGAGGGCGATGGGGATCTTGTCCCGGCTGTAGGGCAGCCGGGCGGGATAGCCCGTGACGAACCGGGAGTGTGCGACCAGGGGGGTGCCGCCGACCGCGTTCAGCAGATTGGCGACGAGCGTCATATGGAGCATCTCCTCCAGCACCACGGCCCGGATGGCGTAGAAGGCGGGGCGGTTGGTGCCGGCGTGGAGGGTGTACATCGCCGTGAGGTAGGGCGGGATGGTGAGGTGCTCCAGCGTCAGCGCGGCCTGGAGGAACAGGCGGAGCTCCTCGGGGTTGCGCGGCACATGGAACGGCGGCTCCACCACCACGGCGAGCTCCGTGGAGAGGCCGGGCGTCGCGGCGGCCTGTGCCCGGGCGGTCGTCACGGTCGTACCTCCTGGTGCGGGTGGCTGTGCGGGGACGGACCCCGCGCGGGGGCGGGGGACGGCGCCGGGCCGGGGACATGGGGAGAGAGGTCGCCGGCACCGGTCCCGCCACCGGTCCGGACGGTCACCGGCCGGTGCAGCCCGGTCAGCTCGCGGTGGATCTGCTCGCTGCTGCGCAGGGCGAGGGCGGCCATGGTCAGCGAGGGGTTGGAGGTGCCGATCGACGGCATGCTGCCGCAGCCGACGGCGTAGAGGTTGGGGTGGTCCCAGCAGCGCTGCCAGTGGTCGACCACCGAGGAGTCCCGCGAGTCGCCCATGACGTGGGTGCCCGCTCCGTGGCCGGCGCCGTTGAAGGAGAGATCCTGTCCTTCGAAGCGGAAGTAGCCGGGGGAGAAGGGGCCGGGGCCGTACGCCGTGTGGTCTTCGGCCTCCAGCAGGCCGAAGATCCGGTCGGACACGGCCTTGGCGGCGGCCAGACCGCGCTTGAGCCGGTCGGAGAGGTCGTAGGTGATGACCGGGCGGGGGTTGCCGAGCCGGTCGCGGTGGCGCGGGTCGACGGTGACCCGGTTACGGCTCTCGGCCTCCTGCTCCAGCTCGAACTGCAGGCTGAACTGACGGCCGATCCCTTCCCCGAGCGCGCGGCGCAGCTCCTCGCCGAACACGCCTCTTCCCCGGGGCTGCCCGGAGTCTCCCGTGATGCCCAGCAGCCGGGCGACATCGCTCCCCGGGGAGGACGCCGGCCAGCTCCACCCCCAGTTGGCGATCTCGATACGGAACGGTGCGCGCCTCCGCCGGGCCGGGCCGGTGCGGAAGCTCTCCACCCCCGAGGTGGAGGCGGGGCCCCGGAAGGGGCCGACCGGATGCCTCATCAGCCCCCAGGTCAGCAGCACCGGGTGGTCCATGAGATTGCGGCCCACCTGGCCGCTGTGCCCGGCGAGCCGGGACACCAGGAGCAGTCTGGCGTTCTCGATCGCGTGCGCGGCGAGCACGACGATGTCGGCCTCGGCGGTGTGCGTGGTGTGCACGGGGGCGGCGGGGTCGTCGTACGCCTGGTACTCGACGCCGAGGGCGCGGCCGTTCCCGTCGGCCAGGACCCGGCTGACCACGGCCTTGGTGACGAGCGTGACCCGGCTGTCCCAGGTGGCCTGGGTCTTCAGGGGGTTGTACTTGGCCTGCACGGGACAGATGGGCACACAGGAGGCGTTGCCGACGCACCGCTCCCCGTAGTTGGGCAGGCCCGCCGCACCGACCGGGCGGTAGCCGCGCCCGCCGTCGTACCGCGCGTCGGGGACGCTGTTGCGGGCGTGCGGGGTGGTGACGACCCGCAGGGTGGTCTCGGCGGCGTCCGGCGACTCCCGGACGGGGACGCCGTCGAGCTTCGCGGCGACGACGTCGTCGATATAGCTGCGCGGAATCCTGTGCATCGGATAGACGTAGCCCTCCGGAAAGGGCAGGCCGATGGCCTCGGACTGTTCCTGGGCGTCCCCCGCGACGCCCAGTTCCCGCTCGGCCGCGCGGTAGTGGCCCTCCAGGTCGGCATAGCCGATGGGCCAGTCGCGGCCGTATCCGAATGTCCGGCGGACGGCGAAGTCCTCCGGGTGCATACGGGGGGTGAGGCCGAGCCAGTGCATGACCGTGCCGCCGTTGGCGCGGAGATAGTCGGAGCCGTAGGGCAGGGCGCCGTTCTGCACGAGATAGCCGTTCGCGCGGAATCCGCCGCCCGGCAGTCCCACGAGGTCGAGGACATCGGGGGAGGGGGCCGCCGTATTGGCGCGGTACGGGGAATTGGGCACCTTCGCGGAGGCCGCGTAATAGGTGTTCATGGCGTCGAGGTGGCCGGGCCAGGTGTCGAGGGTACGGGTGCCGGCCTCCAGGACGAGGACGCGCCAGCCCTGGTCGCCCAGCCGCTTGGCGACCAGGGTTCCGGAGAGCCCGGCGCCGACCACGATCACGTCGTACCGCCGGAGGTGGGGTGTGCCGGTGCGGTGGCCGCCGGTCGGCTGTCCGCCGGCGCGCGGGGAAGTGCTCATACGGCGTCCCCCGCGGTCTCCTCTTCGCGCTCTTTCCCGGGCCCCGCCACGGGTCGCCCGGGGGCGGCCGGGCGGGGCACCGGCGGGGCGCCGGGCGGTGGCTCGGACCAGGTGCCGAAGCCCGGGGCCTTGGCGCCGGCCGGATGGCCGTGGAAGGTCCGCCACACCAGGCCCTCCGTGTACGCCTCGGGCGAGACCGTGAACGGGACGTTGGCCTTCTCCCGGCCGAGGGCCGTGTGGACGGATCTGGCGAGCTGCGGCCAGACGCCCAGATACCAGAGGTGGGCGAGCGCGCGGGCGATGTCGCGGGAGGTCTCGCCTTCGAGCCGGCCGGGGTCGCCGCCCACGGCGGCGAGCTCGGCGAGGAAGCGCTCGAACGCCTCGGGCCCCACCTGGTCGAGCGCCGTCGCCCGGTACAGCGCGGCCAATCCCGTGGCGTGCAGGTCGAAGGCGTCGAAGCCGGTCAGCCGGACGGAGACCTCGACGAACCGCTCCACGGCCGGCGACGGACCGGCGGGGGCACGCGGCGCCGAGAGGGCTGCGGGGTCTGCGGGATCTGTGCGGTCTGCGAGGTCCGAGGGGACCTGGGAGAGGGGAGCTGTGTGATGCGGAGCCATCCATGACCACCCATCTTCGGGACCAGGCGCCTTTTCTATCGGAGAGTTCCGGGGCCGGAGAAGGGGGAATGAACTCGCTTCACTCGTAAGAGTGTTCGCAGAATCGTTTGCCTATGGGGGAGGTAATTCCTCCGGTTTTCGGGGCGGGGCGCCGGGCAGGCTCCCCGCCCCCGAGGCATGGCTCAGGTGCCGGGCTTCCGGCCGTAGACGAAGACGTCGTCGCCGTTGCGGAGCAGGGACCAGTACGCCTTGGCGTCGCCGGGGCGCATATTGACGCAGCCGTGGGACCCGGGCTGCGAACGGACGCTGCCCTCGATGGAATGGAACGCCTGCCCGCCGTCGAAGAACTGGGCGTACGGCATGCGGACGTCGTAGAGCGTCGACCAGTGGTCGATCGAACGCCAGTAGACCTTCTTCGCGCCGGTCCGGGTCTCGTGGCCGTCACGTCCCGTACGGACCGGGACCGGGCCGAACTTCAGGGACTTGCCGTCCTGGACCCAGCTGATCTGCCGGGTGAGGTCGACGCAGGCGACGCGGCCCACGTTCACCGGGCACCTGCCCGCCGCGTTGGGGTTGCGCGCGGTGAGCTCCTCCCGCATGACGCCCCAGGTGACCGGGCCCGCGTAGCCGATGTTCGGACGGATGCCGCGCTTGATCTGGAAGTCCTGTATCGCCCGGCAGTCCGCCGGGGCCTGCCGCCCGTCCACCGGCAGGCCCAGGAACTTCTCCACGTCCTTCTGGTGCGGACCGGCCTTCGTCGTGCAGGCGGGGGCGGCCTGCGCGGTGCCGCCGATCGCGAGGGTGAGCGGGGCCGCGAGCCCCACCGCGCCGAGGAGCACGGACAGCCGGCGTACCGCCGACGAGGTCGTTCTCTTCTTCGCTCGTATGGTCATAGTCAATAGGACTACGGCAACCGCCCGAGGGTTGCAGCCACGCATGCCCGTACCGCCCTCGGCCGGACCACGGGGTCCGGCCGAGGGCGGCCGGCCGGTCCGTCCTACGACGTGTGGCGCGGGGTGAGCTCGGCCATGGCGGACCAGCCGCTGCCCGGCGCCTCGGTGCTGATGATCTGCGGCGTGGTCGCGATGGCGTCGGCCATCGTGTCCATGGCCTTCTTGAAGTGGGCCGAATTGACGTGGGCGTCGCCCGCCTCGCGGGAGGCGAAGCCCTCCACCAGCACGAACTGGTTCGGGTTGTCGACGCTGGTCGACCACTCGAAGAAGAGGTTGCCCGGCTCCTCGCGCGTGGCGCGGGTGAAGTCGCCGACGAGCGTGAGCCATTCCTTCGTGCGCTCGGGGCGGACGGTCATCTTGACGACAATGAAGATCATCGATGTCTCCTGGTTGTGAACGGGGTTCTTGGACGGGGCCTCGGTGGGGGCCCGGGTGCGGCGGACCCTCGTGCCCGGCGCCGGCCGTGCCGGCGGTGCGCCCGGGGCGGTTCCCACGGTGTCCGGGAGCGAAGCGCCCGGTGAAACGCGGATGGGCCGATTCCGGCCCTGCCGGAAAACCGGTGCCTTCCCGGGGCGCTTCCGGGCCGCCGGCCCGGGTCACCGCCACGGTCAGGCCGGCACGGGTACCGGACCCGCGGTGGGCTCGGCCGGGGCCGGCGCGGGGGCCGGCGCCGGTGCGGGAGTGACCTCGGGCGCCGGCACGGCGGTGGGCTCGGGCTTGGCGGGTGGCGGGGGTGACGCGGGCGCGGCCAGCCGTTCCGCGCCCTCGGGAACGGGCACCGAGTTGAAGATCGCCTCCTGCTGTCGGCGCAGTTCCTTGACGCGGTCCTCCTGGGTGCCGGGCCGGTGCTGTTCCGCCTTGAGCTTGCGTGCCGCCTCCTGGGCCCACCTGCTGGACGGGGTGTGGAACCGGATCGCGAAGGCGTGCCCGGAACGCCGGTCGCGCCAGACCGAGTCGATCGCCTTGCGGCCGTCCTTGCGGCCCCAGGTGTTGGACCAGCGGACGCTGTCGTTGTCCCAGCCGACGAGCGCGGTGGAGGCGGCCTTGACGCCTTCGGTGTATCTGCCGTCCGGCCATTGCAAGGTGTAGTGGACGGAGTCCTCGATCTTCGCGAGGGCCGCCTCCACGGTCTGACCGGGCGTCCGTTTCATGAGCGCGGCCACCGTGCGTCTGACGGAGCCGGCGGACCTCAGCCGGTCGTCGAAGCCGACCAGGGTGGCACGGCTGATCAGGGCGACGGCCTTCAGCTCCGGGCTGACGGCCTGCTCGGTCTCCTTGGCCCGCTCGAGGAACTCGTCGACCTTCTTGGCGTCCGCGGCGTCCGGGACCGGGTCGTCGGAGCCCTCGGCCGCCGCGCCCGGGACCGGGCCGGCACCGAGGACGGCCAGTGCGACGGCTGCCGCGAGGGGGGTGGCGGTGCGGTTGGTGATCATGCCTGCCCTTCAGCCTTCTCTCGACGTTGCCGTGTACGGCGAGAGATATCGCAGGTGAGGGTGCGGACCGGGCACTGAAACGCCGATGGCGCCGGTTGTTTTGACTTGATCACGTCGTGCCGGGTCGACGCGCCGACCCATGGTTCATCCGTTCCGGTGTGCCTGCCTCCGGTTTCCCCGTGCGCGAGGCGGCGGGGGTGTGGAGTGGGGCCACTCGGCCGATCCATGTGTCTTTCGTATCTCCGTATGGGCTGTGCGGGTGGTTGAGCGGCCGCATCGAGTGTGACGGCCCGGCAACCCAGGGGCGGATTGTTAGGTTTTTCAGACTGATCTCACGTTATGTCCGATGTGGCTGTGGGGGAGTGGGTGGTGGCTGTGGTGAGTGGTGCACGGGTGTCGGAGTGCCAGGTCACGGATGAGGTGGCAGGCGCGAGTGGGGTGCCGGGTCCGGCGGCCGAGGCGGCTGTCGCCGGCGGTGTCGAGGGTGTCGGGGTCGTCGTCGACGCCGGCCTTGTGGAGGCTTCCGGCGGCTACGACTACGAGCGGTTCAGCCGTCTGACGGGACCGGTGCGGGAGGCGCCGGAGGGTGAGTACCGCGTGGAGTACCGGCGCCTGAGGGGTCGTCAAGGATCGCGCGAGAGCGGGTCCGAAGGGGAACCCGGGCGCCTTGCGGTTCTTCGTGTGGGGTTGTTGGTGGGGTTGGCGCCGTTGGTTTCGGTGGGTTTGTTGGTGTGGTTGTTGTGGCCGGTGCATTG
>NZ_LGUI01000011.1 GCF_002891295.1 Streptomyces eurocidicus | reverse complement strand
CGTACGGCGACCCCGCGCAGCGGGAAACGGCGCCGCACGTGGCAAAGGGCAGAGGCCGTACGGCGACCCCCGCGCAGCGGGGAATGGCGCCGCACCCGACAACGAACCGTTACCCCAACTGCCCCGGCAACCCCGCCGCGTGGATCACCGTCAGGCCCGACACCGCCCGTGTCAGGGCCACGTACAGCCGTCGCAGGCCCGTTCGTTCGTCCGGTTCTGCCGTGACGAGCTCCGACGGTTCGTCCAGGACCACGTAGTCGTACTCCAGGCCCTTGGCCAGGGTCGCCGGGACCAGGGTCAGGCGGGAGTCCGCGGAGGTCTCCTCGCCGGGGGCGAGGAACGGCAGGGCGGCGGTGCGCAGGGCCTCCGCGAGCGGCGCGACGCGGGCGTCGGCCGCGATCAGGCCGATCGAGCCCTCGCGTTCCAGCGCCTCGCGGCAGGCGGCGACGACCGCCTCGTCCCGCGCGGACAGGGCCACCTCCCGCACCGAGAAGTCGCCCGCCGCCTCCCGCACCGAGGTGGCCTCGGCGAGGCCCGGGGCGATGGCCGGCAGCAGCCGGGACGCGTAGGCGATCACCTCGCGCGGTACGCGGAAGCCCTGGGTCAGTTCCTCGACCGAGGCGTCCGGCTTGCCCAGGTGGGTCAGGGCCTCGGCCCAGGTCGGCGTCGCCCACGGCGTGGTGCCCTGCGCGAGGTCGCCGAGGATCGTCGCCGAACCGGTCGTGCAGCGGCGGCCGACCGCGCGGTACTGCATGGGGGAGAGGTCCTGGGCCTCGTCCAGGACGACATGGCCCAGGGACGGCGTTCGGGCGACGAGGTCGGCCGCCTCGTCGATCAGCACCGCGTCCGCCGCGGACCACCTGGCGGACCGTACGCTCCGGGTCGGCTTCGCCCAGCGGATCTCCGCCTGCTCGTCGGCCGTCAGGACGCCCTCCGCGTGCTCCGCGAGGAACTCCGCGTCGGACAGCAGCCGGAGCACCAGCTTCGCCGGATCGACCGCCGGCCAGAGCGACTTGACCGCCGCCTTCACCGCGGCGTTCCGCGCCACCGCGTCCTGCACCCGGTCGTCGGGCGCCTCGCCCGCCTCCTCCATCCGTACGAGCACGGCGTGCGCGATCCGCTGCGGGAGCGCCTCGCGGGCGGCGCCGTAACGGATGTCGCGGGCCAGCAGCTCGCGGACCATCTCCTCGATCTCGTACGCCGGGACCCGCCAGCGCCGTGAGCCGCGCACGACGACGACCGCCTCGTCCGGCATCGTCACACCGGAGCGCACCGCGCGCCGCAGCACCTCCGCCATGCGGGCGTCGCCCTTGAGCCGGGCGGCGGCGGGGGCGTCCTCGCCGCGCACCTCCACATGGGCGACCAGGTCGTCGACCGTGGCCTGCGCCACGTTCAACTCGCCCAGGGCGGGCAGCACTTGCTCGATGTAGTGGAGGAAGGAGCGGTTCGGGCCGATGACGAGCGTGCCCGTGCGGGCGAGGCGCTCGCGGTGGGCGTAGAGCAGATACGCGACACGGTGCAGGCCGACGGCGGTCTTCCCGGTGCCCGGGGCGCCCTGGACGCACACCGTGCCGCCGATGCCCGCGCGGACGATCTCGTCCTGCTCCGGCTGGATCGTCGCGACGATGTCCCGCATCGGGCCGACGCGCGGCCGCTCGATCTCCGTCTGGAGGAGCCGGCTCGCCCGCTCCTCGCCCGCGGCGTCGGTGAGGTCCTCGTCCTCGTAGGCGGTCAGCTCGCCGCCGGTGTAGCCGAAGCGGCGGCGCGTCCGCACGTCCATGGGCTCCTTCTTGGACGCCCGGTAGAACGGCTGTGAGACGGGTGCGCGCCAGTCGATGACCATGGGGTCGCCGTCCGCGTCGTGGACGTGCCGGCGGCCGATGTAGAAGCGCTCGCCCTCTGCCCCTTCGGCCTGATCGGCGCCCGGCGCGTGCACGTAGTCCAGCCGGCCGAAGAACAGCGGGGTGTGCGCCAGGTCGGCCAGCGCCGTGATCCGGTCCTCGATCTGCCGCTCCAGGACCGCGGCGTTCACCCAGTTCGCGGTGACGTCCTTGATGTCCAGGGCCTCGACGTCGGCGCGCATGGCGCGCAGCGCGGCACGGGAGGAGGAGAGGTGGGCGCGCTCACGCGCGAGGGGGTCGTTCGGGACTTGCTGCGCGGGCACGGCGGGGCCTCCGGGCGGGGTGCGGGTGCTGGACGTGGTGCGTGGACCCGCCGGTTTCCGTCCGGACGGTGGCGCTCCCGGCGCGCGAGGGCGCGCGGGAGGCGGCAAGGCGGACGAGTGTAGTCAGCAGAAAAGGGGCGCGCGAATGATTTTCCGCACGCCCCCAGGGTCCGTCACCCCGCGCGGGGTCACTCCTCGGGCAGGAGGATGTCCGCGTCGTCGAAGATCCTCAGGACCACGAGGAGCAGCCGCCCCCGCGAGATCATGTACTCGGCCACGATCTGCGACGTGAGCCGGATCTCCCGGTCCTGCCCGCCCACGCCCACGGGCCGGGAGAGCTCGGTGTACGGATCGCGGGCGAGGATCTCGACCGCCTTGTCGAACGACGCCCGCCGCGCGGGGTCCAGCCGGTCGCGGTCACGTGCGGCCGGCTCGGTGTACAACACCTCGTAGATGTCCTGATGAGACATGCTGCCCTTTCCTCGCCATGGCGCGACTCCCCGGCCAGCGTACCGACCGGGAATCGGCCGCGGACCGGGATCGCCCCGCCCGGTCCGCCGGCTCAGGCGGCGTCGCCGCCCGTCAGCAGCGCGTCCGCGTCCACGATCCGGTACGCGTACCCCTGCTCCGCCAGGAACCGCTGGCGGTGCGCCGCGAAGTCCTGGTCGACGGTGTCGCGGGCGACCACCGAATAGAACCGGGCCTCGTGCCCGTCCGCCTTCGGGCGGAGCACCCGGCCGAGCCGCTGCGCCTCCTCCTGGCGGGAGCCGAACGTGCCGGACACCTGGATGGCGACCGTCGCCTCCGGCAGGTCGATCGAGAAGTTGGCGACCTTCGACACGACGAGGACCGAGATCTCGCCCTGCCGGAAGGACTCGAAGAGCTTCTCCCGCTGCGCGTTCGTCGTCTCGCCCTTGATGACGGGCGCGCCCAGGTGCTCGCCCAGCTCGTCCAGCTGGTCGATGTACTGGCCGATGACGAGCGTCTGCTCGCCCCGGTGCTTGCGCACCAGCGCCTCCGTGACCTTCCGCTTGGTGGCGGTCGTCGCGCAGTAGCGGTACTTCTCCTCGGTCTCCGCCGTCGCGTACGCCAGCCGCTCGTGGTCCGTGAGGTTCACCCGGACCTCGACGCAGTCGGCGGGCGCGATATAGCCCTGCGCCTCGATCTCCTTCCACGGGGCGTCGAAGCGCTTCGGGCCGATGAGCGAGAAGACGTCCGACTCACGGCCGTCCTCGCGCACGAGCGTGGCCGTCAGACCGAGGCGGCGGCGGGCCTGGAGATCGGCGGTGAACTTGAAGACCGGCGCGGGCAGCAGGTGCACCTCGTCGTAGACGACCAGGCCCCAGTCCCGGGAGTCGAACAGCTCCAGGTGCGGGTAGATGCCCTTCCGCTTGGTCGTGAGGACCTGGTACGTGGCGATGGTGACCGGGCGGATCTCCTTCCTCGTCCCCGAGTACTCGCCGATCTCGTCCTCGGTCAGGGACGTCCGCTTCACCAGCTCGTGCTTCCACTGCCGCGCCGAGACGGTGTTGGTGACGAGGATCAGCGTGGTCGCCTTGGCCTGCGCCATCGCCCCCGCGCCGACCAGCGTCTTGCCCGCGCCGCAGGGCAGCACGACGACGCCGGAGCCGCCGTGCCAGAAGCCCTCGACGGCCTGCCGCTGGTACGGGCGCAGCGTCCAGCCGTCCTCCTCCAGCTCGATCGGGTGCGCCTCGCCGTCGACGTAGCCCGCGAGGTCCTCGGCGGGCCAGCCCAGCTTCAGCAGCGTCTGCTTGATCTGCCCGCGCTCGGAGGGGTGCACGGCGACGGTGTCGGCGTCGATCCGGGCCCCGACCAGCGGCTGGACCTTCTTCGACCGGAGGATCTCCTCCAGCACCGGCCGGTCCGTGCTCTCCAGCACCAGCCCGTGCACGGGGTGCTTCATCAGCTTGAGCCGGCCGTAGCGGTCCATCGTCTCGGCGATGTCGACCAGCAGCGCGTGCGGCACGGGGTAACGGGAGTGGGTGACGAGCGCGTCGACGACCTGCTCGGCGTCGTGCCCCGCGGCACGGGCGTTCCACAGGCCGAGCGGGGTCAGCCGGTAGGTGTGGATGTGCTCGGGCGCGCGCTCCAGCTCCGCGAAGGGGGCGATGGCGCGGCGGCACGCGTCCGCCTGCTCGTGGTCCACCTCCAGAAGCAGCGTCTTGTCGCTCTGGACGATGAGAGGTCCGTTCACGCGCTGGGCCCTTTCCGCTAGCGGTCGGCCGTACGGGCGCCGGGGCGGCGCCGTCGGGCCAAACGTCCAGTGTGCCGCATGCGGGGGGAAAGCGAGGTGGGGGCCGGTGAGGACCGGCCCCCACCACGGACCGGCGCGGTCCGGGCCTCGCCGGCGGGGTGCCGGGGCGGGTGTCCTTCGTGAGCCGGTCCCCACCGGAGCCGCTCGCCCGCTCTTCCGGACGTTCGGTTCGGCCGGTCACCGCGCGGGCCGTCCGCGACGGCTCAGACCGTGTCGTCCACCAGCTCCGCCACGCCCGTGATGCGGTGCAGCGGGTAGGTGCGGATCTCGTCCGCCGTGTGGTCGTACGCCGTCACGAAGCCGCCCTCCACCCGGACCGGGGCGATCACCCGCTGGCTCGCCGCGCCTTCCGCGTTCACATAGCCGATCCAGACCGCCGCGCCCGTCAGCACCGCGGCCTGGACCGTCGCCAGGGTGTCGGCGGACGTCGTGCGGGGCAGGCCGCCGGAGGCCGGGGCCGCCGTGGGCTTGCGTTCCGCGGTCGACGCCATGTCGCCCGCGCGGATCGCGCGCACCGCCGCGCCCAGCAGCGTCGGGTCCGGGACGGGCGGGCCCTCCGGCACCGGGGTGGGCGCCGTGCGCGGCGGGGTGCGGTGGGCGTCCGCGCGGGTGACCACGACGTCGCCCTCCGCCGACTCCGCCGCCGGTGCGTAGCCCATCGCCCGCAGGCCGTCGAGGAGGGCGTCGGGCGGCACCTGCGCCGCCAGCACCGTCGGCGCCAGGCGGCGCGGCCGCAGCGGGGCCGAGCGCCGGTCGGCGAGGATCTCCGCCAGCATCGCCTCGTCGTCGCAGCGCACGTACGAGGAGGCCGCCCCCACCCGCAGGTGGCCGTGGCGGCGTGCCACGTCGTCGATCAGGTACGAGAGCGGCTGCGGCACGGGCGTACGCGAGTGTTCCGTGAGGAACGTCTTCAGGTCCGTCGCCGTCCGGCCCGCGTCCAGCGCGCGCCGCACCGAACCGGGCGTGAAGCGGTAGACCGTCGCCCCGCCCTTGGACTCGATGTCGGCCAGCACCCCCAGCGTCTGCGCCAGCGGCCGCCGCAGCGGGCCCGGGGCCACCGCCGTGAGGTCCGCCTGCAGCAGGACGTGGTCGAGCGGCTCGGGGAGCAGCGGCGCGAGCCGCGCGGCGGCCCGCACGGCCGCCGCCCCGAGCTCGGCCTCACCGGCCGGGCGCCAGGGCGCGCCCTCCGTGCCACCGGCCCCGAGCAGGGCCCGGCCGTGGTCCGTGAGGGCGCCCCGGTTGGTGACGCCGAGCATCTCGGCCTCGGTCAGGGTCCAGAGGGCCAGGCGGGAGCGGAGGTCGTCGTGGGGCGCGTGGGGCGGTGCTCCGGCTGTCCCCGGCCGCCCGGCCGGTGCTCCGCCCGTCACCGCGCCGCGCGGCGGGCGCTCCCACCGCAACCGCCCCAGCAGCGTCTCCGGCGTGACCGAGCCGCCCTGCGGCAGCGTCGCCAGCAGCGCCAGCACCCGGTGGCGCACCTCCGGCGCCGGGGCGCGGTCCAGGTCCGGGCCCAGCGCCGCGAGCGTACGGGCCTTGGCGTCCCGGCCGCCGACCGGGCCCGCCGTGCGCGTCGCCGCCAGCCACGCCGTCGCCAGGCGCGTCCACCGCTGCTCCGCGGGCAGCAGCAGCCACTCGTCGTAGGCCGGCGTCGGGGCGTACCGCTCGTCTACCTCGCCGTCCGACGCCAGCAGCCCCGCCGCGTACGCCAGCTCGGTCCAGAAGGCGGCCGCCTGCTCCGTCGCGTCCAGCGCGGCCGCCGTCCGCTTGAGGTCGCGCACGCTCAGCCCGCCCGCCCGCAGGACCAGCGGGCCGCCCGTCTCCCAGCCCTTCAGCAGGTCCTCGACCGTCGTCAGGGCCGTGAACGCCTGCCCGGCCGCCGTCGCGTCCACCACCCGGGGCGAGTGCTCCGTGACCGGCGCCAGCTCCGGGGCCACCGGCTCCGGGGCCCGGTGCGCCCGCCCGGCGCGCAGGTGCAGCGCCACCTCGCGCGGCAGCAGCACGCTCCCCGGCCCGGCGGGCAGCAGCAGCCCCCGGTCCAGCAGCCAGCGCAGGTGCGCCGCCGGCTCGGCCGTCACCGTGCCGTACGGCGGGCCCCACACCAGGCGGCCCAGCACCGCCGTCGCCTCCGCCGGGGCCGTGTCCAGCAGCGCCGACATCCGCGCACGGTCCTCGAACAGCTCCGTCAGCGCCGCGACCGCCGTCACCGGGTCATGCGTCGCGGGCAGCCCCGCCGCCGCGATGATCTGCTGCACCCGGCCCGGCGACATGCCCGCCGTGGCCTCGGCGACGGACGGGCCCAGGCCCGTGGGAGAGGGGTGCGCCGCGCTCGGCGCCAGCAGCTCCCGCACCGTGCGCACCAGCCGCAACTGGTCCTCCGCGCCCCAGACCAGCGCCTGGTCGCGCAGGGCCGCCACGGCGCGCGGCAGCTCCGCCGCGATCCTCGGGTCCTCGGGCGCGTCGCCGCCCATCAGGGCGTCCAGCGTGGCGTACGGGCACGGGTCCGGCGCGACCGCCAGCGCCTCCGCGACCTGGAGCGTGAACCGGTCCAGGCGCTCCAGCGCCCGGACCACGGACGCGCGGGTGCCGGCCCGGGTCGCGAGCTGGGTGAGGTCGCCCGGGACGGGATTGAGCAGGTCGGGGCGGGCGCGCAGGAGGGCGGCGAGCGAGTCGTCGGGGCGGCCGCGGAGCTCCTCGGCGAGGGTGCGGGCGGGTGCGGCGGAAGGGGCTCCGGCGGGCGCTCTCTCCGTGCGGGGTCCGCTCGTGTGCTTCTCCGGCCGCGACGTGGTCATTCTGCTTACGGTACCGGGTCGCTGCGCTGTGCTCGGCTGTTGTCCGTGCGGCGCCGTCGTGGTGCTGTTCCTTCGTGCATGCCGCTGCGCGGGGCGTTTTCCCCAGCCCCGCCCCTTCCCGGTAACCGGGGGCTTCGCCCCCGGGCCCCCCTTTTCCGCGCTGACGCGCGGTGTCCTCAATCGCCGGACGGGCTGAATTCAGCCCGTCCGGCGGGGTACCCGCCTCGCGGTGAAGGTCTCCTGATTCCCTCCGTAGGCCCTGCGGCGAAGCGGTACCTTCGGGGCAGGAACGCGGCTGGTGGTCTGAGGGGTTTCGGTGGGGATCGAGAGCGATCAGCTTGTTTACGACTATCTGAGCCGGGTCGGCGACATCGCCCAGCGGCAGTCGCTCACCTCCGGCGACCGGATGCGGCTCGTCTCGCGGCTGCGTACGGAGATCGAACGGCGGCGCTCCTCCGAGGGCGCCGACACGCCGAACGCCGTACAGCGGATTCTCGCCGACCTCGGCAGCCCCGACGAGGCCGTGGCCGGGGCCGGGGCCGCCGGGAACGACAGCGGCAGGGTGCCCGAGCCGCGCCGCGAGGGCGAGGGCGCCCGCGCCGCCGCCCCCGCGCCGCAATACTTTCCCGCGGCGGACGGGACGGGGCCCGCCGCCGAGGCGCCGGACTGGTGGCGGGTCGAGCCCGGACCGTTCCCGGGCGGCGCCTCCGCGCCGATGCACGGGTTCACCGGAGGCATCGAGGTCCCCGAGATACTGAAGCCGCCACCGCACGACGCCCCGCCGGGCGCCCAGGGCGGGCGGGGTGAGGAGGACGAGGTGGCCGAGGAAGCCGAGGAGGACGGGCCGCGCCGGATCAGTCTGCTGCGCCGGCCCGACGGCGCGCCCGTCCCGCCGCTGCTCCTGGTCGTCGCCCTGCTGCTGCTCGTCGGCGCCTTCCTGGGCAACTGGATCGTGCTCGCCGTCGGCTGGGGCCTGGCCTATCTCACCCGCAAGCTCTCCCACACCGAGTCGCAGTGGGCCGTCGTGGTCCTGCCGGGCCTGACCGTCGCGGCCGGGGTGGTCTGGCTGTGGGGCCGCACGGAAGGGCGCTGGGGCGACCCCGTGCCGTCCGGCGGCCTCGGGTCCGCGCTGGCCGACACCTGGCCCTGGGTCATCCGCGTCGCCGCCGTGGCCTCGGCCCTCTATGTGACGTGGCGGGCCCGGCGCCCCGGCTGACCGGGTTCTTCGTACGCGTGCCCGGCTGACCGGGTTCTTTGCGCGCCTGCCCACCCGGCCGGGTTCTTCGTGCGCCTGCCCGCCCGGCCGCCCGCGGCCCTCCCACGACGCCCTCCCACGACGTGGCGGGTGCGACCGTCTCACGGGGCCCGAAGATCACGGCGGCTCGGTCCGTGACGGTCCGCGGCCCGGCGGCACTCGTGGCGGGTGCGATCCCTCATGGGGCCTGAAGGCTGCGGCGGCTCGGCCCCTGACGGTCCGCAGCCCGGCGGCACTCGTGGCGAGTGCGGCCCCTCATGGGGCCTGAAGGCTGCGGTGGCCCGGCCCGCCCCGGTCCGCAGGCCCGGCGGCACCCGTGGCGGGTGCGATCCCTCACCGGGCCCGAAGGTCGCGGCGGCTCGGCCCGCCCCGGTCCGCAGGCCCCCACGACGTGGCGGGTGCGACCTCTCACGGGACCCGAAGGTTTGCGGCGGCCCGGCCCGCAGGCCCGGGGCGGCCCCCTCAGCCCGTGACGCTCTCCGCCACCGGCCCGCTCTCCTCCACCTGCACCGTCCACGGCATCCCCGGCACCACCAGCGGACTCCCCGTCACCGGGTCCGGCACGACCACCGACTCCAGGCCGAAGACCTCCCGCACCAGCTCCGCCGTCACCACCTCCGACGGCGCGCCCTGCGCCACGATGCGGCCTGCCTTCATCGCCACCAGGTGGTCCGCGTAGCGCGCCGCCTGGTTGAGGTCGTGCAGGACCGCCACGACCGTGCGGCCGCGTTCGCGGTTCAGACGGCGGCACAGGTCCAGGACCTCGACCTGGTGGGAGATGTCCAGATACGTCGTCGGCTCGTCCAGGAGCAGCAGGTCCGTCTCCTGCGCCAGGGCCATCGCGATCCACACGCGCTGCCGCTGGCCGCCCGACAGCTCGTCCACGGACCGCTCCGCGAGCGCCGCCGTGTCCGTGCGCTCCATCGCGTCCGTGACCGCGCGCTCGTCCTCGTCCGACCACTGCTGCCACCAGCGCTGGTGGGGCTGCCGGCCACGGGCGACCAGGTCCGCGACCGTGATGGCCTCGGGCGCGACGGGCGTCTGCGGCAGCAGGCCCAGCGACCGGGCGATGTCGCGGGTCGGGATGCGGGACAGCTCGGTGCCGTCCAGGAGGACCGCGCCGCGCCGGGGCTTCAGGAGCCGGCCGAGGGCCCGCAGCAGGGTGGACTTGCCGCACGCGTTGGGGCCGACGACGACGGTGACCTTCCCGTCCGGGATGTCCACGTCGAGGCCGTCCACGACCACGCGCTCCTCGTAGGCGAGCGTCAGGTCGCGGGCGGTGAGCCGGGGGGTCGTCCGCTCGGTCACGCTCTTCCTCCGGTGCGGCCCCTGATGATGAGCCAGATGAGATACGGGGCGCCGACGGCGGCGGTGAGCACGCCGACGGGGAGCTCGGTGGGTTCGAACAGCTTGCGGCCCAGCAGGTCCGCGAGGACGACGATGAGCGCGCCCGTCAGGGCCGAGCTCAGCAGCGGGATCTGCGCGGTGCGCGTCACCCGGCGGGCCAGCTGGGGGGCGAGCAGGGCCACGAAGTCGACCGGGCCGGCGGCGCCCGTGGCGACGGAGGCCAGCAGCACCCCGAGCAGGGCGAGCCCGAGCCGCGACCGGTTCAGCCGTACGCCCAGGGCCGTCGCCGTGTCGTCGTCCATGGACACCGTGCGCTGGGCCCGCGCCGCCCAGCAGACGAAGGGCGCGAGCGCGAGCAGCGTCCAGGCCAGGGGCGTCGCCTCGGCCCAGCCGCGGCCGTTGAGCGAGCCGGTCATCCACACCTGGGCCTGCTGGGCGACCAGGTAGTCGCCCTTGGTCATAAACAGGTGGGACACGGAGCGCAGCGCGACCGCGAAGCCGATGCCGATGAGGACGAAGCGGGTCGCGTGCAGGCCGCCGCGCCACGCGAAGGCGTAGACGAGGACGGCCGCGAGGAGCCCGCCGAGGACGGAGAGGTAGGGGAGGACGGCGTACGAGGTGACGCCGTACGTCAGCGCGCCGACCGTCACGGCGCTCGCGCCCTGGCTCACCCCGATGACGTCGGGGCTGGCCAGCGGGTTGCGGGCGACGGTCTGGATGAGCGCGCCGGCCACCCCGAACGCGGCGCCGGCCAGCAGCCCCACCGTCATCCGGGGCAGCCGCAGGGTGCCGACGACGAACCCGGCGTCCGAGGGCTGCCCGAACAAGGCCTTCAGGGCCTCGTCGGGCGCGACGAACGCCTTGCCCACGCACAGGTACGCCAGGCAGGAGGCCGCGAGCAGCACGGTCAGCACCAACGCGGTGGCCGTGGCCCGCCGGTGCACGAGGAAGGAGCCGCGCCCGGCCCGGACGAGGGCGTAACCGGCGGGGCGGAGGCCCGGCCGGCCGGTCAGGGTGGTGCTCACGCGGCCACCGCCTTGCGGCGGCGGACCAGCGCGATCAGGAAGGGGACGCCGATCAGGGCCGTCATCACGCCGGACGGCACCTCGCCCGGCGGGAAGATCACCCGGCCCGCGGTGTCGGCGAGCAGCAGGACGACCGGGCCGAGCAGCGCCGCCATGGGCAGCAGCCAGCGGTGGTCGCCGCCGACCAGGGCGCGGGCGATGTGCGGCACGGCGAGGCCGAGGAAGGCGATCGGGCCCGCGGCGGCGACGCCGATGCCGGTGAGGACGGTCGCCCCGAGGCCGCCGACGATCCGTACGGCCGCGACGTTCTGCCCGAGGCCCTTGGCGACGTCCTCGCCGAGCGCCAGGGCGTCCAGACCGCGTGCCACGGACGCCACCATCACCGCGCCCACCAGCAGGAAGGGCCACATCTGGGAGACGAGTACGGGCTCGCCGCCGGCCAGCGAGCCGACCTGCCAGAAGCGGAACCGGTCCAGGACCGCGGCGTGGGTGGCGAGCACGGCGTGCACCACGGCGACGATCAGCGCGTTGATCGCCGCACCGGCCAGCGCCAGCTTCACCGGCGAGGCGCCGCCCCGGCCGCGCGAGGCGACCGCGTAGACGGCGACGGACGCCAGCGCCGCGCCCGCGAACGCCCACCACACGAAGCCCGTCAGGCTCTCCACCCCGGCCAGCATGATCGCCGAGACGACGCCCAGCGAGGCGCCCTGGCTGATGCCGAGGATGCCGGGGTCGCCGATGGGGTTGCGGGTGAGGCCCTGGAGGACCGTGCCGGCCAGGGCGAGGGCGGCGCCGACCATCAGGCCGACGAGGGTGCGCGGCAGCCGCATCTCGCGGACGACCAGGGCGTCCTTGCTCCGGCCGTCGTGCAGGAGGGCGTCGAGGACCTGGCCGGGGGCGACCGGCCGGGCCCCGATCGCGAGGCTGAGGACCACCGCGGCCAGCAGGGCGACGGCCGCGGCCACCGTCCAGCCGATGCGGCGCCGGACCAGGGCTGATCCGGGGGTGCTGATCGGGACGGCGGCTGACATCGCTTCCACTTCGGGGCTGGGCAGGGCTGGTCAGGGGGGGGGGCTTGGGTTAGGTGAGGCTAAGTGTACGGGCGGGTCAGCACGGCAGAATGGCGGCATGACCTCGTACGCGCGCGCACCCGGGTTCACGGTCGGCTTCGATCTCGATCTGACCCTGATCGATTCCGTTCCCGGCATCAGGGCCGCGTACGAGTCGCTGGTCGCCGCCACCGGTACGTACATCGACGTCGACCTGGTGTGCGCCCGGCTGGGCCCGCCGCTGGAGCAGGAGCTGGCCAACTGGTTCCCCGAGGACGGCGTCGCCGGGGCCCTGGAGCTCTACCGCTCGGTCTACCCCACGCTCGGCATCCACACCTCGCCCGCCATGCCCGGCGCCCGGGAGGCCCTCGCGGCGGTGCGGGAGCTCGGCGGCCGGTCGGTCGTCGTCACCGCGAAGTACGAGCGCAACGCCCGGCTGCACCTCGACCACCTGGAGCTCGGCGCCGACGCGCTCGTGGGAGACCTGTGGGCGGAGGGCAAGGCGGTGGCGCTGCGCGAGCACGGGGCGGCCGTCTACGTCGGCGACCACACGGGGGACGTGCGCGGTGCGCGTACGGCGGGTGCGCTGTCGGTGGCGGTGGCGACCGGGCCGTGCGACGCGGACGAACTGCGCGCGGCCGGCGCGGACGTGGTCCTCGACGACCTCACGGCCTTCCCCGGCTGGCTGCGCGGCTACCGCGCGGAGGCCGTCGGCGCGGTCACCGACTCGCGCGCCTGACGGCGCTGCGCGGCGATCGACCGCAGCACCCCGGCGCCCGCGATCAGGAAACCCGCCCCCATGAGCATGCAGACGAAGTACGCTGCGGACGGCAGCGGATCGGCGCCCAGGAACAGCGGGGCGACCGTCGCCAGGGTGGCCACCGCGCCGACGAGGAAGACGATGGCGCCGATGCGTACCAGGAGATCCCCGTCGTGGGGAGTTTCGCTACTCACCTGACCAGGGTAGATCCCAAGGCGTCGGCGTGAAGGCCCCATCGCCGCACGGACGAGGACGTCTTGTCAGCGGGCCCGGGACCATTAGCCTTGGGGGGAGCGGGTCTTGCGACCCGCTGTAGTGCTATCAAGAGCTGTTTTTCCGTTGATTGCAGACGTTTTCCGTATTTCCGACGAGACACGAGGACGAGGACAGACGTGCCTACCGGCAAGGTCAAGTGGTTCAACAGTGAGAAGGGCTTCGGCTTTCTCTCCCGCGACGACGGCGGAGACGTCTTCGTGCACTCCTCGGTGCTCCCGGACGGGGTCGACGCCCTCAAGCCCGGCCAGCGGGTCGAGTTCGGGGTCGTGGCCGGCCAGCGCGGTGACCAGGCGCTGACGGTGACGCTGCTCGAACCCGCCCCCTCGGTCGCCGCCGCCCAGCGCCGCAAGCCCGACGAACTGGCGTCGATCGTCCAGGACCTCACCACGCTCCTGGAGAACGTCACCCAGCAACTGGAGCGCGGCCGCTACCCCGACAAGGCCCACGGCTCCAAGATCGCCGGCATGCTGCGCGCGGTCGCCGACCAGCTCGACGTCTGACCGCTCCGCCCGCCGTCCGCCTCTTTCCGGACCGGTCCGGAAAGAGGGTCAGGGAAAGGCGAGCGCGTCCGGGCCGAGGGGCGGTACGAGCCCTTCGGCCGCGGCGCGGGTGAGCAGCCCGCGCACCGCCGCGTAACCGGCCTCGCCCAGACCGGCCGTGAATTCGTTGACGTACAGCCCGATGTGCTGGTCCGCCACCGCCGGATCCATCTCCTGCGCGTGCTCCAGCACATACGGCCGTGACGCCTGGGGGTCGTCCCAGGCCATCCGCACGGAAGTGCGGGCCGCCGCCGCCAGTTCCCGCAGCCGCTCCGCGCCCAGCGAGCGCTTGGCGATGATCGCGCCCAGCGGGATCGGCAGCCCGGTGGTGGACTCCCAGTGCTGCCCCATGTCGGCCAGGCAGTGCAGCCCGTAATTCTGATACGTGAAGCGGGCCTCGTGGATCACCAGGCCGGCGTCCACCTTGCCGTCCCGGACCGCGGGCATGATCTCGTGGAAGGGCAGCACGACCACCTCGCCGACGCCGCCCGGCACCTCCGCCGCCGCCCACAGCCGGAAGAGGAGGTACGCCGTCGAGCGCTCGCTCGGCACGGCCACGGTCCGCCCCGTCAGATCCGCCGCCGCACCGGCCTCCCGGGTGAGCACCAGCGGGCCGCAGCCCCGGCCCAGCGCGCCGCCGCAGGGCAGCAGCGCGTACTCCTCCAGCACCCAGGGCAGCACCGCGTAGGACACCTTGAGCACATCGAGCTCGCCGCGCTCGGCCATCCCGTTGGTGATGTCGATATCGGCGAAGGTGACGTCGAGCGCGGGTGCGCCGGGGACCCGGCCGTGCGCCCACGCGTCGAAGACGAAGGTGTCGTTCGGGCACGGCGAATACGCGATGCGCAGCGGCTCGCTCATGATCCGGCCTCGGCTTTCTCCGCGGCGTACGCGGCGAGTGCGGGGGAGACGGCGCGGAAGGCGCCGGTGAGCGCGGTGAGCGCGTCGCCGATCCGCCAGGCGGCACGGTCGCGGGGGCCGACGGGGTTGGAGACGGCGCGCAGCTCCAGGGCGGGCACCCCGTGCGCCGCGGCGGCCTCGGCCACCCCGAAGCCCTCCATGGCCTCGGCCAGCGCGGCCGGGTGCCGGGCCGCGAGCTCCGCCGCGCGCGTGGCGGAACCGGTCACGGTCGACACGGTCAGCACGGTGCCCCGGCGCGCGCCGGTGGCCTCGGCCACGGCCCGCACCAGCGGCTCCGGCGGGTGGTGCGCCACCGTCCCGAAGCCCAGGTCGGTGACCGGGAGGAAGCCCTCGGGCGTCTCGGCGCCCAGATCCGCCGCGACGATCGCGTCGGACACGACCAGCGAGCCCACCGGGGCGCCCTCGACGCCACGGCCGGCGCCCACGAAGCCGCCGCCGATGCCCGCCGAGACCACCAGGCCGTACGGGCTGCCGGCGAGCTCGGCCGCCACCAGCGCGGTCGCCGCGCCCGCGGCCGCCGCGGCCGGGCCGACACCGGCCGCCAGCACGTCCACGACCGGCGGGAACGCGCCCGGGGCGACCGGGACGGGGCGGAGCAGCGCGAAGCCCGGCAGGGGGATCTCCAGCGGCTCCGCGGCGGTGTCCCCGTAGGCGTCGCCGGCCGCGCCGCGCACGACGGCGTCGCGCTCGGCGGCCACGGCGGTCACGACGAGTACGCGCATCAGCGGGGCATCCTTACGGCCGGACCCGCGGTCAGCCCTTGTCCAGCTCGAGCTTGAAGTTCCACACGCCGTCCTTGGTGAGGATGGTGAGGATGGTGGAGTCCTCGACGCGGCGCATCTGCTGGTTGACGAAGAGCTCGTCGCCGTCGAGCGTGGTGTAGGTCTGCTTGAGCTGGTTGGTGCGCTGGACCGGGCCCATGGCACCGCTGGTCACCGCGACCCAGCCCTTGTCGGCGATGTCGGGCTCGACGCCCACGCGGACCTTGTCGCCGTGCTTGACCTTGACGGTCTTCGGCGTCTTGTCCTTGACGCACTCATTGAGTGCCTTGTCGCCGAGCTCCTTGCCCTTCTCGTAGCAGGCGGCCTCGGTCGTCACCGTGGTGGAGCCCACGGTGACCGTCGCCAGGGGCGTCGGCTTGTCGCAGGCGGAGAGAGCCAGGAGCCCGAAGGTCACGGCCCCGGCGGCGGCAGCGGCACGGCGGC
Source organism: Streptomyces eurocidicus (assembly GCF_002891295.1). Lineage (GTDB taxonomy): Bacteria > Actinomycetota > Actinomycetes > Streptomycetales > Streptomycetaceae > Streptomyces > Streptomyces eurocidicus. Next base: position 330,802 of record NZ_LGUI01000011.1, on the reverse strand, counting down.
GCTTGCCCCGAAAAAACGCAGCGGTCATGCGGGCAGGCTATCGGGCCCCTCCGCTCAGGCCACGCGCGGGTGCGGCGAGCCGCGCCGGGCCGCCGTCAGCAGCCCCCGTACGGCAGTGGCCACGCCCAGGGCGAGCACCCCGGAGGCGACCGCCATTCCCAGCACTCCGTGGAGCGGCAGCAGGATCCCGATGGCCCCGCCGACCACCCAGGACATCTGGAGCAGTGTCTCCGAGCGGGCGAACGCGGACGTCCGGACCTCCTCCGGGACGTCCCGCTGGATCAGCGAGTCCAGCGACTGCTTGCTCAGGGCCTGCGCGATGCCGGCCGTGGCCGCGACGACGGCCAGCATGAACGCGCTGAACAGCGCCGCGCTGAGCACCGCGACCCCCAGCGTCACCGACAGCACCAGTGCGATCGTCTTCTCCGGGCCGCGCGAGCGCAGCAGCGCCCCGATCGCCGTGCCCAGGGCGTTCCCGCCGCCCGCCGCCACCGCGACCACGCCCAGTGAGGCCGCCGGGCCCAGGCCGCCGAGCGGGTGGACACGCAGCAGGAACGCCAGGAAGAAGGTGAGGAAGCCCGACAGGACGCGGATCGCGCTGTTCGCCTGGAGGGCGTGCAGCACCGAGCTGCCCACGGTGCGCAGGCCGGGCCGGGGCTGCCGCTCCTTGCGGTCCTTACGGCACATGAGGCCCTTACGGCCCTTACGGTCGGCCTTGCCGCGGCGGGCCCGCCGGCCGCTCTCCGGGTCCCGGAGGTGCTGCCGGGGCTCGCCCGAGACCAGCCGGGCCCGCGCCTCGCCCTTCGCCGAGTCCACCTTGTGCGGCAGCGAGAAGGAGAGGAACGTTCCACAGGCGAACACCACAAATGCCCCGTACAGCGGATATTCCGGGCCGAAATGGTGCAGTGCCGCGCCCAGCGGGGCCGCCAGCCCCGTGGCCGCCAGGCCGCCGAGCGTCACCCGGCTGTTCGCCTTCACCAGGGAGATCCGGGGCGGCAGCAGCCGGGGCACCACCGCCGACCGCACCACGCCGTACGCCTTCGACGCGACCAGCACGCCCAGCGCCGCCGGATACAGCTCCAGGCCGCCCGTCGCCACCGCGCCCGACATGGTCAGCGCCAGCAGCGCCCGGGTCAGCATCGAGCCCGCCATCGCCGCCCGCCGGCCGTGCGGGAGCCGGTCCAGCAGCGGCCCGATCACCGGTGCCAGCAGCGCGAAGGGCGCCATCGTCACCGCCAGGTACAGCGCCACCCGGCCGCGCGCCTGGTCCGTCGGCACGGAGAAGAACACGGTGGACGCCAGCGCGATCGTGATCATCATGTCGCCCGCGGAATTCACCGCGTGCAGCTCGATGAGCTTGCCCAGCCCGGACTCGCCCGCGCCGTGCGCGTGCGTGGCCTTGCGGACGCTCCGCGCCACCCACGTGAAAGGGCTGCGCAGGACGCGGCCGGCGCCCCGGGCCGTACGGCGGAGCGGACCGCCTTCGGCTGACCGGATGGCTCCCACCACGCCATATTGCCCCAACTGACACCGCCGGGGGCACCTTCGGCGCAGCAGCGGGGCGCGCGGGTCACCCGCCGGGGCGCCCTGTCATGCTCCTGTCGCGGGCCTGCCGCGCGCCCGTCACGCCCTCGACATGCCCCCGCCACGTCATATGACCGGGGGGCTCGCCGAAGCCCGGGTATCCCCCGGGTGTCCTCGCGGGGTAGCGTGCGTAGCGCGCCACCGGTGGTCGTTCTTGGCCGCGCTCCGAGTCTCGATCCCGCAGAATGGGAGTGACTAGGTGCGCCCGAGGCCGTTCGGGCGCGGACGTCGACGCGGTCCTCCGGTCCGCTCCGTCCGCCGACCCGGCCGTTCGGCTGGCGCACTCGTGAGACGGCGTGGAAGAGAGAATCGATTCTTGTGAGTGCTGCGATGCGAAGCCGTACCCCGGACCGCCTGTGCGCCGAGGCGGTCGAACTCGCCCGGGCGGCGGCCGAGGAGGCCGCGCTGCCGGGCATGGTCGGCGACCACGTGGAGGCCGCCGCCGACGGGGACCGTGTCGTCACCCACTATTTCGCCTGCCTCGACCCCGGCTACCGCGGCTGGCGCTGGGCCGTCACCGTCGCCCGCGCCTCCCGCGCCAAGAACGTCACCCTCGACGAGACGGTCCTGCTGCCCGGCACCGACGCCCTCCTCGCCCCCGAGTGGGTGCCCTGGAGCGAGCGGCTGCGCCCCGGCGACATGGGCCCCGGCGACCTGCTGCCCACCGAGGCCGACGACCTGCGCCTGGAGCCCGGCTGGACGGGTGAGGACGCCCCGCCGCCGAACTCCGCCCTCGCCGAGGAGATGGACCGGCTGGCCGACGCCGAGGACGCCGACGTCACCGTCGGCTCCCCGGCCACCCAGGCCGCCCCGCCCGCCCGCGGCTCGATCGCGGCCGTCGCGGAAGAGCTCGGCATGCGCCGCGCCCGGGTCCTCTCGCGCTACGGCCTCTACACCGCGGCCGACCGCTGGGACGAGTCGTACGGCGCGAAGACCCCGATGGCCCAGGCCGCCCCCGCGTCCTGCGTCAGCTGCGGCTTCCTCGTCCGCATCGGCGGCTCCCTGGGCCAGGCGTTCGGCGTCTGCGCCAACGAATTCGGCCCGGCGGACGGGCACGTGGTCTCCCTGGCGTACGGCTGCGGGGGCCACTCCGAGGCGGCGGTCATGCCGAAGCCGCCGCGGCCGTCCGAGCCGGTGATCGACGAGACGCGGGTGGATCCGATGCCGTTGCGGCCGTCTTCGGGGTCTGTGCCGGCGGATGCGGACGCGGGCGCGGATGCGGTCGGGGCGGAGCTGGGGCATTCCTGAGGGGTGCGGGCGTGGGCGTGGCGGGTGGCCGCTGCGCGGGGCTTTTTCCCCTACCCGCCCCTTCCCGTAACCGGGGCCGGCGCCCCGGGCCCCCCTTTCCGCGCTTCGCGCGGTGTCCTCAAGCGCCGGACGGGCTGAAAATCAGCCCGTCCGGGGGCACCTCCTGGGGGCACCCCCAGCGGTAGCTGGGGGAGGTAGCTGGGGGAGCTTGAGGACAATTCGGGAAGGGGCGGGGTGGGGAAAGGCCCGCCGCAGGCGCACCCCGCCCGCACCCGACCCGCACCCCCACCCCCCGCCGTGGACAATCGACCCGTGATCCCACGGGCGACAGGAGACAACCACGTGAGCGCCGCCGACCCCTTCCGCACGGAACCCCTGCGGCACGCCGTACTCCAGGCATGGGCGGCCAGCCCCACCCGCTTCCGGGAGGACGCCAACGCCGAGGAGGACCTCGCCCTCGGCGGCTACCGCGACCGCCTCGTCGTCGAGCTCGCCCAGAACGCCGCGGACGCGGCGTCCCGCGCGGGCGTCCCCGGCCGGCTCCGGCTGACGCTCCACCACGCCACACCGGACGGCCCGCCCGTCCTGGCCGCCGCCAACACCGGCGCCCCCCTCGACGCCGTGGGCGTCGAGTCGCTGGCCACGCTGCGCGCCTCCGCGAAGCGGGACGACGAGGGCGCGGGCGCCGGGGCCGGGAGCGTCGGCCGCTTCGGCGTCGGCTTCTCCGCCGTCCTCGCCGTCAGCGACGAACCCGCCGTCCTCAGCCGCGCGGGCGGCGTCCGCTGGTCCCTGACCGAGGCCCGGGAGCTCACGGTGGCCGCGGCCGCCGCCTCGCCCGGCCTCGGCGAGGAGCTCCGCCGCCGCGCCGGGCACGTCCCCGTGCTGCGCCTCCCGCTGCCCGCCGAGGGCAGCGCCCCGGAGGGCTACGACACCGTCGTCGTCCTCCCGCTGCGGGACGGCGCCGCCGAGGACCTGACCGCCCGTCTGCTCGCCGGGATCGACGACGCGCTGCTGCTGGCCCTGCCGGGCCTCGCCGAGGTCGTCGTCGAGACCCCGGACGGCACCGTACGCACCCTGACGCGCCGCCAGGAGGGCCCGTACGTCCTCGTCGACGACTCGGCGCGCGCGGTGGGTGCCGTGGGCACCGACGGCGCGGCGCGGGGGGCGACCACCGCTCGCTGGCGCGTCGCCCGCGCGGGCGGCCCGCTGGACGCCGCGCTGCTCGCCGACCGCCCGGTCGAGGAGCGGCTGCGCCCGGCCTGGTCGCTGACCTGGGCCGTACCGGTCGGCGACGACGGCGCGCCCGTACGCCCGGCCACCGCGCCGGTGCTGCACGCGCCGACGCCCACGGACGAGCCCCTCGGCCTTCCCGCCCTCCTCATCGCCACCTTCCCGCTCGAACCCACCCGCCGTCACACCGCCCCCGGCCCGCTCACGGACTTCCTCACCGAACGCGCCGCCGAGTCGTACGCCACGCTGCTGCGCGACTGGCACCCGGTCTCGACCGGCGTCCTCGACCTGGTGCCGCAGCCGCTGGCGCGCGGCGCCGTGGACGCCGAACTGCGCCGCCAGGTCCTGGACCGGCTGCCGCGCGTCGCGTTCCTGCCGAGCGCGGCCCGGGCGGCGGGGGAGGGGGACGGCACGGCGCAGGCCGGTGGGGAGGGCCTCGGGCCCGGTGCCGCCGCGTACCCCCGTTCCGGGGGAGCCGACGCCGGAAGGGGTGAACCCTTCGCCGTCGGCGGTGAGCCTTACGCCGTAGGTTCCCAGGAGTCCGCCGCTCTCGGCGGGCCTTTCGCTCCTGCCGGTTCTCACGTCGTACGTTCCCCCGATGCGGTCTTGGGCGAGCCTTTCGACTCTGCCGGCCTCGCCGGCGGGCCTTCCGCCGTGCGTTCTCCGGAGTCCGCCGCCCTCGACGGGCCTTTCGCTCCTGCCGGTTCTCACGCCGTGCGTTCCCCCGAGCCCGGTGCCCCCGACGTCGCCTGGGACGAGCCCTTCGCCCCCGCCGGCCCCGCCGGTGTCCCCTACGTCCTGCGTCCGCTGGAGGCCGAGGTCGTCGAGGGCGCCGGTGCCGACACCGTCGCCGTACTCGCCGAGCTGTTCCCCAGCCTCCTGCCCGCCGGGCTCGAACGCCGGCCCGAGCTGCGCGCCCTCGGCGTCGCCCGTGTGCCGCTCGGCGAGGTCGTCGACCGCCTCGCCGGAGTCACCCGCGAAGCGGCCTGGTGGCGGCGGCTCTACGACAGCCTCGCCGGTGTCGACCCCGACCGGCTCACCGGGCTGCCCGTCCCGCTCGCCGACGGCCGCACCGCCGTCGGCCCCCGGCAGGTCCTGCTCCCGCTGCCCGGCGCCGTCGACGCCGAACGCCTCACCCGCCTCGGGCTGAAGGTCGCGCACCCCGACGCCGCCCACCCGCTCCTGGAGAAGCTCGGCGCCACCCCGGCCGCGCCCCGCGCCATCCTGACGACGCCTCAGGTGCGGGCCGCCGTCGCCGGATCCCTCGACGCGGACGAGATCTGGGACGAGGACGCGCTCGACGCCGACGAGCTCGCCGACGTCGTCCTCACCCTCGTCCGCGACGCGAACCTCGCCCCCGGCGACGAACCCTGGCTCGGCGCCCTCGCCCTCCCCGACGAGGACGGCGAACCGGCCCCGGCCGGTGAACTCATCCTGCCCGGCAGCCCGTTCGCCCGCGTCGTCCGGCCCGGCGAGCTCGCCGCCTGCGACGCCGGGCTCGCCGAGCGCTGGGGCGAGCAGCCGCTGACCGCCGTCGGCGTGCTGGCCACCTTCGCCCTGGTCCGCGCCACGGACGTCGTCCTCGACCCGGACGAGCTGGAGCCCCGCGACGGCGACTTCGCCGAACCCGACGACGCCGGCCTCCTCGACGCCGTCGACGTGTGGTGCGAGGACGTACTCGACGGGCTGCCCGAGACCCCCGTGCCGCCCGTCGCCACCGAGATCGTGGCCGTACGCGACCTCGACCTGGTCGACGACGACGCCTGGCCCGAGGCCCTCGCGCTGCTGGCCCTGCCGCCGCTGCGGGACGCGCTGACCGCGCCCGTCCGGGTGCTGCTCCCGGACGGCACCACCGAGTCCGTACGCCCGTACACCGCGTGGTGGCTGCGCGGCCACCCCGTCCTCGACGGCCGCCGCCCCGCCGGGCTGCGGGTCGCGGGCGGCGACCCGCTGCTGGCCGGGCTGTACGAGGCGGCCGACGCGGCCGGGCTCGCCGACGACCAGGTGCTGCGGGCGCTGGGCGTCCGCACCTCCGCCGCGGCCCTGCTCGACGAGTCGGGCGGCGCCGCGGAGCTCCTCTCCCGGCTGGCCGACCCGCACCGCCCGGTGGGCGAGGCCCAGCTGCACGCCCTGTACGGGGCGCTGGCCGCCCTCGACCCGGACGAGGTGACCCTCCCCGACGAGCTGCGCGCCGTCGTCGACGGCGAGGTGCGCGTCGTGGACGCGGCCGACGCGCTGGTCGCGGACGCCCCCGACCTGCTGCCGCTGGCCGCCGGGCACCCCCTGCTCCCGGTGGCCCCGGCCCGCGCCGCCGACCTCGCGGAACTGCTCCAGGTGCGCCGGGTCAGCGAGGTCTTCGCGGTACGGGTGCCCGAGGGCGACGGCGAGGTCCGCGAGGTCCCGGAGGCGGTACGGGCCCTGCTGCCGGGCGCCCCCGCGACGTACGTCGAGCACGAGGAACTGATCGTCGGCGGCGTCGAGCTCGACTGGCGCCACGGCTCCGACGGCGTCCTCCACGCGACGACCCTGGAGGGCGTGGCGGCGGGGCTGGCGTGGGCGGCGGGGGCGTGGTCGCGGCGGTTCGAGGCGGGGGTGCTGCTGGAGGATCCGGGGCGGGCGGGGGAGCTGGCTCGGGGGCGGTGGTTCGACTAGGGGCGGGGCGGGTGCGGGTGTGGGTGCGGGTGGCTGGGGGTGCCGCTGCGCGGGGCTTTTTCCCCACCCCGCCCCTTCCCGAACCGGGGCTCCGCCCCGGACCCCGGTCCTCAAGCGCCGGACGGGCTGAGTCGTTGCCCGGAACCGGGCGGAAACTTCAGCTCCGGACAGGGAGCGAAATTCAGCCCGTCCGGCGCTTGAGGACACCGCGCGTCAGCGCGGAAAGGGGGCCTGGGGGCGGAAGCCCCCAGTTCCGGGAAGGGGCGGGTAGGGGAAAAAGCCCCGCGCAGCGGCACCCACCCACCCCGCCCGGACCTACCCTGGAAACACACCCCCAGGAGCCCGTCATGACCAGAAAAGTCGCCGACTGCCGCAGATTCCCCAGCGAAACCAACTGCACCCTCACCATCACCGGTGAAGAAGACGAAGTCCTCCAGGCCGCCACCGAACACGCCGTCTCCGTCCACAGGCACCAGGACAGCCCCGAGCTCCGCGAACAGATCCGCGAGTTCCTGGAGGACGAGAAGGCCCTGGCCTGACAAAGACGAGGGCGAAGGCAAAGACGAGGGCGAGGGCAAAGGCAGCCAAGCCAAAGGCCCCGGCCACGCCGGCCCCCCGGCTACGCCGGAAACCTCCGCCCCACCCACCGCCAGACCCCCTCCAGCACCACCCCCGCCCCCACCGCGATCCCCACCGCCGCCCACGGCAGCGTCGTCCCCACCAGCTTCAGCGCGAAGAACCGCTGGAGCCATGGCGTGCCCAGCACCACCAGGAAGCCCAGCCCCATCGCCGCGACGAGGACGACGCGCCACCATGTGTACGGGCGGGCGATGATCGCGAGGACCCACATCGAGATCAGGAACAGGGTCAGCGTGGCCGCGCTGGTCTCCGCGTCCAGGGCGCCGGGCCCCGTGTAGTGGTGCCGGGCCAGCAGGTACGCCGCGAAGGTGGCCAGGCCCGCGATCACCCCCGCGGGCATGGAGTAGCGCATCACCCGCCGTACGAAGTGCGGCTTGGCGCGCTCCTTGTTCGGGGCCAGGGCGAGGAAGAACGCCGGTACGCCGATCGTGAGCGTCGACAGCAGCGTCAGGTGGCGGGGCAGGAACGGGTACGGCACCCGGGTGCAGACGACGAGGACCGCCAGCAGCACGGAGTAGACCGTCTTGGTGAGGAAGAGCGTGGCGACACGCGTGATGTTGCCGATGACCCGGCGTCCCTCGGCGACCACCGAGGGCAGTGTGGCGAAGCTGTTGTTCAGCAGGACGATCTGGGCGACGGCCCGGGTCGCCTCGGAGCCGGAGCCCATGGAGACGCCGATGTCGGCGTCCTTGAGGGCGAGGACGTCGTTGACGCCGTCGCCGGTCATCGCGACGGTGTGGCCGCGCGACTGGAGGGCCGCGACCATGTCCCGCTTCTGCTGCGGGGTGACGCGCCCGAACACCGCGCCCCGGTCCAGCACGTCGGCCATGCCCTCCCGCTCGGCGGGCAGTTTGCGCGCGTCCACGGGGGCGTCCGCGCCGGGCAGGCCCAGCTTCGCGGCGACGGCGCCGACGGAGACGGCGTTGTCACCGGAGATCACCTTGGCCGAGACGTTCTGCTCCGCGAAGTAGCGCAGCGTGTCCGCGGCGTCGGAGCGCAGCCGCTGCTCCAGGACGACCAGCGCGGTGGGCCGTACGGCCTCGGTGACGCGCGGGTCGTCGAGCTCGTGTTCGGCGCGGGCGAGGAGCAGTACGCGCATCCCCCGGGCGTTGAGCTCCTCGACGGCGGCCAGGGCGCCGTCGCCGGCCGGCAGCAGCACGTCGGGGGCGCCGAGCAGCCAGTTGCTGCTCTCCGCGTCGGGGCCGTTGAGTGCGGCGCCGCTGTACTTGCGGGCGGACGAGAAGGGCAGGGCCTCGGTGCAGCGCCAGCCGGAGCCGTCGGGGTAGGCGTCGATGATGGCCTGGAGGCTGGCGTTGGGGCGGGGGTCGGAGTCGCCGAGGGCGCCGAGCACCTGGCGTACGTACGCCTCGTCGGCCCCGGTGCCCGGCAGTATCCGCAGCTCGGTGACGTCCATGCCGCCCTCGGTGAGGGTGCCGGTCTTGTCGAGGCAGACGGTGTCGACGCGGGCCAGGCCCTCGATCGCGGGCAGCTCCTGCACCAGGCACTGCTTGCGGCCGAGGCGGACGACGCCGATGGCGAAGGCGACGGAGGTCAGCAGCACCAGGCCCTCGGGGACCATGGGCACGATCCCGGCGACCATCCGCCGGACCGCCTCCTTCCAGTCGTGCTCCTGGACGACCAGCTGGCTGATGATCAGGCCGATGGCGGTGGGGACCATCATCCACGTCACGTACTTGAGGATCTGGCTGATGCCGGTGCGCAGCTCGGAGTGGACGAGGGTGAAGCGGGACGCCTCCTCGGCGAGCTGGGCGGCGTACGCCTCGCGGCCGACCTTGGTGGCGGTGAAGGCGCCGCCACCGGCGACGACGAAGGAACCGGACATCACCTTGTCGCCGGGGCGCTTGAGCACGGGGTCGGCCTCACCGGTGAGCAGCGACTCGTCGATCTCCAGGCCGTCCGCCTCCGCGACCTCGCCGTCGACCACGCACTTGTCGCCGGGGCCGAGCTCGATCAGGTCGCCGAGGACGATCTCGCCGGTGGGGACGGCGACGGGGGTGCCGTCCCGGCGGACGGTGGGCCTGGCCTCGCCGATGACGGCGAGGGAGTCGAGGGTCTTCTTGGCCCGCAGCTCCTGGACGATGCCGATCGCCGTGTTGGCGACGATCACAAAGCCGAAGAGGCCGTCCTGGATCGGCCCGACGACCAGGATGATCAGGAAGAGGACGCCGATGATGGCGTTGAAGCGGGTGAAGACGTTCGCCCGGACGATCTCCGAGGTGGAGCGTGAGGAGCGGACGGGGACGTCGTTGACCTCGCCCCGCGCGACCCGCTCGGCGACCTCGGCGGCGGTCAGGCCGCCGTGCGGGGCCGGCGGTACGGATTCGTCGGTCGCGGTCTGCGCCGGATCGCTCATGAGTCCGACGGTAAGGGCGGTTCGGCAGATCTACCCGCCGAACCGTGCCTTTCGGGCCGGGGCCCGCCGGTGGGGATTCCTCGCCCGCCGCCTCCCGGGCCTAGCCCGGCGCCTCCCGGGTCCCGGGCCTCGCCCGGCGTCCGCGCCGCCGTGGGCGTCCTCCGCGTCCGGGTGGCGGGCGGACCCGCTTCGGGGCGCCCGGACGATCGATCGGCGGCGGTGGGCGGGTGCCCACGCCATGTCCGTACGGATCGTCTCCGTACGTACGGACCGTCTCCGCCGGACGCCGGACCGCCTCCGCCTGACGGGGCGGGCTCCGGTCAGTGCGCGGAGGTCTCCGGCACCTGCCGCGCCGCGTGCCGGCGGATCGCCGCGTCGCGCTTGCGGACGTACCAGATGCCGATCAGGCCGAGACCGGCCCCGGCCAGACAGGTCCACAGCCACCACAGGCGGTCGTGGTCCTCGAACCAGCCGTAGAAGGGCAGCTGCGCCAGGAAGAGGACGAACCAGAGGACGGTGCCGCCGGTGATGGTGGCGACGACATTGCCCTCCAGGGGCTCGGGCGCCTCGTGCCTGGGTGTCCACTTCGTCATGCACGCAAGCGTAGTCCGTGGCTTCCGCGAAGCCCCGGCGGGTCGGGGCCGGATCCCTTGCGCCATAGGGGTCTACGCGCGGAGATAGCAATTCACGCCTTGTTTATTCATACTGAATCGAACCGGATCTGACTGGTTGCTTTTGTTTGATCATCCAATCAAGATCCTTTTTATTTCGCCTCGCGATTCCCACCCGCCTTCCCCAGGCCCGTACGACTGAGGTCTCGTATGCCCTCCTCGGCCACCTCTCCGGTCGACGCCCAGCAGCCGGCCCCCGTGCCGCCGCCCGGCAACCCCCTCGACCGGTACTTCCGGATCACCGAGCGGGGCTCCAGCGTCGCCCGCGAGCTGCGCGGTGGCCTGGCCACGTTCTTTGCGATGGCGTACATCATCGTGCTGAATCCGATCATCCTCGGCGCCGGTCAGGACAAGTTCGGGCACCAGCTCGACAACGCCCAGCTGGTGACGGCCACGGCCCTGATGGCCGGTCTCAGCACCGTCCTGATGGGCGCGATCGGCAATGTGCCGATCGCCTGCGCCGCCGGCCTCGGCATCAACGCCGTCGTCTCGCTCCAGCTCGCGCCCAAGATGAGCTGGCCGGACGCGATGGGCATGGTGGTGCTGGCCGGCCTGGTGCTGATGCTGCTGGTCGCCTCCGGTCTGCGGCAGCGCGTGATGGACGCCATCCCGGGCGGTCTGCGGCGCGCGATCGCGATCGGCATCGGCCTGTTCATCTCGCTGATCGGCCTGGTGGACTCCGGTTTCGTCACCCGTAACCCCGACGCCGCGCACACCACCGTGCCGCTCGGCCTCGGCCAGGGCGGGCAGCTGCACGGCTGGCCGGTGCTGATCTTCGCGATCGGCCTCGCGCTCACCTTCATCCTGGTGGTGCGGAAGACCTCCGGCGCCATCCTCATCGGCATCGTCGTGATGACCTTCGTCGCGATCGTCATCAACACCCTGGCCGAGATCCCCGACGCCGGCTGGGGCCTGAGCGTCCCGCGGATGCCGGACAACATCGTCGGCGCGCCCGACTTCGGCCTCGTCGGCGACATCAGCCTCTTCGGCGGCTTCCACGAGGTCGGCCTGCTGACCGGCTGCCTGTTCGTCTTCACCGTGCTGCTGTCCGGCTTCTTCGACGCGATGGGCACGATCATCGGCGTCGGCGAGGAGGCCGGGCTGACCGACGAGAACGGCCAGCTGCCCAACATGGGCAAGATCCTGATGATCGACGGTGTCGCCGTCGCGGCCGGCGGCCTCGGCTCAGCCTCCGCGAACACCTGCTTCGTCGAGTCCACGGCCGGTGTCGGCGAGGGCGCCCGTACGGGCCTGGCCAACCTGATGACCGGCGGCCTCTTCCTGCTGGCCCTGATCTTCACCCCGCTGGCCACCGTCGTCCCCTCGCAGGCGGCCACCCCCGCACTGCTGGTCGTCGGCTTCCTGATCATGGCGGCCAACGTCAAGGAGATCGACTGGAGCGACTTCACGATCGCGGTGCCCGCGTTCCTGACGATCGTCTCCATGCCGTTCACCTACTCGATCACCAACGGCATCGGCCTCGGCGTCCTCGCCTTCATCCTGCTGCGGATCGCGGACAAGCGGGCGCGGGAGATCCCCTGGCTGCTCAACGTGGTCGGGCTCTGCTTCCTCGTCTACTTCCTGCTGAACCCGATCGAGCAGCTGCTCGGCGTGAAGTAGCACGGTGCCGAAGCACGGCACCGTAGCGCGGTACTGAAGTACGGAAGTAGTGGCGTGGAGGCCGTGGAGACGGTGGGGGAGTACGGCCGGTAGTGGCGGTGGCGTGACGCAGCGATGCGGAAGCCACGAGTCCGCGTACAGTGGATGATCTTCTGGACGCCTCGGAAGGCGGTCGGGCACGGGGGCCCGGCCGCCTTCTTTTGTCTCACTTTATTTAGATCAGGTAATGAGTTAACCTAATGAACATGTCGGACCCGGACACCCAAGACAACACCGCCGCAGTGGACTCCCTCCGCTCCGGTGTCATGCGTCTGTCGCGTCGGCTCAAGCACCAGAGGGTCGACGAGTCGCTCAGCCCGACGGAGATGTCGGTGCTGGGCACCCTCGCCCGCTGCGGCACCGCCACCCCCGGCGAGCTCGCCCGCAAGGAGCACGTGCAGCCCCCGTCGATGACCCGCATCGTCGCCCTGCTCGAGGCCAAGGGCCTGGTCCGGCTGGAGCCGCACCCGGAGGACCGCCGCCAGAAGGTGGTCACCCAGACCGAGCGGGCCGAAGCCATGCTCGAGGAGAGCCGGCGCAAGCGAAACGTCTGGCTCACCGAACTGGTCGGGCAGCTCGACGAGGACGAGTGGGCGACGCTCCGCGCCGCCGCGCCCGTGCTCGAGAAGCTCGCGCACCTGTAACACCCACACAAGGAGGAGGCGAACCCACTTTGAGTACGGGACCCGGAGCAGACTCCGCACCCGCACCGAACACCCACGGCGACGACACCCGCACCACCGCCCTCACCGAAAGCCCCACCAAGAACAAGGGCGGCACCTTCAGCTCGCTCCGGATCCGTAACTACCGGCTCTTCGCCACCGGCCAGGTGGTCTCCAACACCGGTACGTGGATGCAGCGCATCGCCCAGGACTGGCTGGTCCTCGGCCTCACCGGCTCCTCCGCGGCCGTGGGCATCACCACGGCCCTGCAGTTCCTGCCCATGCTGCTGCTCGGGCTCTACGGCGGCGTCATCGCCGACCGCTACCCCAAGCGCCTGCTGCTGCTCATCACCCAGGTCGCCATGGGGCTCACCGGCCTGGCGCTCGCGGTGCTCACCCTCTCCGGGCACGTCGAGGTCTGGCACGTCTACCTCACCGCCCTCGTCCTCGGCCTCGTCACGGTCGTCGACAACCCCGCCCGCCAGGCGTTCGTGGTCGAGATGGTCGGCCCGGACGACCTGCGGAACGCCGTCAGCCTCAACTCCGCCAACTTTCAGTCCGCCCGGCTCGTCGGCCCCGCCGTCGCCGGCGTCCTCATCACCGCCGTGGGCAGCGGCTGGGCCTTCCTGCTCAACGGCCTGTCCTTCGTCGCGCCCGTCGTCGGGCTGCTGCTCATGCGGTCCTCCGAACTCCACAAGGTGGACCGGGCGCCCCGGGGCAAGGGACAGCTGCGCGAGGGCCTCCGCTATGTCGCGGGGCGCCCTGACCTGGTCTGGCCCATCGTCCTCGTCGGCTTCATCGGCACCTTCGGCTTCAACTTCCCGATCTGGCTCACGGCCTACGTCAATGACGTCTTCCACGCCGGCGCCGGGACGTACGGCCTGCTCAACACCCTGATGGCGGGCGGCTCGCTGGTCGGCGCCCTGCTCGCCGCCCGGCGCGGCAACTCCCGGCTGCGGCTGCTGGTCGGGGCCGCGGTGCTGTTCGGCGCCCTGGAGATCACCGCCGCGCTGGCGCCCAGCTTCTGGGTCTTCGCGGTGCTGCTGGTGCCGATCGGGATGTTCGGCCTGACGATCAACGTGACCGCCAACTCCAGCCTTCAGATGGCCACGGATCCCGCGATGCGGGGACGGGTGATGAGCCTGTTCATGATGGTGTTCATGGGCGGCACGCCCATCGGGGCCCCGCTCGTCGGCTATGTCACCGACGTCTACGGCGCGCGCGTCGGCTTCCTCGCCGGCGGCGTGGTCTCCCTGCTGGCCGCGGCGGGCGTGGGCATGGCCCTGGCACGGGTGGGCGGCCTGCGCCTGAAGATAGACCTGCGGCGCGGCCATACACACGTGGCGTTCGTTCCCCGCCAGCCTCTGCGGGAGCCGGCGGTGGCGACGACGGTGGCGTGACGCCGGGGCCGGGGCCGGGGCCTCGCCCCGGACCTCGGCCCTCAAGCGCCGGACGGGCTGGAAATCCAGCCCGTCCGGCGTTTGAGGACACCGCGCGGAGCGCGGAAAGGGGGCCTGGGGGCGAAGCCCCCGCCACGCGGCGGAGCCGCACATCGGATGCGGCGGGAAGGGCGGGGAGGGGAAAAAGCCCCGCACCCCCACCCGCACCCACCGGCCCCGCCACACTGACCCCATGCGACTCTTCGCAGCAGTCATCCCGCCCCAGCCCGCCGTCACCGAGCTGGCAGCCGCACTCGCCCCCCTCCACACCCTCCCCGGCGCCGACCGCCTCCGCTGGACCGAGCCCACGACCTGGCACTTCACCCTCGCCTTCCTCGGCGAGGTCGACGAGGCCCTGCTCCCCGGACTCACCGAGCGCCTGGCGCGGGCCGCGCACCGGCACCCGCCGCACACACTGCGCTTCGCCCGGGCCGGCCGGTTCGGCGACAAGATCCTGTGGGTCGGCGCCGAGGGCGAGCTGACCACCCTGCGCGACCTGGCCCGCTCCACCGCCGCGGGCGCCCGCCGGGCCGGTGTCGAGGCGGACGGGAAGCACCCCTTCCGCGCCCACCTCACGCTCGCCCGCGCGGCGGGCCCGGTGCACCTGGGCGCGTACACGGAGCACCTGGCGGACTTCACCGGCGCACCGTGGACCGCCGACCGGCTCGCACTCGTCCGCAGCACCCTCCCGGCCTCGGGCGTACCCGGCGAACGCCCCCGCTATACGACGGTGGCTTCCTGGGGGCTGGGTGGCTGAGCCCGCGGACCCGGCGGTTACGCTCAAGGGGTGGACCCCAAGACCAGGAACCGGATCATGACCGGTGTGCTCGCCGTGATGCTCGTCGTCGTCGCCGTGGTGTCGGCTGTGAAGTGATGTGGTGACGCGGGGGTGGGCGCCTGCGGCGGGCTTTGTCCCCGCCCCGCCCCTTCCCGTAACCGGGGCTGGCGCCCCGGGCCCCCGTTCCGCGCTGACGCGCGGTGGCCTCAAGCTCCCCCAGCTACCTCCCCCAGCTACCGCTGGGGGTGCCCCCAGGAGGTGCCCCCAGCCGGGCTGGATTTTCGCCCGGTCCGAGCTCGGCTTTTCGCCCGGTTCCGGGCAACAACTCAGCCCGTCCGGCGCTTGAGGACCGGGGTCCGGGGCAGAGCCCCGTTCGGGAAGGGGCGGGGTGGGGAAAAGGCCCCGCGCAGCGGCACCCCCCCCAGCCACCCGCACCCGCACCCACCCACCCCCGGCAGGTCACCGCTACCAGGCGAACGCCTCCGGCGAAGGCCCCGGGCCCGGGAAGATCCCGTCCAGCTCGGTCAGCAGCTCCTCCGACAGCTTCAGCTCGACGGCGCGCAGCGCCGAGGACAGCTGGTCGCCGGTACGCGGCCCGACGATCGGCCCGGTGACGCCGGGCCGGGTCAGCAGCCACGCGAGCGCCACCTCGCCGGGCTCCAGACCGTGCTTGTCGAGCAGGTCCTCGTACGCCTGGACCTGCTCACGGACCTTGGTGTTCGCGAGCGCGTCGGCCGACCGGCCGGACGCGGCGCGGCCGCTGCCGCCCTCCCGCTCCTTGCGGATGACGCCGCCGAGCAGCCCGCCGTGCAGGGGCGACCAGGGGATGACCCCGAGCCCGTACGCCTCGGCGGCCGGGACGACCTCCATCTCGGCCCGCCGCTCGGCGAGGTTGTACAGGCACTGCTCGCTGACCAGCCCGTACGAGCCGCGCCGCCGCGCCGCCTCGTTGGCCTGGGCGATGTGCCAGCCGGCGTGGTTGGAGGAGCCCGCGTAGAGGATCTTGCCCTGCTGGACGAGGACGTCGATCGCCTGCCAGATCTCGTCCCACGGCGTGGTCCGGTCGACGTGGTGGAACTGGTAGAGGTCGATGTGGTCGGTCTGCAGCCGCTTGAGGCTCGCGTCGACGGCGCGCCGGATGTTCACGGCGGACAGCCGGTCGTGGTTCGGCCAGTCGGCGCCGTCCGGGCCCATGTTCCCGAACACCTTGGTGCCGAGGACGACCTTCTCGCGCCGCCCGCCACCGCGCGCGAGCCAGCTGCCGATGATCTCCTCGGTGCGGCCCTTGTTCTCGCCCCAGCCGTAGACGTTGGCGGTGTCGAAGAAGTTGACGCCCGCGTCGAGTGCGGCGTCCATGATGGCGTGGCTGTCGGCCTCGTCCGTCTGAGGTCCGAAGTTCATCGTGCCGAGGACGATGCGGCTGACCTTGAGACCTGTGCGTCCGAGCTGCGTGTACTCCATAGTGGCCTAGCCAACGCCTTGGAGTGCGCTTGAGGCAAGGGTGCTTGTGGGTGACGGCGTGGCGGGGTGCGTGCGCCTGCGGCGGGCTTTTTCCCCACCCCGCCCCTTCCCGTAACCGGGTGCTTCGCCCCCGGGCCCCCTTTTCCGCGCTCCGCGCGGTGTCCTCAAACGCCGGACGGGCTGAAATTCAGCCCGTCCGGCGTTTGAGGACATTCGGGAAGGGGCGGGTAGGGGAAAACCCCCGCCGACCGCCAGGTCAGTCCCGCACAGGCTCGTACGGCCCCGCCACCCCCCACGCCTGATGCATCGCCCCCGCGAACGCCCCCGCCAGCCGATGCTCCCCCTCCGCGTTGGGATGCGTCCCGTCATACGTATCGCGGTCGATGTCCCACCCCTCCGGCGCGGACGCCAGCAGCAGCGGCGACGCCGGCGAGTCCAGCTCGGCGACCGCCTTGCCCAGCAGCTCGTTGAAGCGCTCGCACTGGGCGGCGAAGGGCGGGTCGTTGAGCGCCCGCACGTTGTGGATCACGGGCAGCAGTACCGCCCGGACGCGCGGATTGGCCTCGCGGGCGGCGGCGAGGAAGCGGTGGACGTTCTCGGCGGTCTGTTCGGCGTCGGTGTAGAAGCCGAGGTCGATCAGGCCGAGGGAGACCAGCAGGGTGTCGGCCTTGCCCGCCCGGACGGCGTCCCCGATCAGCGGGGCCATGTGCAGCCAGCCCTCGCCCCAGCCGGCCAGGTGCGCCTGGGCGCGGGCCGGGAAGGCGGGGTCGCCGTAGGCGAGCGAACCGGGCGCGTCGACGGAGGGGTCGTACAGCTCGGCGCGCGGCCCGACGATCTTGTAGGGGCCGCCGTAGGAGGCGTTGAGGTGCTGCCACATGCGGTACCGCCATGTGTAGTCACCGACGCTACCGATGGTCATCGAGTCGCCGACGAACATGATCCGCATACGGTCAGGCTATCGGCCTCACGGGGCGGGGTGCGGCCCGGCCGCCTGGAGCACGGACAGGACGTTCCCGGCGGGGTCCGTGAACCAGGCGATGGGCGGTCCTTCCTGCCGGAAGATCCCCTTCTCGTCCTGTTCGAACTGCTCGTACCGCTCGAAGCGGATCCCGCGCGAGGTCAGCTCTTCGACGGCCCGGTCGATGTCGTCGACGGGGAAGTTGAGGATGGTGAAGGTCGCGGGCGTGTGGCCGGGCTTGGGATAGACGAGGACCTCCGTGCCGCCGGTGATGTGCAGCGTCAGGAGCCCGTACTCCTCGGTGACCCGGAGGCCGAGCGTCCGGTGGTAGAAGTCCTTGGCGCGCTCGATGTCGTCCACGGCGAAGCCGCTGAACGCCTTGGTGTTCGTGAACATGGTGTCCGCTTCCTTCCTCGCGTGTGGCGGTGGTACGAGAGTGACCCGGGCGACAGCGAGGGGCAGTGTGAGTCCGGTGTGCCCGGTGGGGCGAAAGTGGCTGGTCCGGGCCGGGTTCCGTCGAGGGAATCGGGTTTGGGCCTTCCGGATGCGTTCACCCGTAAGAGTGACCCCGTATGGGTTTCGATGGGGATGCGGCGGGAGCACGCTCCTGGGCGAGCGATGTGCCCCGTACCCCGCGGGGAGCGGAGGGGGCGTACGCGCCCGTTCCTCTCCCGGAGCGAGCGGTGCGTGTGTGCCCCGGGCGCCCGGATCCCGTCCCATCCGGGCCTCGTCCCATCCGGACCCCGGCGCGACGCGTCGGGAGCCCTCCGATGAGAAGGATTCGCCATGATCTCGAAGTTGTCGGTTCCGAAGGCCCCGAAGGCCCCGAAGGCCCTGAAGGCCCCGCCCACCCCGCGCCGCGCCACCGCCCGCCGGCTGCTGGCCGGGGCGGTCGCGGCCGGTGCGCTCACGCTCACGCTCGCCCCGGCGGGTCCGGGCGCGGCCGCCGCCGACGGGCGGGTGGAGGGCGCCGGGGACGGTAAGGCCGCCGTCGCCCTGCGCTGCCACGGCTCCCTCCGCATGGACGTCAGGCCCGACGGCGCCGCCACCGGCGTCGGCCGGCTGACCTGCGACGCCCCCAGCCGCTCGCGGATCGGGTCCGCGACCCTGACGATGACGGGCCGGGCCACGGGCGGCAGCGGACCGGACGTGCTGACCACGACGGACGATCACCTCGTCTACAACACGGACGAGGTCTCCGACCTCACGTCGGACAGGACGTTCACCCGCGTCGACCCCGGCCGTACCCGGGCGAGGGAGACGGACACGGGCAAGGCCGTCCGCAATCTCTTCTCCCCGGCCCGGCAGGAGGGGAGCGGCAGCGGACGGGTCTTCGTCGGGATCGCGGCCACGTCGTGGTTCATCGACGACGTCTCGTTCACGCTGAACCGGTGACGGTTCCCGGCCGACTCCCGGCCGACTCCCGGCCGACTCCCGGCCGACTCCCGGCCGGCCCCCGGCCCCCGACCTCCGCCCCCGGGCGCCGTCACGGCCGCTCCCGGACCGCTCCGCTCGGCACGACCATGAGCCGGTGGAAGTAGCCCGGCGAGTGCGTCTCCCCGATGGGCAGGCCCGCCACCTCCACCCACGCGTGGGCGCGGAACGGACCCGTACGCACACCCGTGCACCAGTCCGGCCACACCCCGCGCATCCGGCACAGGAGCGCCGTGGCTATGGAGCGCTGGAGACAGCCCTCGCCCGCGCACCGCGTGCTCAGCCCGACGACGGCGCGCCTGGCCGCCAGGGCCTCCTCCGCCGTGGCGGGGGCCGCGCCGCGCCGGGCCAGCGTCAGGGCGCGGCGGATGCGGCGGGGCGGGAACAGGGTGAGCAGCCGGGCGGCGCCGACCGCCAGCAGGGCCGCCGGGCGGCGGCGGAGCGGCACGGGCTCCCGGGGCTCCGGGACCACCGGCCGACTCACGCGGTCACCACCAGGCGGGCTTCGGAGAGGGAGTTGATGAGCGCGGCCACGTCGCTGTTCGTCCGCTCGGTGGTCAGGCCCGGATAGCGCTCGGCGAGCGAGTGCGCCACCTCCCGTGGGGTGGCGCCGTCGAGCAGGGCGCGAAGCACGGTCGCTCCGGTGCCGTTGAGCTGCCAGTAGCGACCGGCGACTTCGTCGAGCAGCACCATTCCGTCCTCGGTGTCGGCGGCGGACACGTCGGGGTGCAGGGTGAGCACACTCATGGGGCTCCTCTCAGGTCGGTCCTCAGGGGGTCCCCGGCGTGGGTGCGGGGCTGCGGTTCGCGGCCGGGGGTCCGGCCAGGGCCCCGGTCCGGGGGACGCGGGCCGTGCCTCCGGCTTCCTCCGGTCCGCCCCGGGTGAGTTCGGCGAAGCGGCCGAGCTCTTCGAGTACGGGTGGCTCGTAGGTCTCGTGCGGCTTCATGGGCGGGGTCCCTTCGTTCGCGGGGGGGCTGGGGGAGGCTGTCCGCGGGGGGTGGGGATTACTCCGCGTGAGGTAGGTGGCCACCCGAAGGAGTGGCGGGTTTTCTTTCCCCAGCCCGCCCCTTCCCGAACTGGGGGCTGCGCCCCCAGCCCCCCTTCCGCGCTGACGCGCGGTGTCCTCAAGCGCCGGACGGGCTGATTTCCAGCCCGTCCGGCGCTTGAGGACATTCGGGAAGGGGCGGGCTGGGGAAAGGCCCGCCGCACCCTCACCCTCACCCCGCCACACACCCCCGCACAGCCGAAACCAGCAACGGCCCCCGAGGATCCTCCCCACCCACCATCCGGTTCGTCACATACGCGAAGCCGACCCCCGCCTCGTCGTCCCCCAGGGCGAAGTGCCCGCCCGCCCCCTCGTTGCTGAAGCTGCGTGGCCCCAGCAGCGGCACGCTCTCCGTCGCGACGTTGAAACCGCTGCCCCAGTGCACGCCCATGTCCGGGAAGCCCGACCACGAGGGCCCGTCGGTCCGTACGCGCAGGGCGTCGGTGAGGGTCTCCCGGCCGAGCAGCCGCGGCGAGCCGTCGACGCCGGTCGCGACCGCCGCGTAGAGCGTGGCCAGGCCGCGGGCGGACGACACCGCGCCCGTGGCGGGGATCTCGGCGGCGAGTACGGCGGGGGAGTTCCGGCCGCGCGGGTGGTCGATGCCGGGGAAGACGAGCGTCCCCTCCATCGTGAGGATCCGCGCGAAGAGGGAGTCGGCCGGGAGCTCCGGGTACGGTTCGGGCCCCTCGGCCAGGCGGGCCAGGCCCGGGAGTTCGGCTTCCGGGACGCCGATCCAGGTGGTCAGCCCCAGTCCGTCGGCGACGGCCGCGCGGAAGTGGGCGCCGGGGGTGCGGCCCGTGATCCGGCGGATCACCTCGCCGATCAGCCAGCCCATGGTGTGCCCGTGGTACTCGTGCGCGGTGCCGGGCTCCCAGTACGGGGCCTGCTCCTCCAGGGCGCGCACCACCGGCGTCCAGGCGAGGACCTCCTCGAAGGTCAGCGGCCGGTCGATGACGGGCAGCCCGGCGCGGTGGGCGAGGACCATGCGCGGGGTGATCCGCTCCTTGCCGTGCCGCGCGAACTCCGGCCAGTGGTCGGCGATCGGCGCGTCGAGGTCCAGTCGGCCCTCCTGCGCGAGGAGGTGGGCGCAGACGGCGACGATGCCCTTGGCGGCGGACAGGACGGGGACCGCGGTGTCCCGCTCCCAGGGCCGGCCGGTGCGCTCGTCGGCCGTGCCGCCCCACAGGTCGACGACCTTGCGGCCGGCCACGAACACGGTGACGGCCGCGCCGAGGTCGCCGTGGTCGGTGAAGTTCCGCCCGAACGCGTCCGCGACGGCGCCGAACCCCTCGTCGGCCCACCCGTTGTACTCCACCGTTCCCAGCCTTTCGTTCCGTTCGGCGCGCCGTGTCCCGTGTGGCGCGCGCGGTCACGATACGTGCGCGAGACAGCTTGTTCGAGCGATATTTCCCGGAGTTCCGGGGCGGGCCGACCGAGGGCCCGGGGGATGGCAGGCTTGGGGCCATGCGCCAGCCCTTCCCCGCCGCCGGAAACGGAACCGGTCGCCGCCCCGCCCGCCGGGCCGCCCTCGGACTCGTCGCGCTGGGCGCCGTCGGCACCCTCGCCGTCCTGCCGGGCCTCTCCGTCCTCTCCACGCCCGCCCGGGCGGCGGACGGGAACGGCGCTCCCAAGGCGTTCACCATCGAGGACCCCCGGATAAAGGAGTCCAGCGGTCTGGCCGCCAGCCGTGTGCACCCGGGCGTGTACTGGACGCACAACGACAGCGACGACGGTCCGTACGTCTACGCCGTGGACAGCCGCACGGGCCGTACGGTCGCGACCGTCACCCTCGACGGCATCGAGCCCCGGGATGTGGAGGCCATCTCCATCGGCCCGGACGGGGACATCTACGTCGGCGACATAGGGGACAACTTCGGCGGCCGGTGGCCGGAGGTGTGGATCTACCGCTTCCCCGAGCCGAAGACGCTGGCCGACGTGACCGTCACCCCCGTCCGCCACACCGTGCGTTACGACGACGGCCCGCGCGACGCCGAGTCGCTGATGGTGCACCCCAGGACGGGCCGGGTGTACCTGGTCAGCAAGAAGCGGTCCGGGAAGGGCGCCCTCTACGCCGGACCGGAGAAGCTCTCCGCGTCCGGGGTGAACACCTTCCGGCGCGTCGCGGACATCGACGTATGGGCCACGGACGGCGCGTTCTCGCCGGACGGCACACGGCTCGTCGTGCGGAGCTACTTCGACGCGCGCGAGTACCGCTGGCGCGACGGCCGCCCCGAGGAGATCGGCCGCCCCGGCGTACCGCTCCAGCGGCAGGGCGAGTCGGTCACCTTCTCCCTCGACGGGCGCACCCTGATGTACGGGTCGGAGGGGAAGCGGAGTTCGGTGCAGCCGATCGGACTGGACGGCGACCTGCTGCCGGACTCGGCCGCCGGGGCGGCGGACGGCGCGAAGAACGGCGGCGGGGCGTCGCCGGACGGGAAGTCCGGGGGCGGTACGGACGAGGGGGACCGCAACCGCAATCTCGCGGTGGGGGCGGGGACGTTCGCGGTGGCGACGTTGCTGGTGGTGTCGCTGCGGAGGCTGTTCCGGAGGAAGTGAGGACCGCGGGCCGCCGCGTCGTACGCGCCCGAATGCCCGGGTGCGAACGCTTTTGCGAGGTGGAGACAAGAAGGGGGTGGGGGCCGCGGAAGGCGTGGCCCGTGGAAGGGGAGGTCCGTGGCGACGGACGAGGAACTGCTGGCGCGCTCGGGAACCGACGCGTCGGCCTTCGAACCGCTCGTGGAGCGTCATTCGAAGGCACTGCACGGCTACTTCGCGCGCCGGGCGCCCGGCGCGGCGGACGATCTGCTGGCCGAGGCGTGGCTGCGGGCCTACGCGGGGCGCGGCAGCTACGACGCGGCCCGCGGGCCGGTCCGGGCGTGGCTGTTCGGTGTGGCCCGCAATGTGCTGGCCGCGCACTGGCGCGGGCAGGAACGGCCCGCGGCCGCCGCCGCGCTCGCCGGCGAGGCGAGCAGCGACCCGTGGCACGCCGTCGACCGGAGGCTGGACGCGGCGGCGGTCGCGCCGCTGATGCGCCGGACCCTGGCCGAGCTGCCGGACGTGGAGCGGGAGCTGCTGCTCCTGATCGCGTGGGAGCAGCTCAGCCCCACCGAGGCCGCGGCCGTCGTCGGCGTTCCCGCGGGCACGGCCAGGTCCCGGCTGCACCGGGCGCGCACCCGGCTGCGCGCGGCGCTCGTCCCCTCCGCCCCGCTTCCCCTGACAGGAGACCTCGCATGACCGGGCAGCAGGACATGAACGACAGGGATCTCCTCGACTTCCCCGGTGCCCGGCGGCTGAAGGCCGCGGGCAAGGTCGCGCCGCCCTCGGCGGACGCCGTCGCGGCTGCCTTGGCCGCGGTGCGTGCGGCGGCGGCCGGACAAACGGAGGAGGCCGGGCCGGCCGTTGAGTGGGAGCTCGAACGGGAGCCGGTGGCCGCGGTCGTCCCGGTACGGACGTGGCGGCGGCGCCTTCCCGTGCTCGTCTCGGCGGCGGCGGTCGCGGCGATCGCGCTGGGCGTCGCGTTCCAGCCCTGGTCGGGCTCCGGGGACGCGCAGGTCTCCCCGGCGGCGGGGCCCGCGGCGGCGTCGGAGCGGACGGGGGCGGCGCCGTACTGGAAGGTACGGATCCACCACTGGGGCCGGAGCACCGAGGGGCGGGACGAGTCGTACGAGACCGTCTGGCTGGGCCGGAGCGGCACCCGCGGGCAGTTCGGCGACGGTCCGGTCCGGGAGTACACCCCGGTGGAGATGGCGGGGACGGCTTACGTCATCAACCGCAATCCGATCATGTGGGACGAGCTCAAGAAGCTGCCCACCGACCCGGCGGCGCTGCGGGCCCGGCTCGTCGGGAAGGCCACCGGGGAGGAGGCCGAGGAGGGGCTCTTCGACGGCGTCGAGGAGCTGCTCGCCCGGTCTCCCGCCGAACCGGAGCTGCGGGCCGCGCTGTTCGAGGTCCTCACCGGGATTCCCGGGGTGCGGGTGACGGAGCGGGTCAAGGACAGCACCGGGCGCGCCGGCACGGCTGTCGACATGGACGCCGGCACCTGGCACCGGCGGCTGATCATCGACACCGGGGCGTTCCACACGCTGGAGTCCGTGGACACCGCGCGGAACGACGGCCTGAAGTGGGGAACGCAGGAGCTCCGGGCCGGGGACCTCCTCCACCGCACCACCTATCTCTCCGTGGGGCCGGTCAGGGAGGCGCCGGGGCTGTCCCCGAAGGGGTAGCGGACCCCTCGCGGACCCCTCGCGGGGACGGGCGGGGGAAACGGGCAGGGGAAACGGGCAAGGGCAAAGGGCAAAGGGCAGAGGGCAGAGGAAAGGGCAGGGGAAACGGGCAAGGGAAAGGCCCCTGCCCACCCCCGCGTCACCCGCCCGGTCCATAGCGGAACCCAACAATCTCCCCACCCCCGACTCCGTTGATCGTCCATCCCCGATCCCCGCCCTCCCCTTGGCACAGTGGACCCGAAGGCAGAAACCCGCACCACCCGCCACCACGGGTGAACTGTGCCGTCACCACAAGGGGGACCCCCATGACCGTCACCAGCGAACCCGTCGTCGTCACCGGCCTCGGCGCCACCACCCCCCTCGGCGGCGACACCGCCACCACCTGGCAGGCGATGCTGCGCGGCGAGAGCGGGATCCGGGTCATCGAGGAGGACTGGGCGGCGGAACTGCCCGTACGCATCGCGGGCCGCCTGCGCCAGGAACCGGGCGAGCTGCTGGACCGGGTGCGGGCCCGGCGGATGGACCGGTGCGAGCAGATCGCGCTGATCGCCGCCCGCGAGGCGTGGGCCGACGCCGGGCGGCCCGAAGTGGAGCCGGAGCGGCTGGCCGTGGTCATCGGCACCGGCACCGGCGGCGTCCTGACGCTGCTCGGCCAGGACGACGTCCTGGAGGCGTCGGGCGTACGGAAGGTCTCCCCGCACACCGTGCCGATGCTGATGGCCAACGGCCCGGCCGCCCACGTCAGCATCGAACTCGGGGCCCGCGGTGGCGCCCACACCCCGGTGAGCGCCTGCGCCTCCGGCGCCGAGGCGCTCGCCATGGGCCTCGACCTCATACGGCTCGGCCGGGCCGACGTCGTGGTCGCGGGCGGCACGGAGGCATGCGTCCACCCGCTGCCCATCGCCGGATTCGCCCAGGCCAAGGCCCACTCCACCCGCAACGACGACCCCGCGGGCGCCTCCCGCCCCTTCGACACCGGCCGCGACGGGCTCGTCATCGGCGAGGGCGCGGGCGTGGTCGTACTGGAACGCGCCGGGTTCGCGGCCGCCCGAGGCGCCCGCCCCCACGCGGTCCTCGCCGGCGCGGGCGTGACCTCGGACGCCCACCACATCACGGCCGCGCACCAGGACGGTCAAGTGCGGGCGATGCGCCTGGCCCTGTCGGCGGCCGGGCTGGCCCCGGCGGACATCGCGCACGTCCACGCCCACGCCACGTCCACGCAGCTGGGCGACCTCGTCGAGGCCCGCTCGGTGGCCGGGGCGATCGGCACCCACCCGTCCGTGACGGCCACCAAGTCGATGACCGGCCACCTCTTCGGCGCGGCGGGCGCGGTCGGCGCGATCGCGGCGGTCCTCGCCGTACGGGACGGGGTGGTCCCGGCGGTCCGCAACCTCGTCGAACTCGACCCGGAGGTCGGGCTGGACGTGGTCGCGGGGACACCGCGCCACGGCCGGGTCCCGGCCGCCCTGGCCAACGCGTTCGGCTTCGGCGGGCACAACGCGTCGCTGGTGTTCACGGCGGCGGGCTGAGCGGCTGGACTCCGGTTCCGCCGGGGCCCGCTTCGGGCTCGGGGGTCGGTCAGGATGCCTGGTCGCGCCAGGTGTCGAGGATGGCCTGAACGGCGGTGGAGACCTTGTTCTGCCGGGTGTGGTCGGCCCACTGGTGCGCGTCGTGCTCGGTGAGTTTGACCGTCTCCCCCGCGACGGTGGCGGTGAAGTTGAACTGGCGGGTGGCGCGGCCGCTGCCGGAGCGGTAGTCGAAGTGGCCGAGGTAGCCGCCGACGGCCGTGACCGTCAGCCCGGTCTCCTCGGCGACCTCCCGGTGCAGGGCCTCGACGAGGGTCTCTCCGTCGTCGACGCCGCCGGAGGGCAGCTCCCATAGTCCGCCGAGGTAGTCGTCGGCCGGCCGGTGCAGCAGCAGAACCTTGCCGTCGTCGTCCGCGATGACGGCACCGACGACGGTCTTGGTGATGCCGTCGCGCTCGGCGGCGCGGGCGAGGACGTCGAGCAGAGCGGTGTCGGGGGAACTCACAGCAGGTCCTTCGCGTGGGAGGCGACTTTGGCGAGGGCCGCGGTGTAGGCGTCGGCGAGGCGGACATCCTCCTCGCAGTGCCAGACCGGCAGCTTGAAGGTGGTGGCGTGTACGTACTCTGCCGACGGGAAGCCGCCGACGGCGGGGTCCTGGCCGTCAGCGTAGCCAGGCAGCAGGGCCCCGGGGGTCTGGAACAGCGGATGAGTGCCCAAAGGGCAGGTAGAGCCCGGCTGGTCCGCCTCGGTGGCGCCTTCGGCGTGGACGGCGTCGAGGAACTTCTGAAGCGGCAGCCCGCCGAGCTCGGTCGGCTCGTAGCGCAGCGGCAGTGCGTACCAGGACGGCCGGGCGGAGACCGGCACGTGCGGCACCCGGATGCCCGGCACGCCGTCGAGGGCCGCGCACATGCGGGCCGCGATGGCCTGTCGCCCGGCCAGGTAACCGTCCAGGCGGGGAAGCTGGGCGTGGGCGAGGGAGGCGGCGAGGGGGTGGATGCGCAGTTTCAGGCCCATGCCGGTGACGGCGAAGCGTGCGAGGGGGTGGCCGGCGGGGATCTCGCGGCGGCACCGCTTGTTGTACTGGCCGTGCAGCAGCACCCGGTAGTACAGCTCGTTGTCGTCGGTGGCCACGAAGCCGCCTTCACCGGCGGATAGCGGCTTGGGCCCGTTGAGGCTGAACGCTGAAGCGGCGCCGAAGGTGCCGGTGCGCCGGCCGCTCCAGGTGGCGCCGTGCGCGTGGGAGCCGTCCTCCAGCAGGATCAACCCGTGCCCGTCGGCGAAGGACACCAGCGCGTCCATGTCCTCGGGCAGCCCCCACAGATGCACGGCGACCACGGCCCTCGTCCGGGCGGTGATGCGGTGGGCGGCGTCGCCGAGGTCGAGCTGCCCGCGGTCGTCGACGTCCGCGAGGACCGGGTGGGCGCCGAGGTGGAAGAGAGGGGTGGCGGTGGCGTGGAAGGTGAGCGCCGGGACGATCACCTCGTCCCCCGGGCCGATCCCGGCTGCCGCGTACATCGAGTGCAGCGCGGCCGTCCCCGTGCAGGTGGTCGCCACGTGCCGCACGCCGAGGTACGAGGCGAGCGCGTCCTCGAAGTCGGCGACGACGCCGGAGCGGTCCGGGATCGAGACGGCCGCCTCCAGTTGGGCGGCCACGGCCTCGCGGTCGGGCTCGGCGATGACCGGCCAGGTGAAGTGCGGGCCCGGGACAGTGATGGCGGGTTCGCCGCCGAGCAGAGCGAGCGGGGAGCCGTTCACGGCAGGAACTCCTTCGGGTCGGCGGGGCGGGCGGTGACCTTGGAGGCGTAGGCGGCGGCGAGGAACGCGGCGTGCGGCAGGTGCGCGGCCGGACCGGATGGGTTGGGGCGGGTGCCGTCCAGGACTCGGCAGAAGTGGTCGATCTGCGTGGCGGCCGCGCACGGCCGGCTCGGCTCGCGCACCAGTGACTCGGCCACCTGCCCGCCCGAATCGAGGCGGCGTACGGTCCCGCGCTCGACGACCACGGCCCCATGGGGGCCGGTGACGGCCAGGCGCTCGGTCCTCGGCCCGGCCGAGCACGAGATCAGCAGCGAACCGTAGAGACCACGGTCGTAGGCGAGGTGGACCAGGGCGGTGTCCTCGGCGTCGTAGTCCGCGCCCGGCGCTGCGGCCGCCGAGGTGTCGGCCAGGACGCGGTCGGGAAGCCCGAGGTACCAGATGAGCAGGTCGATGAGGTGATAGCCCATGTCCGCCAGGCACCCGCCCCCGGCGAGCTTCGCGCTGCCACGCCATCCGGCGGCCGGGTCCGGGCAGTGGAAGGTGTAGCGGCCTTCCACCAGGTAGGGGGCGCCGATCCGCTCCAGCAGTTGGCGGGCGGCGGCGTAGACGGGGTGGAAGCGGCGCTGGACGGTGACCATCAGCTCGATGTCCGTCTTGTCGCACAGCGCGGCCAGTTCGGCGGCCTCATGCGGGGTGGTGGCGAACGGCTTCTCCTTCATCACGTGCACCCCCGCCCCGGCACACGCTTCGACGACCTCCCGGCCGGCGTGGTGCGGCACCGCGGCGATGACGAAGTCCGGCCGCACCGCGTCCAGCATCGCGGGCAGGTCCGTGTAGCCGGGTACCTGCCAGGTTTCGGCCGTGGCGGCGGCTTGGCAGGCATCGACGTCGCAGACCGCGACGAGGTCGGCGAGCCGGCATTCGGCCAGCCCCGGAAGGTGGTCCTTGCGGGCCTGGCCGCCGAGTCCCACTACGGCGGCCTTCTTGATCGCGCTCATCACTTCGCACCTCTTCGAAGGCGAGGCGGTGGCCCGCCTTCTGCGAACCACCTGCCTTTCGAGGACACCGCGGTCATCAGACCGGTGGGAGGGTTGCTCTCGCGGCCTGCAAAGCGGATTGCACGTGGTGCAAAGTCTCTGTCCGGTCCGGACGGGCGAGGCTACGGTGAGGGGCGGCGTGGCTCGTGGCTACGAGCGGGGACGGGTATGGACGCGGGCAGCAGGGCGCAGACGGATCCCGGCGAGCTGGTCCGCCGCACACGCAAGGAACAGCGCCTGACGCTGGCCCAGCTCGGGAAGCTGACCGGTTACTCGCCGGCCCAGGTCTCCCGGTACGAGCGCGGCATCTCACCGCTGACGGACGTGACGGTGCTGCGGGTCTTCGCGAACGCGCTCGGGATCGCGCCTCAGGCGCTTGGCCTGACCCCTCAGCCGGATATCCGGCATGGGCGCGTGATCGGGCCAACCACCGCATACCCACGCCTTCCCGCCTCTAAGGTGGCGGGGACGGCCCGTTGGGAGGACGGTGAGGATCCGGTGCGGCGACGGCAGTTGCTGGCGAACCTGGCGGTCACGGTCGCAGCCACCGCAGGTGCCCCGGTCCTGCACAGTGGCAGGCCGCCAGTGAATGAAGCCGCGCTCGGCAAGATCCTCGTTGCCCGGCTGCGGGACGCGATGCTCGGCCTGCACCACGACATCACCGTCCCCTCGGGCGCCGCACCGAACACCGACCTCTCCCGCGCGCTCACCGACTTCCACACCTGCCGGTACGGCAGCCTTGCCGTTCGCCTGCCCCGGCTCATCCACGCCGGCCACGCGCACAGTGCGAGCGGCGGCGACTGCGCGCTGCTGGCGCAGAGCTATCTGCTGGCCACCCGCATGCTGATCAAGCTCGACGAGCAGCAACTCGGCTGGATGGCTGCCGACCGCGCCCGTCAGACCGCCGAAGCCGCGGGTGACGTCCTGCTGGTCGCGGAGGCTGCCCGCCAGCTCGCGGTCCTGGCTCGGAAGGCGGACTGGCACGAGCAGGCGATGTCCATCGCCCTGACGGCTGCCGACCACCCCGGCCTGCGGGGAGGCGGGCCGGACCACGCGGCCGAGCGGGGCCTGCTGATCCAGTCAGCCGCCTACACCGCCGCCCGGGCCGGTGACGCGGCCGGGATGCGGGAGCTGACCGGCGAAGCCGCCGCCATCGCCGGGGAACTCGGTGGCACCGTCTTGCTGCGGGACCACGGCGGCGGCTTCAGCCCGACCACCGTCCAGCTCCACCTCATCTCCGCCGAGAACTCCGCCGGAGATCCGTCCACCGCACTCGCAGCCGCCCGGGCCGTCGCGCCGCAGAGCCTGCCCAGCACCGAGCGCCGGGCCCGCTACTACACCGACATCGCCGCCGCGTACGGACGGTGGGGCCGCCGCGACGACTGCGTCCGCGCCCTCCTGGCCGCCGAACACCACGCCCCCGAGGAGACCCACGCCCGCCCGGCGGTCAAATCCCTCGTCTCGGGCCTGCTCGTCTCCGGACGCGTCACCACCGAACTCCGCGGACTCGCCGCTCGCACCGGCGTCCTGGTCTGAGACCGCTCCGCGCCCGGTCACCCCGCTGAGGCGCCGCCCCCCAGTCGCGTCCCCAGCCCGTCCAGGATCCGCTCCAGGCCGTACGCGAAGTTCTCGTCGCGGACCCGCTGCGGGTCCCTTCCCCGCTGGGCCGCGAGGCCCTCGCGCAGTTCCGGGTGGTCCTGGACGGCCTCCTCGGTGGACGGGTGCAGGCTCTCCAGGAACTCCCGTTCGCCGCGGCCGCTGCGGGCGAGCATCGAGAGGTACGCGGCCTCGCTGGTCGCCGCCCCGATGACGTACGCGATGACCGCCTTCATGGCCTGGTCGGCCTCGTCCGACGGGAAGCCCGCCGCCTTGAACAGGGCGAGCAGGCGGTCCGACATCCGCATCAGGTTGGGCCCGAGGTAGGACAGGCCGGCCTGGCCCAGCACGGACGTCACCCACGGGTGCCGCAGTGCCATCGCCCGCAGGCCGTGCGCGCTGCCGGCGACCGCCGCCCGCCAGTCCGCCGGGTCACCGGCCTCCGGCACCTCCAGCTCCCCGTAGACCTCGTCCACGACCAGCTCGATCAGCTCGTCCTTGTTGCCCACGTGCCGGTAGAGCGACGTGGCCCCGGCGTCGAGCCGGGTGCCGAGCTTGCGCATGCTCAGGGCCTCGACGCCCTCCGCGTCCAGCAGCCGGACGGCCTCGGCCACGATCTGTTCCCGGCTCAGGGCCGGCTGCTCCCGCGTCCGGCGCGGACGCGTCCACACGGAGGGGATGGGCTGCTCGGCGGCGGGCATGCGGGGTCCTCTCTACGGCCTTATGGGCTTCGAGCCCACAGTAGCGCACGGTGTACGCGCCAGCGTACGGCGTTCTCGCCTGCGTGGAGAAGGTGCGCCTCAGTCGGTGGAGGACTTGACGATTTCGGCGGCCCGTTCGGTGACGAATGAACCCATGCCGTGAGTGGTGACGATCAGCCCCTCTTCGCGCAGCGCCCGGGTGGCCTTGCGGACCGTGACGCGCGCGACCTCGAACTCCTGCTCCAACTGGGTCTCGGAGATCAGGTGGTTCGGCAGGTACTTGCCCGCGGCGATGCGCTGCCGGATGACCTGCGCGATCTGCGTCCACTTCGGGAGCGTGGGGTCGAATTCCATCACGGCGGCGACTGTAGGTATAGACACCTAGTCGAACATAGCAGCTAACGTCGGCATAGGACTGTAGACATCTGCATCACACCCTCTCTATTGTGGCTCGCCAAAAGGCCCCCGCGACCGTCCTAGCGGTCCGGGGGCAACGGTCACCCACCCTGCTGCAATCAGGAGCTGATGACATGCGAAACCCTATCCCCGCCCTCATCGCCCGGGCGAGAGCGCGTTTCACCCGCCGCACCCCCGCAGTACACCCCCACACCACCCCCGCCCCCCTCTACGTCGCCGCCGGTGCCCACGGGTTCAACCTCATCTCCCACGCTCCCTCCCTCCCCGCCCCCTGCAACTGCCCTGAGGCCACCCAGCTGTCCGTGCCCCGCGCCCTGATCGGCGACCTTGTCGTCGACACCGTCGCGGGCGGCTCCGGCAGGGTCGTCGAGGTGGAGCCCAGCGGGCTGGCGCTCGTTCAGCACCCCAACGGGCTCACGTGGCGCAGCTGCACCCTGCGGCCGGCCGGGGCGGTCGAGAGGCTGAACCTCCTGGCAGCGGACGCCGTCCACGCGGGTCGCGAGTAAGCCGCGGAAAAACTGAGCGAAAAACTAAGGGGAGTCCGGCTCCTCTTGTGGTTCAACTCACCCCGCCCGACGGCGAATAAAAGTTGACCGTACACACACGTCCGCGGGTACCGTCGTACCGGCAAACGATCACGGGGGGAGTGAGCCGGGCCGGCAGATTTTCGCTGCGCCGCGCCCAACTGTGCCTTCAACACGCCTTGTCGACGCGCCGGACCGATCCCGCGCGACCGAGGCCGGACCTTAAGCACAGCCCGCCGCAGGGCTCACTCGTCTCACCCCCTGCGGTGTCACTGACGTTCTCGCCGCCCTGGCGACGGCCCATCGAAGGGTTCGCACATGTCCCGACACGCCGCATTACAGGCCCATTTCACGTCGCTCGACGCTATACCGCGGCCCGCTCCCGGGCGCCACGTCCTCGGTACGGTCGCGTTCGGCGAGCGCACCGCCCTCTCCCTCACCGGGCAGGGCCACCCGGAACTCGCCATTCCTATGGCCTCCCCGGGCTTCGACTCCTTCCGCGAGGTGTGGACCACCGGCACCGAGCCCCTCACCGGAGCCCGCGGCAACCTGGCCTTCGCCCACGACGGCGAATACCTCTTCATCTCCGGCGCCATCCCACCGCTCCCGGTGTACCGGAAGACGGTGCGCGAGGTGTACGAGGCGGCCTTCGCCCTCGTGGGCGAGCTCGGCTACCCCCACATCTTCCGGATGTGGAACTTCGTCGGCGACATCATCGGCCCCAACGCCGAAGGCCTGGAGATCTACCAGGACTTCGTCGCCGGCCGCGCCGAGGCATTCGCGTCGTACGGCGACGGCACCGGCCACATGCCCGCCGCCACCGGCATCGGCACCCGCGGCGAGGGCATCTCCTTCACCCTGCTCGCCTGCCGCGAGGGCCGCCCCCGGCACGTCGAGAACCAGCGGCAGACCCCCGCGTACCACTATCCCGAGCAGTACGGCCCGAAGCCGCCGAGCTTCGCCCGCGCCACCCGGCTGCACCCGGCCGGCGCCGACGGGGGCGACGGCGCGCTGTTCGTCTCCGGCACCGCCAGCATCCTCGGCCACGAGACCGTCCACCGCGGCGACGTCGGCGCGCAGACCGACGTCGTGCTGGAGAACATCGCCGAGCTGATCAGCGGCCCCAACCTGGCCGCCGCGGGCCTCGACGGCGGCCACGAGCTCAAGGACCTCCGCCTGGTCAAGGTCTACGTGCGCCACGAGGCGGACCTGCCGGTCGTGCGCGAGCGCTGCCGGTCGGCCTTCGGCCCCGACACCGAGGTCATGTACATGAACGTGGCCGTGTGCCGCGACGACCTGCTGGTGGAGATCGAAGGACTCGTCCCCGGCCCGGAGTGGACCCGGTGAACGAGTCGCTCACCGTCCAGGGGGCCCCGGCCCCCGAGGTGTGGGACCTGCTCCCGGCCGAGCAGCAGCCGCAGTGGGGCGCGCACCCGGACCTCCCCGGGGTCCGCCGCGCCCTCCGTACGGCCCCGGCGCTCACCACCGCCGAGGACGTACGGACCCTGCGGAGGCAGCTCGCCGAAGTCGCGCTCGGCCGGGCCCGGGTGCTCCAGACCGGCGACTGCGCCGAGGACATCCACGAGTGCGGCGCCACCCACACCGCCGCCAAGGCGCGGCTGCTGGCCGAACTCGCCGACCGGGTGGCCCTGCGCACGGGCCACCCCGTCGTCCGCATCGGCCGGATGGGCGGCCAGTTCGCCAAGCCGCGCAGCCGCCCCACCGAGACCGCCGGCGGCGTGGACCTGCCCGTCTTCCGCGGCCACCTCGTCAACTCGCCCGAACCCAACGCCCCGGCGCGCCGTCACGACCCCAACCGGATGCTCCAGGCGTACGAGGCGAGCGCGGCCGTCCTGCGCGCGCTCGACGGCGCGCGCACCGACGCGTACGGGCCCTGGGCCTCCCACGAGGCCCTGGTGATGGACTACGAGAGCCCCCAGATGCGCCGCGACCCGGAGACCGGGGACCCCTACCTGGCCTCGACCCACTTCCCGTGGATCGGGGAGCGCACCCGCCAGCCCGGCCTGGCGCACGTGGAGTTCCTCGCCGCCCTGGCCAACCCGGTCGGCTGCAAGATCGGCTCGTCCGCCACCCCCGAGCAGGTCGTACGCCTCTGCCGGGTCCTCGACCCCGGCCGGCTTCCCGGCCGGCTCACGCTGATCCTGCGGATGGGCGCGGGCACGCCCGCGTCGGCCGTCGCCCCGGTCGTTGAGGCCGTACAGGGCGCGGGCCACCCCGTCGTCTGGCTCAGCGACCCCCTGCACGGCAACACCGTGCAGACCGCGACCGGCGTCAAGACCCGCCGCCTCTCCGACGCCGTCGCCGAGGCCCTGACCTTCCGGAAGGTCCTTGAGGAGCAGGGGCTGCACCCCGGCGGCCTCCACCTGGAGACCGCGGCGGCCGACGTGACCGAGTGCCTCGGCGGTCCCGTCACCGGCGAGCACGCGCTGTCCGAGCGCTACGAGTCGCTCTGCGACCCCCGGCTCAACCCGGCGCAGGCCCGTGAACTGATCGACGCCGTCTTCTCCTGACCCCCCGGCTTTCTCCTGATCCCGGCCTTCTCCTGATCCCCGGCCGGAACCAAGGCCGGAACCCCTGCCGGAACCCCTGCCGGACCTCTCAGATAGGAACACCGTGCCCCAGACGCCGACCGACCTCCGTATCGGTGTCGTCCTCCCCGGACGCGAATCCGTCGTCGAACGCAACGACTATCCCCGTCACCTCGGCGAACTGAGCCGGAAGATCGAACAGCTGGGGTACGACTCGATATGGGCCGGCGAGTCCCCGCTGGCCCGCTCCCGGATGAACCCGGTGCTCGCCCTGACGGCGGCGGCCACCACCACGGAGCGGGTCCGGCTGGGCACGGCGGTGCTGCTGCCGCTGCGCCCGCCGGTCCACCTCGCCCATGAACTCGCCTGCCTGGACCGGATCTCCGGCGGCCGCCTGATCGCGGGCCTCGGCTCCGGCTTCACCTCGCCCGCCACCCAGGCCGAGTTCGCGGCGTACGGGATCCCGTTCGACGAGCGGGTGGGCCGTATGCGCGAGACCCTGGAGATCTGCCGCGCCCTGTGGGGCGCCGAGGGCGAGCCCGTCTCCTTCGACGGGAAGTACTACCGGCTGGACGACGTGGCGCTGCTGCCCGTCACCGAGCGGCCCGCCGGGCCCCCGCTGTGGATGGCGCAC
Organism: Streptomyces eurocidicus; assembly: GCF_002891295.1. Taxonomy (GTDB): domain Bacteria; phylum Actinomycetota; class Actinomycetes; order Streptomycetales; family Streptomycetaceae; genus Streptomyces; species Streptomyces eurocidicus. Next base: position 296,006 of record NZ_LGUI01000011.1, on the reverse strand, counting down.
TCCGGCCCGAAGATGCTGGAGCGCACCGGGCGGATCTACGACGGCTGGATGCCCACCAGCACCACCGCCGCCCACTACGAGAAGGGCTGGCTCCGGGTGCAGGAGGCCCGTGCGGCCGCCGGGCGCCCCGAGTCCGACGTCACCGGCGCCGTCTACCTCTCGGTCGCCGTCGACCGGAGCGTCGAGAAGGCCGAGGAGACGCTGAGGGCCTACTTCGGCGCCTACTACCGCCTCGACCTGCCCACCATGCGCACCACCCAGGGCATCTTCGGCGGCACCCCCGAGCAGGTCGCCGAGTGGGTCGGCGGCTACGTCGCGGCGGGCGCCCGCCACATCGTGCTGCGCCTGCCCACCCCCGACCTCCACGAGCCGAGCTACAGAGCCGCCCTCGAACACACCGCGGAGGAGCTGCTGCCGCTGCTGCGCGGCCTCGCATGAGCGCCGTCCAGGAGACCGGGACGGCCCGGCACCGGGGCACCGGGCGGCGCAGCGTCTGGCTCGCCGCCTGGCCCCTGACCGCCGTCTTCATGCTCTCGAACGCGCCCACCCCGATGTTCGTGCTGTGGCAGCAGCGGATCGGCTTCGGGACCGGCACCCTGACCGTCGTCTTCGCCTCGTACATCGGCGGGCTGCTGGTGGCCCTGCCGGTCGCCGGAGTGCTCTCGGACCGCTACGGGCGACGGACCGTCCTCGTCCCGGCCGTGCTGTCCGCCCTCCTCGCCTGCCTGCTGTACGCGACGGCCGGGAGCGTGGCCGCCCTGATCGCCGCGCGCCTGCTGACCGGCCTCGCGGTCGGCGGCGCGGTCGCCGCGGGCATGGCGGCGGTGTCGGACGTCGGCGGCCCCGACCGGCGCCGGCAGGCGTCGCTCGCCGGATCGGTGGCCATGGGCACCGGCCTGGCGACGGGCCCGCTGCTGGCCGGCTGCGCGGCCCAGCTGCTGCCCGCCCCGACCGTGACGGTGTTCGTCGCCGAGGCCGTCCTGCTGCTGTCGGCCCTGCTCGTCATCCGGACCCTGCCGCAGGTGCGCCGCGACGGCGGCGGCTCGTGGCTGCGGTTGCCGTCCGTGCCCCGCCCCAACAGGCGGGACCTGCTGGCCGGCCTGGCCGCGTACATGCCCGGCATGACCGGGACCTCGTTCCTGCTGGCCCTCGGCCCGTCCATGCTCGCGGACCTCCTCGGCACGACCAACCGGATCGTGGCGGGCGGCTCGGCGTTCGTCATGTTCGGCGCGTCGACCGCCGTGCAGTTCTTCGTGAGCCGGTGGCGGCCCCACCGCCTCCTCGCCACGGCGACGGGCGCGACCGCCGCGGGCATGCTGCTGGTGATCCTGGCCGTGCGCGCGTCGTCCATATGGCTGCTGCTCGCCGCGGCGGTACTGGCCGGGATCGGCCAGGGAATGGGCCAGCTGGGCGGCTTCTCGCTGCTGAACGGGCGGGTGCCGGGGCCTCGGCTGGCGGAGGCGAACGCGGCGCTGAGCGCGTGGGGTTATCTGTTCGCGGGGATCCTGCCGGTCGGTACGGGGTATCTCAGCGATGCGAAGGGGATCGCTTTCAGTTCATCCCTGCTCGGGGTGGTGGTGGCGGGGGCGGCGTTGGTGGGGATGGGGTTTGTGGTGCGGTTGGGTCGGCGGGGGTAGGGGGGCTTTCCCCTACCCGCCCCTTCCCGAATGTCCTCAAACGCCGGACGGGCTGAAATTCAGCCCGTCCGGCGCTTGAGGACCGGGGTCCGGGGCGGAGCCCCGGTTCGGGAAGGGGCGGGGTGGGGAAAAGGCCCCGCGCAGCGGCACCCCCACCCGCACCCCGACCCACTACAGCCGCTCGATCACGTAATCCACACACGCCGTCAGCGCCTCGACATCCGCAGGATCGATCGCCGGGAACATCGCCACCCGCAACTGATTCCGCCCCAGCTTGCGATAAGGCTCCGTGTCCACGATCCCGTTCGCCCGCAGCACCGCCGCGACCGCCGCCGCGTCCACGTCCTCGGAGAAGTCGATCGTGCCGATGACCGCCGACCGCTTCGCCGGGTCGGCGACGAACGGGGTCGCGTGCTTCGACGCCTCGGCCCAGCCGTACAGCGCCCGCGCGGACGTCGCCGTGCGGCGGACCGCCCAGTCCAGGCCGCCCTGGCCGTTGATCCACTCCAGCTGCTCATTGAGCAGGAAGAGGGTGGAGAGGGCGGGGGTGTTGTAGGTCTGGTTCTTCAGGGAGTTGTCGATCGCCGTCGGCAGCGAGAAGAACTCGGGGACGTGCCGGCCGGAGGCGTGCACACGGGCCGCGCGCTCCAGGGCCGCCGGGGAGAACGCCGCCAGCCACAGACCGCCGTCGGCGGCGAAGGACTTCTGCGGGGCGAAGTAGTAGACGTCGGACTCGGTGATGTCCACCGGCAGCCCGCCCGCGCCCGACGTGGCGTCGACCAGGACCAGCGCCCCGGCGTCCGCGCCCGCGACGCGCCGGACCGGCGCCGCGACACCGGTCGACGTCTCGTTGTGCGTGAGGGCGTAGACGTCCACGCCCGCCTCGGCGACCGGCTCCGGGTGGGTGCCCGGCGCCGAGGAGACGACGCTCGGCTCGGCGAGCCACGGGGCGAGCTTCGCGGCCTTGGCGAACTTGGAGGAGAACTCGCCGAACGACAGGTGCTGCGACTTGTTCTCGATCAGACCGTGGGTCGCGATGTCCCAGAACGCGGTGGAACCACCGTTTCCGAGGATCACCTCATAGCCCTCGGGCAGCGAGAAGAGCTCCCGGATACCGTCGCGCACCTTGCCGACCAGGTTCTTCACCGGGGCCTGGCGGTGTGACGTGCCGAGCAGAGAGGTTCCGGTGGCAGCCAGGGCGCCGAGCGCCTCCGTACGCACCTTGGACGGGCCCGCGCCGAAGCGACCGTCGGCGGGCTTGATGTCAGCGGGGATCTGGATATCAGCCACGGGGGGCAGCCTAATGCGTGGGAGCGCCCTGCGGATCTGCGTCCATCGGGTGAGATGCGGCGCCCGAGTCCGTACGCTCGACTTGCCCGCCGTGTGCCGCTCACGCCCGCCTCCGGCGAGCGCACGGGCCCACCGCGGGGAGGACGACTAGGCCACGTCGCGCGCGAGCTCCTCCCCGAGCCACCAGGAGGTGCCCCCGGTCCCCGAGCCACCAGGAGATGCCCCCGGATGGGCTGATTCCAGCCCATCCGGCGCCTGCGGACATCCGGAAAGGGGTGGGGAAGGGGAAAGGTTGCCCCATGCCCCTCGACGAAGGACCGGCCCCCTCCCTGGCCCCCGCCCTGCGGAAAGCCGTACGCGGCGACGTCGACTTCGGCGCCGCCGCCCGCGCCCTCGTCACCATGGACGCCTCCAACTACCGCCGCGTCCCCCTCGGCGTCGTCGCCCCGCGCGACGCCGACGACGTCGCGGCCGCCCTCGCCGTCTGCCGGGAGCACGGTGTCCCGGTCGTGGCCCGGGGCGGCGGGACGTCGATCGCCGGGCAGGCGACGGGCACCGGCGTCGTGCTGGACTTCACCCGGCACATGGACGCGATCAAGGCCGTCGACCCGGAGGCCCGTACCGCCGTCGTCCAGCCCGGTGTCGTCCTCGACACGCTGCGGGCCGCGGCGGGCGCGTACGGGCTGACGTTCGGGCCCGATCCCTCGACGCACGGGCGGTGCACCCTCGGCGGGATGATCGGGAACAACGCCTGCGGGTCGCACTCCGTGGCCTGGGGGACCACCGCCGACAACGTGCACGGGCTGGACGTCCTCACGTACGGAGGCGAGCGCGCCCGCCTCGGACGGGGCCTCGACGGGCTGCCCGCGCGCCTCGCCGACGGCCTGCGCGCCTTCGTCCAGGGGGACTTGGCGCTGCTGCGCACCGGGTTCCCGGAGCTGCCCCGGCGCATCTCCGGCTACGCCCTGGACGCGCTGCTCCCCGAGCGGCGCACCGACGTGGCGCGGGCCTTCACCGGCAGCGAGGGCACGCTCGGCGTGGTCACGGAGGCCACGGTCCGGCTCGTCGAGGCGCCGCGCGCGCGGGCCCTGGCCGTGCTGGGCTACGCGGACGAGAGCGCGGCGGCCGACGCGGCGCCCCTCCTGCTGCCCTTCGGCCCGCTGACCGTCGAGGGCATGGCCGCCGATCTGGTGGGCGACGCGGCCTGGCTGCCGAGGGGCGCGGCCGGGCTGCCGAGGGGCGCGGCCTGGCTGTTCGTCGAGACCGGCGGCACCGGCCCGGCGGAGGCCCGGGCCCGCGCGGAGGAGATCGTCCGCGCGGCGGCGCCGGGGACGACGGGCCACGAGGTGGTGACCGACCCGGCCGGGCAGCGCGCCCTGTGGCGGGTACGGGACGACGCCGCCGGTACCGCGACCCGGCTCCCCGACGGCGGTGAGGCGTGGCCCGGCTGGGAGGACTGCGCGGTGCCGCCGCGCCGTCTCGGCGCGTATCTGCGGGAGTTCAGGGCGCTGCTCGGCCGGTACGGGCTGCGCGGCGCGCCCTACGGGCACTTCGGCGACGGCTGCGTCCACGTACGGATCGACTTCGACCTGACGGGCCCGGCGGGCGTACGCCGCTTCCGGGACTTCTCGGCCGAGGCCGCCGGGCTCGTCGTCGCCCACGGGGGCTCGCTCTCCGGTGAGCACGGCGACGGGCAGGCGCGCGCCGAACTGCTGCCGGTGATGTACGGGCCGGAGGTCGTCGCGCTCTTCACGCGCTTCAAGGACCTCTGGGACCCGGCGGGCGGCCTCAACCCCGGAATCCTCGCCCGCCCGCACCGCCTCGACGAGAACCTCCGCTTCGAGGTCCTGCCGAAGCGGCCGGTCCCGGTCGGGTTCGCCTATCCGGGTGATGGCGGGGACTTCGCCGGAGCGGTGCGCCGCTGCGTGGGCGTCGCCAAGTGCCGTGAGACGACGGCCGGGGGCGCGGGCGTGATGTGCCCCTCGTACCGGGTGACGCGCGAGGAACGGCACTCCACGCGCGGCCGGGCCCGGCTGCTGCACGAGATGCTGGCGGGCGGCCGCGGCGGGGTGATCACGGACGGGTGGCGTTCGGAGGAGGTCCGGGAGGCGCTCGACCTGTGCCTGTCGTGCAAGGGGTGCCGGAGCGACTGCCCGGTGGGCGTGGACATGGCCACGTACAAGGCGGAGTTCCTCCACCACCACTACGCGGGGCGGGTGCGGCCCGCCGCGCACTACTCGATGGGGTGGCTGCCGGTGTGGCTCCGGGCGGCGGCGCCCGCGGCCCGGGTCCTCGGCCCGCTGGCGCGCGTACGGCCGGTCGCGGCGCTCGTGAAGCGGCTCGGGGGCATCGCTCCCGAACGGGAACTCCCGGAGTTGGCGGGGGAGACGTTCACGCGGTGGTGGGCGCGGCGAGGTGCCGTGCGGCGGCGCAGCGGGTGGGCGGAGCTTTCCGAAACAGGGGGTTCCGGTCATCGAGCGCCGGACGGGCTGAAATCAGCCCGTCCGGCGCTTGAGGACATTCGGGAAGGGGCGGGGAGGGGAGAAGGCCCCGCGCAGCGGCACCCCACTCCGCCGCACCCCGACCCCGCACCCCGCCCCGGCGACCGCCCCACCCTCCTCCTCTGGCCCGACACCTTCACCACCTACCTCTCGCCCGAGGCCGGCCGGGCCGCCGTCGCCGTGCTGGAGGACGCCGGACTGCGCGTCGTCGTGCCGCCGCGGCGGCCCTGCTGCGGCCTCACCTGGATCTCCACCGGGCAGCTCGGCCGCGCCCGTACCGTCCTGCGCCGCACCCTCGACACCCTGGCGCCCGCCCTGGCCGCGGGGCTGCCCGTCGTCGTCCTGGAGCCCAGCTGCGCCGCCGCCCTCCGTACCGACCTGCCGGAGCTGCTCCCCGGCGACCCGCGGGCCCGGGAACTCGCCGCGTCCGTACGGACCTTCGCCCAGGCGGTCGAGGAGTTCGCGCCGGACTGGGAGCCGCCCTGGATCGGCCGCCCGGCGGTCGGCCAGACGCACTGCCACCAGCACGCCGTTCTGGGCGACGCCGCCGAGCGGCGGCTCCGTGAGCGCGCCGGGCTCGACGGCGAGCTGAGCGGCGGCTGCTGCGGTCTGGCGGGCGACTTCGGCTTCGCGCGCGGGCATTACGAGGTGTCCGTGGCGTGCGCGGAGGAGCGGCTGCTGCCGGCCCTGCGGGCGGCGCCGGCCGGGGCGGAGGTGCTGGCCGACGGGTTCTCCTGCCGGACGCAGGTCGCGCAGCTCGGCGGGGGTGGCGGGCCGCGCGCCCGTCACCTGGCCGAGGTGCTCGCGGAAGGGCTAGGCCGGGCAACCACACTCCCGTAGACCCTTGTTGGCCGGGAAACCGGGCCGGAAAAATAGATGCAAGCACGCTTGATTGTTTTTCGCCCGGGTGCCACGCTCTCCCTGCGGCGGGGCCGGGTGACGGCCTTCGCCCATTCCTGACTGTTCGTCAAGGCACGGTTCCCGAGGGGGAGTGCGGCGTGGTCGACCCGGTGGAAGTGTTCGCTGACCTGCGCGCGGAGGGTGAGGACCTGGACCGCGTCGTGTCCGGTCCGGCCGCCGGAGCGCCGGACGTGGCGCGGGGTGCCACGTCCCCCCGTGGCTGGGCCGCACCCACCCCCGCCCCCGGCTGGACCGTCGCCCACCAGATCGCCCATCTGGCCTGGACCGACGAACGCGCCGTGCAGTCCGCGACCGATCCCGGCGGCTTCGCCGAGGAGGTCCGCCGGGCCGTCGTCTCGCCCGGCACCTTCGTGGACGACGGCGCGGCCCGCCTGGCCGCGCTCGCCCCCGCCGACCTGCTGGCCCGCTGGCGGGCGGGCCGCGCCGAGGTGCTGCGGGTGCTCGCGGCCGTACCGCGCGGGGCGAGGCTGCCCTGGTACGGGACGTCGATGAGCGGCGCCTCGATGGCCACCGGACGGCTCATGGAGACCTGGGCGCACGGCCAGGACATCGCGGACGCCCTCGGGGTGCGCCGCCGGCCCACCGCCCGGCTGCGGCACGTGGCCCGCATCGGCGTACGGGCCCGCGACCACGCGTACACGGCCCGTGGGCTCACCCCGCCCGCCGAGGAGTTCCGCGTCGAGCTCCTGGCCCCCGACGGGCGGACGCGGTGGACGTACGGGCCCGAGGGCGCCGCCCAGCGCGTCACCGGCCCGGCGCTCGACTTCTGCCTCCTCGCCACCCGGCGCGCCCACCGCCACGACCTGGCCCTGCGCGCCCACGGCCCGGACGCGGACCGGTGGCTGGACATCGCCCAGGCATTCGCGGGCCCGCCGGGCACGGGCCGGGAGCCGAGCGGGGCCACGCGGCCGGACGGCCCGCCGGACGGCCCACCCGGGTCCCGGGACCGCACCCCGGACCGACCGGAAACCGGACGAGGCCCGGATGCGTAGCGGCCGAACGCCGGGCGCGCCGGCCTCCGACCCGGGCCGGACCGGTGGTGGGCCCCCCGCCGCCCACCCCGCCCCCGGAGCCCCCCGATGACCGAACCCCTTCGTATAGGCAACGCCTCCGGTTTCTACGGCGACCGCTTCGGCGCCCTCCGCGAGATGCTCACCGGCGGGCCCCTCGACGTGCTCACCGGTGACTACCTCGCCGAGCTCACCATGCTCGTCCTCGGCCGCGACCGGCTCGCCGACCCCCGGCGCGGCTACGCCAAGACCTACCTCGCCCAGCTTGAGGAGGGCCTCGGCCTCGCCGTCGAGCGCGGCGTCAAGCTCGTCACCAACGCGGGCGGCCTCAACCCCGCCGGTCTCGCGGGCGGGATCCGGGACCTCGCCCGGCGGCTCGGGCTCGATGTGCGGGTCGCTCATGTCGAGGGCGACGACCTGCTCGCCGCGCGCGACTGGGGCGAGGGCGTGCTCACCGCCAACGCCTACCTGGGCGGCGCCGGGATCACCGCCTGTCTGCGGGCCGGCGCCGATGTCGTCGTGACCGGGCGGGTCACCGACGCCGCCCTCGTCACCGGGCCCGCCGCCGCGCACTTCGGCTGGCTCGCCGAGGACCTGGACCCGCTCGCCGGGGCCGTCGTCGCCGGGCACGTCCTGGAGTGCGGCACCCAGGCCACCGGCGGCAACTACTCCTTCTTCCAGGACCTGCCGGCCGCCGACGGCCTCCCCGGCTTCCCGCTGGCCGAGATCCACGCCGACGGCTCCGCCGTCGTCACCAAGCACCCCGGCACCGGCGGCGCCGTCACCACCGGCACCGTCACCGCCCAGCTCCTGTACGAGACGGCCGGCGCCCGCTACCCGGGGCCGGACGTCACCGCCCGCCTGGACACCGTCGAGCTCACCGACGCGGGCCCCGACCGGGTGCGGATCAGCGGGGTGCGCGGCGAGGCGCCGCCCGCCACGCTCAAGACCGGCCTGACCCGCGTGGGCGGCTGGCGCAACGAGGTCGTCTTCGTCCTCACCGGCCTCGACATCGAGGCCAAGGCCCGCATGGTGCGCGAGCAGCTCGACGCCGCCCTCGCCCGCCGCCGCCCCGCCGAGGTCCGGTGGACCCTGGCCCGTACGGACCGGGCCGACGCGCCCGTACAGGAGGAGGCGAGCGCCCTGCTGCGCCTCGTCGTGCGCGACCCCGACCCGGAGGCCGTCGGCCGCGCCGTCAGCGGCGCCGCGGTCGAGCTGGCCCTCGCGAGCTACCCCGGCTTCCACGTCACCGCCCCGCCCGGCAAGGGCGCCCCCTACGGCGTCTTCGAGGCCGCCTACGTGGACGCGTACAGCGTGCGGCAGGTCGCCGTGCTGCCCGACGGCACCCGGCTGCGCGTACCGCCCGGCCCCGTCGCGGACCCGGGGGAGCCGGACCCGGGGGAGCCGGGCCGCCCCGGAGAACCGGCGCCGGACGAGGCGCCCCCGCTGCCCCCGCCGCTGCCGCCCGGCCCCACCCGCCGCGCCCCCCTCGGCCTCGTCGCCGGGGCCCGCAGCGGCGACAAGGGCGGCTGCGCGAACATCGGCGTCTGGGCGCGCCACGACGACGCCTGGCGCTGGCTCGCCCACGAGCTCACCGCCGACCGGCTGCGCGAACTCCTCCCGGAGACCGCCCGGTTCCCCGTCCGGCGGCACGTCCTCCCCAACCTGCGGGCGCTCAACTTCACCGTCGACGGGCTGCTCGGCGAGGGCGTGGCCTCCCGGGCCCGCTTCGACCCGCAGGCGAAGGCCGTCGGCGAATGGCTGCGCTCGCGCCACCTGGAGATACCGGAGGTGCTGCTGTGACGGTGCTGTCGTCCGCGCTCGACCCCTCGGGCCCGGAGTACGCCGCCGCCCGCGAGACGATGCTCGCCAGGCTCGACGAGGTCGGCGCGGAACACGCCAAGGCGGTCGTCGGCGGCGGCGAGAAGTACGTTGCCCGGCACCGCGCCCGCGGCAAGCTCCTCGCCCGCGAGCGCGTCGAGCTCCTCCTCGACCCCGACACGCCCTTCCTGGAGCTGTCCCCGCTCGCGGGATGGGGCGGCGACCACACCGTCGGCGCGTCCCTCGTCACCGGCATCGGCGTCGTCGAGGGCGTCGAGTGCCTCGTCACCGCCAACGACCCGACGGTCCGCGGCGGCGCCAGCAACCCCTGGACGCTGAAGAAGGCCCTCCGCGCCAACGAGATCGCCCGCGCCAACCGGCTCCCCGTGATCTCCCTCGTCGAGTCCGGCGGCGCGGACCTCCCCAGCCAGAAGGAGATCTTCATCCCCGGCGGCGCGCTCTTCCGCGACCTCACCCGCCTCTCCGCCGCCGGCATCCCCACGGTCGCCGTCGTCTTCGGCAACTCCACCGCGGGCGGCGCGTACGTACCCGGCATGTCCGACCACGTGATCATGGTCAAGGAGCGGGCCAAGGTCTTCCTCGGCGGACCGCCGCTGGTCAAGATGGCCACCGGCGAGGACGCGGACGACGAGTCGCTCGGCGGCGCCGCGATGCACGCGCGCGTCTCGGGCCTCGCCGACCACTTCGCCGCGGACGAGCCCGACGCGATCCGGCAGGCCCGCCGGGTCGTCTCCCGGCTCAACCGACCGGCGTCGTACGGCACTCCGGGACCCGTCGAGCCGCCGCTCTTCGACGAGGACGAGCTCCTCGGCGTCGTCCCCGGCGACCTCAAGGTCCCCTTCGACCCCCGCGAGGTCCTCGCCCGGCTCGTCGACGGCTCCGACTTCGACGAGTTCAAGCCCCTCTACGGGCCCAGCCTCGTCACCGGCTGGGCCCGGATCCACGGCTACCCCGTCGGCGTCCTGGCCAACGCCCAGGGCGTCCTCTTCAGCGCCGAGTCCCAGAAGGCCGCCCAGTTCATCCAGCTGGCCAACCAGCGCGACATCCCACTCCTCTTCCTCCACAACACCACCGGCTACATGGTCGGCCGCGAGTACGAGCAGGGCGGGATCATCAAACACGGCGCCATGATGATCAACGCCGTGTCGAACTCGCGGGTGCCCCACCTGTCCGTCCTCATGGGCGCTTCCTACGGCGCCGGCCACTACGGCATGTGCGGCCGGGCCTACGACCCCCGGTTCCTCTTCTCCTGGCCCAGCGCCAAATCCGCCGTCATGGGCCCCCAGCAGCTCGCCGGGGTCCTCTCCCTCGTCGCCCGCGCCTCCGCCGCCGCCAAGGGGCAGCCCTACGACGAGGAGGCCGACGCCGCGCTGCGCACCATGGTGGAGCGGCAGATCGAGGCCGAGTCGCTGCCGATGTTCCTCTCCGGGCGGCTCTACGACGACGGGGTCATCGACCCGCGCGACACCCGCACCGTGCTCGGTATGTGTCTGTCCGCCGTCCACCGCGCGCCCGTCGAGGGCGTACGGGGCGGCTTCGGTGTCTTCCGCATGTGAGCTGCCGGACTACGTAGTGAGGCTTCCGTGATCCGTTCCGTCCTCGTCGCCAACCGCGGCGAGATCGCCTGCCGCGTCTTCCGCACCTGCCGCGAACTCGGCATCGCCACCGTCGCCGTGCACTCCGACCCCGACGCCTCCGCCCGCCATGTGCGCGAGGCCGACGCGGCGGTCCGGCTGCCGGGCGCCGCGCCCGCCGACACGTATCTGCGCGGCGACCTCGTCGTCGCGGCCGCGCTCGCCGCCGGGGCCGACGCCGTCCATCCCGGCTACGGCTTCCTGTCCGAGAACGCGGACTTCGCTACGGCCGTCCTCGCCGCCGGGCTGGTGTGGATCGGGCCGCCGCCGTCCGTGATCGAGGCGATGGCGTCCAAGACGCGGGCCAAGTCGCTGATGGCCGCCGCTGGTGTGCCGGTCCTGGACGCCCTGGACCCCGGTGCCGTCGGTGCCGGTGAGCTGCCGGTGCTCGTCAAGGCGTCCGCCGGTGGGGGCGGGCGGGGGATGCGTGTCGTGCGGTCGCTCGACGTGCTGTCCGCCGCTGTCGTTTCCGCCCGTGCTGAGGCCGCTGCCGCGTTCGGCGACGGATCCGTGTTCGTCGAGCCGTACGTCGAGGGTGGGCGCCACGTCGAGGTGCAGGTTTTGGCGGACGGGGCCGGTGCGGTGTGGGCGCTCGGGACCCGGGACTGTTCCCTTCAGCGGCGGCACCAGAAGGTGATCGAGGAGGCGCCGGCTCCCGGGCTGTCCGGCGAGGTGCTCTCCGCGCTCAAGGGGTTCGCCGTGGCCGGTGCGCGGGCCGTGGGGTACGTCGGGGCCGGGACCGTCGAGTTCCTGGTCGGGAAGGACGGACGGGCCTTCTTCCTGGAGATGAACACCCGGCTCCAGGTGGAGCATCCGGTGACGGAGCTGGTGTACGGCGTGGACCTGGTGGCGCTCCAGATCCGGGTGGCCGAGGGGGCGGCGCTGGGGTCGGCGCCTTCGCCTTCGGGGCACGCGGTGTCGGCTCGGCTGTACGCGGAGGATCCTTCGCGGGGGTGGCTTCCCTCCTCTGGGCGGGTGTTCGAGCTGTCCGTGGGTGCGGAGCCGGGCGGGGTGCGGCGCCGGGGCCTCCGGGGCAGGGGCCCGGGGCCGTATATTTACGGGCCCGGAACCCCGGAACGCGAGCGAACCCCCTCCTTGGGCCCGCAAATACACGTAAGCGCCCCGGACCCCTGCCCCTCCGACCCCGTCGCCTCCCGCAGTTCCTCGGCCGCCGGTCCGTCCCCCTCGCTGCGTGTCGACTCCGGCTTCGACGCCGGTGATCTGGTCGGGACGCATTACGACTCGCTGCTCGCCAAGGTCATCGCCTGGGCGCCGACGCGGGACGAGGCCGTCCGCCGCCTCTCCCGTGAGCTGGAGCTCGCCCTTGTCCATGGGCCCGTCACCAACCGGGAGTTGCTCGTCCGGTCCCTCCGGCATCCCGATTTCCTCGAAGTGCGCTTCGACACCGGGTTCTACGAGCGGCATCTGGACTCCCTCGTCGCCGCTCCCGATCCCTGTGCCCTGCGGCTCGCCGCTCTTGCCGCGGCCCTCGAATCCGCCGCCCGTTCCCCCTCGCCCTTCGGCGGCTGGCGCAACGTTCCCTCCCAGCCGCAGGTCAAGCGCTTCCGCGCCGAGCCGGGGGGCGAGGAGGTCGAGATCCGGTATCTGCCGGGGCGGGGCGGGCTCTCGGTCGAGGGGTTTCCCGGGGTGCGGCTCGTCCGTCTGGGAGTGGGGGAAGTCGTTCTGGAGGTTCAGGGGGTCCGGCATTCTTTTGGCGTTCATGTGTACGGGGATTCCGTCGTCCATGTCGGGCCTTTCTCCCTGGTCTCCCTGCCCCGCTTTTCCGAGCCCCGGGCCCAGGTCGTCCCCGGCTCCCTGCTCGCCCCCATGCCCGGCACCGTCGTCCGGGTCGCCGACGGGGTCGCCGTGGGCGCGTCCGTGAAGGCGGGGGAGCCGCTGTTGTGGCTGGAGGCCATGAAGATGGAGCACCGCGTCGTCGCCCCCGCCTCCGGCACCCTCACCGCCCTGCACGCCGTCCCCGGCCGCCAGGTCGAGGTCGGCACCCTGCTCGCCGTCGTCGAATCCGAGGAGCACACGCCATGAGCAACGCCCTCATCGAGAGCCAGGAACTCCGTGACCTGCGCGCCGCCGTCGCCGCCTTGGGCAAGCGCTACGGCCGCGAGTACACCACCGCCGTCGTCCGCGACGGCAAGCAGCCCGACGAACTCTGGGCCGAGGCCGGCAAGCTCGGCTATCTGGGCGTGAATCTCCCCGTCGAGTACGGCGGTGGAGGTGGTGGGATCACCGAGCTCGCCCTCGTTCTGGAGGAGCTCGGGGCCGCCGGGTGCCCGCTGCTCATGATGGTCGTCTCGCCCGCCATCTGCGGCACCGTGATCTCCCGCTTCGGCACCGCCGCCCAGAAGGAGCGATGGCTCCCCGGGCTCGCCTCCGGCACCCTCCGGATGGCCTTCGGCATCACCGAGCCCGACGCCGGGTCCAACTCCCACCGCATCACCACGACCGGCCGGAGGGACGGTGACCACTGGGTTCTCAGTGGCCGGAAGGTGTTCGTCTCCGGCGTCGACATCGCCGACGCCACCCTGATCGTGGGGCGTACCGAGGACGCCCGGACGGGCGCCCTGAAGCCCTGTCTGTTCATCGTGGAGCGTGAGGCTCCCGGGTTTCAGTGGAATCGGATATCCATGGAACTCGCCGCTCCTGAGAAGCAGTTCGAGCTGGTCATGGACGAGGTGAGGTTGCCGGGTGAGGCTCTTGTCGGGTCCGAGGACGCCGGGCTGCTTCAGTTGTTCGCCGGGCTCAACCCCGAGCGGATCATGACCGCCGCCTTCGCGACCGGCATGGGCCGTTACGCACTCGGCCGGGCCGTCGACTACGCCCGCACCCGCCAGGTGTGGTCCGAGCCCATCGGCGCCCACCAGGCCCTCGCCCACCCGCTCGCCCGATGCCACATCGAGCTCGAACTGGCCCGGCTGATGACCACCAAGGCCGCCGCGCTCTACGACGCGGGCGACGACGCGGGCGCGGGCGAGGCCGCCAACATGGCCAAGTACGCCGCCGCCGAGGCCGCCGTGCGCGCCGTCGACCAGGCCGTCCACACCCTGGGCGGCAACGGCCTCACCACCGAGTACGGGCTCGCCTCGCTGGTGACCGCGGCGAGGGTGGCGCGGATCGCCCCGGTCAGCCGCGAGATGATCCTCAATTATGTGTCGCACCGGACGCTGGGTCTTCCCAAGTCCTACTGATCGGAGGGTTGTCGATGGTGGTCCGCCGCGTGCGCGAGCACGGCATCACCCGCTTGACGCTCGATTCGCCGCACAACCGCAACGCCCTCTCGGCCCGGCTCGTCCAGGAGCTGTACGAGGCGCTCGCCGCGGCGGCGGACGACCCGGGCACCCGGGCCGTGCTGCTCACCCACACCGGCAACACCTTCTGTGCCGGGGCCGATCTGAGCGAGGCCGGGGCGGGCGGGGCGGCGCCCCTCGGGCTCGTACGGCTGATGCGCGCCGTCGTCGAGCTGCCCAAGCCCGTCGTCGCCGCCGTCACCGGGCACGTCCGGGCCGGTGGCCTGGGGCTGCTCGGGGCCTGTGACATCTCCGTGGCGGGCGAGGGTTCCTCGTTCGCCTTCACCGAGGCGCGGCTGGGGCTGGCCCCCGCCGTGATCTCCATACCGCTGCTGCCCCGGCTCCAGCCGGGCGCCGCCGCCCGCTACTACCTGACCGGGGAGCGCTTCGACGCCGCCGAGGCCGCCCGGATCGGGCTGATCACCGTGGCCGGCGAGCCCGGTGAGGTGCTGCCCGCGGTGCTGGACGGGCTGCGGGCCGCCTCCCCGCAGGGGCTCGCCGAGTCCAAGCGGCTGGTGACCGCCGGAACGCTGCGAGCCTTCGACCGGGACACGGACGCCCTGGCCGCCCTGTCGGCCCGGCTGTTCGCCTCGGACGAGGCGCGCGAGGGCGTGACGGCCTTCCTGGAGCGGCGGGACCCCGTATGGGCGCGGTGACCAAGGGCCCCCAGCAGGACCGCAGCCGCGTCACACGGCTGCGGCTGCTGGAGGCGGCCGTCGCCTGTCTGGCCGAGCACGGGTGGTCGGGGTCCACGGTGTCCCTGGTCGCCACCCGGGCGGGGGTGTCGCGGGGCGCCGCCCAGCACCACTTCCCCACCCGGGAGGACCTCTTCACGGCGGCCGTGGCCTATGTCGCCGAGCAGCGGTCCGCCGCGCTGCGCGAGGCCCTCGGACCCGCGCGCGGCCTCATGGGCCCGGCGCGTACGCGCCTCGTGGTCCGGGAACTGGTCGGGCTCTACACCGGGCCGCTGTTCCGGGCCGCCCTGCACCTGTGGGTGGCCGCCGCCGACGAGGAGCCGCTGCGGGCGGGGGTGACGGACCTGGAGGCGCGCGTCGGCCGGGAGACGCACCGGATGGCCGTGCGGCTGCTCGGCGCGGACGAGCGGCGGCCGGGCGTCCGCGAGACCGTGCAGGGCCTGCTCGACATGGCGCGCGGGCTCGGGCTCGCGAATCTGCTGACGGACGACACCGCCCGGCGGGAGCGGGTGGTCGAGCACTGGGCCGGGCTCCTCGACGAGGTGCTGCGCGGCTGATCCGGCCGTTCGTCCCGCGTGCGCCACCTCGTCATCCTCCGTCCATTCCGTCGCACGCGCTACGCGGCTACCGTGCGGGGCGCCCGTCCAGCCCCCGCACCCGAGGAGCCGTACAGTGCCAGCTTTGACGCGTCGTCAGTTCGTGGGGACCACGGCCGCCGTGGCGGCCGCCGGAGTGCTCGGGGCGGAGGCGGCCGGCCCGGCCGCCGCGGCCGCCCAGGGCCTCGACCAGGTACGGCACATCGTCGTGCTGATGCAGGAGAACCGCAGCTTCGACCACTACCTCGGCACCCTGAGCGGCGTACGGGGCTTCGACGACCGGCAGGGGCTCGTCTTCCCCGACGGCACCGGCGTCCTGCGCCAGCCCGCGCCGGGCCGCAAGGACGGCGGCCGGCTGCTGCCCTACCGGATGGACACCACCCGCTACAACGCCCAGAACGCCGACGGCCTCCCGCACGACTGGCGGACGGGGCACGACGCGATCAACCGCGGTGCCATGAACAAGTGGATATCCGCCAAGGGCGAGCGCTGCATGGGCTACTTCACCCGCGAGGACATCCCGTACCAGTACGCCCTCGCCGACGCCTTCACCGTCGCCGACCACTACTTCTGCTCCATGGCCGGGCCCACCGACCCCAACCGGCTCTACCTCTGGTCGGGCACCGCCGGACCGGGCACCGACGGCACCACCGGCCCCTTCACGGACAACAGCGTCGTCACCGACAACCCCGTCGCCGACTGGACCACCTACGCGGAGCGGCTGGAACGGGCCGGGGTGAGCTGGCGGGTCTACCACAACCCGGGCAAGGACGACCGGTACGGCGACTACGACGACAACGGGCTCTCGTACTTCCGCCAGTTCCACGCCTTCCCGCACGACGACCCCCGCTACGTCAACGCCATGACCAAGTTCGACCTCACCGCCTTCGACCGGCACTGCAAGGACGGCACCCTGCCGGCCGTGTCCTGGCTGGTGGCCCCCTATCTGTTCTCCGAGCACCCGACGGCCGGCCCGGACTACGGCGCCGACTACGTCGACACCGCGCTCCGGTCGCTGTTCGCCAACCCCGAGGTGTGGAAGCACACCGTGTTCCTGGTGATGTACGACGAGAACGACGGCTACTTCGACCACGTCGTCCCGCCCTTCCCGCCGGCCGGCACCCCCGGCGAGTTCGTCGGCGGACTGCCCATCGGGATGGGCAACCGGGTGCCGCTGTGGGTGATCTCTCCCTGGTCGCGCGGCGGATGGGTGAACTCCCAGGTCTTCGACCACACCTCCGTGCTGCGCTTCATGGAGCGGGTGACCGGTGTCCGCGAGCCGAACATCAGCGACTGGCGGCGGGCCGTCAGCGGCGACCTGACGAGCTGCTTCGACTTCGCCCGCCCCGACTACTCGGTGCCCGCCCTGCCCGACACCAAGGAGCTCGTCCGCAAGGCCGACGCCGGAGCCAAGCTGCCGCCCGTCAAGGTCCCCGCCCAGGGCCAGCAGACCGTCCCCGTGCAGGAGCCGGGCGCCCGCCCGTACCGGATGCTGCCCTACGCGCCCGACGCCGCCGTCACCGTGGACCGGGCGGGCGGCCGCGTGGTGTGCACGATGACCAACGCCGGTGACGTGGCCTTCCACTTCACCGTCTTCCCCCACATCCGGCTGCCGTTCGCCGGGACGCCGTTCACCGTCGCGCCGGGCTCCCGCGCGCAGTACGTGTGGGAGACGGCCGGCACCGACGGCGCGTACGACTTCACGGTCTACGGCGCCGACGGCTTCCTCCGCCGCTTCAAGGGCACCGTAAAGGGCGCCGCCGTCGCCGAGCGGACCGCCCGCGAGCTGGCCGGCACGGCGACGGCCGGGCGCTACGACTTGACCGTCACCGGGGCGGACGGCTTCCTGCGGCGGGTGGCCGGCACCTGGTACGGCCCGGCCGCGGCGGTCTGACGGACCGGCCTGACGGACCGTTTCTCCGCGCCCCGCCCGTGTCCGGAGCGGGGCACCACCGGGGGGGCTCAGTCCCGCGCGAGCGCGTCGAACCCCGTGACCTCGCGCGGGTCGCGCGGGCCGGGGCCCACGTACCGCGCCGAGGGGCGCACCAGCCGGCCGGTGCGCTTCTGCTCCAGGATGTGCGCGCTCCAGCCCGCCGTACGGGCGCACGTGAACATCGACGTGAACATGTGCGCCGGGACCTCGGCGAAGTCCAGCACGATCGCCGCCCAGAACTCGACGTTGGTGGCCAGCACCCGGTCCGGGCGGCGGTTGTGGAGCTCCTCCAGGGCCGCCTTCTCCAGCGCCTCGGCGACCTCGAAGCGCGGCGCCGCCAGCTCCTTGGCCGTCCGGCGCAGCACCCGGGCGCGCGGGTCCTCGGCGCGGTACACCCGGTGGCCGAAGCCCATCAGGCGCTCGCCGCGGTCCAGGGCGCCCTTGACGTAGGCGACCGCGTCACCCGTGCGCTCGATCTCCTCGATCATGCCGAGGACGCGGGACGGCGCGCCGCCGTGCAGCGGGCCGGACATCGCGCCCACCGCGCCGGAGAGCGCGGCGGCCACGTCGGCGCCCGTGGAGGCGATGACGCGGGCGGTGAACGTGGAGGCGTTCATGCCGTGCTCGGCGGCCGAGGTCCAGTAGGCGTCGACGGCCCGGACGTGTTTGGGGTCGGGCTCGCCGCGCCAGCGCTTCATAAAGCGCTCGACGACGGTCTCCGCCTTGTCGATCTCCCGCTGCGGGACCATCGGCAGGCCCTGGCCGCGCGCCGACTGGGCGACGTAGGACAGCGCCATGACGGCGGCGCGGGCGAGGTTGTCGCGGGCCGTCGCCTCGTCGATGTCGAGGAGCGGCTTCAGGCCCCACACGGGGGCGAGCATCGCGAGCGCGGACTGCACGTCGACCCGGATGTCGCCCGAGTGCACGGGGATCGGGAACGGCTCGGCGGGCGGCAGGCCCGGGTTGAACGAGCCGTCGACCAGCAGACCCCAGACGTTCCCGAAGGACACCTGGCCCACCAGATCCTCGATGTCCACACCGCGGTAGCGGAGGGAGCCGCCTTCCTTGTCGGGTTCGGCGATCTCCGTCTCGAACGCGACGACTCCTTCGAGTCCGGGTACGAAGTCGGACATCAGGCGGCTCCTCGTGAGGTGTACGACAAGGTGGGCGCCGATCCGGTTCCGCGGCGGCGGTGGCGGCTCGCGGTCCGTTTTCGGTCAATCCGGTAATGCCCCGTGCGGCTGTCCTTCACCCGGTTCCGGGCCCGGTCCTTCGCGGGCTCCGGCTGCCGGACGGTGCCGGACGGTGAGGGCGGACACGATAGTCGGTGAGACGCGGGCGCCATAGCCACCCGCCCTGCGATTTTGGGGGGTCCACCACATGCGGGGAAGGGTGATGTCCGGCACACCGGGGGTTTCGCCCCCCGGAGGGTTACGGACGGCCGGTACCGGGCAAGCTGATCGGCCGCGTCCGTCCGGGGCACGGTGAAGATCCCGTGTCGTTCTGTCCGGACCTGACAGGATGGCCGGGTGACCCAAGCCGACGCGTTCGACGAGTTCTCCGCCGCCGGGTCCCCCGGCGATGTCCTCGACCCCGCCGTCATGCGCGAGCAGTACCGCAGCGGGGCCCTCCAGGAGGAGGACCTCGCCCCGGGCCCGTACGAGCAGTTCGCCCGCTGGTTCGCACAGGCGTGCAGGAGCGGTCTGCCCGAGCCCAACGCGATGATCGTCTCGACGGCCGACGCCACCGGCCGGCCCAGCTCGCGGACGGTCCTGCTCAAGGGCTACGACGAGCGCGGCTTCGTCTTCTACACCAACTACTCCTCGCGCAAGGGCACCGAGCTCACCGCGAACCCGCAGGTCTCGCTGCTCTTCCCGTGGTATCCGCTGGCCCGTCAGGTCATCGCCTGCGGCACGGCCGAGCGGGTCGACCCGGCCGAGACGGCCGCCTACTTCCGGTCCCGGCCCCGGGGCTCGCAGCTCGGGGCCTGGGCCAGCGCCCAGTCGACGGTGGTCTCCTCGCGCGCCGACATCGACGCGGCGTACGACGCGGTGACCGCCCGCTTCCCGGAGGGCACGCCGGTGCCCGTGCCCGAGGACTGGGGAGGCTTCCGGGTGACGGCCGAGACCGTGGAGTTCTGGCAGGGCCGGGAGAACCGGCTGCACGACCGGCTGCGCTACGCCCGGTCCGGCACCGGCTGGCGGGTGGCGCGGCTCTGCCCCTGACCGGGGCGTTGGTGCCCGAGCGCCGTGAGTCGCGGGCGCTGCCGGAACCACGGGAAAGCGGCTGAATTCGCCGTTGCGGCACTTCCGGTGTTTTCCGGCGCTTTCTCATGATTCCGCCGGCACCCGTGGTGCCGGTGAATTCCGGCGGCGCGGAATGCCGGAGAACGCAGACGATCCGTGGGCCGGCTACCGCCGTGCCGCGGAAGCGGCGCGGCGGTGCCGAGCGGACGACTCGGCGGCCCACGGATCGGGTGACTGCTTGGGATTGGCCGGCGGAGCCGGCGCTGCGCTTGGCGCGACGACGGGCGCTAGCCCGCAGTCACCTCACGCGTCCGGAAAGAAATCATGTCCCGAACCACCTCCCTTCTCGTGTGCGCACCACGGTAGGCACGCGCCCCGGCGACGACAACCGAATTTCCTGTGGCATCGATTTCCGCGAAGACCGTGTGGTGCCCAGCACGGTCGAGTTGAATGCGGTCGTGCAGGACATGCAGACGCGGCCGGCAGGGGGTTCCTCGTGACCGCACCACACCAGCCCGGCCCGGCCCGTCCCGACGCGGCGGCCGGGCGGGGGCCCGGAGCGGAGGCCGCTGTCGACAGCGACGACTCGGGCCTCCTCGCGGCCCTCCTGGACGGCATGGACGCCGCGCTGTGCGCCTTCGACGCCGAGGGCACCGTCACCCACTGGAACCGCGAGGCCGAGCGGATACTCGGCTGGACGGCGGCCGAGGCCGTCGGCCGGCCGGGCCTGGCCGGCTGGGCGGTGCGCGCGGCGGACGCCGAGGAGGTCACCGCGCGACTCACCGCCGCGGTGCGCGCCCACGGCCGCCAGGTGCACGAGTTCCCGCTGCTCACCAAGGGCGGCGGCCGGGTCCTGGTGCGCACCCAGCTGTCGGCGGTGCCGGGCGCGGGCGGCCGGGCCGCCGGCGTCTACTGCGCCTTCAGCGAGGTGCACACCCAGATCGACCTGGAGCGCTCGATCGCCCTGAGCGAGGCCCTGTTCGGCGACGCCTCGTGGGGCGTCGTCCTCGTCGACGCGGACCTGCGCCCCGCCCTGGCCAACGCCCACGCGGCGCGCGCGCTCCGCACGGGCCGTACGGCGCTGCTGGGCCGCCCCCTGGGCGAACTCCTGGAGCACGGCGTCGAGGAGGTCGAGGGCGCGCTCCAGTACGTCCTGGCCTCCGGTGCGCCCCCCGCCCCCAGCGACCTGTGGGTGACGCTGCGGGACCAGGGCGGCGCCCCGCCGGAGCGCCGCTGCTGGCGCAGCGGCTTCGTCAAGCTGGCCTCGCCCCTCGCCGAGGAGCCCGTGCCGCTCGGGGTGGCCTGGCTGTTCGTGGACGTCACGGCGGCCCGGCTGGTCGAACAGGAGAGCGCGCGGCTGCGCTTCCGGGGCAGCCAGCTGCACCGGGCGGGCCGGGCGGTCGCCGAGTGCGAGGACCCCGTGGAGGCCGCGTCCCTGTACCTGGACTTCGCCCTGGCCGGCTTCGCCGACCACGCCCTCGTCGACCTGCTGCCCGAGCCCGAGGCGGCCCCGGAGCCGCCGGTCCGGCTGGTCCGCGCGGTGGCCACGCCCACCGGCACCCCGGGCCCGTCCCCGACGACGGCCCCCGGCGGCCTCCCCGTCCCCTACCCCGAGAGCCACCCGGCGCCGCAGGCGGTGGAGCGCTGCGGCTCGGTCCGGGCCGCCTCGGACTGCACGGAGAACTGGGCGACGTCCCGCAAATGGCCCGAGGGCACGATCCACGCCCTCGCCACGCCCCTCCGCAGCAGGGGCCGCACCCTGGGGGCGGTCACCTTCCTGCGGGGCCCGTCGCGCCGCCCGTTCGACAGAGGTGACGCGGCGTACGCGGAGGACGTGGCGACGAGGGTGGCGGCGGCGCTGGACCTGGCGGCGGCGGTGGGAAAAAAATAGCCCGGCCGGCGTTTGAGGCCACCGCGCGGTAGCGCGGAAAAGGGGGGTCTGGGGGCGAAGCCCCCGCCGCGCGGCGGAGCCGCATATCGGATGCGGCGGGAAGGGGGGGGGGGGGGAAAGCCCCGCCGGCAGGCGCCCGATGCCGGAACCTTCGGCAGGCGCCGGATGCCGTACCCGCCGGATGCCGTACCCGCCGACAGGCGGCGCACGCGGCTACTGCCGGAAGAAGATCCGGTCCCCGTAGTCGCTCATCACCCGCCCGTTCCACTCATGCCCACCGTCCACATTCCCCGACCGCAACATCGGCGGCTCGATCCCCCGCTCCGCCAGCGCCCCCACCGCCGACACCACCACCGCCTGCATCAGCGCGCTCGTCACCACCGTCGACGCCGGCCCGAACGGCGCCCCGACGCCCTCCGCCCTGATCTCCGCGTCCCCGATGTCGATCTTGCTGTCGATGACGAGGTCGCAGTGGTCCTTGAGGAAGGTCCCCGACACGTGCCGGGACTTCGTGTGCTCGGCGTAGGCGAGCGAGGTGACGCCGATGACCGTGAGGCCCAGTGCGCGGGCGTTCATCGCCATCTCCACCGGCAGCGAGTTCCGCCCGGACAGCGAGATGACGATCAGCAGGTCGCCCGGCTGCGCCGGACTCGTGTCCAGGACCGCGCCGGCCAGCCCGTTCACCCGCTCCAGCGCGCTGCCGAGGGTGGCGGGCACGATGTCGAGGCCCATCACGCCGGGCACCGCGAGGAGGTTGATCAGGGCGAGCCCGCCCGCGCGGTAGACGACGTCCTGCGCGGGGAGCGAGGAGTGCCCGGCGCCGAAGACGAAGAGCCGTCCGCCGTCCGCCACGGTGTCGGCGATCAGCGAACCGGCCTCGGCGATCCGCCCGGCCTCCTCGTCGCGGACCCGCTGGAGCAGCCCGATCGCGGCGTCGAAGAACTGCCCGGCCAGCTTGTTCTCGCTCATCGCCGAGGGGCTCCTAACCTCAAGATCCGGTGGCGCGTACGGCCTGGCGTACGCTCGTGGCGCGGATCACGTTGCGGTCTGGACCTGGGCGCTGTCAATACGGCGGCGGCCGACAGGGGCGTACGCGGCACCCTTGTCGGTGCTATGCGTCAGAATTGGGTCCAGGGGCCACGCGCACGACATATCAAGGGGCACGCATGTCCGGACTGATCGACACCACGGAGATGTATCTCCGCACCATTCTCGAGCTCGAGGAAGAAGGTGTGGTCCCCATGCGCGCCCGCATCGCCGAGCGGCTCGACCAGAGCGGCCCGACGGTGAGCCAGACCGTGGCGCGCATGGAGCGCGACGGCCTGGTCTCGGTCGCCGGGGACCGTCACCTGGAGCTCACCGAGGAGGGCCGCCGCCTGGCGACCCGGGTGATGCGCAAGCACCGCCTCGCCGAGTGCCTGCTCGTCGACGTGATCGGCCTGGAGTGGGAGCAGGTGCACGCCGAGGCGTGCCGCTGGGAGCACGTGATGAGCGAGGCCGTGGAGCGGCGGGTGCTGGAGCTGCTGCGCCACCCCACCGAGTCGCCTTACGGCAACCCCATCCCGGGCCTGGAGGAGCTGGGCGAGAAGCCCGAGCCCGATCCGTTCCTCAACGACGGCATGGTCAGCCTGATGGACCTGGAGCCGGGCGCGGACGGCAAGACCGTCGTCGTCCGCCGTATCGGGGAGCCCATCCAGACGGACCCTCAGCTGATGTACACGCTGCGCCGGGCCGGTGTGCAGCCGGGCGCGGTCGTGAGCGTCACGGAGTCCGCCGGCGGGGTGCTGGTGGGCAGCAGCGGCGAGGCCGCGGAGCTGGAGGCGGACATCGCGATGCACGTCTTCGTCGCCAAGCGCTGAACGCACCGCCGCCGTAGCGCGGAGCTCGTCACGGGGGTCGCCGGTGGGCGGCCCCCGTTTCGTGTTCCCGGGGCCCGGCCGGGCGGGGGCCGGCAGCCCGCCCGGTGCCCGCCCGGCGCCGAACCGAACCGGAACCGGACCGGATGCGCCCAACTCCCTTGAATCCGGCCGGAGTCGGCGTATTCGGCACGGCGTGTCCCCGGGCGTGTCACCCTGGCGCTGACGCGGACGCGCGGCGTGCCGCCGCGGTTCGGGGAGGGGGCTGGTCGGTGTGGCGGGTGGGGCCGGTGCGGGCGCTCCCTTACGCCGCGGTCGGCCACGTGGGCGGCGGCCCCGGCGGGGCCGGCGACCGTGGCGGGGGTGGTGGGCGCGCGCGGTGGGGAGCAGTGCCCCGGGCGGGGTCGGCGGTCGTGGCGGGGGTGGTGGGCGCGCGCGGTGGGGAGCAGTGCCCCGGGGCGGGGCCGGCGGTCGTGGCGAGGGCCCCGGCGGCTCTCGCGAACCGCCGGGGCCCCGCCTCCCCATATACCCCCGCGGCGACCCGGAGCCCCGAGCTCCCAGGGTGCGCCCCGCGGACCTTTCTTCCCCGAGCGGTCCGCGCCCAGGTCGATTACTCCCCTGGGTGCCGCCGGTCAACCCTTCAGCAAGGTCACTCGAAAGAGGGGTGTTGTGGGGGGTGTTGCGTGCGACAGATGTGTATTCGAATCTATGTTCTACGTGATGTAGCGGCCCGGGGGAGAAGAGGGGGTGCCAGGACTCATGGTGCGGCGTATCGACGTGAGCGGGAGCGGCGGAGTGCGGCTCGCGGCCTGGGAGTTCGCCGATCCGCCGAAGAGCCGCCGCGAGGCCGGCGCGGCCGGCGCGGACAGCGGGGCCGGTCCGGGCGGCGCCGAGGGGCAGGGCTCGGTGCTGCTGCTGCACGGCCTGCTGGGCCGGGCGGCGCACTGGGCGGACACCGCCCGCTGGCTCTCCACGCGCCACCGGGCCATCGCCCTGGACCAGCGGGGCCACGGCCGCAGCGAGCGCCCCGCCGAGGGCCCGTACACCCGCGAGGCGTATGTGGCGGACGCCCTGGCCGCCGTGGAGCTGCTCGGGCTCGCGCCCGTCACGCTGATCGGCCACGCCATGGGCGCGCTCACCGCCTGGCAGCTCGCGGCCCGCCGCCCGGACCTGGTCCGGGCCCTGGTCGTCTGCGAGATGCGGGCCTCCGCGCTGGGCGCGGCGAGCCAGCGCGAGTGGAGCGACTGGTTCAAGTCCTGGCCGGTGCCCTTCGCGACCCTCGCGGACGTCCGCCGCTGGTTCGGCGAGGACGATCCGGCCCTGGAGCGCCCCCGCCCGGCCCGCGGCGACTTCTACGCCGAGGTGATGGCCGAGCGCGCGGACGGCTGGCGCCCGGTCTTCTCCCGCCGCCAGATGCTGCACGCCCGGGGGACGTACGCCCACGACGCCCACTGGGAGGACCTCGCCCTGGTCGAGTGCCCGACCCTCGTCGTCCGCGGCCTCGACGGCGAGCTGGGCCGGGCGGAGGCGCAGGAGATGGTCCGGGTCCTCCCGCGCGGCGCCTATGCGGAGGTCCCCGACGCGGGGCACCTCGTGCACTACGACGAGCCGACGGGGTGGCGGCGGGTGGTGGAGCCGTTCCTGGAGTCGACGGGGAGGCTCTGAGGGGCGGGGGCCGCGGACCCCGCCCCGGGGGCGGCTCCACATTAATTCAACAGTCGTTGACATAACCCCTCTCCCGGGTGTGCACTGGCAGTACGGCCGCACCACACCGTCCGCCCCCGAGGAGACGCCATGTCCTCCGCAAGCAGCACGGAACGCGCGAACACCCCCGAAGTCCTCGTCGTGGGCGCGGGCCCCACCGGCCTCCTCCTCGCGGGGGACCTCGCCGCCGCCGGCATCCGCGTGGCCCTGCTGGAACGGCGGGCCCAGGAGTCCAACCTCACCCGGGCGTTCGCCGTGCACGCCCGCACCCTGGAGGTCCTCGACGCCCGGGGCCGGGCCGAGGAGCTGCTCGGCACCGGCACGTTCGCGGACACCCTGCGCTTCTTCGGCCGGGCCCGCATCGACCTCTCCCGGCTGCCCACCCGCTTCCCCGGCGTCCTGCTGACCCCGCAGTACGAGATCGAGCGGATCCTGGAGAAGCGCGCCGCCGACGCGGGCGCCCGGATCCTGCGCGGCACCGAGGTGACCGGCCTGCGCCAGGACGCCGCCGGCGTCGACGTGGACGTCCGCACCGAGGCGGGGGAGGAGCGGCTGCGCGCCGCGTACGCCGTCGGCGCGGACGGGGTGCGCAGCGCCGTCCGCGAAGCGCTGGGCATGCCGTTCCCGGGCAGGTCCGTCCTGCGCTCCGTGATGCTCGCCGACGTCCTCCTGGACGACCCGCCGACCACGCTGCCGGCCTTCGACGCGGGCCCCGCGGGCTTCGCGTTCGTCGTGCCCTTCGGCGACGGCTGGTACCGCGTCATCGCCTGGCGGCGCGGCTGCGAACTGCCGTCCGACGCCCCGGTGGACCTGGCCGACCTGCGGGACCTCCTCCGCGCGGTCCTCGGTACCGATCACGGGATGCGGGACCCCCGCTGGACCTCGCGCTTCCACAGCGACGAGCGGCAGGTGCCGCACTACCGCGACGGCCGGGTCTTCCTCGCCGGCGACGCCGCGCACGTCCACTCGCCCGCGGGCGGCATGGGCATGAACGCCGGGATCCAGGACGCGGCCAACCTCGGCTGGAAGCTCGCCGCCGTCCTCCGGGACCGGGCGGACGAGACCCTCCTCGACAGCTACCACGACGAGCGGCACCCCGTCGGCAAGCTGGTGCTGCGCCTCAGCGGCGCCATCGTCCGGGCCGCCCTGCTGGGCTCGCCCGCCACCCGCGGCCTGCGGGAGGCGGCCCTCGTGGCCGCCGGGGCCGTGCCCTTCCTCACCCACCGGGGCGGCCTCCTGGTGTCGGGCATCGGCATCGACTACCCGGCGCCGAAGGGCGCCCACCCGTGGACCGGTCGGCGCGTCCCCGACCTGCCGCTGCGGGAGACCCCGGGCGGGCCCTCGCGGCTGTACGAGGCGCTGCGGGCCGGTTCGTACGTGCGGGTCCTCCCGCGCGGTGCGAGCGCGCGGGAGGAGGCGGGTGTGGTCACGGTGACCCGCGCCGACGCCCGCCGGACGACCCTGCTCGTACGGCCCGACGGGCATGTGGGGGAAGCGTCGGACGGGGCGGCCTGAGGGTCTCGGTCAGGGCGGGGGGCGGCAGGGGGCTGGGGCAGGGGGCTGGAGAGGCTCCCTGCCCCGGGTGCGTCACCTGCGCCGGGCGTCCTGGGCGTCGCAGGCGCAGGCGTACGCCAGGGAGCTGACGAGCTCCTCCGCGTCGGGCAGCCAGCGGTTGGCGGCGGTGGGCTGGCGGGCCCACTGCACCGAGCCGCGCGAGCCCATCCGCGTCGGGGGCGCGACCACGTAGTCGCCCTCGCCGCGCGCGACCAGGTCGAGCAGGGAGGGCCGCCAGCCCAGCTTCCGGGCGAGGTCCGGGGCCTTCAGGGCGCCACCGGGCAGTACGAAGAACAGCATCCGGCCGTACGGTGTGGAGGTGACCGGGCCGAGCGCCGTCCCCATGCGCTCCATGCGGGCCAGTGCCAGGCACCCGGCGCTCTCCGGCACCTCCAGCGCGTCGAAGGTCCGGCCGGTCGGCAGCAGGACCGAGGCGGCGGGCCGCTTGTCCCACATCCGGCGGGCGGCGACCGCGCTGCCCGTGGCCTGGGTCGCCCAGTCGGGCCGGGACGGGTGCGCGCCGGGGGCCGGGCAGTCGAGCTCGCCGCACGAGCAGCGCTCCCCGCCCTCCGCGGTCACCAGCCAGGTGCCGGCGAATACGTCCCAGTGCCGCTCCTCCGCATACCGAACAGCGGCGTCGAGCAGCTGCTCGCCGCGTTGTTGGGGGATGTGCGGTGCTCCTACTACTCCGATGGTCTCTTCCACGTCCATCACAACTCCCCTTGTCACGAGGGGTTACGGCTCAGGCTCACGCTTGTGGGCGGCGGTCGGATATGCACATGGGGCGCACGGATGCATGTGCGGGGGCGCAGACGCGGGTTCGCCGCCGAGGGTGGGTAGCCACCTGCGAAGCGGCGAGGGCGATGCAGTCAATGTCTGGCCATTGCCGCCTTTACGTCATTACCGTCAAGTCCGCATTCTCCGGACATCCAGGGGGCAAAGATCACAGGGGAAGGCGCTCTCCGCTGTCTCAGCTTCTCCGCTTGGCGCGGCAACGGCCGCGAACGCTTAGCAGTATCAGGGGGTACAGCATGGCCGCACGGCCACTCGTGGCGCGGCAGCCCAACGAACGGTTGCAAGCGCTCATTCAGGAAGCCGCCTGTTCCAACGCCGGTCTGGCACGGCGCGTCAATATGTGCGGTGCCGAGCACGGCCTCGACCTGCGGTACGACAAAACGTCGGTAGCCCGCTGGCTGCGCGGCCAGCAGCCGCGCGGGCGGGCGCCCGCGATCATCGCCGAGGCGCTCGGCCGCAAGCTGGGCCGCACCGTCACCATCGACGAGATCGGCATGGCCAACGGCAAGAACCTCGCCTCCGGCGTCGGGCTGCAGTTCTCCCCGACCGTGCTCGGCGCGATCGAGCAGGTCTGCGAGCTGTGGCGCAGCGACGTCGGCCGCCGGGACTTCCTCAGCGGCACGTCCGTGGCGTCCTCCGCGCTCGTCGAGCCCAGCCGCGACTGGCTGATCACGGGAGCGGACGCGCAGGTCGCGCGGAACGCGGGCGCGCGGGTCGGCGCCTCCGACGTGGACGCGGTCAAGGCCACGACCGACGCGCTGGTCGAGCTCGACCACCGCTACGGCAGCGGGCACGTGCGCCCCGTCGTGGTCCATTACCTCAACAGCGTCGTCTCCGGACTGCTCGCCGGCTCCTACCGGGAATCCGTCGGGCGCGAACTCTTCGCAGCCGTCGCCCGTTTGACGGAGCTCGCGGGCTACATGGCCGTCGACACGGGCCAGCCCGGACTCGCCCAGCGCTACTACATCCAGGCGCTGCGGCTCGCCCAGGCCGCGGGCGACCGGGGCTACGGGGGGTACGTCCTCGCCGCGAGCATGAGCCACCTCGCGGCCTCCCTGGGCAACCCCCGGGAGATCGCGCAGCTCGCGAAG
The DNA here is from genome assembly GCF_002891295.1 of Streptomyces eurocidicus. Lineage (GTDB taxonomy): Bacteria > Actinomycetota > Actinomycetes > Streptomycetales > Streptomycetaceae > Streptomyces > Streptomyces eurocidicus. Next base: position 267,508 of record NZ_LGUI01000011.1, on the reverse strand, counting down.
GCCGCGCAGGAAGGGGCGAGGGGGCAGGTCACGCCGCGCGCCGAGGCGATGTTCTGCGCCGCCGAGGCGCGCGGGCACGCGCTGCTCGGTGACGCCCGGTCCTTCCAGACCGTCGCGGGCCGGGCCCTGACCAAGCTCGAACAGGCCGAGAACGCGAAGGAGTCCGGCGACGACCCCACGTGGATCCGCCACTTCGACCACGCCTACCTCGCGGACGAACTGGCGCACTGCCACCGCGACCTGGGCCAGCCGGAGCAGGCGCGCCGCCACGCGGAGGACGCCATCGCGGGCCACCCCGAAGGCCGCGTCCGCCGCCGCGCGATCGGCCTGCTCCTGCTGGCCACGGCGCAGGTCCAGCAGCGCGACGTCGACGAGGCGTGCTCGACGGGGACGCGGGCGCTGGAACTGCTGGGGACGCTGCGGTCGAACAGGGGGGCGGAGTACCTGGACGACTTCCAGCAGAGGCTGGCGCCTTACCGGGAGGAGCCGGTGGTACGGGAGTTCGGGGCTCGGTTGGAGGTGCAGGCGGCTTAGCAGGCCGCTTAGCAGGCTGCTGCCCCTGCACTTGTCTGTGGGCCCGGTGTGGGCCGGGTGTGGGCCGGTGTGGGCCGGGGCGTGGGCGTCTGCGGGTCGGCGTGGGCCGGGGCGTGGTTTGTCTGCGGGCCGGTACGGGCCGGGGCGTGGTTCGGCTGCGGGTTGTCGGTTGGCCGGGGGCGGGCAGGGGCCCGGGGTGACGTTTCGGGGCGCCGGGCGGGCGGGGTGGGGAAGTCCCCGCCGAAGGCGGCAACGGCGGGTGGGTCGCCGACGGCGGGGAGCTGGGCGGGAGGCCCGGGGTGGCGTTTCGGGGTGCCGGGCGGGCGGGGTGGGGAAGTCCCCGCCGAAGGCGGCAACGGCGGGTGGGCCGCCGACGGCGGGGAGCCGGGCAGGGGCCCGGGGTGGCGTTTCGGGGTGCCGGGCGGGCGGGGTGGGGTAGAACCCGCCGAAGGCGGCAACGGCGGGTCGGCCGCCGACGGCGGGAAGCTGCCAGGGGTGGTGGCAACGGTGGGTGGGCCGGGAACGGCGGCGCCCGCCAGGGGCGGCGGCAACGGCGGGTCGGCCGCCGACGGCGGGAAGCTGCCGGGGGTGGTGGCAACGGCGGGTCGGCCGCCGACGGCGGGAAGCTGCCGGGGGTGGTGGCAACGGCGGGTCGGCCGCCGACGGCGGGAAGCTGCCAGGGGTGGTGGCAACGGTGGGTGGGCCGGGAACGGCGGGCGCCCGCCAGGGGCGGCGGCAACGGCGGGTCGGCCGCCGACGGCGGGAAGCTGCCGGGGGTGGTGGCAACGGCGGGTCGGCCGCCGACGGCGGGAAGCTGCCGGGGGTGGTGGCAACGGCGGGTCGGCCGCCGACGGCGGGAAGCTGCCAGGGGTGGTGGCAACGGTGGGTGGGCCGGGAACGGCGGGCGCCCGCCAGGGGCGGCGGCAACGGCGGGCACCCGGCAGGGGCGGCGGGAACGGTGGGTTGGCCGGAAACGGTCGGCGCTTATCAGAGGCCGCGGGAAACGGCCCGCACCGGTACCGAACTGGTACGGAACCAGGACAGGAGCGCATGGCTCAGCGCCAAAGCGACCCGGTAGCGTGAGCCGACGCTTCCGTAAGTCCCGTACAGCATGAGGAGTCCCGGTGACGCAGCGCGGACAGGGAAACATTCCGCAGCCCCCTGCGGCCCCGGCGCCCGGCCCCGGAACCGGCCCCGGTACCGGCCAGTCGTGGGGCGGGCCGTGGGGTCCCGACGCGCCGCGCGCGCCCCTGCCGCCCGAGACGCCGCCGCGTCCGGCGGACTCCGGTGACACCTCCGATGCCACGCGGTACCTGCCGCCGGTCGGCGCGGGCCCGGTGCCGGGCGCGCCGCCCGCGCAGAGCCCGTACGTGCGGGCCGCGGCGCCGGACGCCGGTGCGGCCACGCAGTACCTCCCGCCCGTGCCCACGGCACCGCCCGCGCCGTACGCCCCGGCCGACGACCCCGCCACGCAGTACCTGCCCCCGGTGAGCGCGGGGCCGGGTGACGAGGGCGGCTCGGAGGGCCCGCAGTACCTGCCGGCACCGGGGGAGAGCTCCGTGCCGGACGGGGGCGCGGCGACCCAGTACTTGCCGCCGGTGGGTAACGGCGGCGGCCCTGTGCCCGACGCGGGCGCGGCCACTCAGTACTTGCCGCCGGTAGGGGACGGTCCCGTTCCTGCGTCGGCAGGTGCGGCGACTCAGTACCTGCCGCCCGTGGGTAACGGCGGTGGTCCCGTGCCGGACGCGGGCGCCGCGACCCAGTACCTGCCGCCCGTGAGCGGCGGCCCTGTGCCCGACGCGGGCGCGGCGACCCAGTACCTCCCGCCGGTGGGCACCGGCAGCGGCCCAGTCCCGGACGCGGGTGCGGCCACCCAGTACCTCCCGCCCGTGAGCAACGGCAACGGCCCCGTGCCGGACGCGGGTGCGGCGACTCAGTACTTGCCGCCGGTAGGCAACGGCAGCGGCCCCGCCCCGGACGCCGGCGCGGCCACCCAGTACCTCCCGCCCGTGAGCAACGGCAACAGCAACGGCAACCCCACCCCACCCCCCATACCCCCGGCCGGCGTCCACGCCGCCGCTCCCTCCGGGGAGCGGACGCCGCCGGCCGAGTTCGACGGGCTGTTCCGGGCCTCCGCCGACGCCGGGCCCCGTACGCAGCAGATGCCGCCTGTCCGGGAGCCGGTCCGGGAGCCCCGTAGAGCGCCCGTGCCTCCGCCGCCCCGGGGGCCCGGTCAGCACGGAGGCGGCCGTTCCGACGGGCCCGCGCCGCGCCGCAAGAAGCTGCCCACCGCCGCGATCGTCGGCATGGTCGTGGCCGGCTGCGCCGTCTGCGGGCTCGCCGCCGGTGCCCTGCTCAGCGGCGGCGACGGCAAGGAGGACAAGGGCGGCAAGCAGAACACCGCCGTGGAGTCCGCCACCCCCGTCGCCCCGGAGGAGGCGCCGAAGGACGGCAAGCAGAAGAAGCCGGAGTCGAGCCCGTCGGCCGCCGATCCGGCCGCCGCCCAGGCGAAGGCGCTGGACGCGCTGCTCAAGGACAGCAACAACAGCCGGGACGCCGTCATCAAGGCCGTCGACTCGATAAAGAGCTGCAAGGACCTCGGCAAGTCCGCCGCCGACCTCCGGGACGCGGCGAAGCAGCGCGACGGCCTGGTCACCCGCCTCCAGCAGACGCCCATCGACAAGCTCCCCGACAGCTCCGAGCTGTCCGCGCAGCTGACGAAGGCGTGGCAGTCGTCGTCCGCGGCGGACACCTCGTACGCGAAGTGGGCCGACCAGACGGGCGACAAGCACGGCTGTTCGAAGGGGCACGCCCGCCCCACCGACGACAGCGCCGCGGGCGACCGGGCGAGCGGTGACGCGACGGCCGCCAAGAAGAAGGCGGCGGACCTCTGGAACCCGACCGCGAAGAAGTACAAGCTGTCGCAGCGCAAGTGGACCCAGTTGTAGTCGTAGGCCGGTCACGGTCGGTGATCTCGAAGGGGGGTCATGACCCCCGCCGGGCGGGAACGTACGATCGATTGCTGTGCAGGGTTCAGAGAAGTCTTCCCGTCGCGGCCGCCGCTCGACCACCATGGACGGTATGCCGCTCAATGACATGCCGTGGTGGCGCTGGCGTGCGAACGTACGCTCCGCGCTGCACATGCTCTCGGACCCGGTCTTCCAGCAGGAGTGCTGGCTCGCGGGCCGTGAGGGCTTCGGGGACGTGACCGACGCCGTGTACCGGCTGGTCGAGGACACCTGGCTGGACAACTGGTCGGCCGAGAAGTACGTCGGCACGATCTTCCGGGACTCGGGCGAGGCCGCGCTGGTCGACGTCGCCGTGCTCCGGGTGCTGCGGATCATGCACCAGGTCGGGGCCGACGCCCCGGTCTCGGCGTATCTGGAGCACCACGGCTGGCCGGAGGCGGTGCGCGCCGCTCGCGAGGCACACGTTCGGCTGGCGGCGGGCGACGGCGACGACCCGGACGTGCCCCCGCGCTCGCTGGGCATACTGGCCGGGCTGACGGCCGTGCGCTGACCCGGCCGGGGCCGCGCGGTCCCGAGGGGCCTTGCGGGTGTGCGACGCTATTGGGCTATGAGCGCCTCGCAAGCCCCCGAACAGTACGTCCTCACCCTCTCCTGCCCGGACAAGCAGGGCATCGTGCACGCGGTGTCCAGCTACCTCTTCATGACCGGGTGCAACATCGAGGACAGCCAGCAGTTCGGCGATCACGACACCGGGCTCTTCTTCATGCGCGTGCACTTCGGCGCGGACGCGCCGGTCACGCTGGAGAAGCTGCGGGCCAGCTTCGCGGCGATCGGCGACTCCTTCCAGATGGACTGGCAGATCCACCGCGCCGACGAGAAGATGCGCGTCATCCTGATGGTGTCCAAGTTCGGGCACTGCCTCAACGACCTGCTGTTCCGCTCGCGGATCGGCGCGCTGCCGGTCGAGATCGCGGCGGTCGTCTCCAACCACACCGACTTCGCCGAGCTCGTCGGCTCGTACGGGGTGCCCTTCCACCACATCCCGGTGACGAAGGAGACCAAGGCGGAGTCGGAGGCGAAGCTCCTGGAGCTGGTCCAGGCCGAGAACGTCGAGCTGGTCGTCCTCGCCCGCTATATGCAGGTGCTCTCCGACGACCTGTGCAAGGTCCTCTCCGGGCGGATCATCAACATCCACCACTCCTTCCTGCCGAGCTTCAAGGGCGCACGCCCCTACCACCAGGCGCACGCGCGCGGTGTGAAGCTGATCGGTGCCACCGCGCACTATGTGACCGCCGACCTCGACGAGGGCCCGATCATCGAGCAGGAGGTCGAGCGCGTCGGCCATGAGGTCACGCCCGACCAGCTGGTCGCCGTGGGCCGGGACGTGGAGTGCCAGGCGCTCGCCCGCGCCGTGAAGTGGCACAGCGAGCACCGGGTGCTCCTCAACGGCCGCCGGACGGTCGTCTTCGCCTGACGGGCGTACGGGGGCGTACGGGGCGCACCGACCGAGGTCCGTGCGCCCCGCCCCTCAGAGCCTCGACAGGGACGCCGTCGCGTACAGCGCGTCGCGGATCGCCTGGCGGTCGCCCGTCTGGCCCGCGGCCGCTTCCTCCGGCGGTATGTGCCCGGCCGCCAGCCGGCAGAACTCGACGGCGTCGAGCGCGACGTGGGCAACCGTTTCCGCCGCGGACGTGGTGGCTCCGGGGGAGTCCAGCGGGATGTACCAGTGGCCGCCTCCGCTGCCCTCCACCTCCAGATGGAGCGTGCGGCCCGGGACGCCCACCGGCAGCAGGGCGTACGGCGGCGGGGCGAGGCCGGCCCGGCGGCGGTCCGCGATCGCGGCCGGCAGCAGCCGGGCCCCGAGGTCGACCATCCGGTGCAGATGGCCCGCGGACGGCGGGGCGTACGGATAGTCGATGGCGTCGGCGATGTCCACGGCGTGCACCCAGCACTCGAAGGCGCGGTCGACGAAGGAATCGGCGAGCGGCAGGCTGACCGGGCCGTACGGAACGGACCGGTCCGCCGCCTCGGCGCCGGCGAAGGACGCGGTCCTCGTCAGCGCGTGGCTCTGCTCGCGCCAGCCGCCGTGCACCGCGCCCGGCGGCTGCCCGGCGGGGCCGTCGGCGGCCATGGCCCAGAACGCCTCGGTGCGCTCGGTGGGCGTGGCCCCCTCCGTCGCGAGCGGGCCCAGCGGGTCCGGCAGGCCGAGCACGGCCGCGAGCAGGCCGTCCACCGCCAGGAGATGGCCGATCACGGCGGCCGCGGTGGTGTCCCGGGCCACCGGGCGCTCGCCGTCGAACCACTTCAGCCGCACCGGCGCCCGCCACTCCGCCTCGCCGATGTCATGGAGCAGGGCGTCGAGCCGGGCGGTCTCGGCGTCGTAGGGCGCGACCCAGTCGGGCACCGGGACCCGGGCCGGGCGGCGGCCGAGACAGGCGGAGAGCACCCGGGAGCGCAGCCGGGGGTCGAGGTCCAGATTGTCCTCCGGGTGCAGCAGGGCGACCGCGTCCCGCAGCCGGACGGCCTCGTCGGCGCAGGTGGCGCAGTCGGTGAGGTGCTCCTCGACGGCGGTCGTCTCCTCGGCGGAGCAGGCGGCCAGCGCCCAGGCGCCGAGCAGGGACTTCAGCACCTTGTGGGTCGGTGCGGGCAGGGCGGGGGGAACCGGGTGGTCCCCGGTGGGCGGTGCGGCCGCGTCGTCCGGGGGCTCCGGGACGCGGGCGGCTTCCGGGCCGGCCGGGCCGCTCATCGGACACCTCCGTGGGCGGGCGGCGAGGGCACGCGGGGCGCGTGGTGCGCGGTGGACAGGAGCTGCAGCCCGAGGCGCAGCCGGCGGCGGGCCTCGTCCTCGGTGACGCCCAGGTCCACCGCGGCCTGGCGGTAGTCGAGGCGGCGTAAGTAGGCCAGGTCCAGGGCGGCGCGCAGCGGGGCGGGCATGGACGTGACGATGTAGTCGGCGCGGGCGGCGGCGGACGCCTCGCGGACCCGCTCCTCGATCTCCTCGGGGGTGTTCTCGCCGTCGCTCTGCGACTGCCGCAGCCGCTCGACCGCCTGACGGTGGGTGAGGGCGGCGATCCAGGAGCGCAGGGAGCCCTGCTTCGGGTCGTAGGCGCCGGGGTTCTCCCAGACGTAGCCGAACACCTCGCGGGTCACGCGGTCGGCGGCCGTCTCGTCGCTGAGCACACGGTGGGCGAGGGTGTGCACCAGGGAGGCGAAGCGGTCGTAGAGCTCGCCGAGCGCCGCGGCCTCACCGTGCGCCAGCCGCTGCTGCATCTTGCGGTCCCAGCGCGGTGGTGCCTCGGTCGCCATGGATGGTGCCCCCTCCTGCGTGCTCGTCCCGCGTGCTCGCGCCGCGTACTTCGTCCTGCGTACCACTTCTGGCACCGGGGCGGCACATCCAGCCATGGAACGTGCTTGTGCCCAGCGTCACATACTCCCCGAATGTAGTCGCCGGGTCCGGCGGCGCAGACATCTTTACGGCAAAGCCGACTCCGTGACCGGCTGCGGATGGTATTGCCGTCGTCACTTACCGCACCACTGAGCGATCGTTATAGATCGTACGTGCGCGAATGTGCCGATGTGTTATGCGTGTGTGACCGTATCCAGGAGGATTCAGGGTTGGAGCTGGGCATAGGCTCGATGAGGGCCGGCTGACGCCGCGGCGTTTCACGGCAGAGCGGTCGGGCAGCCGCAACCCCAGGAAGGGTCCGTTCCGGGGAACGAGAACCGAGCGAAGGGGCTTCGAGCGCGTGACGTTGAAGGTGAAGGACGCCGCACACGGGGACTGGGCTGTTCTCCGTGTCTCCGGCGAGATGGACCTGGTGACGTCGCCGGTCGTCCGGCAACGCGTGCACGACGCGGTCGCCGAGGGCCGCCGCAGTCTGGTGCTCGACCTCGCCGAGGTGCAGTTCTGCGACTCCAGCGGCGTGGGCGTGCTGATCGCCGCCCGCCGGCTGATGCGCTCCTGTCAGGGGCGGCTGAGGCTGATCCTGCCCGCACAGGGCGCGGTGGACGGCTCCCACGTCAACAGGGTGCTCGGGGCGCTCGGGGTGCGCCGGCTCTTCGAGATCTACCCCGACCTGGCCACGGCGACCCATGAGACGGACGAGGGCACCAAGCCGCTGTCGGCCTGAGCGCTCCGCCGGAACTCCGGCGAGTCGGCCGCGGCCCTGTCGTGACCGGTCGCGCGGTTCCCCGCGCCTCTTCGGGACGCTGCCGCACCGGACCTCGCCGAGCCGGCCTGGCCGCCCCCTTCCGCCCTTCTTGTCGCCGCCCCTCCCTCACCCCGCGCGAGGGAACCCGGCCCGTACGACGAAGCCGCCGTCCCGCGTCCCGTGCGCCTCCAGCGTTCCGCCCAGGCTCTGGGCCCGCTCGCGCAGCCCCACCAGGCCGTGGCCGCCGCCCGGCAGCCCCGGAGCGTCCGCCGCCGCGTCCGCCGGACCGTTGCGGATCTCCACCAGCAGGGCGCCCGCGGCCGCACCGTCCGCGCCCGTCCCGCCGCCGTCGGCCACCGTGACCCGCACCCGGGCGCCCGGAGCGTGCTTGCGCGCGTTGGTCAGCGCCTCCTGCACCGTGCGGAACGCCGCCCGCTGCACGGCCTCCGGCCGCTCCACCGCCGGATCGCAGGTGTTCTCGTACGTCACGTCGAGCGCGCTCAGCTCGATCATCTTCGGCAGGTCCGCCAGGCGCGGCTGGGGCGAGAGCTCCTCGGTGTCGGCACCGGCCTTGCGCAGGATGCCGACCATGTGGCGCAGCTCCTCCAAGGTGCGCACCGACAGCTCCCGGATCTTCCCGGCGCCCTCGCGCGCCTGTGCGTCCGGCGTGGCGATCTGGAGGGCGCCGGCCTGCAGGCTGATCAGGCTCACCTGGTGGGCGACGACGTCGTGCATCTCGCGCGCGAGCCGGGCCCGCTCGGTGGCCAGCACCTGCTCGGAGAGCAGCCGGTCCTCCCGGGCCCGGCTGCGCGTCAGCTCGTCCAGCCGGGCGGCCAGTTCGCGGCGGGTACGGGTCAGCAGGCCGATGGCGACGGGCGTGGCGGCCGTGACACAGGCGTCGAGCAGCTGGAGGGCGACTTCCCGGCGGTCCGACAGGACGAGGTCGGAGAGCGGATAGGGCACGAAGTGCGCGGCCGCGAGCAGCACGGCCAGGACGATCGGCAGCCGCCGGCCGGGGCGCCGGCTGGCCACGGTGTAGAGGGCGATCATCGGCGCGAACCAGACGTAGCCGATGTAGATGCCGGGCAGCGTCACCAGGAAGACGGCGACGGGGAACCGGCGGCGCAGCAGCAGGGCCGCCGCGGCGAGCAGCGACACCCCCAGGTCCACCCCGATGCCCGGCCCGTTGACCAGCAGCGCGTCGGCGACCGCGAGCAGGACGGGCACCAGCAGCGGCAGCGCGGCGGTCACGGGGTGCCCGTCCCGGGCGGGTCCGTGACCAGCCCGGCCCGGTCGGCGACGATCGCGGCCTGCACCCGGTTCAGACCGCCCAGCTTGCCGAGGACGGCCCGTACGTGATCCTTGACCGTGCTGGGCGCGAGCCCCATCCGCTCGGCGATCTGCGGATTGGCCAGCCCCGCCCCGAGGTGGGTGAGCACCTCGCGCTCGCGCGGGGTCAGCCCGGCCACCGCCGCGGCCGCCGTGGACTCGGCCTCGGCGGCCAGATAGCCGCCGATGACGGCCCGAGTCACCCCCGGGTCCAGGACGCTGCCGCCGACCGCGAGGGTCCGTACGGCCTGGACGAGCTGCTCCGGATCGGTGTCCTTCAGCAGGAAGCCGGTGGCGCCGGAGCGCAGCGCCGCGGCGAGGTACTCATTGGCGTCGAAGGTCGTCAGCATGGCCACGGCCGGGGGGTGCGGCAGCTCCCGCAGCGCGCGCAGCACGGTCAGGCCGTCGACGTCCGGCATCCGGATGTCCAGCAGGACCACGTCCGGCGCGCCGTCCCGCACGGTGGCCACGGCCTCGCCCCCGCCGCAGTCCGCGACGACCTCGATGTCCGGGGCCGTGCCCAGGATCATCCGCAGCCCGGACCGGACGAGCTGCTCGTCGTCCACCACCGCAACACGGATCACCGACCGCTCCCTCTTCCTGTACCGCCGGGGCCGTCCACCGCCGCCCCGGCGATCTTCCAGCTTGCCGTACCGACCGATGAAAGCAGCAGAACGGAGCCGGACGCTCCACCCGGTGACCTGTCCATGGCCGGGCGACCCCCGCCGACCGGCGGGGGTGACCTTGGACCCGCGACGGATTCCGCTCCGGCGCGTCACCCGGCAGAGTGTTGTCCATGCTGCATCATGCCGGGGCTCGCCCCCGCACGCCCGGCCTCGGGCGGCGCGCCCGCGTCGCCCTGGCGGCCGGGGCGTGTGTCGCCCTGGCGACGGCATGCGGCGGCACGCGGTCGCAGGCCGCCGCGTCCCCCACAAGCGGCGGCCTGTCCGTGATCTACGAGGCACCGGCCCGGGGCGGCGCCGCCGAGCGCGACTTCCTGCGCGACCGCCGGCCCGCCGAGAAGGTCGCCGAGGACGTCGGCGGGGCGTTCCGCCTGCCGAAGCCGATCACGATCGCCGGCCGCTCCTGCGAGAAGGGCGACGTCCCCGAGTACGACCCGGAGACCCGGCGCATCGCCCTCTGCTATTCCTACGTCGCCGAGGTCCGCGCCATGTTCGAGAGCGCGCACGACCCCGACCCGGCCGGCCGCACGGCCGGAGTGATCACCGAGACGCTCTACCACGAGGTCGCCCACGCGCTCGTGGACACGCTGAAGCTCGCGCCCACGGGGCGCGAGGAGGACGTCGCCGACCAGTTCGCCGCCTACCGGCTGATACCCCGAGGCCCGGAGGGCCGCAAGGCGGTGCTGGCCGCCGCCGACAACTACGCGCAGTACGCCCGGGAGTCCCGCCCCGAGGACGTCGAGCTGGGCGCGGAACACCCACCGGACGCGACCCGGGCGGCGAACTACCGCTGCTATCTGTACGGGGCGGCACGGGCGGAGTTCTCGGACGGCGACGCGGCCTCGGACGACGACCTCATCGACGGCGAGGTGCTGACGAAGGAGCGGGCGTCGGTGTGCGAGGAGGAGTACGGGGGGTTGCGGCGGGGGTGGGACGGGTTGCTGGCGCCGTATCGGCGGGGGTAAGGGGCGGGTTGTCGCCGGGGCGGTGCGGGTGCCGCTGCGCGGGGCGTTTTCCCCTACCCGCCCCTTCCCGAATGTCCTCAAACGCCGGACGGGCTGATTCGTTGCCCGGAACGGGCGGAAAACTCAGCCCGTCCGGCGCTTGAGGACCGGGGTCCGGGGCGGAGCCCCGTTCGGGAAGGGGCGGGTAGGGGAAAAGGCCCGCCGCAGGCGCACCACCCACCGGCAGGCGCACCCTCCGCCACCCCCACCCCCCTCAAGCAATCAATACGGAGGCGAAGGCGGCGCAGGCCCCAACGTGGTCGTCCCCGGCGCCGCCCGATGCCCCAGCCCCGTCCGGTACGCGTCCAGAGCCGCCTCCACCCGCCCCGCACGCCGCAGCAGGTCACCCAGCAGGCGGCACAGATCCGCGAGGTCTCCCGCCGCGCCCGTGCGCTCCAGGAGCGACAGGGCCGAGCAGTAGTGCTCCTCCGCCGACTCGTGCTCGCCGCGCTCCTCCGCGATGAGGCCCAGCAGGCGGTGCGCGCCGCCCGCGTGGACGGCGCCGCGCTCGGCGCCCAGCGCCGAGGGGGCCAGCAGCGGACTCAGCAGCTCCGCCGCCTCCGCGGCCTTGCCGCGCCGCCGCAGCACGTCCGCCAGCTCCACCTCCACCTGCGTGGTGAACAGCACCGCCCGCTTCGCCGCCAGCATGTCGCGGGCCGTGCGCAGCTCGCTCTCGGCGCCCTCCAGGTCACCGGCCTGGGAGCGGACGTAGCCGCGCATCCAGTGGCAGTGGGCCAGGTCGGTGCGGACGCCCAGCCGCCGGTACAGCTCCTGGGCGCGGGCGAGGGAGGCGTCGGCCTCCGCGATACGGCCCTCGGCGATGAACGTCCGGGCGACGCCGCGGTGCATGCCGGCGACCAGCGCCGGGTCCCGTACCTGTGGCGCGAGCGACAGCGCGAGCTGCGCGGCGTGCACGGCGCGGGCGTGCGCCCCCATGTCCATATAGGGGGCGATGGAGGCGGTGTGGAGGTGCATCAGGGCCTCGGCGTCGTGCGTACCCGACGCGGTCAGCGCCTCGACGGTGGTCTCCAGGAGATAGCAGGAGTAGCGCAGTTCGCCCGCCAGCAGATGGGCGGTGGCCCGGCCGCGCAGCGCCGGGACGCGCCGGGGCAGCGGTTCGCCCGCGAAGAGCCCCTCGGCGGCGGCGAAGTGGTCGCGGGCCTCGGCGAGCTCGCCCGTCTCCAGGCCGCACTCGCCGAGCCCGAGGAGCGCCGTGAACTGCTCCTCCACCAGGCCCAGCCGGGCCGCGTCCGCCCGGGCCGCGCGGAACATCCCGGCCGCGTCCTCCGCCGCGCCCGTGGACAGCGTGCGCCGGGCGGCGGCCAGCCGTTTCCGTACACCGGTCGCCGAGTGCGGGGGCCTGCCGGTGCCGGCGGGCCCGTCCGCCCGTATGCCGTGGGTGCTGTTCTCCGCCACTGCCGCCCCTCGGTAGGTTGCGCCGTGCGCATCAAGCGATCGGTGTCCCGCAGGTGAAGAAACTGTTCGTACGTGAGGATGGAACCATGCCCCAGTCCGTCGGCGAAGCGGCCGTCGTAGCACCGCCGGTCGTCCCGGCCACCGTCCGTCAGCCGGGGCTCGTCCTCACTGATCACCACTTCGACGTACCGCTCGACCACGGGAACCCCGACGGTGAGCGCATCCGCCTCTACGCACGCGAGGTCGTCGCGACCCGGCGGGCGCGGGACGAACTCCCCTGGCTCGTCTACCTCCAGGGCGGCCCCGGCTTCCCCGCGGGCCGCCCGCTGGGCCGGGAGAACTGGCTCGACCGGGCCCTGGACGACTACCGCGTCCTCCTCCTCGACCAGCGGGGCACCGGCCGCTCGACGCCCGCCAACCGCCAGACGCTGCCGCTCCGCGGCACCCCCGAGCGGCAGGCCGACTACCTCGCCCACTTCCGGGCCGACTCCATCGTCCGCGACTGCGAGCACATCCGGGCGAGGCTGACCGGCGGCCGGCCCTGGACCGTGCTCGGGCAGAGCTTCGGCGGCTTCTGCGCCGTCACCTATCTGTCGCTGGCCCCGGAGGGCCTGGCCGAAGTGCTGATCACGGGCGGGCTGCCGTCCCTGGACGCCGGCCCGGACACCGTCTACCGTGCCGCCTACCCGCGCATGGAGCGGAAATCCCTCGCGCACTACGCCCGCTATCCGGGGGACGAGGACGCCGCCCGGCGCATAGCCACCCATCTCGCGGACCACGAGGAGACCCTGCCGGACGGCACCCTGCTGACCGTCGGAGCCTTCCAGCAGCTCGGCATCCTGCTCGGGGCGGGGGACGGCTCGCACCGCCTCCACTACCTCCTGGAGGACGCCTTCGTGCCCACGGCCGCCGGGCCGCGGCTCTCCGACACATTCACCGAGCAGGCCGCCGCGGTGCTCTCCCGCGCACAGTGCCCGCTCTACGCAATCCTCCATGAGGCCATTTATGCCCAGGACGGGCGCGCGACGCACTGGTCGGCGGACCGCGTCCGCGCCGAATTCCCGCAGTTCGACGGGCATACGGACGAGGGGGCGCGTTTTCTCTTCACGGGCGAGACCGTGCACCCCTGGATGCTCCACACGCACCCTTCCCTGCGCCCCCTGCGCCCTGTCGCGGAACTCCTGGCGGAACGGGAGGGCTGGGGGCCGCTGTACGACGCGGCGCGGCTGGCCCGGAACGAGGTGCCGGTGGCGGCGGCGGTCTACCACGACGACCTGTTCGTGGACACGGGGCATTCGCTGCGGACGGCTTCGGGGGTCGGGGGTTTGCGGGTGTGGGTGACGGATGAGTTCGAGCATGACGGTGTGCGGGTGGGTGGGCGGGTTTTGGATCGGTTGTTGGGGATGGTGAGGGGGAGGTCTGAGGGGGCTGGGGTGGGGCGGTGGGGTTGCCGCTGCGCGGGGCTTTGTCCCCACCCGCCCCTTCCCGTAACCGGGGGCTCCGCCCCCGGGCCCCTTTTCCGCGCTGCCGCGCGGTGTCCTCAAACGCCGGACGGGCTGATTTCAGCCCGTCCGGCGTTTGAGGACCGGGGTCCGGGGCGGAGCCCCGGTATCGGGAAGGGGCGGGGCTGGGGAAAGCCCGCCGCAGGCGCACCACCGGCCCTCACACCCGCACCGGCCCCCCACCCACATTGCCCCCCACCCCCCAACTCCCTACCTTGGGCCGCACCCATCACCGCCCCGGGAGCCCCCATGCGCAGACGAATACCCCTCGCCCTGGCCCTCACGGCCATCCTGGCCACAACAGCCACCGCGACCGCAACCGCCACACCTCAACACCCCCAACCACCCCAATCCGTCGAATACTTCACCGGCCCCGACGGACACCCCAGACACACCACGGTCCCCGCATCCCCCACCCCGCCCCACCCGCTCCGCCCCTCCGCCCCCGGCGACGGCGACGTGACGCCGATCGTCGAGAACGGCCCGGTCGCCACCAAGCTCGACGTCGTCTTCGTCGGGGACGGGTACACCGGCGCCGAGCAGGACGACTTCCGCGCGGACGTCCGCGTCAAGTGGGAGAAGATCTCGGCCGTCGAGCCGTACGCCTCGTACCGGAAACTCTTCAACGTATGGGCGGTCAGCGCTGTTTCGCGGCAGTCCGGTGTCTCCGGCGACCCGGTGCAGGGCGTCGAGAAGGACACCGCGCTGAAGTCCGCCTTCTTCTGCGACGGGATCGAGCGGCTGCTGTGCGTCGACACCGGGCGCGTCGAGTCGTACGCGGCGAAGGCGCCCGCCGCCGACCTCGTCGTGGTGCTGTCCAACTCCGCCAAGTACGGCGGCGCGGGCTACAACGACGTCGTCTCGCAGGTGGGTTACGACGGCATCGCCACCGCCTCCTCCGGCCATCCCAAGTCGGACCAGGTCGCCGTCCACGAGACCGGGCACTCGCTCGGCAAGCTCGCCGACGAGTACCAGTACGACGAGTACGGGACGTACACGGGCGCCGAGCCCTGGGAGGTCAACATCAGCAAGCTGCCCGCCGACGAGCAGGCCGCGCAGCGGAAGAAGTGGTACCGCTGGCTGGGGGAGACCTCGCCGGACGGTGGCGCGGTCGGCGCGTACGAGGGCGGCGGGTATTACCCCAAGGGTCTCTACCGTCCCACCGAGAACTCGGTGATGCGGACGCTCGGCCGCGAGTTCAACCTGCCGGGCCGCGAGGCGATGATCGCGGGCTTCCACCGGCACGCGAGCGTGCTGACCGGTACGGTCGCGCCGGGCGCGGAGGTCGGACGCGAGGACCGCGTCGAGGTCCGGACGTCCGCCGCCACGGCGGTCGTACGGTGGTACGCCGACGGCCGCGAGGTCTTCCGCGCCCGTGGCCGGAAGGCGGTCACCCCGGCCTCGCTCGGCATTCGCGCGGACGGTCGCGGGCACGTGGTGACGGCGACGGCCGTGGACGCGACGGACGCGGTCCGCGACCCGGAACTGCGGCGGCGGCTGACGGGCTCGCTGAGCTGGCACGTGACGCGCTGACCGCACGCCCGGGCTCCCACGGGGCCGGGCCGGAGCGCCCGGGCTCTCACGGGGCTGGGGCAGAGCGCCTGGGCTCCCACGGGGCGGGGCTCGCATGCTCCGGGCTCCCACGCGGCGGGGCTCGCATGCTCCGGGCTCCCACGCGGCCGAGCCCGAGCGCCCCGTGCCCCTACCCCGCGTCCAACACCCCCGCGTCCAACACCCCGGCGTCCAACACCCCCGCCCCCCCGTAAGCCCGCACAACCCTCCCGTACCCCCTGGCCAGCGCCGCCCCCGCCGCCTCCCGTACCCGGTCCGCCGGCTCGCCCGCCGCCAGCGACGCGTGCAGGGCTTCGAAGCCCAGCTCCCGCGCCGTGTTGGCCAGGGCCGCGAACGCCTCCAGTTCGGCCCGTACGGCGGGGTCGGCGCCCCGCGCGCCGGACCGCTCCAGGAGGAGCCGCTCCAGGAGCAGCCGGCGGCGGTGGGCGACGGGGTGGTAGCTGCGGCGCAGGGCCGCGCTGTCGAGCAGGACCCGGGAGAAGACCCGGGCCTGGTCCAGGGCGTCCTCGTCCAGGGCGATGTCGAAGGCCGCGGCGTAGGCCTGGCCCAGCCGTTCGAGGAGTTCGGCGCCGGTGGCGGCGCCGGTCACGGCCTCGGTCACCTTCGGCTCGAATTCGTCGCGGCGGCCGAAGAAGATGTCCTCCTTCGACGCGTAGTGCGTGAAGACCGTGGCCGGGGCCACCTCGGCCGCCGCCGCGATCCGGGTGAGCGTCACGGCGTCGAAGCCGTCCTCCGCGAAGAGCCGGAAGGCCGCCTGGGCGATCGAGCGGCGGGTGCGCTCCCGCTTGCGTTCGCGCAGACCGGCCGTCGAGGGCGGCGTGGTAGCGGGAGGCGCGCTCGTGGGCGGCGGCGTCGCGGGTGGCGTGGTCGCACGGGGCGTGGTCGCGCGGGGTGAGGTCCGCGCGCGGGGCGCCGGCGCGGTGTCGGTACGGGCGGCGGGGGTCATGGCTCCAGGATAGCCGCCCGGCCAGCAGAATTAGAGGTGCTACATTTTTGGAGTGCCTCTAATTTCGGGGGGTGCCGCCGCACCGCGGCGCCCCCCGTCGTGCCCTCAGCCGTGAGGACGTGCCCGCCATGCGCAGAGCCGACCCGTCGCAGACGCCGGCCGGGAACCACCACCACAACCCCACAGCCACGCCCGGTACCACGCTCGGAACCGGCCCCGCCGCGAACCGGCCCCGGTCCGCCACCGCGATCCTCGTCCTCGCCTGCGCCGCTCAGTTCATGGTCATCCTCGATGTGACGATCGTGAACGTGGCGCTCCCCGCCATGCGCGCCGGATTACGCCTCGACGCACCGGGCCAGCAGTGGATCGTCAACGCCTACACCCTCGGCTTCGCCGGGCTGTTGCTCCTCGGCGGCCGGACGGCCGACCTCGCCGGCACCCGCCGCGCCTTCCTGGCCGGCGTCATCGCCTTCACCGTCGCCTCCCTGGTGGGCGGCTTCGCCACCACCGGCGGTCCGCTCGTCGCGGCCCGCGCCGTCCAGGGCGTCGGCGCCGCGTTCCTCGCGCCCGCCACCCTCGCGCTGATCATGAGGACCTTCACCGAACCCGTCTCCCGGGCCCGCGCGATGGGCGCCTGGAGCGTCGTCACGGCGGCCGGCGGCGCGGTCGGCGCGGTCGTCGGTGGGGTGCTCACCGAGTACGCCGGATGGCGCTGGGTGCTGTTCGTCAACGTCCCCATAGGCGCCGCGCTGCTGACCGCGGCGCTCCTGTACGTACCGGCGGCGGGCGGCGAACGGGGCGGGGCGCGCCGGCTCGACCTGCCCGGGGCCCTCACGGCCACGGCCGGCCTGACCGCCCTCGTCCACGGGGCGATCAGCAGCGAGACGCACGGCTGGGGTTCCCCGCGCGCCTGGGTGCCGGTCGGTGCCGGGGTGCTGCTGCTGGCCGGGTTCGTCGTCATCGAGTCCCGGGTCGCCCATCCGCTCGTACCCCTGGCGATCCTGCGCCACCGTGGCCTCGCCGTCGCCAATCCGCTGGTGATGGCGATGAGCGGGGCCGGGTTCTCGATGTGGTTCCTGCTCTCCCTGCACCTCCAGCAGAACCTCGCGTTCAGCGCCCTTCAGGCGGGTCTGTGCTTCGTGCCCGGGTCGCTCGCCATCATCGTGGGCGCGCGGATCGCGACCCGCCTCGTCGCCCGCACCGGGCCACGCCCGCTGATCGTCGCCGGGATGACGCTGAGCACCGCCGGTTTCGTGGGGCTCTCCCGGATCGGCGCGGGCGGCGGTTACGCGGGCCAGGTGGCCGGGCCGTTCGTCCTCGCGTCACTCGGCTTCGGCCTGTCCCTCATGCCCGCCATGGTCGCCGCCACCAGCGGCACGGAACCGTCCGAGGCCGGGCTGGCCTCCGGCCTCGTCAACACCTCCCGCCAGGTCGGCGGCGCGCTGGGCCTCGCCGTGCTCGCCACCGTCGCCTCGCACACCACGGCCGCCCGGCTGGTCCGGCGGCCCCATGAACTCCAGCAGGCGCTGACCGCCGGATACGGCCGGGCCCTGCTGACCGCCGCCGCGTTCACCGCGTGTGCGGCCCTGGGCGCCTTAGCCCTGCCCGGCGGGCGGGGTAGGAACCCCTGACACCACTCGCGCCCGACGGAGCGAGTCGAAGAGTCGAAGAAAGGACCACCGTGTCCCACGAGTTGAACCACATCATCATCCACGTCAAGGACCGCCGGGAGACGGGCGCCTTCCTGGCCTGGCTGTCGGGATCGTCCGAGGCGCCCCTGGACTGGGGCCCTTTCACGCAGGTCACCACGTCCAACTCGGTCGGCGTCGACTTCGCCGACTCCATGATCCCGGCCGAGGACATCAACCTGAGCCACCTCGCCTTCCTCGTCACGGACGAGGAGTTCGAGGCGGTCCGCGCCCGTATCGCGGAGCGCGGGCTGCCGTTCTGGGCCGACCCGATGCTGACGGAGGAGGGGAAGATCAACCACGACTACGACGGGCGCGGCGTCTACGTCCGCGACCCGGGCGGCACCTGTGTCATCGAGTTCATCACGAAGCCGTACGGGGAGCAGCCGTCGGAGCGGGGGATGCGGGCGTCGGAGGTGATGGGGGAGTGAGGGGGCGCGGGGGCGCTGAGCTGAAGGGGTGACGGAGCGAGGCGGGCGACGGGGAACCGGCGGCCGGGACCGGTGGACGGAACCGGCGGCAGGGGCAGACGGACGGGACCGGCGGCCGGGATCGACGGATGTGACCGGCGGCCGGGATCGACGGACGGGGGGCGGCGGAACGACGGGCCGACAGGCCGACGGCGTCACCCCCGTCACCCCCGCCACCCGAACACCCCCGCTCACCGCACCGGCCTCCGCTCACCCCACCACCCCCCTCACCGCACCAACTCCCGCTCCAGCGGCGTCCGGAAGCGCGGCGTGACCCGTACGTCGCCCACCCACTCCGCCAGCCTGGCGGCCTCCGCGGCGATCGCGGAGGCCGCCTCGCGCCCCACGTCCGCGAGCGGCCGCCAGACGATGCGCCCGTTCGCGCGCTGGGCCCAGCCGCCGACGACGCGGCCGTCCCACCACACCGTCGGCCCGACGTTCCCGGCCCGGTCGAAGAGCGCGGGCACGAGGTCCGGCGACAGGTACCAGTCCCGGCCGCGCCAGCCCATCGGGGTGGGGTCGAGGCCGGGCAGCAGGGCGGCCCACGGCCCGGCGGGCGGGACGTCGTCCAGGTCGTCCGGCAGGGCGTGGCCGGTGGCGCCGCCGGCCAACTCGACCTCGACGGCGCCCGCGTCGGCCAGCGCCCTGCGGGTGTCGCCGAGCGTCCAGCCCGTCCACCACTTCAGATCGGCCTCCGTCGCGGGCCCGAAGGAGCCGAGCCAGCGCCCGGCGAGCTCCGCCTTCGCCTCCCGTACGTCGATCTCCGGGATCCGCGGTGCGGGCGCCCACGGATAGAGGCTGCTGGTCCACGAGCCGCGCGGGCGGCCACGGCGTACGTGCCCGTCGGAGGCCAGCAGCCGCAGCAGCCTGCTGCCGACGCTCTGCCGCGACTCGTACGGCTTGCCCACCGAGACCGCGATCGTCTCGCGCAGGGCGGGGACGTCCTTGGCGAGCTCGGCCGTGGTCGCCTCGCCGCGCGCGGCGAGCGCGTCCAGCACCTCCCGCTCGGTCCGCGCGAGCCGCCGCTCGTCCCAGCCGCCCTCGGTGCCCTGCTGGAGGAAGCGTACGAACTGGGCGCGCTCGCGCACCGCGATCGCGTGGGCGGTGGAGGAGCTGACGTACGGGGCGAGGCCGGAGCTCACGGCGAAGATCGTGCGCCGCATGGACAGCAGCTTCACCAGCGTCACGTCCTCGTAGAGCGCCCGCTCCACCTCGGTGTGCGAGGGCTCGGCCAGCCGCGCGCACGCCGACAGGTACACGGTCGCGGCGTCGGTGGCGTGCAGTCCCACGAGCGCGTCGGCGACGTCCTCGACGGACGCGGCGCGGTGGCCGGGGGAGAGGAGGTGCCGCCGTGCGAGGCGGGCGCGGCGCTGGTCGTCGGAGACGCGGGGGCGGGCGGTCATGGGGCGAGCGTAGAAGGGATGTAGGGCGGAATCCGTCCTCCAGGAGGCGGCGTCCGGGCGATCTCCCGGCCGGCGGGCGGGGAAAGGAGGTGCGCGGGGGAGGCGGGTCCTGAGACGGTGCGGGGCATGGACACCGACACCGCGAACCCGCACGACGGGCCCCCGCTCCCGGCCGTGACCGTCCGCCGCGCCGGCGCCCCGGACGCCCGGGGTGCGGCGGAGGTCTGGCTCCGGTCGTACGACGCGGCCCTGCCGACGGTCCGCCGGGCCCACTCGGACGACGAGGTGCGCGCCTACTTCCGCCAGGTGGTGATCCCCGAGCGGGAGACCTGGGTCGCGGAGGCGGGCGCCGGGGAGATCGTCGGCGTGCTGGTCCTGGCCGGGGACGGCACGGGCCGTGTCGACCAGCTCTACCTGGCCCCGGCCTGGCGCGGCCGGGGCCTGGGCGACCGCTTCCTGTCCCTGGCCAAGGAACGCTTCCCGGCCGGGCTGGACCTGTGGACCTTCCAGATCAACACCCCGGCCCACCGCTTCTACGAACGCCACGGCTTCGTACGGGCCGAGCACACGGACGGCTCCACGAACGAGGAACGGGAACCGGACGTCCGCTACGTCTGGCGCCCGTAGACCGCGGCCCGGGCATACGGCAGAGGCCCTCAGGATTTCTCCTGAGGGCCTCTGGTCGCTGTGCACTCGGCAGGATTCGAACCTGCAACCTCTTGATCCGTAGTCAAGTGCTCTATCCGTTGAGCTACGAGTGCTCGGCTTTCCTGTGGGCAATTCCACGGGTCGGCGTCGCGGAAACAATATTACCCGACGCGTGGGGGTGCATTTCCCCGCCGAGCGGCGCGCCGGGCCGCCGGAGGGGGCGTTCCCTCCGGCGGTGTCCGGGCGGCGCGCCGGAATTCCCCGGGGCCCGGCCTCAGAGGCGGCCGGTGACCTTGACCGGTGTGATGCGCACCACGACGCGCTCGCCGTCGTTCTTCGCGGCCGGGTTGAACGCGGCGTACTCCTGGCCCGTGTATTTCACCGAGAGTTCGTTCAGCAGCTCGTGGGTGCCGTCCGGGGTGACGGTGGCGGTGCCGCGGATCTCCGCGTACGTGTACGGGTTCTCGGGCGGGTTGATCAGGACGGTGACGCGCGGGTCGCGGGCGAGGTTCCTGCCCTGCTGGCGGTCGACCGTGGTGGAGAACAGAAGGTCCTCGCCGTCGCGCTTGACCCAGACCACCGTGAGGTGCGGCCGTCCGTCGGGCAGGAGCGTCGCCACGGTCGCGAAGGCCCGCGAGTCGTCGAGGTACGTCTTCAGGTCGTCCGAGAGGCCGGTTGCCACGGTCGTCGTCCTTACGGGTGGTGTGGAGGGTCCTGTGCCGCCCCGGCAGGGCGTACGGGTTCCAACACCCGCCCCAACGTCGGCATTCCGGTCGCCCGGCGGCCGCCCGGACGAATCGCACGGGTCGGGAAAATGGCGTGATCCCGGCGGTCGGAATGTGGTGGATCGCCGGGGAGGTCCGTAAGACGTCGTACAACCTTGACGGCCGTACAGCGGTCAGGGTTCCGGAAATCGAACGGAGATTCTGGGGGAGGGGTTCGTCTCGTGTGGTGCTCGGACTGTCGGGCGGTACCGGCGATGCAGGGATCGGCGCGTTGCGAAGGGTGCGAGGGGGAGCGGCTGGGGCTGGGCGCCTGGCAGGCCGGGGAGCGGCCGGGGGCGGGGGAGCGGCCGGGGGTGGGGGTGCCGCCGCCCGAGAACGCGTACGCACCGGGCTCGGCGTACGCACCGGGCCCGCCGCCTGAGAATGCGTATGCCCAGAGCCCTGCGTACGCACAGAGCCCCGCGTACGCCCAGGGCCCCGTGCCGCTGTACGCCCCGGCCCCGGCCCCCGGCGCCTACCTCTCCTCGCCCCGCGGGCTCGCCTTCGCGACCGTCGCCCTGCTGGCCGTCTGCGCGGTCGTCGACGTCGTCTCGCTCTACTCCGGCTTCACCATGCTCGGGCTGATCAACCAGGTCCTGGCCGGGGGCATCGAGTCCGTGTCCATGAGCGACCTGGACCGGGCCGACGCCCTCCAGTCGGCCGTCACCGTCGCCCAGCTCGCCGCCAACCTGGCCGCCGCCGTCCTCTTCGTGCTGTGGTTCCGCCGGGTGCGCGTGAACGCGGAGGTGTTCTCCCCGGGCGGTCACCGGATGTCCCGGGGCTGGTCGATCGGCGGCTGGTTTGTACCGGTCGTCAACCTCTGGTTCCCGAAGAAGATCGCCAACGACATCTGGGACGCCAGCCTCCCGTACACGCCGGACGGCGTGCCCCGGGAGGTCTCCCGCGCGGGTCTGAACGCGTGGTGGGGGCTGTGGATCGCGACGACGTTCCTGGGCTGGATCGGCGAGCGGCTGTACGGCGTGGCCCAGAAGTTCGAGTCGATCAGGGCGGCGACGGGGGTGCTGATCGTCGCCGACATCGCCGACATCGCCGCCGCCGTGCTCGCCGGCCTCTTCGTGCTCAAGCTCACCGCGTTGCAGGGTGAGCGGGCGGCGCAGGGCCCGGTGCCGCCGGCGGCCGTGGCGGTGTGACGGGCCTGCCACCGGCCCGTGGCGGCGTGACCGGCCGCCCGCCGGTCCGGCCCGGGAACGTCGTCAGGACCCCGTCGCTCCCGGCCGCCGCGCGGCCGGCAGCGCGCAGGCCGCCGTGCCGCCCGGCATCTTCTGCCGGTTGTCCGCCACCAGCCGGTAGACGCCGTGGGCGATCCAGCGCACCGGCGGCAGCCTGAGCACGGCCCCGAGCACGGCCCAGCCGCCGCCCGCGCTGAGCAGCAGCTTGGCGACGGCCTGGGCGCCGCCGTACACCGTCCCGGTCGGAGTGATCCACAGCAGCTCGTACTCGGCGCGCTCCTGGGTGACACCCAGGGCGTCCAGCTCGGCGAACTGCCAGGCGGTGACGGAGCAGCGGGGGTGCACATGCTTCTCGGCGAGGTTCACCGAGGTCGTGCAGAAGCCGCAGTCGCCGTCGTAGACGAGCACAGGTCGGGTGCGCATGGTGCTCATGATGCCGGGCCGTACGGACGCGGGGGCACCCGGGGGATCCGGCGGCATCCGGGTGCCCCCGGGGCTCACCGTCGTCCCGCGGGCGTTCGCGGGCATTCCTCGGCCGGTTGTGGCGAATGAATGTTCATCGTGTCGCTGGTGCGGGTGGATTGCTCGTATGGATCCTCTGTAAAGCGGTTTATCTGCCTTACCTCGTGCCAGATCTATGGCGAACCATCCGCGCGGGGCGGCGGCGCCCCCTGCGGCCGGGGTGCGGTCGGCGCGGTCGAAGCGGGAGCGGGCACCGGCCCGCCGGGGAGGACGTTCATGCACACGCTCACACGCCTGGGCCGGTTCGCGGTGACGGCCGGAGCCGCGCTCGTGCTGGCCACCGGCCTGACCACCAGCGCCCAGGCCGCCTCCGGGACCTTCAGCTACACCTCGACCAACGGTGAGGAGTACGTCTTCGACAACCCGCAGAACGGCGAGTGCCGCCTTCTGGTCGAGGGCGCCCGGGTGGCGGACAACGGCACGGGCGCGAAGGCCACGTTCTACACGGAGCCGGGCGACTGCGAGTCGGCGGTCGTCGCGACGCTCCCACCGGGGATGGCGAAGAGCTTCGAAGGGGGCGCGATCCCGCGCAGCGTGCAGTTCGGCTGAGGCGCGCGGCGGCGGCCCGGGCGCCCCGAGCGAGGGCGCCCGGGCCGGCGGCGACGCGCGCGGCCGCCGCCGGGGCAACCACGGGCGAACAACCGGAAATAACGATTTGTACCGCCTTGGCCTGCCGGGCTACTTTCCTTTCTCTTTAAGTAATCGGCAGGGAAAGGTTTATGCGCAGAATCACAGGGGGTCTGGTGTCCGCCGCGCTCATGGCCGGTGTGCTCACCGGCTGCGCCTCCGGCGACGACAAGGCCGGAAAGACCGACAAGGCCGAAGCCGCCGGGAAGGCCGAGCCGTCGAAGTCCGCGGCGCCGTCCTCGGCGCCGAGCGCCGAGTCCGGGCGGGGCAGCGGCACCAGGGTCGGCGACGCCGGGTCGGTGTGCGACCTTCCCATGTCGTTCGAGACGGCCGAGGGCTGGACGGCGAAGTCGATGTCGGCGGGCGACGCCGCCTTCCTCGGGTCGGTGACCGAGCACAAGTCCCTCAAGGGCACCTGCGAGCTCGACACCAAGGAACGCGTGATCAGCAGGATGCTGGTGTGGACCGGTCCCGCGACGGACTCGTCCCCCCGGAAGGTGCTCGAAACCTTCATGGCCGAGGAGCAGTACCTCGTCGAGAGCGCGTACAAGGACATCAAGGTCGGCGGTCTCCCGGCGGTGGAGATCGTCTACAAGCTCAACAGCCCCAAGCTGCGGGAGGACCGGCAGCAGCGGGCACTCGCGCTGACGACCCCCAAGGGCGTGGCCGTCATACAGCTCCGGGGGTTCGACACGGCGGAGCATCAGAGCATGCTGCCGGTGTTCGAGCTGGCGAAGAAGACCATGTCCGCGGTCTCCGGCGCGGGCGCCTGACAGCCGGCGGATGGGTCGCCGTACGGCGGGGCCGGGCCGCCCGGCCCCGCCCCGCCGTACGCTACGAGCGGTCGTCCCCGTCCCACAGCGCGGTGCTGTGGGCCCCGACGAGCGCGCCGACCGCCGCGAGGAACTCCTCGGCGGGCCGTGGCGCGAGGCGGCGGCCGTCGCGCAGCCGTACGGCGAGAAGGCCCTCGGCGGCCTCCTTCGCGCCGATCACGGCCTGGTACGGGACCAGCCGCGCCCGGCGGACGCGCGCGCCCAGGCCGCCGTGTTCCGGACCGGCCACCTCCGCCCGTAGGCCCAGTTCCACGCACCGCCGTACGACGGCCTCCGCCTCCGGCACCTGTGCCTCGGAGACCGGCAGGACGGCCAGTTGGGTGGGGGCCAGCCAGGCGGGGAACGCGCCGCCGTGCTGTTCCACGAGGTGGGCGACGGCCCGTTCCACGCTGCCGATGACGCTGCGGTGGACCATCACCGGCCGGTGCTTCGCGCCGTCCGCGCCGACGTAGCGCAGGTCGAACCGCTCGGGCTGGTGGAAGTCGACCTGGACGGTCGACAGGGTGGACTCCCGCCCCGCCCCGTCGGCGACCTGCACGTCGATCTTGGGCCCGTAGAACGCGGCCTCCCCCTCGGCGGCCTCGTACGGCAGCCCGGAGCGGTCCAGGACATCGGTGAGCAGCGCGGTCGACCGCTCCCACAGCTCCGGTGCCGCCACGTACTTGCCGCCGGGGCCGGGGAGGGAGAGCCGGTAGCGGGCCGGGACGATCCCGAGCGCCTCGTACGCCCGCCGGATCATCTCCAGCGCGCCGGCCGCCTCCTCGGCGACCTGCTCCAGGGTGCAGAAGATGTGCGCGTCGTTCAGCTGGATGGCCCGTACGCGGGTGAGCCCGCCGAGCACGCCCGAGAGTTCGGAGCGGTACATGCCGCCCAGCTCGGCGATGCGCAGGGGCAGTTCACGGTAGCTGCGCGAACGGGAGCGGTAGATCAGCGCGTGGTGCGGGCACAGGCTCGGCCGCAGCACCACCTGTTCGCCGCCGAGGTCCATCGGCGGGAACATGTCGTCGCTGTAGTGCGACCAGTGCCCCGAGATCTCGTACAGCTCGCGCTTGCCCAGCACGGGCGAGTACACATGCCGGTAGCCCGCCTTCCGCTCGGCCGCGCGGATGTACTCCTCCAGCGCGTGCCGCACGGCCGCCCCGTCGGGCAGCCAGTAGGGAAGCCCGGCCCCGATCAGCGGGTCGGTGTCGAACAGGCCGAGCTCACGGCCGAGTCTGCGGTGGTCGTGCATGGCGTTCTCCTCGCGGTCACCGGGACGAGGCGCCCGGAGCACGCGAAAGCCCCGGGGCACTCGCCCCGGGGCTTTCGGACTAGGACATCTGTCAGCGCGCCGGGACACTCTCCGGCGTCGTCGTCATGACGAGGACGAGGGGGACGGCGATGGCCATGGCCATCCGGGCGCGCTTCATGCCGGGGACGGTAACAGGGCGCGGGGCGGGGGCGCACGGGGTTTTCCCGGCGGGCTCCCGGCGGGGCCCTGCCGTGCCGCGGGGCACCCCCGGGCCGTGCCGCAGGGCATCCCCCGGCCGTGCCGCGGGGCACCCCCGGGCCGTGGGGGGCCGGGGGCGGCCCCGACGGGCTACGCGTGCGGCAGCCCGTCCGCCGTCCGGAAGTGTTCCCGGAGGAGCTCGGACCCCGCGAGCACCTCCGCGAATTCCGGGTGGTCCCGCCGGATCCGGCGGGCGTACCTCGCGCAGAGTTCCCCGCGCTTCCCCGGGTCGTGGTGCAGAAGCGTCTTCGCGTTCCACAGGTGGGTGAACGCTGTGTTCCGCCGCCCGGACCACAGCTCGGCACCCGTGCAGTCCCGCAGGAACGAACCGATGCGTACGCCGCTCGCCTTCGCGCACATGGGCAGCAGCCGCTGCTCGGCGAAGACCGGGTGCGCGGGCAGCGCCCCGTCGGGCTCCGACCGGACCGGGTTGCCCGCCATGAACGACAGCGCCCGGTCGGCGTACGCGTCCTTGAACGCGTCCTCGGTGAAGAGGAGCAGCGCGGCGCTGCACGGGGTGGCCGACCAGTCCAGGCCGCTCCAGTCGAATCCGGGTGGTGCGACGAGGCGGTCGCGGCCGAGGTAGGCGGGGAACGCGAGTGACTCCTCGTGCAGGCTCATCACTTCCGCGTCGACGAGCCGCCGGATGTCCTCCCAGACGATGAGGTCGACGTCCATGACGCAGCACGGCGCCTCTTCCCGCCGCAGGGCCACGATCTTCCCGAAGGACCAGAAGACGTCGCAGTTGATCGTCCGGGACGCCGTGTCCAGGAGCTCGGCGTCGACCCCGCCGTCCCAGAGGCCCAGGAGCCCGAGCCGGTCGTAGAACTCCCGGCCCGGGGGATCCGTGTAGAGCCGGATCACCCCGTTGTGCCGGCGCCATTCGAGAGCCGACAGGACCGTGGTGAGGATCTCGAAGTCCTCCTGCCGGTAAGGGGAGTCCCCGGCTCGCGAGACGTAGTAGTTCGTGGCCGGCCGGGTGGAGACGACGTGGATCGCCTTCACGCCCGCCTCCCGCCACGGCCCGCGGACAGCGGCCGCCTCATGACAGGCACCGCCTCACGACAGATACCGCCGGACGCTGGGAATGTGCCGCAGCATTCCCACGAGCTCGGGGTAGTCGGTACGGATCCGGGCCACGCACCGCCTGCAGAACGATTCCCGGGCGTCCGGGTCGCTCTTGAGCGCGCTCTTGTAGGCCCAGACATGGGTGACCAGCCGGTTCCTCCCACCGCCGGTCATCGTCTCGCTGTTGCGCTCGGGCCGGGGCCAGTCGAGGAAGTACGCCGGTCGCACCCCCAGTCTCAGCGCGCACATCGGCAGCAGCCGCTGGGCGACGAACACGTCGTGGACGGGCAGGCGGGCCTCGGCCTCCCGCCGGATCGGGTTCTCCAGGATGAATTCCATCGCCTTGGCGTGGAACATCTTGGTGAGCCGGTCCTCCGCGTAGTACGTCAGCGAGGCGTTGCAGGGGAGCGCGTCCCAGTCCCACTCCTCCCAGACGTAACCGGAGGGTGTGCTCAGCTCGCCTCGGGGCTTGTACACACCGTGGTGCAGGGGCTCCGAGTGCAGTGCCATGAAATCCGAGGTGATCAGGGCGTCGACGGGCCCCCAGACGACGAGGTCCGTGTCCAGCGAGACGAAGGGCGCCGTCTCCGCCTGGAGGGCCGCGACGCGGCCGGCGGTCCAGAACACGTCGTGGCTGATGGCGGAGGGCAGCGACTCCAGCACCTCCGTGTCGATGCCGCCGTCCCACAGCTCCGTCATGCCCAGCCGCCGGTAGTACGCCTCCCCGACGTGGTCGGTGTACAGCTTGACCGGGCCGTTGAAACGGCGCCAGGCGGCCGCCGAGAGGACGGTCGTGAGGAGTTCGAAGTCCTCCACCCGATAGCCGTCGGGGCCCTTCGCCCGCCCCAGGTACGGCACGGACGGCAGGGTCGAGTTGACGTGGATGGCCTGCATCGGGCGGCGGGCCTACGAGCGGCCGGTGAGCCGGTTGACGACCGCCGCCAGCTGGGCGAGGGCCGGGCGGACGCTCGGGGGCGCCATCGAGGCCCGCAGCACGAACGGGATCGGCCCGGGATCGATCCTCATCGCCGTCTCCTCGCCCTCCGGGGGATCCTCGTCCTCCAGGGGGAACCGCAGGGTGATCCGGGCGTTCCCCGCCGTGATGGTCACCGACCCGACGAGCGAGCCCGGTACGTACCTCTCGTCCGCGTTCGGCGGGAGGTCCATCAGGTTCTCGACGTCCAGGTGCCGCCCCAGGGCCGCCAGCTCCTCGGGGCGGACCGCGGCCGAGAACCGTTCGTCGATGCCCTGCAGCTCGTCCGCATGGGACACCTCGGCCTCGCCCCGCGAGGGGATGGAGGCCCGGAACTCGACCCGCTGTCCCGGGCAGCCGCCGAACGCGTACAGCTCGATCGTCACGTCGTCGGCGGCCTCCGCCGGCCCGTCGGCCAGCCGTGCGACCGCGGTCTTCATACGCGCGATGTCGGGACGGGTGAATGACTCGATGATTACCCTCATGTCGTCCTCGTCATAAAGCGTTCGGGCCTGGATTCCGGGCCTGGATTCCGGGCCTAGATGAGGTCCAGGCCGATCGAGAAGACCTCGGGCGCGAGCGGCGCCGAGACACAGATCCGGTTGACGTGGCGCTGCACCGCCGGTCCGGCGACGACGTCCATGACCGTCCCGGTGTTGACGGGGTTACGGCTCGGGCACGAGGCGTCGACGTACTCGTCCGGATTGCCGAGCATGTGGCCGAACTCGTGCGCGATGTCGTCGCCGGAGTCGGACGTGTCCCACAGCGTCATATTGCTCCGGGCGGGTCCTCGGCGTACCCGGACGACGTGGTGCGGACTGGAGGTCACGAACTGCACGTCGAAGGTGATGATGGAACTGCCGTAGGGCCCGGTGCAGATGAAGTTCTGGTTCCACTTGTTCTCGATGCCGTTCTCCCACGTCGTTCGCAGCGTCGCGATCTCGGCAGCGGTGACGTTCGAGTCCGGGTTGAGCTGGATCCGTACCGTGACCGCCGTGCAGTTCTGCCGGTAGGCGGCGGTCCACTGGAAAATGCACTCGGATACCTGGAACGCGCGCTCACCCGTGTACGGGCAGGGGCCCGCGAGGGCGGCGGGGTCTTCGACGGGCTCGGGGGCGATGTGCGACACGACGACTCCCTTCGCCGCTCCCGCACCGGGAGCGACAAGCCGGGGAATGGGTGAGGGCGTGGCCGCCCGGGACCGGTCCGGTTCCGAGGAGCCGGGCGCGCCCGAGGCGAGGTAGCGGCTGTACTCCGGCAGTGGCTCGAACCCGTAGAAGGCATCCGTTTTCCGGGTCAGTTCCAGGAACTCGGTGAAGAGACGCGGGGAATAGGGAACCGAGTCGATCCAGCGGAGGACGTTCCGCGCGTACGCCCGCACCCTGGTCGCCTTGACGCCGAACGCGTCCGTCGGCGGAGGCCCGTCCTCGTCGCCCAGCGCGCACAGGAGGTCTTCTATGCGGTCGCGGGCCTCCCGCCTGAGCTCCGGCGGGAGAGTGGAGACGCGGTGGACGGCCGGCTGCGTGGCGATGTAGCTGGAGAGCGAGTCGGCCTCGGCGAACTGCCCCGACATGACCATGGTGTAGTACGACGGCAGGTCGAACAGGTTGAGGTTCGTGATCGTGTTGTGCAGATTGACGGTCGCGTTGGGTAGCGCCTTGACCTCGGTGAAGTGGCGGTACACCGCGTCGAAGTCGCTGTGTACGCGCACGTATTCGGTCGTCCGCCGCGTGCCGTCCAGGCTGATGTTGAAATGCACCCGCTCGAAGCGGGCCAGGTGCGGGCGGATGTCCGTCTTCCCCGAGACCATCGTGGAGCCGTTCGAGATGATCTCCACGGTCGCCTCGCTCGGCAGCGCGTTCAGCACGTCCATGAACCGGGGCTCGTTGATGGGGTTGCCGCCGTGGAACGTGATGATCTCGATCGGGTTCGCCCGGATGAAGTCGATGACCTTGTCGATGTCGTTGCGCCGGTATCCGATCGGCTCCACGCCCAGCATCCGGTGCCGGTCCGAATTCAGCCGGGTGCTGAGCTTGTCGAAACACATCCGGCAGCTGTACGTGCAGAGGTTGCTGAGGGCGATCAGCAGATACCGCGTCTCGCCGACCCTGCCCGTCATCTCGTCATAGGCCCCCGCGACGTCCTCCCAGCGGAAGCTTTCCTGGTAGTAGTTGTGAACGGTCGGCTGGTGCGCCGCCTCACCGAGACACGCCCGGCAGCCCGGCGGCACCTCGCCGCGCATGAACTGCTTGCGGGCGGAGCGCATCTTCTCGCTGTTGACCAGCTCGGAGACGTCGCCGACGTGCCCGAGGCGACCGGCCGTCGGCCCCTTGTCCTCACAGCAGATGACCGTCTCGCCGTCGGCCCAGGTCGCCAGCGAGACGAAGGGGGCGATGCAGAGGGGGGTTCTCTTCTCGCTGCTGCTCTGAGTCATCGCGGCCCCCAGCAGGTGAACGTCCGTTACGTGGGATTGTCCCGGACGCGGCTGAGACTTCGCTATACGGAGCGAGAAACTATGGAATTCAGGTCATCGGGTTATCGGGCCCCAGGGCGCCTTGTCTGAGGGCCTGGGTGAAGCGGGTGTAAGCGGCGGGGTGGATGAGGAGGGTTGGGCCGGTGGGACGTTTGGAGTCGCGTATGAATATGGGGCCGGCGGGTATGTCCTCCGGAAGGGCGATCTCCACGCACGTCTCGCCCTGGGTGGAGCTGTAGCTGCTCCTCTTGAACCTCACCGTGTCTCCTTGGCGATCCTTGCGATGAAGTCGCGGGAGGACTCGGGGTCCAGCGCCTGAGCCCTTAGGCGATCCCACGCGGCGGCGTAGCGCGCGACCTGGTCATCCTTCTCAACGTAGAGGGAAGCCGTGAGCGGTTCCACGGCCACGACGGGGTCGCCGACTTCGAACCGGAAGAGTGTGTAGGCGCCGTCGACTCCACTGTGCGTCCCTGCTTTGAACGGGATGACTTGCAGTTCGATGTTCGCCTGATGGGAGAGGGACATCAGGTGTTCTAGCTGTCCACGAAGGATCGCGGGGCCACCCACCTCCCGCCTCAGGCACGCCTCGTCCAGCACGCATCGCAGCGTGAATTGGTCGGATGTCAGGAGTTCCTGACGTTTCATGCGCAGCGAGGTGAATGCCCTTACCTCGCGACTTGTTTGCCAGGTGTTGCTGCCTCCGATGATGGCAAAGGCGTATTCAGGGGTCTGGAGTAATCCTGGAACAGCGAGCGCCGCGTAGGCGTCGGTGCCCACCGCTAACTGCTCCAGCTCGATGAAGTCGGCGAAGCGCGGCCGGATCGCGTCCTTGTACTGCGCGAAGAGACTCTGCTGGCGACTGGTTGAGGCGATCTCTGCGATCTTCCGGGTTTCTGCGATCTCTGCGGGGTCGTCGATCCCGTACGCGGAAAGGAAGCGTTCCAGGTCCGGCCGCTGCTTGCCGTTCTCGATCTTGCTCAGCGTCGGGGCCCCGTACAGGCCCAGCAATTCCGCAGCGTCGGCGAGGTTCAGGCCCGCCCTCATCTGCATCGTCCTCAGGATCTCCCCGAGCCGTCGACGCAGCAGGGTTGGCGTTGCGCCCGCCATGTGATCACCGCCTCTCGCGAACGACTCTACCGATCGCAACTCCTCGGACCTGTGCCCACCTTCACTCACTCGAATGAAGGTTGGAGTGCAAGGTTGCGCCCCACCCTGTGGGGTCCCATCGTGTAATCGGCTGAGGCGGTCGACGTGAGGGAGGCGTGGGGCAATGGCGTACAGGAACGGCGCGTTCGTGGTGGACACCCGTGAGGGACGGCTCGCGCAAGTGATCGGAGGTGCGGGCGGTCGCGTGCAACTGCGCAAGCCCGGCGGCGGGCTGGAGTGGGAGGTCCCGTTCACCTCGTTGCGGCTGGCCACGAGGGAGGAGCGGGAGGCGGCCGGGCTCTGGCCCGCCGGGCCCCGTCCGGCGTACGGCTGTGGCGAGTGCGCCGAGCTGGACGCCGCGCGGCGGGCGGCCGCCGAAGGGGATGACGAGGTCCGGGCGGGGGACGCGCTAGTCGCCCAGCGGCGCCACTGGCGGTCGGCGCACATGCTCGGGGGAGGCGCGGGGTGAGGGCGGTCCGGACGCGCGCGTGCCCGCATCTCGCGGGGTGGGCGCAGGACGGCGGTGAGGCGCGGTGCCGCGCGTGCGGGGTCGTACGGTTCACGGACTACGGGGCGTTGCGGCCTCCGGGCCTGCCCCAGGCGGTCACCCCGGCCGCGGGCCGGTCCCGCTGTACGGACCGGGCGGCCGCCTCGTGGATCTCGGAGGCGGCGCGCCGGGGACGGCGGCCACGCCCGCCGGGCTGGTGAACGCGGTCTGCCCTCCCGCGTACGGCACGACGACAGCGTGACCGAGCCGGAGCAGGGCTCCGCCACGTGAGCACTATGAGCAGCAGCGGGCCCCGGAGCGCACACCACCGCTCCGGGGCCTGCCCCGTATCCGTCTCCGCCCTCCGGCGCCTCACCGAGCGGTCACCGGGCGCTGGCCGGCTGGGTCTCGGCGCGTACGGATGCCATGTCCGGTCCAACGGCCGCGATCACCATCGGTCGCCTGCTTGCCGCGTTCCGTTATCGGGTGACGCGGATCACGGCTATGCTCCCGCGTGATGACGACGTGACGTGCCGGTCTCTCCGGGGCGCCCGCAACGGTCAGCCACCCGCCTGACGGGGGCTGTTTGGGGCGCGGCCCCCGGGAGCCTCCGGGTGGCCGCGCCCATGGTCAGCCCTCCGTGAGAGGGATGGCCGGTGGGTGATGCCCACCCCGGGAGAAAGGCGCAGCACGTGCGCCATCGCAAGAAGAAGGACCGGTCTCGCCTGCGGGCCCGGCTCTACCGGATCTACCGCTGGTCGGCTCCCCTTGTGGGCGCCGTCATCGTCGCGGTGTTCCGGTGGTGGCTGGAGGTGAGGCACAAGCTGTAGCCCCTCGCCAGACAAATTAGCGAGGGACCATCAGCGTGTGGTCCTTCCAGGAGCCCGCCACCGTGGCCTCCGGTGGTGGGTTCCGCTACGCCCGGCGGTCGCGCC
The DNA here is from genome assembly GCF_002891295.1 of Streptomyces eurocidicus. Lineage (GTDB taxonomy): Bacteria > Actinomycetota > Actinomycetes > Streptomycetales > Streptomycetaceae > Streptomyces > Streptomyces eurocidicus. The sequence continues at coordinate 234,686 of NZ_LGUI01000011.1, read as the reverse complement.
CATCAGGGCGCGGCCCCCGGCTGCCCGGCCGGGTGGGCGTCGCACCACCACAGTACCGGCTCCGCCCTCCCCTGGCAGGGAAGAAGAGCGTGCCGTCCTCCGGGGAGCCGAGACCGGAGCGGGTGATCGCCACCTGTGGGGTGCGCACCGTCCCTGGCGCCTGGCTAGGAGCCGGGGTTGACGGGCCGCTTGTAGTACCGCCAGGGGAACCAGCCCGCGCCGACCGGGATCCAGCCTTCGGATTCCATCCGACGGTGGCGGGCGGCGGAGGGGAGGGTGACCCGGCAGTGTTCCCAGGGGTGGCCGGACCACTCCACCTCGTGGAAGAAGGGGCCGTAGCCGACGACGTGCCAGCCGTCGCGGCCGGCTTCCTCCAGGGCGGCCATCTCGTTGAACGCGGACAGTCCGCCGAGGGTGCGGCGCTTCGGGGCGTCCGGGCCCCCGGCGGGCGGTGCCGACGGGCCCGCGCCCGTGGCCTTGCCCGCGAAGCGCTGCTGGGCGGCCTGGCGGCTCACTCCCAGGACGCGGCCCACCGCGTCCCAGCTGTGGCCGGCGGCCCTGGCGCCCTGGACGGCCTCGCGCAGCAGCCGGCTCGACTCCTCGGCGCCGACGCGGGAGGCGTCCACCAGGCGCAGGTAGCCGTGGGGGTCGTGTTCGAGGGAGTCGGCCAGCCCCTCGGGGGCGCCGAGGACGGCCGCGGCGATGCCTTCCCGGATCCGGTCCATCTCCGCGGGGTGGAGCAGCGGTGCGTTGTTCATCGGCGCAGTCCGGCGAGGGGTTCGAGGGCGTCGAGGACGGCCTCGTCACGGCGCGCCCGCTCCGCGGACCGCGCGGCCGGACCGGCCGTGCAGGCGATGAGCGCGAGGCCCAGGACGGTCAGGACGACGGTGGCGGTGGTGCCGAACCGGTTGCCGAACATCACCGACACGGCCGGGAGGCTTATGGCGAGCGGCAGCGCGGCGGTCATGGGCGCGGTGGCGGGAAAGAGGTCCCGGTGCCGGTCCTTCGAACGCGAGGTCAACATGCGTCAAGGAAACCTTGACATGATCACCTTGTCAAGAATTCCTTGACGCCCGCGTCCCGCGCCGCCGCGTTCCCCCGGCCGGGCCACCACGCGGCACACCTAGTGCGTCGGCAGCGTGTCCCAGCGGGAGATCGGCCATGCCACCGCGACGGCTCGCCCGATCACGTTCTTCACGGGTACGAAGCCGTGGTCCGGGGCCTCCCGGTGCAGGCGGGAGTCCGCGGAGTCGTTGCGGTGGTCGCCCATCACCCACAGCTGACCCTCGGGGACCTTGACCGTGCCGGCCGGGGAGTCGTCGCAGGGAGTCGCGTCCGGGTGGAGGTACCGCTCCTTCAAGGGCTTCCCATTGACCTTCAGCGGCTCGCCCGCCTTGCAGGTGACGGTGTCGCCGCCGATCCCGATCACCCTCTTGACCAGGTGCTTCTCATCCGCGGAGGGCATCAGGCCGATGAAGGAGAGCGCCGTCTGCACGCTGCGCGGGACGGTGCCGTCCTCGTCCGGGAGCTGCTGCGCCCAGCCGTCGGGGGCGCTGAAGACGACGACCTCGCCGCGCTCCGGCTTCGCGCCGAACCACGGGGTGAGTTTGTCGACCAGGACCCGGTCGTTGATCTGGAGGGTGTTCTCCATCGAACCGGAGGGGATCGAGAACGCCTGCACCAGGAAGGTCTTGATCAGCAGGGCCAGGACCAGCGCCACACCGGCGAGTATCAGGAACTCCTGCCACCAGGGACGTTTCTTCCGGGGCTGCCTGAGCTTCCGCGGCTTCCGGCCCGGTCCGCGGGTCTTCCCCGGCCATCGCCGTGTCCCGCCCCGGCCCTCGCGGTCCGCGGCCGCGCGCTCCTCCTCAGTCCTCACGTTCACCATTCCTCTGCCGTGTCCGAGGGCTCCGATGAGCACTCACGGACATTCAACGAACGGCAGTTCCCCCCTCTCGCCGGGCTTCCGGAGCACCCCCGTCGCCCCGGAAGCCCGGCGTCACGCGGCCGCTCAGGACAGGGCGTGCCCCGTCGTCTCGTCCACGTGGTCGGGGACCTCCTCGTGGCGGTCGCCGACGGTCGACGTCCCCGAGGGCTCGAACAGCAGGATCGTCGCGCCCGTGGGGGCGGACGGCTTGTGCTCCGTGCCGCGCGGGACCGTGAACATCGAGTTCTTGGGGAGGACGACCGTGCGCTCCTCGGGGTCCCGCAGGGAGATGCGGAGTTCGCCGTCGAGGACGAGGAAGAACTCGTCGGTGTGGTCGTGCACGTGCCAGAGGTGCTCGCCCGCCACCTTGGTGAGGCGTACGTCGTAGTCGTTGACGCGGGACACGATGCGGGGGCTCCACAAGGCGTCGAAGGAGGCCAGGGCCTCGTGCAGGGCGATGGGTGCGTTACTCATGCCGCCCATCCTGGGGACTGTCCGGACGATCGTGTGAGTGCTAGAAATCGCATATGCCGCAAGAATCCTCGCACGCGGATCCCGCGCCCCGGCTCCACCGCGTCGTCGTGATCGTCGACGCGAACTCGAATCCGTTCGAGCTCAGCTGCGCCATCGAGATCTTCGGCTTGAGCAGGCCCGAACTCGGGCGGGAACTGTACGACTTCGCCCTCTGCGCCGCCGAGCCGCACACCGTCATGCGGGACGGGTTCTTCACGCTCACCGGGGTCGCCGGGATCGACGCGGCCGACACCGCGGACACCCTGATCGTGCCCAACCGGCCGGACACCCACGTACCGCGCCGCCCGGATCTGCTGGACGCCGTGCGGCGGGCGCACGCGCGGGGCGCGCGGCTGGTGGGGTTCTGCAGCGGGGCGTACACGCTGGCCGAGGCGGGTGTGCTGGAGGGGCGCCGGGCCACCACCCACTGGCAGTGGGCGGACGGGTTCCGCGCCCGCTTCCCCGGCGTGCGCCTCGAACCGGACGTCCTGTTCGTGGACGACGGCGACATCCTTACGGCGGCGGGCAGCGCGGCGGCGCTCGACCTCGGCCTGTACATCGTGCGCCGCGACCACGGTGCCGAGGTCGCCAACTCCGTCAGCCGGCGCCTGGTGTTCGCCGCGCACCGGGACGGCGGGCAGCGCCAGTTCGTCGAGCGGCCCGTACCCGAGGTGCCGGACGAGTCGCTGGCCCCGCTGCTGGCCTGGGCGCAGGAGCGGCTCGGCGAGCCCCTTACGGTGGCCGACCTCGCGGCGCGGGCCGCCGTCAGCCCCGCGACCCTGCACCGCCGCTTCCGCGCCGAGCTCGGCACGACGCCGCTGGCCTGGCTCACGGGGGAACGGGTCACCCTGGCCCGCCGCCTGATCGAGCGCGGCGAGGAGCGCCTTGAGGTGGTGGCCCGCAGCAGCGGCCTCGGCACGACGGCGAACCTGCGGGCGCGGCTGCGACGGGACACGGGGCTCAGCCCGTCGGCGTACCGGCGGAGGTTCGGCACGGCTGTGGGGTGAGCGCGGTCGGCTGGGATGCCTGGGCCGGGATCCCTGGGCCGTGACGTCTGGTCTGGACGCCTGGCCTGGTAACCCGCCGGGGGCGCCCGGCCCCGGCGGCCCGTACCGCCGTCCGCCGTCCCGCCGTCGCTTAAATCGGTCGACGCCGGGTGCCGGCGAGCTGGATCATGCGCCGGTGACCCGTACCGACACGCCCCCCACCTGGGACGAACGCGCCTCCCTGACGACCTTCCTCGACTACGCCCGGGACACCGCCCGCGCCAAGTGCGAGGGGGTGACCGCCGAGGACGCCCGTAAGGCGCCGCTGCCCGGCTCCCCGCTGATGACCCTGTGCGGGCTGCTCAACCACCTGCGGTACGTCGAGTACTACTGGTTCCAGGTCGTCTTCCTCGGGGAGGAGGACACGATTCCGTGGACCGAGGACGACCCCGACTGGGAGATGCGCACGGCCGTCGACATCCCGCTGCCGGAGATCCTCGCCGCGTACGAGGAGCAGAGCGCCCGGTACCGCGAGCTGGTGGCCGCGACGGACCTGGAGGCCCGGGCGCGGCGGGCGGTGCGGGACGGGCGGCACATGACGCTCCGGTGGGTGCTGATGCACCTGATCGAGGAGACGTCCCGGCACAACGGGCACCTGGACGTGGTGCGGGAGCTCGTGGACGGGCGGACGGGTTCGTAGGGACCTCAGTGCCCGGTGCGGCGCCGCTGGATCAGGTCCCAGCGGTTCCCGTACAGGTCCTGGAAGACGGCCACCGTGCCGTAGGGCTCCTGCCGGGGCGCGCCCTCGAAGGCGACGCCCGCCGCCAGCATCCGCGCGTGGTCGCGCGCGAAGTCGTCGGTGTCGAGGAACAGGCCGACGCGCCCGCCCGTCTGGTTCCCGATCCGCGCCTCCTGGGCGGGGTTGGCCGCCCGGGCGAGGAGGAGGCCCGCTTCCCGGGCGCCGGGCGGCGAGACGACCACCCAGCGCTTCCGCTCGTCGATACGGGTGTCCTCGACGAGCGCGAAGCCGAGGACGTTGACGTAGAAGTCGATGGCCTCGTCGTAGTCGCGTACGACGATGGCCACCAGTGCGAGGTGATTCATCCGGTGATGATGCCTCATGGGCTCTTACCGTGCGTCCGGTCGGGCGGAGCCGGGCCGGACGAGTGTCATGTCACCCTTCATGTCACCTTTCGTGCCGCCCCGGCCCGTGGCCGCCAGGCTTTACCCGACGGTCAGCCAACGCGTCGCGTCGCGCGACTAGCGTCCGGGACATGGAAAAGATCAAGGTTGTGGACGTGGCGGCCGGACTGCCCGAGGCGTGGCGGTCGGCCGTACTGGGGGAGACCGGCGGGGCCCGGGTGAAGGCGCTGCGGATGGCCGGGGAGGGCCTGCCGCCGGAGTCGCACGCGGAGGCGGAGGCGCTGTTCGTGGTGGAGGGGCGGCTGGAGCTGCTGGTCGAGGGGGAGGAAGTGGTGCTGGAGGCGGGGGAGATGTACGTGGTACCGGCCGGAGCGGTGCATTCCGTGCGGCCGGGCAGCCGGGGCGTACTGCTGCTCGTCGAGGGCTGACGGGCCTTCCCCTCGCCACGGGCCGCCCGGCGACGCGCGACTCCGGCGCCTGCGCTCATGACCGGCCCTCTCCTCGCCCCGCGGCCTCTCCGGCGCTCGGGCGGCCGGGTCCGGCGGGCAGGCGGGTGTAGCTGACGGCGGCATGCACCACGAGGGCGATCGGCAGGGCGAGGAGGAGGTTCCACGGCACCAGGCCGGAGGCGGCCAGGAGCCAGCAGACCGGGAGGGTCAGGGCCGTGGGGAACGTCGTGGCCAGGGCGGTACGGATACGGGTTCGGCGGTTCATGTTCAGGTCCTTTTCGGGAGGGGTGCTCGGGGCGGGGGGGTACGGGGCGGGTGCCTCGGCGCGGGGCTTTTTCCCCAGTCCCGCCCCTTCCCGTAACCGGGGGCTGACGCCCCGGGCCCCCTTCCGCGCTCCGCGCGGTGTCCTCAAACGCCGGACGGGCTGAATTTCCGCTCGGTCCGGGCAGAATCAGCCCGTCCGGCGTTTGAGGACCGGGGTCCGGGGCGGAGCCCCGTTCGGGAAGGGGCGGGACTGGGGAAAAAGCCGCCCGGTCAGGGCCGGGCGTCCCGGGCCGCCTCCAGATACTCCGCCAGCCCCCGCCATCCGTCGGCCGCGGCGGGCGTCTCCCCGGACATCGCCGCCGGGTCCTCGTGCCAGGCGCCCCGCACCCCGGCGGAAACGGTGGTGTCGCCGCCGGTGAACAGCGCGCTCAGCTCGTCCATGCGCGCCACCAGCCGCCGTACCTTCCGGTCGGTCGGAGGAGTGCCCGCCGCCCGGAGCCGCTCGGCCCTGCGGTACAGCTCCGGCCACTCGACCTCCAGCAGGTAGTGCGTCGCGGGCCCCAGGGCCGCCGCGCGGGTGCGCAGGACCTGGATCCCGTCGGGGTCCAGGTGACGGCGCAGGACCTCCTCGCTCGCCGTGCCGGTGCCGCCGATCGCCCGCAAGGCGTCGAGCAGCATCGTGGTCGTGGGCGCCTGGCCGGCGGACAGCTCGTCGTCGAGCCGTACCAGCCGCTGCCGGAGGGCGCCGAGGGCGGCGAGGGACGATTCCACGCCCGCCAGGTGGTCCCGGACCAGCCGCGCCGGGTCGAACCCGCCGTCGAGGCAGAGCGAGATGCTCTCCAGGCCCAGCCCCAGGCTGCGGAGGGCCAGCACCTGGTACAGGCGGACGAGGTCGTCCTCGGTGTACTCGCGGTGGCCTCCCGCACTGCGCAGGGACGGGCTGAGCAGGCCGACGGTGTCCCAGTGGTGCAGGGTGCGCACGGTCAGCCCGCTGGCCTCGGCGAGCGCGCCCACTTTCCAGGTGTCGGAAACAGTCATGCCCCAACCATGCAACCTCACGTAACGTCAGGTTCAAGTCCGATCGTCCTTACGGTCAGCCGGACACCCCGCGCGGGGCGTCCGGCAGGCGAATCCGGCCGACCCGGTCGACCCGGCCGCCCCGTACGGGGTAGCGCCGGTGGGCCCTGGGGCAAGATGTGCTCATGGGGACCTTCGCCGCGCACGATGGTCTGATAGCCGGCCGCTACCGCCTCCGTACGAGGATCGCCCGGGGCGGCATGGGCACCGTATGGCGGGCCACCGACGAGCTCCTGGCCCGTGAGGTCGCCGTCAAGGAACTGCACGTCGACGGCGGCCCGCTCGCCGGTGCCGCCACGCGTGCGCAGCTCGACCGCACCCTGCGCGAGGCCAGGGCCGCCGCCCTGATCAGCCATCCGAACGTCGTCGTCCTCCACGACGTCGTCGTGCAGGACGGGCGCCCCTGGATCGTCATGGAGCTCGTCGAGGGCCGCACCCTGTCCGACGTGCTGGTGGCCGACGGGCCGGTCGGCCTGCCCGAGGCGGCCAGGATCGGGGTCGCGCTGCTCGGGGCCGTCCGCGCGGCCCACGCGCGCGGGGTGCTGCACCGGGACATCAAGCCCGCCAACGTCCTGCTGGAGACCGGCACCGGACGCGTCGTCCTTACGGACTTCGGAGTCGCCCACGTGTCCGGTGCCACGACCCTTACGGAGAGCGGCGCGTTCGTCGGCTCCCCCGAGTTCACCGCGCCCGAGCGGATCGCGGGCGCCGAGACCGGCGCCGCCTCCGACCTCTGGTCCGTGGGCGTGCTGCTGTGCGTCGCGCTCAGCGGGGAGTCGCCCTTCCGCCGGGACTCCCTCGGCGGCATCCTCCAGGCCGTCGTCCACGACGAGATCCGGCCACCCGTCGGCGCGGGCCCCCTGCTGCCCGTCGTACGCGGCCTCCTGGAGCGCGACCCCCGCCGCCGGATGGGCGCCGACGAGGCCCAGCGGCTGCTGCGCGCGTACCTCGCCCCCGTCTGCGAGCCCGCCGGAGGGCAGCGGGGCTCGCCTCCGCCCTACGCCCCGTACGGGCCCGCGAGCCGGGCCCGCGTCGCCCTTACGGCGGCCGTCGCCGTCGTGGCCCTGGCCGGTGTGGGCGCCGGGCTGGCCGCCCTGCTGTCCGGCCGGGACGCCGTCGGCCCGCTCGCGCCGACGGGGGCCGCGAGCGGGCCCCTGCCCCGGTCCCGCCCGACCGTCTCCCCGCCGCTCTCCGGGGCGCAGCCGCCCGTCTCCGCCCCCGTCCGGGCCCCCGCCGGATACCACGCGGTCCAGGACCCGGCCGGATTCGCCCTCGCCGTCCCCGACGGCTTCACCCGCTCCTTCGAACCCCCGCGGGTCTTCTACTACTCGCCCGGCAAGGAGTTCAGCCTCGGCGTCCTCATCCAGGACCCGCAGCCGGGCGGCCCCGCCGGCACCCTGCGCACCGCCGCCGCCCGGGCGCCGTCCCGCTACCCCGGCTACCGCGGCGCCACGGTCACGGAGACCCGCCACCGCGGACTTCCCGCCGCCTCCTGGGAGTTCACCTGGGACGGCCCGGACGGGAACCGGACCCTGCGGACGTACGACATCTGCTGGGACGAGGCGGGCAAGTCGTACGACGTGTGGGTCTCGGGACCGGCGGCGCGCGCCGCGCAGGTGCGCCGCCATATGACCACGGCCCTCGACACGTTCGTACGCGTCAGACCCGTTTCGAGCCCCTGAGGGCACGGGGCGAGGCCCCCACCGGCCCCGGGCGGGCCCGTCCCGCCAACCCCTACGTCCTCACCGCGCCGCGTGCCGCCGCGGGCGACGGCCGTAAGGGCGGCGACAAGCTCTTCGAGAACGTCGTCAAGTACCTCAGGATTCAGGAGTAGTCGAGCGCGGGGGACCGGCGAAATCCGGTTACTAACGGGTACCCAAAGCGCGCCGCCCGACATACGCTCAGCCGCATGACCGACTCGCGGCACAGCGCAACAGCAACGACGGTGGCGGCGGAGAACGGCGGCAATCCTGTCGCCCCGGCGGGCACGCGGACCGCCGCCGACGTCGTCACGCCCACCCTCGTGGCCCGTCTCACCCGGGGCGTGATCGGCTCCGGCAGCACCCTCAACCACACGCCGTTCACCGGCGAGAAGCTCGCCGACCTGCCGGAATCCACCCCGGAGGACGTCGCCACCGCCTTCGCGCGCGCACGCGAGGCGCAGCGCCACTGGGCCGCCGTACCGGCACGCGAACGCGCCGCCGTCATGCTGCGCTTCCACGACCTGGTGCTGCGCCGCCAGTCCGAGGTCGTCGACCTGATCCAGCTGGAGACCGGCAAGGCGCGGCTGCACGCCCATGAGGAGGTCCAGTCCGTCTCCGTCGCCGCCCGCCACTACGGGCGCAAGGGCCCCGCGTACCTGCGTCCCAAGGGCCACACAGGCGTCATCCCGACCCTGACCAAGGTGACCGAGCTGCGCCAGCCGCGCGGCGTCGTCGGCCAGATCGCGCCCTGGAACTACCCGTTCGAGCTGTCGGTCGGCGACGCGCTGCCCGCCTTCGTCGCGGGCAACGCCGTCGTGATGAAGCCCGACACCGAGACCGCGCTGACCGCCCTCTGGGCGCGCGAGCAGATGATCGAGGCCGGTCTGCCGGAGGAGGTCTGGCAGGTCGTCCTCGGCGAGGGCCCGGTCATCGGCCCCGCCGTCGTCGCCCACGCCGACTACGTCTCCTTCACCGGCTCCACCCGCACCGGCCGCGAGGTCGCCCAGGGCGCCGCGGCCCGCCTGGTCGGCTGCTCCCTGGAGCTCGGCGGCAAGAACGCCATGCTGGTCCTGCACGACGCCGACATCGAGAAGGCCGCCGCCGGAGCCGTCCGCGGCGCCTACTCCTCCGCCGGCCAGCTGTGCATATCCATCGAGCGGCTGTACGTCCACGAGTCGGTCGCCGACGAGTTCACCGAGCGCTTCGCCGCCCGCACCAGGGCCATGCGGCTCGGCACCGGCCTCGCCTACGGCGCCGACATGGGCTCGCTCGTCTCCGAACGGCAGCTGGAGACCGTGACGCGGCACGTCGAGGAGGCCGTCGCCAAGGGCGCCACCGTGCTCGCGGGCGGCCGCCCCCGGCCCGACATCGGCCCGCTCTTCTACGAGCCGACCATCCTCGAAGGGGTGGAGGCGCCCATGGCGGTGTGCACCGAGGAGACCTTCGGCCCCGTCGTGTCGGTCTACCGCTTCCGGGACGAGGACGAGGTGATCGAGCGCGCCAACGCCACCCCGTACGGCCTGAACTCCAGCGTCTGGACCAAGGACGCCCGCCGGGGCGCCGCGGTCGCCGCCCGGCTGCGCACCGGCACCGTCAACATCAACGAGGGCTACGCGGCCGCCTACGGCAGCGCCCAGTCGCCCATGGGCGGCATGGGCGACTCCGGCCTCGGCCGCCGGCACGGCTCCGAGGGCATACTCAAGTACACCGAGGCCCAGACCGTGGCCCACCAGCGGATCCTCCCGATGGGCCCGGCCTTCGGGATGACGGACGAGAAGTACGCGGAGTTCATGACCCGCAGCCTGCGGGTGATGAAGGCACTGCGCCTGCGCTGAGCGCGGTGCCGGAAGTACCCCGCCGGACCGCCCCGTGGCGTTCCGGCGGGCTGTCCTGCCGGAGGTGGAGATGTCAGCGTTCGACTACGACGTGATCGTCGTCGGCTCGGGGTTCGGCGGCGCCGTGTCCGCCCTGCGCCTGACCGAGAAGGGCTACGACGTCGGGGTGCTGGAGGCGGGCCGGCGCTTCACCCGGGACACGCTGCCCAGGAACTCCTGGGACCTGCGCAACTACCTGTGGGCACCCGCCCTGGGCCTCTACGGCATCCAGCGCATCCACCTCCTCGGCAAGGTGATGGTCCTGGCGGGCGCGGGCGTCGGCGGCGGCTCCCTCAACTACGCCAACACCCTCTACGTACCGCCGAAGGCGTTCTTCGACGACCCGCAGTGGGCCGGCATCACCGACTGGCGGGAGGAGCTGCGGCCGTACTACGACCAGGCGCGCCGGATGCTCGGCGCCCGCCTCAACCCGACCATGACGCCCTCGGACGTCCATCTCAAGGCGGCCGCCGAGAAGATGGGCGTCGGCGACACCTTCCACATGGCGCCCGTGGGCGTGTTCTTCGGCGACGGCAAGGACGCCGACGGCACGGAGAAGGCCCCGCCGGGCGGGGAGGCCGCCGACCCGTACTTCGGCGGCGCGGGCCCCACCCGCAGGGCCTGCACCGAGTGCGGCGAGTGCATGACCGGCTGCCGCCACGGTGCCAAGAACACCCTCAACGAGAACTACCTGCACCTCGCCGAACAGGCCGGCGCGGTCATCCACCCGATGACCACCGTCGTCGCCGTCACCGAGCACCGGGACGGCGGCTACCGCGTCGTCACCGTCCCCACCGACAAGCGTCACACCGCCGCCCGCGCCCGGCCGAGGGTCCTGCGCGCCCGGTACGTGGTCGTCGCCGCCGGCACCTACGGCACCCAGGCGCTGCTGCACACCATGAAGGACAAGGGGCTGCTGCCCCGCGTCCCGGACGTTCTCGGCCGCCTCACCCGCACCAACTCCGAGGCGCTGGTGGGCGCCCAGACCGACGACCGCCGTTACCGCAAGGCCCACGGCGAGCCCCGCGCCGACTTCACCCGCGGCGTCGCCATCACGTCCTCCATCCACCCCGACGCCGACACCCACATCGAGCCCGTGCGGTACGGCAAGGGATCCAACGCGATGGGCCTGCTGTCCGTGCTCCAGGTGCCGGTCGGCACCCGGGCACCCCGGGCGCTCGCCTTCGCGGCGCGGTGCGCCCGGCACCCGGTGCAGCTGCTGCGCTCGCTGTCCAACCGCCGCTGGTCCGAGCGGACCATCATCGGGCTGGTCATGCAGTCGCTGGACAACTCCCTTACGACCTACCGTAAGGACAAAGGCATCGGCAAAGGACTGCTCACGGCCCGGCAGGGGCACGGCGCGCCCAACCCGACGCAGATCCCGGCGGCGACCCGGGCCGCCACCCTGCTCGCCCAGGAGATCAACGGCTTCGCGGGCAGCAACGTCGGCGAGCTGATGGGCACCCCGCTCACCGCGCACTTCATCGGCGGCTGCCCCATCGGCGCCGACCCCTCGCGGGGCGTCATCGACCCCTACCACCGGCTGTACGGGCACCCGGGGATCTCGGTCGTCGACGGCGCCGCCGTCTCCGCCAACCTCGGCGTCAACCCGTCCCTGACCATCACGGCCCAGGCGGAGCGCGCCATGTCGCTCTGGCCGAACAAGGGCGACGCCGACCCGCGCCCGTCACAGGGCCGCCCGTATGAGCGGGTGGCCACGGTCGAGCCGCGGTACCCGGCGGTCCCCAAGGAGGCGTTCGCGGCGCTGCGGCTGCCGTTCCTGGCGGTGCCGCCGGTGCCTCCGGCGCGGCCGCCCGAGGCGTAGAAGGGAGTAAGGCCCGCACTCCAGGAGTGCGGGCCTTACCTGTTCACCGAGCCGGTGCTCAGGTGTTGTTCTTACGGCGCCGCGTGACGGCCACGGCCGCGCCACCCGCCACGACGGCGGCCCCGGCGAGCCCGGCGATCACCGGGGTCGAGGACGAGGAACCGGTCGTGGCGAGCTCACCGTTGGCCGAGGAGCTGGACGCACTTCCCTGGGCGGACGTGCCGCTGCCACCCGTGGTCGTGCCGCCGCTCGTGGTGGTTCCGGCGGTTCCGGTGCTCGAAGAGGCGCTGGCGCTCGCGCTCGCGCTGGGGCTGGCACTGGAACTGGCCTTGGCGGAGGAACTGGGGCTCGGGCTGGCGGAGGACTTGGCGCCGCCGCCGGGCCGGCTGGGCGAGGGGGAGGGGCTCTTGGAGTGGTCGATCTTGCCGGGCTGGGTGTCGGCGGGCAGGATCTGGAGGGTTTTCCGGTCCTTGATCTTCTCCGAGTCCTTGGCCTTGGCCTCCGTCTTGCCGCACACGTCGTCCTTGCCCGCGAAGATGCCGGAGTGGTACGTGCTCGCGGCGCCGGCCTTTGCCTTGCCGTCGACCTTCAGCCGGAGCTTGGCGTCGGTGTACTCGTCAGGCGGGAGGTCATCGACATAGCCGAAGTGGATCGAGTCGTCACGCTTGTTGGTGATCGGTTGCCAAGTCCCCTTCGGGTCCTGCCACTCCAGCGTCACGAACTCGGTCGAGTCGGTGCTGGCTGCGTCGGACACCCAGCTCATGGTGTCCACGTGGAGACAGATCGACTTCAGGCGGTCTTTTGAGGAGTTGGTGGCCCGGAGGAAGAACTCCTGCGGGTCGGCACCGGCGACGACCTTGTCGGGGAACCTGATCAGCTCGGTGGTGGCCCGCTTTTCCTTCGAATCGGCCTGCTTCTTGCAGGGGTTCTCCGAGGGCGGGTTCTTGTCGTCCGCGGCCGGGACCGGCAGAACGGCCTTCCCGGCCGCCGGGGCGGCGGAGGGGTCCTTCGCCCCGCCGCCCGAAGAGTCCTCGGACGTGGCGGGCGCGGTGTCGCCGGACGAACCGGCGTCCACGGACCCTGCGGGCGCCGCCGGCACGGCGTACGCGGCCGGGGCCGCGAGCAGCGCGGCGGGAGCGATCGCAGCCGTGACAGCGGCAGTCGCCAGAGCGCGGCGAAGCTTCATGGAGACCTCTGGGTTCCGAAGTAAAGGCCGTCGCGGTGGGGGGAGAGCGCGGTATGGCCGTGCTGGTTGGCACGTTCACCCGTCATCGTAGGACGCCCCATGTGACACCAGATCACCCGCCGCGCACACGTGAGCGATTTCACAACCGCCTCGGGCGGGGGCACGGCGAAGGGCCCCGGGCCGCCTCCGCGGGGGCGTGCGGGCGGCCACGGGGCCCTTGACTGCCGGCACCGAGGGTCAGGGCAGGGTCGGTGCCGCGGAGCGGCGCCGGGGGGAGCGCCGCGGGCTTTCGCGTGCTGGGCGGTGCGGGGAAGTGCCTGGTGCTCGGAACCGGTGCTCGGAACGCTTGTCCGGAGCGGGTGTCCGGGCCGGTCCGGGGTGCGTACCGCCGCAGGGTCGAAGGGATGGTCGAACCAATGGCGGTGCGGGCCGGGCTCCGGTCCTTCCCTTTGCATCGTGCGGGACACACCGCGCTCGGCGCAACCGTTTCGACCGGATACGGTCGGTTCCAGGCGTCCCCGGAACCGACCGTCCTTCGGTGGCGGCCGGACTGCTGTCCCCTGCTGACCGGTCGCCGTGCCACCGGAGTGAGGTCCCACGACGTACGCACGCGTACGTCTCACACTCCGGCGGATCCGCCCCGTTCGTGGCCGGGCGCCCGGATGGACAGGGACGGAAACCACGTATGGATCTCGGTGGGCCGCTCCTGGGTGGTGCGACACCGGGTCCAACGAAGCGCCCCGCGGGCCGGTCACGCGCCGTACGGGTGACGGGGCGGTACGGCGCGCGACGCCGGGCGCGGGCGGCCGGGGGCGGCGGCCCCGGCGCGGGCGCGGTCAGATCCGGCCCCGGCACAGCTCCAGCAGCGTCATCGCGAGGGCCGTGCCCGGCTTGCCCAGCTGCTCGCTGTAGTGGTTGAGGACCTCCATCTCGCGGGACAGGTTCACCCGGCGGCCGCCGGACCCGATGCGCTCGCGCTGGATCACGGCCGAGACGGCCATGCGCTCCTGGACGAGGCCGATGATCCGGCCGTCGAGGTCGTCGATCCGCTGCCGGGCGCCCGTGATGACGTCCGCGGCCGCGTCGGTGCGGGCGCCGGTGTCGGCCTTCAGGACGGTGCTCTGCGCGCTCATGTCTGATCCTCCAAAAAGGGGCGGTGGCCCCCGGAGCGGCGAGACCCGGGAAAAACGACAGGCGCCCCGGGCCTTGTCGGCCCGGGGCGCCTGGGAAGTCGCTTGTCAGTTGCTCAAGCAGCACGACCATGGCAGCCGGACGGGCCGGTCGCCATAGGTAAAGACGTAGGTCAGGTGCTTGCGCATGGGGGACAGTATGGCCCCGGAACCGCCCCGCGGCCAAGACCGGCCGGGTCCGGGTTCGGATGGTGAGACAAAAGCAAGCCCCCGCGCCCCGGTAGAATCGACAAATAGAGACCCCCTCCTCACCCCGCCGGAAGGCCGCACCCGTGTCAGCAGCACCCACCGCCGCCCACGACAACACCGCGGAGCCGGTGCTCGTTGTCGACTTCGGCGCGCAGTACGCCCAGCTCATCGCCCGCCGCGTCCGTGAGGCACGGGTCTACAGCGAGGTCGTCCCGTCCACCATGCCGGTGGCCGAGATGCTCGCGAAGAAGCCCAAGGCGATCATCCTCTCCGGCGGCCCCTCGTCCGTCTACGAAGAGGGCGCGCCCACCGTGGACCGCTCCCTGTTCGAGGCCGGCGTCCCCGTCTTCGGCATGTGCTACGGCTTCCAGCTGATGGCCACCTCCCTCGGCGGCACCGTCGACAACTCCGGTGCCCGTGAGTACGGCCGTACGCCGCTGACCGTCTCCCGGCCGGGCTCGACCCTCTTCGAGGGCACCCCCGCCGAGCAGCCGGTGTGGATGTCGCACGGCGACGCCTGCTCCGCCGCCCCCGAGGGCTTCACGGTCACCGCGTCCACGGACGTCGTCCCCGTCGCCGCCTTCGAGAACGACGAGAAGAAGCTCTACGGCGTCCAGTACCACCCCGAGGTCATGCACTCCACGCACGGCCAGCAGGTCCTGGAGCACTTCCTCTACCGCGGCGCCGGCATCCAGCCCACCTGGACCACCGGCAACGTCATCGAGGAGCAGGTCACCGCGATCCGCGCGCAGGTCGGCACCAAGCGCGCCATCTGCGGCCTGTCCGGCGGCGTCGACTCCGCCGTCGCCGCGGCCCTCGTCCAGAAGGCCATCGGCGACCAGCTCACCTGCGTCTACGTCGACCACGGCCTGATGCGCAAGGGCGAGACCGAGCAGGTCGAGAAGGACTTCGTCGCGGCCACCGGCGTCCAGCTGAAGGTCGTCGACGCCCAGGAGCGCTTCCTGACCGCCCTCGCCGGCGTCTCCGACCCGGAGACCAAGCGCAAGATCATCGGCCGGGAGTTCATCCGCGTCTTCGAGCAGGCCCAGGCCGAGATCGTGGCCGAGGCCGGCGCCGAGGGCGAGGACGTCGCGTTCCTCGTCCAGGGCACCCTCTACCCCGACGTGGTCGAGTCCGGTGGCGGCACCGGCACCGCCAACATCAAGTCCCACCACAACGTGGGCGGCCTCCCCGAGGACCTGGAGTTCGAGCTCGTCGAGCCGCTGCGCCAGCTGTTCAAGGACGAGGTCCGCATGGTCGGCGCCGAGCTGGGCCTGCCGGACGAGATCGTCCAGCGCCAGCCCTTCCCCGGCCCCGGCCTGGGCATCCGCATCGTCGGCGAGGTCACCAAGGAGCGTCTGGACCTGCTCCGCGAGGCCGACGCCATCGCCCGCGAGGAGCTGACCGCCGCCGGTCTCGACCGCGAGATCTGGCAGTGCCCGGTCGTCCTGCTCGCGGACGTCCGCAGCGTCGGCGTCCAGGGCGACGGCCGCACCTACGGCCACCCGATCGTGCTGCGCCCGGTCTCCTCCGAGGACGCCATGACCGCCGACTGGTCGCGCCTGCCGTACGACGTGCTGGGCAAGATCTCGACCCGCATCACCAACGAGGTCGACGACGTCAACCGCGTCGTCCTCGACATCACCAGCAAGCCCCCGGGCACCATCGAGTGGGAGTAGTCCCCACCCGCTGAACGGGCCTCGCGCCGCCTTCCCGTCCGTGACGGGGAGGCGGCGCGGTCGTTTCCCCGGGGGGACGGCCCCGGGAACCGGAGCGGGGCGCGCGGGACATACGGGAGGGGGCGGGCCGTGCGGCGGACCGTCGACATCGCACCCGGCGTACGGCTGTGGTCCGAGGCGCGCGGGCCCGCCGACGCGCCTCCGCTCCTGCTGATCATGGGCGCCACGGTGTCCGCCCTGGGCTGGCCCGAGGAGTTCGTCGACGCCCTCGCCGTCCGCCACCGCGTGATCCGCTACGACCACCGTGACACCGGCCGCTCCACCCGGGCCTACGAGCGGCGGCCGTACCGCATCCGCGACCTCGCGGAGGACGCGCTCGCCGTCCTGGACGCCCACGGCGCCGGACGCGCGCACATCGCCGGCCTGTCCCTCGGCGGCCTGCTGGCCCAGCTGCTCCTCGCCGACCACCCCGAGCGGCTGCTGAGCGCCACCCTGATCGGCACCTGCGCGCTCAGCGAGCGCCCGCTGACCGCCCCCGACGGCACCGAGACCGCCGCCGCCGACCTGCCCGGCGTCGATCCGCGCGTCGCGGAGCTGTGGGCCCGCCCGGTCGAGGACCACGGCCTGGAGGCCGAGCTGGACCGGCGGGTGGCCCACTGGCGGCTGCTCAGCGGCGACGAGCTCCCCTTCCACGCCGAGGAGCTGCGCGAGCGGGAGCGCCGCGACATCGAGCACGCCGGCCGCTACGACGTCACCACCGCCCACGACCGCGCCGACGCCTCGGGCCTGCTGCGGACGGCCGAGCTGGCCCGGAACACCGTCCCCACGCTCGTCGTCGAGGGCACCGCCGAGCCCGTCTTCCCACCGCCGCACGCCCGCCACCTCGCGCAGGCGATCGCCGGGGCCCGCCTCGTGGTGATGCCGGGGATAGGGCACGCTCTGCCGCGGGAGTGTCTGGGGCCGCTGGCCGAGGCGATCCTGGGGCACACGGGGGGCCTTTTCCCCAGCCCCGCCCCTTCCCGAACCGGGGGGAAGCCCCCGGGCCCCCCTTCCGCGCTGCCGCGCGGTGTCCTCAAACGCCGGACGGGCTGATTTCAGCCCGTCCGGCGTTTGAGGACCGGGGTCCGGGGCGGAGCCCCGTTCGGGAAGGGGCGGGTAGGGGAAAGGCCCGCCGCAGGCGCACACCCGGCCGCCGCGCCTCTGTCGCCCACGCGTACCCGGAGGTAGCTTCCGTTGCGTACCGGAGCCGAAAACCCGTACCCCGGACGCGCAGCGAAGGAGCCGCCTCATGTCGCAGACGCCCGAGCCCGTTCCCACCGACCGACTGCGGTTCGCCATGCCGCCGAAGCACGAGAACACCGACGACGAACGCCGCCACCGCAAGGAGCGGCTGGCCGCCGCGCTGCGGCTCTTCGGGCGGTTCGGCTTCGAGGAGGGCGTCGCGGGGCACATCACCGCGCGGGACCCGGAGTTCACGGACTGCTTCTGGGTCAACCCCTTCGGGATGTCCTTCAAGCACATCACCGTCAGCGACCTGATCATGGTCAACCACCTGGGCCAGGTCGTCGAGGGCCGGTACCACGTCAACCAGGCCGCGTTCGCCATCCACGCGCAGGTCCACAAGGCCCGGCCGGACGTGGTGGCCGCCGCCCACAGCCACTCCACCTACGGGCGGGCCCTGTCCTCGCTGGGGGAGCTCCTGGAGCCGATAACGCAGGACGTCTGCGCCTTCTACCAGGACCACGCGCTCTTCGACGACTACACGGGCGTCGTCGTGGACGAGGAGGAGGGCCGGCGCATCGCCACCGCGCTCGGCCCGCACAAGGCCGTGATCCTGCGCAACCACGGGCTGCTCACGGTCGGCGACTCGGTCGACGCGGCCGCGTGGTGGTTCATCACCATGGAGCGCTCCTGCCAGGTCCAGCTCACGGCGAAGGCCGCCGGGAAGCCGGTGCTCATCGACCCCGCGAACGCGGAGCACACGCGCGAGCAGCTGGGCAACGACCTGGTCGCCTGGATCAACTACCAGCCGCTGTACCAGCAGATCACGCGCAGCGAGCCGGAGCTGCTGGACTGACCCGGCCGGTCACGGCGGCGGGCGGGGCGGCGCCCCCTCCTGTCGGCGGGGGTCGCTCGTCCTTTCGGGCCTCATATGTCGCCACATGCGCCGCATACGATGGATCGATGCCGAGGCATACCCGCCTCGGCATCGCCATGTCCCGGCGTCGCGGGGCGTTCCGCGGCCCCGGGCGCTGCCCGGCGGCCCACGCCCCCCGGCATCGCCGTGGCCGGAAGAAACACCGGTAGGAGAACCATGCGCCGCCTTTCCCGTTGCGTCGGGCTGTCCGCCGCCGTGGCCCTGACGGGCCTGGCCGTCACCGCGTGCGGGGGAGGCGCCGAGGCCGAGGAGCGGCCCGCCGCGAAGTCCTCACCGTCCTCCGCCGCGCCGTCGCCCTCCGCCGCGCCCGTGACCGAGAAGCCGGCGCCGCCCGCGAAGATGCTGGCCGGCGCCGCCAGGGTCGTACGGCCCGAGATAGCCCCGGAGAACGGCGAGAAGGTCGGCGTGGGCCAGCCGCTCGCCCTCGTCTTCAAGCAGCAGAAGGTCTCGCCCGAGCTGCGGGCCGGCATCGAGGGGCGGCTGAAGGTCTCGACCTCCCCGCGGGTGGCGGGCGCCTGGCACTGGAACGAGACCAAGGGCGACACCCGCGTCCACTTCCGGCCCGAGAAGTTCTGGCCCACCGGCACCAAGGTGACCCTCGACGCGCGCCTCGCGGGGGTGCGGCTCGCGGAGGGCACGGCCGCCGCGGGCGACCGTAAGGTCTCCTTCACGGTCGGTGACTCCATGGTCAACACCGTGGACCTCAAGACCCGCAAGATGACCGTCGTGCGCAACGGCGAGACCCTGCGCACCATCGAGATCAGCGGCGGCGACGAGTCCAAGGGCTTCGGCACCCGCGAGGGCATCAAGACGATCCTCGCCAAGGAGGGCCGGGTCGTCATGGACTCGCTCTCCATCGGCATCCCGCGCAACCACCCCGACGGGTTCTTCGGCTCGTACGACTTCAGCATGCGCGAGACGATCAGCGGCGAGTACGTGCACGCGGCCCCGGACAACGCCGAGTCCTTCGGCAAGGAGAACGTCAGCCACGGCTGCATCGGCATGTCCACCGAGAACGCCAAGTGGCTGTACGGGATGAGCCTCAAGGGCGACGTCGTGCGGGTCGTCGGCAGCACCAAGCCCAAGCCGATGGACCGCTTCGGCAACGGCTACGGCGACTGGAACATCGACTGGCAGGAGTGGCTGGCCGGCAGCGCCCTGGGCGTCCGCACGGGCGCCTGAGGCACCCTTACCGGCTCACCCGGTGCCCCCGCGCGAGGGGGCACCGCCGCCCGGCCCGTCCGGGTCGGCGCCCCGGGCGCGGGCCCGGCGCACCACGAACGCCAGGAAGGACACCAGGCCCGCCAGGCAGAAGCCGGCGGCCAGGACCGGCAGCAGGGCGTAGGCCGGGAAGTGCCAGGAGCCGTGGGCCGCGGCGAGATAGGCGGCGCAGCCGCCCAGCAGCACCAGCCCGACCACGAGCTTGCCCGGTTCGAAGTCATGCCGCCGCACGGGTCACCTCCACCTGTCCGATGCCGACCTTGAGACGGAGCTCCAGGGTGCCCCGGGAGGACTTCCCGGGGAGCGGGCCCAGCGTCGTGCTCCGCCGCTGCCCGGACCGTACGTCGATGTCGTCGCGCGCCTCGCCGGGCAGCTGGATGTCACCGACGCCCACGTCGAGCGTGAGCTTCGCGGTGACGTCCTGCGGGAGCACCACCCTGAGCTGCCCGGCCCCGACCTCGGCGGCCGTGCGGAGGGGGGCGTCCCCCGGCCACTTCAGGTCCGTCAGATCGAGGACGCCGACGCCGCTGCCCACCCGGTACTCCCCGCGCACCGCCGCGGCGTCCGCCGGGCGCCACGTCGACCGCGTCCAGTCGGTGCTCACCGACTTCGGCAGGGCGGCGGCACCCGTCAGCAGGACCGCCGTCAGCACGGCCGCGACGACCGTGCCGCCGCCCGTGCGCCCGTAGAGCGAGCTGACCGAGATGCCGAGCCCGAAGACGCCCAGCGCCGCCGCCAGACCGATCTCCAGGCAGGTGCCGAGCGGCTGGTGGTGCCAGGCCAGGCCGGTGCCCAGCGCGAACGCGAGGAGGGCCAGCAGGAACGTCCGGCCGCCGAGCGGCCTGCCCTGCGCCGCCTTCGCCGGGCGGGCGGCCGCCTCCCGGCCCCGGGGCCCCGGCTCGGGCCACCGGTCCCGCGGGCCGTCGTCCGGGCCCCACAGATAGCCGGTCTCCGCGCCCATCGGGCCCGTCGTGCCGTCCTTGACGATCGGGTCCCGCCACCAGGACGGGCCGCCCGGGGCGGGCGGCGCCTGGGTCTCGGGCGGCGCCGGGGCCGTCTTCGGCTTCTGCGCGTGCTTCTCGGCGGCGGGCACGTCCTCCCGCTCCTCCGTCCGGTGCCGCGACCAGTACGCGGCGCCCGCCGTGGCGATCGTCAGCATCAGCCCGAAGGACATCACCGCGCTGTTGTTGAGCATCGACAGGAACAGGCCGCAACCCACCAGCGCGCACAGCACGGCCGTCAGCGCCGGGCCGTCGACCCGGCCCGACAGCATCCGGCGGCCCTCGTTCTCCTCCTCGCCCTCCAGCGGGATCAGCAGCCACGCGAACCCGTAGAGGATCAGGCCCAGCCCGCCGGTGACCGAGAGGACGCCCAGCACCACCCGGAAGACGACGGGGTCGAGGTCGAAACAGCGGCCCGCGCCGCCGCAGACGCCGGCGATCGCCTTGTGGTCACGGCTGCGCCGCAGGGGCGGCCGGGCCTCGTGCGTCATGCCGTGAACCGCGCCCGCCGGTTGCGCGTCCTCGCTGGTGGGTGTGTCGGTCATACAGGACATGGTGTCAACCGGAACGCGCTTGCGGCACACCCGGCGACCCTGGCCGTTCCCTGAGATATCCCCTGAGAGGGTGGCCGATATCGTGGCGCATCGATCACTTGCGGGGGAACCGGAGGGGTGCAGGGTGACGGAGTCGGTGTCCGGGTCCGAGGCGGCGGGGCCGCTGCCGGACCAGGGTCGGCTGATAGCCGGGCGCTATCGGCTCCTGGACCGGATAGGCCGCGGCGGCATGGGCACGGTCTGGCGCACCCAGGACGAGCTGCTCGACCGTCAGGTGGCGCTCAAGCAGCTGCATGTGTCGCCCTATCTGGACGAGGACGAGCTCGCCACGCTCCACGAGCGCACCCGCCGCGAGGCCCGCGCCGCCGCCCGGATCACCCACCCCAACGTGGTCGTCGTCCACGATGTGGTCGACGACCGGGGGCTGCCCTGCATCGTCATGGAGTACGTGCCCTCCCGGACGCTCGGCGACGTCCTCCAGAACGGCACGGTCACCCCCGAGGAGGCCGCCCGCATCGGGCGCGGAATGATCGCGGCGCTGCGCGCGGCGCACGCCGCCGGGGTGCTGCACCGCGATGTGAAGCCGGGCAACGTCCTGCTCGGCCACGACGGCCGGGTCGTCCTCACCGACTTCGGCATCGCCCAGTCCACCGGCACCTCGACCCTCACCAAGACCGGTGAGATGGTCGGCTCGATCGACTACATCGCGCCCGAGCGGGTCAAGGGCGGCAAGCCCGGCCCCGCCTCCGACCTGTGGGCCCTCGGCGCGACCCTGTACCAGGCGCTGGAGGGCCGCCCGCCGTTCCGCAAGGACACGGCCGTCGAGACGGCCTACGCGATCGCCATGGACCCCCTGGAGCCGCCGCGCCGGGCGGGCGCGCTGACCCGGCTCGTCGAGACCCTCCTCGCCAAGGAGCCGGACCTGCGACCCCCGGCCGAACTCGCCGAGCAGATCCTGCGGGAGCCGGCGGCGGAGGCGGAGACGGCGCTCATGTCGCTGGACCCCGAGGGCGTGCGGGGGGCCTCCGGCGGCGGGGCGGCGTCCCGGCCCTCGTCCCGGCCCTCGGCGGTGCCGACGGAGCCCGTGGCGGTGCCCGAGCCGGTGCGCAGGGGCGGCAGCGAAGGCGGCGTCTGTAAGGACGTCGGTGAGCGTAAGAGCGACGGTGGCATCCGTAAGGGCGACAGCGGCGTCCGTAAGGGCGACGGCGGCATCGGTAAGGACGGCAGCGACCGTAAGAAGGACGGCAGCGGCCGTAAGGGCGACGGCGGCGAACGCCGTTCCAGGCGCGCGCCGACGTGGATCGTGATCGCGGTCTCCGTCGTCGCGGTCGCCGGCCTGGCGGGTGCCGCCGCCCTCTACCTCCGCGACGGCGGCACCGAGGACGTCACCGCCCGCGACGCGCCCGCGAAGGACGCCCCGAAGCCGGGCTCCTCCCCGGCGCCGACGAGACCCTCGTCCTCCGTCGAACCGCCCCCGGTCGTCCCCAAGGGCTACCACCTGGTCAAGGAGGAGAAGCTCGGCGTCTCCTTCCCCGTGCCGGACGGCTGGACCCGGCGGGCCAAGTCGTCCGTGGAGGTCGACTACATCGACGGGACCGGCCTCGCGAACCTCAAGGTCAACGTCCTGGACTTCGCGAGCTCCGACCACCTCCAGCACTGGAAGGACGTCGAGTCGCAGATGCGCACCAAGGTGGACGGCTACCAGCGCGGGCGGATGCAGGAGACCACGTACCGGGGGGAGCCGGCGGCGGTCTGGGAGTTCGAGTTCAAGGGCCGTGCGCGGGATTTCCGGGCGATCGACCTGGGGTTCGGGCGGGAGGGGGGCAACGAGTACGCGATCTACCTCTCGGCGCCGAAGGCGGACTGGGACCGGCACCGGCCGGTGTTCGACGCGGTGCGGGACGGCTTCCGCCGCGGTCGGTAGGGGGTGCCCTGCCGGGGGCTTTCCCCGACCCGCCCCTTCCCGAACGGGGCTCCGCCCCGGGCCCCCGTTCCGCGCTGACGCGCGGTGGCCTCAATCGCCGGCCGGGCTGGATTTTCGCCCGGTCCGAGCTCGGCTTTCCGCCTGGCCCCAGGCAACAACTTCTCAGCCCGGTTCCGGGCAACAACTCAGCCCGTCCGGCGCTTGAGGACACCGCGCGGAGCGCGGAAAGGGGGCCCGGGGGCGAAGCCCCCGGTTACGGGAAGGGGCGGGTAGGGGACAAAGCCGCCCGCAGGGCACCTCGCAGGGCACCCCCGGGTCCCGTCAGGGTCGACCCTGATGCCCGCGCCCACGACCACATGTGACGATCGGACCATGACCACCGCCCCACCCCCCGACAGCCCCCCACTGCGCAAGCTCTACCGCAGCGCCGAGGGCCGGATGCTCGGCGGCGTCGCCCGTGGCCTCGCCGGGCACCTGGGGGCGCCGGTCTCCTGGGTGCGCATCGTCTTCCTGGCCCTGCTGCTGGCCCAGGGCATGGGCGCGGTGCTCTACGCGGTGTTCTGGTTCGTCGTGCCGCTCGGCGTCGGCGGCGTCGAGGCGCCGCGCCCGGCGCCCGCCGAGACCTGGCCCGACGGACGGCGGCGGCTCTTCGCCCGCAAGCCCGACCGGGGACAGGTCTTCGCGCTCGTCGCGCTCGTCATCGGCGCCGCGATCTTCGTCGACAACCTCCACCTCGGCCGGGCCAACGCCTACATCTGGCCGCTGCTGCTCGTCGGCGCGGGCGTCGCCCTCGTCTGGCGCCAGGCCGACAACGCCCGCCGCGCCCACTGGATGGAGGTCAGCCGCCGCAAGCGCGTCCTGCCGCTCGCGCGCGGCGCCGCGGGCGTCGCCCTGGCCGGCGTAGGCGTCACCGGCATCGTCGTGCTCCAGGGCTCGGGCGAGCACCTCGGCACCGTCCTCCAGGCGTCGCTGGCCGTCCTGGTCGGCATCGCGCTGCTGGCCGGCCCCTCGCTCGTACGGATGACCCAGGACCTCTCGGCCGAACGCACCATGCGCATCCGGGCCCAGGAGCGGGCCGAGGTCGCCGCGCACGTCCACGACTCCGTCCTGCACACCCTCACCCTGATCCAGCGCAACGCCGAGGACCCCCGCGAGGTCGCCCGGCTCGCCCGCGCTCAGGAGCGCGAGCTGCGCGCCTGGCTGTACCGGCCGGAGGGCCGCGGGAAGGACGAGGCGGAGGAGCCCGAGACCCTCGCCGAGGCCGTCAAGGCCACCGCCGCCGAGGTCGAGGACCACCACGGGGTGCCGATCGAGGTCGTGGTCGTCGGCGACTGCGCCCTGGACGAGAAGCTGGCCGCACAGATGCAGGCCGCTCGTGAAGCCATGGTCAACGCCGCCAAGTACGGTGGCGAGGGCGGCGCCGTCCAGGTTTACGCCGAGGTCGAGGGGCGCACGGTCTTCCTCTCCGTGCGCGACCGGGGGCCCGGCTTCGACCTGGACGCGGTGCCGGACGACCGGATGGGCGTCCGCGAGTCCATCATCGGCAGGATGCAGCGCAACGGCGGCACGGCGAGACTGCGTTCCGTGCCCGGTGGGGGAACCGAAGTGGAGCTGGAAATGGAGAGGGCGGCGGCATGACGACCGAAGAGACGACGGAGCGCCACGTGCGGGTCGTGCTGGTGGACGACCACCGGATGTTCCGTACGGGTGTGCAGGCGGAGATCGGGGCCACCGACCGTACGGGCGTCGAGGTCGTCGGCGAGGCCGCCGACGTCGACCAGGCCGTCACCGTCATCACCGCGACCCGCCCCGAGGTGGTCCTGCTGGACGTCCACCTCCCCGGCGGCGGCGGGGTGGAGGTGCTGCGCCGCTGCGCCCCGCTGATGGCCGACCCGGAGCACCCGGTCCGCTTCCTCGCGCTGTCGGTCTCCGACGCCGCCGAGGACGTCATCGGGGTCATCCGCGGCGGCGCCCGCGGCTACGTCACCAAGACCATCACCGGCACCGACCTGGTCGACGCCGTCTTCCGGGTCAAGGACGGCGACGCCGTCTTCTCGCCCCGGCTGGCCGGCTTCGTCCTCGACGCCTTCGCCTCCACCGACGCCCCGCCCGTCGACGAGGACCTCGACCGCCTCACCCAGCGCGAGCGCGAGGTGCTGCGCCTGATCGCCCGCGGCTACGCCTACAAGGAGATCGCCAAGCAGCTGTTCATCTCCGTGAAGACGGTGGAGTCCCATGTCTCGGCGGTGCTGCGCAAGCTCCAGCTGTCCAACCGGCACGAGCTGACCCGCTGGGCGACGGCCCGCAGGCTGGTCTGACCGGCCAGCCGGCAGGCTGACCGGCCGCACCCGCGCCCGTACCGACCCGGAGCGGGCTGGAACCGAGGAGACCGTCAGGCCATCTAGAACGGACGAGAGGCTCTCACTTGCGTAGGGCCCAGGCCCCGCGCCGGGCCGACACCCGAAACGAGAGCCTGATGAGCCTGACGGGGACACCCTTCTTCCTCACCACGATCGCCCTGGTCGTGGTGGCGCTCGTCCTGCCGCTGACCCTGTGGAGCCGGACCCGCGGGCCCCGGCTCGTACGGCTCGTGGTGCGGCTGTGCATGCTGCTCTTCGCACAGGCGACCGCCCTCGCCATGGTCTTCGTGATCGTCAACAACTCCAACGGCCTCTTCGACACCTGGGACGACCTCCTCGGCACCGGCGACCACGTCCGGGCGGCCGTCGACCTCGGCCCGGACGGCACCGGCGGCAAGAACGCGGACGCCGAGCCGAAGGTGGTCCAGAAGTTCACGCCCGCCTCGGACAAGCGGATGGGGCCCGGAGTCCAGGAGACCAGGCTCAAGGGCCGGATATCCGGTGTGGAGGGCGAGGTCTACGTCTGGCTGCCGCCGCAGTACGACGACCCCGCGTACAAGGACCGGAAGTTCCCCGTCGTCGAGGTGCTGCCCGGCTTCCCCGGCTCGGCGAAGGCGTGGTTCGGCACTCTTGAGGTCAACACCCAGCTCAAGCCGATGATGGAGAAGGGCGAGGTCGCGCCGTTCATCGTCGTGGCGCCCCGCACCACGCTCCTCGGCGACGTCGACACCGGCTGCGCCAACATCCCCGGCAAGGTCAACGCCGACACCTGGCTGAGCGTCGACGTCCGCAAGATGGTGACCGACACCTTCCGGGCGGAGGAGAAGGCCGACGGCTGGGCCGTCGCCGGCTACTCGGCGGGCGCGCACTGCGCCGCGAAGCTCGCCGTCTCGCACCCCGACCGCTACCGCGCGGGCGTGAGCCTCTCCGGCTACAACGACCCGGTCGGCGAGCCCGCCTCCCTGACCGCGAAGACGCCCGAGCTGCGCCGCGAGCACAACCCGCTGACGATCCTCGAACACGCGAAGACGCCGCCGCGGACGGCGCTGTTCGTCTCCGGCGCGGAGGGCGACGGCTACCAGGGCGGCCTGGCCCTCAAGCAGGCGGCGAAGCCGCCGACGACGGTGCAGGTGCAGATGATCCCGGCGGGCGCCGGGGGGCATGGGACGGCGGTGTGGAAGCGGCAGGTGCCGGATGTGTTCCGGTGGCTGACGCGGCAGGTGCGGGGCTGACGGCGTTTGCCGGGTTTTCCCCTACCCGCCCCTTCCCGGAACCGGGGGGTCCGCCCCCGGGCCCCCTTTCCGCGCGGTGTCCTCAATCGCCGGACGGGCTGGATTTTCGCCCGGTCCGAGCTCGGCTTCCCCTGTGCCAGGGGCGGTTCCCTGCCCGGTTCCGGGTGACAAATCAGCCCGTCTGGGGGTACCTCCCAGCGTTAGCTGGGGGAGTTTGAGGACCGGGGCCCGGGGCGGAGCCCCGTGCGTATGGTCCGCGCTTCAGGCCGGCCGCGCCGCCCCCGCGAACGGCATCTCGTCGACCGGCGCGACCCGCACCGGCGCCCCGGGGTGCGGCGCGTGGATCATGCGTCCGCCCCCCACATAGATCCCCACATGGCTCACCCCCGGGTAGAAGAACACCAGGTCACCCGGGGCGAGAGCCCCCCGTGAGACCCGCCGCCCGGCGTTGATCTGCGTATACGTCGTACGCGGCAGCGACACCCCCGCCGCCTGCCAGGCCGCCTGCGCCAGCCCGGAGCAGTCGAAGGAGGACGGGCCCGTCGCCCCCCAGACGTACGGCTTGCCGAGCGCGGCGTAGGCGTAGGCCACGGCCTGTGCGGCGCGCTGGGTCGGGGCCTGGAGCGCGTCGCGGGGCGCGGACCGGTCCGCCCGGAGCGCGGCGGGCGCGGCCGACGCCACGGCCGCGACGCCGTCGACCGCGGCGGGCACCACCTCGCCCCGCGCCACCGCCGTGCGGTCCTCCTCGGGCAGCCGGTCCAGGATCTTCCGGGCCTCGGTCAGCTTCGACTCGACCGCGCGCTTCTGCCGCGCGAGCGTGGCCCGCTCCTGCCGGAGCTCCGTAAGGCGGTCCCCGGCGGTCGTCCGCACCTGCTCGACGTCCCGCAGCTCGTGCCGGTACCGGGTGACGGCGATGCTCCGCCGGACGCCGGCCCGGTCGGTCATGGACGCCCGTTCCAGGTACTGCTCGGGGGAGGAGGACATCAGCAGCCGCACGCTCGTCGGCATGGAGCCCTCGCGGTACTGGGCGGTGGCGACGGACCCCAGGGCGTTGCGGGCGGTGTTGAGCCGGGCGGTCCGGCGGGCGGCCTCGTCCTGGAGGCCCTCCAGCGTGGACTCCGCCCGGTCGGCCTTCTCCTTGGCGCCGTTGTAGCGCTCCGTGGCGGCCTCGGCCTGCTGGTAGTACCGGTCGATCTGCGTCCGCAGCTGGGACGGCGTCGGGTGCGGGGCGGCGTGGGCGGAGCCGTCCAGGACGGTGGCGGTGGCCGCGCCCGCGAGGGCCAGACCGGCGGCGGTCCGCGCGGTGGCTCCGGTGAGCGGATGCTGCCTGGGCTTTCGGTGCGATGCCACGTCGGCCGTCACTTCCTTCCACACCTGCTGGTGGTGCACACCTGCTGTCGTGCCGGGCCCGTTCCGCACGCGGCGGACGGGTACGGCGGCGGCCCGCCACGAGGGGGGAGAGCGCGGGCCACCGCCGTCTGGAGAGGGACGCTATTGCGGCCGGTCACGCTCCAGAACGCACATGACCGGTAATGCCTGGAATCGGCCGCAGTGCGACAGAGGGTGACCGGCCGACCCGCAGACGGTTGGATTCATATACGTCCTGCCTGACCGATGTGGGCATAGAGCCCCACCTCGCCGCCGGTGGCTGGTATGGGCCGGGCTAGGGTCGGTGCTCATGGACGTACTGATTCACGCCGTCGTCGGCCTCCACATCATCGGCATCGCGGCCCTGCTGGGCGGCTTCATGACCCAGATGAAGGCCATGGGCAAGGGCGAGGCGCGCATGGTTCCCGCGATGCTGCACGGCGCGCTGACCATGCTGGTCACCGGTGTGGCGCTGGTCGGCCTCAACCAGGCCGACGGCAACACCGTCAACACGGTCAAGATCGGCGTGAAGCTGGCCCTGCTCGTCGTGATCCTCGGCCTCGTCTACGTGAAGCGGGACGACGAGAAGGTCGAGGCCGCGGCCTTCGGCACGGTGGGCGCGCTGACGGCGGCCAACATCTTCGTCGCCGTCCTCTGGACGTAGCCGGCGGGGGTCGGCCGGGGGCGGCGGGGGTCGGCCTTGCGCGGTCGCCGTCGTGTCCGGCCCGGCGGCCGGGCGTGACGCGGGCCTCGGCCGGGCGTGACGTGGGCCTCAACCGGGCGTGACGTGGGCCTCAACCGGGCGTGACGTGGGCCTCAACCGGGCGTGACGTGGGCCTCATTCGAAGGGCGTTCGGGGAACGGGGACCGGCTGTCAGTGCGGCGGCCTAGACTCGGGAGGCGATGAGCAGCCTCTTTGACGACAGCTTCCTGGCGGACCTCGGCCCTGCGGACGAGGAGCACCCGCCTCCCCCGGAGGACGCGGCCCCCGAGCGGGTGCCGGACGACCTCTTCGGCGGCGCCTTCGACGCCCCCGTGCCCCGGGAGGCGTATTACCGCGACGGCGCGGCCCGCCCCGTCGTGGACCCGGCCGCCCTGCTGGAGGGGATGAACGACCAGCAGCGCGCGGCCGTGGTGCACACGGGCTCCCCGCTGCTGATCGTCGCGGGCGCCGGCTCCGGCAAGACCCGGGTGCTCACCCACCGCATCGCCCACCTGCTCGGCGCGCGCCATGTCCACCCCGGCCAGATCCTCGCGATCACGTTCACCAACAAGGCCGCGGGCGAAATGAAGGAGCGCGTCGAGGAGCTCGTCGGCCCCCGCGCCAACGCCATGTGGGTGATGACGTTCCACAGCGCGTGCGTGCGGATCCTGCGCCGCGAGAGCAAGAAGCTGGGTTTCACCTCCTCCTTCTCGATCTACGACGCCGCCGACTCCAAGCGCCTCATGGCGCTCGTCTGCCGCGACCTGGACCTCGACCCCAAGAAGTTCCCGCCGAAGTCCTTCAGCGCCAAGATCTCCAACCTGAAGAACGAGCTGATCGACGAGGAGGACTTCGCGGCGCAGGCGGCTGGGGGCACCTCCCAGACGGAGTCCGGGGGAGGCTTCGAGAAGACCCTCGCCCAGGCTTACGCGATGTACCAGTCGAGGCTCCGCGAGGCCAACGCCCTCGACTTCGACGACATCATCATGACCACGGTCCACCTCCTCCAGGCGTTCCCGGACGTGGCCGAGCACTACCGCCGCCGCTTCCGCCACGTCCTGGTCGACGAGTACCAGGACACCAACCACGCGCAGTACACCCTGGTGCGCGAGCTGGTCGGCACGGCGGGCAGCGTCCCGGACCTCGACCCGGCCGAGCTGTGCGTCGTCGGCGACGCCGACCAGTCGATCTACGCCTTCCGCGGTGCCACCATCCGGAACATCCTCCAGTTCGAGGAGGACTATCCGGACGCCACCACGATCCTGCTGGAGCAGAACTACCGCTCCACGCAGACGATCCTCAGCGCCGCCAACGCCGTGATCGAGCGGAACGCGAACCGCCGCCCGAAGAACCTGTGGACCGAGGCCGGCGAGGGCGCGGGCATCACGGGCTACGTCGCGGACACCGAGCACGACGAGGCCCAGTTCGTCGCCGACGAGATCGACCGCCTGACCGACGCGGGCGACGCCAAGGCGGGCGACGTCGCCGTCTTCTACCGCACCAACGCCCAGTCGCGCGTCTTTGAAGAGATCTTCATCCGCGTCGGCCTGCCCTACAAGGTCGTCGGCGGCGTGCGCTTCTACGAGCGCAAGGAGGTCCGCGACGTCCTGGCCTATCTGCGCGTCCTCGCCAACCCCGAGGACACCGTGCCCCTGCGCCGGATCCTCAACGTCCCCAAGCGCGGCATCGGCGAGCGCGCCGAGGCCATGATCGACGCCCTCTCGCAGCGGGAGCGGATCAGCTTCCCGCAGGCGCTCCGCCGCGTCGACGAGGCGTACGGCATGGCGGCCCGCTCGACCAACGCCGTCAAGCGCTTCAACGTCCTCATGGAGGAGCTCCGCACGATCGTGGAGTCGGGCGCCGGCCCGGCCACGGTCCTGGAGGCCGTCCTGGAGCGCACGGGCTATCTCGCCGAGCTCCAGGCGTCCACCGACCCGCAGGACGAGACCCGCGTCGAGAACCTCCAGGAGCTCGCCGCGGTGGCCCTGGAGTTCGAGCAGGAGCGCGACGAGGAGACCCCGGGGACGCTCGCGGACTTCCTGGAGAAGGTCGCGCTGGTCGCCGACTCCGACCAGATCCCGGACGAGGACACCGAGGGCACCGGGGTCATCACGCTGATGACCCTGCACACCGCCAAGGGCCTGGAGTTCCCGGTCGTCTTCCTCAGCGGCATGGAGGACGGCGTCTTCCCGCACATGCGCGCCCTCGGTCAGACCAAGGAGCTGGAGGAGGAGCGGCGGCTCGCCTATGTGGGCATCACCCGCGCCCGCGAGCGGCTCTATCTGACCCGGGCGAGCATGCGCAGCGCCTGGGGCCAGCCGTCGTACAACCCTCCGTCGCGGTTCCTGGAGGAGATCCCCGAGAAGTTCGTGCAGTGGCGGCGCACGGGTCCCGCCACGCCGTCGGCGACCATGGGCTCCGTCTCCTCGTCGTTCTCCTCCTCCCGCTCGGGCGGCGGCACCTCCACGGGCTTCGGCGGCGGCAAGGCGGGCCCGGGAGGCTTCGCCACGCGTCGTACGAAGGACCGTCCGGTGGTGGCCCTGGCCGTCGGCGACCGCGTCACGCACGATTCGTTCGGCCTCGGCACGGTCGTCGGGGTCAAGGGCAGCGGCGACAACGCCGAGGCGACGGTCGACTTCGGCGAGGAGAAGCCGAAGCGCCTGCTGCTGCGGTACGCCCCGGTGGAGAAGCTCTAGCCGGGTGCCGGGTGCCGGGTGCCGGGTGCCGGGTGCCGGGTGCCGGGTGCCGGGTGCGGTGCCGCCCGGCCGCTCCGGTCATGGCTGCGGCCCCGGCCGTGCCTCGGCCGGGGCCGCACCCGAGGCTTCCGCCCCGGCCGGGGTTACGTGGGGTCGAAGCCCTTGCCCCGCAGCCAGGGCAGCGGGTCGACGGCCGAACCGCCGGGCCGGACCTCGAAGTGCAGGTGCGGGCCGGTGGAGTTGCCGGAGTTGCCGGAGTAGGCGATGACGTCCCCGGCCTTGACCTGGCCGGAACGGAGCTTGGTGCTGCTCAGGTGGCAGTACCAGGTCTCCACGCCTTCGGGGGACGTCACTATCGCCATGTTGCCGTAGGCGACGTTGTACTGGGTGCGGACCGTGCCGTCGGTGGCCGCCATGACCGGCGTGCCGTAGCCCACGGGGAAGTCGATGCCGGTGTGCACCGACATCCAGTTGACGCCGGCCTGTCCGTAGTAGGCGCTCAGCCCGTGCTGGGCGACCGGCAGGGAGAACTTCGGGCGCTCGGCCTCCTTGCGGGCCGCCTCCTCGGCCTTCCGCTTCTTCTCCGTCTCCTGGCGCTCCTTGAGGTCGATGCGCTCCTGGGTGCGGTTGGCGCGGCTGGCGAAGTCGTCGGCGCCGTGGCTGAGGCTGGCGAGCTGGGTGTCCAGCTTGCTGTTGGCGAGGCTCGGGACGCCCGAGGTGTCGGGGGCGGAGGCGGCCTGCGGCTTCTTCGCGTCGTCACCACCACCGGAGACGGACGCGGCGGCGATCCCGGCGACGCCCATGACGGCGACCGAGGGAACGGCGACGGTCAGCAGTGCCTTACGGCGCGGGCGGTAACCCGTGCGGGCGGGCGCGCCCTTACGGCGGCTGCGGGCCGGGCCCGGGAGGTCCGCGCCGGGCGGGCAGGACCCTCCGGCGGCGCCGTCCCCGGGGGCGGCCTGCTCCGGGAGGTCCATGTCGATCACCGACATGGTGCGGGTCTCGGCCTCGGCGACGGACCGGGCGCCGGGCACGGCCGCCCGGCCCTGGCCCAGGTCGACGCCGGAGAGATCGACCATCAGGGTCGGCGTGTGCTGCGCTCCGGCCGGCTGCCCGCCCCCGGTGCCGGTGTCCATGGCGGCGTAGGCGCTGGTGTCCCAGGTCTGGGTCTGCTGGGTGCTGAGGTCACCCCAGCCCGTGCCCGTGCCCTGGTCCCAGGAGGGGTACTGGCCGGCGCCGGTGTCCCAGCTCTGCGCGTGCGCACCGCCGGTGTCCCACTGACCCGAGGTGTCGTACGCGCCGGTGGCACCGGAGGTGTCCCAGGAACCGGAGTCCCAGGAGCCGCTCTGCCACTGGCCCTGGTCCTGGCCGCCCTGGTGCTGCCCCGGGACGGAGGCGTCCGGGTGGCCGCCCGAGGTGTCCCACTGGCCGGTGTGCTGACCCGTGTCGTAACCGCTGAAGTCCCAGATCTGGGTTTGGCCGGTGGCGCCCCACTGGCTGGTGGTGTCCCACTGGCCCGACGGCCACTGGCCGGTGTCGTAGCCGTCGTACCCGGCATAGCCGGATTGCGCGCTCTGCTGCTCGTACGACGCGTAGTGCCCGTAGGAGACGTCCTGAGCGGGACCGGTCGGGCTGGAGCCCGCCGACGGGTGACGGTCGTTCACCACCACTTCTCTTTCGCCTCGGGAGCCGGAGAATTAGCGGCGACTGTACCCGGCGGTATGGGATGGCGACAATCTTCGTCACGTTTCGGGCGGGCGCGGCACGGGCATTTAGCCGCCTTTCGGTGGACTGAACCCCGGGAAACCGATTTGACGTTCGAGCTTTGTTCGGTTTTCGGGTGGGCGGAAGTCGAACAGGCCCCGGGCAGCCGGCCGGTCGGGGTGCCGGTCGGGGTGCCGGGAGGGACGCCGGACAGAGTGCCGGGCCGACCGCTCACCCGATCGCCGTGCGGACTTCCGGCCGGGCTCCGCCGCAGGTCAGGCGACGGAGGCGGCCCCCGAGGCGTCGGCGGCCGGTTCCTCGGTGGTCAGGGCCTGCCGGATGCCCGCCGCCACCGCCCAGTGGACGGGCAGCGCGAGATGGCCGACGCCCGTCACGCGCACATTGCGCGTGAGGAGGTCCGGGTGGTCGATGCGGGCGGTCTCCACGGGCACCATCAAAAGGTCCAAGTCGCTCCAGAAACTGATGAAACGGGTCCCGCAATTCGGGGCGGGACCGGCCAGTTCCCTGATCACCTCGGAGCCCGGCCGCATCTGCCGCACCAGTGGATGGACGGACATCGGCGGCGCCACCCGGGTGCCGCCGTGCGGGGTGCCCAGCGTGACCAGCGTCCGGACCCGGGCGTCGCCGCCGAGCCGCTGGACGTAGTAGCGGGCGATCAGGCCGCCGAGGCTGTGCCCCACCACATCGACGCCGGAACTTCCCGTGCGCGTACAGAGATCCTCCACATGCCGGGCGAGCAGCTGGGCCGCCGTCCTGACGTCGCAGGTCAGGGGGGAGTAGTTGAGGGATTCGACGTGCTGCCAGCCGTGCCGGCGCAGCGAGCGGCGCAGCAGGACGAAAACCGAACGGTTGTCGATGAAGCCGTGGAGGAGGAGAACGGGTGTGTGGCCGCCGTCTTTTGCCGGTTTCTCTGCGAGCTCGGGCGTGTCGGTTGGGCCGGATGGGGGAGCCGGGGTGGCGGGAAGCGCGTGAGGCGGTCGTGCGCGGCGCTCCTGTCTGAGGCCCGTGGGATAGAGCAGCACATGCCCGGTGAAGATCGCCAGCTCCAGCGCGGTGGACCGGGTGCGCGCCGCCGAGGGGCGCAGCAGTGCGGAGAGGAGAGTGAGAAAGCGCAGTGCCCCCATGGCCGACCGACCTCCCGAACGGCACACAGAAGGCGGCTCCGTCCCCCCGCGCGCACTCATGGGAAGTCGCGGCGCCGGTCGGCCGCACCGCCGCCCCGTGCGGCTGCCGGCACGGCGGTGCGGCGACCTCGCCGCGGCTCCCTCGCGACCGCTTCGGGCCCGCCGCCCCCGGAGAAACGGGTGGCCTCACGATCCGTGAGGCTCGGCAGTACGAAGACGGTGCGTAGCGAAAGTGTTGTCCCACGTGTGATTTCCCCCTCGCTCTCCTCCGCGAAACGGCGGGTTGCGGGATGCTGGGGATAACGTTCGTTCACGTCTCCGGCCCCATGGTCCGGGGAACCTCACGGCCGGTTGCCGGCAGTCGTACATGGAGGCAGTGATGGGAGTGACCGGTCCGATCCGCGTCGTGGTGGCCAAGCCGGGGCTCGACGGCCATGACCGCGGCGCCAAGGTGATCGCCCGCGCGCTGCGCGACGCCGGCATGGAGGTCATCTACACCGGCCTGCACCAGACCCCGGAGCAGATCGTGGACACCGCGATCCAGGAGGACGCCGACGCGATCGGCCTGTCCATCCTCTCCGGGGCGCACAACACCCTCTTCGCCAAGGTCCTCGAACTGCTGCGGGAGCGGGACGCCGAGGACATCAAGGTCTTCGGCGGCGGGATCATCCCCGAGGCGGACATCGCCCCGCTCAAGGAGCAGGGCGTGGCGGCGATCTTCACCCCCGGCGCGACGACCGCGTCCATCGTGGAGTGGGTCAACGCCAACGTCCGCCAGCCGACGGACGCGTAGCGACCGTTCCGGCCGCGGGTGTCTTGGACGGGGTCCGCCCCTTCCCGCAGCATCCGATATGCGGCTCCGCCACGTGGGGAGCTCCGCCCCGGACCCCGTCCCGCGCGGTGTCCTCAAACTCCCCCAGCTACCTCCCCCAGCTACCGCTGGGGGTGCCCCCAGGAGGTGCCCCCAGACGGGCTGATTCGTCGCCCGGACTGTACGGAAAGTCGGCCCAGGACCGGGCGGAAAGCCGAGCTCGGACAGGGCGGAAATCCAGCCCGGCTGGGGGTGCCTCCCAGCGGTAGCTGGGGGAGATTGAGGCCACCGCGCGTCAGCGCGGAAGGGGGCCCGGGGGCGTCAGCCCCCCGGTTACGGGAAGGGGCGGGTAGGGGAAACCCCCACCCCCGCGAGCTCCGCTCGCATCGTGGCGCGCAGCCGAAGCGTGCCGACGAGCCGCTGGAAAGCCTCCGACCAGTACGCGGCGGCGCCCGGTGACCCCGCGGGCTCCGGGGAGTCCTCCGGCAGCGCCGTGAGCACCTCCAGGCGGTCGGCCTGCGCCGGGTCCAGGCAGCGCTCGGCGAGGCCCATCACGCCGCTGAAGCTCCAGGGGTAGCTGCCCGCGTCCCGGGCGATGTCGAGGGCGTCGACGACCGCCGTGCCCAGTGGCTCCGCCCAGGGCACGGCGCACACCCCCAGCAGCCGGAACGCGTCCGAAAGCCCGTGCACGGCCACGAAGTCCGCCACCCACTCCGCCCGCTCCCCGGGCTCCAGCGCGGACAGCAGCTTCGCCGGGTCCCGCCAGGAGGAACCCTCCGCCGTGGGCGGCGTCGTGGCGGGCCCGAGCAGGGCCCGGGACCAGGCCGCGTCCCGCTGCCGGACGGCGGCCCGGCACCAGGCCGCGTGCAGATCCGGCTGCCAGCCGTCCGCGACGGGCAGCGCCACGACCTCCTCCGGGCTCAGACCGCCGAACCGCTCGCACCACACGGCCGGCGGCGTCGCCTCCACCACCTGCGTCAGCCACCACGACCGCTCGCCGCGCCCGTTCGGCGGCTTGGGGACGACGCCGTCGCGCTGCATCCCCTTGTCGCACTCGTGCGGGGCCTCGACGACGATCCTCACGGCGCCGTCCGCGCGCTCCAGGGCGACGCAGGTGCGCGCCCGCTCGTCCATCCGCGCGGCGAGCGCGGACCCGGGCAGCGCCGACAGCAGCTCGGCCGCCGTGGCCCGGACGTTGCGGCTGCGGTCGGACAGCGCCCGCTCCAGGAACGGCTCGTCGTCCGGGGAGAGTTCCGGGCGCAGCGCGTCGAGGAACATCAGCCGGTCCTCGGCCCGCTCCGCGGCCCAGGTGCCCGCGAGCAGCTCCCGGCCGGCCGCCGGGTCCCGCCGCCGCAGGGAGGCGAGCACGGTGACCCGCTCGGCGAAGAGGCCCTCTT
The DNA here is from genome assembly GCF_002891295.1 of Streptomyces eurocidicus. Lineage (GTDB taxonomy): Bacteria > Actinomycetota > Actinomycetes > Streptomycetales > Streptomycetaceae > Streptomyces > Streptomyces eurocidicus. Next base: position 198,407 of record NZ_LGUI01000011.1, on the reverse strand, counting down.
CCCAAAGGCTGTTGGATGCCTCGGTGCCGCCCGTACCCGTACCCGCACCCGTACGCGTATCGGTGGTGTGGTGGTGCGGCGGTGCGCCGTCGGAGGGGCAGGCGCGCAGCGCGTACCTCCACTGGGGGTTCAGCCCGGCCAGCCACCGGGCCCGGGGCCCGCCGAGGGTGAGGGCCGCCGCCCGCAGGTCGGTGCGCGCCCGGCCCGCTTCGAGCAGCGCGGGCAGCAGCGGGGCCGGAGCGCGGTACCCGTGCCGGTTGGCGGTGGCCAGCCACTGGGGCAGCAGCTCCGTGAGGTCGGGCGCGGAGCCGCGCCGCCCGCCTCCGCCGCCCGGCGCGGACCGGTCGGCGAGCAGCAGCGCCAGCCGGCGCCGCGCGGCGGGCGGCGGCTCCGGCCGGGGGTCCTCCGGCGCGGTCGCGGGCCGCTCCCGCACCACGACGGGCCGCAGCCCGGCCCGCCGCCGTACGGTGTGCAGGGCGGCGGCGTCCAGGAGGGCGGCGGCGGTGTCCTGCCCGGGCCGGGGGAGGACGGGCGGGGTGCGGCGTCCGGTGCCGAGCAGTGCGGCGGAGACGAGATCGTCCCAGGTGACGGTCATGGGGTTGCCTTTCCGGCCGGGGTGAAGTGACGGGAACGTCCTGGGGTTTCGCCCTGGGCGTCAGCTCTTGCCCGCTGGGCGCGGGGCGGGCGGTTGCGAGGGCGGTGCGGGGTGCCGCTGCGCGGGGCTTTGTCCCCGCCCCGCCCCTTCCCGAACCGGGGCTCCGCCCCGGACCCCGGTCCTCAATCGCCGGACGGGCTGAGTTGTTGCCCAGGACCGGGCGGAAAGCCGAGCTCGGACAGGGCGAAAATCCAGCCCGGCCGGCGTTTGAGGACACCGCGCGTCAGCGCGGAAAAGGGGCCCGGGGGCTCGCCCCCGGTTACGGGAAGGGGCGGGTAGGGGACAAGGCCCCGCGCAGCGGCGGCCACCCGCAGAGCTCAGAGCGGCACCGGCTCCGGCCCCCACGTCCCCAGCGGTACGAACCCCCGGAACCCGCACTCCCCGAACACCGTCACCGGCCCGCCTCCCGATACGGCGGCCAACTGCCACACCCCCACCCGCTCGCCCTGCCGCACATCCACCGGCACCCCGGACTCCCCCTCCGCGTCCACCATTTGCCACTCGCCCGACGGAGTCCGCACCGGTATCACCGGCCCCAGCACCACCGGCCAGCTCTCCAGCCACGGGTCGTCCCGCAGTGCCTCGCCGTACGCGGCGAGGGCCGTCGCGACGTCACCGGCGGGAGGGGGCTCGGGGCTCGGGACGGGCGCCGAGTGGCGGGTGCCCAGCGCGGCCCGCAGCGGGCGCGCGGCGGGGTAGTAGGCCAGCTCGGCGTCGAGCGAGACGCCGACCGGGAGGGCGAGCTCCGGCGGGCGGCCCACGGGCCCGTACGACAGGAGCAGCGCCATCCGGCCCGTCCGCCGCCCGTACAGCCAGGTGCGGCGGGTGACGAGCCGGCCGTCGTCGGCGTCCTGCCGGGCCAGGACCAGCCAGTCGTCGCGCACCGGTGGCGACGTCGCGAGCAGCGTCGCCGTGTCCGCCGTGATGCCGACGCGCGCCCGGACCGTCGCCGCCAGCGGCTCCGGCAGCCCGTCGACACGCAGATAGCCCTGGCTGAGGGTGTGCAGCAGGGCGCACTCCTCCAGCAGCCGCGAGGCCCGGTCCACCCCCGTGCCCGCCCCCGCCACGGACGCCAACTCCCGCACCCGCGAGGCCAGGCCGGGTGCCTGGGCGTCGACCATGCGGGCCGCCGTCTCGTCCCACGGCCCGTAGGCCGACGCCTCGGCGGACGCGAGGCCGCCGTGCAGGAGATCGGCCAGCCGCCGCTCCAACTCCGTGGCGCCGGAGGCGATCCGGGCCGCACGGCGCTCCGCGCGCCGCCGCGCGGCTTCCCCGCCCGTCGCCGGGGCGCCCCCGGCGGGCCCGGCCCCGGCGGTCACCGCGGCCGCCGGGCCCTCCGCGCGCTGCCGGCGGCGCGCCAGCCACTGCCCCGCCCAGCCGGGCGGCGCCGCCCCGGACTCCGGCACCGCCTCCCCGCCCTCCGACCACAGCAGCAACAGCCCGAGCGCGTGCTTGCACGGGAACTTCCGGCTCGGACAGGAGCAGTGGAAGGCCGGCCCGCCCGCCCCGGAAAGATCGACGACCGTGCGATAGGGCGCGCTGCCGCTGCCCGCGCACTCCCCCCACACGGCGCCCGCGCGCGAACCGGCCGCACCCCCGGGCGAACAGGCCGTCCCCGACCACCTCCCGGGCTCCGCGAGCCGTGCGCCCGCCTTACGTGATGCTGCGTCAGGTGCCAGTGCGAGCACCGTCTCCGCCGTCCCGATCTCCCCCTGCGGATTCATGCCGTCAAAGCTAACGGCCCCCACTGACAATCGCTCCGACCTGCGGTTCCTCTTCGCCGGGGCCGATTGTCAGTGGGGTGGTGCAGGGTGGTTCACGTACCCGGAACCGCACGACGAGGGGGACTTGTGACCGTGCCCGGAATCTCCACCGAAGCCCTGCGACCGCATGCGGAGGACGCCTTCGCCGGGGAGCTGGAGGCCCTCGCGGCCGCCGACGACCGCCCCAGGCCCGAGCGTTGGCGGCTGTCGCCGTGGGCGGTCGCCACGTATCTGCTCGGCGGCACGCTGCCCGACGGCACCGTGATCACACCGAAGTACGTGGGCCCGCGCCGCACCGTCGAGGTCGCCGTCACCACGCTCGCCACCGACCGGGCGCTGCTCCTCCTCGGTGTGCCGGGCACCGCCAAGACCTGGGTCTCCGAGCACCTCGCCGCCGCGGTCAGCGGCGACTCGACGCTGCTGGTCCAGGGCACGGCCGGCACCCCGGAGGAGGCGATCCGCTACGGCTGGAACTACGCCCGGCTGCTCGCCGACGGCCCCAGCCGCGAGGCGCTCGTGCCCAGCCCCGTGATGCGGGCCATGGCCGGCGGGGCGACGGCCCGGATCGAGGAGCTCACCCGCATCCCCGCCGACGTGCAGGACACCCTCATCACCATCCTGTCCGAGAAGACCCTGCCCATCCCGGAACTGGGGCAGGAGGTGCAGGCCGTGCGCGGGTTCAACGTGATCGCCACGGCCAACGACCGGGACCGCGGGGTCAACGAACTCTCCAGCGCCCTGCGCCGCCGCTTCAACACCGTCGTGCTGCCCCTGCCCGCCACGCCCGAGGCCGAGGTCGACATCGTCTCCCGGCGCGTCGACCAGATCGGCCGCTCCCTCGACCTGCCCGCCGCCCCCGACGGCGCCGACGAGATCCGGCGCGTCGTCACCGTCTTCCGCGAGCTGCGCGACGGCGTCACCACCGACGGCCGCACCAAGCTCAAGTCGCCCTCGGGCACGCTCTCGACCGCCGAGGCGATCTCCGTCCTCACGGGCGGCCTCGCCCTCGCCGCGCACTTCGGCGACGGCGTGCTGCGTGCCGGGGACGTGGCCGCCGGGATCCTCGGCGCCGTGGTCCGTGACCCGGCCGCCGACCGGCTCGTCTGGCAGGAATACCTGGAGGCCGTCGTCCGTGAGCGGGAGGGCTGGAAGGACTTCTACCGCGCCTGCCGGGAGGTCTCCGTATGACCGGGCCCGCCGCGCCCGCCCTGCTGGGGGTGCGCCACCACGGCCCCGGCTCCGCGCGGGCCGTGCGGGCCGCGCTCGATCAGTGCCGGCCCGGCGCCGTGCTGATCGAAGGGCCGCCCGAGGCGGACCCGCTCGTCCGCCTCGCGGCCGACCCGGGCATGCGGCCCCCGGTCGCCCTGCTCGCCCATGTGCCGGACGACCCCGGGCGCGCCGCGTTCTGGCCGTTCGCCGGGTTCTCCCCGGAGTGGGCGGCCCTGCGCTGGGCCCTGGACCACGGCGTGGCCGTGCGGTTCATCGATCTGCCCGCCGCGCACACGCTCGCGCTGCGGGACCCCGAACGGGAGCCGGACCGGGGGGAGAAGGGCGGGCGTTCCGCGCCGGGCGCCGACCCGCTGGCCGCGCTCGCGGCCGCCGCCGGATACGACGACCCCGAGCTGTGGTGGGAGGACGCCGTCGAGCACCGCCGTGGCGGCGGCCCCACCGGGGGAGACGCCCTCGCCCCCTTCGAGGCCCTCGCCGAGGCCATGACCGAGCTGCGGGACGGGTTCGGGTTCGGGCCCGGAAACGGGGACGGGGACGGCGGAGGCCCCGGCCTCGGCGATCGGGGGGACGGGGACGGATATGGATACGGATACGGGGACAGCGACGTCGGCGAGGCCGCCGACCGTGCCCGGGACGTGGTGCGCGAGGCGCACATGAGGCTGAAGTTGCGTGAGGCACGCCGTGAGTTCGGGGACGGGATCGCCGTCGTCTGCGGCGCCTGGCACGTACCGGCCCTCGCCGAGAAGCGCACCGTCGCCGCGGACCGACAGGTCCTCAAGGGCCTGCCCAAGGTCAGGACCGAGCTCAGCTGGGTGCCCTGGACCAACAGGCGCCTCGCCCGTCACAGCGGCTACGGCGCGGGCATTGACTCGCCCGGCTGGTACGGCCACCTCTTCCACGCCCCCGACCGGCCCGTCGAACGCTGGCTCACCAAGGTCGCACGCCTGCTGCGCGAGGAGGACTTCCCCGTCTCCTCCGCCCATGTCATCGAGGCCGTACGGCTCGCCGACACCCTGGCCGCCCTGCGGGGCCGCCCGCTCGCCGGGCTGAACGAGACCACCGACGCGGTCCGGGCCGTGATGTGCGACGGCTCCGACGTCCCCCTCGCGCTCGTCCGGGAGCGGCTCGTCATCGGCGACGCCCTGGGCGAGATCCCCGACGAGGCCCCGGCCACGCCCCTGCTGCGCGACCTCACCCGGCTCCAGCGCACCCTGCGCCTCAAGCCCGAGGCGGTGGAGCGGGATTGCGAGCTGGATCTGCGTAAGGACACCGACGCCGCCCGCAGCCGGCTGCTGCACCGGCTGCGCCTCCTCGGCATCGGCTGGGGGAAGCCGGTGCGTTCCCGCGGCGGCCTGGGCACCTTCCGTGAGACCTGGCGGCTCCGCTGGGAGCCGGAGCTGTCCGTCCGGGTGGCCGAAGCGGCCGCCTGGGGCACGACGGTGGCGGCCGCCGCGACCGCGAAGGCCGAGTCCCGGGCCGTCGCGACCCCGGCGCTCGCCGGACTCACGTCCCTCGCCGAGCGCTGCCTGCTCGCCGGGCTGCCCGACGCCCTGCCCACCGTGATGCGCGTCCTCGCGGACCGCGCCGCGCTCGACACGGACGTCGCCCAGCTGGCCAGGGCCCTTCCCGCGCTGGTCCGTTCCGTCCGGTACGGCGACGTACGCCGCACGGACGCCACGGCCCTCGGAGAGGTCGCGGCGGGGCTGGCGGAGCGCGTCTTCGTCGGCCTCCCTGCTGCGTGCGCGGGACTCGACACGGACGCGGCGGCCGAGATGAGGGGCCATCTGGACGCCGTGCACCAGGCGGTCGGCCTGCTGACCGAGTCGGGCCGGGCACGTACGCCGGACACGCGGGAGCACGTGGGTACGGCGGAGCCATCGGGTACGGCGGAGGCACCGGGTCCGGCCGAGGCGCCGGGTGCGGCGGAGACGGGCACGGGCGCCACCGGTCCGGCCGGTACGTCCGGAGGCGACCCGGACCCCGCCCTCCCCGAGGACGCCGGCGGCGACGACGCCGACAGGCGGGAGCGCTGGGCCGGGGTGTTGCGGGTGCTCGCCGAGCGGGACGGGCTGCCCGGGGGGATACGGGGCAGGGCGGCACGACTGCTGCTCGACGACCGATGGCTGACCGAGGACCGGGCCGCCCGGCTCATGGGCCTCGCCCTCTCGGCCGGGACCGAGCCCGCCGAGGCCGCCGCCTGGATCGAGGGCTTCCTCGGCGCCGGGAGCGCGGGCGGCATGCTGCTCGTCCACGACGAGAGCCTGCTCGCCCTCGTCGACGCCTGGCTGGTCGGAGTGCCACCCGCGGCCTTCACGTCCGTGCTGCCGCTGTTGCGCCGCACCTTCTCCGCCTACGAGACGGGGGTGCGCCGCACGCTCGGGGAACTCGTCCGGCGGGGGAGCCCGGGCAGCCGCCCGGCCGTCCCCGGCGAGCAGGACGCCCACGGCTTCGGGGCCGGGCTCGACGAGGACCGGGCGTCGGCCGTCCTGCCGACGCTGTACGCACTGCTGGGCCTCGACCCGGATCCGCGCCGGGACGGAGGCGGTGCCTGCCAAGGGGACAGCGGGGGCGCGGGAAGCGGCGGCGGGTGCGACGGTCACCTGCTGCCCACGGTGGAGGGCAGGTCGGGCGGGATGGCCGGGGCGAACAGGACTGCCGGGGCGGACGGGACTGCCGGGGCGGACGGGACTGCCAGGGCGGACGGGACCGCCCGGCCGGGTGCGAAGGCCGGGCCGGGCGGGACAGCTACGACGAGCGGGACGGACCGGGGAGACACCCCGGTCCGTACGGAGGGCGGCGCCCTGCCGGCCGCCACCGGCGCGACCACGGACGGGACGGGACGATGACGGCGATCAGCACGACCGGCACGACCGGCACGACACCGGCGGTCGAGGCGACCACCCCTCCCACCGTCGTGTCCGACCACCCCGTCGCGTCCCGCCCCTCCGCCTCCGGCCCCTCCGCCCCGGCCCCCGCCTCCGCCTCCGCCCCAGCCCCCGAGCGGCTTCGCCGCTGGCGGCTGGTGCTCGGTGGGGAAGCGGAGGCCGGCGGTGGGGGATCCGCCGGTTCCGTGCTCGGCGGGGTGGACCTCGCCATGGACCGGACCCTGGAGGCGCTCTACGGCACGGGATCGCCCACCGCGTCGCCCACCGGGCCGGCCCGGCGCGAGGGCGGTCTGGGGGAGTCCGCGCCCCGGATCGCCCGCTGGCTGGGTGACATCCGTACGTACTTCCCGGTGTCCGTCGTCCAGGTGATGCAGCGCGACGCCATCGACCGCCTCGGCCTGGCCACGCTGCTCCTGGAGCCGGAGATGCTGGAGGCCGTCGAGGCGGACGTCCATCTCGTCGGCGTCCTGCTCTCCCTCGGCAAGGCCATGCCCGGGTCCACCAAGGAGACCGCGCGCGCCGTCGTCCGTAAGGTCGTCGAGGACCTGGAGAGACGCCTTGCCCAGCGCACCCGCGCGACGCTGGACGGGGCCCTCGACCGCTCGGCCCGTGTCGCCCGGCCCCGCCACCACGACATCGACTGGAACCGCACCATCCGGGTGAACCTCAAGAACTATCTGCCCGAGCACCGCACGGTCGTGCCCGAGCGCCTGGTCGGCCACGGCCGCTCGGCGCGGTCCGTGCGGAAGGAGGTCGTCCTGTGCGTCGACCAGTCGGGCTCGATGGCGGCCTCCGTCGTCCACGCCTCGGTCTTCGGGGCCGTCCTCGCCTCGATGCGCTCCCTCGACACCCGGCTCGTCGTCTTCGACACCGCCGTCGTCGACCTCACCGACCAGCTGTCCGACCCGGTCGACGTGCTCTTCGGCACCCAGCTCGGCGGGGGCACCGACATCAACCGCGCGCTCGCCTACTGCCAGTCGCGCATCACCCGGCCGACGGAAACCGTCGTGGTCCTCATCAGTGATCTTTACGAGGGAGGGATCCGGGACGAGATGCTGAAGCGCGTCGCGGCCATGAAGGCGTCCGGCGTGGAGTTCGTGGCGCTGCTCGCCCTCTCCGACGAGGGCGCCCCCGCCTACGACCGCGAGCACGCGGCGGCGCTGGCGGCCCTCGGCGCGCCCGCCTTCGCCTGCACACCCGACCTCTTCCCCGAGGTGATGGCGGCCGCGCTGGAGAAACGGCCCCTGCCGATACCGGGGGCCTGACGGGCTCGGCGGGGGCGGGACGGCGGGCACGGCGGCCGGGCCGGAAGCCCCCGCCGCCCCCGGACGGCCCAGTCCCCCGGCTCCGGACGGGTGACGGCCGGTAGGCGATCTGTGAGCGTAATCACGGCCAGAGTGTGACCTGCGATTTAGGGACCTCCGTCCCTCGGGGATAACCTGCGAGACGGACATGCCGCGTCAACGGTGAACGTGTGCCGCCCTCGTCAAAGATCGCGTCCTCACGCTGCCCTGCGGCACGCCCGCGCAGACAACGAACCGCGATATCCATGGAAAAGGGACTGACGCGCGTGGACCTGTTCGAGTACCAGGCGAGGGACCTCTTCGCCAAGCACGGTGTACCGGTGCTGGCCGGTGAAGTCATCGACACGCCTGAGGCGGCGCGCGAGGCCACCGAGAAGCTGGGCGGCCGTTCGGTCGTCAAGGCGCAGGTGAAGGTCGGCGGCCGTGGCAAGGCCGGCGGCGTGAAGCTGGCCGCCACGCCGGACGAGGCCGTCGCCCGTGCGACGGACATCCTCGGCATGGACATCAAGGGCCACACGGTCCACAAGGTGATGATCGCCGAGACCGCTCCCGAGATCCTCGAGGAGTACTACGTCTCGTACCTCCTCGACCGCACCAACCGCACCTTCCTGGCCATGGCCTCGGTGCAGGGCGGCATGGACATCGAGGAGGTCGCGGAGAAGACCCCCGAGGCCCTCGCGAAGGTCCCGGTCGACTCCAACGAGGGTGTGACGATCGAGAAGGCCCGCGAGATCGTCGCCCAGGCGAAGTTCCCGGCCGAGGTCGCCGAGAAGGTCGCCGAGGTCATGGTGACCCTGTGGAAGACCTTCGTCGCCGAGGACGCGCTCCTCGTCGAGGTCAACCCGCTCGCCAAGGTCGCCAACGGCGACGTGCTGGCCCTCGACGGCAAGGTCTCGCTCGACGAGAACGCCGACTTCCGCCAGCCGGAGCACGAGGCGCTCGAGGACAAGGCCGCGGCCAACCCCCTCGAGGCGGCCGCCAAGGCCAAGGGCCTCAACTACGTCAAGCTCGACGGTGAGGTCGGCATCATCGGCAACGGCGCGGGTCTCGTGATGAGCACCCTCGACGTCGTCGCGTACGCCGGTGAGAACCACGGCAACGTCAAGCCCGCCAACTTCCTCGACATCGGTGGCGGCGCCTCCGCCGAGGTCATGGCCAACGGTCTTGAGATCATCCTCGGCGACCCGGACGTCAAGTCCGTGTTCGTCAACGTCTTCGGTGGCATCACCGCCTGTGACGAGGTCGCCAACGGCATCGTCCAGGCCCTCGAGCTGCTCAAGAGCAAGGGCGAGGCCGTCACCAAGCCGCTTGTCGTGCGCCTCGACGGCAACAACGCGGAGCTGGGTCGCAAGATCCTGTCCGACGCCAACCACCCGCTCGTGCAGCGCGTGGACACCATGGACGGCGCGGCCGACAAGGCCGCCGAGCTGGCTGCGGCTAAGTAAAGGACGAGGACTCCACAACCATGGCTATCTTCCTCACCAAGGACAGCAAGGTCATCGTCCAGGGGATGACCGGCGCCACGGGCATGAAGCACACCAAGCTCATGCTGGCCGACGGCACCAACATCGTCGGTGGCGTGAACCCGCGCAAGGCCGGCACGTCCGTCGACTTCGACGGCACCGAGGTCCCGGTCTTCGGCTCCGTCAAGGAGGCGATGGAGAAGACGGGCGCCGACGTGTCCGTCCTCTTCGTGCCGCCGGCCTTCGCCAAGGCCGCCGTCGTCGAGGCGATCGACGCCGAGATCCCGCTGGCCGTCGTCATCACCGAGGGCATCGCGGTGCACGACTCCGCCGCCTTCTGGGCGTACGCCTCGGCCAAGGGCAACAAGACCCGGATCATCGGCCCGAACTGCCCCGGTCTGATCACCCCGGGCCAGTCCAACGCCGGCATCATCCCGGGCGACATCACCAAGCCCGGCAAGATCGGTCTCGTGTCGAAGTCCGGCACGCTGACCTACCAGATGATGTACGAGCTCCGTGACATCGGCTTCACCTCGGCCGTCGGCATCGGTGGCGACCCGGTCATCGGCACCACGCACATCGACGCCCTGGCGGCCTTCGAGGCCGACCCGGAGACCGAGCTGATCGTCATGATCGGCGAGATCGGCGGCGACGCCGAGGAGCGTGCGGCCGACTTCATCAAGGCCAACGTCACCAAGCCGGTCGTCGGCTACGTGGCCGGTTTCACCGCGCCCGAGGGCAAGACCATGGGCCACGCCGGTGCGATCGTGTCCGGTTCCTCCGGCACCGCGCAGGCGAAGAAGGAGGCCCTTGAGGCCGCGGGCGTGAAGGTCGGCAAGACGCCGTCCGAGACCGCCCGTCTCGCGCGCGCCGCGCTCAGCGCCTGAGTCCTGGCCTGACCGCACGACCGGACCGCGGCGGTGGCCGCGGTCCGGGACGTACGTACGTTTGTGTGGCCGTGGGCCCGCACCTCGCACGAGGTGCGGGCCCACGGCCGTTTACGAACCGGGGCATAAGCGGACCTCGGGCGACACGACGGCCATTTGCCCGTTACCCGTACGAAAGCATTGTTGTTGGCAGCATGGCCTTGTGAGCCCTGTGACTCCGTATGCCGAGCACACCCCCCCGTTCCCCGCGCGCGGCCGCTCCGCCGTGCACGGGCCACCCATGACGGCGGGCACGGTGTTCCTCGGCGGGATGCTCGCCGCGGGGCTGGGGCTGGGCGCGCTCGCCGTGGCCGTGCTGCTGCTCTGGATCTCCTCCCCCTACCCCGACAGCGGGCCCGCCGGCGCCCTGCGCATCGCCGCGGACCTGTGGCTGCTGGCGCACGGAGCCGAGCTCGTACGGACCGAGACGCTCTCCGGAGGGACCGCGCCGGTCGGGCTGACACCCCTGCTGACCTCGGTGCTGCCGTGCTGGCTGCTCTACCGGGCGGCCCGGCACGCCCTGGAGCGGACGGGCGACGCCAGGGAGGTCGCCGACGGGCGTGGTGCTGGTGGTGGTGCCGGGATCGATGTGATCGAAGCGCTCGACGGGGCCGGCAGGCGTGCCGGTACGGGCCGGGCCGTACGGGCCGACGGGACCGGGGACACCGGGGGAACCCCCGGTGCCGACGGACTTGATGGTGCCAGTGAGGACGACGGGACCTCCACGGCTCAAGGGACCGACGACGACCCCGAACACGCCTACGGCCCCGAACACGCCTACGGCCCCGAGCACACCTACGGGGCCGGGCACACCTACGCCTCCGCGCACACCTACGGCCCCGACGATCCGCTTCCGCCCCGCACCGTGGCCCTCGCCCTGCTCGGCGGCTACCTCCTCGTGGCGACCGCCGCCGTGCTCTACGCCTCCTCGGGGCCCCTGCAGGCCGCGCCGCTGAGCGCGCTGCTCCACCTGCCGCTGGTCGCCGCCGCGTCCATCGGCCTCGGGGTGTGGACGGCGCTCGGCCGTCCGGGTGGAACCGCGCCCGCGTTCGCCCGCGGCACGCTCCAGGCCCTGCCCAAGCGCGTCCGGGCCGCCTTCACCCGCCCCCGGCTGACCTGCGTGGCCCGGGTCGGCGCGGTGGGCACCGGCGCCCTGCTCGGCGCCGCCGCGCTGCTGCTGGCCGGCTCGCTCGCCGTGCACGCGAGCGACGCCCGGGAGTCGCTGCTCCAGATGACGGTGGCCTGGTCCGGCCGGGTCGCCGTGGTGCTGCTCTGCGTGGCGCTGGCCCCGAACGCCGTCGTCTGGACGGTGGCGTACGGGCTCGGGCCCGGCTTCACGGTCGGCGCGGGCAGCGTGATCGCTCCGCTGGGCGTGACCGACCATCCGATGCTGCCGAGGTTCCCGCTGTTCTCGGCCCTGCCGGTGGCGGGCGACCCCGGACCGCTGCTGTACGCGGCCGCGGTCGCCGTACCGGTCGCGGCGGGCATCGCCATCGCGTACGCCGCCGTGCCGAGCGGCGCGGTGCCGCTGGGCCGCTCGACGTTCCTGGGCACCGCCCTGATCGCCGCGTCCGGCGCCGTCGTCTGCGCCGTGGTGACCACCTTCCTCGCGTACGCGGCGTCCGGTGCCCTCGGCGACGGCGCGCTCGCGGTCTTCGGCCCGCCGTGGCGGCAGGTCGGGGTGTCGGCCGTCACCTGGACGGCCTCGATCGGCGTTCCCTGCGCGCTGACCCTGCGCTGGCTGCGCCGCCGCGCGGTCCGTGCGGCGCGGCGGGAGGCCAGGTCGCGGCAGTACGGCGCGGCGGTGCCGGCCTGGTCGCGTGGCCCGGTGGCGGCGCTGGGCCTCACGCCCCTGCCGGCGCCGTCGGAGGAGCCGGAGCCGACGACGGCCCGAGAGCCGCGCGCGCCCCGCCGCTGGACGGGCGCCGCGGCGCTGCGGGGAGCGGCGGCGTGGCTGGGCTTCGGCACGCCCCCGGAGCCTGCGGCGGGGACTGCGGCGGGGACTGCGTCGGGGACGGAGGTCACGGTCGGGCTGGGTTCGGTGGCGGCTCCTGAGGCGGACGCCACGCCCGGGGCGGGTGGGCAGGCGTTCTGGCGGTGGGGAAGGCGGGGGCCGGCCGAGGAGGCCGGGGCCCCTGGGGAGCCTGAGGACTCGGAGGCGGCGGAGGACGAGGCGGCGGGGACGTCCGGTGAGGCCGAGGACCCGGGGAAGGACGAGCACTCCGGGGAAGGCGAGCACTCCGGAGAGTCCGAGCAAGAGGACGAGGAGAGGGCCGCGGACGTCCCCCGCCCGCAGTGGGTGCAGGTGGACGGCGAGGCGGCCGATGAGGCCGAGGACTCGGAGGCGGTAGGGGAGGGTTTGCGGCGGTGGGCGGCGGCGGATGCGGCGCCCGGGTCTTTTGGTGAGGCCGGTGGTTCGGAGGCGGCAGGGGAGGGTTTTCGGCGGTGGGAGGCGGATGCGGCACCCCGGCCGCCCTTTGGTGAGGACTCGGAGGCGGTAAGGGAGGGTTTGCGGCGGTGGGCGGCGGCGGACGCGGCGCCCCGGCCTCTCGGTGACGCCGACGACGCGGAGGAGACAAGGGACGGTTTCCGGTGGCGGGCAGCGCCGGATGCGGCGCCTCGGCCTCCCTTCGGTGAGGCCGAGGACTCGGAGACGGCAGAGGACGCCTTCCGGCGGCGGGCGGTGGCGGATGCGGCGATCGGGGCCCTTGGCGAGGCCGAGGGCTCGGAGATGGCCGGGGACGTGTTCCGGCGGCGGGAAGAGTGGGAGACGGGGGAGCGGGCGACCGACGTGGACGTCCGCTCGGCCGGGACCTCCGGCGAGGCCGGGACCCAAGCCCAGGCTGGAACCCAAGCCCCTGCCGGGCTCCAAGCCCCTGCCGGGGGCCTGGAGCAGGACGACGGTCCGGAAGTGACGGGGAGCCCGGAGAAGCCCACGAGCGATGCCTTCCGGTGGGCCCCATGGGGCGCCGAACCCAGGGGAGAGGCGGCAGCGACGGGAGAGGCCACGGAGGACGCGGCACCCGCCGGAAGGGTGTTCCTCGGGCGGTGGCCCGGCATCGGCGCGCTCCGGGGAGCGGCGGCCGACGGTACGTCCGGGAACGGGTCGTCCGGGAGCGGACCGGCCGGGAGCGGACCGGCCGGGAAGGCGGCCCGTAACGGCCCGGCGGTCGACCGGCCCACCCGGCGGCTGCGGGCGCGCGTCGCGCCCCAGGACCCGGCGGTGGTGGAGGAACTGCCGGTGAGGCCCTCGCTGGAGGCGTCACCGAGGCACGGGCCGCCGGACGGGCCCGTGGCCCCGACGGCGGCCAAGCGGCCGAGAAGCCGGGGCTGGTGGCCGGGCCGCGCGAAGAAGGGCCGACACGCGGCGCCGTGCGCGGGCCGGGGTACGGCCCCGGCCGACGGCAAGGGCACGGGTGGAGCGGCGGCCTGGCACGACACGGGGGCCAGACAGGTGCGGTGGGCGGCCCTCAAGGACTCGGGGGGCGGCCTGGTGCCGGACTTCGAACCACGGGACCCGGCGACCCGGAAGCCGGACTGATCCCCGTAGGGCCGGGGACGGCTGCCGGCCCGGACTGATCCTTGTAGGGCCGGGGGTGACCGCTGGCCCCGGACCGATCCCCGTAGGGCCGGAGGCGCCCACCGCCCCTGGCCTCAGCCCGGCCGTCCCTGGCCTCGGCCCGGCTCCGTCCCCGGCCGCCGCTCGGCCTCGGCCCGGCTCCGTCGGCCGCTGCCCAGTCGCCTTCCCGGCCTCGACCCGGCTCCGCCACAGGCCGCCGTTCGGCTGCCCCTGGTCTCAGCCCGGCTCTGCCCCTGGCCTCAGCCCGGCCGCCCGGCTCTGCCCCTGGCCTCAGCCCGGCCGCCCGGGGCCGGCCCCTGGCCTCAGGCCGCTCCCCGGCTCCGCCACCGGCCGCCGTTCGGCCGCCCCTTGACCTCAGCCCGGCCGCCTCCGGCCGCCCCCGGCCTCAGCCCGGCTCCGCCCCCGTCCCCCGGCTGCCCCAGCCCCCGGATCTCGCCCCGGCGCCCCGAATGCCCCGACGCCCCGAACGCCCTGGCGCCCCGACACCCCCGAACGCCCTGGCGCCCCGAACGCCCGAACGCCGGCCAGGCCGGAAGACCCGGCCCGCCCGGCGTTCTCGAAGCAGAAGCAGAAGCAGAAGCGGAAGCGGTGGGAGGCGCCCCGCGGAGCGCCCCGGTCTCAGTCCTGCGCCCCCAGCAGCGGGCGCAGTTCCTTCGGCAGGTGGTTCTCGCACGCCTGCCGTGACGTCTGGGTCAGCGCGTCGTCCACACATGTGTAGTAGTCGCTGTAGACGATCTGGAAGAGGAACGTCGCCGCTACGATCGCCAGCGCCAGCCCGCCCGTGACCAGGCCGCTCACCGCCGCCGTCGTCTGCGGCCGGAACGCGCCCGGGGAGGGTGCCGCCGGGTTGTCCGGGTCCGGTCGGCGCGGCGTGGACTTGGCGCGGAGGGAGCTGATGCCCCAGTAAAGGGAGAGGGCGCCGAGCAGGAGGGCCACCTGGGGGATGCTGAAGAGGGCGAAGAAGAAGCCCCACATGCCCGCCAGCAGGGCGTAGCGGGCACGCCGCTGCGCCGGGTCCGTCGGGTCCCAGCGGAGGCCGCCGCTGCCGCCCGGACCGCCGCCCTGGCCACCCGGCCGGCGCGGTCCGCCGGGCCCGCCGCCGAAGCCGCCGTCCTGGCGCCCGGGCTGCCGGCTGCTCCACTGGCTGCCCCACACCGGAGGCTGACCGCCGCTCTGCGACCCCGTGCCGTCCGGGCCTCCCTGGTCCCCCTGACCTCCCTGACCTCCCGGGCCCGCCGGGTTTCCCTGGCCCCCCTGGCCCGTCCCGTCGGTGCCGCCCTCGCGCCCCTCCGGGCGCTCGCGCGGCTCCCAGGGCCGGTCCGGCCGCCCCTCCGGCGGCGGTGCGAAGGGGTTGTCGTCCCGCTGCTCGTCCGGGGACGGGGACTGCGAGGACGGGCGCTCGTGCGACATCCGGGCGTTCCTCATCGCCGGCCTCCGGTGGACTCCGTGGCCGCGGACGCGGCGGACCCCGGGGACACGGTGGGTCCCGAGGGCCCCGCGGACTCCATGGACGCGGTGGGCAGCGCGAGGTGGTGAGCCGCGTGGCGGCGTCGGTCCGGCATGTGGAGTGTGTCTTCCCCTTGTGTCGTCGTCCTGCACACGTCTCGTGTCGTCGTCCTGCGCACGGCGCGCCGACGTGTCCCGTACGCCAGAACGTGACCGCATGACGTACTGCACACCGAACGTACGGCGTCGCGCTCGGATTCCTCGCGCTTTGCCCGCGCTTTCCGTGCGCTGCTTCCAGACGCTACCTTCCGCGGCCGCCCCCGTCCCGTGGGGGCCGTTCCGCGTGCCGGTATCGTTGCTGGCGGTCGGCGGCTTCGTAGAGTCCCCCGTATCAGGCGACCCCTCCGTCTCGTACGACCATACAAACCGCATCACCCGCGAGAAAGGGCCCCGCCGTGGCCTCCGCGCCTCCCGCGCCCCCGTCACCCGCCCGGCTCGTCGTGCTGGTCTCCGGCTCGGGCACCAATCTGCAGGCCCTGCTCGACGCGATCGCCGCCGATCCGGACGGCTTCGGCGCCCGGGTCGTGGCCGTGGGCGCCGACCGGGACGGCATCGCCGGGCTGGAGCGCGCCGAGCGCGCCGGGCTGCCCGTCTTCGTGTGCCGGGTGAAGGACCACGCCGACCGGGACTCCTGGGACCGGGCGCTGACCGAGGCGACCGCCGCGCACGCGCCGGACCTCGTCGTCTCGGCCGGCTTTATGAAGATCCTCGGCAAGGCGTTCCTGGACCGCTTCGGCGGCCGGGTGGTCAACACCCACCCCGCCCTGCTGCCCAGCTTCCCCGGTGCCCACGGCGTGCGCGACGCGCTCGCGTACGGCGCGAAGGTGACCGGCTGCACCGTCCACTTCGTCGACGACGGCGTCGACACCGGCCCGATCATCGCGCAGGGCGTGGTGGAGGTCCGGGACGAGGACGACGAATCCGCGCTGCATGAGCGGATCAAGGAAGTCGAGCGAGCGCTGCTCGTCGATGTCGTGGGGCGTCTGGCCCGCGACGGCTATCGCATAGAGGGACGAAAGGTAAGAATCCCGTGACCGTCGAAGCTACGACCTCCGAAGGCACGACCCCCGAGGGCGTGACCGCTGAAGGTACGAAGCGGCCCATCCGGCGCGCCCTGGTCAGCGTCTACGACAAGACGGGGCTGGCCGAGCTGGCCCGCGGTCTGCACGCGGCCGGTGTCCAGCTCGTCTCCACCGGCTCGACGGCCGGGAAGATCGCGGAGGCCGGGGTCCCGGTCACCAAGGTCGAGGAGCTGACCGGCTTCCCCGAGTGCCTGGACGGCCGGGTGAAGACGCTGCACCCGCGCGTGCACGCCGGCATCCTCGCCGACCGCCGCCTCGCCTCGCACCGCGAGCAGCTCACCGAGCTGGGCGTGGAGCCCTTCGATCTCGTGATCGTCAACCTCTACCCCTTCCGCGAGACCGTCGCCTCGGGCGCCGCGCCCGACGAGTGCGTCGAGCAGATCGACATCGGCGGCCCCTCGATGGTCCGCGCCGCCGCCAAGAACCACCCCTCCGTCGCCGTGGTCGTGAACCCCGGCCACTACGCCGACGTGCTGAAGGCCGCCGCCGACGGGGGCTTCGACCTCGGGCGGCGCAAGCGCCTGGCCGCCGAGGCGTTCCAGCACACGGCCGCCTACGACGTGGCCGTCGCCAACTGGTTCGCCGAGGGCTACGGCGCCGACGAGGGCCCCTGGCCGGACTTCATCGGCGTCTCCTACGCGCGCAAGCAGGTCCTGCGCTACGGCGAGAACCCGCACCAGCCCGCCGCCCTCTACACGGACGGCACGGGCAAGGGCCTCGCCTACGCCGAGCAGCTGCACGGCAAGGAGATGTCCTACAACAACTACGTCGACACCGAGGCGGCCCGCCGGGCGGCGCACGACCACACCGAGCCCTGCGTCGCGATCATCAAGCACGCCAACCCGTGCGGCATCGCGGTCGGTTCGGACGTCGCCGAGGCCCACCGCAAGGCGCACGCCTGCGACCCGCTGTCCGCGTTCGGCGGCGTCATCGCCGTCAACCGCCCGGTGTCGGTCGCCATGGCCGAGCAGGTCGCCGAGATCTTCACCGAGGTCATCGTCGCCCCGGCCTACGAGGACGGCGCCGTCGAGGTGCTGGCCCGCAAGAAGAACATCCGCGTGCTGCGCTGCGCCGACGCCCCCGCGGCGCACGGCGAGTCGCGGCCCGTCGAGGGCGGCGTCCTGGTCCAGGCCAATGACCGGCTCCAGGCCGAGGGCGACGACCCGGCCAACTGGACGCTCGCCACGGGCGAGGCGCTCTCCGCCGACGAGCTGGCCGGGCTGGCCTTCGCCTGGCGCGCCTGCCGCGCCGTGAAGTCCAACGCGATCCTGCTGGCCAAGGACGGCGCGACGGTCGGCGTCGGCATGGGCCAGGTCAACCGCGTCGACTCCGCGAAGCTCGCGGTGCAGCGGGCGGGCGAGGAGCGGGCCGCGGGTTCGTACGCCGCGTCCGACGCCTTCTTCCCCTTCCCGGACGGGCTGGAGGTGCTGACGGCCGCGGGCGTCAAGGCCGTGGTGCAGCCGGGCGGTTCGGTCCGTGACGAGCAGGTCGTGGAGGCCGCGAAGGCGGCGGGCGTGACGATGTACTTCACGGGGACGCGCCACTTCTTCCACTAGGCGCACGGGGCGCGCCGGGCGCCCGTCGTACGTACGCGAAAGCCGCGCCCCGAAAGCTTCGGGGCGCGGCCTCGGCGTGCGCGCGGAACGAGCCGCGGCGGGTGCCCCGGCACACCGGCCGCGGCACGCCGTCTCAGCGCGTGCGGATGACGACCGTGCCGACCATCTTGTCGGCCCAGGTCTGGTTCTTGTCGTCCCACAGCGGCCACAGGTAGCCCAGGTTGAACGGGAGGCCGTCGAGGATGTGCGCGAGGTTGCGGACGAAGGCCATGCCGAAGCCGGTCGGCTGGCCGTCGCGCTCCCGCACCACGGCGATGTTCATCATCTTCTTGCCGACCGTCTGACCGGTCTTGCCCTGGCGGTAGAGCATCCACAGGCCGAGCCCGAAGCCGAGGAGGCCGCCGATGACCATCAGCGCCATGCCCGTGCCGATGGCCCCGGTGGAGGGCTCACAGGTGCTGTCCACGGTGTTGGTGGTGCTGTCCACGCAGTCGGCGTAGGACATCACCACCATGACGATGCCAATGATCATGAAGGCGAACGGGATCAGGCCGAGCAGCAGGCCGTCGATCAGCTGCGCGGCCACCCGGGACCACCAGCCGGCCAGCGGCGGGCGCTGCTGCATGGCGGGCGCGCCCTGGGGATAGCCGCCCTGCGGGTAACCACCCTGGGGGTAACCGCCCTGCGGATAGCCGTAACCGGCGGCCTGCTGCGGGAACGGTGCGTACGGCTGACCGGGCTGCTGGGGCTGCTGCGGGTACTGGGGGTACTGGGAGGGCTGCTGGGGCGGGTAGGTCACCTGGTGATCCTTCGAGCGGTCTCGGGGCGGGGACGAGCCGGACCGTACGAGGGGCAAGGGGACATGCGGGGACAGTGGCCGCCCGGCCCCCGACAGTCGCGGCTACTCCGATCATCGTGACATACGGCACTGACAGCGTCACACGTACATGAGCGGCCGTGACCTGACTGGAATGAGTGCCACCCCATCCGCGAGGATGGGGGGCATGACCGCCCAGATTCTCGATGGCAAGGCCACCGCCGCCGCGATCAAGTCCGAACTCACCACCCGCGTGGAGGCGCTGAAGGCCAAGGGCGTCACGCCCGGCCTGGGCACCCTCCTGGTCGGCGACGACCCCGGCAGCAAGTGGTACGTGGCCGGAAAGCACCGCGACTGCGCCCAGGTCGGCATCGCGTCGATCCAGCGCGAACTTCCCGACACCGCCACGCAGGAGGAGATCGAGGCAGTCGTCCGCGAGCTCAACGACAACCCCGACTGCACCGGATACATCGTCCAACTCCCCCTTCCCAAGGGCATCGACACCAACCGCGTGCTGGAGCTGATGGACCCGGCCAAGGACGCGGACGGCCTCCACCCGACCAACCTCGGCCGCCTCGTCCTCAACGAGACCGGCCCGCTGCCCTGCACCCCGCACGGCATCGTCGAGCTGCTGCGCCGCCACGACGTGGAGATCAACGGCGCGCACGTCGTGGTCGTCGGCCGCGGCATCACCGTCGGCCGCTCGATCGGCCTCCTGCTGACCCGTAAGTCCGAGAACGCCACGGTCACCCTCTGCCACACCGGCACCCGTGACCTCTCCGCGCAGCTGCGCCAGGCGGACGTCATCGTCGCCGCCGCCGGTGTGCCGCACCTGATCAAGCCCGAGGACATCAAGCCGGGCGCGGCCATCCTCGACGTCGGCGTCAGCCGTGACGAGAACGGCAAGATCGTCGGCGATGTCCACCCGGGCGCGGCCGAGGTCGCCGGCTGGGTCGCCCCCAACCCGGGCGGCGTGGGCCCGATGACCCGGGCGCTGCTGCTGGTCAACGTGGTGGAGGCCGCCGAGCGCGCCGCCGGAATCGGCAATGCGGGCTGAGTCCGGGAGGACCGGCGGGAACTCCGGCGGCGAGGCGGGCGGGAAGCCGGCCGGTCCGCCGGAGGAGCCGCGGCGGGCGGCGGCCGCGAAGTCGCGCCGCTTCCAGCTCACGCGCGACACCGCCCGCCCCGAGGGCGGTGGCCGCGCCGCCCCCGGTGACGCCCCGGCCCCGGCCCGGCAGTGGCCGCTGCTGACGGTCCTGGGCGTCACGGGCGTGGGGCTGCTGGTGGTCTCCCTCGACGCGTTCCGGGTGGGGACGCTGCTGATCGGGCTGGCGATGATCGGCGGCGCGGTGCTGCGGTGGGCGCTGCCGTCGGTCGGCATGCTCGCGGTCCGGTCGCGGTTCACGGACATGATCACGTACGGCGGGCTGGGCGTGGCGATCCTGCTGCTCTCGCTGATGGCGCAGCCGCATCCGTGGGTGAAGATCCCGTTCCTGGAGGACGTGCTGCACTTCACGGTGTAGCGGGGGCCGGCGCCCGTCCGGCGCCGGCCCGGGGAGCCGTCCCGGCCGGCGCCGGACGGGCGTCCGCCGGCAGCGTCGGGCGCCACACCGGAGGTGGGTCTTCCGGTTACGGGAGGGGCCGGGGCGGGGAAGGGACCCCCCATGGCCAAGATCAAGGTAGCCGCGCCCGTCGTCGAGCTCGACGGCGACGAGATGGCTCACATCATCTGGTCCTTCATCAAGGACAAGCTGATCCGCCCGTACCTCGACATCGAGCTGAAACGCTTCGACCTGGGCATCGAGCACCGCGACGCCACCAGCGACCAGGTGACCGTCGAGGCCGCCAGGGCCGTCGGGGAGTACGGCGTCGGAGTGAAGTGCGCCACGATCACCCCGGACGAGGCGCGGGTCGAGGAGTTCGGCCTCAAGGCGATGTACCGCTCGCCCAACGGGACCATCCGCAACCTCCTCGGCGGTGTGATCTTCCGCGAGCCGATCATCATCGGGAACGTGCCGCGCCTGGTCCCCGGCTGGACCGAGCCGATCGTCGTCGGCCGCCACGCCTTCGGCGACCAGTACCGGGCCACCGACCTCAAGATCCCCGGCCCGGGCACGCTCACCATGGCCTTCACCCCGAAGGACGGCTCGGAGCCGCTGGAGGTCGAGGTCCACGAGTTCCCGGGGCCCGGCGTCGCCCTGTCGATGTACAACCACGACGCGTCGATCCGCGACTTCGCGAGGGCCTCGTTCCGCTACGGCCTCGCCCGTGGCTACCCGGTCTACCTGTCCACCAAGAACACGATCCTCAAGAAGTACGACGGCCGCTTCAAGGACCTCTTCCAGGAGGTCTTCGACGCCGAGTTCAAGGACGGGTTCGACGAGAAGGGCCTGACCTACGAGCACCGGCTGATCGACGACATGGCCGCCGCGGTGCTGAAGTGGAAGGGCGGCTACGTCTGGGCGTGCAAGAACTACGACGGGGACGTCCAGTCCGACACCGTCGCGCAGGGCTTCGGCTCGCTCGGCCTGATGACCTCCGTGCTGATGTCGCCGGACGGGCGGACCGTCCTGGCCGAGGCCGCGCACGGCACCGTCACCCGCCACTACCGCCGGCACCAGCAGGGCAGGGAGACCTCGACCAATCCGATCGCGTCGGTCTTCGCCTGGACCCGGGGCCTGGCGCACCGGGGGAAGCTCGACGGCACCCCCGAGGTCACCCGGTTCGCGGAGACGCTGGAGAGGGTCTGCGTCGAGACGGTCGAGAGCGGCCGGATGACCAAGGACCTGGCGCTGCTGATCTCCGAGGACGCGCCGTGGCTGACCACGGAGCAGTTCCTGGACGCGCTGGACGAGAACCTGAGGAGGGCGACGGGGGTCTGAGCCCCCGGGCCGGGAGCCGAAGCCCTGGACCGGGCTCCGGGACCCTGGGCCGGTTCCGAGCCCCCGGGCCGGGCTCCGAAACCCGTGGGAGGGCGGAGAAGCGGAGGACCGTCTGTTTCAGGCCGGTTCCGGGGCCGGCCGCTCCCCGCGCCCGCCCGCGGTCGGCACGGCGGCCCGTACCGCCGCGCGTGCGGTGCGGACCGCCGCGCCCGTGGGTGAGCGGCCGCGGTGGCCCGTCCTCCACCCCCGTGGGGGGACGGGCCACCGCCCACTCCAGAGGATCTTGACCCCGGCGGGCCGTTTCAAGATCTCCGGGTGCCCTGTAGCCCGGAGGTAGCTGTTCCGGTACGAGGTCCCTGTCGTGTACCAGTTGTGCGGCGGATGTGACAAGGGCGCATACCGGGAGGGGCGTTCGCCCCGAATACCCCTGTGCGCCCCCCGCTGGGGAACTGCCGCGCCGAGTTGCGGCATCCCCCTGGGTAGCCAGCACCGAAGACTGTGGACGGGCGCCGCGGCGACGGGCCGCGCCGCGACACACGGCCGGACGCGGGCGCGGCGCGCGTCGGCGTACGCATCGGGGGAGCAGGGGAGGGCAATGCCTCGCTGGAGGGCGATACCGGAGGAACTTGATCCGCAGGTACGGGAGTTCACCGAACAGCTGCGCAGACTCGTCGAGCGCAGCGGGCTGAGCATCAGCGCCGTCGCGGACCGCACGGGGTACAGCAAGACGTCGTGGGAGCGCTATCTGAACGGCCGGCTGCTCCCGCCGCGCGGGGCCGCGGAGGCCCTGGCCGAGGTGACCGGCACGGACGTCGGCCATCTGAGCACCATGTGGGAGCTGGCCGAGCGGTCCTGGAGCCGCTCCGAGCTCCGGCACGACGTGACGGTGGAGGCGATGCGGGTCGCCCGGGCGCGGGCCGCGCTGGGCGAGTTCGGGCCGCCCCGGCGGCGCGGGCGGGCGCGGGCGCCCGGGAGCAGGGCGCGCTGCGTTCGGAGCCGCTGTGCCGGGAACCGCGGCCGCCGGACCGCCCGGAAGGGGCGTCGGGAGGCGGGCCGGCGGCGGGCGCGGAGGGCGTACGGGCCACGCCCGCGGCCGCCCCGGGCCCGGGGTCCCGGCCGTCCGTGCCCCGTACGCCCGTACCGCCGGACTACCGGGCGAGCGCCATCCCCGCCCCGGGCCCGCCGCGCCGCCGGATCGCTCTGTTCGTCACCGGCGTCGTCGGCGCGCTGCTGGTCGTCGCGGCGGCCGTCCTGCTGCTGGGCACGGGCGGCCACGGGCCGGACGGGGGCACGGCGGCGGCCGCGCCGAGCGCGAGCGCCGTGGCGGACCTGCCGGCCGGGGTGAAGTGCGTGGGCGCCGACTGCGCGGGCAAGGACCCGGAGGCCATGGGCTGCGGGGGCGCCCGCGCCACGACGGCCGGCTCCGCGACGGTCGGCTCGTCCTACGTCGAGGTGCGCTACAGCGCGGTCTGCGGCGCGGCGTGGGGGCGCATAACCCGGGCGGCCGTCGGTGACGCCGTGCGGATAAGCGCCCGCGCCCAGGGCTCGGTCCCGGCCCGTACGGAGTCGGGGCGCGTGGCCCGCGCCGCCGACGGCTACACCCCCATGGTCGCGGTCTCCGCCCCGGGCCAGGCGACGGCCTGCGCCACGCTGGCGGCGGGCGCCCAGGGCTGCACGGTCCCGCGCGCGGCGTCGCCGGGCGCGACGGGCTGAACCTGGCCGAAAGCTTTCCGTGCGTCCTCAAAGGGTGCCCGTACGCGGCCGCCCGGCGGTGGGGCCCGGACCATGGCCGGTACGCCCCTCGCAGCCGCAGCCGCAGCCGCAGCCGCAGCCGGACCGTCCGCCGGAGACCGGCCCCGCGCCCCGCGCCCCGGGCCCGTACGAGCCCGCGCGGCCGTGGGGCCGGAGCCACGGCCGGGATACGCGTCGGACATCGCCCCCGGGCCCCGGCCCGTACGAGCCCGGCCGCCCGCCCCGGGCCCGCGGGCCGTGCGGGCCGGAGCCCGGCCCGCAGACCCCGCCCCACGCCCCCGCGCACCCCCGCCGACGCGTCCCGGCGCGCCCTGGCGCGTCGGCGGGCGGTCCCGCGTGGTCCCCCTCGTCGCCGGGCCGGCGGCGCCACGGTGAGGCGTCCCACACGGGGTCGGCGGTTCAGGGGGTGCGCGGTCGGATAGCCTGACGCCGGATCTCTTGACACCGAGAGAGATCCTCACAAATGGGCAGGGACACCCAACCCCAGTTCGCAGCAGGAGATCGCCATGACCCGCACTCCCGTCAATGTCACCGTTACCGGCGCGGCCGGTCAGATCGGCTACGCGCTGCTCTTCCGCATCGCCTCCGGTCACCTCCTCGGCGCGGACGTGCCGGTCAAGCTGCGGCTGCTGGAGATCCCGCAGGGCCTGAAGGCCGCCGAGGGCACCGCCATGGAGCTCGACGACTGCGCCTTCCCGCTGCTCCGCGGCATCGAGATCACCGACGACCCGAACGTCGCGTTCGACGGTGCGAACGTGGCCCTCCTCGTCGGCGCCCGCCCCCGCACCAAGGGCATGGAGCGCGGTGACCTCCTGGAGGCCAACGGCGGCATCTTCAAGCCCCAGGGCAAGGCCATCAACGACCACGCCGCGGACGACATCAAGGTCCTCGTCGTCGGCAACCCGGCCAACACCAACGCGCTCATCGCGCAGGCCGCCGCCCCGGACGTGCCGGCCGAGCGCTTCACCGCGATGACCCGTCTGGACCACAACCGGGCGATCTCGCAGCTGGCGCGGAAGACGGGCGTGTCGGTCTCCGACATCAAGCGTCTGACGATCTGGGGCAACCACTCCGCCACCCAGTACCCGGACATCTTCCACGCCGAGGTCGCGGGCAAGAACGCCGCCGCGGTCGTGAACGACGAGCAGTGGCTCGCCGACACCTTCATCCCGACCGTCGCCAAGCGCGGCGCCGCGATCATCGAGGCCCGTGGCGCCTCCTCGGCCGCCTCCGCCGCCAACGCCGCGATCGACCACGTCCACACCTGGGTCAACGGCACCGCCGTCGGCGACTGGACCTCCATGGGCATCCCGTCGGACGGCTCCTACGGCGTCCCCGAGGGCATCATCTCGTCCTTCCCCGTCACCACGAAGGACGGCAAGTACGAGATCGTCCAGGGCCTGGAGATCAACGAGTTCTCCCGCGCCCGCATCGACGCCTCCGTCCAGGAGCTCGTCGAGGAGCGCGACGCGGTCCGCGGCCTGGGCCTCATCTGATCCACGGATCGTTCCACGGGCGTGCCCCCGACAGCTTCGGCTGCCGGGGGCACGCCCCTTTTCACGGGGCGGTGCCGGATTTGCTGTCGCGCACGGATCATCGGCGTCCACTCCTCGCCGCCGGCCCTGTCGCCCGGGCCGTGCGGCACCTGTGGTGGTGTGACCGTGTTTTGACGGTGATGACCTTGGCAACATTCGGACGCCCGTTCGTGAAGGCATCCGTACGCGGCGGGATCCGGCCCTTCAATTGCGCCCCGACAGGGGTTGCGCCCGGGACTTCTGGCCTATTCTGAGTTCTCCGAAAATCCGTCAACTCATGTGTTACCGCAGATGAGTTCGACGATCGGGGGATGTATGACAGCAACCACCCCACAGGACTCCCGCACCGAGGCCACCAGGCTGCTGTGTGCCGGGACGTACCTGGACATCGAGTTCCGCCGCCGGGTCATCGAAGAGCTGGTGGAGCACGAGGAGCGGCCCATCGCGCCGTCGCTCGGGGTCGACGTCGTGCCGGTGCTCGCGCACGCGCTGCGCGCCCGCGCGCAGGACGCGTTGACGGCGCTGATGCTCCTGGTGATCTGGGGCGCCTTCATCGGCATCGAAGTGGGTACGGTCGGGCCGCCGATCTGGTCGGGGATCTACGCGCTGGTGAGCTTCTTCCAGTGGTCCGCCGCCGCCTCCGCCGGGCGCGGTTCGTCCGTGTACGTGGTCGACAAGCGCACCCTGCGCGAGGCGATGAAGGGGAACGTGCGCAAGCTCATCCCCGTCGTCCCCGCGGTGCTCACGGTCGCCTACTGGGCGTACGCGCTCTACCAGCTGGCCACCGGCGCGGACAACTGGCTCGGCATCATCTTCCCGCTGCTGCTGGTCCTCCCCGTGTGGGCGCACCGCAGGCGCGTCACGGACGTGATGTGCAACGAGCTCAGCCGCCAGGCGTTCGCGCTGGCGCCCCGGGCCGAGCCCACCACCCCGTACCACCAGCGGATCGTGCGGGCCATCGACCGCGAGCAGTACGCGGGGATGGCCATCTACGACGCGGGCCGTCCCTTCATCGGGATGGGGAAGCCCTACGAGCCCTGGTCGTTCGCCCTGGAGCTCAGACGGCGCGGGGGCGCCGGCGCGCCGGACGCCGGTCAGGCGCCCTTCACCGGCCGGACGGTCGTGGACCTGGTCCGGCCCCGGCTGGAGGCGCTGCGGAAGGGCGCCGCCGAGACCAGCCGGGACCGGCTGAAGGACCTGGAGATCGAGGAGTTCGTCTATCTCCCGGTCGGCCCGCCCCGCCCCCGGCTCGACTACGCGGCCGCCGCCGTGTCGCAGCACGTGGCCGAGGCGGTCGACGAGGGCGGCGAGGCCCGCCGGTACTTCCTGCGGGTGCGCGTCGGCGCCTGGGACGAGCAGGTCGTGGTGTCCGTCCTGGTCAGGGTGCACACCCAGGGCGGCATGCTGGTGCTGGAGGTCGTGCCGCACATCCTGACGCCGATCAGGACGGAGTTCCGGTCCGTCGACGTCATCGCGGCGCGCGGCCAGAGCGACCCGCTGCGCGACGGCCTGCGGGCGCTGCTGAGCGGCCCCGCCGCCGGCTTCGCGTCCGCCGTCTCCACCGTCCGCGCCGGCGCCTCCGGCTTCCGCACCTGGCTGGCCGAGCCGCAGCGCGCGCTGCCGGACGGCCCGGAGCGGTCCGTGCGGGAGCTGGGCGGCGCGGAGACGGTCTCGCTGTTCCAGGAGATGGACATCAGCCGCTATGTGAAGACGGTCCAGGACCGGATCGCCAGCGGCGTGCGGGACGCCCTGCGCTCGCAGGGTTACGAGACCGACCAGTTCGAGCAGCAGATCGTGCAGATCAGCGAAGGCGGCGTCTTCATCGGCTCGATGAGCGGCGGCGCGGTCGCCGCGGGCACCGGCGCCAAGGCGAAGAACATGACGAAGGACGGGGGATCGTGATGGGTGACGACACCGAGGGAACACGGAACGACGGGAACGGCAAGGGCGGTGGCATCGTCATCGGCCGCATCAGCGGCGGCGCCGTCGCCAGCGGTGAGAAGGCCCGGGCCGAGGACCGCTCGGAGCGCGTGGGCGCGCCCGCCGCGCCGGACGCGGGCGCGGGCCCCGTGCCCGTGCCGTCGGGGCGCCCGGGGCCGGCGGCATCGCCGTCGGCGAGATGCTCGGTGGCGCGCTGGCCGCGGGCCCGGAGGCCGAGGCGGTCGACTCCTCCCGGGAGTTGCTGGCCCTGCCGCCCGAGCTGCTGACGGCCGTGCGCGAACTGCGCGGGCAACTCCCGCTGCTGGCACGGTCCGAGGACGACGGCCTCGACGACGTCGACGGCGAGCTGGCCGGACTGGAGGCGACGGCCGTCCGGGACGGCCGCGCCGAGCGCGGCCGGCTGGTGCGGCTCCGGGCCCTGCTGACCGGCGGGGCGACGGCGGCCGGCGGGCTGGCGTCGGCGCTCTCCGTCGTGCAGGCGATCACCCAGCTCCTGGCGTGAAGGGGTGGGACAGATGAGCCGCTGGGACGCCGATCTCCAGCAGTGGGTGGACGACGACCCGTCCCCGAACAACCCCTACGACCCGGACGAACCGGAGATCCTGCTCGGCGCGGGCGGGCCGGACGACCCGCAGACCGGGCCCATGCGCGCGACGATCCTGGCCGGTGTGCTGGTCGGGGTGGTGTTCGCGGGCGGCATCGGCATCGGGGCCTGGGCGCTGTTCCGGGACGACGAGGAGAGCGGCCCGCCCGGCGGCAGCGTGCGGCCCGGCTACACCGCGCCGCCGACGCCCGGTTCGTCGTACGGCGACTCCACATACGGGGGTACCACGTACGGTTCCACGTCCGGGGGTTCCACCTACGGGAGTTCCACCACCGGTTCCACGTACGGGTCGACGACCGGGTCCACGTACGGAAGCTCCACGACCGGTTCCACCTACGGTTCCACGTACGGCTCGACCTATGGCTCGACCTACGGTTCCACGTACGGGTCCACCTACGGCTCCACGACCTCGGGCACCACCTCCGGCGGGTCGACGTACACCCCGTCGGCCGCGTCCAGTGACGTCTCCGGCGTGCCCTCGGGCTACACCCGGGTGCAGGACTCGGCCGGCTTCACGCTGGCCGTGCCGCGCGGCTGGACCCGCAGCACCCAGGGGGTCAGCGTCTTCTACAAGAACGCGGACGGCAGCAGCCTGATCCAGGTCTTCGCCCTGAACGGCCCGGAGAAGACGCCTTACGAGGCGGTCGTCGCGACCGACAAGGCCGTCTCCGGCAACAAGGGCTACCGCAAGCTCGGCCTGTGGAAGCTCAGCGACGGCGCGGCCGAGCTGGAGTACACGTACAGCCCCGACTCGGGCCCCGCCCGGCACGTGGCCCTGCACGCCATGACCGCCGGCGACGGCAAGCAGTACGCCCTGCTGGTCGCCGGGCCGTCGGAGGCGTGGACGGCGCATGTGCAGATCTTCCGGGCGGTGCTCGGCTCGTTCTGCCCCACCGGATACTGCTCCACCGGGAGGTGACCGGAGGGCCCCGCACCCCAGGAGGGCCTCATGGGCGCCTACCGGCATCGCCGACTCCCATAGGCGCCCATATCCATCCAAATTCACTGACTCTGAGTGACTCGGGTCACTCTTTGTGAAAACCGAGGCATATGTTTCCGCCTTCTGGTTAGGCGCGTCCCGTTGCCGGCCCGAGCGCTGCTCGATCCGGTAACGGGACGTTTCGGATATCGGAAGGCAGAAGAGACATGTCGTCAGTCGAGACCATCCATGTGGACGGGGAGTGGCGCGCCGCCGCGTCCGGCGCGCAGCGCGAGGTCCTCGACCCCGCGGACGCCAAGACCCTCGCGGTGGTGTCCGAGGGCGGTGCCGACGACACGGACGCCGCCGTGGCCGCCGCCCGTCGCGCCTTCGACACCGGCACCTGGCCGCACACCCCGGTCGCCGAGCGCGCCGCGCTGCTGCGCCGGGTCGCCGAACTGCTCGTACGCGATCGCGAGGAGATCGCGCTGACCGAGAGCCGGGACACCGGCAAGACGCTCGCCGAGGGCCGCATCGACGTCGACTGCGTCGCCGACGCCTTCCGCTACTTCGCCGACCTGGTCGTCGCCGAGGGCGCCGGCCGGGTCGTCGACGCCGGATCGGCCACCGTGCACAGCGTCGTCGTCCACGAGCCGGTCGGCGTCTGCGCGCTGATCACCCCCTGGAACTACCCGCTGCTCCAGGCCAGCTGGAAGATCGCCCCGGCCCTCGCCGCGGGCAACACCTTCGTGATCAAGCCCAGCGAGGTCACCCCGCTGTCCACCGTGCTGCTGGTGCGGCTGCTGGCCGAGGCCGGTCTGCCGGCCGGTGCCGCCAATCTCGTCACCGGCGCCGGCGACCCCGTCGGCGCCCGGCTCTCCGAGCACCCCGACGTGGACCTCGTCTCCTTCACCGGCGGCCTCACCTCGGGCGTCAAGGTCGCGCAGGCCGCCGCGCCCAGCGTGAAGAAAGTCGCCCTCGAACTCGGCGGCAAGAACCCCAACGTGGTCTTCGCCGACGCCTGCGCCACCGACGAGGACTTCGACACCGCCGTCGACCAGGCACTCAACGCCGCGTTCATCCACAGCGGCCAGGTCTGCTCGGCCGGCTCCCGGCTCATCGTCGAGGAGTCCGTCCGCGAGCGCTTCGTCACCGAACTCGCCCGCCGCGCCCAGCGGATCAGGCTCGGCCGGGGCACCGAGGAAGGCGTCGAGTGCGGCCCGCTGGTCTCCGCCCAGCAGCTCGACAAGACCGAGGCGTACGTCGCCTCCGCGCTCGCCGAGGGCGCCGTGCTGCGCTGCGGCGGATCCCAGCCCGAGCCGAGCGAGGCCCGCCCGGCGGCCGGCTACTTCTACTCGCCGACCGTCCTCGACGGCTGCCACCGCACCATGAAGGTCGTCCGCGAGGAGACCTTCGGGCCGATCCTCACCGTCGAGACCTTCCGCACCGAGGACGAGGCCGTGGCCCTCGCCAACGACACCGAGTACGGGCTCGCCGGCGCCGTCTGGACCAAGGACGCGGGCCGCGCCCGCCGGGTCGCCGGGCGGCTGCGCCACGGCACCGTCTGGATCAACGACTTCCACCCCTACCTGCCGCAGGCGGAGTGGGGCGGCTTCGGCAAGTCCGGCACCGGCCGCGAGCTCGGCCCGGCCGGCCTGGCCGAATACCGCGAGGCCAAGCACGTCTACCAGAACCTCGCCCCCGAGCCGGTGCGCTGGTTCGCCGGCTGAGCCGCGCCCTCCCGCGAGCGGGCGCGTGCCCACCGAAGCCGGTGAGCGCGCCCCCGCCCGCCCGTCCCGTACGCGAAGAACCTTCCTGCCCTCCGAGGAGTACCCCCATGCCCCCCGTCGAAGAGACCCGCGCCAGGATCACCGCTGACTACGTCGTCGTCGGCGGCGGCACCGCAGGTTCGGTGATCGCCTCCCGGCTCGCCGAGGACCCCGGCACCAGTGTCGTCGTCATCGAAGGCGGCCCGTCCGACATCGACCGCCCCGACGTGCTCACCCTGCGCCGCTGGCTGGGGCTGCTCGGCGGCGACCTCGACTACGACTACCCGACGACGGAGCAGCCGCGCGGCAACTCCCACATCCGGCACAGCCGGGCGCGCGTGCTCGGCGGCTGCTCCTCGCACAACACCCTGATCTCCTTCAAGCCGCTGCCCGGCGACTGGGACGAGTGGGCGACGGCCGGGGCCGAGGGCTGGGACGCGGAGTCGATGGACCCGTACTTCGCCCGGCTGCGCAACAACATCGTCGCCGTCGACGAGAAGGACCGGAACGCCATCGCCCGCGACTTCGTCGAGGCCGCTCAGGCCGCGATCGACGTCCCGCGCGTGGAGGGCTTCAACAAGCGGCCGTTCCACGAGGGCGTGGGCTTCTTCGACCTCGCCTACCACCCGGAGGACAACAAGCGCTCCTCCGCCTCCGTCGCCTACCTCCACCCCCACATCGAGGCCGGCGACCGCCCCAACCTCCGCATCCTGCTGGAGACCTGGGCGTACAAGCTGGAGCTGGACGGCACCCGGGCCACGGGGGTGCGGGTCCGCACCAAGGACGGCGAGGAGCTGCTCGTCGAGGCGGGCCGCGAGGTCCTGCTGTGCGCCGGCGCCGTCGACACGCCCCGGCTGCTGCTGCACTCCGGCATCGGCCCCAAGGCCGACCTGGACGCCCTCGGCATCCCGGCCGTCCACGACCTGCCGGGCGTCGGCGAGAACCTCCTGGACCACCCCGAGTCGGTCATCGTCTGGGAGACCCACGGGCCGATCCCCGAGAACTCCGCGATGGACTCCGACGCGGGCCTGTTCGTCCGGCGCGACCCGGCGGCCAACGGCCCCGACCTGATGTTCCACTTCTACCAGATCCCGTTCACCGACAACCCCGAGCGCATCGGCTACGAGAAGCCCCCGCACGGCGTGTCGATGACCCCCAACATCCCCAAGCCGCACAGCCGCGGCCGGCTCTACCTCACCAGCGCCGACCCGGCCGTGAAGCCCGCCCTCGACTTCCGGTACTTCACCGACGAGGACGACTACGACGGCCGCACGCTCGTCGACGGCATCAAGATCGCCCGCGAGATAGCCAAGACGGAGCCGCTGGCCGGCTGGCTCAAGCGCGAGGTCTGCCCGGGCCCGGAGATCACCTCCGACGAGGAGCTCAGCGCCTACGCCCGGCAGGTCGCGCACACCGTCTACCACCCCGCCGGCACCTGCCGGATGGGCGCCGCCGACGACGAACAGGCCGTCGTCGACCCGCAGCTGCGCATCCGCGGCCTCGACGGCGTACGCATCGCCGACGCATCCGTCTTCCCGACGATGCCCGCGGTCAACCCGATGATCGGAGTGCTGATGGTGGGGGAGAAGTGCGCCGAAATGCTTGCCTCGGCCCCGGCCACGGGCGGTGATACCAAGTGAGCGCGGCCGCGGCCGGCGCCGCCACCGACGCCCCGGTCTTCTCCGTCCGCAACCTGTGGAAGGTCTTCGGCCCGCACGCCGAGCGGGTGCCCGGCGGCGAGCTCGCCGAGCTCGGCCCCGAGGCCCTGCGCGAGGAGGCCGGCTGCACGGTCGCCGTGCGCGACGTGTCCTTCGACGTCCGGCAGGGCGAGGTCTTCGTCGTCATGGGCCTGTCCGGCTCCGGCAAGTCCACCCTCGTCCGCTGTCTGACCCGGCTCATCGAGCCGACCTCCGGCACCATCGCCATCGACGGCGAGGACGTCTGCGGCATGGACAAGGGTGCCCTGCGCGAACTGCGCAGACACCGCGCCGCCATGGTCTTCCAGCACTTCGGCCTGCTCCCGCACCGCACCGTCCTCGACAACGTCGCGTACGGCCTGGAGATCCAGGGCGTCGGCAAGGCCGAACGCCGCGAGAAGGCCCGCGAGATGGTGGCGAAGGTCGGCCTCGCCGGCCTGGAGGACCGCCGCCCCGGCCAGCTCTCGGGCGGCCAGCAGCAGCGCGTCGGCCTCGCCCGCGCCCTCGCCGCCGACCCCGAAGTCCTGCTGTTCGACGAGCCGTTCAGCGCGCTCGACCCGCTGATCCGCCGCGATATGCAGGAGGAGGTCGACCGCCTGCACCGCGAGGAGGGCCGCACCATGGTCTTCATCACCCACGACCTGGCCGAGGCGCTGCGCATCGGCGACCGGATCGCCCTGATGCGCGACGGCCGTGTCGTGCAGTGCGGCACCCCGGAGGAGATCGTGGGCTCCCCGGCCGACGACTACGTCCGTGACTTCGTCCGGGACGTCCCCCGCGAGCAGGTCCTCACCGTCCGCCGCGCGATGCGGCCCGCGGCCGCGGGCGAGGCGGACACGGGCGAGGCCCTGTCCCCGACCACGACGGTCGCCGACGCGATCGGCACCGTGGCCCGCACGGGCACGGCCGCCCGCGTCGTGGACGGCGGCCGCTGCATCGGCGTCGTCGACCACCGCGGCCTGCTGGGCGTGGTGGCGGGACTGGACGGCGACGGGAAGGCGGCGGCGTGAACACAGGACCCCATAAACAGAAGGTGCCGGAGTGCACGGAGACGCCGCGGGACCCCCGCTCCGCAGCGGCCCGGAGCCGCACGGCACCGCATCCGGCGCCCGGCGCCCGCCGGGCCGTACGGGGAACGAGGTGGACCGCGTGAGCACCGCCACCTCTCCCGCCCGCCCCGCCTCCGCCGCCAAGGCGAAGCAGACGGCGGCCGGTGCCCCCGGCGCCCGCCCCGCGGCGGACCCGGCGCCCGGGCCCGACGTGGATCCCGCGCCGGGGGCCCTGCGGGCCCTGTGGGCCCGCCCCGCCGCCCGTAAGCTCCTCGTCCTCGCGGCCGCCGCGGCCGTCCTCGTCCCCCCGGCCGCCATGGCCTGGGGCAGCGGTGCCTGGCCGCACGCGCTGACCGTCGACCTGACCGGCCCGCTCGGCCGCGCCAACGACTGGATCATCGACAACCGCGACCACCACTGGCTCTTCCTCTACTTCTTCGGCCACATCAGCGGCGCGATCATCGGCGCCGTGCACGCCGTCTACACCGTGCTCCTCGCCCTCGGCTGGGCCGGTGTGACGGCCGGCGCCGGGCTGCTCGCCTGGCGGGTGGCCGGGGTCAGGGTCGCCGCCACCACGCTCGCGTCGTTCGCCGTGTGCGGGCTGCTCGGCATGTGGGTGCCGACCATGCGGACACTCGCGCTGATGATCGTCGCCGTCGCCGCGTCCGTGGCCGTCGGCGCCCTGCTCGGCCTCGCGGCCGGCCTGTCGGAGCGCATGTTCCGCGCGCTGCGGCCGGTCCTGGACACCATGCAGGCGCTGCCCGCCTTCGCCTACCTCATGCCGGTCGTGCTCGTCTTCGGCATCGGCGTGGCCCCCGCCGTCCTCGCGACCGTCGTCTACGCGGCCCCGCCGATGGCACGGCTGACCGCGCTGGGCCTGCGGGCCACCGACAAGGGCGTGCTGGAGGCCGTCGAGTCCCTCGGCGCGACCTCCCGGCAGCGGCTGCTCACCGTGCGGCTGCCGCTGGCCCGCCGCGAGCTGCTGCTCGGCGTCAACCAGGCGATCATGATGGCCCTGTCGATGGCCGTCATCGCGTCCGTCATCGGCGCCGACGGCCTGGGCGACCGCGTCTACCAGGCCCTGTCGACCGTCGACGTGGGCAGCGCCCTCGCCGCGGGCATCCCGATCGTGCTGCTGGCGATCGTCCTGGACCGGACGACGGCGGGCATGGCCTCGCCCCGCAGGCTGTGGGCAGGCGCTCCGCGGGGTGGAACGGGCGGGCACAAGCTGACGACGGCCCGCACCCGGCGGGCGACCGTCCGGTTCGCGACCCTGGCCGCGGTCGCGGCAGCGGCCCTTGTCACAGGCGACAAGCCCTGGCCCGGCGACTGGACCGTCGCCATCGCCGCTCCCGTCAACGACGCCAAGGACTGGATAGTCGACCACCTGTACACGGGCCTCCCGGGCATCGGCGGCACCGCCGACCTCGCCGGCCACTACACCGGCTGGGTCCTCGACCCCCTGCGCGACGGCCTCCAGGGCCTCCCCTGGTGGGGCGCCCTGCTGCTGGTCGCCGCCCTCGCCTGGCTGATCGGCACCTGGCGCACCGCGCTCACGGCCGTCCTCGCGCTCGCCGCGATCGGCGTGCTCGGCCGCTGGGACGTCTCCATGGACACCCTCTCGCAGGTGCTGGCCGCCGTCGCCGTCACGCTCGTACTCGGCTTCGCCGTCGCCGTGCCCGCCGCGCGCAGCCCGCGCGTCGACCGGCTGCTGCGCCCGGTCCTGGACGTCTTCCAGACGATGCCGCAGTTCGTCTACCTCATCCCCGTCGTCGCCCTCTTCGGCATCGGCCGGGCGCCGGCCGCCGCGGCCGCCGTCGTCTACGCGCTCCCCGCCGTGGTCCGGATCACCAGCCAGGGCCTGCGCCAGGTCAACCCGGGCGCCATGGAGTCCGCGCGCTCGCTCGGTGCCACCAGCGGCCAGCAGCTGCGCCATGTGCAGTTCCCGCTGGCCCGCCCGGAGCTGCTGCTCGCGGTCAACCAGGCCGTGGTGCTGGTGCTGTCCGTCGTCATCATCGGCGGTCTCGTCGGCGGCGGCGCGCTCGGCTACGAGGTCGTGTTCGGCCTCGCCCAGGGCGACCTCGCCACCGGCCTCGTCGCGGGTGCCGCGATCGTCTGCCTGGGGCTGATGCTCGACCGGGTCACCCAGCCGACGAAGGCGGAGAAGAAGGGAGCGGGCGCGTGAGGGCTCGTCAGTGGATCGTGGCGGCGGGCGCCCTCGCCCTGCTCGCCACCACCGGCTGCGGAGCGGCCGACATGACCAAGCAGGCGTCCCCGTACGCCGACGCGGGGGGCACGAGGACCGTCACCCTGTCCGTGCAGTCCTGGGTGGGAGCCCGGGCCAACGCCGCCGTCGCCGGATACCTCCTGGAGAAGGAGCTCGGCTACCGCGTCGACACCGTGCAGGTGGACGAGGTGCCCGCCTGGGACGCCCTCAGCCAGGGCCGCGTCGACGCGATCCTGGAGGACTGGGGCCACCCGGCGCAGGAGAAGCGGTACGTCGAGGACAAGAAGACGATCACTCCCGGCGGCGACCTCGGCGTCACCGGCCACATCGGCTGGTGGGTGCCGAAGTACTTCGCGGACGCCCACCCGGACGTCCTCGACTGGCGGAACCTGAACAAGTACGCCGCGCAGCTGCGGACCGCCGAGAGCGGCGGCAAGGGCCAGCTGCTGGACGGCTCGCCGTCGTACGTCACCAACGACAAGGCGCTCGTCACGAACCTCGGCCTGGACTACAAGGTCGTCTTCGCGGGCTCCGAGGCGGCGCAGATCACCCAGATCCAGCAGTTCGCCAAGAAGAAGCAGCCGTTCCTCAGCTACTGGTACGAGCCGCAGTGGCTGTTCAACGAGGTGCCGATGGTGGAGGTGAAGCTGCCCGAGTACACGGACGCCTGCGCGGAGAAGGGCACGGCCGACCCGTCGACCGTGAACTGCGCCTACCCGACCTCGACGCTGAAGAAGTTCCTCAACGCGGACTTCACCCGCAAGGGCGGCGAGGCCGCGCGGTTCCTGAAGAACTTCCACTGGTCGAAGGAGGACCAGAACGAGGTGGCGCAGATGATCGCGGAGGAGAAGCTGCCGGCGGACGAGGCGGCGAAGCGGTGGGTGGAGCGGCATCCGGACGTGTGGAAGAAGTGGCTGCCGTAGGGGGGTGACGGCGGGTGGGGTGACCGGCGGGTCTTTCCCCTGCCCGCCCCTTCCCGGAACCGGGGCTGCGCCCCAGACCCCTTTCCGCGCTGACTCGCGGTGGCCTCAAGCTCCCCCGGCTACCGCTGGGGGTGCCCCCAGGAGGTGCCCCCGGACAGGCTGAAATCAGCCCGGCCGGCGCTTGAGGACCGGGGCCGGAGGCCCGGCCGTGGTCCGGTCCTCCGGCCCCGGCTCAGGCATCTCCGCCCCACCGGCCCGCGGCCAGCTCCGCCGCCATTTCCGCCGCACCGGCCGCCGCCCTGGCGTGCAGCCCGCCGCCGAACGTGACCCGCGCCGCGCCCAGTCGTCCCAGCTCGCGCGGACCCGGCCCGCCCGGCCTGGCCAGGGCGTTCACCGGGAGGCCCACGGCCTCGCCGAGGCCGGCCAGCAGGGCCGGCGGGGCCAGTATCGGGAAGAGGCAGTCCGCCCCGGCCGCCGCGTAGAGCCTGCCGCGCGCGATCGCCGGGGCCGGGTCCGCGTCGCCCTTCAGGAAGGTGTCGACGCGGGCGTTGACGACGAGCGCGGCGCCCGCCTCGGCGCGTACCGCCGCGAGGAAGTCGGCCTGTTCGGCCGGCTCCTTGAGCAGGCCGGTGCGCCGGTCGGAGTCCTCCAGATTGCAACCGGCGGCACCGGCCTCCAGGAGCCTGCCGACCAGCTCGCCGGGCGCGAGCCCGTACCCGTCCTCGACGTCCGCGGAGACGGGCACGTCCACGGCCCGCGCGATCCGGGCGACGGCCGCGAACATCTCCGCGGCCGGCGCCTCCCCGTCCGCGTACCCCAGCGACGCCGACACCCCCGCGCTCGGCGTGGCCAGGGCGGGGAAACCGGCGTCCGCGAAGGCGCGGGCGCTCGTGGCGTCCCAGGGGCCGGGCAGGACCAGCGGCCCGCCCCCGGCGCCCGGCGCGTGGTGCAGGGCGCGCAGGACGGCCGCGGCCGTCACGCGTGGGCCTGGTAGGCGCCCGGGAACAGGCGCGTGGTCACGCCGATCCGGTTCCAGGCGTTGATCGTGACGATCAGGGAGATCAGCCGGGCCAGCTCCGGCTCCTCGAAGCTGCGGGCGGCGCGCTCGTACACCGCGTCGGGCACGAAGCCGTCGGTGAGGACGGTGATGGCCTCGGTGAGGGCGAGGGCGGCCTGCTCCTTCTCGGTGTAGAGGCCGGCGGCCTCCTCCCAGGCGCTGAGCAGGTAGATCCGCTCCTCGCTCTCGCCCAGGCGGCGGGCGTCCTTGGTGTGCATGTCGAGACAGAAGGAGCAGTGGTTGAGCTGCGAGGCGCGGATCTTGACCAGCTCGATCAGCGACTGGTCGAGGCCCTTACGGGCGGCGATCTCCAGCCCGATCATCGCCTTCTGGACGTCGGGGGCGACCTCGTGCAGGAGCATGCGGGGCGCGTGGGTGTGGGTGGACTGAGTGGCGTTCGTCGTGGTCATGGGACCGAGCCTAGGACGGGGATAGCCCAGCGGTATGGTCCACTCCCATGGAGAAATCGTGGGCCACTCCGGCGGTGGAAGACCCCGGCGGGAACGCCGGGACCGGCGCCGATCTGCACCTGGACCTGACCGGGCCGGGCGGGGTCCGGGCGAGCCTGATCAGGGCCCTGCGCGACGCCGTGCGCTCCGGCCGCCTCGCGCCCGGCACCCGGCTGCCGTCCTCCCGCTCCCTCGCCGCCGACCTGGGCCTGGCCCGGAACACGGTCGCGGACGCCTACGGCGAGCTCGTCGCCGAGGGCTGGCTCACCGCCCGCCAGGGCTCCGGCACCCGGGTCGCGCCACGTGCCGCGCCCCGCGCGCCCGAGCGCGGCGCCACGCCGCCGCGCACGACCCGGCGGCCCGCCTACGACCTGCGGCCCGGCACCGCCGACGTCTCCGCCTTCCCGCGCGCGGCTTGGCTCTCCGCCGCCCGGCGGGCCCTCGCGGCCGCCCCGCACGAGGCGTTCGGCCACGTCGACGAGCGCGGCCGCGTCGAGCTCCGGACCGCCCTCGCCGACTACCTGGCCCGCGCCCGGGGCGTGCGCACCGACCCGGAGCGGATCGTGGTGTGCGCGGGTTTCACCCAGGGGCTGTCGCTGACCGGCCGGGTGCTGCGGGGGCGCGGCGTCCGCGAGGTGGGCGTCGAGGAGTACGGGCTCTGGTTCCACCACGAAGCCCTGGAACGGGCCGGACTGCGCTGCTCGGAGCTGGCGATCGACCCGCTCGGCGCGGACGTCGCCGCGCTGGAGGAGCGCAGGGGCGTACGGGCGGTACTGCTCACGCCCGCCCACCAGTTCCCCACCGGTGTGCCGCTGCACCCCGACCGGCGGGCCGCCGTCGTCGACTGGGCCGTGCGCACCGGCGGGACCGTCCTGGAGGACGACTACGACGGCGAGTTCCGCTACGACCGGCAGCCCGTCGGCTGCCTCCAGGGCCTCGCCCCGGACCGCGTCGCCTACTTCGGCACGGCCAGCAAGTCGCTTGCCCCGGGCCTGCGGCTGTCGTGGATGGTGCTGCCCGAGCACCTGGTGGGCGACGTGCTGGCCCTGAAGCGGGCGGGGGAGTGGAGCTCGGGCGTCCTGGACCAGCTGACCCTCGCGGAACTCCTGACCAGTGGCGCGTACGACCGTCACGTACGCGCCATGCGGCAGCGCTACCGGCGCCGCCGCGACCAGTTGGTCGCGGCACTCGCCGAACACGCCCCGCACATCCGCGTCACCGGCATCGCGGCCGGCCTCCACGCGGTCCTGGCCCTGCCACCGGGCACGGAGCGGGCGACGCTCCAGGCGGCGGCGTGGCAGGGGCTGGCACTGGAGGGAATGTCGCGGTTCCGGTTCACCGGGAAGGGGGTCGCGGAGGGGGAGGACGGCTTGATCGTGGGCTACGGGACACCGCCGGATTCCGCGTTCGCGGGGGCGTTGGAGGCGTTGCTGGGGTCGTTGCCGCCGGGGGATTGACGGGGTCGGGTGTGCTGCCCTGCCGGATCTGGCAGAGGCCGCCGGGATCACAGAAGTAAACGGGCGTGCAGTGGAGTTGGGCGGACACGCGACGACGGCTCGGCGCACCATCGCCCGAGGAGGACAGTCAAGGGATCCATGCGGCACGGCAGTTGAAAGCGCCTGCTGCCACGTGCCGATCGACCGGTCACCCGTCAGGTTCGATCTCTTGATGCCTGGTAGATCCGGACGCCCGACCGCAGTTGGGAGTATCTTGGTCCGAACAGTGCCAGAGAGCGACGCCTCCGGTGCAAATAGCAGCGCGCCTCGGGGAGTGGCCGGTCCCGTGTCGAGGCCGGCGTCAGAGGAGAATCCCCCTCAGTGTCATCACACAGTAGCCGCATACCCCTTGTGATCGTTGGCGAGCTCCGGCTTCCAGCACGGCTTGTCGACATCCGGCTGGTTGGCCACTCTTGCCGCTCGGGGGTGAGTTGATGGTCGGCAAACCCCTGGATGCGTCGAGCATCCAGTCCAAGGACGTGCGCAAGGTCGTCGAGGGGCTGTTGAAGGAGGGTGGATGGACCCTCCGCAAGGAAGGGCACGGCGCCCGCTTGCACTGCCCGTGCGACAACGCGTGTACGACGATTCCGGTTCCGGGGACACCGCGGAACGAGGGGAATCTCGCCAGGCGGATCGCTCGCACGGCACGGCGATGCCCCCTGCCGCCGGACGCCCCGAACAGAAGTCTGACAGGGAGGTCGCGCGAGTGACATCCCACTCACCGGCTTACCTTTTGGTCCGGTATGGTAGGTCTTACTGTTGACGGTTGCCAACAGCTCGGGCACTCTAGCCACCGACACAGGGGGCATTCATATGGAGTATGAGTTCACGTTCGTCGTGGACGGAGCGACTGTCGACGACGCCGCAGCAGTCAACCGCCTCGCAGATGAACTGGACGCAATGCTCGCCCGGGCCGGCGGTCAGAACCTTCTCAGTGTCTCTTCCGTTGGGGACAACGCTGTCGAAGCCGCGCTCTCGGTGGCCCACATCGCCCGCGAACTGGTTCCCGGCTTGCGACTGCTGCGGCTGGACCGTGATCTGGTCGGAGTGCAGGAGATCGCCGAGCGGACAGGTCGCTCGCGGCAGAACGTCCATCAGTGGGCGACCGGCGCACGCCTCGCCGACAAAGAGCCCTTTCCCCGGCCGGAAGGCACCGTGGGCAGGGCGCATGCTTGGCTGTGGAGCGAGGTGAACGACTGGCTCCGCCGGCATGGCCTTGATGACGGCGTCCTTTACCCGACTCGGCATGAGATGACACAGATCGACTATCTCCTGGCGAACGGTCTGAGTTTCTCGTTCCGCTCCACGCCCGCACAGGGGTTCACCGAGTCGAGGCGGGAAGTCGTCGCCGCGTTGATGGCACATCTCGCCGACTTCTCCCAGTTCGTGGCCCGCCGCCTGCCACGGGAGAAGACGGCGGCCGATCAGCACATCCTGGCCATCGCAGGCCATGACGAACCGGCTCATGAGGTCATGCGCTTCATAGCCGAGGCGAACCGGGATGTCGTACTGGTCAGCGCCAGGGACGACGTGATCACAGGTGTCCACTTCTCAGTCGACATGAAGGGGCCGCAAGAGGTTGTCTACGTGCGGCACGACTTCACGGTGTGGGACTGGATGGACCAGGTGAGGGACAAGCCTTCGGCGACGTTCGTCGCCGAGGATCCCGCTCTGTTGGCGGCTCCGCACTTCCATCACAGGCAAACACTGTCCTTCAACACGGCCGCGGCCTAGCCGGTCCATCCGTCAGCATGCAGAACGGGAAGTGCCGCCCTTAGGGCCGCTGTGCCGCGGCGGGTGGCCTTCGCGGTGCACTGGCCATACCGCGCGGTGTTCTCAAGCTCCCCCGGCTACCTCCCCCAGCTACCGCTGGGGGTGCCCCCAGGAGGTGCCCCCGGACGGGCTGATTTCAGCCCGTCCGGCGCTTGAGGACCGGGGTCCGGGGCGGAGCCCCGTTCGGGAAGGGGCGGGGTGGGGAAAAAGCCCCGCGCAGCGGCAACCCGCACCGCCCACCCACCCGCACCCCACCCCCGTCAATCAACCCCGCCTCACCGAACCGCGCCAACCCCAACGCCCCACCACCGCCAACCCAAACCCCAGAACCGCCAGCGGAGCCACCCGCGTACGGTCCCCCAGCCACACCACCCCCACCACCGCCGGGCCCAGCGTCTCGCCGAGCACCAGGCCCGCCGTCGCCGCCGTCACCGACCCCCGCTGGAGCGCCGACGTGAGGAGGAGGAACGCCGCGCCGCCGCCGAGCAGCAGCGCGTACGCCGCCGGGTTCGTGAGCAGCGCGCCGGGGGAGAAGTCGTCGAGGAGCCGGACCGCGACCTCCACCACGCCGAAGCCGATGCCCGCGCCCAGGCCCAGGGCCGCCGCCGGGGCCGCCCGCGCAGTCGGCCGGCCGCGGCGCCGAGCAGCAGCACCCCGGCCGCGACGGCGAGCACCCCGAAGCGCAGCGCCGTCCCGCCCGTGCGGTCGCCCTCGGCGCCGGAGGCCAGGCCCAGCAGCGCCAGCCCGCCGCACACCACGCACACCGAGGCCCACTCCATTCCGCTCAGCCGCGTGTGGAGCAGCCGGGACGCGGCCACGGCGGTCACCGCGAGGCTCGCGGCCAGGGCCGCGCCCACGGCGTAGATGGGCAGGCTGCGCAGGGCGACGAGCTCCAGCGCGAACCCGAGCGCGTCGAGCGCGAGCCCCGTCAGATAGCGCCACTGCCGTAGCACCCGCCACAGCAGCATGGGGTCCACGCCCGAGCCGGTGCCGGGGGCGGAGGCCCGGGCGGCGACGGCCTGGAGGACGGACGCGGTACCGAAGCAGACGGCGGAGCCGAGCGCGCACAACATCCCGAGGAGCACGCGTCGACTGTAGGCCCGGCGGCCGGACTTTCCGTGACCCGGCCCACCGGAACCGGCCCCTCCGGCCATTGAGGACAAAGAGGGAAGGGACGGATGGCGGCGGCCCCCGGCCCCCGGCCCTTGGCCCGAGCCCCCGCCCGCACGCCGCGGGGGAGGAGCGCACGGGCGAGCGGTATTGCAAAATCACACGGGCGGAACGGCGTCCGGCGCGATGGCTGGTGTCCCGTCCTGGTGCTTGCCGGTGCACGGCGGGCCTTCCTTGCAGAAGAACCCGCGCCCATGACACGCCATGCACTTGTGGGACGCCATCAGTTCCCCTGCGTCCCCGGACCGACTCACGAAAAGCGTGGGCAACTGAACCGTCCCCTGCCCCCTGCACCCCTTACAGAACTGGTGCGGGCCGGGGCACTCCATCTCAGTCATTACCGGCTGCCGGCGTCGACCCAGCCCGACCCGTCGCACGTGCCGCATTGCTGCTCTTCGTACTCCGAGCCACCGGGGTTGTCCTCGATGGAGTGGGCGCGCTGCACCATTTTGGTACCGGATCCGCCGCAATCACTGCACTGAGTCGCCATCCGCTTAGCCTCTCGTCAGTCATGCTGGTGATGGTCCTCTGAAGTGGCTGTGTATGGGGGCTGGTCGCTTGTATGTCCGCCTTTCTGCGTACCGGACTCCTCCCGCTCCTCCGCGGTCGCGGGGCGCAGGTCATCTGCCTGGGCCCACCACTCCCGGCCGGTAAGCGCACTTCTGACCCAGTAGCGCCGCAAGTTGACGTCCCTCTCCCGGGTGACCGCCACGACGCTGCCGCGCGTGTCGACCACCGGTGCGCCGATGGGGTACCCGTCTGCCTTGTGCGTCATCTGTTCGAGCCTTCCGCGTGTCCCGCTCATGCGGAGCGGGCATCAACCGTGAGGCTTAGGTTCCCTCGGTGCCGCTACGCTGACCAGGCTTTCTTCTATGCCAAACGGAGTTGGAATAAGGGGAGTTGAGCGCATGGCCGATGATCCGGAGCTGCCGGCTAAGGAGTTCGGGAAGGAGATCAAGTGCGCCCGGGAGGCAGCGGGCTGGTCGCAGCAGGGGCTCGCCGCCAAGCTGCTCTGCGGGCAGCCGTATGTGAGCAAGGTCGAGACAGGGCAGCAGTTGGCGAGCCCCCAGTTCGCCGAGCAGTGCGATCGCGTGTTCGGTACTCCCGGGACCTACGCGCGGATGAGACAGCGGGCGGCCGACGCGGGCAACCCCGTGTGGTTCATTCCGTACCTTGAGCTTGAACGGGAGGCCCTGAGGATCTGCGACTACTCCAACGC
The DNA here is from genome assembly GCF_002891295.1 of Streptomyces eurocidicus. GTDB lineage: Bacteria > Actinomycetota > Actinomycetes > Streptomycetales > Streptomycetaceae > Streptomyces > Streptomyces eurocidicus. Next base: position 155,178 of record NZ_LGUI01000011.1, on the reverse strand, counting down.
GTTCGTCATGGGGATACTCCAGACGCCGGAGTACGCGGAAGCGGTCTACAGGTCCGCCCGCCCGCAGGATTCAGCAGTTGCCATCAAGAAAGCGGTGGAAGACCGCATGCGGCGGCGGGATGTGCTCGACGGCCCCAACCCGCCCCAGCTCTGGGTGATCCTTCACGAGTCGGTTCTATGGTCCGGCGTGGGTGGCCGAGGCGCCATGCGGGAGCAGCTCCGGCACCTGCTGGCGGCGTCCGAGCTACCCCCCGTAACGCTTCAAGTTCTTCCGTTCAGCGCGGAGGCGCCCTCAAGAGGGGTGCCGTTTATCGTACTGACGCGACAGGACGGAACTGATGTCCTGTACGAGGAGACATACCAACGGGGGCAGGTGGACGACGCGGCGGAAGCGGTAGCCGAAGCACGTGGGGCATATGAGCGCCTACGCGCTGATGCCCTGGCACCCACCGACTCACTGACCCTCATCCGGTACGCAATGGAGGCGCACACCCATGAGCACCACCCGAGACTTCCCCCGCGCAGGGTGGCTGAAGTCCAGCTACAGCCAGGGAAACGGCGGCAACTGCGTCGAATGGGCCCCCGGATCCGCGCCCTCCGGCGCCGTCCCCGTCCGGGACAGTAAGCGCCCGGACGGCCCCACGATCACGCCGTCGACGGCCGCCTGGTCGGCGTTCGTCGACGAGATACGGGGTGGCGGACTCTCCGCCGGCTAAACCTTCGGTTTCCCCTCGTCAGGCGCCGGGCGCGCCGAGGGTTTCCGGCCGCATCGCCGATGCCACGTCCAGCAGGGCTTCGCGCCTGCGGGCGAGCTCGGCCATCTGTTCCTCCACACGGGACAGCTGGCCGTCCAGGACCCCCACGGAGTGGTCGCAGGCCAGGAGGCCCGGGCCGCCCTGGGCGCACGGGAGGAGGTCACGGATGGCCTCCGTGGTGAGGCCACCGGCGAGGAGTTCGCGGATGCGGGTCACGCGCTCGACCGCGTCCGCCCCGTAGCGGCGGTAGTCGTTGGCGTCCCGCTCCGAGGTGAGCAGGCCCTGGCCCTCGTAGTAGCGCAGGAGCCTGGGGTTCACCCCGGTACGACGTGACAGCTCACCTATGCGCATGTGCGGATCCCCCGGGCTTGACCTTGACACTGATGTCATACGGCAACCTCTCGGCCATGACACAGATTCCCGCGCCCCTCGCCACCACCGTCCACGGCTCCGGCCCCGGCATCCTGCTCGCCCACGGCGCGGGCGGCAGCATCGAGGGCAACTACCTGCCGATCATCCCGGCGCTGGCCGAGCGCCACACCGTGGTGGCCCCCGACTTCCCCGGCTCCGGTGCCACGCCCCGCTCGGCGGAGCCGCTGACGGCCGACGGTCTCTCCGACGCGCTGATCGCGGCGGCCGACGCGGCCGGCCTGGAGACGTTCACCCTGATCGGCTACTCGATGGGCACCCTGGTGTCCGTACGGACGGCGGCCCGCCACCCGGAGCGGGTGCGCGGCCTGGTGCTGACGGCGGGGCTGGCCAAGGCCGACAACCGCCTGCTGGCCTCCCTGGACATCTGGCAGAAGCTCCTGGCCGAGGGTGACCTGGAGACCTTCGCCCGCTTCGTGGCCCTCTCCGGCTTCGGCGAGGACTTCTTCAACGCCGTGCCCACCGGGGACCTGGACGCCTTCTACAAGCTGCTGGCCTCGGGCGTCCCCGCCGGGGCCGCGGACCAGGCGGCCCTCGTACAGTCCACGGACACCACCGGCGACCTGGCCGGGATCTCCGTGCCGACGCTCGTCGTCGCCACCCTCCAGGACACCCTGGCCTCGCCCGCGAACTCCCGCTTCCTCGCCGAGCACATCCCGGGCGCCGAGTACGCCGAGATCGCGACGGGCCATGTGCCGATGGCGGAGAAGCCCGCCGAGTGGGGCGGCCTGATCACGTCCTTCCTCGACCGGCACGGCCTCTGAGCGGCCCGCACGGCCTGCCGGGCGGCCCGTCAGATCCTGCCCAGCTCCCACAGCCGCAGGATCCCCGTGCCGTCCGACAGATACTGCGTGCCGGAGACACCGGATTCGCCGAGGGTGTACTCCTTCTTCTGCCACAGCGGCAGCAGCGGTACGTCCTCGGCGACGATCCGCTGGATCTCCCGGACGTCCTCGGCGACCCGGCCGCGCTGGTAGTTCCGCTGGACGGCGCGGATGAGCCTGTCGACCCGGGGGCTGGCGTAGCCCGAGTGGAGGGCGGAGCCCTCGCCGACGAGCGGGGTGATGAAGGTGTCCGGGTCGGGGAAGTCCGCGACCCAGGTGACGCAGTACGCGTCGTAGGCCCCGCGGGCGTAGCCCTCCAGGAACTCCTTCCACTCCACGTGCCGCGTGGTCACCTCGAACAGGCCCGTGGCCTCCAGCTGCTTCTTCAGCAGGGCCGCCTCCTCGTCGGTGGCGGCGCCCTGGGAGTAGGCCAGCCCGAAGCGGACCGGCGCGGTGATGCCCGCCTGCCGCAGCAGGGTCCGGGCGCGCCCGGGGTCCGGCTCGGGGTAGGCGTCGAAGAAGGATGTGGCGTGGCCCGTGAGGCCCTGCGGGACGAGGGAGTACAGCGGCTCGACCGTACGGCGGTGGATGTCGCGCGCGAGCGCCGTCCGGTCGACGACGGCGGCGACGGCCCTGCGCACCGCCACGTCCTTCACGGGCGAGCCGTCGCGCAGGTTGAAGACCATCGAGCGGGATGTGGGCCCCGAGGTCTCCATCATCTTCACGCCGGTGTCCGACGGGGACTGCCCGGCGAGCACGGCGGGCGGCAGCTGGCGGCCGGCCACGTCGACGGTGCGCCGCTGCCACGCCTGGGCCAGCGCCGCCGGATCCCGGTAGTACCGGACGGTCACGGGCTCGCCCTTGTGCCGCACGGCACCGCGGTAGCGGTCGTTGGGCCGCAGCTCGGCGCTGAGGCCCTGCCGGTAATCCTTGAGGACGTACGGGCCGGAGCCGTCCACCGCGGCGCCCTCGCGGAGCCGGTCCGCGGGGTAGGTCCGGGAGTCGACGATCGCCCCGGCGCCGGTGGCTATCTTGAACGGGAACGTGGCGTCCGGCACCCGCAGCCGGAAGGTGACCGCCCGGCCGGCCGTCCGCACGTCCGCCAGGGTGTCCAGCAGCGACCCGGGCCCCTGTTTCGACTTGATCCGGCCGATCCGGTCGAAGGAGAACTTCACGTCGTCCACGGTCAGGTCGTGGCCGTTGGTGAACTTCAGGCCCTCGCGCAGGGTGCAGGCGTACGTGCGTAAGTCCTGGCCCTGGAAGCCGCAGCGCTCGGCCGCGTCCGGGACCGGGACGGAGGAGCCCGGCGTGAAGGTCAGTAACGACTGGTAGACGTTGCTGTGCAGGGCCCAGGAGCCCACGTCGTAGGTGCCCGCCGGGTCGAGCCCGGTGACCGCGTCCGTCGTGCCCACCGTGATGGGCCCCCGGTCGCCGTCCCCCGACGGCATCAGCCCGCAGCCCGTGGCACCCGAGAACAGCAGCACCACACCCAGCACACCTGTCCGAACCCGGACCCCACGCATCCCCGCGCCCCCTCCGCCCAGTGATGCGCATCACTCAAACATACGAATGCGCATACGTCCCAGGAATAGGCCAAGTGATCGTCACCCGGTCCGGGGAACCACCGGCTCCGCCCCGCTGCGCGACGCCGCCGCGGGGCATCTACGGGGCATGGGGACGGCGGTCGTGCGACCCGTCTATGACGTGCGCCGCAACGCCCGTACGCCGCGCAACCCGATCAGCCCGACGGCCGTCCCCAGAAGAAACGAGGTGACCGCGAGCGCGAGGTGGACCCAGAAGTACGCGGTGGGGTCACCCGCGTCGTCAAAGGCGAGCCCGCTGCCGTCCTTCCATAGATTCTTCGCGAAGGTGATCCAGATGAACCAGCTCCACACCCCGAAGGCGAGCAGGAACCAGGACACCGGGCGGGACAGCGTGGCCGCGCGGCCGGACGGGCGAGGGGCCGGCGAGGCGTCCCCGGAAGAACTCAGCATGGGTTTCAGTATGCGTTCGGTCTCCGGCACTGGTCCTATCGGGTCCTCGGCACGGGTCCGTCCCGGTGAGGCAGCGACTAGCCGGTGCGGGCGGCGGGGTACGTTCACGGACGTGCCGACGACGACATCACACCCCCCGCGGTACGCCGCGGCGGGACGCTACGGAGCCGCCCTCGCGGCGACCGCCTCGCTGCTCCTCCCGCTGATGACCGCCGCGCCCGCCCACGCCGACAACCCGGCCGACGGCAAGGGCGCCCCCAAGGTTCCGCCCGCTCAGATGTCCACGGTGGGCGGCGAGTTGCTGGGCAAACCGGGTCCGCAGGTGCGGCGCGGGCCGGGCGCCCCCCAGCTGCCGAAGGACCTCAGCGGCCGCTCCTGGCTGGTGGCCGACGCCGAGTCCGGGGAGATCCTCGCCGCCAACAACGCCCACTGGCGGCTGCCCCCGGCCTCCACCCTCAAGATGCTCTTCGCCGACACGGTGCTGCCGAAGCTGCCCCGCAACCAGACCCACAAGGTGGTGCCCTCGGACCTCGCGGGCATGGGCGCGGGCAGCAGCGCCGTGGGGGTCAAGGAGGGCTCCTCCTACACCGTCCACGACCTGTGGCTGGGCGTCTTCCTGCGCTCCGGGAACGACGCGGTGCGAGTGCTGTCGGCCATGAACGGCGGCGTCTCCCGGACCGTCACGGACATGCAGGCGCACGCCGAGGACCTCCAGGCGAAGGACACCCACGTCGTCACCCCCGACGGCTACGACGCCGACGGGCAGGTCTCCAGCGCGTACGACCTGACGCTGTTCGCCCGCTCCGGGCTGCAGAAGGCGGACTTCCGGGAGTACTGCGCCACGGTCTCGGCGAAGTTCCCCGGTGAGGAGAAGCCCGGCAAGAAGCGGGACAGCTTCGCCATCGTGAACACCAACCGGCTGCTGACCGGCGAGGGCATGCCCGGGAACGAGCCCTACAAGGGCATGGCCGGGGTGAAGAACGGCTCCACGACCAACGCGGGCAACACCTTCACCGGCGTCGCCCAGCACGACGGCCGCAAGCTCCTCGTCACGGTGATGAACCCGGAGACGGCCGAGCCCCACCGGGTCTACACCGAGGCCCGCGAGCTCCTCGACTGGGGCTTCGAGGCGGCCGGCCACGTCCAGCCGGTCGGCGTCCTCGTGCCCCCCAGGGGCGCCGCGGACAAGCCCGGCGACGGCCGCGCCGACCAGGCCACCCAGCACGCCCAGGCGTCCGTCGCGGGCTCGGGCGGCGGCATGTGGACGGCCGTCGGGATCGCGGGCGCCGCGCTGGCGGTGCTGGCCGTGGGCGGTTTCGTGGTGCACCGGCGGCATCCGCTGCCGGGCCGTGGGCGGCGGGGCTGAGCGCGGGGGCCAAGGGCCTCCCGGGACCCTGCCGCGCTCCGCGTGGTGTCCTCAAGCGCCGGACAGGCTGATTTTCAGCCTGTCCGGGGGCACCTCCTGGGGGCACCCCAGCGGTAGCTGGGGGAGATTGAGGACCGGGGTCCGGGGCGGAGCCCCCGCGCGGCGGAGCCGCACATCGGATGCGGCGGGAAGGGGTGGGGCCCACGGCCCCCGTCAGTCCGTGGTCTTCGACGGCGTAGCCGTCCACGCCGCGCAGAACAGCGTGAGCTTCGCCGTGAAGTTGATCCACAGCAGCAGCGCGATCGGGGTGCCGAACGCGCCGTACATGCTCTTCGCCGCGACCCCTTGCAGATACCCGCTGAGCAGCAGCTTCAGCACCTCGAAGCCGACCGCGCCGAGCAGCGCCCCCACCACGAGCCGGCGGCGCGGCGGCAGGACGCCGGGCAGCCGGGACAGGACGTAGAGCATCAGCAGGAAGTCGGCGAGGACGGCGATGCAGAAGCCTGCCGCCGTCAGCAGCCCGCCGATGCCGTTCAGACCGGCCCGGTCGGCGACCCAGCCGACGGCCGCGGTGGCGAACGCCGAGCAGCCGAAGGACACCAGGGCGACCCCGCCGAGGCCCAGCAGCACCGCCCCGTCCTTGAGCTTGAGCAGGACGGGGTTGCCGGGGCTCTCCTCCTTCTCCCAGACGGCGCGCAGGCACTCGCGCAGGGAGCCGATCCAGCCGAGGCCGGTGAAGAGCAGCAGGGCGCCGGCGACGACCCCGACGGTGCCGGCGTTGTCGACGAGCGTGCTGAGGTCGAGTTGGCCGGAGATGCCGGGCACCTGCTCGGCGAGCTTCTGCTCCAGCTCATGCATCCGCTGTTTGCTGAGGACCGCCGCACCGATCGCCGCACCCACCGTGACCAGCGGAAACAGCGAAAGGAAGCTGGTGAAGGTGATCGCGGCGGCCAGCCGGGTCCACTTCACCCGGTCCAGGGTCTCGTAGGAGCGCCACGCGTGGGTGCGCGTCAGCCGGGTGATCAAGGGCCCGATCACGGGCAGCCGGGTCAGCCATTCCATGGTCAACACCTACCATCCACAGGGCTCCGGCGAGCGCCGACGGGCAGCTGTACGCGTACCCGGCGGGACCCCGGGCACGCGGGGTGACCTGGGGCTACCGGGAGGCCGCGGGCGGGCGCGTGGCGCCCGACTGGCGCGGTACGGCGGACGCGGGGTCGCCGTCGCCGCCGTCCGCGAAGGGGTACTCGCGCTCCAGCCGCCACACGCCGTCGGCGCCCTGCTCGTAGAGGGCGAAGCCGGTGATCGTCCAGGCGGCCTCGAAGTCGGCGAGCTCCTCGAACGCCCGGTCCATGGCCTCCTCGGCGATGCCGTGGGCGACGGTGACGTGCGGGTGGTAGGGGAACTGGAGCTCGCGGGCGACGGGCCCGGAGGCGTCCCGGACGCGCTTCTGGAGCCAGGCGCAGGAGGACGCGCCCTCGACCACGTTGACGTAGACCACGGGCGAGAGCGGGCGGAAGGTGCCGGTCCCGGACAGCCGCATCCGGAACGGGCGGCCGAGCGCGGCGACGCCGGCGAGGTGCTCCTCGACGGCGGGCAGCGACGAGGCGTCGACCTCGGTGGGCGGCAGGAGGGTGACGTGGGTGGGGATGCCGTGCGCGTGCGGGTCGCCGAAGCCCTCGCGGCGCTTCTGGAGGAAGCTGCCGTAAGGCTCCGGGACCGCGATCGAAACGCCGAGCGTTACGGTCCCCACTGCGTTCTCCCTCCTGTGCGCCTGTAAGTCCCCGTGGCCAGTGTGACGGCTGTGCCACATCTGGTGCCAGGTCCGCTGGTCCCGTGCGCGCGGGGGGGATGATCCCGCGCGCACGCTCCGGTGCGTCGGTCAGTGCTTGGCGGGCAGGAAGCCCACCTTCTCGTACGCCTGTGCGAGAGTCTCGGCCGCGACCGCGCGGGCCTTCTCGGCGCCCTTGGCGAGGACGGCGTCCAGCGTCTCCGGGTCGTCCAGGTACTCCTGCGTACGGGCGCGGAAGGGGGTCACCCAGTCCACCATGACCTCGGCGAGGTCGGTCTTGAGCGCACCGTAGCCCTTGCCCTCGTACTTCTGCTCCAGATCCGCGATTGTCGTGCCGGTCAGCGTGGCGTAGATGGTGAGCAGATTGCTGACGCCCGGCTTCTCCTCGGCGTCGAAGCGGATCACGGTGTCCGTGTCGGTGACGGCGCTCTTGATCTTCTTGGCGGAGACCTTGGGCTCGTCGAGCAGGTTGATCAGGCCCTTCGCGGTCGACGCCGACTTGCTCATCTTCGCCGAGGGGTCCTGGAGGTCGTAGATCTTCGCCGTCTCGCGCACGATGTGCGGCGCGGGCATGGTGAAGGTGTCGCCGAAGCGGGTGTTGAAGCGCTCGGCGAGGTCGCGGGTGAGCTCGATGTGCTGACGCTGGTCCTCACCCACCGGAACCGCGTTCGCCTGGTAGAGCAGGATGTCGGCGACCTGGAGGATCGGGTACGTGAACAGGCCCACCGTGGTCTGGCTCGCGCCGTGCTTGGCCGACTTGTCCTTGAACTGCGTCATCCGCGACGCCTCGCCGAAGCCCGTGAGGCAGTTCATCACCCAGCCGAGCTGGGCGTGCTCGGGCACATGGCTCTGCACGAAGAGGGTGCAGCGGTCCGGGTCCAGGCCCGCGGCCAGCAGCTGGGCCACGGCGGTGCGGGTGTTGGCGCGGAGCTCCTTCGGATCCTGCGGCACGGTGATCGCGTGCAGGTCGACGACCATGTAGAAGGCGTCGTGGGTCTCCTGCAGGGCGACGTACTGCCGGACGGCACCGAGGTAGTTCCCGAGGTGGAACGAGCCTGCGGTGGGCTGGATACCTGAGAGAGCGCGCGGACGATCAAGGGCCATGCGCACATTCTCTCAGGTGCCGCGACGGACTCGGTCCGGCGGTGCGGACGGGGTAGTAGAAAGCTCAGTAACAGCATGCCCGCAATACCGAACGGAGCACACGGTGACATCCACGGATCGCAGCATCGCCGCCGCCGAGGCCCACAGCGCGCACAACTACCACCCGTTGCCGGTCGTCGTCGCGTACGCGGAGGGTGCGTGGATGACCGATGTGGAGGGCCGTCGCTATCTCGACATGCTGGCCGGATACTCGGCGCTCAACTTCGGGCACGGCAACCGCAGGCTCATCAACGCGGCCAAGGCGCAGCTCGATCGGGTGACGCTCACCTCACGCGCCTTCCACCACGACCGCTTCGCGGACTTCTGCGCGGAACTGGCCGCGCTGTGCGGCAAGGACATGGTGCTGCCGATGAACACCGGTGCGGAGGCCGTCGAGACGGCCGTGAAGACCGCCCGGAAGTGGGGCTACCGGGTCAAGGGCGTGCCGGACGGCAGAGCGAAGATCATCGTGGCCGACAACAACTTCCACGGCCGCACCACCACGATCATCAGTTTCTCGACGGACGAGGAGGCCCGCGCCGACTACGGCCCGTACACCCCGGGCTTCGAGATCGTCCCCTACGGCGACCTCGCCGCGCTGGAGGCGGCCGTCGACGAGAACACGGTGGCGGTGCTGCTGGAGCCCATCCAGGGCGAGGCCGGGGTGCTCGTACCGCCGCCCGGCTATCTGAAGGGCGTACGGCGGCTGACGGCCGAGCGCGGGGTGCTGTTCATCGCCGACGAGATCCAGTCCGGTCTGGGCCGCACGGGCCGGACGTTCGCCTGCGACCACGAGGACGTGGTCCCCGACATGTACGTCCTCGGCAAGGCGCTCGGCGGCGGCGTGGTGCCCGTGTCGGCCGTGGTGGCCTCCTCCGACATCCTCGGCGTGTACCGGCCCGGCGAGCACGGCTCGACGTTCGGCGGGAACCCGCTCGCGTGCGCGGTCGCCCTGGAGGTCGTGGCGATGCTCCGGTCCGGCGAGTTCCAGCAGCGCGCGACCGAGCTCGGCGAGCACCTGCACCAGGAGCTGGGCCTGCTGGTGGGCGGCGGCGCGGTGGAGGCGGTACGCGGGCGCGGCCTGTGGGCCGGGGTCGACATCGCCCCGGCGAAGGGCACCGGGCGGCAGATCTCGGAGCGGCTGATGGACCGGCGGGTCCTGGTCAAGGACACCCATGGCTCGACGATCCGGATCGCGCCGCCGCTGGTGATCAGCAAGGAGGATCTGGACTGGGGGCTGGATCAGCTGCGGGCTGTGCTGGCCTGAGGGGTTCGGGCGGGGCGGGTGGCCGCTGCGCGGGGCTTTTTCCCCACCCCGCCCCTTCCCGACCCGGGGCTCCGCCCCGGACCCCGGTCCTCAAGCGCCGGACGGGCTGATTTTCAGCCCGTCTGGGGGCACCTCCTGGGGGCACCCCCAGCGGTAGCTGGGGGAGGTAGCTGGGGGAGCTTGAGGACATTCGGGAAGGGGCGGGTAGGGGAAAACCCTCCCGCACGACGGCGAGGCCCCACCCCCCGGGAAGGGGACAGGGCCTCGCCGTACAGAACCCGACCGGATGGTCAGAAGCGACGCGTGATCAGCGCGCGCTTGACCTCCTGGATCGCCTTCGTGACCTCGATGCCACGCGGGCACGCGTCCGTGCAGTTGAACGTCGTGCGGCAGCGCCACACACCGTCCTTGTCGTTCAGGATCTCCAGCCGCTGCTCGCCGGCCTCGTCACGCGAGTCGAAGATGAAGCGGTGGGCGTTGACGATGGCCGCCGGGCCGAAGTACTGCCCGTCGTTCCAGAACACCGGGCAGGACGACGTGCACGCGGCGCACAGGATGCACTTGGTGGTGTCGTCGAACCGCTCGCGGTCCTCGGCCGACTGCAGGCGCTCACGCGTCGGCTCGTTCCCCTTGGTGATGAGGAACGGCATGACGTCGCGGTACGCCTGGAAGAACGGCTCCATGTCGACCACGAGGTCCTTCAGGACCGTGAGGCCCTTGATGGGCTCGACCGTGATCGGCTTCGACGGGTTGATGTCCTTGATCAGCGTCTTGCACGCCAGGCGGTTCTTGCCGTTGATGCGCATCGCGTCGGAGCCGCAGATGCCGTGCGCGCAGGAACGCCGGAAGGTCAGCGTGCCGTCGTGGTCCCACTTGATCTTGTGGAGGCCGTCGAGGACCCGCTCCTTGGGGTCGATCTCCAGCTGGAAGTCCTGCCAGGTCGCCTGGTCCGAGATCTCCGGGTTGAACCGGCGGACCCGGAAGGTGACCGTGATCAGGTGCGCGGGGGCCTCGGACTCGGCCGAGGCCGCGCTCTTCTCGAGCGTCGGGGTGCTCATCAGTACTTACGCTCCATCGGCTGGTAGCGGGTCTGGACGACCGGCTTGTAGTCGAGGCGGATCGAGTCCGTGCCGTCCGCGTCGACCTCGCGGTACGCCATGGTGTGCCGCATGAAGTTGACGTCGTCGCGGTTGGGGTAGTCCTCGCGGTAGTGACCGCCGCGGGACTCCTTGCGCGCCAGCGCGGACACGGCCATCACCTCGGCCAGGTCGAGCAGGTTGCCCAGCTCGATGGCCTCCAGCAGGTCGGTGTTGAAGCGCTTGCCCTTGTCCTGGACGGACACGTGCCGGTAGCGCTCGCGCAGCTCGGCGATCTTCTCGACGGCCGTCTTGATGGTCTGCTCGGTGCGGAAGACCATGACGTTGGCGTCCATGGTCTCCTGCAGCTCCTTGCGGAGCTCGGCGACCCGCTCCTTGCCGGTGGAGTTGCGCAGCTGCTCGACCTGGTCCGCGACGAGCTGCGCCGGGTTCTCCGGCAGCTCGACGAAGTCGGCCTTGACGGAGTACTCGGCGGCCGCGATGCCGGCCCGCTTGCCGAAGACGTTGATGTCCAGCAGCGAGTTGGTGCCGAGGCGGTTGGCGCCGTGCACGGAGACGCAGGCGACCTCGCCGGCGGCGTACAGGCCGGGCACGACGGTGTCGTTGTCGGCCAGGACCTCACCCGTGACGTTGGTCGGGATGCCGCCCATGGCGTAGTGCGCGGTGGGCTGGATCGGGATCGGGTCCGTGTAGGGCTCGATGCCCAGGTACGTACGCGCGAACTCGGTGATGTCCGGGAGCTTGGCGTCGAGCTGCTCCGGCGGCAGGTGGGTGAGGTCGAGGTAGACGTGGTCGCCCTCGGGGCCGCAGCCACGGCCTTCGCGGATCTCCGTGTAGATGGAGCGCGAGACGACGTCGCGGGAGGCGAGGTCCTTCATGACGGGCGCGTACTTCTCCATGAAGCGCTCGCCGTCCTTGTTGCGAAGGATGCCGCCCTCGCCGCGGGCGCCCTCGGTGAGGAGGATGCCCATGCGCCAGATGCCCGTCGGGTGGAACTGGAAGAACTCCATGTCCTCCAGCGGCAGGCCGCGGCGGTAGCAGGCCGCCTGGCCGTCACCCGTGAGGGTGTGCGCGTTGGAGGTCACCTTGAAGAACTTGCCGGTGCCGCCGGAGGCGTAGATGACGGCCTTCGCCTGGAAGACGTGGATCTCGCCGGTGGCCAGCTCGTACGCGACGACGCCGGCGGACTTCTTGACGCCGTCGACCTCGGTGATCAGCTGGTCCAGGACGTAGAACTCGTTGAAGAACTCCACGCCCTCCTTGACGCAGTTCTGGAACAGCGTCTGGAGGATCATGTGGCCGGTGCGGTCCGCGGCGTAGCAGGACCGGCGGACCGGGGCCTCGCCGTGGTTACGGCTGTGACCGCCGAAGCGGCGCTGGTCGATGGTGCCGTTCGGGGTGCGGTTGAACGGCAGGCCCATCTTCTCGAGGTCGAGGACCGCGTCGATGGCCTCCTTCGCCAGGATCTCGGCGGCGTCCTGGTCGACCAGGTAGTCGCCGCCCTTGATCGTGTCGAAGGTGTGCCACTCCCAGTTGTCCTCCTCCACGTTGGCCAGCGCGGCGGCCATGCCGCCCTGCGCGGCGCCCGTGTGGGAGCGGGTGGGGTAGAGCTTGGTCAGCACCGCGGTGCGGCTGCGCTTGGTCGACTCGATGGCCGCGCGCATGCCGGCGCCACCGGCGCCGACGATGACGGTGTCGTACTTGTGGATCTGCATGGTCTCGTCAGCCCCGGGCTCTAGCGGATGTTCGGGTCGAAGGTGAAGATCACCAGCGTGCCCAGCAGGACGGTGAACACCGTGGCCGCGTACAGCAGGTTCTTCAGCCAGAAGCGGGTCTTGGGCCGCTCCGCGTAGTCGTTGATGACCGTGCGCAGGCCGTTGGCGCCGTGCAGCATGGCGAGCCACAGCATGATCAGGTCCCATGCCTGCCAGAACGGCGAGGCCCAGCGGCCCGCCACGAAGGCGAAGCCGATCTTGCTCACGCCGCCGTCGAGGACCAGCTGGATGAGCAGGTGGCCCAGGACGAGGACGACCAGCACGACGCCGGACAGCCGCATGAACAGCCAGCCGTACAGCTCGAAGTTGGTGCGGGTGCTCTTGGGCGTCTTCTTGGTGCGGGCCCGGGGCGGCTCGATGACCGGCGCCGGGTTGTCCACGTCGTACAGCGACACGTTGTCGGTCGCGGGGGTGGTGGTCTCAGCGGACATCTCGCGTCAGCTCCCGAACAGCGTGCGCAGCGTGTGCTGGAGCACGGGGTAGAAGGCGCCGCCCATCAGCACGAGCCAGATGGTGACAACGGACCACAGCATCTGCTTCTGGTAGCGGGCACCCTTGGACCAGAAGTCCACCGCGATGACACGCAGACCATTGAGGGCGTGGAAGAGGATGGCGGCGACGAGGCCGTACTCCATCACGTTGACGACGGGCGTCTTGTACGTCGCGACGACGTCGTCGTACGCCTCGGGGGAGACGCGTACGAGGGCGGTGTCAAGGACGTGCACGAACAGGAAGAAGAAGATGAGGACGCCGGTGACTCGATGAGCCACCCAGGACCACATGCCTTCCCGGCCGCGGTACAGCGTTCCAGCCGGCACGGAAAACCCTCCGGGAGCGGGGATCAGAGCCTGCCGGCTTCACTGTCAGCGGGCCCGGCCGGGTACGGTCCACCGGCCCTGGCCATCGTAGCGACGCGTTGTCGGTTCGGGTTCACGGGGTCGTCAGGTGTGATCAAACAGGCACGTACGGACCAGTGGCATACCCGGCGATCAGGGCTTTTCCGGGGCGCGAGATGTCCGGTACAACCCGTCTGTCCTGCGGTTTCGCGTAATGGGACCGTTATGTGACGTGCTGTCTCCGGGGGGTGCTCCGGGGGCGTGCCGGGTGTCGCGGGGGGTGTCGTGGTCCCGGGTGCACGGGGTGTCGGAGGCCAGCAGGGCGAGCCGGCCCAGGGCCAGCCGGGTGAGCTCGGCGAGGGTGGTGGCGGCCTCCTCGTACGGCGCGCGGGTGAGGCGGAGGCGGAGTGCGGCGAGCAGACGGGTGACGGTCTCGCCGGGGTGTGTGCCGTCCACGTGGGCCAGGAAGACATGGCCGAATCTGTGCTCGTAGGCGGCCTGGGCCTGGCGGAGCGCGGCGAGGGCCCCCGCGTCGGCGTGCGGGTGCGGGCCGGTCTCGTCGGCGAGCGCCTCGGCCAGGTCGGCCGGGGTCAGGGCGTGGGTGGTCCGCTCCGCCGCGCCGAGCAGGGTGCGCAGGTCGGGGTAGGGGCGGTGGTCCGCCAGGTGGTGGGCCCACCGGCGGCTGCCGCAGCAGGCCAGGAGGGCGGCTTCGGCGGCGCCCGGCGACGCGGAATTGAGGCGGTCGAGGCCGTGCCGGTCGGGTCCGTGCAGCGTGGTCTCCTCGGGCGAGGGGGTGCGGCGCGGGGCTCGACGGCCGGTCCGGGCGGGGTCCGGACGGGACGCCGGGCCGGGCTCGGGTGGGACCCGGGCAGGGCGGATGCGGTGCGGATGGGCGAACGGGCACGGGTGCGACGGCTCGTAGGCAGCCGACGGCGACACCCGTGCGGCGTCCGCGGGACACCCGGGTGTCACCCGCGGAACTGGGTCTTCCGGTCGAGGAACTGAGCCGCTACGGTGTCGACGATTCTCGGCCACGGTCCGGTGCGCTGTCCGACGGATGCGCGAATTTCATTCGGACGAGGCCCGTTTCGGGCGCGTGGTGGACACCTTGCCGGGCAAAGGGCAATACCTTCACCACGTATATGCCCTGTATAGGAGGGTCTGCTCCATGGGACTGCCTGCTGGACTCACCAGGACCCCTCGGCTCGCCCGGCTCGCCCGGACCACCAGGCCCCCTCGGCTCGCGCCGCTCACCCGGCTCACCCGCGTCACCCGCGCGGCGGCCCCGCGCGCGGCCGTGGCCGCCGCCGTGCTGCTGGGCACCATGACCCTCGTGGGCTGCCCGCGCGACTCCTCCTCCCGGCCGGTCCAGGACGACTCCCGCTCTCCCCGGGTGTCCCGGCCGGCCGGGCCGTCCAGCGCCCCGCCGTCCGTCATCTCCCACGCGCCCGTCCCCGCCGGGATCCCCCGCACCGTCCCCGGCCTCCGCTCCGTCACCGCCGCCCCCGGCCCCGGCTGGCGGCCCGCGGCCGGGGCCCGGGTCGTCACCCCGCCGGACGGGCCCCTCGCCGACGAGGCCCGGCAGCTGGCCGTCGACCTCAAGCTGACCGCCGCCGGGACGCCCGCCCGCCCCGGCGACATCGAGCTGGCCCTGCGCCCCGGCCAGAGCGGCGGCGACGAGGCGTACGAGCTGACCGCCGACGACCACCGGATCCTCATCACCTCCGCGGGAGAGGCCGGGGTGTTCTACGGCACGCGCACCCTCGCGCAGGCCGTGCGCTCCGGCGGCGGGCTCCCCGAGGGCGTCGTGCGCGACGCCCCCGGCCGCGGCCAGCGCGGCCTCAACCTCGACATCGCCCGCAAGCACTTCAGCGCCGAGTGGATCGAGGCCCGGATCCGCGAGCTGGCGGAGCTCAAGCTCAACCAGCTCGGCCTGCACTTCTCCGACGACCAGGGCTTCCGCATCGAGAGCGAGTCGCACCCCGAGATCGTCTCGCCCCAGCACCTCACCAAGGCCGAGGTCCGCCGCATCGTCGCCCTCGCCGACTCCCTGCACATCACCGTCGTCCCCGAGATCGACTCGCCCGGCCACCTCGGCGCCGTCATCAAGGCCCACCCCGGCCTCCAGCTGAAGGACGCCGCCGGCACCTCCGCCCGGGGCGCGGTCGACATCGCCAACCCCGAGGCCGCCCGCATCGTCGACGACCTGCTGCGCGAGTACGCGCCGCTGTTCCCCGGCGCCTGGTTCCACCTCGGCGCCGACGAGTACCGCGCGCTGATGGCCAAGGACCCCGAGACCTCCTACCCGCGCCTGGCCCAGCTGGCCCGGCAGCGCTACGGCGCCCGGGGCCGGGTCCAGGACCTCGCCACGGCCTGGCTCAACGACCGGGCGGCGGTGCTGCGCCCGCTCGGCAAGAAGCCCAAGGCGTGGAACGACGGCTTCTTCCGCGGCGGCGTCGTCACCGCCGACAAGGACATCGAGGTCGAATACTGGACGGGCAAGGAGCTCGGCGCCCGCGACCCGCAGGAGTACCTGAACGAGGGACGCCGCGTGGTCAACCTCAACGACGAGTACCTCTATTACGTACTCGGCGAGCCCAACCAGTTCCGCTACCCCACCGGTGAGCGGATCTACCGGCAGTGGTCGCCTGCCGTCCTGCGCGGCAGCACGGCCGCCGCGCAGGACCTCACCGGCCCCGACCGTGTCACCGGCGGCAGGCTCGCCGTCTGGTGCGACTTCCCCGACGCCCAGACTCCGCAGCAGGTGGCCGACGGCATCCGGCTGCCGCTCGCCGCCGTCGCCCAGCGGCTGTGGGACCCCCGCCCGCCCACCATGCCCTGGAAGGAATTCTCGGCGCTCGCCGGGCGGGTGGCCCCCTGAGGGGCTTAGCGTTCGGGGTTGAACCAAGCTGCGCGCTCCCGTCGTCGGATATGCGGAAGGCAACACTCAGGTCATACTCGGGGTCGCTCACGCATCTCCACGAAGGAGTGCGCGCAGGCGTACCCCCGCATCCGTAACGAGGGCCCGATGAAGATCGAATTCCTGCTTCACAACGCGTACGGCATCGGCGGCACCATCCGCTCCACCGTCAACCTCGCCGCCGCCCTCGCGGACCGGCACGAGGTGCGGATCGTCAGTGTCAACCGCCCCGTGGACGAGCCCGAGCTCACCCTCGACCCCCGGGTCACCCTGACCCCGCTGGTCGACCTCCGTGAGGGCGCCGAGACCGACGAGTACGCCACGCCGCTCAACCAGCGGCCGAGCGAGATCTTCCGGGACGAGCGCATCGACAACGGCCGCATGGCCGCCACGGCCCTCACCGACGAGCGGGTGGCCGCCCACCTCGCCGCCACCGACGCCGACGTCGTCATCGCCACCCGCCCCAAGCTCATCGGCTACCTCGCGAAGTACGGCTCCGACCGCTACCTCCGCCTCGGCCAGGAGCACCTCACCCACGAGGCGCACGTCCCCGAGCTGCACGCCGTGATGGACCCCGCCATCGCCGCGCTCGACGCCTTCGCCACCGTCTCCGAAGCGGACGCCGGGCACTACCGGGAGGCCCTCCCCGACGCCCGCGCCCGCATCCTCGCCATCCCCAACGCCGTCCCGGCCCCCGCCGCCGAGCCCTCCGACGGCACCTCGAACGTGATCGTCTCCGCCGGCCGGCTCGTCGCCGTCAAGCGCTACGACCGCCTGATCGCCGCCTTCGCCGCGATCGCCGCCGAGCGCCCCGACTGGAACCTGCGGATCTACGGCCGCGGCCCCGCCAAGGCCAAGCTGCGCAAGCAGATCGAGGAACTGGGCCTCTACGAGCGGATCACCCTGATGGGAGCCCGCTCGCCCATCGAGACCGAGTGGTCCAAGGGCGCGGTCGCCGCCGTCGCCTCCGACGCCGAGTCCTTCGGCATGACCATCGTCGAGGCCATGCACGCCGGCCTCCCGGTCGTCGCCACCGACTGCCCCTACGGCCCGCGCGAGATCCTCACCGACGGCACCGACGGCGTGCTCGTCCCGCTGGACGACGCGGGCGCGGTCGACGCCTACGCCGCCGCCCTCCTGAAGATCACCGGCGACGCGGCGCTGCGCGACCGCCTCGGCAAGGCCGCCCGCGAGACCGCCCTGCGCTACGCCCCGGCCCGGATCGCCGACCGCTACGAGGAGTTGTTCGAGGAGCTGCGGCCCGGCTGCACGGCCACCGTTCCCGAGAAGCGGAAGGGCCTGCTGCGCGGCCTCTTCGGCGGCGGCCGCGCCAAGGCCGCCTCCGCCGGCCCCGCCGTCGCCGCGCCGGGGGCGATCGCCCACCCCGAGGCCCGCTGCTCCGTCGCCGCCGACGGCACCGTGATCGTGCGGCTGCGCGCCGAGCAGCTCACCGCCGCCGACACCCACGCGCTGCTCCGCCGGCGCGGCGCCAAGGGCAAGGAGGGCGTCGCCGTCCGGGCCCCGCTCACCGGCGCCCGCGAGCCCGGCGCCTGGGCCGAGGCCCGGTTTGCGCCCGCCCCGCTGGCCGAGGGCCGCTGGGACAGCTACGTCGAGCGCCCGGGTGACAAGAGCCGCCGCAGGCTGACGGCCGCGCTGGTCGAGCAGAAGGACCTGCTGAACCGCCCGCTCGCGACGACGGGGGACGGCGTCACCGCCCGCGTCCCGTACACCACCAGCGACGGCTTCCTCGCGGTGCGCGCCTGGCTGCGCCCCGAGCACGCGGAGGTCACCGAGGTGCGCGTCGGCGCGGACGGCGTCACGCTCACCCTCACCGCCCACGGCACCGCCTTCGGCGAGGGCGCCGAGATCATCGCCCGGCTGCGCGGCGGCGACGGCTCGGTGGGCGACGTCCGCGCGCCCCTGACGAACGGCTCCGGCCGGCTGCCGTACGAGCCGATGGCGCGGCGCGTGAAGCCGGAGGAGGAGCAGGACCTGTGGGACCTGTGGGTGCGCCCGGCGGCCGGGGCGGCGCTGGTGCGCGCGGGCCGGATCGCGGGCGACTTCGCCGACCGCAAGGGCGTCGACACCTTCCCGGCGGCGAAGCGGGGAGAGGTGCGGCTGCGCCCGTACTTCACGGTGACCAACGATCTGACGATCACGGTCAAGGACGCGGAGCCGAAGGAGGAGGGGGCGGCGGCGTGAGCCTTACGGGGGCGGTGGCTGTCGGGTGAGCCTTACGGGGGCGGTCGCCGCCGGGTGAGCCTTACGGAGGTGGTGGCTGTCGGGTGAGCCTTATGGAAGCGGCCGCCGTCGGGTGAGCCTTACGGAGGCGATGGCCGCCGGGTGAGCCTTACGGAGGCCGTCGTCGGCAGCCGGTGGTCCGGACGGGACGGTCCGGGACCGGCGGATTCCCCGGCGGATCGAGGCGAGGGTGTGCGCCCGGGTGCGCGCCGTCCGGCGCGCGCCGGACGGCACCGCCGGGCTCTCGGCCGGTCGGCCACGCCGTGGGTCACGGCGCCGCCGCGGCACTTCGCACGCCCACGTCAGTGGGGCGGCGCCGGACGGAGGACGGCCGGGGCCGCCACCCCCCACAGGAGAGGCCCCGGCCGCCGTCCGGTGCGGACCCTGGTGAGGTCCGCATCTTCTACAGCGCCAAGGGCCGCGAATCCGTCACACTGTCATACCGCCGCGGTCGGATCTCTTCTGGACGAGGCCGGGCACATGCCCGTAACGTGCGGGGTCCGCGCTCGCCGGAGCGCGTTTCTCTCTCGTCTGTTCTCGTCTGTCCCAGTGGCCGGGGAACCGGGAAAACCGGAAGTGACGACCACAGCCCCAGGGGGTCCGAAAGATGTGTCCGTGCGGTCAGGCGTCCCCGCGGTGGGCGGCGGCGGCCGGTGTGCCGCCCCGCGCCGCCGGGTATCGGCCAGTGGAACCCGGCCCCGTAGCCGGTGACACCCGGGCGCAGAATCCTTACGGCATCGGGCCCGCGGGCTGCTGAGTCGCGGATTCTCGGAGTGGGGCAGGATGAGGGCGTGCAGGGGGACGACGCTGAGCTGACGGCCGCGGTGCGCGCGGCGCAGGGTGGGGACGAGACGGCGTTCCGTACCGTCTACCGTGCCGTGCACCCTCGCCTGCTCGGCTACGTCCGCACGCTCGTCGGCGAGCCGGAAGCGGAGGACGTGGCCTCCGAGGCATGGCTCCAGATCGCGCGCGACCTGGAGCGGTTCACCGGCGACGCGGACCGGTTCCGCGGCTGGGCGGCCCGTATCGCCCGCAACCGCGCGCTCGACCACATACGGATGCGGGGCCGGCGCCCGGCCATCGGCGGCGACGAGAGCGAGCTCGCGGCCCGGCCGGCCGACGCGGACACCGCGGGCGAGGCCCTGGAGTCCCTCGGCACCGACCGCACCCTCGCGCTCATAGCCCAGCTCCCTCAGGACCAGGCGGAGGCCGTCGTGCTGCGAGTCGTCGTCGGCCTCGACGCCAAGAGCGCGGCAGGCGTGCTCGGCAAACGGCCGGGGGCGGTCCGCACCGCCGCCCACCGCGGCCTGCGGCGGCTGGCCGAGCTGGTGACGGCGGCCGACGCGCTCCCCGCGCAGCGGCGGCCCTCTTCGACGCCCCCGACGTCACACACCGGAGCGAACGCTTCTGCCGGTGTGACGCAATTGCGTGCGCGGACGCAGAAGGACATGTGATGGCGGACGACCACCGGTACGACTGGTTGGAAGACTGGCTGGACGACGACGCCGTGGAACGGCTCCTGAGCGACCCGGCCGGCGCCGAGGGCACGGCGGACGCTCCGACTCCGCCGACCCCGGGGGCGGGCGCGACCCTGGAGGAGGACCCGCGGACGGCGGCGCCCCCGGCTCCGTCGGCGACTCCGCCGGAGGCGGCGGCCCTGCTCGCGGCCCTGCGCTCGCTGACCCCGCCGCCCGCGGCCCCGGACCGCCCGCTGCCCGGTGAGGAGGCGGCGCTGGCGGCGTTCCGCGCGGCCCGCGCGGTGCCGGCCACGGCTGCGGAGCCGACGGCCCCGGCGCCCGCCACGGAGAGACCTACGCGCGTCGACGCCCCCGTCGTCCCGATCGGCTCCGCCCGTCGGCGGCGGCTGGGCCGGCGCTGGCGGCCCGTCGAGGTCGGCGTGGCCATGGCGATAGCGGGCTGCGCCCTGGGCGGCGTCGCCGTGGCCGCCGGTACGGGCGTCCTCCCGGCGCCCTTCAAGAGATCGGGCGGCGAACCGGCGGCGGGCGCGAGCGTGTCCGCCCTGGAGAACGGCGGCGCGGGCACCACGGAGCCCGGCGCGCCGGGTGCCGCGCCCTCGTACGGCGCCCCCCGCGAGAGCGGCCGCCCGTCGGCCTCCGCCACCCCCGGCGCCGAGGCGACCACCGGCCACGGCGGCGGCCGCGACGCGGGCCCCGGCGAGTCCCCGTCCGAGACGCCGCGCCGCCACGACGGCGGTCGCGACGACCGCGAGGGCGACGGCCGGGACGACAACCGTGACGACCGTAAGGACAACGGCAAGGGCAAGGAGAGGGACAAGGACCCCGGCACGGGCACCACGACCCTGGCCACTCGCCTGTGCCGCGACTACCTGTCCGCGCAGCACTGGAGGGCCGTCGACGAGAACGACATCCGCACGCTGGAGCGGTCGGCGGGCGCCGGGGCGTCGGCGATCCGCAAGTACTGCGAGAAGTTGCTGGACGGCGGCGGGGTGCGGAACCCGGCGCGGGGCGAGGCGGCGACGCCTTCGGGGGTGCCGGGGGTAGGGACGGGGGCGTTGGTGGTGCCGGGGGTTCCGGGGCCGGTGGGGTTGACGACGCGGGGTATGTAGCGGGTGGGCGGGCCCTGCGGGCGGCGTTGTCCCCTACCCGCCCCTTCCCGAACGGGGCTCCGCCCCGGACCCCGGTCCTCAATCGCCGGACGGGCTGAAATTCAGCCCGTCCGGCGATTGAGGACACCGCGCGGAGCGCGGAACGGGGGTCCGGGGGCGTCAGCCCCCGGTTACGGGAAGGGGCGGGGTGGGGAAGAAGCCCCGCGCAGCGGCACCCGCCCCACCGCACCCGCCCCGCCGCGACCCGGTGTGACATTTCCACGCCCCCCGACGCTGTAAGAAGTGAGCCGACTGGTCATCGGCCGCGCAAGAGCCGGAGTTCCCCCCATACCGTCGGCTCCTGCGCATCGGCGCGGGCGGGGCTCTTCCCCCGGCCCTGCCCGCGCCCCCCACACCCCGGCACCCCTCCGCACAAAGCCCCGTGTCGACGCTGCCCCGCCCCCACCTCCCGGAGCATGCTGGTGCACACACCCCAACGCGGAGCGGGAGGCGGCAGATGGGCATCGAAGAGCCGGACCACACACGGCACGGCCGGAGCGGACGTCCACGCCGCACGGAATCCGGCTTCCCCGTCGAGCCGGTCTACGGCCCCGGCGCCCTCACCGGCTGGGACCCCGCCGAACGGCTCGGCGCCCCCGGCGCGTACCCCTTCACCCGTGGCATCCACCCGACGATGTACACCGGCCGCCCCTGGACCATGCGCCAGTACGCCGGCTTCGGCACCGCCGCCGAGTCCAACGCCCGCTACCGGCAGCTGATCGCCCACGGCGGTACGGGCCTCTCCGTCGCCTTCGACCTGCCCACGCAGATGGGCCACGACTCGGACACCGCCCTCGCGAGCGGTGAGGTCGGCAAGGTCGGCGTCGCCGTCGACTCGGTGGAGGACATGCGGGTCCTCTTCGACGGCATCCCGCTCGGCGGGGTCTCCACCTCGATGACCATCAACGCCCCCGCCGCGCTGCTCCTCCTGATGTACCAACTGGTCGCCGAGGAACAGGGCGTACCGCCGGAGGCCCTCACCGGGACCGTCCAGAACGACGTCCTCAAGGAGTACATCGCCCGGGGCACGTACATCTTCCCGCCCGGGCCGTCGCTGCGGCTGGTCGCCGACACCTTCCGGTACTGCGCCGCCGAGCTCCCCCGGTGGAACACGATCTCGATCTCCGGCTATCACATGGCCGAGGCGGGGGCCTCGCCCGCGCAGGAGATCGCCTTCACTCTCGCCGACGGCATCGAGTACGTCCGTACGGCGATCGGGGCGGGCATGGACGTCGACGACCTCGCGCCGCGCCTGTCGTTCTTCTTCGTCGCCCGCACCACGATCCTGGAGGAGATCGCCAAGTTCCGGGCGGCGCGGCGGATCTGGGCGCGCGTGATGCGCGAGGAGTTCGGCGCGCGCGACCCCAAGTCGCTGACGCTCCGCTTCCACACCCAGACGGCGGGCGTCCAGCTCACCGCCCAGCAGCCCGAGGTCAACCTGGTGCGGGTGGCCGTCCAGGCCCTGGCGGCCGTCCTCGGCGGCACCCAGTCCCTGCACACCAACGCCTTCGACGAGGCCATCGCCCTGCCCACGGAGAAGGCCGCCCGGCTCGCCCTGCGCACCCAGCAGGTGCTGGCCTACGAGACGGACGTGACCGCCACGGTCGACCCGTTCGCCGGTTCGTACGCGGTGGAGTCCCTCACCGACGCGGTCGAGAAGGCCGCCGTGGACCTCATGGCGAGGGTCGAGGCCCGGGGCGGCGCGGTGGCCGCCATCGAGGACGGCTTCCAGAAGGCCGAGATCGAACGCAACGCGTACCGCATCGCCCAGGAGACGGACGACGGCGAGCGGGTCGTCGTCGGCGTCAACCGCTACCGGCTGGACGAGGAGGAACCGTACGAGCCGCTGCGCGTCGACCCGGCCATCGAGGCCCGGCAGGTGGCCCGCCTGGCCCGGCTGCGCGCGGAGCGCGACGGGCGGGCGGTGAACACGGCGCTGGCGGCCCTCCGGGAGGCGGCGTCCGGTACGTCCGGCAATGTGCTGTACCCGATGAAGGACGCGCTGAGGGCGCGGGCGACGGTGGGGGAGGTGTGCGGGGTGCTGCGCGAGGTGTGGGGCACGTATGAGCCGACGGAGCGGTTCTGAGGACGGCGGGTGCGGGTGCCGCTGCGCGGGGCTCTTTCCCCACCCCGCCCCTTCCCGAATTGTCCTCAATCGCCGGACGGGCTGAAAATCAGCCCGTCCGGCGATTGAGGACACCGCGCGGAGCGCGGAAAAGGGGGCCCGGGGCGCCAGCCCCGGTTACGGGAAGGGGCGGGGTGGGGAAAAAGCCCCCGCCGTACCCACCCTGACCCGCACCGATCCCCGGATACGAGACACTGATGGGATGTCCTCCCCCCGCCGCACCTGCCCCGTCTGCTCCCGCGAGATCGCCGTCGTCGGCGGCCGCTACGCCCGCCACGACCCGCCCGGCCGCCGCCCCGCGTTCTCGTACGAGCTCGTGTCCTGCCCCGGCTCGCGCCGCTCGGCGCCCCTGCTGTCGACGGAGCCGAGGCTGTTCGACCCGGAGCAGCCGCCGATGGACGGCCAGCAGCAGCTCTTCTAAGGGATTCCTCCCTCCGGAACAGGGGAGTTTTCCCCACCGACCCCGCCCGCCGGGCGCCCACATAATTGCGGCGCGGCCCGCTCCGGGCCGTCGGGTCATGGGGGAGAGGTGCGGGTCCGATGAGCGGAATCCCGGTCGTGGGCGGTGCGGGCGGCGGCGTGTTCGCGGAGGGGGCGCGCGGCCTGAGGCGGTCGCTGACGCTGTGGCGGCTCGGGATCGCGGCGACCGTGATGTCGTGCGTGGTGTCCCTGACGGTGATCTCCCTCCCCGGCATCGGGCTGCTGGTGTTCCCGGTCGTCGTGGCCGGCGTCCGCCGGGTGGCCAACCGGCAGCGGGAACTGGCAGCGGGAACTGGCCGGTGAGTGGTCGGGGAGGCCGATCCCCGTCCCGTACGCGCCGCCGCCCGCCGACCAGGGGTTCCTGTCGCGCTGCCGGTGGATCGTCCAGGACACCCAGACCTGGCGGGACTGGCTGTGGGTGACGCTCGACCCGGTCGTGGGCGTGGCCCTGGCGTTCCTGCCGATCGGCCTGGTCCTCAGCGGGCTCTGGGGCATGGGCCTGGCCTTCTACGGGGTGGACCTGTCGGCCGCGTGGGAAGGGCTCTGGTTCGACTTCATCCCGGTCGAGGGGCGGACGACCGCGTACCTGGCGGGCGTACTGGGCCTGCTGCACCTGCCCCTCGCCCTGTGGCTGGCCCCGCGCACGGTCCGCGCCCACGGCGCCTGGACCCGCCGGCTGCTCGCCCCGAGCGAGGCCGCGCGCATGGCCGAACGCATCGAGCACCTGTCCGTGACCCGCTCCGACGCCGTCGACACGCAGATGGCCGAGATCCGCCGTATCGAGCGCGACCTCCACGACGGCGCCCAGGCCCGGCTGGTGGCGATGGGCATGACCCTGGACGCGGCCGAGCACCTGCTGGGCTCGAACCCGGAGGCGGTGCGCGCCCTGCTGATCGAGGCCCGCGAGTCCTCGTCCAAGGCGCTCGAAGAACTCCGCGACCTCGTCCGGGGCATCCACCCGCCCGTACTCGCCGACCGCGGCCTCGCCGACGCCGTACGGGCACTCGCCCTGGTCAGCCCGCTGACCACCGACGTCACCATCGACCTGCCCGGCCGCCCCGAACCGCCGGTCGAGTCCGCCGTGTACTTCGCCGTCTCCGAGGTCCTGGCCAACGCCGCCAAGCACTCCGGCGGCGACCGGGTCTGGCTGGACCTCCGTTACGGTCACGGCATGCTGAGGGTCGGCATCACGGACGACGGCCGCGGCGGCGCGGACATCACCCGCGGCACGGGCCTCCGGGGCATCGAACGCCGGCTCGCCACGTTCGACGGCGTCCTGGCCGTGAGCAGCCCCCTCAACGGCCCGACCATGGTGACGATGGAGATCCCGTGCGCGTTGTCCTCGCCGAAGACCACTTCCTGCTGAGGGACGGCCTGATACGCCTCCTCGGCGCCTTCGGCCACGAGGTGGTGGCCGCGGTCGACAACGGCCCGGACCTGCTCACCGCCCTGACCACGCACCGCCCGGACGTCGCCGTCGTCGACGTCCGGCTCCCCCCGACCTTCGCCGACGAGGGCCTCCGCGCCGCCCTCGCCGCCCGCTCCCGGCTCCCCGCCCTCCCGGTCCTGCTCCTCTCCCAGTACGTCGAGCCGCTCTACGCCCGCGAACTCCTCGCCGACGGCGCGGGTGCCGTCGGCTACGTCCTCAAGGACCGGGTCTCCAACGGCGCCGAGTTCATGAACACGATCCGCTGCGTGGCCGACGGCGGCACGGTCATGGACCCCGAGGTCGTCACGGCGCTGCTTTCCAGCAAGGGCCGCGACCAGGGCGTGGGCAGCCTCACCCCGCGCGAGCGGGAGGTCCTGGCCGCGCTGGCCGAAGGACGCTCCAACGCGGGCATCGCGGAAGCCCTGTTCATCACGGAGAAGGCCGTGGCCAAGCACATCGGCAACATCTTCCCGAAGCTGGGACTGCACGCGTGCGACTCGGACAACCGGCGGGTGCTGGCGGTTCTGGCCTATTTGGAACGGTGACGTGGCGCTGCCCGCGCTATTTCCACGGCCCGTCATGGGTGCCGGCCTTCACGGCGCGTATGAGGCACGCGAGGCGGTGGGGGGAGAAGGTGAGGACGGTGGCGGGGGCTTCGCTCTCACGCAGGTGAACGGTGGCCGGGGCCAGGCCGAGCTCGACGCAGTTTTCGGCATCGCAACCGCTGGAGTGGGAGGACTTCTGCCAGACAATAGGGAGGAACATGGGCCGGGCCTTTCACGTTTCCTCGGCGATCCGGTGGATCATGTCTAGTGACTCACGGGGCGCCAAGGCTGAACGGGCGATCTTGGTCAGCCGGTCTTGATACCGCCTGAGCTGTGCATCGTCGTCGAGGATGATGCTTCCGTGCGCGGTGTCGAACTGCACGGTATCGAGTTGGGGAACCGCAGCAGCTAGGTAGAGCATTGCGCTCCCGGCCCCGGCGAAACCCTCGGTATCGAAGGGGATTACGCGCACGGTTACGTTGCTTCGCTCGGTCATAGCGAGGATATGCCGAAGCTGTGCGCGAGTCGTTTTCCGGCTGCCTACTTTGATCCGCAGAGCGGCTTCGTGGACGATGGTGTCGAACTCGACAGGCACCTCCCGTTCGATCACCGTGCGGCGGCCCATCCGGAAGGAAACGAGGTTTTCGATCTCGGACGACTTCCTTGTGGGGTAGGCGTAGGAGAACATCGCGCGGATGTGATCTTCGGTCTGCAAGAGGCCGGGGATGTGGACAACCTCGAACGACCGGTGGCCCGTGGCGTGGTGTTCGTACTCAGCCAGGTCCAGCGCCAGTTCGGGAAGCTCGTCGCGGTAGCTCTCCCACCATCCTTTGCCGCGCTCACTCGCCATGGCAGCCAACGCGTCCACCCACCGCATGTCCGTGCAGCCATAGTGGCCGGCGAGAACACGCACGCGGTCCGGGCTGATGCCGGAGCGGCCGGACTCCATGTTCGGCAGGTTGGTGCGAGGTACGCCCAGCAGCTTGGCGGTGGACTCCGTCGTCAACCCTGCGGCGAGGCGCATCTTGCGCAACTCCGAGCCGAGGCGCCTCTGACGCGCGGTTGGCGTACTCCTCGGGGGCATCCGTGTTCTCCCAGCTCCCATCGGGTGTGGTGTCGGCGCCAGTCTGCCCGCGTGTGGAACGCCCGGTCCAACGAAGGGTGATCCTTTCGCGAGAGGGTAGTACATGTACTCCGCGATGCCCTACCTTCGATATCGCATCACTCACGCACCGCGTGAGCCGGAAGCGCATCGGCGCGAGCATGCCCGCACACTCCTGCCCTGGGAGAGGTGTGCCGCGTCCAGGGAGACAAGCCACCGGCCGCCGTGTGCGCATCCCAACACCCCACGCCCGTACCGGGAGCTGCCGCATGCCCATGCACACCTCCACACCCATCACCCCCCTCACCCTCTGCCCCCTGATCGCTCAGGACGTCACCCTCCACCCCGAGCAGGACCCCGCCCCCAAAGACCCCGTCGGGCTGGCGTACAGCTTCACCGTGCCCGCCGAACCCCGTTCACCCGCCGTCGCCCGCAGGACCGTAAGGGCGGCCCTGTACGCCCACGGGCTGGCCGAATTCGTCGACCCGGCGCTGCAGGCGATCTCCGAACTGGTCACCTGCGGGGCCCTGTTCGCGCCGGGGCAGGACCTCTACTACTCCCTCCGCTGGCGCGACGGCGTCCTCCGGCTCGTCAACTGGGACCCGCACAGCAGTCACAGCGACCCCGCGCAGGCAGCGCTGTGCACGGGCAGCAGGAAGCGCCTCCTGCTCCTCCTCGCGTGCGTGGTCCGCGAGTGCGACGGGACCTGGGGGATCAGCGAACCCGCCCCGGCCACGGAAGGCACCAGGGTATGGGCCAACCTGCCCGAGGCCGGGGCGAAGTCCTACGGAGTACGACGGTGCTGAGGCGGGTCAGCCGGACGCGGGTCAGCCGGACAAGGCGGCGAGCAGCCGCTCCGCGGCGACCGTCGCGCCGTCGGCGCGGACCGTACCGGCCACGGCGGTGGCGCGTACCCGGGTCTCGGGGGCCAAGGCGGCCCCCAGCGCGGCCGAGAGGGACTCGGTGGTCGGGACCGGCCCGTCGTGCGCGGCGCCGATGCCGAGTTCGGCGACGCGGGCGGCCCAGTAGGGCTGGTCGGCCAGCTGGGGTACGACCACCTGAGGGGCGCCGGCCCGGGCGGCCGTCGTCGTGGTGCCCGCGCCGCCGTGGTGCACGACGGCGGCGACGCGGGGGAACAGGGCCTGCTGGTTGACCTCGCCGACGGCGAAGCAGTCGTCCTGGTCGTCGGTCAGGGCGAGGTCGGCCCAGCCGCGGGAGAGGAGGAGGCGGCGCCCCTGCGCGCGTACGGCCTCGACGGCGGCCCGGGTGACGTCCTGGGCGTCGCGCAGGGGCATGCTGCCGAAGCCCACGAACACCGGCGGTGTGCCCGCGTCGAGGAACGCCTCCAGGTCGTCCGGGAGGGGGCGTTCGTCCGGCCGGATCCATGCGCCGGTCTGTACGACGTCGAGGTCGGCGGGTTCGACCCAGGGGCTCAGGACCGGGTCCGAGGCCAGCAGGGGCCGGTCGGTGAGGACGTGGTCGCGGATGTTCTCCACGGGCGGCAGGCCGAGTGTCGCCCGCTGGGTGTTGACGGCCTCGCCGAACAGCTCGTCGAGGTTCTCGGCGTTGAGGTCCCACAGCACGCGGTTGTCGGTCTCATCCGGCGAGGGTTGGCGGCCGGGCCAGACGAGGGGCGGGTGGTGGGGGGAGGGGAGGTAGGTGGGGAAGTAGGCCACGAACTCGTACGGGAGGCCCAGCTTCTCGGCGACCGCGCGGCCGGCGGCCGCGGCGGGGAGCAGGCCGGTCGCGACGACGGCGTCGCAGTCGTCGGCGGCCGCGGCGACGGACGCGTAGGTCTCGGCGAATATCCGGGCCGCGCGCTCGGGCAGGCTCGTCGGCGGGGCGGGGGTCGTCGCGGTGACGGCCTTGGTCGCCATCTCGCGCAGCGAGGGGCCGAGCGGCACCAGGGGGAGGCCGAAACCGCCCAGCAGTTCCGCGAAGTCCGGCGGTGCGCACATCCGCACGTCCGCGCCGAGCTCCCGCAGCCGCACGGCGAGTCCCAGCATCGGCTCGATGTCTCCACGCGACCCGTACGACAACAGCAAAACACGCATGCGGCGACTCTCAGTTCCGTTGGATTCCGGCTTAGGTGGGCGATTCTGCGCCATGACGGGGGCCTTGCCGCAAGGCCCCCGATGCGCTATATGTTGAGAGTGGAAAGGCGTGGGTACTCCGCTTTCCCTTCGTCGTCCGCTGTGAACGGACGCTCTCTTCCTCGCAAAGCCGCGTCCGCCGCGTACGGTGTCATGCCCCGATCCGAGGATCGTCATTGCGGGTTGTTGTCGTAGGCGTGCTCGATGCGCTGTCTGAACCCCTTGTAGTCCCCCGGGCGGTATCCGGAGAGGGCGAAGGGCAGGCGGAGGGCCCCTGCGCCGGCTGTGACCGTCAGTGGGTCCGCGGTCGGCGTGACGTCCGTGTCGATGGCGAGGCCGCGGTTGTGCGGCGAGAGTGGGGCCGGTAGAAGGACGCGGGAAGTCCCACCGCGTCAGATGGCGTCAACGCTCCTCAGCTGTCCCAACGGCCCCCTGGGCCACTGCCATCACGCAGGGGCCCAGGGGTCTCGCGCTCACGCCATGGCGGGGGGTGTCAGCGGGGCAGCTCGATCTGGTACCGGAGGAAGCCCTTGTTGACGGCGACCTTCTCGTAGAGGCTCCGCGCGGTGGCGTTCGTCTCGTGGGTCATCCAGTACACCCGGGAACAGCCGCGCGCCTTGGCCCAGTCGACCACGGCGGCGATCAGCGCCTCACCGACACCCTTACGGCGCGCTTCGGGCCCGGTGAACAGGTCCTGGAGGTAGCAGACATCGGGGCCGGAGGTGTTGGCGTGGGCGAAGAAATGCGTGATGCCGACGAGCTTCCCGTCCACCTTCGCGCCGAAGGCGTGCATCCGGGTGTCGGCCTGGAACTCCTCCCACGACGTGTCGTACATCGACTGCGGCTCGTCACGCTCGTAGAAGTCGATGTACGCGCGGAACAGGACCTCCCAGGCGTCTCTGTCGGCGGGCGCGAGCTTGCTGATCTCAACCATGCGGTGTCTCCAGGTTCGGACTACGGGATCACCATCTAACGACCGGGGGCCGGGCGGTAGGGGATATGGCGGGCGTCACAGGGGGCTGGACCCGGGGCCGTTTTCGGGCCCGGCGCCCCGGGTGAGGTGGGCGGACGCCCCTCTGAGAGGCTGATGCCGTTGGACTTCGCCGACTTGTACGGGAGAGTCGTGATGCGCTGGCATGCCCTGGGGCTCGTGGGCGCGCTGGTCGTGGGGGCGTCGCTCACCGCGACCGGCTGCGCGAACTATTTCGGCTGCGGAGTGGAGGGCAAACGCCCGGCGGGCCTCACGCGGGAGGACCTGATCGGGGCATACAAGGCGGATCCCTTCGGCAGGTTCGAGCTCAGAGCGGACGGGACGTTCACGGCGAGCGACTGGCCGGAATTCAACTATCCGTACTCCGCCAAGCACCTGGGCGGCGGCACCGGCCGCTGGAAGCTGAACTCGCAGGGCGATGTCATCGGAATGGATGACGACATCGAGCTGTCCTTCGACGAGGAGGACACAGGCGGCGCTACGGCGACGCCTGTGTCCAGCGTCTCGGCCCGCGAGTCCGGCGCCCACTTCAGCGTCGCGGGAACCCGCGAGAAGCCGCGCATGTACCGCTATACGGGCGACCCGGACATCTGTGAGCTGCACGTGTTGCGGCGGGCGAAGTCGGCCGGGGGCTGACGCCCGGATATTCAATCATCCGCGGCCGGGGGCTGAGGTGCCTTCGGAGGATGCTCTGGGAATTTGTCGAACATTTTCATCCAGAACAATACTGTAGTTTCCTCGGCGTCGGCCAGGAATAGGTGGAAGCCGCCGTCCCGGGTCCTGAAGCTGACCATCGCGAGATGGTCTTCAGGGTACCGGCGCAGGAAGCTGACCAGGTCTTCTGTTTCCCTGCTCAGCTGTGCGTCGTTTTTGGTGCGCTTCAGCCGGCGACTGTACATGTGAAGAAGCGATGCCGTTGAAGTCAGGCCGCTGTCGATGGTCAATGGCGTGTTGATCGAGTCAAGGACCGCTTCGTCGCATCTCCCCTGAGAAGTCGCCTCTATAATCAGTTGCTTTAGTTTATTCTCGTCCATGGTCCACCGTTAATGCTGACTTCGGCACCTCGCACAGTGCCTTCGATCATGACTTCACCTTCTGCGTAAGGGAAGCTGACGCCAGGCACTCTGCTGTACCCGGTGCCGTCGGCGTTGGGTATCCGTAGAACGACACCTGGCCCGTTCCCGCGGAAGCTCTCCTCCAGTGCCATGTCTTCGTAATCTGTAGTCCAGGACGTGAAAGTGCTGTCCGTGCGTCCTCCTGCGTGCAGGGCAGGGTCCGAGTGACCACCCAACGGTTGCGCGATCCCTTGTTTCCCGTCCTCGTACATCTTCTGCCAGGATGCCGGGCTGTGATCGTCGGCATACCCGATACCCCGGAAGAGATGCGGTTCTTCTTCCGGGTCCCAGCTACCGCCGTTCTCGCACCCACCCCCGGGCGCCAACCCCAACGGATCCACCCACGTATGCGGATTATGCACATACGTCACCGGGTTCGGCGCCGGTGACAGACCCAAAGGATCCGGAGTCGCGTACCGGGCCGTTTGAGGGTCGTAGTGGCGGTGGACGTTGTAGTGCAGGCCCGTTTCCGGGTCGAAGTACTGGCCCGGGAAGCGGAGAGGGGTGTAGGCCGGGCTGTCCGCGGGCCAGGTGGTCGTGCCCCAGAGCGTGGTGCGGCTGCGCCAGGCGATCTCGCCTTGTTCCGTGACCAGTTCGCTCGGTGAGCCCGCCAGGTCCGTGACGATGGCGAAGAAGCGGCTGTCGATCTCCTTCTGGGGGGCGTCCGCCGCCGATATCCGTTCCGTCTGCGCGATCGGGCGCAGGCCGTCGTGGTCCCAGGTCAGCGTGACCGGGTTCGGGTGGTCGGCCGTGGTCGTGGTCTGCTCGGCCAGCGTGGTGCCGTCCCAGGAGAAGAGCACCTCCTCGGCCACCGCACCCGGCTCCGTAAGGCGCTCCTTTGCGACGCGGCGGCCCAGCGGGTCGTACCGGTAGCGCCACCGGGTCCCGTCCGGTGTCACCACCGACCTCAGGCGGTCCTCCGCGTCCCATTCGTACCGCCAGACATCCGGCTTGCGGGACAGCCGCGGCTTCCGGCGCAGTACGACGCGGCCCAGCGCGTCGTACTCGTAGGAGATCTTGCCCGCCCGGGTGAGGCGGGTGCCGGTGTAGGCGCGGGGCCCGAGTGCCTCGCCGCCCGGGTGGGACGTGGGCCAGGCCGCCTCCGTCTGGTTGCCCGCCGCGTCGTAGGCGTACCGCTCCGACCAGTCCGCCCCGGTCACGGCCGTCACCCGGCCCACGGGGTCCAGCTCGAAGGCGCGGGAGCCCGCGAGGTGGTCGTCGACCGAGGTGAGGTGGCCGTCCGGGCGGTAGGTGTACGCGCGGGACTGGACCAGGCCCGCGTCGCCGTTCAGCAGGCGCTGCCCGGTGAGCCGGCCCGTCGGGTCCCACGCGTGCGTCAGCGTCAGCGTCAGCGTCTCGCCGAAGTGCCGCGCGACCTCCCGTCCCGCCGGGTCGTGCTCCATGGCGAACACGCGGCCCGAAGCGGTCGTGGACGTGCGGCGGCCCGCCGCGTCGTACGTCCAGGTGCTGACCGCGCCCGTCGGCGTGACCCGGCGCGTGCGGCGGTGCAGCCTGTCGTACGCGTACGTCGACGTACGGCCGTCGTACGTCTCCGACTTGACGCGGCCGAGGCGGTCCCGGCCGTAGACGAGCGTGGCGTCCGGACCGGCTGCCTCGACGAGGCGGCCGGCCGCGTCGTGGACGTACGTCGTGACCGCGCCGTCCGCGTCCTTCCGGACGACCCGGCCCAGCGTGTCGTGTTCGTACGCGATCACTTGGTCGAGATCGTCCGTACGGGAGACCAACTGCCCCGCCACGTCGTGCGCGTACGTGAGCGCGCGGCCGTCGAAGTCCGTCTCGCCGGTCAGCCTGCCCGCGCCGTCGTACGTGTAGCGCCACGTCAGCCCCTGCGGGTTCGTGACACCCAGCAGCCTCAGCTGTGCGTCATGTTCGAACTCGTATCGCGCTCCGTCCGGGCCGGTTCTCGCCGACAGCCGGTCGAAGTGCGTGTACTCGGAGCGGGTGACCCCGCCCAGCGCGTCCGTGTGCGTGACGCAGTTGCCCTCTCCGTCGTAAGCCCAGGTCTCCTCCGCCCCGTCCGCCCCGACCCGCCGGACGAGCTTGCCCTCGACCGACCACGACAGCCGGGTGGTCGCCCCCAGCGGGTCGGTGATCGCGGTGACGCGCCCGAAGGCGTTCCTGCGGTAGGTCGTCACACCGCCCAGGGGGTCCACGATCTCGACCGGCAGTCCCGCCCGGTCGCACCGCACGCGCGTCACGTCGCCCAGGGCGTTCGTCACCGAGGCCGGGTGCCCGTGCGCGTCGTAGCCGAAGTGGGTGACCGATCCAGCCGGGTCCGTGACCGAGGTGCGGCGGCCGGCGGCGTCGAAGGTCTGGTGGTGGACGGATCCGTCCGGGCCGGTCAGGGCCGACGGGTTGCCGTGCACGTCGTACGAGACCGACGCCGTCCTGCCGTCCGGGCGGGTGACCGAGAGCGGCCTGCCTTCCCCGTCGTAGCGGAACTCCGTCGTGCGGCCCAGGGCGTCGGTCCGGGACAGGAGGCGGTTCCAGCGGTCCCGGACGGTGCGGACCGTGCCACCCGCCGGGTCGGTCTCGGCCACCACGTGCAGGGCGTCGTCGACCGAGTAACGGGTGGTGTTCCCCAGGGAATCGGTCAGGGCGTTCACCCGGAGCCCCGTCGCAGGGTCACGCGGCCCGTAGTCGAGCGAGAACCGCATGTGGCCCTCGTCGCCGCTCTGGAAGACGCAGCGGTCCTCGGCGTCGTACGCGTACGTGTACCGGCTGTCGTTGCGGTCCGTCCACGAGGTGATGCGGCCGCGCTCGTCATAGGCGAAGCGGAGCGGGACGCCCGAGGAGTTGACGATCTCCGTCAGATTTCCGTCGGTGTAGCCGTAGCGGACCAGCTCCGCGTCCGTCTCCCCGGCACCGCCGCCCGCGAGGTGCAGGGCCGTGACGCGGCCGCCCTCCGTCGTGACCCGGACGAGGTAGCCGCTGTCGTGGGCGATCGTGACGGGCGCGCCGCCGGCGTCGTACGTGAAGGCGATCCCGTGCCCGTCGCGCCCGGATATTCGATCCAGCAGGGCGAGTCCGGGGTCGTACGAGGTGAAGTGCCAGGTCCGGCCGCCGATCGGGTCCGTGATGACGTAGCCGCCGTCCTCGGTCACCGAGAGGGGCCAGCGCGAGCCCTCGGCGGGGAGGGTGGGCACCCCGGGGGCGGGGTGCGGATAGGCCAGGAGCATCCCGTTCGCGCGGACGAAGATCACGCCCTCGGCGTCGATCTCCAGCCGTTCGTCGACGGTGCTCGACCAGGAGCGGCCCAGCCACCGTCCCGCGTGGTAGCCGGATTCGGCGCGGCGGTGGAACTCCAGCGGGAGCCCCGCGGCGGGCAGCGAGACATCCGTCTGCGGCAGGAACATCCGGCCGGTGGCCAGATCGACGGGGTCGCCCCCGACGCACTTCTGCGTCGGCTCGACGCCGCCCGCCTGGGGGTCCTCATGCACGGACCTCCGCGCGGCCCCGCTCTCCGCGGCCTCCGCGCCGGTCCGCCGGGCGCCGCTCCCGGCCAGGCCCTCCGCTCCCTCCCGGGCCCCGGCGGCGAGCGCCCGCCGGCCCGCGCCGGCCCCCGCGCCCGCACCACCCGTACCCAGCGCCGAGGCCAGGTCGATGGAGAGCCGCCCGGTCGCCTCGCTCGGGTCCTTGCCCCAGCCCTCGCCGAGCAGGACCTGCGGGGTGCGCTCCGGGTGGTTGCCGAGCGCGGCGAGGCCCGCGACCGTGGTGTCCAGGTGGTCCAGGTAGGCCGCGGGATGGGTGAGGTTGTAAGGGTCGATGGGGTTGACGCCGCGGACGAACTTCACCAGACCGCCGGCGCCCTTGACCATGCCGCCCGCGAAGTGGTTGCCCTCGATGACGGACGCCGTCCTGAAGTCGGCGAAGTCCTGCGAGAGACGGTCGCTGAACGCGGCCTTCTTCGGCGCGTGCGCCAGAGCCTCCTTGACCGCCTCCTGCGCCTTCCCGGCGGCGGAGTCCCGCTGCGACCGGGCGTGGGCCAGGATCTCCTGGGCCTCCTTGACCTTGGCCGCCCCCGGGTCGCTGAACTCCCCGGGCCGGGCCGGCCGGGTGCCGGGGTCCTTGCCGTCCTTGAGCTTGGCGTTGTACGCG
Organism: Streptomyces eurocidicus; assembly: GCF_002891295.1. Taxonomy (GTDB): domain Bacteria; phylum Actinomycetota; class Actinomycetes; order Streptomycetales; family Streptomycetaceae; genus Streptomyces; species Streptomyces eurocidicus. The sequence goes on along the minus strand of NZ_LGUI01000011.1, from coordinate 120,114 downwards.
TCCGCCGCGTCGTTGTAGGCGTCGACCAGCGCCTTGTGAGCGTCGGACGCCTTCTTCGTGGCCGCCTTGCCCTCCTTGTACGCGGCGACGGCCTCCTTGGCCTGGCCCTGTGCCCAGGTCACGGTGTCCGCGTAGGAGTCCAGGGCCTTGTACGCCTTCTCGCACGCGTCGGCGGCGTGCAGCCACTGTGCCGGGTGCATCTCGAACTTCGCCCGAAACGTTTCCGCGCTCTTGCCGCGCCAGTGGCTCGCGTCCAGGGCCTTCATTCCCTTGCCGACGCGGTCGAAGGCGGCGTGGAAGTCCTTCAGATGTCCGGCGGAGGCCCTGATCTCTTTCGCGCTGCCGTGGACGAGCTCGTTCGCCTCCTCGGTCTGGCCGAGCCGCTGTTCCGCGATCTTCGCGCCGAGCGCGGAGCCGGTCCGGTCGCCCCAGTCCTCGACCGCGTCCGCGGCCCCGTGGAAGCCGATGTGGTCGAGGCCGCCGCCGACCTGGTCCGTGGCCCAGTCGACGCCCTCGCCGACCTTCTTCTTCCCCGCGTTCCAGAGGTGTTCGCCCTTGTCGCCGACCTTGTCCACGGCCTCCTTGAAGGGGTCCCAGACGCTGCTCACCGGTCCTCACCCGCGCCCGGCCGCTGCTGCGGGGAGCCCGTGGCGCGCCGGACCAGCCTCGGCAGCGACGGGTCCTTCTCGTAGTCCTCGACGACGCCGCCCCAGGTCTTCCTGCCGTTGTCGAAGGCGTCCGAGAAGGACTTCGCGCTGTAGTCGGCCTTCGCGAAGTTCCCGTTGGCGCGGATCTCGCCCCAGGACATCTTCTCGACGTCCGCGTCGGACAGGTTCGGGTTGGCGCCCCAGGCCGCCCCGAACACCTTCCAGGTGCCTTCCTGGTACTTGTCCTGCTCGTAGAACATGCCCGCGGACAGCCCCACGCGCTTGGCGAACTCGTTGCCGTCCTGGACGAGGTCGCGCACACCCCGCTCCCAGCGCTCGCAGAACTCCTTGAACTGGGCGGCGAGCCCTTCGTGACCCAGTTGGAGGCCCGACAGCGCGATGTCCTCGAAACCGCGCCCCACGTTCGCCTCGCCGATCAGGCCGAGCTCCTTGAGCTCGGCGATCGCGTCCCCCAGGCCCTTGGTGATCAGGGCCAGCGCCGTGGGGCTCGCGTCCAGCGTGCCGTCACCGGACGGCGCCCCGCTCACGGCGCCACCGCCACGCCGTCCGGCACGATCCCCGGGGCGGGCGGGAACAGCATCGGCCGTTCGCCGCCCATGTCCAGGGCCACGCCCGCCGGCTCGCCGAGACCCGGCACCACCACGTCCAGCAGTCTCGCGCCGAGCACGGTGCGGTACTCCCAGTCGCGCCGTCCGGCGCGCGCCCCGGCGAAGCGGGCCAGGGCCCGCTCGTCGGTGAAGGCGTGGATCCACCACACGCCCTCGTGGCCGGCCGTCCACAGCCCGCCCCTGTCGTCCAGCGGCACCAGGACAGCGGTCCGCCGGAACTCCCCGATCATCGCGGCGGACCGCCCTCGTCCCGCGCGGACGGCGGCCACCTCATCCCATAACGCCACTGCGTACGCCCCTCCCCTTGTGCGGCCAGCCTAGATAACCGACACCGCGTCACCGGCACGGGGTGTGGTGGTGCGTGCGGGATGAGTGAGGAGGAGTGGACGTAAGGCTTACGCGGCGGATTCGGGCTCGCAGGTTTTGTCCTGGTTCGGGCGGGTGCCCTTGGTGAGGAAGTCCGTGGCCGCGCGGTCGGCGCAGTTGTTGCCGGTGTCCAGGTAGACGCCGTGGCCGCCCGCGTCGACCGTGACCAGGCGGGCGCGGTCGCCCAGGGCCTCGCGCATCTTCAGGGCGCCCCGGTACGGAGTGGCCGGGTCGCGCTGGTTCTGGATCATCAGGATGTTCGACGGGCCGTCCGCGGTGATGCGGGTGGGCTTCTCCGTCGCGCCGCCCTTCCAGAAGGCGCACGGGAGGATGCCCACGGGCATGCCCGCGGTGAGCGGGTACCGGGCCCGGTCGGCGGCCACGTCACGGGCGTAGGAGGCCACCGAGCGCGGCCAGTTCACGTCGTTGCAGAGGGTGCCGACGATGACCGCCGACTGGTCCTGCGAGATCGGGCCCGCAGGCAGCGGGTCGGGCACGGTCAGCGGGCCGGTGGTGTCCCGGGCCGCGACGATCAGCGCGGACAGCGCGGTGAACGTGCCGTCCTTGTCCGTGCCCTTGCCGTACAGGGCCTGCTGGAGCGCCTGGCGGAGGCGGTTCCCGGTCAGGGGGAAGTGGCCGTCCCGGAACTCGCGGGGGCGCGCGTCCAGTCGCGCCGCCACCGCGAGGAACTCCCGCCGTACGTCCGCCTCGCGCCCGGCCACCCGGTGCGCCTTGTCGCGGGCGGGGTCCGCCGCCCACCGCGCGAAGTCCGGGAAGCGGTCCTCCGCGCCCATGGCCATGTTTGCCGACCAGCTCCGTTCCAGGCGCGTCGGGTCCGGGTCGCCGCTGCTGTCCAGGAGCCAGCGGTCCGTGCGTTCCGGGTGCTTCTGGGCGTAGAGGGCGCCCACGTACGCGCCGTACGAGACGCCCCACGCCGACAGCTTCTCCTCGCCGAGGGCCTGGCGGAACCGGTCGATGTCGCGGACCTCGTTGGCGGTGGAGACGCTGCGCAGGAGAGCGCCGCCGTTGCGCGCGCAGGCGTCGGCGACGCGGCGGGCGCGGGTCACGTTCTCGCTGATGTCGCCGCCCGCGCCCGGCCAGGGGCGCAGATGGGTCAGCTCGCGGTCGTCGTCCGAGAGCCGGCAGTCCGCCTTGGCGCTGCCGCCCACCCCGCGCGGGTCGAGGCTGACGATGTCGTACGCGCCACCGGTCCGTTCGCGCAGTTCCGCGCCCTGCTGCGCGAGCCATTCGCGGCCGGAACCGCCCGGTCCGCCGGGGATGAGGAGGAGGGTGCCACGGCGGGCCTCGGGACGGTCGCTGCGCAGGCGGGACACGGCGATGTCGGTCCGGGGGCCGTCGGGGGCGGCGTGGTCGACCGGTACGGAGAGGGTGGCGCACTCGCGGGCGGGGGCCCCGCCGGTGCCCGTGCCGGTACCGGTGCCCGTGCCGGTGCCGGTACCGGTGCCCGTGCCGGTGCCCGTCCCGGTCTTCGCGGCGCCCGGGGTCCCGTCGCAGGACTGCCAGCCGAGGCCCGTGGCCTTCGGTTCCGGCGCGTGCGGTCGCGCCTGCGCGGGGGCCGTCAGGGCTGCGGCGCAAGCCGTGGTGGAGAGGGTGAGCAGGATGGCCTTGCGGTGGAAAGATCGCATGCAGCAAGGGTGTTGGCCGGGGGCGCTGTTGCCCATCCGGCCAGCCGTGCCCTTAGGGGTGGGGGTAACCCCCGGGCGGGGATCCGGCCCGCGCGCGGCGCCCCCTCCGCTCAGACCAGCCCGAGCTGCGTGATCAGCATCGCGATCACCACGACCAGGGTCCAGCCCGCCACCTGCTCGACGAGCCGGTCCTTCTCGGACGGATCGGAGGGGCCGCCCGTGCGGGCGCGGACGGCGGCCGTGGTGTCGGTCATGGTGGGTGTCCTCGGTTCGGTGATCAAGTGATCGGCGGGGGCTTTTCCCTCGGTGTGGTCTCCGTGCGCCGCGTGAACCGTGTGGCGTCCCGCGTCGCCCGTTACTCCGCACTCCTCGTTCCACCGTGCGCGCCCCGCCCCGCCCGGTAAAGGGGGAGTGGCTCACGTCACGCCCGCACTCGTCAGCCTGTGCGGACAACTCCCGTTCCCCTACCGTGGATTGTCCATGGGGGAGGGGGATCAGGTGACGGGGTTCATAGCCGGAGGGCTGGGAGATCAGGCGAGAGCGCTGGCGGCCGGCGAGGTGTCCTCGCGGGAGCTGGTCGGGCGGGCGCTCGGGCGGATCGAGGCGACCCAGCCCCTGCTCAACGCCTTCCGGTGGGTGCGGGCCGAGGCGGCCGCCGAGGAGGCCGAGGCCGCCGACCTGCGGCTGGCGGCCGGGGAGCGGCTGCCGCTGCTGGGCGTGCCGGTGGCCGTCAAGGACGACATGGACATGGCCGGCTGGCCCACGGCCTTCGGCAGCGCCGGGGACTTCCCGCCGAAGACGGCCGACAGCGAGGCCGTACGGCGGCTACGGGCCGCGGGCGCGGTGATCGTCGGCAAGACCAACACCCCGGAGTTCGGCCAGTTCCCCTTCACGGAGGGCCCCGCCTTCGGGGTGACGCGCAACCCGTGGAACCCCGCGCACACCCCCGGCGGCTCCTCGGGCGGCGCCGCCGCGGCCGTCGCCGCGGGGGTGGTGCCCGCCGCGCTGGGCTCGGACGGCGCCGGCTCGCTCCGCATCCCGGCGGCCTGGACGCATCTCGTGGGCATCAAGCCGCAGCGCGGCCGGGTCTCGACATGGCCGGAACCCGAGGCGTTCCAGGGCATCACCTGCCACGGCCCACTGGCCCGTACGGTCGCCGACGCGGCCCTGCTGCTGCACGTGGTGAGCGGCTCGCACGCCGGTGACCTGCACCGGCCGGAAGCCGTCGATGTCCTCGCGGCGGTCGGCCGGGACCCCGGACGGCTGCGGATCGCGCTGTCGCTGCGGCCCGCGTTCGCCGGTGCGCGCCACCGGCTGGACCCGGCCGCCCGTTCCGCGACCCTGCGGATCGCGGAACGGCTGGAAGCGCTGGGGCACGAGGTGATCGAGGAGGACCCGCGCTACGGCCTGATCGGGCTGGGCTTCGTACCCCGCTCGATGGCCGGCATCCGGGAATGGGCCCGCCAGGTCCCGGACCGGGCGGTCCTCGACACCCGCACCAGGGCGAACGCGCGCCTCGGGCTGCTCCTGGGCGGGGGCGCGCTGCGCGCGGCGCGCGCGGCGGAGCCCCGGTCACGGCACCGGATCGGCGAGATCTTCGACCGCTTCGACGTGGTGCTGACGCCCAGCACGGCCGTACCACCGCTGCGTACGGGCGAGATGGCGGGCCTCTCCACCCGGCGCACGGACAGCGCGATGATCGCGGCGTGTCCGTACTCCTGGCCGTGGAACGTCCTGGGGTGGCCGGGGGTGAGCGTGCCGGCGGGCTTCACGGACGGCGGGCTTCCGCTGGGGGTGCAGCTGTTGGGGCCGGGGGGTGGGGAGCCGCTGCTCATCTCGCTGGCGGGGCAGTTGGAGGGGGATCTGCGGTGGTACGAGCGGTGGCCGGCGGGGTTTGGGGCCGTGGGGGTGGGTGGGGCGGGGTGGGGTCGCGGTTGCCGTCCGGGGGCTAGGTGCCCTGCGGGCGGCCTTTCCCCAGCCCCGCCCCTTCCCGAAACCGGGGAGATCCCCGGGCCCCCGTTCCGCGCGGTGTCCTCAAACGCCGGACGGGCTGAAAATCAGCCCGTCCGGGGGCACCTTCTACCTCGGCGACCCGTACGACAGAAGCAGCAGCACCCCCACCGCCACCACCGGCGCGATCACGATGAGCGCCAGCCCGCCCGGGTTGCGGTCGTTGTAGACCCAACGGCTCCCGTACCGGCGGCGCGTGAAGAGCGGCGGCCGGTCGTCCTCGTCCTCATGGCGATCCTCGTGGCGCATACCGCCAGGCTACGGATGAGCGTTCGACAACACGATGATTTTGTCGCTTATCTGATGTGCCGTGTCGCGGCCGTACCGCACCCGGTACGGCCCGCTGACGATTCCGCGACATCGGCCGGAGCGGCACCCGGCTTCCGGCGCGGCTACGGCGCCAGGATGTCCAGCTCCGCCATCGCCCCGGCCGTGATCTCCCGCGTCAGGGCCTCCGCCCGGGCCGCGTCCCGCTCGCGTACGGCCTCGGCGACCCGTACGTGCAGGGTGACGGCCGCCGGGTCCGGGTCGGTGAACATCACCTGGTGTTCGGTCCGGCCGGTCAGGACCTCGGCGACGACTTCCCCCAGGCGGGCGAACATCTCGTTGCCGGAGGCGCGCAGGATCACGCGGTGGAACGCGACGTCGTGCACCAGATAGCCGGCCAGCTGCTGGCCGCGCGAGGTGGCGACCATGCCGAGGGCGTGTTCCGTGAGCTCCGCGCACTGCTCCGGGGTGGCCAGCCGGGCGGCGAGCCCCGCCGCCACGGGTTCCACGGCCGAGCGCAGCACGGTCAGCGAGCGCAGCTGGCGCGGCCGGTCGGCCCCGGCCAGCCGCCAGCGGATCACCTGCGGGTCGTAGACGTTCCACTCCTCCGTGGGCAGCACCGTCACGCCGACCCGGCGCCGGGAGGAGACCAGGCGCATGGACTCCAGGACGCGGACCGCCTCGCGGATGACGGTGCGCGAGACGGCGAACCGCTCCTCCAGCTCGTCCGTCCGCAGGACCGTGCCCGGCCCGTACTCGCCTGCCGTGATCGCGGGCCCGAGGGACTCCAGCACGCGCGCGTGCAGCCCCTGCCCCTGGTTTTCCATGGGGTCAGCCTACGTTTCCCCGGCACCCCCAATTAAGTATGACTTTTAGGTCACGGGGTCTTGAATACGTCGTATCAATGAGCTTGAGTGAGCCGCATCGCCAATGGCGTCGAGGTCGACGAGGACAACGAGGTAGCGATGCAGGCCCCCCACGCCCCGAACACCCCCCACCCCCATGAGGCCGCCCCCCGCGTCGTGGCCGTCATGGGAGTGTCCGGCACGGGCAAGACCACCATCGGCCCCCTGGTGGCGGCGGCCCTCGGCGTTCCCTACGCCGAGGGCGACGACTTCCACCCGGCCGCCAACATCGCCAAGATGTCCTCGGGCACCCCGCTCGACGACGCCGACCGCGCCCCCTGGCTGGACGCCATCGGGGCCTGGGCGCACGGCCGCGCCGGGCTCGGCGGAGTCGTGAGCTGCTCCGCCCTCAAGCGCGCCTACCGCGACCGGCTCCGCGCCGCCGCCCCCGGCATCGTCTTCCTGCACCTCACCGGCGACCGCGAGCTGATCGCCGAGCGGATGGCCGCCCGCAAGGGGCACTTCATGACCGGACGGCTCCTGGACTCGCAGTTCGCGACCCTGGAACCGCTCGACGCGGACGAGGCGGGCGTCGCCGTTGACGTCACGCCCGGCCCCGAGGCCATCGCCGAACGGGCCACCACCGCCCTCCGGCGGCTCTAGCACCCTCCCCCCGACCCCCTTAGGAAGCCCCCGTGAGCACTCTCAGCGTCGAGATGCTGGCCGCGGCCCCCGCCGGACCGATCACCTCAGCGGGCCATGGCCAGCTGGGCATCGCGGTCCTCGTCGGCATCGCCGTCATCGTCCTCCTCATCACCCGCCTCAAGCTGCACGCCTTTCTGGCCCTGACCATCGGCTCCCTGGTGCTCGGCGCCGTCGCGGGCGCACCCCTGGACAAGGGCATCGCCAGCTTCACGACCGGCCTCGGCTCGACCGTCGCGGGCGTCGGCGTCCTCATCGCGCTCGGCTCGATCCTCGGCAAGCTGCTCGCCGACTCCGGCGGCGCCGACCAGATCGTGGACACCATCCTCGCCAAGGCCGGTACGCGCTCCATGCCCTGGGCGATGGTGCTGATCGCGGGCATCATCGGGCTCCCGCTCTTCTTCGAGGTCGGGATCGTGCTGCTGATCCCGGTGGTGCTGCTGGTCGCCAAGCGCGGCAACCACTCCCTGATGCGCATCGGCATCCCCGCCCTCGCCGGCCTCTCCGTGATGCACGGTCTGGTGCCCCCGCACCCCGGCCCGCTGGCCGCGATCGACGCCATCCACGCCAACCTCGGCGTGACCCTCGCGCTCGGCGTCCTCGTCGCCGTGCCGACCGCCGTCATCGCCGGGCCGCTGTTCTCCCGGCTCGCCGCGCGCTGGGTCGACATCGCCCCGCCCGAGAAGCTGATCCCCCAGCGGCCCTCCGAGGAGCTGGAGCGCCGCCCGAGTTTCGCGGTCACCGTGGGCACCGTGCTGCTGCCGGTCGTGCTCATGCTCGCCAAGGCGCTCGTCGACGTCGTCGTGGACGACCCCAAGAACCACGTCCAGCGGGTGGCCGATGTGGTCGGCTCTCCGCTGATAGCGCTGCTCGCCGCCGTCCTCGTCGGCCTGGTCACCCTCGGCCGGGCCGCCGGGTTCGGCCGCGACCGGCTGGCCACGACCGTGGAGAAGTCGCTGGTGCCGATCGCCGGCATCCTGCTGATCGTCGGCGCGGGCGGTGGCTTCAAGCAGACCCTCATCGACGTGGGCGTCGGCCGGATGATCATGGATATCTCCGAGGACTGGTCGGTCTCGGCCCTGCTGCTGGCCTGGCTGATCGCCGTCGGCATCCGGCTCGCGACCGGCTCCGCGACCGTCGCCACGATCTCGGCGGCCGGTCTTGTGGCGCCGCTCGCGGCCGATATGAGTACGACGCACTCGGCGCTGCTGGTGCTGGCCGTCGGGGCCGGGTCGCTGTTCTTCAGCCATGTGAACGACGCGGGGTTCTGGATGGTGAAGGAGTACTTCGGGATGAGCGTCGGGCAGACGGTCAAGACGTGGTCTCTGATGGAGACGGTGATCTCTGTGGTGTCGCTGGGGTTTGTGATGTTGCTGTCGCTGGTGCTTTAGCCGTGACCGGGGGTGGGCGGGGCCGCTGCGTGGGGCTTTGTCCCCGCCCCGCCCCTTCCCGAACCGGGGCTCCGCCCCTGGGCCCCCTTCCGCGCTTCGCGCGGTGGCCTCAAACGCCGGCCGGGCTGAAATCAGCCCGGCCGGCGTCTCAGCCTGCCGCCACTGCCCCTGCATACTCCGCCACATCCCCCGCCTCATCCGTCGCCAGCCCCACATACCCGTCCGGCCGGATCAGGAACAGCCCCGAGCCGTACGCCGACTTCGCGTGGCCGCCCGTGTCGTGCAGGTCCGCGTGCGGGCCGCCCACGCGGTACGTGCGGAGCCACGGCAGGTCCGGAACGGTCGGCGGGGCCGACTCGCCCGTGAGGTCCAGCAGGGTGAAGTGCGGGCCCCGGAAGGCGTCGAAGAGCCGGACCGGGGCGCCCGAGGCGTCCACGCACGGGGCGTCGGGCGCGCGGTCGCCCGCCCGCAGGGCTCCCTCCGGGACGCCCCGGCGCAGCTCCCGGGTGAGCGGGCCCTCCCGGTAGTTCAGGTCCAGCTGCAGGGTCTCCGGGCCCCGGCGGTACAGGCCGTCCTCCGCGTGCGCCCGGTCGGCGGCGTGCACGCTCGTGCTCAGCCCCAGCACATCGGCCGCGACGCGCACCCGCTCCGCGTCATAGCTGTCCAGCAGCGCTTCGGGCGCGCCGTGCCGCAGCACCGCGCCCAGCTTCCAGCCCAGGTTGTACGCGTCCTGGACGCTGGTGTTCAGCCCCTGGCCGCCCGCCGGGGAGTGGATGTGCGCCGCGTCCCCCGCGAGGAACACCCGGGCCGTGCGGAACCTCTCGGCCATCGCCGCCCGCGCGCGGTACACCGACGCCCACGTCACCTCGCCCACCCGGAGCCCCGGCAGCCCCGTGCGCCGCTCCAGGAGGGCGAGCAGGGCCTCGGGCGTGGCGTCGCGCGCGACCTCCGGCTCGTACGTCACGTCCTCGTACCCGGCGATGACCTGGAACGTCTCCGCCCCCTCCAGCGGCCGCACGGCCAGCATCCCGCCCTCCGCCTTCGGCCACATGTGCCAGTGCCCGCGGGCGACGCCCTCCAGCATCACGTCGGCGATCAGCACCGGGCGCGGGTCGACCGGCTCGCCGGTGAAGGGGACGCCGAGCGCCTTGCGCACCGTGCTGCGCCCGCCGTCCGCCGCGACCAGATACTCCGCCCGCACGGTCTCCTCGGAGCCGTCCGAGCGCCGCAGCGTCGCCGTGACCCCGTCCGCGTCCTGGCCGAACCCGGTCATCTCGGTGCCGAAGTCCACCTCGCCGCCCAGCTCTTCCAGCCGGCCGTACAGCACCTCGACCGTGCGCCACTGCGGCAGCATCAGCAGCTCGGGGTAGGGCGTGGCCGGGCCGGGCTCCGCGCGGTGGACGAGATCCCGCTCGCGGACGCGCTCCGGGCCGTCCCAGATCTGGACCGGCGGGCACGGCCCGCCCGCCTCCTGGAGCGCGGCCACCGCCCCCAGATCGTCCAGCACCTCCAGGGTGCGGGGCTGGATGCCCGTGCCGCGCGAGCCGGGGAAGCCGCGCTCGGAGCGCTCGACGACGCGGTGGCGGATGCCGCGCCGCGCGAGGTCGATGGCGAGGACGAGGCCGGTGGGGCCGGCGCCGGCGATGAGGACCTCGACGCCCGCCGCGCCGTCCACGGCAGGAGAAACGAAAGTGTCCACGAGCCACACTCCTTAACGTTGTTAAGTTCGCTCTGCCCCCAGCGTGAACTGAACACCGTTAAGCTGTCAAGGTGGCAACTCGAATCGACCGCGCCCTGGTGGCGGACACCGCCCTGCGCCTGCTGAACGAAGTGGGCCTGGAGGGCCTGACCCTGCGCCGGATCGCCAAGGAGCTGAACGTCCAGGCGCCCGCGCTCTACTGGCACTTCAAGAACAAGCAGGAGCTGCTGGACGAGGTGGCGACGGAGATGTTCCGCCGCATGTCCGTCCCCGTCCCCGCGGCCGAGGGCACCACCTGGCAGGAGTACATGGCGACGGCCACCCGCGAGGTGCGCCGCTTCCTGCTGGGCTACCGCGACGGCGCGAAGGTCTTCAGCGGCACCCGCTTCACCGACACCGGCTACGCCACCCCGCTGGAGGAGATGCTCCGCTTCTGCGTCGACGCCGGGTTCACCCCGCGTGCCGCCGCCCGCGCCTGGTTCACCGTGAACACGTACACCGTCGGGTACGTCATAGAGGAGCAGTCCGTCTTCCCCGCGCCCGAGGGCGAGCGCGATCCGGCCTACGGACTGGACGACCGCGCCCGCAGGCTGGCGGGCCACCCGCTCACGACCGAGGCCGGCTGGGAGTTCTTCGAAGACCTCGACACGGGCTATGAGGACGGGTTGCGCGCCGTCATCGCCGGCATCGAGGTCACTCTGCTGCCGGGCGGAGGGCACGCCCCGGCCCCGGAGTATGCCGCGGCCCCGGAGCGCGCCGCAGCCCCGGAGCAGGAATCGGCCCCGGGGCACCACCCCGCCCCGGGGCCCGGCGAGAAGTGACCCGCCCCGCGGCGGGTCGCGGCGGTACGAGCGCTACCCGCTCCGCATCCCCTCCAGCGACCGCCTCAGCCGCGGCGTCAGCCGCCGCTCCACCTGCCGGTGCAGCAGCCACGCCAGCCCCAGCATCAGCGCGATCGTCAGCGGGAACGTCACGGCCGACGGGATCCCCAGGCTCCGGTGCAGCCCGCCGATCACCACCCAGCCCAGGTGCTCGTGCACCAGGTAGAAGGGGTACGTCAGCGCGCCCGCGACCGTCAGCCAGCGCCAGTTCGCCCAGCGCAGCTTCCCCATGGCGATGAGCGCCACGGCCGCGTAACCGGCGGCGACCACGGCGACGATGACGTACTGCGAGCGGTAGGAGAAGTACTGCGCGCCCGGCGGGTGCCACAGGCCGGCCACCGCGTAGTGCTGCCCCACCAGGAAGCTCACCACCACGATGCCCCAGGACAGCGCCTCGTGGCCGAAGCGGTGGACCAGATAGAGACCGATGCCGCCGATGAAGTACGAGGAGTACTCCGGCATCACCACCACCCGCAGGAACTCCACGTGCGAGGCGGTCGTCACCACCGTCGCCAGGGTCCACACGGCGCAGAAGAGCACCACCCGGCGGCGGGTCGCGCCCGGCAGGACGACGAAGAGCGCGAAGAGCGCGTAGAACCGCAGCTCCGCCCAGAGGGTCCAGCACACGCCGAGTACCCGCTGGGCGCCGACCGGCTGCTGAAGCATCGTCAGGTTCACCAGGGTGTCGCTGAAGGACACCGTCCGGTACGTCACCCAGGGCAGCGCGAAGGCCAGCGTGACGAGCGCGATGGCCGCCCAGTAAGCGGGGTAGAGGCGGGCCGCGCGCGAGGCGACGAAGGAGCGCAGCGGACGCCCCCAGCCGCTCATGCAGATCACGAAGCCGCTGATGACGAAGAAGATCTCCACCCCGAGGCAGCCGTAGGCGAAGGCCCCGGAGAGCGTGGGGAATTCACGTCTCGGCGAGGCGCCCCACGCCTGGCCGATCTCGCCGCCCCGGCCGCCGTAGTGGTACAGCGCCACCATCAGGGCGGCGATCAGCCGCAGCCCGTCCAGCGCGCGCAGCCGCCCGCCGGAACCCTTCCCGCCGCCTGCCCCGACGGGAGCCTCGGCCGGTACGGCCGGGGGAAGGGGGGCGGGCGGGGCGGTGGGGCCGGACACGGGAGGTGCGGTCATGTGGTCACCTTCGTCTTCGCCGGTGTCGTCGGTTTCACCGGCTGCCCCTGCTTGCCCGCTCTCCCGGCCAGCCGCCGCCGCACGGCGCGGGCCCGGCGGGCCGCCTTCCGGACGGTCGGATTGCGGGGGAGGAAGGCGAGGGGTGAGGGAAGCGCCCCGGGGAGGGCGAGGGCGGTGAGGCGCCGGCGCTTGAAGTAGCGGCGGGTACGGTCATTGAGGTGGGCCGCCAGATAGCGCTCGGCGGCCGGTCGCAGGGACGGCAGGACCTGCGGCTGCATCGCGAATCCGACGGCGGCCAGCAGCCCGGCGAGCTCCTCACCGGCCGGACCGCGCGTCTCCGGCTCCCCGGCCGTCTCCGCGTCCTCTGCCGACACAGGCCCACTGCCGGACCCGCCCGAACCGCCGGCCCTGCCCACCCCACCGGACCCGCCCGAACCGCCGGCCCTGCCCACCCCACCGGACCCGCCCGAACCGCCGACCCTGCCGGACTCACCGAACCCGCCAGACCCACCGGTCCCACCGTCCTCCAGGCCCGGCAGCAGCGCGTCCACGAGCGTCACCGGCACCCGGTTGCTGTTCTGGTACGGGCTGAGCCGCTCCAGCAGCAGGTCGGTCCCCGTCCGGGCGACCCGCAGCCCGTAGAAGGCGCGGGCCGTGAGCAACGCCGTCGAGAAGCAGCCGACGACCAGCGCCGGCCGGATCCGCTGGTAGACCACCTCGGCCAGCACGGGCGTGTCCAGCACCGTCAGGTCCGCGCCGAGCCGGCCGGCCTCCTCCTCCAGCGCCCGCGACCAGCGGGCCGGCGCCGCCGGGTGCGGCTTGAAGACCAGCGTGCGATGGCCGCGCGCGACCGCGCCTCGCAGCATCCGTACGTGCAGCCGCTCCTCCTCCTCGGGCGTGAGGATGTCCAGCGCGGACAAGTACTGCCCGAGCAGCAGCGCCGCGCCCTCGGGGGCGGCCACCGGCGGTGTGGCGCCGGCGAGCTCGGTCAGCACCTTGGTGAACGCCTCGGTCGGTACGAGCTCCGCCGGCACCCCGAACTCGCCGAGCAGCAACGGTCGCAGCCCCGGCACCAGGTCCAGGTGGAGCAGTCGCCGCACCCGTGTGCCGACCAGCGGATCGAGCTTGTTCCGCGTCGGTCCGTAGCTCATCAGCCCGTCGGCGTAGACCTCCAGGGGCGCGTCCGGGAAGCACAGCGCGACCGCGTGCGCCGGGCTGACCTGGAGGGATTCCACGATCAGCTCGACCGGCCCGGAGCCGAGCCCCCAGAGCAGCCGCAGATGCCGCTCCCACAGCGGCGCGTCGTCCGGGCGGGGCGACCAGCCGCTCGGGTGGAAGGGGCTGATCGTCTCGTTCCAGGAGAGGACCTCGTCGAAGCGGGTGCGCAGCGACGCGAAGCCGGGCGCCTCGTCGAGGGCGGGCGTGGTCTCCGGGACCGCGGCGGTGTTGGCGACGAGCAGCAGCCGGCGGTCGGCGGGGGAGAAGCACCCCGTGTCCAGCGCGGCGGCGAGCGTCGCGGCGCCGTAGAGCGTCGACGCCAGGAAGATCTGGGTGCGGGTGCCGTCCCCGGACATCAGGCGGCCCCGCTCTCGCGCCCGGCGATGGCGGGCCCGGTGGCCACGGGCCCGGTGGCCGAGGATCCGAAGGAGGGCCTGCGGCGGAGTCTGCGCAGCCGGGCCGCGCGGTCGTGATCCATGGAATTCAACGCGTCCTTGAGCGATTCCGGTGGCATCCGCCGCAGTGCGGACGCACTCATCGAACGCAGTGTGCGAGCCACCGCGGGTTCGAATCTTTCGATGGCGGAGAGATGGTGGGAAATGATCGCGCAATATGTGCGCACGGCCTTGGGAAGAAGGGCGTCCGCATCCTTGTCCCGCGCGGTTTCCTCGACCACCTGATCGAACGCGCGAATGAAATCGAGTTGGCGTACGTCGCCGATCTGGGTGAGCGAAGTGGCCACCCCGCGCCGGTAGAAGATTCCGAGCGACCCGGTCACGGCGAACGTCCGCGCCTCGCGGTGCAGCCGCCAGATCCACGGCCGGTCCTCGGCGGTGCGCAGCCCGTCCGTGAAGTGCAGCAGGCCCTCGTCCAGCAGCCTCCGGTGGTAGATCCCGGCCCACGCGTAGGGGTAGTCGACGGACGTGGACCGCTCGGCGGGGAGGATCGCGCTCCGCGGGTCGAGCACCACCCCGCGCCGCCCCTCCGGCGCCCGGTGCACGGTCCGGGCGCGGCCGGTGCACTGCACGTGGTCGGTACGGACGAAGTCGACCGCCAACTCCTCGATCACGCCGAGCAGTCGTCCGTAGTGGCCGGGTGCCAGCCAGTCGTCACCGTCGAGGAAGGTGACGTACTCGCCGCGCGCCGTGTCCAGCCCGGTGTTGCGGGCCGTGGCGAGACCGCCGTTCGCCGCGTGGCGCAGGACCACGGCGCCCGGCAGTTCGCGCCCGGCGCGCTCCAGCAGCGCCGGAGTGCCGTCGGTCGAACAGTCGTCCACGAGAATGAATTCGAAATCCTCTCGCGCGTTCGCACGCAGACTTCTCAGCGTGTCGGGCGCGAAAGTCTGCACATTGAAGAACGGCACGATGACGGAGAGCTTGACCACTCCGGTGACCTTAGGCGGCCCGCCGGCATTCCCCCTGACGGAGAGCGGAAGGGGAGGTGAACGAAGCGCGGCGGAACAATGAACCGGGCGGTGCGACAGGCCGATTCGCCGATCGTCGGTGAGCTGTTTACCGGTTGTTGTACTCACGTTGGGCAACGAATCGGAATGGATTCCTATCGTCGGCGATGTGCCCTCACGTACTGACCGTTCGTCGCCCTCGCCGCCGCGGATCGCCGTGCTCGCCGATTCCGACACCAGGTGGAAATGGGGCGCGCTCACGGCGCACCGCCTCGCCCCGGGCGCCGGTCTCGACGGCCTGCTGCTGAGGGGGCGCGCGACCCCGACCGGCCGCCAGCTGGCCGAGGTCGGTGTGCGGGCGGAGACCCTCCGCGAGGTCACGGCCGCCGAGTTCGTCGGCTCCGCCGACCGGACCCGGTACGACATCGTGGTCCTGGCCTGCGTCGGCGGCGCCGTCCAGGCCGTACTGCACGGCCTCGCTCACGCCTGGGGGGCCGGGCCCGTCCGTCCCGTCGTCGTCACCGGCTACGTCGGCGTCGTCTACGAGAAGCTCGCCGACGGCCTCCTCCTGCGCCACGGCGCCGACCTCGTCCTCGCCAACTCGCCCGACGACGCCGACCGGTTCCGCGCCGTGTACGAGGGCGCGGGCGCGTCCGCCGACTCCGTCACGGAATGGGCACTGCCCTTTCTCGGCGACCCGGACGAGACCCGTGCGAACACGGAGAAGTCCGGTGACGGAAGCGACGCGAGCGCCGAACCCCGGCCGTTCACCGTCGTGTTCGCCGCCCAGCCCTCCGTGCCCGAGCGCCGCGAGGACCGCGCGTACCTCCTGCGCCGCGCGGCCCAGCACGCCCGGCTGCACCCCGGGCGGGACGTCCTCATCAAGCTCCGCAGCAAGCCCGGAGAGCACACCACACACATCGAGGAACTCCCGTACCAGAAGCTGGCCGGCCGGCTGCCGGGCGGGCTGCCCCCCAACTGCCGCCTGGTCTACGGGCACATGGGCGAGGTCCTCGCCCGTACGGACCTGCTGGTGACGGTCAGCTCCACCGCCGCCCTGGAGTCCCTCCACCGGGGCGTCCCGACCGTCATCCTCACCGACCTCGGCATCCGCGAGGCCCTCGGCAACCACCACTTCCTCGGCTCCGGCTGCCTCGCCTCCTGGGACCAGCTCGACGCCGGGCTGCTCCCGGAGCCCGACCCGCTCTGGAGCGCCCGGCAGGGCGTCGCCGCCGCCGGGCCGTACGCCCACGGCACCGCCTTCGCCGCCGCGCGCCGGCGCGTCACCGAACTCGTCGCGCGCCCCGCGCTTCCCCCGCTCGCCCCCTACTACACGGCCGCCACCGCACCCGGCTACCTCCCCGCCGTCCTCGCCCGTCACGGCCTCGACCCCACGGGCCGTCCCCTCCCCGGCCGGAGCCGGGGGACCGGCGAGCCCAGCGCCCTGCGGCGGGCGGTCCGCGAGGCCGCGCGCGGCGCCTACCGCCACGGCGTCCAGCGCGTCGCCCCCGTCATCCGCCGCCTGGGAGAGCTGTGAGCAGCACCGCCGAACGCACCGAAGGAGCACCCATGGCCGCCCCGGCCGCCCCAGCCGACCCCGCAGAGCGCCCCACGGCCGTCCTGGCCGTCATCCCCGCCCGCGGCGGGTCGAAGGGCGTCCCCGCCAAGAACCTCGCCGCGGTCGGCGGTGTGCCCCTCGTCGCCCGCGCCGTGCGCGAGTGCCGCGCGGCACGCCTGGTCAGCGATGTCGTCGTCTCCACCGACGACCCCGGCATCGCGGCCACCGCGCGCGGCGCCGGAGCCGTCGTCGTCCAGCGGCCGGGCGCCCTCGCGGGCGACACGGCCACCAGCGAGGCGGCGGTGCTGCACGCGATGGACGCCTACGAGGCGATGTCCGGCGCCCGGGTCACCACCGTGCTCCTGGTGCAGTGCACCAGCCCCTTCCTCACCAGCGCGGACATCGACGGCGTCGCCGCCGCGGTCGTCGAACAAGGGGCCGACACGGCCCTGACCGTGGCCCCCTTCCACGGCTTCGTCTGGCGGGCGGAGGAGGACTTCGGCACCGAGGACGCCTCCGTATCCGCCCCCCTATCCGCCTCCGGGGAGCCGCGCGGGCACCGGGGCGCGCGGGCGCCGGAGGGGGGCCCGGGGCCGCTCGGCGACGAGGCCCCCGCCGTCGCGGCCGAGGGATCCGCCGTCGCGGCCGTCGGCCGCGAGGCGGTGCACGCTCCGTCCGGACCGGGCTCCCCGGCCGCCGGTCCGGGCGGGCCGACCGGCCCACGCACCGTGGGCGCCGCGCTGCCCGCGCAACTGTCGCCCCGCCGGACGGTCCGTGCCGGAGGTACGGCCGGTCGCGAGGGTGTGCAGGCCGGTCATGACGGAGGTACGGCCGGTCGCGCGCCCGCCACGCTCCCGCCCGCGCACGACGCCCCCACCGTCGCCCGGAGCCGTCCGGGCGGCGGCCGTGGTGTCAACCACGACAAGTCCCACCGGCCCCGCCGCCAGGACCGCCCCCAGGACCTGCTGGAGACCGGCGCCGCCTACGCGATGCGCGCCGACGGGTTCCGCGCCGCCCGGCACCGCTTCTTCGGCCGCACCGAGCTCGTACGGACCGACGCCGCCCGCGTCCTGGAGGTCGACGACCCGCACGACCTCGCCCGGGCCCGCGCCCTCGCGCCCCTGTTCGACGGACCGGCCACGGGCGCCGTCCCCACCCGGGCCGACGTCGACGCCGTCGTCATGGACTTCGACGGCACCCAGACCGACGACCGGGTCCTCATCGACGCCGACGGCCGCGAGTTCGTCGCCGTGCACCGGGGCGACGGGCTCGGCGTCGCCGCCCTGCGCCGGGCCGGTCTCGTGCTGCTGATCCTCTCCACCGAGACCAACCCCGTCGTCGCCGCCCGGGGCCGCAAGCTCCAGGTCCCCGTGCTGCACGGCGTCGACCGCAAGGACCTGGCGCTCAAGAGATGGTGCGAGGAGCACGGCCTCGCCCCCGACCGCGTCCTCTACGTCGGCAACGACGTCAACGACCTGCCCTGCTTCGACCTCGTCGGCTGGCCCGTCGCCGTCGCGAGCGCCCACGACGTCGTACGCGGAGCCGCCCGCTCCGTGACCACCGCGCCGGGCGGCGACGGCGCCCTCAGAGAGATCGCCTCCTGGCTGCTCGGCCCCTCCCTCTGAGCCCCCTCTGAGCCTCCACCACGAGGGCCCCACCTCTCCACACCGCTCACCGCGACCTAAGGAACACCCCATATGAGCCCCGCCCTGCGCACCCGCCCCCTCGGTCACAAGACCGCCGGCCCCGGCCACCCCGTCTACATCACCGGTGAGATCGGCATCAACCACAACGGCGACCTCGACAAGGCGCTCGCCCTCATCGACGCCGCCGCCGACGCGGGCTGCGACGCCGTGAAGTTCCAGAAGCGCACCCCCGAGATCTGCACCCCCCGTGACCAGTGGGACATCGAGCGCGACACGCCGTGGGGCCGGATGACCTACATCGACTACCGCCACCGGGTGGAATTCGGCGAGGACGAGTACCGGAGCATCGACGCGTACTGCCAGGAGCGCGGCATCGCCTGGTTCGCCTCGCCCTGGGACACCGAGGCCGTCGCCTTCCTGGAGAAGTTCGACGTCCCGGCCCACAAGGTCGCCTCCGCCTCGCTCACCGACGACGAACTGCTCCGCGCCCTGCGCGCCACCGGCCGTACCGTCATCCTCTCGACCGGCATGTCGACGCCCCAGCAGATCCGGCACGCCGTCGAGGTGCTCGGCAGCGAGAACATCCTGCTCTGTCACGCCACCTCCACGTACCCCGCCAAGGCCGCCGAGCTCAATCTCCGGGTGATCAACACCCTCCAGGCGGAGTACCCCAACGTCCCGATCGGCTACTCCGGCCATGAGACGGGCCTGCAGACCACCCTCGCCGCCGTCGCCCTCGGCGCCACCTTCGTCGAGCGGCACATCACCCTCGACCGCGCCATGTGGGGCTCCGACCAGGCCGCCTCCGTCGAGCCCGGCGGGCTCCAGCGCCTGGTCCGCGACATCCGGGTGGTCGAGGAGTCGCTGGGCGACGGCGTGAAGAAGGTCTACGAGAGCGAGCTCGGCCCGATGCGCAAGCTGCGCCGGGTCCCGGGCGTCGTCGCCCAGGCCGGCCACCGCGAACCCGCAACGGTGTGACGGGCACCCCCGTGGCACCACCGGAAGGTCCCTCACAGAGCGAGCCGCCCCCCGGCGCCGGGCCCTCCCCGGAGCCACCGCGATCCGGGCTCTCCCCGGAGGAGCCACCGCGATCCGGGCCGTCTCCCGACGTCCCGCGGCGGGACGGGCTCTTCTCCGAGGAGCCTGACGCGCCACGGCGGGACGGGCTTCCCCCGGACGAGCCGCCGCGAGGCGTCACGTCACGGGAGGAGCCGCCCTTCGACGCCCCGCGGCCGGGCGATCCCCCGTCCGAGGTCCCGTCCCCGGGCGATTCCCCGTCCGAGGTCCCGTCCCCGGTCGGTCCCTCCTCCGAGGTCCCGTCCCCAAGCGATCCCCCCTCCGAGGCGCCGCCCCCGGACAGCCCCCCGTCCGAAGGCCCCCCGCCCGCCACCGCCGCCCACTCCCTGGCGTTCGTCGAGAGCCCCGTCCAGCTCCTCAACGTCCTCGAATGGGCGTACGCCACCGGCCGTTCGGGCTCGTCCGCCCCCGCTCCGCCGCACGCCCCGAAGCCCCTGCGCGCCGGCGTGCCCCGGCAACCGGACGGCCGGACTGACAGCCGGACTGACGGCCGGACGGCCGGCGGACCGGCCGGGGAGCCGGGGGCACCGGCGGCCGGTGGCCGGGAAGATCCGCCCGCCCCGGTGACGCCCCCCGACACCGGCCTCGTGATCGTCGTGCTCGCCCCGCACGACCCCATGACGCGCGGTCAGCTCCGCCGGATGGCCGAACTCGCCCGTGACCACGGCCACCGGCTGCGCTGGGAGGAGGCCCGGGGCGGGCCGGGCGCGCCGCTGCGGACCGTCGCCGGGCTCGCGGGCCCGCTGCGCCGGGCCCGCCGCATCGTGATCGGGGACCCGTTCTCCCGCTATGTGCAGCTGCTGCTGCCGCTCACCCGCGCCCGCGAGCTCGTGGTCGTCGACGACGGCACCGCCACCATGGAGTTCGTCTCCCAACTGGCCCGGGGGGAGCGCCTCGTACGGTGGCACCGGCGTGGCAGCCGAGGGGCGCGCGATCTGGCTTTCGCGCCGGTATCCGCTTCAACGCGCCGTCGCCTGACGCCGAACGCCCGCCGGAGCGTGACGGTGTTCACCGCGATGCCGGTCGAGGCCCCGCCCGGAGTGGATGTCGTCCGCAATGACTTCGCCTGGACCCGTGCGGCCTTCGGCCCGCCGAGGCTCACCCGGGGCACCGACCTCGTCGGCACCTCGCTGGTCGAGACGGGCGTGGTGGATCCCGAGCGCTATCTGGCGGCGGTGGCCGGGCTGGCCCGGGCCTACGGCGCCACCCGCTACTTCGCCCACCGCCGCGAGAGCACCGAGAAACTGCACCGCATCGCGTCCGGCCTGGGCCTGGAGGTCGTCCGCCCCGAGCTGCCCCTGGAGCTGATCGCCCGCCGTGGGCCCATAGGGCGCACGGTCCTGAGCTTCCCCTCGACGGTGGTGCACACGCTGCCGCTGGCGCTCGCCGGTACGGGTGTGACGGTCGCGGTCTGCGACATCGATCCGGTGTGGCTGACGGAGCGGGCCTCGCCCCGGGCGGAGGGCTTCCTCTCCGAGGTGACGGATACCGCCTCGGATGTACGGCGGCTTCCGGCCATGCCGCTGAGCGCCCCCTCGGCCGTAAATACTGGTCATACCCCTCAAGCGACCCATCCATGCGGCTGAACTTTTCTTGATCTGGGGGCAGTTGCCGGGTCGGGGGCTTTACCCTTCAGTGCGTGAACCATCTGATGCCTTTGGACGCCGAACCCGACACTGCCGACGGTGAGCTCCCCGGAGAGCTCCCCTCCGTACTGCGCGCCGAACTCATCGCGTTCCGCCGGGACTTGCACATGCACCCCGAGCTGGGAAACCGTGAGTTCCGCACCACCGCGGCGGTCAAAGCGAGGCTGGAGAAGGCGGGGCTCACCCCCCGCACCCTCTCCACCGGCACCGGGCTCTTCTGCGACATCGGCCGGGACACCGCGCGCGAGACGGCCGGCCGGGTCGCCGGGCAGCACGGCACCGCGGCCCGGGGCGTCCTCGCCCTCCGCGCGGACCTCGACGCGCTGCCCATCCCGGACACCAAGACGGTTCCGTACCGCTCGACCGTCCCCAGAATGGCCCACGCCTGCGGCCACGACGTGCACACCACCGTCGTCCTCGGCGCCGGTCTGGTCCTCGCCCGGCTGGCCGAGCAGGGCCTGCTGCCCCGCCCGGTCCGGCTGATCTTCCAGCCCGCCGAGGAGGTGCTGCCCGGCGGCGCGCTCGACGCCATCGAGTGCGGGGCGCTGGACGGCGTGGGCCGGATCCTCGCGGTGCACTGCGACCCCAAGGTCGAGGTCGGCCGGCTCGGGCTGAAGCACGGCCCGATCACCTCCGCCTGCGACCGGCTGGAGGTCTCCCTGGACGGCCCCGGCGGCCACACCGCGCGCCCGCACTTCACCACCGACCTGGTGACGGCGGCGGCCCGGGTGGCCACCGACGTGCCGGCGGTGCTGGCCCGCCGGGTCGACGCCCGCTCGGGGATGTCCGTCACCTGGGGCCGGATGGAGACGGGCCACGCCCCCAACGTCATCCCGCAGCACGCCGAGCTCTCCGGCACCGTCCGCTGCCTGGACCTGCACGCCTGGCGGGACGCGCCCGACCTGGTGCACGCCGCGATCGACGAGATCGCCACGCTGCACGGCGCGAAGTCGGAGATCAACTACGTCCGGGGCGTCCCCCCGGTGGTCAACGACCCGGAGGTCACCGAGCTGCTCCGGAGCGCCATGACGGCGCGGCGCGGCGCGGACTCGGTCGAGGACACCGAGCAGAGCCTCGGCGGGGAGGACTTCTCCTGGTACCTGGAGCATGTGCCCGGCGCGATGGCCCGGCTCGGGGTGCGCCCGGTGGGCGACAACACCCGGCGTGACCTGCACTCCGGCGATTTCGACGTGGACGAGGGGGCCATCCGGGCCGGTGTGGAGCTCTTCACGGCGGCCGCGCTGCTGGACGCCCGGTCTGTGTAGCTGACACCTACACAGACGGCATGGCCAATCCGGACGCATTCGGGTCAAGGATGGTTCGCGACGATCCGATAACGGCTTCGAACTACCCCTTTTCTCTCCATCTACGCGCGTTACGATTCCCGCGAACCAGCGCCGACGGAGGCGCTTCGAGTGAAGGGGCCCCTTCGTGCGCCGGGTATCCACAATCACTGTCGCGGGTGTCGCCACCGCGGCCCTCGCATTCACCCTCACCGCTTGTGGTGAGTCCTCCACCGAGTCCGGTGGCGCCAAGGGCGTCGGTCTGGCGTTCGACGTCGGCGGCCGTGACGACCACTCCTTCAACGAGTCCGCCGCCCGTGGTGTCGACAAGGCCAAGGCCGACCTCGGCGTCAAGGCCAAGCTCCTCACCGCCAAGAACGGCGAGACCGAGGCCGAGCGCGAGCAGCGCCTGAGCTCCCTCGCCGACGCGGGCCACAACCCCGTCATCGGCGTCGGCTTCAACTACTCGAAGTCGATCGAGAAGGTCGCCAAGGAATACCCGAAGGTCACCTTCGGCGTGGTCGATTCCGTTGCCAAGGGCGACAATGTGCTCAGCATGACGTTCGGCGAGCACGAGGGTTCGTACCTCGCCGGTGTCGCCGCCGCGCTGAAGTCCAAGACCCACAAGGTCGCCTTCATCGGCGGTGTGAACAACGCCCTGATCCAGAAATTCCAGGCCGGTTTCGAGCAGGGCGCAAAGGCCGCCGACCCGAAGGTCGAGGTCCGCTCGGACTACCTCTCCAACAGCGACAAGGGCTTCAACGACCCGGCGGCCGCCAAGGAGAAGGCCAAGGGCATGCTCGACTCGGACTTCGACGTGATCTACACCGCGGCCGGTCTCTCCGGCAACGGCTCGATCGAGGCCGTGGCCGCCAAGAAGGGCGCCTGGGCGATCGGCGTCGACTCCGACCAGTACCAGCAGCCGGGCCTGGCGAAGTACAAGGACTCCATCCTCACCTCGGTCGTGAAGAACGTGGACGTCGCGGTCTTCGACCTCATCAAGAGCGTCAAGGACGGTAAGCCGCTCACCGGCCAGCGTCAGTACCTGCTGAAGGACGGCGGCGTCTCGCTGGCCACCTCGGGCGGTCACATCGACGACATCAAGGCCCAGATCGAGGAAGCCAAGAAGAAGATCGTGGACGGTCAGGTCAAGGTCAAGATCGCCCCGTGATCCCGGGCCGGCCTCGGCCGGCACCGGCCGGTCCCTGACCGGCCTCGCACGACCACGGGCCCGGTACCGGGGGAGCTTCCTCCGCCGCCGGGCCCGTAACTGCGAGCCAACGCTACGCGCGTAGCACAGCGTTGACGCGTGTAGCGTCGCCCCCGCCCGATCCGGGCAAGCCCCGTCCGGGCACAGCCGGTCCCCGCCCGGCTCGCCCCGGTCTTCCTCCCGCTCCCTTCCCCGAGGAGAGTGCGCCATCAAAGCGTCCAGCAGTACCGCCCCCGCAGTAGAACTCGCGGGCATCACCAAGCGGTTCCCGGGCGTCGTGGCCAACCACGACATCCACCTGACCGTCCGCCGCGGCTCCGTCCACGCCCTCTGCGGTGAGAACGGCGCCGGCAAGTCGACCCTGATGAAGATCCTCTACGGCATGCAGAAGCCGGACGAGGGCACCATCACGCTCGACGGTGAGCAGGTCACCCTGCACACCCCCGGCGACGCCATCGCGCGCGGCATCGGCATGGTGCACCAGCACTTCATGCTCGCCGACAACCTGACCGTCCTGGAGAACGTCGTC
Source organism: Streptomyces eurocidicus (assembly GCF_002891295.1). Lineage (GTDB taxonomy): Bacteria > Actinomycetota > Actinomycetes > Streptomycetales > Streptomycetaceae > Streptomyces > Streptomyces eurocidicus. The sequence continues at coordinate 96,328 of NZ_LGUI01000011.1, read as the reverse complement.
CTCGGCGCCGAGAAGCTCCACGGCATCGGCGGCAAGGCCCGCGCGAAGATCAAGGAGATCTCCGACGCCTACGGCCTCGGGGTCCGCCCCGACGCCCTGGTCGAGGACCTCGGTGTCGCCGACCGCCAGCGCGTGGAGATCCTCAAGGTCCTCTACCGCGGCGCCCGCACCCTGATCCTCGACGAGCCCACCGCCGTCCTGGTCCCGCAGGAGGTCGACGCGCTGTTCGACAACCTCCGCGAGCTCAAGGCCGAGGGCCTGACGGTCATCTTCATCTCGCACAAGCTCGGGGAGGTGCTCTCCGTCGCCGACGACATCACCGTCATCCGGCGCGGCACCACCGTCGGCACCGCGGTGCCGAGCGAGACCACCCCCAAGCAGCTCGCCGAGCTGATGGTCGGCAGCGAGCTGCCCTCGCCCGAGACCCGTGAGTCGACGGTCACCGACACGCCGATGCTGACCGTCGAGGGCCTTGAGCTCTCCGCCACCGACCCGGACGGCGTGGTGCGCGCGGTGCTCGACGGCATCTCGCTGACCATCCACAAGGGCGAGGTCCTCGGCATCGCCGGGGTGGAGGGCAACGGCCAGGCCGAGCTCGTCGAGGCCATCATGGGCATGCGGGACCCCGACGCGGGCACCGTCACCCTCGACGGCGCCGACATCAGCCACGCGCCGACCCGCAAGCGGCGTGAGGACGGCATCGGCTACATCCCCGAGGACCGCCACCGCCACGGCCTCCTCCTGGAGGCGCCGCTGTGGGAGAACCGCATCCTCGGCCACGTCACGGAGAAGCCCAACAGCAGGAAGGGCTTCCTCGACCCCAAGGCGGCGCGCGCCGACACCGAGCGGATCGTGCGGGAGTACGACGTCCGCACGCCCGGCATCGAGGTCACCGCGGCCTCCCTGTCCGGCGGCAACCAGCAGAAGCTGATCGTCGGCCGTGAGATGAGCCACCTGCCCAAGCTGCTGATCGCCGCGCACCCCACCCGGGGCGTGGACGTCGGCGCGCAGGCGCAGATCTGGGACCAGATCCGCGAGGCGCGCCGGGAGGGCCTGGCGGTGCTGCTGATCTCCGCCGACCTGGACGAGCTGATCGGGCTCTCCGACAACCTGCGGGTGATGTTCCGCGGCCGCCTGGTCGCCGACGCCGACCCCGCCACCATCACCCCCGAGGAGTTGGGCTCGGCCATGACCGGCGCCGCCACCGGCCACCTTGAGCACGTCGAGGAACCGGCCGACGAGGAGCAGGAAGCACCGCGGGAAGGGGGCGACTCCGAGTGAAGAAGCTGGACAAGAACAAGCTGATCCTGGGCATCGCCGCGCCGCTGCTGGCGATCGTGGCCGCCGTCGCGATCACCTCGATCATCATCGCGGCCACCGGCAAGGACCCGTTCCACGCCTACCAGGTCATGATCGACTTCGGGTCGAAGGCCGACTCCCAGGTCTGGATCATCAACAAGGCGACCCCGTACTACCTGTCCGCGCTGGCCGTCGCCATCGGCTTCCGGATGAACCTCTTCAACATCGGCGTCGACGGCCAGTACCGCATCGCGGCCTTCTTCGCCGCGGTCGTCGGTGGCGCGCTGACGCTGCCGGGCATCATCCAGATCCCGGTCATCATCATCGTCGCGATGATCGTGGGCGCGATCTGGGCGGGCATCGCCGGTCTGCTGAAGACCACCCGGGGCGTCAGCGAGGTGATCAGCACCATCATGCTGAACTCCATCGGCGCCGCGGTGATCGCCTACTTCCTCCAGGACGGGCGCCTCGCGGAGAAGGAGGGCAACCTGATCCACACGCCCTACCTGCCCGACTCGGCGCACTTCTTCGAGATCCCGACCACGCCCAAGCCGATCTACGGCTTCGTCGTGATCGCCGCCCTCGCCGGCGTCGTCTACTGGTTCGTCCTGAACCGCTCCCGCTTCGGCTTCGACCTGCGCACCGTGGGTCAGTCCGAGTCGGCCGCCCAGGCCAGCGGTGTGAACGTCAAGCGCATGGTGGTCACCTCGATGGTGCTCTCCGGCGCCATGGCGGGCCTCGTCGGCATGCCGACCCTGCTCGGCGTCTCGTACAACTACGGCACCGACTTCCCCACCGGCATCGGCTTCACCGGCATCGCCATCGCGCTGCTCGGCCGTAACCACCCCATCGGCATGGCGCTCGGCGCCCTCTTCTGGAGCTTCCTGGAGCGCACCGGCACCCAGCTGGAGTTCGAGGGCTACGCCCAGGAGATGGTCGGCGTGATCCAGGGCGTCATCGTCCTCTGCGTGGTCATCGCCTACGAGATCGTCCGCCGCTACGGCCTCAAGGCCCAGCAGCGGAAGGTCGGCGAGGAGCTCGCCGCCCAGGCCCGTAAGAGCGACAAGGCGGAGGTATCCGCGTGAGTACGACCTTCACCGCCGCGGTCTCCGACGCGCTCAGCGGCAAGAACAAGCCGGGACGGCGCAAGCTGTCCTACCCCGTGGTCCTGATGATCATCGCGGGTGGGCTGCTGCTGCTCGCCGCCCTGCGCGAGATCACCAGCACCGGTGACCTGACCTCCTCCGGTCAGTTCGGCGGCGCGCTCGCCGCCGCCGTGCCGATCGGCCTCGCCGGCCTCGGCGGCCTGTGGGCCGAGCGCGCGGGCGTCGTCAACATCGGCCTTGAGGGCATGATGATGCTCGGCACCTTCTGCGCCGGCTGGATCGGCTGGCAGCACGGCCCCTGGGCCGCGGCGCTGGCCGGCGTCGTCGGCGGCGCGATCGGCGGCCTGGTGCACGCCTTCGCCACCGTCACCTTCGGTGTCGACCACATCATCTCCGGTGTGGCCATCAACATCCTGGCCCTCGGCATGACGCAGTACCTCGCCAAGCTGTGGTTCGGCGCGGAGGGCAGCGCGGCCCAGCAGGCGGGCGGCAACGACAAGCAGTCGCCGGTCATGTCGGACATGCCGTCCTTCTCCATCCCCGGCCTCTCCGACTGGCTCGGTGACATCGAGAAGCACCACTGGTTCTTCGTCTCCGACCTCGCCGGCATCATCGGCGGCCTGGTCACCGACGTGTCCTGGCTGACGATCGTCGCGGCCCTGCTGTTCGTGGGCACGTTCTTCGTGCTCTGGCGCTCCTCCTTCGGCCTCCGCCTGCGCTCCTGCGGCGAGAGCCCGGTGGCCGCCGAGTCCCTCGGCGTCAACGTCTACACGTACAAGTACGCGGCCGTGGTCGTCTCCGGCGCCATGGCGGGCCTCGGTGGCGCGTTCCTCGCCATCGGCACCCATATGTACTCCGACGGCCAGACCGGTGGCCGCGGCTACATCGGTCTCGCCACGATGATCTCCGGCAACTGGCGGCCGGGCGGCGTCGCGATGAGCGCCGGCCTGTTCGGCTTCATGGACAGCCTCCAGCTGCGCGCCGGCGGCCCCGTCGTCCACGCGCTGCTGCTGCTCATCGCCGTGCTGCTGGTCGGCTTCGCCGCCTGGAAGCTGAAGACCGGCAAGGTGCCCGGGGCGATCGTCGCGGGGGCCTTCGCCGCCGCGCTGGTCCTCTGGTACGTGCTGACCGACACCGTTCCGCTGGAGCTCGTCAACGCCACCCCGTACGTGGTGACGCTGCTGGTCCTGTGCTTCTCCGCGCAGCGCCTGAGGATGCCCAAGGCCAACGGAAAGCCCTACCGGAAGGGTCAAGGAAAGTGACTTCTCCCTTCGACTGGGAGGACCTGCGGACGCAGGCCCGGGACGCGATGTCCCGGGCCTACGCCCCGTACTCCGATTTCCCCGTCGGCGCGGCGGCCCTCGTGGACGACGGCCGCGTCGTCACCGGCTGCAATGTCGAGAACGCCGCGTACGGGGTCGCCCTGTGCGCCGAGTGCGGAATGATTTCCGCGCTGTTCTCCTCCGGCGGCGGCCGGCTCACCGCATTCACGTGTTGCGACCGCAACGGCAATGTCCTGATGCCGTGCGGCCGCTGCCGCCAGCTGCTCTGGGAGCACGGCGGCCCGGAACTCGCCGTCGACACGGCGAGCGGAGTCCGCCCGCTGGCGGAACTCCTGCCGGATGCGTTTGGGCCTGCCGACCTCAATCGTTAAAGATGTCCTCAAGCGCCGGAGGGGTTGTGGAAAACACCCCCTCCGGGTCACTTTCCGGCCCCGGGAAGACTGAGGACGCACGAACTTAAGGAAAATGTGCTGATGGACGCCATTTCCGTAATCCGCGCGAAGCGCGACCGCGCTCGGCTGACCGACGAGCAGATCGACTGGGTCATCGACGCGTACACGCGCGGCGAGGTCGCCGACGAGCAGATGTCCTCGCTCGCCATGGCGATCCTGCTCAACGGCATGGACCGCGCGGAGATCGCCCGCTGGACCGCCGCCATGATCAAGTCCGGCGAGCGCATGGACTTCTCGTCCCTGCCCATGCCGACCTCGGACAAGCACTCCACCGGCGGCGTCGGCGACAAGATCACCCTCCCGCTGGCCCCGCTCGTCGCCGCCTGCGGCGCGGCCGTGCCGCAGCTCTCCGGCCGGGGTCTCGGCCACACGGGTGGCACGCTCGACAAGCTGGAGTCCATCCCGGGCTGGCGCGCCCTCCTCTCGAACGACGAGATGATGGACGTCCTGCGCAACGTCGGCTCCGTCATCTGCGCGGCGGGCGACGGCCTCGCCCCGGCGGACAAGAAGCTCTACGCGCTCCGCGACGTCACCGGCACGGTCGAGGCGATCCCGCTGATCGCCTCGTCCATCATGTCGAAGAAGATCGCCGAGGGTACGGGCTCCCTGGTCCTGGACGTGAAGGTCGGCTCCGGCGCCTTTATGAAGAACATCGAGGACGCCCGTGAGCTGGCCTCCACGATGGTCGGCCTCGGCACGGACCACGGCGTCAAGACCGTCGCCCTGCTGACCGACATGTCGACCCCGCTGGGCCTCACCGCGGGCAACGCCCTGGAGGTCCGCGAGTCGGTGGAGGTCCTGGCGGGCGGCGGCCCGGCGGACGTCGTCGAGCTGACCCTGGCCCTGGCCCGCGAGATGCTCACGGCGGCCGGCCTGCCCGACGCGGACCCGGAGAAGGCCCTGCGCGACGGCTCCGCCATGGACCACTGGCGCCGCATGATCCAGGCCCAGGGCGGCGACCCGGACGCGGCGCTGCCGGTGGCCCGGGAGCAGCACGTCGTGACGGCCTCGGCCTCCGGCGTCCTCACCAAGCTCGACGCGTACGCCGTCGGCGTCTCCGCCTGGCGCCTGGGCGCCGGCCGCGCGCGCAAGGAGGACCCGGTGCAGTTCGGCGCGGGCATCGAGATGCACGCCAAGCCGGGCGACAAGGTCACCGCGGGCCAGCCGCTGATGACGCTCCACACGGACACCCCGGAGAAGTACGACTACGCCCTGGCGGCGCTGGAGGGCGGCGTGGAGATCGCCCCCGAGGGCACGTCGTTCACGGCGAACCCGATCGTGCTGGACCGTATCGCCTGATCTTCCTGGCGATCTTCCTGGTGAAGGGACGGGCCCGGCGGAGTCTTCCGCCGGGCCCGTCCGCGTTCCCGCGGCTTTACGCCTGGTACTCGGTGAGATCGATGGCGTGCACCGTCATCGGGAAGTCGTGCACGGGGTGGGTCGTCTCGCGCTCCGGCGCCATGCCGAGCTTGCGGGCGACGTTCTCGGACGCCTCGTCGCCGGTCCGGATGACGGCGACGACCCGGTCGAGGCCGCGGTCCGTGAGCGCGAAATCCAGCACGGCCTGCGCGGCCTCCGACGCGTACCCCTGGCCCCAGAACTGGGCGCCGAGCCGCCAGCCGATCGCCACGTCGGGCAGCTCCTCCGGGGAGAACTCCGACCAGGACAGGCCCGTGCAGCCGATGAGCTCGCCCGAGCCCAGCAGCTCGACGGCGAAGATCCCGAAGCCCTCGTCGTCCCACTCCTCCTCCCACCGCTCGACGGCCTCGGCGGTGGTGTCGGCGTCGATCACCGAGCCGTCATCGACCCACTGCATGACGCGGGGGTCCGCGTTGATGTCCGCCATGAAGGGGACGTCGTCTTCGTGCCAGCGCCGGAGGAGGAGGCGGGGGGTGTGGATCTCGGTCATACGGTCCATCCTGCGCGACGGCGGGGCCCGGGCGGTAATCGGTGGCCGCCGGGGGCCGTGTGTCGGACGCGGCTGGGGCGCGACCGGGTGCGACGGGTCACTTGATCTTGCACAGGACGTCGTCGACGAGCTTGTCGGTACGGGTGTCCCGGTCGTCCGTGGCGAGGTTGGTGGAGCGCATCACGACGACGCCCCGCCTGCCCTTGTCGACGAAGCCGTTGACGTTCACGTGGCCGAGGGTGGTCCCGCTGTGGCCCCAGTAGGAGCCGCCGCAGCTGAGCGGGGTCCGGAAGATGCCGAGCCCCGCCTCGCTGGGCACCGTCGCGTGCTCCTCGGGCGCCGGCACGGTCGTCAGCATCTGCGTCAGCTGCGCGGGCTTGAGCAGCCTGCCGCCCAGCAGGGCCTGCCAGAAGCGCGTGAGGTCGTTCGAGGTCGTGACGAGGTCGCCCGCGGCGCCGGCCCAGGACATGCTCAGCTCGGTGCTGTCGATTAGCGGGCCCCCGGGCTTGAACTGCTGGTAGGCGCGGGCGGACGGCTGGGGGAGTCCGATGCGGTCGCCCGTGGAGAAGGTGTGGGTGAGGCCGAGCGGTTTGATCACGCGGTCGCGGACCTCCTCGCTCCAGCGGTGGCCCGTCGCCTTCTCGATGATCATCCCGGCGAGGATGTAGCCGGTGCTGGAGTAGCTCCAGCCCTTGCCCGGCTCGAAGAGGGGCTTCTGCCGCAGGGCCAGGTCGACGAGGTCGCGTGGCGCGTAGTCGTCGAAGCGGTGCTTCTCGAAGTCCTCCTCCTCAAGGATGTGCAGGCTCTCGTCGTAGTCGGGCAGACCACTGGTGTGCTGGAGCAGCTGCCGCACGGTGATCCGCCTGCCGTCGTTGCCGTTGGCGTCGACGACCCCGGGCAGCCAGCGGTCGACGGTGTCGTCGAGCCGGACCTTGTCCTCACCGACGAGTTGCAGCATGACGGTGGCGACGAAGGTCTTGGTGTTGCTGCCTATCCGGAAGTAGCCCTGGGCGGGCATCGGCCGGTCCGTGCCGCGCTCGGCGGTGCCGGCGGTCATGGAGACCCGGCCGGCCCGGTCGGTGAGGGTGGCCTGCGCGCCCACGACGCCGTCCTTGTGGACGATGTCGTCGAGACCGCGCTGGAGGTCGGCGTAGACGCGGCCGGAACCGTGGCGGGAACCGTGGCCGGAGGCGCGGGCTTCCGGCTGGGCGGCCCATGCGGTGGAGAGGGGCACCGCCAGGGTCGCCGCCGCGACGGCCGTCGCGACGGCGCCGAGGGCGGCTCTACGACGGGCGGGGGAGGGGCGTCGGCGGGCTCCGGGTGCGGGGGTTCGTACGAAGGTCATGGCGATGCCTCACGTCGAAGGGTGCAACACACTTGCGGGTGCGGGGAGTTATGGTTCCGGCGGCCGGAACTCCCGGCCGCCCCGTGATCATTGACCCATGGGAGTGAGGCGCGTGGCCATGGCGATGGCCTCCGCGTGGAGGTGGTGGCAGCGCCGCCCTGTTCGGGGGGCTAGCCCCCCGGGCGAGAGGCTTGAGGGCCTGGGGCCAGTGCTGTTCTCGAACGTCCCGGTGGTCGGCGGCTCCCGGTTATTAGGAGAGGGGATGCGCTGTCTTCAGCAGTGGTGCGGCAGGGCGAACCTGGCCCGGGTGTATGGGGTGAGCGCCAGGGGGGGGCCGACCCGAACCCCCGGGAGTCGAGTACCGCCCGTGAGATGTTGAGGGCCGCCGCCCGATCCGTGGCGCGGCGGTCCGGGGCGGCCGGGGTGACGGCGTGCGGCAGGCCGGACGGGCGTACCGCGCCGTATTCCGTGAACCGGCGGACGCCGCAGTTGTCGCAGCGGGACTCGCCTCCGTGGTGCGTCCAGCCCCCGTGGTGGAGGCAGTTGTTCACGATACGCCCGGGCGCGTAGCCGATCACGGCGCCACCGCCGGCAGAGTGTGCACGCTGCGGAAGTGCCTGCGCACGGCGATGGTCGCGTCCATGATCCGTTCCTGATCGCCGCCGGCTCGGGCCTCCCGGTGGGCGGTTGCCAGCGTGTCGCAGTCCCCGCAGCCGACGGGCGACGTTCGGGGTGTCCGGCCCAGCTCGAACCAGGTCGCCTTCCCGGGCCCGGGCCCGTGGGCACAGACGCCCCACGCGTCGGCGTCGTTCTCGATCAGCATCAGCCCCCGACCGGACTCATCCTCGGGTGACACCTTTTCCCGGCATACGGGCAGCCCGGCCGCCCCGTCGTGCACGAGTACGCGCAGTTGTCCCGTGTCCGTCCACTCCGCGAAGAGGGCGACCGGGATGTCGCAGTCCTTTGCCCCGCAGGCGTTGACCGCGTTGGTGACCGCCTCCGAGGTGAGCGCGACGGCGGTATCGGTGAGGTCGGTTCGCCGGGATGCGAGCAGCAACGTACGGACGATTTCGCGGGCCGCGCGCACCCAGGCGGGATGTGGTGGGAAGACGAGGGAGCAGTCCGGGGTGGGGTGTGGATGGGTGCGCATGGCGTCTCCTGGGTGAGGTGCTGCCGGGTGTGCCGGGCCCATGGCATGTGGGAGGGTGGGCGCGGTGGCCTTGCCCGGGCCAACTCGCGTTGGTTCGGGTGCGCTTCCGCGTTGCTCCATGCCGGATGAGGTGCTTCGACGGTAGGGAAACCTTTTTCGCTCAGCAAGGGTTGCCCTGGATGTTGCCCCTTGTGGGTGACGTGCGGCTGCATAAGTGGCCTCTCCCGCCCTGGCGTCGGCAGACTGCCACCAGCAGTCGAGGAGGTCACGGATGGCACCCAGGAAACAACCCAGCGAGCGGCAGCGCAGGCTCGGCGCGGAGCTGCGGAAGCTCCGTACGCGCTCGGGGATTTCGGGTGATCAGGCGGCGGCGATACTGGACGCCGACCGAGCCCGTATCAGCAACATCGAAGCGGGTCGACTCGATGTGTCACGGAACCGGCTGTACATGGTGCTGCGCGAGTACGACTGCCCGCCGGGCGCTTACTTCGACGGACTCATGGAGCTGGCCCAGGATTCAGGTAAGGGCTGGTGGGACGAGTACAGGGAGACCCAGGGGCGCCGGGCTCTCGATCTGGTGGAACTGGAGTTCCGGGCCACCAGGGTCCGTGCACACGAGCCGTCGGTCATTCCCGGGCTGCTGCAGACGGAGGGCTACGCGCGCGGTGTCATCTCCAGCGTCGAAGACGATCACCGGAACCTGGATCGCTGGGTGCGTTTCAGAATGGAGCGGCAGCGTGTGCTGGCCGAGCTGGAGACGTACCACGCCGTCATCCATGAGTCGGCCTTGCGTATGAGGGTCGGCGATATGGGCACGATGAGGAAGCAACTCCTGAAGCTCATCGAGATTTGCCGAATGCCTCACGTCACGGTGCAGATTTTCCCTTTCGATATGGGGCCGTACCCGTCCCACACCCGTTCGTTCGTCCTCTTCAGTGGCACAACCCCCGAGCTGGACACTCTCTACCGGGAGCACCCGACCAGCGCGGACTTCATCGGGGATGGCGATCGCATCACCGAATACGCCAGTATGTTTGAGCGACTTGCTTCCCTGGCCCTTGCACCTATCGACCCGGCAGCTGCTCCCGAGGCGCAGGGAGCAGGGGACTCGTTGAGTTTGCTTCAGCATGTCCTGTATGAACTGCGATAGGTAGCCAGATGTCTCAACTTGGTTGGCGTAAGTCCTCATTCAGTACGGGAGCGGAAAACGACTGCGTCGAGATCGCCGCCGCCCCCGGCGGCCTCATACGCCTCCGCGAGAGCGACGACCCCGCCCAGATCATCACCACCGACCCCGTCGCCCTCGCCGGCCTCCTCAGAACCATCAAAGCCGACCGGCTCACGCCCCCAGTGGCCCCGCGTACGTAACAAGCGTCCGCTCGCTCACGAAGCCCAGACCCTCGTAGATCCCGAGCGCGCCCGTCGGATTCGCCGTGTCCACCACGAGCTCGGCACGGTCGTAACCCTGCTCGCGCGCGGCCCGCAAGGTGTGGGCCAGCAGGGCGCGCGCCGCGCCCTTGCCCCGGTGTGCGCGTCGCGTACCCAGGTGGGCCACGGTGCAGGTCCGAACCCCCGTGGCAGCGGTGTCCGCGGCGTACTCGTCGGCCAGGAGGTACGCGGCCACATGGTCGCCGGCGTCGAGGAGGACGGCGGAGACGTCCGCGCGGAACGACCGGGAGCCCGTGTTCCAGGTGCGCCAGTCGGCCTCGTCGGCCTCGGCGAAGTCCCAGTGGTCGAGGAACGCCTCGTTGTGGGCGAGACGGACGGCCTCGTCGTGCTCCCAGGCGAAGGGCGCGAGTCGCAGACCGGCCGGAGCGGTGGCTTCCGGCAGGGGTGCGGCGGTGCGCAGGTCGCGTGACATGGTGAACCAGTACCGGCAGGGGGCGAAGCCCGCCCGCTCGGCCAGCGCGGCCAGGCCGGTGTTGGTGGAGACTCCGCCGAGGTGCAGCTCGCCGGGCGCCTCGGGGGCACGCTCCGCGTGGCGGGCCCGGGCCCGGGTGCGCATCCAGTCGACGATCTCCGTGCCGAGCCCGCGGCGGCGGTACGCGGGGTCGACGGCGCCGTCGGTGTCGAAGCGCAGCACGCCGCGCACGGTTTCCGGCTCGTACACCAGGGCGTACGCCACCAGCCGGGTGCCCTGCCAGGCGCCGAGCGTGTCGCGGGCGAGGTCCAGCTTGGGGTCGGTGAACTCCTCACGGATATCGGCCAGGTCGTAGTGGATGCCTGTGCGGTCGGTGCGCTCGACCTCTTCCCGGAGGGCGGCCAGGGCGGGTATGTCCGCGGTTTCGAGCGGTCGAAATGCGATATCCATGGACCGAAGGGTACATAGCGCACCGGCGGGAGGCGGGGGAATTTACGCCTGGGCGGGGCGGTCGCCGGACCCGCACCGGTCGGTGGCCGGGCCCGCCCGCCCGTGGGCCGGCTCCGCCGCGCGCAGGAAATCCGTCAGATCGCTGATCGTGAGGCCGCAGTACGCGGCGCGGTGCGCGGCCATCAGCAGCAGATGGGCGACGGTCTGCTGGTTCGATTCCTCGTCCACCCACTCGCGGGGCTTCTCGATGCCCGCGTCGTTGAGCAGGACTCCGTGGGTTCGGGCGACCTCGGCCACGACGTCCGCGATGGCGTGGAACAGCGTCGGTGCTTCCCGGGTGCCGGTGATGCCCTTGTAGAGCTCCCAGGTCTTGCATGAGAACGTGAAGCCGGCGGGTGGGTCGGCCGCCAGTGAGGCGAAGTGCGCGGCGTCTTTCGCGGGCCAGTTGTCATGGATCAGTGTCACCGTGTGCTCAGCCATGAGCCGATGCTTCCACCGATGGTCTGACCATTGGATGTGTTCGATACCCGATGGGGTGAACGATGCGAGGACAGCCGTGCTTGCGGCCGTGGCCTGGCAGAATCCGGGCGTGACCCGACAGGTTCGCCTTACCTCCACCGTCACGCATGAGGGCGGCCGCTACGTGGCCCGATGTGTTCAGGTCGAGGTGGCCAGTCAGGGCAGGACGATCAGGGAAGCGCTGGACCAACTGCGCGAGGCGCTGGAGCTGTACTTCGAGGATGAGCGGCCGCCCGGCGGCGATGAGGCACCCGCCGGACCCGTCGAGGTCCGGGACGCATGAGCCCCGCCGTTCGACACGGGCGCGCCGAACGGGCGACAGCGAAGGGCCCGCCCCACCAGGACAGGTGGTGGGGCGGGCCCTTCGGGTTCATGGGGCCTGGTTCATAGGGGCCTGGCGAGGGCCTCGGGTCCGTAGAGGGCTCAGGCCCGTACGGAACCCGCCCGGACGGGCATCCGGCGGCGCTCCACGAGCGCCATCCGCGTCGCGTACAGCGTGATCGACGCGGCGCCGATCATCGCGGTCATGCCCAGGACCACCGCGCCGTCCCACCCGGCGTAGTGGTACGCGACCGCGCCGAGCGTGCCGCCGACCGAGCTGCCCAGGTAGTACGCCGTCTGGTACAGGGCCGACGCCTGGGCGCGGCCCGTCTTCGCGGCGCGGCTGACGGAGGACGAGGCCACCGCGTGGCCCGCGAAGAAGCCGGCCGTGATGAGGACGAGGCCCGCCAGAACGGCCGTCAGGGATTCCGTCAGCGTCAGCAGCAGGCCCGCCGTCGTCGTGCTCACCGCCAGGTACAGCGCGCCGCGCCGGCCGAGGCGGCCGACCAGCTTTCCGGCCGCCGCGGAGGAGGCCGTACCGACCAGGTAGATCAGGAAGATCGAGCCGACGACGCCCTGGGGGAGGGAGAAGGGGGCCTCGGCCAGCCGGTAGCCGATCACCGTGTAGACCGCGCCGAAGACGGTCATGAACAGCGCGCCGATCATGTACAGGCGGCGCAGCAGCGGGTCGGAGAGGTGGCCGGCGACCGTACGGGCCAGGTCGCGCGGGGAGACGGCCGTGGGGGTGAAGTGCCGGGCCCGGGGGATCAGGGCGCGGAAGGTCACCGCGCAGATCACGGCCAGGACGCCCACCGCGGCGAGTCCGGCGCGCCAGCCCCATGCCTGGGCCACCCAGCCGGCCAGGATGCGTCCGATCATGCCGCCGAGGCTGTTGCCCGCGACGAACAGGCCGATCGCGCCGACCAGCGCCTTCGCCCGGACCTCCTCCGAGAGGTACGCCATCGCCGAAGCGGGCAGGCCCGCCAGCGCGGCACCCTGGACGGCGCGGAGCGCCACCAGCCAGCCCAGGCCGGGGGCCAGGGGCACGAGGAGCGCCACGAAGGCGGCGACACACAGGGACGCGGTCATCATCGTCCGGCGGCCGAAGCGCTCGGAGAGGGCGCTGAGGGGGACGACGGCGACGGCGAGGCCGCCCGTGGCGGCGGAGACCGTCCAGCTCGCCTGATCCGGCGTCACCCCGAGGTCGTCGGAGATCGCGGGGAGCAGGGCCTGCGTGGAGTAGAGCAGGGCGAAGGTGGCGACACCCGCCGCGAAGAGCGCGAAGCTCGTACGGCGGTAGCCGGGCCCGCCGGGCACCAGCTTGTTGTCATCGGCCGAGGAGGAAGGAGTGGTGAGGGACGACAGGGCAGAGGCACCCGAACGCATGGTGACGACGGATGCCCTGGTATCGGCAGGAGGCATGTCTCGACCGTATGCACGTACCGCTCATGCGTCCAATGCACAAAAACGCGATAATCGATCCCATGCAGCATGACCGCAGGCCAGGGGCGTCTCTGTCACCAAGTGGCAACGAAAGCGTGACTCGGAATTTTGACAAGTCGGTAACACCTGACACTCCCGACATCAAGGCGGATTCCTGGGCCGCCACGCTCACGCCGCGCCTGGCGCAGTTCGTCGCCGTGGCCCGGAACGAGCACGTCACCCGGGCCGCGCAGCAGTTGCAGATGCCGCAGTCGACGCTGAGCCGGTCGATGGTCCGGATCGAGAAGGACCTGGGGGTCGCGCTGTTCGCCCGGCACGGGCGCACGGTCTCGCTCACGGCGGCGGGGCGGGCGTTCCTGGCGTCGGTCGAGAAGGCGCTGGCGGACGTCGACCGCGCCGCCGAGTCCGTACAGGCGGACGCCGACCCGACCAGCGGCAAGGTCGCCTTCGGCTTCCTGCACACCCTCGGCTCCGAGACCGTACCCGAGCTGATCCGCGCCTTCCGGGCCGACCACCCGCGCGTACGGTTCCAGCTGGTGCAGGGGTACGGCGAGGCGATGCTGGAGCGGCTGCGGTACGGCGACCTCGACCTGTGCCTGACGTCGCCGCTGCCGGACGCCCCGGACCTCGCCGCCCGGCGGCTGGACGAGCAGAAGCTCCGCCTGGTCGTCCCCGAGGACCACCCGCTGGCCGCGCGCAAGCGGGTCCGGCTCGCGGAGGCGGCGACGGAGCTCTTCGTGACCCTGGAGCCGGGCTACGGCCTGCGCCGCATCACGGACGCGCTCTGCGCGGAGGCGGGCTTCACGCCGAAGGTGGCCTTCGAGGGCGAGGACCCGGAGACGCTGCGCGGCCTGGTCGCGGCGGGGCTCGGCGTCGGCCTGCTGCCGCCGCCGGCGGTGGCCCGGCCGGGGGTGGTGGAGCTGACGGTCACGGCGCCGCGGGCGTTCCGTGAGATCGGGGTGGCGTGGCTGGACGGGCATCCGGACACGCCGCCGGTGGCGGCGTTCAAGCGGTTCCTGCTGTCGCGGCGGGGGCAGTTGCTGCCGCGCTAGCCCGTGCCGCGCTAGCCCGTGCCGCGCTAGCCCGTGCCGCGCTAGCCCGTGCCGCGCTAGCCCGTGCCGCGCTAGCCCGTGCCGCGCTAGCCCGTGCCGGGCGGGCTTTTCCCCTACCCGCCCCTTCCCTCCCCCAGCTACCGCTGGGGGTGCCCCCGGACGGGCTGATTTCAGCCCGTCCGGCGTTTGAGGACATTCGGGAAGGGACGGGGAGGGGAAAAAGCCCGCCGCCCCCGCCCCGCACGCGTCCTCAATACCCCAACGACGCCCCGAAGCCGGAGGCGAGCGGCATGCGCAGCCCCAGTGGTGGCGGTGCCGCCAGGGCGTCCGTCAGGGGGCGGGCGTAGGGGTGGCCGAAGAGGGAGCCGCGGACGAAGTCGACTGCCAGGGCGAGGACTTCGGGGCGGTGCTGGCGCAGGCTGTGGCCGTCCGAGTGGACTTCGAAGCGGCAGACGTCGCGGTTGATCTTCTTCGCGTGTGCGGCGAGGCGGAAGGAGAGGTCCGGGTCCGTGCGCTCGTCGTTCGTGCCGTGGACCAGGAGCACCCGGCGGCCCGCGAGTTGACGTACCGGCTCCGTTTCCGTGGCGGGGCCCCGCGCGGGCAGCCAGGGCGACAGCGCCAGTACGGACGTGACCGCCGGGTGGCCCGCCGCGTGGAGGGCGGCGCGGCCGCCCATGCCCGTGCCGATCAGGCAGACGGGCACGTCGCCGTAGCGGCGCAGGACCTCGTCGGCGGCCCACTCCGCGTCCCGCACCGGATCGGCCGCGGTGCCGTTCCAGCCCCGGCGGCGGTAGCGCACGACATGGACGGCCAGCCCCTCCGGGCCGGCCGCGCGGGCCAGCCGGCGGGCCAACGGCCGCTGGCCCAGGGCCGCGAGGGCCGACGGCCGGCGGGTGCCGGCCGGGCGTCCGCCCGGCAGCAGGAGGGCCACGCCGTGCACCGAGCGGTCGGCTCCGAACGCCTTCCCCAGGCTCGCCCGCCCATGGTCGGCCGCGCCCGCCGGGTCTCCTCCCGGAGCGCTAGCCGGGCCGCCCGGCGCACCCTCCGCCCCACTCCCCGGACCGTTGCCCGCTCCACTCCCCGGACCGTCGCCCGGCCCGCTTCCCGGCCCGCCGGGGTCCCGCTGCGGCATCGCTTGCTGAGACATGGCAGAAACGATGGCAGAACGCCGCGCGGTGTCCACCCCGCCGATGGGTCACCGTTCCGTATCGTTCGCCGATATCTACGCGCGTAGGCGCTAGAGTGCCGAAATGACGAGCGAGACCACCTCTCAACCCACCCCCGAGCAGATCCGTCGCGCGCCCAAGGTGCTGCTGCACGACCACCTCGACGGCGGACTGCGTCCGGGCACGATCGTCGACCTGGCCCGCGAGACGGGCTACGCCGATCTGCCCGAGACCGACCCCGACAAGCTGGGCGTCTGGTTCCGTGAGGCCGCCGACTCCGGCTCGCTGGAGCGTTACCTGGAGACCTTCGCCCACACCTGCGCCGTGATGCAGACGCGTGAGGCGCTCTTCCGGGTGGCCGCCGAGTGTGCCGAGGACCTGGCCGAGGACGGTGTCGTCTACGCCGAGGTGCGCTACGCCCCCGAGCAGCACCTGGAGGGCGGGCTCAGCCTCGAAGAGGTCGTCGAGGCCGTGAACGCGGGCTTCCGCGAGGGTGAGCGCCGGGCCAGGGAGAACGGGCACCGCATCCGCGTCGGCGCGCTGCTCACCGCCATGCGGCACGCGGCCCGCGCGCTGGAGATCGCCGAACTCGCCAACCGCTACCGCGACTCCGGCGTGGCCGGTTTCGACATCGCGGGCGCCGAGGCGGGCTTCCCTCCCACCCGCCACCTCGACGCCTTCGAATACCTCAAGCGCGAGAACAACCACTTCACCATCCACGCGGGCGAGGCGTTCGGCCTGCCGTCGATCTGGCAGGCGCTCCAGTGGTGCGGCGCCGACCGGCTCGGTCACGGTGTGCGGATCACCGATGACATCGAGATCGCCGAGGACGGCACCGTCAAGCTCGGCCGGCTCGCCTCGTACGTCCGGGACAAGCGCATCCCGCTGGAGCTGTGCCCGACGTCCAACCTCCAGACCGGGGCCGCCACCTCCTACGCGGAGCACCCCATCCACCTGCTGCGCAAGCTGCATTTCCGGGCGACGGTAAATACCGATAATCGTCTGATGAGCGGCACCAGCATGAGTGTGGAATTCGAGCATCTGGTGAAGACCTTCGGATACACGCTGGACGACATGCAGTGGTTCACCGTCAACGCGATGAAGTCCGCGTTCATCCCATTCGATGAACGTCTCGCGATGATCAATGACGTGGTGAAGCCGGGCTACGCCGAGCTCAAGTCGGAATGGCTGTTCCGGCAGACCGTGACGGAAACCGCCTGACCAGCGCTTCTCTTTGCCGTCGCAACGGACGGTGAATCCACGGGGAATACCGTGACAACGGCCGGGACTTCAGGTCCCGGCCGTGTCATTCATTGCGGCTCCCCGGAACTCGTGACTAGGTTGCAGTGCCGCTCAACACATCCCCGTCGCGAGGACAGAATTCTGATGAAGCAGGGAACCATCAAGACCCTCGGTGTCGCCGCGCTCGGTGTCGCCCTCTCCGCCGTGGCGGCGGGCAGCGCGTCGGCGGCCGCCCCCGCGGGCCCGGTCGAGTCGGTCACCACCACCACCGCGACCACGATGAGCGGGCTGCCCATCCAGCAGGCCGCCAAGATGGCCCCGGCGGGCGGCCCCGTGATCGCCGCCGCGGACCGGGCGATCCAGTCCGGCATCCTGAAGTCCCCGTCCCAGGCCGTCGACAAGGCCGTGGCCCCCAGTCTGCCCGCCCCCATGGACGCCAAGGGGAACGGCGGACTGCTCGGCGGCCTGCCCCTCGGCATGCTGCCCTCGAACCTCACCCTGCCCGGCTCGAACTAGAGCCCCCTGCCGTACGCGACGGCGGGCCGCGCACCCCACTGCCGGGGTGCGCGGCCCGCCGCGTTCGCCCTCCGGGGAGGGCCGGGGGTCACCAGGACTGCGCCGACGCGCCCTGGGCCTTCTCGTTCGGCAGCAGCAGCCACAGCGCCAGGTACAGCAGGAACTGCGGGCCGGGCAGCAGGCACGACACCAGGAAGATGACCCGCATCGTGGTGCGGGACGTCCCGTAGCGCTGGGCGAGACCCGCGCAGACTCCGGCGATCATCCTGTGGTTGCGAGGCCGGACCAGCGGAGCGGACATGGGGACGACCCTTCGTTCGTGGGGCCGGCGACCACCCTCGGCGGCGCCGTACGGGAGCGTTTCCCGATGACTCCACGCTACGTTCGCGGACCGGGGCGAAGCCTCGCTCTAGGGGGCGATCCGGACCCTGGGGATCGTCGGGGTCAGACCCTGAGGAACCTCCTCCGGAAGGCGGGCCGCCGGTCGCCCTCCGTCACCCCTGCGACGGAGCCGGGCCCGTACCGCCGGCACCACCGCCAGATGTGTGAGCGCCACGCCCGTCACGTCCAGCAGCAGCGCGTCCACGTCCAGGACCTGGCCGAGCACCCCGCTCTGCACGACCTGGAGCCCCAGCGAGATCATCGCGGCGGTGAACACCGTCCGGGTCAGCGAGCCCAGCGAGGAGGCCGCGACCCGCCCTCTCGCCCACGGCAGCAGCACCCCCAGCGGAGCCAGCGGCAGCACCCCGGAACCGATCGCCCGCGCCGCCTGCCAGGGGCCGAGCGCCAGATCCGCGCGGAGGGTGGCGAGCGGTTCCAGATGCGCGGCGGTCACCCAGGGCGCCGTCAGCGGGCGCAGGGCCAGCCAGCCGACGGCCAGGAGATGGGCGACGAGCAGCACGCACCCCGCGACGCGGTAGCGGTATCGGAGGGCGGGCGTACCGCCGTAACCATGACCCTGCACGTCCCCGAGGACGCGGTGCGCCGGTCGCGCGGTTCCGCCCACCTGGAGCGGGGAGCGGCGACGGCGCGGGCGACGGAGCGTGACGGCGGTCAGGAAGACGTGACGCGCCCCGTCAGGTGACGGGGCCGCCCGGGATCTCCGCCGTGTCCGGGTGCGTACGCATACTCTCCGTACACGCGTACCCCTTCGGCCGTTCCTCGGCCGGGCCGCCCAGGATCACCGTCCCCCGGCCGTCGGCCGCCGCCGTGCTCGCGTACGTGCACACCAGCTGGGCCAGCGCGACCTGCGGCAGCTCGTCCGGCTCCCGGCCCAGCCGCAGGGTGCCCGCCGGGTCGCCCGACCGGGGCCCGCCCACCGTCAGGCGCTGCGGCACGGCCGTGGTCAGCCCGGCCTCGGCCTCGCGCGCGGAGGGCGCCCGGCGCAGCTCGTCGAGGAGGGCGCGGGCCACCACCACGGTGTCGCCCGGCTTGTCCGGCAGCGACACCTGGCGGGTCACGGGCACCAGCTGCGAGGAGCACACCAGCTGTACGGTCACGGTGGCCAGCCCGGCCGGCAGGCTCCGGTCGGGCTGCGCCACGCACGAGGCCCGGGAGGGGGCGCCGCCCGCGTCCACGGGCACGGCGGTGCCGCGGATGCCGCAGCCGGACAGCGCGGGGAAGGCGCCGAGCAGCGCCAGCGCCACGGCGGCCGTCCGGACGCGCCGGACCCCGGCCGCACGGCGCGTACCGGGCGCGCCCCTCCTGGCAGTCGTCCTCACTCCCCGCTCCCCTTCGTCCGGTCCCGCTCGCCGTCGGTCAGCTCCGACACGTCCCTGGGCAGCGTCAGCGTGAAGACCGCGCCGCCGTCCGGGGAGTTGGCGGCCATGATCTCGCCGCCGTGGATATGGGCGTTCTCCAGGGCGATGGACAGGCCGAGGCCGCTGCCCTCGGAGCGCGGCCGGGAGGCGCTCGCCTTGTAGAAGCGGTCGAAGACGTGCGGCAGGACGTCCTCGGGGATGCCGGGGCCGTGGTCGCGCACGTCGATCCGCAGCGAGTCGCCCACCAGCCGCACCGAGACCCGCACGGGCGAGCCGCCGTGCTTGAGGGCGTTGCCGATGAGGTTGGCGAGGATGACGTCCAGGCGGCGGGGGTCGAGCCGGGCCACGATGCCCCGCTCGGCGTCCAGCTCGACCGCGTCCAGCCAGGCGCGCGCGTCGATGCAGGCCGTGACCTGGTCGGCGACGTCCACGTCGTCGAGGACCAGCCGGGCCGTGCCCGCGTCGAAGCGGGTGACCTCCATCAGGTTCTCCACCAGGTCGTTCAGCCTGCGGGTCTCGCTCACGACCAGCTGCACCGCGGGCGCGATCATCGGGTCGAGGTTGTCCGCCTCGTCCTCCAGCACCTCGGTCACCGCGGTGATCGCCGTGAGCGGCGTCCGCAGCTCGTGCGACATGTCCGCGACGAACCGGCGGCTCGACGCCTCCCGGGCGCTGAGCTCCTCGACCCGCTTCTGCAGCGACTCGGCCGTCCTGTTGAACGTGCGCGAGAGGTCGGCCAGCTCGTCCGTGCCCGACACCTGGAGCCGGGTGTCCAGCTTCCCCTCGCCGAGCCGCCGCGCCGCCTCCCCGAGCCGCTGCACGGGCCGCAGCACCGTGGACGCGGCCGCCTGGGCCAGCAGCGCGGAGCCGATCAGCGCGAGGGCGGTGGCGATCCCCAGCGACCAGGCCAGCGAATTGAGGTCGGCCCGCTCGTTCTCCAGGGACTTCAGCAGATAGCCGGTCGGCCCACCGCCGATCACCTTCGCGCCGCCCACCAGATACGGCTTGCCGCCGAGCGTGATGCGCTGCCAGTACAGGTGGTAGGCGTAGCGGTTCGAGTCGTCGACCCGCCGCTCGCGGTTCACCGCGGCCTGGAGCGACTCCGGGACGACCTTCAGCGTGAACAGGTCACGGTCGGACGGGGCCGCGCAGTCGGTCCGGCCGGCCGTGCTGATCAGCAGCACCTCGTACTTCTGCGAGGTGGCGGCCATCCGGTCGGCGGCGGCCTGGAGCTCCTGGCAGGTCGGGTTCTGCGGCAGGGAACCGGTGTTGTCCTGGAGCGACTTGTGGAAGTCGTCGAGCGCCGCGTCCTGGGTACGGGTGAGCACCGCGTCACGGTTGAGCCAGTACGCGATGGCGGACGCGGAGACCGCGGCGGCGAGCGCGACCAGCGCGAAGACGAGCATCAGCCGCAGCCGCAGGCTGATCCACCGCATGCTGAGCTTCAGCACGTTCCTGGCCGGGGGGCGCTCGCGTTCACGGGCGGGGCCGGGCGTGGTGCCGGGCTCTTCTGTCACGGTGCGCTCTCTGTGCTGTTGTGGCGGGCGGGGGCGATCACTGCGGGGCGTCCAGGCGGTAGCCGACGCCGCGGACGGTACGGATCAGGGTCGGCGACGAGGGGACGTCCTCGACCTTGGCGCGCAGCCGCTGCACACAGGCGTCCACCAGACGCGAGTCGCCCAGGTAGTCGTGCTCCCAGACCAGCCGCAGCAGCTGCTGGCGCGACAGCGCCTGGCCCGGCCGCCGGCTGAGCTCCAGCAGCAGCCGCAGCTCGGTCGGGGTCAGCTGGAGGTCCTCGCCGTTCTTGGTGACCGTCATGGCGGACCGGTCGATGACCAGCGAGCCGAACGACGCCGAGTCGCTGGACTCCCGCTCGCCGCGGCGCAGCACCGCGCGGATCCGCGCGTCCAGCACCCGGCCCTGCACCGGCTTGACGACATAGTCGTCCGCGCCGGACTCCAGGCCCACGACGACGTCGATGTCGTCGTTGCGCGCGGTGAGCAGGATGATCGGCAACTGGTCCGTGCGGCGGATCCGCCGGCACACCTCGAAACCGTCGATACCGGGCAGCATCACATCCAGCACGATCAGGTCCGGCCGCTGCTCGCGCAGCAGCTTCAGACCGTCCTCGCCCGTCGCCGCGGTCACCACTCGGTGACCCTGGCGGGACAGGGAGAACTCCAGGGCCGTACGGATGGCGTCGTCGTCCTCGATCAGCAACAGGAAAGGCACGGTGGCCATTCTGGACTACGACCGGCGGGTGGTTCGACCGAAGAGCCCCGTGACGGGGGTCCCCGGGCTTGTTGCAGGGCTGTGACAGTCGGCGGACAGCGCGATGAAACTGGCCCGGCAGGCTTTGGTTCACCGGGCGGCACCAGGCCCGGGAACGCAAACGGACCGAGCTGGCTCCACCGACGGGGGGCGCGAGATGAACACACTGCACAGCACCACGACCAGCGCAGTCATTCGCACGCGCCTGCACGACGCCGGACGGGGCCCCGAGAAGTCCGGTGCCGTGGGCGGGCGGGGGTGCGCCCGCGGCACCGGACGTGTACGCCCGCCCTACATGGTGGCGATCGACGCGATCACGTACGGGCAGGCCGCGGGGGCCTCCGGGGTCTCCGAGGACAAGGGCGCGGCCCTGTCCGGCGGCACCGCCAAGGCCGGGAAGACGGACCGGGCGGACGCCGAAGCGGCCTTCACCGCCTACGTCCAGGAGCGCCGGGCCTCCCTGTACGCGACCGCGTACCACCTGACGGGCGACCGGCACGAGGCGGAGGACCTGCTCCAGAGCGCGCTGTTCTCCACGTACCGCGCCTGGGATCGCATCAGCGACAAGGCCGCGGTCGGCGGCTACCTGCGCCGCACGATGACCAATCTGCACATCAGCGCCTGGCGCCGGCGCAAGCTCAACGAGTACCCGACCGAGGAGCTGCCGGAGACGGTGGGCGAGACGGACGCGATGCGCGGCACCGAGCTGCGCGCCGTGCTCTGGCAGGCCCTCGCCCGGCTGCCCGAGCTCCAGCGCACGATGCTCGTCCTCCGCTACTACGAGGGCCGTACGGACCCGGAGATCGCGGAGATCCTGGACATCAGCGTCGGAACGGTCAAGAGCAGCATCTGGCGCTCGCTGCGCCGGCTGCGGGACGACGAGGTCATCGGCTCCGGCCGGGGGGTCGCGGAGTCCTTCGGCGAGCTGGTGGCCTGAGCGGCGGGAGCCGCCGCGCGGGGCCATGGAGGCCATAGGGGGGCCTGGGGGCGCTCGGGGGGAGCGCATGGGGGCCCAGGGGGGAACGGGAGCGGGTCGGTAGCGGGCTGGGGGGCCCGGGTACCGGCCCGCTCTCGCGTGTCGGGGCCTTTCTCGGGTGCCGGATTCCGGGTGCCGGACCCTTCTCGGGTGTCAGACCCTTTCTCGGACGTCAGCCCTTCTTGGGTGTCAGACCCTTACGCCCTCGCGGCGGCCCGCCGCCGCGGCGGCTATCCGGCCCATCGCGGCCTCCTTGCCGCAGGCGTGCGCGCCGAGGGCCGTATGACGGGCCACGATGCCGCGCTCGGCACGCATCAGCCGCAGGCCGCGGCGGAGCAGGTACGGGACGGGCTTGCGGGCCTCGCGCATGTCGCGCACCAGCCGACGCCGGAAGGTGGTGGCCGGCCGGCCGCGCAGGCACAGCGCGTCGGCGAGCACCCCCAGATCGCGGCAGCGGTCGATGATGTCCGCGGCGAAGATCCCCTCGGCGATGAACAGCGGGGTGCGGCCGATGTCCAGCGCCCGCTCGCCCGTCCGCGAGCTGGTCGAGATGTCGTACACCGGCACGCCCGTACGGGACGTACGGCACAGCTCGTCGATCGCGCGGACGGCCGCCTCCGCGTCCCACGACAGGGGTGAGTCCCAGTCGGCGCCCGAGCCGTCGGCGAGGAGCGGGAGCGTGGGATCCGCGCCCTCCTTGTAGAAGTCGTCGAGGTTGAGGACGGGCAGCCCGGTGCGGGCCGCGAGGGACGACTTTCCGGAACCGGACGGGCCGGTCAGCAGGATGACGCGCGCGGGGGTCAAGTGGGGAGTCACGGGACACCAGTGTGAGGCATTGGGCCGCATGGGGGATCCCCCCGGGTCGCGGGGTGTGCGTGGAGTCACGGTTCGACTACGGTGCGTTGTCGTTCGTACCGGTCACTCACTACCCGGCAGGTGCCCATGGCCTCGCACGCACGACACGCTCGCCGCTCCGCCCCCGGACGTCCGGCCGCGCTCTCGCGCGGCCTGGTACGCGCCGGGCTGACCGTCTCCGCCGGGGCGGCGTTCGTCGCGGGCGGCGCGGGGGCCGCGAGCGCCGCCGCCATGCCGGTCCAGCCGCCCCGGGCGGTCCTCGGGAACACGGACGTGGGGGCGGGGCTGCGCGGGGCCGACATCGGGCTGCAGAAGGGGGCGGAGGGCGTCTTCAACACGATGCGTCAGCTCCAGGCCAACCCGTTCGCGGAGACCAGCGCGGATCCGCTGGACAACTCGGTGAACACACAGGTCGCGGACTTCAAGCCGGTCAGTACGGCGCCGCTGATGGAGCCGCTGACGACTCGGGGCGGTCTGATCCAGAACCTGGCGTCGGTGGGGCCGCTGGCGCAGCTGTCGAAGGATGTGGTGCAGCCGCCGGCGCCGGCGCCGGGACCGGGGGCTGCGCCTGCGCATGGGGCCGGGGCGGCGAAGAAGACGCCTCCGCCGCCGCTGGTGCCTGTGGCTGCTCCTGCGAAGTCCGCTCCGGCGAAGTCCGCTCCTGCGAAGGGTGCGGCTGAGGCCGGGCCGTTGGGGCTGCCGCTCGGGGGGTTGCCGGGGCCGCTGTCGAGCCTGGCGGCTCCGCCGCAGGCGGGGCGGTGACGGGGGGTGCCGCTGCGCGGGGCTTTTTCCCCAGCCCCGCCCCTTCCCGGAACCGGGGGCAAGCCCCCGGGCCCCCGGTTCCGCGCTGACGCGCGGTGTCCTCAAACGCCGGACGGGCTGAGTTGTTGCCCGGAACCGGGCTGGGAGGTTGTTGCCTGGGAACCGGGCCGAAAGCCGAGCTCGGACAGGGCGAAAATCCAGCCCGGCCGGCGATTGAGGCCACCGCGCGTCAGCGCGGAACGGGGCCCGGGGCGGAAGCCCCGGTTACGGGAAGGGGCGGGGTGGGGAAAGACCCGCCGGACGCGCCAACGCCGGGCGAGCCGCAAAGGCCCGCCCGGCGTTCGCGCGTCCGGGGCGGAGCCCCGGGAAACGGACGGTCAGTACGACGAGCCGCCCGCGCCCAGCGACCCCGTCGGGTGCCAAACCGTCCGCGTCTCCAGGAACGCGGTCATCCGCTCCGTACCCGGCGTCACGGCCCAGTCCACACCCTGCGGGCGCAGCACCCGCTTGAGGTTGTCCGCCGCCGCGATCTCCAGCTCCTTGGCGAAGTCGGCCTCCGCCCCCGCCAGGTCGATCGCGTTGACGTCCTGGTGCGAGGCCAGGGTCGGGGCGATCTCCGCCGTACGGCCCGACAGGACGTTCACCACGCCGCCCGGGACGTCGGACGTGGCGAGCACCTCGCCCAGCGACAGGGCGGGCAGCGGGGCCTTCTCCGAGGCCACCACGACCACCGTGTTGCCCGTGGCGATCGCCGGGGCGATCACCGAGACCAGGCCGAGGAACGACGACTCCTGCGGCGCGAGCACGGCGACGACGCCGGTCGGCTCCGTGCTGGAGACGTTGAAGAACGGGCCCGCGACCGGGTTGGTGGAGCCGGTGATCTGGCCGATCTTGTCGGTCCAGCCCGCGTACCAGACCCAGCGGTCGATCGCGGCGTCCACCTGCGCGGCCGCCTTCGACTTGGACAGGCCCTCCGCGTCGGCGACCTCCGCGACGAACTGGTCGCGGCGGCCCTCCAGCATCTCGGCGACGCGGTAGAGCACCTGGCCGCGGTTGTACGCGGTCGCGCCCGACCAGCCGCCGACGGCCTTACGGGCCGCGACGACCGCGTCCCGGGCGTCCTTGCGGGAGGACTGCGGGGCGTTGGCCAGCCAGTTGCCCTTGGAGTCGGTCACCTCGTACACCCGCCCGCTCTCGGACCGGGGGAACTTGCCCCCGACGAACAGCTTGTAGGTCTTGAAGACACTGAGCCGATCAGACATCGAGGTACGCCTCCAGGCCGTGGCGACCGCCCTCGCGGCCGAAACCCGACTCCTTGAAGCCGCCGAACGGCGAGGTCGGGTCGAACTTGTTGAACGTGTTGGCCCAGACGACGCCCGCGCGCAGCTTGCTCGCGACGGCCAGCATCCGCGAGCCCTTCTCCGTCCAGATGCCGGCGGAGAGGCCGTACTGCGAGTTGTTCGCCTTGGCGACCGCCTCGGCGGGGGTGCGGAAGCTCAGCACCGACAGCACCGGGCCGAAGATCTCCTCGCGGGCGATCCGGTGGGCCTGGGTGACATTGGTGAACAGCGTCGGCGCGAACCAGTAGCCCGCTTCGGGCAGCTCGCACGCCGGGGCCCAGCGCTCCGCGCCCTCGGCCTCGCCGCTGTCGGCCAGCTCGGTGATCCGGGCCAGCTGCTCGGCGGAGTTGATCGCGCCGATGTCGGTGTTCTTGTCCAGCGGGTCGCCCAGGCGCAGCGTCGACAGCCGACGCTTGAGGGAGTCCAGCAGCTCGTCCTGGATCGACTCCTGGACCAGCAGGCGGGAGCCCGCGCAGCAGACCTGGCCCTGGTTGAAGAAGATGCCCTGGACGATGCCCTCGACGGCCTGGTCGATCGGCGCGTCGTCGAAGACGATGTTGGCGCCCTTGCCGCCCAGCTCCAGCGTGAGCTTCTTGTCCGAGCCCGCGACCGTACGGGCGATGGCCTTGCCGACCGCCGTGGAGCCGGTGAAGGCGACCTTGTTGACGCCCTCGTGCGCGACGAGCGCGGCGCCCGTGGTGCCGTCACCCGTGACGATGTTGACGACGCCCTTGGGCAGGCCCGCCTGGCGGCAGATGTCCGCGAAGAACAGCGCCGAGAGCGGGGTGGTCTCGGCCGGCTTCAGCACGACCGTGTTGCCCGTGGCCAGCGCCGGGGCGATCTTCCACGCCAGCATCAGGAGCGGGAAGTTCCAGGGGATGACCTGGCCCGCGACGCCCAGCGGACGGGGGTTCGCGCCATAGCCCGCGTGGTCGAGCTTGTCGGCCCAGCCCGCGTAGTAGAAGAAGTGCGCGGCGACCAGGGGGAGATCCGCGTCGCGGGTCTCCTTGATCGGCTTGCCGTTGTCCAGGGTCTCCAGGACGGCCAGCTCGCGCGAGCGCTCCTGGATGATCCGGGCGATCCGGAAGAGGTACTTGGCGCGCTCGGAGCCCGGCAGCGCGGACCACTTCTCGAACGCCTTGCGGGCCGCCTTCACGGCGCGGTCCACGTCCTCGGCGGAGCCGTGCGCGACCTCGGAGAGCACCTCCTCGGAGGAGGGGCTCACGGTCTTGAAGACCTTGCCGCCGGTGGCCTCGGTGAACTCGCCGTCGATGAACAGGCCGTAGGACGGCGCGATGTCGACGACCGAACGCGACTCGGGCGCGGGTGCGTAAGTGAAAGACATGATCAGTCCACCGTGACGTAGTCGGGACCGGAGTAGCGGCCGGTGCTCAGCTTCTGCCGCTGCATCAGCAGGTCGTTCAGGAGGCTGGAGGCGCCGAACCGGAACCAGTGGTTATCCAGCCACTCCTCGCCCACCGTCTCGTTGACCAGGACCAGGAACTTGATCGCGTCCTTGGTGGTGCGGATGCCGCCGGCCGGCTTCACGCCGACCTGGACGCCGGTGAGCGCGCGGAAGTCGCGCACGGCCTCCAGCATCAGCAGGGTGTTCGACGGCGTGGCGTTGACCGCCACCTTGCCCGTCGAGGTCTTGATGAAGTCGGCGCCCGCGAGCATCCCGATCCAGGAGGCGCGGCGGATGTTGTCGTACGTCGACAGCTCGCCGGTCTCGAAGATCACCTTCAGCCGGGCCTTGTCGCCGCACTCCGCCTTGACGGCACGGATCTCCTCGAACACGTCCATGTACCGGCCGGCCAGGAAGGCGCCGCGGTCAATGACCATGTCGATCTCGTCGGCCCCGGCCGCGATGGCGTCCCGGGTGTCCGCGAGCTTCACCGGCAGCGCGGCGCGGCCGGCGGGGAACGCGGTGGCGACGGACGCGACCTTCACGTCCGTGCCGGTCAGGGCCGCCTTCGCGGTGGCCACCATGTCGGGGTAGACGCAGACGGCGGCGGTGCGCGGCGACGTCCGGTCGGTCGGGTCGGGGTTGACGGCCTTCGCGGCGAGCGCCCGGACCTTGCCCGGGGTGTCCGCGCCCTCGAGCGTCGTCAGGTCGATCATCGAGATCGCCAGGTCGATGGCGTACGCCTTCGCCGTGGTCTTGATCGAGCGGGTGCCGAGGGACGCGGCGCGGGCTTCCAGCCCGACCGCGTCGACGCCCGGGAGGCCGTGCAGGAAGCGGCGCAGCGCACTGTCGGAGGCGGTCACGTCCGCCAGCTCCGTCAGCCGCCCCGCGGCGTCATTGCCGTGTGCGGGAACTGTGGTGGGCATGGTCACCAGATGAGCATATCTACGCGCGTAGCGCGTGCCAACCCCCCGTGCGGGGAGCTTTCTGGACGGGGGGCGGTGGGTGGGTTCGGGACCCACCCCCGCCCCGGGCCGGGCCCCCGGGCCGGGGGTCGGTGGGTCGGGCCCCGACCCTTGGGCTTGGGCTTTGCCCAGCCCCTTGGGCTGAGCCCCGACTCCGGGCTGGGCCCCGACTCCGGGCTGGGCCCTGGCCCCCGGGTTTGGCCCCGGGTCTGGCCCTTGCCCCCGGGTCTGGCTTTGCCCTCTGGGTCTGGTTCTGCCCCGGGGCCGATTTGGCTCCACCGTCCGGTCTCGACTCCACGGTCCGGTCCTGGCTCCACCATCCGGTCCCGACCCCGCGGTCGGGGCCCGACTCCGGGGGCCCGGCGGGGGCTCATCCGGGCCTGCCGTGAGTCTGGGGCGCCTGCCGGGGGGTGCCGACCCGTGTCGACCCGTGCCCATTGCCGATCCGGGGAGCTCGCCGACCAAGGAGGTCGCCGGCCCCGGCTCTGTCGGTAACCCGCTGGGCAGCTGCCGGCGGTGCCCGATGTCTGCTCGCGTCGGTCGCACCGCCCCGCAGATGGTGTGCGGCGGGAGGGGGCGGGGTGGGGTGGGCCCGGCAAGGGGCGTTGGGGCACCCCCAGCGGTAGCTGGGGGAGTGATTTGCGGCCTAACGGCGGGGCACTGTGCAATGCCGCAGCAACTGGGCCCGTAAATCATGCAGCCCCGGAGGGCCCACCCCACCCCGCCCCCGACCCACCACCCGCCCGCACCCCAGGCACGTGCACAGCACACCCACCCCGACCCACCACACCGTGCGGCACAATCGGCGGCATGACGAGCCCGGACGACTCTTCCGCCCCACGGTCCCCACAGGAACCGGACGCCTACGCCGAGCGGTGCTTCCGTTCGCCCTCCGGCATCGCCACCGGCGTGCTGCTCCTCGGCCTCGCCGCCTGGCTGGGCGGCGACGCCATCGTGCGCGGCTCCGGCCGTACGCCCTGGCTGGCGCTCGCCGGGCTCCTCTGCGCCGTGCCGCTGATCATCGCCTTCACCGTCCGGCCCGCCGTATGGGCAGGCGAGGACCGCCTCCTCGTCCGCAACCCCTTCCGCACCATCACCCTCCCCTGGAGCCGCGTCGACGGCGTACGCGCCGGCTACTCCAGCGAGGTGCTCGCCGACGGCGCCAAGTACCAGCTGTGGTCCATCCCCGTCTCCCTGCGCCAGCGGAAGACCGCCGCCCGCCGGCAGAACCAGGCCCTCGCCGAGGGACTGGCCACCACCGGCGCCGGCCAGAGCGTCAAGGCGCCCTCCGACCAGGTGATCGACGACCTCCGGGAGCTCGCCGAGCGGAACGCCAAGCGGGCCGGTGCGCAAGGTCCCGTCGCGATGCGGTGGGCCTACGAGGTGATCGCCCCCGCGGTCGTGGGGTTCGTCCTGCTGATGGTGCTGTTCGCGACCGGGTGAGAACCCGACGTGGCCCGGGCTGGATCTCCAGCCCGGGCCACGTCCGGTTTTCAAAAGCCGAGCCTCAGCGTCAGATGCCCGCCGCCCGCGACAGGTCCGACTTGATCGCCGCCAGGACCTCCGTCGCCCGCGCCCGCGCGTCCGCCAGCGCGATCGCCGACGCCACCGGCACCACGACCTCCAGATAGCACTTGATCTTCGGCTCGGTGCCGCTCGGACGGACGATCACGCGCGCCCCCGACACCTCGCCCGCCGCGTCGCCGGCCAGGTGGTACCGCAGGCCGTCCGTCGGCGGCAGCGCCTCGGAGCCCTTCGCCAGGTCCTCGGCCGAGGACACCTGGAGCCCCGCCAGCGCCGTCGGCGGCTGCTCGCGCAGCCGGCGCATCGCGTCCGAGATCAGCGACAGGTCCTGGACCCGCACCGAGAGCTGGTCCGTGGCGTGCAGGCCGTGCTCGACGGCCAGGTCGTCCAGCAGGTCCGTCAGCGTACGGCCGGACTCCTTGAGCTCCGCGGCCAGCTCGGCCACCAGCAGGGCGGCCGTGATGCCGTCCTTGTCGCGCACGCCCTCGGGGTCGACGCAGTAGCCCAGCGCCTCCTCGTACGCGTAGCGCAGGCCGTCCACCCGGGCCAGCCACTTGAAGCCCGTGAGGGTCTCCTCGTAGTCCGCGCCCGGCGCGGCCGCCGCGATGCGGGACAGCAGCGACGAGGACACGATCGTCGTCGCGAAGGCGCCCTGCGCCTTCTTGTGGACCAGGTGCGTCGCCAGCAGCGCGCCCACCTCGTCGCCGCGCAGCATGCGCCAGCCCTCGGCCGAGTCCGGGTCGGGGACCGCGACGGCGCAGCGGTCCGCGTCCGGGTCGTTGGCGATGACGATGTCCGGCGCGGCCTCGCGGGCCGTGGCGAACGCCAGGTCCATCGCGCCCGGCTCCTCCGGGTTCGGGAAGGCGACCGTCGGGAAGTCCGGGTCCGGCTCGGCCTGCTCGGCGACCACGGTCGGCGCCGGGAAGCCGGCCCGCTCGAAGGCGGCGGTGAGGACCGTGCGGCCGACGCCGTGCATGGGCGTGTAGACGACGCGGACGTCGCGGGCGGAGCCGTTGGTCAGGACGGCGTCCGTGCGCTCCAGGTACGCCTCCACGATCGTCTCGCGGAGGGTCTCCCAGCCGGCGCTCGGGCGGGGCACGTCGGCCAGGCTCTCGATCGCGGCGATCTCGGCGGCGATCTCCGCGTCGGCCGGGGGCACGATCTGCGAGCCGTCGCCGAGGTAGACCTTGTAGCCGTTGTCGCGCGGCGGGTTGTGGCTGGCGGTCACCTCGATGCCGGCGACCGCGCCGAGGTGGCGGATCGCGAAGGCGAGGACCGGGGTGGGCAGCGGCTTGGGCAGCAGCGCGGCCTTCAGGCCGGCGCCGACCATGACGGCCGCGGTGTCGAGGGCGAAGTCGGCGCTCTTGTGGCGGGCGTCGTAGCCGATGACGACCGTGCCGCCGGTGTGGCCCTGCTTCTTCAGGTACGCGGCGAGGCCGGCGGCGGCGCGGATGACGACGGTGCGGTTCATGCGCATGGGGCCGGCGCCGAGCTCGCCGCGGAGGCCGGCGGTGCCGAACTGGAGGGTGCCGCCGAAGCGGACGCTCAGCTCGGCGGTGTCCCCGGCGTCGATGAGCCGGGCGAGCTCGTCGCGGGTCTCGGGGTCGGGGTCCTCGGCGAGCCACGTCTTGGCCTGGGCGATGAGGTCTCGCTCCACGGGTTCTCCTCCGGAGGGCTGGTGCTTGGGTTCGGGGTACGGGTGCGGGCGGGCGGGTGGTGGGTCGGGGGCGGGGCGGGGTGGGCCCTACGGGGCTGCATGATTTACGGGCCCCGTTACCCGGCGTTGCAATCGTTGCCCGCCGTTCGGGCCCGCAAATCACTCCCCCATACTCCGTACGGGGGTGCCCCCAATGCCATCTTGTAGGGCCCCACCCGCCCCGCCCCCTCCCGCCGCATGCCGGCTTCCCGCCGTACGACCGCGGGCCGGAGCCGACGCGCTTGGTGGGTTGCGTGTCGGCTCCGGCCCGGTCCGCCGTGGCGGGGTGTGGGTCGGTTTACAGGCGGTCGAGGACCTGCGCCAGGAGCGCGCCCATCGCGGTCGCCGAGTCGCGGCCGGCCTGGAGGACCTCTTCGTGGTTGAGCGGCTCGCCCGTCATGCCGGCGGCCAGGTTCGTGACCAGGGAGATGCCCAGGACCTCGGCGCCCGCCTCGCGGGCGGCGATGGCCTCCAGCGTGGTGGACATGCCGACCAGGTCCGCGCCGAGGGTGCGGATCATCTTGATCTCGGCCGGGGTCTCGTAGTGCGGGCCGGGGAACTGGACGTACACGCCCTCTTCGAGGGTCGGGTCCACCTCCTGGCAGAGCGCGCGCAGGCGGGGGGAGTACAGGTCGGTGAGGTCGACGAAGTTGGCGCCGACGATCGGCGAGGTCGCCGTGAGGTTGATGTGGTCGCTGATCAGCACCGGCTGACCGGGGCGCATGCCCTCGCGGAGGCCGCCGCAGCCGTTGGTCAGGACGACGGTCTTGCAGCCGGCGGCGACGGCGGTGCGGATGCCGTGGACGACGGCGGCGACGCCGCGGCCCTCGTAGTAGTGCGTGCGGCCGAGGAAGACGAGCGCGCGCTTGTCGTTGACCTTGTACGAGCGAACCGTGCCCGCGTGGCCCGCGACGGCGGCGGCCGTGAAGCCGGGGAGCTCGGTGACGGGGAATTCGACCTCGGGGGCGCCGAGCGCCTCCGTCGCCGGGAGCCAGCCGCTGCCCATGACCAGGGCGACGTCGTGGGTCTCGGCGCCCGTCAGCTCGCGCAGACGGGTGGCGGCGGCGTCGGCCGCGGCGTACGGGTCGACCTGGGGGGTAACAGATGCGTTCACGCGGACGAGGGTAGCCGCTCTTCGCCTACGCGCGTAGATGTCGCCGGGCACGGTGTTCCGATTGTTGCTTTGTGCATTGCGACGAGACCGGTCCGTCACTCTCAGCAAGGACGCTTGCGGAGCTCCATCACATAGTCGTGCGGGGCGCCCGCGGACTCGGCCGCGTCGGCGATCTCACCCAGGTAGCGGGCGGAGGGCAGACCGCCCTCGTAGCCGTTCAGGACGTAGATCCAGGCGGGCTCCTCGCCGTCCAGGGTGTGCACGCGCACCCGCATCCGGCGGTAGATGTCGAGTCCGACGCCCTCCCAACGGTCCATCGAGTCCTCGTCCATCGGAGCGATGTCGTAGAGGGCGACGAAGACCTGGGAGCGCGGGGCCTCGACGACGGTCGCCAGCGCGCCCTCCCAGCCCAGCTGCTCGCCGCCGAACGTCAGCCGCCAGTCGGAGAGCCAGCCCGTGCCGCGCAGGGGCGAGTGGGGTGCGCGGCGGGACATCAGCCGCGCGTCGAGGTTGCCGGCGTACGCGGCGTAGAGCGACATGGTTCCGAGGGTACGGGAGTGAGGCGGAACGGCATTTGGGATGGCAGGCTCGAAGGGAGGTTCGTCCGGAACCTCCTGCCGGTCCTCGCACGGATGGACGTACGCATTCAGGTACGTATTCCCCGGAGGAGGCCCCGGGAGAAGTCGCTTTGATGGGTGCGGGACAATGGAGTACGTGACTCGGATCGTGATCATCGGTGGCGGACCCGGCGGCTATGAGGCGGCGCTCGTCGCCGCACAGCTCGGCGCGGAGGTGACCGTCGTCGACTGCGACGGTCTGGGCGGGGCGTCGGTGCTCACCGACTGCGTGCCCTCGAAGACGCTCATTGCGACGGCTGAGGTGATGACGACCTTCGACTCCTCGTACGAGGAGCTGGGGATCATCGTCGCCGACGACACGCCGCACCTGGAGCAGGCGGCGCGCGTCGTCGGCGTGGACCTGGGCAAGGTCAACCGGCGGGTGAAGCGGCTCGCCCTGGCGCAGTCGCACGACATCGCCGCCTCGGTCACCCGCGCGGGTGCCCGGGTGCTGCGCGGCCGGGGCCGGCTGGAGCCGAACCAGGCGGCGGACGGCTCGCGCAAGGTCGTGGTGCGCGCCGCGGACGGCACCGAGGAGACCCTCGTCGCCGACGCCGTGCTGATCGCCACGGGCGCCCACCCCCGGGAGATCCCGGACGCCCTGCCGGACGGCGAGCGCATCCTGAACTGGACGCAGGTCTACGACCTGGAGGAGCTCCCCGAGGAGCTCATCGTGGTCGGCTCCGGTGTGACCGGCGCCGAGTTCGCCGGTGCCTATCAGGCGCTGGGGTCCAAGGTGACGCTGGTGTCCTCGCGCGACCGGGTGCTGCCCGGTGAGGACCCCGACGCGGCCGCCGTCCTGGAGGACGTCTTCCGGCGGCGCGGCATGAACGTCATGGCGCGGTCGCGGGCGCAGTCCGCGAAGCGCGTGGGTGACCGGGTGGAGGTCACCCTCGCCGACGGGCGCGTCATCAGCGGTACGCACTGCCTGATGGCGGTCGGCTCGATCCCCAACACGGCCGGGATGGGTCTGGAGGAGTCCGGGGTCCGGCTCAAGGAGTCCGGGCACGTCTGGACGGACCGGGTCTCGCGGACGAGCGCGCCGGGCGTCTACGCGGCGGGCGACTGCACGGGCGTGCTGGCGCTGGCGTCGGTCGCGGCCATGCAGGGCCGCATCGCGATGTACCACTTCCTGGGCGACGCGGTGGCCCCGCTGAATCTCAAGGCTGTATCCGCGAACGTATTTACGGATCCGGAGATTGCGACAGTCGGGTATACCCAGGCCGATGTCGACAGCGGCAAGATTGACGCCCGGATGGTGAAGCTTCCGCTGCTGCGGAATCCGCGCGCCAAGATGCAGGGCATTCGCGACGGCTTCGTGAAGATGTTCTGCCGGCCCGGCACGGGCATCGTGGTCGGTGGTGTGGTGGTCGCGCCGCGGGCCAGTGAGCTCATTCACCCCATCGCGATCGCGGTCGACAACAACCTGACCGTGGAGCAGATCGCCAACGCGTTCACCGTCTATCCGTCGCTGTCCGGTTCGCTCGCCGAGGTGGCGCGGCAGCTGCACACCCGGAAGACACAGCAGACGCAGCGTGAGGCTTAGGGCTCAGGAGTTCGCCCATACCACTTCTTGCGTTCGGGAGCGGACAACTTCCGTTAATTGCTGCAACCTGCTGAAAACGGATGGTCGTTGGCGTTACTGTCGGTTTCGTGTTCGCTGCAGAACGTCGTCAATTGATCCTCGAAATGGTGCGTGCCAACGGAGCGGTTTCGCTCCGTGAGCTCGCCCGTGTCGTCCAGACCTCCGAAGTGACCGTACGGCGGGACGTGCGGGCATTGGAGGCAGAAGGACTGCTCGACCGCCGGCACGGCGGTGCGGTGCTGCCGGGCGGTTTCACCAGGGAGTCCGGCTTCCCGCAGAAATCCCATCTAGCGACCGCGGAAAAGACGGCCATCGCCGATCTGGCGGCGAGCTTCGTCGAAGAGGGCGAAGCCGTCGTCGTCGGCGCCGGCACGACCACGCAGGAGCTGGCCCGCCGGCTCGCGCGCGTGCCGGGTCTGACCGTGGTCACCAACTCCCTGCTCGTCGCGCAGGCGCTGGCGCACGCCAACCGGGTCGAGGTCGTCATGACCGGCGGCACGCTGCGCGGGTCCAACTACGCCCTGGTGGGCAGCGGCGCGGAGCAGTCCCTGCACGGTCTGCGCGTGACCAGAGCCTTCCTGTCCGGGAGCGGGCTGACCGCCGAGCGCGGGCTGTCCACGTCCAACATGCTCTCCGCGAGCGTGGACCGGGCGCTGGTGCAGGCCGCCGCCGAGGTGGTGGTCCTCGCGGACCATACGAAGCTGGGCACCGACACCATGTTCCAGACGGTGCCCACGGACGTGATCACGCGCCTGGTGACGGACGAGCCGCCGCCGCACGACGACCGCGCCGCCACGGAGCTCCAGGCCCTGGCGGACCAGGGCGTCCATATCTCGGTCGCCGGGCCCGGCGCGGGGTCGGGCTCGGGGCCGTCGGGCGTCGCGGGCGGCGGGGAGGTGGGGCCGCCGGCGCGGCGCCGGGACGTTCCGCCGCTGCCGGGCCAGCGCCGCACGCACCCGCTGGGCGGGCAGCCGCCCGGCCCGGGGCAGGGCGGGCCGGCCGGGCCGCAGCTCCGTAGCGCGGTGTCGCTGGGCGACCAGTCGACGGCGAGGGTGGCGGACCTGGCGCCGCGCCGCCGGTAGGGCCTGTGCGGTGCCCTCAGTCGCCTGCGGGCACCGCCTTGAGGCCGCTCAGGGTCAGCATCAGCAGGCGGTCCGCGAGCCCCGGGTCGTCCGGGGACTGCTCGACCGCCAGTGAGATCGCGTTCGTCAGCTGCATCAGGTCCGCGATGTCCACGTCGGCGCGGACCGCCCCGGCCTGCTGGGCGCGGCCGAGCAGCCTGCTGCCCGCGTCGCGCATCGGCAGGCTGCACCGGGACAGCGCCGACGCCTCGTCGGTCTGCGCGGCCATCAGGGCCCGGGAGAGCCCGCGGTAGGTGCTGGCGTGCGCCACGATGGCGCGCAGCCAGTCCACCAGCGCCCGGCACGGCTCGGGGGAGGCCAGCAGCTCGCGGGAGCGGGTGAGCAGCCCGTCGACCTCGCCCTGGAAGACGGCGCTCATCAGCGCCGTGCGGTTGGGGAAGTGGCGGTAGAGCGTTCCGATGCCCACGCCCGCCCGGCGGGCGATGTCCTCGAGGGAGGCGTCCGTGCCGTGCGCGGTGAAGGCGGTACGGGCCTCCGCGAGCAGCCGCTCGTAGTTGCGCCGCGCGTCCGCGCGCATGGGGCGTGGTGACGCCTGTGTGATCTCCGTGGCCATTGCCGTCGATCCTCCCTCTCGCTCCCCGCGAGTCAAGAATGCCACCGGCCCGGCCGTACGCCGCCCGCCCGGGTAGGACCGAGGGCCCCGGCCGGTGCTCCGGCGGGGCCCTCGGGTGGTTCTCGGGGGACGCGTCAGTCCTTGATCTCGCAGATGACGGCGCCGGAGGAGACGGAGGCACCGACCTCGGCGGTGATGCCCTTGACCGTGCCCGCGCGGTGCGCGTTCAGCGGCTGCTCCATCTTCATCGCTTCCAGGACCACGATCAGATCGCCCTCGGCGACCTCCTGGCCCTCCTCGACCGCGACCTTCACGATCGTGCCCTGCATCGGCGAGGCCAGCGCGTCACCCGACGCCGCCGAACCCGCCTTCTTCGCCGCACGACGCTTCGGCTTCGCCCCACCCGCGGCAGCGGTCCGGGCGATCGTCATGCCCAGCGAGGACGGCAGCGACACCTCCAGCCGCTTGCCACCCACCTCCACCACGACCGTCTCCCGGCCCGGGGCCTCTTCCTCGTCCTCCACGACCGCACCCGCGAACGCGGGGATCGTGTTCTCGAACTCCGTCTCGATCCACCGCGTGTGGACCCTGAACGGGTCGGAGGTGAACGCCTCGTCGGTGACGACCGCGCGGTGGAAGGGGATCGCGGTGGCCATACCCTCGACCGTGAACTCACCCAGCGCACGCGCCGCACGCTGCAGCGCCTGCTCACGGCTGGCACCGGTCACGATCAGCTTCGCCAGCAGCGAGTCCCACGCCGGGCCGATCACCGAACCCGACTCCACGCCCGCGTCCAGCCGCACACCCGGACCCGACGGAGCATCGAAACGCGTCACCGTGCCCGGAGCGGGCAGGAAGTTACGGCCCGGGTCCTCACCATTGATACGGAACTCGAACGAGTGCCCCCGCACCGCCGGGTCACCGTAACCGAGCTCCTCACCATCGGCGATACGGAACATCTCCCGCACCAGATCGATACCCGTGACCTCCTCGGTCACCGGGTGCTCGACCTGCAGACGGGTGTTGACCTCCAGGAACGAGATCGTCCCGTCCTGGCCCACCAGGAACTCACACGTCCCCGCACCCTCGTACCCGGCCTCCTTCAAAATGGCCTTCGAGGCACGGTAGAGCTCCGCGTTCTGCTCCGCCGACAAGAACGGCGCCGGAGCCTCCTCGACCAGCTTCTGGTGCCGGCGCTGCAGCGAGCAGTCACGCGTGGAGACCACCACCACATTGCCGTGCTTGTCCGCCAGGCACTGCGTCTCCACATGCCGGGGACGGTCCAGATAACGCTCGACGAAGCACTCACCACGCCCGAACGCGGCCACCGCCTCACGCACCGCGGAATCGTAGAGCTCGGGCACCTCCTGAAGCGTGCGGGCGACCTTCAGACCACGCCCGCCACCACCGAACGCGGCCTTGATCGCGATCGGCAGACCATGCTCCTCCGCGAAGGCCACGACCTCCTCCGCACCCGACACCGGATCCGGCGTACCGGCCACCAAAGGGGCACCCGCGCGCTGCGCGATATGACGGGCCGCCACCTTGTCACCCAGATCCCGGATCGCCTGCGGCGGCGGACCGATCCACGTCAGCCCCGCGTCCAGGACCGCCTGCGCGAAATCAGCGTTCTCCGACAGGAATCCGTAACCCGGGTGAACAGCGTCCGCACCCGACTCCGCGGCCGCGGCGAGGACCTTGGCCACATCCAGGTAACTCGTCGCCGGGGTGTCACCGCCCAGCGCGTACGCCTCGTCGGCCGCACGGACATGCAACGCGTCACGATCCGGATCGGCGTAGACCGCCACACTTCCGATCCCGGCGTCCCGGCACGCACGAGCGACGCGGACAGCGATTTCGCCTCGGTTGGCGATGAGCACCTTGCGCACGATGGCTCCCTCCTTGAAACAACGTGAGTTTAGGTACCAGCGACACTCTGTGCCGACCCGACTCCGGGGGTGAGGTTGCCCACACGGAGGGTGAACGGCGGGGCGTGCACGGGCATAAGTCCCCAGTTATCCCACGGTACGCCGGGTTTGAGGGCCCGGGGTGATCCTTTCGTGTGGGCTAGATCTCGGTGATCGTCCGGGAGCGTCGCCGCGCATTCTTTGTGGAGTCCCTACGAAGGGGTGGCGCAAAGTTTGCGTGCCCCACGGGCTGTCACGGTGGACGGCGGGCCGGTCCGCCGTCCGGTATCGCGGCCTTACCCGCCGGTAGTGCCGACGGGGCGCGCGGTCGCCAACCTCCCGGCCTCGGCCGCCACATGGCGGAGGACCTCGGCCACCCGGTCCCCCCGGCGCTCGAAGTCGGCCAGCGGCAGCGCGACCGAGACGGCCGTGCGGGCGCCGTCCGCGGCCGGTACGGGCACGGCCACACAGGCCACGCCCGGCGCGCACTCCTCCACCTCCACGGCGACCCCATGGCGCCGCACCCGCCGCAGCTCCGCGTCCAGCCGGTCGGGCGAGGTGATGGTGCGGGGCGTGATCGCGCGCATGCCGGTGCCGGAGAGATAGCGCAGCCGGGCCGCGCGGGGGAGGGCGGAGAGCAGCACCTTGCCGTGCGCCGTGGCGTGCCCGTCGGCGTCCCGGCCGAGGGAGAAGCCGCCGGTGGGGGCGGCCGTGTCGGACGCTCCGGCGAGCACCGCGATCTCGCCGTCGCGGTAGGCGCTGAAGTAGGTGTCCGCGCCCACCGTCCGCCGGGCCTTCAGCAGCAGCCCGTGCACCTCCTCGTCCAGCCGCATCTGGCGCTGGAAGGCGCGGTGCAGGGAGGGGACGCGATAGCCGAGGGTCCAGCCGGCGGCGGTGCGCACGAGGTGCCCGCGCGCGGTGAGGGCGCCCAGCAGTTCGTAGACCGTGGAGAGCGCGCAGCCGGTCCGCCGGGCGAGCGCCTTGGCGCTCACGGGGCCGTCGGAGCCCGCGACGGCGTCCAGGACGTCGAGGGCGCGGTCGACGGACTGCGGCATGGCGGAAGCGCTCCTTCGGGTGGCCGTACGGGCTGACCCACCAGCTTCGCACAGCCGGCGGAGCGCCCCGCCGGAACCGGGCTCAGCGCTTGACGGGGGCCTGCTCGCGCAGCAGCTCGACGAAGGCCCGCATCCACGCCGGGTGGTCGTTCCAGGCGCGCGCGGAGACCAGATTGCCGTCCACCACCGCCTCCGCGTCCACGAAGGTGCCGCCCGCCAGCCGTACGTCGGGGGCGCACGCGGGCCAGGCGGCCGTGCGCCGGCCCTTGAGCACCCCGAGCGGCGCGAGGGCCACGACGGCGTGGCAGATGTGGGCGACGGGCTTGTTCTCGGCGAAGAAGTGTTTGACGATCCGCTGGAAGTGCGGGTCCAGCCGGAGGTACTCGGGCGCCCGCCCGCCGGGGATCAGGACGGCGGCGTAGTCGGCCGGGTTCACATCGGCGAGCGCCACGTCCGCGGGCCAGCAGTGGCCGGGCTTCTCGGTGTACGTGTCGAACGTCGACACGAAGTCGTGGACGACGAACTGGAGCTGCTTGACGGTCGGCGCGGCTATGTCGACCTCGTAACCCTCCTCCAGCAGCCGCTGGTAGGGATACATGACCTCCAGGTCCTCCGCGGCGTCGCCGGTCGTGATGAGGATCTTCGGCATGACGGGGCTCCTCGGCGCTTCTCGGGAGACGGCTCTACCGGAATATGCGCAGGGGGACACGCGGGGAAACGCCGCCCGGCGGCCCGATCGCCCGTGGGGGAAGGGATGTTGGAGTGACGGGAGGGGCTCCGGTCACCCCGCGCGGGGCTCTGGGGAGGGCCCCCATGTGGCGCAAGGAATGGTGACCGCCGCGCCCCGACCTCGTTGGAGCAGGCATGATCAAGCGCATCGCAGCCGCGGCCGTCCTCACCGGCGCCGCCCTCAGCATGCCCGTCACCGCCGTCTCGGCCGCGCCCATGCCGCAACCGCCCGTGTCGAACGCCGGGGAGGTCGCCGCACCGCCGAAGATCGACCCACCGCAGGTGCAGGACATGAGCATCTACCCCGGCGCCACCAACCAGCTCGGCCAGCTCAACAAGCTGGGCCAGATCAGCGAGGTCGGCAAGGCCGCGAACGCCCTCGACCCGGTGCTCGGGCTGGCCCAGCCCGTCATGGGCCTGCTGCCGGGGCTCTAGGCGGTCACACCCACAGGTCGGTGATCGAGGTCCCCAGCTCGCCGAGGAGCGTGCGGAGCAGGGGCAGCGACAGGCCGATGACATTGCCGTGGTCGCCGTCGATGCCGTCGAGGAACGGGGCGGAGCGGCCGTCCAGGGTGAAGGCGCCCGCCACGTGGAGGGGTTCGCCGGAGGCCACGTACGCCGCGATCTCGGCGTCCGTCGGCTCGCCGAACCGGACGGTCGTCGAGGCGGTCGCCGACACCCGGCGCTCGGTGGCGGTGTCGATCACGCAGTGGCCGGTCCGGAGGATCCCGGACCGGCCGCGCATCGACTTCCAGCGGGCCGTGGCGTCCTCCGCGTCGGCCGGTTTGCCCAGCGCCAGGCCGTCCAGCTCCAGCACCGAGTCGCAGCCGACGACCAGCGCTCCGGCCGCCTCCGCCCGTACGGAGACGGCCTCGGCCTTGGCCTCGGCGAGCACCCGGGCGAGCTCGGCGGGGTTCGGGGCGGTGATCGCGTCCTCGTCCACCCCGCTGACGATCACCTCGGGCGCGAGCCCCGCGGCGCGGAGCAGCCCGAGACGGGCGGGGGACTGGGAGGCGAGGACCAGGCGGCGGCGCGCGGGGCTGTCGTTCATACCGGCCAGCCTATGAGGTCGGCACCGCCCCCGCCGCCACGCCCCGGGCGCTCAGCCGGTCACGACGGCCACCTCGCCCCGTACGCGCACGGGCTCCGTGCCCTCCTCGTTGTGCCGGTCCGCCCAGTTCGTCAGGGCCGTGCGGCAGGCGTGGTCCAGGTGCCGCAGCCCGGACAGGTGCAGCTCGATCGGCCGGTCCTTGGGCAGCGCCTCCAGGGCGTCGAGCATGTGCGGCAGCCGAAGGAACGTGGCGCTCCCGGTCAGCCGGACATGGACGGTGCCCTCGCCCGCGTCCTTGACGTCGAGCTGGACGCGCGAGGTCTCCCACGCGGTCTTGGCCACGGCCAGCAGCAGGCCGGCCAGGACGCCCTCGAACATATTGGTGGCCACGATGGCCACCGCGGTGACCGCCAGCACCACCGCCTCACCACGATGCTCCCGCCACAGCGGGCGCAGCTCGCGCAGGGGTACGAGCTTGCCGCCGGCGTGCACCAGGACGCCCGCGAGCGCGGCGACCGGTATCACCCCGAGCGCGGCCGGGAACAGCGCCGCGAAGAGCAGCAGCCACAGGCCGTGCAGCACCCGCGAGACCTTGGTGCGGGCGCCCGCCTGGACGTTGGCGGCGCTGCGCACGATGACGGCGGTCATGGGCAGGGCGCCGAGCAGGCCGCACACGGCGTTGCCCGCGCCCTGGGCCATCAGCTCCTTGTCGTAGTCGGTGCGCGGCCCGTCGTGCAGCCGGTCCACGGCCGCCGCGCTGAAGAGGCTCTCTGCGGAGGCGATGAGCGCGAACGCCAGGACGGTGCCGATCAGGGCGCCGTCGACCAGGCCGGTGAAGTCGCCGAGGCCGGGTGGCTGGATGGATTCGAACAGACCCTGGACCTCGACCTTGGCGACGGGCAGCGAGAACAGCGCCGTCACGCCGGTGGCGAGTGCCACGGCCGCCAGCGGCGCGGGCACCAGGCCACAGACGCGCGCGGGCAGCTTCTTCCAGAGCACCAGGACGGCGACGGTCCCGGCGCCCAGCGCGAACGCCTTCCACGCCTGATCGTCCGAGACGAGGCCGGAGACGAGGCCGGGCAGCCCGGCGATCTTCTCCAGGCCGCCGCCGGGCGCCTTGAGGTCGCCCATCGCGTAGGACTGGCCGAGGATCAGCACCAGGCCGATGCCGGCCAGCATGCCCTGGACGACCGCGACCGAGATGGCGCGGAACCAGCGCCCGAAACCGAGCAGGCCCAGGGCGAGTTGGAGGGCCCCGGAGGCCAGGACGATCACTCCGAGGGTGCCGAGGCCATGGGTCTGCACGGCCTCGTAGACGAGCACGGTCAGGCCGGCGGCCGGGCCGCTGACCTGGAGGGAGCTGCCGGGCAGCACCCCTACGACGAGACCGCCGACGATGCCCGTGACCAGACCGAGTTCGGCGGGCGCGCCGGAGGCGACGGCGACCCCGACGCAGAGCGGGAGGGCGACGAGGAAGACGACGAGCGAAGCGGTTACGTCCCGCCGCAGCACGGCGGGACCGGGATTGGTGAGCATGGATTCCTCACGTGAGGTGGGGAAGGCGAGCTGGAGTGACCCGTGGCCCCTGGAGGGGACCGGGAGGGAGCCGGGGCGGTCGGCCGCGCCCGGGCCGGCGGGTCACAGCGGAAGGAAGAGGGCGTCGTCCCCGACGGTCCGGTGTCCCAGCACGAGGCCGGTGTGCACCTCGTAGTACCAGGCGTGCAGCCCGAGGCGGCCGTCGGCGAGCCGCTCGGCGACGCACGGGTAGGCGCGCAGCCGGTCGAGCTGGGCGAGCGCGTGGCGCTGCACCGGGACGGCGACGGCGACGTCGGGGGTCTCGCCCTCTTCGGCGCGCAGGGCGGGTGAGGCCCCGCGCTCCAGCCAGCCGCGGACGGCGGGCACCCCGGTGAGGTCCTCGTCGCGGACCAGCGCGCCCACGGCCCCGCAGTGGGAGTGGCCGCAGACGATGATGTCCCGCACCCCGAGGACCGTGACGGCGTACTCGATGGTGGCCATCTCGCCGGCCGGGTATTCGGTGCTGTACTCGGGGACGATGTTGCCCGCCGTCCGGAGCTCGAAGAGGTCGCCCGGCCGGGTGTTGGTGATCAGCGTCGGGACGACCCGGGAGTCGGAGCAGGTGATGAACATGGCTTCGGGGGACTGGCCTGATGCGAGGCCGCTGAGCTCCCCGGTGAGGGACTGTCGCGCGCGGGTCGGGAAGGCGCGGGCGTGGTCGATGAGGGACTGCATGAACGGCTTACCTCCTGGAGGTAGTCGTTGTCGGTCGGACATCGAAGACGTGCGTCATCGGGACGTCTTGACAGGGAATGCCGCTTCGGAGATGTGTGCGGCAGCGAAGAGAGTGACGAAGGCGCTGAAGAGATCTGCCGTGGGCGCGCGTTACTGAGGGTGATGACGTGACCGGACGGTCGTCGGCTGCGCGCGGGGCAGGGACCTTCGGCGGATCAGTGTCTGAAGACCTGGAGGAGCGTGCCGACTTGGCGGCCGGAGCCGCGGGTCGTCACCTGGGGGCGTCTGTCGGGCGGCCCTGTACAGACGTCAACGCCGGTTCCCCCGGGGGAGTTCCCCAGGGGTGCCGTGGTCCGGACCTGCTTGCGGGGCTGGGCCGTTCCGCCCCGGTGGGACACCTGGGCGCGCCACAGGCCCGTCTCGTTCCCGGAGCCGTCTCCGGGGTGGGCGCGCTCGGTCTCGGCGGGC
This sequence comes from Streptomyces eurocidicus, assembly GCF_002891295.1. GTDB lineage: Bacteria > Actinomycetota > Actinomycetes > Streptomycetales > Streptomycetaceae > Streptomyces > Streptomyces eurocidicus. The sequence goes on along the minus strand of NZ_LGUI01000011.1, from coordinate 53,189 downwards.
GTCGTGGGGCCCGCCGCGTAGGCGAGGGAAGGGGCCGCCGGGGTCTGCCGGGCCTCGGCCGACCCGGCCGTCAGCAGCACGGCCAGCGCGAGGGTGAGGAGCGCGGCGAGCGTGCCGACAGAGCGTAAACGCATGCTTCCTCGACCCCCTTTCGAGTGACCGTGCTGGTCGATTCTAGCCACACGACGGTCAATGCAGGGGCAAAGCAATTGTCGGTTCGGTTAAGTCTTCGCTCTCGTGGTCAAAAGGTGAACGCACGTGTACGGGGGCCGACTTGTGGTGGAGACGGGACATCTCCCTCGCAAGCCGACCCCCGTACCGGGGCGAATCCGTCAGTACCTCACTTGCCGAGTACGGCCTCCATGACCTTCTTGGCGATCGGCCCGGCGAGCTTGCCGCCGGAGATGTCCTCGCGGTCGATGTCCGAGCCCTCGGGGTCGATGAAGACGGCCACCGCGACCGGCGAGCCGTCGCCCTGCTTGGCGTAGGAGACGAACCAGGCGTACGGCAGCTTCTCGTTGTTGACGCCGTGCTGCGCGGTGCCGGTCTTGGCGCCGACCGTGACGCCGTCGATCAGGGCCGCCTTGCCGGTGCCCTTCTCCGCGGTGTTCTCCATCATGGTCTGGACCTTGCGCGCGGTGTCGGCGGAGACGGCCTGCGACATCACCTCGGGCTTGTGCTTCTCCAGCGTGCCGAGGTCCGGGCCGCGCAGCTCCTCGACCATGTAGGGCTTCATCAGCTTGCCGTCGTTGGCGAGGCCGGCCGTCATCATGGCGATCTGCAGCGGTGTGCTGGCGAGGCTGCCCTGGCCCATGCCGGTCAGCGCGGTCTGCGGGCGGTCGAGCTTCTTGGGGTAGAGGCTCTCGCCGGCCCGCACCGGGATGTCGAGCTTCTGCTGGTTGAACCCGAACTTCTCCGCGGTCTCGCGCATCTTGTCCGTGCCCAGCTTGTCCGCGAGGTCCAGGAAGACGTTGTTGCACGACCACTGGAGGCCGGCCTTCAGGGAGCCGTTGACGCAGTCCGGCGTCTGCACGTCGTTGCGGACCGTGGTGGTGCTCAGCGGCAGCTTGTACGGCACCGGGGCGCTGCCCTTGGCGTCGATGTCCGAGACGATCCCGTGCTCCAGGGCGGCCGCCGCGGTGAGGATCTTGAAGGTCGAGCCCGGGGGGTAGCGCTCTTTGAGCGCCCGGTTCAGGGTCGGCTTGTTCTTGTCGGCCGCGAGCGCGTCCCACGCCTTCTGGTCCTTGTACGTGTTCCCCGCGAAGACCGAGGGGTCGTAGGACGGGGTGGAGGCCAGGGCGAGCACCTTGCCCGTGCGCGGGTCGAGCGCGACGACGGCACCCTTGTACTTGCCGAGCCCCTCGAAGGCCGCCTTCTGCGCCTTGGGGTTGATCGTCGTGACCACGTCGCCGCCGCGCGGCTTCTTGCCCGTGAGCATGTCCGTGGTGCGCTGGAGGAAGAGCCTGTCGTCGGTGCCGCTGAGCAGCTTGTCGTTGACGAACTCCAGCTGGCTGTTGCCGTAGATCTGCGAGGCGTAGCCGGTGACCGGGGCGTACATCTCGGCGTCCTTGAACGTCCGCTTGTACCGGTAGTCACCGGTGGTCTCCGCGGCGCCGGTGACCGGCTGGCCGCCCACGATGATGTTGCCGCGCGGCTGGGCGAAGGAGGCGATCCGGACCCGCTTGTTCTGCTTGTGCTCGGAGAGCTCGTTCCCGCGCACGAACTGCACCCAGGTCGCCTGGACCAGCAGGGCGAGTACGAGCACCCCGACGAAGACGGATATGTGCCGTACGGGTTTGTTCATGTGGGACGCGCTCCCCGGATCGCGGGCATTTCTCTAGTGATGATGCGAATGGGGGGATTTTGGTTGCAGTGAGTTACCCGGGGCCGGTGGGGGACCAGGGGTCAGTGCAGGCCCAGGATGAGGAACAGCACCACCATGCCGACGGCCAGCACGAGGCCGGCCCGGCGGAGCATGGCCTGCGCTTCGCGCAGCTCCTCGGGGGGGTCTTCGGGCGGATCCGACCACAGCATGGGTTCCATGCTCGCGCGGTGGGGGTGGGCGGCGCCTGAGTACGCGTACTCAAGGTGGGGCGGGGCGGGACTTTTCCCCTACCCGCCCCTTCCCGAATGTCCTCAAACGCCGGACGGGCTGATTTTCAGCCCGTCCGGCGTTTGAGGACCGGGGTCCGGGGCGGAGCCCCGTTCTTACGACGGCCAGTACGTCGTCCGCCACGCCCGTGGACCCGCGGCCGGCACCCGACCCGCCGCCAGCCGCCGCGCCGGCGCCGACCACTCCGGACGTGCCTCGTCCCCGGACCGCGCGGCAGCGCCCCCCGCCGCCGCGCGGGCCCGGACCACCGCCAGGGCGGCGGCCAGCTCCTCCGGCGTGGGGTTGCCTCGTACAACCTTGATCATCGGACAGCCCTTCCTAGAGCGGGATGTTGCCGTGCTTCTTCGGCGGCAGCGCCTCGCGCTTGTCCCGCAGCACCCGCAGTCCCCGCACCACATGGCGGCGCGTCTCGTGCGGCATGATCACCGCGTCGACGTAGCCCCGCTCGGCCGCGGCGTACGGGTTGAGCAGCGTGTCCTCGTAGTCCGCGATGAGCTTGGCGCGCAGTTCCTCCTGCTCCTCCGGGGTCTCCGCGGCCGCGATCGTACGGCGGTGCAGGATGTTCACCGCGCCCTGCGCGCCCATGACCGCGATCTGCGCCGTGGGCCACGCGAGGTTGAGGTCGGCGCCGAGGTGCTTGGACCCCATGACGTCGTACGCCCCGCCGAACGCCTTACGGGTGATCACCGTGATCAGCGGCACCGTGGCCTCGGCGTACGCGTAGATCAGCTTGGCGCCGCGCCGGATGATGCCGTTGTACTCCTGGTCCGTGCCCGGCAGGAAGCCCGGGACGTCCACGAAGGTGAGCACCGGGACGTTGAAGGCGTCGCAGGTGCGGACGAACCGCGCGGCCTTCTCGCTCGCGTCGATGTCCAGGCAGCCGGCGAACTGCATCGGCTGGTTGGCCACGATGCCGACCGGGTGGCCCTCGACCCGGCCGAAGCCGGTGAGGATGTTCGGCGCGAACAGCGCCTGCGTCTCCAGGAACTCCCCGTCGTCCAGCACGTGCTCGATGACGGTGTGCATGTCGTAGGGCTGGTTGGCCGAGTCCGGGATGAGGGTGTCCAGCTCCTGGTCGGAGTCCGACACCTCCAGGTCCGCCTCCTCCGGGAAGGCGGGCGGCTCGGAGAGGTTGTTCGAGGGGAGGTAGGAGAGCAGCGCCTTGACGTACTCGACGGCGTCCTTCTCGTCGCCCGCCATGTGGTGGGCCACGCCGGACGTGGCGTTGTGCGTACGGGCGCCGCCCAGCTCCTCGAAGCCGACGTCCTCGCCGGTGACGGTCTTGATGACGTCGGGGCCGGTGATGAACATGTGCGAGGTCCGGTCGACCATCACCGTGAAGTCGGTGATCGCGGGGGAGTACACCGCGCCGCCCGCGCACGGGCCGACGATCAGCGAGATCTGCGGGATCACGCCCGAGGCGTGCACATTGCGGCGGAAGATCTCGCCGAACAGACCGAGGGCGACCACGCCCTCCTGGATGCGGGCGCCGCCGCCGTCGTTGATGCCGACGATCGGGCAGCCGGTCTTCAGCGCGAAGTCCATGGCCTTGCCGATCTTCTCGCCGTACACCTCGCCGAGCGAGCCGCCGAAGACCGTGAAGTCCTGCGAGTAGACGCAGACCGTACGGCCGTCGACGGTGCCGTAGCCGGTGACGACGCCGTCGCCGTAAGGGCGGTTCCGCTCGATGCCGAAGTTGGTCGAGCGGTGCCGGGCGAACTCGTCCAGTTCGACGAAGGACCCCTCGTCCAGCAGCAGTTCGACGCGCTCCCGGGCGGTCAGTTTGCCCTTCGCGTGCTGCTTCTCCACCGCGCGGGCCGATCCCGCGTGCGTCGCCTCCTCGGTCCTGCGGCGGAGGTCGGCGAGCTTGCCCGCGGTGGTATGGATGTCGTATTCCGGCTCGGACACGGGATGCGGCTCCTGCTCGTCCAGAGGGGTGGGCTGACTGGGCTACCGGTTCGTAGCGTATCCGCGCGGATGCGCCGTGGCAGTGCGTCGTCGGCCACACCTTTTTGCCGCCGATTGCCTCCTAAGGTGGCTCTTATGACGCCTGCTGACGCCTCCGGCTCCGCCGCGAACCGCTGGTCCGACCTCGACCGGCCCCCCCTCAACGCCCTCGCGCTCCGGCGCGGGCTCCTGCGCCCCGGCGGCCTGTGGAGCTCCGTCGAGGTGGTGCCGCGCACCGGATCCACCAACTCGGACCTCGTCGCCTCGGCCGCCGCCGGAAAGGCGGCCGAGGGCGCCGTCCTCGTCGCCGAGGAGCAGTCCGCGGGGCGCGGGCGGCTCGACCGCACCTGGACCGCGCCGCCCCGCTCCGGCCTCTTCTTCTCCGTCCTGCTCACCCCGGGGCCAAAGATCCCGATCGAGCGCTGGGGCTGGCTGCCGCTGCTCGCCGGGGTCGCGACGGCCACCGCGCTGTCCCGGGCCGCCGGCGTGGACACCGCCCTGAAGTGGCCGAACGACCTGCTGGTGACGGTCGGCGGCGCCGAGCGCAAGGCCGGTGGGATCCTCGCCGAGCGCTCCGGCGACGGCGTCGTCGTGGGCATCGGGCTGAACGTCTCGCTGCGCGCCGAGGAGCTCCCGGTGCCGACGGCGGGCTCGCTGGCCCTGGCCGGGGCCCGGGTCGTGGACCGCGATCCGCTGCTGCGGGCCGTGCTGCGGTCGCTGGAGGAGTGGTACACGGAGTGGCGACGCGCCGGAGGCGACCCGCGCGCGTCCCGGCTCCAGGAGGCGTACGCCGCGGGGTGCGCGACCCTCGGCCGGACCGTGCGCGCCGAACTGCCGGGCGGCAAAGACCTGGTCGGGGAGGCCGTGGCCGTCGACGGCGACGGCCGGCTGGTGCTGGCCACCGGGGACGGGGTGCAGCAGCCGGTGGGCGCCGGCGACATCGTTCATCTACGGCCCGCGCTGTCGGAAGAGTGAGCTACGGCACACTTGTCGTATCGTTGTGCGCGGAACCTAAGCGAGCAGTGATCGGCAGGGCAGTGCGCACGGATCGGACAGGGGGCGGGCGGTGACCGGCGACGGTGGGGGCACCTCCCGTGCCGTTGAGGCCACGGGCGGCACCCCGGGCGGCGGCAGCGCCGCGCGGGGGAGCGCCGGGGGAACCGGCGATGACGCCGACCGGCAGGGCGCGGACGGCGCGGGCCGGAGTACCGGCCGGGGCGGCGCCAGAGGCGTCGAGGAGTACGGGGACGAGGGCGGCGACCCCATCGCCCTGCGGCTGGAGTCGCTGATCCTCGGTGCCGAGCGCCGCTACACCCCCTTCCAGGCCGCCCGCGCGGCCGGGGTCTCCATGGACCTCGCCTCCCGCTTCTGGCGCGCCATGGGTTTCGCCGACATCGGCCAGGCCCGCGCGCTGACCGAGGCCGACGTGCTGGCCCTGCGACGGCTCGCCGGCCTGGTCGAGGCCGGGCTGCTCAGCGAGCCCATGGCCATCCAGGTCGCCCGCTCCACCGGGCAGACCACCGCCCGCCTCGCCGACTGGCAGATCGACTCCTTCCTGGAGGGCCTGACCGAGCCTCAGGAGCCGGGCATGACCCGGACGGAGATCACCTATCCGCTGGTCGAGCTGCTCCTCCCCGAGCTGGAGGAGTTCCTCATCTACGTCTGGCGGCGGCAGCTGGCCGCCGCCACCGGCCGCGTCGTCCAGGCCCAGGACGACGCGGAGATGGTCGACCGCCGGCTGGCCGTCGGCTTCGCCGACCTCGTGGGCTTCACCCGGCTGACGCGCCGTCTGGAGGAGGAGGAGCTCGGTGAGCTGGTCGAGGCGTTCGAGACGACCGCCGCCGACCTGGTCGCGGCGCACGGCGGCCGGCTCATCAAGACGCTCGGCGACGAGGTGCTGTACTCGGCGGACGACGCGGGCACCGCGGCCGAGATCGGGCTGCGGCTCATCGAGACCATGACCCATGACGAGACGATGCCGGAGCTCCGGGTCGGCCTCGCCTTCGGCACGGTGACGACCCGCATGGGCGACGTCTTCGGCACGACGGTGAACCTGGCCTCCCGGCTGACGTCGATAGCGCCGAAGGACGCGGTCCTGGTCGACAGCGCCTTCGCGGAGGAGCTGGCCCGCAGCGGCGACGCCCCGAAGTCGGAGGTGGAGGCGGCGGCAGCGGCCGACGGCACGGAGAAGTACCGCTTCGCGCTCCAGCCGATGTGGCAGCGGCCGGTGCGCGGGCTGGGCGTGGTCGAGCCCTGGCTGCTGACCCGGAGGAACAACGGCGGCTGAGGGGACGGGCCCGCCCCCGGGGCCTCCCGGCGGCGACCGCGGACGATTGAGGATGTCCCCGCCCGGTGCGATGATCGGCGACGGAAGTTCACGGCCGTTAACGTCACCGGGAGACACCACGTGAGTGAGCACCGCTTCGGGGAATGGGTCGCCGTAAGGCGCCACGGGCACGTCGCCGAACTCGTCCTCGACCGCCCCAAGGCGATGAACGCCGTCTCCACGGAGATGGGCCGCCGCATAGGGGAGGCCACCGCCGCCCTCGCCGCCGACGCCTCCGTAAGGGTCGTCGTCCTCACCTCCACGCACGAGCGCGCGTTCTGCGTGGGCGCCGACCTCAAGGAGCGCAACTCCTTCACCGACGCCGACCTCGGCCGGCAGCGCCCGCACGCCCGCGCCGCGTACACCGGGGTGCTGGAACTGCCCATGCCGACCATCGCCGCCGTGCACGGCTTCGCACTGGGCGGCGGCTTCGAACTGGCCTTGTCCTGCGACGTGATCGTGGCGGACGCCACCGCCGTCGTCGGCCTGCCCGAGGTGTCGGTCGGCGTGATCCCCGGCGGTGGCGGCACCCAGCTGCTCCCGCGCCGGGTCGGCGCCGCCCGCGCCGCCGAACTGATCTTCACGGCGCGGCGGGTGCCCGCCGAGGAGGCGCGGGAGCTCGGTCTGGTGGACCGGCTCGTCGCCGAGGGCGAGGACCGTACGGAGGCGCTGGCCCTGGCCGCGCGCATGGCGGCCAACTCGCCGGTCGGCCTGCGCGCCGCGAAGCGCGCCCTGCGGCTCGGGCACGGCCTGGACCTGCGGACGGGGCTGGAGGTCGAGGACGCGGCGTGGCGCACGGTGGCCTTCTCCGGCGACCGTGCCGAGGGCGTGGCGGCGTTCAACGAGAAGCGGACGCCGGACTGGCCGGGGGAGTGAGCGCTGCGGGCGGTCGGGGTTCCCCGCCCCCTCCGGTCTGCTCCGGTCCTTTCCGCCTACGCTGGTAATTCCCCTGGTACGGCTGTGGCGCGAGGACTGCCAAGCCGGTCATAGGGCGGAATGGGCGCAACATTCATACGCTGGAGTGCAGGTACTGCGCACGGTGACGAATGTGAGGCTCGGGTGGCAGACGGCGGGGAGTGCGACGTCCGGCTGGGCGCCGTCGTGGGGCTCGCACAGGCGATGGCCGCGGCGCAGTCACCGCTGGAGTCGGTGGCCGCCGCGGCGGAGCGGGCCCGGCTGGCGCTGGGCGGCACCTTCGCCGCCATCTCGGCCTGGGAGCGGGAGCACGGCCGGCTGCGGGTGCTGGTGAACGCCGGCGAGCTGGCCGAGGGCGAGGAGCGGTACCCGGCGGACGAGTCGTACCCGGTGCACGACTTCCCCGAGATCGCCGAGATCCTGCACGAGGAGTGGGCGGGCGGCGGCGCCGGGCCCCACGCGTGGATCGAGAGCGCGGCCGGCCCCGAGGACGCCGGGAGTGCGGACGGCCCCGGGGACTCCGGGAGTGCGGCCGGCCCCGAGGGCCCCGAGGGCACGGCCGGCGCCGGTCCGTACGGGTCGGGGGACGCCTACCGCCACCAGCGGGTGGCCGCGCTGACGCGGCGCGGCCGGGGCAGCTGTGTGGTCGCGCCGATCGTGCTGCACGGGCGTGCCTGGGGCGAGCTCTACGTGGCCCGGCCGCCGGGGGTGCCCGCCTTCGGCCGCACGGACGCGGACTTCGCGACGGTCCTGGCCGCCGTGGCCGCGGCCGGCATCGCGCAGACCGAACGGCTGGAGGAGGTGCGCCGGCTCGCCTTCACCGACCCCTTGACCGGGCTGGGCAACCGGCGCGCGGTCGACGCGCGGCTGGACGAGGCGGTGGAGCGGCACCTGGCCGACGGTGTGGTCGTCAGCCTGGTCGTCTGCGATCTCAACGGCCTCAAGAAGGTCAACGACACCCTGGGGCACGCGGTCGGCGACCGGCTGCTGGAGCGGTTCGGCTCGGTGCTGTCCCTGTGCGGGGCGATGCTGCCGGGCACGCTGGCCGCCCGGCTGGGCGGTGATGAGTTCTGTCTGCTGACGGTCGGTCCGGCGGCGGACGAGGTGGTGCGGATCGCGGACGAACTGTGCCGCAGGGCGGCCGGGTTGGAGCTCGGCGAGGGCGTCGCCTGCGGGGTCGCCTCCACGGGCGACCCGATCGGGGCCGTGGGCACGGCCCGCCGGCTCTTCCGGCTCGCGGACGCGGCCCAGTACCGGGCCAAGGCCGCGCGGTCGGCGAAGCCGGTGGTCGCGGGGCGCGACGGCGGGCGCCGGGACCCGGTCGTGCGGCTCGCGGACCACCCGCCGGCCGCGTCGGCCGCCGAGCGACGGCGGTTCCGGGGCCGTAATTCGAACACGTCCGGTGACTGAGGGCCACGGGCGGCGACCGCGGGCGACGGACGGCGGTGAGCGGGAAAGCAGGTGCGGGCGACAGGCGGCGGTGAGCGGGAAGGCGGGTGCGACGGACGGTACGGAGGCCGGTGCCGTGGGCGGCGCGGCGCCGGGTGCGCGGCTCGGGCCCGGCCGTGACCCGGCCCGTGGCGGGGGGCTCCGGGACGACCTGCCGGAGACTATGTACAGACAGCGATTCAGTCTCTAGGGTGCCTGAATATGGATATGCACACTGTGGTGGTGGGGACGGCCGGGACGACCGCGGAAGATGTGATCGCCGTGGCACGCGACGGTGCGCGCGTCGTGATCTCGGACGAGGCGCTGGCCGCCGTCGCCGCCGCGCGGCAGGTCATCGACGACCTGGCCGCCAAGCCCGATCCGGTCTACGGCGTCTCCACGGGCTTCGGCGCCCTCGCCGTCCGCCACATCAGCCCCGACCTGCGCGCCCAGCTCCAGCGCAACATCGTCCGTTCGCACGCCGCCGGCATGGGCCCGCGGGTGGAGCGCGAGGTCGTCCGCGCGCTGATGTTCCTGCGGCTGAAGACCCTCGCCTCCGGCCACACCGGCGTACGCCCCCTCGTGGTCGAGACCATGGCGGCGATCCTCAACGCCGGGATCACCCCGGTCGTGCACGAGTACGGCTCGCTCGGCTGCTCCGGCGACCTCGCGCCGCTCTCCCACTGCGCGCTCACCCTGATGGGAGAGGGCGAGGCCGAGGGCCCCGACGGCACGCTGCGCCCGGCCGGCGAGCTGCTCGCCGCGCACGGCATCGTGCCCGTCGAGCTGCGCGAGAAGGAGGGGCTCGCGCTCCTCAACGGCACCGACGGCATGCTCGGCATGCTGGTGATGGCCTGCGCGGACCTCGCCCGTCTGATCACCTCCGCCGACATCACCGCCGCGCTCTCCCTGGAGGCCCTGCTCGGCTCCGAGAAGGTCCTCGCCCCCGAGCTGCACACCATCCGCCCGCACCCGGGTCAGGGCGCCAGCGCCGACAACATGCTCCGCGTGCTGGCCGGTTCCGGGCTGACCGGGCACCACCAGGACGACGCGCCGCGCGTGCAGGACGCGTACTCGATCCGCTGCGCCCCGCAGGTCGCGGGCGCCGGCCGGGACACCCTGGCCCACGCCCGGCTGGTCGCCGACCGCGAGCTGGCCGCCGCCGTCGACAACCCCGTCGTCCTCGCCGACGGCCGGGTCGAGTCGAACGGCAACTTCCACGGCGCCCCGGTCGCGTACGTCCTGGACTTCCTCGCCATCGCCGCCGCGGACCTCGCCTCCATCGCCGAGCGCCGCACCGACCGGCTGCTGGACAAGAACCGCTCGCACGGGCTGCCGCCGTTCCTGGCCGGTGACCCGGGCGTCGACTCCGGCCTGATGATCGCTCAGTACACGCAGGCCGCCCTGGTCAGCGAGATGAAGCGGCTCGCCGTGCCGGCCTCCGTGGACTCGATCCCGTCCTCGGCGATGCAGGAGGACCACGTCTCCATGGGCTGGTCGGCCGCGCGCAAGCTGCGCACGGCGGTCGGGGCGCTCACGAAGGTCGTCGCCGTGGAACTCGTCGCCGCGACACGCGCCATCGAGCTGCGCGAGGGCCTGACGGCCGCGCCGGCCAGCCGTGCGGTGCTGCGCGCCGTGCGCGCGGCGGGCGTCGAGGGGCCGGGCGGGGACCGGTTCCTGGCCCCCGACCTCGCGGCGGCCGAGGAGTTCGTCCGCTCCGGGAAGCTGGTCGAGGCCGTCGAGCCGGTGACGGGCACGCTGGCCTGAGGCGCTCCCGCTCAGACCCTGCCCGGCGGGATCACCGGTCCGCCGTGCGCGACCTGCGCACGGCGGCGGTGACCAGCGCGCCGCCCGCCGCGACGAACGCGACGCCGCCGAAGACGTACGGGGTGGTGTCCACGCCGCCCGAGGCGGCGAGCAGGGGCTGCGGGGACGCGGGCGTGGCGGGTGCCCCCGCGTCTCCCGCGGTGAGGGTCGCGCTCCGCGCCGTGTCACCCTTTCCGGTGCCGGGCCGCTCGGCCGTCGCGTGCGCGGACGGCATGAACCACACCGCGCAGAGCAGCGAACCGGCGGCGACGGCGGTCAGCAGCGGTCGATGCGCGGTCACGGGATGAATTCCCCCCGAAGTGGCGATTATTGGGGCCGTCGTGCGAGGTGCCCGGCCCCGGCTGACCCGATGTTAGTGATACGAACGGGTACGCGGAAGCCGGGAGACGGGGCGGGAAGCCGCCGATGGGCGGACGAGGGAGTACGGGGCGGTCCGCGGGCCCGCGCTGCCATGGATTCGGGCGGGCTCGGGGGAATAGCACCGGAAAGTCCTCGGGTGAACATCGCCGGAAAGTCAAGGGCATCCCGACCCTGGCAGTCACAACAGCCCCGCCCGCACCATGGAAAGCAGGCATCTACCAGCACCCCGGCTACCGTGCCGACCCCGCGAGGGGCTTTACTGGGGTGGTCTTCCCCACATTTCCCTGAGGTGTGGAACGGACGTATCGGTGCAGGCGTTCCTTAAGCAGAAGCCGGGATACGTGCTGCCCCACGATTCGGCTCGGGGATTTCGGGGTCCAGGAGCAATGGAGAAGCGTGTGATGACGGACGGCAAGCGCCGCAAGGGCCTGGTGGCCGCGGCCGCTGTGCTCGGCGGTGTGCTGACCCTCGCCGCCTGCGGCGGTGGCGACGACGACGGCAAGAGCGGCTCCGCCGGCAACGGCAAGTCCCAGAACAAGGTCGACGCAGCCGCTGCCAAGGAAGCCTCCAAGGCGCAGATCAAGATCGCGCAGAAGGACGGCTCGACCAACGCCGGGATCACCACCGACGCCGCCAAGGTCACCGTCAGTGACGGCGAGCTCACGAGCGTCAAGATGACGACCGACAAGGGCACCCCGGTCGAGGGCACGATATCGCCGGACAAGACCTCGTGGAAGCCCGCCAAGCAGCTGGAGCGGTCCACCAAGTACAAGGTCGTCGTCGAGGCCAAGGACTCCGAGGGCCGTAAGGCCACGGAGAACTCCTCCTTCGCCACGGTCTCGCCGACCAACAGCTTCATCGGCTCCTTCACGCCGGAGGACGGCTCGACCGTCGGCGTCGGCATGCCCGTGTCGATCAACTTCGACAAGCCGATCAAGGACCGCAAGGCCGTCCAGTCCGGCATCACGGTCAACTCCAGCACCGGCCAGAAGGTCGTCGGCCACTGGTTCGGCGACCAGCGGATCGACTTCCGCCCGCAGGAGTACTGGAAGGCCAACTCCGACGTCACCCTGAAGCTGGACCTCGACGGCGTCGAGGGCGCCCCGGGCGTCAAGGGCGTGCAGAAGAAGACCGTCACCTTCAAGATCGGTCACTCCCAGGTCTCCACGGTCGACGTGAAGTCGCACCAGATGACGGTCGTCCGGGACGGCAAGACCATCAAGACCATCCCGATCTCGGCCGGCAGCCCCGAGAACCCGACGTACAACGGCAAGATGGTGATCTCCGAGAAGTTCAAGGAGACCCGCATGGACGGCTCGACCGTCGGCTTCACCAAGGGCAACGGCAAGGGCGAGTACGACATCAAGGACGTGCCGCACGCCATGCGCCTGTCCACGTCGGGCACGTTCATCCACGGCAACTACTGGGGCAGCGGCATCTTCGGCTCCGCGAACACCAGCCACGGCTGCATCGGCCTGGAGGACAAGCAGGGCGCGGACGACCCGTCGACGTCCGGCTCCTGGTTCTTCAGCAACTCGCAGCTGGGCGACGTCGTCGAGGTCAAGAACTCCAACGACAAGACGATCGCTCCGGAGAACGGCCTCAACGGCTGGAACATGGACTGGAGCGCGTGGGTCGCGGGGAGTGCGACGGGCGCCTGAGTCTGTAGCTTTTTTCGCCGGGCGGCGGCTTGCACGGTTTGCGTGCGGGTCGCCGTCCGGCGTTTTGGGGGGTCCTTCGTTCGGGTGACGGGGTGGGTTGCGGGTCGGGGTGCCGCTGCGCGGGGCTATTTCCCCACCCCGCCCCTTCCCGAATGTCCTCAAACGCCGGACGGGCTGAAAATCAGCCCGTCCGGCGCTTGAGGACACCGCGCGGAGCGCGGAAGGGGGTCTGGGGGCTTGCCCCCAGTTACGGGAAGGGGCGGGGCTGGGGAAAAGCCGCCCGCAGGGCCGTCACCGCACCCCGCACGCCCCGGCCACCCCGCGAGACAATGGAACACCCGCGCGAAACCCCCCGCCGGGCCGGAACCCGAGGAGCACAGACACCCGTGGGCAAGCGCAGCACCCGGCAGCGACCCGAGGACGCCCCCCGAGCCGCCGTGGAGGCGGCCCTGGCCGCCCTGCGTGCCGTCCCCGCGGACGACCTCGACGACGCCCTCTACGCCGCCGCCTCCGCCCTTACGGCCGATCCGGCGGGCCCGGAGGCCGTGAGCCGCGCCCTGCTGGGCACCGCCGAGAAGGTCGTACGGCGCGCGTGGGAGGACGGCTGGCAGCCCGCGGACGTCGCCAGGCTCGTACGGCGTGAGCTGACCGCCGCCGAGCTGCGCTTCACCGTCGACGCCGTGGCCGCGGAGGCGCGGCGCTACGCCCCGGATACGCTCTCCGCCCGCTGGGCGGCCCAGCTGGGCGAGCTGGAGGCCCGGGTGTGGTGGGAGGCCGACGACGCGTTCCTGGAGGGCTTCGCGGGCCGTGAGCGGCTGAGCCGCTTCGAGGCGGCCGCGTGCGGGCTGGGCGCGCTGCGGCTGATCGGCTCGCTGCCGCGGATCGGCGCGACGGGGCCGCTGCCGGGCGCCGCCCGGCCCGTGGGCGCGCGTACGGACCGTCCCGCCGTCGCCGTGGAGCCGCGGATGCTCACCCGGATCCGGGCGCTGCTGGCGAAGGCGGAGTCGACGGAGTTCGCGGAGGAGGCCGAGGCGCTGTCCGCGAAGGCCCAGGAGCTCATGGCCCGCTACTCCCTGGACGAGGCCCTGCTCGCGGCCCACGCCACGGAGCCCGTGGACGGCCCCGGGGCCTGGCGGATCGGCGTCGAGGGCCCGTACGAGTCCGCGAAGGCCCTGCTCCTCGACGCGGTCGCGGAGGCGAACCACTGCCGGTCGGTGTGGTCGAGCGAGTTCGACTTCTCCACGGTCGTCGGCTTCGAGGCGGACTTGGAGCTGGTGGAGCTGATGTACACGTCGCTGCTGGTGCAGGCCACGACGGCGATGCGGCGCGCGGGCGACGACCACCACGCGCGCGGCCGCTCGCGCCGCACCCGCGACTTCCGTCAGTCCTTCCTCATCGCCTACGCCGCCCGTATCCGCGACCGGCTCACGGCGACGGCGGCGGCCGTGGTGGCGGAGGCGGCGGACGGCGCCGCCGAGACTCCGGCGGAGGTCCTTCCGGTGCTGGCGGCGCGGGACGTGGCGGTGGGGGAGTCGACGGAGCGGCTCTTCCCGACGACGACGTCGCACCGTCTGAAGGGGCGCGACGCGGAGGGGTGGGCGCGGGGGGAGGAGGCGGCGGACGCGGCGCGGCTGCGGTGACGGTTTGCGGGGTGGGGCGGGGCGGGTGCGGGGTGCGCCTGCGGCGGGCCTTTCCCCACCCCGCCCCTTCCCGAATGTCCTCAATCGCCGGACGGGCTGAAATTCAGCCCGTCCGGCGATTGAGGACCGGGGTCCGGGGCGGAGCCCCGGTTCGGGAAGGGGCGGGGTGGGGAAAAAGCCCCGCGCAGCGGACCGCTCACCCATCCCCGCCCGGCCGCGCGAAGTACGTACCCGGAGGCACCCCCACCCCCCTCCGGAACGCCGCCACGAACGCGCTCGGCGACCCGTACCCCACCCGTCGCGCCACCGACGACACCGTCGCCCCCGCCGCGAGCAGCGGCATGGCCGCCTGGAGGCGCAGTTGCGTGCGCCACTGCCCGTACGTCAGGCCCGTGCCGGAGACGAACGCCCGCGCGAGCGTCCGCGCGCTGGCGCCCACGACCGTTCCCCACTCCGTCAGCGTCCGTCCGTCGGCCGGGTCGGCGCGGAGGGCCTCCGCGACGCGGCGGGCGCGGGCGTCCGCGGGGTCGGGGGCGCGGACCGTCGTCACGGACACCGGGCGCAGGAGGTCGAGGACGACGCTCTCGGCCCGGAGCCGGGCGTCGGCCGGGATGCGGTCGGCGTCCTGCGCGAGGTGCCCGATGAGCTCGCGCAACAGCCCGGACACCGCCACGACTTGGGGCTCGTCCCAGGTGACCGGGCAGCGGTCCGGCCAGAAGTAGAGGCTGCGGAGCAGGGCCGAGGAGGTCGCCCCCGTGGCGTGCGGCACCCCGGCCGGGATCCAGAGGGCGACGGTGGAGGGGAGCACCCAGGTGCGGCCGGCGGCCCGTACGGCGAGGACGCCGTGGGGCGCCCAGGCGAGCTGATGGGCACCGTGCTCGTGGCGGGCGAACCACTCGCCGTCGCCGAGGGGGAAGCTGCCGACGGCGATCGCGCTGCCGAGGGGCGCGACGAGGCGGCCGTGCGGGGGGTGTTCGTCCGGGCCTTTCCGGTACGGGCGGTGCTCGTCCTGGCCTTCCCCGTGCGGGCGGTGCCCGTCGCAGCTTTTCCGGTACGGGCGGTGCTCGTCCTGGCCCTCCCCGTACGGGCGATGCTCGTTCCGGCTCTCCCCGTGCGGGCAGTGCCCGTCGCCGCCTTTCCGGTGCGGACTGTGCTCGCCCCCGCCCTTGCCGTGCGGACTGTGCCCGCCCCCACCCTTCCCGTACGGCCCGTGCTCGCCCCCACCCCCGTCCTCCCCCCGCGGACCCCGCCCGCCCTCACCCTGTCCGTCCGGCGACATCAGTTGACCCCCTGGCCCGTATCCGACACCCCGCCCATCTTCCTAGCCTCGGACCATGCCGATGAACTTCATCCACCGCCGCCTCTGCGCCTCCGACAAATGGGCGCGCGCGATCGAGGACGAACTGCTGCCCTGGGCGCTCGAAGGGATCACGCTCGGGCCCGAGACGCTGGAGATCGGTCCCGGTTACGGTGCCACCACGCGCGTACTGCTGCCCAAGGTCTCCCGCCTGACGCTCGCCGAGGCCGACGCCTCCTACGCGGCCCGGCTGCGCGGGGAGTTCGGTGACCGGGCGGACGTCCTGCACGCCGACGGCAGCGCGCTGCCGCTGCCCGACGACCGCTTCGACTCCGTCGCCTGCTTCACCATGCTCCACCACGTCCCCTCGCCGCGCGCCCAGGACCGGCTCTTCGCCGAGGCCCGCCGGGTGTTGCGCCCCGGTGGCTTTTTCACCGGTTGCGACGCCCTCGGCAACTGGGGTTTCCGGTTGATCCATCTCGGTGACACCTGTGTGCCCGTACCGCCGGAGACGCTGGAGGGCCGACTGCGGCGGGCGGGCTTCGACGACTGTGAAGTCAGCGTAGGAAAGGGGAGTTTCCGCTTCATCGCCCATCGGCGATGAGACCGGACGCGGGGGTGTCCGGGAGCGCGGGGGCGGCCGCGATGACGGGGGTACCGCGGCCGCCCGCGCCGCACGGAACACGACAGGGCGCCGCCCGCGCCGTCCTCGCTACGATCGCGTGTCATGGACATAGCCGCGTATGTGATCCTCGCCGTGCTCATCCCGCTCCTCGGAGCGCTGAGTTCGACCCAGGAGCGCAGACTCAAGCGGCTGGACCGCAGGATCAAGGAGCTCGACCGCAAGACGGACCTGATCCTGCGGCACATGGGCATCGCCGAGCCGGCCGACGGGTCCGAACTGGGGCAGGTGAGAGCCCTCTTGAGCAAGGGTAAGAAGATCGAGGCGATCGCGGCCTACCGGAAGATCACGGGCGCCGACCTGAGGGAGGCGAAGGAGGCCGTCGACCGGATGTAGCCGGCCGGACGCCGCCGAGGGCCGGTGCCACCGTCGGCCGGACACCACTGCGGGTCGGTGCCACCGCCGGCCGGACATCACCACGGGCCGGCGCCACCCGGCTCCGGGCCGCCGCCGGCCGGACGCGCCCGGGACTGCCAGGGCCCCGATTTCGCCGGGGGCGGAACGCCGTCGGCCCCCGGCCGGGCGGGACGCTCCTACTCTGAAGGGGTGAGCACCCACGCGCCGAACCAAGCCCGCGTCGTCCCCCTGTGCCCGGCCGCCGCCGCGCGCCCGACCCCCGCGGCCAAGGAACCGCTGTGGCGGGACGTCGTCGGCGACGTGCTGCGCCGCGAACGCCGCGCGCAGGAACGCACGCTGAAGGACGTCGCCGACGCGGGCCGGATCTCGATGCCCTACCTCTCCGAGGTCGAGCGCGGCCGTAAGGAGGCGTCGTCCGAGGTCCTCGCCGCCGCCGCGCAGGCCCTCGGCCTCGGGCTGGCCGACCTCCTCGCCCTCGTCCAGGAAGAGCTCGCCCGCCTCGGCGGGGCGCGCCCGGCCGGGCCCCGTACGGCCGCCGCCCCGGTCGCCCCGGTGCGCTCCCTCCACGCGGCCCGCTCCGCGCCCACGGCACGCTACGGAGCGGCGCCGCCGGTCTCGCGGCAGGGCGAGGTGCGGCTCGCGGCATGAGCCGTGCGGGCCGAAGGCGGCCATCGCCTCCCCCGTGGGGCGACGGCCGCCTCCGCGCGGCGCCTCGGGGCGCCGCCGTCACCGCCGGGCGGCCGCGAGCTCCCGCCGGCTGAGCACGGCGTCGGCGAGCCCGTAGTCCACCGCCTCCCGCGCGGTGAAGAACTTGTCGCGGTCCATGTCCTCGCGGAGGGTCGCGACGTCGTGAGGGGTGTGCCGGGACAGCACCTCCTCGACCTCCGAGCGGATCCGGAGCATCTCCTTGGCCTGGAGGGCGAGGTCGGAGACGGTCCCCTGCCGCCCGCCGCTCGACGGCTGCCCCAGCAGCACCCGGGCGTGTTCGAGGACGAACCGGCGCCCGGGGGCCCCGCCTGCGAGGAGGACCGCCGCCGTCGAGGCCGCCTGACCGACGCAGAACGTCGAGATCGGCGAGCTGACGAAGGTCATCGTGTCGTAGATCGCCATGAGCGAAGTGAACGAGCCGCCCGGCGAATTGAGGTAGATCGCGATCTCGCTCTCCGGACTGGACGACTCCAGGTGGAGCAACTGCGCGATGACGACGTTCGCGACACCGTCGTCGATCTCCGTGCCGATGAAGATGATCCGCTCGGACAGCAGCCGGCTGAAGACGTCGTACGCCCGCTCGCCCTGCTGGGTGCGCTCGACGACCGTGGGAATGGTGTACTGGCTCATCGTCAGAGTCCGATCCGTCGCTTCGTACCGGCCGGCCGGACGTCGTCGAGGGACTCGACGACGCGGTCGACCATGCCGTACTCCTTGGCCTGCTGGGCCGTGAACCACCGGTCGCGGTCGCCGTCGCGGGAGATCGTCTCCGGGGTCTGGCCGGTGTGCTCGGCGGTGATGCGCTCTACGGCCCGCTTGGTGAACTCCAGGTTCTCGGCCTGGATGGCGACGTCGGCGGCGGTCCCGCCGATGCCCGCCGAGGGCTGGTGCATCATGATCCGCGCGTTCGGCAGGGCGAAGCGCTTGCCCGCCGCGCCGACGGTGAGGAGGAACTGCCCCATGCTGGCGGCGAATCCCATGGCCAGCGTGGAGACGTCGTTCGGGATCAGCCGCATCGTGTCGTAGATCGCGAGGCCGGCCGTGACCGAGCCGCCCGGGCTGTTGATGTAGAGGCTGATGTCGGTCCGCGGGTCCTCCGCGGACAGGAGCAGCAGCTGGGCGCAGACCCGGTTGGCGGAGACTTCGTCGACCTGGGTGCCGAGGACGACGATCCGCTGGGTGAGGAGCTGTGCCGCGAGGTGGTCGTCGAACCGCGTGGACGGCGTGTCCCCTTCGGAGGCGCGGGGGTGTCGGTACGCGTCCGATCCGGTGATGAGTGCTGACATGGGACCTCCTCGTCGTGGCGCGGCTGCCGAGCGCCGCGGGTCCCTCCACTCTCGGCCCGCCCGGGCCGGTCCGTAAGCGATCTCGGCCCGCAGCAGATTCGCCGAGGGCAGAGCGGCGGGGGTCGTACGTATCCGCCCACGGCCCGCCGGGGCGTGCCCCTTTCGGTGGCGGGCGCCGCCTTGCTGGAATGCCCGTATGAATCCTCTGAATCCTCAGGGCACCTCTCGGCGGCGTTTCCTGCACACGACGGCCCTGGCGGTCGCTCCGCTGGCGGCGGGGGGCGTGCTCGCCACGGCCCCGCCCGCGCGGGCGGGTTCCCCTTCCAGGGCGGCGTGCTGGGAGGGCGACTGGCCGCCGCGGCTGCGGGCCGCGGTCGCCGACGCCATGGCCGAGGCCGTGCGGTACGCGCGCGCGGCGCACTGGCCTTTCGGGGCGGTGCTGGTCGATCCGGCCGACGGCGCCGTCGTCATGGGCGTGGGCAACACCTCGGAGGGCGGCGACGCCACGGCGCACGCGGAGATGAACCTCCTGCGCCGGGCCGCCGCGGCGGGCGTCCCCCTCCGGTCGCACATCGTGGTGAGCACGGCCGAACCCTGCCCGATGTGCGCGGGCGCCCTCGTCTGGTCCCGGGTACGGGGCGTCGCCTACGGCACCTCGATCGCGCACCTCGTCGCCGTGGGGATGTCCCAGATCGAGGTCCCCTTCGCGGACATCGTCGACGCCTCGACGATGCCGCGCCCGTCCCTGGCCCACCACATCCGCACGGACCTCACGGACCCGCTGTACCGCACCGTGCCGCAGGGGTGAACGCCCGGCGGCCCCGGCGCCCACGCCCGCCGGGGCCGGCACCGGGCACCCGGGTGGGTACGCGAGCCCGTCAGGCGTCCGGCGAGGACGCCCCGGCGATCCCGACCGGGCATGAGACGCCCGTGCCGCCGATCCCGCAGTACCCCGCCGGGTTCTTGTCCAGGTACTGCTGGTGGGCCGGCTCGGCCGGGTAGAACGGGCCCGCCGGGAGGATCTCCGTGGTGATCGGGCCGTAGCCGGAGCCGCGGAGGACGGCCTGATAGGCGTCGCGGGAGGCTTCCGCCACCGCCTGCTGGGCCGGGGAGTGGGTGTGGATCGCGGAGCGGTACTGGGTGCCGCGGTCGTTGCCCTGGCGGAAGCCCTGGGTGGGGTCGTGGGACTCCCAGAAGAGCTTCAGGAGGGCCTCGTACGAGGTCAGGGCCGGGTCGAAGACGACGCGGACGGCCTCGGTGTGGCCGGTGAGGCCGCTGCACACCTCCTCGTAGGCCGGGTTCGGGGTGTGGCCGCCCTGGTAGCCGACCAGGGTCGTCCAGACGCCCGGGGCCTGCCAGAACTTGCGCTCGGCGCCCCAGAAGCAGCCCAGGCCGAAGTCCGCGACCTCCAGGCCCTCGGGGTAGGGGGCCGCGAGCGGGGTGCCCAGGACCGTGTGGCGCTCCGGGAGGGTGAATTCCGGCTCCGGGCGGCCCTTCAGGGCCTCTTCGGGGCTGGGGAGACGGGTCTCATGGCGGGAGAAGAGCATTGCGGCTCCAGGGGAGGGCCGGACGGACGGGCTGTCCCGTCAACGTGCGGGGCCGTCCGGCGATTCCCGCCGGTCGGCGGTTCCGCCCGCCGGACGGACGGCGGCTCCCGGGCGGCGGGTGATTCCGACCGGTGTCCGGTGGCTCGGTCCACGGCCGCGCGGCCCGGTGGTCGCCGGGCCGCGCGGTGACCCCGGAGGGTGTGTCCCGTCCGGCTGTTCCGCGGATTCGGCGATCGCGGCCCGCGGTCTGCCGACCGGGGTTCCTGACCACGGGCAGCACGTGCAGGCCGGAGTCGGCACGCAGCCTCGATTGTGCGGCCGTCGCGGCCTGCGGGTCCTGGCCGGCCGCAGGCTCCGGCCGTTCCGTGATCACGGGCCGCGAACGTACGGCCCGGCGCCTCCGGCCGTACCGCACCCGCCTACCCCGGCGCCGGCCGCCCCCGCCACCGGCCGCTCAGCGGCCCCCGCCCTGCTCCCAGCCCGCCACCGCCCGCGCCCGGTACATCAGGTACGCCCCCACCGGGTCCTGCTCGTACGACCACGGGACCGCCCCGATGTGGCCGTCGACGGCGCGCAGCTGTTCCATCGCCTCCGGGTAGCGCTCCGCACGTACCAGGAACCACACCAGCAGGTGGCGGACGTGCGGCAGCACCGGGTGGTCGGCCGGGGCGCCGGCCACCGCGAAGCGGGCCGCCTCGATCGCCTGCGACACCACCACGCCCTGGTACAGACCGGGGACCAGCTCCACGTCCGGCAGGTGGTCGTGGACGGCGAACAGCGGCAGCGCCGGCAGCAGGCTGCCCGGGGCCGCGCCGGCCGCCGCACTCTGCGCGAAGGCGTCCGCCCGCTCCTGCGAGCCGTGCCACTTCGCGCTCCAGTAGCGGAGCGCGACCAGGTGCGCCCCCATGTGCTGCGGGGCGCGCGCGACCACCCGCTCCCACAGCGACTGGAACTCCGCCTCGGAGGCGCCGAGCCCCCGGGCCACGCCCAGTTCGACGATGGCCGGGACCGGGTCGCCCGGGGCCAGCAGGGCGGCCTCGGCGCAGACCGTGCGGGCCTCCTCCAGGATCATCCGGAAGTCCTGCGAGGACGGGTCGCGCAGCGCCTGCTGGACCAGGAACTCGGCCTGCACGGCCGCGCCGCCCGCGTCCTTGGGGGCCACCACGCGCCAGTGGCGCAGCCACATGCCGCCCGTGCCGGGCGTCTCCGCCAGCTCCTGGGCCGCCGCGCCCGCCAGCGTCTGCACCCGCTGCCACCGCAGCTCCGCGGCCGTCTTCGCGTCCGTACGGGCCAGCAGCTCGGCGGCCGGCTTCCAGTCCTGGGTGCGGCGCGCCTCCAGGACCGCCGCGAGCAGCTCCTCGTCCGGGCCGGGCAGCCGGACGTCGAGCCGCTCGGCGGGCAGGAAGCCGTACGCCCCGGCGGGGTCGACGGCCGTCCGGGCGCCCTGCGTCACCTCCTGGCCGGCCCGCCTGCGACGCATCGCGGGGCCGATCAGGACACCGCAGACGACCACGATGGCGAGCAGGATGAACAGAAACTCCATGAGGTGTCCCGGGATGCGATGCGTGGGGGCCGACATCAGGACAACGCGGCAGCCCGGCGGATCGTTCATCCGCCAGTTACAAGTGAACAGGAGTGTTCGGGTACCCGGGGTACTACCCTCGGGGAAATGAGCGACCAGCACTCTTTCGAAACCCTCGCCATCCACGCCGGGCAGGAGGCGGACCCGCTGACGGGGGCCGTCGTGCCGCCCATCTACCAAGTCTCCACCTACAAGCAGGACGGCGTCGGCGGCCTGCGGGGTGGCTACGAGTACAGCCGGAGCGCCAACCCCACGCGCACGGCGCTGGAGGAGAACCTGGCGGCGCTGGAAGGTGGCCGCCGCGGACTCGCCTTCGCGTCGGGCCTCGCCGCCGAGGACACCCTGCTGCGGACGCTGCTGTCGCCGGGTGACCACGTCGTCATCCCGAACGACGCCTACGGCGGAACGTTCCGCCTCTTCGCCAAGGTCATCCAGCGCTGGGGCGTCGAATGGTCCGTGGCGAACACCTCCGACCCGGCCGCCGTCCGCGCCGCCGTCCGGCCGCGCACCAAGGTG
This sequence comes from Streptomyces eurocidicus, assembly GCF_002891295.1. Lineage (GTDB taxonomy): Bacteria > Actinomycetota > Actinomycetes > Streptomycetales > Streptomycetaceae > Streptomyces > Streptomyces eurocidicus. The sequence continues at coordinate 30,997 of NZ_LGUI01000011.1, read as the reverse complement.
ATCTGGGTCGAGACGCCGTCCAACCCGCTGCTCGGCATCACGGACATCGCCGCCGTGGCCGAGGTGGCGCACGCCGCGGGGGCGCGGCTGGTCGTCGACAACACCTTCGCGAGCCCTTACCTCCAGCAGCCGCTGTCCCTGGGCGCCGACGTCGTCGTGCACTCCACCACCAAGTACGTGGGCGGCCACTCCGACGTCGTCGGCGGTGCGCTCGTCACGGCCGACGCGACGCTGGCCGAGGAGCTCGTCTACCACCAGAACGCGATGGGCGCCGTCGCCGGCCCCTTCGACTCCTGGCTGACGCTGCGCGGCATCAAGACGCTCGCCGTGCGCATGGACCGGCACAGCGCCAACGCGGCCCGCGTCGCCGAGCTGCTCGTCTCGCACCCCAAGGTCACCAAGGTCTACTACCCGGGCCTGCCGGAGCACGAGCTCCACGAGGTCGCGGCCAAGCAGATGAAGGACTTCGGCGGCATGGTGTCCTTCCGTGTCGAGGGCGGCGAGGAGGCGGCGGTCGAGGTCTGCAACCGCACCGAGCTGTTCACCCTCGGTGAGTCCCTCGGCGGCGTGGAGTCGCTGATCGAGCACCCGGGCCGGATGACGCACGCGTCCACGGCGGGCTCGGCGCTGGAGGTCCCGGCGGACCTCGTGCGCCTGTCGGTCGGCATCGAGTCGGTGGACGACCTGCTGGCGGACCTGACCCAGGCGCTCGGCAAGTAACCGACCGGCCGGAAGGGGGCGGGCGCGGGACCACTCCGCACCCGCCCCTTCGCACACCCGGTGGCCGCCTGAGCGGGCTCGGCGAAGTCCGGCGCGGTCCGGCAGCGCCCGAAGGGGCGCGGGGCTGTGACATGGTGCGGCTCCGCCGCGTGGGCGCGACCGGCCACGACGCACCCGCGGACGGCGCACCGGACTGTGAGCGGAGCGCCTAGCGGTCCCACAGCGACGGCGCCGACCACGGCTCCACCAGCGCCGCCCATACGCAGAACGCCACCGTCCCCGCCGCCAGCAGCGCCCACCCCACCGCCCGTACCGCCCGGCGGCGGCGCAGTACGCGACCGCCCCGCGCGGCGGCACGCGCGGCGAGGCCCGGGGGCAGCGGCAGGTGGCGGAGGTCCAGCATCCGGCGGACCGCGTCCTCCTTACGGTCGAGGCCGCTCACGATCCGGCCCGCCGGGGACGGGTGCGCCACGGTCCGGCGGTGGCCCGGCCCGCGCGCGGCGCACCGCCGAGAAGCACCTCGACGGCGCGGGTGCGCAGCGCCCGGACGCGCTCCACCGGCAGGCCCAGGAGCGCCGCCGTCTGCTCCTCGGCCAGGCCCTCGGCGAGGCACAGGACGAGGACCAGGCGCTCCTGAGGGGCGAGCGGGGCCAGTACCCCACCGGGGGCCGGGCTCCCGGACCGGCGGGCGGCGCGCGCGTACCGGGTCGCCAGCTCCTGGCGGGCGCGGTCGTACGGATCCTCGCCGCGCGCCCGGTCCCAGGCGGCGTACGTGGCGGCCAGCGCGGCCGTCAGCAGCCGCTCGGCGGCCTCGTGGCGGCGGGGTACGGGCTCCCCGGGGCCGTGCGGACCGCCCACCGGGCCGGGCGCGCCGTCGGTCGCCTCGCCGGTGAGCAGCGCGGCGACGTGCAGCAGCCTGCCGCCCGCGCCCCCGACGAACTCCTCGAACTCATGGGCGCGACGGAGCTCCCTGGCCGCCCGCCGCTCTCGCACCCGTCGCCGCCCCCGTCCCCGGGCTCCCCGGTCCGTGTCCCGCACGCGCGGACGCCGTCCGTACGCGTGTCGTAGGCACCAGGAGAGGGCAGCCGGCGGCCCGGGTCAAGAGGCCGGCGTGGCCGGGGGAAGGGCGTTGTGCACCTCGGAGAGGGCGGAGTTGAAGCGGGTGAGCAGGGTGCAGAAGACGTCCCGCTCGTCCTCGGTCCAGCCGGAGGTCACCAGGGCCATCAGCTCGCGCCGGGAGCCGCGCACCTCGTCGAGGCGGGCCTTGCCACGCGGGGACAGCTGGAGCACGACGGCCCGGCCGTCCTCGGGGTGCGAGGTCCGCTTGACGAGACCGGTGTCGACCAGCGGCGCCACCTGACGGGTGACGGTCGAGGAGTCGATGCCCATGCCCGCGGCGAGCGCCTTGACGCCCATCGGGCCTTCCTGGTCGAGACGGTTGAGCAGCAGATAGGCGGCGCGGTCCATGGAGTTGCGGACCTGGCCTACACCGCCGAGCCGGGTCTGTTCGGCGCGACGGGCGAAGACGGCCACCTGGTGCTGGAGGGCGTCGAGGACGCCTGGGGCGAGGTCGGTCGTCATGTCCGGAGGGGTGGGCATGGCCTGGGGCTCACTTCGTGCGGCGGGCAGGGAATCGCTGAGGATTGGGGGACAGAGTACGCGGCCCGGCGGGCGCTCGTACGGGTGCTGCGCAAACCGCTCGGTATGCGCCGCCGCCGGTCCGCCTCCCTTCCGCGCCGGTATGCGCGGATGTGCGCGTCCTGTGACGGTGGTTGCGGAGGCGAGCTGCGAGACTGGCGGCATGGCTGCACGAGTTGATGACGAAGGCGCTGTCCAAGGCATGACCGGTCAGTCCACCGACAGCTTCGCCGGCGGGGGAGCCGGCCCGGCCCCGGGTGCGCCGGCCCATGACCACCGGCCCGATACATCCGGGATGTCCGGGAGCGGGTCCCCGGAGGCGCCCGGGATATCCCTTGATGTCTCGCTGGAGGATGTGCGCGAGGCCCAGAAGATGCTCTCCGGCGTCGCCCGCGAGACCCTCATGGAGGGCAGCCGCTTCCTGTCCCGGCTGGTCGGCGCCCCGGTCCATCTGAAGTGCGAGAACCTCCAGCGCACCGGCTCCTTCAAGGTGCGCGGCGCGTACGTCCGGATCGCCGGCCTGTCCGCGGGGGAGCGCGCGGCCGGGGTGGTGGCCGCCAGCGCGGGCAACCACGCGCAGGGCGTGGCACTGGCCGCCTCGCTCCTGGGCGTGCGCTCCACGGTGTTCATGCCGGAGGGCGCGCCCCTGCCCAAGGTGGCCGCGACCCGGGAGTACGGCGCCGAGGTGGTGCTGCGGGGGCAGATCGTCGACGAGGCGGTGCGCGCCGCCCAGGACCACGCCCGGGAGACCGGCGCGGTCTTCATCCACCCCTTCGACCACCCGGACGTCATCGCGGGCCAGGGCACCCTGGGCCTGGAGATCCTGGAGCAGTGCCCCGAGGTGCGCACCATCGTGGTGGGCGTCGGCGGCGGCGGTCTGGTGGCCGGGATCGCGGTGGCGGTGAAGGCGTTGCGGCCCGACGTACGGGTGGTGGGCGTGCAGGCGGCGGGCGCCGCCGCCTATCCGCCCTCGCTGGCCGCGGGCGAGCCGGTGTCGATACCCGCGCCGGCGACGATGGCCGACGGCATCAAGGTGGGCCGCCCCGGCGACATCCCCTTCCGGATCATCGAGGAGCTGGTCGACGAGGTCCGCACGGTCTCCGAGGACGACCTCTCCAGCGCCCTGCTGCTCTGCCTGGAGCGGGCCAAGATGGTGGTCGAGCCGGCCGGGGCGAGCCCCGTGGCGGCGCTGCTCGCCGACCCCGGCTCCTTCGAGGGGCCGGTCGTCGCCGTGCTGTCCGGCGGCAACGTCGACCCGCTGGTGCTCCAGCGCACCCTGCGGCACGGTATGGCGGCGGCGGGCCGTTATCTGTCGCTGCGGGTGCGGCTCACCGACCGACCGGGGGCGCTGGCCGCCCTCCTGGAGGTGCTTTCGGGGGTCGACGCCAACGTCCTGGACGTGGGCCATGTGCGCACCGATCCGCGGCTCGGGCTCACGGAGGCGGAGGTCGAGCTGCATCTGGAGACCAAGGGCACGGAGCACTGCGCGATGCTGAGGAGCGCCCTGCGCGAGGCGGGATATCTGGTGATCCCCTGACGCCGGGTGACCGCCTTTCGGCAGAGGGTGTTTGGGGGCTCCGAGGAGCCCATTCACAGGGCGGGAGGACAACAGCGACCGTAAAATCCTGTAATACGTCACCCAAACGGGGAGAACCTCCATGCCAGGCGCCATTTTTGCCGAAGGTCTGGTGAAGACCTTCGGCGATGTCAGGGCTCTGGACGGCGTCGATCTCGACGTACCGGAAGGAACCGTTCTAGGACTTCTCGGCCCCAACGGCGCCGGCAAGACCACCGCAGTGCGCGTCCTCACCACCCTGCTCAAGCCCGACAGCGGCACCGCCCGCGTGGCGGGCATCGACGTCCTGAAGAAACCCCACGAGGTCCGCCGCTCCATCGGGCTCTCCGGCCAGTTCGCCGCCGTCGACGAATATCTGACGGGCCGTGAGAATCTCCGGATGGTCGGTCAGCTCTACCAGATGAGCGCGCGCGACGCGAAGGCGCGCGCGAGCCGGCTGCTGGACCGCTTCAACCTCGCCGACGCCGCCGACCGCATCGCCAAGACCTACTCCGGCGGCATGCGGCGCCGTCTCGACCTCGCCGCCGCCCTGGTCGTCAGCCCGCCCGTGATGTTCATGGACGAGCCCACCACCGGCCTCGACCCGCGCAACCGGCAGCAGCTCTGGGAGGTCATCGAGGAGCTGGTCGCGGGCGGTACGACCCTGCTGCTCACCACGCAGTACCTGGAGGAGGCCGACCGCCTCGCGCACGACATCGCGGTGGTCGACCACGGCAAGGTCATCGCCCGCGGCACCTCCGACCAGCTCAAGGCGCGCACCGGCGGGGAGCGCGTCGAGGTCGTGGTGCACCAGGCCGGCCACATCGCCCCCGCCGACGAAGTGCTGCGCGGCTTCGGCAAGGGCGAGTCGAAGGTCGAGGAGCACACCCGGAAGATCACCGTCCCGGTCTCCGGCGGCGCGAAGCTGCTCGCCGAGGTGATCAGAGAACTGGACGCCCGGGGCATCGAGATCGACGACATCGGCCTGCGCCGGCCGACGCTGGACGACGTCTTCATCTCGCTCACCGGGCACGTGGCCGAGGCGGAGGAGGCCGAAGGGCAGGGGCCGGGGAGCGGCAAGGCGCCGGACGGCAGGCCGGGGCACAAGCGGCACGACAGGACGGAGGCGGCCTCGTGAGCATCCTCGACGGCGCTCCCACGGCGGCGGGCCCGCGTCCGTACGGCGGCATCGGCCAGTCCGTGCGCGACTCCCTGGTCGTCGCCAGGCGCAATCTGATCCGGATGGCCCGGATCCCCGAGGTGGTCATCTTCGGACTGATCCAGCCGATCATGTTCGTGGTGCTGTTCAGCTATGTCTTCGGCGGCTCGATCGCCGTCGGCGGCAACACCGACCCCTCGGCCTACCGCGAGTTCCTGATGGCCGGCATCTTCGCGCAGACCGTCACCTTCGCCACGGCCGGCGCGGGCGCCGGCATCGCCGACGACATGCACAAGGGCCTCATCGACCGCTTCCGCTCGCTGCCCATGGCGCGTGGCGCGGTGCTCACCGGCCGCACCCTCGCCGACCTCGTACAGACGGCGCTGACGCTGGTGGTGCTGGCGATCGTCGCGGTGATCGTGGGATGGCGCACCCACGCGGGCATCCCCAAGGCGGTGGCGGGCTTCGCGCTGCTGCTCCTGCTGGGCTACGCCTTCTCCTGGATCGGCGCGCTGATCGGGCTGTCCGTGCGGACCCCGGAGGCGGCCACCTCGGGCGGGCTGATCTGGCTCTTCCCGCTGACCTTCATCTCGAACGCCTTCGTGCCCTCCGACAACATGCCGATGGTGCTCCGCAACATCGCCGAGTGGAACCCCTTCAGCGCCACGGTGCAGGCGGCCCGGCAGCTCTTCGGCAACTTCCCGGACGGCTATCCGGTGCCCGCGGCCTGGCCCATGCAGCACCCGGTGTGGGCCTCGCTGATCTGGTCCGTGGTGATCATCCTGGTGTTCCGGAGCCTGTCGGTGCGGAAGTACCGGTCGGCGACGGCCTGACGCCGGGCGGCGACCGTTCCGTACGGCTACGGCTACGGCTACGGCTACGGCGGAGCCCCGGACCCGATTCCCGGGTCCGGGGCTCCGCCGTAGCGTGGTGAAGGGCCCGGCGCTCCGGGCCGCGGCCTCAGGCCGTGTAGGGCTTGGCCTCCAGGATGCGGACCATGGCCTTCTTGCCGTTCGGCAGCTCGTACGAGGCGTCCTCGCCGATCTTCTTGCCGTTGACGCCCGAGCCCAGCGGGGACTGCGGGGAGTAGGTCTCGATGTCCGTGCTGGCGTACTCACGGGAGGCGAGCAGGAAGGTCATGGTGTCGTCCGGGTCGCCGTCGAAGGCGATGGTGACGACGGTGCCGGGCGCGACGACGCCGGTCGCGGCCGGGGCCTCGCCGACCTTCGCGTTCTCCAGCAGCTGCGTGAGCTGGCGCACACGGAGCTCCTGCTTGCCCTGCTCCTCCTTGGCCGCGTGGTACCCGCCGTTCTCTCGCAGGTCACCCTCCTCGCGGGCCGCCGCGATCTTCATCGCGATCTCGGTGCGAGCGGGACCAGACAGGTACTCCAGCTCGGCCTTGAGCTGGTCGTACGCCTCCTGAGTCAGCCAGGTGACGTTGTCGCTGGTCTGGGTCACAGGTGCTCCTCGTCGGTACTGGGAAAAACTTGGGGGGACGGCTGGGGTAACAGCCGGGATACAAATGAACGCCCTACTCAGAAGGGTGCGCCTTCAAAGGTGGGCGAAACCACGAGCCTAACAATTACGTCCGTAAAGGGGGAAGAAGCCAGCGGGAGGAAACGCGCAAGAAACGCGTCAGTGCTGGTCAGCCGCGTGACGAGCTGGTGCAGCCCTCGAGCGCGGTGGCCGAGGCGAGCTTGGTGGTGCGGAGCGTGACCAGCTCCGTGAAGTGGTCCTCGCGGCGGTCGAGCGTGACGTCCTTACGGGCGACCTCGCTGCCGTCCTCGCCCAGCGCGCGCAGCGTGCAGATGGCCGTGACGTCCTTGTCCTTACGGATCTCCAGGACGGCCTCGACGGTGGTGTCGGAGACCGGCTTCGAGCGGATCAGCTGCCCGGTGACGTCCGACGACGTGATGTAGTGCACGGCCGACCAGCCGACCACGGCCAGCAGGCAGGCGCCCAGCACCGCCCCGATGATCTTCAGCTTGCGGTCGGCGCGCTCGTCCGCCGAGCGGCCGTAACGACCGTCGGGCAGGCCCTCGCGTACCGCAGCCATGATCTTTCCTCCTGGTCGGGGACCGGTCGGGAAACTGGAATGAATCGTCTCCCGCTTCGGTCACTATAGGAGGCGCCCCGACACACCGATAAGACGGGCCATGACCAGTGACTGAGGATCGAGTCTTGACTGAGCAGCTGCGACTGATGGCCGTGCACGCCCACCCCGACGACGAGTCGAGTAAGGGCGCGGCCACGATGGCCAAGTACGTGTCCGAGGGGGTGGACGTGCTGGTCGCGACCTGCACGGGTGGTGAGCGTGGCTCCATCCTCAACCCCAAGCTCCAGGGCGACCCGTACATCGAGGAGCACATCCACGAGGTGCGCGCCAAGGAGATGGCAGAGGCGCGCGACATCCTCGGCGTCAAGCAGGAGTGGCTGGGCTTCGTCGACTCCGGGCTGCCCGAGGGCGACCCGCTGCCGCCGCTGCCCGAGGGCTGCTTCGCGCTCCAGGACGTCGACGAGGCGGCGGGCGAGCTGGTGAAGCTGATCCGCGAGTTCCGCCCGCACGTGATCACCACGTACGACGAGAACGGCGGCTACCCGCACCCCGACCACATCATGACCCACAAGATCACGATGGTGGCCTTCGAGGCGGCGGGCGACCCGTCCCGCTACCCCGACGCGGGCGAGCCGTGGCAGCCGCAGAAGCTCTACTACAACCAGGGCTTCAACCGGGAGCGCACCCTGGCCCTGCACGAGGCGCTGCTGGCCAGGGGCCTGGAGTCGCCCTACGGCGAGTGGCTGGAGCGCTGGCTGACGGCGGGCCGGGAGCGGACCCTGACCACCTACGTCCCGTGCGCCGACTTCTTCGAGATCCGGGACAAGGCGCTGATCGCGCACGCGACCCAGATCGACCCGGACGGCGGCTGGTTCCGGGTGCCGCTGGACCTTCAGCGGGAGGTCTGGCCGACCGAGGAGTACGAGCTGGCGAAGTCTCTCGTCGGCACGTCCCTCCCCGAGGACGACCTCTTCGCGGGTATCCGCAACAATTGACCCCATGACGACCTCCCCCGCGCTCACGCATCTGGTGCCCCTCGCCGCGGAGCTTGACCAGAACAAGGTCACTCCCGGTGTGCTCGGTTTCGTGGTCTTCGCCCTGATCGGCGGCGCCGTCTGGCTGCTGATGAAGAGCATGAACAAGCACATGAACAAGGTGGACTTCGAGGAGGCCCCGGAGGAAGCGCCGGCGGTCGCCAAGGGCTCCACCGCCGCGAGCGGCACCAGCGCCTAGCGGCACAGGCCGGGGCCGACCGCCCCCCCCCGCACGGCCGTGGCCCACCGGGCCGCGGCCGCCTTCGGGTGTGCCCGCGCCGGGCCGCGCCCCTCCGTGCGTCCTCGCGCCCCCTCCTCCTTCCGGGCGCCGTGTCCCGATCGAGCCTGTGGACAACTCACCGATCGGGCCGGGGTGGGGAAGGATGGGGTCATGCCGAACCGCCTGGCCCATGAGACGTCCCCGTACCTCCTCCAGCACGCCGAGAACCCGGTGGACTGGTGGCCGTGGTCGCCCGAGGCTTTCGAGGAGGCCCGGCGGCGCGATGTGCCCGTGCTGCTGAGCGTCGGGTACTCCAGCTGTCACTGGTGCCATGTGATGGCGCACGAATCCTTCGAGGACGACGACACGGCCGCGTTCCTCAACGAGCACTTCGTCTCGGTCAAGGTCGACCGCGAGGAGCGCCCGGACGTCGACGCGGTCTATATGGAGGCCGTGCAGGCGGCCACCGGCCACGGCGGCTGGCCCATGACGGTCTTCCTCACCCCCGGGGCCGAGCCCTTCTACTTCGGCACGTACTTCCCGCCCGAGCCCCGGCACGGCACGGCGTCCTTCCCGCAGGTCCTGGAGGGCGTCCGGGCCGCCTGGGCCGACCGCCGGGAGGAGGTCGGCGAGGTCGCCGGCCGGATCGTGCGCGATCTCTCCGAGCGCACCCTCACCCTGAGCCTCGCCGAGGAGGACGCCGACGGCGAGGACGGGCCGGCCGGTGCCATGGCCGTGCCGCCGGGCCCGGAGGATCTCCACCAGGCCCTGATGGGGCTCACCCGGGACTTCGACGCCGTGCGCGGCGGCTTCGGCGGCGCGCCGAAGTTCCCGCCGTCCATGACCCTGGAGTTCCTGCTCCGCCACCACGCCCGCACGGGCTCCGAGGCCGCCCTCCAGATGGTGGAGGCCACCTGCGAGGCCATGGCCCGCGGCGGGATCTACGACCAGCTCGGCGGCGGCTTCGCCCGGTACGCGGTGGACGCCACGTGGACGGTGCCGCACTTCGAGAAGATGCTCTACGACAACGCCCTGCTCTGCCGGGTCTACGCCCACCTGTGGCGGGCCACGGGCTCGGCCCTCGCACGCCGGGTGGCCCTGGAGACGGCCGACTTCCTGGTCCGCGAGATGCGCACCGACCAGGGGGGCTTCGCGTCCGCCCTGGACGCCGACAGCGGAGTCGTGGACGAAGGGGGGCACCTCCCGGCGGCAGCCGGGGGAGGTGGGGGCAGGCACGCCGAGGGCGCCTATTACGTGTGGACGCCGCGGCAGCTGCGGGAGGTCCTGGGCGAGGAGGACGGCGAGCTGGCCGCCGCGCACTTCGGGGTGACCAAGGAGGGCACGTTCGAGGAGGGCGCCTCGGTCCTCCAGCTGCCGGACACCGAGGTCCTGCTGGAGGCGGGCCGGCTCGCCGCACTGCGCCGCAAGCTGCTGGCGGCGCGGGACACCCGGCCCCGCCCGGGCCGGGACGACAAGATCGTGGCCGCCTGGAACGGCCTGGCGATCGCCGCGCTGGCGGAGACCGGCGCGTACTTCGACCGCCCGGATCTCGTGCAGGCCGCGACGGACGCCGCCGATCTGCTCGTCCGCACCCACATGGACTGGCACGCGCGGCTGTTCCGCACCTCCCTGGACGGGGTGGCCGGCGCCCACGCCGGTGTCCTGGAGGACTACGCGGACGTCTCCGAGGGCTTCCTCACGCTCACCGCGGTCACCGGCGAGGGGGTGTGGGCGGACTTCGCGGGGCTGCTGCTGGACTCCGTCCTGGTCCACTTCCGGGGCGAGGACGGCGGCTTCTTCGACACCGCCGACGACGCCGAGGCCCTGATCCGCCGTCCGCAGGACCCCACGGACACCGCCACCCCCTCCGGCTGGACGGCGGCCTGCGGCGCCCTGCTGACGTACGCCGCGTACACCGGCAGCGCCCCGCACCGGGAGGCGGCGGAGCGCGCGCTCGGCGTGGTGCGGGCGCTCGGCCCGAAGGCGCCGCGCTTCATCAGCTGGGGCCTGGCCGCCGCCGAGGCGCTGCTGGACGGGCCCCGCGAGGTCGCCGTGGTCGGCCCGCAGGACCACCCCGGGACCCTGGCCCTGCACCGCACCGCCCTGCTGTCGACGGCCCCCGGGCTGGCGGTCGCCGTGGGCGAGGCGGGCTCGGAGGAGGTGCCGCTGCTCGCCGGGCGGCCGCTCCTCGACGGCAGACCGGCCGCGTACGTCTGCCGGGACTTCACCTGCCGGAGGCCGACGGACGACCCGGCGGTGCTGGCGGCGAGCCTGGCGGGGCGGGAGTAGCGGGCCGGGCCCCCGGGGCGGCCGGGCGGGTCCGGCGGCTCAGAGGGTGAGGCCCCGGTCGAGGACGTCGAGGGTGCGGCCGATGAGCGTGATGAGGTCCTCGGTCTGGCCCCGCTCGACCCAGCGCATCAGGGCCTCGTGCATCGCCGCGAGCACGGCGGCGATGACCACCCTCAGCTCCAGGTCGTCGGCCGGGCGGCCGGTGCGCTCGGCCAGCACGCCGCAGAGCATCCGCGCCGACTCGCCCGTCCCCTCGGCCTGCCGGCCGCGCAGCGAGGACACCTCGCGGACCAGCCTGGTCCGCTGCTTGAGCTCGGCGATGTCGCTGTCGATGACATGGCGCATCGAGGCGAGGATCCCCTGGCGGATGGCCTCGACCGGGGGCTCGCTCATCGGCCGGGCCCGGATCGCCGCCTCCAGCAGCGGGTCGTACTCATCGGTCAGGACGATGTCGTCCTTGGTGGGGAAGTAGCGGAAGACCGTGCTGGGGGAGACGTCGGCGGCCTCGGCGATCTGGTCGACCGGGGTCGCGTCGTACCCCTGCTTCTCGAAGAGCCGGTAGGCGGCGTGGCGGATCGCCTGACGGGTCTGGATCTTCTTCCGCTCGCGCAGCCCGAGCCGGGGCTCGGACGACGCGGCGGAGGAGGTGTCTGCGGAGGCCATGGCAGCATTCTCGGGCATCGGCCTTCCCGGGGACCACGCCGTGGTCCCCGGCGGCGTCCCGGCCGCGCCGCCGGACACGGCGAAGGCCGCGACCTCGGGGAGATCGCGGCCTCGGGGGCTGCGGGACGGGCGTCCCGGGGGCCGGGGCGCCGGCCGCCGGCGTGCTCAGGTGTGCGTATAGGCGACCAGCGAGATGCCCACGTAGTGCACGATGAACGCCGCCAGCGTCAGCGAGTGGAAGACCTCGTGGAAGCCGAACCAGCGCGGGGACGGGTTGGGGCGCTTGATGCCGTAGATCACGCCGCCCACGCTGTAGAGCAGGCCGCCGACGATCACGAGGACGAGCACCGCGATGCCGCCCTTCCGCAGGAAGTCCGGCAGGAAGAAGACGGCGGCCCAGCCCATGGCGATGTAGCAGGGGGTGTAGAGCCAGCGCGGCGCGCCGACCCAGAACACGCGGAAGGCTATGCCCGCGGCGGCCGCCGCCCAGACCGCCCAGAGCAGGGCCTGACCCCTGCCGCCGGGGACGAGCAGCATGGTCAGCGGGGTGTAGGTGCCGGCGATGATCAGGAAGATGTTGGCGTGGTCGAGCCGGCGGAGCACGGCGTTGACCCTGGGGCTCCAGTTCCCCCGGTGGTAGAGGGCGCTGATGCCGAAGAGCAGGCAGGCGGAGAGCACGTAGACCGCACAGGCGATACGGCCCCGGGTGCTGTCCGCGAGGGCGGTCAGGAAGACGCCGGAGATCAGGACGGCGGGGAACATCCCGGCGTGCAGCCAGCCGCGCAGGCGCGGCTTGGCGGTCGGCAGGGGGAGGCCGGGCGGGGCGGCGGCCGCGGCGCCGGCGGGGGCGGGCTGCGCGGGAAGCGCTGCGTCGGGCGCGGAAGTCATGGCGGCATGGTACCTACGGCACCGTAAGTTACGGATCAGTATCACGTGGCGATGGTCACGGGGGTGCCCCCTGGACAGAAACGGGGCGGAGTCGGATGATCAAATGAGTGCGGGCGGCACCGGATGAGCGGTCACGAAGCGTCTGGGTCGCAGCCCCCAAGGGGCACCTTCCACAGCAGCGGACCGAGCGGGCGACAGGGCGAGGTCCGTCAACCCTCGAATCTGACGCCGGGGCAGCGTGGTCCCCGGCGGGACGGAGCGATCGTGGCGCGCAGCAATGCGGCTCCCACCACCCTCACCAACCACCAGGAGCTGATCTCCTGGGTCGACGAGATCGCCGCCCTCACCCAGCCGGACCAGGTGGTCTGGTGCGACGGTTCCGAGGCCGAGTACGAGCGCCTGTGCGAGGAGCTCGTCGCCAAGGGCACCTTCCGCAAGCTCGACCCCGTCAAGCGCCCCCACTCCTACTACGCCGCCTCCGACCCGAGCGACGTGGCCCGCGTCGAGGACCGTACGTTCATCTGCTCCGAGAAGGAGTCCGACGCCGGTCCGACCAACCACTGGAAGGCACCCGCGGAGATGCGGGAGATCTTCGCCGGTGAGCAGGGCGTCTTCCGCGGCTCGATGCGCGGTCGCACGCTCTACGTGGTGCCGTTCTGCATGGGCCCGCTCGGCTCGCCGCTGTCCGCGATCGGCGTGGAGCTCACCGACTCCGCCTACGTCGCCGTCTCGATGCGCACCATGACCCGGATGGGCCGGGCGGTCCTCGACGAGCTCGGCACCGACGGGTTCTTCGTCAAGGCGGTGCACACCCTCGGTGCCCCGCTGGCCGAGGGCGAGGCCGACGTCCCGTGGCCCTGCAACACCACCAAGTACATCTCGCACTTCCCCGAGGACCGCGAGATCTGGTCCTTCGGCTCCGGCTACGGCGGCAACGCCCTGCTGGGCAAGAAGTGTTACGCGCTGCGCATCGCCTCCGTCATGGCCCGGGACGAGGGCTGGCTCGCCGAGCACATGCTCATCCTCAAGCTGACCCCGCCGCGCGGCGAGGCGAAGTACGTGGCCGCCGCCTTCCCGTCCGCCTGCGGCAAGACCAACCTCGCCATGCTGGAGCCCACCGTCCCGGGCTGGACGGTCGAGACCATCGGCGACGACATCGCCTGGATGCGCTTCGGCGAGGACGGTCGGCTCTACGCCATCAACCCCGAGGCCGGTTTCTTCGGTGTCGCGCCCGGCACCGGCGAGCACACCAACGCCAACGCCATGAAGACCATGTGGGGCAACTCCGTCTTCACCAACGTCGCCCTCACCGACGACGGCGACGTGTGGTGGGAGGGCATGACGGAGGAGCCGCCCGCGCACCTCACGGACTGGAAGGGCAACGACTGGACCCCGGCGAGCGGCACCCCCGCCGCCCACCCCAACGCCCGCTTCACCGTCCCCGCCGCGCAGTGCCCGATCATCGCGCCCGAGTGGGAGGACCCCAAGGGCGTGCCGATCTCGGCGATCCTCTTCGGCGGCCGCCGCGCCTCGGCCGTGCCGCTGGTGACCGAGTCCTTCGACTGGCAGCACGGTGTCTTCCTCGGCGCCAACGTCGCCTCCGAGAAGACCGCCGCCGCCGAGGGCAAGGTCGGCGAGCTGCGCCGCGACCCCTTCGCCATGCTGCCGTTCTGCGGCTACAACATGGGCGACTACATGGGCCACTGGCTCGAGGTCGGCAAGGGCAAGGACCAGGCCCTGCTGCCGAAGATCTACTACGTGAACTGGTTCCGCAAGGACGCGGACGGCCGGTTCGTGTGGCCGGGCTTCGGTGAGAACAGCCGGGTGCTCAAGTGGATCGTCGAGCGCCTGGAGGGTGCGGCGGAGGGCGTCGAGACGCCCATCGGCGTGCTGCCGACCAAGGAGGCCCTGGACACGGACGGCCTGGACCTGGGCGCGGACGATCTGGACTTCCTGCTGTCCGTGGACAAGGAGGTCTGGCGCGAGGAGGCCGCGCTGATCCCCGAGCACCTGAACACGTTCGGCGAGCACACGCCGAAGGAGCTGTGGGACGAGTACCGGGCGCTGGTGCGGCGCCTGGGCTGAGGCCGGGAGGGTGCTGGAGGCCGGGCCTCCAGCACCTGCGCGACGTGCTCCCCGCCGGTCAGGCGGGGATGCCCAGCGCCGCCGCGTGCGCCCGCAGGCACTCCGCGGCGACGGCCTGACCGGCCGGGTCGTTCGCCGAGGTCGCGACGACCAGCGCCTGTCCGGCGAGCTGGTGCGCCCGCTGGTGCAGGGCGCCGATACGGGCGGGGGTGGCGCGGTCCGCGGAGGGGGCCGCGCGGAGCGGGGCGCTGCCGCGCATCCGGGTGATCCGCTCGGCGAGCCGCTCCGCGGCGTCGTCCAGCGTGCCGGACGGCGCGAGGGCGCGCAGTTCGTCGGTGACGGTCAGCAGCGCGGTGAGGTGGCCCGCCAGGCGGATGTCCAGCTGTTCCTCGCGGGAGTGGTGCAGCTCGCGCGCGCTCCAGCGCTGTGCGGACAGGCTGTGGACCGACTGCGTCCGGATCGGCTCGTACATGGATGGCCTCCTGAATACCTCAGAAGGCCATCCTAACTTAGACGGCATCTAAAGTTGTTTTACTTACAGGGCGAGATCTTGCTCAGGGCTGGCTGTAGCCGTCCAGGAAGGTGCCGATCCGCGTCACCGCTTCTGCCAGGTCCTCGGTGTTCGGCAGCGTGACCAGACGGAAGTGGTCGGGCTCCGGCCAGTTGAAGCCGGTGCCGTGCACCACCATGATCTTCTCGGCCCGGAGCAGGTCCAGGACCATCTGCCGGTCGTCCTTGATCTTGTAGACCTTGGGGTCGAGCCGGGGGAAGGCGTACAGCGCCCCCTTGGGCTTCACACAGGTCACGCCCGGGATCCGGGTCAGCAGCTCGTACGCCACGTCACGCTGCTCCCGCAGCCGGCCGCCGGGCAGCACCAGGTCGTTGATCGACTGCTTGCCGCCGAGCGCCGTGGCCACCGCGTGCTGCGCGGGCATGTTCGCGCACAGCCGCATGTTGGCGAGGATCGTCAGGCCCTCGATATAGCTGTCGGCGTGCGCCTTCGGGCCGCACACGGCCATCCAGCCGCTGCGGTACCCCGCGACCCGGTAGGACTTCGACAGGCCGTTGAAGGTCAGGGTGAGCAGGTCCGGGGCGATGGCCGCGGTCGGCGTGTGGGTGACGCCGTCGTAGAGGATCTTGTCGTAGATCTCGTCGGAGCAGACGATCAGGTTGTGGCGGCGGGCGATCTCCGTCAGGCCGCGCAGCATCTCGTCGTCGTAGACCGCGCCCGTGGGGTTGTTCGGGTTGATGATGACGATGGCCTTGGTGCGGTCGGTGACCTTCCGCTCCACGTCGGCGAGGTCCGGCATCCAGTCCGACTGCTCGTCGCAGCGGTAGTGCACCGCCGTGCCGCCGGCCAGCGAGACGGACGCCGTCCACAGCGGGTAGTCCGGCGCCGGGACGAGCACCTCGTCGCCGTCGTCGAGCAGCGCCTGCATCGACATCTGGATCAGCTCCGAGACGCCGTTGCCGAGGTAGACGTCCTCGACGGACAGCTCGATGCCCTTGGTCTCGTAGTGCTGCACCACCGCCCGGCGGGCGGAGAGCAGCCCCTTGGCGTCGCCGTAGCCGTGTGCGCTGCCGACGTTGCGGAGCATGTCCTCAAGGATCTCCGGCGGGCACTCGAAGCCGAAGGTCGCGGGGTTGCCGGTGTTGAGCTTGAGGATGCGGTGACCTGCCGCTTCCAGCCGCATCGCCTCCTCGAGCACCGGGCCACGGATTTCGTAGCAGACGTTGGCGAGCTTCGTTGACTGGATCACCTGCATGACGGCCACCATACGGGGGCCCCGGGACCCCCGCGCGTGGATTCCCGTCACACCGGAGGGCCGCTCAGGGCCCGGACCGGCGCCCCGGCGACCGCCGGACCGTCCGCCCCGCCAGGACGTCCGTCCGGCGCCCGTCTTCCATCACAAAGCGTCCGGCAATCAGGACATAAGGAATGCCGGTCGGAAGTGTCCGCGGGGCTTCGAAAGTGGCACCGGCGGCCACGGTCGCCGGATCGAAGAGCACCAGGTCGGCGCGGTATCCCTCGCGTACGAGACCCCGGTCGGGCAGCCTCAGCCGGGCCGCGGGACGCGACGTGAGATGCGCCACGCACTCCTCCAGCGAGAGCACCCCGAGCTCCCGCGCGTAGTGGCCCAGGTAGTGCGGAAACGTGCCGTACGCCCGGGGGTGCGGCTTGGCGCCGTGCAGGATCCCGTCGCTGCCGCCGGTGTGCGCGCGATGGCGCATGATCGCCCGTACGTTCTCCTCGTGCCCCACGTGCTGGAGGATCGTCGGCCCCAGCCGGTCGGCGATCAGCAGCCCGCGGGCGACGGCCCACGGCCGCTCGCCGCGCGCCCGGGCGAGGGCGGCGACGGTCCGGCCGACGTACCCGGTCAGCGCCGGGTCCGCCACCCCGGAGATCTCGATGGCGGCCCAGTCGATCGGCACCCCGTGACAGCCGTCCGCGCCCTCGGTCTCCATCGCGTGCCGGATCCGCTCGGCCGTCGCGTCGTCCCGCAGCCGCGCCAGGACCGCCTCCGGGCCGCCCTCGCCCGCCCAGCTCGGCAGCATCGCGACGAGCGTGGTGCAGCCCGGGGTGTACGGATAGGTGTCCAGGGAGAGGTCGGCGCCGTCCGCGAGCGCGGCGTCGAGCAGCGCCAGCAGCTCGGGGGCGCGGCCCTCGTTCACCCCGAAGTTCATGGTCGCGTGCGCGAGGTGCAGGGCGCAGCCCGCCTCCCGGGTGAGGGCGATCATCTCCGCGTACGCGTCGAGCGCGCCGGCCCCGTACGAGCGGTGGTGCGGGCAGTAGTAGCCGTCGTACGCGGCGACGACCCGGCACAGCTCCGTCAGCTCGGCGTCGCTCGCGTACATGCCGGGGGTGTAGGTGAGTCCGGAGGAGAGGCCCACCGCGCCCTGTTCCAGGCCCTCGGCGACCAGCCGTTTCATCCGCTCCACCTCGGCTTCCGTGGCCTTCCGGTCCTCCCAGCCGACCGCGAGCATCCGCACGGTGCCCTGCGGGACGAGATAGGCGGCGTTGACGGCGATGCCCTGCCGGTCGAGCCGGTCCAGGTAGCCGCCGACGGTCCGCCAGTCGAAGTCGACGCTCGTGTCCCCGGGGCCGCCGCCGTTCCAGCCGGTGATCTGGGCGCGGACCTCGGCGAGGGTGCGGTCGTCGACGGGCGCGTACGACAGGCCGTCCTGGCCGAGGACCTCCAGGGTCACGCCCTGGGCGGTCTTGGCCTCGTGCGCGGGGTCGCGGAGGAGGGCGAGGTCGCTGTGGGCGTGCATGTCGATGAAACCGGGGGAGAGGGCGAGGCCGTGGGCGTCGAGCACACGGCCACCGCCGGGGCGGCGGCCGTGCCCCTCTCCGCGGATCTCGGCGATGCGGCCGTCCTTGAGGGCGACGTCCGCGCGGTAGGAGGGGGCGCCCGTGCCGTCGACGACGCGGACGTCGCGGAGGACGGTGTCCATGGTGGTCCTTTCCCCGGCTCCGGCCCCGCCCGCCGCACGGCGGGTCGTCGCCGTGCCGGTGCGTCAGAAGAACGTGCGGACGTATTCCGTGACCGTGCCGTCCTCCTCCACCAGGGGGATCAGCTGCCACTTGTCGAACGTCGTGCACGGGTGCGACAGCCCCAGCCCCACCCAGTCCCCGACCTCCAGCTCCGCGCCCTCCGCCAGCTCCACGAAGGTGTGCTGATCGGCGAGGGCCACGACCGTCATGCCCCCGGCGGGCCGTACGGAGCCGTCGCGCGCGGAGCGTACGAGCTGCGGCTCGGGCAGGTCGATGTCGTACGGGGCGTCGCGCTTGCCCGCGTTGAGGTAGGCGCGGCCCGGCTCCGGGCGGGAGACGACCTGGGCCCACAGCCGTAGCGCGGGGAGCAGGGCGCCCTGCTCCGGGTGGCGGTTGAACGGTGTCTTCCGGCGGTAGAGGCCGTCGTCGTGGGTGACGTAGGCCCCGGCGCGCAGCACCTTCCGCACGGGGGCGGACAGCGGCGGGAGCTCCGCCAGGACGTCGGCGACCGCGTCGAACCACGTGCTGCCGCCCGCGCTCACCACGATCTCCGCCGCCCCGGCGAACCGGCCGGTCCGGTCGAACTCCACGGCGAGCGCGGTCAGCCGCCGCAGCCAGGTCCGTACGAGCCCGGCGTCGGCCTCCGGTATCTCGCCCTCGTAGCCGGCGACGCCGGCCAGCCGCAGCGTGTCCGTGGCGGCCACGGCGTCCGCGACGGCGGCGCACTCCTCCTCGGTGCGCGCCCCCGTGCGGCCGCCGTCGGCGCCCAGTTCGACGAGGACGTCCAGGGGGCGTGCGGCGCCGGCCGCGCGCAGGGCGGTGTCCATGAGCTCCACGCCGCGCGCCGAGTCGACGTAGACGAGGAGGCGGAAACCGGGGTCGGCGGCGAGCTCCGCCGCGAGCATGCGCAGGGCGGCCGGGTCCACGACCTCGTTGGCGAGCAGTATCCGCCGGACGCCGAAGGCGCGGTAGACGCGGACCTGCGCGGGGGTCGCGGCGGTGAGGCCCCACGCGCCGCGGGCGAGCTGGCGCGCGAACAGCTGCGGCGCCATGGCGGTCTTGGCGTGCGGCGCGAAGGCGAGGTCGCGCTCGGCCGACCAGCGCTCCATGAGGGCGAGGTTGTGGTCGAGCGCGGCCGCGGAGAGGGTGAGCACGGGGGTGGTGAAGCCGCCGGTGAACAGCGGGCGGCGCTCGGCGGCCAGCGCGCCGGCGGTCAGGCCCTCCGCGTCCGGGGGCAGGCCCTTGAAGCGGTGGTCGAGGCGTTCCTCGCCGAGGCGCGCGACGGCGGCCTCGCTGAAGGGTCCGGCGCCGCGCGGCATGAGGCCTCCCGTGAACGTCAGTTGCAGTATGCGCAACATCCATTGCGTATATCGCTCACCGCTGTCTAACATCCCGGCAGGCGCAGGGTCAACGGATGTCCCGGAACGTCCGGGACACCGTCACATGGCGTGCACGGCGGGCTTTTCGGCGAGTGAGGGGTACGGGGTGACCGGCGTCGGCGGGGCGGACACGGACGCGGAAGTGGTCTGCCTCGGCGAGGCCATGGTCGCCTTCCGGCCCTCCTGCCCCGGCCGCCTGGGCGACGTGCCGTCCTTCGAACGAGGCGTCGGCGGAGCGGAGGCGAACGTCGCCTGCGCCCTCGCGGCGGCGGGGCACCGCACACGGTGGATCGGCCGGGTGGGCGCGGACGCCTTCGGCGACTACGTGGTGTCGGCGATCGCGGCGTACGGCGTGGACGTCTCGGCGGTCCGCCGCGACCTGCTGCGACCGACAGGGATCTACTTCCGGACGGCGGGCGAACGGGCGGTGACGGGCGCCCCGGAGGCGGGTGCCGGGGCCGTTGCGGAGCCGGACGCTCCCGCGTCGGCGGACCCCCGCGAGGACGCGCCGCCCGGCGCCCCGGTGGCGGACCTCTCCGGCCCTGTGCCGACGGGTTCCCCTGCGGGTGTGCGCGGGCCGGCGCCGGAGACGGCCGAGGGCGTACGTGTGGAGGCGTCGTCCGGTGCTCCGGGTACGGGTTGCTCCGGTCCCGTGCCGGTGGGCCCTTGCGTGGACGCGTCGCCCGGCGCTCCGGCGGCGGACCGCTGTGGTCCCGTGCCGCCGGGCTCCTGTGCGGACGTAACCGGCCCGGTGCCGGGTGTCGCCGCCGACGTGGGCTCCCACGAGGGCGCTCACGCCGAGCTCGCCGAAGTCGCCTACTACCGTGCCGGGTCCGCCGCCTCCGCCATGTCCCCCGAGGTCGTCCCCCGCGCGGCCGCCTGGGCCGGGCGGGTGCTGCACCTGACCGGGATCACCCCCGCGCTCTCCGCCGGCTGCCTCGCCCTCGTCCGCGCGCTGACGGACCGCGCGCTGCCCGGCCGCCCGCTGCTCTCCTTCGACGTCAACTACCGCGTGGGCCTGTGGCGGGACGCGCCCGAGGGCCCCGCCGTCCTCACCGAGCTCGCCCGCCGCTGCGACCTCGTCTTCGTCGGCGAGGACGAGGCGGAGGCGGCCTGGGGCCTGCACGGCCCCGCCGCGATCCGGGCCGCGCTGCCCGAACCGGACGTCCTGGTCGTCAAGCGGGGCGCGGCGGGGGCGGTGGCGTACGTACGGGAGGGGTACGACGCGGACGCGACGAGCGCGGACGCGGGCTCCGGCCGGCCCGCCCCCGAGGGCCGGGCGCCCCGAGAGGCCCACGCCCAGGGGGGTGGCGGCCTGCCGCCCCGTACGCCGGGGCCGGTCGCCCCCGGCGAGGGCGCGTCCGGGCCCGGCACCCCGGAACACGGAACCCGCCGCGCCCCGGACCGTTCCCGTCCTGGCGGTCCTGGCGGTCCTGGCGGTCCTGGCGGTCCTGGCGGTCCTGGCGGTCCTGGCGGTCCTGGCGGTCCTGGCGGTCCTGGCGGTCCTGGCGGTCCTGGCGGTCCTGGCGGTCCCGGCAGCGTTGGCGGCCCCGCCCGCCCCCGCGACCGGGTCCTCTCCGTCCCCGCCCTCCGTGTCGACGTCGTCGCCCCCGTCGGCGCCGGTGACGCCTTCGCCGCCGGGTTCCTCTCCGCCACCCTGCGCGGGCTGGGCGTCCGGGCACGGTTGCGGCACGGGCACCTCATGGCCGCCGCCGCGCTCACCACCGCCGGGGACCTCGGCGCGCCGCCGCGCCGGGCGGACGCCGACCGGCTGGCCGCGCTCGACGACGCCGCCTGGGGGAGACTGCGACTCGGCCCCGGCTGGACGCACCGTCCGCCCGCGGCCGAGGCCCCGTACGCCGAGGTGGAGGACCGCACCGCATGAACGACCCCGCGCACTCGCGCGCCACGACCGCCCGCCACGGGAACGGCGGGTCACGCGCATGAGCCAGACCGTCGACCGGGCGCTGACCATCCTCCCGCTCCTCGCCGAGGGCCCCGCCAACCTCGAACAGGTGGCGACCCGGCTCGGCGTCCACAAGTCCACCGCGCTGCGCCTCCTGCGCACCCTGCACGAGCACGGCTTCGTCCACCGCCAGCAGGACCAGCGCTACCGCCTCGGCGCCCGCCTGTTCGCCCTCGCCCAGCAGGCCGTCGAGAGCCTCGACGTACGGGAGATCGCCCACCCCCACCTCGTCGCCCTCAACGAGGCGTGCGGCCACACCGTGCACCTCGCCGTGCACGAGGAGGGCGAGGTCCTCTACATCGACAAGGTCGAGAGCCGCTACCCCGTACGGATGTACTCCCGCATCGGCAAGCCCGTCGCGATCACCGTCGCCGCCGTCGCCAAGCTGCTCCTCGCCGACCTCCCCGAGCCCGAGCGCCGCGCGCTCGCCGAGCGGCTCGACTACCCGGCCTACACCGCCCGTTCGACACCGAACGCCGCCGCCTTCCTCAAGGAGCTGGCTACCGTGCGCGAGCAGGGCTGGGCCACCGACCTCGGCGGCCACGAGGAGTCCATCAACTGCGTCGGGGCGCCCGTCCGGGGCGTGGCCGGGCGCGTCGTCGCGGCCTGCTCCATCTCGGCGCCCAACGTCGTCGTCACCGCCGAGGAACTCCTCGCGCTCCTCCCGCTGCTGCGCCGCACCGCCGAGGCGATCAGCGCGGAGTACTCCGGAAGACCTCTTCCCGGAGACCGGCACGACCCGTCCCGCTCGTTCCCCCTCACGAAGGAAACGCCATGACCCAGAAGACCGCGGTCCACCCCGCCGGCCACGCCGCCGCGCCCGCCAAGTTCTCGCACGGCGTGCGCAAGGGCAATATCCTCCAGGTCGCCGGCCAGGTCGGCTTCCTGCCCGTCGAACCGGGCCAGGAGCCCGTGCTCGCCGGGCCGACCCTGCGCGAGCAGACCCGGCAGACCCTCGCCAACGTCAAGGCCGTCCTGGAGGCGGGCGGCGCGAGCCTGGAGGACGTGGTCATGCTCCGCGTCTACCTGACCGACACCGCGCACTTCGCCGAGATGAACGAGGTCTACGACGAGTTCCTCGCCGACCTCAAGGAGGCCCCGGCGGCCCGTACGACGGTGTACGTGGGCCTGCCCGACGGCCTGCTGGTCGAGATCGACGCCCTCGCCGTGCTCGACTGACCCGCGACGGCCCCGCCCGCCCGGGGCGGGGCCTACGCGACGCGGGCGACCATGCGGCAGTTGGCGCACCAGAAGAGATAGCCGTTGGCGTCGACGTCCTCGCTGCCGCAGGCGAGGCACGGGCACCCGACGAAGTTCGCCGGCACCCAGGAGTGCGACGCCCGGGCGATCCGCACGTCCGCGTTGGCCTCCCTGGCGTAACACTCGATGCACACCCCGCCGTTGTGCCCGGGGAGCTTCATCGTCCGTTCGTGGCACACGACGCACATCGCCGTGCCGACCAGTTCGGGCGCGAGCGGCGTCCGTTGCGCCCGCTTGACCGGTACGTCGCGCTCGCCCGCCGTCATGCGAGCACCGTGCCCGTGCCGGCACACCCGCTGCACTCCGTCGTGACCTCATCGCCCTCGTGCGACTCCCACGTGGCGTGCCCCGATCCACCGCAGTCGGGGCAGTCCTTCTCCGGGGGTAGCGACATGGGTCATCCTCCCTGGCCCGCCTTACGTCGCAACGAGAGTACGCCGACGCCGATCTCCCCGGGCGCGTTCCCGCGAGCCGGGTGCGGGCGGGCGGACCACGACGGTCCGGTGCACCGCCCCTTGGCGCGGGCGGTGCACCGGACCGTCCTTACGGTGCGCGTCCGGCGCGTACGGCGGACGTTTCCGTCAGCCCTTCGCGCAGTACTGCTGCTCCTTGCCGATCGCCCGGTACATGCAGTCCGAGGTCTCCAGGAGCTGGAGCACCGCTTCCCGGTTGCGGGCCGTCTCCCGGTCGATCACCTCGTCCGGCGGGTAGAAGCCGCCGCCCGCGCCGCTCTCGCCCGGATACATCTCGAAGGTGTACGCGAAGATCCGCTGGCTGCCCCACAGCCAGTCGTCGATGGTCCCGTCGGTGATGTACAGGTCGCTCGACTGCTCGGGGGTGTAGCCGTTGCTGGCCGCCATGGCCTTGCCGACGGCCGCGTAGGCGTCGTGGTCGTCCTGGCTGAGGCCGGGCGCGGTGTCGTCGTACGTCCAGCCGAAGGGCCAGAGGACCAGCTCGCTGTAGGTGTGGAAGTCGATGGCCGTCTTGATCTGCTGCTTCCCGCCGACCACCCGGCCGCGGACGAAGTCGGCGACGACCTTCACCTCGGGCGCGGACTCGGGGCCCGAGCCGCGGTAGGTCTCGGATCCGGTGCTGCCCGAGGAGCCGTTGCAGCAGCCCCACTTGAAGTTCCAGTTGCGGTTGAGGTCCGTGCCCCTGTTGCTCGACCCGGCGTTGGGCTGGCGGTTCTTGCGCCAGCTGCGGTACGAACCGGACGCGATGTCGTATTCGCCGCCGTCGGGGTTGACGTCCGGCACGACCCAGATCTCCCGGCTGTCGACCATCTTGGTCACCCGCGGGTCGCTGCCGTACTTCGAGCCGAACTCCTTGAGCAGGTAGAGGGCCATCTCCACGGTGAGGTGCTCGCGCGCGTGCTGGTGGGCGGTGAAGAGGACCTCGGGCTCGGCCTCGTCCACGGCCACGTTCTTGCTGATCTTGACGGCGACGATGTCGCGGCCCTCGTAGGACTTGCCGATGACCTTCTTGCTCATGATGTCCGGGTGGGCGGCGACGTCGGCGTCGATCTCCGCCATGGCCTCGCCGTAGTTGTGGTACTTGGCGTCGGCGGGCGGGAAGTCGAAGGGCGCCGCCTTGGCGCCGCCCGAGCGGTCCGGCGGGCCGGGCAGCGGGCGCACCCGGTAGCCGAGGTTCCGGATCGTCTCGGCCTGCGCGGCGTCCGCCGTGATCACGACGGAGTCCCGGCGGACGGCGTCGATGGCGGCTCCGGTGGCGGCCACGGCGGTGCGTTGTGCGGCCGTGCGCGGGCCGGTGACCTCGTAGGAGTGCGAGGTCCGCGCGTCGTCGCGGGAGGCGGCGGGGACGGCCAGGGCCATGGTGAGCACGGCGGCGACGGCGGTGGCCCACCGTGCTCTGCCGTGCGGTCGCGGTCGCATGCGGTCTCCTCGGGGGGTGAGGTCGTGCGACGGGTGGGGGGTATGCGTCAGCAGCGAACGGTGTCAGTGTCGAGAGATGGCATGAACCGGTCAAGTGCTCGCGTGTGAGCGAATCAGGCCAACTTCCCTTTCACTTCCGACCGATTGATTGCGCACGCTCTCCTCCGAACCAACAATGCACACGTCAAAACTGACGGGATCGGCTCATGGGTCCCTCAGGTCGCAGGCCCCTCATGTCTCAGGTCACCCGTCTCACGGGTCACTCGTATCACGGATCACTCGGAACACAGGTCACTTGGACCACAGGTCCAGAGAGGACACCCCCCATGGCCCTCCAGCCCCTCGCAAGACGACCTCTCCTCGGCGCGCTCTCGGCGCTGATGCTCGCCGGCGCGGCCCTCGTGGGCACCGGCGCGGCTCCGGCCGGCGCGGCCCCCGCCGCCAAGCCCAAGGCCGTCGACTTCGCCGGCACCGTCGCGCTCAGCAACTGTTCCGGCTCGCTCGTCCGGATGCCCGGCTCGGCCGACACCGACCCGGCGCTGGTCATGACCAACGGTCACTGCCTGGAGACCGGCATGCCGGCCGCCGGGGAGGTCATCGTCGACCGCGCCTCCAGCCGTACCTTCAGCCTGCTCAACTCCACGGCGGGCAAGGTCGCCACGCTCCGCGCCACCAAGGTCTCGTACGCCACGATGACCGACACGGACGTCACGCTGTACGAGCTGAACACCACGTACGCGCAGATCAAGCAGCGCTACAACATCAACGCGCTGAGCCTCTCCCCCGACCACCCGACCGCGGGCACGGCGATCAAGGTCGTCTCCGGCTACTGGAAGCGGATCTACTCCTGCAACGTCGACGGGTTCGTCTACCGCCTCCGCGAGGGCGACTGGACCTGGAAGGACTCGCTCCGCTACACCTCGTCGTGCGACGTCATAGGTGGTACGTCCGGCTCGCCCGTCGTCGACGCCACCACGGGCAAGGTCGTCGCGATCAACAACACCGGCAACGAGAGCGGCGAGCGCTGCACGATGAACAACCCGTGCGAGGTCGACGAGAACGGCCAGGTCACCGTCCGCCAGGGCATCAACTACGCCGAGCAGACGTACGGCATAACCAAGTGCGTGGGCGCCGGCAACAAGATCGACCTCGAGCTGCCGGGCTGCACGCTCCCCAAGCCGTAAGGGTTACGCGCGCCGAAGGCGCCGGGCGGGCCCACGGGTTCGTCCGGCACCTCGGCGCGCCCGGTTACGGCAGCCCGTGGACGTGCGGGCCCACCCCGTTCGACCAGGCGTTGCCCGCGCTCGCGTCCCAGTTCGTGGACCACGTCATCGCGCCCCGGATCCCCGGGTAGGTCTTCGCGGGCTTGAACGAGCCGCAGCCCGTGCCCTTGGCCAGGCAGTCGAGCGCGTCGTTCACCACGGACGGGGGGACGTAGCCGCTGCCCGCGCCCCGCGTCGACGCGGGCAGGCCGAGCCCGACCTGGGACGGCGCCAGGCCGCCCTCCAGCTGGATGCAGGCCAGCGCGGTGATGAAGTCGACGGAGCCCTGCGAGTACACCTTGCCGTCGCAGCCGTTCATCGAACCGCTGTTGTAATACTGCATGTTGACGACCGTAAGGATGTCCTTGATATTCAGCGCGGTCTTGAAGTAGCCGGCCGACGTCGACTGCATGTCGATGGTCTGCGGGGCCATCGTGATGACGAGCCTGCTGCCCGCCTTCGCCGAGAGGGAGCGCAGCGCCTGCGTCATGTACGTCGGGTTGAGTCCGTTCTCCAGGTCGATGTCGACGCCGTCGAAGCCGTACTTCTGCATCAGGGCGTAGAGGCTGCTCGCGAAGTTCTCCGCGGACGCGGAGTCGTTGACGCTCACCGTGCCCCGCTCGCCGCCGACGGAGACGACGACCGACTTGCCCGCCGCCCGCTTGGCCGCGATGTCGGCCTTGAACTGCGCCTCGGTGTACTTCAGCGCGGGGTCCAGGGCGAAGGTGACGGCGCCGGGCGTCGCGGTGGCGTCCGCGAAGGCGACGGCGATGATGTCGTACTGGCTCTGCACGTCGCTGATCCGCTGGACGGTGGCGCCGTTGTCGAAGTTCTGCCAGTACCCCGTGACGGCGTGCTTGGGCACGGCCGGCCCGTCGCCGCCCCCGGCCGCCGTGGTGACGGTGACCTCGGCCGACTGCGGCGACTCGCCCGCGCCGTTGGTCGCCGTCACCCGGAAGCGGTACGTGGTGGCGGGCGCGAGCCCGGTGACGGTGGCCGATGCGCCCGCGACGGACTGCGTCTTCGCGCCGTCCTGGTAGACGTTGTAGCCGGTCGCGCCCGTGACGGGGCTCCAGGACAGGCCGACCGAGGTGGCCGTGGCCGTCCCGGCCGTCAGACCGCCGGGGGCGCCCGGCACGGGGTCGCCGGGGTCGCCCCCGCCGGGGCCGGTCAGGGTGACGTCGTCGGCGAAGTAGGCGGCCTGCCCGTACCAGCCGTGCGTGTGGACCGTGACCGAGGTCGTGTCCGGGCCGGTCGTGAACGAGGTGGTCAGCTGCTGCCAGTCGGTCGCGGACGGTGTCCAGGTCGAGACGTCCGTCGTGCCGGTGCCGCTCGCGCCGAGGTACACGTACGCGCCCCGGACCCATGCGCTCAGCGTGTACGAGGAGTTGGGCAGCACGCTCACCGTCTGCGCGCACCGGGCGTTGTCGGCACCGGCCGGGGTGGCCTTGAGCGCGCCCGTGCCGTTGTGGACGGGGGAGGAGACCACCGTGCCGCTGTCGCCCGAACAGGTCCAGTACGAGAGCCCGGACTCGAATCCGGGGTTCTTGGCGAGGTTCGCGGCGCCGGCCGCCAGGGCCGGTGCCCCGGCGTCCAGGCCGGCGAGGCCGCCGGCCGCGAGGAGCGCCGAGGCGAGGACGCCGCCGAGCCGGCGCCCCCGCCCCCGCCCGGGGTCCCTTCCTCTCAGGAAGATTCTTCCGATGTGCCGCGCGCGGTCCATGAGGGCCTCCGGTGGGAGTCGGGGCTGGTGCGGGGCGGGCGACCGGGGTGAGGCTGGGGGGTGGGCGCCGCCTTGTGCGCGTAAAGATGGTCTAGGCCAATGCGTTCGTCAATACGTTCGTCAAGGTTCCCGCGAAGACCGCCAGGCCACCGCGTGGGCGCACGGCCAAACCCCGAGGAACGGTTCTCAGCCGCCCCGTTGGTGGATAAAGTGCGGAGGCATCAGCACAGGGCAGTATCGATCTGCGTCCGCCGCAGCCCACCGCGTCCGGAGTGAACGGGGAAGCCTACGTGCCCCTTGCGATAGCAGTCACCAGCCTCGACCTGGTGATCTCGGCGCCCGACGGGCGGGCCCCCGACGCCGCCGTGTTCCAGCCGCCCGAGGCGCAGTCGCTGGACACCGCCGTCACCCAGACGGCCGTCCTGCTGGACCGGTGCGGCCACGTCGTCACCCTCTACCCCGACTCGCTGCCCGCTCCGTACGTCCGGCGCCTGCACACGATCCGGGCCGTGCTGGAGAGCGACCGGCTGGCCCTGCTGCCCGTCCCGCTGCCGCCGCTCGCCGTCGCGGTCCTCGCCCGCCAGCTGCGCCTGCTGTCCCTCTCCGACCTCGGCCCCGGCGTCCTCGCCGCCGCGGCCCGGCTCCTCGCCCACTACGTCTACGCCGGAGCCCAACTGCCCGGCGTGGGCGGGCTCGACCGGGTCGACGTCGGGCTCGGCGCCCACCTCGCCTCGCTCGTGCCCGGCTCCCGGTTCGGCGTCCTCGTCAACCCCGCGCGCCGGCTCTTCCGCATCGGCGGGGGCGCCGACCTGCCCGCCGGACCGGGCTTCGGCACCCGGCTCACCGTCGCGCGCGCCAGACCCGCCAAGGGCGAGGACTGGGTGGCCGGCACCCTCGCCCCCCACTGGCGCGTCCAGGGCGTCCACGAGGCCCCGCTGCCCGCCGGGTCCGCGCGCTGGTGGGGGAGCCGGGGGGTGGTCGAGTTCGCCGCCGCGATCCCCGACCCCACCGTGCTCTACCAGCTTGTGTCGTCCGTAAGGAGGGAACGGTGCCACTGGTGCGGCCTCGAACTCATCGGTGACCGCTGCGCGTTCTGCGCCGGACCGCTGCCGCGCGCCGACGGCGCCGACGGTCCGGGCGCCGGGGCGGCCGGTGGCGCCCGTACCGCCCTGGCGGGGCCGCCCGGCCGCGCCCGTACCGCCCTGGCCGGCCGCTGACCCCGCGCCCGCGGCCCGGCTGCCCCTCCTCCGCCCTTCGCCCCCGCGTCCCGGCCACGTCCCGAACGAGGTTCGCCGCCCCATGAATTCACGTCAGCGCCGCGGGATCGTCCTGCTGCTCCTGTCGGTCCTCTGCGCCCTGGGCGCCTTCGCCGGGGTCTTCTCCGTCGTCCACGACGCCGAGTCGAAGGTCGGCCCCGAGGCCACCGCCTACCGGCTGCGCGCCGACATCCCCGCCTACCAGCACCTGGAGGACGCCCGGGGCAGCTTCGAGCGGATCTCGATGCCCAGGCGCTGGCTGCCGGAGACCGCCGTCACCGACCTCGCCGCCCTCAAGGGCAAGATCGCCGTCACCCCGCTGCGCAAGGGCTCCCTGCTCCAGGAGGACATGATCGTCTCCCGGCCGGAGGTCGGGCCCGGCCAGCAGGAGATCGCCATCATGATCGACGCGGCCACCGGCGTCGCCGGGAAGATCAACGCGGGTTCGAAGGTCAACATCTACGCCACCTTCGACGGCAAGGACCAGGGCACCAAGCCCGTCTCCAAGGTCATCGTCAGCAACGCCCGGGTCATCGCCGTGGGCCGGCTCAAGGCCCTCGACCGCGACGGCGGCGGCACCGCCGCGGCCACCACCCGGCGGGCCGGCGAGGCCGTGCCGATCACCTTCGCCCTGGACACCAAGGACGCCCAGCGGGTCGCGTACGCCGAGTCGTTCGCCTCCCATGTGCGGCTCGCGCTCGTCGCGCCCGGCGGCGACGGCGAGATCAGCAGCGGCGACCGCACGTACACGCTCGACGGCGACAAATAGCGGTAAGGGGACACCGTGACGATCAGAATCCTCCCGGCCGTCGGTGACCCGGACGCCGCCCGCGCCATCTGCGGGCTCCTCGGCCAGCTTCCCGGCGTCGAGCCGCTGCGGGTGGCCGAGGACGCCACCCGCCTCCTGGACACCCTCGCGGGCCTGGCCGCCGCCTCGGTCGCCGACCTCCCCGAGGTCGTCCTCGTCCATGAACGCCTCGGGCCCTTACCGGCCCTCGAACTCATCCGTGAAGTGGCGCTCCGCTTCCCCGCCACCGGGGTCGTCCTCGTCACCGCGACGCCCAGCCCCGCGCTCTACGCCGCCGCCATGGACGCCGGCGCCCGGGGCCTCGCCGGGCTCCCGCTCTCGTACGAGGAACTGGGCACCCGGGTGCAGGCCGCCGCCCACTGGGCCGCCGGCGTCCGCCGGCACCTCGGCAGCGGACCGGAGACCCTTACGGAGGACGGGGCCGGCGGCTCGCTCGTCGCCGTCGTCGGCGCCAAGGGCGGGGTGGGCACGACCGTCACCGCCGTCCAGCTCGCCCTCGCCGCGAGCGCCGCCGGGCGGTCCGTCGCCCTCGTCGACCTGGACCTCCAGTCCGGGGACGTCGCCTCGTACCTGGACGTCCAGTTCCGCCGCTCCATCGCCGACCTCGCCGGCATCAGCGACATCTCCCCCCGGGTCCTCCAGGACGCCGTCTTCCCGCACCCCGCCGGCCCCGGCCTGCTGCTCGCCCCCGCCGAGGGCGAGCGCGGCGAGGAGGTCGGCGACCTCGCCGCCCGGCAGATCGCCGCCGCCCTGCGCGGCCGGTACGAACTCGTCGTCGTCGACTGCGGCACCCAGATCACCGCCGCCGGGGCCGCCGTGGTCGAACTGGCCGACATCGCCCTGCTGGTGACGACGCCCGACGTGGTGTCCGTACGGGGCGCCAAGCGGATGGTCCGGCTCTGGGAGCGGCTGCAGATCCGCAAGGCGGAGGAGACCACGACCGTCGTCAACCGGCACACCCGGAGCGCCGAGATCCAGCCTTCCCTCGTCGAGCGCACCACGGGCACGAAGGCCGCCCGGACGACGGTCCCGGCCGGTTACAAGGACCTCCAGCCCGCCGTCGACTCCGGCCGGATGCAGGACCTCGACGCGCGGTCGCCCGTCCGGCAGGCGCTGTGGGCCCTCGCCGCCGAGCTCGGCCTCGCCGCGGCGGCCCCCGGCGCCTCCCGGGGCCCGGCCCACGCGGACCGCTCGCCAAGCCGATCTCCGACTTCCAGGGCATCCAGTTCATGCTCGCCGACATGGCCATGAAGCTGGAGGCCGCCCGCCAGCTGACGTACGCGGCCGCCGCGAAGTCCGAGCGGGTCGATGCCGACCTGACCTTCTTCGGCGCCTCGGCCAAGTGCTTCGCCTCCGACGTCGCCATGGAGGTCACCACGGACGCCGTCCAGCTCCTCGGCGGCTACGGCTACACCCGTGACTACCCGGTGGAGCGCATGATGCGCGACGCCAAGATCACCCAGATCTACGAGGGCACCAACCAGGTCCAGCGCATCGTCATGGCGCGCAACCTCCCGAAGTAGCCCCGCCGCCCGCGCGCCGGGCACACGGCGGAAGAGGCCCCCCGGCACCCTGCGATGCCGTTGGCGAATCCGGGGCCTGCGCACTTCGCCCCGCCGGTTATCCGGCGGGGCGAAGTGCTGCCAGGTGG
>NZ_LGUI01000012.1 GCF_002891295.1 Streptomyces eurocidicus | reverse complement strand
TGGATTCCGTACGGGGCGTGCTGCCGGGCTGATGTTTTCTGCCCCAGCCCGCCCCTTCCCGTAACCGGGGGCAAGCCCCCGGGCCCCTTTTCCGCGCTCCGCGCGGGGTGTCCTCAATCGCCGGACGGGCTTGATTGTTGCCCGGAACCGGGCAAATTCAGCCCGTCCGGCGTTTGAGGACCGGGGTCCGGGCGGAGCCCCGGGTCGGGAAGGGGCGGGTAGGGGAAAGCCCCGGCAGGGCACCCCGCACCCCGCGCCCGCACTCCCGCCCCCGGCACAGCCCCCGCTCAGACCTCCCGCCCCAGCCACCCCGCCAGCCGCCCATACGCGTCCGCCCCCGCCGGCACAGACCGCACCGGCCCGAACGGCACCCCCGCCCCCCGCCGCTCCGCCGGCAGGAACCGCTCCGCCCACCCCAGCGCGAGCTCCGCGAGCTCCTGGTCGAGCGGGAGCGGGTCGCCCAGCGCCCGGGACAGGTCCCAGGCGTGGGTGACGGACTCCAGCACCATCCCCGAGGTCAGATAGACCGCGCCCGGGAACTCGCCCCACTCCACCTTCACCGGCCGCGTGAGCGTCGCGTCGTCCGCCCACGCCGCGATCAGCCGCGTACGGGCCTCCTCGTAGGCGGCGGACCAGCCGTCGTCCGCCACACCCTCCGGCGGCCGGCTCCACTCGACCGTGCCCTTCTCGCCGAGCTCCGCGCCGTCGTGCGCACCGGCCACGAGGTGGCCGAGCAGCGCCCGCACGTCGAACTCGCTACAGGGGGTCGGGGCGCCGAGCCGGTCCGCGGGCACGGCCGCGACGAGCGCGGCCAGCTGCGCGACGGCGCGGTCGAGGAGCGGGCGGGGATCGGTGGTGACATCGGTCGTGACGCTCATGACGGACCTCCAGATGAGTGACGGTACGAAGGACGGCCGGCCCGGCAGACGCGGGACGGACCGGCAGGAGGAGCGGGCCGGGCCCCGGAAGGGCGGCTCCCCCTCCCGCCCTTCCGGTGTGTGCGGAGCATCGCGCCATAACCTGACAACGGCCGTCAGGTTTTTCCCGGGTCATCCTTGGCGGGTGAAATCCGATCGTCTGCTGTCGATACTGCTGCTGCTCCAGACCCGGGGCCGGGTCACCGCCGCCGAGCTCGCCGAGCGCCTCGACGTCTCCGTCCGCACCATCTACCGCGACATCGAGTCCCTCTCCACGGCCGGCGTCCCCGTCTACGCCGAACGGGGCCGGCACGGCGGCGTCGCGCTGCTCCCCGGCTTCCGTACGGACGTCACCGGCCTGACGGCCGACGAGGCGCGGGCCCTGTTCGTCCTCGCCTCCCGGAGCGCGCACGCTGACCTGGGCCTCGACGGGGCCCTCGGCTCCGCGCTGCGCAAGGTGATGGCCGCGCTGCCGGCCCCGCACCGCCCGGCCGCCGAGGCCACCAGCCGGCGCATCCTCGTCGACCCCGTCCGCTGGCTGACCGGCCCGGCCTCCGAGGTGCGGCTGGACGAGCTGAACGCCGCCGTCTTCGCCGACCGCCGGCTGCGGCTGCGCTACCGCCACGGCGGCACGAGCGCGCCGAAGACCTACACCGTCGATCCGTACGGGCTCGTGGCCAAGGCCGGCGTCTGGTACCTGGTCGCCGACCGGCGCGGCCGCCCACAGCTCTTCCGCGCCGACCGGGTGGCCGAGGTGAAGGTCACCGAGGACCCCGTGCGCCTCCGGGCGGGCGTGGAGCTGGCGGACGCGTGGGAGGAGCTGCGGCTCCAGGTCGAGCGACGCCCGGCGGAGCTCCGGGTGACGGCGACGGTGCGGCGAGCCCGGCTCGACATGTTCCTCCGCATCCTCGGCCACCAGCTCGCGGGCCCGCCCTCGGACGGCGACCCGGCCACGGTCGAACTCCTCATCCCGGAGGTCCGCTCGGCGCGCCCGCTGCTGGCTTTCGGGGCGGATGTGGAAGTGCTGGCGCCGGGGGAGGTACGGGCGGATCTGGCGGGGGTGGCGGCGGCGACGGTGGAGCTGTACGGGCTGAAATCAACCCGTCCGGCGTTTGAGGACACCGCGCGGTAGCGCGGAAAGGGGGCCCGGGGGCTTGCCCCCGGATACGGGAAGGGGCGGGCAGGGGAAAGCCCCGCGCAGCGGCCGCCGCACACCCCTTCCCCACCCGACCGGGAACACCCGCCCCACCCCCGCCCCCCAGCTCGTAGAATCGTGCGCACCATGGCCTACCTCGACCACGCCGCCACCACCCCGATGCTCCCGGAGGCGGTGCAGGCGATGACCGCCCAGCTCGCCCTCACCGGAAACGCCTCGTCGCTGCACGCCGCCGGCCGGCGTGCCCGCCGTACCGTCGAGGAGTCGCGCGAATCGCTCGCGGCGGCGCTCGGCGCCCGGCCCAGCGAGGTCGTGTTCACCTCGGGCGGCACCGAAGCCGACAACCTCGCCGTCAAGGGCCTGTTCTGGGCCCGCCGGGACGCCGACCCGGCCCGTACGCGCGTCCTCGCCTCCCCCGTGGAGCACCACGCCGTCCTCGACGCGGTGCACTGGCTCGGCGAGCACGAGGGGGCGACCGTCGAGTACCTCCCGGTCGACGCCTACGGCCGGGTGCACGCCGACGCCCTGCGCGAGGCCATCGCCCGCAACCCCGACGACGTCGCCCTCGTCACGGTGATGTGGGCGAACAACGAGATCGGCACGATCATGCCGGTCCATGAACTCGCCGGGGTCGCGGCGGAATTCGGCATACCCGTGCACGCCGACGCGGTGCAGGCGTTCGGCCAGCTCGAACTCGACTTCGCGGCCTCGGGCCTCGCCGCCATGACCGTCAGCGGCCACAAGGTCGGCGGCCCGTACGGCATCGGCGCCCTGCTGCTCGGCCGCCAGTACACGCCCGTGCCCGTGCAGCACGGCGGCGGCCAGGAGCGGCACGTGCGCTCCGGGACGCTCGACGTGCCGGCCGTCGCCGCGTTCGCCGTGGCGGGCACCCTCGCCGCCGAGCGCCGCGAGGCGCACGCCCGGGAGGTCGGCGCCCTGCGCGACGAGCTCGTCGAGGCGGTCCTCGCGGCCGTCCCGGACGCCGTCCTCGGCGGCGACCCCGACCCGGCGGGCCGGCTGCCCGCCAACGCCCACTTCTCCTTCCCCGGCTGCGAGGGCGACTCCCTGCTGCTCCTGCTGGACGCGCGGGGCATCGAGTGCTCCACGGGCTCCGCCTGCACGGCGGGCGTGGCCCAGCCCAGCCACGTGGTCCTCGCCACGGGCACGGACCCGGACCTGGCCCGGGGCACCCTCCGGTTCTCCTTCGGCCACACGTCCTCGCGGGCGGACGTACGGGCGGTGGCGGACGCGATCGGCCCGGTGGTCGAACGGGCCCGCTCGGCGGGCCTGAGCTGACCAGGGCGAAATCCAGCCCGTCCGGCGTTTGAGGACACCGCGCGGAGCGCGGAAAAGGGGGCCCGGGGGCGTGCCCCCGGTTCCGGGAAGGGGCGGGTAGGGGACAAGGCCCGCGCAGCGGCCCCACCCCCCGCCCCAGCCACCCCGTACCCTGGTACCGCTATGACTGATTCCCTCGGCTTCCCCGGTGCCCCCGACCCCACGGCCCCCCGCAAGGGACTGCGCGTGCTCGCCGCCATGTCCGGCGGAGTCGACTCCGCCGTCGCCGCGGCCCGCGCCGCCGAAGCCGGGCACGACGTGACGGGCGTGCACCTCGCGCTCTCCGCGAACCCGCAGTCCTTCCGCACGGGCGCCCGCGGCTGCTGCACCATCGAGGACTCCCGCGACGCCCGCCGCGCCGCCGACGTCATCGGCATCCCCTTCTACGTCTGGGACCTCGCCGAGCGCTTCCGCGAGGATGTCGTCGACGACTTCATCGCGGAGTACGAGGCGGGCCGCACCCCCAACCCGTGCCTCCGCTGCAACGAGAAGATCAAGTTCGCGGCGCTGCTGGACAAGGCGCTCGCGCTGGGCTTCGACGCGGTCTGCACGGGGCACTACGCGACGGTCGTCCTGAAGGACGACGGCAGCCGTGAGCTGCACCGGGCCAGTGACATGGCCAAGGACCAGAGCTACGTCCTGGGCGTGCTGGACGAGAAGCAGCTCGCCCACGCGATGTTCCCCCTGGGTGACACGCTCACCACCAAGGAGGAGATCCGGGCGGAGGCGGAGCGGCGCGGCCTGGCCGTCGCCAAGAAGCCGGACAGCCACGACATCTGCTTCATCGCCGACGGTGACACCCAGGGCTTCCTGGCGAAGCACCTCGGCACCGCCGAGGGCGACATCGTCGACGAATCCGGCGCCAAGGTGGGCACGCACGAGGGCGCGTACGGCTTCACCATCGGCCAGCGCAAGGGCCTGCGCATCGGGCACCCGGCCCCGGACGGCAAGCCGCGCTACGTCCTGGACATCTCCCCGGTGAACAACACCGTGACGGTCGGCCCGGTGGAGGCCCTGGACGTCATCGCCCTGACCGCGATCAAGCCCCGCTGGTGCGGGGTGGCCCCGGCCGGCCCCGGCACGTACACCGCGCAGCTGCGCGCGCACGGCGGCGAGACGGAGGTGACGGCGGAGCCGGTGGACGGCCCGGAGCTCCGGGTGTCCTTCGCCGAGCCGGTCCGCGGCGTGGCCCCCGGCCAGGCGATCGTGCTCTACGACGGCACCCGCGTGGTCGGCTCGGCGACGATCGCCACGACGGTGCGCGCCGCGCGCGCGACGCAGGACGCCTGAGGCCGGGCCCGCCCGGGACGCACCGCACCCGCCGGGCAGGCCGCCCGGCGGGTGCGGTTGTCTCTACGGGGCCTCGGGGCGCGTGGCGCGCGCGGTGTGGCCGTCAGCGCCCGTTGATCGTCCGCGTGACGTTGGTGACCTCGCACTTGCCGCCGCTGGTGGGGCCGCCCGCCTTGGGGACGTACGGGGTCGACACGTCGAGGTTGCCGGTCTTGCCCGGCCCGACCCACATGATCGACGGGTTGCGGGTGGACAGGAGCGCGCCGTCGGGGCCGGTGAACTTCACCGTGAGGCGGTAGTCGTAGGTCAGCGTCGAGCTGCTGTTGGTGGCGCTCAGCTTGGCCGTGATGCCGAGGCGGTCGGTGTACGCGCAGTCGACGATCTTGATGTCCCGCATGGCGCTGTCACGGCTGCCGCTGCCGCCGGACGAGCCCAGTGTGGAGGAGCCGCCGGAGGTCGTGGAGTCGCCGGTGGTGCCGGAGGTGGTGCCGCTGGTCGTGCCCGAGGTCGTCGTGCCGCCGCTCGTGGTCGAGCCGCCGAACGTGCCGCCGGTGCTGTCGCCGCCGGACGTACCGCCGGTGGACGTCGTACCGCCGGAGGACGTCGTGCCGCCGGAGGTGGAGGAGCCGCTGCTGTGGCTGGAACCGCCGCAGCTGCCGCCGTGGTGGCCCCGGGCGCCGGTGAGGGCGACGACGACGATCCCGAATACCGCCGCGGCGCGGACATGACGAAGCTTCACGCTGAAGAACTCCCCCGAGAAGTGGCTTGAATTCATACTCGCTTGACGAGCGCACGTCAGGCTAACAACGGCTTTACAAGCCGCCGAACCAGGGCGCCGTCTGTGACGAACCCGCAACCGAACAGGGTCCTGACCCTGACAGCGGAACCCCCAAATCCGGCCAGATGGGGATGGTGCGAGCGACGGCGTACCGTGACCCGTATGAACATCACCGTCTTCTGTTCCGCCGCCGACCTCGACGCCCGTTACACCGGCCCCGCCCGCGAGTTCGCCTCGCTCATCGGCCGGGGCGGCCACACCATGGTCTGGGGCGGTTCCGAGTCCGGGCTGATGAAGGTGATGGCCGACGGCGTCCAGGAGAGCGGCGGCCGGCTGGTCGGGGTGTCGGTCGAGTTCCTCGCGGCGAAGGCCCGGAAGGGCGCCGACGAGATGGTGATCACCAGGGATCTCGCCGAGCGCAAGGCGCAGTTGCTCGCGCGCGGCGACGCCGTCGTCGTCATGGTCGGCGGCATGGGCACGCTGGACGAGGCGACGGAGATCCTGGAGCTGAAGAAGCACGGCATGCACGGCAAGCCCGTGGTCCTGCTGAACACCGCGGGGTTCTACGACGGGCTCAAGCAGCAGTTCCAGCGCATGGAGGCCGAGGGCTTCCTGCCGCTTCCCCTCACCGACCTGGTGTTCTTCGCCGAGGACGGCGTGGGCGCGCTGGCCTACCTGGAGGAGTCGGCCGGGGTGCGGTAGGGCAAGGTGGAGGCATGGCAACACACCTGATCACTGGCGCCGGCTCGGGCATCGGCGAGGCCGTCGCGGACCGCCTGCTCGCGC
Source organism: Streptomyces eurocidicus (assembly GCF_002891295.1). GTDB lineage: Bacteria > Actinomycetota > Actinomycetes > Streptomycetales > Streptomycetaceae > Streptomyces > Streptomyces eurocidicus. The sequence continues at coordinate 306,989 of NZ_LGUI01000012.1, read as the reverse complement.
GCGGCGACGACCTGTACCTCCTCGCGCGCGACGCCGGGCGGGCCAAGCAGCTCGCCGGGCGGTTCCCCGGCGCCCGTACGCTCGTCGCGGACCTCGGCAACCCCGACCGGATCGCCTGGGCGCTCAGCCAGCAGACCCTGCCCGACCACGTCGACTCGCTGCTGCACATCGCGGGCGTCTGCGACCTCGGCCACATCGGCGAGCTGACCACCCGCGCCTGGAACCGCACGCTCGCCGCCAACCTCATCGCCCCCGCCGAGCTGACGCGCCTCTTCCTGCCGCAGCTGCGGGTCGCCCATGGACACGTCGTGTTCGTCAACTCCGGAGCCGGCATGCACGCCCACGCCAACTGGGGCGTGTACGCGGCCAGCAAGCACGGTCTGAAGGCCGTCGCGGACTCGCTGCGCGCCGAGGAGCACGGCAACGGCGTCCGCGTCACCAGCGTCTACCCGGGCCGCACGGCCACGCCGATGCAGGCGAAGGTGCACCAGCAGGAGGGCAAGGAGTACGACGCGTCGAAGTGGATCGACCCGGAGTCGGTCGCGACGACCATCCTGCTCTCGCTCGACCTGCCGCGTGACGCGGAGATCAACGACCTGACGGTCCGCCCCGGTCGCTGAGCCGGCGCCCGGCCGCCGTCTCGTACTCTTCCTGGGTGAGCGAGAAGAGCAACGTGAGCTGGGGCGCGGGTGTCGCCACCGGGATCGGTTCGATGCCCGGCGGTGACGCCCGCGAGGCCGTGAAGACCGTCACGGGGTCGCTGGAGGCCCTGCCGTACCTCCCGGAGCTGCCCGCCCGCGGGCCCGGCGCGGACATGATCGGACGGACCGCCGGGATGCTGGTGGACGTCTTCGCCCGCGTCGAGCCCAGCGGCTGGCGGATCGGCGACCGCCCGGGCCGCGACACCAAGCGGGCCCGCTCCTGGCTGGGGGAGGACCTCGACGCCCTGGAGGAGTTCACCCAGGGGTACGAGGGCGCGCTCAAGGTCTCGGCCGTCGGCCCCTGGACCCTGGCCGCCGCCCTGGAGCTGCGCGGCGGCGAGGCGGCCCTGGGCGACCCCGGGGCCTGCCGGGACCTGACCGCCTCCCTCGCCGAGGGGCTGCGGGCGCACCTCGCCGACGTGCGGCGCCGGGTGCCCGGCGCCCGGGTGGTGCTCCAGCTGGACGAGCCCTCGCTGACCGCCGTGCTGTCCGGCCGGGTGCGCACCGCCAGCGGCTACCGCACCTACCGGGCCGTCGACCGGGCCGTCGTCGAGGGCGCCCTGCGCGACCTGGCGGCCGTGGCGCGCGAGGCCACCGGCGCGTCCCCCGTCGTCCACTCGTGCGCCCCCCAAGTGCCCTTCGCGCTGCTGCGCCGGGCCGGTGTCGAGGGCGTCTCCTTCGACTTCTCGCTGTTCACCGAGCGTGAGGAAGAGGCGGTGGGCGAGGCCGTGGAGGCGGGCACCAAGCTGCTCGTCGGTGTGGTGCCGGGTGTGGACGGCCCATTGTCAGACCCTGCCGGTAGCGTCATGGGTGTCAGGACGCTGTGGCGCAGGCTGGGGCTGTCGCCGGGGACCCTCGCGGAGTCCGTGGTGATCACTCCCGCGTGCGGGCTCGCGGGCGCTTCGCCCGCATATGCCCGTACGGCCCTCGCCCACTGCGCCCGGGCGGCGAGATCCCTCGCGGACAACCCTGAGTGACGGCGCTCCAGGGCCCGCCCATGGAACAACGGGAGGACGAGACGGTGGCTGGCGGACAGCACGGCGACGAGAAGCTCGCGGCGGAGGCCGCGCTTGCCGGAGCACCCGCGGAGGTGCGGGAGCAGCACGCGCGGCTCGCCGAGCAGATCGAGGAGCACCGCTTCCGGTACTACGTCAAGGACTCCCCGGTCGTCAGCGACGCCGAGTTCGACCGGCTGCTGCGCTCCCTGGAGGCGCTGGAGGACGAGCACCCCCAGCTGCGCACCCCGGACTCGCCCACCCAGAAGGTCGCGGGGGCCTACGAGACGGAGTTCACGGCGGTCGAGCACCGCGAGCGCATGCTCTCCCTCGACAACGCCTTCGACGACGAGGAGCTCGCCGCCTGGGCCGAGCGCGTCGCCAAGGACGTCGGCGAGGGCTCCTCGTACCACTTCCTGTGCGAGCTGAAGGTCGACGGCCTCGCCGTCAACCTCACCTATGAGCACGGCCGGCTCACCCGCGCCGCCACCCGGGGCGACGGCCGCACCGGCGAGGACATCACGCCCAACGTCCGGACGATCACCGAGATCCCGGACCGGCTCCAGGGCGACCGGATCCCGGAGCTCGTCGAGATCCGCGGCGAGGTCTATTTCCCGATGGAGAAGTTCGAGGAGCTCAACGCCACCCTGGTGGAGGCCGGCAAGCCCCCCTTCGCCAATCCGCGGAACGCGGCGGCCGGTTCGCTCCGCCAGAAGGATCCCCGGGTCACCGCCACCCGCCCCCTGCACATGGTGGTGCACGGTGTCGGCGCCCGCGAGGGCTTCGCCATCGAGCGCCAGTCGCAGGCGTACGACCTGCTCCGCGAGTGGGGCCTGCCGACCGCCGCGCACAACCGCGTCGTGGACTCCCTGGCGGGCGTGCGGGAGTTCATCGCCCACTACGGCGACCCCGAGGTCCGGCACTCCATGGAGCACGAGATCGACGGCGTCGTCGTCAAGCTCGACGAGATCCCCCTCCAGGGGCGGCTCGGCTCCACCTCCCGCGCGCCCCGCTGGGCCATCGCCTGGAAGTACGCCCCGGAGGAGGTCAACACCAAGCTGGTCGACATCCGTGTGGGCGTCGGCCGCACCGGCCGCGTCACGCCGTACGCGGTGGTCGAGCCGGTCACGGTCGCGGGCTCCGAGGTCGAGTTCGCCACCCTGCACAACCAGGAGGTCGTCAAGGCCAAGGGCGTCTTCATCGGGGACACCGTCGTGCTGCGCAAGGCGGGCGACGTCATCCCGGAGATCCTGGGCCCGGTGGCCGAGCTGCGCGACGGCAGCGAGCGGGAGTTCGTGATGCCCGCCGAGTGCCCCGAGTGCGGCAGCGCCCTCCAGCCGATGAAGGAGGGCGACATCGACCTCCGCTGCCCCAACGCCCGCGGCTGCCCCGCCCAGATCCGCGAGCGGCTGTACTACCTGGCCGGCCGCAAGTGCCTCGACATCGAGAACTTCGGCTACGTGGCCGCCACGGCCCTCACCCAGCCGCTGGAGCCGTCCACCCCGCCGCTGAAGAACGAGGGCGACCTCTTCGATCTGACGATCGAGGAGCTGCTGCCCATCAAGTCCTACGTCCTCGACATGGACTCCGGCCTGCCCAAGCGCGACCCCAAGACGGGTGAGGCGAAGGTCGTCACCTTCTTCGCCAACCAGAAGGGCGAGCCGAAGAAGAACGCCCTGGCCATGCTGGAGAACATCCAGGCGGCCAAGGAGCGCCCGCTGGCCCGCTTCCTGACCGGCCTCTCGATCCGCCACATGGGCCCCGTCGCGGCCGAGGCGCTGGCCCGCGAGTTCCGCTCCCTGGACCGCATCGCCGAGGCGAGCGAGGAGGAGCTGACGGCCGTCGAGGGCGTCGGCGGCATCATCGCCGCCTCCGTGAAGCAGTGGTTCGCCGAGGAGTGGCACCGCGAGATCATCGAGAAGTGGCGCACCGCCGGCGTCCGCTTCGAGGACGAGGCCGCCGGCGAGGACGAGGGCCCCCGGCCGCTGGAGGGCCTCACCGTCGTCGTCACCGGCACGCTCGCCTCGCACACCCGCGACGGCGCCAAGGAGGCGCTGCAGAGCAGGGGCGCCAAGGTGACCGGCTCGGTGTCGAAGAAGACGGACTTCGTGGTCGTCGGCGACAACCCCGGCTCCAAGTTCGACAAGGCGATGGCGCTGAAGGTCCCGGTGCTGGAGGAGGACGGCTTCGCCGTGCTGCTCGCGGAGGGGCCCGAGGCGGCGCGTGAGGCGGCCGTGGCCCAGCCGTGAGCTGAGCCGCGGGGCCGCGGGGGAGACGGCCGGGCCCCGGGGACGTGAGCGGGCGGGGGAGGGCCGGGCCCTCCGGCCGGGAGCGCGGGTGGACGGGGGAGGGCGCAGACGGGTGCGGCAGGGCGCGGCGAGCCCCTCCGGCGAGCTCCCCGCCGGGCACCCCCTCGTCCCCTCCCGGCACCCCTCCCGGCCCCCGCCCCAACCGGGCACCGGCCCGGGCCCCGGTGCCGCCGCCGCACGGCCTCGATCCGGCCCGGACCCGGCCGTGATCCGCGCGTTCGCCGGCAGTCGAACCCAGGTCGCCACCCCGCCGGAGTAATGCCCGCATAGTCAGTGGGCATTACCCCTACAGCGCTTACCAGATGGCTACAAGAGGCCGTATCCCAATCGGGCAACCGCTGCCGATCGCTGCCCGTCGTAGCCTTCTGCGGCCTACTGTTGAGATGTGCGCCTGCCGTGGCGCGGGCACCGCCGGCTGTGAGAGGGACGGGCATGAAACCCACCGACAGCGCCGAACCGGTCTCTCGGCTGCGCCGGGTCCCTCCGCCCGCGCTGCCGGCCGTCTGTGTCACCGTGGCCGCGGTCGCCCTGGCGGCCGGTGTCTGCCGCGTCCTCGGCGCGGGCAACGCCGTGTTCCCCCGGCACACCGTCGGCTGGGCCCTCGCCACCCTCACCGCCCTGATCGTCGCCCACCTCGTCGCCCTCGGGCGGGACCGCTGGTGGGGCGGCACGGGCTCGGGAGCCGCGCTCACCCTCGCCGTCCTGCTGCTCTACGGCTGGCTGCCCGCCGTTCTGATCAGCATCGCCGTCGTGCTGCTCGTCGCCACCGCGCGCCGCCACCGATGGCGGCAGGCGTTACTCCACGGCGCCGTCGACATCCTCGGCATCGGGGCCGCCGGGCTGTCCCTCGCCGCCTGCGGGGTCGTCGCCTCCGTCGAGCACCCCTGGCTGCCCGACACCTGGCCGCTCACCGCCGTCCCCAAGATCGCCCTGGCCGCGTTTATGTACCTGGCGGTCACCCGGGCCCTGCTCTGGTACTCCATGGCCCCGCGCACCGGCCTCACCAGCATCGCCCGCACCGCGCTCGTCCGGCAGGCCCTGGTCGGCGGTGCCCTGCTCGGCATCGCCCCGCTGATCGCCGTCGTCGCCGACCACGCCCCGCTGCTGCTGCCGCTCTTCGCCGTCCCGCTGATCGCCCTCGACTCCACCCTGTGGATCGCCCGCGCCCGCGCCGAGGAGCAGCTCCGCGACCCGCTCACCGGGCTGCCCAACCGCCAGTGGCTGCTGGAGCGCACCTGGACCGCGCTCGACGAGGCGGAGCGCGCCGGGTCCAGGTCCGCGCTCGTCCTGATAGACCTCGACCGCTTCCGGTCCGTCAACGACACCCTCGGCCACCTCGCCGGGGACCGGCTGCTCCTCCAGATAGCCGAACGCCTCCGCCTCGCCCTGCCGCGCGACGCGGAGGCGGCCCGGCTCGGCGGCGACGAGTTCGCGGTGCTGCTCCCCGTCGCCGACTCCCTCACCAGCGCCCAGCGCGTGGCGCGTTCGCTCGTCGCCGCCCTCGGCTCCCCCCTCGACCTGGACGGGCTCACCCTCGTCCTGGAGGCCAGCGCCGGCGTGGCCGTCTACCCCGACCACGCGCTCGACGCGGAGGGCCTGCTGCGCCGCGCCGACGTGGCGATGTACCAGGCGAAGCGCGACCGCAGCGGCGTCGAGGTCTACGAGGCCCGCCGCGACGGCAACACCCCCGACCGGCTCGGCCTGTTGGGCGACCTGCGGCGCGCGCTCGACGCGGGCGAAGTGGAACTGCACTACCAGCCGAAGGTCGGCTTCGACGGCCATGTGGAGGGCTTGGAGGCGCTCGTCCGCTGGGTGCACCCGGAGCGGGGCCGGGTCTCGCCGGACGAGTTCATCGCGATAGCCGAGTCCTCCGGGCTGATGCCACGGCTGACCGAGTACGTCCTGGAGACGGCGCTCGGCCAGGTCGCGAAGTGGCGGGCGATGGGCCTGGAGGTGCCGGTGGCCGTCAACGTCTCGCCCCGCGACGTTCACACCCCCGGGTTCGCGGGTTCGGTCGCGGCGCGGCTCGCCCGCCACGGGGTCCCTCCGGGGGCCCTTCAGCTGGAGATAACCGAGCACGTCCTCCTGGAGGACCCGCAGCGCGCCGCGGACACGCTCGCCGGGCTGACCGGGCACGGCGTGAAGATGTCCCTGGACGACTTCGGCACGGGCTACTCCTCGCTGGTCCACCTGCGCCGCCTCCCGGTGAGCGAGCTGAAGATCGACCGTTCCTTCGTGGCCCGCCTCGCCATCGACAACGAGGACGCGGAGATCGTCCGCTGCACCCTCGACCTCGCCCACTCGCTGGGCCTCCTGGTCGTCGCGGAGGGCGTCGAGGACGACGAGACCTGGGAGCGCCTCCGCGACCTGGGCTGCGACGCCGTCCAGGGCTGGCTGGTCGCCGCCGCGATGCCGCCGGACGAGACGACGGCGTGGCTCCGCCTCCGCGGGGAGAGCGGCTGGCACCGCGAGGCCGACCGCGTCCCGGCCGCGCAGCCGGCGGACCATCCGGCGCTCCAGCCGTCGGAGGAGGAAGCGGACCAGCCGGTGACGTGACCCCGGCTGGGGTGACCGCGAGTACCGCGAGCCGCCCGGACGCCATGGCGCGGGGTGACGGCGGGTCTTCCCCACCCCGCCCCTTCCCGTGCCCGGGGGCTTCGCCCCCGGGCCCCCTTTCCGCGCTCCGCGCGGTGGCCTCAATCGCCGGCCGGGCTGGATTTCGCCCCCTGCCCGAGGCTGAATCTCGCCCGGTTCCGGGCAACAATTCAGCCTGTCCGGCGATTGAGGACCGGGGTCCGGGGCGGAGCCCCGCACGCGGCCGAGCCCCCCGCAGGGAAAGCGTTTCGCGGGCACCCACCGCCGCGCCATAGGATTGGGCGCACAACCCGCCCAGAAACCGTCACGAACCCTGAGGATCGCCGCATGCCTGGCATCACGCGCGAGGAGGTCGCCCACCTCGCCCGGCTGGCACGTCTGGAGCTCAAGGACGAAGAGCTCGACCACTTCGCCGGACAGCTCGACGACATCATCGGCGCGGTCGCCCGCGTCTCCGAGGTCGCCGACCAGGACGTACCGCCGACGTCCCACCCGCTGCCGCTGACCAACGTCATGCGCCCGGACGAGATCCGTCCGTCGCTGACCCCGCAGGAGGCGCTCTCCGGCGCCCCGGCCCAGGAGCAGCAGCGTTTCAAGGTGCCGCAGATCCTGGGGGAGGACTGACCATGACTGACCTGATCAAGCTGACCGCGGCCGAGATCGCCGCGAAGATCGCCTCGGGCGAGGTCACCGCCGTCCAGGTGACCGAGGCCCACCTGGCCCGCATCGAGGCCGTCGACGAGAAGGTCAACGCCTTCCTGCACGTCGACCGCGAGGGTGCTCTCGCGCAGGCCCGCGCCGTCGACGAGAAGCGTGCCCGCGGCGAGAAGCTCGGCCCGCTGGCCGGCGTCCCGCTCGCGCTCAAGGACATCTTCACCACCAAGGGGATCCCGACCACCGTCGGTTCCAAGATCCTCGAAGGCTGGATCCCGCCGTACGACGCGACGCTGACCCGCCGGCTCAAGGAAGCCGACGTCGTCATCCTCGGCAAGACCAACATGGACGAGTTCGCCATGGGGTCCTCGACCGAGAACAGCGCCTACGGCCCCACCGGCAACCCCTGGGACCTGACCAAGATCCCCGGCGGTTCCGGCGGTGGCTCCTCCGCCGCCCTGGCGTCGTACGAGGCTCCCCTCGCCATCGGCACGGACACCGGCGGTTCCATCCGCCAGCCCGCCGCCGTCACCGGCACCGTCGGCGTCAAGCCGACCTACGGCGCGGTGTCCCGCTACGGCATGGTGGCCTTCTCCTCCTCCCTCGACCAGGGCGGCCCCTGCGCCCGTACGGTCCTGGACGCGGCCCTGCTGCACGAGGTCATCGCCGGCCACGACCCGCTGGACTCCACCTCCATCGACGCCCCGGTCCCGCCGGTCGTCGAGGCGGCCCGGAACGGCGACGTCAAGGGCATGCGCGTCGGCGTCGTCAAGCAGTTCCGCGGCGAGGGCTACCAGGCCGGCGTCCTCCAGCGCTTCGACGAGTCCGTCGAGCTGCTGAAGGAGCTCGGTGCCGAGGTCATCGAGGTGGACTGCCCCTCCTTCGACCTCGCCCTGGCCGCGTACTACCTGATCGCGCCGTCCGAGTGCTCGTCCAACCTGGCCCGCTTCGACGCCATGCGCTACGGCCTGCGGGTCGGCGACGACGGCACGAAGTCCGCCGAGGACGTCACCGCGCTCACCCGCGAGGCCGGCTTCGGCGACGAGGTCAAGCGCCGGGTGATCCTCGGTACGTACGCCCTGAGCTCCGGCTACTACGACGCGTACTACGGCTCCGCGCAGAAGGTCCGCACCCTCATCACGCGGGACTTCGAGAAGGCGTTCGGCGAGGGCGGTGTCGACGTGCTGATCTCGCCGACCACGCCCACCACCGCCTTCCCGATCGGCGAGCGCGCGGACGACCCGATGGCGATGTACCTCGCCGACCTGTGCACCATCCCGACCAACCTGGCCGGCAACGCCGCCATGTCGCTGCCCTGCGGCCTGGCGCCCGAGGACGGCATGCCGGTCGGTCTGCAGATCATCGCGCCCGCCATGGCCGACGACCGGCTGTACCGGGTGGGCGCAGCGGTCGAGGCCGCGTTCAACGCCCGCTGGGGACACGCTCTGCTGGAGGAGGCACCCGTACTGTGAGCAAGCTGGAGAAGGCCAAGGGCTTCAAGAAGTCCAAGCCCGGTACCTACCTGTCCATCGGCACCACCCTGTTCGGTGCGGTGAGTGTCATCAAGCAGGCGAAGAAGGCCCGCGGCGAGAGCGACACGCTCCAGCTCGTGGACGCCGTCGTCTCCGCCGCCGCCATCGCCACCGGTGTCGCTCTGCTCGTGCGTGAGCTGCGCCGGATGAGCAGCGACGACGTCCTCGCGGACTGAAGGGTTGTTTTTCCGTGACCGTCACTGAACTGGTGTCGTACGAGGACGCGTTGGCTTCCTACGACCCCGTCATGGGCCTGGAGGTCCATGTCGAGCTCGGCACCAAGACCAAGATGTTCTGCGGGTGCTCCACCGAGCTGGGCGCCGAGCCCAACTCGCAGACCTGCCCCACCTGCCTCGGCCTGCCCGGCTCGCTCCCGGTCGTCAACGCCGTCGGCGTCGAGTCGGCCGTGAAGATCGGCCTCGCGCTGCACTGCGAGATCGCCGAGTGGTGCCGCTTCGCCCGGAAGAACTACTTCTATCCGGACATGCCGAAGAACTTCCAGACCTCCCAGTACGACGAGCCCATCGCCTTCAACGGCTACCTGGACGTCCAGCTGGAGGACGGCGAGGTCTTCCGCGTGGAGATCGAGCGCGCCCACATGGAGGAGGACACCGGCAAGTCCACCCACGTGGGCGGTGCGACCGGCCGTATCCACGGCGCCTCGCACTCCCTGCTGGACTACAACCGCGCCGGCATCCCGCTTATCGAGATCGTCACCAAGCCGATCGAGGGCGCGGGCGAGCGGGCCCCCGAGGTCGCCAAGGCGTACGTCGCCGAGCTGCGCGAGCTCATCAAGGCCCTCGGCGTCTCCGAGGCCCGCATGGAGCAGGGCCAGATGCGCTGCGACGTGAACCTCTCGCTCCGCCCGAACGGGACGAAGGAGTTCGGCACCCGCTCGGAGACGAAGAACGTCAACTCCCTGCGCTCCGTCGAGCGTGCGGCGCGCTTCGAGATCCAGCGGCACGCGGCGGTGCTGTCCTCCGGCGGCACGATCGTGCAGGAGACCCGGCACTTCCACGAGGAGGACGGGTCGACCACGGCGGGTCGTATCAAGGACAACGCCGAGGACTACCGCTACTTCCCCGAGCCGGACCTGGTGCCGGTCGCTCCCGCCCGGGAGTGGGTGGAGGAGCTCCGCAAGGAGCTGCCCGAGCTGCCGCGCGTGCGCCGCAACCGGCTCCGCGAGGAGTGGGGCGTCTCCGAGCACGACATGCAGTCGATCCTCAACGCCGGTGCCGTCGACCTGATCGCCGCCACGATCGACGCGGGTGCCGACGCGGCCTCCGCCCGTAAGTGGTGGATGGGCGAGCTGGCCCGCCGGGCCAACGAGGCCGGTACGGACCTCGCGGCGCTGGAGATCACCCCGGAGCAGGTCGCGCGGGTGTGCGCCCTGGTCGCCGAGGGCTCGCTCAACGACAAGCTGGCCCGTCAGGTCATCGAGGGCGTGCTCGCGGGCGAGGGCGACCCGGACGCGGTCGTCGCCGGGCGCGGTCTCGCGGTCGTCTCCGACGAGGGCGCGCTGGGCACCGCCGTGGACGAGGCCATCGCGGCCAACGCCGGCATCGCCGACAAGATCCGCTCCGGCAAGGTCGCGGCGGCGGGCGCGCTCGTCGGCGCGGTCATGAAGGCCACCCGTGGCCAGGCCGACGCGGCGCGGGTGCGCGAGCTGATCTTGGAGAAGCTGGGCGTCGAGGGCTGACCGGCCCACCGACCGCCCGGTCCGCCGATGGCCGCCCCTTCCACCGGAGGGGGCGGCCATCGGCGTTCACACTGTCCTATAACCGAAATCGGCCGCGATCAGCCATAGTTGGCCGGAATTGGATGGCGTGTCCTCCGCGCGTCGAAACGGTCCGGCATGATCGCGAGATGCGGGCCCACAACGTGTCCGCAATCGATTCCTGGGGGTAGTGATGCGACGGTGGAGCGGAGCACTGACGGCGCTCGTGCTGGCGGGCGCGGGGATCGCGGCCACGACCATTCCGGCCACCGCGGCCGACGGCACCGAGCGGGACCCGGCGGCGACGGCGCGTTGCGACGCGGGCTGGGGAAGCCTCACCAAGACCAGCAAGGACACGTCGTACAAGCCGCTGACGGACATCAGAGCCGGGCGGCACGAGTGCTACGACCGGCTGGTCTTCGACGTCCCGACCGCGGACGGCCGCCCGGTCGGCTACCGCGTGAGCTATGTCGACAAGCTGCTGCAGGACGGCTCGGGCGAGCCGGTCCCGGTCGACGGCGGCGCGATCCTGGAGATCCGGGTGGCCGCGCCGAGCTACGACCCGCTCTCGGGCAAGCAGACCTACCCCGGCCGCGTCGGCCAGCCGCTCAGGGGCGTGGACGTCTCCGGCTACCGCACGTTCCGCGACGCGCGCTACGCGAGCAGCTTCGAGGGGGACACGCAGATCGGGCTGGGGGTGCGGGGGCGGTTGCCGTTCCGGGTGTTCCAGTGGGGGGACCGGATCGTGGTGGATGTGGCGCACGGCTGGAATATGTTCCGCTGAGGTGGGGCGGGGTGGGGCGGGTGTGCGGGTGCGGGTCGCCGCTGCGCGGGGCTTTTCCCCACCCCGCCCCTTCCCGAACGGGGCTCCGCCCCGGACCCCGGTCCTCAAACGCCGGACGGGCTGAGTCGTTGCCCCGGACCGGTCGGAAAGCCGAGCTCGGGCAGGGCGAAAACCCAGCCCGGCCGGCGTTTGAGGCCACCGCGCGTCAGCGCGGAACGGGGGCCCGGGGGCTTGCCCCCGGTTACGGGAAGGGGCGGGGCTGGGGAAACGCCCCGCGCAGCGGCCACCCACCACCGCACTCACCCACCCACCCCCGTTCACCCCACTCCCCCACAAGACTTCCCTCCGCCACCCCACCTCACTACCGTCCCCGCCAGAAGCCCGGCCCACGGCCCCGGACCCCCGGGCCCAGCCCGGTCGCGGCCACCGAAGGGGAGGACACACGTGTCGCACGGAGACGGAAGCCCGCTGCCCGGCACCGACATCGGCACCGGCATCTCGCGCAGACGCGCTCTCACCTTCGGCGCCGCCGCCACCACCCTCGCCGCGACCGGCTCGCTCCTGCCCCCCTCCCTCCGGCACGCGATCGCGGCCCAGCCCGCCGCCGGGCGGCGCGGTGGCCTCGGCGACATCCGGCACGTCGTCGTACTGATGCAGGAGAACCGTTCCTTCGATCACTACTTCGGCACCCTCCGCGGCGTACGCGGCTTCGCCGACCGCAACGCCGTCCGGCTGCCCGGCGGCGCGAGCGTCTTCGAGCAGCCCGGCCCGGCCGGCCGGGTGCTGCCCTTCTCCGTCCGGGAGGCCGCCGCCGCGCAGCGCAAGGACCTCCAGTACATCGGCGCCCTCGACCACAGCTGGAACGGCGGCGCCAAGGCGTGGCGCGACGGCTGGATGGACGGCTGGGTCGGCGCCAAGTCCGCCGCGACCATGGCCCACTACGACCGCGCCGACATTCCGCTGCACCATGAGCTCGCCGACACCTTCACCGTCTGCGACGCCTACCACTCCTCGATCCACTCCTCCACCAGCCCCAACCGCAACCACCTGGTCAGCGGCTGGACCGGCTTCGAGCCGGGCGGCGCCCGCGCCGTCGGCAACGACGCGTACGCCGAGGACACCCACCCCGGCTACACCTGGACCAGCTACGCCGAGCGCCTCCAGAAGGCGGGCGTCGGCTGGCAGGTCTACCAGGAGTGGGACAACTTCACCGACAACAACCTGGAGTTCTTCGCGAGCTTCAAGGCCGTCGCGCGCAAGGCCCTCGCCAAGGTCGGCGGCGTACGCACGATGACCGCCTTCTACGAGAAGGCGGCCGCCGCCGACGAGGCCGGCCGCAAGCGGCTGCTGGCCCTGCTCGACGAGGGCGTGGCCGCCCTGACGCCCGCCGACCGCACCCTCTACCGGCGCGCCCTGCACCGTGGCGCGCCCGGCTCCACGGCCACCGCCTTCGCCGCCGACGTGGCCGCCGGCACCCTGCCGCAGGTCTCCTACCTCGTGCCCTCCGCCGCCGACTCCGAGCACCCCGGCTCGTCCTCGCCCGTCGCCAGCGCCTCCATCGTCTACAAGGTGCTCGACGCGCTCGGCCGCAACCCCGAGGTCTGGCGGCACACGGCGCTCTTCCTCACCTACGACGAGAACGACGGCTTCTTCGACCACGTGCCGCCGCCGGTGCCCCCGGCCGGCACCCCCGGGGAGTTCTGGCAGGGCCGCCCCGTCGGCCTCGGCGTCCGGGTGCCCATGCTCGTCGTCTCCCCCTGGTCGCTCGGCGGCTACGCCTGCTCCGAGGTCTTCGACCACACCTCGATCGTCCGCTTTCTGGAGCGCTGGACGGGCGTCCGCGAACCCAACGTCAGCGCCTGGCGGCGGACCGTCTGCGGCGACCTGACCAGCGCCTTCGACTTCACCCGGGGCCGCCCGCTGCCCTCTGTGACGGCGCCCGGCGGCATACCGCCCTTCACCGGCCGCTGGAGCCCCGAGCCGCCCGCCGAGCAGCGCATGCCCCGCCAGGAGCCCGGCACCCGCCCGGCGCGGGCGCTCCCGTACCAGCCCGACGCCGACGGCGCGCCGTCCGCCGACGGCTCCGTCTTCGCCCTGGAGCTGCGGAACACCGGCACCGCCAGCGCGCACTTCGCGCTGTACCCGTACGCCGGCGAGTACCCGGCGCCGCTCCACCGCGACGTACGGGGCACCGCCTCCGTGGCCGTACCGCTGAAGAAGGGCGCGTACCGCTTCACGGTGACCGGGCCCAACGGCTTCCGGCGCGAGTACGAGGGCACGGCGCGCGGCGCGGCCGCCCGGCTGCGGCTGGTCACCCGCCTCGACGCCGCCCGGCGCGAGGTCCACCTCACCCTCACCCACCAGGGGGCCGAGGGCGGCGCGCCCCTCACGCTCACCCTGGGCGCCGACGGCTACGGCGCCGGGGCGCCCCGTACCGTCACCCTCGCGCCCGGGGCGTCGCGCACCCTGCCGCACGCCGCGGGCAAGGCGGGCGGCTGGTACGACCTCGTCCTCACGGTGGCGGAAGACCCCTCGTTCAGGCGACGCCTGATGGGACACATCGAGAACGGGAAGGAATCCGTCACCGGCTGACATTTCCGCTCTTGGGCGCACACTCCTTCGTCCCCGGTGTGGGGTAACCCACAAAGGGGACAAAGGATCTTTTTCCCCTGCCACAGTGGCGGCAGAGCCCTCCTCCCGAACCGCTCAGCCGCTGGTTCGGACGCCGGTGGGGCCGTTCGCTCCAGTAGCCCCCAGCGCTCGGAACCACGGGTCATTTCCCGGCGAGATCGACGCGATACCCGGGAAGAGCAGGGAATGACCTCACTTGCCCGGTGGTGCCTGCGCCGCCGCTTCGCCGTCATCGTCCTCTGGCTCGTCGCCCTGCTGGGCACCGGCGCCGCCGCGACGTTCGCCGGCTCCGCGTACTCCAACGACTACGGCGTGCCGGGCACCGAGTCCGCCCGGGCCACCGCCCTGCTCCAGAAGGCGTTCCCCGGCGGCACCGGCGACGACACCGTCGTCTGGCACACCGGCACCGGCACCGTCCGCGCCGCCGGCGTCGAGCAGCGCATGACCGCCGCGCTGCGCGAGATCGCCGAGCTCCCCGGGGTCACCGACGTCAGCGGCCCGTACGGTGCCGACGGCGCCGCCCGCGTCAGCCCCGACGGGCACACCGCCTACGCCTCCCTGACCTTCGCCACCGACGGGGGAGGCCCGGGCAAGGCGCTGGTCAAGAAGGTCGTCGACACCGCGCGCGGCGCCGCCACGGACGATCTCCAGGTCGCGCTGGGCGGCAGCTCGATCGCGACGGCGGAAGGCAAGAGCGGCCATCTCAGCGAGATCATCGGCGTGCTGGTGGCGGCGGTGGTGCTGTTCGTCGTCTTCGGCTCCCTCGCCGCCAGCCTGCTGCCCATCGCCACGGCGCTCGTCGGCGTCGGCACGGCCGCCATGGGCACCGTCCTGCTCGGCCACCTGATGACGGTCGCCGACTTCGCCCCCATGCTCGGCACGCTCATCGGACTCGGCGTCGGCATCGACTACGCCCTGTTCATCGTCACCCGGCACCGCAAGGGCCTGCGGGCCGGGCTGTCCGTGGCCGAGGCGGCCGAGCAGGCCGTCGCCACCACCGGGCGGGCCGTCGTCTTCGCCGGCGGCACCGTGTGCGTGGCGCTGCTCGGCATGCTCATCCTGCGGCTCAGCTTCCTCAACGGCGTCGCGATAGCCGCCTCGCTCACGGTCGTCCTCACCGTCGCCGCCTCCGTCACCCTGCTGCCCGCCCTGCTCGGCCTGATCGGCCACCGGGCCCTCAGCCGCCGCGAGCGCCGCCACCTCGCCGAGCGCGGCCCGCGGACCGAGACCCTCACCGGGCTCGCCGCCCGCTGGTCCGCCTTCGTCGAGCGCCACCCCAAGCTGCTGGGCACGGTGGCGGCGGCCGTCATGCTCGTCATCGCCCTGCCGACGGCCTCCCTCCAGCTCGGCACCTCCGACCAGGGCAACAACCCGGCCACCAGCACCACCCGCCAGGCGTACGACATGCTCGGCGCCGGCTTCGGCCCCGGCGTCAACGGCCCGCTCACCCTGGTCGCCGACCTCGACGGCGCCGCCGACCGGCTCGCCTTCAACCGCCTGCCCGAGATCCTGCGCCACACCGAGGGCGTGGCGTCCGTGAGCCCGTCGGTCCTCAGCGGCAACGGCGACACCGGGGTCATCACCGTCGTCCCCACCACCTCGCCGCAGTCCCGCGCCACCAGCGACCTCGTCGAGCGGCTGCGCGGCACCGTCCTGCCCAAGGCCATGGACCACACCGGCGTCGACGTCCAGGTCGGCGGCCTGACCGCGAGCTACGACGACTTCGCCGGCATCATCCTCGGCAAGCTGCCGCTCTTCGTCGGCACGGTCGTGGGCCTGGGCTGCCTGCTCCTGCTGCTGGCCTTCCGCAGCATCGGCATCCCCCTGAAGGCCGCGGTGATGAACATCGCCGCCGTCGCCTCCTCCTTCGGCCTGATCGTCGCGATCTTCCAGTGGGGCTGGGGCAGCGAGCTGCTCGGCCTCGGCGGCGCGGGCCCGATCGAGCCGTTCCTGCCGGTCGTCATGGTCTCGGTGCTCTTCGGCCTCTCCATGGACTACCAGGTCTTCCTGGTCAGCCGGATGTACGAGGAGTGGCTGGCCACCCGGGACAACTGCCGCGCGGTCAGGGTCGGTCTCGCCGAGACCAGCCGCGTCATCAACTCCGCGGCGGTCATCATGATCTCGGTCTTCCTCGCGTTCGTACTGAGCGGGGACCGCGTCATCGCGATGTTCGGCATCGGCCTCGCGGCGGCGGTGGCCCTGGACGCCTTCGTCCTGCGGACGCTGCTGGTGCCGGCGCTGATGCACATGCTGGGCGGGGCGAACTGGTGGCTGCCGGGCTGGCTGGACCGGCGGCTGCCGCGCATCAGCATCGAGCCGCCGGAGCGGGTGCCCGGGGTGGTGCCGGTTGCTGTGGTGGTGCCGGTGCGGGTGGTGACGGACGAGGTGGTGCGGGAGCGGGTGCCGGAGCGGGTGCCGGTGTAGGTGCCGCTGCGCGGGGCCTTTCCCCACCCCGCCCCTTCCCGTAACCGGGGCTCCGCCCCGGACCCGGTGTCCTCAATCGCCGGACGGGCTGAATTTCAGCCCGTCCGGCGATTGAGGACATTCGGGAAGGGGCGGGTAGGGGAAAAGGCCCGCCGCAGGCGCACCCCGCCGCCGCTCAGCCCCGCCGGGCCCGTATGACCACATGGCCCGAGTCCAGGTCCACGGGCCCCTCGCCCGGATCCGCGTCCCCCGCCTCGTCCCGCACCAGCTCAAGGCGGTTGCGCTCCTCTTCGACGTGCTTGCGGCCCGGCGCGAAAAGCTCTTCCATCAGGTTGAACATGTCAACTCCCGTCGCGGCACTGTCACTCCAGTGTAGGCAGACGGTTGTACGCGCCATGCGAAACCGGGCGGAGGCCGTCAGCTCACTTCCAGCCGCAGGATGCGGTCGTCCTCGCCGCCCGGCCGCCCCCGGCCGTCCGTGTTGCTCGTCGTCAGCCACAGCCCGCCGTCGTCCGTGGCGACCACCGTGCGGAGCCGCCCGTACTCGCCCTTGAGGAACGCCTGCGGCTCGGCCACCGGCTTCGCGCCGCGCAGCGGGATCCGCCACAGCCGCTCGCCCCGCAGGCCCGCCATCCACAGGGAGCCCTTGGCGCAGGCGAGGCCGCTCGGCGAGGCGTCGGCCGTCCGCCACTGCTCCACGGGGTCCTTGAACCCCGCCTTGCCGGCCTTGCCCTCGACGGTCGGCCAGCCGTAGTTCCCGCCCGGCTCGACGAGGTTGAGCTCGTCCCAGGTGTCCTGCCCGAACTCCGAGGCCCACAGCCGCTTGTCCGCGTCCCAGGCCAGGCCCTGCACATTGCGGTGGCCGGACGAATAGACCACCGAGTCCACCCGCGGGTTGCGGGGCGCGGGGCGGCCGTCGGGCGTCATCCGCAGGATCTTCCCGCCGAAGGACTCCGGTTTCTGCGCGAGGCCCTTCTCGCCGCTCTCGCCGGTGCCCGCGTACAGCATCCGGTCGGGGCCGAAGGCGATCCGCCCGCCGTTGTGGACCGTGCCCTTGGGGATGCCCCGGAAGACCGTGCCCGGCGCACCCAGCCGCTGCGCCGCGGGCTTCGTGTCGTCGTAGCGCATCCGCGCGATCCGGTTGTCCGAGTCGGTGGTGAAGTACGCGTACACCAGGTGGTCGGTGCCGTAATCGGGGGAGACGGCCAGGCCCAGCAGCCCGCCCTCGCCGGCCGCGGCGACCCCCGGCACCGTGCCGACCTCGCGCTGCCCGCCGTCCTTCGCCGAGACCCGGACGATCTTCCCCGTGTCGCGGGAGCCCACCAGCAGGTCGCCACCGGGCAGCGCGGCCAGCCCCCAGGGCGACGCCAGCTTGGCCGTGAGCGTACGGACGACCTTCACGGAGCCCTTGGCGGGCGCGGCGGGCGGCTCGGTGGCCGTGGCGCCCGAAGGGCGGCCCGCGCCCGGCGACTCGGCGCCGGAGGACGCCCCGGGCAGCTCGCGGCCGGGGAGCCCGGCGCCGTCGCCGGAGCAGCCCGCGACGGCCAGGAGGCCGGTCAGCGCGGTGACGGCGAGGAGGGGGCGGGGGGTGCGGCGCATGGGCTGGTCCTCTCGCCGTGGCGGGTGCGACTGCTGTTCCTTATACACGGTCGCCCGCGCGTACGAACGCGCCATGTACGCGGGCCCTTTCGCGGAACCATGCCTTCCGTGCCGGTCCCCTCAGCGCCCGTCCTTTCCCGCCGCGCCGGCGTACGCCGCCGCGCGGCCGGGGCCCGGCCACCGGCCGTGCCGCGTGCTTGCCCCGCTCACCCGCCGGCCCCGCTCACCGTCAGGCCGCTCACCCGCCGGGCCCGGCCCCCGGCTCCCCCGGCAGCCCGGCCCGCCTCAGTCCCACGACCCCATCGCCCGTGGCAACGCCCCTATCTCCGCCAGGTCCGCCGCGTCCAGCCGGACCCCGGAGGCCCCCGCGTTCTCCACCGCCCACCGTTCCTTCTTCGTCCCCGGCACCGGCACCACGTGCCGCCCCTGCGCCAGCACCCACGCCAGCGCGACCTGCGCCGCCGTGGCCCCGTGGCGCCCCGCGACCCTCCGCAGACCCGCCACGACCGGCTGGTTGGAGGCCATCATCTCGGCCGTGAAGCGCGGGTGGCGGGCCCGGACGTCCTCCGGCTCGAAGCCCTGGCCCGGGGTGAGCGTGCCACTGAGGAAACCATTCCCCAGAGGCATCGCGGCCAGCACGCCGACGCCCCGCGAGGCGCACCACGGCACCAGGGAGTCGAGCGCCTCGCGCGACCACACGGACAGCTCCGCCTGCACACAGCTCACCGGGAACACCTGCTGCACCCGCTCCAGCTGCCGGAGCGTGGCGTCGTACAGCCCGGCCCGCGACCGGCGGTGCGTCCGGACGCCCATCGCGCACCAGCCCAGGGCCCGCACCTTCCCCGCGGAGACCAGCTCCGCCATCGCGCCCCAGGTCTCCTCGACCGGCACCTCCGGGTCGGGCCGGTGCAGCTGGTAGACGTCGATGACATCCGTCTGGAGCCGCCGCAGCGACGCGTCGCAGGCCCGCTTCACATAGCCCGGCCGGCCGTTGGCGACCACGTGCTGCTCACCCACCAGCAGACCGCACTTGGTGGATATGAACGCCTCCGAACGCCGCCCCCGCAGCGCCCGCCCCACCAGGAGCTCATTGGTGAACGGCCCGTACATATCGGCGGTGTCCAGCAGCGTCGTACCGGCGTCGAGCGCCGCGTGCACCGCGCGCAGCGCGCCCTCGCCGCTCCGCTGGGAGGCCGTGTACGCCCAGTGCATGGGCATGCAGCCCAGGCCGATCGCCCCCACCTCGAGCGCCGACGCGCCGATTGTCCTGCGCTCCACCGGCCGTTCCCCTCCCGTTCCTCGCCCTCAAAGCTAACCTCTGCGGGAGGCGCCTCTTCGCATAGCCTCCAGGCATGAGTGCAGATGACAGCGGTTCCGGCCGCCCCCTCGCCTGGCTGCCCATCCCGCCCGAGGAGATCGAGGGGCTCCCGGCGGGCCTGGACTACGCCCACTGGAACGGCGAGCCCGACTACCCCACCGACCCCGCCCGGTGCGCCTTCTACGTCCCGCCGTATGTGACGAGCGGTGACGTCTGCGTGCGCCCCCTGCCCGAGATGACCGGCCTGCGCGTCGTGCAGACGCTCACCGCGGGCCTCGACCACATCCTGCCGTCCGCGCATCTGCTCCCGTCGGGCGCCCTGCTGTGCAACGCCCGCGGCCTGCACGACGCCAGCACCGCCGAGCTGGCCCTCGCCCTCGTCCTGGCCTCCCTCCGGGACATCCCGGGCTTCGTCCGGGCGCAGGACGCGGGGGAGTGGAGGCAGGGCTTCCGGCCCGCGCTCGCGGACCGGTCCGTGCTCATCGTCGGCTACGGCTCGATCGGCCGCGCCATCGAGGACCGGCTCCTGCCCTTTGAGTGCGCGCGGGTGGTGCGCGTCGCACGCTCCCCGCGTGAGGACGAGCGCGGACCCGTACACGCGATCACGGAGCTGCCCGGCCTGCTCGCCGACGCCGACGTCGTCATCCTCGCGACCCCGCTCACCACGGAGACCCGCGGCCTGGTGGACGCGGGCTTCCTCGCCCGGATGAAGGACGGCGCCCTGCTGGTGAACATCGCGCGGGGGCCCGTCGTCGACACCAAGGCCCTGCTCACCGAGGTGGAGAGCGGCAGGCTGCGCGCGGCCCTGGACGTCACCGACCCCGAACCGCTGCCTTCCGGCCATCCGCTGTGGAGCGCCCCCGGGGTGCTCATCACCCCCCATGTGGGTGGACCTTCTTCGGCCTTTCTGCCCCGCGCCAAGAGGATGCTGCGTGATCAGCTGGCCAGATTCGCTCTGGACGCGCCACTGCAAAATGTCGTAGTCACCGCACCCTAGTTACCACGTAGAGGTACCGTTCGACTGCACTGAGTGTCCATAACGCCGCTGCCGATTACGCTATGTATATGAGCTATGTCCCTGAGTGACGAGTCTGGTGTATCGTCCCGACCGGGGGCTGCGCCGGGCACCGTACGGCCGCAGCGAAGTACCGGAACTCGAGGGGGGCGACGGGCGATGCACGGCCAATGGACGATCAACCCGACGCGGCTCACGTACCGACCACGGCACCGCTGTGCGGCGCCGCCACCCGGCCCGACCAGCCCGGCAGGCGCGCCCCCCACGCTTCCGCCGCCCCCGCGGCCCCTCCGGTCCGGGCCCGGGCCCGGACCCCGGCGGCCCGGCCGGCCCCCGGCGAGGACCCGCCCGGGCCCGCCGCGGCCCTCGCTCGGGACGGCGGCGCGGTGAGCGCCCCCGGAGCGGCGCTGCCCCGCCGCACCGGCGGCGGCTCCGGACCGGCCTCGCCACTGCTCCTCGCCCTCGTCTGCGGGGGCTACGCCACGGGCGCCGTCTTCGGCTGGGGATCCCGCGAGCTGGCCTCCGCCATGGGCGATTTCGGGCTGGGCGGCGCGGCGGCCCTCGCGGCCCTCTCCTGCTTCTGGTACGGCAGGACGCACAAGACCAGGTTTCGGCTCGCCTGGCTCCTCTTCGCGGTCTCCTCGGCCATGGCCGGCCTCGGCAACCTCGTCTGGGGCTGGTACGAGGTCGTCCTCGACCAGGTGGTCCCCGACCTGTCCGCGGCCGACTTCTGCTTCCTGCTCTTCGCCCCGCCCGCCATCATCGGCCTCCTGGTTCTCGCCCGCCGGCCCGTCACCCGCGCCGGCTGGGTCTGCCTGGCCCTCGACGCCTGGCTCACGGGCGGCTCGCTGCTGACCCTCTCCTGGAGCCTGGCCCTCGCGCACACCGCCCAGTTCCAGGGCGAGAACGTCGCCCACGCCGCCCTGTCGCTGGCCTATCCGCTGCTCGACATCGCCCTGGTCTCCATGGTCCTGGCGCTCCACTTCCGGCGTTCCACGGCCAACCGCTCCGCCATCAACACCGCCATCGCCGCCCTCGCCCTGACCGTCCTGTGCGACGCCCTGTTCACCTCGCCCCTGCTGCGCTCCAACTACCGTTCCGGCCAGATCCTCGACGCCGGCTGGTTCGCGGGCTACATGCTGATGGCGTACGCCCCCTGGGTGGCCCGCGAGAAGGGCGACGACACCGGAGCCGCCGGGCGCCGCGCCGCGCACACCCCGAGCCGCCCCATCGCCGGCTCCCTCGCCGCCCTCACCCCGTATCTGGCGGCCGCGGTCTGCACGCTGGGGATCCTCTACACCTTCCTCAACGGCCACCACGCCGACCGCGTAGTGATCTTCACGGGCTGTACGGTCGTGCTGGCGCTGGTCATCCGCCAGGGCATCATGCTGCTGGACAACATCTCCCTCACCCAGGAGCTGGCCCAGAAGGAGAACCACTTCCGCTCCCTGGTGCAGGGCTCCAGCGACGTCATCATGATCGCCGCACCCACCGGAATACTGCGCTACGTCAGCCCCGCCGCCGCCGGTGTCTACGGCCGGGAGGCCGAGGAGCTCGTCGGTTCCGAGCTGGCCTCGCTGATCCACCCGGAGGACCTCGGCAGGGTCGTCCACGAGGTGCGCCGCTTCCTCGCCGCGCCCCCCGCCGACGAGCCCACCACCCGCATCGAGTGCCGCTTCCGCTCCGGCGGCGGCGACTGGCTCAACGTGGAGTCCACCGTCAACCGCCACCACGGCGGCCTGATCTTCAACAGCCGGGACGTCACCGAGCGCGTCCGCCTCCAGGCCCAGCTCCAGCACACCGCCGAGCACGACCCGCTCACCGACCTGCCCAACCGCGCCCTGTTCACCAACCGCGTCCAGCAGGCGCTCACCGGCCGCAGAGCGACCGACGCCGGCACGGCCGTGCTCTTCATCGACCTGGACGGCTTCAAGGCGGTCAACGACACGGTCGGCCACCAGGCGGGCGACGAGCTCCTGGTCCAGGCGGCCCGTCGGCTCCAGGACTCCGTGCGCGCGGGCGACAGCACCGCCCGGTTCGGGGGCGACGAGTTCGCCGCGCTGATCCTCGGCGACGGCACCCGCGACCCCGAGGCCCGGGAGTACCGCATCCACGAGATCGCCGACCGGCTGCGGCTCACCCTCTCCCAGCCCTACCGCGTGGAAGGAGGCACCGAGGTCCGCGTCGCCGCCAGCATCGGCGTCGCCTTCGCCGAGCCGGGCATCACCCCCGGCGCCCTGATGCGTAACGCCGACCTCGCGATGTACCGGGCCAAGCAGGCCGGCAAGGGCCGCGTCGAGCTCTACGCCCCCCAGATGCAGGCCGACGTGGTGCGCCGTGCCGAGCTCGCCACCCGGCTGCGCACCGCGCTGCACGAAGGCGAGTTCGCCCTGCTCCATCAGCCGGTCGTCGAGCTCGGCACGGGCCGGATCACGGCCGTCTCCGCCCAGGCCCGCTGGCGCTCCGCCCAGGGCGTCCTGTTCACCCCCGCCGAGTACCTCCGGGTGGCCGAGACCGAGCGGGGCGACGAGGGCGCGCGCGCCGCCGAACTGGGCCGCTGGACGGTCGAGAAGGCCGTCGAGCAGGCCGCCCAGCGCTGCCGCGCGGGCCACGTCGCGCCCGTGTACGTACGGCTGACCGCCGCCCGGCTGATGGACAAGTCGCTGCCGCCCAAGTACCTCGAAGGGCTGCTGGTCCGGCACGGCCTGCCCTCCGGCGCGCTCGTCCTGGAGCTGTCCGGAAGCGATCCCCGCGTCCCCCTGGACGAGTTGGAGCGGCGGCTCGTCGCGCTGCGCCGGCTGGGCGTGCGGATCGCCCTGGACGGATTCGGCAGCGGATATGCCGCGATCAGCGCCCTGCGCAGGCTCCCCATCGATACACTCAAGCTCGATCGCGGACTGGTCGACGGAGTGGTCGAGTCCGCACGGTTGCACAAGATCACCGCAGGACTGCTGAGGATCGCCTCCGACCTCGGCATGCAGTCCGTCGCCGATGGTGTCGACGTCCCCGAGCAGGCGCTCGCCCTGCGGGCCATGGGGTGCACCCACGGTCTGGGCGCCGCCTTCGCCGGTCCGCTCGACGAGCACCGGCTGCGGCACGCCCTCGATCTCGGCACCTACCCGGTACCGGGCGCGGCCGTGGACGGCGGGAACGTCCTCGTCGCCGGTGCGGTGCCGGGCCACGCCGGGAGTCACCTCCCCCGTGCCGTCCCGGCCCACCTCCCGGTGAACGCCCCGGTCAACGTGGCGTTGAACGCCGTCAACGCGGCCCTTCCGCCGGCCGTCCGATCGGGGGCCGCGGGGGGCGCCGGATCCCTTGCCCATGCTCCATTGCGTTCAAATAATGAGACGCCCGTCCCACCCACTTGACACTGCATATGCGCCGGGTGGAGGGTCAACCACATGCGCACCCGAATTCTCGTACTTGGAAAGCGCGTCGGCTGAAGCAGGCATCGTCACAAGCCCTGCTGACCACCCCGGCGCGCTCCCCTCGCTTGCCTCATGGCACGAGGGGTTTTTTGTTGCACCGGAACGACGCGGAACTACGCAGACCCACCCAAAACCTCATCCGTCGAATCCTTCGAGAAGAGAATGTCGATGACCGAGCAGGCCACCGGGGCCCACCATCCGCAGCCGCGGGCCCGTAGCGGCGCCGCGCAGCAGCAGCCCGCCACCGTCGAGCACGTCACGGGTGCGCAGTCCCTCATCCGTTCGCTGGAGGAGGTAGGGGCGGAGATCGTCTTCGGTATCCCGGGTGGGGCGATCCTTCCGGCGTACGACCCGATGATGGACTCGTCGAAGGTGCGTCACGTCCTGGTCCGGCACGAGCAGGGCGCGGGGCACGCGGCGACCGGATACGCGCAGGCCACCGGCAAGGTCGGGGTGTGCATGGCGACGTCCGGCCCGGGGGCGACGAACCTGGTGACGCCGATCGCCGACGCGCACATGGACTCGGTGCCGCTGGTGGCGATCACGGGCCAGGTGGCGTCGAAGGCGATCGGCACGGACGCCTTCCAGGAGGCGGACATCTGCGGCATCACCATGCCGATCACCAAGCACAACTGGCTGGTCACCGACCCGGCGGAGATCCCGCGGACGATCGCCGAGGCGTTCCACGTCGCCGCCACCGGCCGGCCCGGCCCGGTGCTCGTCGACATCGCCAAGGACGCCCTCCAGGCGCGCACCACCTTCAGCTGGCCGCCGCACACGGACCTGCCGGGTTACCGGCCGGTGACCAAGCCGCACGCCAAGCAGATCCGCGAGGCCGCGAAGCTGATCACGCAGGCCCGGCGCCCGGTGCTGTACGTGGGCGGCGGTGTGCTGAAGGCGCGGGCCACCGCGGAGCTGAAGGTGCTGGCCGAGCTGACCGGCGCCCCCGTCACGACGACGCTGATGGCGCTGGGCTCCTTCCCCGACAGCCACCCGCAGCACGTGGGCATGCCGGGGATGCACGGCTCGGTCGCGGCCGTGACCGCCCTGCAGAAGTCCGACCTGATCGTGGCGCTGGGCGCCCGCTTCGACGACCGGGTGACGGGCAAGCTGGACTCCTTCGCCCCGTACGCCAAGATCGTCCACGCGGACATCGACCCGGCGGAGATCGGCAAGAACCGGGCGGCGGACGTGCCGATCGTCGGTGACGCCCGTGAGGTCATCGCCGATCTGATCGTGGCGATCCAGGCCGAGCACGCCGAGGGCCACACCGGGGACTACCGCGCCTGGTGGAACGACCTCAACCGGTGGCGCGAGACCTACCCGCTGGGCTACACCCTGCCCGAGGACGGCAGTCTCTCCCCGCAGCAGGTCATCCAGCGCATCGGGCAGCTCGCGCCGAAGGACACGATCTACGCCGCCGGCGTCGGCCAGCACCAGATGTGGGCCTCGCACTTCATCGACTACGAGCGGCCGCGCACCTGGCTGAACTCCGGCGGCGCGGGCACCATGGGCTACGCGGTCCCGGCCGCGATGGGCGCCAAGGCCGGCGCGCCGGAGCACACGGTGTGGGCGATCGACGGCGACGGCTGCTTCCAGATGACCAATCAGGAGCTGGTCACCTGCGCGCTGAACGACATCCCGATCAAGGTCGCGATCATCAACAACGGCGCCCTGGGCATGGTCCGTCAGTGGCAGACCCTGTTCTACAACGAGCGCTACTCCAACACCGTGCTCCACTCGGGCCCCGGCTCGGACGGCACCGAGTCGCACTCCGGCACCCGGGTCCCGGACTTTGTGAAGCTCGCGGACGCGATGGGCTGCGTGGGCCTGCGCTGTGAGCGCCCGGAGGACCTGGACGCGGTCATCGAGAAGGCCAACGCCATCAACGACCGGCCCGTCGTCGTGGACTTCATCGTCCACCAGGACGCCATGGTCTGGCCGATGGTCGCCGCCGGCACCTCCAACGACGAGATCCTCGCGGCCCAGGGCGTCCGCCCGGACTTCGGCGACACCGAGGACGACTGAGAGCCCGCGAGAAGAGAGAGAACAAGCAGATGACCAAGCACACGCTCTCCGTCCTGGTGGAGAACACCCCCGGCATCCTGGCCCGGATCGCCGCGCTCTTCTCCCGCCGCGGCTTCAACATCGACTCCCTCGCCGTCGGCGTCACCGAGCACCCCGACATCTCCCGCATCACCATCGTGGTCAACGTCGAGTCGCTGCCGCTGGAGCAGGTCACCAAGCAGCTCAACAAGCTCGTCAACGTCCTGAAGATCGTGGAGCTGGAGGACAGCGCCGCCATCCAGCGCGAGTTGGTGCTGGTGAAGGTCCGCGCCGACAACGAGACCCGGTCCCAGATCGTCGAGATCGTCCAGCTGTTCCGCGCCAAGACCGTGGACGTCTCCCCGGAGGCCGTCACCATCGAGGCCACCGGCGGCAGTGACAAGCTCGGCGCGATGCTCAAGATGCTGGAGCCGTTCGGCATCAAGGAGCTGGTGCAGTCCGGGACCATCGCCATAGGGCGCGGCGCCCGGTCCATCACGGACCGCAGCCTGCGCGCCCTGGACCGCTCGGCCTGAGCCGAACGGCCGGAAACCATCAGGTCCGGCCCGCCGTGACCCGGCCGGACACCCCTTTCGCTTCGACCCCCGCCCACCCGTCATACGGTGGGACGCACAACCGGAAACCCGGAAACAAGGAGATACCTCACGTGGCTGCCGAGCTGTTCTACGACAACGACGCCGACCTGTCCATCATCCAGGGCCGCAAGGTCGCGGTTCTGGGCTACGGCAGCCAGGGCCACGCCCACGCGCTGTCGCTGCGCGACTCCGGCGTCGATGTCCGGGTGGGCCTGCACGAGGGCTCCAAGTCCAAGGTGAAGGCGGAGGAGCAGGGCCTGCGGGTCGTCACCCCCGCCGAGGCGGCGGCCGAGGCCGACGTCATCATGATCCTGGTGCCGGACCCGATCCAGGCCAAGGTCTACGAGGAGTCCGTCAAGGACCACCTGAAGGACGGCGACGCGCTGTTCTTCGGGCACGGCTTCAACATCCGCTTCGGCTTCATCAAGCCCCCGGCCGGCGTCGACGTCTGCATGGTCGCCCCCAAGGGCCCGGGCCACCTGGTCCGCCGGCAGTACGAGGAGGGCCGCGGCGTGCCGTGCATCGCGGCCGTCGAGCAGGACGCCACGGGCAAGGCGTTCGCGCTGGCCCTCTCCTACGCCAAGGCCATCGGCGGCACCCGCGCCGGCGTCATCAAGACGACCTTCACCGAGGAGACCGAGACCGACCTCTTCGGCGAGCAGGCCGTGCTGTGCGGCGGCGCCTCGGCGCTCGTCAAGGCCGGCTTCGAGACCCTGGTCGAGGCGGGCTACCAGCCGGAGATCGCGTACTTCGAGTGCCTCCACGAGCTGAAGCTGATCGTGGACCTGATGTACGAGGGCGGCCTGGAGAAGATGCGCTGGTCGGTCTCCGAGACCGCCGAGTGGGGCGACTACATCACCGGCCCCCGCATCGTCAATGACCAGACCAAGGCCGAGATGAAGAAGGTCCTCGGCGAGATCCAGGACGGCACCTTCGCCAACAACTGGATGAAGGAGTACCAGGCCGGTCTGCCGAAGTACAACGAGTACAAGAAGGCCGACGAGGACCACCTGCTGGAGACCACCGGCAAGAAGCTGCGCAAGCTCATGAGCTGGGTGGACGACAAGGAGTAGGCGCAACCCGCGCGCCCCGGGGCGCGGGTGGAGGGCCCCGGGAGGCGCGTGCGAGCGCGCCTCCCGGGGCCCTTCCGCCACGCTTGTCCACGGTGTCCACCTCCCGGTGGGTGACGTTTACGAATCGGCACCGGGGCGCCCCGTAACCCCCGATACACTGCGGAGCACAAACGCGTCAGGCTCACAGCGTCGTGCGTCACACGCGGCTGCCCTTCACCGCCTTCGGCCGTCGGGACGGCCGTCCGCAGAGGACTAGTGAGGACTGAGGACCACGTGAGCACTGCTTCGCCCCGCAAACCCGTCGTACTCATCGCGGAAGAGCTGTCCCCCGCGACCGTCGACGCCCTGGGCCCCGACTTCGAGATCCGCCACTGCAACGGCGCGGACCGTGCCGCGCTGCTGCCCGCCATCGCCGATGTGGACGCCGTCCTCGTCCGCAGCGCCACCAAGATCGACGCCGAGGCCATCGCGGCCGCGAAGCGGCTGCGGGTCGTCGCCCGCGCCGGCGTCGGCCTCGACAATGTGGACGTGGCCGCCGCCACCAAGGCCGGCGTGATGGTCGTGAACGCCCCGACCTCCAACATCGTCACCGCCGCCGAGCTCGCCTGCGGCCTGCTGATCGCCACCGCCCGCAACATCCCGCAGGCCAACTCCGCGCTGAAGAACGGCGAGTGGAAGCGCTCCAAGTACACCGGCGTCGAGCTCTCCGAGAAGACCCTCGGCGTCGTCGGCCTCGGCCGCATCGGGGTGCTCGTCGCCCAGCGCATGTCCGCCTTCGGCATGAAGATCGTCGCCTATGACCCCTATGTGCAGCCCGCCCGGGCCGCGCAGATGGGCGTCAAGCTCCTCACGCTCGACGAGCTGCTGGAGGCCGCCGACTTCATCACCGTGCACCTGCCCAAGACCCCCGAGACCCTCGGTCTCATCGGCGACGAGGCGCTGCACAAGGTCAAGCCGAGCGTCCGCATCGTCAACGCCGCGCGCGGCGGGATCGTGGACGAGGCCGCGCTGGCCACCGCCCTGAAGGAGGGCCGGGTCGCCGGCGCCGGCCTGGACGTCTACACCTCCGAGCCCTGCACCGACTCCCCGCTCTTCGAGTTCGACACCGTCGTGGCCACCCCGCACCTGGGCGCCTCGACGGGCGAGGCCCAGGAGAAGGCGGGCATCGCCGTCGCCAAGTCGGTGCGCCTCGCGCTCGCCGGCGAGCTGGTCCCGGACGCGGTCAACGTCCAGGGCGGCGTCATCGCCGAGGACGTCAAGCCCGGCCTGCCGCTGGCCGAGAAGCTCGGCCGGATCTTCACCGCGCTCGCGGGCGAGGTCGCGGTCCGGCTCGACGTCGAGGTCTACGGCGAGCTCACCCAGCACGATGTGAAGGTCCTCGAACTCTCCGCCCTCAAGGGCGTCTTCGAGGACGTCGTCGACGAGACCGTGTCGTACGTCAACGCCCCGCTGTTCGCCCAGGAGCGCGGTGTCGAGGTCCGGCTGACCACCAGCTCCGAGTCGACCGAGCACCGCAATGTGGTGACCGTGCGCGGCACGCTCTCCGGCGGCGACGAGGTGTCCATCTCCGGCACCCTGGCCGGCCCCAAGCACCTCCAGAAGATCGTCGCGGTCGGCGACCACGGCGTGGACCTGGCCCTCGCCGACCATATGGCCTTCCTCCGCTACGGCGACCGCCCCGGCGTCGTCGGTACGGTCGGCCGCATCCTCGGCGAGGCCGGCATCAATATCGCCGGCATGCAGGTCTCCCGCGCCACGGAGGGCGGCGAGGCACTGGTCGCCCTTACGGTCGACGAGTCGATCCCGGCGCCGGTCCTCGCGGAGATCGCGGAGGAGATCGGCGCGGTGTCGGCGCGTGCGGTGAACCTTACGGACTGACGGTTTCCGTACGGGCCTCGCGGACCGGCGGTCCGCGGCGCCCTTACGGCTGACGGTTCCCACGGCCGGAGGCCCGGCCGCCCCCTTACGGAGGGACGGCCGGGCCTCCGGCCCGTACCGGCATGGGCCTCGGCGGCCCTACCCCGTGGTGTCCTCCTCGTCGGGCTCCCCGGTCGGCAGGTCGCCGATGTCGGTGGAGTCCTTCACCGAGGGCACCTGGATCTTCGGGTCGACCCCGTAGTCCGTGTACTCCTCGGTGGTGTCGCTCGCACCCTTGGAGCCCTTGCCCGACTCCCGCCCCTTGAGGGGGAGGCCGTCCCGGCCTATCCAGATGTCGATGTCGACCTGATGGAACCCGGAGACGCGGCGCGGCAGGACGAAGTTCTCGTGCGTGTCCCGTAGCGAGTCCCGTAGCGCGTCGCCCTTGTCGTCCTCCAGTTCGTCGAGGACGACGGTGCCCTTGAAGTGCGTGGCGGGCTTGCCCCGCACCGTCTCCTCGCCGACCTCGGTGACGCCCTTCGACGCGCCGAGGGCCGCTAGCCAGTTGGGCAGCTCGCCTTGGGCCTCCCGCGGACCGGGGAACTTCTTCCCGGGCAACGGGCCCTCGCGATCGATCCGCAGCCACCGCTCACCGGACCGCCGGGGGGACCTGTTGAACACCGTCTTCTCGGTGCTGACCATCTCGATGGATGCCTCGGTGCCGTGGCCGGGACCCCAGCTCTTCGTCGACGCGAGGTCCGGCTTGCGCGAGAAGGCGTGTTCGTCGCGCTTCTCGCCGTCGGCGTCCTTGGTCAATTGCTCTGTCTTGTACGAGTTCTGCTCCGCGACCTTCTGCCCGGCCGCCGTGAGCGCGGCCCGGGGGTCGCGGGCGTCGCCGTCGCCACCACAGGCCGTCAGCCCTAACGCGAGAGCGGCGCCGGTGGCCGCCACGGCGCACTTCTGCATGGCTTTCAAGGGATCCACTGTCCTCTTGTTCTCACGCGAATGATTTCCGCAGAGAGTAACCCCACGATTACGGAGCCGTGCGCCCGGCCCCGGGACCGCGCCGCGCCGGCTTCCCCGAGTCGGGGCGGATGAGCGACAGCAGGCCGCCCAGCAGGGCGAACCCGGTGAAGGACAGCTCTGCCGTCATCCGGTCGGCGTGGTGCTCGACCACCTTGCCGGCGAGGACGAGCCACGTCGACGACCCGAGGGCCACCAGCGCGTAGTTGTCCCGCTCCCGCAGCAGCCGCATCCCCGCCCACAGCAGCAACGGCATGAGCAGGATGCCGCAGGCCGAGGCCAGCGCCCCTTCGACGAACCCCGCGCCGAAGCCCCCGTCCGGATCGGCCGCCGTCGCATCCGACTCCCACTGCCTCGCGGCCGTCCAGACCCAGTACGTCACGTGGGTCGCGGCCGCCGTGACGACGACCCCCTTCATCGCTCTGCGCAGCCTGCTGTTCGCCATGGCCTCACGATGCGTGGCGCGTCGCCCTGAGCACATGAGTACGCGTACTCAGGGCCGACGCGCGACGGTCAGCGCTCGCCCCGGGCGCTGTCCGCGTTGGCGGCCCGCACTTTGGCGCTGAGGAGTTCGGCGGTGGTGGCGGGGCGGGTCGCTCCCGGGTCGGCTTCCCATTCGCGGCCGCCGGTGGGTGGTCGCAGTTGGAGGCGGGGGCCTTGGTGGTCCATGACTTCGCCGACGGTGTCGGTCCGGGTGTCGATGACGTAGACGCGGGGGTTGGGGGCGGTGTGGGCGGCCGGGCGGGGCGTGTCGGAGCAGGTGCAGGTGCGCAGCGGGGAGCTGGGTTTGATCTCGATCCCACGGGAGATCGCCCAGGCGTAGAGGGTGCAGCAACCGGTGTGTGGTTCGCCCGGCCGGTCGTTCGGCTCCGCCGGAGTGGCGGCGGCTGAGTCCGTACCGGGCGTCCCGGGCGCGGGAATCGCCCGTACCGGTGCGAACCGGTGGGGAGTACTGTCGTGCATGTCGGCGCTCCTCTTCAGCGTGGACCATGCCCCCGGGCCGTTCGCCGCGGTCGCGGGGGTCTTCACACACCAAGTCAACGGCGCTGGGGCCGGGTGAACTTGCACAGCGTTTGCACACGACCGCTGCGGGGAAGTCGAGTGGCCTGCGAGCATGGATCCCAAGCCGACCTTCGTGGAAAGACTGGTCTGATGGGCACTACACAGCTGGCCCCTGGAGCGAACGTCGCGGCGCTGCGCAAGGGGCGGGGCTGGTCCCAGGCGTACCTGGCCAGGAAGGCCGCGGTATCGGTCTCGCTCCTGAGCAAGATCGAGGTCGGGGACCGTGCCCTGACGCCCGCTGTGGCAGCCACGCTCGGCCGTGCGATGAGCCTCACCATGGCCGAAGTCCTCGGCCGGGCGCCTGTCGCGCAGGACGACGAGGCCCGCCTCTCGGAGCTCCGGTCCGCCATAAGGGACTACGACCTGCCTGGTCAGCAGCGAATGGAGGAGGGCGCGATCGTCGCGGGCCTCGTGGCCGCCGGACGGCATCGGGACACGGCCGACGTCGCACGGCTGCTGAGGATGCTGCCCGGCCTTCTTCGGGCGGCCACGGCCCATGCCTACGCGGCCAACACCGCGCAGGGGTGGGCGGCCCTCGCGGAGGTGTACAGCACCGTCTATTGGCTCGCGGCCCGGCACCGCTGGATGGACCTGGCGGAACTGGCCGTAGCGCGGCAGCAATGGGCCGCCGAACAGAAGCCCAACCCGCTGGCCGTGGCCGTCGCGGTGCGGGACCGGGCCGGTACCTACCTGAACTTCGGGGACTGCGAGACCGGGCTCGTCCTGATCGACCGGGCGGTCTCCGCCGCGCAAACGGCACTCAGCGGAACGGATCGGGATGTCGCCGTCGGCATCCTCAGCCTGCGCGGAATGACCCTGGCGGGCAGGCTCGACGACAAGCGTGAGGCCGCCAGGGAAGCGGAACGCCACATGCGCGCGGCCGAGGCGGCCTCGTCGTACTTCGAGCGTGACCTCGACCTGCACGGGCTGACCTTCGGCCCGCAGAACACCCTCACCCACCGGCTCGCGACCTGCGTGGATCTCGGCCGACCTCAGGAAGCCCTCGCGCTGACGGACAACCTGCCCGCCGTCCTGGAAGGGCTCCCCGCCACACGCGTGGCCCCGACCCACATCAACGCCGCACGGGCGCAGCTCGACACGGGGGACCGGGACGGGGCACTGGAGAACCTGGGCATCGCCTGGGAGGCCGCTCCGCAGATGGCGCGTATCCACCCCATGGGGCAGGAGGTCTTCCGCGTGCTCGCGTCCTTGCACAAGCGGAGCAATCCGCAGTTGCTCAAGCTCTCGAAGCTCTCGGGTATCGCGCTCTAGGCGCGTAATGGGGCCCGACCGTACCCACGAACGGGCCGTCGCCACCCGCCGACGTCACCAACGGCTCGTGCTCCACGCCACGTCGGCCCGGCGCCGGCCGTCGCACGGTCCTGACGACCCGGTCGACACCCCGCCGATCACCTGCCTCGTTCGGATCTTCCCGCAGCGAGTAACCCTCACATCGCGGGTCCTGGCCGTCGGCCGGGCCTCATTTCTTGGTGCCGGCCCCCGAGCGCCCCTTGTCGTAGGCCTCCTGTGCGAACTGGTCGAGCGTGATGGAGTCCTTGAGCGCGGGCACCTGGATCTTGGGGTCGACCCCGTAGTCCGTGTACTCCTCGGTGGTATCGCTCGTGCCCTTGGAACCCTTGCCGGACTCCTGGGCCTTGAGGGGGAGGTCGTCGCGGCCGATCCAGACGTCGACGTCGACCTTGTCGTGCCCTCGCTTGCGGCGCTCCTTCGCGAAGGACTCGCGCAGCCAGTCCCGCATCGCGTCGCCCTTGTACTTCTCCAGCTCGTCGAGGACGACGGTGCCCTTGAAGTGCGCGGCGGGCTTCCCGCCGACCTTCTCCTCGCCGACCTTGGCGACGCCCTTGGACGAGCCCAGAACCCCCAGCCAGTTGGGCAGCTCGCCCTCGGCCCGCTTCTGGACCTCACCCTTCCGGGCGGCCTCCTTGTCCGCGGCCTTGTCCTTGACGTCGGTCCGCAGCCACCGGCCGTCGGCCAGCCCGGCGTTCCTGGTGAAGATCGCGTCCTCGGTGCCGACCATCTGGTCGTAGTTGTCGAGCCCGTCGTTCTTGGGCTTGAGGGGGTAGTCCCAGCTCTTCTTGTCGGTGAGGTCGGGCTCCCGTGAGAAGGCGTACTCGACGCGCTCGTGGCCGTCCGAATTCTTGGCCAGCCGCTTCGTCTTGTACGAGTTCTGCTTCGCGACCTTTTCCTTGGCCGCCTTGAGCACGGCGTAGGGGTCGCGGGTGTCGGCCTTGGCGCCGTTCTTGCCGGTCCCGCCGCCGCTGTTTTCGCTTCCACCGCCGCCGCCACACGCCGTGAGAGTCAGGGCGAGGGCGGCGCCCGTGGCCGCCAGGATGCTCTTCTGTATCGCCTTCATGGGCTTTGCTGTCCTTTGCCGCTTATGAATTCCTCCGCAGAGAGTAACCCTCCGGTTACGGAGGCGGGTGGCCGCCCCCGAGGCGGGCGAGCGCTGGGGGTCCGCCGAACAGGGCGTAGGAAATGGGGTTGTGGGTTCAGGCGGGTGCGCGAGACCGTTTGAGGCGATACCCCCGTAGCCGCCTGTTGGAGGACCTCCGTGGCCGATCCCGCGCCCGCATCATTGCCCGCCCCGCCCTACTACGCGGTGGTGTTCACTTCCGTGCGGACCGCTGGTGACGAGGGCTACGGGGACAGGGCCGAGCAGATGCTGAAGCTGGCTTCCGGCCAGCCGGGTTTCCTCGGCGTCGATTCGGCTCGCGGCGCGGACGGTCTGGGGATCACGGTGTCTCACTGGAGCGATGAGGAGTCGATCGCGGCCTGGCGGGGGCACGCGGAGCACGTGCTGACCCGCGCGCACGGGCGCGAGCACTGGTATGCCTCGTTCGCGGTCCACGTGGCCAAGGTCGAGCGCGCCTACGGGTTCCTCCGCCCGGCGGATCTGTAAGCACCGCCACAGCCCGTCCTTGTGAGCGGTGGGGGTGGGACTCAGGCCATGCCCCGGGCGCTGTCCGCGTTGGCGGCCCGCACTTTGGCGCTGAGGAGTTCGGCGGTGGTGGCGGGGCGGGTCGCTCCCGGGTCGGCTTCCCATTCGCGGCCGCCGGTGGGCGGCCGCAGTTGGAGGCGGGGGCCTTGGTGGTCCATGACCTCGCCGACGGTGTCGGTCCGGGTGTCGATGACGTAGACGCGGGGGTTGGGGGCGGCGGGGGTGGCCGGACGGGGCGTGTCGGAGCAGGTGCAGGTGCGCAGCGGGGAGCTGGGCTTGAGGTCGATCCCATGCGCGGTGGCCCAGACGTAGACGGCGCAGGCTCCCTGGCGACGGGGGCTGGGGCTGAGGGCCGGTTCTGGGGATGCCGCGACAGGCGGGGTTGCCGGGGGAGTGGCGGGGGGCGTCTCGTGAACTTGAGGTGCGGGGCGGGTCGTTCCGGTCGAGAGGATCTCTCGCGCCCATGCGAGCCACAGGGGGATAAAGTTGTGCACGTCGACGCTCCTATGCGGCGTTGGCCATGCCCCGGGGTCGTTACAGCGGCCGCCGGGGTTTCCATTGGCTCGGGAGCGTAGCAGTAGAGCTCTATAGAACACCTAGGATGCTAAGGATTCGAAGATAACCATGTCTTGCATGGACATACATGGCGCACATAGCGTGCTCATGTGATCGAATTCGTTCCTGACATCCCACGCTGGCGTCAAGTGGCCGAAGTGATTCGAGAGCGCATAAAGGACGGCACCTATCCGCCGCGGTCGCGTGTTCCTTCCGTCGTCCAACTCACGGAAGAGTTCGGCATCGCCGCCATGACGGCCCACAAGGTGCACCGGGCCCTTCGCGAGGAAGGCCGCATCTACACGGAGCCGGGGCTGGGCTCTTTCGTCTCCCGGCAGCAGCCGGAGGAGGCCGAAGGCGCGTCCGGCGAGTGAGGGCGATGCTCCCGAGCCGGTCAGCGGGAGAACGCCCACCCGCTCCATTCCGATACTTCGACGGCGACGACCGGCCCTTCGGGGGATCTGTCGGCGTACTGCGGGTACTTCGCCCGGAGCAACGAGACCGGGGTGCGGCACCGCCTCGGATCCGTCCAGACCTCGGCCTGGCCGTCCGCCCGCGCCCACCAGAGGGCCGTCCAGTCGGCCGAGTAATGATCGACGAGGACTGATACCCGGGGGTTCGTGCGGATGTTCCGGAGGCGCCGCAGGTTCTGTGTGCTCTTCGGCTTGTGGTCGACGGCGAAGTACAGCACGTTCCGGTCGAGGGCGAACGTGATGGGCACGGCGTGCGGCCTGCCCGTCTCGTCGGCGGTGGCCAGTCGGGCCACCGGCTGCCCCTCGAAGTGGGCCCGAGCCTCAACAGGTCCTAACCTCATGGCTCCGACCGTACCCACGAACGGGCCGTCACCCCGCACCGCTGGACGCCCTGCGCACCCGGCAGCGTCGCCAAGGGCCCGACCTCCGCAGAGCGGCCGTGGACAGGTGGACCGGTCACGGTAGAGCATCCACAACATGACAACGCCCCAAGTGGACCCGGAGATCATCGACTTCTACACCGATACCTTCGACGAGGCCACGCGCCTCTCGGCGACGGCGGACGGCGTCCTGGAGATGGTCCGTACGCAGGAGCTTCTCCGCCGCCACATGCCTCCCGCTCCCGCCCGCGTCCTCGACGTGGGTGGCGGTCCCGGCACCCACGCCCGGTGGCTCGCGGCCGACGGGTATCGAGTGCACCTCGTGGACCCGGTTGAGCGGCATGTCGAGCAGGCCGCGGCCGCCGGCTGTTCGGCCGAGCTGGGGGACGCGCGCGGCCTAGTCGCCGAGGACGGGGCGTACGACGTCACCCTCCTCCTCGGCCCGCTCTACCACCTTCTCGACCGGGCCGATCGCGACCGGGCCCTGGCCGAAGCGCGGCGGGTGACCGTCCCCGGCGGCCTCGTCGCGGCTGCCGCGATCAACAGGTACGCGTCGCTGTTCGAGCACACCGCCACCACCTGGCTGGACCGGGCGAGCGTGCGCGACGCCGTGACCGACATCCTCGCGACCGGTGTCCACGAGCCGGGGCGGAAGGGGTTCACCGCCGCGTACTTCCACACAGCCCCCCAGCTCGCCGAGGAGATGCGCGGCGTCGGCTTCGTAGACGTCACCGTGTACGCGATCGAAGGCCCGACCTGGTCGCTGCTCAAGGCCACCGAGCAGCACGCCGGGCAGCCGCTCGCCAACTCGCCGCTGTTCCGGGCGGCCCTGGCCGCCGCCCGCGCCGCGGAACCGTACCCGGACCTCCTGGCCGCGAGCTCGCACCTACTGGCCGTCGGTCGCGCCTGACGGCCCGGTCGGCGCCCCGCCGATCACCCGGTCCCTATGCTGGCGACATGATCGGTATACCTCTCTCCGCACTCGAAGTCGCCATGGTGCAGGCCGGCTCCCGGGCGATCGACACCCTGCGTGACACGGCTGCCTTCGCCCAGGCGGTGGAACGGCTGGGCTACCAACGGATCTGGTACGCCGAGCACCACCACTCGCCCGCGATCGGCGCGTTCCCGCCGGTCGTGCTGATCGCGCACGCCGCCGCCTCGACCTCGTCCGTCCGGCTCGGGTCGGGTGGCGTGCTGGCCCCCAACCACGTGCCCCTCGCGCTGGCGGAGCAGTTCGGGACGCTCGCCGCGCTGCACGAGGACCGTGTCGACCTGGGGATCGGCCGGGGGCCCGGGACGATGGACGAGGCCACCGCGCGGGCGCTGCGCCGGGGTGCCGGGCCGGCGACGGACGAGGAGTACCGGGGCGACGTGGCCCGGATCCTGTCGTTCCTGGTCGACGAGGTCGCCCTCGGCCCGCTGCCCGAGCCGTGGCTGCTGGCGTCCAGCGCCGCGGGTGCCGCCCTGGCCGCGGAACTCGGCCTGCCGGTCGCCGTCGCGCACCACATCCGGCCGCAGAACACCCAGGAGGTCGTGGAGCGGTACCGCGCGGCGTTCACCCCCTCCCGCTGGTGCGAGCGCCCCCGGGTGCTGGTGTGCGTGGAGGCGGTGTGTGCCGGGACCGCGGAGGAGGCCGCGTGGCTGGCCGGGCCGATGGAGGTCGTCAAGGCCGGGCTCCTCGAAGGCCGGAGCGAGATCCCCTTCCCGACCCCGGAGGACGCGGCCGCCCACCCCTTCACGGCGGAACAGCGGCGGGCACTGGACGGTTTCCGCGCGCAGCAGGCCGTCGGCACCCCCGGGACCGTCGTGGAGCGGCTCACACGACTCGCCGATGAGACCGGGGCGGACGAGCTCATGCTGACGACACCCGTCCACAGCCTCCGCGACCGCGTCCGCTCGTACGAACTCATCCAGCGGTACACCGGGGCCTGATCGTCCGTCCCGCGGGCCCGGTGAGGCGTGCGTATGGCGTACGCGATGACTTGCTTACGCGATACGTTCGCGGGATCGGTGCCGCAATTCCCGGGTAATGCAGGGGAGTTGCGCACTAGTGCGCACCCGGTGCGGTGCTAATCTGCCCGCATGGGTGCACTAGAACGGTCGGCGGTCCCCGCCCCGGCCCCCTACCTCCGGATCGCCGCGGAGCTCCGCGCCCGCATCGCCTCCGGCGAGCTGCGCGCGGGCGAGCGGATCCCCTCCACCCGGCGGATCACCCAGGAGTGGGGCGTGGCCATGGCCACCGCCACCAAGGCCCTGGCCGTCCTGCGGCAGGAGGGGCTCGTCCGGGCGGTGCCCGGCGTCGGCACCGTGGTGGCGGCGCCCGGCGGCTCGCCGGATCACCCGGCTCGTACGTCCCGGCGCAACGGCGCGCGGAACAGCGCGCGGAACGGGGAGTCCGTGCTCACCCGGGAGCGCGTCGTGCGGACCGCCGTCGGCATCGCCGACGCCCAGGGCGCCGCGGCCCTGTCCATGCGTGCCGTCGCCGCCGGACTCGGCGTCTCCACGATGGCGCTGTACCGCTACGTGCCCGGCAAGAACGAGCTCGTCGCCCTGATGGCGGACGCCGTCTTCGGCGAGGTCGAACCGCCCGCGGGGGCGCCCGCCGGCTGGCACGGACGGCTGGAGGCCGCCGCCCGGCTCCAGTGGGCGCTCTACCGCCGCCACCCCTGGCTGGCGAAGGCGGTGTCGTTCACCCGCCCGCCGCTCCCCGGGAACGCCCTGGCCTTCATGGAGTGGATGGCGGCCCCGGTCCGCGAACGCGTCACCGACGCCTCGGAGTTGCTGCACATCACGGTCACCGTGGCCGGCTACGTGCGCGGCGTCGCCGTGAACCTGGAGGACGACGTCGACGCCATGGGCGAGCGACCGGGGGAGATCCTCCGGGGCGGCGGCCGTCCGGCGGGAAGCCGGATCGCGACGCGGCCGGACATCGACCTCGACTCGGTGTTCACGTTCGGGCTGGCCCGGCTGCTGGACGGCCTGGCACCGCTGTTCGAGGGGTGCGCCTCCGGTTCGTAGGCTTCGTGGGCGGGAAGCCGGCCGTACGCCCGGAGCCCCCGCCCGCTCCGCCCCTCAGCGGTAGGAGTCGATCAGCCGCGCCAGATGCCGCCCCGCGATCAGCAGCGGCGCCTCGTCCCGCGCGAGCTGCGCCGCCAGCTCCGCGCCCTCCAGGGTGCTGATCACCGTGTGCGCGAGCTCGCGCGCGCTCTCCTCGGCGAAGCCGGAGGCGCGGAGTTCGTCCTCTACCAGGCCGCGCCACCGCGCGAACGCCTCGGCCGCCGCCCGCTGGAGGTCCGGGGCGCTCTCGGCCGTGCCGATGCTGGTGGCCGTCACCGGGCAGCCGTCGATCCAGTCCGAGGCGCGCAGGGCCTCGGCGACCGTCCGGGCGCAGGCGGCGATCGCCTCGGCGGGGTCGTCCGCGCCGTCCAGCGCCTCGCGCAGGATGTCGGTGAACTCCTGGTCCCCGTGGCGGATCGCCTCCGTCGCCAACTCCTGCTTGCCGCCCGGGAAGAAGTGGTAGACCGAGCCGAGCGTGGCCCCGGCCTCCCGGGAGATCTGCTTGATCCCGGTGCCCTCGTAGCCCTGGCGCTGCATCAGCCGCGAGGCCGCCCGCACGATGCGCTCGCGGGTGCCGAGGGCGGCGTCGCCCGCCTCGCGTCCCGCCTCCGTGGTCGTCTTCACCCCTCAAAGATATCGGATAGAGCGTTCGTTCTAGTCCGTGCTACGTTTTCTCTAGATAGAGCGTTCGTTCTAGAAGGAGTCCATCCATGTCTTCCGTCATGTCTTCCGCCCCGGCCGCCACGCCCTCCGTCACCGTCATCGGGCTCGGCCCCATGGGCCGCGCCATGGTCGGGGCCTTCCTCGACGCCGGCCACCGCGTCACCGTCTGGAACCGCACCGCCGCCAAGGCCGACGACCTGGTGGCCCGGGGCGCCGAGCGCGCCGCCACGGTCGAGGAGGCGCTGGCCGCGAACGAGCTGGTGGTCCTCAGCCTCACCGACTACGACGCGCTGTACGCGATCCTCGGCCCGGCCACCGCCGCCCTGCCCGGCCGCGTCCTCGTCAACCTCAGCTCCGACACCCCGGCGCGCGCCCGCGAGGCCGCCGAATGGGCCGCCCGGCACGGCGCCGTCCACCTCACCGGCGGGGTGCAGGTGCCGCCGTCGGGCATCGGGAACCCCGAGTCGTCCACCTTCTACAGCGGCCCCGAGGACGTCTTCGAGGCCCACCGGCCCACCCTGGAGGTCCTCACCGGCGCCGACTACCGGGGCGCCGACCCGGGCCTGGCCGCGCTGTTCTACCAGCTCCAGATGGACATCTTCTGGACCACGATGACCAGCTTCGTGCACGCCACCGCCGTCGCCCGCCGCAACGGGATATCGGCCGAGGAGTTCCTGCCGTACGCCTCCTCCACGGCGGCGTCCGTCCCGGGCTTCCTCGCCTTCTACGCCCCCCGGCTCGACGCCCGGCGCTACGAGGGCGACGTCGACAACCTCGCCATGGGGCTGGCCAGCGTCGAGCACATCCTCCACACCACCGAGGACGCCGGCGTCGACACCACGCTGCCCGCCACCGTGCGGGACTTCATGCGGCGCGCGGTGGAGCGGGGGCGGGCGGGGGAGAGCTTCATCAGCCTGGTGGAGGAGTTCGCCCCGTCGGCCGCCGCCGAAGGGGCGTGAGCGAGGGGCGGCGGAACGGGCGCGTCCACCCGGGCGTGTGGGGGGTACCTGTCCCGAAGAGGCCCTCGTGAGACATATTCGGCCGTTCTGCGGGATATGGCTGAACTATGTGTGGCGGACTGCGGTCAAGGAGCCTGGACTTGACTTACTGGATGTAGAGGACATCTGTCCGAACGCCTGGAGGTTGCGCATGACCGACACCGGAATCCGTGCCACCGTCCCCTCCGTTCCCCCCGCCCCCTCCTTCCCCCAGGACCGTACGTGTCCGTACCGGCCGCCCGAGAGCTACGGCGAGCTGGCGGCCGACGGCCCCG
Organism: Streptomyces eurocidicus; assembly: GCF_002891295.1. GTDB lineage: Bacteria > Actinomycetota > Actinomycetes > Streptomycetales > Streptomycetaceae > Streptomyces > Streptomyces eurocidicus. Next base: position 266,270 of record NZ_LGUI01000012.1, on the reverse strand, counting down.
TCACCCGCGTCGCGCTGTACAACGGGCGCGTGGTGTGGCTGGTGACAGGGCACGCGGAAGCGCGCGCCCTGCTCACCGACCCCCGGGTCTCCACCAGCAGGCAGAACCCGGACTTCCCCATGGTCGCGCCGCGCGCCGAGTCGCAGCACACCGTCGTCCTCCCGCTGCTCGGCGTCGACGACCCCGAGCACGCCCGGCAGCGGCGGATGCTGATCCCCCGGTTCGGCCTCAAGCGCGTCAACGCGATGCGCCCGCAGATCCAGGCCGTCGTGGACCGGCTCCTCGACGACATGCTCGCCGCCGGCCCCGGCGCCGAGCTCGTCTCGGCCTACAGCCTGCCCGTCCCCTCGACGGTCATCTGCGCGCTGCTCGGCGTCCCCTACGCCGACCACGCCTTCTTCGAGGACAGGTCACGCCGGCTGTTCACCGCGCCGACCGCCGCCGAGTCCACGGCCGCCCTCGATGAACTGCGCGACTATCTCCGCGAGCTGATCGCCCGGAAGGAGACCGGCCCCGGGGAGGGGCTGCTGGACGAGCTGATCGCCGAGCGGCTCACCGAGGGGGAGGTCGACCGCGAGGAACTGGTCATGATGGCCGTGCTGTTACTGGTGGCCGGCCACGAGACCACGTCCAACATGATCTCCCTCGGCACGTACACCCTCCTGGAGCACCCCGAGGAGCTCGCCGCGCTGCGCGCCGACCCGACGCTGATGCCCGGCGCCGTCGAGGAGCTGCTGCGCTTCCTGTCCATAGCCGACGGGCTCGTACGCGTCGCCGTGGAGGACTTCGACCTCGGCGGGCGGACCGTGCGCGCCGGCGACGGCATCATGATCAGCACCTCCGTGGTCAACCGCGACGCCGCCGCCTACGACCGCCCCGAGGACCTCGACGTGCACCGCTCGGCCCGCCACCACGTCGCCTTCGGGTACGGCGTCCACCAGTGCCTGGGCCAGAACCTGGCCCGTGCGGAACTGGAGATCGCCCTCAGCACGCTCTTCCGCCGCATCCCCACGCTGCGGCCGGCCGTCGCGCCGGACGAGGTGGCGGTCAAGCCGGGCGACACGCTCCAGGGGCTTTTCGCGCTGCCCGTCACCTGGTGAACTACCCGGAGCGGCAAAGAGATCGAGAGCCAAGAGAACGGAACCGTGTCATGAGCAGCATCCGCGTCACCATCGACTCCGACAACTGCATCGGCTCCGGGCAGTGCGCCCTGACCGCCTCCAGCGTCTTCACCCAGGACGACGACGGGTTCGGCATGGTCCGGCCCGGCCGCGAGGACGGCGCGGGCGACCCGCTCGTGCGGGAGGCGGTGCGGGCCTGTCCGGTCCAGGCCATCGCGATCGAGGAGGACTGACCGGAGGCCCGCGGGCGGCCCCGTCAGGGGGCCGTCAGCATCGGCAGGGAGGACAGGTGCTCCTCCGGGACATCGAAGGCGTCCGTCAGAGCCGCCAGGTGCGGGGCGAGCCGGGCGGTCAGGTCGCGCAGCACCCGGGGGAGCGAACGGACCTGGTCGGCGGTGAGCGCCCCCTCGGCCAGGAGCAGGCCGCTCCGGGCGTCCACTTGGCCCAGCAGGAACAGCGCGTACAGGTCGTCCAGGACCGCGCGTACGGCCGGGCCGGCGGCGCGGTCGCGGGCCGAGGCGAAGGCGTCGGCGGCCTCGCCCACCGTGTACGCCTCGACCAGGCCGAGGGCGGCGGTGGACGCGTTGTTCCAGCGGCCGAGCGCGTCCCCGGCCCCGCCGCCGCGCAGGTCGCTCCGGGCGGTCGTGTGCCAGTGGCGCTCGGCGGCGGCGACGGCCCGCCGGAGGAAGCCGGGGTCGGCCGGGTCCTCCAGGCCGGTGGCCTTCGGCGGCTCCGGGGCGAGCGTGTGACCGAAGATCATCTCGGCTCCCGCCTTGCACCAGATCGCGAGGTTGTCCCCCTCCGCGGTGATCGCCCCGTCCGCGTTCGCGGCGAACTCGGCCAGCCCGTTCACCGGGAACAGCGCCCTGGCGCCGCAGCGCTCCCGGCTCTCGATCGTGATCTCCCGGGCCCGCCAGGTGATCCAGCCCTTGGCGACCGCCACGAGCCGCTCGGCCTCGGCCCGCTCCCCGGGCCCGTGGGTGACCCAGCGCTCGGTGACCGCCCGGTGGAGGAAGGTCATGGCGTAGGCGGTGGCCACCCGTTCGAGCAGCCGCCCGTGGTGGCTGCGGTGGGCGGCCAGCGGGACGCGCTGTCCCGCCACCGGGCCGGAGATCCGCCGGGTGTGGGCGTAGCGGACGGCGATCGCCAGCGCCGCCCGGCAGCCGCCGAGCGTGCTCGCGCTCATGCACAGCTTCCCGACCGTCACCCGGCCGATGGCGTGCAGGAACCGCTTGCGCGGACTGCCCACGGCGCTGCTGAACGTACCGTCCGGCGACAGCCGGCCGTGCGCGCCCTGGACGAGCGCGGTCCGGGGCAGGCGGACGTGGTCGAAGCCGGTGACGCAGTGGTCCACCGGGCTGCCGATCCGTTCCGGCAGCATCGTCACGGTGACGCCCGGCAGGGTTCCGCCGTGGTCGCTCAGCGGGGTGAGGAAGAGGAAGACGCCCTGGTCCTGACCGTCGATCAGCAGCCGGGCCGCCACCACCGCGCTCTTCGGGCCGCCCGCCGGACTGGTGTTGGGCATGAACTTCCACGCGCCCTCGTGCGGGGTGTGCAGCACGAACTCGTCGCGTTCGCGGTCGTACCGGGCGACGGTCTCCAGCGCGGCCGCGTCGTTGCCGTGCCCGCGCTCGGTGCACAGGAAGGTGCCGGTACGGGACAGCGCGGCGAATTCGCTCACGTCGCGTGACGGCGAGATCACGTCGTCGAGCAGGCTTCCGAGGAAGAGGTTGTAGTGGATGCCGGCCACGGTCGCCGTGGCGCCGTCCACCACCGACGTCCACTCGTGCAGGGCCGCCAGCCCGCGCGGATCCAGGGCCAGGAGCTCGGGGGAGGGCAGCTCCTCGTTCAGCGCCCGCAGACGGTCGTAGGAGAGCCGCCATCTCTCCTCGGTGGGCACGTCGCCGCGGTGGCGGAAGAGTTCGGCCGAGATCGCCTTGCGCCAGCGGCCGTGGGCATCGGTGCCCTCGGGGCCGTCGTGGAACAGGAGTCGGGTGAGCTCGGAGCTGTCGAGAACGGGCGAGGAGTCGGTCACGGGGGCAGTCTTGATCAACACGCCCGAACCAACGACGAAGACCGGCCATCGGAAACCATCCGAGATTACTGTCGGTCAATATTCGTGACGATGGGCGCGCGGCGCGGCGTGCCCCGCTTCCCCGCCGCCGTCAGAGCCGCGCCGCCTTCAGCCCCATGTGGAGCAGCAGCCGGTCCTCGCCCTCGTCCAGGTCGAGGCCCGTGAGCTGTTCCACGCGGGCCAAGCGGTAGTAGAGGGTCTGGCGGTGGATGCCGAGAGCCGCCGCCGTGCGGCCCGCCTGCCCGGCGCAGTCGAGGAACGCCTCCGCGGTGCGGGCCAGTTCGGCGTGGGTCGCGGCCAGCAGGGGGCGTACGGAGGGGTCCGCGGCGGCCTCCGGGGGCAGCGCGGCCAGCGCGCGGTACGGGCCGATGCCCGCCCACTCCGCGACCGGGCCCAGCCGGGGCTCCGCGGCCGCCGCGCGCGCCGCGGACAGGGCCTCCACCCAGGCGGCCGACAGCTCGGCGAGGCCGCGGCGCGGCGCGGCGAGCCCGGCCGTCGCGGAGACGGGCGCGACGCCCGCCGCCGGCGGGCCGCCCGCGCGCGGCGAGCGCAGCAGCCGGTCGGCGGCCGTCCGCGCGGGGGCCGGGGTGCTCATGGCCCGCAGCCGGATCAGCGCGGCGAGGGCCGGTGAGCCGTCCGGGAGGCTGTCCGGCACCGCGCACAGGGCGGCCACGCCGGACTGCGCCGCCAGCGCCGAACCTGCCCCGTCCGCGTCACCGCCCTCGGCGTCGCCCGCCGACTGCCAGGGGGTCACCGCCACCAGCGCCAGCGGCCCGTCGCCCGAGGAGCCGAGCGCCTCCCGCAGCGCGGCCCGCGCCGCGTCCCGCCCCGCCGGCCGGCCGATCAGCAGCTCCCTCAGGAGCTCGCCCAGCTCGGCCTCCGCACGGGCCTCGGCGGCCAGCAGGGCGCCGATCCGGGCGGCGGTCTCCATCGCCTGCGCGAGCCGCGGGTCGGCGAAGGGCACGCCCAGGTCCAGGCCCGCCAGGTGCTCGTCGTCCAGCAGCCACACATAGCCGTGCACCACACCCCGGTGGCGTACGGGCAGGCAGATGCGGCCCTTGAACACCCCGGCCGCCGGGTCCGGCGGGATCCGCAGCGGGGCCTGCGCCCGCGCGATGCCGAACGCCTCGAACCACGCCCGTACGGCCGCCGTCGACCGCCGCTGGAGGATCGAACGGGTGCGCACCGGGTCCATCGTCAGCTCGACGTCGTCGTCCCCGCCGTGCGCGCCGAACGCGATCAGCCCGAAGTCACGGTCCTCCAGGGTCGCGGGCGCGCCGAGCGCCGCCGAGATGTCGTCCACAAGCTGCTGATAGTCGCCCCGCATCGCGAGCCCCCCGCTCCTTTCCTCAGGTGTTCCCTATGTCGGTTCTCCTATTGTCATACATCTGTCTGAGATCCCGGCCACGGATGCGTGACAGCTGTCGATGGTCGCGAGGTGGTGCGAACTCTACGTTTCACGTTGAGTTACTTATGCCGTCTTCCCAGGTGGGGGCGGCCGTCATCCTGGAGGTGCCCGTGCTGGGTCCCGTGATTCTCGCCGCCTCGCGCAGCGACAAGATGCGCCGCTTCGTATCGGCTGCCCCGGGCACCAAGCAGGTCGTCGACCGGTTCATCGCCGGCGAGACCGTCGACCAGGTCGTCCCGATCGTCCAGGACGCCGCGGACAAGGGCCTCGAGGTCACCCTGGACGTGGTGGGCGAGGACATCACCACCGTCGAGCAGTCGTACGCCGCGCGCGACGCCTATCTGGAGCTGGTCGGCCGCCTCAAGGAGCTCGGCCTCGGCACCCGCGCCGAGATGTCCGTCAAGCTCTCCATGTTCGGCCAGTCCCTGGAGGGCGGCCACGAGCTGGCTCTCGCCAACGTCCGCCCGGTCGTCGAGGCCGCCGCCGCCATCGGCACCACGGTCACCCTGGACGCCGAGGACCACACGACCCTCGACTCCATGTTCGCCATCCACGAAGAGCTGCGCAGGGACTTCCCGGACACCGGCTGCGTCATCCAGGCGTACCTCTTCCGCACCGAGGACGACGCCCGCCGCCTGGCCGCCGCCGGCAGCCGGGTGCGTATCGTGAAGGGTGCGTACAAGGAGCCGGCCTCCGTCGCTTACCAGGACAAGGCCGAGGTCGACAAGGCGTTCGTCCGCATCGTGAAGATCCTGATGGCGGGCGAGGGCTACCCGATGATCGGGTCGCATGACCCGCGCCTGATCACCATCACCCAGGAGCTGGCCCGCCAGGCCGGGCGCAAACTGGACGAGTACGAGTTCCAGATGCTGTACGGCATCCGCAGCGACGAGCACGTCCGGCTGGCCGCCGAGGGCCACCGGATGCGCGTCTACACGGCGTACGGCACCGACTGGTACGGCTATTTCATGCGCCGTCTCGCCGAGAAGCCCGCGAACCTGCTGTTCTTCGCCCGCTCCATCCTCACCAAGGGCTGAGCCCCACCCCACCTCCCCCCATAGCCCCGAAGGAGACACGGAACCATGGACGCAGTGACCCAGGTCCCCGCCCCGGTCAACGAGCCGGTGCACAGCTACGCGCCCGGCAGCCCGGAGCGGGCCCGCCTCGAGGCCAAGCTCAAGGAGCTGGCCGGCAACCCCATCGACCTCCCGATGACCATCAACGGTGAGAAGCGCATGGGCGGCGGCGAGCCGTTCGACGTCGTGCAGCCGCACAACCACGCGGCCCGCATCGGCACCTTCCGCAACGCCACCACGCAGGACGCCCAGGACGCGGTCGACGCCGCCCTGGCCGCCGCCCCGGCCTGGCGCGCGATGTCCTTCGACGACCGCGCCGCGATCATCCTCCGCGCCGCCGACCTGCTGTCCGGCCCCTGGCGCGAGACGCTGGCCGCCTCCACCATGCTGGGCCAGTCGAAGACCGCCCAGCAGGCCGAGATCGACACCCCGTGCGAGCTCGTCGACTTCTGGCGCTTCAACGTGCACTTCGCGCGCCAGATCCTCGCCGAGCAGCCGGTCGCCAACTCCGCCGGCGTGTGGAACCGCAGCGACCACCGCCCGCTCGAGGGCTTCGTCTACGCGATCACGCCGTTCAACTTCACCGCGATCGCCGGCAACCTGCCGACCGCCCCCGCCCTCATGGGCAACGTGGTCGTGTGGAAGCCGTCCCCGACCCAGACCCACTCCGCCGTGCTGCTGATGGCGCTGCTGGAGGAGGCGGGCCTGCCCAAGGGCGTCATCAACCTGGTGACCGGCGACGGCATCGCCGTCTCCGAGGTGGCCCTGAACCACCCCGAGCTGGCCGGTATCCACTTCACCGGCTCGACCAAGACCTTCCAGTACCTCTGGAAGACGGTCGGCAACAACATCGAGAAGTACAAGTCCTACCCGCGCCTGGTCGGCGAGACCGGCGGCAAGGACTTCGTCGTCGCCCACCCGAGCGCCGACCGCGAGATCCTGAAGACCGCGCTGACCCGCGGCTCCTTCGAGTTCCAGGGCCAGAAGTGTTCGGCCTCCTCCCGCGCCTACGTCCCGCGCTCCCTCTGGGAGAACGGCTTCAAGGAGGAGTTCGCGGCCGAGGTCGACGGCATCACCATGGGTGACGTCACCGACCTGGGGCACTTCATCGGCGCCGTCATCGACGAGCGCGCCTTCGCCAAGAACAAGGCCGCGATCGACCGCGCCAAGGCCGACCCGACCTGCACGATCGTGGCCGGTGGCACGTACGACGACTCGGTGGGCTACTTCGTCCGCCCGACCGTCATCGAGTGCACCGACCCGGCGAACGAGGTCTTCACGACCGAGTACTTCGGCCCGATCCTCGCCGTGCACGTCTACGAGGACGCCGACTTCGACGCGATGCTGGCCCAGATGGAGTCCGTCTCGGCGTACGCGCTGACCGGCTCGGTCATCGGCCAGGACCGCTACGCCGTCGCCGACGCGATGGAGAAGCTCCGCTTCGCCGCGGGCAACTTCTACATCAACGACAAGTCGACCGGCGCCGTCGTCGGCCAGCAGCCCTTCGGCGGCGGCCGCGCCTCCGGCACCAACGACAAGGCCGGTGCCGCGACCAACCTGATGCGCTGGACCTCGACCCGCTCCATCAAGGAGACCCTGGTCCCGCCGACCGACTACCGCTACCCGCACATGGGCTGATCCGGTCCTCGGCTGAGCTCCGCCCCCGTCCGGCCCCCCAGCCGGACGGGGGCGGTGTGCGTGCCGGGCCCTTCCCGGCCACGTCCGGGCCCCCGGCCGCCCCCCCACGCCCGCGCCGAGCGCTCCCGCCCGGGTCCTGTCCGGGGAGAGCCGCGACAGCGGCCGGGCGAGTCCGCCGCCCGTACGGGCGAGCGGCGGGCCACCGCCTCGTACGGCGCGCCCGCGCGCGGGCCCGTTCGCCCGGACGGCCGCGCTTCCGTCTCAGATAGTAGGAAGACCGAGTAATTGGGCAGACAGCGCGCGCGGGCTGTCCTAGCGTGGAAGAAGCCGAACGTTCCGCTCCATCGAGCGATCAGCGGTTGTGGCCCCGTGCGCGAGCGCAGGTGATCCCTGCGGCGCCCCGGCCCCCGCGTCCTTCCGGCTCTCCGGCCCACCACGCCCCGGCCCCGGCGCTCCGAACCTTCCGCCGCCGCCGGGAACGGCGGGCCGGAGACGAGCAGCCGAACCCGATGCCGCGCGCCTCGCCCGCGCGCCCCACGCAGAGGAGACGTGACCCATGGCCGACACCGCCGTCCGCAGGACCCGCCGCACCGTCCGCCGCGCCGACAGCGCCGAGCGCGCGACCGACCGCGTGAACGCCGCCGCCGCGCTCCAGCGGGCGCTCGACCGCCGTGACAACGGCGGCGTCACCGGGCACTGACGCGCCCCGGGTGCCGTGCGCGCCCGCGTGGTCCGGCCGGGGTCAGCGCCCCGGCCGGACGATGTCGAAGTGGTCGATCCGCTCGCCGTTCTCCGCCAGCGCCGTCACCCGCAGCCGCGGGCGGCGGCCCGGTACGCCCGGTTCCACCTCGACCGCGAGGAAGGAGTAGCCGGTGTAGCGCACCCTCGACCACTCCACCGTCTCCGGCCGCTTCACCCCGCCCTTGCCCCAGGAGTAACTGGCGACGGCGTCCAGGTCCTTGACGTGGCCCTCGTAGCTGTCCGGCGCCGGGAAGTCGTAGAGGGACTTCCCGGCGCCCCCGGCGGTGACGTACACGATGCCGTCGCGCGGGGAGTCGACGGTCGCCCCGATGGGCACCGGCTTCGTGGCCCGCCCGCCCCGGAGCGCGTCGGTCCGCTCGTAGACGTGGTTGTGGCCGTTGATGACGAGGTCGACCTGGTGCTTCTCGAACAGCGGCAGCCACTCCTCGCGCACGGCCCCGTCCGAGGCGTGCGCCTTCGTGGTGGAGAAGGCGCAGTGGTGGAAGAACACCACCAGGAAGTCGATGTCCCGGCGCCCGCGCAGCTCGCCGAGGCGCCGGTCGAGCCAGCGCGTCTGCCGGCCGCCGGTGTAGCCGGTGTTGGCCGTGATCTCGTACGAGATGTCGTTGGCGTCGAGCGCGACCACGCCGGTGTCGCCGTAGACGAAGGAGTAGACGCCGGGCGCGGTCCGCGGGTCGACGCCGTTGGCCGGCAGCGTCCAGCGGGCGCTCTGCCCGCCGTAGCCGTTGGGGGAGTACCAGGCTTCCATGTCGTGGTTGCCCGTGGTCACCATCCAGGGCACGGACCCGGCCACCGACTCGGTCTGGGCGAGGAACTGGTCCCACACCCGCGCGTCGTAGACGTCCGTCGGCTTCCCGGCGCCGCTGTCGTCGGCGTAGCAGATATCGCCCGCATGGAGGTGGAACGCCGGATTCTGGCCCAGGATCAGCTGGTCGTTGGCGAGGGCGTGATAGCTGACGCCCTGGTCGCCGAAGGCGGTGAAGGTGAACTTCTCCGCGCGCGCCGGGGCGGTGCGGAAGGTGCCGACCGTCCGGAGGTGCCGGGGGTCGGCCGGGTCGTGGCCGTCGTGGCCGACGCCGTAGTAGTACGTCCGGCCGGGCCGCAGGCCGTCCAGGGCCGCGTGCAGATAGACCTGGTCGACGGCGGGGAGCTTCTTGGACAGCGGCGGCGTGTGCAGGGTCCGCACCTCGGCCTCGATCCGCCGGCCGAGGTCCCAGGGCTCCGTCCCCACCCGGACGAATGGTTTCCGCACGGCGAACGGCACCTGCCAGGAGATCCGCATCTGGGTGGCGGGGTCGGCGCCGAAGGCCAGGTGGCGGCCGAAGGGCGCGACGTGCCGGCCGTCCACCCGGCCGGTGGCGGGCGCGGTCAGCAGGCCGGCGGCGGCGGGCACGGCCGGGGCGGACGGCCGGGTGTACGCGTGCGCGGGACCGCTCAGCAGACCCGTGCCCGCGGCGGCGCCCGCCGCCACGGCCCCCGCGCGGAGCGCGCCCCGCCGGGTCAGCCGCGCCCGGAGGTACTCGTGCTGCTCCGGCATGGTCATACGGCTCGCGAGGTGCTCCGGGATGCCTACCCGTGGTGTGTCCATGTCGTTGAACGTGCCAGGAACCAGCGGCTTCGGCATGGATTTTGGGTGAACATGACCTTTCTGGATCGCAATCTGTCCGCATGATGGACGGAGTGTGTCAACCAGCGGAACGGGGGAGTACGGTCCGCGGTATGTCTCGCAGCATTCGCCTCGCAGTGATCCCCGGTGACGGTATCGGCCCGGAGGTCGTGGCCCAGGGCCTCAAGGTCCTCGCGGCCGCGCTCCCTTCGGACGTCAAGCTGGAGACCCGGGAGTACGACCTCGGTGCCCGCCGCTGGCACGCCACCGGGGAGACCCTGCCGGACGCCGAGCTCGCGTCCCTCAAGGACCACGACGCGATCCTGCTCGGCGCGATCGGCGACCCCTCCGTGCCCTCCGGCGTCCTGGAGCGCGGGCTGCTGCTCAAGCTGCGCTTCGCCTTCGACCACTATGTGAACCTGCGCCCCTCGCGGCTCCTCCCCGGCACGGCCACCCCGCTCGCCGGCCGCCCCGAGATCGACTTCGTCGTCGTCCGGGAGGGCACCGAGGGCCCCTACGTCGGCAACGGCGGCAGCCTGCGCACCGGCACCCCGGCCGAGGTCGCCACCGAGGTCAGCCTCAACACCGCGTACGGCGTGGAGCGCGTGGTGCGCGACGCCTACGAGCGCGCCCGGTCCCGCCCGCGCAAGAAGCTGACGCTCGTCCACAAGAACAACGTCCTCGTCCACGCCGGCCACCTGTGGAAGAACATCTTCGACCGCGTCGGCCGTGAGTACCCCGAGGTCACCACCGACTATCTGCACGTCGACGCCGCGACGATCTTCTTCGTCACCCAGCCCGAGCGCTTCGACGTGATCGTCACCGACAACCTCTTCGGCGACATCCTCACCGACCTCGCGGCCGCCGTCACCGGTGGCATCGGCCTCGCCGCCTCCGGCAACATCAACCCGGCCGGGGCCTTCCCCTCGATGTTCGAACCGGTACACGGCTCCGCCCCGGACATCGCGGGCACCGGCAAGGCCGATCCGACGGCCACCGTCCTCTCCGTGGCGCTGCTGCTGCGCCACCTCGGGCACGAGCCGGAGGCCGCCCGGATCGAGGCCGCCGTCGAGGCCGACCTGGCCGCCCGCGACGGCTCGCCGAGGACGACGGACCAGGTCGGCGACGCTCTCGCGGAGCGAGTGACCGGCTAACCCAGCCGCTGTGCTACCGCGCGGTTGGGTGCGACCATCGACCCCGGGCCGCGCACATGTTTCCGTACCCGGCCCCACGCGAGCGATAATCGAACGTGGGGCCGCGGCATGAGAGGAAGCTCGGACGTCCTGGAGCCACCTGGACGTCGGTGAGCGCGGTCCGCCACACACAAATGTGAAGGACACGCATCCATGACGACGCCCACGATCGAGCTCAAGCCCTCCGCGCACCCGCTGTCCGACGCAGAGCGCGAGCAGATCCTCGCCGACCCCGGTTTCGGCCGCCACTTCACCGATCACATGGTCACCATCAAGTGGACCGAGGGCCGCGGCTGGCACGACGCCCAGCTCGTTCCTTACGCGCCCCTGTCGATCGACCCGGCGAACATGACCCTGCACTACGCGCAGGAGATCTTCGAGGGCCTGAAGGCGTACCGCGGCCCCGACGGCTCGGTCGCCACCTTCCGCCCCGAGGCCAACGCCGAGCGCTTCCAGAAGTCCGCCCGCCGCCTGGCCATGCCCGAGCTGCCGATCGAGACCTTCATCGCCGCGTGCGACGCGCTGGTCCAGCAGGACAAGGCGTGGGTGCCGGCGCACGGTGGCGAGGCGTCCCTCTACCTGCGTCCCTTCATGATCGCCACGGAGGTCGGCCTCGGCGTCAAGCCGGCCAACGAATACCTCTTCATCGTGATCGCCTCGCCCGCCGGCGCCTACTTCTCCGGCGGCGTGAAGCCGGTCTCCGTCTGGCTGTCCGAGAACTACGTCCGCGCCGTCCCCGGCGGCATGGGCTTCGCCAAGACCGGCGGCAACTACGCGGCCTCCCTGCTGGCCCAGGCCGAGGCGGCCGAGAAGGGCTGCGACCAGGTCGTCTGGCTCGACGCCCTGGAGCACCGCTGGGTCGAGGAGATGGGCGGGATGAACCTGTACTTCGTGTACGGAGACAAGATCGTCACCCCCGAGCTCACCGGCTCCCTCCTCGCGGGCATCACCCGCGACTCCCTGCTCACCGTCGCCAAGGACCTCGGCTTCGAGTCCGCGGAGGGCCGCATCTCGACCGAGGACTGGAAGCGCGACACCGAGAACGGCACGCTCACCGAGGTCTTCGCCTGCGGCACCGCCGCGGTCATCACCCCGGTCGGCTCGGTCAAGTCGGCGGGCGCCGACTGGACGCAGGGCGACGGGACGCCGGGCGAGGTCACGCTGAAGCTCCGTAAGGCGCTGCTCGACATCCAGACCGGCGCCGCCGAGGACACCCACGGCTGGATGCACCCCCTGGGCTGAGGCCCGTAGGCCGCCCTTCCGCACCGATCTCACGCGTACTCACGTGCGTGCGCCATGAACGCAACGCACGTAAGTACGCGTGATCGTTGCTCCCCGGACCCTTTCCGAACCGGGCTCCGTCCGTCACCGTGATCGTCCATGGGACAGGAACAGACACGGGCGCGGGACGAGGCCCCGGACGCGCGGCACGAGGCTTCGGACGCGCGTGACGAGGCTTCGGGCGCGCGGCACTGGAAGAAGATCTGGGTCGGCTCCGCCGGCAACATGGTCGAGTGGTTCGACTGGTTCGTCTACGCCAGCTTCGCCACGTATTTCGCGGGGTCCTTCTTCCCCGAGGGCAATGACACCGCCAAGCTCATGAACACCGCCGGCATCTTCGCCGTCGGCTTCTTCATGCGGCCGGTGGGCGGCTGGCTGCTGGGCCGGGTCGGCGACCGGCGCGGCCGGAAGGCGGCCCTCACGCTGACCGTCACCCTGATGTCCGCCTCCGCCGTACTGATCGCCGTCGCCCCCACCTACGCGGTCGCGGGCTACGGCGGCGTCGCCGTCCTGCTCGTCGCCCGGCTGCTCCAGGGCCTGTCCGTGGGTGGCGAGTACGCGGCCAGCGCCACCTATCTCACCGAGGCGTCCGCGCCCGGCCGGCGCGGCTTCGCCTCCAGCTTCCAGTACGTGTCCATGACCGCGGGCCAGATCCTCGGCCTGGGCATCCAGATCATCCTCCAGCGCACGCTCACCAGCGGCGAACTGCACAGCTGGGGCTGGCGCATCCCCTTCGTCGTGGGCGCGCTCGGCGCGGCCGTCATCTTCTACCTGCGGCGCAACATGCTGGAGACGGAGGTCTACGACGCGGCCGACACGACCCCGCAGGAGGAGCGCGGCACGCTGCGGGCGCTGCTGCGGCACAAGCGCGAGGCGTTCCTGGTGATCGCGCTGACCATGGGCGGCACCCTCGCGTACTACACGTACACCACCTATCTGACGAAGTACCTGTCCAACAGCGTCGGCCTGCCCAAACAGACCGCCACCCTCGTCAGCTTCTGCGCCCTGCTGGTCTTCGCGTGCCTCCAGCCGCTGGCCGGCGCGCTGTCGGACCGGATCGGCCGCCGGCCGCTGCTGATCACCTTCGCGGTGGGCGCCACCTTCCTGACCGTGCCGGTCATGTCGCTGCTCAAGCACGCGGGGTCCTTCTGGCCGGCGCTGGGCCTGTCCCTGGTCGCGCTGGTCGTCGTCACGGGCTACACGTCGATCAACGCGTGTGTGAAGGCGGAGCTGTTCCCCACGGGCGTACGGTCGCTGGGCGTCGCTCTGCCGTACGCGATCGCCAACGCCCTCTTCGGTGGGACGGCGGAGTATGTGGCCCTGTGGTTCAAGAACAGCGGTATGGAGTCCGGCTTCTCCTGGTACGTGGCGGGTTGTGCGGCGGTGTCGCTGGTCGTCTATCTGACGATGCGGGAGACGCGCGACATCGATCTGAAGCGGGTGGGGGAGAAGGCGGACGGAGCGGCGGACACCGCCGGCCGGGCGCCGGAGGCCGAGCCGGTGAATCCGGCCCGGTCCGCGCCGACCACCGGCTGACGGCGCGGACCGGGTCCTCCGGGCGGCGCCGGTGACCGCATGGTGAGACCGGCCCGCATGAACCGGGGAACCCTGCCAGGATGTCCACCATGCTCTCGTTCGCCATGATTATTGGCAGCAGGCGCGCCGGTCCGCAGTGACCGCCACGTACCACCCGTACGTCGCGGTCACCGTCGTCCCAGACCCGCGCGCAGACCTCTCGCACCCGCGAGAGGTCTTTTCGTTTCCCGGCCCACCCTCAGCCGGAGGCGGAGCGCACGCGGGACATCAGGGGATGGTGGAGCCGATCATTCCGGTAGACCGAGATCCCGACAGGAGTCAGAGCAGCATGACGGACGTAACCGACGACAGTCTCCGGCCCGACGACGGCCGTGTGGACGACGCCTTCCACGTGTTCGACACGACGCTGCGCGACGGCGCGCAGCGCGAGGGCATCAACCTCACCGTCGCGGACAAGCTGACCATCGCCCGGCACCTGGACGACTTCGGCGTGGGCTTCATCGAGGGCGGCTGGCCCGGCGCCAACCCGCGCGACACCGAGTTCTTCCAGCGCGCCGCGGAGGAGATCGACTTCCGGCACGCCCGGCTCGTCGCGTTCGGCGCCACCCGCAAGGCGGGCGTACGCGCCGAGGACGATCCCCAGGTCGCCGCCCTGCTCGACTCCGGGGCCCCGGTGATCACCCTGGTCGCCAAGTCCCACGACCGGCACGTCGAACTCGCCCTGCGCACCACGCTGGACGAGAACCTCGCCATGGTCCGCGACACCGTGGCGTACCTGCGGGAGCGGGGCCGCCGGGTCTTCGTCGACTGCGAGCACTTCTTCGACGGCTACCGCGCCAACCCCGACTACGCGGTGCGGGTCGTCCGCGCCGCGCACGAGGCCGGCGCCGATGTCGTCGTCCTCTGCGACACCAACGGCGGCATGCTCCCCGCCCAGGTCGAGGCCGTGGTCCGGGCCGTGCTCGGCGCCACCGGCGCCCGGCTGGGCATCCACGCGCAGGACGACACGGGCTGCGCGGTGGCCAACACCCTGGCCGCCGTGGACGGCGGCGCCACCCATGTGCAGTGCACGGCCAACGGCTACGGCGAGCGGGTCGGCAACGCCAACCTCTTCCCGGTGGTCGCGGCCCTGGAGCTGAAGTGCGGCCGTACGGTGCTGCCCGCGGGCGCGCTCGCGGAGATGACCCGGATCTCGCACGCCATCGCCGAGGTCGTCAACCTCACGCCGTCGACGCATCAGCCGTACGTGGGGGTCTCCGCCTTCGCGCACAAGGCCGGACTGCATGCCTCCGCGATCAAGGTCGACCCGGACCTCTACCAGCACATCGCCCCTGAGGCCGTCGGCAACACCATGCGGATGCTGGTGTCGGACATGGCGGGCCGGGCGTCCATCGAGCTCAAGGGCAAGGAGCTGGGCGTCGACCTCGGTGGCGACCGCGAGCTGGTCGGCCGGGTCGTCGAGCGGGTCAAGGAGCGCGAGCTGGCGGGCTATACGTATGAGGCGGCGGACGCCTCCTTCGAACTGCTCCTGCGCCAGGAGGTCGAGGGCCGGGCTCGCCGCTACTACCGGGTGGAGTCCTGGCGGGCGATCGTCGAGGACCGCCCCGACGGCACGCACGCCAACGAGGCGACGGTGAAGCTCTGGGCCAAGGGCGAGCGCATCGTCGCCACGGCGGAGGGGAACGGCCCGGTCGACGCGCTGGACCGCGCGCTGCGGGTGGCGCTGGAGCGCATCTATCCGCAGCTGGCCGAGCTGGAGCTGGTGGACTACAAGGTCCGCATCCTGGAGGGGCGGCTGGGCACCGGCTCGATCACGAGGGTGCTGGTGTCGACGAGCGACGGACGGAACGAGTGGTCGACGGTGGGGGTGGCGGAGAACGTCATCGCGGCGTCGTGGCAGGCACTGGACGACGCGTACGCGTACGGGCTGCGGCGGGCGGGGGTGGAACCGCAGGAGTAATTCAGCCCGTCCGGCGTTTGAGGACCGGGGTCCGGGGCGGAGCCCCGGTTCGGGAAGGGGCGGGGCTGGGGAAAAACCGCCGGAGGCCAGGTCAGAGCCCCCGCACCCCCAGCCCGCTCCCGAGCAACTCATACGCCGCATCCGCATCCGCGTGCGCGGCGCCCAGCGTCGCCACCGCCGAAGCCCCCTCGGCCAGACGCTCCCAGTTCACCCGGGCGAGAGCTTGGTGCACCGTGACGATCTGCGCTGCGGCCAGCCGCGCCACCAGCCCGTCCACACCCTCCGGGGCGGCCTCCCCGAGCGCCGCCGCCAACTCCCGCTCGTCCTCCAGCGAATAGAGCGTCAGCCGGGCCCGCAGGCTGGGCGTCCCGTACAGCAGCTCCCGGTAGGCCACCACGGCCGGTATGTCGCACAGCCCCGTGATCGGGTCGTGCGCGTCGAGCCGCTCGTGGAAGTGGGCGCGCAGGGCGGCCAGGGCCCGCTCGCCCGGGGCCCGGCCGCGCACGACGCGCGCCGCTTCGCCCTGGTGGTCGGCGATGCCGTGCAGGACCAGGTCCTCCTTGGCGGGGAAGTAGCGGAAGAGCGTCGGCTTCGACACCTCCGCGGCGGCCGCGACCTCGGCGACCGACACCTGGTCGAAGCCGCGCTCCAGGAAGAGCTCGATGGCCGTCCTGGACAGCGTCTCGCGGGTGCGCTGCTTCTTCCGCTCCCGCAGTCCCGTCTCCTCGTTCACGCCCTCACCCTATCAGGTGGACGTTACTCGGAATCTTTTGTTACTCGGTTGCGTTTTTCGTTCCGTCGGTCTTTCATGGAAGGGCCGAACGACGGAGGGACATCGCATGACCGCCTCAGTACTGATCGTGGGCGCCGGACCGACCGGCCTCACCCTCGGATGCGTCCTGGCCCGGGCCGGGGTGCCGGTCCGGATCATCGACAAGTCCCCGGAGTTCCACCGGGCCTCGCGGGGGAAGGGGCTCAATCAGCGCAGCCGGGAGCTGCTGGCGGACCTGGGGGTGGCGGAGGAGGCCGCGGAGTCGGGGATCGAGCACATCGTGCTGCGCAAGTACCGTGACGGGAAGGCGATCGCCGACCATGTCGCGTTCGGGGACCGCGTCCCCACGCCCGACGCTCCGTACGCCAGTGGGCTGGTCATCCCGCAGTGGCGCACCGAGGAGATCCTGCGCGGCCGGCTCGCCTCGTTCGGCGTGGAGGTCGAGCTGGGCAGCGAGATGACGGGCTTCACCCAGGACGAGCGGGGGGTGGTGGCGACGCTGGCCGACGGCCGGCGCGTCGAGGCCGGTTATCTCGTGGGCTGCGACGGCGGTCGCAGTCCGGTGCGCAAGGCGCTCGGCGTCGGCTTCGAAGGGGCGACCGAGGCCGAGGAGTGCATGATCATCGGAGATGTGGAGGTCGACGGCCTCGACCCGGGGTTCTGGCACCAGTGGTTCGACGAGGACGGCGCCGTGATGCTCTGCCCCTTCCGGGGCAGCCGGCACTGGCAGTTGCAGGGCGCGCCCGAGCGGGACGCCGGGGGCCGTCCGGTCGAGCCCTCGCTCGCGGCCTTCCAGCGGCTCTTCGACCGGCATGTGCGGATGCCCGGGGTGCGGCCCGCGAACCCCACCTGGCTGTCGAGCTACCGCATCAACGTCCGGATGGCCGACCGCTTCCGGGTGGACAGGGTCTTCCTCGCGGGTGACGCGGCGCACGTCCACTCGATAGCCGGTGGTCTGGGGATGAACACCGGGATCCAGGACGCCTTCAACCTGGGCTGGAAGCTCGCGCTCGTCGCGCGCGGCGCGGCGGGCCCCGGTCTGCTCTCCACCTATGAGGAGGAGCGGCTCCCGGTCGCGGCGTGGACGCTGAAGCTGACCGACGAGCGGCTGCGGGCGGTGCGCGAGGGTGTCATGACGGCGGGCATCGGCACGGAGGCGGTCGTCACCGACGACATCACCACGCTGGGCGTGGGCTACGGCTGGTCCTCACTGGCCTGGGACGGGAAGGCGGCGGGCGAGCGGGCTCCCGACGCCCCCTGCGCCGAGGCGGGGACGGGGCGGCCGGTCCGGCTCTTCGAGGTCTTCGCGGGCTCGCACTTCACCCTGCTGGGCTTCGGGGCGGACAGTACGGCCGCCCTGGCGGAGGCGTCGGAGGCGTGCGGGGATCTGGTGCGCGCCTGTCTCGTCGACGGGCGCGGGGGAGCAGTGCACGCGACCGCAGGGGCCGGTGCGGCCGGTGCGGCCGGTGCGCAGGGGCCGGCGGGCGGCGGGGCCGGCCGGGTGGAGCTGGTGGATCCCGAGGGGCATGCCCGCAGGGCGTACGGCGTGGCGGCCGGGGCGAGCGGTCTGGTGCTGATACGGCCGGACAACCACATCGCGATGAGCGCGGCGGCGGACCGAGGCGCGGAGGTCGTCGACCGTCTGAAGCGCCTCGGCCGCTGACACCGCACGGGGGTCAGGCCTGGGGAGCGGACTTGACGGCGGAGATGTCGAAGGTGAGCTTCACCTTGTCGCTGACCATCACGCCGCCGGTCTCCAGGGCCGCGTTCCAGGTCAGGCCCCAGTCGGAGCGCAGGATCTCGGCGCCGCCCTCGAAGCCGACGCGCTCGTTGCCGTAGACGTCGGTGGCCGAGCCGTTGAACTCCAGGTCGATGGCGAGCGGCCGGGTGACGTCCTTGATGGTGAGGTCGCCGGTGAGGCGGTAGCGGTCGCCGCCGAGCTGCTCGGCGGCCGTGGAGCGGAAGGTCATCAGGGGGAAGCGCCCGGCGTCGAAGAAGTCCTCGCCGCGCAGGTGGGCGTCGCGGTCCTTGATGCCGGTGTCCACGCTCTCGATCCTGACGTCCAGGGAGGCGGTGGAACGGGAGGGGTCGGAGCCGTCGAGGTGGAGGCCGCCCTCGTGCTCCGCGAAGGAGCCCTTGACGTTGGTGACCATGGCGTGGCGGACGGTGAAGCCGATGCTGCTGTGCGCCGGGTCGATGGTGTAGTCGCCGGTCAGGGCGGCCAGTGCCGGGTCGACGGGGGCGGCGGTCCGGGAGCCGGCCGGGGCGGCGGTGGCGGGGGCCGCGGTGCGCTTGCGGGTGAAGAGGCCCATGACTGCTCCTTTACGGGAAACGGTGTCGTTGAATGTTCAACGAGAACGACGGTAGCGCGATCTGGTTCAAGTTTCAACATCTAGGGGGTGTCGGATCGCGACACGCGCGTCACGGCCATTGCGGCCGTGCCGCGGCCGTGCCAGCGTGCCTCCTGCACCGGTTCCCCGCGCTCGCGCCCGTACGCCGTCGCACCTCTGCCCACCAGGGAGGCTTCGCCGTGCCTTCTGCCCCGGCCTGGACCCGCCGTGGATTTCTCGCCGCCTCCGCCGCCGGACCGCTCGCCCTCGCCGCCGCCCGGCCCGCGCGCGCCGCCGCCCCCGACGAATTCGCCGGGCTCCGGCGGCGGTGGCGGGCGCTCATGCTCGGAGCGGGCTTCGACGGCTCCGCGGAGCCCTACGCCTCGGTCCTGCGCCGCACCGGCGAGCTCGCCCGCGCCCACCGCGCCGGCATGAGACCCGGCCCCGCCTCGCTCTGGCCCGACAGCCCCTTCGACCCGCCCTCCGGCATCACCCGCAGTTACTCCCGGCTGCACACCATGGCCCAGGCGTACGTTCAGCCCGGCACCGGCCTCACCGGGGACGGCGGGCTGGTCACGGACGTCCTCGCCGGGCTCGACCACCTCCATCAACGCGTCTACCACCCCGGCACCGCCCGGTACGGCAACTGGTGGGAGTGGCAGATCGGCACCCCCCGGCTGCTCCTGGACACCCTCACCCTGCTCCACGACGAGGCGGGCCCCGGCCGGCGGGCCGACTGTCTCGCCGCCGTCGGCCACTTCGTCCCCGACACCGTCCTCGCCGACTACAGCGGCACGAGCACCGGTGCCAACCGCGTCGACCTCTGCCGCGTCGTCGCCCTGCGCGGCATCCTCGCCGCCGACCCCACCAGGACCGCCCTCGCCCGGGACGCCCTGTCGCCCGTCTTCCCCCAGGTGACCAAGGGCGACGGCCTCTACGCCGACGGCTCGTTCGTCCAGCACACCTGGGTCGCCTACTCCGGCACCTACGGTCAGGTGCTGCTCGACGGACTCGGCCGGCTCTTCGCCCTGCTGAGCG
The DNA here is from genome assembly GCF_002891295.1 of Streptomyces eurocidicus. Classification (GTDB taxonomy): domain Bacteria; phylum Actinomycetota; class Actinomycetes; order Streptomycetales; family Streptomycetaceae; genus Streptomyces; species Streptomyces eurocidicus. The sequence goes on along the minus strand of NZ_LGUI01000012.1, from coordinate 246,475 downwards.
GCTCTCCCTGGGAGGTCACCGACCCCGCCCGGCAGGTGATCCACGACAGCGTGGAGCACGCCTACGCCCCGCTCCTCCACGACGGTCTGATGATGGACTGCGTCTCCGGGCGGGCCGTCAGCCGCGGTGTGCAGGAAGTCGATCCACGCCGGCTCGCACAGAGCGACCACCAGCGGGGGCGCGCCGTCATCGCCGCCATCGCACTGCTCGGCGACAGCGCGAGCGCCGCCGAGCGGGCCCGCTGGCACGGGCTGATCAGGGGCTGGGCCGCGCGCGACACCACCGGCTCGCTGCGCACCGACCCGCAGTTCGGCACCGCCGACCTGGCCCGCCTCGCCGCCGTCCTCGACGCCCCGGGACCCGTCACGCCCGAGGCCCCGGGCCACCGCCTGTTCGCCGCCATGGACCGGGCCGTCCACCGCCGCCCCGGCTGGGCCGCCTCGATCGCCATGGCCTCCGACCGCATCACCTACTACGAGAACGGCAACGGCGAGAACCCGCGCGGCTGGCACACCGGCGCCGGCATGCTCAGCTGGTGGGGCCCGCCGGGCACCACCGACCAGTACGGCGACGGCTTCTGGCCCACCGTCGACCCCTACCGGATGCCCGGGACCACCGTCTCCGCCAAACGGCTCGCCGACAACGAGGGAGGCGGCTGGGGCGTGCCCAAGCCCTCCGCGCGCTGGGTCGGCGGGGTCACCGACGGCGAGTTCGCCGTCGTCGGACAGCACCTCAAGGGGCTGTCCTCGACGCTGGAGGCCCGCAAGTCCTGGTTCTGCGCGGCCGATACGGTCATCTGCCTGGGCGCGGGCATCACCGCCCGCGACGGCACCCCCGTCGAGACGGTCGTGGACAACCGCAACCTCGGCGAGCACGGCGCGCCCCTGCTCACCGTGGACGGGGCGGCCCAGCCCCACGACACCGGCCGGTCGCTGTCCTTCCCCCGTGCCCGCTGGGCCCATCTCGAAGGGCACGGCGGTTACGTCTTCCCCGGCGGCGCCCCCCTGGTCGCCCTGCGCGAGGCCCGCACCGGATCCTGGCGGGACGTCAATTCCGGTGGCGACCCCACCCCGGTCACCCGCCGCTACCTCACCCTCCTGCACCCGCACGGCACCGACCCGGCCGACGGCTCCTACGCCTACCTCCTGATGCCCGGCGCCGGCCCGCGCGCCCTCGCCGCCCGTGCCGCGGACCCGCGCTGGCTCACCGTCCTCGCCAACACCCGGGACCGGCAGGCCGTCGCCCTGCCCTCGCTCGGGCTCACCGCGGCCGCCTTCTGGGCGCCCGGCGCGGTGGGCGCGCTCGCCGTGACCGCCCCGGCCGCCGTGCTCGTCCGGACGCGCGGTCGCACGGCGACCCTCTGCCTCGGCGAGCCCCCGCGCACCGGCGTACCCCTGGACGTCGTCTGGTCCCGGCCGGTGCGCCGGGTGACCGCACAAGACCCCTCGGTGCGGGTGCTGTCCACAGGCGCGGAGCTACGGCTGCGCGTCACCCCGGGGACCGCGTGCGCGACGCACCGCTGCACGGTGACCCTGGGCGACCAGGGGTGACGGCTCCGGAGCCGTCCGGCGCGCGAAGGGGCGTCAAGCTACGCAGCCTACGGCTCCTACCGGAGAGTTTTGTGGGGTGTTGACAGTGACCACCCCCGATCGGGGGTGGCCTACTGGGAGGCGCCTGTGTACTTCTGTTCTGCCTGCCCACCAAATCGCACATGACGTTGTATGGAACCGACATGAGGTTCGGGCGCCCCGGCCACGTACCGTCTATGCATGAGCAATCTCGAAGGTGCGCCCGTAGAGGCGAGTGACGTCCGTGGGCGCGTCGCCGAGCTGCACGCCATCCGCGAGCAGGTTCGGCGGGGTCCGAGCGAGCGGGCGACCCAGGCCCAGAAGGCCAAGGGGAAGCTGACCGCCCGGGAGCGGATCGACCTGCTCCTGGACGAGGGTTCCTTCTCCGAGGTGGAGCCGCTGCGCCGGCACCGCGCCACGGGGTTCGGCCTGGAGAGCAAGAAGCCCTACACGGACGGTGTGATCACCGGTTGGGGCACGGTCCACGGCCGGACGGTGTTCGTCTACGCCCATGACTTCCGGATCTTCGGCGGTGCGCTGGGCGAGGCCCACGCCACCAAGATCCACAAGATCATGGACATGGCCATCTCGGCCGGAGCGCCGCTGGTGTCGCTGAACGACGGCGCGGGTGCCCGTATCCAGGAGGGCGTCTCGGCGCTGGCCGGTTACGGCGGCATCTTCCAGCGGAACACCAAGGCGTCCGGCGTCATCCCGCAGATCTCCGTGATGCTCGGCCCCTGCGCCGGTGGCGCGGCCTACAGCCCGGCGCTGACCGACTTCGTCTTCATGGTCCGCGAGACCTCCCAGATGTTCATCACCGGCCCCGACGTCGTCCGCGCCGTCACCGGCGAGGAGATCAGCCAGAACGGCCTCGGCGGCGCCGACGTGCACGCCGAGACCTCGGGCGTCGCGCACTTCGCGTACGACGACGAGGAGACCTGCCTCGAAGAGGTCCGCTACCTCCTCGCGCTGCTCCCGCAGAACAACCGGGAGAACCCGCCCCGCGTGGCGAGCGAGGACCCGGCCGACCGGACCGGCGAGGCCCTCCTCGACCTGGTGCCCGCCGACGGCAACCGCCCGTACGACATGCGCAAGGTCATCGAGGAGCTCGTCGACGACGGCGACTACCTGGAGGTCCACGAGCGCTGGGCCACCAACATCATCTGCGCACTGTCCCGGCTGGACGGCCAGGTCGTCGGCATCGTCGCCAACCAGCCGCAGTCCCTCGCCGGGGTCCTGGACATCGAGGCCAGCGAGAAGGCCGCCCGATTCATCCAGATGTGCGATGCCTTCAACATCCCGATCATCACCCTTCTGGACGTACCGGGCTTCCTCCCGGGCGTCGACCAGGAGCACGGTGGGATCATCCGGCACGGCGCCAAGCTGCTCTACGCCTACTGCAACGCCACGGTGCCCCGGATCTCGGTCATCCTGCGCAAGGCGTACGGCGGTGCCTACATCGTCATGGACTCCCAGTCCATCGGCGCCGACCTCACCTATGCCTGGCCGACCAACGAGATCGCCGTCATGGGCGCCGAGGGCGCGGCCAACGTGATCTTCCGCAAGCAGATCGCCGAGGCCGACGACCCCGAGGCCATGCGGGCGCGGATGGTCAAGGAGTACAAGGCCGAGCTGATGCACCCGTACTACGCCGCCGAGCGCGGCCTGGTCGACGACGTGATCGACCCGGTCGAGACCCGGTCGGTGCTGATCAAGTCGCTGGCGATGCTTGCCACCAAGCACGCCGACCTGCCCTCCCGCAAGCACGGCAACCCGCCCCAGTAAGGGAGTACCCGCATGGACAACACGCTCGTACGCGTAGAGAAGGGCACCGCCGACGCCGAGGAAGTGGCGGCCGTCACGGCCGTCCTCCTGGCTCGCGCCGCCGCCGTCGGCCACCACTCGGCCCCGGCCCGCCCCCGTCGCACCGCCGCCGGCTGGCGCCGCCTGGAGCGCACCTCCGGCTTCCGGGCGCCGCACAGCTGGCAGGGCTGAGCACCGGCCGCATCCCACCGGCCGCACCGGGGCCCCTCGGGCCCCGTGAGGTCTGCCGGCCGCCGCGTCACCGCCCGGCCACGCAGAAGGTCCCCGCACTCCTCGTGAGTGTGGGGACCTTTGTGCGTCGGCACGGCCGACGGCTCACCGCAGGCGCGCCATGAGGGCATGTTCGACCAGCGTGATCAGCGCGCTCTTCGCCTCGTTGCGGTGCCGGGCGTCCGTGATGATGATCGGCGCGTCCGGGCCGATCTGGAGGGCCTCACGGACCTCGTCCGGCGTGTACGGCTGGTGGCCGTCGAAACCGTTGAGGGCGATGACGAAGGGCAGGCCGCTGTTCTCGAAGTAGTCGACGGCCGGGAAACAGTCCGCGAGTCTGCGGGTGTCGACGAGCACGACGGCGCCGATGGCACCGCGCACCAGGTCGTCCCACATGAACCAGAAACGGTCCTGACCCGGCGTACCGAAGAGGTACAGGATCAGGTCCTGGTCCAGGGTGATACGGCCGAAGTCCATGGCCACGGTGGTCGTGGTCTTGTCCGGCGCGTGGGTGAGGTCGTCGATCCCGGCCGACGCGGAAGTCATCACGGCTTCGGTGCGCAGCGGGTTGATCTCCGAGACCGCGCCGACGAACGTGGTCTTGCCCACGCCGAATCCACCCGCCACCACGATCTTCGCGGAGGTGGTGGAGCGGACCGCCTCGCCGCTAGAGGTTCCGAAGTCCACTGAGCACCCTTTCGAGCAGTGTCACGTCAGGCTGGCCGCCGGCGGACTCGTCGCCGCCGGGCTGATGGATGGCGACGAGCCCGGCCTCCGCCAAGTCGGCGACGAGGATTCGGGCGACGCCGAGGGGGATGGAGAGAAGTGCCGAGATCTCGGCGACCGACTTGATCTCACGGCACAGATGGCAGATGCGCTGGTGTTCCGGCAACTGCCCTTGAAGCTGGGACGGCTGTGCCGTCGTGTGCACCAGTGCCTCGATGGCGAGCTGGTACCGCGGCCTGGTCCGGCCACCCGTCATCGCGTACGGGCGGACCAGCGGGTTGTGCTTGCCGCCGGACTTGCCCCCGGCGGGGGAGCCCGAGGCGCGCCGGTGCTGCTGCTGGGGCGGCTGCGCCGGGGCATGAGGCTGCCGCGGAGGCCCCGCGGGCGCTTGGTGGCTTGGCGCGGAGGGGAAGTTGAAGCGGTTCAACGGCGGTTGAGCCTGCTGGTCATTTCCGTACGGGTAACCGCCTGGGGGCGTTGCCACGTCTCCTCCTCCGACTTGCCTGTCTGCTGCTGGTCGCGCCACCGCACCCTATGGCGCGGTGGCGCGAAACGCACTGCCTCTTGGTTAGTTGAGAAGGCTCCCCTGCAGTTCGGCACGGAGATCGGGCGTCAGCACACTGCCCGCGCGGTCGACCAGGAGGGCCATCTCGTAGCCCACGAGGCCGATGTCGCACTCGGGGTGCGCCAGTACGGCCAGCGAGGAGCCGTCGGAGACGGACATGATGAAGAGGAAGCCGCGCTCCATCTCCACGACGGTCTGGTTGACGGCGCCGCCCTCGAAGATCCGGGAGGCACCGGCCGTCAGGGAGGTCAGGCCGGAGGCGACCGCCGCCAGCTGATCGGCGCGGTCCCGCGGGAACCCTTCGGACATCGCCAGAAGGAGTCCGTCGGCGGAGACCACGACGGTGTGGGACACCCCTGGGGTGTTCTCCACGAAACTGGTGATCAACCAGTTCAGGTTCTGCGCCGCCTGGCTCATCGGGCTCACACTAACGCTCCTGATCGTAGGTACCGCCGGGGCCGAAGCCCTGGCCGTGTTGCTCGTGCTGCTCTTGCGCGGTGGTGTCGTTACCCGCGCTGCGCCCCTGCTGGACCCCGCGGCGCAGATTGCTCAGCCTGCCGCGAACGTCCTCCGGGGCACGGGAGATCTGGGGCCCGTCCTGGGGGGTCTGCGCCGCCTTGCCCTCGACCAGATTGGCCTTGGGGACCCGGCGCGGCAGACCGGAGGAAGTGATACCGCCGGCTTTCGGCTCACGGAGCTGCTCGGCACGCTGCCAGCGCTCGTCGTTCGTCGATCGCCAGTCGGGCTGGTCACCCTCCTGGGGCTGCTGTACGTCCTGCTGGGGCGGCTCCGGTGCGCCGGCCCCCGTGGCCTCCTCGACTGACTCGGGCTCCTGCCACTGCTTCGCGCGGCGCGGCAGACCGGCCCCGGTCAGCGAGTGGGAGCCGCTCGAAGCGGGGCCCGGACGGTCGAACTCTACGCGCTCGGGCTGCGCCGTGTCAGCGGGCGGCCGGGATTCCGAATCCGCTCCGTAACCCTGCTGGACGGCGTCCTGGTACGGACCGGAGTCCTGCCAGCCACCCTGCCGCACCGAGCCGTCGGGGCCGCCGAAGGGCTGCTGTGCCTGCGGGTAACCGGCCTCCGCGTAGCCCTGCTCCGGATAACCCGCCTCCGGATAGGTGTGCTGCGGCTGCTCGTGCGGCTGCGGGAAGGACTGCGTGTCGTGCTGCGGAACCGCGTGCTGGCCGGTGTGCTGCTGCGCGTGCTGACCGGTGTCCTGGTCCGGCCGCTGCTCGTACGGCTGCGCCTGCCGGGGCTGCTCGTACTGCTGGCCGAAGGACTGCTGCTGGTCGTACGCCTGCTGCTCGAACTGCTGCTGCGGGACCTCGTCCCGGAACAGCGGACGGTTCTCGGCGGCCTGCTGCTGCGCCTCCAGAGCGGCACGCCGCTCCTCGCGGAGCCGCGAACGGCCGACCGGGTCCAGCGAGGGGGCGCCGGCGGGAGCCTCCTGGCCCGCGTCGTAACGGGAGTCGTCGAAGCCGAGCTCGGCGGCGGTACGGAGCCGGCCCGCCGGGGCGGACTGCTGCTCCGGCACCATCCGGGAGACCGTGAAGTCGTCACCGGAGAGCTCGTCCTCGCCACCGCCACCGTGGGTGATCGCGTCCGGCAGCATCACCAGCGAGGTGGTGCCGGCCTGCTCGCCCGACGGGCGGAGCTGGACGCGGATGCCGTGCCGGGTGGCGAGCCGGCCGACCACGAAGAGGCCCATGCGCTGCGCGATCGCGACGTCCACGCTCGGCGGGTTGGCCAGGCGGTGGTTGATGTCCGCGAAGTCCTCGGCGGTGAGGCCGATGCCCTTGTCGTGGATCTCGACCATGACGCGGCCGTCGGGCAGCCGGGTGGCGGTCACCCGCACCTTGGTGTGCGGGGAGGAGAACGAGGTCGCGTTCTCCAGCAGCTCGGCGAGCAGGTGCACGAGGTCGGTCACGGCCAGGCCGTGGATCTCGGCGTCCGGGACGCCGGACAGTTCGATGCGCTCGTACGCCTCCACCTCGGAGGAGGCGGCGCGCAGCACGTCCACCAGCGGGACCGGCTGGTCCCAGCGGCGGCCCGGCTCCTCGCCGGCGAGGACCAGGAGGTTCTCGCCGTTGCGGCGCATACGGGTGGCCAGGTGGTCCAGGCGGAAGAGGTTCTCCAGCTGGTCCGGGTCGGCCTCGTGCTCCTCCAGCTCCGTGATCAGGGTCAGCTGGCCCTCGATCAGGGACTGGTTGCGGCGCGAGAGGTTGGTGAAGATCGCGTTGACGTTGCCGCGCAGCAGCGCCTGCTCGGCGGCCAGCCGGACCGCTTCCCGGTGGACCTGGTCGAAGGCGCGGGCGACCTCGCCGATCTCGTCCCGGGTGGTGATCGGAATGGGCTGGATACGGGTGTCGACACGGCCCGGGTCGGTGCGCGAGAGCTGGTCGACCAGGGCCGGCAGCCGCTGCTCGGCGACGTCGAAGGCCGCGCGCCGCAGGTGACGCATGTTGCGGCTCATCGAGCGCGCCATCATCCCGGCCACGAAGAACGCGATGAGCAGGGCGACGATCATGATGGAGGAGTTGACGAAGGCGGCCCGCTGGGCGTCCGCGGAGACCTGCTCGGCCTCGTCCACCGCCTTGTCGGCGAGCTCCTTCTCGACCTCGCGGTAGGCGTCGAACTTCGCCGTCGCGGCGGTGAACCACGCCTCCGGGGTGACGCCCGCTTCCTTCAGCTGCTTGGCCGACTTGCCCGACGAGATCGCGGCGAACATCTTGTCCTGCTCGGAGATCTTGGCCTTGGTGGCCATGATGTCGTTGAGCCGGCTGATGTCGTCCTCGCCACCGGCGGCGTCGTACTCGCCGCGGGCGATGTACTCCAGGAAGTTGTAGGAGGAGAACGCGGTGACCTGCACCTCGTGCTCCGAGCCGGTCGCGGCTTCGGTGGAACCGGCCGAACCCGACGCGCCCGCCGCACCGCCCGCGGCGGCCGGGTTGGTCTTGGCCGCCGAGGCGCCGGGCTTGACGATCAGGTGGGTGCCGATGGACCGCTGGAGCGACTCGGCGGCCTTCGCCAGCTCGATCGCGTAGACCATGCGGCCGTAGGAGTTGCTGCCGGTGCCCAGGCCCAGCTCGTTGGCGAAGGCCATGAGCGGACGCTGGATGGCGCCGTAGCCGTCCTCGGTCTTCACCCCGTCCAGGGCGGGGGTATAAGCGATCTTGCGCAGCTTGGGCAGGGTCTGCTCCGCCTCGCGGAAGAGCTTGATGCGGCGCCGCAGGCTCAGGGTGTCCGGGGCCTGCTTGACGGCCTTGTCGAACTCTTCCCGGGCCGCGTCCGTCGCCGCCTGCGCCTTCTTGACCGTGGCGTTGTCACGGTCGCCCTCGAGCATCGGCTGGGCGATGATGTCGCGCTCGTCGATGACGGCGTGCGCGTAGGTGGCCGCGGAGCGGACCAGGCGCGCGGTGTTCGCGGCGTCCTTGGCCTCGGTCCAGGTGTCGACCGAGCCCTTCACGTCGAGGCCGCCGAAGACCAGCGCCACGAGCACCGGGATCAGCAGGATCGCGTTCAGTCGTACGGGCACCCGCCAGTTGCGCGGCGAGAGCCGTCCACCGCGGCCGGCGGGCGGCGCGGGGGTTTCGGGGACGTCGGAAGGCGGCACCGCTGTGCGTGACGGCGGGGTGAAGTTTCCCCGCTCGTCCCGCGCCTGCTGTGCGGCGCCCGTCTTTCTGCGCGTCACTCGACCAACAACCTCTCGGCGTCGGCACCTGCGTTGTGTGCCGTTTTTCGGCTGAGCCGTTACTGCTCAGTTCCTGGAATTCCAGCACGTCAGCCGTGTGCATTCCAAACACTGGACATGACGGCCGGGCGAAGCGATTTGCCCGACATAAAACGGGCATTAAGAGCGAGCGGCGCCAAATGCCGGGGCAAATATGCGCACAGTGAAGTCGGCCGAACGCACCGAGTGGTCGCGTCCGGCCGATTCTCTGTCGAAACGTTATGAAGCCTGTGCCGCGCCGTGGCCAATGCCACAACCCATTTGTCATGCCTGGGTGGTGTGCGCAACGTTATTTCAGTCGGGCCATCAGAGCGTGCTCGACAAGGGTGATCAGCGCACTCTTGGTCTCATTGCGGTGCCGGGCGTCCGTGGTGATGATCGGTGTGTCCGGGCCGATCTGGAGCGCCTCGCGCACCTCCTCCGGGCCGTAGGGCTGCTGCCCGTTGAAGCCGTTGAGGGCGATGACGAAGGGCAGGCCGCTGTTCTCGAAGTAGTCGACGGCCGGGAAGCAGTCCGCGAGTCTGCGGGTGTCGACGAGCACGACGGCGCCGATGGCACCGCGCACCAGGTCGTCCCACATGAACCAGAAACGGTCCTGACCGGGCGTACCGAACAGATACAGGATCAGATCGTCGTCGAGGGTGATACGGCCGAAATCCATCGCCACGGTGGTCGTGGTCTTGTCCTGGACATGGCTCAGATCATCGATCCCGGCCGACGCGGACGTCATCACGGCCTCGGTACGCAGCGGGCTGATCTCCGAGACCGCGCCCACGAACGTGGTCTTGCCCACGCCGAAGCCGCCGGCCACCACGATCTTCGCGGACGTGGTGGAACGGCCGACGCCTCCGCTAGAGGTTCCGAAGTCCACTGAGCACCCTTTCGAGCAGTGTCACATCCGGCGTCCCGCCGGACTCTCCGCCGCCACCCGGCTGGTGGATGGCCACCATGCCGGCCTCCGCCAGGTCCGCGACGAGGATGCGCGCCACGCCCAGCGGCATGTTCAGCAGCGCAGAGACCTCCGCGACCGACTTGACCTCCCGGCACAGGTGGCAGATCCGCTGGTGCTCGGGGAGCAGCCCCGCCAGGTGGGCCGGGTCGGCCGTGGAGCTGACCAGCGCCTCGATGGCGAGCTGATAGCGGGGCCGGGTGCGGCCACCCGTCATGGCGTAGGGGCGGATCAGCGGCTCTTCGCCTTCACTCCCGTACGGCGCGTGATGAGAGGCGCCGTACGGGCCGGGCGAGGCGGGCGGGGTCATGAATCCTCCGGACGGGACAGCAGGACTGGCAATAATGCCGTCGAGCGCGGGCCGGTGGGGGGTTTTCGGCCGTACGGTCGGACGGGATCAGCGGAATACATCGGTCAGTTCAGCAGGCTGCCCTGGAGCTCGGCGCGGAGATCGGGCGTCAGCACGGTACCCGCGCGGTCGACCAGGAGGGCCATCTCGTAGCCCACGAGGCCGATGTCGCACTCGGGGTGCGCCAGTACGGCCAGCGAGGAGCCGTCGGAGACGGACATGATGAAGAGGAAGCCGCGCTCCATCTCCACGACGGTCTGGTTGACGGCGCCGCCCTCGAAGATCCGGGAGGCACCGGCCGTCAGGGAGGTCAGGCCGGAGGCGACCGCCGCCAGCTGATCGGCGCGGTCCCGCGGAAAGCCTTCGGACATCGCCAGCAGAAGTCCGTCGGCGGAGACCACCACCGTGTGGGACACCCCTGGGGTGTTCGCCACAAAGTTGGTGATCAACCAGTTCAGGTTCTGCGCCGCCTGGCTCATCGGACTCAACTAACGCTCCTGCGGGTAAGTGGGACCAAGGTTGTGACTACCGGTCGAGGTGTTGCCGGCCTGGCGTCCCTGCTGGATACCCCGGCGCAGGTTGGTCAGGCGGCCGCGTACGTCGTCGGGCGCGCGCGAGACCTGCGGACCGACCGGGGTGGACTGCTGCTGCTCGGCGGTGCCGTCGACCAGGTTCGCGCGCGGCACCCGCCGCGGCAGACCGGACGAGGTGGTACCGCCCGCCGCCGGCTCCCGGACCTGCTCGGCCCGGCGCCAGCGCTCGTCATTGGGGGAGTCACGCCAGTTGTCCTGCGCACCCTGCGGGGCCGGGGCGGCCTCGGGGGTCTGCGGGGTCTGGGCGTTGCCCAGGGGCTGGCGGGACTCACCGCGGCGCGGCAGGCGCTGCGGCATGCCGGCCGGCTGCTCCGGAGCCGCGGCCTGGCCTTCGCCCGCCGCGCCCCGGAACCAGTGGGACTCCATCTCGTCGAAGAGCGGCGTCCGCGCGTCGCCCGCGGGCGGCTGGGCCCGGCCCGTACGGCCGTTCTGGCCCGCCTGGCCCTCGGGCAGCGCGAACCGTCCGGCGCCACCGCGGGTCTGCCGCGGCTCGCGCGGGGCGGCATCGGCCGTCGGCCAGTCGTCGGCCGGGGCCTGCGGGGTCGCTTCGGGCCGCGCGAACTGTCCGGTGTCACCCGGGCCGTCGGGACGGGCGAACTGTCCGGTGTCGCCGCTCGGGAGCGCGAACCGGCCCGTCGTCTCGGCGGCACCGGGCTGTGCGAACTGTCCGGTGGTGCTGTTGGGCTGGGCGAACTGTCCGGTGTCGCCGGGGCCGTCGGGGCGGGCGAACTGGCCGGTCGTGCTGTTCGGCTGTGCGAACTGTCCCGTGTCGCCGGGACCGTCGGGCTGCACGAACTGGCCGGTGGTGCTGTTCGGCTGGGCGAACTGTCCGGTGTCGCCGGGGCCGTCCGGGCGGGCGAACTGGCCGGTCGAGCTGTTCGGCTGCGCGAACTGCCCGGTGTCACCCGGGCCGTCCGGGCGGGCGAACCGGCCCGTCGAGCCGCTGGGCAGCTCGAACTGGCCGGTGCCGCCGGTGGCGGCCGGGCGGGCGTACTCGCCGGACGTGCTGCTGCGCGGCTCGGGCTCGGGCGAGGCCGGGAGCGCGGGGAACTGGGCGGTGTCGCCGCCGCCCCGCGGTGCCTCGGCCGGACGGGCGAAGCCGCCGGTGGTCTCGGGCTCCTCGTGACCGCGCGGGACGTCCTGCGCGGCGCGCGGCGCCGGGTCGGCCGCCGGCCAGTCGTCGGCCGGTGCCTTCGGGGCCGCCGGAGGCTGCTGGTTGCCCCAGCTCGCGGCCGGGCGGCCGGCCATCTCGGAGGCGGGACCGTTGCCACGCCGCTTGGGCATCTTCGGCCGGCGCACGCCCTCGGAGGGCGGCGGCACGGCGGCCGGACCGCCGTTGCCACGCGTCGGCAGCGAGGGACGGCCGTCGGCGCCCGGGGCGCCCTTGGCGTCCGCGGCACCGCGCGGCGGGGCGTCGAAGAGGCTGCCGGCCGCGCCGGCACCCGGCTCGGGGCGGGCCGCCGGAGCCGGCCGCGTCGGCAGACCGGCCTCCGTCATGCCCGGACGGCCGGGCAGCGCGGGACGCGGGCCGGACGCGGGCGCCGCCGGACGGCGCGGCGTGGAGCCGCCGCTCATGAGGCCGGCGTTGCCACCGGGGCCGGACGACTTGGCGCCCGGCATGCCGCCGGACAGGCCCCGGCCAGGCCGCCGGGCATGCCGCCCTGCGGCGCGCCGCCGCCCATCGCGGGCGCGCCCGCGGCACCGGGCATCGGCCGCTTGCCGCCCTGGGCGACGTCGACCGGAAGCATGACGAGCGCGGTCGTACCGCCCGAGTCGGACGGCCGGAGCTGGATGCGGATGCCGTGTCGCAGGGACAGCCGGCCGACCACGAACAGGCCCATGCGGCGCGAGACCGAGACGTCCACGGTCGGCGGGCTCGCGAGCCGCTCGTTGATCGCCGCGAGGTCCTCGGGCGAGAGGCCGATGCCGGTGTCGTGGATCTCGACCAGCACCCGCCCGTCGGGCAGCGCGTGACCGGTCACCTTGACCTTGGTCTGCGGGGAGGAGAACGACGTCGCGTTCTCCAGCAGCTCGGCGAGGAGGTGCACGAGGTCGTTGACCACACGGCCGGCGACCTCTGTCGGCGGCACGCCGGACAGCTCGATGCGCTCGTACTGCTCCACCTCGGACGCGGCGGCGCGGAGCACGTCGACGAGCGGCACGGGCCGGGTCCACCGGCGGCCGGGCTCCTCACCCGCGAGGACGAGGAGGTTTTCGCCGTTACGGCGCATACGGGTCGCGAGGTGGTCGAGCCGGAACAGCGAGGAGAGCTGGTCGGGGTCGGCCTCGCGGCTCTCCAGCTCGGAGATGAGCGAGAGCTGACGCTGGATGAGGCCCTGGCTGCGGCGCGAGAGGTTGGTGAACATCGCGTTGACGTTGCCTCGCAGCAACGCCTGCTCGGCGGCGAGGCGGACCGCCTCGCGGTGCACGTCGTCGAAGGCCGCGGCCACCTTGCCGATCTCGTCCCGGCTGTGCACACCGACGGACTCGACCGTGGTGTCGACGTCCTGCGGGTCGGTCTCGGACAGCTGCTTGACGAGCTCGGGCAGGCGTTCCTGGGCGACGCGCTGGGCGGTGCGCTGCAGCCGGTGCAGCGAGCGGACCATGGAGCGGGCCACCACGAAGGCGCCGACGAGGGAGATGCCGAGGACCAGGATGATCAGGACACCGTTGAGGATCGCCTCCTGCTGCGCCTCGTCGCGCAGCTCGCGGGCCTTCTGGTCCATCTGGCTGAGCAGGGTCTGCTCGATCTTCGACATCTCGTTGAGCTTGACCGTCGACTGGTCGGACCAGTCCATCCACGACGGGGCGTCGGTCTTGAGGCCGTCGCTCTTGCTGAAGACGCGGTCGGCGAAGGTGTTCGCCGAGGTGACGTCGGAGATGCCGCCGTTGAGCGAGAGCATCAGCTGCTTGGCGTCGACGGAGCGGATGGCGGTGAAGCGCTTGATCGCCTCGGTCTCCGCGTCCAGCGCTTCCTTGCCGTACTGGCTGTCGTTCGAGGAGAGGCGGGGGCCGCCCTTCGCGGCGAGCGCCGCGGTGATCACGGCGCGCTGGATGGACGCGTACTCCTTGGCGGCGGAGAACGTGGCCAGCGCACGGGTGCTGGTGATCATTTCGCTGCTGCTGGTGGCCTGGGCCATGTCCTGCGAGAGCGAGAGCAGCGAGTTGATGAGGCCGTCGTAGTTGTTGACGGTCCGGGCGATGTAGTCGCGGTCCTGGTAGGCGTCCTTGCGGACCTCGTCGATCTTCCGCAGCTGCCGGGAGATGTCGACCAGGGTGGTCTGCACGCCGACCATCGTGGTGTCGGTCGGCTTGACGCCCTTGGTGGCCTCGGTGAACGCCTTGATCTCCCGGTCGGACTTCTGCCGGGTGGCCACGACGCGGTCGTCCGAGTCGCCGTTGCCGGCGGCCAGCGGGCCGGCCGAGCGGTCGCGCTCCTCCTGGAGGGCGCTGGCGAGAGCGGTGGCCCGACCGGTCATCTCCGTGAGGAGCTTCATATGGTCGAGCTGGTCGATGTTCTCGAGCGAGCTGTCGATACGCAGGGCACCCAGCGTCGTCGCCGCGACGACGGGCAGAGCCAGCAGGGAGACCAGTCGTGTGGAGATGCGCCAGTTGCGCAGGGCTATTCGCGCACCCGGCCCGTTCGGACTTTTCGTCCTGTTCGCCTTGGACTTGGACTTCGGCCGTTCGGCGGACTCGCCGCCGGTCGGCGCGTCGGCGGACGTGCCGCGGTCGGTCGCACCGCGCGGCTCCGGCTCCGCCGCAGCGCTGCCATCCCTCTTGAAACGTCCCTGCACTAGCGTCGCAACCTCTGGACCAGGCGTCCCACCGGTGGAGCGGCGGGACGGTGTCGAGTCGTGGGGGGACCGCGGTTGCCCCCTGGCGGTCCGTGGAATTCCAGCACAGTGCCGGATCTCCCAACAAGGCCGGTGCATGCCCCTGGGGAGGGGGTGACGCTCAGTGCCCGGCGTGGTCACTGGGCGTAGAGGACCAGAGCCCTTATATGGGACTTATCTGGATTAGTTACCCTGGTAAGCCGGTCGCCGCTCCGGTGTCCCAGTCCTCATGATCAGGAGCGGAATATCTGATTCAGTCCTGCGATGTCCGATTCGCGGAGGCTCAAAGGCCGACCGCTATGCGGCTTTTTTCGGCGCGCTCGTGAGCAAACTCACAAGCAACTCATGACTTCTCTCGCGGACGGCTGGGGATAGGCGCGCCTAGCCTGGTCCTTTACACAAGACGCGAGAACGACAGCGCGCACCCCGACACCGCGAGGCAGCAAGTGCAGACCACGAAGACGACGAAGACGGCGAAGAACAAGGCGAAGGCGCTCCGCAAGACCGCCAACCCGCGCCGCACGACGCTCGCGCACCTCGCGGACGCGGAGGCGCTGCGCCCCACCGCCCGGGAGCACGCCACCGAGCTGCCCCAGGTCACGGCCAACCCGCGCCGCACGGTCCTGATGACCGCTCCCGTGGTGACCCCGCTCGACTGAGCCCGGCTCCGGTCCGGCCGGTCGCTCCCGCCCCTTCCCCGGGCCCGGGACGGCCGGCCCGCCGCTCCGGCGGTACGAGCGCCCGTGAGCGGGTGCCCGTAAGGCCGCCCGTACGGCCGCCCGCACCCGGCCCCGGCCGAAATCCGCGGCGCACGGGCCGCGCACGCCCCCCGCGATAGCCTGAGGTGTCAGACTCCGGCCGGATCAGATAGGGGCAAAAGCTTCCCGTGCGCATCGCCAGGTTCTCCATCGACGGCAACGTCGCCTTCGGCGTCGTGGAAGGGGACGCCTCCACAGAAGGCGGCCCCCTCCTCGACATCATCAAGGGGCACCCCTTCGCCGAATTCGAGCGCTCGGGGCAGAAGATCCCGCTGAGCAAGGTACGGCTGTTGCCCCCCGTGCTGCCCAACAAGGTCGTCGCCATCGGCCGCAACTACGCCGAGCACGCCGCGGAGCTGGGCAACGAGGTCCCCGCGGCCCCCGTCACCTTCTTCAAGCCGTCCACCGCGGTCATCGGCCCCGGCGACCCCATCGCGTACCCCTCCTTCTCCGAAGAGGTGCACCACGAGGCCGAGCTGGCCGTGGTCATCGGGCGGATGTGCCGCGAGGTCCCCCGCGAGCGGGTGAAGGACGTCATCCTCGGCTACACCTGCGCCAACGACATCACCGCGCGTGACGTCCAGCGCAGCGAGCAGCAGTGGGCCCGTGCCAAGGGCTTCGACACCTCCTGCCCCCTCGGCCCCTGGGTGGAGACCGAGCTGGACCCGAGCGACCTCGGGATCATGTGCACGGTCAACGGCGAACAGCGCCAGCTGGGCCGCACGAGCGACATGGTGCGCTCCATCGAGGACCTCATCGTCCACATCACCGAGGCGATGACGCTGCTCCCCGGCGACGTCGTCCTCACGGGCACCCCGGCCGGAGTCGGACCGCTCAACGTCGGCGACGAGGTCGCCGTCACCATCGAAGGCATCGGCACTCTCACCAATAAGGTGATCAAGCGTGGCTAACGCGAATGTCCGCGTACGTTTCTGTCCCTCCCCGACCGGCAACCCCCACGTGGGTCTGGTCCGCACCGCCCTGTTCAACTGGGCGTTCGCCCGCCACCACGGCGGCACCCTCGTCTTCCGCATCGAGGACACCGACGCGGCCCGCGACTCCGAGGAGTCGTACGAGCAGCTGCTGGACTCCATGCGCTGGCTGGGCTTCGACTGGGACGAGGGCCCCGAGGTCGGCGGCCCGCACGCCCCGTACCGCCAGTCGCAGCGCATGGACATCTACAAGGACGTCGCGCAGCGGCTGCTGGACGCCGGGCACGCCTACCACTGCTACTGCACCGCCGCGGAGCTCGACGAGCGCCGTGACGCCGCCCGCGCCGCCGGCAAGCCGTCCGGCTACGACGGCAAGTGCCGGGTCGTGACCCCCGAGCAGCGGGCGGCCTACGAGGCCGAGGGCCGCGCCTCGATCGTCCGCTTCCGGATGCCCGACGAGACGATCACCTTTACGGACCTGGTCCGCGGTGAGCTGACCTTCACCCCGGAGAACGTTCCGGACTACGGCATCGTCCGGGCCAACGGCGCCCCCCTCTACACGCTCGTCAACCCCGTCGACGACGCCCTGATGGAGATCACGCACGTGCTGCGCGGCGAGGACCTGCTGTCCTCCACCCCGCGCCAGATCGCGCTCTACAAGGCGCTGATCGAGCTGGGCGTCGCCAAGGAGATCCCGGCCTTCGGCCACCTCCCGTACGTCATGGGCGAGGGCAACAAGAAGCTCTCCAAGCGTGACCCGCAGGCGTCGCTGAACCTCTACCGCGAGCGCGGTTTCCTCCCGGAGGGCCTGCTCAACTACCTCTCCCTGCTCGGCTGGTCCTTCTCGGCCGACCAGGACGTCTTCACCATCCCCGAGATGGTCGCCAAGTTCGACCTCTCGGACGTGAACGCCAACCCGGCCCGCTTCGACCTGAAGAAGGCCGAGTCGATCAACGCCGACCACATCCGCCTGCTGGACGGGAAGGCGTTCGCCGACGCCTGCGCCCCCTGGCTCAAGGCCCCGCACGCCGCCTGGGCGCCCGAGGCGTTCGACCAGGCCGCCTGGGAGGCGATCGCGCCGTACGCGCAGACCCGCGTCACGGTCCTCTCCGACATCACCGCCAACGTCGACTTCCTCTTCCTCGACGAGCCGGTGGAGGACGAGGCGTCCTGGGTCAAGGCGATGAAGGAGGGCTCCGACGCCCTGCTGCGCACCGCGCGGGCCAAGCTGGCCGCCGCCGACTGGAACGCTGACGCCATCAAGGCCGCGGTCGTCGAGGCGGGCGAGGAGCACGGCCTGAAGCTCGGCAAGGCCCAGGCCCCGGTCCGGGTGGCCGTCACCGGCCGTACGGTCGGCCTGCCGCTGTTCGAGTCCCTGGAGATCCTGGGACGCGAGCGCACCCTGGCACGGGTGGACGCGGCCCTGGCGAAGCTCACGGCCTGACGTCCGCTCCCAGCAGCCCCCGTGGGGCCCGGCAGCCCCTCGGGGCCTGCCGGGCCCCACGTGCGTCAGCGGCCGTACGACGGCCGCTCAAGCGCTGTTCAGGGGCCGTTCGAGGGGTGCGCCCGGCCGTTCGAGAGCCCGCCCGGGGTGCCCGGACGGCGGTCGCTGGTTATCGGTTTTGGAGCCCCGACCACCTTCGGGTAATGTTCTTCCTGCGCCGCCCGAGAGGGCCGAGAGGCCGGAGCGGACGGAGCAAGCCCGAGCAAGACCCCTTCAAAAGGGTCGAGTTCTGGTGGGGTATGGTGTAATTGGCAGCACGAGGGTTTCTGGTTCCCTTAGTCTAGGTTCGAGTCCTGGTACCCCAGCAAAAGAAATTCACTCGGATTTCTTTTGATAAAGTAGGAAACGCAGTAACAAGCAGTAAAGCGCAGTGCGAGCCCCCGTTGTGTAGCGGCCTAGCACGCCGCCCTCTCAAGGCGGTAGCGCCGGTTCGAATCCGGTCGGGGGTACAGATCCTGAATCCGTCACCATCCAGGTAATCACTGGAGGCGACGACGAATGGATCGCTAGGGCCCCCGTTGTGTAGCGGCCTAGCACGCCGCCCTCTCAAGGCGGTAGCGCCGGTTCGAATCCGGTCGGGGGTACTGGTATCACCATGGGATATGGTGTAATTGGCAGCACGAGGGTTTCTGGTTCCCTTAGTCTAGGTTCGAGTCCTGGTATCCCAGCGCAGAGAGCGATAGCTCTGCAAGCAAAGCTAGCCCCCGTTGTGTAGCGGCCTAGCACGCCGCCCTCTCAAGGCGGTAGCGCCGGTTCGAATCCGGTCGGGGGTACAAGCGAAGAAATGTCTTCCGCATCTGCGGGGGGCATTTTTTCATGCGCCCTTCCGCCCGCTCGTGCCCGCCTCGATAATCCACGCATGGTCCCTCCTCACGGTGTGCACCGCCGGGTCCACGTCGGTGATCTCCGGCCCGGCGACCACGCGTGCCTGCTGTTCGCGTCGGAGGAGGAACGGACCTCGATCCTGCGCGGCTTCGTCCTCGGGGGCCTCGACGCCGAGCACAAGATCCTGTATCTCGCCGGGGCGGACGGACCACCGGGCCCCCAGGCGCTCCTGGAGCAGTGCCGGCTCACCGGACTGCCCGGCGGCCTGGACGGCCGGCTGGAGGTCCTCCGGCCCGCCGAGCTCGCCCCCGGGCAGGGCCGGTTGGACCCCGCCGCGCTGCTCGGCCGGCTGCGGGACGCCGCGGACCGTTCCCGGAGCGAGGGCTACCGCGGCCTGCGGGTCACCGGCGACCTGTGCGCCGTCCTGCGCGACGGGCCCGACCTCTCCCGGCTGCTGCGCTACGAGACCCTGCTGGCCACCGAGTTCAGCTCGGCCCGGACGCTCGCGGTGTGCCAGTACGACATCCGGCGCTGCGATCCCGCCGCCCTGGACGCCTTCGCCTCGGCCCACCTCAGGAGTGTGGAAGTGGACCCGCTCGTCCGCACGGCCGAACTGACCGTCGTCCGCACCTACAGCCCGCCGGGCCTGCGCATCGAGGGCGTGGTCGACGCCGGCTCGCACCGCCGCGTCAGGGACGCCCTGCGCTCCGTCGCCTCCGTCCGCGGCGACGTCCGGCTGGAGATGTCCCGGGTGGAGTTCCTGGACCTCGCCGGGCTGCGACTCCTGATGACCTTCGCGAGGGCCCGCGCCGCCCGGCACTGCACCGTCGAGCTGACCGGGCTGCCGCCCCACCTCCTGCACGTCATCACCCTCATCGGCTGGGACCGCACCCCGGGCCTCCGGCTGGGGGCCGCGCATGCCTGCTGACCACGCCGACGGGCCCGCGCCCGCACCAGGACGCGCCCGGGGCTTCGTCCACCACGCCTGTCTCTACGGCAGCGACGAGGACTTCCTCGCGATGGCGCTGCCGTTCGCCCGCGCCGGACTGGCGGCGGGCGAGCCCGTACTGGCCGCGACCACGCCGGCCAACATCGACCTGCTCCGGCGGGCCCTGGGGGAGCGCGCGTACGCCCTCGACACCGCCGAGACCGCCTACTTCGGCCGCCGTCCCGTCGAGCGGGTCTCCGCCTTCCTGCGCTACCACGACCGCCGCGCCCGGCCGGGCCGGCGGATGCGGATGATCGCCGAGCCGGTCTGGGGCGGCCGGTCCGACCGCCAGATCGCCGAGTGGCAGCGGATGGAGTCCGGGCTCAACGTCCTGCTGGCCGCGCTGCCGGTGTGGATGATCTGCCCGTACGACACCCGTGTCGTGCCGCCGGCCGTGGCCGAGGCCGCCTGCGCGACCCATCCGGCGCGCCTGGAGGGCGAACGGCTGACGCCCTGCGCGGCCTACACCGACCCCGGGGCCTACGCCGAGGCCGTCCGTCCCGCGCCGGTCGCCGCGCCGCCCACGGCGGCCGAGTCCGGTCCGGCCGACCGGGTCGCGGACGTGCGCCGGTTCGCCCGGGAGCGGGCCGCCGCCGCGGGCCTGGCCGGTGAGCGGCTGTCCCTGGCCGAGCTGGCCGTCTGCGAGGCCGCGAGCCATCTGCTGGCCGCCGGGGGCGCGCGCGTGGTCCTGAGAGCCTGGGAGGAGCCCGGGGCCGTGCTGTACGAGCTGTCGCGCCCGGAGCCGTCCGGCGCCCCCGTGCCGCCCTTCGCCGGATTCCGGCCCCCGGGCGGCGCTCCCGGTGCCGAGGACGGCCTCTGGCTCGCCCGCACCCTCAGCGAGTGGCTGGAGGTGCGCACGACGGGCCCGGCGACACTGATCACCCTGCGCATCGCGGGCCCGCGGGACGCCGAGCGGCTGTGAGCACCGGGGACCCTGGGCGCCCGGCCGTTCCCCGGCCCCACGAGCGGGCGCCCGTACGTCAGAGGAAGCGGCGGGCGGACTCCTCCGCGTGCGCCAGCCGGCGCAGGCTCAGCAGCACCGGCTCGTAGAGCACGGTCAGCACGACGGCCGCCTCGATCTGCCCGGCCCGGGTCTCCTCCCGCTCCACGAGGTCGAGGTCGCTGACGGCCAGCCGCTCGGCCAGCCGCCCGTACGGCAGCAGCTGCTCCACGTCGCAGGGGTAGCCGAGGCGGACGATCGCGGCGACGGCGGCGATCAGCGTGCGGTGGGCGGGGGAGAGCTCGTCCGGGCCGCACTCGCACGGCCAGCCGAGCCGCCGCAGCAGCTCCGTCACCGAGCGCCGGGCGGCGTCGGCGGCCGGGTCGTCCCCGGCGGGCCCGGGGCCGAGCGGCAGGGCCAGGGTCGCCGCGCCGAGGCGCTCGTGGTGGTCCAGCGACTCGTCCTCGGCCGCGGAGATCACCTCGCGGGCGGTGGCCACCGGCACCTTGCCGATCTGGATCAGCGCCCGTGCCAGCCGCAGCCGGCGCAGGTGGTCCTCGCCGTACTCGGACTGGGTGGCGGAGACCCTGCGGCCCGGCTGGAGGAGGCCCTCGCGCAGGTAGTACTTGATCGTCGCGGTGGGCACCCCGCTGCGTTCGCTCAGCTCCGCCAGTCGCATCCTCTTGCGTCCCTTGTTAGGTAGTGTCACTATCCAAGCATGGATAGCGTCGCTATCCAATATGGATTGGGGGGATCTCATGGGTGGTACCGAACCGATCGCCGGGCGGGTCACGGCGAAGAGCGAGACCGTCGTCGTCTTCCTCATCGGGATGCGGGTCAACCGCTGGCGGGCGGTGCGCCACTGGCTGCCCACCCTGCTGGCCATGCCGCGCATGCTCAAGGAGCTGGCCGGCGACGAGGGGAGCGGCCTGCTGGCCCTGCGGCGGCTCGGCGGCGGGCCGCGGGAATTCGGCACGGTCCAGTACTGGGAGTCGCGCGAGAAGCTCCTCGCGTACGCCTCGGCCGCCGGCCGGGAGCACCGCCCCGCGTGGGCGGCGTTCAACCGCCGCGCGCGGGGCGGCGGGGGAGCGGTGGGCATCTGGCACGAGACGTTCGACGTCCCGGCCGGCTCCGTGGAGTCCGTCTACAACGCCATGCCGGAGGCGGGCCTCGGCACGGCGTTCGGGACCGAGCCCGTCGGGCGGCGCGGCGAGCGCGCCGCCGAGCGGCTCGCGTACGGCGCCGCCGAGGCGGGGGAGGCCGCCCGGCCCTAGCCGGGGACCCGCCCCGGCCGTCAGCCGTTGCGGCGCAGCGCCTCGCTGAGCCGCACGGCCGCGTCGATGACCGCCTGGGCGTGCATCCGGCCCGGGTGGCGGGTCAGGCGCTCGATCGGTCCGGAGACCGAGACGGCGGCCACGACCCGGTTGGACGGGCCGCGCACCGGCGCCGAGACCGAGGCCACACCCGGCTCCCGCTCGCCGATCGACTGGGCCCAGCCGCGGCGGCGCACACCCGAGAGCGCGGTCGCCGTGAAGCGCGCGCCCTGCAGGCCGCGGTGCAGCCGCTCCGGCTCCTCCCAGGCCATCAGCACCTGGGCCGCCGAGCCGGCCTTCATCGGCAGCGTGGAGCCGACCGGCACGGTGTCCCGCAGTCCGGACAGCCGCTCCGCCGCGGCCACGCAGATGCGCATGTCGCCCTGCCTGCGGTAGAGCTGCGCGCTCTCGCCCGTCACGTCCCGCAGGTGGGTGAGGACCGGGCCCGCCGTGGCCAGCAGCCGGTCCTCGCCGGCCGCCGCGGCCAGCTCGCTCAGCCGCGGGCCGAGGATGAAACGGCCCTGCATGTCCCGCGCCACCATCCGGTGGTGCTCCAGCGCCACCGCGAGCCGGTGGGCCGTCGGGCGCGCCAGCCCGGTCGCCGTGACCAGCCCGGCCAGCGTGGCCGGACCGGACTCCAGAGCGCTGAGAACCAGAGCCGCCTTGTCGAGAACGCCCACACCGCTCGAGGCGCCACCAGAGTTGTCCATGAAACGATACTTGCGTCTCACACTGTGAAACGCAAGTTCAAATTCTCCGGAGACGCGCCAACCTGGACGCACAGGACCCCACAGGCACGACTACTTGGTCCGGCGACGGCGCCGGCCGGAGGGACAGCGATGGGACGGACACTCGCGGAGAAGGTCTGGGACGACCACGTCGTCACGCGCGCCGAAGGCGAGCCCGACCTCCTCTTCATCGACCTGCACCTGCTCCATGAGGTGACCAGCCCGCAGGCGTTCGACGGCCTGCGCAAGGCCGGCCGCGCGGTGCGCCGCCTGGACCTCACCATCGCCACCGAGGACCACAACACCCCCACCCTCGACATCGACAAGCCCATCGCGGACCCCGTCTCCCGCACCCAGCTGGAGACGCTCCGCCGCAACTGCGCCGAGTTCGGCGTACGGCTGCACCCGCTGGGCGACGTCGAGCAGGGCGTCGTCCACGTGGTGGGACCGCAGCTGGGACTGACCCAGCCCGGCACCACCGTGGTCTGCGGCGACAGCCACACCTCCACGCACGGTGCGTTCGGCGCGCTGGCCTTCGGCATCGGCACCAGCCAGGTCGAGCACGTGCTCGCCACCCAGACCCTGCCGCTGGCCCCCTTCCGGACCATGGCCGTCACCGTCGAGGGCGAACTGCCCGAGGGGGTCACCGCCAAGGACCTGATCCTCGCCGTCATCGCCCGGATCGGCACCGGCGGCGGCCAGGGCTACGTCATCGAGTACCGCGGGTCCGCCGTCGAGAAGCTCTCGATGGAGGCGCGGATGACCGTCTGCAACATGTCCATCGAGGCGGGCGCCCGGGCCGGCATGATCGCCCCCGACGAGACCACCTTCGCCTATCTGAAGGACCGCCCCCACGCCCCCCGGGGCGAGGACTGGGACGCCGCGGTCGCCTACTGGCGCACCCTGCGCACCGACGACGACGCCGTCTTCGACCACGAGGTGGTCATCGACGCCGCCGAGCTCTCCCCCTTCGTCACCTGGGGCACCAATCCGGGCCAGGGCGCGCCGCTGTCGGCCGCCGTCCCCGACCCCGCCTCGTACCCGGACCCCTCGGACCGGTTCGCCGCCGAAAAGGCCCTGGAATACATGGGGTTGACGGCGGGTCAGGCACTGCGGGGCATCTCCGTGGACACCGTCTTCGTGGGCTCCTGCACCAATGGCCGCATCGAGGACCTGCGCGCCGCCGCGGCCGTCCTGGACGGCCGCCGGATCGCCGGCGGAGTCCGGATGCTGGTCGTCCCCGGCTCCGTGCGGGTGGGGCTCCAGGCCGTCGAGGAGGGGCTGGACAAGGTGTTCACCACGGCCGGCGCCGAATGGCGGCACGCGGGCTGCTCGATGTGCCTGGGCATGAACCCCGACCAACTCGCGCCCGGGGAGAGGTGCGCGTCGACCTCCAACCGTAACTTCGAGGGCAGGCAGGGGAAGGGCGGCCGGACCCATCTGGTCTCGCCGCAGGTCGCCGCCGCCACCGCCGTACTGGGCCATCTGGCCTCCCCGGCGGACCTCGCCGGCCGGGCCGCCGCGTCCGACGTCCGCACCCCCGTGGAGGCATGAGCAGTCATGGAAGCATTCACCACGCACACCGGCCGGGCCGTACCGCTGCGCCGCGGCAATGTCGACACCGACCAGATCATCCCGGCGCACTGGCTGAAGAAGGTCACCCGCGACGGCTTCGAGGACGGGCTCTTCGAGGCGTGGCACAAGGATCCGGAGTTCGTCCTGAACCGTCCGGAGCGGGCCGGGGCCTCGGTCCTGGTCGCCGGTCCCGACTTCGGCACCGGCTCCTCCCGCGAGCACGCGGTGTGGGCGCTGCAGAACTACGGCTTCCGGGCCGTGGTCTCCTCCCGCTTCGCCGACATCTTCCGGGGCAACTCGCTCAAGAACGGACTGCTGACCGTCGTCCTCCCGCAGGAGACCGTCGAGGCCCTCTGGAAGCTGACCGAGGCCGACCCGGCCGCCGAGGTGACCGTGGACCTCGTCGCGCGGCAGGTCCGGGCCGAGGGCATCACGGCCGATTTCGCCCTTGACGAGAACGCCCGGTGGCGCCTGCTGGAGGGACTGGACGACATCGGCCTGACCCTGCGGCACGCCGACGGCATCACCGCCTACGAGGCCCGCCGGCCCTCCTTCAAGCCCTCCACCAGGCCCCTCGGGGCCCAGGTCTGACACGGATTTCCAGCAGTTTCGGGGAGGTCCGGGCAACCGGTCGGGGACCCGGATTTTCGCTGCTCACCCAGGGTTTGACATGATGCGCCCCCTGTCTTCGGACAGGGGGCGCATCGCTCTGTTGAGGCCCTGTGAAGCGACAACTCGCCTCAGATGGCACAATCGGTGCATGGAACGCGACAGCCAACTCGAGCTTTACCGGCTCGTCGCCGACCGACTGAAGGAAGCGCACACAAGGGTGCGCGCACTGCAAGTCCCGGAGGGCGTACGGATGGCGCTGTCCCGGAAGCTGCTGGCCATCACGGCCGCGGCAAAGCACGATCTCTCAGGCGCGGCAATGCGTCTGGACCGGCTGATGAACGACCTCGACGAGGGCCGTTTCCCCGAAGAGCCCGACCGTGACGGAACTCCGTGATGGTCGAGTTCGTTGCGGCACAAGGGTGATTAGACCGTTTCGTGTTTGATTTGCGGTATATATCTGCCTAACGTGCGAAAAGGCTGGAACGCATTCGTTCCAGCAATGTCTCCGAAGGGGAAGACGTGAACAAGGCGCAGCTCGTTGAAGCGATTGCCGACAAGCTCGGCGGCCGTCAGCAGGCCGCAGACGCCGTCGACGCGGTGCTCGACGCGATCGTCCGTGCGGTTGTCGCCGGCGACCGGGTCTCGGTCACCGGCTTCGGCTCGTTCGAGAAGGTCGACCGTCCGGCCCGTTACGCCCGCAACCCGCAGACGGGTGAGCGCGTGCGGGTCAAGAAGACCTCGGTGCCCCGCTTCCGCGCGGGTCAGGGCTTCAAGGACCTGGTGAGCGGCTCGAAGAAGCTGCCGAAGAACGACGTCGCGGTGAAGAAGGCGCCCAAGGGCAGCCTTTCGGGCGGCACCAAGACCACCGCCAAGGCCGCGGCCAAGAAGGCCACCGCCAAGAAGGCCACGGCGAAGAAGGCCACCACGGCCACCACCGCCAAGAAGACCACGGCGAAGACCGCGGTCAAGAAGACCACGACGGCGGCCGCGAAGAAGGCCACCGCCACCACCAAGAAGGCCGCGGCGAAGAAGGCCACGCCGGCCAAGAAGACGACGGCCGCCGCCACCAAGGCCGCCGCCGCCAAGAAGGCCACGCCGGCCAAGAAGACCACGGCCGCCGCCAAGAAGACGACGGCCAAGAAGACGGCGCCCGCCGCCAAGAAGACCACGGCGACCAAGGCTCCGGCGCGCAAGACCACCGCGCGCAAGACCACCGCCAAGAAGTCCGCCGCCAAGAAGTAAGGCGACGGACGGCGTCACGCGCCGGGCCGGGCTCCCCTCGGGGAGCCCGGCCCGCGGTGTGTGCCGGCCGCCGGCCCCCGCGCGGTCCCCACCGGGGCCGGGGCGGGGCCGTAGGCGTGTCCGGGGTGTCCCCGGGGCATGCCGGGCACGGCTGAAGCATGTCCGGGGCACGTCTGTGGCACGTCTGTGGCACGGCTGAGGCACATCCGGGGCGCTCCCGGACGGGCCCCGGGCCGGTCCGGCGGAGCCCTCAGAAGGTCTGGAGCGTCACCAGCGTCACCCGGCGGCCCGCCGGGGCCTCCTCGACCTCGATCCGGACCCGCTGACCGGGCCGCAGCAGCCGCAGCCCGCCCGCGTCGAACGCCGTCGCGTCGAACGGCACCGGGGTGCCGTCGTCCAGGAGGACGCTCCCGGAGCGGGTCTGAGGGTCGTAGGTGTACGCGGTGGCCTGCATACCGGCAGCCTAGTCGGCCCCTATGACACCGGGGATCCGCAGACCGCCGGCCGCGGCCGACGTCCGCGGCCCCACGCCCAGCGCCAGGGCCGCCCGCAAATCCTCCGCCGTGTCCACGTCCCGGCGCACCGAATCCACGTCCGCCAGCTCGATCTCATGGGCCCCCGAAGCGCGGTGACGGGAGCGCGAACGTCCCTCGAACGCCGGAGCCAATTCCATTCCCGGAGCCGCCGCCAGCAGCGTCGTACCGATTCCCGCCGCATCGGCGAGAAATGCCCGGGGGAATTCCGCGGCCGAATCGAGCACCCGGCCGAGTTCCATCGGTCGCAGCGCCGGCAGATCCGCGTTGAGCGTTGCCACCGCCGCGCGCGGGGCCCGTTCCCGCACCGTGCGCGCACCGTGCGCGAGGGCGCCGTTCAGCCCGCCCGCCCCCGGCGGCTCGGGCAGGATCCGGGCGCCGAGCGCCCCGAGCCGGCGCCCCGCCACCGCGTCGTCAGTGACGACCACCACATCCCCCACCGCCCGACAGGCCAGTGCCGCGGCCACCGTGTCCAGCGCGAACGCCAGCGCGAGCGCGGGCCGTGGCGCCCGCCCCGTCGCCGCGGCGAGTCGGCTCTTGGCCAGTGCCAGCGGCTTCAGCGGCACCACCAGGGTCCAGACCACATCCGCCCCCTCTCTTCGCATCAGCCACATTGTC
Source organism: Streptomyces eurocidicus (assembly GCF_002891295.1). Classification (GTDB taxonomy): domain Bacteria; phylum Actinomycetota; class Actinomycetes; order Streptomycetales; family Streptomycetaceae; genus Streptomyces; species Streptomyces eurocidicus. The sequence continues at coordinate 219,557 of NZ_LGUI01000012.1, read as the reverse complement.
ACCCGCTGCCGCAGCCGCCCGGGGAGGCCGGGGTTACGGTGTTCTCGACAGACCGGGTACCTGGGGCGACACTTGTGCGGCCCCCGGGTTCATACAGCCCCCAGGTCCCAAGAGAAGGGTGTCCGAGTGTCCCGCCACAGAATCGGCTTCTGGTACCGCTTTACGGCGGTGTTGGCAAAACCGCCGCTCGTGGTTCTGTTCAAGCGGGACTGGCGAGGAATGGAGCACATTCCGGTCGACGGCGGTTTCATCACCGCGGTCAACCACAACTCCTATCTCGACCCGCTGTCGTACGCCCACTTCCAGTACAACACCGGGCGCGTCCCGCGCTTCCTCGCCAAGGCCGCCCTGTTCAAGGGGGGCTTCGTCGGCACGATCCTGCGCGGCACGGGCCAGATCCCCGTCTACCGCGAGTCCACCGACGCCGCCACCGCCTTCCGGTCCGCCGTCGACGCCATCAACCGGGGCGAGTGCGTGGCCTTCTACCCCGAGGGCACCCTCACCCGGGACCCGGAGATGTGGCCCATGGAGGGCAAGACCGGCGCCGCCCGCGTCGCCCTGCTCACCAAGGCGCCCGTCGTCCCCGTCGCCCAGTGGGGCGCCAACGAGGCCATGCCGCCGTACGCCAAGGAGAACAAGCTCCGGCTGTTCCCCCGCAAGACGCTCAAGGTACTGGCGGGCCCGCCCGTCGACCTGTCCGCGTACTACGGCAAGGAGCCCACGGCGGAGGTGCTGCGCGCGGCCACCGAGGACATCATGTCCGCCATCACCGCGCTGCTCGCCGAACTCCGCGGCGAGCCCGCGCCCGCCGAGCCCTACAACCCGCGGAAGGCGCTGGCCGAGGCCCGCCGCAAGGCCCGCGAGGAGAAGCGGGCGGCGGAGGCCGGACAGTCGCCGGCGGCACGGGAAGAGCGGAAAGAAGGGGACGGCAAGTGACGAAGTGCGCCGTGTACGGCACCGGCTCCTGGGGCACCGCCTTCGCGATGGTCCTCGCCGACGCCGGCTGCGAGGTGACCATGTGGGGCCGCAGGGCGTCCCTCGTGGACGCCGTCAACACCACCCGCGTCAACCCCGACTACCTCCCGGGCATCGAGCTCCCGGCGGCCGTGCGGGCCACCACCGACCCCGCCGAGGCGGCCGAGGGAGCGGCGTTCGCCGTGCTCGCCGTGCCCTCCCAGACGCTGCGCGGCAACCTCTCCGAGTGGGCGCCGCTGCTGCCCTCCGACACCGTGCTGGTCTCCCTGATGAAGGGCGTCGAGCTGGGCACGGCCAAGCGGATGAGCGAGGTCATCGAGGAGGTCGCCAAGGTCTCCCCGGACCGGGTCGCCGTCCTCACCGGCCCCAACCTCGCCAAGGAGATCGCCGACCGGCAGCCCGCCGCCGCCGTCGTCGCCTGCCGGGACGAGTCGGTGGCCAAGCGCCTCCAGGCCGCCTGCCACACCCCGTACTTCCGCCCGTACACCAACACCGACGTCGTCGGCTGTGAGCTGGGCGGCGCCGTGAAGAACGTCATCGCGCTCGCCGTGGGCATCGCCGACGGCATGGGCCTGGGCGACAACGCCAAGGCGTCCCTCATCACCCGGGGCCTCGCCGAGACCACCCGGCTGGGCCTCGCGATGGGCGCCGACGCGCACACCTTCGCCGGCCTGGCGGGCATGGGCGACCTCGTCGCGACCTGCTCCTCGCCGCTCTCCCGGAACCACACCTTCGGCACCAACCTCGGCCGCGGCATGACCCTGGCCGAGACCATCGCGGTCACCAAGCAGACCGCCGAGGGCGTCAAGTCCTGTGAGTCGGTGCTGGATCTGGCCCGCCGGCACGACGTCGACATGCCGATCACGGAGACCGTGGTGGAGATCGTCCACGAGGGGAAGCCACCGCTGGTGGCCCTCAAGGAGCTGATGTCGCGCAGCGCCAAGCCGGAGCGGCACTGACCCACGCCGTACCACGAGGTAGTCTCGTCGCGATATGAGCAGCGAGACCTCCACCCAGAGCCCTGACCGGAAGCCGCGCGTCGCGGTCGTGTTCGGCGGCCGCAGTTCCGAACACGCGATCTCCGTCGTCACCGCCGGCGCCGTGCTGGCCGCCATCGACCGCACGAAGTACGACGTGCTGCCGATCGGCATCACCACCGACGGCCGTTGGGCGCTGACGGCCGACGACCCCGAGCGGATGGCCATCGCCGAACGCGCGCTGCCGAACGTCGAGCAGCTCGCCCAGTCGCCCGACGGCACCGTGGTCCTTCCGGTGGACCCCTCCAGCCGCGAGATCGTCTACTCCGAGCCCGGCACGGTGCCCAAGGCGCTGGGCGAGGTCGACGTGGTCTTCCCCGTCCTGCACGGCCCCTACGGCGAGGACGGCACCCTCCAGGGCATGCTGGAGCTCTCCGGCATCCCCTACGTCGGCGCCGGCGTCCTCGCCTCCGCCGTCGGCCAGGACAAGGAGTACATGAAGCGCGTCTTCGTCTCCTTCGGCCTGCCCGTCGGCCCGTACGAGGTCATCCGCCCCCGCGAGTGGCAGGCCGACCCGGCCGCCGCCCGCAAGAAGATCGTGGACTTCGCCGGCGAGCACGGCTGGCCGCTCTTCGTGAAGCCCGCCCGCGGCGGCTCCTCGGTGGGCATCACCAAGGTCGACGACCTCTCCGGGCTGGACGAGGCCGTGGCCGAGGCCCGGCGCCACGACCCGAAGGTCATCGTCGAGGCGCTGCTGCGCGGCCGGGAGATCGAGTGCGGCGTCCTGGAGTTCGAGGACGGGCCGCGCGCGAGCGTCCCCGCCGAGATCCCCCCGGTCACCGCCCACGACTTCTACGACTTCGAGGCGAAGTACATCGACTCCGCCACGGGCCTGGTCCCCGCGCCGCTCACGCCCGAGGAGACCGCGGAGGTCCAGGAGCTGGCCATCCGGGCCTTCGACGCGACCTCCTGCGAGGGCCTCGTCCGCGCGGACTTCTTCCTCACCGAGGACGGCGGGTTCGTCATCAACGAGATCAACACCATGCCGGGCTTCACGCCCATCTCGATGTACCCGCGCATGTGGCAGGAGACGGGCGTCAGCTACCCGGAGCTGATCGACACCCTCGTCCAGGCGGCGCTCCGCCGCTCCACGGGCCTGCGCTAGACGACCCCGATGGGGACGGTCGCGGAGACGGCGCCGGCGAGATCGGTGAGCGCACCGAGATCGCCGGCCTCACCCGCGACCTTCTTCGGCAGGGTCACCTCCACATTCGCCTCCCGCAGCGTGGTGGTGCAGCGGACGCTGCCGTCCGGCTGCCGCTCGGCCAGCCACTCCACGCCGTCGATCTCCACCGACAGCGCGTTGCGGTCGTAGTGTGGGTTCCCCTCCGTGATGACCTCGGGCTTGGGGACACCACAGCGCAGCTCGACCGCGGGGCTGCCCCAGACGGCCGTGAAGTCCGAGACGGGGGCGGCGGTGCGCCGCCGCATCCCGGCCACGGAGTCGGGCAGCTTCTCGTGGAGCGCCCGGCAGAGCCCCACGGCCCGCTCCGGCGGGGTGGGGACGGCCGGCCCCGCCGGGCCGCCGGCCGATGTGCAGCCGGCGGCGCAGAACACGAGGAGAGCGGGCAGGGCGAGCGACCGGCGGAGCGAGGACTTCACCGGCCGAGCATACGGGGGAGCTAGAGATGGACCACCGGACAGGTCAGGGTGCGGGTGATGCCCTCCACCGACTGGATCTTGGCGACCACCATGCGGCCGAGCGCGTCCACGGTGTCGGCCTGGGCGCGGACGATCACGTCGTACGGACCGGTCACGTCCTCCGCCTGGATCACCCCCGCGATCTTTGCGATGACTTCGGCGACGGTCGACGCTTTGCCGACCTCGGTCTGGATCAGGATGTACGCCTGTACCACGGAACCTCCAGGGCGGCTACGAGGATCATGTGGGGAGAAGAGACGCCACGGTACCGCGTCGCCGTACGGCGCGGGGAGACCCGCGCTGCCTGCGCGGCGCGGCGCATGTCACAACCGATACTCCTAGGAGGAGCTCAGTGAAAGGCACCGTGGGCGAGTTGGGGGAGTTCGGGCTCATCAGAGAGCTGACCTCCCGGCTCACCACCACCCCTGCGGTCCGGCTCGGGCCGGGTGACGACGCCGCGGTGGTGGCTGCGCCCGACCGTAGGGTCGTGGCCAGTACGGACGTGCTCCTCGAGGGACGGCACTTCCGCCGCGACTGGTCCACCGCGTACGACGTCGGGCGTAAGGCGGCCGCGCAGAACCTCGCGGACATCGCCGCCATGGGCGCGGTGCCCACCGCGATCCTGCTGGGCCTGGTCGTGCCCGCCGAACTCCCGGTGACCTGGCCGACCGAGCTGATGGACGGCATCCGGGACGAGTGCCAGGTGGCCGGCGCGGCCGTGGTCGGCGGCGACGTGGTGCGCGGCGACACCATCACCGTGGCCATCACGGCCCTGGGCGACCTGCGCAACCACGAGCCCGTCACCCGCTCCGGCGCACAGCCGGGCGACGTGGTCGCCGTCACCGGCTGGCTCGGCTGGTCCGCGGCCGGGCACGCGGTGCTCGCCCGCGGCTTCCGCTCGCCCCGGGCCTTCGTCGAGGCTCACCGCCGCCCCGAGCCGCCGTACCACGCGGGCCCCGCGGCCGCCGGGCTCGGCGCGACGGCCATGACGGACATCAGCGACGGTCTGATCGCCGACCTCGGGCACATCGCCGAGGCCAGCAAGGTCCGGATCGACCTGCGGACGGCCGCGATCGACGTACCGACCCAGATGTCCGACATCGGGCAGGCCGTCGGCGTCGACCCGCTCCAGTGGGTGCTGACGGGGGGAGAGGACCACGCCATCGTGGCGACCTTCCCGCCGGACGTGAAGCTGCCCGCCCGCTGGAAGGTCATCGGCGAGGTGGTCAACCCCTCCGCCCTGCCCCAGGTGACCGTCGACGGCGCCCCCTGGGACAAGGCCGGCGGCTGGGACCACTTCGGGGACGCCGAGCCCGAGGACCCCGCCGGAAGCGGACACCCCGCGGGGTAGATTCGGCCGCATGCCGATATCGCGCCTCCCTCTGGCACCGCCGACACCCCCGCGGGTGCTGACCGTCGCCGGGTCCGACTCCGGCGGCGGTGCGGGCATCCAGGCCGACCTGAAGACCATGCTCGCGCTCGGTGTGCACGGCATGAGCGTGCTCACCGCCGTGACCGCCCAGAACTCGCGCGGGGTGCAGGGGGCCTGGCCGCTCCCCGCCGATGTGGTGCGGGCGCAGTTCCGCAGCGTCGTCGACGACATCGGGGTGCGGGCCGTCAAGACCGGAATGCTCGCCTCCGCCGAGTTGGTGGAGACGGTCGCCGGACTGCTCACCGGAATCCAGGCTTCCGAAGTGCCCGTGGTCGTCGACCCCGTGGGCATCTCCAAACACGGCGATCCGCTGCTCGACGCCTCCGCCCTCGACGCGGTCCGGCTGAAGCTGCTGCCCACAGCGACCGTGGCCACCCCCAACCTCGACGAGGTCGCCTGGCTCACGGGCGTCCGCGTGACCACCGAGACCGGCCTCAGGCGGGCGGCGGAGGCACTCCTGGCCCTCGGCCCCGCCTGGGCGCTGATCAAGGGCGGTCATCTGCCCGGCGGGCACGACGCCGTCGACCTGCTGACCGACGGGACCGAGGAACACTGGTTCCGGGCGCCCCGCCTCGACAACCGCCACACCCACGGCACGGGCTGCACGCTCGCCAGCGCCGTCGCCTCCGAGCTCGCCAAGGGGCGGACCGTCCCGGAGGCGGTGGCGGCCGCCAAGGAGTACGTCACCGGAGCCATCGCGGCGGGCTTCCCGCTGGGCGGGGGCATCGGCCCCGTCGACCACGGCTGGCGCTTCCGGCCCTGATCCCACGGCGGCGGTCCCGGACCGCCGCCCCGGGCGCCGCCGGGCATGCGAAAAGCCGGCCCACCGTGAGGTGGACCGGCTTTCAGGGCAACCGGAGGGGGCTCCGCGCGACGCGAACGTCGCCACGGGGCCGACTCACCCCCGCTTGCGCGGGGAGAACCACTCGCTAGCGCGAGACCTTGCCGGCCTTGATGCAAGAGGTGCAGGCGTTGATCCGCTTCGGCGTGCGCCCGATCACTGCGCGCACCCGCTGGATGTTGGGGTTCCAACGACGGGGGGTACGGCGGTGCGAGTGCGAAATAGCGTTGCCGAAGCCCGGCCCCTTGCCGCAGACGTCGCAGTTGGCAGCCACGGGTTACTCCAAAGACGGGTCACCCCCGCTTACGCGGGGACAACAGGCACGTACGGTGAATCCCTGCGTGCCGAGATCTCTGAAGCAGTGACCGGCAAAGTCAGGGGGGTATGGCCCGATTTTCATCGGGCAACCGGAGCAGCATACAACGACCGCTCCCGTACAACGAAACTACCATGGCTGTTCTCGCCGTGGTCGCCCGCGGTCCGCGCCACGGTCCCGCCACGATCCGCCGGTATCCGGTCAGGGTCGGCCACCCCGGGGCCCCGCCCCCGGCACGGGGCTACGCTGCCGATCACTGCCCCGAAGCCCAGGAGGACACAGGTGCCGCACTCCCCCCGAGAGCCCGTCCGGGGGTGCCCCCGGGCCGCCGAGGTGGTGCGCACCTGGTGCGCCCTGGCCCTCGACGCGCTCGGCCGGGCCCGCGAGGAGATCGACGCGATCAACGTCTATCCCGTCGCGGACGGCGACACCGGCACCAACCTCTACCTGACCGTGGAGTCCGCGACCCGGGCCGTCGAGGCGGTCTTCGACGGCCACGCCACCGCGGGCCCCGCCTCCCGCCCCACGCTCCCCGACGCCGCCCGGGCGATGGCCCACGGCGCCCTCATAGGCGCTCGCGGCAACTCCGGCACCATCCTCGCGCAGCTCCTCCGCGGCATGGCCGAGGCCGTCATCGCCGCCGAGGCCTCCTCCGGCGGCGCGGACGGCGCCGACCTGCTCCGCCGGGCGCTCCGCCGGGCCGTGGCCTCCGCCTACGAGGGGGTGGCCCGCCCGGTCGAGGGCACGGTGCTGACCGTCGCCGCGGCCGCCGCCGAGGGCGCCGCGCGGGCCGTCGGCGATGTCGCGGCGGTGGCCCGCGCCGCCGACGAGGCGGCCCGTACGGCACTCGCGATCACCCCCGGCCAGCTCGACGTCCTGGCGCGGGCCGGCGTCGTCGACGCCGGCGGCCTCGGCCTCGTGGAGGTGCTCGGCGCCCTGGCGCGGGCGCTCTCGGGCGGCTCCGGCGGCGCGGCCCCGCGCGTGCGGCAGGAGACGGCGCCCGGCCCCGCTCCGGAGGGCGCCGCGGAGCCCGTGGCGGCGGGAGACTGCCACGCGGGCACCGGTGCCACCCCCGCCTACGAGGTGATCTACCTCCTGGAGGCCGACGACGCCGCCGTCGCCCGGCTCCGGACCCGGCTCGACGCGCTCGGCGACTCCCTCGTGGTCGTCGGCGGCGACGGCCTCTGGAACGTCCACGTCCATGTGGACGACGCCGGAGCCGCCGTCGAGGCCGGCGTCGAAGCCGGCCGCCCGCACCGGATCCGCGTCAGCCACTTCGGCCGGTCCGGTACGGCCGACCCCGCCGTACCCCGTACCCGCGAGCCCGTGCAGCGCGCCGTCGTGGCCGTCGTGCCCGGCGAGGGCCTGGCCGGCCTGTGCGCGGGGGCCGGGGCCACGGTCGTCGCGACCCGCCCGGGGGAGCCGCCCGCCAGCGGGGAGCTCCTGGAGGCCATCCGGCGCGCCCACGCGCGCGAGGTCGTCCTGCTGCCCAACGACCCCGAGCTGCGGCACACCGCGGCCGCCGCGGCCGAGCAGGCGCGGGCCGAGGGCGTACGCGTCGCCCTCATCCCCACCCGCGCCGCCGTCCAGGGCATCGCCGCGCTCGCCGTCCACGAGCCGGGCCGCCGCTTCGACGAGGACGTCGTGGCCATGACCTCGGCCGCCGGCGCCACCCGCTACGCCGAGCTGGCCGTCGCCGAACGGCAGTCCTGGACCACGGTCGGCGTCTGCCAGGCCGGGGACGTGCTCGGCCTGATCGACGGCGACGTCGCCGTCATCGGCGCCGAGCTGGCCGCCACCGCCGAGACCGTCCTCGACCGGATGCTCGCCGCCGGCGGCGAGCTGGTCACGCTCGTCCTCGGCGAGGACGTCCCCGACACCGTCGCCGACCGCCTGGAGCGGCATGTGCGCGGCCGCCACCTCGCCGTGGACACGGTCGTCTACCGCGGCGGCCGGCAGTCCGCGCCCCTGCTCATCGGCATCGAATGACGGCGGGTGCCCCGCTCTGTCACACCCATGGTGTGCAATGGACGGCGTGCCCGCGCTGCAAGAACCCCTGAAGAAGATCCTCGGCGGCAACACCGCGAAGGTGATGGCCGAGCACCTCGACCTGCACACCGTCGGCGACCTGCTGCACCACTACCCGCGCCGGTACGCCGAGCGCGGGGAGCTGACCCGCCTCGCCGACCTGCCGCTCGACGAGCACGTCACGGTCGTCGCCCAGGTCGCCAAGGCCGCCATGAAGACCTTCAACCACGGCAAGGGCGTCCGCCTCGAAGTGGTCGTCACCGACGGCAGCGGCTCGCTGACCCTGGTCTTCTTCGGCCGGGGCGCCTACGCACGGGAGAAGGAGCTGCTGCCCGGCCGCCGCGGCATGTTCGCGGGCAAGGTCTCCGTGTTCAACCGGACCCGCCAGCTCCTCCACCCCGACTACGAACTGCTGGACAAGGACGGCGACACCTCCGCCGGAGCCGTGGAGTCCTTCGCCGGCCGGCTGCTGCCCATCTACCCCGCGTGCAAGCAGTTCCAGTCCTGGAAGCTCACCAAGGCCGTGGACACCCTGCTCGACCTCTTCGAGGCCGAGCACTGGGAGAACATCGTCGACCCGCTGCCCGCCGCGCTGCGCGACGGCCGGGGTCTGGCCGAGCTCGCCGACGCCTTCCGCAAGGTCCACCGGCCGGGCTCCAAGGCCGACATCGAGGACGCCCGGGCCCGGCTGAAGTGGGACGAGGCGTTCGTCCTCCAGATCGCCCTGGCCCGCCGCCGGCACTCGGACGGCCAGCTCCCGGCCGTCGCCCGCAAGCCCGTCGCGGACGGCCTGCTCGACGCCTTCGACGCCAAGCTGCCCTTCACCCTCACCGACGGCCAGCGCAAGGTCTCCGCCGAGATCTTCGACGACCTGGCCACCGAGCACCCCATGCACCGCCTCCTCCAGGGCGAGGTCGGCTCGGGCAAGACCATGGTCGCCCTGCGCGCCATGCTGGGCGTCGTGGACGCGGGCGGCCAGGCCGCGATGCTCGCCCCCACCGAGGTGCTCGCCCAGCAGCACCACCGGTCGATCACGGAGATGATGGGCGAGCTCGCCGAGGGCGGCATGCTCGGCGGGGCCGAGCGCGGCACCAAGGTCGTGCTGCTGACCGGCTCCATGGGCGCCGCCGCGCGCCGGGCCGCGCTGCTCGACCTGATCACGGGCGAGGCGGGCGTGGTCATCGGCACCCATGCCCTGATCGAGGACAAGGTGCGGTTCCACGACCTCGGCCTGGTCGTGGTGGACGAGCAGCACCGCTTCGGCGTCGAGCAGCGCGACGCCCTCCGCTCGAAGGGCGAGCAGCCCCCGCACCTGCTGGTGATGACCGCGACCCCGATCCCGCGGACCGTCGCCATGACCGTCTTCGGCGACCTGGAGACCTCCGTCCTCGACCAGCTCCCGGCCGGCCGCTCGCCCATCGCCACCCATGTCGTCCCCGCCAAGGACAAGCCGCACTTCCTGGCCCGCGCCTGGGAGCGCGTGCGCGAGGAGGTCTCCGGCGGCCACCAGGCGTACGTGGTGTGCCCGCGCATCGGCGACGAGGAGGACGCGCCCCGGAAGAAGTCCGCCGAGGACGACGCGGAGAAGCGCCCGCCCCTCGCCGTCCTCGACATCGCCGGGCAGCTCGCGAAGGGGCCGCTCGCCGGACTGCGCGTGGAGGTGCTGCACGGCAGGATGCAGCCCGACGCCAAGGACGACGTCATGCGCCGCTTCGCCGCCGGGGAGGTCGACGTGCTGGTCGCCACCACCGTCATCGAGGTGGGCGTCAACGTCCCCAACGCCACCGCCATGGTGATCATGGACGCCGATCGGTTCGGCGTCTCCCAGCTGCACCAGCTGCGCGGCCGCGTCGGCCGGGGCTCCGCCCCCGGCCTGTGCCTGCTGGTCAGCGAGATGCCGGAGGCGTCCCCGGCGCGCGCCCGGCTGACCGCGGTCGCCGGCACCCTGGACGGCTTCGAGCTCTCCCGCATCGACCTGGAACAGCGTCGCGAGGGCGACGTGCTCGGCCAGGCCCAGTCCGGTGTCCGGTCCTCGCTGCGGATGCTCGCGGTCATCGAGGACGAGGAGGTCATCGCGGCGGCCCGTGAGGAGGCCACCGCCGTGGTCGCCGCCGACCCCGAGCTCACCGGCCTGCCCGACCTGCGGACCGCCCTGGACGCCCTGCTCGACAAGGACCGCGAGCAGTACCTGGAGAAGGGCTGAGAGGGCCCCGGAGGAAGGGCGGGGACGGGGGCGGGAGGCGGTCCGGAGGAAGGGCGGGGACGGGGCGGGAGGCGGTCCGGAGGAAGGGCGGGAGCGGGGCGGGGCGGTCCGGAAGAAGGCTCGGAAGAACGGCCGGAAGACGCCCCCCGCAGGGCTTCGCCGGAGCCCTTCCCGACCCGGTCGAATGTCAGACCCCCCTGGGAGAATGGACACAGTCCGAGCCAATCCATAAACGGATGGGCGGACTTGGACCATTGGGGGCTCATACATGTCGTTCCGTCACATCAATGAACTGCCGCTCGGCGACAAGATCTTCCGGATCGAGCTCGCCAGCGACGACGACACCACCGTCACCCTCACTCTCACCGGCTGGCAGGAGGACGCGCCGGGCACCCCGCTCGCCTCCGGCACGCTCACCCTGCCGCTCACCGACGTCCCGCCGCTGCGCATCGCGCTCAACCGCGCGCTGCGGGCCCTCGCCCTCGTCGCCGACGTCGCCGAGCCGATCCCCGACCGCGACGTCCTGCGCGAGCTGTTCCCCGGCCACGGCGCCCCGTGGATCCCGCAGCACGAGGAGGACCTCACCCGGCGCTTCCACGCGGGCGAGAGCATCGCCCGGACGGCCGCCCGCTTCGGCCGCACACCCGACTCGGTGCGCACCAAGCTCCGGGAGCTCGGCCACGACCCCCGCCGCCCGGAGTACTGCCCGCCCGACGGCTGCCTGTCCTGGTCGCGGTACGCCTCGCCGGCCCTCGTGGGCGCGGCCGGGGACACCGCGCAGGGCTGAGCCCGCGCCGACGGCCTAGGCTGATGGGGTGGCGGCCGCCCGTACCGGGCCGCCGCCCCGTCACCCAGCACGAAGGACACCAGGACCGATGACCCGCGTGATCGCCGGCACCGCCGGCGGACGCCGACTCGCCGTGCCGCCCGGCACGGGCACCCGCCCGACCTCCGACCGGGCGCGCGAGGGCCTGTTCTCCACCTGGGAGTCGCTGCACGGCCCCCTGGAGGGCTCCCGCGTCCTGGACCTCTACGGCGGGTCCGGCGCGGTCGGCCTGGAGGCGCTCTCGCGCGGCGCCGCGCACGCCCTGCTGGTGGAGGCCGACGCCCGCGCCGTCCGCACCATCCGGGACAACGTCCGCGCGGTCGGCCTGCCGGGCGCCGAGGTCCGGGCCGGCAAGGCCGAGCAGGTCGTCGCCGGCCCCGCGCCCACCCACCCGTACGACGTGGTCTTCCTCGACCCGCCCTACGCGGTCGACGACGCCGCGCTGTGCGAGATTCTCCTCACACTCCGGACCCGGGGCTGGCTTGCCGACGAGGCGCTGGTCACCGTGGAGCGCAGCACCAGGGGCGGGGAATTCCCCTGGCCGGACGGCTTCACGGCCCTGAGGGCCCGTCGCTACGGCGAGGGAACGCTTTGGTACGGTCGCGCCGCCTCGACGTGCACCGCAGAAACACCGCCATGCGCGTCATGAATGGACCGGAGAGCGAGGAACCACTGTTGCGCCGCGCCGTATGTCCGGGGTCTTTCGACCCCGTCACCAATGGACACCTCGACATCATCGCCCGCGCCTCCAGGCTGTACGACGTCGTGCACGTCGCGGTGATGATCAACAAGTCGAAGCAGGGACTGTTCACCGTCGACGAGCGGATAGACCTGCTCCGCCAGGTCACCGCGGAGTACGGCAACGTGCAGGTGGAGTCCTTCCACGGGCTGCTCGTCGACTTCTGCAAGCAGCGTGACATCCCCGCGATCGTCAAGGGGCTGCGAGCCGTCAGCGACTTCGACTACGAACTCCAGATGGCCCAGATGAACAACGGCCTCTCGGGCGTGGAGACCCTGTTCGTCCCCACCAACCCCACCTACAGCTTCCTCTCCTCCAGCCTGGTCAAGGAGGTCGCGGCCTGGGGCGGGGACGTCTCCCACCTGGTGCCGCCGCTGGTGCTGGAGGCGCTCACCGAGCGGCTGGGCGACCGCTGACGCGCTGACAGCGCGTCAACAGGTGTCGTGCGGGGGCCGACTGGCCGTACAGTCGTCCCCGTTCGTTCCCATCGGCCAAGAGAGAGCGGCGAGCGTCAAGGTGGACGTGCAGAAGAAGCTCGACGAGATCGTGGCGACCGTCTCCGGCGCCCGGTCCATGCCCATGTCGGCCTCCTGCGTGGTCAACCGCTCCGAGCTGCTCGCCCTGCTGACCGAGGTGCGGGCCGCGCTGCCCGACTCCCTCGCCCGGGCCGAGGAGCTCATCGACGGCCGGGAGCGGCTGGTCGCCGACGCCCGTGAGGAGGCCGAGCGGATCCTCGAGTCCGCCCGCGCCCACCGCGGGTCGCTGATCTCCGACACCGAGGTCGCCCGGCAGTCCCAGGACGAGGCCGACCGCATCCTCGCGGCCGCCCGCCGCGAGGCCGAGGAGGTCCGCGCCGAGGCCGACGACTACGTCGACGGCAAGCTCGCCAACTTCGAGGTCGTCCTCACCAAGACCCTGGGCTCGATCGACCGGGGCCGCGAGAAGCTGCTGGGCCGCACCGGGCCCGGCGGCCCCGGCCCCGACGGCGAGCCCGACGACGTCCCGGAGCCCAGCTCCGACCCCCGCGTCCAGAAGGAGCGCGTGGACGCCTACGCCGACGCCCGGCTCGGCGCCGTCGCGGCCGTCCTCGCCGGCACCCTCGAAGCCGTCGGCAAGGGCCGGCAGAAGCTGCTCGGCGCCCGCCCGGCCGACGAGCTGGGGGCCCACATGGCCGCCCAGGAGCGGCTCCCCGCGGGCCACCGCACCAGCGACGCCGACTTCCTCGCCGAGCTGGCCGCGCCCCAGCACCTCGCGCCGGCCGTGCGGCCCGGTCACCCGGCCCCGGCGGCGCCCGCCGAGCCGGAGGTGGTCTCCGTCACCTCGCTGCCCGCCCAGCCCGACTACACCGGCCACGGCGGTCAGGGGGGCCACGGCGGCTACGCCGACCCCTACGCCGCCACGGCCTACCAGCCGGACCCGTACGCCTATCCGTCGTACGCGCCGCAGGCCGACCCCTACGCCGCGCAGGGCGGCTACGCCCAGCACGACCCCTACGCCTGGCCCGCGCAGGCCGCCACGGACGGCTACGGGGCGCAGGGCGGCTATCCGCCGGAACCCCGGCACCAGGAGCCGCAGCAGCTCCAGGAGCCTCACCAGCCCCATCAGGCGCACCGGCCTCAGCTCGACGAGACCAGCCTCTTCGACACGAGCATGATCGACCTCGATCAGCTGCGCAGGTACGAACAGGGGCTCTGACGGGCCCGGGGCGCTTCGGCCGGGCGCTGAGCAGCCGGGACCCGGCGCCCGCCCGGCCGCCGATTGGGTCTACGGCGGCCTGTCCAGTATCCTGGCTCATCGGTCGCGTGTGCATTCGCGATCAGGGCTGCCCGCGACGCCTTTCGAGCGTCGGGTGCGGCCGACACCGCAGCGTAGAAAGCAGGAAACCCTGAACGCCCGCCTTGATCACCGTTCCCCTCTCGTGTTCGACACGCGTGAGCTGGGCCGGCGTCCCGGCGCGCTGAAGAGGGTCGCCCGCTCCGTCCCGGCCCCCGCCGATCTCGGTATCGAGGTCATCGGGGTCGCCGAGGGCGCGACGGTGGAGCTCGACCTCCGACTGGAGTCGGTCATGGAAGGGGTGCTTGTCACAGGCACCGCCCGTGCACCGCTGACAGGGGAGTGCGTAAGGTGTCTGGAGCCGCTGGAGCGAGAGCTCGACGCGGACTTCCAGGAGATGTACTCCTACCCCGACGCCGACGCCCGGAGCCGCCTCGCGGCCACGGACGACGACGCCGAGGAAGACGAGGAGGACACGCTCTTCCTCGAGGACGACATGGTCGACCTCGAACCCGTGCTGCGGGATGCGGTAGTGCTCTCACTGCCGCTGCAGCCGGTGTGCCAGGAAGACTGCCTTGGCCTGTGCTCCGAGTGCGGAGCACGGCTGGCGGACGACCCGGACCACCACCATGAGTCCGTCGACATCCGTTGGGCGGCACTGCAGGGACTCGCCGGTTCACCCCAGGACGGCGAGATGGACAACGCACCCCGTTCCAACGGGGATGACTCACAGGAGAAGTAGCCGTGGCTGTTCCGAAGCGGAAGATGTCGCGCAGCAACACGCGCCACCGCCGGTCGCAGTGGAAGGCTGCGGTCCCCACCCTGGTGGCATGCGCTAGCTGCCACGAGCCGAAGCTCCAGCACATCGCGTGCCCGAGCTGCGGCACCTACAACAAGCGCCAGGTCCTCGAGGTCTGATCGGCGGGTGACAGGCTTCATGTCAGACGCCACCAGGTCGTCCCGCACTCGCGGGAACGAACCGGAACCGAAGGCGCCGACGGACACGGCCTCGTCTCACACGCTTCTGGAAGGGCGGCTCGGGTACAGACTCGAGACCGCCCTTCTGGTGCGTGCGCTGACTCACCGTTCCTACGCGTACGAGAACGGCGGGCTGCCCACCAATGAGCGACTGGAGTTCCTCGGGGACTCCGTGCTCGGTCTGGTGGTCACGGACACGCTCTACCGCATCCACCCCGACCTCCCCGAGGGCCAGCTCGCCAAGCTGCGCGCCGCGGTGGTCAACTCCCGTGCGCTGGCCGAGGTCGGCCGCGGACTGGAGCTGGGCTCCTTCATCCGGCTCGGCCGTGGTGAAGAGGGCACGGGAGGCCGCGACAAGGCGTCCATCCTCGCGGACACCCTGGAAGCGGTGATCGGGGCGGTCTATCTGGACCAGGGCCTCGAAGCCGCCGGGGAGCTCGTGCACCGGCTCTTCGATCCACTGATCGAGAAGTCCTCGAACCTCGGCGCCGGCCTGGACTGGAAGACCAGCCTCCAGGAGCTCACGGCCACCGAGGGGTTGGGTGTCCCGGAGTACCTCGTCTCCGAGACCGGTCCCGACCACGAGAAGACCTTCACGGCTGCTGCCCGCGTCGGTGGTGTCGCGTACGGCACCGGCACCGGCCGCAGCAAGAAGGAAGCGGAGCAGCAGGCGGCGGAAGCCGCCTGGCGCGCCATCCACGAAGCGGCGGAGGCCCGTGCGGCCGAAGCCAAGGCAGCGGCCGAGGCCGACGCCACTTCGTGACGCTCGCATCGTCGATCGCCGGGTGTGCCCTCGGGGCCGCCCGGCGATCGCGATGACGGCGCCTCACCCGTAGGCCCTTTCCGGAGGAGCACCGTGCCCGAACTGCCCGAGGTCGAGGTCGTACGGCGCGGCCTGGAGCGATGGATCTGCGGGCGCACGGTCGCCGACGTGGAGGTTCTGCACCCGCGCGCGATCCGCCGGCACCTCGCGGGCCCCGGTGACTTCGCCGCCCAGCTGACCGGCCGCCGCCTCGGCACGGCGCACCGGCGCGGCAAATACCTCTGGCTGCCCCTGGTGGCACCTTCCCCGGCCGCGGGCCCGGCCGCCCCGGACCGCTCCGTCCTCGCCCACCTGGGCATGAGCGGCCAGCTCCTCGTCCAGCCGCACGACGCCCCCGCCGAGAAGCACCTGCGCATCCGCGTCCGCTTCGCCGACGACACCCCCACGGAGCTGCGCTTCGTGGATCAGCGCACCTTCGGTGGCCTGTCGCTGCACGACACCGTGGCCGGCGACCCCGACGGCCTCCCGGACGTCATCGCGCACATCGCGCGCGACCCCCTGGACCCCGGCTTCGACGAGGCCGCCTTCCACGCCGCGCTGCGCGGGCGCCGGACGACCGTCAAGCGGGCCCTGCTCGACCAGTCGCTGATCAGCGGCGTCGGCAACATCTACGCCGACGAGGCGCTGTGGCGCTCCCGGCTGCACTACGACCGCCCGACGGCCACGCTGACCCGCCCGCGCAGCGCCGAGCTCCTCGTCCACATCCGCGAGGTCATGAACGAGGCACTGGCGGTCGGCGGCACCAGCTTCGACAGCCTCTACGTCAACGTGAACGGCGAATCGGGCTACTTCGACCGGTCGCTGGACGCGTACGGGCGCGAGGACGAGCCGTGCCGCCGCTGTGGCACGGCCATCCGCCGGCGGCCCTGGATGAACCGGTCCAGCTACTTCTGCCCGCGCTGCCAGCGCCCGCCGCGCCCGGCCTGACGGACACCGGCTCAATAGCCGAAGTCCTGGGTCCACCAGGGGCCGTTCGCACTGGTGAGGTTCACCCCGATGCCCAGGGTCCGGTACGCGCCGTTGAGGATGTTGGCGCGGTGGCCGGTGCTGCGCATCCAGGCTTCCATCACGGCGCGGGCGTCCGGGTGGCCGCGGGCGATGTTCTCGCCGCCGAGATTGCCGATGCCGCGCCTGGCGGCGCGGTCCCAGGGCGTCTTGCCGTCCGGGTCGGTGTGGGAGAAGAAGCCGCGCCGTGCCATGTCGTCGCTGAACGACTGGGCGAGCGCGCTGAGCCGGTCGCTGGCGACCAGCGGCTTGAGGCCCGCCCTGGCCCGCTCGTCGTTGACCAGGGCCAGGATCTGGCCCACCGGGCTCGCCCGGAAGGTGTCCGCCTCGGGCGCCGCCGGGCGGGAGCCCGCCGGCACGGTGCCCTCCGTGCCGGTGTCGTGGGCGACGGCCGGGGTGGCGGCGGGGCTCGGGGAGCCGTGGCTCTCGTCCGGGGGAGAGGGGTCGGAGACCGGCTGCCGGACCGGGGACGTCCCGGCGTCGGTGGGGACGGGGGCGTCGAACCGGGTGACCGGGGCGGAACGGGTGTGCGGGCCCTCCGGGGCGTGGCCCACCGGGAGCCGGCCCCGCCCGGGGACGGGGGCGGCCGGTGCTTCGCCCCCGGTCTCCAGCGCGGGCGAGTCGTCGGTCCGCACCTGACCGCCGCCGCTGGGGCCGGCGCCGAGCTGGAAGGCGTCGCCGCCGGAGAAGAAGCCGGAGGCCACGGCGACCACGCTCATGGCCATCGCCGCGGAGGC
Source organism: Streptomyces eurocidicus (assembly GCF_002891295.1). GTDB lineage: Bacteria > Actinomycetota > Actinomycetes > Streptomycetales > Streptomycetaceae > Streptomyces > Streptomyces eurocidicus. The sequence goes on along the minus strand of NZ_LGUI01000012.1, from coordinate 202,203 downwards.
GCCCAGCAGCCCCGTACGCACCGGGGTCTTGGCGCGGCCGCGCGCGGGGGCCGCCGGTGAAGGGGGTGCGGGGGGCCTGCCGGGGCGGCGGGGGTGGAGGTGCCGGGCGTGGGGGCTGGATTCGGCCGTCCTGTGGGGCAGGGGAGCAGGGGCCGCGGGGGGAGTCGCCGGTGTGCGGCGGGGGGTCTGTGGGGCAGAGCGTCGATGGCGACCCATCCGCTGCCTTCCTTACGTGCTCGGCGTTGTCGTGCGTCACTCGTACGGGCTAGACCTGTTGAGCGGCGACTGTACGGCAATAGGGACGGGGTCAAAGTGCTGCGCACGCAATTGGCCGGTTAGCGTGCAGACATGAACGAAGATGTCCGTCTGACGGCCTGGGTCCGTGGCCATGTGCAGGGTGTCGGCTTCCGCTGGTTCACCCGCGAGAACGCTTTGCGCATCGGAGGGCTCGCCGGCTTCGCCTCGAATCTCGCCGACGGCCGGGTGCAGGTCGTCGCGGAAGGGGGCCGTCCGGGCTGTGAACAATTGCTCGATTGGTTGCGCGAGGGCGACACACCCGGTCGTGTGGACGGTGTCACCGACCTCTGGGGCACACCCCGAGGGGGTTATGACGGCTTCGAGATTCGCTGATCCCCACCGATCAAAAAAACGAATCTTCTCCCAGGAAGGCGGGAGAAGGCCCGGGAAGGGGACCGTGCGGAAGGGGCGGCATGGGGCGCGATGACCTTATTGATATGCCGCTGGCATATTCGAAAGGAAGAAATTCCCTGATGGTTGCCAACTCGGCCCGGGCGTGGAAGGCTGCCACTCAACGGATGATCTCCACGCCCCTCCGGGCCCCAGGTCGATGACCGCCGCGCATTCGGCGCCGCGCACCCTTGGGACGCCTGCGGATACGGGGTGTGATCGTGTTGACCGTCAAAACTTTTGGTGAGACTCTGGAAGCCCCGCGCACCTTAGCTGTTTGGCATTGAAGACTGCAGTAACGATGGCAGACACCGCGGGTGCGAATCCCTCACGACCCACACCGCTTCGGTCGGTCACTCAGTGTGGAGGACCATCCATCATGGCAAAGGCGCTTCTCGGTTACGTCGGCGGCTCCGACCCCCGAGTCCTCTCCGAGATGCGACGGCTTCAGCAGCGTGTCCAGGACCTGGAATCCGAGCTCATTCGGATGCAGGCCGAGAACGACGCGCTGTCTGCCGCCGCTCACCACGGCGACTCGCTGCTCGACAGCATCGACGTATCCCACGCGGAGCCTGCGCTCGCCTGACCGCCAGCCCTGCCCCGGGGGCCTGGTCGGGCTGCACTGTCAGCCGCTTGAGAGTTGCAAGGGACGCTTCGGCGTCCCTTCGTCGTATCCGGCCGGAGCCCGTCCGATCGTATGACGTCGGCCGATTCCGGTCGGTTCTGCCGATTTTTCCTTTGCCCCCCTCACGACACTGATGTGCCCGGGACGTTCCGGCGTGAAACCAAAAAGGGAAACGGGCGCCGGGCCGGCGCCCTCTCGCCGGGGGCCGTGGCGTCACCGGAACGAGGGGCGCCCGGGCGGTAGAGTCCTACCGCGTGCACCTCAAGAGCTTGACCCTGCGTGGGTTCAAATCCTTCGCTTCCGCGACGACCCTGCGCTTCGAACCGGGCATCACCTGTGTCGTCGGCCCCAATGGGTCGGGCAAGTCCAATGTCGTCGACGCCCTTTCCTGGGTCATGGGCGAGCAGGGCGCGAAGTCGCTGCGCGGCGGCAAGATGGAGGACGTCATCTTCGCCGGGACGACCGGCCGCCCGCCGCTGGGCCGGGCCGAGGTCTCCCTCACGATCGACAACTCCGACGGCGCGCTCCCCATCGACTACGCCGAGGTCACCCTCACGCGGACGATGTTCCGCAACGGCGGCAGCGAGTACCGGCTCAACGGCGACACCTGCCGGCTGCTCGACATCCAGGAGCTGCTCTCCGACTCCGGCATCGGCCGCGAGATGCACGTCATCGTCGGTCAGGGACAGCTCGACTCCGTGCTGCACGCCGACCCCACCGGGCGGCGGGCCTTCATCGAGGAGGCCGCGGGCGTACTGAAACACCGCAAACGCAAAGAGAAGGCGCTGCGGAAGCTCGACGCCATGCGCGCCAACCTCGCCCGCGTGCAGGACCTCTCCGACGAACTCCGGCGACAGCTCAAGCCGCTCGGGCGGCAGGCCGCGGTCGCGCGCCGGGCCGCGGTCATCCAGGCCGATCTGCGCGACGCCCGGCTGCGGCTGCTCGCCGACGACCTCGTGACCCTGCGGGAGGCGCTGCGCGCGGAACTCGCGGACGAGGCCGCGCTCAAGGCCCGTAAGGAGGCCGCCGAGGCCGCCCTCCGGGAGGCGTCGCTGCGGGAGACGGAGCTGGAGGAACAGGTCCGCACCCTCGCCCCGCGCCTCGCGCAGGCCCAGCAGACCTGGTACGAGCTGTCCCGGCTCGCGGAGCGGGTGCGCGGCACGATCGGCCTGGCGGACCAGCGGGTCACGAGCGCCACCTCCGCGCCCGGCGAGGAGAGCCGTGGCCGCGACCCGGAGGACCTGGAGCGCGAGGCGGCCCGGATCCGCGAGCAGGAGGCCGAGCTGGCGGCGGCGCTGGAGGCGGCGGGCCGGGCCCTGGAGGACACGGCGGAGCACCGGGCCGAGCTGGAGCGCCGGCTGGCGGAAGAGGAACGGCGGCTCAGGGATGCCGCACGGGCCGTCGCCGCCCACCGCGAGGGCCTGGCCCGGCTCCAGGGGAAGGTGACCGCGGCCCACGGCCGGACGGCCTCCGCCCAGGCCGAGATCGACCGGCTGGCCACCGCCCGCGACGAGGCCCTGGAACGGGCCACCGCGGCCCAGGAGGAGTACGAGCGCCACCGTGCCGAGGTCGAGGGGCTCGACGCGGACGACGCGGAGCTCGTCGGCCTCCACGAGGAGGCCCGCGGGGAACTGGCCGACGCCGAGACGGCCCTGACCGAGGCCCGCGAGGCGGCGACGACGACCGAGCGCCGCCGCGCGGCGACCGCGGCCCGCCGCGACGCCCTTGCGCTCGGCTTGCGCCGTAAGGACGGCACGGACGCGCTGCTGGCGGCGCAGGAACGATTGGCCGGACTGCTCGGACCGGCGGCCGAACTGCTGTCCGTCGCCCCCGGCCACGAGCTGCCGGTCGCCGCCGCGCTGGGCGCGGCGGCGGACGCGCTGGCCGTGACGGACACGACGACGGCGGCCGGCGCCCTGCGGCTGCTCCGTAAGGAGGACGCGGGACGGGCGGCGCTCCTGATCACCCCGCCGTCGCCCGGGGGCGCGGCCGTGGCCCGGCCCGCCGGTCTGCCGGCGGGCGCCGTGCCCGCCGCCGACCTCGTCACCGGGCCCGCGGGCGCGGTGGCCGCCGCCGCACGGCTGCTGCGGGACGTCGTGGTCGTCGTGACGCTGGAGGACGCCGAGGAGCTGGTCGCGGCGCGCCCGGAGCTCACCGCCGTCACCGCCGAGGGCGATCTGCTCGGCTCCCACTTCGCCCACGGCGGCTCCGGCGGCGCCCCGAGCCTGCTGGAGGTGCGCTCCGCCGTGGACGAGGCCACGGCCGAACTCACCGGGCTGGACGCCCGGTGCGTGGAGCTGGCGGCCGCTCAGCGGGCCGCCGGCGAGCGGCGGACGGCGTGCGCGGCGCGGGTGGAGGAGCTGGCCGCCCGGCGCGGCGTCGCGGACCGTGAGAAGTCGAAGGTCGCGCAGGCGCTGGGGCGGCTCGCGGGCCAGGCGCGCGCGGCGGCGGACGAGGCGGGCAGGACGGCCGCCGCCGTGGCCCGGGCCGAGGAGGCGCTCGTCCGGGCCACCGAGGAGGCCGAGGAACTCGCCGAACGCCTGGCGGTGGCGGAGGAGGCGGCCCCGGAGGACACGGACGAGCCCGACACCGCCGTCCGCGACCGGCTCGCCGCCGACGGGGCCAACGCCCGTCAGACCGAGATGGAGGCGCGCCTCCAGGTCCGTACGCACGAGGAGCGGGTCAAGGCGCTCGCCGGACGGGCGGACGGGCTGGACCGGGCGGCGCGCGCGGAGCGGGAGGCGCGGGCGCGCGCCGAACAGCGGCGCGCCCGGCTGCGGCACGAGGCGCGGGTCGCCTCGGCCGTGGCGGCGGGCGCCCGCCAGCTGCTGGCGCACGTCGAGGTGTCACTGGTCCGCGCCGACCGGGAGCGCGCGCACGCCGAGACGGCGAAGGCCGAGCGGGAGCGCGAGCTGATCGCCGAGCGGAACCGGGGCCGGGAGCTCAAGGGCGAGCTCGACAAGCTCACGGACTCGGTGCACAAGGGCGAGGTGCTGGGCGCCGAGAAGCGGCTGCGCATCGAGCAGCTGGAGGCCCGGGCCCTGGAGGAACTGGGCGTCGAGCCGGCGGCGCTGGTCGCCGAGTACGGGCCCGACCAGCCCGTACCGCAGGCGCCGGCCGAGGGCGAGGAGCCGTCGGCCGAGGGGGCGGGCGTGGCGTACGTACCGTTCGCGCGGGACGAGCAGGAGAAGCGGCTGAGGGCGGCCGAGCGCGCGTACCAGCAGCTGGGCAAGGTGAATCCGCTGGCCCTGGAGGAGTTCGCGGCGCTGGAGGAGCGTCACCAGTTCCTCTCCGAACAGCTGGAGGACCTGAAGAAGACCCGCAGCGATCTCCTCCAGGTGGTGAAGGACGTCGACAGAAGGGTCGAGGAGGTCTTCACGGAGGCGTACCGGGACACGGCCCGTGAGTTCGAGGGCGTGTTCTCCCGGCTGTTCCCCGGGGGCGAGGGGCGCCTCGTCCTGACCGATCCCGGCGACATGCTCGCGACCGGCGTGGACGTCGAGGCGCGCCCGCCGGGGAAGAAGGTCAAGCGGCTGTCCCTGCTGTCGGGCGGCGAGCGGTCGCTGACGGCGGTGGCGCTGCTGGTGGCGATCTTCAAGGCCCGTCCGAGCCCGTTCTATGTGATGGACGAGGTCGAGGCGGCGCTGGACGACACCAACCTCCAGCGGCTGATCAGGATCATGGAAGAGCTCCAGGAGAGCTCCCAGCTGATCGTGATCACTCACCAGAAGCGGACCATGGAGGTCGCGGACGCGCTGTACGGCGTGTCCATGCAGGGCGACGGGGTTTCGAAGGTCATCAGCCAGCGTCTGCGGTGATCGTCTTCAAGTGTTGAACGCAACACTGGGGAAGCCCGGAGGAAACTTCTTGGTTACGACCTATTGACTTAGAAAAATGAAGGCATAAGGTCTGCACCGTTGCTAATACCTTCAAGTGGTAGGCCCCAAGGAGTTATGCCCCACTTGAAGGGCCAGCCCCCCACGCCCGGCAATGCCGCCGGGCCCCAGGAGTTCACGTTGACCAGCACTGCGATGGCGCAGGGGTCCGAGGGCCGTAAGGCCCAGCCGGACCACCTCGGCCATGTCATCTTCATCACCGCGGCAGCGGCCATGGGTGGCTTCCTCTTCGGCTACGACAGTTCCGTGATCAACGGCGCTGTCGAGGGCATCCGCGGGAAGTACGACATCGGCTCCGCCGCTCTGGCCCAGGTCATCGCCATCGCCCTGATCGGCTGCGCGATCGGTGCCGCCACCGCGGGCCGCCTCGCGGACCGCATCGGCCGGATCCGCGTCATGCAGATCTCCGCGACGCTCTTCACGATCAGCGCGGTCGGCTCGGCACTGCCCTTCGCCCTCTGGGACCTCGCCTTCTGGCGCGTCCTCGGCGGCATCGCCATCGGCATGGCCTCCGTCATCGGCCCGGCCTACATCGCCGAGGTCTCCCCGCCCGCGTACCGCGGCCGCCTCGGCTCCTTCCAGCAGGCCGCCATCGTGGTGGGCATCGCCATCTCCCAGCTCGTCAACTGGGGCATCCTCAACCTCGCCGACGGCGACCAGCGCGGTCACCTGATGGGCATCGAGGCGTGGCAGCTGATGCTCGGCGTCATGGTCGTCCCGGCCGTCCTCTACGGCCTGCTCTCCTTCGTGATCCCCGAGTCGCCGCGCTTCCTGATCTCGGTCGGCAAGATCGACCGCGCGAAGGCCGTCCTGGCCGACGTCGAGGGCAAGGAAATCGATCTCGACAAGCGCGTGACCGAGATCGAGCTGGCCATGCACAGCGAGGAGAAGTCCACCTTCAAGGACCTGCTCGGCGGCAAGGCGGGCCTGCTGCCCATCGTCTGGGTCGGCATCGGCCTCTCGGTCTTCCAGCAGCTCGTCGGCATCAACGTGGCCTTCTACTACTCGGCCACCCTCTGGCAGTCCGTCGGCATCGACCCGAGCGACTCGTTCCTCTACTCGTTCACCACGTCGATCATCAACATCGTCGGCACCGTCATCGCGATGATCTTCGTCGACCGCATCGGCCGCAAGCCGCTCGCGCTCGTCGGCTCCGCCGGTATGGCGGTCTCCCTGGCCCTGGAGGCATGGGCCTTCTCCGCCAAGGCGGCAGACGGCTCCCTGCCGACCACCCAGGGCACGGTGGCCCTGGTCGCGGCCCACGCCTTCGTGCTCTTCTTCGCCCTCTCGTGGGGCGTCGTGGTCTGGGTCTTCCTCGGCGAGATGTTCCCGAACCGCATCCGCGCCGCGGCGCTCGGTGTGGCGGCGTCCGCGCAGTGGGTCGCCAACTGGGCCATCACCGCGAGCTTCCCGAGCCTGGCGGACTGGAACCTGTCCGGCACGTATGTCATCTACGCGGTCTTCGCCGTGCTCTCGATCCCCTTCGTGATGAAGTTCGTGAAGGAGACGAAGGGCAAGGCGTTGGAGGAGATGGGCTAACTCCCCCGCTGCCCTCTCCTCAAGGACGCTGCTCCGGCTCACCGATGAGCCGGGGTGGCGTCTTTTTGTGTGCGGGTATGTGTGCCGGGGTCTGGCTGGTGCCCCGATGGCGGGTGGCCGCTGCGCGGGGCTTTCCCCCAGCCTCGCCCCTTCCCGAACGGGGCTCCGCCCCGGACCCCGGTCCTCAAACGCCGGACGGGCTGGAATTCAGCCCGTCCGGCGTTTGAGGACACCGCGCGTCAGCGCGGAAGGGGGGCCCGGGGGCTCGCCGCCGGTTTCGGGAAGGGGCGGGTAGGGGACAAGGCCCCGCGCAGCGGCAACCCGCACCCACGCGCCCCACCCCAAAACGCGAACGCCCCTCCACCGTGACCACGGTGAAGGGGACGCTCGACGAAACCCAGAGAAGACGCTACGCCGCGACCTTCTCCCGCGAAGCGGCCCCGGCCGCATCGGAAGCCCCGCCCTCGGCCGGCGTCGGCAGGACCGCCATCAGAACCGCCGAGATCACGATCGTCGCCGCCCAGCTCAACCCGTACTTGCCGATGAACGTGGAGGCCAGCGGACCGGTGAACCAGTCGCACTTGGTGAAGCAGATGCCGGCGGCCAGCGCGACGGCCCACGCCGTCATCGCCTGCCAGCAGAAACCGCCGACGTACCAGTAGCGGCTGGTGCGGCCGGTGTCCATCAGGCCCTCCGCGTCGTAGCGCACGGCGCGCGTCCGGCGGCGGGCCATGTCGACGGCGTAGACGCCGATCCAGGCGGAGAAGGAGACCGCGAGCAGGATCAGGAAGGTGATGAAGGAGCTGAGGAAGCTCTTCGCGACCAGCATCAGCAGCAGGCCGCCGACCAGCGAGATGACGGCGTTGATGCTGACGGCCATCGCGCGCGGCAGCTTCACGCCCATGGTCTGGGCGGTGAAGCCGGCGGAGTACATCGAGAGGCTGTTGATCAGCAGCATGCCGACGATCGCGGTGGCCAGGTACGGCACGGCCAGCCAGGTCGGCAGGATGTCGCCGAGGAAGGAGACCGGGTCCGGCGCGTCGGCCAGGCCCGGGGTGGCCACGGCCATGACCGCGCCCATCAGCACCATCGGGACCATCACCAGGCCGGCGCCGGAGACCGTCACACCGGCGATCTTCTTGCCGGACGCGGCGTGCGGGAGGTAGCGCGTGAAGTCGGGGCCGGTGGGCACCCAGCTGATGCCGCCGGCGGCGATGGTGCCGATACCGGCGATCATCATCGCGGTGGTGCCCGCGGGCTTGGAGAAGACGTCGTCCCAGTGGATGTTGGCGATCAGATAGCCGAGCACCAGCACGCTGAAGATGCCGAAGAGGTACGTCGACCACGTGTTGCAGACGTTCAGGGCCTTACGGCCCATGCCGCTCACCAGGAAGGTGCAGGCGACGAACACGAACAGCGTGATGACGATGAGGATGTTGTTGCTCTTGATGCCGAAGAGCAGATCAAGGACGGTCAGCACCGCGTAGGCGCCGGTGACCGCGTTGATCGTCTCCCAGCCGAAGCGGGCGACCCACAGGATCGAGCCGGGGAAGAGGTTGCCGCGGACGCCGAAGGTCGCGCGGGAGAGCATCGCGCCCGGGGCGCCGCCCCACTTTCCGGAGACCGACAGCACGCCGACCATGCCGAACGACGCGAGCGCGGCGCACGCGGCGACGATCAGGACCTGCCAGAAGTTCAGCTGGTTGAAGACCACCAGGGCGGCGCCCATGGTGAGCAGCAGCACGCTGATGTTGGCGGCGACCCAGGTCGGGAAGAGCTCCCGGACCCTGCCGTGACGCTCATGGTCCGGGACGGGCTCGATGCCGCGGGTTTCTATTGCGCCTTCGGAATCGGCGGGGACGACGTTGTCCATGTGGGGGGCTCCGTGCGGGTGAAGCGGGGGGCGGATCAAGCGCTCAAGGTGGGCAGAAAGAGACGCTGCGGACTCTACGCGCGTCACACAGGGTCACGCCATCGTACTTTGCTCCAACTTTGGTCGGTTAGTGGCTTTGGTCCTTGTCGTTAAATACGAACTGGGTAGCAAGTCACATGTCAGCGGCGCGGCCGTGCGCCCACGGCGAGGTGTCCGATACTGGGTCCGTTATGGAAATCGTCATCCTTGCTGTAGTCATCGCTGTGGTCGCGCTCGGCGCGATCAGCGGGCTCGTGGTCAGCAGCCGTAAGAAGAAGCAGCTGCCCCCGGCCCCGCCGAGCAGCCCGTCCGTCACCGCGCCGCCCGCCGAGCCACACGTCGGCGAGGAGGCCGAGACCCCGAGCGCGGAGCCCCGCAGGACCGTCGAGGAGGTGGACCTGCCCGTCGCCGAGGCCCCCGAGGCCGCGGCGCCCGTCGCCGAGCCGGAGGTCCCCGAGGCCCCGGCCGCCCCCGAGATCGAGGTTCCCGAACCCACCGCCGGCCGGCTCGTCCGGCTGCGCACCCGCCTCTCCCGTTCCCAGAACTCCCTGGGCAAGGGTCTGCTGACCCTGCTCTCCCGCGAGCACCTCGACGAGGACACCTGGGAGGAGATCGAGGACACCCTCCTCACCGCCGATGTCGGCGTCGCGCCCACCCAGGAGCTGGTGGAGCGGCTCCGTGAGCGGGTCCGGGTGCTCGGCACCCGTACGCCCGACGAGCTGCGCACCCTGCTCCGCGAGGAGCTGCTCGCCCTCATCGGCACGGACTCCGACCGGAGCGTCCACACCGAGCCCGGCGTGGGCGTGAACGGCGAGGAGAAGCCGGGCGTCGTCCTGGTCGTCGGTGTCAACGGCGTCGGCAAGACCACCACCACGGGCAAGCTCGCCCGGGTGCTCGTCGCGGACGGCAAGTCCGTGGTCCTCGGCGCGGCCGACACCTTCCGCGCGGCCGCCGCCGACCAGCTCCAGACCTGGGGCGAGCGCGTCGGCGCCCGCACGGTCCGCGGGCCCGAGGGCGGCGACCCTGCGTCGATCGCCTTCGACGCCGTCAAGGAGGGCATCGCCGAGAACGCCGACGTTGTCCTCATCGACACCGCCGGCCGCCTGCACACCAAGACCGGTCTCATGGACGAGCTCGGCAAGGTCAAGCGCGTCGTGGAGAAGCACGGCTCGGTCGACGAGGTGCTGCTCGTCCTCGACGCCACCACCGGGCAGAACGGCCTGGTCCAGGCGCGGGTCTTCGCCGAGGTCGTGGACATCACCGGCATCGTGCTCACCAAGCTCGACGGCACCGCCAAGGGCGGCATCGTCGTCGCCGTCCAGCGCGAGCTGGGTGTGCCGGTCAAGCTCGTGGGCCTGGGCGAGGGCGCGGACGACCTCGCGCCGTTCGAGCCGGAGGCGTTCGTCGACGCCCTGATCGGGGAGTGACGCCGACCGGGCAGTGACCCGGAGCCACCGGATCATCCGGAGGGACGCACCCTCCCGGACCATGTCGGGGCCCCGCCGCGGATGCGACCGCGGCCGGGCCCCGACGTCTGTCCGCCCGGAAGTCCCGAGGCGGTCAGCCGCGGGACGGTGTGCGGTGGCAGACGTACGCCAGGGTGCCCAGCAGCAGCCGGGCCTCCGGCGGGCGGCCCGCCGTGTCCAGCGTGGGCGGGCGCAGCCAGCGCATGGGGCCGAGGCCCGCGTGGTCGGAGGGCGGCGCCGTGATGTGGTCGCCGGGGCCCAGACAGCGCAGGTCGAGCCGGGCGTCGTCCCAGCCCATGCGGTAGAGCAGCCGGGGGAGCTCGGCGGCGGCGCCGGGGGCCACGAAGAACAGCGCGCGGCCGTGCGGCGTCAGCGCCACCGGGCCCAGCGGCAGCCCCATCCGCTCCAGCCGGGCCAGCGCGTGCCGGGCGACCGGCTCGGCGACCTCCAGGACGTCGAACGAGCGGCCCACGGGCAGCAGAACGGCGGCGCCCGGCACCTCGGCCCACGCGGCCGCGGCGGCGTCGAGCGTGGCGCCCGCGGGAACCGGCGGTGCGAAGGACAGCGGGTGCGCGCCGGGGGAGGGGCAGTCGGCGGCGCCGCACGAACACATCACGCCCCCGCTCCGGGTGGCGCGGGCCCCCGGGACCACGTCCCATCCCCACAGGCCGGTGTACTCCGCCACCGTGGTCGCGTACTCCGACGCGCGTCCGCGGCGCCGAGAGCTCGAGCGCAGGTCCCGGATGCCGCCGATTGTGAAGCCCATGCCCCCTCCAACGGGTCGTGCTCGCCGATGGTTACGACTCGGAGTGTCTCGAACACGGACGGTCGCCGAATCCCTTCCCGTGGCGGCGTGACGGTGCGCGACAGGTGGTGCGGAACGGGGCGTGCGCCATGTCGTGCTCCAGTTCGCCCCCGCCCTGATCGCCATGTGTCAAGTCAATCGCGTAGAGGTGCGGTTGAGTTCATTCCTTGGGGTGGCGAATGGTGGCGTTTACTGGACTGCACTCGCGGGAGCGGTGATCGTAGGATTACTTTCGGTGCACGGACCCAAGGAGATGCACCACCGGCGGGTACGCCAGAGGGCGTGGCCCGTCCCGCCGCTCGGTCGTTACTACCCCTGACCGGGGTGTCGCATCGCCGGACGCGCCGCCGTGACGGACGGCGGGCCGTCCGCGGTTCACGCACAGAGCAGATTTCGGGATGGGGGCTTCCAGGTGGGCGGCAACGGCAGCGGCGCCGAAGGTGCCGAGAGGGCCGACAAGGCCGACAGGTCCGATCGGGCCGAGAAGCGTCCCAACGAGCAGTTGGGCTCCTGGTTCCTGCGCAGCGGCTGGTCCAAGGGCGAGCTGGCGCGCCAGGTCAACCGCAGAGCGCGACAGCTCGGTGCCCACCACATCAGCACGGACACCTCGCGCGTCCGCCGCTGGCTCGACGGCGAGCAGCCCCGCGAGCCGATCCCGAAGATCCTCTCCGAGCTGTTCTCCGAGCGCTTCGGCTGCGTCGTGGGCATCGAGGACATCGGCCTGCGCACCGCCCATCAGTCGCCCTCCGTCTCGGGGGTCGACCTGCCCTGGGCGGGCCCCCAGACCGTCGAGCTCATCAGCGAGTTCTCCCGCAGCGACCTGATGCTGGCCCGCCGGGGATTCCTCGGCGCCTCGCTCGCCCTCTCCGCGGGCCCCTCGCTGATCGAGCCCATGCAGCGCTGGCTGGCCCCCGGCCCCTCCGGCCGTGACCCCCGCGACGGGCAGTCCGCCACGCGCCTGTCCCGCCTCTCCGGGCCCGAGCTGGATCTGCTCGAGTCCACGACCATGATGTTCCGGCAGTGGGACGCCCAGTGCGGCGGCGGCCTGCGCCGCAAAGCCGTCGTCGGCCAGCTCCACGAAGTCACCGACCTGCTCCAGGAGCCCCAGCCGGCGGCCACCTCCAAGCGGCTCTTCCGGGCCGCCGCCGAGCTGGCCGAGCTGGCCGGCTGGATGAGCTACGACATCGGCCTCCACCCCACCGCGCAGAAGTACTTCGTCCTGGCCCTGCACGCCGCCAAGGAGGCCGGCGACCGCCCCCTCGGCTCGTACATCCTCTCCAGCATGAGCCGGCAGATGATCCACCTCGGCCGGCCGGACGACGCCCTGGAGCTGATCCACCTCGGCCAGTACGGCTCCCGTGAGACGGCCACCTCCCGCACCCAGGCGATGCTCTACGCCGTCGAGGCCCGCGCCTACGCCAACATGGGCCAGCCCGCCAAGTGCAAGCGCGCGGTCAACATGGCGGAGGACTGCTTCTCCGACTGCGCGGCGGGCGACGGCGACCCCGACTGGATCCGCTTCTTCTCCGAGGCCGAGCTCAACGCCGAGAACGCCCACTCCTACCGCGATCTCGCCTATGTGGTCGGCCGCAGCCCGACCTACGCCTCCCTCGCGCGCCCCAAGATGGAGCGGGCCGTCGAGCTCTTCGAGCAGGACGCCGAGCACCAGCGGTCGTATGCGCTCAACCTCATCGGCATGGCCACCGTGCACCTGATGGAGCGCGAGCCCGAGCAGTCCACGGTCCTCGCCGGGAAGGCGCTGAAGATCGCCAAGCAGGTCCGTTCGGAGCGGGTCAACAACCGCCTCCGCAAGACCGTGGACAACGCCGTCCGGGACTTCGGCGAGATGGCCGAAGTCGTGGCCCTCACCGAGCAACTGGGCGTCCACCTGCCGGAATCGGCAGAGGCCGTGCACGCGGTCTGAGCTCCTTCCGGCCCCTGATCCCGGCCGCGGCGACCTTCCCGTACAGCCCGACTCGGCTCCCCCACGCCAGGTCGCACAGGGCGGTCGTCGCGGTCGGTCGCATGCCCGTACACAGGGCGAAGGCGAGCGGAACGCCGTTCGTCGATGGTTCATCCGCGCGTAACACGCACGGGGCCATCGTCACTGCCGCGAAACAACCGACCGCATCGACTGAAATCCCGCTGCGCGAACCTCATGGCGAAAACCGGCCCACTGGATACCGCCCGTACGGGCCGCCGCTGTGAGGGGACGCGACCGTGAATGGCGCAGATACCGCTTTCGTATTGATCAGTGCCGCGCTCGTCATGCTGATGACCCCGGGGCTGGCCTTCTTCTACGGAGGCATGGTGCGGGTCAAGAGCGCCCTCAACATGCTGATGATGTCCTTCATCTCGCTGGGCATCGTCACCGTGCTGTGGGTCCTCTACGGCTACTCCCTCGCCTTCGGCGATGACATCGGCGGCGGTCTGCTCGGCGGTTTCGACCACATCGGTCTCAAGGGCATCCGCCCGGAGACGCTGACGGGCGGCAAGGAGGGCATCCCGGTCTTCGCCTTCGCCCTCTTCCAGCTGATGTTCGCGGTCATCACCCCCGCGCTGATGAGCGGGGCGCTCGCGGACCGGGTGAAGTTCAGCGCGTGGGCCGTGTTCATCGCCCTCTGGGTGACGATCGTCTACTTCCCCGTCGCCCACTGGGTCTGGCAGGCCGACGGCTGGCTCTTCAAGCTCAAGGTGATCGACTTCGCCGGCGGTACGGCCGTGCACATCAACGCGGGCATCGGCGCCCTCGCCGCCGTGCTCGTGGTCGGCAAGCGCATCGGCTTCAAGAAGGACCCGATGCGCCCGCACAGCCTGCCGCTGGTGATGCTCGGCGCGGGGCTGCTGTGGTTCGGCTGGTTCGGCTTCAACGCAGGCTCGGCGCTCGCGGCCAACGGCACCGCCGCCAACATGGCGCTGAACACCCAGGTGGCGACCGGTGCCGCGATGCTCGGCTGGCTCGTCTACGAGCGCGTCCGGCACGGCGCGTTCACCACGCTCGGCGCCGCCTCCGGAGCCGTCGCGGGCCTCGTCGCCATCACCCCCTCCGGCGCGGCCGTGAACGCCTTCGGGGCCGTCCTCATCGGCCTCGTGGCCGGGTCCGTCTGCGCCTGGGCCGTCGGCATCAAATTCAAGCTGGGCTTCGACGACTCCCTCGACGTGGTCGGCGTGCACTTGGTCGGCGGCGTCATCGGCACCCTGCTCGTGGGACTCCTCGCCACCGACGGCGTCGGCGGCCTCACCCAGCTCGGCCGGCAGGCCACCGGGGCGTTCGCGGTGATGGCCTACTCCTTCGTCGCCTCCTGGCTGCTGGCCAAGCTCGTCGACCGGACGATCGGCCTCCGGGCTGCCGAGGACGACGAGCTCGCCGGCATCGACCAGGCGTTCCACGCCGAGACCGCCTACGACTTCAGCGCGGTGGGTGCGATCTCCGCCACCCGTGGCGGCGGACACCCCGCCGGTCCCGGCCACGCCCAGGACGACCGGGACCGGGACGATCAGAGCGGGACGCAGGACAAGAAGGCGAACAAGAAGGTGGACGCATGAAGCTCATCACCGCGGTCGTCAAGCCGCACATGGTCGACGAGATCAAGGCCGCGCTGCGGACCTCCGGCGTCCGGGGCATGACCGTCAGCGAGGCCAGCGGATCCGGTCGGCAGCGCGGCCACACCGAGGTCTACCGCGGCGCCGAGTACACCGTCGACCTCGTACCCAAGATCCGTATAGAGGTCCTCGCCGAGGACGGCGACGCCGACACCGTCGTCGACGTCATCGTCAAAGCCGCCCGCTCCGGGGACCAGGGGAAGATCGGCGACGGCAAGGTCTGGGTGGTCCCCGTCGAGACCGTCGTCCGGGTCCGGACCGGCGAGCGCGGACCGGACGCCCTGTGACCCCAGGAGGGAGCCTGTGTTGACGTCCATCCCGTCCACCACGGGAAGCGACCCCTGTCCCGACAGCTACGCGGCCGCCCGGCTGCGCCTCCTGCACCAGGGAGTGCTGACCGGACCGCCGCGCCGCGCGGCGCTCGCCCGGCTCACCGACCAGTGGCTCGCGGCCCTGCTCGGCGAGGCGCACGGCGTCGCCCTCGTGGCCGTCGGCGGCTACGGACGCGGGGAGCTGTCCCCGCGCAGCGACCTCGACGTCATGCTGCTGCACGACGGCTCCGTGGACGCCTCGAAGATCGCCGCGATCGCCGACCGCGTCTGGTACCCCGTGTGGGACATGGGGCTCGCCCTCGACCACTCCGTGCGCACCCCGGCCGAGGCCCGCAGGACCGCGGCCGACGACCTCAAGGTCCACCTCGGCCTGCTCGACGCCCGCCACCTCGGCGGCGACGAACGGCTCACCGCGGCCCTGCGCGCCACCGCCTACGCCGACTGGCGGGCCCAGGCCCCGCTCAGGCTCCCGGAGCTGCGCGAGCTCGGCGAGGAGCGGGCCCGGCGCCAGGGCGAGCTGAGGTTCCTGCTGGAGCCCGACCTCAAGGAGGCGCGCGGCGGGCTCCGCGACGCCGTCGCCCTGCGCGCCGTCGCCGCCTCCTGGCTGGCGGACGCCCCGCGCGAGGGCCTGGAGCGGGCCCGCGGCCTGCTGCTCGACACCCGCGACGTCCTGCACCTGGTCACCGGCCGGGCCACCGACCGGCTCGCCCTCCAGGAACAGGACCAGATCGCCACGGCCCGCGGCCTGCCCGACGCCGACGCCCTGCTGCGCGAGGTCTACGAGGCCGCGCGCACGGTCTCGTACGCCGCCGACGTCACCTGGCGCGAGGTCGGCCGCGTCCTGCGCGCCCGCTCCGGCCGGCCCCGGCTCCGGCGGATCCTCGGCGGGCGCGGCGGCCGGGGCGGGTTCGTGGAGCCCGAGCGGGTGCCGCTGGCCGAGGGCGTCGTCGAGCAGGACGGCGAGGCCGTGCTGGCCCGTACGGCCCGGCCCGAGCGCGACCCCGTGCTGCCGCTGCGCGCCGCCGCGGCGGCGGCGCAGGCCGGCCTGCCGCTGTCCCCGCACGCCGTGCGGCGGCTCGCGGCCACCGCCGGCCCGCTGCCGGTGCCCTGGCCGGCCGAGGCCCGTGAGGCGCTCGTCACGCTGCTCGGCGCGGGCGAGCCGGCCGTCGCGGTCTGGGAGGCCCTCGACGCCGAGGGGCTCGTCTCCGGACTGCTGCCCGAGTGGGAGCACGTGCGCTCGCGCCCGCAGCGCAACCCCGTGCACCGCTGGACCGTCGACCGCCACCTGGTGGAGACGGCCGTCCGCGCGGCGGCCCTCGCGCGCGGCGTCCACCGCCCCGACCTGCTGCTCGTCGCGGCCCTGTTGCACGACATCGGCAAGGGCCGGCCCGGCGACCACTCCGCGGCCGGCGAGGCCCTCACCCGGGAGGCGGCCGCCCGGATCGGCTTCGACCCGGCCGACACCGACGTCCTGGCCACGCTCGTCCGCCACCACCTGCTGCTCGCCGAGACGGCCACCCGCCGCGACCTCGACGACCCCGCGACGGTCCGCGCCGTCACCGACGCCGTCGCGCACCCCGGCACCCTGGAGCTGCTGCACGCCCTCACCGAGGCCGACGCCCTCGCGACCGGACCCGCGGCCTGGAGCGCCTGGCGCGCCTCGCTGGTGGCGGATCTGGTGCGGCGCGCCGCCGCCGCTCTCGCGGACGGCGCGGCCCCGGACCGGGCCGTCCCGGGCCCGCCCTCCGCCGAGGACGGCCGGGTGGTCGCCGAGGCCCTGCGCACCGGCGGCCCGGCCGTACGGCTGCGCTCGCGCCCGGAGGGCACGGCCCCGGACGACGCGGCCGTCCCGGTCGGCGTCGAGCTGACGATCGCCGTCCCCGAACAGCCCGGGGTGCTGCCGGCGACGGCCGGTCTGCTCGCTCTGCACCGCCTTACGGTGCGCGCGGCGGAGCTGCGGGCAGTCGACGGGGCGCTGCTGCTGAACTGGCGGGTGGCCACCGAGTTCGGCTCCCTGCCGGAGCCCGCGCAACTGCGCAACGACCTCGTGCGCGTCCTGGACGGCTCGCTCGACGTGGTGGCGCGGCTGGCCGAGCGCGAGGCCGCGTACAACGATCGGCGCAGGGGAATCACGCACGCGCCGCCCCGGGTGACCGTCGCCACCGGCGGTTCGCGGGAGGCGACGGTGCTGGAGGTGCGCGCCCAGGACGCCCCCGGGCTGCTGCACCGCATCGGCCGCGCCCTGGAGACGGCGGGGGTGTGGGTGCGCAGCGCGCACGTCTCGACGCTGGGTTCCAACGCCGTGGACGCGTTCTATGTGACGACGGGGGAGGGGGCTCCGTTGACAGAGCCGGATGCGGGGGTTCTGGCCGAGGTGCTTGAGCAGGCTTTGAAGTAGGGGCGTGACCAGCGGCGCGAGACGGCGTTGAGCATGGTGCTTCCCCGCGCAGGCGGGGGTGACCCACAGGTCAAGGACCGGGCTGTCGGCGCGGAGGTCTGCTCCCCGCGTAGGCGGGGGTACCGTCCTCGCCTGTCGTTTTCGGCAGGCGAGGACACTTAGCTTGTACGGCCGGATACCCTTGAGGGCGATTGCCCCTGCCCCCTGACCCCGAGGACCGACGAGCACCGTGTTCGATACCCTCTCCGACCGCCTTGCAGCGACTTTCAAATCTCTCAGGGGCAAAGGCCGCTTGAGCGAGGCGGACATCGACGCCACGGCGCGCGAAATCCGTATCGCCCTCCTTGAGGCGGATGTGGCGCTCCCCGTCGTCCGCTCCTTCATCCGTCAGGTCAAGGAGCGGGCCGCCGGCGCCGAGGTCTCCCAGGCGCTCAACCCCGCCCAGCAGGTCATCAAGATCGTCAACGAGGAGCTCATCGGCATCCTCGGCGGCGAGACCCGGCGCCTGCGCTTCGCCAAGACCGCGCCGACCGTCATCATGCTCGCCGGTCTCCAGGGTGCCGGTAAGACGACGCTGGCCGGAAAGCTCGGCCACTGGCTCAAGGGCCAGGGCCACGCCCCGCTGCTCGTCGCCTGTGACCTCCAGCGCCCCAACGCCGTCAACCAGCTCGCGGTCGTCGCCGAGCGCGCCGGTGTCGCGATCTACGCTCCGGAGCCGGGCAACGGCGTCGGTGACCCGGTGCAGGTCGCCAAGGACTCCATCGAGTTCGCCCGGGCCAAGCAGCACGACGTCGTGATCGTCGACACCGCCGGCCGCCTCGGCATCGACCAGGAGCTGATGCAGCAGGCCGCGGACATCCGCGACGCCGTCAGCCCGGACGAGGTCCTGTTCGTCGTCGACGCGATGATCGGTCAGGACGCCGTCAACACCGCCGAGGCGTTCCGCGACGGCGTCGGCTTCGACGGCGTGGTCCTCTCCAAGCTCGACGGCGACGCCCGCGGCGGTGCCGCCCTGTCGGTCGCGCACGTGACCGGCAAGCAGGTCATGTTCGCCTCCAACGGCGAGAAGCTGGACGACTTCGACGCGTTCCACCCGGACCGCATGGCGTCCCGCATCCTCGGCATGGGCGACATGCTCAGCCTCATCGAGAAGGCCGAGCAGACCTTCAGCCAGGACGAGGCCGAGAAGATGGCGGCCAAGCTGGCGAAGGGGCCGAAGGAGTTCACGCTCGACGACTTCCTGTCCCAGATGGAGCAGGTCCGCAAGATGGGCAGCATCAGCAAGCTGCTCGGGATGCTGCCCGGCATGGGCCAGATCAAGGACCAGATCAACAACCTCGACGAGCGCGACGTCGACCGCACCGCCGCGATCATCAAGTCGATGACCCCGGCCGAGCGCCAGGACCCGACGATCATCAACGGCTCCCGTCGCGCCCGTATCGCCAAGGGCTCCGGCGTGGACGTCAGCGCCGTGAAGAACCTGGTGGAGCGCTTCTTCGACGCCCGCAAGATGATGTCGCGCATGGCCCAGGGCGGCGGCATGCCCGGGATGCCCGGCATGCCGGGCATGGGTGGCGGCGCGGCCCGTAAGAAGAAGCAGGTCAAGCAGGCCAAGGGCAAGCGCCAGAGCGGCAACCCGATGAAGCGCAAGGCCGAGGAGCAGGCCGCGGCCGCGCGCCGCGAGCAGCAGGCGGACAACCCGCTGGGTCTGCCGCAGGGCGGCCAGGCCGCGCAGAACTTCGAACTGCCGGACGAGTTCAAGAAGTTCATGGGCTGATCCTTACGGACAGCCGGAAGCCCCTCGCGGTGGACCGCGAGGGGCTTCCGGCATACGGCGCGGCGGCCCGGCGCGCGTCCCCTCGCGCCGTAAGGCTCGCGCGCGTCCTTACGGCGTGCGCTGGACCCGGGCTATCAGATAGCGGAAGACATTGGGCATCCAGACCGTGCCGTCACGACGCAGGTAAGGATGGAGCGCCTCGGTCAGCTCCTTGGTGACCTGCTCCTCGTCCGTGGCCCGTGCCGCCGCGTCGAACGCGCCCGTGGAGAGCATGCCGCGCACCGCGCTGCCCATGTCGGCGTAGCCGTACGGGCACGCCACCCGGCCCGAGCCGTCGGGGCGCAGCCCCGCCCGCTGGGCGAGCTCCTCCAGGTCGTCGCGCCCGCTCGGGCGCCAGCGGGCGGGGGCGCACATGGGGTCCGCGAGCCGGGCCGCGACCCTGAGCGCTCCGGAGGCCGCGCAGCGCTCCTGGGGGCCCCAGCCGGCCAGGACGACCGGGGCGCCGTGCTCGGCGAGGCCGGCCGCCCGGGCGAGCGCCCCGGCCATGCCCCGGGCGCTGCCGCCCGCGCAGTACAGCGGGTCGAAGGCGGTGATGAGGTTGAAGGCCGTACCGCCGGGGTCCACGACGGACTCCGGGCCGCCGTGCCCCAGGTGCGCGCCGTCCTCGCGGGCGTCCTCCGGCAGCAGGCGCTCACGGGCCAGGGCCAGGCGCCGTCCGTCGGTGTCGACCCCGCGGACCGAGGCGCCCCGGCCCGCCGCCATCAGGAGGGCCAGTCCGGAACCGCAGCCCAGGCTGAGCAGCCGGGTGCCGGCCCCGACCTCCAGCCGTTCGTACACCGCTTCGTAGAGCGGCACCAGCATCCGTTCCTGGATCTCCGCC
Source organism: Streptomyces eurocidicus (assembly GCF_002891295.1). Classification (GTDB taxonomy): domain Bacteria; phylum Actinomycetota; class Actinomycetes; order Streptomycetales; family Streptomycetaceae; genus Streptomyces; species Streptomyces eurocidicus. Next base: position 182,283 of record NZ_LGUI01000012.1, on the reverse strand, counting down.
CAGTCGCGGGCCCGGGTCATGGACCCGGGCGACGAAGAGGACGGCAGGTGCCGCCGCACGAGCGTTGGTGTCATCGAAAGCGCCCCAATCCGCCGAGAGACGTGTGCGTGCCCGAATCTGCCCCGCCCCCATGTGCTGCCGTGCGCGCTGCTGTGAAGCACCCCCGTATTGCCAGAGAACTCCGCTTCCGTCCCCGAGTCCAGAGGGTGGCGCGAGAACACTGCCCGTATGCCCACGATGGCATGTGCCGCGTGCCCGCGCACGGGAAGCCGGGGGTGGCGCGCACCCCGGCGGGCGGTCCGCCGCGAGGGCCGGCGAGGAGGGGATTCACGCTCGGACGGATCGGCCCCGTACCATTCGCACCATGGCAAAGGCTCCCATTCTCACCCCCCAGGCGGACGACTTCCCGCGCTGGTACCAGGACTTGATCAACAAGGCCGAGCTGGCCGACAACGGCCCGGTGCGCGGCACCATGGTCATCCGCCCGTACGGGTACGGGCTCTGGGAGCGCATGCAGCAGGAGATGGACGCGCGCATCAAGGACGCGGGCGCCTCCAACGCGTACTTCCCCCTCTTCATCCCGCAGTCCTACCTGACGCGGGAGGCCGAGCACGTCGAGGGCTTCGCCCCCGAGCTCGCGGTCGTCACGCACGGCGGCGGCAAGGAGCTGGACGAGCCGGTCGTCGTCCGGCCCACCTCCGAGACGATCATCAACGAGTACTTCTCCAAGTGGGTGCAGAGCTACCGCGACCTGCCCCTGCTGATCAATCAGTGGGCCAATGTGGTCCGTTGGGAGATGCGCCCGCGCGTCTTCCTGCGCACCAGCGAGTTCCTCTGGCAGGAGGGTCACACCGCCCACGCCACCTACGAGGACGCGCGCGACTACGCCGCCCGGATCCACCGCGACGTCTACTACGACTTCATGGTCAACGTCCTGGGCATCGATGTCGTCCTGGGCCGCAAGACGGCCAAGGAGCGCTTCGCGGGCGCCATCAACACCCTCACCCTCGAGGGCATGATGGGCGACGGCAAGGCCCTGCAGATGGGCACCAGCCACGAGCTGGGCCAGAACTTCGCCAAGGCGTTCAACACCTCCTACCTGTCGAAGGACGGGCAGCAGGAGATGGTCTGGCAGACCTCCTGGGGCGTCTCGACCCGCATGGTCGGCGGTCTGATCATGTCCCACGGCGACGACAGCGGCCTGCGGGTCCCGCCGCGTCTCGCCTCGGTCCAGGCCGTCGTCCTCGCGATCAAGGGTGACGACGCGGTGATCGCCAAGGTCCGCGAGATCGGCGACCAGCTCAAGGCCGCCGGCATCCGCGTGCAGGTCGACGACCGCACGGACACCCCCTTCGGCCGCCGCGCCGTGGACTGGGAGCTCAAGGGCGTACCGGTGCGCATCGAGGTCGGTCCGCGCGACCTGGAGAACGGCACCGCGATGCTGGCCCGCCGGATCCCCGGCGGCAAGGCGCCCGTCCGCCTCGACGAGCTCGTCGCGCTGCTGCCGAAGGTCCTGGAGGAGGACCAGGCCACGCTGCTGGCGGAGTCCCGCGAGCGCCGTGAGGCCCGTACGACCGACGTGGCGACCATCGAGGAGGCCGCCGAGGCCGCCGTGGCCGGTGGCTGGGCGCGCATCCCGTGGGCCGACCTCGGTCCGGAGGGCGAGGCCAAGCTGGCCGAGCAGGCCGTGTCGGTGCGCTGCCTGGTCGGCGAGGACGGCTCCGTGCCGGACGCGGACGACGCTCCGGGCACGATCGCCATCGTGGCCCGCGCCTACTGACGTAGCCGCCGCGCGCGGGGGCGCTCCTTCCGGTACGCCCCCGTGATGCGCGCTTACCGAGGAGTCAGTACGTCCCGGCTTGCGAACGGGTGCGCGGGTTCTCCACAGATCTGCGCACCCGCCCTCGTCGCGACGCATGAGCATGAAACTGACTGGTACGTGCAAAATATTTGGGATGGCCCGGTATCGGAACACCGGGCCACCTCTGCTCGTTGTCACGACGTGAGCACGACACCACCTGTTCTCGCCGCAGAGCTGGCGCAGGCGTGGGCCGACATTCAGCGGTACCACCCCGAGCTGCCGGATCTTGCCGCGCCCGAATCCTTGATCGGGGAGTCGTCGTCCGCATGCGGCGCCGAGCTCTCCTTCGAACGGCTGCTGCACGAGGCAGTGCACGGCATCGCGGCCGCCCGCGGTGTCCGTGACACCTCGCGAGCCGGCCGCTACCACAATCGCCGGTTCCTGGCGATCGCCGAGGAGCTGGGGCTCGACCACAGCGAGGAGCCGCATCCCAGCAGCGGCTTCTCGCTGGTCGTACTCAATCCGGAGGCGCGCAAGCGCTACCGCTCGACCATCGACAGACTGCAGCGGGCCCTGAAGGCGCACACGGTCGCCACCACGGCGGTGGACACCTCGCGCACCTTCCGCGGTCCGGCCGCGCGACACGGCTCGTCCGGCGGAGGGGTGCGCGTCAAGGCGGTGTGCGACTGCGGCCGAAATGTTCGGGTCGTGCCCTCCGTGCTCGCACAGGCGCCGATCATGTGCGGTGGGTGCGGTCAGCCTTTCCGGATCCCCGAGGCGGTCTCGGTCGGCTGACCTGGAGCGGTATGGCACAATGGGTCGCTGTACTCGACAGTCGCATAGGACCCCTCTCTCCTCCGGCTGACGCGTCCATTCGGGCACTCCGAGTGCCGCAACCCCACGTGGCATCCCGTTGTGCCCAACCACGTCAAGACCAGGAGACACCACTCCAGTGGCAGTCAAGATCAAGCTGAAGCGTCTGGGCAAGATCCGTTCGCCTCACTACCGCATCGTCGTCGCCGACTCCCGTACCCGCCGTGACGGCCGGGCCATCGAGGAGATCGGTCTGTACCACCCGGTGCAGAACCCCTCGCGCATCGAGGTCGACTCCGAGCGTGCCCAGTACTGGCTGAGCGTCGGCGCGCAGCCGACCGAGCCCGTCATGGCCATCCTCAAGGTCACCGGCGACTGGCAGAAGTTCAAGGGTCTGCCGGCCCCGGCCCCGATGCTCCTCCCCGCGACCAAGGAGGACAAGCGTCGCGCGTTCGACGAGTTCACCAAGGGTCTCGAGGCCGGCGCCGCGAAGGGTGAGGCCATCACCCCGAAGGCCAAGAAGTCGGAGAAGAAGGACGAGGCCGCCGCGGCCGAGTCCGCTGAGTCGACCGAGGCCTGAGGATGCTCGAGGAGGCCCTTGAGCACCTCGTAAAGGGCATCGTCGACAACCCCGACGAAGTGCAGGTCGCATCCCGCAACCTGCGGCGCGGGCGTGTGCTGGAGGTCCGGGTCCACCCCGACGACCTCGGCAAGGTGATCGGTCGTAACGGCCGCACCGCACGCGCACTGCGCACCGTCGTGGGCGCCATCGGCGGCCGTGGCATCCGCGTCGACCTCGTCGACGTCGACCAGGTCCGCTGAGAAGCGATTGAGCACCGGCACGGGCCGGGAAGGGCCACGGCCCTTCCCGGCCCGTTGTCGCGTTCGTACGGAAAAGCAGAGGTACAGAAAGTGCAGCTTGTCGTCGGCAGGATCGGCCGTGCCCATGGGATCAAGGGCGAGGTCAGCATCGAGGTGCGTACGGACGAGCCCGAGCTCCGGCTCGGCCCCGGCGCCGTCCTGGCCACGGACCCCGCCGGCGCGGGTCCGCTGACCATCGAGACCGGCCGGGTGCACAGCGGCCGGCTGCTGCTGCGCTTCGCGGGCGTCAAGGACCGCACGGCCGCCGAGGCGCTGCGCAACATCCTCCTGATCGCCGAGGTCGACCCCGAGGAGGGTCCCGAGGACCCCGAGGAGTTCTACGATCACCAGCTGATCGACCTGGACGTCGTCACCGTCGACGGCGAGGAGATCGGCCGGATCACGGAGATCGCGCACCTGCCCGCGCAGGACCTGTTCATCGTGGAGCGCCCGGACGGCGGCGAGGTGATGATCCCCTTCGTCGGCGAGATCGTCACGGAGATCGACCTGGAGGAGCAGCGGGCGGTCATCGACCCGCCGCCCGGTCTGATCGACAGCTCCGAGGCCGTCGTCGCGAGCGCGCGTGAGGCCGAGGGTGCCGAGACCGACGTGACCGGTGAGTCCGGCGACGCGAAGGGTGACGTCTGATGCGACTCGACGTCGTCACGATCTTCCCGGAGTACCTGGAGCCGCTGAACGTCTCCCTCGTGGGCAAGGCGCGCGCCCGCGGCCGGCTGGATGTGCGCATCCACGACCTGCGGGAATGGACCCACGACAAGCACAACACCGTCGATGACACGCCGTACGGCGGCGGCCCCGGCATGGTGATGAAGCCCGAGCCCTGGGGCGAGGCGCTGGACGCGGTCATCGAGTCCGGGACCGGCGACGACAAGCCCGTCATCGTCGTGCCCACGCCCAGCGGCCGGCCGTTCACCCAGGCGCTCGCCGTCGAGCTGTCCGAGAAGCCGTGGCTGGTCTTCACACCCGCCCGCTACGAGGGCATCGACCGCCGCGTCATCGAGGAGTACGGCGACCGGGCCGACGTCCGCGAGGTCTCCATCGGCGACTACGTCCTGGCCGGCGGCGAGGCCCCGGTGCTGGTCATGGTCGAGGCCATCGCCCGGCTGCTGCCCGGCGTCCTCGGCAACGCCGAGTCGCACCGCGACGACTCCTTCGCGCCCGGCGCCATGGCCGATCTGCTGGAGGGCCCGGTCTACACCAAGCCCCCGGAGTGGCGCGGCCGGGGCATCCCGGACGTCCTGCTCAGCGGCCACCACGGCAAGATCGCCCGGTGGCGCCGCGACGAGGCGTTCCGGCGTACGGTCGCGAACCGGCCCGACCTGATCGAGCGCGCGGACCCGGCGGTCTTCGACAAGAAGGACCGCGAGATGCTCTCGATCCTGGGCTGGGGCCCGGGCCCCGACGGCCGATTTTGGCGAGTGGCCCCGGACGTGGAAGAATAAGCCGTTGCCTTGCGCCCGGCGCGCGCCCCTGCCACAGGGGGAACGACGTCCGCCCGGTGCAACGCACGACCCCCATCATCATTTCGATTTTCCGCTGATGACCTGTGGCATCAGCGAGGAGAGCAGACGGTCATGAACCTTCTCGACAACGTCGACGCCGCTTCGCTGCGCACCGATGTCCCGTCCTTCCGCCCCGGCGACACCGTGAACGTCCACGTTCGCGTCATCGAGGGCAACCGCTCCCGTGTGCAGCAGTTCAAGGGTGTCGTCATCCGCCGCCAGGGCGACGGCGTGCGCGAGACCTTCACGGTCCGCAAGGTCTCCTTCTCCGTCGGCGTGGAGCGTACCTTCCCGGTGCACACCCCGATCGTCGAGAAGATCGAGCTCGTGACCCGCGGTGACGTCCGTCGCGCCAAGCTGTACTACCTCCGTGAGCTGCGCGGCAAGGCCGCGAAGATCAAGGAGAAGCGCGACAACTGAGCCTGAGGTCGGAGTCCGGGCCCGGCCGGGGCCGGATAGGCTTTCGGCTCGATGGACACCGACGTACAGCTTTCGGAGCGCGACCACTCTCCAGAACCCGTTGCGGGGGAGGAGCGGGGGTCGCGCTCCTCGCGTTTTTCCCCGGGTTCCGCGGCGCGCGCCGCCGGGGCCTGGCTCAGGGGCGGCGGTGCGATGCGCCGGGCGGGCCTGCTGCTCACGGCCTGCCTGGTCTTCCTGCTCCTGCTGAGCAACTTCGTCGTCCAGCCCTTCCTGATCCCCAGCGGCTCGATGGAGAACACGCTGCGGATCGGGGACCGGGTGCTGGTCAACAAGCTCGCCTACCGCTTCGGGGACGAGCCGCTCCGCGGTGACGTGGTGGTTTTCGACGGCCGGGGCTCCTTCGTCCAGGAGGCGCCCGTCGAGAACCCGGTGGCGGCGTTGGTCCGTAAGGGCGCATCGTCCGTCGGCCTCATGCGCCCGGCGCAGACCGACTACGTCAAACGGGTCGTGGGCGTGGGCGGCGACCGGGTCACCTGTTGTGACGCGCGGGGCAGGCTCATGGTCAACGGCCGGCCGGTGAGCGAGGACTACCTCCATCCGGGCGACGAGCCCTCGGAGGTGCCCTTCGACATCGTGGTGCCGCAGGGGCGGCTGTGGGTGATGGGCGACCATCGCGGCGACTCCCGGGACTCGCGTGACCACCTCGGCGAGCCGGGTGGGGGCACGGTCCCGGTCGGCAAGGTGATCGGACGGGTCGACTGGATCGGCTGGCCGTTCGGCCGGATGTCCTCGCTGCGGCAGCCCGACGCCTTCGACGGCGTACCGGCCCCGGGGGCGGGCCACTCCGCGGGGCCGGGGCCCGGACCCCATGGGTAGCCACGGGCGCACGGGCGCCGCGGACTCCCCGGGGGTGGCCGATCCGGCCGGCCCCGGGGAGTCCGGTCCGGCCGGTCCGGCGGGGTTCCGCGGTGGCGGTGCCCCCGGGCGTGCGGGCGGCAGGGCGGCGCGCCGGAAGGCCGCGCGGCGGGTCGAGCGCCGCCGGCGCCGGTCCGTGGTCAAGGAGGTGCCGATCCTCATAGCGGTGGCCCTGCTGATCGCGCTGGTGCTGAAGACGTTCCTGGTGCAGGCGTTTGTGATTCCGTCCGGCTCCATGGAGCAGACGATCCGCATCGGTGACCGGGTGCTGGTGGACAAGCTGACGCCCTGGTTCGGCTCCCGGCCGGCCCGGGGCGACGTGGTGGTCTTCAAGGACCCGGGCGGCTGGCTCGAGGGCGAGGAGACCGGAGCCGGGCCGGACCCGGTGGGGGTCAAGCAGGTGAAGCAGGCCCTGACCTTCATCGGGCTGCTGCCCTCGGCCGGCGAACAGGATCTGATCAAGCGGGTCATCGGTACGGGCGGGGACACCGTCAAGTGCTGTGACAGGAACGGCAAAATCACCGTCAACGGAACGCCGCTCGACGAGCCGTACGTCAATCCGGGAAATCCGCCGTCGAAGCTGGAGTTCACCGTGCGGGTGCCGGAGGGCCGGCTTTTCGTCATGGGGGACCACCGCTCGAATTCCGCCGATTCGCGCTATCACCTGGACGACCCCGGCCAGGGTACGGTCCCGGAGAAGCTGGTGGTCGGACGGGCCGCGGTGATCGCCTGGCCGCTCGGCCACTGGCGGAGCCTTTCGGAACCGGACACCTTTGTTTCGGTGCGGGACGCGCCGCGCGCGGGGGCGCGGGCGGCGGATTCGCCGAATAGTGTGTCCTCCATGGATCAGAACGGATCGATCCAGCTCCCGACCCCTGCGGAACTCCCGCTCGTTATGGGAGTGGTGGGCCTGCGTCGTATGTGCGACAGGCAGCAGAGTGGAGAGAGGAGCGGATGTGGGGGACTTGGCGGTCGGCGCACGTTCCGGTCACGGAGAGCCCGAGAAGCGACCCGAGGGGCCCGGAGGGGCTGAGGCGAGCGGCGGGACGCCCGGTGGCGAAGCGCCCGAAGCGGCCTTGTCCCAGGCGCCCGTAACGGCCCAGGCATCCGGCGTCGAGGGCCCGGACGGGCCGAAGGACGCGGGGAGCGATGGCGTGACGCCCGACGAGGACGGCGAGGGCCCGAGCGCGACCCGGCCGAAGAAACAGCGGTCCTTCTGGAAGGAACTGCCGATCCTGATCGGCATCGCCCTGGTGCTGGCGCTGGTCATCAAGACCTTCCTGGTCCAGGCGTTCTCCATCCCCTCGGACTCGATGCAGGACACCCTCCAGCGGGGCGACCGGGTGCTGGTCGACAAGCTGACGCCGTGGTTCGGGGCGAAGCCCGAGCGGGGCGAGGTGGTCGTCTTCCACGACCCGGGCAAGGGCGGCCAGAGCTGGCTCGGCCCCGAGACCCAGCCGCAGGAGACCGGCCCGCTGGGCGGCGGTGTGCAGAAGGTGCTCAGCTTCATCGGGCTGATGCCCTCCGCCGAGGAGCGCGACCTCATCAAGCGGGTCATCGCGGTCGGCGGCGACACCGTGGAGTGCTCGGGCGCCGGCGGCCCGGTGAAGGTCAACGGCAAGGCGCTCGACGAGAAGTCGTACATCTACCCGGGCAACTCGCCCTGTGACGACAAGCCCTTCGGCCCCATCAAGGTGCCCAAGGACCACATCTGGGTGATGGGCGACCACCGCCAGGACTCCCTGGACTCGCGCTACCACCCCACGCTGTACGAGGGCACGGTGCCGGTCAGCGACGTCGTCGGCCGCGCCATCGTCGTCGCCTGGCCGGTCAACCGCTGGTCCTTCCTGCCCGTCCCGGGCACCTTCGACCAGCCGGGGCTGAACGCCGCGGCCGCCGCCGTGCCCCCGGCGCTCGGCTTCGCGGGCGCGGTGCCGCTGGTCCTGTGGCGGCGGCGCCGGCTGCTCGGCCGGACCACGTCCGTCGCGGCGCTGAAGAGCGCGGCGGACAGGACCTCGTCGAAGGGCTGACTCGCGTCCGTACCGCCCGGTAGTGTGCGATCCCCTGCCCTCGGGCAGGGGATCCGGTCTTTTCGAGGCGGGCGGGAGCTGGGGGATGAGCGGAGCGGGACGTACGGGCGACGGCCACGGCCGCGCGGGCAGGGTGCTGTCCGGGCTGGCCGTGGCCGTCGGCTGTGTGCTCTTCCTGGGGGGATTCGTCTGGGGCGCGCTGCTGTACCAGCCGTACACCGTCCCCACCGACTCGATGACGCCGACCATCGGGCAGGGCACCCGGGTGCTGGCCGAGCGCGTCGACGGCAGCGAGGTGCGGCGCGGCGACATCGTCGTCTTCAAGGACAAGGCATGGGGCGACGTACCCATGATCAAGCGCGTGGTGGGCGTCGGTGGCGACACCGTCCGGTGCTGTGACGACCGGGGCCGGCTGACGGTCGGCGGGAAGCCTGTAGAGGAACCGTATCTGCGGGGCGGTGGCCCGGCGTCGCCCACCGGGTTCTCCGCCGATGTCCCGCAGGGGCAGCTCTTCCTCATCGGCGACCACCGCATGACCTCGATCGACTCCCGCTCCCACCTGGCCGACGCCACCCACGGCTCGGTGCCCCGGGAGGCGGTCCAGGGGCGGGTGGACGCCACGGCCTGGCCGATGAGCGGCTGGGGCATGATGGACAGGCCGGAGTCGTTCGCCGCCCTGCCGGGCGGCACGTCCCGGCCGGGGCCGCTGCCGCTGGTGCTGGCCGCGGTCGTCGGCGGTGCGGTGCTCATCCTGGGCGGCGCGGCGTACGGGCCGGTCGTGGCCCTGCTGAGGCCCCGGCGCGGCACCGGCGGGAACGCCGGAAGGGACGCCGGAAGGGACGGCGAGGGCAGGAAGGAGGGGACGGCGGAACGTGTGCGATGAGAACCTCCGCAAGGCCGCGCGGGTCGTCCTCCTCGACCCGGCCGACCGGGTGCTGCTGATCCACGGCCTCGAACCGGAGGACCCCTCGACGACCTGGTGGTTCACTCCGGGCGGCGGCCTGGAGCCCGGTGAGAGCTGGGAGCAGGCGGCCCGCCGGGAGCTGGCCGAGGAGACGGGCGTCACGGACATCGAACTGGGGCCGCTGCTCTGGCGGCGCGTCTGTTCCTTCCCGTTCGACGGCCGCCGCTGGGACCAGGACGAGTGCTACTACCTGGCGCGCACCCGGCAGCCGGCCGTGTGGACCGGCGGAGAGACGGACCTGGAACGGCGCAGCGTCACGGGCCTGCGCTGGTGGACGTGCGAGGAACTCCTCGCGACCCGTGAGACGGTGTATCCGACCAAGCTCGCCGGGCTGCTGCGTACGCTGCTCGACGAGGGGCCCCCGCGTACGCCGGTGCTTCTTGAGACGGAGCGCGCCTGACGCACAATAGGGGGACGCACGGCTGAAGGGGAACATGCCATGAGCGCCGAGGACCTCGAAAAGTACGAGACCGAGATGGAGCTGAAGCTCTACCGGGAGTACCGCGACGTCGTCGGTCTGTTCAAATACGTGATCGAGACCGAGCGGCGTTTCTACCTCACCAACGACTACGAGATGCAGGTGCACTCGGTGCAGGGCGAGGTCTTCTTCGAGGTCTCGATGGCCGACGCCTGGGTGTGGGACATGTACCGGCCGGCCCGCTTTGTGAAGCAGGTGCGGGTGCTCACCTTCAAGGACGTGAACATCGAGGAGCTCAACAAGAGCGACCTCGACCTTCCGGGTGGCTGAGTTGTCCACAACCGCCGGGTTGTCCACCAAGATCCAATAGATCGGGGCGGTGGCGGCAGAGTCGGTGCCGGAGGTGGTGCCGATGAACGCCCGAGGAGCCCTGGGCCGCTACGGCGAGGAACTGGCCGCCAGGCGGCTCGCCGAGGCCGGGATCGTCATCCTGGACCGGAACTGGCGGTGCCGGGAGGGCGAGATCGATCTGGTCGCCCTCGACGCGGACGCCCTGGTCGTGTGCGAGGTCAAGACCCGCCGCGCGGGTGTGTACGAACACCCGATGGCGGCCGTCACCCCGGCCAAGGCCGAGCGGCTGCGGCTGCTGGCCGGGCGCTGGCTGGAGCGGAACGGCGGCCCGCCCCCGGGCGGGGTGCGGATCGACGTGGTGGGCGTGGTCGTCCCCGACCGGGGCGCGCCCGCCGTCGAGCACGTCAAGGGGGCGGCCTGATGGGTTTCGCCCGTACGTGCTCGGTGGCCCTGGTGGGCGTCGAGGGCGTGGTCGTGGAGGTCCAGGCCGATCTGGAGCCGGGCGTCGCGGCCTTCACCCTGGTCGGCCTGCCCGACAAGAGCCTCTCGGAGAGCCGCGACCGGGTCCGCGCGGCGGTCGTGAACTCCGGGGCGGAGTGGCCCCAGAAGAAGCTGACGGTCGGTCTGAGCCCGGCCTCGGTCCCCAAGGGTGGCAGCGGTTTCGATCTGGCGGTGGCCTGCGCGGTGCTCGCCGCGGCCGAGCGGGTCGACCCGCGTGAGATCGCCGATCTGATGATGATCGGCGAGTTGGGTCTCGACGGCCGGGTCCGTCCCGTCCGCGGTGTCCTCCCCGCGGTCCTGGCCGCCGCCGACGCGGGGTACCGCCAGGTCGTCGTCCCCGAGCGCACGGCCGCGGAGGCCGCTCTCGTGCCCGGTGTCTCGGTCCTCGGGGTGCGCAGCCTCCGTCAGCTCATCGCCGTTCTGACGGACGAGCCGGTCCCCGAGGAGGAGGACCCGCCCCAGGAGGGCCGGCCCGACCCGATGCTGGCGGGGCTGGCGGTGCCGGGGCTGGGTCTGGGGTCGGGCGCGCTCTGCGGCCCGGACGGCGCGGCCCGGACGCCCGATCTGGCGGAGGTCGCGGGGCAGCGGCAGGCCCGCAAGGCCCTGGAGATCGCGGCGGCGGGCGGCCACCACCTCTATCTCAAGGGCCCGCCCGGCGCGGGCAAGACCCTGCTGGCCGAGCGTCTGCCGGGGCTGCTGCCACCGCTGACGTCCCAGGAGGCCCTGGAGGTCACGGCGGTGCACTCCGTCGCCGGAGTCCTGCCGCCCGGCAAGCCGCTGGTGGACGCCCCGCCGTACTGCGCGCCGCACCACTCGGCGACGATGGCCTCCCTGGTGGGCGGGGGCAACGGCCAGCCGAGACCAGGCGCGGTGTCCCTTGCTCATAGAGGTGTGCTTTTTCTGGACGAAGCGCCTGAATTCAGTGGGCGGGCGCTGGACGCCCTGCGACAGCCGCTGGAGTCGGGAAGCGTCGTGGTGGCCCGTTCCGCCGGGATGATGCGGATGCCCGCCCGGTTTCTGCTGATGCTGGCGGCGAATCCCTGCCCCTGCGGTCGGCACTCGCAGTTCGGTGAGGGGTGCGACTGCGCTCCGGCCGCCGTCCGCCGCTATCAGGGCAGGCTCTCGGGGCCCCTGCTGGACCGGGTCGACCTCAGGGTCCGGGTCGAGGCGGTCACCCGGGCCGAACTCACCGGCCGGGACGGCGCGGTGGAGGACACCGCGACGGTCGCCGCGCGGGTGCGCGAGGCGCGGGAGCGGACGGCGGCCCGCCTCGGTGGGACGCCCTGGCGGACCAATGGCGAGGTGCCCGGCCATGAGCTGCGGACCCGCTGGCACCCGCTGCCCGGAGCCCTGGCGGAGGCCGAGCGCGACATGGAGTGCGGCCTGCTGACGGCCCGTGGGCTCGACCGCGTCCTCCGGGTCGCCTGGACCGTCGCCGACCTGGCCGGGCACTCCCGGCCGGACGCGGACGACGTGGCACAGGCCCTCCAGCTGCGCACCGGCGTCGGCCGCGGTGTGCCGGTCGAGGCGGGAGCGCGCTGATGGCGGCCCGGGATATGCGCCGACGTCGCGTCGCGGCGCGGACCGAGGGGCCGTCATGACCGCCCCCGCCCCGGACCGCCTGGCGCGGGCCGCGCTGACGCGGCTGACCGAGCCGGGGGACGAGCGCGTCGGCCGGTGGCTGCGCGAGATGGGGCCCGAGGCGCTGGTGCGGGGGCTGACGGGGGCCGGGCCCGCGCCGCCGGGCGCGGGCGAGGAGCGGCTCGCGGGGTGCCTGGCGCGGGCCGCCGCGCTCGACCCCCACGGCGACCTCGACGCCATCGCCCGGCTGGGCGGCCGCTTCCTCGTCCCCGGCGACCCGGAATGGCCCCGCCAGCTCGACGACCTCGACGACGCCCGCCCCCTGGGGCTCTGGGTGCGCGGCACCGCCGATCTGAGGTTCTGGGCCCTGCGCTCCGTCGCCGTCGTCGGCGCCCGGGCCTGCACCGACTACGGCTCGCACGTGGCGACCCTCCTCGGCGCCGGCCTCGCCGAGCGCGGCTGGGTGGTGGTCTCCGGGGCGGCCTTCGGAGTCGACGGCGCGGCGCACCGAGGTGCCCTCGCCGCCGACGGGGCCACGGTGGCCGTGCTGGCCTCGGGGGTCGACGTGCCCTATCCACGCGGACACGCCGAGTTGATCGACCGGATCACGGAACAGGGTCTGGTGCTCGCCGAGTTGCCGCCCGGCGGCCATCCCACCCGCAGCCGTTTCGTCCTCCGCAACCGCGTCATCGCCGCCCTGACCAGGGGAACGGTGGTCGTCGAGGCCCAGTACCGCAGCGGATCGCTGGTCACGGCGCGGTGCGCCCGGCGGCTGGGGAGGCAGACGATGGGCGTCCCCGGCCCGGTCACCTCGGGGCTCTCGGCCGGTGTCCATGAACTGCTGCGCGAGGAGGCCCACCTGGTGACCGACGCCGACGAGATCGTCGAGCTCGTCGGCGGCATCGGCGAACTCGCCCCCGAGCGGCGAGGGCCCGTCGTGGCGCGCGACCTGCTGCCACCCGCCGCGGCCACTGTGCTCGACGCGGTCCCCGGAGGAACCGGCGGCACCCCGGGGACCATCGCCCGGAACGCCGGTCTGAGCAGGGACCGCACCCTCGGTGGCCTCCATGAACTCCGGGCCCTGGGCTTCGTCGAACGTCACGGTGATCACTGGAAGTTGGCCGACCCGCCGTCAACATCCGGCACCCCCAAGCCCCTCGGACGGCGCCCCACCACGCGGCGAGGCGGTTCTTGACCTGGGGCGATCGGGTGAAAGGGTTAAGGGGACGACCGTGGGAACCGATACGGCGGGCCCGGCACGGTCACCGGACGCCCGGCCGCCGTGCACCGGGGCCACGGAAAGTGGAACGTATCTGCATATCAACCGAAGGGGCTCTCCTCGCGCACCGCAGCGCCACAGTCACGCTACGCTCACGGGAATCCAGCCATTCGTACCTCTCCCTTCACGTCACAGCAGAACGGCTCAAGACGACGAATGCCCCAGCACACCTCCGGGTCCGATCGCGCGGCGGCGCCACCCGCGGCGCGCGGCCCCGTGCGCCCTCCCGCTCCCTCGACCCTCGATGAGCTGTGGCGGTCGTACAAGGCTTCGGGCGACGAGCGGCTGCGGGAGCAGCTGATCCTCCACTACTCGCCGCTCGTGAAGTACGTGGCGGGCCGGGTCAGCGTCGGCCTGCCGCCCAATGTCGAGCAGGCGGACTTCGTGTCCTCCGGCGTCTTCGGACTCATCGACGCCATCGAGAAGTTCGACCCCGCGCGGGAGATCAAGTTCGAGACCTACGCCATCACCCGCATCCGCGGGGCGATGATCGACGAGCTGCGGGCGCTGGACTGGATCCCGCGCTCGGTCCGGCAGAAGGCCCGGGCGGTCGAGCGCGCGTACGCCACCCTGGAGGCGGCGCTGCGGCGTACGCCCTCCGAGGCCGAGGTGGCGGCCGAGATGGGCATCGCCGTCGAGGAACTGCACGCCGTCTTCAGCCAGTTGTCGCTGGCCAATGTGGTGGCCCTGGAGGACCTGCTGCACGTCGGCGTGGACGGCGGCGAGCGGCTGAGCCTGATGGACACCCTGGAGGACACCGCCGCGGACGACCCGGTGGAGGTCGCCGAGGACCGCGAGCTGCGCCGGCTGCTCGCCCGCGCCATCAACACCCTCCCCGAGCGGGAGAAGACCGTGGTGACCCTCTACTACTACGAGGGCCTCACGCTCGCCGAGATCGGCCATGTCCTCGGTGTCACGGAGAGCCGGGTCAGTCAGATCCACACCAAGTCCGTGCTTCAGCTGAGGGCGAAGCTCGCGGACGTCGGGCGCTGACCGCGGAGGGAAACCTCCCACCAGCGTCGTCCCGGTCAGGGGATATCCGTAAAGTGGGGCCGTGCCCAGGATTCGAGCGGCCTCCGTGGCCGAGCACCGGACTATGCAGCGCGACGCCCTGCTGGACGCTGCCCGCTCCCTGCTGTCCGAAGGCGGTACGGAGGCGTTGACCTTCCCCGCGCTGGCGGAGAGGACCGGCCTGGCCCGGTCCTCGGTCTATGAGTACTTCCGCTCCCGCGCGGCCGTGGTCGAGGAGCTGTGCGCCGTCGACTTCCCCGTCTGGGCGGCGGAGGTCGAGGCCGCCATGGAGCGCGAGGACACGCCCGAGGCGAAGATCGAGGCGTATGTGCGACGGCAGCTGGCGCTCGTCGGCGACCGCCGGCACCGGGCCGTGGTCGCCATCTCGGCCGGGGAGCTGGACGCGGGCGCCCGCGAGAAGATCCGCGCCGCCCACGGCGGCCTGATCGCCATGGTCGTCGAGGCCCTCGTCGGCCTCGGCCACGACCAGCCCCGGCTGGCGGCCATGCTCCTCCAGGGCGTCGTGGACGCCGCCGTCCGCCGTATCGAGCTCGGCGCGGCCGAGGAGCCGGACCGGATCACCGAGGCGGCCGTCTCCATGGCCCTGCGCGGGGTCCGCGGCTGACACCGCCCGCGCGAGCGGCCCCAGCGGGCCGGTCAGCGGCAGCAGCCGGGACGGCGGCCGGCGCAGCATCCACGGCGGCAGCAGGCTCAAGGGGTCGAGGTACGTCCCGCCGCGGAGCAGTCCCCAGTGCAGGCACCCCGCCGGGCAGTGGGAGGGCCCCGACTGGAGACTGCCGACCCGTGCCCCCGCGGGCACCGCGTCGCCCTTCCGCACCGACGGCCGCACCGGCTCGTAGGTGATGCGCAGCGGCGGCTCCCCGCTCCCCGACAGCTCGACGGCGACCACGCCGCGCCCGGCGACCGTCCCGGCGAAGGACACCGTCCCCGGGGCGGCCGCCCTGACGGGGGCGCCCGCGCGGGCGTCGAGGTCCACGCCGCGGTGCCCCGAGGCCCAGGGGACCGGTGGCGGGTCCCACGCCCGGACGATCGACGGCCGGGCCGTGCGGGCCCCGCTCACCGGCCAGGCGCGGTCGCCCGGGACCCGCTCCCGCTCGACGGGCGGTCCGGCGGCCGAGGCGTTCACCAAGGCGTTTTCTGGGGCCTGCGTGAAGGCTGTGGCGACTGTGATGCATGCGATGACCAGCGGTAATACACGGAGAGTGACCGCTCGTGCGAGGCGGCCGAGGGCCCGGCCGGGGTGGCGCGGACCGCTTCGGAAGGGCCGGGGAAGGTGTGGGGCGAAGGTCATGGCAGCACCGTGGCGCACCCCGCCGAACCGCGGGGATCTTGGCCGTGACCGGTGGACTACTCGCGGGTTGTGGACAACGCCGTCACCCGGGCCTTCCCCGGTCCCGTACACTTCTCATGGCGATCCGGGTGACCGGATCGACTTCGCACGCCCCGCTACCGGCGCGTCAGTCCCTTTCGGGCAGCCCGGTGGCCGTGTCACTCGGTCCGCGGAACGGTTCCTCGCAAAGGCACCTACCGCGGCGGGCACGTCGGGGCGTCAGGAGCGGCGGCCGCCCGGCCGCCGTGGAACCGAGTATTTCAAGGAGCGCGGCCATGGCCGTCGTCACGATGCGGGAGCTGCTGGAGAGCGGCGTCCACTTCGGTCACCAGACCCGTCGTTGGAACCCGAAGATGAAGCGTTTCATCTTCACGGAGCGCAACGGCATCTACATCATCGACCTGCTCCAGTCGCTGTCGTACATCGACCGCGCCTACGAGTTCGTCAAGGAGACCGTCGCGCACGGTGGCTCCATCATGTTCGTCGGTACGAAGAAGCAGGCCCAGGAGGCCATCGCCGAGCAGGCGACGCGCGTCGGCATGCCCTACGTCAACCAGCGCTGGCTGGGCGGCATGCTCACCAACTTCTCGACCGTCTACAAGCGCCTGCAGCGCCTGAAGGAGCTCGAGCTCATCGACTTCGAGGATGTGGCCGCCTCCGGCCTCACCAAGAAGGAGCTGCTCGTCCTCTCCCGCGAGAAGAGCAAGCTGGAGAAGACCCTCGGCGGTATCCGCGAGATGCAGAAGGTGCCCAGCGCCGTCTGGATCGTGGACACCAAGAAGGAGCACATCGCCGTCGGTGAGGCGCGCAAGCTGCGCATCCCGGTCGTCGCGATCCTCGACACCAACTGCGACCCCGACGAGGTCGACTACAAGATCCCGGGCAACGACGACGCGATCCGCTCCGTCACCCTGCTGACCCGTGTGATCGCCGACGCCGTCGCCGAGGGCCTCATCGCCCGTTCCGGTGCCGCCACCGGTGACGCCAAGGCCGACAAGGCCGCCGGCGAGCCGCTCGCCGAGTGGGAGCGCGACCTGCTCGAGGGCGAGAAGAAGGCCGACGACGAGGCCGAGAAGCCCGCCGAGGCCCCGGCCGAGGCTCCGGCGGCCGACGCCGAGCAGGCCTGACACCTCAGTCCCGGTAGTTGAACGGCGGGGGTCGGCGCGAGCAGCGCCGCCCCCCGCCGTGCACCCGTAGTCAACGACTTTCGAGAGAGATTCACCATGGCGAACTTCACCGCCGCTGACGTCAAGAAGCTCCGTGAGCTCACCGGCGCCGGCATGATGGACTGCAAGAAGGCGCTGGACGAGGCTGCCGGCGACCTGGAGAAGGCCGTCGAGATCGTCCGCGTCAAGGGTCTGAAGGGTGTGGCCAAGCGCGAGAGCCGCACCACCGAGAACGGCGCCGTCGTCACCTCCATCGCCGACGACAACACCTCCGGTGTCATCGTCGAGCTGAAGTGCGAGACGGACTTCGTCGCCAAGGGTGACAAGTTCGTCACCGTCGCCGACGCTCTGGCCGCCCACATCGCCAAGAGCGCCCCGGCCGACCTTGAGGCGCTCATGGCGTCCGAGATCGAGGCCGGCAAGACCGTCCAGGCGTTCGTGGACGAGGCCAACGCCACCCTCGGCGAGAAGATCGTCGTGGACCGCTTCGCGCAGTACGCCGACGGCAAGGTCTACTCCTACATGCACCGCACCGCCGCGGACCTGCCCCCGCAGGTCGGCGTGCTGGTCGAGCTGGACAAGGAGAACGCCGAGGTCGCCAAGGACGTCGCGCAGCACATCGCCGCCTTCGCGCCGAAGTTCCTGACCCGTGACGCCATCCCGGCCGACGTCGTCGAGAACGAGCGCCGCGTCGCCGAGGCCACCGCTCGCGAGGAGGGCAAGCCCGAGGCCGCCCTGCCGAAGATCGTCGAGGGTCGCGTCACCGGCTTCTTCAAGGAGCAGGTCCTGCTGGACCAGCCCTTCGCGAAGGACAACAAGAAGACCGTCCAGAAGATCCTGGACGAGGCCGGTGTCACGCTGAAGCGCTTCGCGCGCATCCGCGTCGGCGCCTGAGCCTGTAGCAGGGCAGCGATTGACCTGCGACCCGCTAGGGTCGTATGCAGCCGGCCCGTCACCGGTCGGCCGCTGATGTGACGAGGAGGCCATTGCCGCAGAGGGATCTGATAAGGACCCGTCCGGCAATGGCCTTCTTCGTATGTGCACGAGGAGATCTCCAATGAATCAGGGTGCGGACGCCCGGCAGACCGCCGAAGACAAGAGCGCTGACCACGGCAAACGCCGCCGGTTTATGCTGAAACTGTCCGGCGAGGCATTCGCCGGCGGCGGGGGCCTCGGTGTCGACCCCGATGTCGTGCACGCGATCGCCCGCGAGATCGCGGCGGTCGTCCGCGACGGGTACGAGATCGCCGTCGTGATCGGTGGCGGCAACTTCTTCCGCGGCGCCGAGCTCCAGCAGCGCGGCATGGACCGGGCCCGGTCGGACTACATGGGCATGCTCGGTACCGTCATGAACTGCCTCGCCCTCCAGGACTTCCTGGTCAAGGAAGGCATCGAGACGCGGGTGCAGACCGGCATCACCATGGGCCAGGTCGCGGAGCCGTTCATTCCGCTGCGCGCGGTACGCCATCTGGAGAAGGGTCGCGTCGTCATCTTCGGCGCGGGCATGGGCATGCCCTACTTCTCCACCGACACCACCGCCGCCCAGCGCGCCCTGGAGATCCACGCCGAGGCGATCCTGATGGGCAAGAACGGCGTCGACGGGGTCTACGACTCCGACCCGAAGAAGAACCCCGACGCGGTGAAGTTCGACGCTCTCGAGTACGGCGAGGTGCTCTCCCGCGGCCTCAAGGTCGCCGACGCCACCGCCATCTCCCTGTGCATGGACAACAAGCTCCCGATCCTGGTCTTCGAGCTGCTGGCCGAGGGCAACATCGCCCGCGCGGTCAAGGGTGAGAAGATCGGCACGCTCGTGAGCGACGAGAGCACGCGGGCCTGACGGC
Organism: Streptomyces eurocidicus; assembly: GCF_002891295.1. Taxonomy (GTDB): domain Bacteria; phylum Actinomycetota; class Actinomycetes; order Streptomycetales; family Streptomycetaceae; genus Streptomyces; species Streptomyces eurocidicus. Next base: position 163,457 of record NZ_LGUI01000012.1, on the reverse strand, counting down.
TCGTACGGCCGTCCGTGGCGTTCACGCCCACACGGACGGCAACACCGTGCCGTGGGAAGACCTCGGCACGGGGATGGACAACGGCCTGCCGGTCGGACACCGTGCAGGAGAAGACGCGCGCAGGGGCGAGGCTCTGCTTACTGATAACACCAGGAGCAAGTGGTGATCGAAGAGATCCTCCTCGAGGCCGAGGAGAAGATGGAGAAGGCCGTTGTGGTCGCCAAGGAGGACTTCGCGGCGATCCGCACCGGGCGTGCGCACCCGGCGATGTTCAACAAGATCGTGGCGGACTACTACGGTGCGCTGACGCCGATCAACCAGCTGGCGTCCTTCTCGGTGCCGGAGCCGCGCATGGCCGTGGTGACGCCGTTCGACAAGACCGCGCTGCGCAACATCGAGCAGGCGATCCGTGACTCGGACCTCGGCGTCAACCCGAGCAACGACGGCAACATCATCCGGGTGACGTTCCCGGAGCTGACCGAGCAGCGCCGCAGGGACTACGTCAAGGTCGCCAAGACCAAGGCCGAGGACGCCAAGGTCTCGATCCGCTCCATCCGCCGCAAGGCCAAGGACGCCCTGGACAAGCTGGTCAAGGACAAGGAGTCCGGCGAGGACGAGGTGCGCCGCGCGGAGAAGGAGCTCGACGACACCACCGCGAAGTACGTCGCGCAGGTGGACGAGCTGCTCAAGCACAAGGAAGCCGAGCTCCTCGAGGTCTGATGAACGAGACATCCTGGGGAACCCCGCAGGGCGCCGCGTACTGGGGGTCCACCGACCGGGGGCCCTCCTCTGCGGCCCCCTCGGCGGGTCCTGTGCGCGAGGCGGGCGACGCGGCGCAGACTCGCCCCATGCCCATCGTGCCCGCCGCAGGCGGAGACCAGGACGACCGTGACCAGGGGGCCGCACACCTTCGCGGCCCCCTGTTCCGCGATGAACAGGAGCCCGACATCCGGCCCCAGGACCCGCCCCCGGTGCCCGCTTCCCCGCAGGCCCCGCAGTCGGGGAAGAAGAGCGCCGGCCGCGATCTGCGGGCCGCGATAGGGGTGGGACTGGGCCTCGGCGCGGTCATCATCGCCTCCCTGTTCATCTACAAGCCCGTCTTCCTCGGCGTCATCGTGCTCGCCGTCGTCGTCGGGCTGTGGGAGCTGACCTCCCGGCTCAGCGAGAAGAAGGGCGTCAAGGCCCCCCTGGTGCCGCTGGCGCTCGGTGGTGCCGCGATGGTCATCGCGGGCTATGCGAGCGGCGCCGAGGGCGCGTGGGTGGCCATGGCCTTCACCGCGCTGGCCGTGCTCGTATGGCGCATGACGGAGCCGCCGGACGACTACCTCAAGGACGTCACGGCGGGCATCTTCGCGGCGTTCTACGTACCGTTCCTCGCCACCTTCGTGGCGCTGATGCTGGCCGCGGGCGACGGCGCGTGGCGGGTGCTGACCTTCCTGATCCTCACGGTGGTCAGCGACACCGGCGCGTACGCCGTGGGCTGGAAGTTCGGCAAGCGCAAGCTGGCGCCGCGCATCAGCCCCGGGAAGACCCGCGAGGGCCTGCTGGGCGCGGTGGCGTTCGCCATGGTGGCGGGTGCACTGTGCATGCACTTCCTGATCGACGACGGGGTGTGGTGGCAGGGTCTGCTGCTCGGTCTCGCCGTCGCGGCCAGCGCCACGCTGGGCGACCTCGGGGAGTCGATGATCAAGCGTGATCTCGGCATCAAGGACATGGGCGCGCTGCTGCCCGGCCACGGCGGGATCATGGACCGGCTGGACTCCCTGCTGCCGACCGCACCGGTGGTCTGGCTGCTGATGGTCGTCTTCGTCGGCTCCTGAGCCGGGCCAGGTACCCTGGAAGGGCTCGTCGCTGTGCGGCGGGCCCTTTTCCGGCCCCGCGCCCGCGGGGGTGCTCCCGTGAGGTCTCCGGGTCCCGGCTTCTTGCCGCCGCCGGCTCCGCGATCGCGGAGATCATCCGCAGTCGTCAACGAGGAGTTTCCGCTCATGGCCCCCGCGCCTGGAGAACTGACGTTCGTCGCCCCCCGTGGGGCCAAGAAGCCGCCGCGGCACCTTGCCGACCTCTCGCCTGCCGAGCGCCGTGAGGCGGTCGCCGCGATCGGCGAGAAGCCGTTCCGCGCCAAGCAGCTGTCGCAGCACTACTTCGCCCGGTACGCGCACGACCCCGCGGCGTGGACGGACATCCCGGCGGCGGCCCGCGAGAAGCTCGCGGCCGAGCTGCTGCCGGAGCTGATGAGTGTCGTCCGGCACATCTCGTGCGACGACGACACCACCCGTAAGACCCTCTGGCGCCTGCACGACGGCAAGCTGGTGGAGTCCGTGCTCATGCGCTACCCCGACCGGGTCACCATGTGCATCAGCTCCCAGGCCGGCTGTGGCATGAACTGCCCGTTCTGTGCCACCGGCCAGGCGGGCCTGGACCGCAATCTGTCCACCGCCGAGATCGTCCACCAGATCGTGGACGGCATGCGCGCCCTGCGCGACGGCGAGGTCCCGGGCGGTCCCGCCCGGCTGTCCAACATCGTCTTCATGGGCATGGGCGAGCCCCTCGCGAACTACAAGCGGGTCGTCGGCGCCATCCGCCGCCTGACCGACCCCGAGCCGGACGGCCTCGGCCTGTCCCAGCGCGGCATCACGGTCTCCACCGTCGGCCTGGTCCCGGCGATGCACCGCTTCGCCGACGAGGGCTTCAAGTGCCGCCTCGCCGTCTCGCTGCACGCGCCGGACGACGAGCTGCGCGACACCCTGGTGCCCGTCAACACCCGCTGGAAGGTCCGCGAGGTCCTCGACGCCGCGTGGGAGTACGCCGAGAAGTCCGGCCGCCGGATCTCCATCGAGTACGCCCTGATCCGTGACATCAACGACCAGGCGTGGCGTGGCGACCTCCTCGGCCGGCTCCTCAAGGGCAAGCGGGTGCACGTCAACCTCATCCCGCTGAACCCCACCCCGGGCTCCAAGTGGACGGCCTCCCGCCCGGAGGACGAGCGGGCCTTCGTCGAGGCGATCGCCGCCCACGGTGTGCCGGTGACCGTCCGGGACACCCGGGGCCAGGAGATCGACGGCGCCTGTGGGCAGCTGGCGGCCACCGAGCGCTGAGCCGGCCCACCGGAGGCGCACTGATACTGTGCCTTCGCACAAATGAACAATCCGACAGGGGAGCGCGCGAGCGCTGAGAGTGCGGCACAGGCCGCAGACCCTCGGACCTGATCCGGGTCATACCGGCGTAGGGAGTCAGCATCTTCATGAACACCAATCTCCGGCGTGCCCTCGGGGCGGCCGTCGTCGCCGCGCTCGGCCTGCCCGTACTGGCCGCCTGCGGCGGCTCGGGCGGCTCCGGCGAGGCGGACGGCGGCAAGACCGTCACCCTCGTCTCGCACGACTCCTTCGTCGTCTCGGACGGCGTCCTGAAGGACTTCGAGAAGGAGAGCGGCTACACCGTCAAGGTGATCAAGAGCGGTGACGCCGGCTCGGCCGTCAACCAGGCGATCCTCTCCAAGAGCCACCCGCAGGGCGACGTCTTCTTCGGCGTCGACAACACCCTGCTCTCCCGGGCGCTCGACCAGGACCTCTTCACGCCTTACGAGGCCAAGGGCCTGGACCGGGTGCCGAAGAACCTCCAGGCCGACGCCGCCCGGCACCGGGTCACCCCGGTCGACACCGGCGACATCTGCGTCAACTACGACCGCGCGTACTTCGCCGACCACAAGCTGGCACCGCCGCAGTCCCTCGACGACCTGATCAAGCCGGAGTACAAGAACCTCCTCGTCACCGAGAACGCCGCCACCTCCTCGCCCGGCCTCGCCTTCCAGCTCGCCACCGCCGCCAAGTACGGCGACGACGGCTGGCAGGACTACTGGAAGAAGCTCAAGGCCAACGGCGTCGAGGTCGTGAGCGGCTGGGAGCAGGCGTACAGCGAGCGCTTCTCCGGCTCGGCCGGCGGCAAGAAGGCCAAGGGCGACAAGCCGCTGGTCGTCTCCTACGCCTCCAGCCCGCCCGCCGAGGTGATGGGCGTGAAGCCGGAGCCCAAGGAGGCGCCCACCGGCGTCGCGACCGGCACCTGCTTCCAGCAGACGGAGTTCGCCGGGCTGCTCAAGGGCGCCAAGAACACCAAGGGCGGCCAGGCGCTGATCGACTTCCTGCTGGGCAGGAGGTTCCAGGAGGACATGCCCCTCCAGATGTTCGTCCGGCCCGTCAACCAGGACGCCGCGCTGCCCGAGCTGTTCACCAAGTACGGCGCCAAGGTCACGGATCCCCACACCCTCGACCCGGAGAAGATCGCCAAGAACCGGGAGCAGTGGGTCAAGGCATGGTCCTCGATCGTCCTGAAGTAGCGGCCCGCCGGACGCCCCGCCGGCCGGGCTCCCGGCCGGCGCTCCGGCGGACGGCGGTGCGGCTCGGCCTGATGGCCGTGCCGCTCGCCTTCTTCGGGGTCTTCTTCGCCTACCCCGTCACCGCCATCGTCCTCCGTGGGCTCAAGGACGGCGGCCGGTGGCGCTTCGGGCGCGTGGGCGAGGTGCTCACCGACCCCGCGATCGGCCACGTCCTGTGGTTCACCACCTGGCAGGCGGCCGCCTCCACGGCCCTGACGCTCGCCCTCGCCCTCCCCGGCGCGTACGTCTTCGCCCGCTTCGACTTCCCCGGGAAGCGGCTGCTGCGGGCGGTGGTGACCGTGCCCTTCGTGCTGCCGACCGTCGTCGTGGGCTCCGCCTTCCTGGCGCTGCTCGGCCGGGGCGGGCTGCTCGACGAGATGTGGGGCGTCCGGCTGGACACCACCGTCTGGGCGATCCTCCTCGCCCATGTGTTCTTCAACTACGCCGTGGTCGTCCGGACCGTCGGCGGCCTCTGGGCACAGCTCGACCCGCGCCAGGAGGAGGCCGCCCGGGTGCTGGGCGCGGGCCGGTTCGCCGCCTGGCGGCGGGTCACCCTGCCCGCCCTCGCGCCGGCCGTGGCCGCCGCGTCCCTGATGGTCTTCCTCTTCACCTTCACCTCCTTCGGCGCCGTCCAGATCCTCGGCGGACCCCGCTACGCCACGCTGGAAGTGGAGATCTACCAGCAGACCGCACAGCTCCTGGACCTGCCGACGGCCGCGGTGCTCACGCTCCTGCAGTTCGTCGCGGTCGCCGTGCTGCTGGGTGTGCACGCCCGGACCGTGCGCCGCCGCGAGTCCGCCCTGCGGCTGGTGGACGCCGCGCACACCGCGCGCCGCCCGCGCGGCCCCGCCCAGTGGGCGCTGCTGGGCGGTGTGCTCACCGTGATCGCCCTGCTGGTCCTGGTGCCGCTGGTCGTGCTCGTGCTGCGCTCCTTCGACGGGCCCGACGGCTACGGCCTGGCCTTCTACCGCGCCCTGGCCTCCGCCGGCGGCAGCGGCGGTACGTTCACCGTCGCCCCGCTGGAGGCCCTCGGCAACTCCCTGGCGTACGCGCTGGCCGCCACCGGGATCGCCCTGGTCGTCGGTGGGCTGGCCGCCGCCGCGCTGACCCGGCGCGCGGGCCGGCTCGTCCGGGGCTTCGACGCGCTCCTGATGCTGCCGCTCGGCACCTCCGCCGTGACCGTGGGCTTCGGCTTCCTGATCACCCTGGACGAGCCGCCGCTGGACCTGCGCACGTCGTGGATCCTGGTGCCGTTGGCACAGGCGCTGGTGGGCGTGCCCTTCGTCGTCCGGACCGTGCTGCCGGTGCTGCGCGCCGTGGACGCCCGGCTGCGCGAGGCCGCCGCGGTGCTCGGCGCGTCCCCGCTGCGCGCGTGGCGCGAGGTGGACCTGCCGTTGGTCGGCAGGGCGCTGGCGGTCGCGGCGGGCTTCGCGTTCGCGGTGTCCCTGGGGGAGTTCGGCGCGACGGTGTTCATCGCCCGCCCCGACAGCCCGACCCTTCCGGTGGCCGTGTCCCGGCTGCTGGGCCGCGCCGGTGAGCTCAATTACGGGCAGGCCATGGCCCTCAGCACGATCCTGATGCTGGTGTGCGCGACGGCGCTGCTGGTTCTGGAGCGCATCCGCACCGACCGTTCGGGAGAGTTCTGATGTCCTTGCTGCGACTGGACGGCGTCACGGTCCGTTTCGGGGAACGCGCCGCGCTGGACGCGGTGGACCTGGAGGTCGCCGAGCACGAGACGGTGTGTGTGCTCGGCCCGAGCGGAAGCGGGAAGTCCACACTGCTGCGGGTGGTGGCGGGGCTCCAGCGGGCGGACGCCGGGCGGGTGCTCCTGTCCGGGAACGACCAGGAGGGCGTGCCCACGCACCGCCGCGAGGTGGGTCTGATGTTCCAGGACCACCAGCTCTTCCCGCAGCGCGACGTCGGCGGCAACGTCGCCTTCGGACTGCGCGTGCGGAAGGTGGGCCGTGCCGAGACGGAGCGCCGGGTCGCCGAGCTGCTGGAGCTGGTGGGGCTGCCGGGCGCGGGGCGGCGCGCCGTCGCGGCGCTGTCCGGCGGTGAGCAGCAGCGGGTGGCGCTCGCTCGCGCCCTCGCGCCCCGGCCCCGGCTGCTGATGCTCGACGAGCCGCTCGGCCAGCTGGACCGCGGTCTGCGCGAGCGGCTGGTGGTGGAGCTGCGCGAGCTCTTCGGCCGGCTGGGCACCACGGTGCTGGCCGTCACCCACGACCAGGGCGAGGCGTTCGCGCTCGCCGACCGGGTGGTGGTGATGCGCGACGGGCGCATCGCCCAGGCGGGGACGCCCCTGGAGGTGTGGCAGCGGCCCGCGTCGGAGTTCGTGGCCCGCTTCCTCGGGTTCGACAACGTGGTCGCGGCGCGCGTGAGCGGTGGGAGGGCGGACACGGTGTGGGGCGGGATCCCGGTGCCCGCCGGTACGCCCGCGGGCGACCGCCGGCTGCTCGTACGGCCGGCGGGTGTGCGGCTGGTGCCGGACGGGCGAGAGGCCGGCGGGCTGCCGTGCACGGTGACCGGCCGGACGTTCCGGGGCGACCATGTGGTGGTGCTGTTGCGGCCCGCCGACGGGCCGCAACTGGAGGCGGCGTGCGGGCTGCGGGGCGCACCCGAGGTGGGGGACCGGGTCGGCGTCGTGTTCGACGCGGGCGAGGTCGTGGTGCTGGACGGCCCCTGAGACGGCCGTAAGGGCCTGGCTGTAAAGGCCCGACCGTAAGGGCCCGCCGTCCCGTCCATGGAGGACGGGGCAGCGGGCCCTTACGCGTATGCGCCGGGCGTCAGCCCGTGGTGGTCGGTTCGAGCTTCTTCGCTTCCGGTTCGGCCGCCGGCGCGCCCTCGGGCTCGCCGAACCAGGCGACCGCCACCGCTCCGGCCACGGCCAGCAGGAAGCCGAGGATCGCCATCCAGGCGAAGCCGGACCGGGAGGTGTCGCCGAGCCAGACCACGCCGATGATGCCGGGCAGCACGGTCTCGCCGACGACGAGGGCGGCGGTGGCCCCGTTGACCGAGCCGATCTGCAGGGCGACCGTGTGCAGGTACATGCCGACGCTGCCGGCTATGAGGATGGCGTACAGCGCCGGGTCCGCGAGCATCGTGGGCAGGTCGAACGGGTCGATGCCGTCGAGGATGCGGACGCCCACGCCGATCGCGCCGAAGCCGAGGCCGGACAGCAGACCGGCCAGGATGGCGGCCCGCGACCCCAGGAAGTGGACGGCCACCCAGCCGCCGCCCATCAGCACGACGGAGATGATCAGCAGCCACCAGTGGGTGGACCGGGCGGCCTCACCGCTGCCCTCGTGGCCCGCCGCGGTCGCCAGCAGCACCAGCGCGGAGCAGACGACGCCGATCGACATCCACTCCTTCCTGGTCAGCCGGATGCCGAGCAGCTTGATGCTCAGCAGGGCCGTGACGATCAGGTTGGCGCTGATGACCGTCTGGGAGAGGAAGAGCGGCAGCATCCGGGCGGCCAGCGCGCCCAGGGCGAAGCCTATGAAGTCCAGGACCGTACCGACCATGAACTCCCAGGTCACCGCGGCCTTCGCGGTGGACGAGAGGCTCGGCCCGCCGTGCTGGGTGGTGCCCGTGGTGGAGGCCGCCGCGGCCTCCCGGCGGGCGGACTTGCGCGATCCCACGGCTTGCAGGACCGAGCCTGTTCCATAACAGGCCGAGGCCGCGACAGCCGTCAGAAGGCCGATGATCACCAATAGCTCCGTTCGCCTGATAAACCGTCGTGCTCCAAAGCCAGACGCGGATTTCGGCGTGGAAGTTGCCTTGGGTCAAGAAAAGGTCAAAAACCGGGTCCCGGGCCGGTCAGTGCCCGGCGTGCCCCGCCAGCCGGGTCAGCGCCGCCGGCACCTCCTCGACGGTGTCCACCAGCGCGATCCGCCGGGCCATCGGCCGCCCCTCGGCGAGGGCCTCCAGGAGCGGCCAGGCCGGCAGCGCGGACGTCCAGTGCGCACGGCCCACCAGGACCATCGGCCTCGGCTCGCCCCGCGACCCGTAGAAGTTGGGCGTGGCGTCGCCGAAGATCTCCTGGACGGTCCCGGCGGCGCCCGGAAGGAAGACCACCCCGGCGTCGGCACGGCTCAGGAGCCCGTCCTCGCGGATGGCGTTGGCGAAGTACTTGGCGATGTGCCCGGCGAAGGCGTTGGACGGCTCGTGCCCGTAGAACCAGGTGGGGACGGACAGCGAGGGCCCGCCGTCGGGCCGCGCCGCCCTTACGGCGAGAGCCGTCGCCGCCCAGGCGCCCACGGACGGGGTGAAGCCGGGGACGCCACGGAGGTCCGCCAGCGCCCGGTCCAGCATGCCGTCCTCGAACGGCGCGGCGTACGCGCCGAGGTTCGCGGCCTCCATCGCGCCCGGCCCGCCGCCCGTGGCGACCATCAGGCCGGAGCGCGCCAGCGCCCGGCCGAGCCGGGCCGCGCCCGCGTACTCCGGCGCGTCGCGGCGCAGGCCGTGGCCGCCCATGACGCCCACGACGCGCTCCCCGACCAGCAGCTCGTCCAGGGCGTCGGAGACCGCGTCGTCATGGATGCCGCGCAGCATCGAGGCGACGACGTCACCGTCCGCCCTGGTCCGCTCGAACCACGCGTACGCGAGCGCGTCGGGAGTGTTGCCGTAGCCCTTCTCCAGGCCCTCGTACAGCTCCTCGGGGCGGTAGAGCGTGCCCCGGTAAGGATCGAAGGGCAGATGGGGCACCGGCGGGAAGACCAGCGCGCCGTCGGCCCGTACCTTCGCGGCCGCCTCCCGCTCCATCGGACAGCCCAGGAAGACCGTCCCGGAGGTGTCGACGGCCAGCAGGACGGCGGTACGGGCCGTCAGGTCGACGGACTGCACCCGGTGTCCGGCGAGGGAGCCGGTGGCGGAGACGACCCGGTCGAACTCCTCCAGCGACTCGATCTCCTCCGTGGCACCGGGGGGCATCGACCGTCACCGTGTCATGGGCAGGGCCGCCAGCTCGGCGATCGCCCAGGTCAGCGGGGTCAGTACGGCCAGGAGCACACCCGTGCGCAGGACGGCGGCGCCACGGAGCAGCGAGTGGGGGATGCCCAGGCGGTTCAGCGCCGTGGTGGTGCCGGTGCGGCTCTGGCGGCTGTCGAGGGCCGCGGTGATGGCGGTGGCGGTGACGCAGGACATCACCAGGCCCGCGCCGAGGCCGGTGAGCGGGCCGAAGGGCCGCGAGCCGTCGGCCTCCCACGCCGCGCCGTACAGCTCGGCGGCGGCGAGCGACGCCGAGGCCACCGCGCACAGCACCCCGAGCGGCCGGCCGATCCGGGTCGCGGCGTCCTGCAGTATGCGCCCGGCCAGCAGTCGCACGGCGCCCGGCCGTCCGGCCGCCAGCAGGACCCCGCACCAGTGGGTCAGCCCGGGGCCCGCCAGGACGAGCCCCAGGGAGGCCAGCAGCCAGCCGCCGATGACGCCGGGGGAGGCGCCGTCGGAGCCGGGCAGGGCGAGCAGGGTGTCGGGGTCCGGAGCCGGTCCCCGGGCCACGTACGCCTCCATGGCCAGGCCGACCGTGATGATCGTGATGCCCCAGGGGAGCCCGGTGTAGCTGGGCTTGGGGGCGGGCGGCGGCGTGGGGACGACGGGGGCGGCGGGAACGTCCGCGGGGTCCTGTGCGGCGTCTGCGGGCTGTTTCGCGGCCCTGGCGGCCCGTGCGGCCCCCGCGCGCGGCCGCAGGGCGAGGGCGCAGGTGCCGGCGGCGAGCACCGGCAGCAGGCCCAGGAGGGTCAGCGTCGCGGCCCAGGGCAGCGGGGCGTTCCCGTCCAGCAGCCCGGAGGCGGAACCGCTCAGCGGGGTGCCGCCGAGGTCGCCGCGCAGCTCCAGGTAGACCAGCAGGGCGACGCCGCTGCCGAAGGAGCAGGAGAGGGCCGTCGACGCGGCCGCGAGCAGGGACAGCCGCACCGGGCCGAGGCCGATGGCGTCCAGGCCGTCACGGGGCCGGGTGGCGGGGTCCGTACGGGCCACGGCGAGGGCGAACTGCACCACGGCGGCCAGCGGCACGGCGCACCACATCAGCCGGACGAGTGACTCCCCGGTGGACTTGGGGTGGGCCACCGCGTATCCGAGCGTGCACAGCAGCAGGAACCCGACGCCCGCCGCGGCGGCCGCGACCAGCAGCCGCCGCAGCAGGACGAGCGGATGCGCGCCGCGCGCTAGGCGGAGACTGAGCACGCGGCCCTGCCCTCGCCCTCGGACGCGTCGGGAACCGGGACCCCGCTCGTGCGGCGGCCGTCGACCAGGGTGACGGCGCGGTCCGCCAGGGTGGCGATCTCGTCGTCCGGGCCGGCGACGACGACGGTGATCTGGTGCGAGCGCGCGGCCGTGGTCAGGGTGCGCAGCACCTGGGCGCGGTCGGCGTTGTGCAGCGGGGCGGTCGGCTCGTCCGCGAAGATCACCGTCGGTTCGGTGGTCAGCGCCCGCGCGATGGCGACCCGCTGACGCTGGGCCATGAGCAGTGCGCCGGGCCGCTTCCGGGCGCAGTCGCCGACGTCGAGGCGCTCCAGCCACTCGCCGGCGGTCCGTCTGGCGGCCCGGTGGCCGATGCCGCGCAGCAGCAGCGGCAGGGCGGCGTTCTCCCAGGCCGACAGCTCGGGCACGAGGTGGGGCTCGCTGTCGATCCAGCCGAACCGCTCCCGGCGCAGCCGCTCGCGTGCGGAGCGCGAGAGGGTGTGCACGGGCGCGCTGTTGAACCACACCTCGCCCGGGTGGGGTACGAGCTGGCCCGACAGGCACTTGAGCAGGGTGGACTTCCCGGAGCCACGTGGTCCGGTGACGGCGAGGATCTCGCCTTCGCGCACGCCGAGGGAGACTCCGGCGAGTGCGGGGGAACCGCTGTATGCGTAATGCAGGCCGCGTGCCCAGAGCACGTCGTTGTCCGGCGGGGCCACCATATCGAGCACCTCGGGTCGCTGAAGGGTCCGTTCCCCTGACCGGCTGAACGAACCGGAGGCCATTGGGTCACTGGCACCGTACGGAACCGGGATCCTAGCCCCCTCCCAGGCTCGGCGCTGGAGTGCCTCACTTTCCTCCGGTCGGCCTCATCCCCGGCCGTCGCCCAAGAGTCGGAGCGCGTCCGCGCACCGCCGGTGAGCGGATGTGCGGCGGGGGCGCGGGCGGACATGGCGAAAGCCGTGGCCCACGCGCGCGTACTGCGAAGGGGGTCGCGCGGGGCCACGGCGGAGGGACGGCGCCGGGAATGGACCGGACGCCGTCCGGGTCGGTGCCGGACAGTGGGTCAGATCTTCGTCCACGCCTCCGTAAGGACGCCGCGGAGGATCTGCTCGATCTCATCGAAGGTGGACTGGCCGGCGATCAGCGGCGGCGCGACCTGGATGACGGGGTCGCCCCGGTCGTCGGCCCGGCAGTACAGACCGTTCTCGAACAGCTTCTTCGACACGAAGCCGTAGAGCAGCCGCTCGCAGTCCTCCGGCGTGAACGACTCCTTGGTGGCCTTGTCCTTCACCAGCTCGATGCCGTAGAAGAAGCCGTTGCCGCGGACGTCGCCGACGATCGGCAGGTCGTGCAGCTTGGACAGGGTCGACAGGAAGGCCGACTCGTTGTCCAGCACGTGCTGGTTGAGGCCCTCGCGCTCGAAGATGTCGAGGTTGGCCAGCGCGACGGCGGCGGAGACCGGGTGGCCGCCGAAGGTGTAGCCGTGCAGGAAGGTCGCGTCGCCCTTGAAGAACGGCTCGGCGATGCGGTCGGAGATGACGGCCGCGCCGATGGGGGAGTAGCCGGAGGTCATACCCTTGGCGCAGGTGATGATGTCCGGGACGTAGCCGAACTTGTCACAGGCGAACATCGTGCCGAGGCGGCCGAAGGCGCAGATGACCTCGTCCGACACCAGCAGGACGTTGTACTTGTCGCAGATCTCGCGGACCCGCTGGAAGTAGCCGGGCGGCGGCGGGAAGCAGCCGCCCGCGTTCTGCACGGGCTCCAGGAAGACGGCGGCGACGGTGTCGGGGCCCTCGAAGAGGATCTGCTGCTCGATCTGGTCGGCGGCCCAGCGGCCGAACGCCTCCGGGTCGTCGCCGTGCACCGGGGCGCGGTAGATGTTGGTGTTGGCCACCTTGTGCGCGCCGGGGACCAGCGGCTCGAAGGGGGCCTTGAGGGCCGGCAGGCCGGTGATGGACAGGGCGCCCTGGGTGGTGCCGTGGTAGGCCACCGACCGCGATATGACCTTGTACTTCCGGTGGTTGCCGGTCAGCTGGTGGTACTGCTTCGCCAGCTTCCACGCGGTCTCCACGGCTTCGGCGCCACCGGTGGTGAAGAAGACCTTGTTGAGGTCGCCGGGGGCGTAGTGGGCCAGCCGCTCGGCGAGCTCGACGGCCCTGGGGTGGGCGTAGCTCCACACCGGGAAGAAGGCCAGCTCCTGCGCCTGCTTGTTGGCCGCTTCGGCCAGCTCGGCGCGGCCGTGGCCGGCCTGGACCACGAACAGGCCGGCGAGACCGTCGAGGTAGCGCTTGCCCTTGTCGTCGTAGATGTAGGTGCCCTCACCGCGCACGATGGTCGGCACGGCTGCGTTCTCGTACGACGACATGCGGGTGAAGTGCATCCACAGGTGGTCGTACGCCGTCTGGGAGAGGTCCTTGCTCACGGCTATCGGGTTCCCCATGTGTAGGTCTGCTTGCGGAGCTTGAGGTAGACGAAGCTTTCGGTGGAGCGCACGCCGGGGAGGGTCCGGATGCGCTTGTTGATCGTTTCCAGGAGGTGGTCGTCGTCCTCGCAGACGATCTCGATGAGGAGATCGAAGGAGCCGGCGGTCACCACGACGTACTCCACCTCGTCCATCGCGGTCAGGGCGTCGGCGACGGGGTCGAGGTCGCCCTCGACGTTGATGCCGACCATCGCCTGGCGCCGGAATCCCACGGTGAGCGGGTCCGTGACGGCGACGATCTGCATCACGCCCTGGTCGAGCAGCTTCTGCACGCGCTGCCGGACGGCCGCCTCGGACAGACCTACCGCCTTGCCGATCGCCGCGTAGGGGCGGCGGCCGTCCTCCTGGAGTTGCTCGATGATCGCCAGGGAGACGGCGTCGATCGACTGCGTGCCCTGCACGCTCTTGGGGTCTGCACTACGAGTGGCCACGGAGACCACTGTGCATGGGACTCGCCCGTGTGGCAACCCGGAATCGATGAAATTCGTTGTGAGGAACCTTTTAGAACACTGATTCCGTTGTTCATGGGGAGTGGGTATGTCGAAAGCGTCGCCTTACTGACTAGGCTGGGCGTCTCACCCAATGGACCTGAAAGAAGGGGTGGCGAACGTGACCACCGAGCTGCGTCGTCTCCGCAACTACATCGACGGAGAGTTCCGGGATGCCGCCGACGGGCGGACCACGGAGGTGGTCAACCCGGCCACCGGCGAGGCGTACGCCGTCGCCGCCCTGTCCGGCCCCGCCGACGTCGACGCGGCCATGGCCGCCGCCCAGGCAGCGTTCCCCGCCTGGCGCGACCTGGTGCCCGCCGAGCGCCAGAAGGTCCTCCTCAAGATCGCCGACGCCTTCGAGGCGCGGGCCGAGGAGCTGATCGCCGCCGAGTCCGAGAACACCGGAAAGCCGCTGGCGCTCACCCGCAGCGAAGAGATCCCGCCGATGGTGGACCAGATCCGCTTCTTCGCGGGTGCCGCCCGGATGCTGGAGGGCCGCTCCGCCGGTGAGTACATGGAGGGCATGACCTCCATCATCCGGCGCGAGCCGATCGGTGTCTGCGCCCAGGTCGCGCCGTGGAACTACCCCATGATGATGGCCACGTGGAAGTTCGCCCCGGCGCTCGCCGCGGGCAACACCGTCGTCCTCAAGCCCTCCGACACCACCCCGGCCTCCACACTGCTCATGGGCGAGATCATCGGCGGTGTGCTGGAGGAGCTCGGCCACCCCAAGGGCGTCTTCAACGTCCTGTGCGGCGACCGCGAGACCGGCCGGCTCATGGTGGAGCACCCGGTGCCGGCCATGGCCTCGATCACCGGCTCCGTGCGCGCGGGCATCCAGGTCGCCGCGTCCGCCTCGAAGGACGTCAAGCGGGTCCACCTGGAGCTCGGCGGCAAGGCGCCGGTCGTGGTCTTCGAGGACGCCGACATCGCCAAGGCCGTCGAGGACATCTCCGTCGCGGGCTTCTTCAACGCGGGCCAGGACTGTACGGCCGCGACCCGGGTGCTCGTGCACGAGTCGATCCACGACGAGTTCGTGACCGCGCTGGCCAAGGCCGCCGCCGACACCAAGACCGGGCAGCCGGACGACGAGGACGTGCTCTACGGCCCGCTGAACAACGCCAACCAGCTCGAGCAGGTGTCGGGCTTCATCGAGCGGCTGCCCTCGCACGCCAAGGTCGAGGCGGGCGGCCACCGGGTCGGCGAGAAGGGCTACTTCTTCGCCCCGACCGTCGTCTCCGGGCTCAAGCAGGACGACGAGATCATCCAGCACGAGGTCTTCGGCCCGGTCATCACCGTCCAGTCGTTCTCGGACGAGGAGCAGGCCGTCGGCTACGCCAACGGCGTCGAGTACGCGCTGGCCTCGTCGGTGTGGACCAAGGACCACGCCCGCGCCATGCGGATGTCCAAGCGGCTCGACTTCGGCTGCGTGTGGATCAACACCCACATTCCGCTGGTCGCCGAGATGCCCCACGGCGGCTTCAAGCAGTCCGGCTACGGCAAGGACCTCTCGGCCTACGGCTTCGAGGACTACACGCGCATCAAGCACGTGATGACCTCGCTCGGCTGAGCCCGGACGACAGCGCAGCGGTGGCCCCGCCGGATCCTCCGGCGGGGCCACCGCCGTGTCCGGGGCGGGTCAGGGTGTGCGCCGGGCCGCGCCGGCCGGGCCGTAGAGCCGCAGGAAGGCGTGCACGCCGCCGCTGACGATGGCGTCGATCTCGGTCTCCGGCATCTTCACGGCGCCGAAGAAGGAGCCCTGGCTGACGTCCGAGACGGCCAGCAGGGCGAAGTGGCGCGCGGCCACCCCGGCGTCGTCGATGTCGAGCAGCCCCTCCTCCGCCAGTTCGCCCAGCCGGTGGGCCAGCTGCCGGAACGCGGGACGCGGGCCCGCCTCCTGCCACGCCTCGATGACCGCGGGCTCCAGGTGGGACGCCTCCGCGTGGATCTGGCGCACGAGCGCGAAGTGGTCGGCGAACTCGGGCGGGGGAGAGGCCCAGTCGAAGGCGAAGGAGGTGAGGTCCCGCTCCAGATCGGTGATCTTGCCGAGGTGGCGCTCGACCATCATCCGGTGCCAGGTGGTCACGGAGCCGGCGCTCTCGATGACGACGGAGCGGAAGAGCTCCTCCTTGTCCTGGAAGTGGTTGTAGATCGTGCGCTTCGACACCCCGGCCTCGGCGGCGATGGCGTCCACGCTCGCCCGGCTGAAGCCGTCCCGGGCGAAGACCGTGCGGGCGGCACGGGTGATGGCCTGCCGCTTCTCCGCCATGCCGCGGCGGGGACGTCCGGCCGCGGGCTCCTGTTGTGCTGCGGGCATCGCCGCTCCTCTCCAAGGGTCGCGAAGCGTGCCTCGCGAAAAATTGCACTGCTCGGTTTACCAGTTGCACTGCACGGTGTAGTTTACTCGTATGTCTTCCGAGTCCCCGCGGACCCGGCGGCCCAGCCCCGTCATGACGGTGCTCGTGGTCCTGCTGGGTTTCCTCACGCTGCCCATGTCCATGTCCGGCACGAATGTCGCGATCCCCCGCATCGGCGAGGACCTGCACGCCTCCGGCGCCTCCCTGCAATGGGTCGTGACCGGCTATTTCCTCACGGCCTCCTCCCTCATGCTGGTCTCCGGCTCGCTCGGCGACCTCTTCGGCCGTCGCCGGATCTTCTCCATAGGCGCCGCGGTCTACACCGCCGGGGCCCTCGGCAGCGCCCTCGTGAACGACATCCTGCTGCTCGACGTGGCCCGTACGCTCTCCGGCGCGGGCGCGGCCGGAGTGATGGCGGGCGGCGGCGCGATCCTCGCGTCCACCTTCCAGGGCGAGGCCAGGACCCGGGCCTTCGCCGCCATGGGCACCATGGGCGGCATCGGCCTCGCGATCGGGCCGACGTTCTCCGGCTGGATGGTCGGCGGGCTGGGCTGGCGCACGACCTTCGGGGTCTTCGCGGCCGCCGGTCTGGTCATCCTCCTGGGCACCGCCTTCGTCGGCGAGTCGCGGGCCGACCACCGTCCGAAGGTCGACCGGCCGGGTGTGGCCAGCTTCATCGGCGGCCTGGCGCTGCTGATGTTCGGCATCACCCAGGGCGCGCAGGCCGGCTGGGGCAGCCCGCGGGTGCTCGGTCCCGTCGCCGCCGGACTCCTGCTGCTGGTGGTCTTCGCGGCCGTCGAACGGCGCAGTGATCACCCGGTGCTCGACCTGACCCTGGTCCGCGACCGCCGCTTCATGGGCTGGAGCCTGGCGGCCCTCGCGGTCCCCGTGGGCTCCTCCGGGGTGCTGGTGTTCCTGCCGATCTACCTCCAGGGTGTGAACGGCCTCTCCGCCCGGGACGCCGGCCTGAGCATGCTGATGCTGACGGCCCCCGTGCTCTTCCTCCCCGCAGCCGGCGGCCGGCTGGTCAACCGGGGGATACCCGCCCGCTATCTCGCCGGCCTGGCCCTGGTGCTCCTCGCGGGTGGCAACGCCTGGCTCACCGTGCTCCACCCCGGCATATCGGCCCTCGCCCTGCTCGGCCCGCTCCTCGCCATCGGCGTCGGCAACGGCCTGGTGGTCGGTATCATCGATGCCCAGGCGATGAGCCTGGTGGAGCCTGCCCGGGTCGGTATGGCGGCCGGATTCCTCAACACCGTCAAGGGTGGCGCCAACGCCCTGGTGGTGGCCGTGGTCGGCGCGGTCCTGACCAGCTTGATCCAGGCCCGTACGGGCTCGGCCGAGCTGGCCGGGAAGATCGCCGCCGGTGACCTCTCCGGGCCCGGCGAGGCGCTGCACGCGGCACAGTTCACCGACGCCTGGCACATCGTCCTCTGGTCGGTCGCGGCCCTGTGCGCCCTGGGTGCGGTCACGGTCCACCTGCTGCTCGCCCCGGTCCGGCCCGTCAAGGTGTCGGGGGGCGCGGACGGCTCCCGGACAGGCCGTACATTGTCCGCGAAGATCTGACCCGTCAAGCTGCCGAAATGCGAGTGAGCCCCGTGAAGAGCCTGTCCCGCCGGTCCCTGCTGCGCGTGCTCGGCGCGGGCGCGGGCGCCGCCGCACTCGCCGGGTGCGGGGTCCCCGCCGCCTATGTCGAGCCCGGCGACCGGGCCGCCGCGGACCGTTCGGGCCGGGAGAAGCGGCTCGTCTTCGCCAACTGGCCGCTCTACATCGACACCGACGACGAGGACCCCCAGCGCCGCCCGACGCTGGACGAGTTCGAGAAGGCCGGCGGGATCTCGGTGAAGTACACCGAGGAGATCAACGACAACGACGAGTTCTTCGGGAAGATCAGCCCGGCGCTGATGAACCACCAGGACACCGGCCGGGACCTCGTCGTCGTCAGCGACTGGATGTGCGCCCGCTATGTGCACCTGGGCTGGGTCCAGGAGATGGACCGCTCCCGGCAGCCGAACGTCGCCCGCAACCTCGACCCGCTGCTGCGCAGGCCGCCCTTCGACCCCGGCCGCCGGCACACCGTCCCCTGGCAGTCCGGCATCACCGGCATCGCCTACAACCGCAAGAAGCTCGGTCGCGAGATCCGGCACACCTCCGAGCTCTGGAAGGACGACCTGCGTGGCCGGGTCACCCTGCTGGCCGGGCTGGACGAGGCGTTCTGCCTGCTCATGCAGGGCAACGGCGCGGACGTCACCCGCTGGACCGCCGACGACTTCCACACCATGACCGACCAGCTGCGCCGGCTGGTGAGCAAGCGCCACATCCGCCGCTTCACCGGCAACGACTACATCAAGGACCTCTCCTCCGGGGACGTCCTGGCCTGTCAGGCGTATTCCGGCGACATCATCCAGCTCCAGGCCGACAACCCCGACATCGAGTTCGTGGTCCCGGAGGAGGGCGCCGAGCTGTGGGCGGAGAGCCTGATGATCCCCAATCTCGCCCGCCACAAGAGCAACGCCGAGCGGCTGATCGACCACTACTACCAGCCCGAGGTCGCGGCGCGGCTCGCCGCTGCCGTCAACTACGTCTGCCCCGTGCCCGCCGCGCGGGATGTCCTCGCCGCCTCCCGGGACAAGGAGCTCGCCGAGCTCGCCGGGAACCCCCTGATCTTCCCGAGCGACGACATGCGGAAGCGGCTCGCGACCGCCCGGGACATGACCTCCAAGGAGCGCCCCGTCTTCGCCAAGGAGTGGAACGAGATCGTCGGCCTCTGAGACGGGCCTCTGAGACGGGCCTCCGGGCGGGCCTCCGGGCGGGCCTCCGGGCGGGCCTCTGGGACGGGCCCCGGAGCCAGACCTGAGACCGGCCCCCTGAGGCGGATCTGAGGCAGACCTGAAGCGGTCTCTGAGACGGACCCTGAGACCAGCCCCCGAGACGGGCCCCCGAGGCGGCCCCGAGGCGGGGCACCCCCACCGCCCCAAAGCGCCCTCCGCGAAAGACCGTTGGGGCTGTCCGAATCCATGCTCGCCATGCCCCCGCACTACGGATTCCGTCGTAAGTCAAGGTCTTGACCAGCGATCTTGTGCATCGTCAGACTGTCGCCGTCGCCGACGAGCCATCGGCGTGCAGACCACTATGGGGGAGTGATCGCACTGGACGGCAAGACAACCCTGCCCGCGAGGGCCGGCCTCGCCGAGGCGCTCGCGGCCCTGCCGCAGGACACCGGTGCGACCGGCTTCGGAGCGGACATCGACGCGGCCCACGAGGTGCTGCTGGCGCCGGACGCCTCGGCCGAGGAGCGGGAGACCGCCCTGCTCGGCTGGCTGCGCCGGTCCCAGCCCTGCCTCTTCGGGCGCCTCGCCGCCAGGTCCTGGCAGGGTCCGGGCGCCTCCAAGGGTCTCGGCGTCGACATCTGCTGGTTCCGCCCGGAGGACCTCGCCCGGGGCCACGCCCACCTCGCGGCCCGGATCTGGACCGCGCGGGCCGCCTGGAAGCGGCGGGCCGTCACCGGCCAGAGCAGTGCCTTCCTGATCGTCTTCAACGACGAGCGGCTCGCCCGGGCCCTGCCCGGCCCCGAGTTCGCCGACGTGTGCCGGCGCCTGGCCGACACCTATCTGTCCGAGTGGGCGCCCCTCGCCTTCGACACCGTCTACGCCGAGGCCCTGCCGCTGGAGCAGCCGGACGGCTCCCTGGCCCTCTTCAAGGCCAGCACCCAGCTCTTCTACACCGGTGCCCACCAGCGCCGTAACCACGACCGCAGGATCCCCGGCGGGGTGGTCATATCGGTCAACGCCCCCGGCCACTACGCCCATTCGCTCGTCACCCGCGGTCTGGCGCCCGACCTCGGCGCGGCCATGGACTTCGTCCGCGACAACGCCCACCGCACCATCGGCAACGGCGGCATCGGCCACCCGGACCGCCTCGCCAGCAGCTGGCACAACCCCGTCGGTCCCGGCTGCCCCGCCGACACCTTCTCCGCCACCTACCAGATCGACGTTCTCGTCCAGAGCGACGTCGTCGGCGACGACACCCGGCGCCTGGGCGCCCACCGCGAGGAGGAGGTCTGGCCCTCGCTGCGGCTGGACTACCTCACCGCGAAGGACTTCTCGGTCGGCGACCCCGATCACGGCTGGTCCAACGGCCTGCCCATCGAGCCCGACGCCCTGCTCACCAACCCCTGGGAGCCCGTCGTCGCCGCCAACACCCCCGACTTCACCTACTGACCACCCGCGGCGGGCCCCGCCGGGACGGAGACCTCCATGCTCATCAGGGACATGAGTGACAGCCGGCTCACCGACGCCTACGGCATCCGCTATCAGCAGGTCTATCCGCACGGCGGCGAGGACCTCGCCGACTGGGGCCTGGGCCGGGCCGTCATCCCGCCCGGCGGCGAGACCGAGCCGCACGACCACCACGAGGAACACGAGGCGTTCGTCATCGTCTCGGGCAGCGGGGTCATGGTCATCGACGACGAGACACGGCCCGTCGCCGCGCCCTCGGCCGTGCTCATCCCCAACGGCTCCCGCCACCAGCTGAGGAACGCCAGCGCCACCGAGCCGCTGGTCTTCCTCTCGCTCTACTGGCCGCCCGCCATGGGCCCGCTCGACCTCTGACCCGCGCTCCACCGGCCCCGTGCTCCCCACCCCGGAGATCCCGCACATGCTCACGCGCACCCTCGTCACCGCGGCACCGCCCACCCCCAACGGCGACCTGCACCTCGGCCACCTCTCCGGCCCCTACTCCGGGGCCGACATCCACACCCGGGCGCTCCGCCTCCACGGCACTCCCGTCCGCTACCTCACCGGCTCGGACGTCCACCAGAGCTACGTCCCGCTCAAGGCCCGCGCCCTGGGTGCGGACCCCCTCGTGCTCGCCGACCGGTACGCCGACGTCGTCGCCGCCATCTTCGCCTCGGCCGCCTTCGACGCCGACACCTACGTCCGCCCCCAGCACTCCCGCCTCCACCAGGAAGCCGTGAGGGACTTCGTCACCGCCCTCCACCGCACCGGCCGGATCGTCGCCCGCACGGCGGAGGGACTGCACTGCGTCCCCTGCGACCGCTACCTCTTCGAAGGACACGTCAGCGGCGGCTGCCCCCGCTGCGGCGCCGACAGCGACGGCAACTCCTGCGAGGAGTGCGCCTGGCCCAACGTCTGCACCGACCTCGTCGACCCCGTCTGCAACACCTGTGGCGCCACACCGGTCACCCGCACCTACGAGCGCCTCGTCTTCCCCCTCGCCCCGTACGCCGACCGGTTGCGCGCCCTGCACGCCCGCACCGCGATGAGCCCCCAGCTGGAGGAGCTCTGCGCCGGTCTGCTGGCCGGCGAGCTCCCCGAGATCCCCGTCACCCACCCCACCGACTGGGGACTCCCGGTGCCCGTGGCGGGCTTCGAGCGGCAGCGCGTCTACGTCTGGGCCGAGATGGTCCCCGGCTATTTCGCCGAACTCCAGGAGGCCCTGCGCGCCGAAGGAACGGACCCCGGCGGCTGGCGCGAGGAGTGGAACGCCTCCCGGATCGTCCAGTTCTTCGGCTTCGACAACGGCTACTTCCACACCGTCCTCTTCCCGGCCCTGATGATGGCCTACGACGAGGGGCTGCGCCTGCCCGGCGCCTTCGTCACCAACGAGTTCTTCCAGCTGGACGACGCGAAGTTCTCCAAGAGCCGCGGCCACGTCATCCGGGCCGACGCCCTGCTCGCCGAGGTGCCCGGCAGCGTCGTCCGGTTCGCGCTCGCCCACGACCGGCCGGAGACCGCCCGTACCTCCTTCACCTGGGACCGCTTCCGCCGCCTGGCCGACGAGGAACTGGCCGGCGCCTGGCAGGGCTGGCTCGACGGGCTGTTCCACCGCGTCGGCACCGTCGGCGGCGGCCGGATCCCCGTGCCCGGCGCGCCCACCCCCTCCCAGGCGGCCTTCGCCTCCGCCGTCGAGGCGCTCGCCGGCGAATGTCTCGCCGCCCTCCGTGCCGAAACGTTTTCCCCCCAGCGGGCCACCCGCTGCCTCAGCGAACTCGTCCGCCTCTCCGCCGCCTTCGCCGCCGGGCAGTCCCGGCTGCTCGCCGCCCACCCCACCGACGACCGCGCCCGTACCGCCGTCGCCCTCGAAGCGCGCGCGGCCCGCACCCTGGCCGCCTGCGCCCACCCCCTCATGCCGGACTTCGCCCAACAGCTCTGGCACGCCCTCGGCCTGCCCGGCGGACCCACCCGCGCCGCCGGGCGGGCGGACTTCCCCGCCGACGAGGCCCACCCCGTCGCCCCCGGCCCGCACACCTTCTTCACCCCGCTGCCCGCCGACGTCGACACCCGGGTGACGGCCGGATGACCCGGACCCGCGCATGAGCCGCGCCCTCGTCGTCGGCGCCGGGGTCTTCGGCCTGTCCCTCGCCCGCGAACTCGCCGGGCGGGGCCGGTCCGTCGACCTCGTCGACCCCCGCCCGGCCGGCGCCGGAGCCGGCCCCTCCTACGCCGACACCCGTATCCTGCGCTGCGCCCACGGCCCGGACCGCTGCTACGCCCGCTCCGCGTGGCGGGCCCGGACGCTCTGGCGGGAGCTGGAGGCCGAGACCGGCCGGCGGTTCCTCCACCCCACCGGAGCCCTGCTGCTCGCCACCGGCCCCGACACCCGGTGGGAGCGCGCGAGCCTCGACACCCTGCGCGACCTCGGCATCCCCGTGGAACACGTGCCGGCCGCCGCCCTGCCCGGCCGGTTCCCCGGCTTCACCGCCCAGGGCGTCTCCTTCGCCGT
This sequence comes from Streptomyces eurocidicus, assembly GCF_002891295.1. Classification (GTDB taxonomy): domain Bacteria; phylum Actinomycetota; class Actinomycetes; order Streptomycetales; family Streptomycetaceae; genus Streptomyces; species Streptomyces eurocidicus. The sequence continues at coordinate 140,831 of NZ_LGUI01000012.1, read as the reverse complement.
CCACGAACCCGGCGGCGCCGTGCTCGCGGCCCGTACGGCGATGCGCGCCCTGGCCGACTCCGCCGCGCGGCGCGGCGTCCGCACCCTCGTGGGCACTGCCGTGCCCGACGGCGACGGCGCCCGCGTCGACGGCCGGCCGCACCCCGCCGACCTGGTCGTATGGGCCGTCGGCCCGGCCCTGCCCACGCTCTTCCCCGGCCTCACCGAGGTCGTCGCCGAACGCCAGGACAGCTACCGGCTCACCGCGCGCGGCCCCTGGGCGACCGGCGGCGGGCCCGCCTGGATCGACCGCGCGGCGGAGATGTACGGCGTGCCCGCGATCGACAGCACGGCCACCGTGAAGATCGTCCCGGACGTCGTCGCCGAGGATCCCCCGGCCGCCGGCGCCCCCTCGGCCGCCGTCGAACTGCCGCCGCACGCGCGGCGCTACGTCGCCACCCGCTTCCCCGCCCTCGCCGAGGCGCCCGTCGAACGGCGCGAGGAGTGCGCGTACGCCTGGTCGCCCGACGGGCACTTCGTCCTGGACCGGCTGCCCGGCACCCGCGACGGCTGGCTCGTCGGCGGCGACTCCGGGCACGGCTTCAAACACGGGCCGGCCTGGGCCCGCCACGTGGCCGACGTCCTCGACGGCACGGCCGAGCCGCTGCCGCGCTTCGCCCTGCGCGGGCCCGCGGCGCCGGGGACACACCGAGAACCACCGGGAGAACAGTCATGAGCGAGCAGAGACACGCCCACCCCCACGCCCACGCCCGCCCCCACGAGTACCCCGACGAGCGACAGCACGCGCCCGCGCAGGAGCCCCCGTACGAGCAGCACCCCTGGACCCCGGCCTGCGCCGCCGTCGCCGACCGGCTGACGCCCGGCGCCGACGCGGTCGTACGGGGCCGGAAGTGGCGGGTGGCCGGCCGGGTGGTGGCCACGGACCACGAGGAGACCTGGCTGGAGGTCCTCCTCCAGGACGGCTCGGAGACGGCCTGGCTCGCCGTCGAGACGCTCGGCGGCGACCCCCGCCTCTCGCTCTGGCGGCGCGCCGAGGCGACCACCGCGGGTTTCGACCTCGCGACCGCCACGCTGCGTGGCGCGGTCCTGACCGAGACGGCGCGCGGCGAGGCGCGCTATGTGACCGAGGGTCGCTTCGGCCTGGAGCTCCCCACCGCCGGACGGCTCGTCCACCGTGAGTACGAGGGCCCCGAAGGCCGGGTCGCGGCGGCCCGCTTCAGCCCGGAGGGGCCCTGGCTGGTGGGCGTCGGAACGCCGCTGGGCGGTGCGGAGGCCCTTGAGGGCGGGGGAACCGGGCCGGACGCCGGCCCGGGGGAACCGGGCGACTGGTGGACCGCGTTCTTCGGTGACATCTACACCGACTCCGACATCGAACAGCAGGACCCCGGCCTCACCCGGGCCATGATCGACTGTGTCACCGCGCTGGTGCCGCCCGGCGACCGGCCGCGCCTGCTCGACCTCGCCTGCGGCACGGGCCGCCACGCCGTGCCGCTCGCGGGCGCCGGATACCGCGTCACCGGAGCCGACCTGTCCGCCGACTACCTCGGGCAGGCGCGCCGCCGCGCCGCGGCCGCCGGGCGGGACGTCGCGTTCGTACGGGCCGACATGAGGGACCTCGGCGCCTTCCCCGACGGGTCCTTCGACGCCGTGACCAACCTGCACACCAGCTTCGGCTTCTTCCACGAGGCGGCCGAGGACATGCGCGTCCTGCACGAGGTGCGCCGGGTCCTGGCGCCCGGCGGCCGGTTCCTCCTCGACGTCGTCAACCGGGACGCCTTCCTCCGGCAGACCGGCGAGGTCTTCGGCGTCCCCGAGGACCAGTACGTCATCCGCAACTTCGACAGCTCCACCGGCCGGACCTTCCTCCACGAGGAGGTCTTCGACCCGCTGACCAGCCGTATCCGCTGGACCGTGACCGAGCCCGCCACCGGGCGCTCGTCCACCGCCGACTACCGCGTCTTCAGCGCCCATGAGCTCCTGGCCATGCTGCGGGCCGCCGGGCTGCGCGTGGAGGCGGTGTACGGGGACTACGACCGGACGCCGTTCACCGTCCACGCGCCCAGCGTCGTCGTCCTCGCCTCGGCCCCACCCGTCGGGTGAGGCCGCCGGGCCCCTCCCGAAAGACCCCCGAGCCCCCGAAGACCCCGAAGCCCCCGAAGCCCCCGAAGCCCCTGAGCCCTCTGCCGTCCCCCCTCTCACGATTGGCGATCCGATCACCATGCCGACCGCACTCCACCGCATGATCAACCAGCAGGCCGCCGCCCTCGACCGCGTCGCGGGGCTCGACCTGGCCGAGCGGGCCGCCGTCCTCGCCGCCGCCCGCCGGGTCGTCGTCACCGGCACCGGCACCAGCCAGCACGCCGCCGAGCTCGGCGCCGCGATGCTGGAGCGGGCCGGTCTCGACGCCCGCTGGGCGCCCGCCGTCCAGTGGTCCCGGTGGAGCGCGGGGCATCGGCCCGGCGACGTCCTCCTGGTCATCACCCACACCGCCGAGACCGCGTTCGCGGTCCGCGCGCGGGCCGCCGCCCAGGAGGCCGGCGTCCCCGTCGTCCCGGTCACCGGCACGGGCCGCGGCTGGCCGGAGGCGATCGGGACGGTGGCTCCCGAGGAGTCCGAGACCTACACCGTCAGCTACACCTCCGCGCTCGGCGTCCTCGCCCGGCTCGCCCACCTCGCCGGCGCCCCCGAGGGCTCCGCCGACGACCTCCGGCGGACGGCGGAGCAGGTCCGCGCCGTCTGTGCCGAGCCCGGCACCGACCACATCGCCGTCCCCGCGCGCAGCCTGGCGATCATCGGCTGCGGGCCCTGGGGCGTCACCGCCCGCGAGGGCGCCCTGAAGATCCGCGAGGGGGCCCGGATCCTCGCGGAGGGCTTCGACTCCGACCGCTTCCTGCACGGTTCGGCCGTGCCGTACACCGCCGCGGACGGCCTCGTCGTCCTCGAACCGGCCGCCGACCCCGACGGGCTGACGGCAGCGCTGGCCGAGGCCGCCCGGCGGGAGGGCATCGCGACGGCCACCCTGGAGGCGCCCGCCGGCGACCCGCTGCCGCCGCTCCTCGCCCAGATCCCCATGACCGTACGCCTTCAGCTGCTGGCCGACCGCTACGCCGCCCTGCGCGGCCAGGACCCCGACGAGGCCATCGTCGGGGCCTGGGCCGACAGCGCGCTGTGGCGGATGGGCACCCCGGGCCGGTGAACTCCTCGCTGCCCGCCCGTCTCACCCGCCTCTCGCGTCATCAGGTCGCGCTGGTGTCGGCCGCCTTGTTCTGGGGCAGCTCGGCCACCTTCACCAAGTCCGCGCTGGACGCGCTGCCGCCGCTGACGCTGCTGGTGATCCAGCTGGCGTCGGCGACGGCCGTGCTCTGGGCGGTGCTCCTGATCCGCGGCCCACGGCGTCCGCCCGGCCGTAGGTGGGTCGTCCGCCTCGGCCTCCTGGGCCTGCTCGAACCCGCCCTCGCCTACGCCCTCTTCAACTTCGGTCTCTCCCGCACCACCGCGTCCAACGCCTCCCTGCTCACCGGCCTGGAGTCGTTCTTCGCCATCGGCATGGCCTGCCTCTTCCTGCGCGAGAGACTCACCGGCCGGGCCTGCGCGGCGCTCGTCCTGGCGCTGGCGGGGGTGGCCACGCTGGAGGGCCTCGGCTCGGGCTTCGCGCCGCACGCGGGGGACGGGCTGGTGCTCGCCGGGGTGGTGTGCGCGGCGGGCTACGTCATGCTCGCCGCGCGGACCGCCGAGCACGTGGACGCGCTGACCATGACGGCGTACCAGTTCTCCTTCGGGCTGCTGTGCACGCTCCCGTTCGCGCTGGTGCGGTGGGCGGGCGGCGCGGAGTCCCTGCCCACGGACGCCTCGGCCGGAGCCTGGGCCGCCGCCGCGCTGTCCGGGATCGTCGGCTACGCGGCCAGCTTCCTTCTGTACAACTACGCGATCAAGGCCGTGCGGGCCACGACGGCGGCGATGGTCCTCAACCTCATCCCCGTCTTCGGCGTCGCCTGCGCCGTGGTCTTCCTCGGCGAGCGGCTGTCGGGCGCGGCGCTGGCCGGTGCCGCGCTGGTCGTCGGCGCGGTCGTGGTCTTCTCCGCGTCGGAATCCGATACCGCGTCGGAATCCGACGCCACGTCGGAGCCGGATGCCGTGTGGGAGCCCGATGCCGCGCCGGAAGCCGATGCGGTGGCGGAATCCGGGCCACCGCCGGTGGTGGTGGACGGTGCCCCCACCGGAAGGTCAGCGGGCCGGCAGTGACCGCAGGGCGTCGATGCGGTTCGTGGTGATCGCGTCGACGCCCGCGGCGAGCAGCCGCCGCATGGTGAACCGGGTGTCCGCCGTCCACGCGGAGACCAGCATTCCCGCGCTGTGGTCGTGGGCCACCAGCTCCGGGCTCACCAGCCCGAACCGGTAGTTCATCCAGCGCGGCCGGACCGCGGCGAGCAGCTCCGCGCGCGGCGGTACGAGCGTCGTCCAGGTGAGCGCGATCTCGGCGTCCGGGTCCGCCCGCCGCACGGCGAGCATCGCCGTGGGGCCGCCGCAGTAGTACGCCCGCCCGGTCGCGCCGCTCGCGTGCACCTCGGCGACGGCGGCCTCCGCCGCCGTGGGGTCGGGCAGGTCGACGAACAGCCGTGGCGCGGGCCCCGTCGCCGCCCCGTCCGTGACGAGCGCGAGCGCCTCGCGCAGGGTCGGCACCCCACCGCCCGTCAGCTCGCCCAGTTCCCCGGCCGAGAGCGAGCCCAGCAGCCGGGCGTGGCCCCACAGCCGCTCCAGCGTCGCGTCGTGCAGCAGGACGGGCACGCCGTCCCGGGTCAGCCGGACGTCGATCTCCACCGCGCCCGCACCGGCCCGGAGCGCCGAGCCGACGGAGGCGAGGGTGTTCTCACGGTGGACGTACGGGTCACCGCGGTGGGCGACGGCGGTGAACTCGGGGGCGGCGGCTGCGCGCGTCGGATCGGACATGGGGTCATTCTTACCGGTCCCACCGGACTCGCCCGCGCGCCGAGCGGCCCCGCCGGGGCCCGCCCGCACCTCACGTCACGGCGCTCGGCCACCGTGACGGGCCCGTGCGCCCGGGGCGGTCGTCGGCCCGTACGGGCCCGCGCGCGGCCGCCCCGTCCCGGCCGGCGGTCGCCGCGGGCGGGTGGCCCTGTGCCCGTACGGTCCCGTGCTCGTACGGCCCTGTGCTCGTACGGCCCCGCCGCACGGCCCGCGCGCCGGAGCCCCCGCCGCGACCCCGCCGGATCCCGCCGGGCGCGAGCGGCGGTGTCCCGGTCAGCCCCGCCAGGCCGCGGTGTAGGAGTCGATCTCCGCGCGCAGCGCCCGCTTGCCCGCCTCGTCCATGAAGGACGCCTCGACCGCGTTCTTCGCGAGCTCGGCGACGCCCTTCGCGTCGAGGTCCAGCAGCCGGGCGGCGACGCCGTACTCCCGGTTGAGGTCGGTGCCGAACATCGGCGGGTCGTCGCTGTTGATCGTGACCAGCACGCCCGCGGCCACCATCTCCTTGACGGGGTGCGCGTCGAGGTCGGTCACGGCCCGGGTGGCGAGGTTGGAGGTCGGGCAGACCTCCAGCGGGATCCGGTGCTCGGCGAGGTGGGCCAGCAGCGCCGGGTCCTGGGTGGCGCTCGTGCCGTGCCCGATGCGCTCGGCGCGCAGCTCGGTCAGGGCGTCCCGGATCGTCTGCGGGCCCGTGGTCTCCCCGGCGTGCGGGACGCTGTGCAGGCCGGCGGCGATCGCCCGGTCGAAGTAGGGCTTGAACTGCGGCCGGGGCACACCGATCTCGGGGCCGCCCAGCCCGAAGGAGACCAGGCCCTCCGGCTTGAGCTCGCAGGCGATCCGGGCCGTCTCCTCGGCCGCTGCCAGCCCGGCCTCGCCCGGGATGTCGAAGCACCAGCGCAGTACGACGCCCAGCTCCGCCTCCGCCGCCTTGCGGGCGTCCTCGATCGCCTCCACGAACGCGGCGTCGGGGATCCCGCGCCGGGTCGAGCTGTACGGGGTCACGGTCAGCTCGGCGTAGCGGATGTTCTGCCGGGCCATGTCGCGCGCGACCTCGTACGTCAGCAGCCGTACGTCCTGGGCGTCGCGGATCAGGTCGACCACCGAGAGGTAGACCTCGATGAAGTGGGCGAAGTCGCGGAAGGTGAAGAAGTCGGCGAGCGCCTCGGGGTCGGTGGGCACGGGGGAGTCCGCGTGCCGGGCGGCCAGCTCGGCGACGATGCGCGGGGAAGCGGAGCCGACGTGGTGGACGTGCAGCTCCGCTTTGGGGAGCCCGGCGATGAACGAGTCGAGAACGGACATGCGCGCCTCCAGGGCTGCTCGGTCGACGGGCTGATCATCGTATGCGGGGCGGGTACGGGGGCCGTGCCCAGGGCTTAGCATGACGGAGTACCGACTGGGGAGGGCTATGTCCGACAAGGCCGACAGGGCCGACAGGGCCGCCACGGCCGACGAGCAGCCCGAGCCGCGGGACCGCGACCCCTGGGCGCCGCCGGAGCGGCGGGTGCAGATGGACAAACCGGCCACCGGGCCGCTGCCCGAGCAGCGGACGGCGGCCGCGCCCGGGCGACCGGGTCCCGCCGTGCCGCCGCCGCACGCGGCCGCACCGCCCGGCGTGCCGGCCTCATCCGCCGTGCCTCCCGTGCCGCCGGTGCCTCTCGCGCCGACGGGCCCGGGGACCCCGAGCGCGTATCCGGGCGGGCCCTACGGGCAGGTTCCTTATCCCCAGGGCCACCCCGGAGCGTCTTACCCGCAAGGCCCCCAGAACCCTCACGCCCCGTACGTCACGAGTGGTTACGGCTATCCCATGGCCCCGGGCGGTCAGATTCCGTACGGCGCGCCGCCCTACGGCGGGCCCGTGCCCTACGGCCAGGTCCCGTACCAGCCGGGCTCGTACGGCTACCCGATGCCGCTGTACGGCGAGGACCCGCGGGCCATGACCTCGGACAGCGGCTTCGGCGTCGCCGCCCTGGTGCTCGGCATCGTCGGCACCGTCATGTCCGTCACGGTGCTCTTCGGCGCGCTCCTCGGCATCCTCGGCGTCATCTTCGGCGCGATAGGCCGGTCCAAGGTGAAGAACGGCCGGGCGTTCAACGGCGGTCAGGCGCTGACCGGGCTGATACTCGGGGCGCTGGCGTTCGTGCTGTCCGCCGTGATGCTCTTCGTCTACATCGGTGTGTCCGACGACGGGGACGGGCTCGCGCCGGAGGAGGATCCCGGGGCGACGTACGGGGCGTATGTGTCGGCGCCGTTGTGGCCTGGGGCCGGGGTCGGGGGCCGGGGCCGCTGAGTCCCGGGGGGTACGCCCTGCGGGCGGCCTTTTCCCCACCCCGCCCCTTCCCGGAACCGGGGGCTTCGCCCCCGGGCCCCCTTTCCGCGCTGACGCGCGGTGTCCTCAAACGCCGGACGGGCTGGATTTTCCAGCCCGTCCGGCGTTTGAGGACCGGGGTCCGGGGCGGAGCCCCGTTCGAAAAAAGTCAGTCCCGCCCCGCCAGCCGCTGCCGTGCCTCCATCAGCGCGAAGCCCAGCAGGTTGTCGCCGCGCCACCGCGCCGGGTCCGCCGCCCGCTCGTCGTCGGCCGCGAGGCCGATGCCCCACACCCGGTCCAGCGGGCTCGCCTCGACGAGCACCCGCTCGCCGGTGCCCAGCAGATAGTCGCGGAGTGCCGGGTCCTGCCCGAACTTGTGCACGCTGCCCTCGACCACCAGGTCGAAGCGGTGGCGGCGCCACCGCTCCTCGTCGAAGCCGCGTACCGTGCGGCCCGCGTCCTTGGCCTGCTTGGGGTGGGTGGCCGCGAGGGCCCGGGCCGCCGCCTCGGCGTCGTCGAACAGCCGGGCCTTGCCCGCCATCATCCAGTGCTCGGCCGTGGCGTAGGCGACGCCGTCCACCGTGAACGGCGACGGCCACCACTGGCTGAAACAGCTCGCGCCGATGCTGCCGTCGGGCCTCGGCCGGTGCCCCCAGAACCAGACGTACTCGACCCGCTCGCCCCGGCCGACGGCCGCCGTCAGCTCGGCCACCGAGCGGGGCCCGTCCGCGCGGCGCCCGCCACCGCTCTCCCCGTTGATCTTCATCGGGCCATTCTCGGACACCCGGCCACCGACAGTGAACTCAATTACTGAGAGTCAGGCGTTCCTCATAGCATTGCCCGACGCAGTCCAACGGAGGGGACATTCACATGTCTGACTACCAGCAGAATCCTTACGGCGCGCCTCAGCAGCCGCCCCAGCAGCCGGGATACGGCTACCCCGTGCAAGGCCAGGGCCACCCGGCGCAGGGGACCGACCAGGGCTACCCCGCGCAGGGCGCCTACCCGCCCGCGTCCCCGTACCAGCCCTACCCCGGCGGCTACGCCGCGCCGATGCGGCCCGACAACGGCACGGGCACCGCCGGACTGGTCTGCGGCATCATCGGCACGGTCTGCAGCCTGCTGGTCTTCCTGTGGTTCTTCGGCCTCGTCCTGGGCATCCTCGGCATCATCTTCGGCGCCGTCGGCCGCTCCAAGGTGACCAAGGGCGAGGCGACCAACGGCAGCGCCGCCACCACGGGCATCGTGCTGGGCATCGCGTCGCTCGTCATCCTCGTCCTGTGGGCCGCGCTCTTCGCGACCCTCGTCAGCGCGAACTCCTGGACGTGACGATCCGGCTGCTCCGTCACTGAATCCGTCGTGATGTCAAAACACCACGACGGAATCCCTTGTTGCAACCCCTCTCCTCTGCCAAGATCTGCAACCAACGCGATCGGTCGAGGAGTATGCGATGGGCCAGCGATTCGATGTGACGGAGCGGTTCGCCGACGGCGCGCAGTACATCGGGGGCCGGCCGCGGGCTGGCACCTCCGGCCGCCGGCACGCGGTCGTCGACCCGGCCACCGGAGCCGAACTCCTCGGCTACGAGACGGCGGGGCCCGCCGACGTCGACGCCGCGGTGGCAGCCGCCGAGCGGGCGCTGCCCGGCTGGGCCGGCGCCACCCCCGGCGACCGCGCGACCGCGCTGCACCGCTTCGCGGACGTCCTGGCCGACCGGGCCGAGGACCTCGCCCGCACCGAGACCGCCCAGTGCGGCAAGCCCATCCGGCTCAGCACCGAGTTCGACGTACCGGGCACCGTCGACAACACCTCCTTCTTCGCGGGCGCCGCCCGGCATCTGGAGGGCCGCTCCGCCGGTGAGTACAGCGCCGACCACACGTCGTACATCCGCCGTGAGCCGATCGGCGTCGTCGGTTCGATCGCGCCCTGGAACTACCCCTTGCAGATGGCCGCCTGGAAGGTCCTGCCGGCGATCGCCGCGGGCAACACGGTCGTCCTCAAACCCTCCGAGCTCACCCCGCTCACCTCGCTGATGTTCGCCCGGGCCGCGTCCGACGCGGGGATCCCCGACGGCGTGGTCAACGTCGTCAGCGGCGCGGGCGAGGACGCGGGGGAGCACCTCGTCGGCCATCCGTCCGTCGCCATGACCTCCTTCACCGGCTCCACCCCGGTCGGCAGGCGCGTCGCCGAGATCGCCACCCGCACGGTCAAGCGGCTCCACCTCGAACTCGGCGGGAAGGCACCCTTCCTCGTCTTCGACGACGCCGACCTGGAGGCCGCCGTCCACGGGGCCGTCGCCGGCTCGCTCATCAACGCAGGCCAGGACTGCACCGCCGCGACCCGCGCCTATGTCCAGCGACCGCTGTACGAGGCGTTCGTGACCGGCGTCGCCGACCTTATGGCCACCGTCCGCCTCGGCGACCCCTTCGATCCCGCCACCGACCTCGGCCCCCTCATCTCCCACGCCCACCGCGACCGCGTCGCCGGCTTCGTGGACCGCGCCCGCTCCTACGCCACCGTCGTCACCGGCGGCGCGGCCCCCGCCGGCGACCTCGCCAAGGGCGCGTACTACCTCCCCACCCTCCTCACCGGCGCGCCGCAGGGCAGCGAGGCCGTCCAGCGGGAGATCTTCGGCCCCGTCCTGGTCGTGCTGCCCTTCGACGGCGACGACGAGGGCCTGGCCCTGGCCGGCGACACCCCCTACGGCCTGGCCGCCTCCGTCTGGAGCCGGGACGTCTACCGCACCGGCCGCGCCACCAGGGAACTGCGGGCCGGCTGCGTCTGGGTGAACGACCACATCCCGATCGTCAGCGAGATGCCCCACGGCGGCTACCGGGCCTCCGGCTACGGCAAGGACATGTCGGCCTACTCCTTCGAGGAGTACACGCAGATCAAGCATGTGATGTCCGACAACACCGCGGTCGCCCGGAAGGACTGGCACCGCACCGTCTTCGGAGGGCGCTGAGCACCCGCCGCATTAGCGACAATCTTCTGGTCCCCGCCGAACGGGCCACCGGCGCGGCGCCCGACCCCGGACATATGAGAACGTACGCGGCTGTACGTGCCGTACGTGCTCACACCCCCGACACCCCTGGACCAGACCCATGACAACAACCGCCCCGACCGGCACCCCGACCAGCGACAGCAGCGGCACGGACGTCCGCCTCACCGGCATCAGCAAGCGCTACGGCGCCTTCACCGCCGTGCACCCGCTCGACCTGGTCGTCCCCGGCGGCTCCTTCTTCGCCCTCCTCGGCGCCTCCGGCTGCGGCAAGACCACCACCCTGCGCATGATCGCCGGCCTGGAGGAGCCCAGCACCGGCACCGTCCGGCTCGGCGGCGAGGACGTCACCGGCCTGCCCCCGTACAAGCGGCCCGTCAACACCGTCTTCCAGAGCTACGCGCTCTTCCCGCACCTCGACATCTACGAGAACGTCGCCTTCGGCCTGCGCCGGCGCGGGGTGAAGTCCGTCAAGAAGCAGGTCGGCGACATGCTCGACCTCGTTCAGCTGGGCGACTTCGCCCACCGCAAGCCCCAGCAGCTCTCCGGCGGCCAGCAGCAGCGCGTCGCCGTCGCCCGCGCCCTGATCAACCACCCCCAGGTGCTGCTCCTCGACGAGCCCCTCGGCGCCCTCGACCTCAAGCTGCGCCGGCAGATGCAGCTGGAGCTCAAGCGCATCCAGACCGAGGTCGGCATCACCTTCGTGCACGTCACCCACGACCAGGAGGAGGCCATGACGATGGCCGACACGGTCGCGGTCATGAACGGCGGCCGGGTGGAGCAGCTGGGCGCCCCCGCCGACCTCTACGACACCCCCCGCACCACCTTCGTCGCCAACTTCCTGGGCACCTCCAACCTCATCACCGCGGACGTCCTCGACACCTCCGGCGACGACATCGTCCTGCGCGCCGCCGGCTCCAAACTCGCCCTGCCCGCGGCCCGATGTACCGTCACCGCCCGGACGGGCGAGAAACTCCTCGTCGGGATACGGCCCGAGAAGATCACCCTGACCCATGCCGACGACGCCGGCACCATCCCCGAGGGCCGCAACCGCGTCCACGGCCGCATCACCGAGGCCGGGTTCTTCGGCGTCTCCACCCAGTACCTCGTCGACAGCCCCGTGGGCACCGGTCTGTCCGTCTACCAGCAGAACATCGAGCGCGACGGCCGTCTCGTCCCCGGCGCCGACGTCGTCCTGCACTGGAACCCGGGCCACAGCTTCGGCCTGGACGCCGCGCAGAGCATCGAGGCGGGCACGGACGCGGGGGAGGGCACCTGATGGCACTGACCGGCATCCGGGACCAGCCTCCCGCCGACGTCTCCCCGGCGACCGAACCCACCCGCCGCAGAAAGCTCACCCCTTACTGGCTGCTGCTCCCCGGCATCCTCTGGCTGCTCGTCTTCTTCGCGGCCCCCCTCGTCTACCAGGCGTCCACGTCCGTGCAGACCGGCTCCCTCGAAGAGGGCTTCCGGGTCACCTGGCACCTCGCCACCTACTGGGACGCGCTGACCGAGTACTACCCGCAGTTCCTGCGCTCGGTCGCCTACGCCGCGACCGCCACCGTGCTCTGCCTCGCCCTCGGCTACCCGCTCGCCTACCTCATCGCCTTCCGGGCCGGCCGCTGGCGCAACGTCCTGATGGTCCTCGTCATCGCGCCGTTCTTCACCAGCTTCCTGATCCGCACCCTGGCCTGGAAGACGATCCTGTCGGACGGCGGGCCCGTCGTCTCCGCCCTGGGCGCCCTGCACATCCTCGACCTCACCGACGCGCTCGGCGTCACCGAAGGTCAGCGCGTCCTCGCCACCCCGCTCGCCGTCGTCTGCGGCCTGACCTACAACTTCCTGCCCTTCATGATCCTGCCGCTCTACACCTCCCTCGAACGCATCGACCCCAGGCTCCACGAAGCGGCCGGAGACCTCTACGCCAGGCCCCTCACCACCTTCCGCAAGGTGACCTTCCCGCTCTCGATGCCCGGTGTCGTGGCCGGCACCCTGCTCACCTTCATCCCGGCCACCGGTGACTACATCAACGCCGAGCTGCTCGGCTCCACCGACCAGAAGATGATCGGCAACGTCATCCAGTCGCAGTTCCTGCGCGTCCTGGACTACCCGACCGCCGCCGCCCTCTCCTTCATCCTTATGGCCGCCATCCTCGCCATGGTCACCGTCTATATCCGCAAGTCCGGGACGGAGGACCTGGTCTGATGGCCGCTCCCACTAAAAACCCCACCAAAAACCCCACCAAAAGCCCCACCGGAAGTCCCGCCAAAAGCCCCGCCAAGGCGTCGCGCTGGCTGCGCCGCAACCTCGTCGTCCTCGCGGGCCTGGCCACCCTGGCCTATCTGCTCCTGCCCAACGTCATCGTCACGGTCTTCTCCTTCAACAAGCCCAACGGCCGCTTCAACTACGAGTGGCAGCGCTTCTCCACCGACGCCTGGACCGACCCCTGCGGCGTCGCCGACCTGTGCGGCTCGCTCTCGCTGAGCCTGGGCATCGCCTTCTGGGCCACCCTCGGCTCCACCGTCCTGGGCACGATGATCGCCTTCGCGCTCGCCCGCTACCGCTTCCGCGCCCGCTCCTCGGTGAGCACCCTGCTGTTCCTGCCGATGGCCATGCCCGAGGTCGTCATGGCCGCGTCGCTGGCCACCCTCTTCCTCAACATGGGCGTCACCTTCGGCTTCTGGACCGTGCTGATCGCCCACATCATGTTCTGCCTGAGCTTCGTGGTCACGGCGGTCAAGGCCAGGGTCATGTCCATGGACCCCCGCCTGGAACAGGCCGCGCAGGACCTCTACGCCACCCCGCTCCAGACCTTCCTGCGGGTGACCCTCCCGATCGCCGCCCCCGGCATCGCGGCGGGCGCCCTGCTCGCCTTCGCGCTCTCGTTCGACGATTTCATCATCACGAACTTCAACGCCGGCTCGGCTGTGACCTTCCCCATGTTCGTCTGGGGAGCCGCACAACGGGGCACACCCGTTCAAATCAATGTCATCGGAACGGCGATGTTCGGTATCGCCGTGCTGTGCGTCCTCGTCGGTCAGCTGGTCGGCGGGCGCCGTAAAAGGAGCTGAGACCATGGCCGCTCGTGCCATGAACCCTGCCAAATCACTTTCCGACGCCGCACCCCGGCCCTACTGGCTCGACGACCCCGGCCGCCCGGCGGCCCTCCCCGCCCTCGTCGGCGACGAGCGGTGCGAACTGCTCGTCGTCGGCGGCGGCTACTCCGGACTGTGGACCGCGCTCCTGGCCAAGGAGCGCGACCCCGCCCGTGACGTCGTCCTCATCGAGGCCCAGGAGACCGGCTGGGCCGCCTCCGGCCGCAACGGAGGATTCTGCTCCGCCTCCCTCACCCACGGCTGGGCCAACGGACAGTCCCGCTGGCCCCAGGAGCTCGCCACCCTGGAGCGGCTCGGCCGCCGCAACCTCGACGAGATCGAGGCCACCGTGGCCCGCCACGGCATCGACTGCGGCTTCGAGCGCACCGGCGAGATCGACATCGCCACCGCCGCCCACCAGGTCGCCGAGCTGCGCGAGGCCGCCGACGAGGTCGCGGAGCTCGGCCTCCCCGACTACGAGTACCTCGACCAGGACGCCCTGCGCGCCGAGGTCGACTCCCCGACCTTCCTCGCCGGGCTCTGGGACCGCACCGGCGTCGCCATGGTGCACCCCGCCCGGCTCGTCTGGGGCCTCAAGCGGGCCTGCCTCGACCTCGGTGTGCGGATCTACGAGCACACGCCCGGCACCGAGCTGTCCGCCCACGGCCCGGGCGTCGCCGTCCGCACCCCCTACGGACGGATCTTCGCCCGGCACGCCGCGCTCGGCACCAACGCCTTCCCCTCGCTGGTCAAGCGCGTACGCCCGTACATCGCCCCGGTCTACGACTACGCCCTGATGACCGAGCCGCTCACCCCCGAGCAGCGCGACGCCATCGGCTGGCGGCGCCGGCAGGGGCTCGGCGACGCCGCCAACCACTTCCACTACTTCCGCATCACGCCCGACCACCGCATCCTGTGGGGCGGATACGACATCGTCCACCACTACGGCGGCGGCGTGCGCGCGGAGTACGACCACCACCCGGCCACCTACCGCAAGCTGGCCGAGCACTTCTTCCACTGCTTCCCCCAGCTGGAGGGCCTGCGCTTCACCCACAACTGGGGCGGCGCCATCGACACCTGCTCCCGGTTCTCGGCCTTCTTCGGCACCGCGCACGGCGGCCGCGTCGCCTACGCGCTCGGCTACACCGGCCTCGGCGTCGGCGCCAGCCGCTTCGGCGCGGACGTCATGCTCGACCTGCTGGCCGGGGAGCGCACCGAGCGGACGGAGCTGGACATGGTGCGCAGCAAGCCGCTGCCGTTCCCGCCCGAGCCCGTGCGGTCCATGGGCATCGGCATCACCCAGTGGTCGATGACCCGCGCGGACGAGAACGGCGGCCGCCGGAACCTCTGGCTCAAGGCCATGGACAAGGTCGGGATGGGCTTCGACAGCTGATGCCCGCGGGCGCCGTTGAGTGCGCCGGTGCGCCCCGTCATGCCTCCGCGCGCCCCCGGGCTTCCGGAACTCGCGTAATGATCCGCCGCCCGGGGGCCTCTCATCCGTGAACGCAGAACAAGCGCACACGGAACGGAGGAACGCACATGAGCGGCGACGCGGGGAAGAGGAGCGCGGTGGAGTGGCTGGCCTCGGCGGCACCCGACCCCGGAACGTGCCGGTGGGAGTGGGAGCGCAACCCCCTCGGGGTGGCGCTCCTGCCCGCCGGCCGGATCTGGGACGTCCTCATCCTCTCCAGCGGCCTCGGCTACCCCACCCTCGACGTGCTGGACCGGTGCGCCCACCGGCCGGGCCCGGTCCTCGCGGACTTCGGCGACAGCCGGATGGGGTTCTTCGTGCCGCCGGGCACCGCGTCGGGCTGGCTCGCCACCGGTGTCCGGGGCGCGGGGCTCGGCAGCTGGGTCGTGGTCCCGTACCCCGGACGGCATGCCTCCGGGGTCCGCTGGGTGGTGCCGCCCGACGGCACGGGCACGCTCACGGACCCGGCGGCGCTGGAGCTGGCGATGCACGAGGCCGCCGTGAACCTCGGGGGCGGCCCCGGGGGCTTCACCGTCCGGAAGGAGGATCCGTCCGGGTGACCCGGACGAGCGCCAGGCCCAGCGCCCACAGCACCACGCCGGACAGGCACCAGGCGCCCACCACGTCCAGCGGCCAGTGATACCCGCAGCGCACCAGGCCGATCCCCACCCCCGCGTTGAGCAGCGCGTAACCGCAGAGGATCAGGGCGCGCGGGCGGCGGCCGACGGGGTGTGCGGTCAGCAGGAGGAGCGTCGCGGCGCCGTAGGCGACGGCGGCCGTGGCGGTGTGCCCGGAGGGGAAGAAGCCGTCGGCCACGCCGGAGGCCGCCGTCCCGGGCGGCCCCGGGCGGCCGATCCAGGACTTGAGGGGCACGACCAGGGCCGGTACGGCGGCCATCGCGAGGGCGGCGCCGAGCGCCGGCCGCCACCACCGGCGGACGCGGCGGGCGCGCACCGCGATCACTACGGACAGGACCGTCGCCGCCAGCAGCACGGGCAGGGCGACCGTGACGTTCCCGAGGTCGGCGAGGACATGGGCGGGACCCGAGGGGAAGCCGGAGCCCGCGACCGTACGGCCGAGACGCTCGTCGAGGCCGCGCAGCGGGCCATGGGCGGCGGTCTGCCAGGTGAGGAGGGCGAGGAGCAGGACGCACAGCGCCGGGAAGAGCCCGCGCCGGGTCCGGGCCCATGCCGGCGGCCCCGGAACAGGGGGGGTGGTTCCGGGGCCGCCGTGGGGACCGGGGTGCCGCGCGCCCCGGGGGGTGTGGGGCGGGCGGCCGTCCGATCGGTGAGGATGTCCGGAGCCGGAGGCTCCAGTGGTGTGCGCGAAGGCACGGCCGGGCCGGAGCTGGGGAAGCGCCGACGCGGCGGTGTCCGCAGTCTCCTGCGGACGGGGTGTTGCGTTCATCTGCAGAAACCGTACGGCAGGTCGAGCGCCCCGAACAGCCGGATCACTCGTCCACCACCCGCCCCGCACAGGTTCTTCACTCCGTGCATCCCTTACTGGTGGTAACTGATACCCGGGGTTACGACGAAAGGGTCACAGCCGGGCGAACGCGGCCTCGATGATGTCCAGGCCCTCGTTCAGCAGGTCCTCGCCGATGACCAGCGGCGGCAGGAAGCGCAGCACGTTGCCGTAGGTGCCGCAGGTGAGGACGAGCAGGCCCTCCGCGTGGCACGCCTTGGCGAGCGCGCCGGCGGCGGCCGCGTTCGGGGTCTTGGTGCCCGGCTCGACCAGCTCGATGGCGATCATCGCGCCGCGACCGCGGATGTCACCGATGATCGCGCCGTTGTCCAGCTTGGCCTGCATCTCGGCGAGGCGGCCCTTCATGACCTCCTCGATGCGCTTCGCCTTGGCGTTGAGGTCCATCTCGCGCATGGTCTCGATGGAGCCGAGCGCCGCCGCGCACGCCACCGGGTTGCCACCGTAGGTGCCGCCGAGGCCACCCGCGTGCGGGGCGTCCATGATCTCCGCGCGGCCCGTGACGGCGGCGAGCGGCAGACCGCCCGCGATGCCCTTGGCCGTCGTGATCAGGTCGGGGACGATGCCCTCGTCCTCGCACGCGAACCACTGGCCCGTACGGCAGAAGCCGGACTGGATCTCGTCCGCGACGAAGACGATGCCGTTGTCCTTCGCGAACTGCGCGATGGCGGGCAGGAAGCCCTTGGCCGGCTCGATGAAGCCGCCCTCGCCGAGCACCGGCTCGATGATGATCGCGGCGACGTTCTCCGCGCCGATCTGCTTGGTGATCTGGTCGATGGCCTGGGCGGACGCCTCGGCGCCACAGTTCTCCGGGCCGGTCGGCCAGCGGTAGCCGTACGCCACCGGCACCCGGTAGACCTCGGGCGCGAACGGGCCGAAGCCCTGCTTGTACGGCATGTTCTTCGCCGTCAGCGCCATCGTCAGGTTGGTGCGGCCGTGGTAGCCGTGGTCGAAGACGACGACGGCCTGGCGCTTGGTGTACGCACGGGCGATCTTGACGGCGTTCTCGACGGCCTCGGCGCCCGAGTTGAAGAGCGCGGACTTCTTGGCGTGGTCGCCCGGGGTCAGCTCGGCGAGCTGCTCACAGACCTCCACATAGCCCTCGTACGGGGTCACCATGAAACAGGTGTGGGTGAAGTCGGCGAGCTGCGCGGACGCGCGGCGCACGACGGCCTCCGCGCTGGAGCCCACCGAGGTCACGGCGATGCCCGAGCCGAAGTCGATCAGGGAGTTGCCGTCGATGTCCTCGATCACGCCGCCACCGGCGCGCGCGGTGAACACCGGGAGCGTCGAGCCCACGCCCGCCGCGACCGTCGCCGTCCGGCGGGCCTGCAGCTCAAGCGACTTGGGGCCGGGGATCGCGGTGACGATGCGGCGCTCCTGGGGGAGGGACGGGCCTCCGGTCAGTTCGGTCATGAGTGGGCTCCAGGGGGGAACGGTGCGGCATTCGGACTTTTAGTCGCAGGCTAGGGGCGAAATCACGCCCCCGGCATGTTCCGTAAGGGAGAAGTGCGCGCCCCGCCTTGTCCGTACCGGACATGGCGGGGCTCCCGCCACTAGATTGAGCGGCGGCGCGCAGGTGGTGGCGCCGACGACCGCGGCTGGTGGGGGCAAGGGGCAGCGATGGACACAGAGGGCACGTACGACGCACCCGGAACGTGGGGTGCGGGGGGAGCGGGGGAGCCGCCGCGTGACCGTGTCGTGCCCCCGCGCCCCGCCGAGCCGCCACGGTTCGCCGCCCCCCCGGCGGCACCCGCGCACGACGGCCGCGAATCGCCCTTCCTCGCCTGGCTGCGCACCCCACGCCCCGCCGCCCGGCCGGGCGTCTGGGCCTTCGGCCACCGGCCCCCGGCGCCCGCGGACCACGGCCGGGTCCCGGCCCGGCAGCTGCTGGTCGGCGCCGTGATCGCGTTCCTGTGCGGCTGGCTCCTGTGGTCCCTGCTGTGGCACGGCTACCTCGGGCCGTACTGGCGGTGGCCGCTGCGCGCCATGTTCCTCGACGTATGGCCGGAAGGCACCCAGGAGTGGCTCGCGGCCTCGTACATCTACTACGCCCTCTGCGTGGGCGCCCTCGCGGTCGGCTTCGGCCGGATCGGCCGCTGGCCGGAGCTCTGGCGCCGCTACGGCGCACCCGGGTGGAACCGGCTCTGGCGCCCGGCCCCGGCCTTCCTCCACCCGCCCGAGCCGGGGCGCCTCCCGGCGCCCGTGCTCGTCCGCCGCGGCGCCCTGGCCGCCGTGGGCGCCGTCGTCGTGTGGACGCTGTGCTGGAACGGCGCGTTCGGCGGGGTCTGGCTGTGGCCGCTCTTCCATCTGACTCCCCAGTCCTGGCAGGGCCGGATCCCCGAGTCGTTCTACGCCACGTACACCTACTACGTCCTCTTCGCCGGCTTCCTCCTCGCGGTCGCCGGCCGCATCGGCTGCTGGGGCGAGCTCCGGCGCCGCTACGGCCCGGCCGCCCGTGCCGCCGGCAAGCCCGCCTCCGGCCCGGCCGGTGCCCCCGGCAAGCCCGGCACCGCCGTCCCCGAGGCGCAGGGCGACCCCGCCGACTGGCCCCAGCTGCGCGCCGCCGGCGCCCACGAGGCCGCCGAACGCCTGGCGGCCGAGGCCCGCACCGGCGCCATGAACGACGTCGACCACTCCCGCATCGAGCGCGCCTGGCAATCCGTGCACACCCGGCCCGGCCGCCTCGCCGCGTTCACCGAGACCGTGCTGCGCCACGGCGCCGCCGCCTGCGCCCACCCCTCCGGCTCCCGTGACCTGCCCGTCCGCGTCGCCCGGCACGACCTCGTCACCCGCCAGGTGCGGATCGGCACCGCCGCCGACGACGACCGCAACCCCCACGAACACCGGGGCGCCGGCTGCGCCCTCGACCCCGGGCTGCTGGGCACCTCCCTGCTGGCCGTCGGCCCGCCCGGCTCCGGGAAGACGGACCGCCTGGTGCGGCCCGTGCTGGAGTCGCTCTGCCTCCAGGCGCTCGCCGGCCGCACCGCCGTCGTCGCCGTCGGCGCGGCGGGCGAGGGGCTCGCCCCGGACGAGGCGTTCGACATCGTGGTGAAGATCGGACGCCCGGACTCCCGTTACGACCTGGACCTGTACGGCGGCACCGAGGACCCCGACGAGGCCGCCGCCGTCCTCGCCGAGGGCCTCATCGGCGACGTCGCCGCCGGCCTGCCCGGGGAGGGCTCCCGGCGGGCCGCCATGGCGCTGGCCCAGATCCTCGGCCCGTACCACGCCGTCCACGGCCGCTTCCCGTCCGTACCGGAGCTGCGCGAGCTCCTCGACGGCTCGGCGCGGGCCGTCGACGCGCTGCGCGCCGGCCTCGCCGCCGGTGGCCACGACACGCTCGCCCGGGAGCTCGACGCGCGCGAACGCCAGGCCCACCGCCCCGGCGACGCCGGCCCGCTCCTCGCCGACCGGCTCGCGCTCCTCGACCGGCCCGCCTTCGCCCGCTTCTTCGACACCACCCGGCCCGGCCGCACCTTCTCCCTCCGCACCCTCGAACACCCGCTGCGCGTCCGCATCGACCTGCCCGAGCGCGGCCACGCCGAGGCGTCCCGGATGCTCGCCCGGCTCGTCCTCGCCCAGTTCACCGAGTCCACCGTCGCCCGCGCCGACCGCTCGCTCTTCGCCTGCCTCGTCCTCGACGACGCCACCCACGCCGTCACGCCCGAGGCCGTCCGCGGCCTCGGCCGGCTGCGCTCGGCCAACGCCGGGGCCCTCCTCACCCTCCGCACGCTCGACGACGTGCCGGAGTCGCTGCGCAGCGCCCTGCTCGGCGCGGTGGGCTGCCGGATGGCCTTCTCCGGGGTCACCACCTGGGACGGCGCCCGCTTCGCGGAGGTCTGGGGCAAGGAGTGGGTGGAGGCCCGCGACATCACCGACCGGCAGGTCATCGCCCACGAACCGCTGACCCGGGCCACGCACCTGCTGCGCCGCGCGGTCACCGGCCGGGCCGTCACCGCCCAGTCCGTGACCGTCCGCAAGGTCGAGCGGGAGCGCTGGTCCGCCTCGGAGCTCGCCCACACGGTGCCCCCGGGGTACGCCGTGCTGTCCGTGACGTCCGTAAGGGGCGCGAGCGCGCCGCCGGTGCTCGTCGACCTGCTGCGCTGACCCGTGCCCGGCGCCCCCGGGCCGGGCGGGCGGATCGTCCGGAGGGCGGTGTTCGCGTGCCCGGCCAATCCTCCACTGAGGCAGAATCGGGAGCAGCCGTTCATACGGGACGGCGTATTCGTCGGCCCTCCCGAAGGTGTCATGCCTCCTACGCTCGCCTCCCTCGTCCACCACTCCGCGCTCAAGCTCGCCGTGCTCGCGGGGGAGGACCGGCTGGACACCCCCGTCCGCTGGGCGCACGTCAGCGAGCTGGCCGACCCCGTGCCGTGGATGGACGGCGGGGAGCTCCTGCTGATCACCGCGATGAAGATCGACGCGGAGGACCGGCAGGAGATGCGGGGCTACGTCCGCCGGCTGGTCCGGGCCGGCGTCGTGGGGCTGGGCTTCGCCGTCGGCGTCAACTACGAGCAGGTGCCCGAGGCGCTGATCGAGGCCGCCGAGACGGAGGGGCTGCCGCTGCTGGAGGTGCCCCGGCGCACACCGTTCCTCGCCATCAGCAAGGCCGTGTCGGCCGCCATCGCCGCCGACCAGTACCGCGCGGTCACCGCGGGCTTCGAGGCCCAGCGGGAGCTGACCCGGGCGGCCGTCGGCGCCGAGGGCCCGGCCGCGCTGCTGGCCCGGCTCGCCGTGCACCTGGACGGCTGGGCCGCGCTCTACGACGCGTCCGGCGCCGTCGTCGCGGCCGCCCCGGAGTGGGCGGCCCGCCGCGCCGCCCGGCTGGGCCGGGACGTCGAGCGGCTCCGGGAGCGCCCCGCGCCCGCGACCGCCGTCCTGGGCAGCGACCCCGCCGAGGAGGGCGCCGACCGCGTCGAGCTCCAGTCCCTCGGCTCCGGCCGCCGGGCCAGGGGCGTCCTCGCCGTGGGCACGGCCGCCCCGCTGGGCACCGCCGAGCGCTACGCCGTCCAGTCCGCGATCGCCCTCCTCACCCTCACCACCGAGCGCTCCCGCGCCCTCCAGGACGCCGAGCAGCGGCTGGGCGCGGCGGTGCTGCGGATGCTGCTGGCGGGCGAGCCGGACCACGCGCGGGCCGTCGCGGGCGATCTGTACGGCGAGCTGCTGGACGCCCCCTTCCGGGTGCTGGTCGCCGAGGCCGTGACCGAGCCGCCGCCCGCCGAGGAGGGCGACGGGCCGGCGGGCGAGGCCGTACCGGTCCCGGCCGATCCGCTGGGGCTGCTCGCCGACGCGGTGGAGACGGCGGCGGGCCGGGTGGCCGAGGCGGTGCTGACCGTGCCGGACGGCGAACGCCTCATCGTCCTCGCGCCCGACGGCGGCGCGGCCGTCGCCGCCTGCGCGGAGCACGCGCGCGGCATAGAGGCCCGCCGGGGCACGAAGTCCCGGCCGCGCGACCGCAGCGCGGCGGCACCCCCCTGCGACCTGGTCGTCGGCCTGTCGGCCCCCGCCGGGCCCATCGCCGCCGCGGCCGCCTACCGGCAGGCCGAACAGGCCCTGTCGGTGGCCCGCCGCCGGGGCCGCGTCCTGGTCGAGCACGAGGAGGTCGCGGCCGGATCGGTGCTCCCCCTGCTCGCCGACGACGCGGTCCGCGCCTTCGCCGACGGCCTGCTCCGCGCCCTGTACGAGCACGACGCCACCGGCCGGGGCGACCTGGTCGCCTCCCTCCGGGCCTGGCTCTCCCGGCACGGCCAGTGGGACGCGGCGGCCGCGGACCTGGGCGTCCACCGCCACACGCTGCGCTACCGGATGCGGAGGGTGGAGGAGATCCTGGGGCGGTCGCTGGACGACCCGGATGTCCGGATGGAGCTGTGGCTGGCCCTGAAGACGACGTCGGGGCAGCAGTAGGACTTTCCCCGGCCCCGCCCCTTCCCGAACCGGGGGCAAGCCCCCGGGCCCCGGTTCCGCACTGCCGCGCGGTGGCCTCGATCTCCCCCGGCTACCTCCCCCAGCTACCGCTGGGGGTGCCCCCAGGAGGTGCCCCCAGCCGGGCTGGATTTTCGCCCTGTCCGAGCTCGGCTTCCGACCCGGACAGGGTTGTCACTTGGCCCGGTTCCGGGCAACAACTCAGCCCGTCCGGCGCTTGAGGACACCGCGCGTCAGCACGGAAAGGGGGCCTGGGGGCGAAGCCCCCGGATGGGGGCACCTCCCAGCGGTAGCTGGGGGAGGGAAGGGGCGGGGCTGGGGAAAAACCCACCCCCCACCCCGCCATTGCGGCGCACCCACCCCCACCCGCACTCCATCCCGGACAACACCCCCCAAGACCCACCCCCTCTACGGTGAGGGAGCCAAAATCACCTACACCTCCCGGGAGGGAAAACCGTGACTGCTCCCCACGCGTTCTGGCTGGCCGGCCGTGAGGCCACCGGCGAGGAGACCTTCGACGTCACGAACTCCTGGGACGGCCGTCTCGTCGGCACCGTGAGCGTGCCCACCGAGGCGCAGGTCGAGGAGGCCGTGGCCGCCGCGCACGCCGTCCGTGACGAGTTCGCCGCCACGCCCGCGCACGTCCGGACCGCCGCCCTCGACCACGTCGCCGCGCGGCTCACCGAGCGCACCGAGGAGATCGCCCAGCTGATCTCGGCCGAGAACGGCAAGCCCATCAAGTGGGCGCGCGGCGAGGTCGGCCGCGCCGTCTCCGTCTTCCGCTGGGCCGCCGAGGAGGCCCGCCGGTTCAACGCCGGTGACGCCCAGCGCCTGGACACCGACGCCGGCGGCACCGGCCGCCTCGCGCTGACGCGCCGCTTCCCGCGCGGCACCGTCCTCGGCATCGCGCCCTTCAACTTCCCGCTCAACCTGAGCGCGCACAAGGTCGCCCCGGCCATCGCCGTCGGCACCCCGATCATCCTCAAGCCCGCGCCGGCGACCCCGATCTCCTCCCTGGTCCTGGGCGAGATCCTCGCCGAGACCGACCTGCCGGCCGGTTCCTGGAGCGTGCTGCCGGTCCCGAACGACCGGATGCCCGCCCTCGTCCAGGACGAGCGCCTGCCGGTCATCTCCTTCACCGGCTCGGGCCCGGTCGGCTGGTCGATCCTCGACTCCGCGCCGCGCAAGCACGTCACCCTGGAGCTCGGCGGCAACGGCGCGGCCGTCGTCCTCGCCGACTGGTCCTCGGAGGAGGACCTGGACTGGGCGGCGCAGCGCATCGCCACCTTCTCCAACTACCAGGGCGGCCAGTCCTGCATCTCCGTGCAGCGCGTCATCGCCGATGCCTCGCTGTACGAGCGGCTGGTCCCCAAGGTCGTCGCGGCCGTCGAGGCGCAGGTCACCGGTGACCCGTCCGACGCGGCCACCGACGTCGGCCCGCTGGTCAGCGAGGACGCCGCCAAGCGCGTCGAGTCCTGGGTGGACGAGGCCGTCGCCGCGGGCGCCACGCTCCTCGCGGGCGGCAAGCGCGACGGCGCCACCTACGCCCCGACCGTCCTCGCGGACCTCCCGGCGGACGTGACCCTCGCGTGCGAGGAGGTCTTCGGACCGGTCCTCACCCTCTCCCGGGTGGACGGCGAGGCCGCGGCCTTCGCCGCCGTCAACGACTCGCCTTACGGTCTCCAGGCGGGCGTCTTCACGCACGACCTGCAGACGGCCTTCCGCGCCCACCGCGCGCTGGAGACCGGCGGCGTGATCATCGGCGACGTGCCGTCCTACCGCGCCGACCAGATGCCTTACGGCGGTGCCAAGCAGTCCGGCGTCGGCCGCGAGGGCGTCCGCTACGCGATGGACGACTACACCTACGAGCGGGTGCTGGTCCTGACGGGCCTGGCCCTCTAGCCATGTAGGACCCCGCCACGGGACGGCGCGGGGAAGCGAGCGGGACGGCCGGTCCGGCACCACGGGTGGGTGCCGGACCGGCCGTTCGCGTACGCCGTCCCGGCCACCACCCCATGGCCCGATCCTTGCGCATCATGACAGTCAGGCCACTCGTCGCCCCGTCGCCGCCTCCGGAAGTCTGGAGCCATCGAACGGCACGACCGCAAGGAGCCCCCATGAACGCCCCCGCCACCCCCGCCCGCATGCTCGCCGTCCGGCAGGAGACCGCCGGCGGCCCCGAGGTGCTGCGCCAGGTCGAGACCGACCGCCCCGAGCTCCGCCCCGGCGAGGTCCTGGTGCGGGTGCGCGCCGCGGGGGTCAACCCGGTCGACTGGAAGACCCGGGAGCGCGGCTCCTTCTACACCGGCGAGACCACGCCCTTCATCCTCGGCTTCGACGTCTCCGGCACGGTCGAGGCGGTCGGGGACGGCGTGACCGTGCACGCCGTGGGCGACGAGGTCTACGGCATGCCCCGTTTCCCGCACCCGGCCGGTGCCTACGCCCAGTACGTCACCGCGCCCGCCCGGCACTTCGCGCCCCGGCCGCGCGGCCTCGACCACGTTCAGGCCGCCGCCCTGCCGCTGGCCGCCCTGACGGCCTGGCAGGCGCTCGTCGACACGGCCGGGGTGGCCGAGGGGCAGCGCGTCCTGATCCACGCGGCGGCCGGCGGGGTCGGCCACCTGGCCGTGCAGATCGCCAAGGCCCGCGGCGCGTACGTCATCGGCACGGCGAGCGCCGCCAAGCACGACTTCCTGCGCGGCCTGGGCGCCGACGAGCTGATCGACTACCGCGAGCGGGACTTCGCCGAGGCCGTGAGCGACGTCGACGTCGTCCTGGAGGCCATCGGCGGCGACTACCCCGCCCGTTCCCTGCGTACCCTGCGCCCCGGCGGCACCCTCGTCTCCCTGCTGCCCCTGACCGAGCCGGTGCTCGCGGAGGCCCGCGACCGCGGTCTGCTCGCCGTCCGCATGATGGTCGAACCCGACCTCGCGGGCCTGCGCGGCATCACCGAGCTCGTCGAGTCCGGCCGGCTGCGGACCGAGGTCGCCGCCGTCCTGCCGCTGGCAGAGGCCGCCAAGGCCCACGAACTGGGCGAGACGGGCCGTACCACCGGCAAGATCGTCCTGTCCGTCGACTGACGCCGGGACCCGGGATCCGGCCCCTCACCCGCCCGGGTGAGGGGCCGGATCGTTGCGCGAGGACTGGTAGAGGTACGTCGAATCGGGTAGATACGGTCGAGTAGCACCGGTCGGTAGCCGACCGGGACGGCCCCGACTCACGCGGCGAGGTGCCTGATGACCGCACCATCCGTACGACCGGTCTCCGAACGCGAAGCACGCCAGGTCGCCGAAGCGGCCCGGGAACAGGACTGGAAGAAGCCCAGCTTCGCCAAGGAGCTCTTCCTCGGCCGGTTCCGCCTGGACCTGATCCACCCGCATCCGACGCCCGAGCCGGAGGACGTCCGGCGCGGCGAGGAGTTCCTCACCAAGCTCCGCGACTTCTGCGAGACCCGCATCGACGGCGCCCGCATCGAGCGCGAGGCCAAGATCCCGGACGAGACGGTCAACGGGCTCAAGGAGCTCGGCGCCCTCGGCATGAAGATCGACATCAAGTACGGCGGACTCGGCCTCACCTCCGTCTACTACAACAAGGCGCTCGCCCTGGTCGGCTCCGTCAGCCCCGCCGTCGGCGCCCTGCTCTCCGCCCACCAGTCCATCGGCGTCCCCCAGCCGCTGAAGCTCTTCGGCACCCAGGAGCAGAAGGACGCCTTCCTGCCGCGCTGCGCCCGCACCGACATCACGGCCTTCCTGCTGACCGAGCCGGACGTGGGATCCGACCCCGCCCGGCTGGCCACCTCCGCCGTCCCCGACGGCGACGACTACGTCCTGGACGGCGTCAAGCTCTGGACCACCAACGGCGTCGTCGCCGACCTGCTCGTGGTGATGGCCAGGGTCCCGAAGAGCGAGGGCCACAAGGGCGGCATCACGGCCTTCGTCGTCGAGGCCGCCGCCGAGGGCGTCACCGTCGAGCACCGCAACGCCTTCATGGGCCTGCGCGGCATCGAGAACGGCGTCACCCGCTTCCACCGGGTCCGGGTGCCCGCCGCGCACCGCATCGGCCCCGAGGGCGCCGGTCTGAAGATCGCCCTGACCACGCTCAACACCGGCCGCCTGTCCATCCCCGCCATGTGCGTCGCCGGGGGCAAATGGGCGCTGAAGATCGCCCGCGAGTGGTCGGCGGCGCGCGAGCAGTGGGGCAAGTCCATCGCCGAGCACGAGGCCGTGGGCGCCAAGATCTCCTTCATCGCCGCGACGACCTTCGCCCTGGAGGCGGTCCTCGACCTCTCCGGCCAGATGGCCGACGAGAACCGCAACGACATCCGGATCGAGGCCGCCCTCGCCAAGCTCTACTCCAGCGAGATGGCCTGGCTGATGATGGACGAGCTGGTCCAGATCCGCGGCGGCCGGGGCTACGAGACCGCCGCCTCGCTGGCCGCCCGCGGCGAGCGCGCCGTCCCCGCCGAGCAGATGCTGCGCGACTCCCGCATCAACCGCATCTTCGAGGGCTCCACCGAGATCATGCACCTGCTGATCGCCCGCGAGGCCGTCGACGCCCACCTCGCGGTCGCCGGAGACCTCATCGACCCCGAGAAGTCCCTCGGCGACAAGGCCCGCGCCGGAGCCCGCGCGGGCGGCTTCTACGCCCGCTGGCTGCCCAGGCTCGTCGCGGGCCCCGGCCAGCTGCCGACCACGTACACCGCGTTCCACCCGGCCGGCCACCGCGACCTGGCCGGTCATCTGCGCTACGTCGAGCGCTCCTCGCGCAAGCTCGCCCGCTCGACCTTCTACGCCATGTCGCGCTGGCAGGGCCGGATGGAGACCAAGCAGGGCTTCCTCGGCCGCGTCGTCGACATCGGGGCCGAGCTCTTCGCCATGAGCGCCGCGTGCGTCCGCGCCGAGCGGCTGCGCACCGAGGGCGAGCACGGCCGCGAGGCGTACGAGCTGGCCGACGTCTTCTGCCGGCAGGCCAGGATCCGGGTCGAGGAGCTCTTCGGGCGGCTGTGGACCAACACCGACGACCTCGACCGCAAGCTCGTCTCCGGTGTGCTCGCGGGCTCCTACGAGTGGCTGGAGGCCGGCATCGTCGACCCCAGCGGCGCGGGCCCCTGGATCGCCGACGCCACCCCGGGCCCCGCCACCACCGACAACGTCCACCGGCCCATCCGCTGACGCCCGCCGGGAGCGCCCCGGGGCCCGCCCGGGGCGCCCTCCGGACGCAAATGTTCCGCCACGGTGGCCGGGCGGGGGGATCCCTGTCCGCCCACCGGCCGGAAGACGTAACAATGGAGCCCATGACGGACTCCCTCGCTGACCCGCACCTGCGCTACGCCGCCCCCACCGCTCCCGGGGCGCCGCGCGAGATCGTGATCCTCGGCTCGACCGGCTCGATCGGGACCCAGGCCATCGACCTCGTGCTCCGCAACCCCGACCGCTTCACGGTGACGGCCCTGTCCGCCGCCGGCGGCCGGGTGGGGCTCCTGGCCGAGCAGGCCCGGCGGCTGCGGGTCCGCGCCGTGGCCGTCGCGCAGGCCGACAAGGCCCCCGCGCTGCGCGAGGCGCTGGTGGCGCAGTACGGGACCGAGCCGCTGCCGGAGATCCTCGCGGGCCCCGAGGCGGCCACCGAGCTCGCCCGGAGCGAGTGCCACACCGTTCTCAACGGCATCACCGGCTCCATCGGCCTCGCGCCGACCCTCGCCGCCCTGGAGGCGGGCCGCACCCTGGCGCTGGCCAACAAGGAGTCGCTGATCGTCGGCGGCCCGCTGGTCAAGAAGCTGGCCAAGCCGGGCCAGATCATCCCGGTCGACTCCGAGCACGCCGCGCTCTTCCAGGCCCTGCTCGGCGGCACCCGCGCCGAGGTCCGCAAGCTGGTCGTCACCGCCTCGGGCGGCCCCTTCCGCGGCCGGACGAAGGCGGAGCTGGCCTCCGTCACCCCTTCGGACGCCCTCGCCCACCCGACCTGGTCCATGGGCCCGGTGATCACGGTCAACTCCGCCACCCTGGTCAACAAGGGCCTGGAGGTGATCGAGGCGCACCTGCTCTACGACATCCCCTTCGACCGCATCGAGGTCGTCGTCCACCCGCAGTCCTACGTCCACTCGATGGTGGAGTTCACGGACGGCTCCACGCTCGCCCAGGCGACCCCGCCCGATATGCGCGGCCCCATCGCCATCGGTCTCGGCTGGCCGGAGCGGGTCCCGGACGCGGCCCCGGCCTTCGACTGGTCCAAGGCTTCCACCTGGGAGTTCTTCCCGCTCGACGAGGAGGCGTTCCCCTCGGTCGGCCTCGCCCGGCACGTCGGTGACCTGGGCGGCACGGCGCCCGCCGTGTTCAACGCGGCCAACGAGGAGTGCGTCGACGCCTTCCTGGCCGGCGCGCTGCCGTTCAATGGGATTGTCGATACCGTCGCCGAGGTGGTGGCGGAACACGGCACCCCCGCCTCGGGAACCCTGCTCACGGTCCCGGACGTCCTGCAAGCGGAGACCTGGGCCCGCGCCCGGGCCCGTGAACTGGCCGCCCGCAAGGCGGCCCGTACGGTGAAGACAACCTCGGAGGCCCGCGCATGACAACACTGATGACGGTCCTCGGGATAGTCGTCTTCGTGGTGGGCCTGCTCTTCTCGATCGCCTGGCACGAACTGGGACACCTGTCCACCGCGAAGCTCTTCGGCATCCGGGTGCCGCAGTACATGGTCGGCTTCGGGCCGACGCTGTTCTCGCGGCGGAAAGGCGACACCGAGTACGGCATCAAGGCCGTCCCGCTCGGCGGCTACATCCGCATGATCGGCATGTTCCCGCCCGGCGCGGACGGGAAGATCGCCGCACGCTCCACCTCGCCCTGGCGAGGCATGATCGAGGACGCCCGGTCGGCGGCCTTCGAGGAGCTCCAGCCCGGCGACGAATCCCGGCTCTTCTACACGCGCAAGCCGTGGAAGCGCGTGATCGTGATGTTCGCCGGACCGTTTATGAACCTGGTCCTGGCCGTGGCGATCTTCCTCGGCGTGATGATGTCCTTCGGCATCAACACCCAGACGACCCAGGTCTCCACCGTCTCGGACTGTGTGGTCAAGGCCACCGACAAGACGGACAAGTGCACCCCGGGCGCCAAGGACTCCCCGGCCAAGGCCGCCGGCCTCCAGCCGCGTGACAAGATCGTCGCCTTCAACGGCCACAAGGTCGACGACTGGTCCACCCTCCAGAAGGACATCCGCCGGACCACCGGCCCGGCCACCCTCACCGTCGAGCGGGACGGCACCCGCAAGGACCTCCACGCGAACCTGATCTCCAACCAGGTCCAGAAGTACGACGGCAAGGGCACCCCCCTCAAGGGCGAGTACGTCACCGCCGGCTTCCTGGGCTTCACCCCGGCCACCGGCGTCGTACCCCAGTCCTTCGGGCAGTCGGTCGACCGTATGGGTGACATGGTCCAGTCGGGCGTCGAATCGCTGATCGCCCTGCCCAGCAAGATCCCCGACCTGTGGAACGCCGCCTTCGACGGCGGCGAGCGCAAGGCGGACTCCCCGATGGGCGTGGTCGGCGCCGCCCGCGTCGGCGGCGAGGTCTTCAACCTCGACATCCCGCCGTCGCAGCAGATCGCGACCATGCTCTTCCTGGTCGCGGGCTTCAACCTCTCCCTGTTCCTGTTCAACATGCTGCCGCTGCTGCCGCTGGACGGCGGGCACATCGCGGGAGCGCTGTGGGAGTCCGTGCGGCGGGCCTTCGCCAGGGTCTTCCGCCGCCCCGACCCGGGCCCCTTCGACGTGGCCAAGCTGATGCCCGTCGCCTACGTGGTCGCCGGCATCTTCATCTGCTTCACGCTGCTGGTGCTCATCGCGGACGTGGTGAACCCGGTGCGCCTCACGTAGCGCCTTACCGGCGGGGCGCGGGGGTGCACCGCCGCTGCGCGGCGGCGTCCTCAGACGCCGGACGGGCTGCAATCAGCCCGTCCGGCGTTTGAGGACGCGCCCGCAGGGCGCCGGCCGCCGCAGGCGGCAACGACGGGACCGCGGCCGAAGACCCACCGGACCCGCCCGGAACCGGCCCGGCCACAGCCCGCAATGTGCCCCGAAGGGGCCGGGTGCCGTAACCTCGAAGACCGGAGCCCGCCGATCTCGGGACCTTGATTCACACCTTGGGGTTGCTCGCCAGATGACTGCGATTTCGCTTGGAATGCCTTCCGTTCCGATCAAGCTCGCCGACCGCAGGGTCAGCCGCAAGATCCAGGTCGGCTCCGTGGCCGTCGGAGGCGACGCGCCCGTGTCGGTGCAGTCGATGACCACGACCAGGACCTCGGACATCGGCGCGACGCTCCAGCAGATCGCGGAGCTCACCGCCTCCGGCTGCCAGATCGTCCGGGTCGCCTGCCCGACCCAGGACGACGCGGACGCGCTGCCGGTCATCGCGAAGAAGTCGCAGATCCCGGTGATCGCCGACATCCACTTCCAGCCGAAGTACGTCTTCGCCGCCATCGACGCCGGCTGCGCCGCGGTCCGGGTCAACCCGGGCAACATCAAGCAGTTCGACGACAAGGTCAAGGAGATCGCGAAGGCGGCCGGCGAGACCGGCACCCCGATCCGCATCGGCGTCAACGCCGGCTCCCTCGACGCCCGCCTGCTGGCCAAGTACGGCAAGGCCACCCCGGAGGCGCTCGTCGAGTCGGCGCTGTGGGAGGCGTCGCTGTTCGAGGAGCACGGTTTCCGTGACATCAAGATCTCGGTCAAGCACAACGACCCGGTCGTGATGGTCAACGCCTACCGCCAGCTGGCCGCCCAGTGCGACTACCCCCTGCACCTCGGTGTGACGGAGGCGGGCCCGGCCTTCCAGGGCACGATCAAGTCGGCGGTGGCCTTCGGCGCGCTGCTCTCCGAGGGCATCGGCGACACCATCCGGGTCTCCCTGTCGGCGCCGCCGGCCGAGGAGATCAAGGTCGGTATGCAGATCCTGGAGTCCCTGGGCCTGCGCCAGCGCCGCCTGGAGATCGTCTCCTGCCCGTCCTGCGGCCGTGCCCAGGTCGATGTCTACAAGCTCGCCGACCAGGTCTCGGCCGGTCTGGAGGGCATGGAGGTGCCGCTGCGCGTCGCGGTGATGGGCTGTGTCGTGAACGGTCCCGGCGAGGCCCGTGAGGCCGATCTGGGTGTCGCGTCCGGCAACGGCAAGGGGCAGATCTTCGTCAAGGGCGAGGTCATCAAGACCGTCCCCGAGTCCAAGATCGTGGAGACCCTCATCGAAGAGGCGCTGAAGCTGGCCGAGCAGATGGAGAAGGACGGCGTCGCCTCCGGCGAGCCCGAGATCAGCGTCAGCGGCTGATCCGGCCCGGCTCCCGTCCCGGCGCCACGATGCCCCGCCCCCGCCGGCGGGGCATCGTCATGTCCGGATGTATCCCGATCCGGCGGGGGAGGTGTGCGAGGACCCGTAGAGGTACAGTTCCAAGACCTGTTCCCATGGCCACCGGCCCGCGACGGTGAGGCATACCCACACGTGTTGACGACGACCACCACCAAGGTCCTGGAGCCCGGCGAACTCGACGCCGCTCTCGCCGTCCTCGACCGCGATCCCGTCGCCAACGCCTTCGTCGCCGCCCGTGTCCAGGTCGCCGGGCTCGACCCCTGGCGGCTCGGCGGTGAGATGTGGGGCTGGTACGCGGGCGGCCGCCTCGAATCCCTCTGCTACGCCGGGGCCAACCTCGTCCCCATCTGCGCCGGCCCCGAGGCCGTCCGCGCCTTCGCCGACCGGGCCCGCCGCGCCGGCCGCCGCTGCTCCTCCATCGTCGGCCCGGCCGACGCCACCGCCGAGCTGTGGTCCCTGCTCGAACCGCACTGGGGACCGGCCCGCGAGGTCCGCGCCCACCAGCCGCTGATGGCCGCCCACGCCATGCCCGCGGACATCCGGCCCGACCCGCACGTCCGCCGCATCCGCAAGGACGAGATGGACGTGATCATGCCGGCCTGCGTGGCGATGTTCACCGAGGAGGTCGGCGTCTCCCCGCTCGCCGGCGACGGCGGACTGCTCTACCAGGCCCGGGTCGCCGAGCTCGTCGGCGCGGGCCGCTCCTTCGCCCGGATCGAGGACGGCCGGGTCGTCTTCAAGGCCGAGATCGGCGCCGCCACCGCCCACGCCTGCCAGATCCAGGGCGTCTGGGTCGCCCCCGAGCGCCGCGGCCGGGGCCTCTCCGAGACCGGCATGGCCGCCGTGCTGCGGTACGCCCTGCGCGAGGTCTCCCCGGTGGCCAGCCTCTACGTCAACGACTACAACACCGCGGCCCGGGCCGCCTACCGCCGCGTGGGCTTCCGGGAAGTCGGCGCGTTCATGAGCGTCCTGTTCTGACCGGACCGCCGCTCGGCCGCTCCGCACGGGTAGCCTCCGGACATGGATGACATCGCGGTCGGGACCCTCGACCTCGCCGCGCGGGTGGACGACGCGCTGGCCGTGCAGGCGCTGGCCTTCGGGCTCAGCGACGAAGAGATCGCTGTACGGCGCCACATCGTGCTACGCCACCTGGCCTCACCGGGCGCCCGGGCGCTCGGCGCCACGACGCCGGACGGCCGGCTCGTCGGCTTCGTCTACGGCATGCCCAACGACCGCGCCCACTGGTGGTCCGGCGTCGTCGAACCGTATCTGCGCGCCACCGGCTCGGACGGCTGGCTCGACGACGCCTTCGTCATCACCGAGCTGCACGTCCACCCCGACTTCCAGAAGCGGGGGATCGGCCGGACCCTCATCACCACGATCACCGGGAGCGCGGCCGAACCGCGCAGCATCCTCTCCGCCATCGACATGGAGAGCCCGGCCCGCGCCCTCTACCGCGGCCTCGGCTACCGCGACCTCGCCCGCCCGGTGATCTTCCCCAGCGCGCCGAGCCCGTATGTGGTGATGGGCGCGCCGCTGCCGCTGCGCGAGCGGCCGTGAGAACCCGTTTCCGCCCGACCGGCGGCTGCCGATAATCTCCTGGGATTCCCACCGAGCCCGCAGGAGAACCGATGGCCCCCGTCCAGCGCATGTCCACGACCATGCTGAAAACCCTCCGTGACGACCCGGCCGACGCCGAGACCGCCAGCCACAAGCTGCTGGTCCGTGCCGGGTACGTCCGCCGCACGTCCGCGGGGGTCTGGACCTGGCTCCCGATGGGCAAGAAGGTGCTGGAGAACGTCTCCCGCGTCGTCCGCGAGGAGATGGACGCCATCGGCGGCCAGGAGGTCCTCCTCCCCGCCCTGCTGCCCAAGGAGCCCTACGAGACGAGCGGCCGCTGGGAGGAGTACGGCGACCTCCTCTTCCGCCTCAAGGACCGCAAGGGCGCGGAGTACCTGCTCGGGCCGACCCACGAGGAGATCTTCACCCTCACGGTCAAGGACCAGTGCACGTCCTACAAGGACCTGCCCGTGATGCTCTATCAGATCCAGACCAAGTACCGGGACGAGGCGCGCCCCCGCTCCGGCGTGCTGCGCGGCCGCGAGTTCCAGATGAAGGACTCCTACTCCTTCGACACCACGGACGAGGGCCTGGCCGAGTCCTACCGCCTGCACCGTGAGGCGTACACCCGGATCTTCGAGCGGCTCGGCCTCGACTACCGCGTCGTCTCCGCGGTCTCCGGCGCGATGGGCGGCTCGGCGTCCGAGGAGTTCCTCGCCCCGGCCGCGGCGGGCGAGGACACCTTCGTCGACTGCCCCGCGTGCGACTACGCGGCCAACACGGAGGCCGTCACCGTCGTCGTCGCCCCCGCGGACCCCACCGGACACGGCCCCGTCGAGGAGCTCGACACCCCTGACACACCGACCATCGAGTCCCTCGCCGAGCTCCTCGGCGTGCCCGCGTCGGCGACCCTGAAGAACCTCCTCGTCAAGATCGACGGCGAGATCACCGCCGTCGGCGTGCCCGGCGACCGCGAGGTCGACCTCGGCAAGCTGGGCGAGCACCTGGCGCCCGCCGTCGTCGAGTTGGTGACCGCCGAGGACTTCGCCGGCCGCCCCGACCTCGTACGCGGCTACGTCGGCCCGCAGGGCCTGAAGCTCCGTTACCTCGCCGACCCGCGCGTGGCCCCCGGGACCTCCTGGGTCACCGGCGCCAACAAGCCCGACACCCACGCCCGGAACGTGGTCTGCGGCCGGGACTTCGAGGTCGACCAGTACCTCGACGTCGTCGTGGTCGAGCAGGGCGACCCGTGCCCCCGGTGCGGCGCCGGCCTGGAGATCGGCCGCGCGATCGAGATCGGCCACATCTTCCAGCTCGGCCGCAAGTACGCGGACGCGTTCGGCCTCGACGTCCTCGGCCCCCAGGGCAAGCCGGTCCGGGTCACCATGGGCTCGTACGGCATCGGCGTCTCGCGCGCCGTGGCCGCCCTCGCCGAGCAGACCCACGACGCGTCCGGCCTGTGCTGGCCCCGTGAGGTCGCCCCGGCGGACGTCCACATCGTCGCGGCCGGCAAGGCCGTCCAGATCGAACTCGCCCTGGAAATCGCGGAGAAGCTGGGCGCGGCGGGCGTACGCGTCCTGGTCGACGACCGGGCCGGGGTCTCGCCGGGCGTGAAGTTCACGGACGCGGAGCTGATCGGTGTGCCGACGATCCTGGTCGTGGGCCGGGGGGCCGCGGACGGCGTGGTGGAGCTGAAGGACCGCCGGACGGGTGAGCGTGAGGAGTTGGCGGTGACGGAGGCGGTGGAGAGGCTGACGGCGCGGGCGTGAACGCCTGACGGCGGGTCTTTCCCCACCCCGCCCCTTCCCGAATGTCCTCAATCGCCGGACGGGCTGAAATTCAGCCCGTCCGGGGGCACCTCCTGGGGGCACCCCCAGCGGTAGCTGGGGGAGATTGAGGACCGGGGTCCGGGGCGGAGCCCCCCCCGCGCGGCGGAGCCGCACATCGGATACTGCGGGAAGGGGCGGGGCTGGGGAAAAGCCCCGCGCAGCGGCAACCCGCACACCCACCCCCCGTTACAACAACCCCGCGAACTCCAGCAGCACTTCCCCCCGCCCCCTCGCCCCCGCGAAAAGTTCCCCCGTTCCCGAAGACACCGCCCGGAACACCACCCACCCCCGCAACCGCTCCGCGTCCACCTCCAGCGAGTCCGCCAGCTTCGCCACCCGCCGCCGCGCCGCGGCCGCCGCGCCCGGAGAGGCCAGGAGGGTGTCCGCGCGGTCGCGGACCAGCCAGGCCAGGTCGTACGCGCGCTCGCCGACCAGCGGGCGGGGCGCGACGGCCAGCCACGGCGCGCGGTCGCCGGCCAGCACCGTGCCCTGGTGGTACTCGCCGTGCAGCAGCACCGCGTCACCACCCGCTCCGGCGCTCTCCGTCAGGCCGGACGCCAGCTCCAGCGCCTCGTCGACCAGCGCCCGGACCTCCGCCGCCGCGGGCTGCTCACGGCGCTCGCGCAGGGCTTCCGCCAGGCCCGCCGCATGGGCGGTCACCTCGGGGAACGGATGGCCCTCCGCGCCCGGGAGGGCGGTCGGCGGCACCCACAGCCGCTGGAGCACCGCGGCGGCCTCCAACTGGGCCTTCGCCTCGGCCAGCGAGCGCAGGCTGATGTCACCGTGCAGCCGCTCCAGGAGCAGCGCCCCGGCGTCCGCCCGCAGCACCCGTACCGCGTACCGGCCGTCCCACCGCTCCAGCGCCGCGTGTTCGCGCGCGGCCGTGCCGTCGGGAGGGCAGAGCTTGAGCGCGGCGGGTGTGCCGTCGGCCCGGCGCACCAGGAGGACGACGCCGGTCCGGCCGCCGGGCGTCTGCACCCTTTCGGGCGTCAGTTCCCAGCGGTCCAGGTAGTCCCGGGCGGTCTCCGGCAGCGTCGCCAGCCAGCGGCGGGCCACTCCGTCCGCGGGCTGTGAGCTCAGGGTGCGCACCAGCCGCTCCGGCGGTTCGAGGCGGTAGTTCGCGTTGTTCATCCCTGCGCTGTCCTTTTCTTCTTCCGCTGGTCAGGACCGGTTCGGCGACCCGCTCGGCGAGGCGTCCGGCCCGGCCGCGGCGGCCCGCTCGGCGAGCCCAGGGAAGGCTACGCCGTCACCGCGCCACCGCACCGACCGCACCGCCGCGTCCCGCAGCGCCGCGGCCGCGTCCCGGCGCAGGGCGCCCGTGGCGGCCCGTACGAGATCGGCGTACACCCCGGCGGCCCGGCTCTCCAGCTCCGCCGCGAGCCGCACCGCCGCCGCCTCGTCCGGCACCGGGAACGGCAGTGTGTACCCGGCCGCCGCGGCCTCCGGCTCGGCTCCCAGCTCACGGACCGCCCGGCTCATCGCGTCGCGCCGGGCCCGGTGGGCGTCGAACGCCTCGCGGGCCTCCGCCGCGCGCTCCGCGCCGATCCGGGCGCCGACGACCCCGTAGCCGTACACGGCCGCGTGCTCGGCCCCGAGCGCGGCCTGCGCCGCCTCCCGCGCCCGGCGGTCCCGGCGGCGCTCACCCGGCACCGCCGAGCAGGTAGGCGTGGGCCGCGCCCGCCGCCGCGACGGAGGCGAGCAGCCGGGCCAGTTCCGGCGGCGCCCCGGTCAGGGCGGCGGTCCGGGCGTCGGCGGTGCGCCGCTCGGCCCCGGCGAGCGCGGCCAGGGCCGCCTTCTCGTCACCGGGCACACCGGCCGCGCCCCCGGACGAGGAGGCGGCGGGCACCCCGAACGCCTCCGCGTGGCGGGCGACCTCGGCCCGCAGCGGGCGGAGCCGCGCGGCCAGCCCGTCGTGCGCCCGGGCCGTCGCGTCGTACCGCTCCAGCAGGGCCGCCGAGTCCCGCCCGGCGGCGGCCCGCAGCCGCTCCGCCGTGGCGCCGCGCTCGGCGTCCGCGCCGCCGGCCGCCCCGGAGGCGCCGCCCGCGCACCCGGTCAGCAGCGTCGCCGCACCCGCCGTGAGGGCCGCCGCGCCGCCTGCCAGTACGCTGCGTCTGCGCGGGCCGGCAGCGCCCCGCGTCGTCGTCGTGCGCGCCACGATCCTCTTTCCGCCAGGTTCGCCAGGTCCGGTCATGATCACCGCACGCGAGCGTACCGGCGCGCGACGCCGGGGCCGGGGACCAGGCACCGAATCGTCAGTCGCCTGCCGGAACAGATAGGCTTTGACCTGACACGCGACTTTCCCACAACAGCACACGCGGCCGAGGAGTCACCCGGATGAGCACCACCCAGAGCGAGAGGCTGCGCGAGCTGCTGGCCCCTCTCGTCAGCGCGCGAGAGCTGGATCTGGAAGAGGTCGACGTGACCACCGCGGGCAAGCGGCGCGTGCTGCGCATCGTGGTGGACTCCGACGCGGGCGTGGAGCTGGACGAGTGCGCCGAGGTCAGCCGCGCGGTCTCCGAGAAGCTCGACGAGACGGACGCCATGGGCGGCGCTCCGTACGTCCTGGAGGTCACCTCCCCCGGGGCCGACCGCCCCCTGACCGAGCACCGGCACTACGTCCGGGCCACCGGCCGCCTGATCAAGGTGCAGCTGACCGAGGGCGGCGAGCTCGTCGCCCGGATCGTCTCGGTGGACGACGAGGGGCTCGACCTGGAGGTGCCGGGCGTGAAGGGGCGCAAGCCCACCGCCCGCAGGCTGGCCTTCGGCGAGATCGCCAAGGCGCGTGTGGAGATCGAGTTCAACCGCAAGTCCGTCGAGGCGGCCGCAACGGCCGCTGACGAAAACGACGAGAGCCAAGAGGAGGCGTAGCCGTGGACATCGACATGAGTGCCCTGCGGGGTCTGGTGCGAGAGAAGGAGATCTCCTTCGACCTGCTGGTCGAGGCGATCGAGTCGGCCCTCCTCATCGCGTACCACCGCACCGAGGGAAGCCGCCGCCGCGCCCGGGTGGAGCTGGACCGGGCCACGGGCCATGTGACGGTCTGGGCCAAGGAGGACCCGCAGGACCTGGAGGAGGGCGAAGAGGCCCGCGAGTTCGACGACACGCCGTCCGGTTTCGGCCGGATCGCCGCGACCACCGCCAAGCAGGTCATCCTCCAGCGTCTGCGCGACGCCGAGGACGAGATCACTTTCGGTGAGTTCGCGGGTCGCGAGGGTGACGTCGTCGCGGGCATCGTCCAGCAGGGCAAGGACCCGAAGAACGTCCTGGTCGACATCGGCAAGCTGGAGGCCATCCTGCCGGTGCAGGAGCAGGTCCCCGGCGAGGAGTACAAGCACGGCACCCGCCTGCGCACGTACGTCGTCCGGGTGGCGAAGGGCGTCCGCGGTCCGTCCGTGACCCTTTCGCGCACGCACCCCAGCCTGGTGAAGAAGCTCTTCGCCATGGAGGTGCCGGAGATCGCCGACGGTTCGGTGGAGATCGCCGCCATCGCCCGTGAGGCCGGCCACCGCACCAAGATCGCGGTGCGCTCGACCCGCTCCGGGCTCAACGCCAAGGGCGCCTGCATCGGCCCGATGGGCGGCCGCGTCCGCGCCGTCATGGCCGAGCTGCACGGCGAGAAGATCGACATCGTCGACTGGTCGGACGACCCGGCCGAGCTGGTGGCGCACGCGCTGTCCCCCGCACGGGTGAGCAAGGTCGAGGTCGTGGACTTCGGCGCGCGCTCCGCACGGGTGACGGTGCCGGACTACCAGCTCTCCCTCGCCATCGGCAAGGAAGGCCAGAACGCCCGTCTCGCCGCCCGCCTCACCGGCTGGCGCATCGACATCCGGCCGGACACCGAGCAGCCGGAACAGGACTGACCCCACCCCCGGTTCCGGACCTGTGATCAGGACCGGAACCGGGGCCCGGGCCGGGGATTCCCACCGGCCAGGGACCGGGGTCCCGCATGATCCACGGCGGGCCCGTCACGACGGGCCCCGACCGGGCCGCACAGAGTGGCCGAAACGTATACGTGCCCGATCACTGCCCCCCAGGGGTGGGGTCGGTGCGGGGAGGTAGACTTAATCAGTGTCTGGCCGGACGCATGCCCGCGCATGCCCTGAGCGAACCTGCGTGGGATGCCGGGAGCGAGCGGCCAAGGGCGATCTGCTGCGGATCGTGAAGATCGAGGGCGAGTGTGTCCCCGATCCTCGCGGTACGCTGCCCGGCCGGGGTGCCTCCGTGCACCCCACACTGGTCTGTCTCGACCTGGCGGTCCGCCGCCGGGCGTTTCCCCGGGCCTTCAAAAGCCCGGGTCCGCTCGGCACCACGGAACTGCGCCAGTACATCGAACGGGCCGAGGAATAGATCCCCGCGCAGGCGGGGATGGCCCCACCGTAAGTAAGAACGCCACGGGAAACCGTGCGGTCAGGTACCTCGCGAGTTGGAAGTAGGTCGAGATTGCGATGAGCACTCGATGAGTACGCGATGAGTACGCCCATGAAGTAGCGACGGTCCGGTGGACACCCGGACCTAGAAGGAGCGAAGTGGCTAAGGTCCGGGTATACGAACTCGCCAAGGAGTTCGGAGTGGAGAGCAAGGTCGTCATGGCCAAGCTCCAAGAACTTGGTGAATTCGTCCGTTCGGCGTCCTCGACTATCGAGGCGCCGGTCGTCCGCAAGTTGACTGACGCATTGCAGGGGCCGGGCGGCAACGCCAAGTCC
The DNA here is from genome assembly GCF_002891295.1 of Streptomyces eurocidicus. Classification (GTDB taxonomy): domain Bacteria; phylum Actinomycetota; class Actinomycetes; order Streptomycetales; family Streptomycetaceae; genus Streptomyces; species Streptomyces eurocidicus. The sequence continues at coordinate 101,134 of NZ_LGUI01000012.1, read as the reverse complement.
GCTGCGAAGCCGGCGGCGCCGCGCAAGGCCGCGCCCGCCAAGCCGGGTGCCCCCACTCCGGGCGCCCCCCGTCCCGCCGCCCCGGCCCCCAAGCCGGCGGCGGAGACCCCCAGCACCCCCAAGCCGGCAGGTGCCGCGCCGACCCCCGGCCCGCGCCCCGGCCCGAAGCCCGCTCCGGCGGCTCCGGCCAAGCCCGCGCCGGTCACCCCGGTGCCCGCCGCGGAGTTCTCCGCGCCGGCCCCGGCGGCCCCGCCCAGCAGGCCCCTCCGGCCCGCGCCCCGGCGCCACCCCCGGCCCGCGTCCGGCTCGTCCGGCGCCCGCCGGTCGTGACGGCGGTCAGCGTGACGGCGGTCGTCCCGAGCGCGGTCCGCGCCCCGGCGGTCAGGGCCAGGGTGCCCCGCGCCCCGGTGGCGCCCGTCCGGCCGGTCCCCGTCCGGGCAACAACCCCTTCACCTCCGGTGGCTCCACGGGCATGGCCCGTCCGCAGGCCCCTCGTCCCGGTGGCGCGCCGCGCCCGGCGGCCAGGGTGCCCCGGGCGCGCCGCGTCCGCAGGGCGGCCCGGGCGGCGCTCCGCGTCCCCAGGGTCAGGGCGGCGCCCGTCCGACCCCCGGTGGCATGCCTCGTCCGCAGGGCGGTCCCGGTGGCGCTCCGCGTCCCGGCGGCGGTCCCGCGGGTAACCGCCCGAACCCGGGCATGATGCCGCAGCGTCCGGCTGCCGGCCCGCGTCCGGGCCCGGTGGCGGCGGTCGTGGTCCCGGTGCCGGCGGCGCGGGTCGTCCCGGCGGTGCCGGTCGTCCCGGCGGCGGCTTCGCCGGCCGTCCGGCCGGTCCCGGTGGCGGCGGTCGTCCCGGTGGCGGCGGCGGCTTCGCCGGTCGTCCCGGTGGCGGTGGCGCTCCCGGCGGTGGCGGCGGCTTCGGCGGTCGTCCCGGCTTCGGTGGCCGTCCCGGCGGTCCGGGTGCCCGTGGCGGCACGCAGGGCGCCTTCGGCCGTCCCGGCGGTCCGGCGCGTCGTGGTCGCAAGTCGAAGCGGCAGAGGCGCCAGGAGTACGAGGCCATGCAGGCCCCGTCCGTCGGCGGCGTGATGCTGCCCCGCGGTGGCGGCGAGACCATTCGCCTGTCCCGTGGTGCCTCCCTCACCGACTTCGCGGAGAAGATCGGCGCCAACCCGGCGTCGCTCGTCGCCGTGATGATGAACCTCGGCGAGATGGTCACGGCCACGCAGTCGGTCTCCGACGAGACCCTGCAGCTCCTCGGCGACGAGATGAACTACACCGTTCAGATCGTCAGCCCCGAGGAGGAGGACCGCGAGCTGCTCGAGTCGTTCTCCATCGAGTTCGGCGAGAACGAGGGCGGCGAGGAGATGCTCGTCTCCCGTCCCCCGGTCGTCACCGTCATGGGTCACGTCGACCACGGTAAGACCCGACTGCTCGACGCCATCCGCAAGACGAACGTCATCGCGGGCGAGGCCGGCGGCATCACGCAGCACATCGGTGCGTACCAGGTCGCCACCGAGGTCAACGGCGAAGAGCGCGCGATCACCTTCATCGACACCCCGGGTCACGAGGCGTTCACCGCCATGCGTGCCCGTGGTGCCAAGTCGACCGACATCGCGATCCTCGTGGTGGCGGCCAACGACGGTGTCATGCCGCAGACGATCGAGGCGCTGAACCACGCCAAGGCGGCCGACGTGCCGATCGTGGTCGCGGTCAACAAGATCGACGTCGAGGGCGCCGACCCGACCAAGGTGCGCGGTCAGCTCACCGAGTTCGGTCTGGTGGCCGAGGAGTACGGCGGCGACACCATGTTCGTCGACATCTCCGCCAAGCAGGGCCTGCACATCGACAGCCTGCTGGAGGCCGTGGTCCTCACCGCGGACGCCTCGCTCGACCTGCGCGCCAACGCGGAGCAGGACGCGCAGGGTATCGCCATCGAGGCCCACCTCGACCGTGGCCGCGGCGCCGTGGCCACCGTGCTCGTCCAGCGCGGTACCCTCCGCGTCGGTGACACGATGGTCGCCGGTGACGCCTACGGCCGTGTCCGCGCGATGCTCGACGACAAGGGCCAGAACGTGGAAGAGGCGGGTCCGTCGACCCCGGTCCTCGTCCTCGGTCTGACCAACGTCCCGGGCGCCGGCGACAACTTCCTCGTCGTCGACGAGGACCGCACGGCCCGCCAGATCGCCGAGAAGCGCGCGGCGCGCGAGCGCAACGCCGCCTTCGCCAAGCGCACCCGCCGGGTGTCCCTCGAGGACCTCGACAAGGTGCTCAAGGCCGGCGAGATCCAGCAGCTCAACCTCATCATCAAGGGTGACGCGTCCGGTTCGGTCGAGGCTCTCGAGTCCTCGCTGCTCCAGCTCGATGTGGGCGAGGAGGTCGACATCCGCGTGCTGCACCGTGGCGTGGGTGCGGTCACCGAGTCCGACATCAACCTGGCGTCCGGCTCCGACGCGATCGTCATCGGCTTCAACGTCCGTGCGGAAGGCCGTGCCACGCAGATGGCCGACCGCGAGGGCGTCGACGTCCGGTACTACTCGGTCATCTACCAGGCGATCGAGGAGATCGAGGCGGCCCTCAAGGGCATGCTGAAGCCCGAGTACGAAGAGGTCGAGCTCGGTACGGCGGAGATCCGCGAGATCTACCGCTCGTCCAAGCTGGGCAACATCGCGGGTGTCCTCATCCGCTCGGGCGAGGTCAAGCGCAACACCAAGGCGCGCCTCATCCGCGACGGCAAGGTCATCGCGGAGGACCTCACGATCCAGGGTCTGCGCCGCTTCAAGGACGACGTCACCGAGATCCGCGAAGGCTACGAGGGTGGTATCAACCTCGGAAACTTCAACGACATCAAGATCGACGACGTCATCGCGACGTACGAGATGCGGGAGAAGCCGCGCGGCTGATCTGCGCAGAACGTTCCGGGGCCGGTCGGCGGGAGTATTTCCGTCGATCGGCCCCGGCCGTTACGTGTACGGTTCGAAGAGCTCGTACACCATGTACGTACACCACGTACACCTCACGCCTTCCGGGTGGGCTTCACCCGTCACGCATGTATGTAGGGACGCTGTCCTTCGACCTCCTCCTCGGCGACGTACGGTCGCTGAAGGAGAAGCGCTCCGTCGTCCGACCGATCGTCGCCGAGCTGCACCGCAAGTTCGCGGTCAGCGCGGCGGAGGTGGGCGACCAGGACCTGTACCGCCGGGCCGAGATCGGCCTGGCGGCGGTGTCCGGGGATCCGGGGCACCTCACCGATCTGCTGGACCGCTGCGAGCGCTGGGTCGCCGGGCGGCCCGAAGTGGAGCTGCTCTCGGCGAGGCGGCGGTTCCACGGCGAACATGACGACTGAGCGCGTCAAGGGCGCCACAAGCACAATGGACAACAAGAAGGAGACGGACCAGTGGCCGACAACGCGCGGGCGAAGAGGCTGGCGGACCTCATCCGCGAGGTGATCGCCCAGAAGCTTCAGCGCGGCATCAAGGACCCGCGGCTCGGTACGCACGTGACCATCACGGACACCCGGGTCACCGGCGACCTGCGGGAGGCTACGGTCTTCTACACGGTCTACGGCGACGACGAGGACCGTGCCAGCGCCGCCGCCGGCCTGGAGAGCGCCAAGGGCATCCTGCGCTCCGAGGTCGGCCGTGCCGCGGGCATCAAGTTCACGCCGACCCTGACGTTCGTGGCGGACGCCCTCCCGGACACCGCCCGGACCATCGAGGACCTCCTCGACAAGGCGCGGGCCTCGGACCAGCAGGTGCGCGAGGCGTCCTCGGGCGCCACGTACGCGGGCGAAGCCGACCCGTACCGCAAGCCGGGCGACGAGGACGAGAAGGACGCCGCCGCCGAATGAAGCACAAGGAGACCCCGCCGGACGGGCTGGTCATCGTCGACAAGCCGGCCGGTTTCACCTCGCATGACGTCGTCGCGAAGATGCGCGGCATCGCGCGGACCCGGCGCGTCGGCCACGCGGGGACGCTCGACCCGATGGCGACCGGTGTGCTCGTCCTCGGGATCGAGCGGGCGACCAAGCTGCTCGGTCACCTCGCGCTGACCGAGAAGGAGTACGTCGCGACGATCCGGCTCGGCCAGAACACCGTGACGGACGACGCGGAGGGCGAGATCACCTCGTCCGCCGACGCCTCGGGCGTCACCCGCGAGGCGATCGACGCCGGCGTCGCCAAGCTCACCGGCGCCATCATGCAGGTGCCGTCGAAGGTCAGCGCGATCAAGATCGACGGCAAGCGGTCGTACGCGCGGGCCCGGGAGGGCGAGGACTTCGAGATCCCGGCCCGCCCGGTGACGGTCTCCTCCTTCGCCGTGCACGCGGTGCACCCGGCGGAGGCGGCGGACGGCACTCCGGTGCAGGACCTGCTGGTCTCCGTCGTCTGCTCCTCCGGGACGTACGTCCGTGCCCTCGCCCGCGACCTGGGCGCGGACACGGGCGTCGGCGGCCATCTGACGGCGTTGCGGCGCACCCGCGTCGGTCCGTACGGGCTGGGCGAGGCGCGCACGCTGGACCAGCTCCAGGAGGAGCTGGCCATCATGCCCGTCGCGGAGGCGGCCGAGGCGGCCTTCCCGCGCTGGGACGTCACGGAGGAGCAGGCGCGCCTGCTCGCCAACGGCGTCCGGGTCAGGATGCCGCTGTTCGAGGCCAAGGGCCCGATCGCGGTCTTCGGTCCGGACGGGCGCTTCCTGGTCCTGATCGAGAACCAGGGCGGACGGGCCAAGAGCCTGGCCGTCTTCGGCTGAGCCGGCCGCACGGCGGCACAGCCGCATGGCATTACGGCGCCCCCGGCGCGGTCCTCGGACCGTGCCGGGGGCGTCCTGCCGTGTCCGGGGGCTCCGGGGTGCCGGAGCGGAAGACGGCCTTCCCGGCCTTGGCCGGGCTCACCGCACCGGCTCGCCGCGTGCGGGCTCACCGTGGGGCGGGAGCCTGCTTTCCGGCACGCTCCCGTCCCACGATCCCCCTCCCTCCGGTTCTCTATCCGTCCCGTGCCGAGGATTCACCCCATTGGGCAGGCGCTCGGAGTGAACCGAGGGGGTGGAAGGGGGCGCGTTCCTGGTGCGATCTGTCCTGCCGATCATCCGCTGCCTAACGTCGCAGTAAGTGCACGGCGGGGAGGTTCGGCGGATGAGCGGTCGACGGACCGATGCGGACGAGAACTTGGTGCGCATCAGAGACCTCGCCGGGCGTCCGCGCGGCACGGGTTTCCTCGCGGACGACCGCGGCACCATGATCACCAGTCATGAGGCGGTCGACGGCCTCGCCCGGCTGGTCCTGCTCGCGCCCGGGGAGCGCACCTGCCTCGTCGGGGCCGAGGCCGTCACACCGCTGCCGGGATCCGATCTCGCACTGGTGCGGACCGAGGGCCTCGGCGTCCAGCCCCTGCCCATCGCCGCCGCCGAGTGCCTGGAGGACGGCGTGGAGGTCCGGCTGCGGGCCGGCCGCTGGCAGCACGCCCGGATCGTCGGCGAGGCCCTGGTGACGTACACCGCCACCGACCGCTTCCATCTGCTCGACGCCGCGGTGGAGCTCTCCGTCGGCGAGCGGGACGGCCTCCGCCTGGGCGAGGAGGCCACGGGCGGCCCCGTCCTCGACGCCCGCACCGGCACCGTCGTCGCGGTCCTCGGTACCGCGCTGCACGCCGAGCGCCGCTCGGGCGGCTTCGCCATCCCCCTCCGGGCCGCCGCCCTGGCCTGCCCGGACGGCCCCCTGGCCCTCCTCCTGGAGCACAACGGCGCCACGGTCCCCGCCTACGGCCCGGATCTCAACCTCGCGGGCGCCCTCCAGCTCACGGCGACCTCGCTCGGCCCCGTCACCACCTCCCGCGTCTGGCGCGACCCCGTCGACCGCCCCGAGGTCGCCCGGGAATTCGCCCGCTTCCTGGACACCGGCCGCCGCCCGCGCGAGCGGGTGCCCTGCGGCCTCGACCACGATGTGCACGGCGGGGTGACGCTCGCGGCGGGTCTGTCGCCGGGCCTGCCGGCCGAGACGGGCGGCGCCGACGGCCGGACGTACGGCGCGCAGGGCCCGTACGGCGCGCAGGATCCGTACGACACGGAGAACCCTTACGGCGCGCAGGACCCGTACGACACGGAGAACCCTTACGGCGCGCAGGACCCGTACGACACGGAGAACCCGTACAGCGCGGAGGTCCCGTACGACACGGGGTACGGCCCGGGCCCCGCGTACGCCCCCGGGAGCCCCGTCCAGGGGGACGCCGCCGGCCCGGATCCCCGGGAGGAAGCGGAAGGGACCGTGTCCGGCGAGGGCTCCCCGGACGGCGAGCCCGGGGAGGGCGAGGAGGACCGCCCGCCCGGGGCCCGCGTCCTCGGCCTCGTCGGCGGGCCCGGCACGGGCCGCACCACCGAGCTCGGCGCGCTCGCCACCCGCCGCGCCCGGGGCCCGGAGCCCGCGCCGACGATCTGGCTGCGCGGCGCCGACCTCCAGGACGGCGACGAGAGCGTGCGCGACGCCGTCGCCCGCGCCCTGGAGGCGGCCGGCCGGATCGTCACCGCCTCGGCGGGCCCCGCGGGCACGGTCGGCGACCCGGCGGAGGCCACCCCGGAAGCCGTCGCGGCCCTCGCCCAGCGCGTCGGCCGGCCGCTCCTCGTCATCCTCGACGGCCCGGAGGAGGTCCCGCCCGTCCTCGCCCACGCCCTGCCGTCGTGGACGGCGGCCACGGCCGAATGGCTGGACGGGACGGCGGCCCGGCTCGTCGTCGCCTGCCGCCCCGAGCACTGGGAGACCGCCGGGGCCCTCTTCCCGCGCGCCACCCTCCACACCCCCCTGGACACGGCCGTCCACCGCGGTCTGCCGCCCTGCGTCCGTCTCACCGACCTCACGCCCTGCCAGGCCGCCCAGGCCCGTGCCGTCTACGGCGTCCCCGCCGAGGCGATCCAGGAGGCGGACGCCGCGCACCCGCTCGCCCTGCGCCTGCTCGCGGAGGTCCGCGCGGCCCTCCCGGTCCACGCGGGACGGGCCTGGGCGGCCGGTGACGCGACCGCCGAGGAGGACGCGGACGGCACCGCCCCGCCCCCCGACCGCTGGGGCGTCTTCGCCGCCTACCTCGACCTGATCTGCCTGCGGATCGCCGTAAGGCTCTCGGCGGACCGCAGGCCGCCTCTGCGCGGCACCGCCGTGCGCCGGCTGGCCGCCCGGGTGGCGGGGCAGCTCCACGAGGCCGCCCGGCGGTGCCTGGGCCCGGGCCAGGGCGAGCTGGACCGCGAGGCGTTCGAGGAGCTGTTCCCCTGGCGCAACGGCTGGGCCTCCGCCGTCCTCACCGAGGGGATGCTCGTCCCGGCCGGCACGGGCTACCGCTTCGGGCACGAGGAGTTCGCCGACTGGCTGCAGGGCGCGCACCTCGACCTGGACGCCGCCCTGCACACCCTCGTCCACCGCTGGTACGAGCCGGAGGTCCCGCCCGCCGAGACGGAGCCCCGGCTGCCGTCCCGGCCGGGCGGCGGCCCCGCGCCCGAGGGCCACGTCCCGCCGCCGCCGGGCTCCAGCAGGCCGCCCAGAACGGCGGCCGCCCGCCGCCGCACCCGCGCCGGGGCGCGCGGCAAGGAGCGGCCCAGGCCCGTGCCCGTGCCGCGCCACCGCATCGGCCCCGTCCTCCAGGCGCTGCTCCTGCTCGGCCGCCGCTCCGGCCCCGCCGAGCTCGCCGCCCGCCTCGACGGGCTGATCCACGCGGCGGAGGCCCTCTCCCTCGCGCCCCGCCCGCCCGCCGAGCCCGATGCCCACGTCCCGGCGCTTCCCGACCCGGCCTGGTGGGCCGCGCACCTCCTTGGCGAAACGCTGCTGCGGGTCCCGGACGCCACCCCCTACCTGGGCTCCCTGCGGCTGCTCGCCGAGCGGCTGACCACCCGCTCGCTCGCCGTCGGCGGCTTCGACAGCGACCCCGGGGGCCCGCTCGGCGGCCTCGCCGAGTTCGGGCCCTGGTTCTGGCTGCGGCTGCCCCTCGGCCTCGCCGACCGCCTGGACCTGCTGCGGCTGCTGGTGCCCGCGGACGGCCCGCCGCCCGGCGCCGCCCAGACCCAGCAGCTCGAACCGCACGCCCACCACGTCGCCCACCCGCCGCAGAGCGACCGCTTCCTGCCCACCGTGGCCACCGTCCTCGCCGAGGACCCGTGTGCCGCGCAGAACCTCCTGTGCCGCTGGTTCACCGACGAGCGCCCCCTCCAGGGCCCGCCCTACGGCGACTGCGTGCGCCCCACCGTCTCCACCGCCGCCCAGGTCCTCCTGCACACCCACCGCCACCACGCGGTGGACGACCTCGCCGAGTCCCTCGTCGACGCGGGCCACCCCCGGGCCGACGAGCTCCTGGTCGCCCTCGCCGAGGACGAGCCGTCCGCGATCTGCCGGGCCGTCGACCGGTGGGCGCACGACGACCGCATCGAGCGCCATGTGGCCGCGGCCGCGTACGCCCTCAAGGCGGCCCCCCACGTCACCACCACCGCCGACCGCGAGCTGCTGCGCTACTCCGCCCTGGCCCTGCTGGCCCGGCCCGCCGAGGGCGCGCTGCACGGCACGGCGCTCTGCCTGCTCGTCCGCGACGACGAGACGCGCGGCAAATACCTTCCGCAGGCCCTCGTCCGCTTCGCCGCGGGCGACGCGCACGTCCCGGCCCGCGCCCTCGCCGCCGCGCTGACCACCCACCCCGAGCCGGTCCTCGCCGTCTTCCGGGCCCGGCTGTACGAGCCGGGGGACGGCCCCGGCGAGGTCCTCGGCGCTCTGGCCGAGGTCACCACCCCCGCCCTGGCCCGCCGCGCCGCCTCGCTCGTACGGGAACACGTCGAGCACCGCCCCGAGGGCGCCGGGCACGCGGCGGCCTTCGTGGACCGGCGCCTGGAGGCGGGCCCCGCCGCCCGGTCCGTGCTCTTCCCCCTCGTCGTCCAGCTGCTGGGCAACCGTTCCGCCCAGGTCCGCCGCGCCCTCGCGCCCGTCCTCGCCGCCCCCGGCACCCCTCTCTCGCGCCCCCTGCGCCAGGAGCTCCTGGAAGTGCTGCTGGAGCGCGAGCAGTACGGCCCGTTCGAACGGGACATCACCGTCCTCGACGCCCTGCTGCGCGCGGTGGCCACGGGTGCCGGCGAGCGGGCCGAGGCCCGCACCCGCGATCTGGTGCACCGCATCGGCCTGCTCATGGCCCGCAGCGCGGAAGGCGCGGCGTGCTTCGACCGGCGGCTGACCCAGCTGGCCCGCGAGGTCCCCGTGTTCGGCGGCCAGGTGCGCGGCTGGCTGCGCTCCGCACCCGCCCAGTGGGCGGTCGTGGTGGGCCCCCAGGCGCGGATCAGGCTGACCTCGGAAGAAGATGACGAAGATCTGACAGTCGGTGGACCGGCCGATGCTGAGCGGCGCGAACCGGCATGGCACTCTTAGACCTGCGTAATCGACAGACAAAAGTTCGGGTTCGGGCGAGGAGCGGGCACAGTGCAGCGCTGGCGTGGCTTGGAGGACATCCCCCAGGACTGGGGGCGCAGCGTCGTCACCATCGGCTCGTACGACGGGGTGCACCGGGGGCACCAGCTGATCATCGGCCGTGCGGTGGAGCGGGCGCGGGAGCTCGGTGTGCCCGCGGTCGTCGTGACCTTCGACCCGCACCCCAGCGAGGTCGTCCGGCCGGGCAGCCACCCGCCGCTGCTGGCCCCGCACCACCGGCGTGCGGAGCTGATGGCGGAGCTGGGCGTGGACGCGGTGCTGATCCTGCCGTTCACGGCGGAGTTCTCGAAGCTCTCGCCCGCCGACTTCGTGGTGAAGGTGCTGGTCGACAAGCTGCACGCGAAGCTCGTCGTGGAGGGTCCCAACTTCCGCTTCGGCCACCGTGCCGCGGGCGACGTGGAGTTCCTCAAGGAGCTCGGCGCCACCTACGACTACGGCGTCGAGGTCATCGACCTGTACGTGACCGGTGAGGCGGGCGGCGGACTGCCGTTCTCGTCCACGCTGACGCGCAAGCTGGTCGCCGAGGGCGATGTCGCGGGCGCCATGGAGATCCTCGGCCGCCCGCACCGCGTCGAGGGCGTCGTCGTCCAGGGCGCCCAGCGCGGCCGCGAGCTCGGCTACCCCACGGCCAACGTGGAGACCCTCCCGCACACCGCGATCCCGGCCGACGGCGTCTACGCCGGCTGGCTCGTCGTCGGCGAGGAGGCCATGCCCGCGGCGATCTCCGTCGGCACGAACGTGCAGTTCGACGCGACCGAGCGCACGGTCGAGGCGTACGCGATCGACCGCACGGACCTCGACCTGTACGGGCTGCACGTGGCGGTGGACTTCCTCTCCTACCTGCGTGGCATGGAGAAGTTCGAGTCCATCGAGGCGCTGCTGCTGTGCATGGCGGGCGATGTGAAGCGGGCGCGCGACCTGGTGACGGCGCACGAGTCGCAGGTGGTGGCGCGGTAGCGCGCGGTATGTGAGGTGAACGGCGCGGGGCGGACCGGATCTTCATCCGGTCCGCCCCGCGGCGTTTGAGGACACCGCGCGGTAGCGCGGAAAGGGGGGTCCGGGGGCGGAGCCCCCGGTTTCGGGAAGGGGCGGGGCTGGGGAAATCCCCCCGCCTCCGCCCCGTCACTACTGCTGCGGCGCCTGCGGGTACTGCGGAGGCCACCCACCCTGCCCGGGCGCCGGGTAAGCCCCCGGCTGCGGCTGCGCCAACGGCTGCCCCGTGTACGGGTCGTACCCGTAGACCGCGGGCCCCGGCTGGGCAGCGTGCTCAGGCGCGTACGCCCCCGGCTGAGCCGCCTGCTCGGGCGCGTACGCCCCCGGCACCGGCGGCGCCTGATGCGCCGGCGGATTCTCCCCGGTCCACAGCCCGCGCTGCTGCTGCGCCCGCGTGAAGTCCTCCGCGACCAGCGTGGACAGGTTGAAGTACGCCTCCCGCGTCTTCGGCCGCATCATCTCCAGATCGACCTCCGCACCCGTGGCCAGGTGCTCGTCGAACGGCACGACGACAACCCCGCGGCAGCGCGTCTCGAAGTGGGAGACGATGTCCTCCACCTTGATCATCTTGCCGGTCTCGCGGACCCCCGAGATCACCGTGACGCTGCGCGCGACGAGGTCGGCGTAGCCGTGCGCGTGCAGCCAGTCGAGGGTGGTGCTGGCGCTGCTCGCGCCGTCGACGGACGGCGTCGAGACGATGATCAGCTGGTCGGCGAGGTCGAGGACGCCGCGCATGGCGCTGTAGAGCAGGCCGGTGCCCGAGTCCGTGAGGATGATCGGGTACTGCTTGCCCAGCAGGTCTATCGCCCGCCGGTAGTCCTCGTCGTTGAAGGTCGTGGAGACCGCCGGGTCCACGTCGTTGGCGATGATCTCCAGACCGGAGGGCGCCTGCGAGGTGTAGCGCCGGATGTCCATGTAGCTGTGCAGGCTCGGGATCGCGGACACGAGGTCGCGGATCGTCGCGCCGGTCTCACGGCGTACGCGGCGGCCGAGCGTGCCCGCGTCCGGGTTGGCGTCGATGGCCAGGATCTTGTCCTGGCGCTCGCTCGCGAGCGTCGCGCCGAGGGCCGTGGTGGTGGTCGTCTTGCCGACGCCGCCCTTGAGGCTGATGACGGCGATGCGGTAGCAGGACAGGACGGGCGTACGGATCAGCTCCAGCTTCCGCTGCCGCTCCGCCTCCTCCTTCTTGCCGCCGAACTTGAAGCGGTTGCCGCCGATCTGCTTCTTCGGCTTGGGCTTGCTCCGCAGCAGCCGCTCCGACGAAAGCTCCATGGAGGCGGTGAAGCCGAGCGGGGCGCCGTGCACGGACCGCTGCCGCTGCTCGGGCGAGACGGTGGGCCAGCCGCCGGCGCGCGGGTCGACGGGCATGCCGGAGTGCGGGTCGGCCTGCGGGGCCGCCTGCTGCGGGGCGTTCGCCAGGGCCTGCGGGGTCTCGGCGAGCGGCGGGAGCGGCGCGGGTGCGTGCGCGTCGGGCCCGACGGCCGGGGGCAGGGCCGCGGCGGGGTGCGCCTGGCCGACCGGCTGCCCGGGCTGCCCCGGCTGCGGGTAACCGCCCTGCTGGGCGAAGCCGTTGAGGGCGGGCGGCAGGGGAGCCGGTGCGGGCTGCGGGTAGCCGGTCGGCGGGACGGCCTGCGGTGCGGGGGCCGCGCCGGTGACGGGACCGGGCGCGGGCAGGGGCGCGGGCACGCCGTGCGGCGGGTGGGCGGCGGCCGGGGGACCGGCGTGCGCGTCGGGACGGGGGTAGCCGTAACCGCCGGAGGCACCGGTGCCGTCGGCCGTGGCGTGCGGCGCCGGCAGCTCCGGGCGCGGGTAGCCGTAGCCTGCGCCCGCCTGCGCCGGGCCGGGCTCGTGCGGCGCGGCGGAAGCCTCCTGCGGGGTGGGCGCCGGGTAGGCCGGGGCGCCGTCGAAGGGCTGCCGGGCGTGCGGGGCCGGATAGGCGGCCGCCTCGGGGGCGGGGTAGCCGTAGCCGGCCTGCGGCGTCGGCGCGGGGGCGAGGGGCTGCGGGGCGTTCGGGGGCTCCGGTACGGGCGCGGGAGCCGGTGCGGCGGCCGCCTCGGGACCGGGGAAGCCGTAGCCGGAGGCGGGCGTACCGGTGGCGGGTACGGGTACGGGCGCGGGCTCGCTCTGCGGGGCGGGGGCGCCGTGGAGCTCGGGGCGCGGGTAGCCGTAGCCGCCCTGCGCTTCCGGGGCCGGAACGGGGGCCGCCGAGGCGGGGGCCCCTTGCGCGTCCGGGCGGGGGTAGCCGTAACCGCCCTGAGGCATCGGCGCCGGGGCGTCCGGCCGCGGAGCGACGGCGGGCTGGAAGTCCGGCGGCAGCGGCGGCAGCGCGGGGGGCGCCGGCGGGGACCACTGCGCCTGGGCCTCCGGGGCGTCCTGGGCCTCCGGGGCGGCCGCGGCGTCCGGAACGCTCGGGTCCTGCGTCGCGTTCGTCGCCTCGTCGGAGGCGCGGTTGGCGATCTCTTCGTGCAGCGCGGCGGCCGAGAACCGCATGGTGCCCTCGCGGCGCATCTCACCGCCCGCCGGGTCGGCGGGCTCCTGTGCCGGGGCCGGATCCGGGGCCGGGGCGGGAACCGGATCCGCGGCGGAGTCCACGGCGCGCACGTCGTCCTCGGCGGGGCCGGGCTCGACGGCCGGTGCGGAACCGGCGGCGTCCACGGCGAGGTCCGAGGCCAGGGCGGGAGCGTCGTCCGACGCGGCGCCGGACAGCGGCTCCTCGGCCGGGGCCGGGCCGGTGGGGAGCTCGGTGCCGAAGGAGGGCGCGGGCCCGGATCCGGATCCGGTGGGGAGCTCGGCATCGAAGGAGGGCGCGGGCGCGGGCCCGGTTCCGGGGAGCCCGGCGTCGAAGGAAGGCACGGGTGCGGGCACCGGCTCGGAGGACAGGGCGGGCGCGGCGTCCACCACCGGATCGGAGCTCAAGGCCGGATCGGGGCTCACCACCGGATCGGAGCTCACAGCCGGACCGGGCTCCGCCATCGGACCGGGGTCTGCCACCGGGCCGGGGCCCGGCACAGGACCGGAATCCGGCACAGGACCGGAGCCCGCCACCGCGCCGAACGCCGCGAGGGGCGCGCCCGAAGGCGGCGGCGGAGCCGCCACATCCATACCGCTCCGGGCGTCACCGTCCGAGCCCGCCGCAGGCGCCGCCGCGTTCTGCGTGTACCAGGCAGGCGGGGTGTAGTCGATCGTGAACTCACCCGTCTGCTCGGGCTCGTTCTCGTGGCCCGCGTCGGACCGTTCCTCGCCGGCCGTTGTCCCGCCCGCGCGGATCGCGTCCCGATCGCTGCTCACATTGCCTCCTGCTGGTGTGGTCTAGCGCCCATGAATTGCCTGTCGGGCCCGACCGTTCCCGTCGTCCGACCGCCCGGGGTTCCCCCTTGTGCGACGGGAGAGGCCCGGCATGGGGTCTCCAGTACGTACACCCACCAAGACTAATCGTCATACGCATCGTCGCGGCAGGCCCGTCCCGGGCCCACCGGCCGTACCCTCCGTCACCTGCGGCCATGCGGGCGCGGGCGACGGTAAGGGCGGTGCCGGACCGTCAAGGGCCGGTGGGCGGTGAACACGGACGGGGGGCGGGCGATTTGCGGAGGACGCCCCTCTTCGTATGGCTCGGGCCGGAAAACGGGTGGGACCGAGGTTCGTGACGGTGTGTGAGCGGGCGCCGCGGCCGATCCGGCCCCGTGGGCCTCGTCCGACCCGCCGGCCGTCAGCTCCGTCAGCCCCGTCCGCCATGCGCGGCGGCGGCGCGCCCGCTGAGTCCGTCGACCCGTCAGTCCATCCGCCGCGCCGCGCCCAGCAACCCCGTCTCCGGCTCGGTCGCCCGGGTGTCCACGTACATCCGCGACGCGCCCGCGCACCAGAGCGTGAATCCGTCCGGCAGGGCGGGCAGGGCGTCGACGTCCTCCTGCGGGAGCCCGAGGAGCCGGCCCAGCCGGCGCGCCTCCTCCGGGGAGACCCGCTGGACGCCGACGAGGTCCGCGCTGTCCATCAGCCGAGGGGCCTCGGGCCCCAGATAGGGGAGGAGGGTCAGGACGGGCTGCCAGGGGGCGGCGACGACCCGGCCGCGCGGCGGGCGCACGCCGCAGTCGCGGACCACCAGCACGGGGCTGTGCACCGTCGGCCCCTGCGGCGGCACCCGGCCGACGTCGTGCAGGGTCACGCACTGCTGCCCGCTGTTGGCGGCCTGCGCGAGCCCGGTCCACAGCTGGCGGCGGCCCGTCTCCACGGCCACCCGTGCGCCCGTGCCGACCGTACGCAACGCGATGACCTGCGCCGTCCACGCGCCGCCGATCAGTACCGCGTCGAAGGGCGTGGGCCGGGCGAGGCCGAGGACCGCGGGCGCCTCCCGGGGGTCGGCGCCGATGACCACGCCGTCGTCCCCGACGGGCAGGGCCAGCGCCTCGAACTGCTCGGACGACAGCTCGTGCCGCCCGCGCCGCGGGCCGAGCAGCCCGAGCCCGAAGCGCCGCCGCCCGGCCGCCGGGCGGGACGGCCGCGGGGCCGGCGCCGGGCACCGGGCCCGTCGCGGGGCCGGTCGTCGGTGAGGCCGTGGACATCAGCGCGTACCTCCCAGGGGCAGCGTGGCGAGGACGCCGGGCACCTGCTCGTGGTCGAGCCGGACCAGCCCGGCCCGTACGGCGCGCGCCGCACGCTCCAGGTCCCGCCGCGTCGTGGCCAGTTCGTCGGAACTGCGGCCGGTCACCCGGACGTGT
The DNA here is from genome assembly GCF_002891295.1 of Streptomyces eurocidicus. Taxonomy (GTDB): domain Bacteria; phylum Actinomycetota; class Actinomycetes; order Streptomycetales; family Streptomycetaceae; genus Streptomyces; species Streptomyces eurocidicus. Next base: position 85,999 of record NZ_LGUI01000012.1, on the reverse strand, counting down.
GCGGTCATCGTCGGCGCGTGCCGCCCGTCGCGGGTGCCACCGCGCCCGAGCGTGAGGCTGAGGGTCGTCGCCAGCGCGGGCAGCGAGGTGAGCAGGGCGGCCAACTGCGGCAGGGGAGTGGCCGTCGGGCCGAGCTGCGGCCAGCGCGCCACCCAGTACGTCGTGTGCCATCGGTCGTCGCACCGCCAGGCCCGTACGGTCTCCAGCGTCCGCCGTACGGGCGCGCCGGCCCGCCCGGCCTGCGCGGAGGCCACCGGGTTGACGTTAGCGGCGAGGGATATCGCGGCCCTCAGCTCCTCCTCCGACAGCGGCGCCGCCCGGAAGCCCGCGCCCTGCAACCGGCTCACGAGCTGGTCCGCCGTGCGCAGCACGCAGCGCCGCGCGCCCTCCTCGCCGCCGCCCCGCGCCTCGACGGCCTCCGGGCACAGCTCCGGGTCGAGCTTCAGCGCCACCCAGGTCATGCGCACCGCCGGGGAGCCCGACTGGGCCTGCAACGGCGCGTAGTTCCGCGTGGCCAGGGACTCGGCCGGCAGATGCGGCGCGGGCGCGGGCAGGGTGCTCTGCACCACCTGTACGGACTCCAGACAGATCCCGTCGACGTCCATCGCGTCCCGCAGCAGGGCCAGCGGCAGGGCCTTCTCCACCCGCAGCGGCCGCAGCGGCGCGTCCACGGCGTCGAGCCGGAGCACCGCCGTCACGAACGTGCCGTCGCCGACCAGACCGATCTCACGGCGCTCACGGTCGGCGAAGGAAGCGGTCCGCAGGGCCGGCTCGCACTCCACGACCGGCGCGATCCCCGGGTCCGTGCCCGCGCCGGCCGGGGCCACGCGCCGCGCGCGTCCCCGCAGGGTCACCGCCGCCACCAGCCACTCCGCTATCGGCCGCTGACCGAGCTGCACCACCGCGAGCAGCACCAGCAGCGCGGCGACGGCCACCGCGGGCGCCATCAGCAGCGGTTCGCCCGAGACCCACGCGGCCAGCACCAGGGCGGCGGCCACCTCGGCCAGCACCAGCTGCTGAAGTCTCACGGGCCCCATGCTCACCGCCCGTGCCACGGGCCGTGGCGCGACCACGCCCGCCCCCGCGCCTGCGGCCCCGGGGTTCCGTACGCGCGTTGCGGCACCCATTGCCCGTCAAGCCCCCATCGTCGCCGGCCCGTCGCCCGCCACCTCCGTGGCCGGCGCCGGAGCCCGTGTCTCCGTCACTTCTCCGCCACGGCAAGCCCGTGACCGTCGTCCCGGATCAGCGGCATCCCCTGACGGGTGCGCCGATCGCTACCGGCATAGTAGGGGGCCGGTACGACAACCGGACCGCGGGCAGCGCCTGTCCACCGACGCCGACGACTTGGGGAGAAGCGGCTACACATGGCATCACGGCGGGATGAGCTCAATGCCTACACCTTCGCGAAGAAGCGCACGGTCGCGGCGTTCCTGCAACCCTCGCCCAGTGGCACGGAGGAAGGCGCTCCGCGTCCGCTGCGCGCGGTGCTGCCCGGCGTCATCGTCGGCGCGGTGCTGGTCGCCGGCTTCGGCGCGTGGGGCATGTTCAGGCCGACCGCGCCGAAGGGCTGGGACGACGAGGCCGCACACGTCATCGTCGGTAGCCAGTCCACCACCCGCTACGTCGTCCTGAAGACCGACGGCAAGAAGCAGCTGCACCCGGTCCTCAACTTCGCGTCCGCGAAGCTCCTCCTCACCCCCGACAAGTCCACCGTCATCAAGGTGAAGGAATCCGAGCTCGACAACGGCCACATCCCGCGCGGCCCGACCGTCGGCATCCCGTACGCGCCCGACCGGATGCCCAGCGCGGGCGAGGCGGGCAAGCAGAAGCAGTGGGCCGTCTGCGAACAGCCCGGTGCCGGCGGCCGGACCACCCAGAAGGCGGTCTTCCTCTTCGCCGGTCACGACCCCAAGCTCAAGAAGCTCACCGGCGAGCAGCGCCTGCGCGGCAACCAGGCCCTGTACGTCCAGGGGCCCGACGACGCCCGCTACCTCGTCGACCCCCAGGGCGTGAGGTACCTGCTCGGCGGCGCCGACTGGAAGTCCGCCGACCCCGCCGACCAGAACCTGCTGCTGCGCTCCCTGTTCAGCGACGGCGCCCAGCCGCAGCGCGTCACCAAGGACTGGCTCGACACCTTCCACGAGGGCACGCCCATCGTCTTCCCCGAGATGCGCGAGGAGGCCGGCGCGAACGCGGGCGTGGCCAGCCTGCCGCCCCGGGCCAACCGCGTCGGCATGGTCCTCGAAGCGCCCACCGGCACGGGCACCCAGCACTACGTGGTGCTGCCCGGTCAGGTGCGGCGCGTCTCCGAGCTCGTCGCCAAGCTGCTCCTGAACAGCCGGAAGCTGACGACGCTGGGTCAGGCCGGAGTGCCCGAGCGGGTCAGCGCGGCCGCCTTCACCCCGCACGAAGAGGACTTCTACGGGAAGTACCACTGGCCCGCCCAGGTGCCCCGGCAGGTCAACAGCGTGAACCCGACCGCGAACACCGCGGCCAAGGACACCGTCTGCAGCGTCTTCGGCGGCATGTCCGCCTCCGGCACCCCTGAGCTGGCCACCTGGGCGGGCACCGAGTACCCGGCCACCATCCCCGACGGCGCCACCAGCGCGTACGTCACCCCCGGCTCGGGCCTCCTCTACCGCCAGGTCACCGGCCGCCAGACCAACAGCGGCTCGGTCTTCCTGGTCACCGACACCGGGCTGCGCTACGCGGTCCAGTCCAACAACGACAGCGCGGCGGGCAAGTCGAAGATCGGCGAGAGCGCGGCGCCTTCGCCGGGCACGGGCGGGGCGGAGGGCGGCGCCGCAGCGCCGCCGGAGGCGGACCAGGCCCGCATCAGACTCGGCTACCGGAACGTGGACCCCCTGGCCGTCCCGACCAACTGGTCGCAGTTCCTGCCGACCGGGCCGCGACTGGACGCGAACAGCGCCAGGCAGCCGCAGGGACGGTGACGGACCCGATGCCACGCACCACGACCTCGGTCACCGTCGCCCTGACGGCCGCCGTCCTCACCACGTTGACGGGCCCGCACGTGGCGGCGTCGGCGGCCCCCTTGTCGCTGGACGGCAGCGGCGAGTGCACGAGCTACCCCGCCAGGACCATCCAGGGCACCCCCTGGTCGCTCCAGCGGATCCTCCTCGACCGGCTGTGGCAGGACACCAAGGGCAAGGACGCCCAGGGCAACCCGGTCCGCGTCGCCGTCATCGACACCGGCGTGGACGTCAGGAACCCGCAGCTCAAGGACGCCGTCGACGTCAAGAGCGGGGTGGACCTGCTGGCCGGCATGAAGGAAGGGGCCCAGGCCCAGGACGGGTCGGCGGGTGTCAGGGCGGCCTCGAAGGACGGCCCGAAGGACGACCCCACGACGCCGGCCAGGAAGAGCCCCGAGAAGAAGCCGTCGGCCAAGCCCTCGGGAACCCCGTCGCCGACGCCGAAGGCATCGGAGAAGAGCAAGGAAGAGGAGAGGAAGAAGAAGGAGGAGGAAGAGCGGCAGAAGGAGAAGGAGCGGGAAAAGGAGAAAGAGAAGGAGAAGGAGCGAGAGAAGGAACGGGAGAAGGAAAAGCAGCGGGAAAAGGAGAAGCAGACCCCGGAGGTACCGCGCGATCCCACGCTCGACCTCGTCGGCCACGGCACGAAGGTCGCGGGCATCATCGCCGCCCGCCCGTCGGCCGGCAGCGGATTCGTCGGCATCGCGCCCGAGTCGGTCATCATCCCGATCCGGCAGAACGACGAGAAGGGCACGGGCACGTCCCGGACCCTCGCCGAGGGCATCAAGCACGCCGTAGAGGCGGGCGCCCGCGTCATCAACATCTCGCAGGACACCTCGAAGCCGCTCCTCCCCGACTCCGACCTGGAACTGGCCGTCAAGGACGCCCTGGCGAAGGACATCGTCGTCGTGGCCTCGGCGGGCAACGACGGCCTCGACGGGAACGTCAAGGAGACCTACCCCGCCGCGTACAAGGGCGTCCTCGCCGTGGCCGCTTCCGACCGCAACAACGAGCGCGCCGTCTTCTCCCAGCCCGGCGAGTTCATCGGCGTGGCCGCGCCCGGCGTCGAGATGGTCTCGACCGTCCCGCTCGGCGGCCAGTGCGTCGACAACGGCACGAGCTTCTCCGCCCCGTACGTCGCCGGCGTCGCCGCCCTCATCCGCGCCAAGCACCCGGACTGGAAGCAGCACCAGGTCGTCGCCCAGATCGAGCAGACGGCCGAACGCGCCACGAACGACCACGACCGCTACGTCGGCTGGGGCGTCATCGACCCGGTCCGCGCCCTCACGGAGGACGCCCACCCGGTCGACAAGGTGACCCCGGACAAGGTGACGGCCCGCACGGTCCACGCCCCGGAAGCGGCCCCGCTGTCCCTGGGCGAGACCCCCCGGGAACGCCAGGAGCGCCTGGCCACGTACGCCCTGGGCGGCGCGGGCGTCCTGGTGGCGGTGATCGCCGGCACGGCGGTGGTCCTCCGCGACCACCGCCGCCGCGCCTCCTCACGGAGCGTGTGACGCCCGTCAAACGGTCTTGACGGGTATCCAGTTGGGGCGCTGGATGTCAGTGACTACAGTTACTGTGGCGCTCCTTGGGGGCTACACGGGTAGGGGGTCGGGGTGACAGGGCAGGATCAGGGCAGCGGGTACACGCCGTCGGGGGAAGGCAAGCTCGCCAAAGAGCCCTTGACGCTGAAGTCGTTCCAGGGCCGCATCGACGCGGCTGTCGAGAAGCTGGAGAAGTCGAAGGCTTCGTCGAAGTCCATGGGCGACCAGAAGGTGCCGGTGGATGCGTTCGGTGTCGGATTCGGGTCGGCGAAGGACCTGGCGGGCCTGTACGACAAGGTTCATGAACGGCTGCTGGCGCTGTCCAAGGTATTCGGCGACCAGCTGGAGGCGACGGGCCTCGCGGCGGTGATCGCCGAGCGCGGGTACGACGGCATCGACGCCGAAGAGGCGGAGAAGCTGCGGTCCATTCAGAAGCGTACGCAGGAGTACGAGCGTGACCGGGCCGCCGCTTTGAAGAGGGATGCCCCCGGGGGCGGGGGCACCAGCGGAGGCGGCGGCGGGTTCTAGGGGATCAGTAGATGAGCGACGACAAGAGCAAGGGCAAGTTCGACCACTACAGCCACGAGCAGCTCTACGCGATGGTGGCGAACTCCAAGCCCGACCGGCTGAGCGATGTCGCACACGCGCTGGCCGAGGCATTCGGCGCGCTCGACTCCATCAGCAAAGACCTCAAGGTGTACTTCACCCAGGTCAAGCTGGAGGGCGAGGGCGGCAAGGCGTTCCACACGTGGGGCGAGAAGACGGTCATGCAGACCACGAAGCTGGCCCACTACGTGTCATCCGCCGGCGAAGCGATGAAGAAGGCCGGCGAGGGCCTCGCCAAGGCCAAGTCCGCCATGCCGCAGCCGGACATGATGTGCTACGCGGATCCGGAGAAGGACAAGGCGCGGCTGAAGAAGCGGGACGAGGCCGCGGATCTGCTGGTCGGGCTGGACAACTACTACGGCATTGTTAACGAGGACCTCAGGAAGCTGGAGGAGCCGAGGTTCGGGCTGCCGCCCCAGCTCAAGGACTCCGTGGGTCTACGAGAGCAGGAGTTCGCATCGCCGCCCTCAGGAGGCAGCGGATCGTCAGGCGCAGGCGCAGGCGCAGGCGCTGGGGCGGGAGCTCGCCGTACGGCCTTTTCCGACGCTGTCGGCTCCATGGGAAGCGGGCCTGTAGCGCCGCACCAGGGGCCCGAAGGCGTGACCAGGCTTCCTGGGATCAACGTGTCTTCAGGCTCTGGGACGGAGCATCTGGCTCCTCTGCCGGAGCCCCGGTACATCTCGGGCACCAACATCGACTCTTCGGGACCGGCTCCGTCTCCGGATGTCATTACTAAGCCGGAGATCTCACGCCCCCCTTCGGATATCCCCCGATACCCGGGAGACCCCTCTGTACCGCCACTTTCGGCAGGGCCTCACATTGGCCTGCCTGGCGTTCCCTACGCAGGCAGAGAAGGAGCCGGGCCGGGCCGACGGTTCGACATGGGACAGCCCCCTGAGGGCGGAACGGCGAGGCCCTGGTCCGGGAAAGTTCCGCCTACCGGCTCACGCGACGGGGTTGTGGGTGGTATCCCAGCTCGCCCGGCGCCTGGTTCCGTTGCGCCGAACATGCCCCGTGGCACGGTCGTCGGAGAGGAGCGTGCCACGGCGAGTCGTGGCCCCATGGGCATGGGCGGCTTCGGAGGTATGCCTGGAGGCGGGGCTTCAGGCGCCCGGAACCCAGCCGCTGGCCGCAGGTTGGCCACCGAGCCTGGTGGCGCAGCTGGCGTCCCACGTGCGCCGCGCGGAGGAACGGCGGAATTCACTCCGGGCGGCACAGGACTCGTACGGGGCGGGCCAGGAATGGGCGCTCTGCCACACCCCGGCGTCCCTTCGCCCAAGGATGCTCGGCGTTGGACCGGGAAGAGGCCCGAGTACCTCGTAGAGGACGAGGAAACGTGGACAGAGGGACACCGCGGGACCGTCCCACCCGTCATCGACTAGTACCGCTGATGCCATCTTCGCGCCCCCAAGGAGGCTGCCGACCCATGCCGTACCTGCCTGGCAGAGCGCTGCGATGTGCCTTGCCACTGATCGGTGCGGTAGCCGTGCTGCTCGGTGGCGGTGCACCACGAGCGACTGCAGAGGATATGCGTGCAAGGCAGTGGTACCTGGACGCTATGCAGGCTGATGACATGTGGAAGGTCAGCCGGGGAGAAGGCGTGACCGTCGCGGTCCTCGACACGGGTGTTGATTCTTCTGTCCCGGAGCTGAACGGGCAGGTCTTGCCGGGCACAGACGTTTCCAACAAGCCGAAAGGCGCCAACGAAGACGAGAACGGGCATGGCACGAACATGGCCGCGATGATCGCTGGCAGGGACGTTGGAGAAGGAATCCAAGGGCTCGCTCCTGGAGCCAAGATTCTTCCCGTGAGAACAGCGGGGGATCCCACAGCCGACGCCGATGACCCGCTCTGGGCGAGAGCGATTCGTTACGCAGCGGACCACGGTGCACGAGTAATCAACATCTCTATGGCTGGCCCCGCGGAAGCTGGCCAGGCTCCATTGACTGCGTCCGCTGTGAAATACGCCCTCGAAAAAGGTAGCTTGATCTTCGCGGGGTCGGGCAACGACGGTGACGAAGTCAATTTTCCCCACTACCCTGCGGCGCTCCCCGGGGTTGTTTCGGTAGGCGCGGTGGATCGTTCGGGGACGGTGACCAAATGGTCGAACAGTGCCAGCAACGTGGCACTTGCTGCTTCCGGAGCTGAGATTCCGGGGCGTTGTACCAAGAGCAAGGGTTTCTGCGCTGGGGACGGAACCAGTCAGGCCACCGCCGTCGTCTCCGCCTCCGCCGCCCTCATCTGGTCCAAGCACCCCGACTGGACCAACAACCAGGTCCTCCGGGTCATGATGGACACGGCGGGAAAGCCCACCACGGGAAAGGTGCCCAGCATCTACATCGGCTACGGCATCGTCCGCCCCCGCAAGGTCCTTGTAGATGGTGAAGGCAACCCGGGCCCCGCCGACGTCAACCCCCTCCTCGCCGCTGCGGAAAAGGACGCGAAGCCCTCGACCGCGCCATCCCCGAAGGCGAAGAACGACGCCAAGGCGCCGACCCCCGAAGAGAAGGCGGCCGAGAGCCGGGACAGCGGCAACAGCACCCTCTGGATCGGCATCGGCGCGGGAGCCGCAGTCGTCGCGGCGGTGGCCGCCACCGTATTCGTCCGGCGACGCAAGCGCGCAGCGGCCGCGCCGAATCCGTACGCGCCCACGCCCTCACCCCCGTACGGCCCGGGGCCCGGCCCCGGACAGTGATACTTCCCGGATGGCTGGCCGGCGAAGGCGAAAGCCCGCTGCCCCGGTCGGCACCAACCACGCACCCAAGAAAAAACCCCTCGTGGGGAAAGGTGGAACATGACAGACAAGCAAAAGGTCGATGACAAGGCGTTCAAGGCATTCACGGACGCCATGGATCTGACCACCGGCCACTTCTCGGCGAACCTCCGCAAGCTGGCGAACGTCATCGCCACGCTCGACGGCGGTTCGTGGAAGGGTGACGCCCACCGCGCCTTCCGCAAGGCCCAGATGGACCTGAACGACGACCACGACCGCGTGCGTCGCCTCGTCGACCAGGTCCGTGAAGCCGTTGTCCTGACGCACCGTTCCACCGGTGCCACGGACGCGGAGATCGCCGCCACGATGAAGGGCGTCGACACGGCCGGCGCTCCGGCGGGCGGCGGCGGTGGCGGGCAGCACACGCCCACCAGCGGGATCGACAAGTACTGAGTACGGGCCCGGACCCCGGTCCGGGTGAAGGCGGGAGCCGCGGCCGAGGCGCGGCGGTGAGCGCCGATTTTTGGATGACGACACCACAGAGGGTGGGGACATGGCAGACAACGGCGAACTTGTCGTTCATTACGGCTCGCTTTCGGAGACCGCCAAGGACATCCGGGCGGCCGCAGGCGTGATCCGGCAGGAGCTGGACGCCATGCAGAAGGCCGTCAGCGATGTCGCGCACGGCTGGGAGGGCCAGGCCCACCAGATGATGATGAGCGCGAACGCGATGTTCCGGCAGCGGAGCGAGCACATCCAGACCACGCTGGACGAGATCGCGAAGCTCGTCATGACCGGTAGCGAGCACTACTACGCGACCGACAAGAAGGCTTCGACGCTTTTCGACATCAGCTACTGATACCGATGAAGCGGTGACCCTCGACGAACGGGGGTGGGAGAGCCGGCCACCGGCTTCCCACCCCCGTTCGCGTACCGCCGTACGGGACCCGTGGATCCCGTACGACTCAGGTCAGGTCGAATTCGCCGTCCCGTACGCCCAGCACGAACGCGTGCCATTCGGCCTCCGTGTACCGCAGTACGGTCTCCGGGTCGGCGGACGACCTCATCGCCACCGCGCCACCCGGAAGGTACGCGATCTCGACGCGCTCCTCCGTCGTGGCGTCGGGTGCGCTCAGCCACTCGGCGCCCGAGATGTCCATGGCGTACAGCTCGGCCTTCTCGTGTTCGTCCATCGGTCAGGGGCCGCCTTTCACGGTGCGCGAATTTCGCCGGAGTGCAACATCGTCAAGCGAGTTGACGTGCGTCGCGGACAATCCGTGAGCAGCGTACTCCGGACCGGCGAGCCGCAGACCCGGTTCGAACAAGGCCCTCAGAGCAGGGCGTAATTCTCTGCCGCCTCCCGCGAGAACACGGCCCACATCTTGCTGCCGCCCAGCGGTGCCGCGCTCTCGTCCAGGCCGCAGATGCCGCCGCAGGCGTCGACGACGGCGTCCAGCGTGGACAGAGCGGCTCTCCGCCGCGCTCGGCACGCCTCGCGCAGGCCGGCCGGGTGCCGGGGGTGCTCGTCGAAGACGGTCAGGCGGAGGACGCCGAACCGCCAGCGGACGGAGAGGGTCGCCGCTTTGCCGGGCGTGAACAGGCAGGCGTTCGCGAGGAGTTCGGACGTGGCGAGCACGCCCAGCTCGGCCATCCCGGCGAGCCCGTGCTCGCACAGGACGCGCCGTACGACGGTTCGGGCCATGCCGAGGCTGTACGCGTCGGAGGGCAGGCCGAGGGAGTAGCTCAGGTTTCCGGGGGCGGGTTCGAAGGGGGCGGACGTCCCCATCAGGTGGGATAGGCAGGGGGTGTTGTGGCTCATGCGCGTCACTCCGGGCGCTCAGCGGGTGAAGGAGTGCTCGCACGCGAACGCGGCTACCGGTGGCCTGCCTCCCTGGGCGCGGGCGCACCCACCCCAGGGCAGGTGGGCATGCTCGCGCGGTGCACTTCCGGCCCCACGGCGTGTGAGCTAGGCAACACCGAAGGTAGCGCAGAAGGAAGCCCTGTGCTACCTACTCACCGGAAACCCTGTGCTACTCCAGTAACCGCTGGATCCGGCCGCTTCGCGACGGGCAGACTGGTGCCGGTTTTCAGGAAGGGGACCCATGCCACCGAGGAGCAACCCGACCATCCGTCAGAGGCGCCTGGGAGCCGCGCTGCGGCAGCTGCGCGAGCAGGCGGGCATGTCGGCGTCGGACGCTGCCGCCCTGCTCGGGGTCGACCGCACCCGTATCTCCAACACGGAGGCGGGACGCTTCGGCATCAGCGCCGCCCGCGTGCGCACACTCGCCTGCAACTATCGCTGCCCCGACGCCGGCCTGGTGCAGGCTCTTGCCGACATGGCGCAGGACCACACGAAGGGCTGGTGGGAGCAGTACAGAGGGGCACTTCCCGCCCACTTCCTGGACATCGCCGAGCTGGAGTGGCATGCGTTGCGGCTTCGTAACGCCCTGACGTCCCACGTCCCCGGTCTGCTCCAGACAGCGGATCACGCGCGGGCTCTCTTCGAGATGGTGATCCCTCAGCTCCCGGAAGAGGAGACACGCCTGCGAGTGGCCCAGCGGTTGGAGCGGCGCCAGGTCCTGGATCGGGACGACCCGCCCGCCTATGACGCGATCATTCACGAGAGCGCGCTGCACATGCAGTTCGGCGGCCGCGACGTCGCCCGCGCCCAACTCAAGCATCTGCTGGAGTCGGGCGAGCGTGACCACGTCAGCCTTCGGGTCATCCCGTTCACGGCAGGCGGCTTTCCGGGAGCCGGTCAGACGATCCTCTACGCGCACGGTCCGGTGACCGAGCTCGACACGGTGCAACTGGACGCCTCGCACGGCTCCGTGTTCATCGACTCCGGAATGCAGCTTGCCAACTACCGGGAGCTCTTGAGCAAGATGGAGCTGAGCGCACTCAGTGAGGAAGACTCACGCCAGCTCATCCACGCGATCGCTCAGCAGCTCTGAAAGGCTCCGAGATGTACGAGATCCAGTGGCAGGAACCCTTCTGCGGCAATGGCGGCAACGCATGCATCCAGATCGGCCACGCCGCAGACGGCACTCCCATACTCAGAGAGACGACCCGCCCCAAGGAACTGGTCGTCACGACCCGCGAGGGCCTCCGCAACCTCATCGAGGCCGCGAAGCGCGGAGACCTCGACCACCTGCTCTGAGAGACCGTGGCCCGGGCGCCCAGTTATCGCTGCAAGCGCTGCCGGGTCTCCTCGCTGGGGAGCGAAAGATCCGTACAGCCGTGCCGTTTCGCCTGGTTCTGGGCGAACGTGACGAGCAGTGTGCGCAGATCGCATCCTTTCCATCTATGAGCCGGCAGCTGGTGATCGGAGCCTGGTCGCCGGCAGGTGCCACCACCATCCAGGGCTCTCCGGACGCGTTCTTGGGGAGCGGGGCGTCGGCCAGCCATCCGCACATCGTGCCGGCCGCGTCCTTCAACGGAACCGCGGCCGACTCCTCGGGCTGAGTGTGTTTCGGCAGGGGCAGCGGCTTTGCGCCGCAGCCGAGCTTTTCGGATGCCTTGTTGGCCATGGAGGCAGCGATGCGCAAGGCGGCAGCCGTGTTGTCCTCGCTCGGGCGAACCGTGGTGAGCAGGCGGATCTTGCGTCCGTGAGAGTCCCGATCCAAGGAAGGGCCCACCCGAGTCCCTCACGGTTCCTGCGCGTCGGCATCCGCCCCAGGCGACATCAGCCTGGCGCCGGGGCGTCACCTGCTCCCCGTCAGATGGGGTCAGCCGTGGGTCGGCAGTTCGCACCCCATCCGCTTCGTCACTGCCCGGGCGAAGCCCTCGAACAGATCCTGCTGAGGCGCGAGATGTTCCGCTGCCCGCCGGTGGTCCTCCGCTTCTTCCTTGCTGTCCGGGTAGGACACGCGAATGAGGGCCTGGCTGTCCTTGCATCCCACCAGTACGGAGGGGCTTCGATCGGCAACGGCACTCTCACCGTTCCACTGAGCGTCGCCCGGCTTGTTCGGAGACACCTTCCGGGCGTACTCGCCGACCAACTGGGGATTGGTGGTCACGCTGAACGCGGCCAGGCGTAGTCCGTCGGGCTGCTGGAGGACGCAACTCCACGTCCGGTAGTCGTCCCCGGACACAATCTCCCGGACGTCCGATGTGGAGGCCCTTTCCCGGAGAGGGGAGAAACCGGCGAGCCCGCAGGCATGATCGAGCGGTGTTCTGCGCTCGGCGGGCGGCTTTGGCGTCGACCCGGGCGCGGTGAAACCCTCTGTAGAGCAGCCCAGCTCTCCGGCCAAGGTCGTGGCGGCCTTCATGAGCACCCGGCCCATCCGTGTCCGTGTCTCCTGTGCTCCCCAGGTGTCTTCCTGATTGTCTCCAAGGGTGAGCGTCACCTGTACAGGGTTGCCGTTGCTTTTTGCCGCACGCTTGCAGGCATCAGGAAGCCACACGGCCGCTTCATTGTGGCCGGCCCAGCCGTTGAGTCCGTTGCCGAGGGGGAAGCGCTGGACGTACTGACCCATGTTGCTGGAGTTCGAGCGGGTTCCGTAGGGCCAGTCGGACGAGGATCCGCCGTACTTCAGAGCGAACGTGGGTACCGTGGCGTCAGGTCTGGTGGAGACCTGGCAAAGCTGTGTCAGGGTGAGGTCGGCCGGGCTCTGGGAGTCCTGCGACGAGTAGCCCGATCCTTTCACCCCGACCGAGGCGACATCCTCCCTGGACAGGCTGTTCCAGCAAAAAGTCTCACGGGCGGTGGTCTCGTCCGCACGGTTCCAAGCGAAGACAGCCAGAGCTCCGCCGACCGCTATACCTACCACGGAGACGACGGAAACGACCTTCGTACGTCTGGAGAGTGCCTGGTCAGAATTTCGGCGGAACATTCAGCTCACCTCACTGCTGCCGTTCCGGAAGTCCTGCCCGGGACGGTCGTGCCGACCACGCCTGGCCAGACAGAATGCTCCCACCAAACCGCCCGCAGCCAAGGACAGGCCGGCGTACCCCAAGCGCTGCGTACGGGCGGTGCCGCATTCGACGTTATAGGCAGTGGCACCCGTCTCTTCTCGCGGGAAAACGACGGACCCGCACCTCAGGTGGGTGGTTTCCATCTCGAATATTCCGCGAGTCCTGTCGAACTCGACCGGTACGAGAAGGGACAGGGCGGCCCCGACTGAAAGCATCCCGAGCAGGAGCGTGCTGACCTTGCGAGCTCTTCTTCCGCTACCTGTGGAAGAGTTATCTTCCGAGGGTGATATCTGGATTTGCATCGGATATTCGCTCATCTTGTGGAGTGGTCAGGTTCGAGCACCCGTGTCTCCTTGGGGCTTCTTCGGTGAAGGCAGTCAGTGGTTTGGCCCCGCCAGCCTGCGCTCACCGGATTTCGCCGCCGAAGTCTACGGGGTTATCTTCGCGCAGCCCAGTTTTTCGCTGGCTGCCTTCACGAACGATACGAAGAGGGCGCGGTCGTCAGGGAGGAGTCTTTCGTGTTCAGCATTGGTCCAGCCAGCGGCGTACGAGTTCATTCCGAAGAACGTCTCTTTCCCCGCACAGTTCGCTACGACCTTCCCGATGTGGCCACGTGCCTGCCATCCTGTGCCGACCTTCCCGGTGCCGACAGCCTGGGCAAGGCTCGCGACGAGCCGGGGGTCCTGAGACACTGCGAAACTGGTAAAGGGAGTGCCCTCGTTTTCCTTGCTCAGGTGACACAGCCAGGTGGAAGAGAAGTCCTGCGTGCGACTCTCCCAAGGTGTGAGGACCTCAGACGAAATTGTTTCCGGCAACTTGAAGCCGGGCAGCGCGCAAGCCGCGCCCGGCTCAGCTTGCCGAGGCTTCGCGGGGAGTTGCAGCTCGCTGGGAACCGGTGTTTCGGGGGAGGCGCACCCTGATTTCTCAGCCACAGAATTCGCGGCATTGGTGAGGAGTCGGGCGACCTTCAAACTGTCTCCGTGCCCATCGGCAATATTGATCGTGACGACCCTGCGGACCGCGGAGTTCCGAGGATTGGAGCGGGACTTGCTGCTCCAGCATTTTTCCGGGAGGAGGACCCATCCGTTTGTATCGGAGACGCCGCCGCCGTTGAAGTAGGCCATGTCGGGCGTTGTGTGACCCCAGTTTGGTATGGAGAAGGGGAAGTCCGCCGTTGCCGTATCTTCGGCGCGGATATCGATCGTTATGTTATTGCGGCCAGGCAATGAATTTTTGACTCGAGTCGTGCAGGTGAATTCATTTTCGTCATGCCCGATTGAGGCGGGGTGCTGGCGTGAAGACAAACGCCCCGACCCTCCCGCCGCGTCTTGCATGTCCTGGGCGCTCACCAACCCGTTGCAGGGTCGGTCGGGGCCAAAAGTGTTGGTGTTGAACGTTATGTGCAACCCGGCCAGGATTCCCATGCAGACGACGATCGGCAGCCCGATGTTCCGGATGCGGCGCTGTTTCTTCGAGAGAGCCATGATTGATCAATGCCTGCCGAGAGCGTCGAGTGCGTTGTTGCGCCGCACGGCTGATTCCTGGCCGGCGGCCATCTTGAGATTGGCGAGTGCCGGGTTCTCCTGCCATTCCTCGTTGGTCTGAATCTTGGCCGGTATCTTCCGTTCCTTGGCCCAGGAGTCAATGAGTTCGTTTGTTCCGTCGATTCCTGCTGCCCTGTTTGCGTCCAGCTTCTTCTGGGCTATTAGATCTGCTTCGGATATGACGTCCTTGGCCCACGCGTAGGTGGCCTCGTCCAGTACGCGCTGCGCTTCGTCCCCTACGATGGGAATCATCGTGATCGGCGTTCCGCCGACGTGATAGGCGTGCTTCGACATGTCGTTGGCCCATTGAGCCTTGTCGTCTCGTTGGTCCAGGTATTTATCGGCACCGATTGCATTGAGTGTGCCCAGAGCGCCTGCTGTGTCCTGAATGGGGACGGCCCAGTTCTCGCGCCCCACGCCGGGTTCCTTCGCTGCTTTGACGAGAGCTTCCGCGCCGTAGAATCGCTCTGCCTCGTAGAGCTGGGCGAAGATGGAGTCGTTCTCGGCGGCGCCGCGCATGACGCGAATGAGGCTGTCCGGCGGGACGGTGATATGACTGCGGCCGTTGTCGGACCAGATATCTGTCTTCCCTGCGGAGCGTCCGAATTCCCCGATCCGCCCCTTGGAAATCTCGTGAGTGTCGGCCACGTAGTCGACCAGGGCATGCCCTACGGGCTGCTGAAGATTGGGGTGGATCTTCTGCCCGCCCTTCTCGAGGTCAAGAGTGGCGATGGTGTCCTGCATGACGCGCGCCTGCCCCTCGCTGTGCGGGCCGGGCTTGCCGACAGGGCTTCCCGGCTCGCGGCCGGTGGCGGCGGCTTCGAGCGCCGCACCGAGACCCACGCGGCTGTCCTTGTCCTCGGTGTCCCCGGCGCGGTGCTCGATGTTGCCGTTCCATTTGGTCGTGTTGGTCACGTCCCAGTCGCGGTCGTGGAGGAAGTAGTTCAGTCTTTCGTTGTTCCGGTGCTGGGCATCCTTGCCTCCCGCGCCGGGGTCCAGGTAGGCGGTCGCCGTGTCGGGGTCCCGGCTCATGATGCCGAGCGCGGCGTCGACGGGGTCGTTCGCGAACCAGCCGTCATTCTTCCCCTCGAACGTTCCGTGGAGATCCCAGAGGTTCTTGTCCTTCTTCTCCGCGGCCACCATGTCGTCGGTGACATCGGCCAAGAACTGTGGGGAGTAGGACCCGCCTTGCTGCATCAGCGTCAGAAGACCTTGGTAGCCGCGGACCTTCTGGTCGTGGCCCATCGCGATGACGTTGGTCTTTTCGGTGGCCGCCTTGAGCTTGTACTGATCGATGCCTGTTTTTCTGAGGTCTTCGCGCCAATGGTTGTAGAAGCGCGCGTCAGGCGACTTGAGCCAGTCCTGGTATGCCTTTGTGTACGCGGCGGAACCATACTTCAGCGGTTTCCCGTCCTGGCCCTTAAAGTCGGGAGCCCGCGTGCCCGTGGCGAGGCTGACCGCCATGCCCTTTTCCAGGCTCAGGTAGTCGTCCTTGTGCTTCTTGTCGTCGAAATAGGCCAGGTCGTTCATCTTGTTGGTGAACTTGATGGTGTTCGCCGAGCCGAGGGTGTTCAGCAGGGTCTGACTGAACTCCTTGTTCTTCCCGTTGTCGCGGAAGAGCCGTCGCATCTCGGCCATCTCCTTGTCATTGAGATGGCCCGTGGAGTTGAGCTTGGTCGCCAGCTCGGCCTGGCGCCGGCCCTCGACGACCTCGATGTCGCCCTCGGCCTTGGCGTTGAACCCGTGGTCGATCCCGTCGTTCGGGTCGGAGTCCTGCGTGGCCGCCGCCAGGGCCAGCTTGACGCCTTGGTCGGCGTCGTCGAATTGCTGGACGAAGTCGGCTATGCGCTCGGTCCAGGCAGCTTCGGCCTTGGGGATGGCGGTCGCGGCGTCGGGGTCGTTCTTCACGCCGGGGTCGTTGCGCTTGGTCCAGGTCGCCTTGCCGTTGTCGTCGATCTTCATGTCTTTTTCGGCGGCTTCGGCGACCGCCGCTTTGAGCTTGCCTCGCAGGTCCACGAACTGCGCGTGCGCGTCCCGCAGCAGTGAGGCGATCGCGCGGGCCTCGGTTGCCGCGGCCGTGTACTGCTCATAGGTGCGGGTGTTGGCCAGTTGGGCGAAGGTGCGGGCGACTCCCTGCCACTGGTCGTCGATGCCTACGTTGCGGACCTGGCTGTTGTACGTCTTCTGGACGGATTCCATGTCCTTCGCCGCCGCGTCCCACTGCGCGGCCGCCGTGGTCAGCAGAGCGAGGTCCGTGGTCATGACCTGGTGGTACGTGAGCATGCTCCGGCCGGTTCCTTTAGTTGTAGTTCGTCAGGCGGGAGGTGAAGGGCGCGTTGCCGCCCGTCTGGCCGGCGCCGGGCAGCCTGGGGGGCAGGAGCGGCGGGCCGTACAGGCCGAACTGGCCGCCGAGTCCCTTGTCGGCGCCCTGGAAGAGCGTGTTGGCGCCCGACAGCCCGGCCTTCTCTCCGGCGAGACGGTTCTCCAGCGCCTTGACCGAGACGCGCCACCCCTTCAGCGCCTCGTTGATGCCGGCGCCCGTGGCCCAGTCCTTGAACCCCTTGGCCGCGGCCTCCGTGGTCTCGTCCATGACCTTGCCGGCCTTCTGGGTGTCGGGCTGTACGTGCTGCTCCAGTGCCGAGACGGCTGCCTTCTTCTTCGCGGCGGAGGACGCGAGCCCGGAGTTGTCGCCACCGTTGTTGCCGCTGGCCGGCCCGGTGCCGTTGAGGCGTGTGTGGGACTCCGCCGCCCCGGCCCGGTCCTGCTCCAGCCGTGCCACCGACTCGGCTCGCAGTTCGTCCCACTCGTTCTCGAATGCCATGGTTTTCCCGTTCCCCCCGGACAGTAGGTCCCGTACGCACCCTGTGGCATCAGGGCATTCGTGTGTTCGAAACTAACAAGGGGGGCGCGCCTGGCGCACCCTCCTTATGGGATGTTCGTCGAATCTCTAACCGTCAACGCCTCCCGAGCCCCCTGCGGTTCCGAAGGCTCTCGTGACCCACGGGTCCAGCTCCCTGTGTCAGAGGCGCGTCCCCTTTGTCTGGGGCGCGAAGCTCCGGTACCCGCCCGTGCCGCGACCGGACGCTGCCCAGGGGCGCACGCGTTCGACGACCTGCGGAGCCTCGGTGCACCTTTGCCTGGCGTCCGGTTCCCCCTGCGAGGCGCACAGGGTCACCTGCGTACCTCGCGCCTCGCCGCACAATTCAAGCTCACGGAATCAATTGCTCGCGGAACTGCTCCATCGAGATAACCTGTTCTATCGGCGGTAGTTTGATGTCAACCTTCTCGCCGAACGAATCGTACGTCGTAGTGCTGGTGCGGCCATCTCGGGTGGACTTCATCTGCAAGATGTACGGGTCTCCTTCTACCGCGACCTGATAGACGTCTTCTGTTGCTCCGCTGGCCGAGCGGATCGCAATAGTTTTCTTGCCTTCGACCGTTGTGTCCGCCGTTGGGTCGAGCGTCGCTTGCTCGTCGATTTTGTAGAGCGCGGAGCAATCCTGACCGCCCATGTTGGACGATACGTATTTATCCGCAAGCTGCGGTGGGAGCTTACGATCGCGGCCGATCTTTCCGGCCTGTTGCAGAGATTCGATCAGCAGGGGCCCGCTTGTATAGCTGACCCCGTTTCTGCAGAATCCCTCACCAACGGCACCCGTCTTGTCCGACACCACTGTCGTGTGGACCCCCTTACGGGGATCTGACCATAACTCCATGCGGCCGCCGCCGAGGGCGGTTGTACTCCCCGACGAGTGGAATGAAGTCACGGACATGGCACTGTTCACCGACGTGATCTTCCCCAGATCTCCGTGGATTCCGGCCGGGGGAGTGGGTGATTCCGACTCGGTTGCCGTCGGCGATGCCGATCCCATGGGTGTGGAATTATGGCCGCACGCGCCGAGCGATACCCCAAGGGCTATGGCAATCGCCGATATCGAGGTCTTGGTGGCAGCGGAATTTTTCATCGATGCGTCCTCTCGGTAATGCTCTGTTACCCGCTCGTCCTGTGGTCGCAGGTCCTGAGGGTGAAGTCGCGAGGCGATCCAGCTTTCAGCCGAGAAAGATTTCCATTGCTCGGGGAACGCCGGGCGGCCTCCGCCCGGCGTTCCCCGGGTCGTCAACGGCTCACCCCGCCCCGCCCACTGATCCCGCGCATACTCGGACGCCACGATTCCCCCCCCGGAATCCATTCAGGCCCACCCCGCCCCTACGCACCAGGGCATTCGTACGTTCGAACCTAACAAAGGGGGGTGCGCCAGGCGCACCCCCTCATCGGATCTTGTCGATCCCCTTACTGCCAGGCCGCGACCGCAACCGCACAGCCGCTACTGCTCCTCCGGCACCCACCCCACCTGCACCAGCGGCGTCCCCCGCTTCCGGGAGACGAAGTAGCCGCGGCCCGGCGGCATCGGGCGCGGGCGGACGCCGCCCAGGACGTCGCCCTCGCCCGGGTCGCCCGAGAGGACGATGCCCTGGGCGCCCAGCTCCCGTACGCGCTGCATGAACTGCTCGAACATCGAACGGGACGCGCCGGCCGAGCTGCGCGCGATGATGAAGCGGACGCCCACGTCGCGGGCGAACGGCAGGTTCTCGGTCAGGACGGCCAGCGGGTTGCCGCTGCTGGTCGAGACGAGCTCGTAGTCGTCGACGATGACGAAGAAGCGCGGGCCCGACCACCAGCTGCGGTCGCGCAGCTGCTGCGGGGTGATGTCCGGCTGCGGCGCGCGCCGCTCCATCAGGCCGTTGAGCGCGTTGGCGTGCACCGTGAGGGCCGAGGTGATCGGCGCGTACTCCAGCAGGTGCGTGTCGGGGACGACGTCGAGGAGCGTACGGCGGTAGTCGCCGACGACGATCTTCGCCTCGTCCGGGCCGTACC
This sequence comes from Streptomyces eurocidicus, assembly GCF_002891295.1. GTDB lineage: Bacteria > Actinomycetota > Actinomycetes > Streptomycetales > Streptomycetaceae > Streptomyces > Streptomyces eurocidicus. Next base: position 66,812 of record NZ_LGUI01000012.1, on the reverse strand, counting down.
GCTCGGTGATCTGCTTGGCCAGCAGCCGCAGCACCGACGTCTTGCCGGCCTCGCTCTCGCCGTAGACCAGGAAGAACGGATCGGTCTCGAAGTCGACGAAGACCGGCTCCAGATTGGTCTCGTCGATACCGATGGCCACGCCGTACTGCGGGTACTCGAAGCCCTTGGGAAGCTCGTCGGCGCGCAGCCTGCGGGGGAGGAGCCGGACGCCCGGGGCGCCGGGGCCGGACCACGCCTCGCCGACCGCGCGGACCATCGCGGCCGTCGCGTCCGTGAGCGTCTCGGGGTCGCTGCCTGCGTCGATGCGCGGCTGGGCCGCCATGAAGTGGAGCTTCTCCGGCAGCTGACCGCGGCCCGGCACACCCGCCGGGACGTTCGCGGCGACCTTACGGTCGAACTCCGAGTCCATCGTGTCGCCCAGCCGCAGCTCCAGCCGGTTGAGCAGCTGGTCCTTCAGCGAGGCGCGCACCTCCATGTTGCGCGAGGCGGTCACCACGATGTGGATGCCGTAGCCCAGGCCGCGACCCGCGATGTCGGTGACGACCCCCTCCAGCATCTCGTACTCCTGCTTGAAGTTCGCCCACCCGTCGACGATCAGGAAGACGTCGCCCCACGGCTGGTCGGAGATCTCCCCGGACGCCCGGAGCCGCCGGTACGTGCCGATCGAGTCGACGCCGTGCGCCCGGAAGTACTCCTCGCGGCGGGCCAGGATGCCCGCCACCTCGGCGACCGTACGGCGAACCCGCTCCGGGTCCAGGCGCGAGGCCACACCGCCCACGTGCGGCAGGTCGGCGACGGCGCTCATACCGCCACCACCGAAGTCCAGGCCGTAGAACTGCACCTCGGCCGGCGTGTGCGTCAGGGCGAACGCCGAGATCAGCGTCCGCATCAGCGTCGACTTGCCGGACTGCGGGCCACCGACGACGAGCATGTTGCCCGCCGCGCCCGAGAAGTCCCGGTACAGGACGTCGCGGCGCTGCTCGAAGGGCTTGTCGACGAGCCCGATGGGCACCGACAGCCGCCCGGCGCGGGGCAGGTCCGGGGCCGTCAGACCACGGCCCTCCACCGCCGACAGCGGCGGCAGCAGCTCGTCCAGCGACGACGACCGGTCCAGCGGCGGCAGCCACACCTGGTGGGCCGGCGGGCCCTGGCCCTCGACCCGGCGCACGATCACGTCCAGCACCGTGTCGGCCAGCCCGTCGTCACCCGGCCGCGGCCCGTCCGGCACGGGCGCCGGCGCCGTGTACGTCACCGGCACGGGATCGGCCGTGAACAGCACCGGACGCCGCTCGATCGGCAGCGGCCCGCCGGCCCCCGCGCTCGCGCCCGTACGGTACGTGCCCGAGACGTACGCCGCCTTGAATCGCGTCATCTCGTCCGTACCGAACTTCAGATAACCCGAACCCGGCACCGACGGCAGGTGGTACGCGTCCGGTACGCCCAGCGCCGTACGCGACTCGGCCGCCGAGAACGTCCGCAGACCGATCCGGTACGACAGATACGTCTCCAGACCGCGCAGCCGGCCCTCCTCCAGACGCTGCGAGGCCAGCAGCAGATGCACACCCAGCGAACGGCCGATGCGGCCGATCTGGATGAACATGTCGATGAAGTCGGGCTTGGCCGTCAACAGCTCGCTGAACTCGTCGATCACCAGGACGAGTGAAGCCAGCGGCTCCAGCGCCGCCCCGGCGGCGCGCGCCTTCTCGTAGTCGTGGATGTTGGCGTAGTTGCCCGCCGCGCGCAGCAGCTCCTGCCGGCGCTGGAGCTCACCCGTGATCGAGTCGCGCATGCGGTCGACGAGCGTCAGGTCGTCCGCGAGGTTGGTGATGACGGCCGCGACGTGCGGCAGCCCCGACATGCCCGCGAACGTCGCGCCACCCTTGAAGTCCGCCAGGACGAAGTTCAGATTCTCCGACGAATGGGTGACCGCGAGCCCCAGGACGAGCGTCCGCAGCAGCTCCGACTTGCCGGAACCGGTCGCTCCCACGCACAGGCCGTGCGGGCCCATGCCGTCCTGCGCCGCCTCCTTCAGGTCCAGCATCACGGGCGCGCCGTCCTCGCTGACGCCGATCGGCACCCGCAGCCGCTCCGCGGCCGACCGGGGCCGCCAGGTCCGCGCCACGTCCACCGAACCCGCGTCACCCAGGCCCAGCAGATCCGTGAAGTCCAGGTTCGCCAGCAGCGGCTCGTCGCCGTCGCCACCGCCCACCCGCAGCGGCGCCAACTGCCGCGCGAGCGCCTCCGCCGCCTCCATGGACAGCGTGTCCGGCACCCCTTCGTACGTCGCGACCTGCGACATCAGCCGGAGCGAACCCGGCTCCACCACCACCGACAGCCCACCGCGCAGCTCACCCAGCTCACCCGGCACGACCTCCACGATGGTGACGCCCTGAAGGCCCTCGGGCGCCGCGAACACCGAGTCCGCCGGCACCGCCCCGCCGTCCAGCACGACCACCACATGCGGCTGGTCCAGCAGCGGCTGCCCCTCACGGCTGAACCGCGTACGCCCCTCCAGCCGCGGCCGCAACAGGTCCTCCAACTCGGCGAGGTCATCACCGATCAGTCGCCGCGCACCGGCCCCGTCCAACGCACCCGGCACCTGCACATGCGGCAGCCACTTCGCCCACTCCCAGTACGAGGCCGCGCCCCGCGCCGAGACCACCGCGACGACCAGGTCCTCCGGCGAATGCAGCGTCACCAGCTGCGCCACCAGCGCCCGTGCCGTCCCGTGCACCGTCTCCGGCTCGCCCGACAGCGTCACGTGGTAGAAGGCCCGCAGCGACAGCGCCACCGGCATCCCGTCCAGCGAACCGTGCGTCGCCAGGAACTGCTGCATCGCCCCCGTCGTCAACGGCTCCAGATCGTCTATCGGCGCCGTCTCGGGAGCCACCAGCGGCGTCGAGAGCTGCTGTGTGCCCAGCCCCACCCGCACCTGGGCGAAGTCGTCGTCGTTCGCCCGCCGCTCCCACAGCCGCGTCCCCTCCGCCACCACCGACCACAGCTGATCGGGGGAGGGGTGCAGATAGAACTGCGCGTCCCGCTGCGCCTTCGCCGTGCGCCGCACCGTCCGGCGCGTCTGCGCCAAGTACTTGAGGTAGTCACGGCGCATGTCCGCCGTCTGACCCTGCGAGCCCTGACGGTGCCGCACCACCATCGCGATGGTCATGCCGAGCGTCGAGCACATCATCATGACGCCCATGATCTTCATCATCGGAGCGGCGCCCGGCATGAAGAAGTAGACCATCGACGAGGCCATGCCCAGCGTCGGCAACAGCTGCATCAGCACGCTGTCCTGACCGCCCCGCGGCAACTCCGGAGGCGCCTCCAGACGGATCTCCTCGCCGGGCACCTCCGGCGGCAGAGCCCTGGGTGGACGACTGACCACGATCTGGCTCACCGGATGCCTCAACCCCTCCGCACGGCAAGGACGATTCCGCGCGGCACCGCCCGGCGCCCCTTACGGCGACGGCCTCCCCTGCGCGGAACGGCGATCCTATCGACGTACGGATCGAGCCTCCCGATAGGGTGGCCGCCGCGCGCAAGCATGAGCGATCACCAGAGTGATCGTCGGAGCGAACCAAGCGAACCAAGGGGCCCGATAGGTGAGTACGTCCGCTGCGACCGGCTTCTGCAGAGTGACCGTGGTCGCGCCCGACAGCCGGATAGACGTCGCCCTCCCGGACGACATCGCCGTCGCCGACGTGTATCCGGAGATCCTGCGCCTGACCGGGCAGACCCAGCCCGTCGGCGCGCCCACCGGCTACCACCTCGTACGCCGCGACGGCACCGTCCTCGACAGCGCCCGCTCGCTCGCCGCGCAGCGGATCCTCGACGGCGACCTGCTCTCCCTCCGGCCCTTCGCCGAGTCGCTGCCGCCCGCCGTGCACGACGACGTCACCGACGCCGTCGCCGCCGCGGTCACCCGCGACCGCACCCTCTGGAACGACCGGCTCCTGCGGGCCTGGGGCCTGGCCGGGGGAGCGCTGCTGCTCGCCCTCATGGGCTTCGCCCTCTGGTTCGCCGACCCCGCCCGGCACGACATGCACGGGGTGCCCGGCGCCGTCGCCGCCGCCGTCGGCGTCCTCCTGACCGCCCTCGCGGGCGTACGGGCCCGGGTCTACGCCGACCGCGCCTCCGCCGTCGCCCTCGGCCTCGCCGCCCTCCCGCACCTGATGATCGCCGGCTCCGGGGTGCTCGGCCCGGCGGCGGGCGAGGGCGCCGGACGGCTGCAGTTCCTGCTCGGCTGCGCGGCCGTCCTGGTCGCCTCCGCCGCGCTCGTCGCCGTCATGCCCGCCGGCGACGCGCCGTTCGTCGCCGCCCTCGCCACCGCGGCCACCGGCACCTTCGCCGCCTTCTGCGTGATCCTCACCGACTCCCGCCCGGCCGACGCGGCCGCCGTCTGCGCCGTCGTCGCCATCGGCGCCATCGCCTTCCTGCCCGGCCTCTCCGCCCGGACGGCCCGCCTCCCCATCGGCTACGCCGCCCCCCGCGGCGCGGCCGCGGACGACCCCGACGCCCGCGGCCAGAGCCCCGAGCCCGTGGACGCCGAGCGCATCGCCGCCCAGGTCCGGCGCGGCCACGAGCTGCTCCTCGGCCTCGTCGGCGGCTGCGCGGCCGTCGTCGTCGGCGCGACCGCCGTGCTCGCCTTCACCCCAGCCGGCGGCCCCTGGCCCCGGCTGCTCGCCCTGGCCGCCGGCCTGGCGACGCTGCTGCGCGCCCGCCTCTTCCGCTACACCGCGCAGGTCGCCGCAGTCCTCGGCGCCGGCCTCGTCGCCCTCGCCCTCCTCGTCCTCGGCCTGGCGCTCCGGCCGCCCGCCGGGAGCGACGGCTCCCTCGACGTCCGTACGCTCTGGGTCGCCGCCGCCGTCACCCTCGGTGGCGCCCTGCTCACCACCGTCGCCCTCGTCGTCCCCGAGAAGGGTCTGTCACCCTTTTGGGGGCGTGTCTCCGACCTCGCCGAGAGCACCCTCCTGCTCGCGCTCGTACCGCTCTGCCTCGCGGTCCTCGGCCTCTACTCCGCCGCCCGGGGCCTCGCCGGCTAGGCCCCGGGGCCCCGGGCGGGGTTCGCTGGGCCGGGCTGGTACTGTGTGTAACGGCCGTTTGTGTACGCGCCTCCGGAAAGCCCTCACCGGCCTCTGGGGACAGCGCCCAGCGGACCCCGCCTCCCGAGTAACGGAAGCTCCCCTGAGACCTAGACCAGGGGCACTCGGTGGCTGAAACAGAGATTTTTGAGGAGTACGCGTGTCGCTCGACGCCGCTACGAAGAAGCAGATCATGGCCGAGTTCGCCACCAAGGAGGGCGACACCGGCTCCCCCGAGGTCCAGGTCGCGATGCTCACCCGCCGCATCTCGGACCTGACCGAGCACCTGAAGCAGCACAAGCACGACCACCACTCGCGTCGTGGCCTGCTGCTCCTGGTCGGCCAGCGTCGCCGCCTGCTGCAGTACCTGGCCAAGAAGGACATCACGCGCTTCCGCGCCCTGGTCGAGCGCCTCGGCATCCGCCGCGGTGCCGCCGGCGCCAAGTAAGACACCGTGAAGGGAGCGGTTCCCAACCCTGGGGGCCGCTCCCTTTGCGTATCTCGTGGAGAGCAGAAGCTTTGTAGTCTGGTTTCCACAGCGGCTGTACGCCGCGACAGCACGAGGAGGAGCGCAGGCTCGCCGCCGGTCCTCGGTAGTGGCCCCCGGATCAGGGAAATCCGGGTGCTTCGATCGAAGACCGGCCAGCTCAGGCGCCCCTCCGCCCCCGTCCCGCGCCACACGGGCGCCGGGACGTAGACGAGGAGATATCCCTGGTGGAGAACGAGACCCACTACGCCGAGGCCGTCATCGACAACGGCGCCTTCGGCACCCGTACGATCCGCTTCGAGACGGGCCGCCTGGCCCGTCAGGCCGCCGGCTCCGCCGTGGCCTACCTGGACGACGACACCATGGTGCTGTCGGCCACCACCGCCTCCAAGCGGCCCAAGGACCAGCTGGACTTCTTCCCGCTGACCGTCGACGTCGAGGAGCGGCAGTACGCGGCCGGCAAGATCCCCGGCTCGTTCTTCCGCCGCGAGGGCCGCCCCTCCGAGGACGCCGTCCTCACCTGCCGCCTGATCGACCGCCCGCTGCGCCCGTCCTTCAAGAAGGGCCTGCGCAACGAGATCCAGATCGTCGAGACGGTCATGGCGCTTAACCCCGACCACCTGTACGACGTGGTCGCGATCAACGCCGCCTCCTGCTCCACGCAGCTCGCCGGCCTGCCCTTCTCCGGTCCGATCGGCGCCACCCGCGTGGCCCTGATCAAGGGCCAGTGGGTCGCCTTCCCGACGCACACCGAGCTCGAGGACGCCGTCTTCGACATGGTCGTCGCCGGTCGCGTCCTGGAGGACGGCGACGTCGCGATCATGATGGTCGAGGCCGAGGCCACCGAGAAGACCATCCAGCTGGTCAAGGACGGCGCAGAGGCCCCGACCGAAGAGGTCGTCGCCGCCGGTCTCGAGGCCGCGAAGCCGTTCATCAAGGTCCTGTGCCGCGCCCAGTCGGAGCTCGCCTCCAAGGCCGCCAAGCCCGAGGGCGAGTTCCCGGTCTTCCTGGACTACCAGGACGACGTCCTGGAGGCCCTGACCGCCGCCGTCAAGAGCGAGCTGGCCCAGGCGCTCACCATCGCCGGCAAGCAGGACCGCGAGGCCGAGCTGGACCGCGTCAAGGACGTGGCCGCCGAGAAGCTGCTCCCGCAGTTCGAGGGCCGCGAGAAGGAGATCTCCGCCGCGTACCGCTCGCTGACCAAGTCCCTGGTCCGTGAGCGCGTCATCAAGGAGAAGAAGCGCATCGACGGCCGCGGCGTCACGGACATCCGTACGCTCGCCGCCGAGGTCGAGGCCATCCCGCGCGTGCACGGCTCGGCGCTGTTCGAGCGCGGCGAGACCCAGATCCTGGGTGTCACCACGCTGAACATGCTCCGCATGGAGCAGCAGCTCGACACGCTGTCGCCGGTGACGCGCAAGCGTTACATGCACAACTACAACTTCCCGCCCTACTCCGTCGGCGAGACCGGCCGCGTCGGTTCGCCGAAGCGCCGCGAGATCGGCCACGGCGCCCTGGCCGAGCGGGCCATCGTGCCCGTGCTGCCGACCCGCGAGGAGTTCCCGTACGCGATCCGCCAGGTGTCCGAGGCTCTCGGCTCCAACGGTTCGACGTCCATGGGCTCGGTCTGCGCCTCCACCATGTCGCTGCTGAACGCCGGTGTGCCGCTCAAGGCCCCCGTCGCCGGTATCGCCATGGGTCTGATCTCCCAGGAGATCGACGGCAAGACGCACTACGTCGCCCTCACCGACATCCTCGGTGCGGAGGACGCCTTCGGCGACATGGACTTCAAGGTCGCCGGCACCAAGGAGTTCGTCACCGCCCTCCAGCTCGACACCAAGCTGGACGGCATCCCGGCCTCCGTCCTGGCCGCGGCCCTCAAGCAGGCCCGCGACGCCCGCCTCCACATCCTCGACGTGATGATGGAAGCGATCGACACGCCGGACGAGATGTCCCCCAACGCCCCGCGGATCATCACCGTCAAGATCCCCGTGGACAAGATCGGTGAGGTCATCGGCCCCAAGGGCAAGATGATCAACCAGATCCAGGAGGACACCGGCGCCGAGATCACGATCGAGGACGACGGCACCATCTACATCGGTGCCGCCGACGGCCCGGCCGCCGAGGCCGCCCGCGCCACGATCAACGCCATCGCCAACCCGACCATGCCGGAGGTCGGCGAGCGCTACCTGGGTACGGTCGTCAAGACCACCACCTTCGGTGCCTTCGTCTCCCTCATGCCCGGCAAGGACGGTCTGCTGCACATCTCGCAGATCCGCAAGCTCGCCGGTGGCAAGCGCGTGGAGAACGTCGAGGACGTGCTCGGCGTCGGCGCCAAGGTCCAGGTCGAGATCGCCGAGATCGACCAGCGCGGCAAGCTCTCGCTGATCCCGGTCATCGAGGGCGAGGACGGCGACGAGGCTAAGGACGAGTCCGCCAAGTGACGTCCCGTAGTACACGGAAGACGGCCCGCACCTCTTCGGAGGGGCGGGCCGTCGCCCGTACCCAAACGCTTCTCCGGGGCGAGAACGGCATCGGCACGGTGCGCCGCACCACCCTCCCGGGTGGCCTGCGCGTCGTCACCGAGACGCTGCCGTCCGTACGCTCCGCGACCTTCGGCATCTGGGCCAACGTCGGCTCCCGCGACGAGACCCCGACGCTCAACGGCGCCACCCACTACCTGGAGCACCTGCTCTTCAAGGGCACCGCCAAGCGCAGCGCGCTGGACATCTCCTCCGCCATCGACGCGGTCGGCGGCGAGATGAACGCGTTCACGGCGAAGGAGTACACGTGCTACTACGCCCGTGTACTCGACACCGACCTGCCGCTGGCCATCGACGTCGTCTGTGACATGCTCACCGGCTCGCTGATCGAGGCGTCCGACGTCGACGCCGAGCGCGGAGTGATCCTCGAAGAGATCGCGATGACCGAGGACGACCCCGGCGACTGTGTGCACGACCTGTTCGCGCACACCATGCTGGGCGACACCCCCCTGGGCCGTCCGGTCCTCGGCACGGTCGACACGATCAACGCCCTCACCCGCGACCAGATCGCGCGCTTCTACAAGAAGCACTACGACCCGACCCACCTGGTCGTGGCCGCCGCGGGCAACGTCGACCACGCCAAGGTCGTCCGCCAGGTGCGCGCCGCCTTCGAGAAGGCCGGTGCCCTGGGCCGAACGGACGCGGTGCCCGTCGCCCCGCGCGCCGGCACGCGCACGATCCGGACCGCGGGCCGCGTGGAACTGCTCGGCCGCAAGACCGAGCAGGCGCACGTCGTCCTCGGCATGCCCGGGCTGGCCCGCACCGACGACCGCCGCTGGGCGCTCGGCGTGCTCAACACCGCCCTGGGCGGCGGCATGAGCTCCCGCCTCTTCCAGGAGGTCCGGGAGAAGCGCGGTCTCGCCTATTCGGTCTACTCCTACACCTCGGGCTTCGCCGACTGCGGCCTCTTCGGCGTCTACGCCGGCTGCCGCCCGAGCCAGGTCCACGACGTCCTGCGGATCTGCCGCGACGAGCTGGACAAGGTCGCCGCGGAGGGCCTGTCGGACGAGGAGATCACCCGTGCCGTCGGCCAGCTGTCCGGCTCCACGGTCCTCGGCCTGGAGGACACCGGCGCGCTGATGAACCGCATCGGCAAGAGCGAGCTGTGCTGGGGCGAGCAGATGTCGGTCGACGACATGCTGGCGCGCATCTCGGCCGTCACCCCGGACGAGGTCCGCTCGGTGGCCCGCGATGTACTGGGGCAGCGCCCCTCGCTGTCCGTCATCGGCCCGCTGAAGGACAAGCAGGCGGCCAAGCTCCACGACGTCGTGGCCCGATAGGGCCCGAACGGTCCCGAGAGAAGGAAGCACCAAGGATGAGCAAGCTGCGCGTGGCGGTCATCGGCGCCCACGGCCGGATCGGCTCCGAGGCCGTCCGGGCCGTGGCGGCCGCCGAGGACATGGAGCTGGTGGCCGAGCTGGGCCGGGGCGACGAGCTGGAGACGCTGACCCGGGCCGGTGCCCAGGTCGCGGTCGAGCTGACGCACCCCGACTCGGTGATGGACAACCTGGAGTTCTGCCTCGCCAACGGCATCCACGGCGTCGTCGGCACCACCGGCTGGACCGAGGACCGCCTCGCGCGGCTGAACTCCTGGCTCGACGCCGCGCCGTCGACCGGAGTGCTCATCGCCCCGAACTTCTCCATCGGGGCCGTCCTGACCATGACCTTCGCCCGGCAGGCGGCCCGCTTCTTCGAGTCCGCCGAGGTCGTCGAGCTGCACCACCGCGGCAAGGCCGACTCCCCCTCCGGCACCGCCACCCGCACCGCCCAGCTGATCGCGGCGGCCCGGGAGGACGCCGGCCTGCCGCGGCAGGAGGACCCGACCACGCACGGCCTGCCGGGCGCGCGCGGCGCGGACGTCGACGGGGTGCCGGTGCACGCCGTACGGCTGCGGGGCCTGCTGGCCCACCAGGAGGTCCTGTTCGGGGACACCGGCGAGACGCTCACCATCCGGCACGACTCGCTGCACCACAGCTGCTTCATGCCCGGCATCCTGCTGGGCGCGCGACGCGTGGTGGACACGCCCGGGCTGACCTTCGGCCTGGAACACTTCCTGGATCTGGGCTGAGCACCGTGCGCGCGAAAATTGTCTATTTCGGACTGGCGGCCGTCCTGGTCGTCTACTTCTTCCTGGTCGGCAGCCGCGGCATCATGCTGATCAGGCAGGGGACGGCGATCACCGTCGCCTTCGGCGTGGCGGTGCTGGTCCTGCCCTTCATCGGCGCCTGGTTCCTCTACCAGACCACCCGGTTCGCCCGGGCCGCCAACCGGCTGGCCCAGGAGCTGGAGGCCGAGGGCGGCCTCCCCGTCGACGAGCTCGTACGGACACCGGGCGGCCGGATCGACCGCGACTCCGCGGACGCCGTCTTCGCCCGCCGCCGGGCCGAGACGGAGGACGCGCCGGGGGACTGGCGCGCCTGGTTCCGGCTGGCGGTGGCGTACCACGACGCGAGGGACACCCCGAGGGCCCGTAAGGCCATGCAGCGGGCCATCGCCCTGCACGACGGGAAGCCGGTACGGGCCGAGGCCGTCTGACGGCGAACGGCGGAAGGGGGCGGTCAGGGGTTCTCCCCCGACCGCCCCCTTCCTTCTGCTTTTCCTCGCCCGTGGATCCTTCCGGGCCCGTGGATCCTTCCGGCTCCGAGGCGGGGCCCCGGTAGCGGGAGGCGCGTCAGACGGGCCGGAACTCCGCGACGCGCCGCTCCACCGCGGCCACGGCACCCGCGAACCGCTCCGGCCGCCCCAGGAAGTCCGCGCCCTGGTCGGTCACCACGGTGACCACCGGCTCGCCCCGGCCCCGGGCGACGACCAGCGCCTGCCCCCGCACCGTACGAGGCAGCCCGAGCCGGCGTACCGGCTGCTGGACGGTGCGGACCCCCGCCACGTCCGCCCACGGGACCACCGTGCTCGACAGCAGCCGGACCTGCCGCAGCCCCTCGGGGCTCAGCCAGACGCCGACGTGGACCAGGCGTACCGCCGCCGCGATCAGCAGCGCGGCCACGGCGACACAGATGCCCGCGGCCGGGAGCGAACCGGCGACGGCGATGATCAGGGCGGAGAAGAGCACGCACGAGGCGAGCAGCAGCACCAGCGCGGCGCCGCCGACCCGCCAGGGGCCGATCCGGTACGGACGCCGCCGGCGGGCGCGGTCCTCGTAGGGCAGGACCACCTCGGGGGCCGGGCCCGCGGGTGCGGCGTCATCTCGGGCGGCTGTCAGGAAGGGCAGGGGCATTGGGCGAGGCTACCGATGAGTGAGGGGCCCGGCCACCTCGGGTGGCCGGGCCCCTCACGCCGTGACCGAACGCTTTCCGGTCGACAACCAGCTGGAAATCGACCCGAAGCCGACCGGACCGGTCAGCGGCCGTCCTTGGCCTCCGACTGCTGCGTGTGGTGCGTGCTCTGCGTGCCCGCCTGCATCGCCGGCATGCCGAAGAGCAGCGCTCCGACCAGCCCCGCTGTCACCGTGATCCCCACGAGGGCCTGACGGGCCAGCTGCGAGCGGCTCGCGCGGGCCCGGGGCGGCGGCGTGACGTTGCTGCGGTAGCGCTCGGATTCGGCGACGAAGGCGAAGGGCACGGGCTCACGCCGGCGAAACATGAAGGGCTCCTTGGAACCTCGAAGTGTGTTGTCACACAGAAGGACGTTCGAAAGGCGCCTCAGGTGCCCGTTTTCGGCGACTTCTGTGAAAAATCTCAACAGGTGCCCCGGCTCATCCCTCCGCCCCGCTCTGTCACGGGCCGAGTGTCAGTGGTGGCCCGTAGGCTGGTCGCCGCCCGAGCAACGTGATTTGGAAGGACCCCGCCGGTGACCGACAGCCCCACCGAGTACGCCAAGCCCACATTCCGCGGTGACGTGACCGTCGAGCTGGTCAAGCACAGCGCCGCCGACTCCGACGTGCTGTGGGCCGCCCGCGTCTCCACCGCCGGTGAGCAGTCCCTTGAGGAGATCACCAAGGACCCGGAGCGGTCCAAGGGGCTCATCAATTACCTGATGCGCGACCGCCACGGCAGCCCCTTCGAGCACAACTCGATGACCTTCTTCATCAGCGCCCCGATCCTCGTCTTCCGCGAGTTCATGCGCCACCGCGTCGGCTGGTCCTACAACGAGGAGTCGGGCCGCTACCGCGAGCTCCAGCCGGTCTTCTACGTCCCGGGCCAGGACCGCAAGCTGGTCCAGGAAGGCCGACCGGGCAAGTACGTCTTCGTCGAGGGCACCCAGGCGCAGCACGACCTGACCACCCGCGTCATGGAGGACTCCTACCGCCAGGCGTACGAGGCGTATCAGGAGATGCTGGCCGCCGGCGTCGCCCGTGAGGTCGCCCGCTCGGTCCTGCCGGTCGGACTCTTCTCCTCCATGTACGCCACCTGCAACGCTCGCTCGCTGATGCACTTCCTCGGGCTGCGCACCCAGCACGAGCAGGCGACGGTTCCCTCCTTCCCGCAGCGCGAGATCGAGATGGTCGGGGAGCAGATGGAGGCGGAGTGGGCGAAGCTCATGCCCCTCACCTACGCCGCGTTCAACAAGAACGGTCGCGTCGCGCCCTGAGCGTGCTCCTACGCGCCGGTAGGGAAGGTGTCCGTATTGCGGCTTTTCCTGACTTTCATCTAGGCTGAAGAAACGGACCCGGTACTGCTTGAACCCCCGAGCAGGCAGTGCCGGGATCCCTTTGGCACTCCCCGAGGGGGCACCTCACGGTGAGCAACGAGTAGCGTGGCCCCCATGGCTCCGACCTCCACACCGCAGACGCCCTTCGGGCGGGTCCTGACCGCCATGGTCACGCCCTTCACCGCTGACGGCGCCGTCGACCTCGACGGTGCCCAGCGCCTCGCCACCCACCTGGTGGACGCCGGCAACGACGGCCTCGTCGTCAACGGCACCACCGGCGAGTCGCCCACCACCAGCGATGCGGAGAAAGCCCAGCTCGTACGGGCCGTGGTCGAAGCGGTCGGCGACCGCGCGCACGTCGTCGCCGGAGCCGGTACGAACGACACCCGCCACAGCGTCGAGCTGGCCCGCGCCGCCGAGCAGGCCGGCGCCCACGGCCTCCTGGTCGTCACCCCGTACTACAACAAGCCGCCGCAGGAGGGCCTCTTCCGGCACTTCACGGCCGTCGCCGACGCCACGGAACTCCCCGTGATGCTCTACGACATCCCCGGCCGCAGCGGCGTCCCGATCGACACCGAGACGATCGTCCGTCTGGCCGAGCACCCCCGGATCGTCGCCAACAAGGACGCCAAGGGCGACCTGGGCCGCGCCAGCTGGGCCATCGCCCGCTCGCGCCTCGCCTGGTACTCCGGCGACGACATGCTCAACCTGCCGCTGCTCTCCGTGGGCGCCGTGGGCTTTGTGTCCGTCGTCGGCCACCTCGTCGCCCCCGAGCTGCGCGCGCTGCTCAGCGCCTATCTCTCCGGCGACGTCACCAAGGCGACCGAGATCCACCAGAAGCTGCTTCCGGTGTTCACGGGTATGTTCCGCACCCAGGGAGTGATCACCACCAAGGCGGCCCTGGCCCTCAAGGGCCTCCCGGCCGGTCCGCTGCGACTGCCGCTCGTCGAGCTCTCCCCGGAGGAGACCGAGCAGCTGAAGCGCGATCTCTCGGCCGGTGGGGTAGAGCTCTAACCAGAGGCCGCCCCGGCGCGCACGGCGCCCGCCGACCGGTCGGCGCCCACAGACTTCACAACTGAATACGGAAACAACTGCAAGTGCACGAATGTCACGCGCGCCATGTGTCCCAGGAGGGCATGTGGCGCGTGTGGTGAGGAGAGTCTTTTGAGTCACCCGCACCCTGAACTCGGTCCCCCGCCGAAGCTCCCCGAGGGCGGCCTCCGGGTCACCCCCCTCGGCGGTCTCGGCGAGATCGGCCGCAACATGACCGTCTTCGAGTACGACGGCCGTCTGCTGATCGTCGACTGCGGAGTGCTCTTCCCCGAGGAGGAGCAGCCCGGAGTCGACCTGATCCTGCCGGACTTCACGTCCATCAGGGATCGTCTGGACGACATCGAGGGCATCGTGCTCACGCACGGCCACGAGGACCACATCGGTGGCGTTCCCTACCTGCTTCGCGAGAAGCCGGACATCCCGCTGATCGGCTCCAAGCTGACCCTCGCCCTGATCGAGGCCAAGCTCCAGGAGCACCGCATCCGCCCCTACACCCTTGAGGTCGTGGAGGGGCACCGCGAGCGCATCGGTCCCTTCGACTGCGAGTTCGTGGCGGTCAACCACTCCATCCCGGACGCCCTCGCGGTCGCCATCCGCACCCCGGCCGGCATGGCCGTGCACACGGGCGACTTCAAGATGGACCAGCTCCCGCTGGACCGTCGCCTCACCGACCTGCCCGCCTTCGCGCGGCTCGGCGAGGAGGGCATCGACCTGCTGCTCTCGGACTCCACGAACGCCGAGGTCCCGGGCTTCGTACCGCCCGAGCGCGACATCTCCAACGTGCTGCGCCAGGTCTTCGCGAACGCCCAGAACCGCATCATCGTGGCCAGCTTCGCCAGCCACGTGCACCGCATCCAGCAGATCCTGGACGCCGCGCACGAGTACGGCCGGCGGGTGGCCTTCGTCGGCCGCTCGATGGTCCGCAACATGGGCATCGCCCGTGACCTGGGCTACCTGCGCGTCCCGGCCGGCCTCGTCGTGGACGTCAAGACACTCGACGACCTGCCGGCGGACGAGGTCGTGCTCGTCTGCACGGGCTCCCAGGGCGAGCCGATGGCCGCGCTGTCCCGCATGGCCAACCGCGACCACCAGATCCGGATCGTCCAGGGCGACACCGTGATCCTGGCGTCGTCCCTCATCCCGGGCAACGAGAACGCGGTCTACCGCGTGATCAACGGCCTGACCCGATGGGGCGCCAACGTCGTGCACAAGGGCAACGCCAAGGTGCACGTCTCGGGCCACGCCTCCGCGGGCGAGCTGCTGTACTTCTACAACATCTGCAAGCCTCGCAACCTGATGCCGGTCCACGGCGAATGGCGTCACCTGCGGGCGAACGCGGAGCTCGGCGCCCTGACCGGCGTGCCGAAGAACCACATCGTGATCGCCGAGGACGGCGTCGTGGTGGACCTGGTCAACGGCGCCGCGAAGATCGTCGGCAAGGTCCAGGCGGGTTATGTGTACGTGGACGGCCTCTCGGTCGGCGACGTCACGGAGACCTCGCTCAAGGACCGCCGCATCCTCGGGGACGAGGGCATCATCTCGGTGTTCCTCGTCGTCGACAGCGCCACCGGCAAGCTGGTGGGCGGCCCGCAGATCCACGCGCGCGGCTCGGGCATCGAGGACTCCACCTTCTCGGCGGTCGTTCCGAGGATCGAGGAAGCCCTGGCCAAGTCGGCCTCCGACGGCGTGCTGGAGCCGCACCAGATCCAGCAGCTCGTCCGCCGGACCATGGGCAAGTGGGTGTCCGACACCTACCGCCGGCGCCCGATGATCCTCCCCGTGGTCGTCGAGGTCTGACGCTAGATCAGCCATCTGGGCGGCCGCCCCGGCGCCGATTTGCATCCGGGCGCGGCCGTCCAGTAGGTTTACGGCTCCACCGCAAGGGGAACCCCTGAACGCCAAGAGCGTGATGGAACGTTCCGAAAGCGGCGGGAAACCGGCCCAGAGAAATCTGATAAAGTCGGTGAAGCCGGAAAGCGAATAGCTCGAAGGTAAACCCCGCTCCAACAGGGGGCCGGAAACGGGAAACAGACCGGAAACGGACTGGAAAACGGATCTGGTAAGATTGGAAACAACGAAGGGAAGCGCCCGGAGGAAAGCCCGAGAGGGTGAGTACAAAGGAAGCGTCCGTTCCTTGAGAACTCAACAGCGTGCCAAAAGTCAACGCCAGACTATAAAATACCCCGTCTCCGGCCTTCTGGCCGGGACGCGGTTCCTTTGAAAAGTCCTGTGAGCCTTTCGGGGCTGGCAGGCAATAACACAGCGAGGACGCTGTGCACGACTGGTCCTATTCCGACCGGTTGTGCCGCTCTCGTGTGTGTGCACCCGATTACGGGTAAACATTCACGGAGAGTTTGATCCTGGCTCAGGACGAACGCTGGCGGCGTGCTTAACACATGCAAGTCGAACGATGAAGCCTTTCGGGGTGGATTAGTGGCGAACGGGTGAGTAACACGTGGGCAATCTGCCCTGCACTCTGGGACAAGCCCTGGAAACGGGGTCTAATACCGGATAATACCTGCCGAGGCATCTCGGTGGGTTAAAAGCTCCGGCGGTGCAGGATGAGCCCGCGGCCTATCAGCTTGTTGGTGGGGTGATGGCCTACCAAGGCGACGACGGGTAGCCGGCCTGAGAGGGCGACCGGCCACACTGGGACTGAGACACGGCCCAGACTCCTACGGGAGGCAGCAGTGGGGAATATTGCACAATGGGCGAAAGCCTGATGCAGCGACGCCGCGTGAGGGATGACGGCCTTCGGGTTGTAAACCTCTTTCAGCAGGGAAGAAGCGAGAGTGACGGTACCTGCAGAAGAAGCGCCGGCTAACTACGTGCCAGCAGCCGCGGTAATACGTAGGGCGCAAGCGTTGTCCGGAATTATTGGGCGTAAAGAGCTCGTAGGCGGCTTGTTGCGTCGGATGTGAAAGCCCGGGGCTTAACCCCGGGTCTGCATTCGATACGGGCAGGCTAGAGTGTGGTAGGGGAGATCGGAATTCCTGGTGTAGCGGTGAAATGCGCAGATATCAGGAGGAACACCGGTGGCGAAGGCGGATCTCTGGGCCATTACTGACGCTGAGGAGCGAAAGCGTGGGGAGCGAACAGGATTAGATACCCTGGTAGTCCACGCCGTAAACGTTGGGAACTAGGTGTTGGCGACATTCCACGTCGTCGGTGCCGCAGCTAACGCATTAAGTTCCCCGCCTGGGGAGTACGGCCGCAAGGCTAAAACTCAAAGGAATTGACGGGGGCCCGCACAAGCAGCGGAGCATGTGGCTTAATTCGACGCAACGCGAAGAACCTTACCAAGGCTTGACATATACCGGAAACGGCCAGAGATGGTCGCCCCCTTGTGGTCGGTATACAGGTGGTGCATGGCTGTCGTCAGCTCGTGTCGTGAGATGTTGGGTTAAGTCCCGCAACGAGCGCAACCCTTGTTCTGTGTTGCCAGCATGCCCTTCGGGGTGATGGGGACTCACAGGAGACTGCCGGGGTCAACTCGGAGGAAGGTGGGGACGACGTCAAGTCATCATGCCCCTTATGTCTTGGGCTGCACACGTGCTACAATGGCCGGTACAATGAGCTGCGATACCGTGAGGTGGAGCGAATCTCAAAAAGCCGGTCTCAGTTCGGATTGGGGTCTGCAACTCGACCCCATGAAGTTGGAGTTGCTAGTAATCGCAGATCAGCATTGCTGCGGTGAATACGTTCCCGGGCCTTGTACACACCGCCCGTCACGTCACGAAAGTCGGTAACACCCGAAGCCGGTGGCCCAACCCTTGTGGAGGGAGCCGTCGAAGGTGGGACTGGCGATTGGGACGAAGTCGTAACAAGGTAGCCGTACCGGAAGGTGCGGCTGGATCACCTCCTTTCTAAGGAGCATATGGCCGACTGCGAGCGAATGACTCGCACGGTTGCTCATGGGTGGAACGTTGACTATTCGGCACGATCGGTTGGGATCATTAGTACTGCTTCGGCGTGGAACGTGAATTCTCATCTGGTCGGGCCGGGCACGCTGTTGGGTGTCTGAGGGTATGGACTTCGGTCTGACCTTCTAGCGCCGGCCCCGGTATAAGTCTGCTTCGGCAGGGTGTGACGGGTGGCTGGTCGTTGCTTGAGAACTGCACAGTGGACGCGAGCATCTGTGGCCAAGTTTTTAAGGGCGCACGGTGGATGCCTTGGCACCAGGAACCGATGAAGGACGTGGGAGGCCACGATAGGCCCCGGGGAGCTGTCAACCAAGCTTTGATCCGGGGGTGTCCGAATGGGGAAACCCGGCAGTCGTCATGGGCTGTCACCCGCTGCTGAACACATAGGCAGTGTGGAGGGAACGCGGGGAAGTGAAACATCTCAGTACCCGCAGGAAGAGAAAACAACCGTGATTCCGGGAGTAGTGGCGAGCGAAACCGGATGAGGCCAAACCGTATGTGTGTGATACCCGGCAGGGGTTGCGCATGCGGGGTTGTGGGATCTCTTTGCTGTCGTCTGCCGGCGACAGGACGAGTCAGAAACCGTTGGTGTAGGCGAAGGACATGCGAAAGGTCCGGCGTAGAGGGTAAGACCCCCGTAGCTGAAACATCAACGGCTCGTTTAAGAGACACCCAAGTAGCACGGGGCCCGAGAAATCCCGTGTGAATCTGGCGGGACCACCCGTTAAGCCTAAATATTCCCTGGTGACCGATAGCGGATAGTACCGTGAGGGAATGGTGAAAAGTACCGCGGGAGCGGAGTGAAATAGTACCTGAAACCGTGTGCCTACAAGCCGTGGGAGCGTCGCGCAAGGAGCTTGCTCCTTGCGTCGTGACTGCGTGCCTTTTGAAGAATGAGCCTGCGAGTTTGCGGTGTGTTGCGAGGTTAACCCGTGTGGGGAAGCCGTAGCGAAAGCGAGTCCGAATAGGGCGGTTGAGTAGCGCGCCCAAGACCCGAAGCGGAGTGATCTAGCCATGGGCAGGTTGAAGCGGAGGTAAGACTTCGTGGAGGACCGAACCCACCAGGGTTGAAAACCTGGGGGATGACCTGTGGTTAGGGGTGAAAGGCCAATCAAACTCCGTGATAGCTGGTTCTCCCCGAAATGCATTTAGGTGCAGCGTCGTGTGTTTCTTGCCGGAGGTAGAGCACTGGATAGGCGATGGGCCCTACCGGGTTACTGACCTTAGCCAAACTCCGAATGCCGGTAAGTGAGAGCGCGGCAGTGAGACTGTGGGGGATAAGCTCCATGGTCGAGAGGGAAACAGCCCAGAGCATCGACTAAGGCCCCTAAGCGTACGCTAAGTGGGAAAGGATGTGGAGTCGCAGAGACAACCAGGAGGTTGGCTTAGAAGCAGCCACCCTTGAAAGAGTGCGTAATAGCTCACTGGTCAAGTGATTCCGCGCCGACAATGTAGCGGGGCTCAAGCGTACCGCCGAAGTCGTGTCATTTCAGCATGAGGGTTAACGCCCGCTGGGATGGGTAGGGGAGCGTCGTGTGCCGGGTGAAGCAGCCGCGGAAGCGAGTTGTGGACGGTTCACGAGTGAGAATGCAGGCATGAGTAGCGATACACACGTGGGAAACGTGTGCGCCGATTGACTAAGGGTTCCTGGGTCAAGCTGATCTGCCCAGGGTAAGTCGGGACCTAAGGCGAGGCCGACAGGCGTAGTCGATGGACAACCGGTTGATATTCCGGTACCCGCTTTGAAACGCCCAATATCGAATCAGGCGATGCTAAGTCCGTGAAGCCGTCCTGGATCCTTCGGGTGAAGGGGAGTGGTGGAGCCGACGAACCAGACTTGTAGTAGGTAAGCGATGGGGTGACGCAGGAAGGTAGTCCAGCCCGGGCGGTGGTTGTCCCGGGGTAAGGGTGTAGGCCGTGTGGTAGGCAAATCCGTCACACGTTAAGGCTGAGACCTGATGCCGAGCCGATTGTGGTGAAGTGGATGATCCTATGCTGTCGAGAAAAGCCTCTAGCGAGTTTCATGGCGGCCCGTACCCTAAACCGACTCAGGTGGTCAGGTAGAGAATACCGAGGCGTTCGGGTGAACTATGGTTAAGGAACTCGGCAAAATGCCCCCGTAACTTCGGGAGAAGGGGGGCCATGTCTGGTGATGAGTCTTGCACTCTGAGCTGGGTGTGGCCGCAGAGACCAGCGAGAAGCGACTGTTTACTAAAAACACAGGTCCGTGCGAAGCCGTAAGGCGATGTATACGGACTGACGCCTGCCCGGTGCTGGAACGTTAAGGGGACCGGTTAGCTCCATTTCGGTGGGGCGAAGCTGAGAACTTAAGCGCCAGTAAACGGCGGTGGTAACTATAACCATCCTAAGGTAGCGAAATTCCTTGTCGGGTAAGTTCCGACCTGCACGAATGGCGTAACGACTTCTCGACTGTCTCAACCATAGGCCCGGTGAAATTGCACTACGAGTAAAGATGCTCGTTTCGCGCAGCAGGACGGAAAGACCCCGGGACCTTTACTATAGCTTGATATTGGTGTTCGGTTCGGCTTGTGTAGGATAGGTGGGAGACTGTGAAGCATGCACGCCAGTGTGTGTGGAGTCGTCGTTGAAATACCACTCTGGTCGTGCTGGATGTCTAACCTGGGTCCGTGATCCGGATCAGGGACAGTGTCTGGTGGGTAGTTTAACTGGGGCGGTTGCCTCCTAAAGAGTAACGGAGGCGCCCAAAGGTTCCCTCAGCCTGGTTGGCAATCAGGTGTTGAGTGTAAGTGCACAAGGGAGCTTGACTGTGAGACCGACGGGTCGAGCAGGGACGAAAGTCGGGACTAGTGATCCGGCGGTGGCTTGTGGAAGCGCCGTCGCTCAACGGATAAAAGGTACCCCGGGGATAACAGGCTGATCTTCCCCAAGAGTCCATATCGACGGGATGGTTTGGCACCTCGATGTCGGCTCGTCGCATCCTGGGGCTGGAGTCGGTCCCAAGGGTTGGGCTGTTCGCCCATTAAAGCGGTACGCGAGCTGGGTTTAGAACGTCGTGAGACAGTTCGGTCCCTATCCGCTGTGCGCGTAGGAGTCTTGAGAAGGGCTGTCCCTAGTACGAGAGGACCGGGACGGACGAACCTCTGGTGTGCCAGTTGTCCTGCCAAGGGCATGGCTGGTTGGCTACGTTCGGAAAGGATAACCGCTGAAAGCATCTAAGCGGGAAGCCTGCTTCGAGATGAGGACTCCCTCCTCCTTTGAGAGGGTAAGGCTCCCAGTAGACGACTGGGTTGATAGGCCAGGTGTGGAAGACCGGTAACGGTTGGAGCTGACTGGTACTAATAGGCCGAGGGCTTGTCCTCAGTTGCTCGCGTCCACTGTGTAGGTTCTGAAGTAACGACCGTGTTGTATCCGGTTTCGTTAATTTCATAGAGTTTCGGTGGTCATAGCGTTAGGGAAACGCCCGGTTACATTCCGAACCCGGAAGCTAAGCCTTTCAGCGCCGATGGTACTGCATGGGGGACCGTGTGGGAGAGTAGGACGCCGCCGAACAAATTTTATAAAAAGCTCTGTTGTCTGAACTTCGGTTCAGACAACAGAGCTTTTTTGTTTTCACGATGAACTGCGGAGCGTCACCCTGCGTTAACGTCGCGCGGTAACGCTCCCTCCATGGGGACCGTGGAGATGCTGACCGCAGCGGGTATCGGCACAGGTGACGAGGTCGTCGTGCCCTCCTACGCCACGACCGACGCGGCCGAGGCGGTCCGCCGGGCCGGAGCGACACCCGTGTTCGCCGACATCGATCCGCGGAGCCTCTGCCTCGACCCGGCCTCGGTCGCCGCGAGCCTGAGCCTCCGTACCGCGGCCGTGATGCCCGTTCACCTCTTCGGACGTCACGCCGACCTGGCCGGCCTCCGAGCCGTCGCCGAGCGGCGAGGGCTGCTCGTCATCGAGTACGAACGGGCCGCGCCGGCCGACGAGAGCACCCGTAGGCGCCAGGAGAACGCCTTCTACCTGAACGCCCGGCTCCGGGGCGTGGAAACGCCCACCGTGCCCCCGGGAGACCTGCACGGCTACCGCTCGTACGTCGTGCGGGTGCCCGGCAACGGGCGGCCCGACCGGGACGCGTTCGCCCGGGCACTGCGTGCCCGGGGCGTACGGTGCCACGTGCCCGTACAGACTCCCGTGCACCGGCTGCCGTCGTTCAGGCGGGAGTTGTGGCTGGCGGAGACCGAGCGCGCCGCCGACCAGTGCCTCGCGCTGCCCGTGGACGCCTCCGTCACCCAGCGGGAACTGCACCGCGTGGTCGCCGCGTGCAACGCGCTCGGCGGGCTGCTGCCGGCAGCCGTCTAGCCCTCCGGAAGGGACCGGCCGTCCCGGCGCCCCAGGGTGGTCAAAAGGACGTGCGAAAGTCGGGTATGCTTTATCTCGTTGCCGGCCCCAATAGCTCAGTCGGCAGAGCGTCTCCATGGTAAGGAGAAGGTCTACGGTTCGATTCCGTATTGGGGCTCCACAGAAGAAGGCCCCCGCCGTTCGGCGGGGGCCTTCTTCGTATCCATGTGTTTCCGGCGGCGGGGGAGCCGGTGCACCGGCTCCCCCGGAAATCGGAGGCCCCCGGCCGCACCGGCCCGCCGATTCAGGGCTCCTGACGCTCCGGCACCCGCATGGCCAGAATCGCCATGTCGTCCGACGCCGGCTCCGCCGCGAAGCGCTCCACCGCGCGCAGGATCCGCGCCGTGACCGCCCCGGCCGTCAGCCCCGTACACGTCGTCAGGACGTCCGCCAGGCCGTCGTCGCCGAGCATGCGAGAGCCCTCGCGGCGTTCGGTCACCCCGTCCGTGACGCACAGCAGGACATCGCCCGGGTCGAGGGCGACGGTCTGCTCGTACAGCTCCAGGTCCTCCATCACACCCAGCAGCGGCTGGGGGTCCGCCGCGGCCTCCACGCTCCCGTCGGGGCGCAGCCGCAGCGGCAGCGGATGGCCGGCACAGACGATCTTGAGGATCGCGCTGCCGTCCTCCTGCGGCCAGAGCTCCCCGTAGAGCAGGGTGAGGAAGCGGCTGCGTGCGCCCTCGTCCAGGATCGCGGCGTTGAGCCGCTCCAGGACCGCCGGGCCGCCGTAGCCCTCGCGGGCCAGGAGCCGCAGGGCGTGCCGGGCGAGGCCGGTGACGGCGGCGGCCTCCGGGCCCGTACCGCACACGTCACCGATGGCGAAGCCGTACGCGCCGTCGCGGATCGGGAACAGGTCGTAGAAGTCGCCGCCCACCTCGTTGCCCTCGCCCGCCGCGCGGTAGATCACGTCGACCTCGACGCCCGGCACATGGGGCAGCTCCGGGGGCAGCAGGCTGCGCTGGAGGGACTGGCTGATGGCCGTGCGCTCGCTGTAGAGGCGGGAATTGTCCAGGGCCAGCGCGGCACGGCGGGAGAGGTCCTCGGCGAGCTCCAGGATCTCCTGGCGGAAGTGGTCGTCGGTGGGCTTGCCGAGGGTGAGCATGCCGATGACGCGGTTGCGGGCCACCAGCGGCAGCACCACGGTCTCACCGCCCACGGCGGTCGCCGTGGCGAGCGAGGTTCCGGGACCGGCGGGCTGCCGGGCGATGTCGGTGAGACCCAGGCTGCGCAGGGAACTGCGCAGCGCGGCGGCGTGCGCGGCCTCCGCGGGCGCCGTCCAGACGCGGGCGCCCGGGGTGGGCACCGGCTCCGGCGGGTCGAGCCTGCCGAGGAGCGTCTTCAGACCGTCGATGCGGTCCTCGTCCTCGTGCAGGACGTAGGACAGCTCGGGCTCCGAGGCGGGGTCGGCCACGGTGTAGACGGCGCACCAGGCGGCCAGGGTGGGGACGGTCATCTGGGCCATCAGGGCCAGCGTCTGGTCCCGGTCCAGGGTGCCCGCCAGCAGGTCGGACGCCTCGACGAGGAAGGACAGCGAGCCCCGGCGGAGCCGCTCCAGCTCATTGAGCCGGGCCCGCTCGACGGCGAGGGCGATGCGGTCGGCGGCGAACTGGAGGCGGAGCGCCTCCTCGTTCGTATAGCGGCCCGGGGCCTCGGCGGCGACGCCGAGCGAGCCGGTCAGGCGGCCCTCGACCTTCAGGGGGACGGTGACGACCGAGCGCATGCCGGTGTCGGCGAGCAGCGGCACGGCGCCCGGCAGGACGGCGAGGTCCTCGTGGACGGCGGGCATCCGGGCCGAGCCGTAGCGGCCCGTGCCCGCTTCGACGGGGACGCGGGCGAAGCGCTGGCGGGCCGAGGGGAGGCCGGTGGAGGCGCGAACCTCCAGCTCGGTCTCGTCGTCGGTGGCGAGCAGGAGATAGGCGGCGTCGCCGTCGAGCATGTCACGGGCGCGCTCGACCGTGCGCTGGAGCAGGCCGTCGAGGTCGTCGGGGGCGGGGGAGCCGATGAAGACCTCGAAGGGGTCGGTGGCGGGGCTCCGCTCGCTGGTGGCGGTGTCCGTGGCCGGGGTGCGCTGGAGGCTCTGGAGCACCGCGCGCTCGTCCTCCCGGACCAGCAGGCAGACGGTGGAGGGGGCGCCCGCGATGTCGCGCACGCGCAGGTGGGAGGCGTAGACGGGGGTGATGCGGCCGTCGGCGCCCCTTATGCCGTACGAGCCCTCCCAGCGGGAGAGGCGCAGGGCCTCGGCGACCCCCGTGGAGGTGCCGGGGGTGTGCGGCCAGGCCGCGAAGTCGGTGAGGGGCTTGCCGATCACCTGGTCGGCGGGGAAGCCGAAGAGGACGTCGGCGTCGTCGTTCCAGGAGCTGATGGCGCCCGTGCGGTCGATCTGGACGACCGCGACCCTGACCCGGGGGTCGGCGACGGGAAGGGCCTCGGGCGGCAGGGCGGGGCCGGCGGAGCGGGTGCCGGCCGGGCGGTCGGACAGGTCGAGCTGGAACCACACCTGCTTGTGGGTGGGGGTGTACTCGACGCCCCAGCGGGCGGCGAGCGCGGCGCACAGGAGCAGGCCGCGGCCGCCCTCGCGGTCCACGCCGCCGATGCGGCGGGGCGAGCTCTGGAGCGGCACCTCGCGCTCCGGATAGCGGTCGGCGACCTCGACGCGCACGCCGTCCTCCGTGCGCATGCACAGGACGTCGGCGGCGGTGCCGGCGTGGACGACGGCGTTGGTCACGAGCTCGCTGGTGAGGACGACCGCGTCGTCGATGATGTCGGGAAAGCCCCAGCCCTGGAGTGTGTCCCTGACAAAGGCCCGGGCGGCGGCTACCGAACGTCCGACCGGCTCGAAGGTGGCGGCAGCCCGCGCGGTGATCACAGGTCTCCTCGTGTACGTCTCGGCGATCTGCTCACCCATTTCGCAGCGCCCCTCCATTGCCCCGGCCGGATGCCAGGTTACTTACCTTCGTCGCACGGGCGGAGGGCGGTGCGCGCTGATTCCACCTTGGGAGTGCCCGCGGACCGTGTGCGATGCTGCCGAACTGTTATGGCCTGGCCGGGCCGGG
This sequence comes from Streptomyces eurocidicus, assembly GCF_002891295.1. Taxonomy (GTDB): domain Bacteria; phylum Actinomycetota; class Actinomycetes; order Streptomycetales; family Streptomycetaceae; genus Streptomyces; species Streptomyces eurocidicus. The sequence goes on along the minus strand of NZ_LGUI01000012.1, from coordinate 41,696 downwards.
GTGAAACACTGGGAAAGATTGAACTGAAAGCCCGACGAGGATGATCGACCCTGCGGGAGGGACACGGTGGAGTCTGGCGCGGAGGCGCGGGGCGTGAGCACGCGCGCGAAGGGCGGACGGTCCCGGGCCAATGGGACGACGGAAGTCGACACGGCGGCGCTGAACAGGTTGGTGTCGGCGCTCGCCGCGATGCGGGACGGGAACTTCCGGAAGCGGCTGACGGTCTCCGGCGACGGTGTGATGGCCGAGATCGCGGCGGTCTTCAACGAGGTCGCCGACCGCAATATGCAGCTGACCGGCGAGCTGGCGCGGGTGCGCCGGGTGGTCGGCCGTGAGGGAAAGCTCACGGAACGGCTGGAGACCGGAGCCTGCGAGGGTGCTTGGGCCGCGGCGATCGACGCGTCGAACGCTCTGGTGGACGATCTGGTGCGGCCGGTGTCCGAGGTGGGGCGGGTGCTGTCGGCGGTGGCCGAGGGCGACCTGGAGCAGCGGATGGATCTGCGTTCGCCAGGGGCGGACGGGGAGGCGCACCCGCTGCGGGGCGAGTTCCTCAAGGTGGGCCGCACGGTCAACGGTCTCGTGGACCAGCTGTCGGCGTTCACCGACGAGGTGACGCGGGTGGCGAGCGAGGTCGGTACGGAGGGCAAGCTCGGCGGGCAGGCCCGAGTGCGTGGAATGTCGGGTTCGTGGAAGGACCTCACGGATTCCGTCAACACGATGGCCTCCCGGCTCACCGCTCAGGTGCGTGACATCGCTCTTGTGACGACGGCGGTCGCGAAGGGCGATCTCTCCCGCAAGGTCACGGTGCACGTGGCGGGCGAGATGCTGGAGCTGAAGAACACCGTGAACACCATGGTGGACCAGCTCTCGTCCTTCGCCTCCGAGGTGACGCGCGTCGCGCGCGAGGTGGGTACCGAGGGCGAGCTGGGCGGTCAGGCGCAGGTGCCGGGTGTCGCGGGCGTCTGGAAGGACCTCACCGACTCGGTCAACCTGATGGCCGGCAATCTGACGGCGCAGGTGCGGGGGATCGCGCAGGTCACCACGGCGGTCGCCAACGGAGACCTGTCGCAGAAGGTGACGGTGAGCGCGCGCGGCGAGGTCGCGCAGCTGGCCGAGACGATCAACCAGATGACGGAGACCCTGCGGACTTTCGCCGACGAGGTCACCCGGGTGGCCAGTGAGGTCGGCGCCGAGGGCCAGCTGGGCGGCCAGGCGCAGGTGCCGGGCGCGGCGGGTACGTGGAAGGACCTCACCGATTCGGTGAACACCGCCTTCCGGAACGTCACCACACAGGTCCGCGACATCGCCCAGGTGACCAAGGCCGTGGCCAACGGTGATCTGGGGCAGAAGGTCACCGTCGATGTGTCCGGTGAGATGCTGGACCTGAAGAACACCGTCAACACGATGGTGGACCAGCTCTCCGCGTTCGGTGCCGAAGTGACGCGTGTGGCGCGGGAGATCGGTGTCGAGGGTGAGCTGGGTGGTCAGGCCGCGGTGCCGGGCGCGGCGGGTACGTGGAAGGACCTCACCGATTCGGTGAACACCGCCTTCCGTAACCTCACCGGCCAGGTCCGGAACATCGCCCAGGTGACGACGGCGGTGGCGAACGGCGACCTGTCGCAGAAGGTCACCGTGGACGTCTCCGGCGAGATGCTCCAGCTGAAGAACACCGTGAACACCATGGTCGACCAGTTGTCGTCGTTCGCCGACCAGGTCACCCGGATGGCGCGGGACGTGGGCACCGAGGGCCGGCTGGGCGGTCAGGCCCGGGTGGACGGCGTCAGCGGCACCTGGAAGGAGCTGACCGACTCGGTCAACTTCATGGCCGGGAACCTGACGTCGCAGGTCCGCCAGATCGCCCAGGTGACGACGGCGGTGGCCCGGGGCGATCTGTCGCAGAAGATCGACGTGGATGCCCGGGGCGAGATCCTGGAGCTGAAGAACACCATCAACACGATGGTCGACCAGCTCTCCGCCTTCGCCGAGCAGGTGACCAGGGTCGCCCGGGACGTGGGGACCGAGGGCCGGCTGGGCGGTCAGGCGCAGGTGCCCGGGGTGGCCGGCGTCTGGCGCGACCTCACGGACTCCGTCAACGGCATGGCGGGGAACCTGACCGCGCAGGTCCGCAACATCGCGCAGGTGGCCACGGCCGTCGCGCGCGGCGATCTGTCGCAGAAGATCGACGTGGATGCCCGGGGCGAGATCCTGGAGCTGAAGAACACCCTCAACACCATGGTGGACCAGCTGTCCTCGTTCGCGGATCAGGTGACGCGGGTGGCCCGTGAGGTGGGCACCGAGGGCATCCTGGGCGGCCAGGCGGAGGTGCAGGGCGTCTCCGGCACCTGGAAGGACCTCACCCAGTCCGTCAACTTCATGGCCAACAACCTCACTTCGCAGGTGCGCAACATCGCCGAGGTGACGACGGCGGTGGCCAAGGGCGATCTCTCGAAGAAGATCACGGTCGACGCCAAGGGCGAGATCCTCGAACTCGTCACCACCGTGAACACGATGGTCGACCAGCTGTCCGACTTCGCGGAGCAGGTGAACCGGGTCGCCCGGGACGTGGGCACCGAGGGTCAGCTCGGCGGCCAGGCGCGGGTGCGGGACGTCACCGGCATCTGGAAGGACCTCAGTGACAACGTCAACCTGATGGCCAACAACCTGACCAGCCAGGTCCGTAACATCTCGCAGGTCGCCAGCGCCGTCGCCAACGGCGACCTCACCAAGAAGGTGACCGTCGAGGCACGCGGCGAGGTCGCGCAGCTGGCCGACACCGTCAACACGATGGTGACGACGCTGTCGTCCTTCGCGGACGAGGTCACGCGCGTGGCGCGTGAGGTGGGCACCGACGGCATCCTCGGCGGGCAGGCCCGCGTCCTCGGCGTCAGCGGGACGTGGAAGGACCTCACCGAGTCCGTGAACTCGATGGCGTCCAACCTCACCGGGCAGGTCCGCAACATCGCGATGGTGACCACGGCCATCGCCGGGGGTGATCTCACCAAGAAGATCGACATCGATGCGCGCGGGGAGATCCTCCAGCTCAAGACCACCATCAACACGATGGTCGACCAGCTGTCCTCGTTCGCCGACCAGGTGACGCGGGTGGCCCGCGAGGTGGGCACCGAGGGCCAGCTGGGCGGTCAGGCCCGGGTGCGCGACGTGGACGGCACCTGGCGCGACCTCACGGAGTCGGTGAACGAGATGGCGGGCAATCTGACCCGCCAGGTGCGCGCCATCGCCGAGGTCGCCACCGCGGTGACCCGCGGCGACCTCAACCTCAAGATCGACGTGGACGCGGCCGGCGAGATCCTGGAGCTCCAGGACAACATCAACACGATGATCGCCAACCTCCGCGAGACCACGCTGGCCAACAAGGAACAGGACTGGCTCAAGGGCAACCTCGCCCGGATCTCCGGCCTGATGCAGGGCCGCCGGGACCTGGAGGACGTCGCCGGACTGATCATGAGCGAGCTGACGCCGGTGGTCTCGGCGCAGCACGGCGCCTTCTTCCTGGCGATGCCGGAGGACCCGCTGGAGGGCGAGGGCGGCGAGGACGCGTACGAGCTGCGGATGCTCGGCTCGTACGGCTACTCCATGGGCTCGATGCCCACCTCCTTCCGGCCGGGCGAGACGCTCATCGGCACGGCCGCGCAGGAGAAGCGGACGATCCTCGTCGAGAACGTTCCGCCGGGCTATCTGAAGATCGCGTCCGGGCTGGGGGAGGCGCCGCCGGCCCATGTGATCGTGCTGCCCGTGCTGTTCGAGGGTCAGGTCCTCGGCGTCATCGAGCTGGCGTCGTTCCAGCCCTTCGCGCAGATCCAGAAGGACTTCCTCAACCAGATCGCCGAGATGATCGGCACGAGCGTCAACACGATCAGCGTCAACACCAAGACCGAGGTGCTGCTCAAGCAGTCGCAGGAGCTCACCGAGCAACTGCGCGAGCGGTCGGCGGAGTTGGAGAACCGGCAGAAGGCGCTGGAGATCTCCAACGCCGAGCTGGAGGAGAAGTCGGAGCGGCTGGCCCGGCAGAACCGCGACATCGAGGTCAAGAACACCGAGATCGAGGAGGCCCGGCAGGTGCTGGAGGAGCGCGCCGAGCAGCTCGCCGTCTCCATGCGCTACAAGTCCGAGTTCCTCGCCAACATGTCGCACGAGCTGCGCACCCCGCTGAACTCGCTGCTGATCCTGGCGAAGCTGCTCGCGGACAACGCCGAGGGCAATCTCTCCCCGAAGCAGGTCGAGTTCGCCGAGACGATCCACGGCGCGGGCTCGGACCTGCTCCAGCTGATCAACGACATCCTGGACCTGTCCAAGGTCGAGGCGGGCAAGATGGACGTCAGCCCGACGCGCATCGCGCTGGTCCAGCTCGTCGACTATGTGGAGGCCACCTTCCGGCCGCTGACGGCCGAGAAGGGCCTGGACTTCTCCGTAAGGGTCTCCCCGGAGCTGCCCTCGACGCTGCACACCGACGAGCAGCGGCTGCTCCAGGTCCTGCGGAACCTGCTGTCGAACGCCGTGAAGTTCACGGACACGGGCGCGGTCGAGCTGGTCATCCGGCCGGCCGGCGGCGATGTTCCGGACAGCATCCGTGAGCAGCTCCTGGAGGCGGGTTCGCTGCGGGACCCGGATGGTGAGGTGATCGCCTTCTCCGTCACGGACACCGGCATCGGCATCGCCGCGAGCAAGATGCGGGTGATCTTCGAGGCGTTCAAGCAGGCGGACGGGACGACCAGCCGCAAGTACGGAGGCACCGGGCTCGGGCTGTCGATCAGCAGGGAGATCGCCCGGCTGCTGGGCGGTGAGATCCACGCGGCGAGCGAGCCGGGCCGTGGCTCCACCTTCACGCTCTACCTCCCGCTCAACGCGGGTGAGCTGCCGCCCCAGGGATATCCGCAGCTCACGCCCGGCGCCCACGTCGCCGTGCCGGAGCTGCCGGGCGAGGACTTCACCGGCCACGCGGACCACGCCGGCGACCTCGCCGGGGCCGTGGAGGACTCCGCGCGCGGTGCGGCCGGTCTCTTCCTGCGGCGCAGGCGGGCGGCGCAGGCGGCCGGGCAGTGGCCCGCGGCCGCGCCGGTGCCCCCGGCGCCCCGGCCTGCGGCGGCCGAGCCCGTGGTGCCGGAGATCGATCCCTGGCAGAGCCCGCCCGCCGGTGACACAGAGCAACCGTCGGACCACGGCTTCGGCCGGGGCTTCGCCAGGAGCTTCCACGGCGAGAAGGTGCTGATCGTCGACGACGACATCCGCAATGTCTTCGCCCTGACGAGCGTCCTGGAGCAGCACGGGCTCTCGGTGCTCTACGCCGAGAACGGCCGGGAAGGGATCGAGGTCCTGGAGCAGCACGACGACGTCGTGGTGGTCCTGATGGACATCATGATGCCGGAGATGGACGGCTATGCCACGACGGCCGCGATCCGCAGGATGCCGCAGTTCGCGGGGCTGCCCATCATCGCGCTGACGGCCAAGGCGATGAAGGGCGACCGGGAGAAGAGCATCGATGCCGGCGCGTCGGACTATGTCACCAAACCGGTCGACACGGATCACCTGCTGACGGTGATGGAGCAGTGGATGCGCGCCGAGTGACGGATGGCCGGAAGGTTCCTGACCGCCTGTTGACCGACTGTGCCCGATGACGTGTGGGAGGCCGGGATTCGGGGAACCTTCTGGTCTCCCGCTACGTTTCTGCTACGTGCACAGTGACATCGCGGTGACAGGGTGTGGCGACCGGCGGGGTACGGCTACCATGACCGGCACAAGGACGGGCGGCGCAAGGGAGTCGTCCCCTGGGGCGGCGCCCGGTGCTTCCCTCGGCTCTTCGAGCCGGGGCGACCCCAAGCCGGGGCGAGGAGGACGGGGCATGGTGCAGAAGGCCAAGATCCTCCTGGTCGATGACCGGCCGGAAAATCTGCTGGCGCTGGAGGCCATCCTCTCGGCGCTCGATCAGACACTGGTGCGGGCATCGTCAGGGGAGGAAGCGCTCAAGGCGCTGCTGACGGACGATTTCGCGGTGATCCTGCTGGACGTCCAGATGCCGGGCATGGACGGCTTCGAGACGGCCGCGCACATCAAGCGGCGGGAGCGCACGCGGGACATCCCGATCATCTTCCTCACCGCGATCAACCACGGCCCGCACCACACCTTCCGGGGCTACGCCGCGGGCGCGGTCGACTACATCTCCAAGCCCTTCGACCCATGGGTGCTGCGCGCCAAGGTCTCGGTCTTCGTCGAGCTGTACATGAAGAACTGCCAGCTGCGGGAGCAGGCCGCGCTGTTGCGGCTCCAGCTGGAGAGCGGCCAGGGCCGCGGTGGCGCCGCGGCCCCGCAGGAGCCCGCCGGGCTGCTCGCCGAGCTCTCCGCCCGGCTGGCCGCCGTGGAGGAGCAGGCCGAGGCGCTCACCAAGCAGCTCGACGAGTCCGCGGACGCGGCCGCCATCGCCACCGCCGCCCACCTGGAGCGCAAACTCACCGGGCTGCGCCGGGCGCTGGACGCCCTGGAGCCCGGCACCGGCAGCGGCGCGAGCCCGGTCCCCTCGCCGAGCTGACCCCCTGACGCCGCGTCACCCTTGGCAGTGCGGGACGGCGACACGAATGGGTGAACGCCCGGGCGCAGGTGTCCCTCGCGCCCGACGACGGTAATCTCGGCTCCATGGCCTCACGTACGTCCGGCAAGGGTTCCCAGAGCACGGCGGGTCCCTCGAAGCAGCGCGCCGGGCGTCCCGCGAGCGCTGCCGGGAAGGCGCCCGCCAAGGCGACCGCCAAGAGCGCGAAGAAGGCGCCGGCCAAGCCGGCCGGCCGCGCACCCGCCCGTAAGGCGCCCGCCAAGAAGGCCGCGGCCAGGCCCGCGCCGCGCCGCGCGCCCGCCGCCCCGGTGGTGTGCGCCGTGCGGGCCGAGGGGTCGCCCATGGCGTCGGCGCGGTCTTCCGCGGCGTCGGGCGCGGCGCCAGGAACCTCGACCCGGCGCACCGTAAGGACGGCCTCGCCCTGCTGCTGCTCGGCCTCGCGCTCGTGGTGGCCGCGGGCACCTGGTCCAGCCTGGAGGGCCCCGTCGGCGAGCTGGTGACGATGCTTGTCACCGGCGCCTTCGGCCGTCTCGACCTGGTCGTGCCGATACTGCTCGGTGTCATCGCCCTCCGGCTCTTCCGCCACCCCGAGCGCCCGGAGGCCAACGGACGGATCGTCATCGGCCTGTCCGCGCTGGTCGTGGGCGTCCTCGGGCAGGTCCACGTGGCCTGTGGCGCGCCCAGCCGGGAGGACGGTGCCCAGGCCCTCCAGGACGCGGGCGGGATGATCGGCTGGGCCGCCGCCTCGCCGCTGATAATGACGGTCGGCCGGGTCCTCGCCGTACCGCTGCTCGTACTGCTGACGATCTTCGGCCTGCTGGTGGTCACCGCGACCCCGGTCAACGCCATCCCCCGGCGGCTGCGGCACCTCGGGATCCGGCTCGGGGTGATCGAACCGCTGCCCGGCGAGTACGAGCCCGAGGACGCCGGGCACGAGGACTACGCCGAGGACTGGCGCGAACCCCCTGCCAAGCGCCCCCGGCGCGCTTCCGCACACCTTGATCTCGACGAGACCCTGGCCGCGGACGCCGAGGAGGAGGCGCTGAGCAAGCGCCGCAAGCCGCGCCGCGCCGCCGGGCAGGCCCTGCCGCCGGGCGGCCGGGAGCCGGACGCCGTGGACCTGGCCGCCGCCGCGGCCGCCTCGGTCGACGGCGCCCTGCTGCACGGCGTGCCGCCCACACCGCTCGTCGCCGGGCTCAGCAGCGGCATCTCCCAGGACGCGGGGCAGCAGCCGGGCTCCGTGCCGGCCGCGCGCGGCACCGGCCGGGAGGACCGGGAGGCAGGCGTGCTTGACCTCACCAAGGGCGTGCCGGACCTCACCCGCCCCGCGCCCGAGGCCCCGGCCGGGCTCCCCGCGCGGGCCGAGCAACTCCAGCTGTCGGGCGACATCACCTATGCGCTGCCCTCGCTCGACCTGCTGGAGCGCGGTGGACCGGGCAAGGCCCGCAGCGCCGCCAACGACGCCATAGTGGCCGCGCTGACCAACGTCTTCGCGGAGTTCAAGGTGGACGCGGCGGTCACCGGCTTCACCCGGGGCCCGACGGTCACCCGCTACGAGGTCGAGCTCGGCCCCGCCGTCAAGGTCGAGCGGATCACCGCCCTCGCCAAGAACATCGCCTACGCCGTCGCCAGCCCGGACGTGCGGATCATCAGCCCGATCCCCGGCAAGTCCGCGGTCGGCATCGAGATCCCCAACACCGACCGCGAGATGGTCAACCTCGGCGACGTACTGCGGCTGGCGGACGCCGCGGGCGACGAGCACCCCATGCTCGTGGCGCTCGGCAAGGACGTCGAGGGCGGCTATGTGATGTCCAACCTGACGAAGATGCCGCACATCCTCGTCGCCGGAGCCACCGGTTCCGGAAAGTCGTCCTGCATCAACTGTCTGATCACCTCGGTCATGGTCCGGGCGACCCCGGACGACGTGCGGATGGTGCTGGTCGACCCCAAGCGGGTCGAGCTGACCGCCTACGAGGGCATCCCGCACCTGATCACGCCGATCATCACCAACCCCAAGCGCGCCGCCGAGGCCCTGCAGTGGGTCGTCCGCGAGATGGACCTGCGCTACGACGACCTGGCCGCCTTCGGCTTCCGGCACATCGACGACTTCAACGCCGCCGTCCGGGCCGGGAAGGTCAAGCCGCCGGAGGGCAGCGGCCGGGAGCTGTCCCCGTACCCGTACCTGCTGGTCATCGTGGACGAGCTGGCCGACCTGATGATGGTCGCGCCGCGGGACGTCGAGGACTCGATCGTCCGCATCACCCAGCTGGCCCGCGCCGCCGGCATCCACCTCGTGCTCGCCACCCAGCGTCCCTCCGTCGATGTCGTCACGGGCCTGATCAAGGCGAACGTCCCCTCGCGGCTGGCGTTCGCGACCTCCTCGCTCGCCGACAGCCGGGTCATCCTCGACCAGCCGGGCGCCGAGAAGCTGATCGGCAAGGGCGACAGCCTCTATCTGCCGATGGGGGCGAGCAAGCCCGTCCGCATGCAGGGCGCCTTCGTCACCGAGGCCGAGGTCGCGGCGGTCGTGCAGCACTGCAAGGACCAGATGGCCCCGGTCTTCCGGGACGACGTCACGGTCGGCACGGCGAAGAAGAAGGAGATCGACGAGGAGATCGGCGACGATCTCGACCTCCTGTGCCAGGCGGCCGAACTGGTGGTCTCCACCCAGTTCGGGTCGACCTCGATGCTCCAGCGGAAATTGCGTGTGGGATTCGCCAAGGCGGGCAGACTCATGGACCTGATGGAGTCGAGAAACATCGTGGGCCCGAGCGAGGGTTCCAAGGCCCGCGACGTGCTGGTCAAGCCCGACGAGCTGGACGCCGTGCTCGCGGTGATCCGGGGTGACGCGTAGCCGCGCCGACCGGGCTCCCGGTCCCCGGGAACCCCTCGTAAGAGGTGGTTGATCAACCGTTTCTCTCGGCGGTGTGCCCAGTTGAGGAGAGGGGGCGGGCCGATGTCCCACCGTCGGCGCCGTAGAACCATCTGATGGCGTACAAAGTCCGGCTTCCCGCTTGCCCGACGCTTTCGTATCCCCCCTAGACTGAACCTCCAGCAGGTGGCTGCACGCTCGAAAGGCGCCCACGTGTCCCTCGGCAACCCTCCCGCGGACGACACTCCCGCGGACGACCGGCCGTCCGTCGGCCGGGCCCTCCAGCAGGCTCGTATCAGCGCAGGACTGACCGTCGAAGAGGTCAGTTCGAGCACCCGCGTCCGTGTGCCGATCGTCCATGCGATCGAACAGGACGACTTCTCGCGGTGCGGCGGCCATGTGTACGCCCGGGGGCATATCCGCGTGCTGGCGCGGACCGTCGGAGTGGACCCCGCCCCGCTGCTCGTGCAGTACGCCGCGGAGCACGGCGGGCGCCCCTCGCCGACCCCGGCCGCGCCGCTCTTCGACGCCGAGCGCATCCGCCCCGAGCCCCGGCGCCCCAACTGGACGGCCGCGATGGTCGCGGCGATCGTCGCCGTCGTGGGCTTCGTCGGCTTCACCCTCTTCAACGGCGGGACCAAGGACTCGGGCGGCTCCGTCGCCGCGGACCCCGCCACCGTCAAGCCGTCCACGACCCCGAGCAAGAAGACCAACCCCGGCAAGCCCGCCGACCCCAAGCCCGAGCAGTCCGAGAGCGCCATCGCCGGCGTGCCCGCCAACAAGGTCACCGTCAAGCTCACCGCCGACAACGGCCAGACCTGGATGTCCGCCAAGGACCACAACGGCAAGCTGCTGGAAGAGGGCGTCCTCAAGCGGGGGGACTCCAAGACCTTCACCGACAACAAGCGGATCGACCTGGTCCTGGGCAACGCCGGAGCCGTACAGCTGTTCGTGAACGGCAAGGAGGTCAAGAACCTGGGCGACGACGGGCAGGTCCAGCGCCTGAGCTACACCAAGGGTGACCCCGTGGAGGGCTGATCCCCGCCTCCGTCGGCGGCTGACCAGCGACGGAGCGGGCGCCGAAACCGGGAGCGGCACGCCGTCGGGTGACCATCCTCTCGGTACTGGTGCACACTCGGCAACCGATACGGCCCCGGGACAAAGTAGGCTGAGCCCTATGCCCGAACGCCGTACCGTCGCTCTTGTCACACTTGGCTGCGCCCGTAACGAGGTGGACTCGGAGGAGCTGGCAGGCCGCTTGGCGGCGGATGGCTGGGACCTCGTCGAGGACGCCGCCGAAGCCGATGTGGCCGTCGTCAACACCTGTGGCTTCGTCGAAGCCGCCAAGAAGGACTCCGTCGACGCCCTGCTCGAAGCCAATGACCTCAAGGACCACGGCCGTACCCAGGCCGTGGTCGCCGTCGGCTGCATGGCCGAGCGGTACGGCAAGGAGCTCGCCGAGGCGCTGCCCGAGGCCGACGGAGTGCTCGGCTTCGACGACTACGCCGACATCTCCGACCGGCTCCAGACCATCCTCTCCGGTGGCGTCCACGCCTCCCACACCCCCCGTGACCGGCGCAAGCTGCTGCCGATCAGCCCCGCCGAGCGCCAGGGCGCGGGCGAGGCCGGCAAGGTCGCCCTGCCCGGACACGCCCAGGACACCCCGCCGGCCGACCTGCCGGACGGCCTCGCCCCGGCCTCCGGCCCCCGGGCGCCGCTCCGCCGCCGGCTGGGCAGCAACCCCGTCGCCTCCGTGAAGCTGGCCTCCGGCTGCGACCGGCGCTGCTCCTTCTGCGCCATCCCGTCCTTCCGCGGGTCCTTCATCTCCCGCCGCCCCTCCGATGTGCTGGGCGAGACGCGCTGGCTCGCGGAGCAGGGCGTCAAGGAGATCATGCTGGTCTCCGAGAACAACACCTCGTACGGCAAGGACCTCGGCGACATCCGGCTGCTGGAGACGCTGCTGCCGGAGCTGGCGGCCGTGGACGGCCTGGAGCGGGTCCGCGTGAGCTACCTCCAGCCGGCCGAGATGCGGCCCGGCCTGATCGACGTCCTGACGTCGACGGAGAAGATCGCGCCCTACTTCGACCTCTCCTTCCAGCACTCGGCGCCCGGCGTGCTGCGCGCGATGCGCCGCTTCGGCGACACCGACCGCTTCCTGGAGCTGCTGGACCAGATCCGCGCCAAGGCGCCGCAGGCCGGCGCCCGCTCCAACTTCATCGTCGGCTTCCCCGGCGAGACCGAGGAGGACGTGGCCGAGCTGGAGCGCTTCCTCGCCGGGGCCCGGCTGGACGCCATCGGCGTCTTCGGCTACTCCGACGAGGACGGCACCGAGGCCGCCACCTACGACGACAAGCTGGACCCCGAGGTGGTCGCGGAGCGGCTGGAGCGGGTCTCGCGCCTCGCCGAGGAGCTGACCGCGCAGCGCGCGGAGGAGCGCCTCGGAGAGACCATGGAGGTACTCGTCGACCGTGTCGATGAGGAGGACGGTGTGCTCGGCCGGGCCGCCCACCAGGCGCCCGAGACCGACGGTCAGGTCATGATCCGCACCGACCGGACGTTCGCACCCGGCAGCATGGTCGTGGCCAAGGTGGTGGCGACCGAGGGCGTGGACCTCGTCGCCGAGCCGCTGGGCGGCGAAGGGTGTACCGAGGAGGCGCGCAGATGACCGGAGCCCCGGCCTCCGCCGCAGGAGGCCACGCCCCGGCGACGGCCGTGCGGCCCCCGGCCGGGCTGTGGAACATCGCCAACATCCTGACCATGATCCGGCTGCTCCTGGTGCCCGGGTGCGTCCTGCTGATGCTCCACAACGGCGGCTACGACCCGGCCTGGCGTTCCTTCGCCTGGGCCGCGTTCGCCGTTGCCATGATCACGGACCTGTTCGACGGGCATCTGGCCCGGATGTACAACCTGGTCACCGACTTCGGCAAGATCGCCGACCCGATCGCGGACAAGGCGATCATGGGCGCGGCGCTGATCTGCCTGTCCGCCCTGGGCGAGCTGTGGTGGTGGGTCACCGGCCTGATCCTCTTCCGGGAGGTCGGTATCACGCTGATGCGGTTCTGGGTGATCAAGCACGGCGTCATCCCGGCCAGCCGCGGCGGCAAGATGAAGACCCTCGCGCAGGGCGTGGGCGTGGGGATGTACATCCTCGCGTTGACCGGGCCGTTGGCCACTGCCCGCTTCTGGGTGATGGCGGTGGCCGTGGTGTTGACCGTGGTCACCGGCCTCGACTACGTACGGCAGGCGATCGTGCTGCGCCGGGCCGGTCTGGCCGCGCAGCGCGAGCGGGCGGGCCGGGAAGCCGTGCGATGAGCGCGGCGGAGAGCGAGGGCGCCGGTGCCGCCGGCTCCCCGGCCGCCGAGGTCCTGCGGGTCCTCGTCGACCGGGGGCGTACGGTGGCCGCCGCCGAATCGCTGACCGGCGGGCTGGTGGCGGCCGAGCTGACCGCGGTGCCGGGCGCGTCCCGGGCGGTGCGCGGTTCGGTCACCGCGTACGCGACCGAGGTCAAGCGCGAGGTGCTGGGGGTGGACGGCGGGCTGCTGGCCGCCCGGGGCGCCGTCGACGGCGAGGTCGCCGGGCAGATGGCGCGGGGCGTCCGGGCGCTGCTCGGCGCCGACTGGGGCGTGGCCACGACCGGCGTCGCCGGGCCGGACGCACAGGACGGCAAGCCCGTCGGGACGGTTTTCGTCGCCGCGGCGGGACCGGCCGGCGCGACGGCCGTACGGGAGCTGTCCCTGGACGGCGACCGGGCGCGGATCCGGGCGGAAAGCGTACAAGCCGTGCTGGAACTGCTGCTGGGCGAACTGACAGAAAACGTGGGCGCAAAGGATACGGAACACAACGGGGGGAATTGATGTTTGCAGCCCTGAGTGAACACGACATAGCTCCCCGCACGGCCGGAGCCCGAGGCGGTACGGTGGGGCGTGAAGGATCCGGATTCGCGGTCCAAGGAGGGAGCCACCGATGATTTTGCTCCGTCGCCTGCTGGGTGACGTGCTGCGTCGGCAGCGCCAGCGCCAGGGCCGCACTCTGCGCGAGGTCTCCTCTTCCGCCCGGGTCTCGCTCGGTTACCTCTCCGAGGTCGAGCGGGGGCAGAAAGAGGCGTCCTCCGAGCTTCTCTCCGCAATCTGCGACGCTCTGGACGTTCGGATGTCCGAGGTCATGCGTGAGGTGAGTGATGAATTGTCGCTCGCCGAGCTGGCGCAGTCGGCGGCGGCGAGCGAGCCGGTACCCGCGCCGATGCGGCCTATGTTCAATTCGGTGTCCGTGACGTCCGTGACGGGCGTGCCGGGGGAGCGAGTCACCATCAAGGCTCCCGCGGAGGCCGTGGATGTGGTCGCGGCCTGACGGCGGTCAGGAAGAGCAGTCTGGAAAACAGGTGTTTCCCGTCGAGGATCCCGGTCGGATGTCTGACCGGGATTCTGGCGTTTCCGCCCCCTTCGCCACCTTTGTGCGATGGTGGAGGAAACCGGGAGCAAATGAACGGACTGGACATGCGAACAGGAGAAGCGGATGTCTGTGGTGAAGAGCCCGCTGTCCGAGCAGGACCGCAAGACCGTCGGTGACGCCCTCCAGGGCGCCCTGGTCGACCTGGTCGATCTCTCGCTGGTGGCCAAGCAGGTTCACTGGACCGTGGTGGGGCCACGCTTCCGATCGGTCCACCTCCAGCTCGACGAGGTCGTCGCCAGCGCGCGGATCCACGCCGACACCGTCGCCGAGCGCTCCTCCGCCCTCGGTACGGCGCCGGACGGCCGGGCGGAGACGGTCGCCAAGACCAGCGGCATCGCCCCGGTGGGCGACGGCTGGAACAAGGACACCGGAGCGGTGCAGATCCTGGTCGACGCGCTCGGCGCCGTTATCACTCGAATGCGCGAGCGCATTCAGGTCACCGGTGACCCGGACCCGGTCACCCAGGACATTCTGATCGGCCTGACGGGCGATCTGGAGAAGCATCACTGGATGTTCCAGGCGGAGAACGCCTGATGTGACGAGTCGCTCCGGTGGGCCGGATTGTGGGCCCTCGATCCTTCGAACGAATGAATTGCCGAACGTTCGGGTGGTCGGCTTCGTGTGGCGGGAATCCCCCGGACCCTCGTGGTCCGGGGGATTTCTTCGTCCGGGCCGTTCCCGGGCGTTCCCGGCCGCTCGGGTGGCGCCGGTGGTGTCGCGGCGTTCTCCTGGGGGCAGGACCGGGGCTTCGTGATCCGTCCGACCGCGGGGGAGGGCGAGCAGGCTCCGCCGTGTGACGGTCCGTCCGGCCGACGCGTCGCGCGGTGCGGCGGTGTGGCGGCCCGGCGCCCCTGGGGCCCGGGGTTCTCAGGGGGCGCGTACGGCTATGTCGTGCGCTGTCCGCGGACCTGGGTGCGCTCTCCCACGGGACGGGCGACCGGTCTACCGTCGGCCGAAGGAGGCAGCCATGATCCGGCGTGACTTCTGGGGCCGCTGCCGGTCGTACGGGCGACCGGGTGCCGCGCTCGTCCTGGGAGGTCTGTGGTGGTGGGCCGCGTTGCGCATGCTCGGACAGCCGGGCGGGGGCGGGGCCGTGGAAGCGCTTGTCGTCGCCGGCGGCTGGGGCCTGAGCCTGCTGCCCGTGCACTGCGTGCCGTGGACGCGGCGCCGGCCCCGGCGGGTGTCCCGGGCGGTGCGGACGGCCACGGCGGTCCTCATGACCCGGAGGCGGAGCGAGCCGCCCGCGCCGTGAGCCGTGCCCGGGCGGGCCGGACCTCTTTTCGAGCCGTGAGCCGTGAGCCGTGAGCCGTGAGCCGTGAGCCGTGAGCCGTGAGCCGTGAGCCGTGAGCCGTGAGCCGTGAGCCGTGAGCCGTGAGCTGCGGGCCGTGAGCTGCGGGCTTGCGGGCTTGCGGGCTGCGGGCTTGCGGGCCGTGCCTCGTCACCCGGGCGGCTCAGCGGCGTGCTCGGGCTGGCAGTGGGGGCACCAGTAGGTCGGGCGTTCCTGCCCCGGCCCGCCTTGGCCGGCGGTGCGCACGGCGGTACCGCAGCGGCGGCAGGGCCGCCCCGCGCGGCCGTAGACCCACAGCTGGTGATCCCGGCGGGGGTCGGCCGTGGTGATGCGGGTGGGCCGGTCCTTGTTGGCCTCCAGGAGCCTCTTGGCCAGGGCCGGCAGCCGCTCCGGCGCCGGTAGTCCCGCCACCGGCAGCCAGGGGGAGGCACGGAGCAGGAAGCAGAGCTCCGACTTGTAGACATTGCCGATCCCCGCGAGGTTCCGCTGGTCGAGCACGGCCTCGCCGAGCGGCCGCGTGGGGTCGGCGAGCAGACGGCGCAGCGCCTCGGCGGCGTCCCAGTCGGGGCCGAGGAGGTCGGGGCCCAGATGGCCGACGACCGTCCCCTCGTCCGTGGTGCGCACCAGCTCCAGGACGGGCAGGCGGTAGCCGACGGCGGTGTGGGAGGCGTTGGCGAGCACGGCGCGGATCTGGTGGGAGGGCCCGCCCCGCCACCGCTCGCCCGGGGCGAAGACGTGCCAGGCCCCGTCCATCCTGAGGTGCGAGTGCAGGGTGAGGCCGCCCTCGAAGCGGGTCAGCAGGTGCTTGCCCCGGGGCACGACCTCGAGGACCCGTCTGCCGGCCAGGTCGACGGTGGCGAGCTGGGGGACGCGCAGATCGCCGCGGGTGAGCGGCTCGCCCGCCAGCGCGCCGTGGAGGCGGCGGGCCGTGCGCCAGACGGTGTCTCCTTCGGGCATGCCGACCATGATGCCGCCGCCGGTACGGGCCGGGGCACCGGCTCGCGGCTCGCCGGGACGGGGCCCCGGCGGCGCGGTCAGGGGGCCCGCAGGCGGAGCCCCCTCGGGGTGGCGTGGAAGCCCGCCGCCTCCAGCAGGGTGCCCAGCGGCGAGGAGAGCGCGGGGGAGCCGTTGATCCGCTCGACCGTGACGGTGCCCAGCGCGCCCGCGCGGGCGGCGTCGGCGAGGGCGCCCGCCGCCTCCCTGAGCCCGGCGTCGGCCTCCGGCGCCTCGTCGCCCTCTTCCGCCGGCCAGGCGAGGACGGTCTTGCCACCGCGCTCCACGTACAGGGCGAGGGCGCCGTCGAGGAGCACGACGAGGGAGCCCGCCTTGCGACCGGGTTTGTGGGTCGCCCCGGCGGGCGGCTCGGGCCAGGGCAGGGCGGCGCCGTAGGCGTTGGCGGGGTCGGCCGCGGCGAGGACGACGGCCCGCCGACGGGCGGGCTTCCGGGCGGACCCGGGCCCGTCCCAGGAAGGAGCGCCCGGCTCCTCGGCGAACGTGCCGCCGCCCGCGCGCTCGCGCGCCGAGCCGACGGCGCGCAGCCGGTCGACCGCGCCGTCCATGGCGAACTGCGCGGCGCCCAGGCCCTCGACGACG
This sequence comes from Streptomyces eurocidicus, assembly GCF_002891295.1. Taxonomy (GTDB): domain Bacteria; phylum Actinomycetota; class Actinomycetes; order Streptomycetales; family Streptomycetaceae; genus Streptomyces; species Streptomyces eurocidicus. The sequence continues at coordinate 24,935 of NZ_LGUI01000012.1, read as the reverse complement.
TACCCCCGGCGGGCCTGCCCGCTCTCCTCGAACACGGACAGCACTCGGTACGCGGCGGAGAATCCGCCCTCCACGCCCTCGGCCGCCACCGCTCCCCGGGTCACCACGCCGTGCCGGTCGAGGAGCGTACGGGCCAGGGCGTGGGCCCGGTGCGTGGGGTCGGGTTCGTGCGCGGGCAGCAGGGACCAGCGGCCCGCGACCGTGGGCGGCCCGCCCCGGGACGCGGCGGGCCGCAGCGGGACCCCGCCGCGGGCGCCGAAGGAGCCGTAACGGCCACGCGGCACCGCCCGCTTGGCGCGGTGCGCCGTGGAGCCCGCCGTCCGGCCCGATCCCAGATAGGCACGGAGGGGGGCGAGGGTGTCATTGGTGAGCCGGCCGGACCAGGCGAGGTCCCAGACGGCGTCGGCGATCTGCGGATCCGTGCTCTCGGGGGACTCCGCGCGCACCCGGTCGGCGATCTGACGGAAGAACAGGCCGTAACCGCCCGACAGGGCGTCGAGCACGGCGCGGTGCACCGGCGAGAGCTCCAGCGGGTGCGGGCCGGGCAGCAGCAGGGGCGCGGTATCGGCGAGCAGCAGCGACACCCAGCCGTCCTTGCCGGACAGCGCGCCCGCCCCGGCCCAGACGACCTCGCCCGCCGCCGTGAGCTCGTCGAGCATCGCCGGGGAGAAGTCCGCCACCCGTGCGGGCAGCACCAGCTTCTCCAGGGCGGAGGCCGGGACCGGCGCGCCCTGCAACTGCTCGACGGCACGCACCAGGCTGTCCACGCCGCGCAGGCTGTGGGTGCCGACGTGCTGCCACTGGGGGAGGAAGGCGGCGAGCGCGGTGGGCGGCACCGGCTCCAGTTCGTGCCGCAGCGCGGCGAGGGAACGGCGGCGCAGCCTGCGCAGGACAGCGGCGTCGCACCATTCCTGCCCGATGCCGGAGGGGTGGAACTCCCCCTGGACGACCCGGCCGTTCGCCGCGAGACGCTGGAGGGCCCCGTCGGTCACGGCGGGGCCGAGCCCGAAGCGGGCGGCGGCCTGCGCCGACGTGAAGGGCCCGTGAGTGCGGGCGTAGCGGGCGAGGAGATCGCCGAGCGGGTCCTTGACGGGCTCCGTGAACGCCTCGGGAACGCCGACGGGCAGGGCCGTGCCCAGGGCGTCGCGCAGCCGCCCGGCGTCCTCGATCGCGGCCCAGTGGTCCCGCCCGGCGATACGGACCCCCAGGGCGCGGCGCGCGCCCGCCAGCTCCCGCACCCACCGTGGATCGGCGCCGCGCTCGGCCAGCTCGGCGTCGGTGAGCGGGCCGAGCAGGCGCAGCAGGTCGGCGACGCCTTCGGCGTCCTTGGCCCGCCGGTCGTCGGTCAGCCACCGGAGCTCGCGCTCCAGCTCGGCCAGCACCTCCGGGTCGAGCAGCTCCCGCAGCTCCGCCTGGCCCAGCAGCTCGGCGAGGAGCCGCGAGTCGAGGGAGAGGGCGGCCGCCCGGCGCTCGGCGAGCGGGGAATCGCCCTCGTACAGGAACTGGGCCACATAGCCGAACAGCAGGGAGCGCGCGAACGGCGAGGGCTCCGGGGTCGTCACCTCCACCAGCCGGACGCGCCGGGCCTCGATGTCGCCCATCAGCTCGGTCAGCCCGGGCACGTCGAAGACGTCCTGGAGACACTCGCGGACGGCTTCCAGCACGATCGGGAACGAACCGAACTCCTCGGCCACCTGCAACAGCTGGGCCGCCCGCTGCCGCTGCTGCCACAGCGGGGTGCGCTTGCCCGGGCTGCGGCGGGGCAGCAGCAGGGCGCGGGCCGCGCACTCCCGGAACCGCGCGGCGAACAGCGCCGAGCCGCCCACCTGGTCGGTGACGAGCTGGGCGACCTCGCCCTGGTCGAAGGTGACGTCGGCGGCCCCGACGGGGGACTGCTCCGCGTCGTACTCCGCGCCCTGCCGGGCGGGGTCGGCGTCCAGCAGGTCCAGGCCCATCAGATCGGCGTCGGGCAGGCGCAGCACGATGCCGTCGTCGGCGTGCATCACCTGGGCGTCCATGCCGTACCGCTCGGTGAGCCGGGCGCCGAGCGCCAGCGCCCACGGGGCGTGCACCTGCGCGCCGAAGGGGGAGTGGACGACGACCCGCCAGTCGCCCAGCTCGTCGCGGAAGCGCTCCACGACGACCGTCCGGTCGTCGGGCACATGGCCGCAAGCCTGGCGCTGCTCCGCGAGATAAGCGAGGACGTTGTCCGCCGCCCAGGTGTCGAGACCGGCCGCGGTGAGCCGCTCCCGCGCCGCCTCGGGCGCAAGGCCCCCGACCTCCCGCAGGAACGCGCCCAGCGCCCGGCCCAGTTCGAGCGGGCGGCCCAGCTGGTCGCCCTTCCAGAACGGCAGCCGGCCGGGCACCCCGGGTGCCGGTGTGACCAGGACGCGGTCGCGGGTGATGTCCTCGATCCGCCACGAGGTGGTGCCCAGGGTGAAGACGTCGCCCACCCGCGACTCGTACACCATCTCCTCGTCCAGCTCGCCGACGCGGCGGCCGCCCTTGGCACCCTTCCCGGACTCCGCGCCCGCCAGGAACACACCGAAGAGGCCGCGGTCGGGGATGGTGCCGCCGGAGGTGACGGCGAGGCGCTGGGCCCCGGGGCGGCCGCTGAGAGTGCCGGCCACCCGGTCCCAGACCAGGCGCGGCCGCAGCTCCGCGAAGGCGTCGGAGGGATAGCGCCCGGCGAGCATGTCGAGCACGGCCGTGAAGGCGGACTCGGGGAGCGCGGCGAAGGGGGCCGCGCGCCGCACCACGGCCAGCAGCTCATCCACCTCCCAGGTGTCGACCGCCACCATGGCGACGATCTGCTGGGCCAGGACGTCCAGGGGGTTGGCGGGCACCCGCAGCGCCTCGATGGCCCCCGCGCGCATCCGCTCCGTCACCACGGCGGCCTGCACCAGGTCGCCGCGGTACTTGGGGAAGACCACACCGGTGGAGACCGCGCCGACCTGGTGCCCGGCGCGGCCGACCCGCTGGAGCCCGGAGGCCACCGAAGGCGGCGACTCGACCTGGACGACCAGGTCCACCGCGCCCATGTCGATGCCCAGCTCCAGGCTGGAGGTGGCGACGACGGCCGGCAGCCGGCCGGCCTTCAGGTCCTCCTCGACCAGCGCCCGCTGCTCCTTGGAGACCGAGCCGTGGTGGGCGCGCGCCAGCACCGGGGGAGCCCCCCGCGCCGCGCCGGACTCGGCCATCAGCTCCGCGGGGGAGTGGTGCTCGGGCAGGGGCTCGCCGGTGGCCCGTTCGTACGCGATCTCGTTGAGCCGGTTGCACAGCCGCTCGGCGAGACGGCGGGAGTTGGCGAACACGATCGTGGAGCGGTGCGCCTGGACGAGGTCGGCGATCCGCTCCTCCACGTGCGGCCAGATGGACGGCTTCTCCTTGGCGTCACCCTCCTGCACGGGTGAGGCGCCGAGCTCCCCGAGGTCCTCGACGGGGACCACCACCGAGAGGTCGAACTCCTTGCCGGACGGCGGCTGGACGATCTCGACCTTGCGCTGCGGTGACAGATAGCGGGCCACTTCGTCGACCGGCCGGACGGTCGCGGACAGGCCGATGCGCCGGGCCGGGCGCGTCAGCAGGGCGTCGAGGCGCTCCAGCGACAGCGCGAGGTGCGCGCCCCGCTTGGTGCCGGCGACGGCGTGCACCTCGTCCAGGATGACCGTCTCCACCCCCGTGAGCGCCTCGCGCGCGGCGGAGGTGAGCATCAGGAACAGGGACTCCGGGGTGGTGATCAGGATGTCCGGGGGGCGGGTGACCAGCGCCCTGCGCTCCGCCGGCGGGGTGTCGCCGGACCGGATCCCCACCCGGACCTCCGGCTCGGGCAGCCCCAGCCGCACGGACTCCTGCCGGATCCCCGTGAGCGGGCTGCGGAGGTTCCGCTCGACGTCGACGGCCAGGGCCTTGAGCGGGGAGACGTAGAGCACCCGGCAGCGCTTCCTGGCCTCGGCGGGCGGCGGGGTGCTCGCCAGCCGGTCCAGGGAGGCGAGGAAGGCGGCCAGCGTCTTGCCCGAACCCGTGGGAGCCACCACCAGGACATCGGAACCCCGGCCGATCGCCCGCCACGCGCCGCTCTGCGCGGCCGTGGGCGCGGTGAACGCCCCCGTGAACCAGGAGCGCGTCGCGGGGGAGAACCCCGCGAGGCCCTCGGCCGGGCCCCCCACCGCATCCGCCGCCGTACCCGCCGCCACGTCGTCCGCCATGCACCCCATCGTGCACCGCACCACTGACAACGCCCGGGAACCCCAGGTCGGCGAGGGTGCGGACCGGTGCGGCAAGCCGGTCGTGGACGCTGTGGGTCAGACGGGCCGGCCGTACGCGCGCAGCGTGAGCAGCGCCGTGATCGTCACCATCGGCCGGCCCTCCAGCCGGGTGCCCGGGGCCCACGCGCGCCAGCGGATGGGCCAGCCGCCGTCCTCCTCCTGTGAGGCGGTGAGGAAGTCCAGCGCCCCCTCCAGCTCCGCGTCGGTGAACCAGCGGCGTGCCAGGGAGCCGGGGCGCCGGGCGTAGTCGTAGGGGAAGTGGAGCTCGCCCGGCGCGTAGCCCTCCGCGACGGGGTGGCCGGTGACCCGGGCCGGGTCCAGGACCACCAGTCGCTGTTCCCGCACCACCCGGCCCAGCCGCTCCGCCGCCGCCTCCGCGCGGGGCCGGTCCGGGGCGCCGTCGAGGAAGGCGACGGCCGCCTGGACCTCGTACGGGTGAGTCTTCGCGCCGTCGCCCAGGGCGTCGACGGCCTCCCAGCAGAAGTCGGTCGCGCGGAAGAGCCACGCGTGCCACACGGCGTTGCGGTGCAGCAGACCGACGACGGGGCCGGTGGCGAGCAGGTCGCTCGGCGGGTCGTCCACCACGGGGAGCCAGGGGGCCGCCGGATAGCCGCGCAGCGAGGGGTGCAGCGCGGGCAGGGCGCCGTCCGGGGTGGAGACGGACGTCAGATAGCGGCAGACCCGCTCCACCCGGCGGTCGCCGCAGCGGCCGATCTCGTCGAGCACGTGGAGCGCGTGCGCGGTGTGCAGCGGCTGGCTGGCCGGGCCGCGCAGATCGGGCTCCAGGGCGTGGCCGTACCCGCCGTCGTCGCCCAGGTAGGCGTTCAGGGCCGCCTCGACGGCGTCGGGGCCGCCGTCCAGGAAATGGAAGGCGAATCTCCGCTGTTCGAGGGCGCGGGCGGTCAGCCAGACGAACTGCTCGGCACGGGCTGCGGGGGATGCTCCGGATCGGGCCATGAACCGACCGTAGGGCGGAAAGCGCCGCCGGTCAGCGGCTCGTGCGGGGCAGCACCCTCAGGGGCGGGATACTGGTCGCATGCGGTTGACGGTCTTCTGGCAGCGGATGGCGGATTATTTCGGCGCGGCGTACGCCGACTCCTTCGCGCGCGATCATGTGATGTCCGAGCTCGGCGGGAGGACCGTGCACGAGGCGCTGGACGCCGGCTGGAACGCCAAGGACGTCTGGCGCGGGGTGTGCCGGGCGCTGGAGATCCCCGAGGACCGCCGCTGACCCCGGCCGGCCCGTGAGCCGGCGGGACGTCCCGGGGAGCCGGCCGGCTGGTCCCTCCGGCGCATCCCCGGCCGGGTCCGGGAACGTTCCCGGATCTGCTCCCACCCGATGGTCCACACTGACCCCGTGGCAGCAGACGACACGGCTCCGGACTCCTCCACCCCACCGCCCCCGCCCGGCACCGATGCCCGTATGCCGCGCTGGCTGCCCCGCGCGATGGTCGCGGCGCTCGCCCTCTTCGCCTGCTTCCAGTTGGCGGGGTGGGCCTTCCACCAGCTCATCGGGCTGCTGCTGAACATCCTGATCGCCTTCTTCCTGGCCCTCGCCATCGAGCCGGCCGTGGCGCGGATGTCCGCGCGCGGGATGCGCCGGGGGCTCGCGACGGGCCTGGTCTTCCTGGGCGTCACCGTCGTCGCGGCGGGGTTCTTCACCCTGCTGGGCTCGATGCTGGCCGATCAGATCATCACCATGGTGGAGAACTTCCCCTCCTACCTGGACTCGGTGATCAGGTGGATCAACCGGACGTTCCGCACCCACCTCTCCCGGGTCGAGGTCCAGGAGAGCGTGCTGCACTCGGACTGGCTCCAGAAGTACCTGAAGAGCAGCGCGGGCGGGGTGCTGGACGTCTCCGCCACCGTCCTCGGCGGGCTGTTCCAGCTGCTGACGGTCGTGCTGTTCTCCTTCTACTTCGCCGCCGACGGGCCCCGGCTGCGGCGCGCCCTGTGCTCCGTGCTGCCGCCCCGCCGGCAGGCCGAGGTGCTGCGGGCCTGGGAGATCGCCGTCGCCAAGACGGGCGGCTACCTCTACTCACGCGCGCTGATGGCGCTGATCTCCGGCATCGCGCACTATGTTCTGCTGGAGGTCCTGGGCGTGCCCTACGCCCCGGCGCTGGCGATCTGGGTCGGGCTCGTCTCCCAGTTCATCCCGACCATCGGGACCTACCTCGCGGGCGCCCTGCCCATGCTGCTCGCCTTCACCGTGGACCCCTGGTACGCGGTGTGGGTGCTCGGCTTCGTCGTGGTCTACCAGCAAAACGAAAGGCTGCTAAACATGTCTTCACCTGCGGAAACGTACCGCGAGCTAGCTGCCCTGATGCTCAAGCTGAGTCCCGAGGAGCGGGGTCAGGTCCTCCGCCAGTTAGAGGGCGGGCCGCGGCGAAGCGACGCTCCGAGACCTCGCACTAGCACCCCGCTTCCCGCGCCTAGGAGGGCCATCCCTGTACGTGTCGTACGAACCTGACGAGCCTCTAGAGCGCGGCGTAGAAGCCCCCCCCAGCCCCCTCCGACACGGGCGGGAGGGGGCTGGGGCTTCTTAGTACGCGGAGGTCTTCGAGGGAGGCTCAGGGCAGTGGTGGCGCACCTTGGCGAAGATGCCGGGGCCGCTGGGCCGCTCGACGTACCTCTCCAGCTCGGCGCCGCACCGGGTGCACTTCATGACCACACCCCTGCGGCTTCCTCGGTCCCCGTCCACGTGACAGGCGTGATCGGGGTGTCTGGCCGGAGGTAGAGGAGCTCCGGGTACTCGCGGCCCTCCTCGGCCGCAAGAAGGGCCGCCTGCCTGTGCGCTCTCAGGAGCTTCTCCGCCTCCTCCTGCCGCTGGCGTCGCTCGGCCGCGCGACGCTCCTCCTCGGCCAGGACGAAGCTGCGCACCAAGGGCTCGTCGCACCAGATGACGGGGTCGAACTCGGAGGTGTCGGGTGTCCCCGCAGGCGACTCCGGCCACCCAAGAACGGGGGTCGACGGCCGGCTCGGCACCGCGTTCCCCGCCGGGGCCTTCCCGGCGTGGCGGCCTCTCGAAGGAAGTACTAACCGAAGCGCCCACATTTGGATGCGCGCGATAAGGTCACGCATGCGTCTCAGCTCCTGAATAGCTGGTGGCGTGTGACCCCGATGGCCGGTGCAACGGCCTCGGGGTCTCTTTGTGCCCGCGACACTACACCTCTTACCTAGCCTTACCTAGGCTTACCTAGGCTTAGGCTTACCTAGGCTTACCTAGGCTTACCTAAGGGGGTGTGGAGTAGGCTGGTTGTCTACGCTCAGCGCATGGCAGAGCACGCGATCGACCGCAGGTCCCCGAAACCACCGTTCCAGCAAATCGCGGAGGACGTCATTCGGGAGATTCAGGCCGGGAAGCTTGAAGTCGACCGCTCCATCCCCTCGGCGCCGGAGCTCGTGAAGCTCTACGGCGTGGCTCTGATGACCGCCCAGAGGGCGATTCGCCACCTCGTGGAACAGGGATACGTCTACACGGTCCCGAGGCGGGGGACGTACGTGAAGGCCCGCGGCGGCGCGGACCAATAGCCGCTCCCTGAGTCGATGGGCGCCCGATCGGGGCGCCGATAGCAAGGGGAAGGGTCAAGGGCCGCTCAAAGCCGCCGCCTGATCAGCGCTCGTTGAGCATGCCCCGAGCTTTGTTTGCCAAGAGCGGATCCTTCAGGGTCAGCGCGCCTGTGTGCACCCCGTACCAGCCGCAGACTGCCCGGCCGTACTGGTGTTCCTTGAACTCTCGAACGGTCTTCCGGATCGTCACAGTCCACTCTTCACCGTCGAGAGTGAGGGAGGGGTTCCAGCGGATCACGGAGTACCCCCACCCAGTGGAGACCACCCAGCGCGCGTACTGCTCGTCCACGTCATCGGGACGGATGTTCGTCGCTAGATGGTTTGCCGCCACGTCCCACAGCGACGGAGCCATCCCTTTTTCGTCGGGGAGTGCGGCGACGACGGCCAGCCCTTCGTGACTGGTGTACGCGAGAAGACATCTCTTGTCCGGCCACCCGTACAGGAACGGGGCAATGATCAACCTGGCGTTTCCGGTAAGGGACTTGGGCTCACTCTTGGGCTTCAGGTTGGGCATGGTCGGAGCCTAGCGAGTTGCCGGCCGGTCTCCGGCGGCGCGAAGCTGCTCGCCGAGGTGATCAGAGAACTGGACGCCCGGGGCATCGAGATCGACGACATCGGCCTGTCGCCGATGGCCCTCCAGGCTGTGAGGAGCCTGCGCTTCGGGGAGCGAGGTGGGACATAGAGAAGCCCCGCCCGTTCACTGAAGCCAGTGCATAGGCGGGGCGTACGAGACGGCGCGCTACCTGCCCGATTCCACGGAACGCGTGCTCGCTCCTACTACCGGGGCCCCCATTGCGTGGTAACCGCCGTCGACGTGCAGCACACTGCCCGTCATGCCGCGGGAGAGGTCGGAGAAGAGATAGGCCACCGTGTCCGCGACCGATCCAGCGTCCCTGACATTCCATCCGAGCGGAGCTTGGCTCTCCCAGGCGTCGGCAAGCTGGTTGAAGCCAGGGATGGACTTGCCGGCCATGGTCTGGATGGGGCCGGACGACACGGTGTTGACGCGGATTTTCGACGGACCCAGGTCGCGAGCGAGGTAGCGCGTGATGGATTCCAAGCTCGCCTTAGCCACGCCCATCCAGTCATAGACCGGCCATGCCACTGTCGCGTCGAAGTCCAGACTTACGACGGACGCCCCCTTGTCGCCAGCCTTCTCCAGCAGCGGCCTGAGCCCCACGACCATGGCCTTCAGGGAATAGGCGGACACCTCGATGGCGGTGGCGACATCTTCCCACTGGGTGTTCAGGAAGTTACCTCCCAGCGCCGTCGGCGGCGCGAACGCCACCGCGTGCAGGATTCCGTCGACCCCGCCCCAGTACCTTTCCGCAGCCTCACGCAGGGCCTGGACACCGTCCTCGTCGGTGAGGTCGGCTTCCACCAGGGCAACGGGGTCGTCCGGCAGCCGCTTGGCGATACGCCCCATGATCGACGATGGGCGACCAGGTGCGTTGGTGAGCAGCACCTTCGCACCGTGGTAGATGGCGGTCTCAGCGACGGCGTATGCGATCGAGTCGTCCGTCAGCACACCCGAGATGATCAGACGCTTACCGTCCAGCAGTGCCATGGAGTTCTCCGGCCAGGTAGGGGTTCAAGACGGACGGCCTAAGGTAGCCGCCTGTTCCGTCGACGACGGGCGTTGCGAGGTCCGGGCGCAGCACACACGGGGTGATCTTGTAGTCGGCTGTGATGCGGATTCCGCAGCCCAGCCACCCTTCGGCGCACGCGTCCTTGAGGGCACAGGACCGACAAACAGGAGCGGTGTGCTGAACCTTCGGCGCGTTGACGTTGGTTTCGACCGAGGCCCCGCCGCGCAGGTGGAAGACCACGTTGATGCGGCCGGGCAGTCCGTACGTCCACACCGTGATGCGCTCAACCATGCGGGCCCACAGGTGAACGATGGCTTGCCAGGACACGTGGTTCGCCAGGAAGTGCTTATCCTGGCCAGGCATCCACAGGACGTCGTAGAGTCGTACGCGCAGCTTCCGGTCAACGGCCCACGTGAGGAAATCGGGGATGTCCTCGTAGTAGCCGCGGAGCAGAACGCGGTTGACCGTGACCGGGAGTCCCAAGTCGCGGCAGTGGTCGATAACGCGTAACGCGTTGTCGAAGGCGTCTTCACCCATGATGTCGGCGTAGCCGTGGCGATCGAACCCCTGCATGGACAGGACGACATCGGAGAGGCCGGCGTCCCGGAGGCGGGGGATCCAGGGGATCAGCTTCAGGCCGTGCGTGACGAGGGAGACGCGCTTGATGTCGTTGGCGCGCAGCCGCTCGATGAAGGCGATGAGCCCGTCGTCCAGGCGCGGCTGGAGACCAGCCAAGGTTACTTCCCTGATGCCGTGGTGGTCGCGGAAGTACTCCACGATGCCGAGCATCCGTTGCAGGTCGGCTTCAGGGATCGCGTTCCTCTCCATGCCCTCGTTGTGGCACCACATGACCCCCTCGCCCGGGTAACCACAGCGCATGCGACAGGTGCTGGTCGTCAGAAGCCGGAGGTTGCTGAAGTGCCCGCCTGCACGGATCTCTTCGACCGGCACCTCGGGGAAGCGCTTGCGTACATCGTCGACGGTGTGGATTGGTAAGGCGTTGAGGAGCTCAACGACTTCAGCGGGTGGGGCCACGTTGCCGCGACCCTGCACAGGAACGAGAGGGAGGTGTCGGCGTGTGGGGCGGGTCACCGTACATCCCTCCGGGTCCACATGCCGGCGATACCGTCCTCGTGCGTGCCGTAGAAGTTGTGGAGGGTGGTGTAGATTCCCCAGCTCTCCAGCAAGTCACGGGACAGTGGCGTGATGTGGGTGGGGTCCATGGCTAGAACGTCGACTACGTCGGGGTTCGGAGTCGTGATGACGAATCCGAACTCGGCCCTGGCCTTGAGCTCCTCCACGAGTCGCTTGGGGTCATGAAGGTGTTCCAGGAGCTCCAGGGCCGCGAACCAGTGGAAGTCGAACTCCGGGGCCCACTTTTCGATGTCGGTGCCGTCGACCCAGCCGTCGATCGGCACGTACCGGCCACGCCAGCCGTGCTCGGTTCGAAGGCAGAAGTCCAGCTCGGTGTATCCGGCACCAATGTCCACGACGATGTCGCGTTCGCACAACCCTCCGCGAAGCAGACGGTCGCAAGCAACCTGGTAGCGGGATTTGCGTTCGTGGTACGGCCGCCGATCCAAGCGGGCGTACCCCTCGCATTCCTTCCGGTGTTGGATTCGGGAAATCACGGTTTCCTCCTTGCGCTCGTATAGAAGGAAGAGCCCCGCCTTCATTCTTCTCAGGCGGAGTGCCGGCCGGGGAGCCGCTCCCGGCCGGCACGAGAGAACCTAGGACCTGAAAAGTATCTAGGGAAGGGGTAGGAAAAGATTTTTAGAAGTGGCATATGCATATGCCTAACGGGCACGCCAAAGGGCGGGACGGAAACCCAACAAGAGGTCATCTCCCTGTCGTTGGAATGAGCAGAGGAATGTTGGATGAGCTTCCGCCCCGCACTTCATCCGTCGCTGGCAAACCCCGTTAGCTGCCAGCGACGGGCTTACCCCGCAACCCTTCATGCGCTGCGGGGCAGTATTAGAGGTTCTTCAGCCCGTGAAGAACTCGGTATAGTAAAGGGAGGTCTAGTTCGTGTGCGGCCGCCACTGCCCTGGCGTACTCGACTTGTTCGCCGAAAGCTGTACGCCGCTTCCGCGCCGCGGACTCAGTCCGTCTACGAATGCCGTTGAGCGCCTCCCGGATGTCTTGCTCAAGAGCGAGCAGATCGGCAGCCGAGCAGTACGTGTAGCCCCACTCCGTGACGCTGGCTCTATCGGGGTCGAGGTACACCCTCGGCAGCGCCAGCTCCACTTCCCCCCGCTGCGAGCCGGCACGAAGTTCAGCCGCCTCCAGCAGTCTGATGACGATCGGCGACCCGACGCCGCGACGAGGCAGCGTTCCTAAGCCCCCCAAGGCCCCTCCCTGGGCTCGAAATACACTGTCTTCCCACCCTTGCGGAGCACGGCCCCCCATTCCGCAAGCTTGTCGAGGAGACGCACTCCTCGGCCATGCACTTCGTCGGCACCGGGGTGCCGGAGGTACGGAATCCTGTAAGACCGGTCATCGACCTCGACCCGAAAGCGGTCCTTCATGCGGAAGCAGCGAACAGCGAATCCACCCCCGCCGTGGATCAATGCGTTCGTCGCCACCTCGCTGATCAGCAGGTCGACTGGCTCCAGCGGGTAGCCAACCGTCGCACACAGGTTCGCAACGAACCGGCGGGCCTCCCTGACGGACTGTGGGAGACCGGGGAACTCGCGGCTCCCCAGCTCCTCCCATCGACCCGGAGACTCGCATCTGGCCGCACGCACTGCATGCATAACTGCCTCCCGAACGCGCGCACTTGAAGGCACGCGACACCGGACACACACCGCTTCGGACCCCGTCCGGTGCGCACTGGAAGTAGTGTGGTGCGATCGCAACTGCGATCGCAACCCCGATGCAGTTCTTTCCTTCGCGCGTGTCGTCAAAGCTGCTGATCGCGCTACGCTGCGAACAGGGTTTCTTGCTGAAGAGGTTGGTTGCTGACTTGGAGGGGAGGGAGCCACCGTGGCCCTCAACACGGCCGCGATGGTCGCTCGCCGGCGGTTCGGCCAGGCGCTCAAGGAAGCGCGCAGCGCTGCTGGCGTCGTACAGGCCGACGCCACGCGGGCCATCGGCAGAAAGACCGTCGACCGCATCTCTCAAATCGAGCGCGGCATGTCCTGGCCGAAGGGCGAGGAACTGGACACTCTCGCCGAGCTGTACGGACTCGACGCTGTACAGTGCATGCGCCTGGCGACCATGCTCCACGAGGGCCAGGCGATCAAGGGTACCTGGTGGACTCAGTACGAAGATGAATTCCCCGAGTCCTTGATGCAGTTCATTGCCTACGAAGATGCAGCCCAGCGCATCGTCACATGTGCGGGCAGCTTGATTCCCGGAATCCTGCAAACAGCCGAGTATGCGCGGTCGATCAGCGAAGCGATCTTGAAGACCTATGCATCCACAGGGTTCCTCGATAGATCGGTCGAAATTCGAGCGAAGCGTCGACAGATCATCACCCGCAAGCAACCGCCTTTGCTTGAGATTATCTTGGGTGAGGGGGCCGTCCGCCAACAGGTGGGAGGCGCCAGCGTCATGATGCGTCAGCTCGACTCGCTGATCGCGGACGGACAGCGTCGGAACGTTTCCATTCGCGTCATCCCCATGGACGCGCGTGCGACAGTGGCTTACATGTTCACGAGCTTCGAGTTTTCGGGGGCCGATGAGAAGCCGGTCGTCGCGTTCGACGCCATGAACGGCCTGTCCTTCAGGAAGAAGTCAGGTGATGTTCGCAGTATCCGCGGCTACCTGAACGCCATGCGTGAGATTTCAGCCTCGCCGCTGGACTCGTTGGATTTGCTCAGAGCGATTAGGAAAGAGCTAGACAGTGCGTGACATGACCCCGCTCACCAGCCAAGACATGACCAATGCGGTTTGGACGAAATCCGAGCGGTCACACAACGGCGCCGACTGCATTGAGGTTGCGCACATCGATGGCGGTGTGGCGATCAGGAACTCGAACCTCCCTGACCAGGTGATCTTTGCGTTCACCAGTGAGTGGGACGCCTTCACCGGAGGCGTCCAGGACGGCCAGGCGGAGCTGCTGCCGTAGGCTGTCGCCGACGAATACGGCCCGCACCCCTATGGCGCCATCCTGGGATGCGGGCCTTTCGCTACCACTTTATGACAACACGCTGCGGCCAGACGCGCGCCTCGAACTTGCCCTGCGGGGTGCTCGTCTCAGAGGGGCAGGTCTCGGAAGTCGTCTTCCCCGTCGCCGTCGTCGAACCGCTGGGACGATAGCGCGCCGCCCTTGGTCGTTACCCGGAACTCGACGTCGACGCCGACCGCCCGCACTTCGGCGTCGGGCGTGAGCCGCCAGTCTCGGCTGGTGTGCCCGGTAGGGCACGTGAACAGGACTTCGGACTCCGCCGAGATCAGGGTCAGCCCCGTTTGGGCCTCGCAGACAGAGCAGGCCAGGGGGCTGAGGCCCCAAGAGGTCGGTGTGTACCGCATCATCATCACCCGTCCCGGTACGACAAGACGGTCCCGCACTTCACTCGTTGACGCCATGATCAAACACCGTACGCTGAGACAGCGCCGGGGTACACAGGAATCGGACGGCACGGGGTACAGGGCGAGGAGACTTCATGACCGACGTGACTACGGTCCTGCTGATGGGCACTGCCGTCTTCAGGACGGTGGACCCCGTCATCCGCGCTCGTATACCGATCACCTGCCGACGCTGTGACATCGGAACTGGGCTGGCCGTGGGCACCGATGGAGTGAGCACCTGGATCTCCTGCCCTGCCGGGCACACCACCCGAGACTGGCGGCTCTCATCCGAAGCCGTCCTTGAGATCGCCGCTGCGGCCGGCGGAGCCCCCGTCCCGGCCGAAGGGGAAGCCTGGTTCCGCGTCCCCGTACAGACCGAGATCCTGCCGGACTACGAGGACCTGCTCTGACCCCTCGGGGTCTCCTGATCCGCTGGCATGCCCAGCTCTACCACCGGCTGCTCCTCGGCGACTTCGGCCAGGAAATGCATGGCGCCGGCCGCGACGACCGCGGCCGGCGCCACGCCGTTGAGCCGGCACAGGTGGAAGAGGTTCGCCATGAGGTCCCCGGCGACCTCCCGGAGCACCTCTTCCCTGACCATGAGGCCCCCGGTGAAGTAGGCCGGCCCGTGCTGGCCGGTCTCCCGGCCCATGGCCTCCATGGCGATCAGCGCCCAGCGGGCCCGAGAACGATTAGCCTCGGCCGCATCTTCGTCACAAATTCCCAATTCGTTTCCCCTCGATCAGTGCTGCGAATTCGATAAAGACTGCTTGAGGGCGAAAATCAGGCGACCAAGCGCACCTCGTCGCATTCGAATCCGGTCGCATCGGAAAAATACTTATTGGGGTCGTGGCTCCACTTCTCCTCTGCCGCTTCACACGCCTCATCAGCGTCGGCAGCATTCACAGGGATATCGTAAGTCGCTGTCTCTACCACAGTGACAATGTATCGACCCATCCACCATCTCCTCTTCAGGTACCAGGTCGGGATGACCGGAGCTGGCACACCAGTCAGGGCCTTAGGGGCCCTGATGGAGGGGGGTATACAACCCCTCACATTAATTATGTAGGTGTTACCGGCCTCCAGACCGCTCGCTGTGCACCTGAAAAGTGACGCAGGTCATCGTAGAAGCGCTGCTTAGTTGGTTAGAGCGCGGTGCCCGCAGCCCGCTGACCTGGGGTGTGTGCCCGCAGGGGGCCCTGATGTGCCCGCGGCGACCCCTCCAGTGGCCGGCGGAGGCTCCAGAGTTCCAATTCGGGCAGCAATAACGGCCTTCTATGCGAATGTTTGATACCCGTACACGGTCGGAAAGAGGCACCCCCGGTGGGTCCTATCGCCGTCTAACTAGGCATTACCCCCGGGTTCGAAAAGGGCCTCTGACCTGCGGAAACGCAGTTTTTAGGGGTGCCTGGAATGGGGTCTGGCATTCGGGTGCCTATTCATGATTGTGACGCGGATCACCATGAATTCGGATTGCTGAGGCTCGGGTCTGGGATAGAAATGGGTCGTGACTTCATTTGCTTGGTGATGAGGGCACGGAATGCGAGCCGGATGATCTGATGCCCGGTCGCTCACTAACTAAGGCTTGTGGCGCTCCCTGTAGGGGTTGCAGCGCCGGGGAAACGTAGAGCGCGTTCCGGCCGGTAGGCGGGCGCACGGATAGCTGTGGGGTGGATATGTCGAAGCGTCGTGTGGTGGCCGGTGTGATCGCCGCTGTGGTCCTGATGGCGGGGGCAGGGACGGCGGGGTTCAAGGCGGGTGAGAACGGCAAGCAGGGCGCGGTTGAGCGGGTGTCCGTGGACGCGTTCAACGAGGGGTTCGACACGGCGCTGTGTGCTCCGGCTGCGGGCAACGGCCGCACGGACGGCGGGGGCTGGATTGTGGACGGCGCGGGCAACGTGTGCGGCGAGTACGAGCCGCAATGACTGACCAGCCTTGACCGGCCCCGGGGCACATGGCCCGGGGCGGTCCCGAGACATCAGTTCACTGCCCGGTGGGGCTCATTGAAGGGAAGCTGCGCGATGCAGGTCATGGTGACGACTCCTGCCCGTCACGCCATGGAGGGGCACGGCCTCACGGACGCTGTCTTGATCACGGACGACCGCTGTAAGGCGGTCGCCTACTCGGTGTTCTGCCCGGCGACGGGGCGGTACAGCGTGATCACCCTTGACGGCCGGTGGGTGATCCCTGGTGAGGGGGACGGGCACAAGACGCGAGGCCCGGTCACTTCCTACGTGCGGAAGAACATGGCCGTGGTGCGCCCTGAGGGTCTGGTGATCTTGGAGCCTGTGCGGCACAACGGCGGCCGGTACGGCCGGTCGGGAACGTGCCTTAGGGCTCTGGGGGTCGCTACGCGCGGCACGGGTTTCGACTGCGCGTGCGGTGCGGTGGTGACGCGGGAAGCAGCCCACCGGGACGGGTGGGTGATCGTGGGGGACGGCCGGGGCACGCACACGGTGAGCTATGCCCTTGATCGCTCGCACGAGCGGAAGTTCGGCACTGTCACGGGTGAGGCCCTAGACGAGGTTGTTGTGTCTGGTGCGCCCACGGAGCCCGAGGAAGAGACGGCCCCGGAGGTGGATGGGCCCAAGGCGACGCCGGGGCACGTGAAGGTGACGATGCCCAACGCGGCTGACCACACCGACCCGATCACGTTCAAGTGGTCCAAGGGAACGGATCGGTGGTCGGTCACGGCCTCTTGGCGCGGCATGTCCTTTTGGGTGCTTAAGAAGGACAGTAAGCTCCACGTCAGCCGCAATGCGGAGCGTCGCGTCAAGGGGTACGGGGACATGCGTACACGGCATGACGCGGAAGCGGCGATGACCGCGCACGTTCGTCAGCGTCAGGCTGCGGAGGCTGAGGCGCTGCGACAGATCACGGAAGCCGAGATGCGGAATGCCCCTGTGTGGGCGTCGACGTTGGATAAGGGCCCGCACAAGGCGCCTACGCGCAAGCGGCCGGAGAAGGTGGCGGCTGAGTGGGCGGACGAGGTCATGTTCGAAGTGATCAACGAGGGTGACGCTCCGCGCATGAGTGAGCGGAATTCCACGCCCAACCCTGCCCCGGCCGAAGCTCCGAAGACTGAGGCGTCGACCGCTCCCGTCTTCCCCGGGGAACTCCTTCCGGGTGAGTCCGTGCAGGCGTACGCCGGTGAGCATCACCGGGCTAAGGACGACGGGTATGACTGGGCGTTTGCTACGGCGGCCGGGCATGGATTCCGGCTCTGCACCTCGCCTATCTCCCGGGAGAGTTGGGAGGTCGCGCGGGCGCCGTTCTCCCCCGAAGGGTCCTCTTCCGGGGGCTGGTTCTGGTGGGCGGACCTTGACGAGGACCAGACGCTTGCGGCGGCGCTGGCTTGGTGCCGGAAGGACTCGGCCTCGCGGGCGTGGGCCGGTGACGTGTGGGCCCGGTACGGGCACATGAATGAGGAGCGCGTGCCCTGGTCGGCGGAGCTGGTGGAGACGCAGTTGGAAGCCCGGGTGTTCCGGGTGGAGCGGTACGGGCGTGTGGGCATCATGGCGTCGTACCCGTGGGGCTGGGAACGCCGGGCCAACGGCAGGCTCGTTCAGACAGGTTCGGGGAGCAACGTCGACGGAATGTTCCGGCGGCGGGCCGCCCACTACCTGACAGTGGGCGGGCTGCACGAGATCCCGACCGAGCGTTGGGTGATCGTCGCCACGGACGCCCCGCACGGGAAGGACGCCTTGGAGTGCGGCCCCGGGGGATGGGATCACGGTGGGTGCCGTGCCCGGAAGGCGGCCGGGCGCTTCCTGGTGGACATCCTTGCCGAGGACGGCTCTGTCATGGGGCGGATCGGTGTCTGTGCCGAGGACCTGGCCCGCCGTCTGGTGGAGGTGCACGGGCACACGGGCAAGCCGTGGGACGAGGCGCACGAGCTGTGTGGCAAGACGTCCGGTCAGTGGGGTTCCTGGGTGGACTGGCAGACCCGGCTGTACGAACTGGTGGCGGAGAGGGTAACGGCTGCCCTGGAAGGGGGTGAGCACAACCCCCGCCCCGACGTGGCGTCGGCCCTGTTCGCGGAAGCGCGGGTGATCGGCGATGCGGTAGCAGCGAAGGCGGCGAAGAAGGCGGCACGCGCAACCAAGCAGGGCGGGGCGCTCGTGCCGCTGTGCACGGTGCGGCTGCCCAACGGCGTCCTCGGGCGTGTGATGAGCATTGAGGGGGAGACCGCGAAGGTCTCCGTCAGCAGTGCTGTCCCGATGGACGCCATCGTGTTCGCCGTGGCCGACCTGGAACGGGTCGACGACATCCCCCGGCTGTACGTGACGGACGACATCGTCTATGTCGACGGGGTCGGTTACAAGGTCGCCAAGCGGCTCGGCACGGATCGGGTGCTCGTCTTCGAGAGGGACGAGAGCGACGAACAGATGTCGTTCGCCGTTGATGAGGTCACGTTGGCGGCCGACATGCCGCCGGTTGGGCGCGAGGAACTGGCTAAGGGGTGGTGGCGGTACACCTACGGCGGGCGGGCCTTCCTCTCGGCGAACCTGCCTGACTCTCTCGCCCGGGGACGGCTGGCCACCCTGTGCAACCTGACTGTTGACGAGTCGGGGGAGATGGTTGGCCGGTCCTTCGGTGTCGGGGGCTCTGACTCCACCTTCTACTGGTACGCCGCCCGGCCGGGCGTTCCGGCACCCGGGGTTACGTGGTGGCTGGACATGAAGGGTGAGGGGACGCCCCTGCCGCCGATGACTGAGGGAGAGCGGGCCTACATGGCGGCCGGTCCGCAGGAGAGGCCCGCCCAGAGGGCGGAGGCCAAGAAGACGGCGAAGGTGCCGGAGGGGAAGAAGAGCATGTCTGCGCCCAAGGTCAAGGACATCTCCTTTATGGGGACCAGGGGCGACGAGCGGGCCATGGTCCTTGGCCAGACCTACGAGGTAGAGGAGTTGGTGGGCGAGTATCTGGTGCACCACGTCGGGAGTGGTGAGGAGGTCTGCCACTACGTGAAGGGGCGTCCGGCTATGAAGCGGGCGATCCTCGCGGACGCGGTGCAGCGGGGGCAGGCGCAGCCGGGAGTGGTGGCCAGGGTCACGCCGTCGGTTGAGGTGGTGGAGACGGTGCCGGAGCAGCCGGTTTCCGAGTACGGGTGGGAGCGGTACGGGCAGCGGTTCGTTGTCGGTGACGTGGTGCGCTCGGGGCACCCGCGTGCGCACCTGCATGTGGCTACCGGTCGCACGGGTGTGGTGGTCTCGGTGAGCGAGCGTGGCGACGGAGAGCAGATGACCTCTGTTCGCTGGGGTAAGAACCCGGTCTCCTACGGCACGTGGGCGGGGAACCTTGTGCCCGTGCCCGTGACTGTGGTGGAGCGGGCCGGGACGTCGCAGCTTCCGGTGGCCTCTCCGTCAGAGGCGGACGTGGTCGACGCGGAACTCGTCGACGAGGAGCCGGAGGGCCAGGGGCGCCCGCAGGTCGTGGACTTGCGGGGTGGCCGTGAGGCCAAGCCCCTGATTCAGCAGGTGAACGGGCAGTGCGGGAGCAAGGCCGATGAGGGTATGTGGTGGGCGAACGCGGGCGGCGGCATCATCGGCCGTCGCAACGGCGACACCGGGTCGATGTGTGAGACCCGTGAGGACGCCGAGGCACTGGCGGCGTGGCACCTCGCCGGGCGAGTCGGCCCCTACCCCAACGACCGGCACGGGGCATTCGCCGTGCTGCCGTCGACGGTGGCCGTCGAATGGATGACTGACTTCAACGAGCACGAGTACCGGGTGACCTGTGCGCAGTGCGCGCACGTCGACACGGTCACTGGTCCGCTGGGGCACGGGTCCACTGCTGCCAAGCGGCGCGTGGAAGTGCGTGACCGGGCGATAGCAGCCGCGCTTGACCACGCGGCACAGCACGACGCCTCCGCCGATACGGACGGCGGCGGGAAGCAGTCGGGGCCGGTGGTGGGTGAGGAGCACTGCGAGCGGGAGTGGGAGCAGGAGCGGGACGCTCACACGGCAGCTGTGATCGAGGCGGAGAAGGCCGAGTTCGCGCGCACCGGGCGAGTCCCTGCGGCATACGGCAGCCTTGAAGAGTGGTTGGGCGAGGACGGCGACGAGACGCCGGAGGTCGCCGAGCACGGGGGGTCGTGCGCTGACACGGCAGAAATCCCGGCCCAGGGTCCAGCCGGCTCCGAGGGGCAGGATTTCGGGCCCGCCGACGCGGGCGGCGACTCGGCCGACCCGGTGGTCGTGTTCCTCGCGAGCAAGAACACCACCCCGCCCCGCTTGCGGGTGTTGTGGGCGGTCACCCGCGCCGAGGCCCAGCGGATCTGTTCCGACGAGCGCTCCTCGGGCCGCCGTCACATGCTGTGCTGGACGGCCGACCCCGGCACGGAGGGGGAGGACTGGGAATGGATCAAGGACACCGGCTCGTACGGCGCCCTGCTGGCCGAACTGGGTGCCGTGCCCGCCCGCACGTGGGGACAGCAGGAACCGGAGCTGACCCTGACCAAGGACGCCCCGGAGAAGGGGTCCACGTTCTCCTACAGGTGGACTGCCGAAATCGGCGGCGACAGCGGGTATTCGATCACGGGTGACTGCCAGGGCAAGGTGAAGAACGGGGCCCCGGGGCACAAGTTCTACCGTGTGTTCTGGTCCCACGGGGAGGGTGACGAGCTGAATGTGTGGACGCTCGGCAAGGTCGCCACGCTGGACGCCGCACAGGATGTCGTCCGGGAGCACTGGCGGCGGTCGCAGTCCGAGGACGCGCGCATGGTGGCGCAGCGGATGCGGTACGCGTCCGGTGAGTGGCTGATGCCGGAGGTCGGCGACGGCGAGGGCATCGAGTACCACGTCGAAAACTTCTGGACGATCACCAGCGGGGAGGGTCACCGGTACGAGGTGACGAAGGGCGGCCGTAAGTGGCTGACCTATCGGGGTGATGATCTCCACGTTGACCACATCGACGGTGACGGCTTGGTGTTCGTCGGGAAGGCCACGGAGAAGTACGAGCGGCGGTGGCCGCAGATGCTGGGGATCCTGCGGGAGCACTCCGCCGCCCTGGCGGCCCGTGCCGACACGGCAGAAATCCCGGCCGAGGCGGCGGCCGGCTCCGGGAGCCAGGATTCCTCGGCCGGCTCCGAGGGCCAGGATTTCGGGCCCGCCGACACGGGCGAGGAGGGAGCGGAGGCCGACATCACGATCAGCCACACGCGTCGGGACGGCACGCTTGTCGAAGGCACGTCACGGGGGGACGGTTCCGCCGAGGTGCTCAAGGAGCACCGGTTCCGCTGGTCCCGGAACCTGGAGTGCTGGTACCGGCCCCACTCGCGGGACAAGCGTGCCGACACGTGGCGCATCAACAAGGCTGCGGAGGGGCTGCGCGCTGCCGGGTTCACGGTCGCGGTGACCACCGATGAGGACACCCGCCGCACCTTCGCGGAGGCCGAGGCCGAGCGCCTCGACCGTGCCGGGGACCGTGCCGAGCGGTTCGCCGGTCGGGCCAGCCGTGCCGCCGCGTCGTCGGATGCGTCCTACGAGCGGTCGAATCAGATCAGCGAGCGCTTTCACATGGGGCAGCCGATCCTGATCGGCCACCACAGCGAGGGGCGGGCCCGCCGCGATCAGGAGCGCATGCACAACGCCATGCGGAAGAGCATCGAAGAGAACCGCCGCGCCGGGTACTGGGCGGACCGGGCGCGGGCCGCAGAAAGCTACGAGCAGCACCGCAACGACCCCGGTCGGACGCTGCGACGCATTGACAAGCTGGAGGCGGAACGGCGCGGCATCCTCCGCCAGCGCAACGGCGACCCCCGCAACCCGTGGCGGAAGGCGCCCAGCAAGGAGCGCCGCGCCGAACTGGAACGCCTCATCGAGGAGATTGACGAGGAACTGGCCCACTGGCGGGAGATCATCGCGCAGGCGGAAGCCGACGGGTTCAAGGTGTGGAGCAGTGCCGACTTCTCGCGCGGTGACTTCGTGCGGTACCGGGACACCTGGTACGAGGTGCTGCGGGTCAACCCCAAGTCCCTGACGGTGCCGCACATCCTCAACTCCACCGACGGCGGGACCGCCGGGGCGGTCGGCGGTAACCCGGTGGTGTCCAAGGCATCGGCGGCCGGGACCCGGGTCGCCACCTGGACCTGGAAGGCCCCCTACAACGACGTGTCCGGCCGCATGAACGTGGCGCAGATGCGGGCTGTCCTGGCCGGTGAGCCCATCCCCGCCGAGACGGCGGCGGAGACCCCTGTCGACACGGAGGAAAACCCGGCCCAGGGTCCGGCCGGCTCCGAGGGCCAGGATTTCCCGGCCGGCTCGGAGGCGGAGGATTCCGCGCCCGCCGACACGGCAGAAATCCCCGGCGCAGAGGCAGCCGGCGCGGCCCCGCGGAATTTCCCGGTCGCCGACAACGAACAGAAGAAGGAGAGCACGGTGAAGAACAGCGTGGTGGGTCGTCGGCTGCGTCAGGTACGCCCGGCCCGGGAGAAGTTCGCGGGCGCCCGGCAGAAGGCCGCAACGTTCGTGCGGGAGACGCTGCCTCCCACGGCGGCGCGCCTGCGGGCGGCCGGTCAGCAGGTCGCTAAGACGGTCCAAGCCCGCGTCCACAAGCCCGCCCGGCCCGCCGTTCCCCTGTACGTTCCCGTGGAGCCGAAGACCCCGGTCGTGCACCCGGACCCGGCTCCGGTGGTGGCGCGGTGTGATGCGCACATCGCCCGGGACGGCTCGCACGTCGACGCCACCGAGGCGCTGACCCTCGGGGAACGCTCCTGGGGCCTGTGCCCGGAGCACACCCAGCGGTTCGGGAACCTGTTGGAGGAGAAGGCGGTGCCCCTGACCCTCGGGGGCCGCGAGTGGGCCGTGTGGTCCGACCACGCGGAGCAGTTCGCCGCGCTGCTCGTCGAGGTGCTGGGCGAGCCCGGCGACCGTGCCACCGAGGACGCGGACAACGGCGACGCCCCGCAGGAGCAGGGCCAGGAGTGCGACGTCGACGGCCAGGAGCAGGACGATCAGCCCGGCGAAAAACCCTCCGAGGCCCAGCCGGCTGAGCCGGAGCAGCCGTCCGTGATGCTCGTCGGTGAGGTGCCGGGGTACTCGTGGGAGGACGCCCGGGACGCCTTGCGCAACGCGGGCTACCGGGTGGTGGGCCGTGCCGATGAGTCCACGGTCCTGATCATCTGCGGCCAGAGGGCGGAGCGGAACGCGATCAAGCTTCGCGACGCCCGGCAGTACGGCATCCCCTGCATGGACGTCACCGCTCCGGGACGGCTCCGAGACGCCGTCCGGGCCGGAATCTTCGAGGGTGGTGACCCGCTGCCCGAACCGGTGAAGGCGGCGAGCTCCGGCATGAGCGAGAGGGAGCGGAACGACCTCATCCGCGAGTGGGGCAAGCGTCAGGGCTACGAGCTGAAAGACCGGGGGCGCCTCCCCCTGAACGTGCGGAAGGCGTACGAGCTGGCACACCAGCCTGAGGCGGTGGCCGCGTGAGCGCCCCCGACTACCGCACCATGTGCACCGGCCGTCTCCGGGCGGCCGTGGACTCCCTTGCCCCGCACGTGGAATGGTCACCGGCCGGTCTGCTCGTCAGCCTGCTGTGCGCCTTCTCCGCGATGCTCCCCGAGACCCGGGTACAGCGCGGGTCCGGCACCATGCCCCTCGTGCTCCACGTGCTGCTGTGCGGGGATACCGGTGAGGGTAAAGGCCAGTCCTGGGGGGTGGCCGCCACCGTCGCCAAGGACGCCAATGACACCTTCATGAGCGGGCACATCATCAATGGCGTGGTCGGCGGGGCCGGTCTCATCCAGGCGATTGCCAACCGTGGCGGGCACGCTCTGATCGTCGACACCGAATACGCCCGCGTCCTGCGGGCCGGCCGTCGGCAGGCGAACCTGTCCCAGACGCTCCGCGACCTGTGGGACGGGGCCACCGTCGCCACGTCCAGGGCCAAGGAACCCGTTGAGGTCGACGAACCCCGGGTTTCGATCATGGGGCACATCACCCCCGCGGAATTCCGGGCCTGCATGAGCACGACCGACCGCGACGGGGGCAGCTATAACCGGCTGATCATCGTGCCCGTGGAACAGATCCGCTGGCTGAGCGAACGGCACGTGATGCCCGCGCACATCATCCCCGACATCGGCGAAGCCATGGCCCGCGCTATCCGGCACGGCCAGCGGGCGAAGCTCGTCACTCTCACCGACGACGCTTACGACGCCGCCGACATCATCAGAAAGGATCTCCTCACAATGGCCCGAGAGTCCCAGGGACTCAAAGCATTTGCAGCCCGCTGCAACGAACAAGTACGCCGCATCGCAGCCCTGTTCGCACTCTTCGACCTCCGCACGAAGATCACGGTGGACGATCTGAAAGCCGCCGCCGCACTGGTCAGGTACACGATGGAGTCCGTGGAAATGTTCATCGGGGAGAACGACGCTCCGAAGGCGAAGCGGGAGCCACGCAGCCTCATGGAGAAAGTCCGGGACCGCATCGAGATGTACGGCGGCAAGGCCACCTCCTCGGAGCTGCTCCCCTTCGTCGGGGCGTCGGCCGCAGAGGTCAGGGCACTGCCCGGTATCGTCGTCGGCCCGGAACCGCAGGGGAACGGCGGCCGACCGGCCATCGTCTACCGGCTGGCCGACGCCCAGCCCGCACCGGCCCCGGCGGCCGAGACCTCCCCGGCCCCGGAGACGGCTGCACCGAAGGAGGAGATCCCCGTGCCCCGGCCGCACCGCCGCCCCGTAACCCCCGCACCGGAAAAGCCAGCGGCCCAGCCGGCTGTCCCGGCACCCGCCCGGGAAGAAAACCCGTTCCGCGCCGCCCTCTGAAACGAAAAGCAAAAAAGCGGCCCCGCACTTAAAATGCGGGGCCGCTTTTCTTTTCCCGTAAAGGGATCTGTGTGAATGCGAGTGGTAATTCGTGCGCCGCTTTGTTTGTAAGTTGGCGCGGGGCGGAGGCGGGGTTCGAGGAGTGTGTCACCCAGCCGTGCAGTGCTGTCCACCCCGGCCAGCCTTGGCGCCATCCGCCCTCAGGGGCTGCGACCAGGGCCCCGA
>NZ_LGUI01000013.1 GCF_002891295.1 Streptomyces eurocidicus | reverse complement strand
CCGCGCGGAGGCCCGCCCCCGCACCGGTGCCACGCCCCGCGCAGCGGACCCGCCCGCGCAGCGGGAGACGGCGCCGCACGTGGTGGCAGGCAGCCGCCCCGGCAAGGGGTACGCGCCGCACGTGGCAAAGGGCAGAGGCCGTACGGCGACTTCCGCACCGGTGCCACGCCCCGCGCAGCGGACCCGCCCGCGCAGCGGGAGACGGCGCCGCACGTGGTGGCAGGCAGCCGCCCCGGCAAGGGGTACGGCGCCGCAGGTGGCATTGGGCCGGGGCCGTACGGCGACTTCCGCGCAGCGGGAAACGGCGCCGCGCCCGGCCGTGGACAGAGGCAAAGGACGTGCCACCCGGGCGCCGTACCCGGCAAACCCCGGCCGGTAGGCTCACCCCGTGCTGAAGAACATCCCGGACCCCGGTTTCTCCGACGACAACGGCTCGGCCGACCCCGCCCTCGCCGACGCGCTCGCCGCCTGGGCCGCGGATCCGGCCGCCGAGGCCGGGGTGCTCGCCGCGCTGCCCGGGGCGCGGCTGCTCGTTCCCGTGGTGGCCGTGCTCGGTGAGGTGGAGACCGGGGCGGACGGGCTGAAGCGCGAGAAGACCAGCGACATGGCCGTACCGACGCTCCAGGCGCCCGACGGGCGCAAGGCGCTGCCGGCGTTCACGTCCGTCGAGTCGCTGGCCCGCTGGCGCGCGGACGCGCGCCCCGTGGCGGTGCCGCTGCACCAGGCGCTGCAGGCGGCCGCGCACGAGAAGGCGGACACGATCGTCCTGGACATGGCGGGCCCGGTGCCGTACCAGCTGACCGGCCCGGCGCTGCTGGCGCTGGCCGAGGGGCGGGGGAGCGCCGACCCGCTGGCCGACCCGGCGGTGGCCGACGCGCTGCGCGCGGTGCTGGCCGCGGAGCCGGACGTGCTGCGGGCGTACCTCGGGCCCGCGCGGGACGCCGACGGGACGCTGGCGCTGGCGGTCGTGGAGGGCGCGGCGCGGCAGGAGGCGGTGCGGCGGGTCGCGACCGCGCTGGCGGCGGACGACGTGCTGCGGGCGCGGCTGGTCAGGGGCCTGGACATGGCCCTGCTCCCGGCGGGGGCGACGCTCCCGGGGGAGCCGCTCTTCACGCGCTGAGCCACCGGCCGACAGGCGGGCACCCGGGGATCGTCCGACAATGCGAAGACAGTCCACGAGATCCCCGGGAGGACCGATGGACGCCGTGAATCTGGGGTCTTTGCGGCTCGACCCCGTGCAGATACGAACCGTCGCGGCCGAGTTCCTCGGCACCGCGCTGCTGGTCTTCTTCGCCGTCGGCTCCGCGGTCCTCGCGGCCGACTACATCGGTGTGCTGGGCATCGCCCTGGCCTTCGGCTTCACCCTGCTGGCCCTGGCGTACGCGCTGGGTCCGATCTCGGGGTGCCATGTGAACCCGGCGGTGACGCTCGGGGTGCTGGTGGACGGGCGCATCACGCTCCGCACGGCCATCGAGTACTGGGTCGCCCAGCTGCTCGGCGGCATCGTCGGCGCGGCGGTGCTGTTCCTGCTGGCCAAGCAGGTGCCGGGGCTCAAGACGCACGGCGCCTTCGGCAGCAACGGCTACGGCGACCGCTCACTGGTGCACATCGACACCGGCGGCGCGTTCCTCGCGGAGGTCGTCCTGACCTTCCTGCTGGTCTTCGTCGTGCTCGCGGTGACCCACAAGGTGGCCGTCGTGGGCTTCGACGGGCTGCCCATCGGCCTGGCGCTCGGCGTGATCCACCTGGTGGGGGTGCCGCTGACCGGCACGTCCGTGAACCCGGCGCGCAGCCTGGGCCCGGCGCTCTTCGCGGGCGGCGGCGCGCTGTCCCAGCTGTGGCTGTTCCTCGTGGCGCCGCTGATCGGCGGCGTGCTCGCGGCCCTGGCGCACCAGCTGACCCATCCGAGGATGGGGCCGGCCAATCTGGCGGACGAGCTCTCGACGGCGTCGCGGCCGGGTGGCGTGAAGCCGGCCCGGCCGGACGCCCCCGAAGAGTGAGGGGCTCAGCCGAAGACGGGGCCGGTGTACTTCTCGCCGGGGCCCTGGCCGGGCTGGTCCGGGACGACCGACGCCTCGCGGAAGGCCAGCTGGAGGGACTTCAGGCCGTCGCGCAGCGGGCCCGCGTGGAAGTTGCTGATCTCGGTGGCGCTCGCCGTGACCAGGCCCGCCAGGGCGGTGATCAGCTTGCGGGCCTCGTCGAGGTCCTTGTGCGCCTCGCCCTCCTCGGCGAGGCCGAGGTTGACCGCCGCCGAGCTCATCAGGTGCACCGCGACCGTCGTGATCACCTCGACCGCGGGTACGTCCGCGATGTCACGGGTCATGGTGTCGAAGTCCGGCGTCTCGCCGGTGGGGGTCGCGTCGCTCATGGCGCCCACGATACGGCCCGGCGGCGAATCGGTTCGCCACGGGTTGGCACGCTACGTGTCACCGCTGCTATGGTTGTGCCACATGACCGGCTGGACACTCACGTGCCCGGCCCACAAGTGGAGGCTCCGTTCTCCCACCTGGTCGGCTTCAGGCCGGCAGGTCTCCGGTCAGGCGGCGCCCATCGTTCCGTACGGACGATGGAGCTGCCCGATATGCCCCGCGGATCGCACCGCGGCGTTCCGGTATTTATGGAGCCCCGCCTGTGTCCCGTCCGGGGCATTTTTTGTGCACCGGCGCGGTTGGTCTGACGAAACAGACGTTACGTGGCTGTCCGCCAGGCGGCCGCGTGGTGCTACCGAGGAGGATCCATCAGCGCCGAGCCCCGCATCAACGACCGGATTCGCGTCCCCGAGGTGCGACTTGTCGGTCCCAGCGGCGAGCAGGTCGGCATTGTGCCGCTTGCCAAGGCCCTGGAGCTTGCGCAGGAGTACGACCTCGACCTCGTCGAGGTGGCCGCGAACGCACGTCCGCCGGTCTGCAAGCTCATGGACTACGGGAAGTTCAAGTACGAGTCGGCCATGAAGGCCCGTGAGGCGCGCAAGAACCAGGCGCACACGGTCATCAAGGAGATGAAGCTCCGGCCGAAGATCGACCCGCACGACTATGACACCAAGAAGGGTCACGTCGTCCGGTTCCTCAAGCAGGGCGACAAGGTCAAGATCACGATCATGTTCCGTGGTCGCGAGCAGTCCCGGCCGGAGCTCGGCTACCGACTGCTGCAGCGTCTGGCGGAGGACGTCCAGGACCTCGGTTTCGTCGAGTCGAACCCGAAGCAGGACGGCCGAAACATGATCATGGTCCTCGGTCCGCACAAGAAGAAGACCGAGGCGATGGCCGAAGCCCGCGAGGCGCAGGCCGCCCGCAAGGCGGAGCGCCAGGGTGTTTCTGCCGCGGACGACTCCGCCGAGCAGGAGCAGTCCGCCGAGGAGCCCGCAGAGGCGTGATCCAGGGGCCTCGCCCCGCGGATCGCCCCCGGGGTTCGCCCCGGAAAGCAACCGAACACAGCTGACGCTTCCGTATGCCCGTCCGCGGGCCGGAGAAGCGCCACCGACGAGGAGATACGGCGCATGCCGAAGAACAAGACGCACTCCGGTGCCAGCAAGCGCTTCAAGATCACTGGCTCCGGCAAGGTCATGCGCGAGCGCGCCGGCAAGCGCCACCTGCTCGAGCACAAGTCGTCCAAGCTGACGCGTCGCCTCACCGGCAACGCCGAGATGGCCCCGGGCGACGCCAAGAAGATCAAGAAGCTTCTCGGCAAGTGACGCTCCGCGCCCCGTACCCACGGGGTGCGCGTCGGACCGGGACCCATTCGAATTCGGGCCGCGTGAGAACGCACCGCGGCCCCGCTACAAGGAGTTAACAAGTGGCACGCGTCAAGCGCGCAGTCAACGCGCACAAGAAGCGTCGGGCGATCCTCGAGGCGGCCAAGGGCTACCGCGGCCAGCGGTCGCGCCTGTACCGCAAGGCCAAGGAGCAGGTCACCCACTCCCTGGTCTACAACTACAACGACCGCAAGAAGCGCAAGGGCGACTTCCGTCAGCTGTGGATCCAGCGCATCAACGCCGCTGCCCGCCAGAACGGCATGACGTACAACCGCCTCATCCAGGGTCTGAAGGCCGCCAACATCGAGGTGGACCGCAAGATCCTGGCCGAGCTCGCGGTCAACGACATGAACGCGTTCGCCGCGCTCGTCGAGGTCGCGCAGAAGGCGCTGCCGGCCGACGTCAACGCCCCGAAGGCCGCCGCCTGATCCCGGCGCCCCCAGGCACCGACCGGACCCGCAGGCCCTCTGGCCTGCGGGTCCGGTTGCGTCCGGGCCCCGGCCCGCGGCCCGCCCGCACTGCCGGGCGGCCGACCCCGCCGCGCCGGATCCCCCACCATGACGGTGCGGACCGGCGGCGCCGAGACCGTTCGGCACCGGCGAGCACGTCCCAGCAACCGAAAGTGAGCCCATGGCGGCCCCCGAGCTGACGTCCCTGCGATCGCCCCGTGTCATCGCGGCCCGCCGTCTTACCAAGCGCAGCTTCCGCAGCAAGGAACGCCGGTTCCTGGCCGAGGGGCCGCAGTCCGTCCGCGAGGCCGTCGATCACCTCATCGAGGTGTATGTGACGCCGGACGCCGCCGAGCGGCACGCGGACGTCGTGACCGCCGCCCGTGAGGCCGGGGTGCCCGTGCTGATCGCGACGGACGAGGTCATCGCGGAGATGTCCGACACCGTCACCCCGCAGGGCATCGTCGGCCTGTGCCGCTTCCTGGACACGCCCTTCGAGGAGATCCTGGCCGGCCGGCCCCGGCTCGTCGCCGTCCTCGCGCACGTCCGGGACCCCGGGAACGCCGGTACGGTGCTGCGCTGCGCGGACGCCGCCGGCGCGGACGCCGTCGTGCTGACCGACGCCTCGGTGGACCTCTACAACCCCAAGTCGGTCCGTGCCTCCGTCGGCTCCCTCTTCCACCTGCCGGTCGCCGTGGGCGTGCCCGTCGAGCAGGCCGTGCGCGGCCTCCAGGGCGCCGGGGCGCGGATCCTGGCCGCCGACGGCGCCGGGGAGCGCGACCTGGACGCCGAGCTGGACCAGGGCACCATGGGCGGCCCCACCGCCTGGATCTTCGGCAACGAGGCATGGGGCCTGCCCGCCGAGACCCGGGCCCTGGCCGACGAGGTCGTCAGGGTGCCGATCCACGGAAAGGCCGAGAGCCTGAACCTCGCGACGGCCGCCGCCGTGTGCCTCTACGCCTCCGCCCGTGCGCAGCGTGCACCCGGAGGGTGCCGCTCCGTGACCTTCAGCTAGTAGGGTTGCCCCCCGGGGGCTCGGGAGGGGGTGCGGATGATGAACGTCAGGACTTCCGGAAGCGTGGCCGACGCCTGTCCGGCCGCTTCCCCTGACACCCACGGTGTCAGCGACGCCCGAGGGGCCCGCGAGGCGCCCCTGCCGGGGCTCGGCGGCCTCGGTCTCGACCCCGACGACCTGCCCGACGGCCTGGTCGTCGCCGATGAGAACGGCCGGGTGACCTGCTTCAACGCCGCCGCCGCCCGGATCACGGCCGTGGCGCCCCGCGAGGCCCTCGGCCGCTCCCTGGAGAGCGCCCTGCCCTTCGAGGACCTGGAAGGCCGCCGCTGGTGGCCGCTGACCGACCCGTACGGCGGTCTGACCACCCGGATCGGCCAGCCGGAGCGCAATCTCCTGCTCCCCGGCGGCCGTGAGGTCCTCGTCTCCGCCCGCTACGTCCGCGAGCGGCCGAACGGCCCGGTGCGCCGGCTGGTCGTCCAGCTGCGCGGCACCGAGGCCCGTCGCCGGACCGAGCGCAGCCACGCCGAGCTGATCGCCACCGTCGCCCACGAGCTCCGCTCGCCGCTGACGTCCGTCAAGGGCTTCACGGCGACGCTGCTCGCGAAGTGGGAGCGGTTCACCGACGACCAGAAGCGGCTGATGCTGGAGACCGTCGACGCCGATGCCGACCGGGTCACCCGGCTGATCGCCGAGCTGCTCGACATCTCCCGGATCGACTCCGGCCGGCTGGAGGTCCGCCGCCAGCCCGTCGACGTGGTCGCCGCCGTCCGCCGGCACATCCAGGCGTACACCGCCGCCGGGCAGCCCGAGGAGCGCTTCCGGGTCGAGGTGGAGGATCCGCTGCCGGATCTCTGGGCCGATCCGGACAAGATCGACCAGGTGCTCGGCAACCTCCTGGAAAACGCCGTGCGCCACGGCGCGGGAACGGTCACCATAGCGGTGTCCCCGGCGCTGACCAAGGCCCGGACCGAGGGCACGGCGGTCACCGTGAGCGATGAGGGTCCCGGCATCCCGGAGGAGTCCATGAGCCGTGTCTTCACCCGCTTCTGGCGGGGCAGCAAGCGCGGCGGCACCGGCCTGGGGTTGTACATCGTCAAGGGCATCGTCGAGGCCCACGGCGGGACGATCACCGTGGAGCGGGCGGTGCGCGGTGGCGCCCAGTTCCGGTTCACGCTGCCCGTGGGCGCCCCCGCCTTCCTCACCCAGGGCTGAGACGGGGCCGGGACAAGCGGGAGCCGAGGAGGGGGGAGAGGCGCCCGGGCGCGGCCCGTGGGCCCAGCCCACCACGCGCGCCCTTTAGACTCGACCTTTGGCACCTTTGGCACGACCTTGGCACCCATCTGATGGGCAAGCGCCGCCGGCGAAGCGAAGCCTGGGGGCACCTCCCAGCGGTAGCTGGCAGACAATCGGAAGCACGGGAAGAGATGTCCGCACCCAATAAGTCGTACGACCCTGTCGAGGTCGAGGCACTGAAACCGGAAGAGCTCGAGCGCATGCGGGACGAGGCGCTCGCCGCCTTCGCCGGCGCCGCCGACCTCCCCGCCCTCCATGAGGCGAAGATCGCCCACACCGGTCCCACGTCGCCGCTGTCCCTGGCGAACCGCGAGATCGGCGCCCTGCCGCCGCAGGCCAAGGCCGAGGCCGGCAAGCGCGTGGGCATGGCCCGCGGCGCGGTCAGCAAGGCCCTCGCGGCCCGCCAGGCCGAGCTGGAGGCGGAGCGTGACGCCCGCGTGCTCGTCGAGGAGGCCGTGGACGTCACACTGGCCTACGACCGCGCCCCCGCCGGCGCCCGGCACCCGCTGACCACGCTCTCCGAGCGCATCGAGGACGTCTTCGTCGCGATGGGCTACGAGGTGGCCGAGGGGCCCGAGGTCGAGGCCGAGTGGTTCAACTTCGACGCGCTGAACTTCGAGCCGGACCACCCGGCCCGTGCGATGCAGGACACCTTCTTCGTCCAGGACAAGCAGGGCAAGGCCGACTCCGGCGTCGTGCTGCGCACCCACACCTCCCCGGTGCAGGTCCGCACGATGATCGACCGTGAGCCGCCGGTCTATGTGATCTGCCCGGGCCGCGTCTACCGCACGGACGAGCTGGACGCCACCCACACCCCGGTCTTCACCCAGGTCGAGCTCCTCGCCATCGACGAGGGCCTCACCATGGCGGACCTCAAGGGCACCCTGGACCACATGGTCCAGGCGCTCTTCGGCACGGGGATGTCCACCCGGCTGCGGCCGAACTACTTCCCGTTCACCGAGCCGTCCGCCGAGATGGACATGCAGTGCTACGTGTGCCGCGGTGAGTCGGTCGGCAACCCCGACCGCCCCTGCCGCACCTGCTCCAGCGAGGGCTGGATCGAGCTGGGCGGCTGCGGCATGGTCAACCCCCGGGTGCTGGTCGCCGCGGGCATCGACCCGGAGAAGTACAGCGGATTCGCCTTCGGGTTCGGCATCGAGCGCATGCTGATGTTCCGCCACAACGTTGAAGACATGCGAGACATGGTCGAGGGTGACGTGCGCTTCACCCGGCCGTTCGGGATGGAGATCTGATGCGGGTCCCGCTTTCTTGGCTGCGGGAATACGTCGACCTGCCGGCCGGTGAGACCGGTCGGGACGTGCAGGCCAAGCTCGTCGCCGCCGGCCTGGAGGTCGAGCGCGTCGAGCAGCTCGGCGCGGGTCTGAAGGGCCCCCTGGTCGTCGGCCAGGTCCTCACGATCGAGGAGCTGGAGGGCTTCAAGAAGCCCATCCGCTTCTGCACGGTCGACGTCGGCACGGCCAACGGCACCGGCGAGCCCCAGGAGATCGTCTGCGGCGCCCGCAACTTCTCCGTCGGCGACAAGGTCGTCGTGGTGCTCCCCGGCGCCGTCCTGCCCGGCGACTTCGCGATCGCCGCCCGCAAGACGTACGGCCGCACCTCGCACGGCATGATCTGCTCGGGCGACGAGCTGGGCATGGGCGACGACGGCACGCACGGCATCATCGTGCTCCCGCAGGAGTACGAGCCGGGCACCGACGCGATCGAGCTCCTGGAGCTCGTCGACGAGGTCCTCGACATCGCCGTCACCCCGGACCGCGGCTACTGCCTGTCGATGCGCGGCGTGGCCCGCGAGGCCGCCACCGCCTACGGCCTGCCGCTGCGCGACCCGGCCCTGCTGGACGTCCCGGCGCCGAACTCCTACGGCTACCCGGTCAAGGTCGCCGACCCGGCCGGCTGCTCCCGCTTCACCGCCCGCACCGTCACCGGTGTCGACGCGGAGGCGCGCTCCCCGATCTGGCTCCAGCGCCGCCTGCAGAAGGCGGGCATGCGCCCGATCTCGCTCGCGGTCGACGTCACCAACTATGTGATGCTCGAGCTGGGCCAGCCGCTGCACGCCTACGACCGGTCCCGGATCGACGGGGCGATCGGCGTGCGCCGCGCCGAGCGCGGCGAGCGGCTCACCACCCTCGACGGCACCAAGCGGACGCTGCACCCCGAGGACCTGGTGATCACCGACAACCGCGGCCCGATCGGGCTCGCGGGTGTGATGGGCGGCGCCGAGACCGAGATCGGCGACCACGCCGCCGGCCAGGGCTCCACCGAGATCGTCGTCGAGGCCGCGCACTTCGACGCCGTCGCCATCGCCCGGGCGGCCCGCCGCCACAAGCTGTCCTCCGAGGCGTCCAAGCGCTTCGAGCGCGGCGTCGACCCGAACGCCGCCTCCGCGGCGGCCCAGCGCACCGTCGACCTGCTGGTGCTGCTGGCGGGCGGCACCGCCGAGGCCGGCGTCACCGAGATCGTCGCCCCCAGCGGGCCGCGCACGATCTCGATCAGCGCCGACCACCCGGACCGCGTCGCCGGTGTCCCGTACGGCCGGGAGACCGTCGTCCGCCGCCTCCAGCAGGTCGGCTGCGACGTCTACGGGCAGGACGAGCTCATCGTCACCGTGCCCAGCTGGCGCCCGGACCTCACCGACCCCAACGACCTCGCCGAAGAGGTCATCCGCCTGGAGGGCTACGAGAACCTGCCCTCCACCCTGCCGAGGCCCCCGGCCGGCCGGGGCCTGACCGAGCGGCAGCGCCTGCACCGCCGGGTCGGCCGCGCCCTCGCCGGCGCCGGCTATGTCGAGGCGCTCAACTACCCCTTCGTCGGGGACGCCGCGCTCGACCAGCTCGGCCTGGCCGCCGACGACCCGCGCCGCACCGTGGTGCGCCTGGTCAACCCGCTGGCCGACACCGAGCCGGCGCTGCGCACCACGCTGCTGCCGGGTCTGTTCGCCGCCCTGCGGCGCAACGACGGCCGTGGCGGGCACGACCTCGCGCTGTTCGAGACCGGTCTGGTCTTCCGGCCGACCGGCGACGAGCCGGCCGCCGTCCGGCTGCCCGTCGACCGCCGCCCGACCGACGAGGAGATCGCCGGCCTGAACGCCGCGCTGCCCCGGCAGCCGCGCCGGGCCGCCGTCGTCCTCGCCGGCTCCCGCGAGCTGGCCGGCTGGTGGGGCCAGGGCCGCCGGGCCACCTGGGCGGACGCGGTCGAGGCCGGCCGCACGGTCGCCCGTGAGGCCGGGGTGGAGCTGATCGTCCGCCAGGACCAGCACGCGCCGTTCCACCCGGGCCGCTGTGCCGCGCTGCTCGCCGTCATCGACGGCCAGGAGGTGTTCGTCGGCAGCGCCGGTGAGCTCCACCCGCGCGTCACCAAGGCGTTCGGCCTGCCGGAGCGCACCTGCGCCATGGAGATCGAGCTCGACCTCCTGGAGCGGGCGGGCACCGGCCCCGTCCAGTCCCCCCGCGTCTCCGCCTTCCCGGTGGCCACCCAGGACGTCGCGCTCGTCGTGGCCGCTTCGGTGCCCGCGGCCGACGTCGAGGCCGCGCTGCGGTCCGGCGCCGGTGAGCTCCTGGAGTCGCTCCGCCTGTTCGACGTCTTCGTCGGCGAGCAGCTCGGCGAGGGCAAGAAGTCGCTGGCGTACGCGCTGCGGTTCCGCGCCGCGGACCGCACGCTGACGGCCGACGAGGCATCGGCCGCCCGCGACGCCGCCGTCGCCTCGGCGGTCGCGCGCACGGGCGCGGTGCTGCGAGGGGCGTGAGCCGTCGGGTCCTCGGGACCCACCCGGTGGCGGGAGCCACCGACCGAGGGGCGCATCCGGTTCACCGGGTGCGCCCCTCGCGCGTGCCATCGTCCCTGAGTGTCCGAATATCACTCAATAGGGTGGAATTGAAGGGTCAAGTCGTTACTCGGCGCTGAGTGCTCGCGAGAATTGAGCGCGTCATTGCTGCTAGGGGGGCCGACGGCATGATCCGGACAAGGGCGGTGCGCTGGCGGAGGGGGATGGTGTTCGCGCTTCCCGGACTCTGGGTGCTGGCCGTCGTGGCCGTGGAGCTGCTGAGCCCGCGCGGCACCCATCTCGTCCAGCTGCTCGCCGCCGCGCCCGCCCTCGCCTGCGCCGGCACCGGCCGCCGCCAGTGCGTGGTGCTCGCCGGGGTCTGCGCGCTCCTCGCGCTCGTGCCGCTGGGCTCGGCCGGCCGCCTCGACACCGCCGCCCGCCTCGGCACCTGCTGTGCGATCGTCGCCGTCGCGGCACTCGCCCACCTCCTCACCGCGGGCCGCCGCCGGCTCATGAAGGAGCTGGAGCGCGCCCGCGAGGTCGCCGCCGCCGCGCAGCGGACGCTGCTGCGCCCCCTGCCGCCCCGGCTCGGCGGGATGACCCTGGCCGGCGGCCATCTGTCCGTCAGCGAGGGCGCGCTCGTCGGCGGCGATCTCTACGAGGCCCTGGCCACCCCGCACGGCGTCCGCGTCGTCATAGGCGACGTCCGCGGCCACGGCCTCGGCGCGATCGGCACCGTCGCCGCCGTGCTGGGCAGCTTCCGCGAGGCCGCGCACGACGAGCCGGAGCTCCCCGGGGTGCTGCGCCGGCTGGAGCGCGCGCTCCAGCGGGAGCTGGGCGAGCCGTCGCTCGGCGAGGAGTTCGTCACCGTCCTGCTCCTGGAGGTGGGCTCCGACGGCCTCGTCAAGGCCCTCAACTGCGGGCACCCCTGGCCGCACCGGCTCTCCCGCGGATCCGGCCGCCGGGTGCGCGCCGCCGCCGTGGGGCGCGGCGATCCACTGCCCCCGCTCGGCCTGTTCCCGCTGCCCGGCCGGCTGCCGGTGGCCCGGCTGACCCGGCTGGCGCCGGGCGACGCGCTGGTCCTCCACACCGACGGCGCGGAGGACGCCCGGGACGCGCGAGGGGAGTTCTTCCCCCTGGCGAGGGTGCTGGCCGAGGCGGCCCCGGTCGCCCCCGTCGTCCCGGCGGCCGTCGTCGAGCGGGTGCGGACGGCGCTGCTGCGCCACACCGGGGGACGGCTGTCCGACGACATGGCCCTGATGGTGCTCCGCCGGGACCGCTGCCGGGTCGCCGGCCCCGCTCAGCGGCCCGGCGCGCTCACCTCCGGCCGCCGGGAGTCACCCCCGTACCGGCTGGAAGACACCGCTCCGCTCTGACGCTCAGCGACGTCCGGTTCACACCCCGTGCGAAGGGATCTCCACTACGCTGACCTCACCGAGCGCACCCGGAGGGCAGGATGGAGCCCAACACACTGCTTGACGCCATCCTCGACGAGGCGGGCATCTCCCACGCCGGACTGGCCGCCCATGTCAACGCGGCGGGCCGGGCCCGGGGTCTGGCGCTGCGGTACGAACACACCGCCGTCGCCCGCTGGCTGCGCGGTCAGCGCCCCCGGGGCCAGGTGCCCGACCTGATCTGCGAGGTCCTCGGGGAGCGGCTGCACCGCGCGCTGACCCTCGACGACATAGGTCTCGGCACCCCGGGCAGCCCCCGGTTGCCCAACACCCCCCTCTCCGGCTTCGTCGAGCGCGCCACCGCCCTGTGGCGCTCGGACGAACAGCAGCGCGAGCACATCGTCAGCGCGCCCGCCGTCACCGGGACGCCCGCCGTCATCCCGGTCTGGGAGTGGGAGAACCCGCCCGAGGACGCCGACGTCTCCCGGCGCGGGCTGACCCGGGTCTCCATGGACGACATCGAGATGCTGCGCGCCGCCCGCGCCCACTACGAACAGATGTACCGCAAGGCCGGTGGCATCGCCACCCGCGCCCGGGTGGTCGGCTTCCTCAACGCCGAGGCCGCCCCCCTGCTGCGCGGCAGCTACACCGACGAGACGGGCCGTCAGCTCCACCGGGCCACGGGCGGGCTGGTCGCCGTCGCCGGGATCTGCGCCTATGACTCCGACGCCCACGGCCTGGCCCAGCGCTACTTCCACCAGGCGCTGCGGCTGGCCAAGGCCAGCGGGGACCGGGGCCTCGGTGCCTATGTGATCGCCCTGCTCGTCAACCAGTCGCTGTTCATGAGGGAGTACCGGCAGGCCGTCGCGTTCGCCGAGTCCGCGCTGCGGTCCGCCGGGCCGGAGCTCACCCCGGCGCTCGCCGCCGACCTCTACGCGATGCAGGCCAAGGCGTACGCGCGACTGGGCGACGGCGCGGGGGCGCTCGCCTGCATCCGCCGTGCCGAGACCGCCGCCGAGCGCATCCACCGCGGCGCGGAGCCCGCCGAGACCGGCTACGTCCAGCCGGGCCTGGTCAACGTTCAGGTGGCGGAGGCGCTGCTCAGCCTCGGCGATCTCGGACCCGCCCGTGAGCACGCGGACCGCGCCGTCGACACCCCCGCCCACGACCGGGGCCGTGTCCACCGGCTCGCCATGCTCACGCACATCGAGCTGCGTCAAGGAGACGCGGACAAGGCGGTGGCCACCGCCCGGGAGATGACCGAGCAGGCGAGAGGCATGGAATCGCAGCGCTTACGGGACCGGCTCCGGGCGGTGCGCGAGCACCTGATCGAGAGTGGGTGTGCGGCTACCGCGGAGGCCGCCGAGATGATCGACGGGGCGTTGCGCGTGCCCTTGTGAGGACAGCGCCCGGGGAGGTGGCCACCTTGGCGGAAGGTGGCAATACGTGCGTTGGAAGAATCTCAAGGAGCGGACGGTCTACTCGAACCGCTGGTTCCGGGTCAATCTCGCGGACGTCGCACTCCCCGACGGCCGTCACCTCGATCACTTCGTCATCAGGCTGCGGCCCGTCGCCGTGGCCACGGTGGTCAACGAGGCCAATGAGGTACTGCTGCTGTGGCGGCACCGCTTCATCACCGACACCTGGGGCTGGGAACTGGCCGCGGGCGTCGTCGAGGACGGTGAGGACCCGGCCTTCGCGGCGGCCCGGGAGATGGAGGAGGAGACCGGCTGGCGGCCGGGCCCCCTGCGGCACCTGATGTCCGTCGAGCCGTCCAACGGCCTCACCGACGCCCGGCACCACATCTACTGGTCGGACGAGGCCCGGTGCGTGGGCGAGCCGGAGGACGACTTCGAGTCGGACCGCCGTGAATGGGTGCCGCTCAAGCTGGTGCCCGACATGATCGCCCGTGGCGAGGTGCCGGCCGCCAACATGGCGGCGGCGCTGCTGCTCCTGCACCACATGCGGCTCGGCTGAGCCTCTTCTCCCGTGGACGGGGGCCGGGGTGAGGATCAGGTGCGTACCGCGCTCACCGGCCCGCCGCCTGCCAGACGGTCAGCCCCAGGGCGGCGAGCCCGGTGAGCGCGGCGAGCGACGGCAGCGGCCACCTGCCGTGTTCGAGGACCCGTAGCCGCCCCGCCAGCTCGCTGATGTCGCGCTCCGACTGATCGCTGCGCTGGGTGAGGAGGGCGAGGTGGCCGTCGATGCGGACGACGCCGACATCGAGGCTACGACGGAGCTCCGCGAGCTCGGCCGACGACCTGACGGCGTGCTCGGGATGGCTGGTCACGGTACGTACCCCTTCCGGAAGACTCTCCGTGCGTGTGTTCACGAGGCGAGTCAACCGCGCGGGCACCCGGGGCGGGAGCGTGTGCGGAGGGTGAGTGCGTGTCACCGCCGCACACCCCGTGCGAACACGGGTGTGCGGCGGTGACACGGCGTCGTACCGGGGTGCCGCGGGGCCTTCGGCGGCCCCGCCGGCGGGCCGGCTCAGTAGGTGTAGAAGCCCGACCCGGTCTTACGGCCGAGGCGGCCCGCGTCGACCATGCGCTGGAGCAGCGGGGGAGCGGCGTACAGCGGCTCCTTGTACTCCTGGTACATGCTGTCCGCGACCGAGGCGACGGTGTCCAGACCGATCAGGTCGGAGAGCTTCAGCGGGCCCATGGGGTGGGCGCAGCCGAGCTCCATGCCGTTGTCGATGTCCTCGCGGCTGGCGATGCCCGACTCGAACATCCGGATCGCCGAGAGCAGATACGGGATGAGGAGGGCGTTGACGACGAAGCCGGAGCGGTCCTGCGCCCGGATGGCGTGCTTGCCCAGGACCTGCGAGACCAGTGCCTCGGCGCGCTTGATGGTCTCCTCGCCGGTGGTCAGCGCGGGGATCAGCTCGACGAGCTGCTGCACCGGGGCCGGGTTGAAGAAGTGGATGCCGATGACCTGGTCGGGGCGGGAGGTCGCCACGGCCAGCTTCACCAGCGGGATGGAGGAGGTGTTGGAGGCCAGGATGGCGTCCGGGCGGGTCATCACCTGGTCGAGCACCCGGAAGATCTCCGTCTTCACCTGCTCGTTCTCGACGACCGCCTCGATGACGAGGTCGCGGTCGGCGAACTCGCCCAGGTCCGTGGTGAAGCTCAGCCGCGCCAGCGTCGCGTCCCGCTCCTCCTCGGTGATCTTGCCGCGTTCGGCGGCCTTGCCGAGCGAGTTCGTCAGGCGGGTGCGGCCCAGCTCCAGGGCCTCGCCGGTGGTCTCCGCGACCTTGACGTCCAGGCCGGAACGGGCGCAGACCTCCGCGATGCCCGCGCCCATCTGGCCGCAGCCCACCACCCCGACGCGTGCCACGTCTGCCACAGTGTCCGTCACATCGTGCCTTTCGCTGATCTTGGTCGTCCGGCGGGTGGCCGTACCTCTTACCGCTGGTAGCGGTGGGGAGGACCCCCGGCGCGTGCCCGCCTCGATCCAGACGTTACTCCGCGACAGGCGGTGCCCGGCTGGCCGGGGCGGGCATGCTCCCGCCGTATGGTGTGACCGATCCGACAAGGAGTGGGCCGCATATGGGGCGTATGAGTCGAAGAGGGTTCACCGTGGCCGCCGCGGGAGTGATGTCCGTGATGCTGGCGAAGGAGGAGGCGAGCGCCCGCGAAGGGGTCGCGGCGGCCGCCGGCGTCCGCAAGCCGGGCGAGCTCCATCGGAACCGTGAATTCCGGGGAATGTGGATCGCGACCGTCGTCAATGTCGACTGGCCCTCCAAGCCCGGTCTGTCCCCCGACCGGCAGCGCGCGGAGCTGATCGCGCTCCTCGACGCCGCCGTGGCCCGCAGGCTCAATGTCGTGGTGCTCCAGCTGCGGCCGACCGCCGACGCCTTCTGGCCCTCGCCCCACGAGCCGTGGTCGGAGTACCTGACCGGTGTCCAGGGGCGCCACCCGGGCTGGGACCCGCTGGCCTTCGCGGTGCGCGAGGCCCACAAGCGCCGTCTGGAACTGCACGGTTGGTTCAATCCCTATCGCATCGCCAACCACACCGACCCCCACAAGCTGACCCCCACCCACCCCGCGCGGCTCCACCCCGAGTGGGTGGTGCGCTACGGCGGCAAGCTCTACTACAACCCCGGCCTGCCCGAGGTCCGGCACTTCGTCCAGGACGCGATGCTCGACGCCGTCACCCGCTACGACCTGGACGGTGCGCACTTCGACGACTACTTCTACCCCTACCCCGTCGCCGGGCAGCGGTTCGACGACGACGCCGCGTACGCCCGCTACGGCAAGGGCTTCCCCGACCGGGCCGCCTGGCGGCGCGACAACATCGACTGCCTCGTGCGCGAGATGGGCGGCCGGATCAAGGCGCACAAGCCGCATGTGCGCTTCGGCATCAGCCCCTTCGCCGTCTGGCGCAACAGATCCGCCGACCCCCGGGGCTCGGACACCAAGGCCGGTGTGCAGACCTATGACGACCTGGGCGCGGACACCCGTAGATGGGTGCGCGAGGAGTGGATCGACTACATCGTCCCGCAGGTCTACTGGCACCTGGGCTTCGCCGCCGCCGACTACGCCAAGCTCGTGCCGTGGTGGGCGGAGACCGTGCGCGGCACCGATGTGCAGCTCTACATCGGCGAGGCGCTCTACCGGGCGGGCGACCCGGCACAGCCCGCCCCCTGGCAGGACCCGGGCGAGCTCTCCCGGCACGTCTCCTTCGCCCGGGGCTGCCCCGAGGTGCTCGGCCATGTCTGGTTCTCGGCCACATTCGTGGTCGGCGACCCGATCGGGGCGATGGCGCGCGTGGTCCAGGACCACTACCCGGGCCGCGCGCGCCCGCCCCGCTGAGCCTCGTGGGGAACGCTAGACCTGGTCGGTGGCCTTGCGGTGTTCCACCACGGTGTCAGGGCCCGGGGACATGATCGTCTCGTGACCGTTCTCGGCGCGGACCCGGAACGGCGGGGACCCGTTCGCCCCCAGCACCTCCACGATCTCCACGACGTGGTCCTGTTTCCCGACCACGCGGCCGTGCACCACCAACCGGTCGCCCTTGCTCGCATGCATAGACGTGCCCTCCGTCTCGAGGTCCGACACGTGTGCTGGGACGGGGCCAAGTCTACGGTCGGCCGGGGCGAACGGCTCGTCCCCGTGCGCATCCGGGCGAGACCCGGCGCGACCTCGGCGAGTCCTGGCGGGAACCACCTCCGTGCGGGGGCGCCTGGTCAGGAGCGGGTTCGCTGGGTCACCCCGATACAGACCAGAACGGCGACGGCCGCCACGGGCGCGGCCGGGCCCAGCCGTTCGCCGAGCAGCAGCACCGACCAGACCAGTGTGAGCAGCGGCTGGGCCAGCTGGAGCTGGCTGGCCCGGGCGACACCGATCGCCGCCATGCCGCGGTACCAGATCCACAGCCCCACGAACTGGGAGCCCACCGCCAGCCACAGCAGTCCCGCGACCGCGTGGCCGGTGAGGTGGACGGGCTCGGTGCGGAGGGACAGGGCCGCGCCGGCGGAGGCCACCGGCAGGCACAGCACCAGCGCCCAGGCGATCACCTGCCAGCCCGGCAGCTCCCGCGCCAGCCGGCCGCCCTCGGAGTAGCCCGCCGCGCACACCAGCAGGGCGCCGAACAGGAAGAGGTCCCCGGTCGTCGGCCGGCCGCCGCTCTCCCGCACCGCGAAGGCGATCACCACGGCGGCGCCGGTCAGCGCGGCCGCCCAGAACGTCCGCGAGTGCCCGGCCCGGGTGCGGACCGCCGAGTACGCGGCCGTGGTCAGCGGTAGCAGCCCCACGACCACGGCGGCGTGCGAGGTCGAGGACGTCCGCAGCGCGAGCGTGGTCAGCAGCGGGAAGCCGACCACGGTGCCGCCCGCCACGGTGAGCAGCGGCAGCAGGTGCCGGCGCGCGGGCGGCCGCACCCGTCCGGCCAGCAGGCAGGCCCCGGCGAGCAGCCCGGCCAGCACCATCCGGCAGGTGGTCACGGACCACGGGCCGAGCCCCTCCAGGGCCCACACGGTCGCCGGGAAGGTCAGGGAGAACGCCGCCACACCGAGCGCGGCGAGGAGGGTGCCGCCACCCGTGCGCGGCGCCGCGACCCGCGGGGAAGCGGTGCCCGCAGGGCTGTCCACTGCTATCGCGTTCGGGTCGGTAGCGCTATCTTTCACTCTCATGCATGAGCGTAACAGTGTCTCTGAGCTGGCAGGAGTCCTCCGAGGGGAGCTCAGCCGCTACTCCGTGGGGGAGAAGCTGCCGTCCAGCCGGGCCCTCGTCGACCGCTTCCGGGTCAGCCCGGTCACCGTGTCGCGGGCGCTCGGCACCCTGGCCGCCGAGGGCCTGGTGGTCACCCGCCCCGGCGCGGGCGCCTTCCGGGCCGCGCCGCACAGCGCGCCCGCCCGCCCCGGCGACACGTCCTGGCAGCAGGTCGCCCTCAGCGTCGAGACGCCGGGCGAGGCCGTCCCCCGCGCCGTGGACGCCTCGGGCGTCCTCGGCACGCTCGCCGAGCCGCCGCCCGGCGTCGTCGAGCTCAGCGGCGGCTACCTCCACCCCACGCTCCAGCCGGAGCGCGCCCTCGCGGCGGCGCTCGGCAGGGCCGGCCGCAGGCCCGGCGCCTGGGGACGGCCGCCGATCGACGGTGTGGGCGAGCTCCGCGCCTGGTTCGCCCGCGAGATCGGCGGCCCCGCCGGCACCGTC
This sequence comes from Streptomyces eurocidicus, assembly GCF_002891295.1. GTDB lineage: Bacteria > Actinomycetota > Actinomycetes > Streptomycetales > Streptomycetaceae > Streptomyces > Streptomyces eurocidicus. The sequence continues at coordinate 278,445 of NZ_LGUI01000013.1, read as the reverse complement.
GCCCCCTCGGACGTACTCGTCACCGCCGGTGGGCAGAGCGCGCTCGCGGCCGCGCTGCGCGCCCTCGCCCCGCCCGGCGCGCCCGTCCTCGTCGAGTCCCCGGCCTACCCCGGGATCCTCGCCGTCGCGCGCGCCTCCGGACAGCGGCTGGTGCCCGTGCCCGTCGACGCCCGGGGCGTCCGTACCGACCTGCTCGCCGAGGCGTTCCGGGCGAGCGGCGCCCGCGTCCTGGTCTGCCAGCCGCTCTACCAGAACCCCACGGGCGCGATCCTGGCGGGCGAGCGGCGGCGGGAGGTCCTGCGGATCGCCCGCGAGGCGGGCGCGTTCGTCGTCGAGGACGACTTCGCGCGCTTCCTCTCCCACGAGGACGCCCCGGCGCCGGCCCCCGCGCTCGCCGCGGAGGACCCCGACGGGATCGTCGTCCACGTCTGCTCGCTCACCAAGATCACCTCACCCAGCCTGCGGGTGGGCGCCCTCGCCGCCCGGGGCCCCGTGCTCGAACGCCTGCGGGCCATCCAGGTCGTCGACAGCTTCTTCGTCCCGCGCCCGCTCCAGGAGGCCGCCCTGGAGCTCGTCGGTTCGCCCGCCTGGTTCCGGCACCGGCGCACGGTCGCCGCGGAGCTGCGCACCCGGCGCGAGGCCCTGCTCACCGCGCTGGAGCGGGAACTGCCGGACCTGAAGGTGGACTTCGCGCCGCCGGGAGGCTTCTACGTCTGGGGCCGCCTCCCGGACGGCACGGACGAGGCGGCCCTCGCGGCGGCGGCCCTGCGGGCCGGTGTCGTCGTCTCCCCGGGCCGCCCCTACTTCGCCGCCGAGGCTCCCGCGCCCTTCCTGCGGATCGGCTTCGCGACGGCGGCGGGCACGGCCGAACTGGAGGAGGGCGTCCGCAGGTTGCGGACCGGGTGGGCGGAGTGGGCCGGGGCGGCGGCCGCGGCGACACCGTGAGGTCCGGCCGCCCGGCGGCCGGGTTCCCGGCGAGGAGAGGGCTAGAGTCGGAGCATGGCTGAAGACGAGGGGCCCGTGCGGGTCGACAGCTGGATCTGGTCCGTACGGCTCACGAAGACGCGCTCGCTGGCCGCGACGGCCTGCCGGGCCGGCCACGTCCGCGTCAACGGCGAGCGGGCCAAGCCCGCGCAGACCGTGCGCCCCGGTGACGAGGTGCGGCTGCGGCTGGCCGGGCACGAGCGGGTCGTCGTGGTCTCCCGGCTCGTCCGCAAGCGGGTCGGCGCGCCGGTGGCCGCCGACTGCTACGTCGACAACAGCCCGCCGCCCCCGCCGCGCGAGCAGGTGGCGGTGGCGGCGGTCCGTGACCGTGGCGCGGGGCGCCCGACCAAGCGGGACCGGCGGGAGCTGGAGCGGCTCCAGGGCCGCTGAGGCACCCCGGCCGGGGCGGGCGGCGGGTCAGTACCCCACGGTGAAGCGCGTCCCCCGGTGCCGGGCCTGCTCGGCCTCGTCCAGGAGGGCCACCGCGAGGTCCTCCATCGAGACGGCCGAGTCGCCGTCGGCGTCGACGATCAGTTCGTCGGTGCCCAGGCGGTAGTGGCCCGTGCGCTTGCCCGGCTCCAGGAGGGCGGCCGGGCTCAGGTACGTCCAGTCCACGTCGTCGGCGGCGCGGCAGGCGGCCAGCTGGGCGTTGCAAGCCAGGGCTATGGGCCGCCAGGAGGGCGGGAAGTCCGGGCCGTCGGCCACGGTCACGCCGTCGGTTCCGGGGAGGGTCAGGCTGCCCGCGCCGCCGACGACCAGGAGGCGCACACCGGTCCCGGCGAGCCCCGCCAGCAGGCCCTCGGTGGCCTTGACGAGGCCGTACTCGCTGCCGGGCGCCGGGCGGGTCGCCGTGATGACCAGGTCCTGGCCGACGGCGAGCCGGGCCACGTCCCGCGGGTCGGAGGCGTCGCCGACGCGGGCGCGGGCGGCCTCGGGCAGCTCGGGGAAGCGGGCCTTGTCGCGGACCACGGCGGTGACCTCGTGGCGCCGGGCGAGGGCCTCGGTGACCACGCGGCTGCCGACGTTGCCCGCTGCTCCGAAGACGGTGATGCGCATTTCTCTGCTCCTTGGGTGGGTGGTGCGGGTTCGGGTCGAACACCGCGGGGGATCCCGCGGGTGGTGCGGCGGGACGTCCGGCGGCCGGCTCAGCGGGCGGGGGCCTCGGCGCGCGGCCTCTTGGCCGGGCCTGCCTGGCCGGCGGGCCGGTCCTGGGGCCGGTCCTGCCGCGCGGGCCGCCGCTGGGCCACGACGAGCGAGGCGAGGATGACGAGCCCGCCCGCCGCCTGGGCCCAGGTGAGCTCCTGACCGAGGGCGATCAGACCCAGGACCGTGGCCATCACCGGGCTGAGCAGCCCGAGGAAGGTGACCTGGGTGGGGGACAGCTCGCGGATGCCCCGGAACCACAGCGCGTACGCGAGGGCGGAGCCGATGACGGCCAGATAGCCGTAGCCGGCGAGGTTGGAGGTGCTCAGGGCGGCCGGCGGCGGGCCTTCGACCAGGAGCGCGACGGGCAGCAGCAGGACCCCGCCGGCGACCAGCTGCCAGCCGGTCGTCGCGAGCAGCGGCGCGGGCGACACCCACCGCTTGCTGAGCACGACCCCCGTGGCCATGACGACCGCGCCGGCCGCGGCGGCGGCCACCCCGAGGCCGTCCAGCCGGGCGTCGGCCCGGAGGACGAGGAGGCTGACGCCCGCCACGCCCGCGACCGCGGTGAGCAGGGTCCGCCGGGTCAGGCGCTCGCCGAGCAGTCCGGCGGAGAGCAGGGCGACGAAGAGGGGCTGGAGGGCGCCGATGGTCGCGGCGACCCCGCCCGGCAGCCGGTAGGCGGCGACGAAGAGCAGGGCGAAGAACGCCCCGATGTTGAGCGCGCCGAGCACCAGGGCCCGCCACCACCAGACGCCGCTCGGTAGCCGGCGGGTCACGGCGACGAGGACCAGCCCGGCGGGCAGGGCCCGCACCACGGCGGCCAGCAGCGGCCGGCCGGGCGGCAGCAGCTCGGTGGTGGCCAGGTAGGTCGTGCCCCAGATGGCGGGCGCGAGGGCGGTCAGGGCGACGGTCCCGAATCGATTGCTTAGCACTAAAGCAATGTATCTCACCGCTAAGATATCTGTCCAGGGTTTACCTCACCGCTAAGAGATTGCTTAGGCTGGAGCCATGACAGATCACGTCGACCGCGTACTGGAACAGTGGCGCGTGCGCCGCCCCGACCTCGACGCCTCGCCGATGGCGGTCATCGGCCGCCTTTCGCGGCTGACCCGCCTGGTCGACGCCGAGCTGCGCCGTACCTTCGCGGCGCACGACCTGGACGCCGCCTCGTTCGACGTCCTCGCCACCCTGCGCCGCAGCAACGCCGAGCACCGGCTGACCCCCGCCGAACTGATGCGGTCGTCGATGGTCACCTCGGGGGCGATCACCCAGCGCCTCGACCGGCTGGAGGCCCGCGGGCTGGTGACCCGCACCCCCAGCGCCTCGGACGGCCGCAGCATGGACGTCTCCCTCACCGATGACGGCCTCGCCCTCATCGACCGGGCGCTGCCCGACCACATCGCCACGGAGGAGCGCCTGCTGGCCGCTCTCGACCAGGAGGGGCGGGACGCCCTCGCGGAATCGCTCCGGCAGCTCCTGGAACACCTCGGCGACAAGCCGGCCTGACCGGCCGGGGGGCGGCTCCGGGTTCGCGCCGGGCCCGGAAAACGAGCCGCCCCCGGCCGGCGGGTGCCGGTCGGGGGCGGTCGGGCGCGTCAGGCGCGGGGCGGCGGGGGAGTACCCCGCCGCCGCGGTCAGGCGAGGGTCGCGAGCGCCTCGTTGAAGGTCGCCGACGGACGCATGACGGCCGCGGCCTTCTCGACGGACGGCTGGTAGTAGCCGCCGATGTCGGCCGGCGAGCCCTGGACGGCGATCAGCTCGTCGACGATCGTCCGCTCCTGCTCGGCCAGGGACTTGGCGAGCGCGGTGAACGCCTCCGCCAGCTGCGCGTCCTCGGTCTGCGCCGCCAGCTCCTGGGCCCAGTAGAGCGCCAGGTAGAAGTGGCTGCCGCGGTTGTCGATGCCACCGAGGCGGCGGCTGGGCGACTTGTCCTCGTTGAGGAACGTGGCGGTGGCGCGGTCGAGGGTGTCGGCGAGCACCTGGGCGCGCGCGTTGCCCGTGGTCTGCGCGAGGTGCTCGAAGCTCGCCGCGAGCGCGAAGAACTCGCCCAGGCTGTCCCAGCGCAGGTAGTTCTCCTTGACCAGCTGCTGGACGTGCTTCGGCGCGGAGCCGCCGGCACCGGTCTCGAACAGACCGCCGCCGTTCATCAGCGGAACGACCGACAGCATCTTGGCGCTCGTGCCGAGCTCCAGGATCGGGAACAGGTCGGTCAGGTAGTCACGCAGGACGTTGCCGGTGACCGAGATGGTGTCCTCGCCGCGCCGGATGCGCTCCAGGGAGAACCGGGTCGCCTCGACGGGCGCCATGATCTCGATCCGGAGGCCCTCGGTGTCGTGCTCCGGCAGGTACGCCTTGACCTTCTCGATGAGCCGCGCGTCGTGCGCGCGGGTCTCGTCGAGCCAGAACACGGCCGGGGCGCCGGTCGCGCGGGCGCGGGTGACGGCCAGCTTGACCCAGTCGCGGATCGGGGCGTCCTTGGCCTGGCACATGCGGAAGATGTCGCCGGCCTGAACGGCCTGCTCCAGCACGACGTCGCCCTTGGCGTCGACGACGCGGACGGTGCCCGCGGCGGCGATCTCGAAGGTCTTGTCGTGGCTGCCGTACTCCTCGGCCTTCTGCGCCATCAGGCCGACGTTCGGGACCGAGCCCATCGTCGACGGGTCGAAGGCGCCGTGGGCGCGGCAGTCCTCGATCACGGCCTGGTAGACGCCGGCGTAGCTGCTGTCGGGGAGCACCGCGAGGGTGTCCGCCTCCTGGCCGTCCGGGCCCCACATGTGGCCGGAGGTGCGGATCATGGCCGGCATGGAGGCGTCGACGATGACGTCGCTCGGGACGTGCAGGTTGGTGATGCCCTTGTCGGAGTCGACCATCGCCAGGGCCGGACCCTCGGCGAGCTCGGCCGCGAAGGAGGCGGAGATCTCCTCGCCCAGGTCCGGCACGGACTCCAGGCCCTTGAGGATGGTGCCGAGGCCGTCGTTCGGGGACAGGCCGGCCGCGGCGAGGGCCTGGCCGTACTTCTCGAAGGTCTTCGGGAAGAAGGCGCGCACCACGTGGCCGAAGACGATCGGGTCGGAGACCTTCATCATCGTGGCCTTCAGGTGCACCGAGAACAGCACGCCCTCGGCCTTGGCGCGGGCGATCTGCGCCGTCAGGAACTCGCGCAGCGCGGCCACGCGCATCACGGCGGTGTCGACGACCTCACCGGCGAGCACGGGCACGGACTCGCGCAGCACCGTGGTGGTGCCGTCCTCCGCGGTCAGCTCGATGCGCAGCGCGCCGGCCTCGGCGACGACCGCGGACTTCTCGGTGGAGCGGAAGTCGTCGGCGCCCATGGTCGCGACGTTCGTCTTGGAGTCGGAGCTCCAGGCGCCCATGCGGTGCGGGTGCGTCTTGGCGTAGTTCTTGACCGAGGCGGGGGCGCGGCGGTCGGAGTTGCCCTCGCGCAGGACCGGGTTGACGGCGCTGCCCTTGACCTTGTCGTAGCGCGCGCGGACGTCCTCGTCCTGCGCGGTCTTCGGGTCGTCCGGGTAGTCCGGCAGCGCGTAGCCCTGCGCCTGCAGCTCGGCGATCGCGGCCTTCAGCTGCGGGATCGAGGCCGAGATGTTCGGCAGCTTGATGATGTTCGCACCCGGAGTCCTGGCGAGCTCGCCCAGCTCGGCGAGGGCGTCCTCGATGCGCTGGCTCTCCTCGAGGAACTCGGGGAAGCCGGCGATGATGCGCCCGGCCAGAGAGATGTCACGGGTCTCCACGGTGACGCCGGCCTTCGAGGCGTAAGCCTGGATCACGGGCAGGAAGGAATGCGTCGCCAGGGCCGGAGCCTCGTCGGTGTGCGTATAGATGATGGTCGAGTCAGTCACCAGGTGCTCCGCTCCACGTCTCTGCAACATTGCTCGACATCAAGATATCTCGTGGTCCCACTTCTCTCGACAGGGGTGGCCATTGCATAAATCTTCAACCCTTCGTATAGTCATGCCATCGAACCAGGAGGGGCCCGATGGCAATCCATGCGGCAGTGGCGGGAGCGAGCGGATACGCGGGCGGTGAAGTGCTGCGCCTGCTGCTCGGCCACCCCGAGGTCCGCATCGGGGCGCTGACCGCGCACTCCAGCGCCGGGCACCGGCTCGGCCGGGTGCAGCCGCACCTGCCGCAGCTCGCCGGACGGGTGCTGGCGGAGACCTCCGCCGAGGCGCTCGCCGGGCACGACGTCGTCTTCCTCGCCCTGCCCCACGGCCAGTCCGCCGCCGTCGCCGAGCGGCTGGGCGAGGATGTGCTGATCGTGGACTGCGGCGCCGACTTCCGGCTGAAGGACGCGGGCGAGTGGGAGCGGTTCTACGGCACACCGCACGCCGGCACCTGGCCGTACGGCCTGCCCGAGCTGCCCGGCGCCCGCGAGGCCCTGCGCGGCACCAAGCGGATAGCCGTGCCGGGGTGCTATCCCACGGCCGTCTCCCTCGCCCTCCTCCCCGCCTACGCCGCCGGCCTCGCCGGGTCCGAGGCCGTGATCGTCGCCGCGTCCGGCACCTCCGGCGCCGGCAAGGCCGCCAAGCAGCACCTGCTCGGCAGCGAGGTCATGGGATCCATGAGCCCGTACGGCGTCGGCGGCGGCCACCGGCACACCCCCGAGATGGCCCAGAACCTCTCGGCCGCCGCCGGCGAGCCCGTCACCGTCTCCTTCACCCCCACCCTCGCGCCGATGCCCCGCGGCATCCTCGCCACCTGCAGCGCCAAGGCCCGCCCGGGCATCACCGCCGAGGGCCTGCGGGCGGCCTACGCCGAGGCGTTCGCGGACGAGCCGTTCGTCCACCTCCTCCCCGAGGGACAGTGGCCGTCGACCGGCGCCGTCACCGGCTCCAACACCGCGCTGGTCCAGGTGGCCCTCGACACGGCCGCGGGCCGGATCGTCGCCGTCAGCGCGATCGACAACCTCACCAAGGGCACCGCCGGCGGCGCGGTGCAGAGCATGAACATCGCCCTCGGACTCCCCGAGGAGCTGGGGCTGCCCGTCTGCGGGGTGGCGCCGTGAGCGTCCGCCGCGCCCTCGCCACCGCACTGGCGCGCCTTGTGCCGTGCGGCCCCGCGGCCGGCCCCCAGGATCCGCCGAACAGTCCCGCACAGCCGCCCCACGCGGGCCGGGAAGCCAACGAGGAGTCGCAGTGAGCGTGACCGCAGCAAAGGGATTCACGGCGGCCGGCATCGCCGCCGGGATCAAGGAGAGCGGCAACCCCGACCTCGCTCTGGTGGTGAACGAGGGGCCGCGGCGGTCCGCGGCCGGCGTCTTCACCGCCAACCGGGTCAAGGCTGCCCCCGTCCTGTGGTCGGAGCAGGTCGTCAAGGGCGGGGCGGTCTCCGCGGTCGTCCTCAACTCGGGCGGGGCCAACGCCTGCACCGGGCCGCGCGGCTTCCAGGACACCCACGCCACCGCCGAGAAGGCCGCCGAGGTCCTCGGGCACAGCGCGGGGGAGATCGCGGTGGCCTCCACCGGGCTGATCGGTGTGTACCTGCCGATGGACCGGCTCCTGCCGGGGATCGAGAAGGCCGCGGCCGGACTGTCCCCGCACGGCGGCGAGAAGGCCGCCATCGCCATCAAGACCACCGACACCGTCCACAAGACCGCCGTGGCGGAAGGGGACGGCTGGGTCGTGGGCGGCATGGCCAAGGGCGCCGGCATGCTCGCCCCCGGCCTCGCCACCATGCTCGTCGTGCTCACCACCGACGCCGACGTCGACGCCCCCGCCCTCGACCGGGCCCTGCGCGCGGCCACCCGCACGACCTTCGACCGTGTCGACTCCGACGGCTGCATGTCCACCAACGACACCGTCCTGCTGCTCGCCTCCGGGGCCTCCGGCGTGGAGCCCGCGGCCGGTGCCTTCGCCGAGGCGGTGCGCGGCGTCTGTGACGACCTCGCCCGCCAGCTGATCGGCGACGCGGAGGGTGCCTCCAAGGACATCCGTATCGAGGTGGTCAACGCCGCGACCGAGGACGACGCGGTGGAGGTGGGGCGTTCTTTGGCGCGGAACAATCTGCTGAAGTGCGCGATCCACGGTGAGGACCCGAACTGGGGGCGGGTGCTGTCCGCGATCGGCACGACCTCCGCGGTCTTCGACCCGGACCGGCTCAACGTGGCCATCAACGACGTCTGGGTCTGCCGCGACGGCTCCATCGGCGACGACCGCGAACTCGTCGACATGCGCTACCGCGAGGTGCGCATCACCGCCGATCTGGCCGCCGGCAGCGAGAGCGCCGTCATCTGGGCCAACGACCTGACCGCCGACTACGTCCACGAGAACAGCGCGTACTCCTCATGACGACCACCGACGCCCCCGCCGGGGCCCCCGCCGGCGCCACCCGTAAGCACACCGCCCTCCCCAAGGCCCGCATCCTCGTCGAGGCGCTGCCCTGGCTGACGCGCCACCACGGCAAGACCGTCGTCATCAAGTTCGGCGGCAACGCCATGGTCGACGACGAGCTCAAGGCCGCCTTCGCCCAGGACGTCGTCTTCCTGCGGCACGCCGGCCTCAAGCCCGTCGTCGTGCACGGCGGCGGCCCCCAGATCAGTGCGCAGCTCGAGCGGCACGGCCTGGTCAGCGAGTTCAAGGCGGGCCTGCGGGTCACCACCCCCGAGGCCATGGACGTCGTCCGGATGGTCCTCGCCGGACAGGTCCAGCGGGAACTCGTCGGGCTGCTCAACGCCCACGGCCCGCTCGCCGTCGGCATGACCGGGGAGGACGCCCACACCCTCACCGCCACCAAGCACCTGCCCGAGATCGACGGCGAGCGCGTGGACATCGGCCGGGTCGGCGAGATCTCCGCGATCGACACCGGCGCCCTCCGGGCGCTGCTCGACGACGGCCGCATCCCGGTGGTCTCCTCCATCGCCCGCAGCGCCGACGACGGGCACGTCTACAACGTCAACGCCGACACGGCCGCCGCCGCCCTCGCCGCCGCCCTCGGCGCCGAGACCCTGATGGTCCTCACCGACGTCGAGGGGCTCTACGAGAACTGGCCGCACAGCGACGAGGTCATCAGCAAGCTCACCGCGAGCGAGCTGGAGCGGCTGCTGCCCGAGCTCGCCAGCGGCATGGTCCCCAAGATGGAGGGCTGCCTGCACGCGGTGCGCAACGGCGTCACCACCGCCCGCGTCATAGACGGCCGGGTCCAGCACTCCATCCTGCTGGAGATCTTCACCGACGAGGGCATCGGCACCATGGTCGTACCGGACGGCCACGACGCACACCACGGACACGACGAGAACGAGGGGAAGGGCGCCCAGTGAGCCCCGCGAGCAACGCCGCACTCACCCGGCGGTGGCAGGACAGCCTCATGGACAACTACGGCACCCCGCGCGTGCCGCTCGTCCGGGGCGCCGGCAGCACCGTCTGGGACGCCGACGGCCGCCCCTACCTCGACCTCGTCGGCGGCATCGCCGTCAACGCCCTCGGCCACGCCCACCCCGCGGTCGTCCGGGCGGTCTCCGAGCAGATCGCCACGCTCGGCCACGTCTCCAACCTCTTCACCGCCGAGCCGACGGTCGCCCTCGCCGAGCGCCTCCTCGCCCTCGACGGCCGCCCCGGCCGCGTCTACTTCGGCAACTCCGGGGCGGAGGCGGTCGAGGCCGCCCTCAAGATCGGGCGGCGGACCGGGCGCACACACATGGTCGCCACGGCCGGCGGCTTCCACGGCCGCACCATGGGCGCCCTCGCCCTCACCGGCCAGCCCGCCAAGCAGGCGCCCTTCCTGCCCCTGCCCGGCGAGGTCACGCACGTCCCCTACGGTGACGCCGACGCGCTCCGCGCCGCCGTCACCACCGACACCGCGCTCCTCGTCCTGGAGCCCGTGCAGGGCGAGAACGGCGTCGTCGTACCGCCGCCGGGCTATCTCGCCGCCGCCCGGGAGATCACCCGGGCCACCGGCACCCTGCTCGTCCTGGACGAGATCCAGACAGGTATCGGCCGCACCGGCCACTGGTTCGAGCACCGGGCGCAGGGTGTCGAGGCGGACGTCGTCACCCTCGCCAAGGGGCTCGGCGGCGGGCTGCCGATCGGCGCGACGCTGGCCTTCGGACCCGCCGCCGACCTGCTGACACCCGGTCAGCACGGCTCGACGTTCGGCGGCAACCCGGTCGCCTGCGCGGCCGCCCTGGCCGTCCTGGACACCCTGGAGACCGAGGGGATCCTCGGCCACGTCGTACGCGTGGGGGCGCGCTTGCGTGACGGGATCGAGGCGCTCGGCCACCCGGCGGTCGACCACGTCCGTGGCGCGGGCCTGCTGCTGGGTATTGTCCTTTCCGAGCCCCTCGCACCGAAAGCGCAGTACGCGGCACAGGAGGCGGGATTCCTGGTGAACGCGGTCGCACCCGACGTGGTGCGGCTGGCTCCGCCGCTGATCATCACCGAAGATGAGGTGGAAACGTTCCTCAGGGCGCTGCCCGGCGTCCTGGACGCCGCGATCGCGGGCGAGGGGGCGTAGCGGCCGGAGAGGCCACGGGGAACGACGATGCGGAGACTGACGAGACGATGACCGAGGCGCAGGAGTCCGAGCCGTTCCACGGCGGACAGGCCGTACCGCAGACCCGCACCGCACGCCACCGCAGGATCGTGGACATCCTCGGCCGGCAGCCGGTGCGGTCGCAGAGCCAGCTCGCCAAGCTGCTCGCCGACGACGGGCTCTCCGTCACCCAGGCGACGCTCTCCCGGGACCTCGACGAGCTGGGCGCGGTCAAGATCCGGAACACCAATGGCGAGCTGATCTACGCGGTGCCCTCCGAGGGCGGCGACCGCACCCCCCGGGCCCCGCTCGGGGAGTCGGCGACCGAGGCCCGGATGGGCCGGCTGGCGGGCGAGCTGCTGATCTCGGCGGAGGCGTCCGCGAACCTGGTGGTGCTGCGCACCCCGCCGGGCGCCGCCCAGTTCTTCGCGTCGGCCATCGACCAGGCCGGCGTCCACGAGATCATCGGCACCATCGCGGGCGACGACACCGTGATGCTCATCAGCCGCGACCCCAAGGGCGGCCAGGCCCTCGCCGACCACCTGCTCAGGCTGGCGCAGAAGGAGCGCTGAGCGGGGGCGGCCGCGCCGGGCCCGGTTTGGCACCGTGCCGCCGCGGGGCAGGGTTGCCCGGTGGCAGGGAGGGCCGATGCTGGCATTACGCGCGCGATCACTGTTCGACGGAGCCTGTCCGGAGCCCGTCGACCGGCCGCTGGTGACCGTCGAGGGCGGGCGGATCGTCTCCGTCGAGGCGCGCGGCGCGGCGCCGCCCGGTGCCACCGTCGTCGACCTGGGGGACTCGACCCTGCTGCCCGGCTTCGTGGACACCCACGTCCACCTGGCCTTCGACGCCAGCGACGATGTCGTCGGCCGGGTCCGGCGGGCCGGTGACGCGGAGCTCCTGGAGCGGATGCGGGCCGCGGGCCGGGCGGCGCTCGCCGCGGGCGTCACGACCGTGCGCGACCTCGGCGACCGGGGCTATCTCTCCCTGCGGCTGCGCGCGGAGACCGCCGCGGACCCCACGGCGGGCCCCAAGGTCCTCGCCGCCGGGCCGCCGGTCACCACGCCCGGCGGGCACTGCTGGTTCCTCGGCGGGCAGGCCGAGGGCGTCGAGGGCGTGCGCGCGGCCGTCCGGGAGCGCGCCGAGCGCGGCGTCGACGTCGTCAAGGTGATGGTGACCGGCGGCGACCTGACGCCCGGTTCGGACCCCTACCGCCCGCAGTACGGGCCCGCCGAGCTGCGCGCCGCCGTGCGCGAGGCGCACCGGCACGAACTGCCTATCACCGCGCACGCCCACGCGGCGAGCGGCATCGCCGTCGCCGTCGCCGCCGGCTTCGACTCCATCGAGCACTGCTTCTTCCTCACCGACGACGGCGTCCACTTCGACCGCCGGGTGCTCGACGAGATGGTCCGCGCCGGTGTCGTCGCCTCGCTGACCCTGGGCGCCCTGCCGGGCGGCCCGCCACCGCCACCCCGAATCGCCCAACGGGCCCCGGGCATGGTCGCCGGGCTCGCGGCCATGCGGCAGGCGGGCGTGACGACCGTGTGCGGCAGCGACTCCGGGGTCTTCCCGGTCAAGCCGCACGGCTGCTATCCGTACAGCGTCGCCGCGATGGTTGAGCGGGGGTACACCCCCGTGGAGGCGCTGCGCGCCGCGACGTCGACGGCGGCCCGGCTGTGCGGGATCGCCGCGCACAAGGGCTGCCTCGCGCCGGGCTACGACGCGGACGTGGTGGCCGTGGCCGGCGACCCGCTCACCGACATCACGGCCGTCCACGCCGTGACGGCGGTCTTCCGCGGCGGCGCGCGCGTCGTCTGAGGCGGCAGGGAGCGGTACGGAAGCGGCCTGGGAGCGGTACGGGCGGCCCGGAACCCTCCCGGACCGCCCGTACCGCTCCCGGGCCGCGTGGGCTCACCGGCTCCCGTGCGCCCCGGCGGCGCGCCGGGCCCGGGCTTGGCGCTTCAGCAGCCCGTACCCGAGGCCCAGCAGGACGAGCCAGCCCGCGATGACGTACAGCGCCACCCGGCTGTCGGCCGAGGACGCGATGAGCACGGTCACGAACGCGAAGAAGGCCAGCGCCAGGTAGTTGGTGTACGGCGCGCCGGGCATCCGGTAGCCGGACGCCGCCACCCGGCCGGCGCTCACCGCCCGCCGGTAGCGGAGGTGGGTGACCAGGATGACGCTCCAGACGAGGATCGCGCCGCCGGTGGACACCGAGGTGATGTAGACGAACGCGTGCTCCGGGTCGACGGCGTTGATGCCCACGCCGATCGCCATCGTCACGGCGGAGACGCTCAGCGCGACGGCCGGGATGTTCCGGCTCGTCAGCCGTCCCAGGACCTTGGGGCCGTGGCCGTTGCGCCCCGCCGTGCGCAGCATACGGGCGGTGGCGTAGAGGCCGCCGGCGTTGCACGAGGACAGGGCGGAGGTGAGCACCACGAAGTTCACGATGCCCGCCGCGGCGGGGATGCCGATCTTCGAGAACGCGGCGACGAACGGGCTGACGCCGGGCTGGAATTCCTGCCAGCTGACCACGGAAAGGATGACGACCAGCGCGCCCAGGTAGAAGATGCCGAATCGCCAGGGCAGGCTCTTGATGGCCCGTGGAATGTTCTTCTCGGGATCCTTCGACTCACCGGCGGTAACCCCGACGAGCTCGACGCCGAGGTAGGCGAAGAGGACGATCTGCAGGGTCATCGTGGAATCCCATACGCCGTGCGGCGCGATTCCTCCGTCGGCCCAGAGGTGGGTGACGGAGGCGGTGTCACCGGCGGCGCTGAAGCCGATGGTGAGCACGCCGACGCCGACCAGGATCATTCCGACAATAGCGACGATCTTGATGAGGGCGAACCAGAACTCCAGCTCGCCGAAAACCTTTACGGAAATCAGGTTCAGGGCGAACAGCACCAGCAGTGAGATGAGTGCGGTCTTCCATTGGGCGAAGCCGGGCGCCCAATAATGGACATACTGTCCGGCGGCGGTGATCTCGGCCATTCCGGTGGTGACCCACATGATCCAGTAGGTCCAGGCCGTGGCATAGCCCCAGAACGGTCCGAGGAACTCGCGGGCGTATTCGGCGAAACTCCCGGAAACGGGCCGGTAGACCAGGAGTTCACCCAGCGCGCGCATCACGACGAAGAGCACGGCGCCGGCGACCGCATACCAGAGGATAAGGCTCGGGCCGGCCTGGGAGATGGCGGTTCCGGCGCCCAGGAACAGGCCGGTGCCGATGGTTCCGCCGATGGCCATCATCTGTATCTGGCGGGCGCCGAGCCCACGGTGGTAACCCTCCGCGGATTCCCCCTCGGCGACCTGCTGCGAGCCCTCCGGGGCGGCCTTCGCACCGGCTTGGACGGCATCCCCCGCAGAGGGATCGGAGACTTTTCCGATGTGCGCTTCCACAGTATTCGGTGACTTTCTGTGTCCGGAGGACGCCCTCGCCGGGCGGCCCTGACCCGCGGTCGGGGGCCCGGGGGCCGCCGGGCGGCCCCCGGGGCGCGGCCGTGGGACCGCGGATCCGGCCCGGTCGCCGCTGGGCCCGCTCGGCCCGGCCCGGTGGCCTCCCCCATCCTGGATCATGCCATCGATCCGCCGAGTTCGCGGGTGTGTGCATCAACCGGGCATGACCTGATGCGGACACCGCCCGCGCCCGCATCCGGGCAGGTGACCGGCCCTGGGCCGGACGTCTGCATCCGGGCATGCCCCATTCAGGGCCTTGGCTTTTTCTGGCCAGCGGCTATTGGCCGGGCCATGATGAGGAACTTAATGGGAGGGCTGCTCTTTCGCCGTTCGACTCGGGAGGATTCATGGAAGACCTCTACCGATTCTCACTAGCGCAGAACATAGAGGACCTCTCGGAGGCCCACGCCCTGCGTCTGCTCCGTTATGAACCCCGCTTCCCCGAGAGCGAGTTCTGGTGGCTTGACAAGGACCGTGATCTGCAAGGCAAAGTATTCCTGCTCCGTAAGGGCGACCGGGTCCGGGCGACCCTTCGCATCGTGCCGGTCACGGCTTGCACGACGGAGATCGAGGAGCTGGGCCTCCTGCCCGACGAGTTGAAGGGTGACTCGACGGTATGGGAACTCGGGCGATTGGTCTCCGCGCCCGGCCAGGGCCGGGATCTGCCCTATTCCCGGCTGCTGTTCGGCTGGGCCTCGCAATGGGCGCTGGCCAATCTGCCCATTCAGAAGGTCGTCTCCTACTGCCGGGGCGGAAAACTCTCCGGCTTCGAGGCGTCGGGGGCGAAGGTGGTGGCCGGACCGTATGAGATTCCGGAGCGCGGCGACGATTACTACACCATCGTCGCCGATGTGGCGGAGGTCGTGCAGCGGTTGTCCGGTTATGGATTCGGGCCGCTGCTCGAAGCCACGGCGGCGGGCAAGATGGATTTCTCGATGGAGGACCTCATCGGAGAGGCCCGGGTGCCGTCAGGTTCGGGGTCGGTCGGCCAGTAGCCCTTGTGGCCGGCGGCCGGCCGATCGGCAAGTGACATTCCAACAGGATCCAGGAGAGACGCATATGTCCGACACCGAGATCATCCGCCCGGAGCTGCGCGAGCAGGTCAACGCGAAGCTCGACGCCTACATCGGGCAGTTCTACAAGGAGGTGCCGTACGCCACGCACTTCCTCAGCGACGCCGAGGTCGACATGCCGTACTACAAGCGGCACACCATCGAGACGATCCTGCGCATCCGCCGCAAGCGCACCATCGACGCCCACGCCATCCGCTACTTCACCCTGCACGACCCGGTGGCGGCCAAGGAGTGGGCCGAGTACACCGATGACGAGATGCTGCACGACCGGCTCTTCCTCGCCGACCTGGCGCGGGTGGGCATCGAGCCGGAGGAGGTCTACTCCACCGACCCGTTCCTGGCCACCAAGCTGCTGAACGGCTACTTCCTCTACTGCCTGGAGTTCGAGGGCACCCCGCTGGCCGCCATAGCCAGCAGCTACTTCCTGGAGTACACGACCCGGAAGACCCAGCCGGACTGGCTGGACAACCTGGAGAAGACCCTCGGCAAGGACGAGGTCAAGGGCGCCCGTACGCACGTCAACTACGACATCGAGGAGGACCACACCGGCGATGTGTGGAACACCCTGATGACGCTGGTGAAGACGGACGCCGACGTGGAGCGGCTGCTCGGCCACTTCGCCCATCTGTACAAGCTCTTCACGATGTACTTCGTCGAGGCGTACGAGGCCACCCGCGCCAAGGAGGCCGAGCTGGCGGCCGCCACGGCCTGAGGCCCGCGGCCGGGGTGCCGCGGGTCCTCCCGCGGCACCCCGGCCGGCCTCGCCCGCCGGCGCACGGCCCGGCGCCGGCGGGCACCCCATGTCAGTCAACGACGTGAAAGGACTCGCACTATGGAGTGGTCGATCGAGGGCCGCCTGGCGGGCGCGTGCAACTGTGGCACGCCGTGCCCCTGCTGGTTCGCGGAGGCGCCGACCCATGGATCCTGCGACGCCATCGGCGTCGGCATCGTCGACAAAGGCCATTACGGCGACGTCGACCTGGCCGGCTGCAAGCTCGGCGTGGCCTACCGCACCGTCAAGCACGTCTGGGACGGCGGTCTGAAGGTCGCCGTGTACATCGGCGAGGAGACGCCCGAGGCGCAGAGCGAGGCCATGGAGCAGATCCTCACCGGCAAGGCCGGCGGACTGCTCGCCCTGCTGTTCACGCTGGTCGAGGACTTCAAGGGCGTGCGCAGGGTCCCCATCGAGCTCGACGACTCGGGGGACAAGCCGTACTTCCAGCTCGGCCGGGCCAGCACCGTCCCGGTCAAGCCGCTGCTGGGCCGCGACGGCGAGACGCCCATCGCGGTGCACAACGCGCTGATGTCCTTCGGCGGCGAGCGGCTGCTCGCCAAGACCGAGAGCCGGTTCGTCGACCCGGACCTCGGCTGGGACTGGCCCCTGGTGCACGCGGACTTCGGCCCGATGAAGATGGGGTCGGAGTGACCACTGCGCCTCAGATAGTCATGCGGCGCCTCACCCTCACCACCGCGGTGTGGGTGTGCGCCGTATCGGCCCTCGCGTGGTGGTGGATGTACCTGAGCGGGTCCGCCCACTCGGGCCACTCCGGCGGATCCTCCGGCATGGCGGACATGCCGGGGATGCCGGGGGGAGCGCACGGCGGCCACCACGGCGGCACCACCGCCGGCACCGTCTCCGCCACCGAGGCGGAGATGTTCCTCGCGATGTGGGCGGGCATGGTGATCGCCATGATGCTGCCCGTGGCCGTGCCCCTGGTCGCCGCCCACCGGTTCGTCACCCGCCCCAAGGGCCGGGCCGGAGCCGTCTCGACCTCGGTGTTCATCGGCGGCTATCTGCTGATCTGGGTGCTCTCCGGGCTGGTCCCGCTGCTGCTCCTGGCGGCCAAGCGCTGGCTGGTCCCGGTCTCCGAGGGCAGCCCCTGGTCGGTCGCCGGCGCGGGCGTCGTCATCACCGCCGCCGGCCTCTTCCAGTTCAGCGGCCTCAAGACGCGCTGCCTCACCGTCTGCCGCAGCCCGCTGTCGTTCGTCCTCACCCATGACTTCAAGGCCGGGTCGCTCGGCACCCTGCGGGCGGGCGTCCTCAACGGCCTGTACTGCCTCGGCTGCTGCTGGGCGCTGATGCTGGTCCAGGTCGCCGTGGGCCTGCACAACCTGCTCTGGATGGGCATCCTCACCCTGCTCTTCCTGGCCGAGCGCGCGCTGAAGGCCGGCAAGAGGATCGCCATGGCCACCGGTGGGGTGCTGGCCGGCCTCGGCGTGGTGCTCATGTGCGAGCCGCTGCTCCACACCCCGCTCGCCGGCCTCGTCGGCTGACCCCGGCCCCGGGCGGGGCACGGCCCGCACCGGGAACCCCGGCCGCGGGACGTCAGGCCGTCGTCCCGCGGGGACCGGCGTGCCGTGGTACGAAGTCCGTGGGGTCGGCCCGGCGCAGGGCGGCGCGGGCCGTCCACCAGGACACGGCGGGAGCGGGCACCGCCAGCACCGGGCACCGCGCCCTGGCCAGGACGTAGCGGCGGACCGGGCTCCACCGGAGGCGGCCCGCCAGGCCCTGGCCGCCCGCGCCGACGACCAGCAGGTCGCCCTCCCGGTCGGCGATGTCGCACAGGGCGAACCCGGGGGCGGAGCGCACCACTTCGAACTCGACGCGCACGTCCTCCGGCACCCCGCCGAGCGCCTCGTGGAAGGCCGTGTCCAGCCGGTCCGCCGCCCGGCCGGCCCATGCCTTCGCCAGCGGCGGGCACGGCGCCCGCCGGTACAGGGTCTCGCCCTCCGGCGGCGCCCAGGCGATCACCGCCACCAGCGTCCGGCCGTCGCGCCGGACCTCCTCGACCGCCCTGCGGAGCGCCGCCAGGCTGGCCAGCGACCCGCTCACCCCCACGATGACGCGTCCTGACGCGTGGGACACGGCTCTCCTTCCTCCTCGCACCCCAGGGAGCTGATGCACCGTCATCACGGCTGCCGCCCCGGCCACTTCCTCGTACGCCTGCCGCCACGGCCCCGTCCGCCGGGACCCTTGAGGCCCCCTGGCGGAGGGTTCGCCCTGGCCCTCCTTGCCACGTGAGCGAGTCTGTACATTCATTGGTCTGGAAAACACGACCAATTCAGAGGTAGTGGTATGCCTGACACGTACACTCCGCAGTCCGGAGGCAGGTCGATCGGGGCCCGGAGGCTGGGCGCACTGCTCTCTGACGTGACGATGGCCCGGCCCGTCTACCGCCATCTCGCCGCGGCCATCCGCGCCCTGATCCTCGACGGCCGGATCGCCCTCCATGTGAAGCTGCCCGCCGAGCGGGAGCTCGCCCCGACGCTGAGGATGAGCCGGGCCACCGTCACGGCCGCCTACGACCTGCTGCGCGAGAGCGGTTACGCCCTCAGCCGCCGGGGGTCCGGCACCTGGACGGCGGTGCCCGACGGCGGCGAGACCGCGGGCGTCAGCCGGCTCCTGCCCGCCCCGGACGCCTTCATCAACCTCACGGCCGCGGCCCTGGCGCTGCCCGAGGAGGTGCTCTCCGACGCCCTGGCCAAGGTCGCCCCCCGGCTGACGGAGCGGGCGCAGACGGCCGGTTACAACCCCTTCGGGCTCATCGAATTACGCGCCGCCGTCGCCCATCGCTACACCCGGCGGGGGCTGCCGACCCGCCCCGAGCAGATCATCATCACCTCCGGCGCCCAGCAGGCCCTGATGCTGACGATCGGGCTGCTCTGCGGCCCCGGCGACCGGGTCATGGTCGAGAACCCCTCCTACCCCAACGCCCTGGAGGCGGTCCGGCGGGCCCGGCTGCGGATGGCCCCGGTGCCCGTCACCGAGAGCGGCTGGGACCTGGAGATCATGGAGTCCACCCTGCGCCAGGTGGTACCCCGGCTGGCCTATCTCATCCCCGACTTCCAGAACCCCGTCGGCTGCCTCATGCCCCTCGCCCAGCGCGCCCGGATCGTCCGCGCCACCCGGAAGTCCGGCACCTGGCTGGTGATCGACGAGACCCTCGCCGACATCGCCCTGGACGTCCCCGTCCCCGCGCCCTTCGCCTCGCACGCGGCGCCCGGCGAGGGCGACCACGTGATCACGATCGGCTCCCTGAGCAAGACCCTCTGGGGCGGCATGCGCATCGGCTGGCTGCGGGCCGCGCCCCGGCTGATCAACGAACTCGCCGGGCTGCGGGTGACCGTGGACATGGCCGGCTCCGTCCTGGACCAGCTCCTCGCCGTCGCCCTGATGGAGTCCACCGGGGACTGGCTCGACACCCGCATCGCCCAGGTGCGCGCCCAGCGGGACGCGCTCGCCGGGGCGCTCGGCCGGCACGCCCCGCAGTGGGACTGGCGGCTGCCGGCCGGCGGGCTCTCGCTCTGGGTCGACCTGGGGCGGCCCGTGGCCTCCGCCCTGGCCGACCGGGCCCTCGGCCACGGCGTGCGCATCGAGAGCGGCGCCCGCTTCGGCGCCGACCCGGGGACCTTCGAGCACCGCCTGCGCATCCCTTACACCCTGCCCGCCGACACCCTGGACGAGGCGGTCCGCCGGCTCGCCGCCTCGCTCGACGAGGGCATGCCCCTGGAATCCTCGGTCGAGCGCCCGCACTGGGTGGTCTGAACCGCGGCCCACGGTACGGGACACGGAGCCGCCCGGAACAGGCTGTGGCCTGTTCCGGGCGGCCCCGGGGGCAACCCCCGGACGGCCCAATGCCGCTTCCCCCTACGATGGTTGGGAAAAGGCCCGCCGAAGGAAATGTGTCGGCGATATGTCAGCGGTATCAAGCGCCAAGGGAGACGATTCTCGGTGACGGCAAGCCTGGACAATGCGGCATTCGACCCCGAAGTCATCAAGAAGGACTTCCCCATCCTGGGCAGGCGCATCCGGGACGACGCACGGCTCGTCTATCTGGATTCCGCGGCCACCTCGCAGAAGCCCCTTCAGGTGCTCGACGCGGAGCGGGACTTCTACCTCCACCACAACGCCGCCGCGCACCGCGGCGCGCACCAGCTGGCCGAAGAGGCGACGGAGGGCTACGAATCGGCCCGCGAGACCGTCGCCGGATTCGTCGGGGCCCGGGCCGACGAGATCGTCTTCACCCGCAGCGCCACCGAGTCGATCAACCTCGTCGCCTACGCGATGAGCAACGCGGGCCGGGCGGGGGAGGAGTACGCCGATCTCCGCGTCGGCCCCGGCGACGAGATCCTGGTGACCGAGATGGAGCACCACGCCAACCTCGTGCCCTGGCAGCAGCTGGCCGCGCGGACCGGCGCCACCCTGCGCTGGGTGCCCCTCACCGACGACGGCCGCCTCGACGCCACCACCTTCGACGAGCTCATCGGCGAGCGCACCAGGCTCGTCGCCGTGACCCACCAGTCCAACGTGCTCGGAACCGTCAACCCCGTCCGGGCGATCGCCGACCGGGCCCACGCCGTGGGCGCCGTGGTGCTGGTCGACGGCGCCCAGTCGGTGGCCCACCAGCCGATCGACGTGGCCGAGCTGGGCGCCGACTTCTTCGCCTTCTCCGCCCACAAGATGCTGGGCCCCAACGGCATCGGCGTGCTGTGGGGACGCCGGGAGCTGCTGGAGCGGATGCCGCCCTTCCTCACCGGCGGCTCCATGATCGAAGAGGTCCGCATGGACCGCACCACCTTCCTCGCGCCGCCGCAGCGGTTCGAGGCCGGCGTGCCCATGGCCCCCCAGGCGGTCGGCCTCGCCGCCGCCGTCCGCTACCTCGAGGCGCTCGGCATGGAGCACGTCGAGGCGCACGAGAACGCCCTCACCCGGCTCGCCCTGGAAGCGCTCGGCGACATCGACGGCGTGACCGTCGTCGGCCCCCGGACGACCCGGGACCGGGGCGCCACGCTCGCCTTCACCGTCGACGGCATCCACCCGCACGACGTCGGCCAGGTCCTGGACGACCGGGGCGTCGCGGTCCGCGTCGGCCACCATTGCGCACGGCCCATCTGCGACCGCTACGGCATTCCGGCGACGGCCCGCGCCAGCTTCTATCTCTACAATTCGCAGGACGACGTGAAGGCCCTCGCCGAAGGAGTACGCGCGGCACAGCGCTACTTCCTGTGACGTTTTTCCGGCGCCCCCGGCGCCGCATCCGCCCCTCCCGTGTGGTCGGATCCGGTCATGACCGCTAAGGGGCGCCGCGCGTCCCTGTCCCGGTGCCATTTCCGCCCTCCACCATGGGCGCAGGAATTACCGAGCGCCCTGGTGGAAAACCGGGTGGAGAAGGTGCAGGGGAAGATGAACGTCGAACAGACCGTGCTCGCCCGGCGCAGCGCCACCCGCCTGACCGGCCCCGGGCCGGACGACCGTGAGCTGGCGGAGCTCGTCGAGCTGGCGATGACCGCGCCCGACCACGGGCGGCTCTCGCCCTGGCGGCTGGTCGTCCTCCGGGGCGACGAGCGGCGCCTGCTGGGCGAGGCGATGGCCGAGGCGGCCGGCGGCGAACCCGCCGACCGTGAGCGTACGGCCGCCAAACCCCTGCGGGCGCCCCTGCTGATCACCGTGGTGCTCTGCCCCCGGGACCACCCCAAGGTCCCCCGCTGGGAACAGCTGGCGGCCACCGTGTGCGCGGTCCAGACGCTGATCCTGCTGCTGCACGAGCGCGGCTGGGGCTCCGTCTGGCGGACCGGGGCCCTCACGGACGCCCCGCCGGTGCGGGGCGTGCTCGGCCTCGCCGACACCGAACAGTCGCTCGGCTGGCTGTACGTGGGGACCCCCGACGCCCGGCGCCCGGCCGCGCCCCGCCCGCCGGTGGACGCGCGGTCCAAGCTCTCGTCGCTCCTCGCCCCGGTGGGCCCCGGGGCGTGACCACCGGGCCGTGACCACGGGGCCCACCGGGGCGACGAGCCGGCTCAGCGGCCGGGCCGGGCCCCGCGGTCGCGCGCCAGCCGCGCGGCGCACACCACGGCCGGCACCAGGACCAGCGCCGGCAGCAGCGACACCCCCAGCAGGATGGCGGTCAGGGCGGCCCCCGGCTGCGTCGCCCGGTGCGCCGCGCTCGACGACACAAAGCCGGTGACCGCCAGCAGCCCGGAGAACAGGGCGGGCCCCGCACCGGCGCCGATCACCTCCGCGGCGGTCCACAGCCCGGTGAACGCGCCCCCGCGGCTGTGCCCCTCGCCCTGCTCCCGCGCGTCCTCGGCGATGACGTCGCTCAGCATGGCCACGGCGAAGGTCTGCATCCCCGCGTACCCGACCCCGCACACGGCGACGCAGCCGTAGACCAGGAGCCTCGGCACCACCGGGGAGGCCAGGAGCAGCGAGGAGCCCGCGACGAACAGGCAGATCGAGGCCAGCAGACCGCGCCCGGGGCCCAGCCGCCGCCCGGCCACGTGCCAGACCGGCGCCGTCAGCAGCAGCGGGAGGATCAGACAGCCGAACAGCGCCGTCGTCGCCTTGGCGTCGTGCAGCCGGTACGTGGCGAAGTACTGCGCGGACCCGAGCATGATCCCGGTCGCGAGCGTCTGCGCGAGGTGGACGCCGAGGAGCCGCCGGAAGGGCCGGGAGGCCCGTGCCACGGCCGCCTGCTGACGGAACGTCATCGACGTCGGCCGGGCCCGGGCACCCGTGCCGCGCGGCGCGTTGGACGCGGCCGCGAGCGTCCCGGTCAGCAGCACCAGCCCCAGGACCCCGCCCATCAGGGCGTAGCCCACGCGCTCGCTGCCCGCCGCGTGCACCAGCAGCGGGGCCGCCCCGCCGGCCAGCAGGATCGCCGTGCCGTAGCAGACGGTGCGCCACGTCGCGAGCCGGGTCCGGACCGCCGGGTCGTCCGCGAGCTCGGCGAGCACCGCCGTGTACGGCACCTGGAACGCCGCGTAGGCGGAGGCGCAGCAGAAGAAGGCCACCCCGACCCAGACCGCCGACGGCAGGCCCTTGGGCGTCGGCGCGGCGAACATCAGGACGAAGCCGGCCGACAGCGCGACGCCGCCGCCCGCCATCCACGGCAGCCGGGGGCCGAAGCGCCCGCGCGTGCGGTCGGAGCGGCGCCCCACCCACGGGTTGAGGAAGACGTCCCACGCCTTGGGCAGGAAGACCACGACCGAGGCCACCGCGGCCGGCACCGCCAGGGTGTCCGTGAGGTAGTAGAGGAGCAGCAGGCCCGGCACGGTGCCGAAGGTGCCGGTGGCGAAGGCCCCCACGGCGTAGCGCAGGGCCGGCGGTCCGCCGCCCGCCGGAGCGGGCGCGGCGGGCCGGGCGCGGGGCCGCTCCCGCGCCCGGCCCCGCCACCGCCCGGTCAGGCGCGGACACCGGGCTCCCGGGGCGCGAGGTAGGCCAGCGCCGCGGCGGTCATGGCCCGCACCCCCACGGAGAGGGTCGGCTGGACGACCGGGGCGTACTGCGGGGAGTGGTTCTGCGGGATGTCCTCGGCCAGCCGGTCGGCGAGGAACGCGGCCTCGAACTCCTTGGGGTCGTTCCCGCCGAAGAACCACAGCACCGACGGCACCCCGGCCTCCGTGCCGAGCACCCCGAAGTCCTCGCTCGCGGTGTTCGGGCCCAGCTCGACGACCGTGCCGGGGCCGAAGAGCGCGCCGTGCGCGGCGGCCACCCGCTCCGTGGCGGCCGGCTCGTTCACCGTGGCGGGCAGCTCGCAGCGCGAGACGATCTCGGGTTCGCGCGGTGCGCCCGCCGCGAGCGACTCGGCCTTCGCGAACCGCTCGATCGCGGCCATGACCTTCTCCCGGGCCGCGGGCGAGAACGTGCGGACGTTGATGCCGAGTTCCGCCTCGGCGGGGATGACCGCGGCCGCGGTGCCCGCGTGCAGCGATCCCACGGTGACGACCACGGAGTCCTGCGCGGCGGTCTCCCGGGAGACGATGGTCTGCAGCCGGGTCACCAGGTTGGCGGCCATGAGGACCGGGTCCACGGCCGACTCGGGCTTGGACCCGTGCCCGCCGCGCCCGAAGAGCCGCACGCTGAGGTTGTCGGTGGCGCCCATGGCGAGGCCCGGCACCTTGGCGAGCAGCCCGGCCGGGCCCGGACCGACGTGCTGGCCCAGCACCACCTCGGGCTTCGGGAACCGCTCGAACAGCCCGTCGGCCACCATGGCGCGGGCGCCCAGGCCGCTCTCCTCGGCGGGCTGGAAGACGGCGACGACCGTGCCCCGCCACTCCTCGCGCCGGGCCGCGAACAGCGCGCAGGCACCCAGCAGACAGGTGACGTGCACGTCGTGCCCGCAGGCGTGCATCACCGGGACCCGTACGCCCTGGTCGTCGAGGGCCGTGACCCGGCTGGCGTACGGCAGGCCGGTCTCCTCCCGCACCGGGAGGGCGTCCATGTCCGCGCGGAGCATCACCACCGGCCCGTCGCCGTTGCGCAGCACGCCCACGACCCCGGTGCCGCCGACCCCGGTCGTCACCTCCCAGCCCTGCCCCGTCAGCCGGCCGGCGACGACGGAGGCCGTGCGCTTCTCCTGGAAGGCGAGTTCGGGATGGGCGTGCAGGTCCTTGTACAGGTACTCCAGGTCCGGAAGCAGGCTGTCCAGATCATCGAAGATCGCAGGCATGGATCATCCCCCTACTGTCGACGGCATGGGTGGCACGGCGGTTCGCGGCGGCGTTCGACGGGTGGTGACACGGGCTGAGGGCCGGACGGGGGCGGGCCCTGCGGCAGGGCTGCGGCAGGGCCCGCGGGAGGAACGGGAACGGGTACGGGGTCAGGTGCGCTCGGCGCGCACCGGCGCCCGCTCGGGCGGCGCGGGGAGGGCGACGGCGGGCGCGGACAGCCGGGCCCACTGCGCCAGGCCCACGCACACGAGCACGAGCACCGCGGCGCCGAGCGTCCACGAGTCGATCGACTCGCCCAGCAGCCACGCGGCCCAGCCCACCGTCATCAGCGGCTGCAGGAGCTGCATCTGGCTGCCCCGGGTGACCCCGACCCGGGCCAGCCCCGGGTACCAGGCGCAGAAGCCCAGGAACATCGAGAAGAGCGACACATAGCCGAGGCCCGCCAGCGACTGCGCGCCGATGTCGTGCGGCGGCGACGCCACCACGGACACCACGGTGATCGGCAGGGTGAGCGGCAGCGACAGCACCAGGCCCCAGGAGATCACCTGCCAGCCCGGCATGGACTTCGACAGCTTCCCGCCCTCCGCGTAGCCGAGGCCGCCGGTGACGAGCGAACCGATCAGGAAGAGGTCCGCGAGGCCGAAGCCGCCGATCCCGTGCCGCAGCGAGAAGGCCACGATGACGGCCGCGCCGGCGGCCGAGGCCCACCAGAACAGCGCGCTCGGCCGCTCGTTGCCCAGCAGCCGGCCGCACGCGGCGGTGGCCAGCGGCAGCAGCCCGGTCACGACCGCGGCGTGCGCCGAGGTGACGTGCTCCAGGGCCAGCGCCGTGAAGATGGGGTAGCCCGCCACGACGCCCACGCCGACGAGGATCAGCGACGTCATGTGCCGGCGCTCGGGCAGCTTGACCCCCTTGACCAGGAGACAGACGCCCGCGATGGCGGCCGCGATGACGGCCCGTCCGATGCCGATGGTCCACGCGTTGAACGAGGGCAGGGCCTTCTGCGTCGCCGGGAACGTCAGCGAGAAGGCCAGCACCCCCAGTCCCGCGAGCACGAGCCCCATGCCGTTACTGGACTTGGATGTGGTGACGGGTTGCATGCATCTTCCTATCGCTCTCGCAGGGCTTGCCCTCAGCCCGGGTGATCGCCCCGCGCACCCATCATGGGAGGGAAGCCCGCACCGGCGGGGGCCGGGCCGGGGCCATGATCAGGGCGTGCCCGGTGTCGGCCAGAGCCATGGTCGGCGCTCCGCGACGGGCCACCTCCCCGGGCGGAGCGCCCCTCCCACGGCGGGGCCCCGCCGGCACCGGGGGTGTATGCCGGCGGGGTTCCCGCGGACCACGGTAGGCAGGTCGGACCGGCCGGAACCCTAGCCAATACGGGGGAGGTGGTCTGGTTTCGGCGGCGGCTTCCGGCCGGTCCGGCCCCCGGCGCCGTCAGTTCTGCCGGTAGGTGGCCAGGAACGAGCCGATCCGTGCCACCGCGTCCGTCAGCTCCTCGGCACCGGGCAGCGTGACCAGGCGGAAGTGGTCCGGTGTCGGGAGGTTGAAGCCCGTCCCCTGCACCACCAGGATCTGTTCCTGCCGGAGCAGGTCGAGCACGAACCGCCGGTCGTCGTCGATCCGGTGCACCGACCGGTCCAGCCGGGGGAACGCGTAGAGCGCGCCCTTGGGTTTGACGCAGCTGACGCCCGGGATGTCGCCGAGGGCCTGCCAGGCCGCGTCGCGCTGCGCGAGGAGCCGGCCGCCGGGCAGCACCAGGTCCTCGATCGACTGCCGGCCACCCAGCGCCGTGGCGATGGCGTGCTGCGCGGGCATGTTGGGGCACAGCCGCATGTTGGCCAGGATGGTCAGGCCCTCCAGGTACTCCTGGGCATGGGCCTTGGGACCGCTGACCGCCATCCAGCCGGCCCGGTAGCCGCACACCCGGTACGCCTTCGACAGCCCGTTGAACGTCAGGCACAGCAGGTCGGGCGCGAGGCTCGCGAGCGGTACGTGGGTGGCGCCGTCGTAGAGGATCTTGTCGTAGATCTCGTCGGCGCAGAGCACCAGTTGGTGCCGGGCCGCGACGGCGACGATCCCGCGCAGCAGCTCCTCGTCGTAGACCGCGCCGGTGGGGTTGTTCGGGTTGATCAGCACGATCGCCTTGGTGCGGTCGGTCACCTTGGCCTCGATGTCCGCGAGATCGGGGAACCAGTCGGCGCCCTCGTCGCAGCGGTAGTGCACCGGGCGCCCGCCCGACAGGCTGACGGAGGCGGTCCACAAGGGGTAGTCGGGCGCCGGGACGAGCACCTCGTCGCCGTCGTCCAGCAGCGCCTGCATGGACATCTGGATGAGCTCGGAGACCCCGTTGCCCAGATAGACGTCCTCGATGTCCAGCCCGCCGACGCCCCTGGTCTCGTAGTGCTGCACCACGGCGCGCCGGGCGGCGGGCAGGCCCTGCGCGTCTCCGTAGCCGTGCGCGGAGGCCAGGGCCTCCTGGATGTCCCGCACGATCTCGGGCGGCGCCTCGAAGCCGAAGGCCGCGGGGTTCCCGGTGTTCAGCTTCAGGATCCGCCTGCCCGCCCGCTCCAGCCGCATCGCCTCCTGGAGCACCGGGCCGCGGATGTCGTAGCAGACGTCGGCGAGCTTGGCGGACTGGCCGAGGCGGCGCAGGGGGCCGGGGCGGTGCCCGCCGGGCGGGGCGGCGGGCGCCGGTACCGGATCCGGTGCGACGTCCGGTACGACGGTGACGAGGCGGTTGGCGCTGTGCGTGCTCATACGGATGTGCTCCCACGAGGTGCGGTGGGGCGCCGGGGGGCGGCGCCGGCCTGACGAGTGCGCGAGGCTAGCCGAGAACGGGCTTGTGGCGAGCGGTATTTAGCCGCGGGCCGGGGTGGGCAGGGGTTTTTCCCCTACCCGCCCCTTCCCGAGACCGGGGGTCTCCCCCCGGCCCCCCGTCCGCGCTGCGCGCGGTGTCCTCAAACGCCGGACGGGCTGGATCTGCCGCGCGTCGACGGTCGGCTTCCGGCCCGGCTACGCGCCCCGCCGACGCCGACGCCGACGCCGACCTGACCCGGACGGGCTTGATCTCCCTGTTCGCCCACGGTCGGCTTCCGGCCCCGGTTACGGGGCCCCCGCCGACTCGATCAGCGCCTTCACCTTGCTCCGGCAGATCCCGCACCCCGTGGACGCCTTGGTCCGCCGCGCCACCGCGCCCACCGTCACCGCCCCCTGCGACCATGCCTCCAGGATCTTCTTCCGCGGCACGTTGTTGCAGTAGCAGACCGTGGCGTCGGGGTCGGGACCGGCCGCCTGCCCGGGCTCCCGGTCGCCGGGCCGGACCAGGGCGGGCCGTTCGGCCTCCGGGACGACGGACCCGGCGGCGAACAGCTCGACGATCCGGTCGGCCTCGGCCTCCGCGCCCCCCAGCAGCACCGCGCCCACGATCCGGCCGTCTCGCAGCGCGACCCGCCGGTACGCACCGCCGTCGCGGTCCGTGAACGTGAGGACCTCCGGGCCCTCGCCCGCCGGCCCGGCGGGCACGTTGGACTCGCCCACCACCGTCAGCTCGACCCCGTCGGCCTTGAGCCGGGTGGTCGCCGCCGGGGCCACGGCCGGGGTTTCGTCGAGAGGCCCGGCGATCGCGTCCGCCGCCACCCGGGCGTGCTCCCACGCCTCCGCGACCAGCCCGTGCAGCGCGCCGCCGCGCTCGGCGCAGTCGCCGATGGCGTAGACGGCCGGGTCCGCCGTCCGCATCCGCTCGTCGACGAGCACGCCCCTGCCGACCGGCAGCCCGGCGGCCTCGGCCACGGCGGTCTCGGGCTTGGCGCCGCACGACACGACCAGGAGGTCGCAGGGGACGGCCTCGCCGTCGTCGAGCTGCACCCCGGTCAGCCGCCCGGTGCCCACGGTCCTGGTCACGGCGCAGCCCGTCCGCACGGCCACGCCCAGCCGGGCCAGCCGCTCGATCAGCATCGACGACGCCTCGGCGTCCAGATGGCGCTCCATGACGGTGTCCACGGCGTGCAGCACCTCGACCTCCACGCCGCGCAGGGCGAGGGCGCGGGCGGTCTCCAGGCCGAGCAGCCCGCCGCCCAGCACCACGGCGCGGGAGCAGTCCCGGGCGAGCCGCAGAATGCGCCGGCAGTCGTCCAGCGTGTGGAACACCGCGATTCCCGGGGCCAGGACCCCGTCGTCCGAAATCAGTCCCTTCACCGGGGGCAGCCTCGGAGTGCTTCCGGTCGCCAGCACCAGCACGTCGTAACCATAGGTCCGGCCGTCGTCGGCGGACACCGTCGCGCGTTCCCGGTCGATACGCAGGGCGCGCACCGCGGGACGAATCTCCGCGGCGTTCCGTTCGTCGGCGAGGCCCAGCTCGCTCTCGTCCGTCGTACCGGCGAGCACATCCGTCAGCAGAATGCGGTTGTAAGGCTCCTGGGGTTCTTCCCCGAGAATGGTGACGGAAAGTTCCGGATCCCTTCGGGAGAGTTCGCTCGCGAGCCGGGCGCCGGCCATTCCGTGTCCGATGACGAGAACTCGTTCCATGAATTACGTCCCCTCGGGTCCGCCGATGAATCAGGTGCCTCGTTTATTTCGGTTGCGGCATGGCCCTCATCATGGACCAGGCGCAGCTCGGGGAGATCTCCGCACGGTGGCCTGATCCGGCTATGTCCGGTAGCGGAGGTGCGGGGCCGGGCGAAAGGAAAGGGCCGGAGTGGTGATAGGTTGCGGGTGTGCATTGAGCGCCGGAGCAAGGCTCCGGCAGGTACTTCCAGGGGCCGGGGAATATTGCCCGGCCGCATCCGTGCGGCGCCCCCGAATGAATGCCGGGCTATTCATCGGTGAAGTGCGCGCCCGGTGGCGGTCGCTGTGCGTATTGGTCAAACACCGCAGACGTATCAAACCGATACATTTATCCGACATCGGATATGGCGGCTCTCTCATATTTTTTCGAGAAATGCAGAGCAATGGGTGGGTCGGCTTTGGCCCACAATTATCCCTTGCCTTCCAGGTGGCGATCATCTAACTTGTTGATCAATCGATCCCTGGAGATTGGATTGGGGACCTCTCTTCATGACTGAAAAAAACGGTTCGGCCGGGGATCAATGCGGAGACCGGCAGCGTGCCCGGGCCCTCTACGAACTCGCCCTGGAGGACATTTCCTGGCATCCGGAGACCGCTCTCAAGAGGTTTAAATGGACGAAGGCGACGCTATGGAAAACCGCCGGAAATCTTGAGGAGATCGGTCTGTTCTCGCGGAGTCCCGAGACACCGAGCGGCTGGTTGGCATTACCCCCGCAGGCCGCCGCGGGCAATCTCCTGGACACCGCGCGGAGCCGAATGCTCGATTTTTACGAGGACATGACCCGGACCGGCGTGGTCATGACCGATGTGCTCACCCAGTTCAAGACGATCTACATGCGGCAGCTGGAGGACAACCGGCTGAAGGTCCTGGAGAAGCAGTCGGAGATTCTGGCGACGCTCGAAAGGGAGCTGCTGGGCGCCCACTCCGAGGTGCTGCTGCAGGGCTCGGGCCACCTCTACACCGAGGCCCTGGCGCCGGTCTGCCATTCCCTGCTGCGGCGCGGCGTCGCGGTCCGCGTCGTCGTCCGCTCCTCCACGGCCACGCTGCCCCAGCCGGCGGCGAAACTCCGCGACCTCGCGGCGGCCGGCGCGGAGGCCCGTATCTCCCCGACGCTGCCCATCAGCTTCGCGCTCGTCGACGACTCCATGGCGATGTTCTACGCGCCCCCGAGCCGGCTGACGGAGGACGACGCCGCCGGCCCGCGGATGGTCGTGGCCCACAGCCCCCTGGTCAACGAGGTCCTCCGGCCCGTCTTCGACCACTACTGGAACCACTCGGCCTCCGTGGTGTTCCAGGGGCAGAAGGCGGCCGGACGGCGGGGGAGCGGCGAGCCCGTGCCGGAGGAGAGCGAGCGGTCGGCGGCGGGCGCGGCCGCCCCCGCCGTCAGCCCCGCCGGGAGGCCGCGCGACAAGCGGCAGCTCGCCCTGCTGCGGATGCTCGCCAGCGGGCTCACCGATCAGACGATCTCCCGGCACCTCGGCATGCACGAGCGGACCGTGCGCCGCAAGGTCGCCGAGCTGGCGGCCAGCCTGCACGCCGCGAGCCGCTTCCAGGCCGGGGTCAACGCGGCGAAGGCCGGCTGGCTGGACGAGGACCTGGACGCCGCGGGCTGAGCGGGGCGCCGGCCCGGCGCCCGCGCGTGGCGAGCACCGGCCGCGCGTGCTGCCCGAAAACACGGAAGGCCGTTCTCGCATCTCTGCGAAAACGGCCTCCGACCTGCGAAAACGCTGGTCGGGACGGCGGGATTTGAACCCACGACCCCTTGACCCCCAGTCAAGTGCGCTACCAAGCTGCGCCACGTCCCGGTGCCCGCTTCCTTCCGGGTTTCCCCGGTCGGGCGTGCAAGAAGAAAATAACCTGTTTGGCGCCGTGATCCAAATCCGTGCCCCGGTCGGCTCCTCCCCGGTGCCGCCGGGCCCCGTCCGCCCCTCCTCCGCCGCCGGTGCGCGGCTCCCGCGCCCGTCACGGAACCTCTCCGTCACCTCATTGACGAAACATACGGTGGAGTGCATACTTATGCCCATCAGCGTATGCACCGTAAGGAGAAACCCGTGACCGAGCGCGTCGTACTCGCCTACTCAGGCGGCCTGGACACCTCCGTCGCCATCGGCTGGATCGCCGAGGAGACGGGCGCCGAGGTCATCGCCGTCGCCGTGGATGTCGGCCAGGGCGGCGAGGACCTGGACGTCATCCGCAAGCGCGCGCTCGCCTGCGGTGCGGTGGAGGCGGAGGTCGCCGACGCCAAGGACGAGTTCGCCGAGGAGTACTGCCTCCCGGCGATCAAGGCCAACGCCCTCTACATGGACCGTTACCCCCTGGTCTCGGCCCTCTCGCGGCCGACGATCGTCAAGCACCTGGTCGCCGCCGCCAGGAAGCACGGCGCCACCACGGTCGCCCACGGCTGCACCGGCAAGGGCAACGACCAGGTCCGGTTCGAGGCGGGTATCTCCTCCCTCGCCCCGGAGCTCACCTGCATCGCCCCGGTCCGGGACTACGCCATGACCCGGGACAAGGCCATCGCCTTCTGCGAGGCCAAGAGCCTGCCGATCGCGACCACCAAGAAGTCCCCGTACTCCATCGACCAGAACGTCTTCGGGCGGGCCGTGGAGACGGGCTTCCTGGAGGACATCTGGAACGCCCCGATCGAGGACGTCTACGACTACACCGCGAACCCGGCCACCCCCCGGGAGGCCGACGAGGTCGTCATCACCTTCGAGCAGGGCGTCCCGGTCGCCATCGACGGCGAGTCCGTCACGGTGCTCCAGGCCATCCAGCAGCTCAACGACCGGGCCGGGGCCCAGGGCGTCGGCCGGCTGGACATGGTCGAGGACCGGCTGGTCGGCATCAAGTCCCGGGAGATCTACGAGGCGCCCGGCGCGATCGCGCTGATCACCGCCCACCAGGAGCTGGAAGCCGTCACCGTCGAGCGCGAGCTGGCCCGCTACAAGCGGCAGGTCGAGCAGCGGTGGACCGAGCTGGTCTACGACGGCCTGTGGTTCTCCCCGCTCAAGCGGGCGCTGGACGGCTTTATCGCCGAGGCCAACGAGCACGTCACCGGCGACATCCGGATGACGCTGCACGGCGGCCGGGCCGTCGTCACGGGCCGGAAGTCCGAGAAGTCGCTCTACGACTTCAACCTCGCCACCTACGACACCGGCGACACCTTCGACCAGTCCATGTCGAAGGGGTTCATCGAGATCTTCGGCCTGTCCTCGAAGATCGCCGCCAAGCGCGACCTGGCCTGACCGGCCTGAGCGCTCCGCGCAAAGTCCGGTGCACCGTCTTCGGGTGCGTCGTGGCCGGTCGCGCAGTTCCCCGCGCCCCTTCGGGCGCTGCCGAACCGCACCGGACTTCGCCGAGCCCGCTCAGCCGCCACCGCACCCGCCCGGGCCGCCCGCACGGCCGGGCGGGCGCGGCGGCACCCCGCCCACGGCTGCCGGCCGCCCCCACCACCCACGAGGAGCACGCAAGTGAGCAACGGCACCACCGACGACGTCCGGCTCTGGGGCGGCCGTTTCGCCGACGGCCCCGCCGAGGCGCTGGCCAGGCTCTCCGCCTCCGTCCACTTCGACTGGCGGCTCGCCCCGTACGACATCGCCGGTTCCCGCGCCCACGCCCGCGTCCTGCACAAGGCCGGGCTGCTCACCGCGGACGAGCTCCGGCGCATGACGGACGGCCTCGGGCTGCTGGAGGCCGACGTCGCGTCCGGTGCCTTCACCGGCACCGTCGCCGACGAGGACGTCCACACCGCCCTGGAGCGCGGGCTGCTGGAGCGGCTCGGCCCCGACCTCGGCGGCAAGCTGCGCGCCGGCCGGTCCCGCAACGACCAGGTCGCCACGCTCTTCCGGATGTACCTGCGGGACCACGCCCGGATCATCGGCGGGCTGCTCGCCGAGCTCCAGGAGGCCCTGGTCGGGCTGGCCGAGGCGCACGCGGACGTGGCCATGCCGGGCCGTACGCACCTCCAGCACGCCCAGCCGGTGCTCTTCGCCCACCACGTCCTCGCCCATGTCCAGGCGCTCGGCCGGGACGCGGAGCGGCTGCGGCAGTGGGACGACCGCACGGCCGTCTCGCCCTACGGCTCCGGGGCCCTCGCCGGTTCCTCCCTCGGCCTGGACCCGGAGGCGGTCGCCGCCGACCTGGGGTTCGAGCGCGGTTCGGTGGGCAATTCCATCGACGGGACGGCCTCCCGGGACTTCGTCGCCGAGTTCGCCTTCATCACGGCGATGATCGGCGTCGACCTCTCCCGGATCGCCGAGGAGGTCATCATCTGGAACACGAAGGAGTTCTCCTTCGTCACCCTCCACGACGCCTTCTCCACCGGCTCCTCGATCATGCCGCAGAAGAAGAACCCGGACATCGCCGAGCTGGCACGGGGCAAGTCCGGGCGGCTGATCGGCAATCTGACGGGCCTGCTGGCCACCCTCAAGGCGCTGCCGCTCGCCTACAACCGGGACCTCCAGGAGGACAAGGAGCCGGTCTTCGACTCCTGCGACCAGCTGGAGATCCTGCTGCCCGCCTTCACCGGGATGATGGCGACCCTCACGGTCAACCGCGCCCGGATGGAGGAACTGGCCCCCGCCGGTTTCTCGCTCGCCACGGACATCGCGGAATGGCTGGTCAGGCAGGGCGTGCCGTTCCGTGTGGCGCACGAGGTCGCGGGGGAGTGCGTCAAGGAGTGCGAGGCGCGCGGCATCGAGCTCGACCAGCTCACGGACGAGCAGTTCGCGGCCATCTCGCCGCATCTGACGCCCGAGGTCCGGGGCGTCCTCGACGTACCGGGCTCGCTCGCCTCCCGCAACGGCCGGGGCGGTACGGCGCCCTCGGCGGTCACGGTCCAGCTGGGCGAGGTCAAGGCCGACCTGGCGGTCCAGCGGGAGTGGGCGGACGCCGGGCGCGGCTGACCCCGGCCGGTGGACCGCCGGGGCCTCCGCACGGCCCCCCGGGGCGCCGGGGCGACAGCACCGTCCCGGCCGGGAGAGCCCCCATCCGAATGAGACGTCGACAGCCCGGATGAGACATCAAAGTCTCATTCGGGTTATCGTCGTCTCATGAGTGTTGACCGAGACCATGTGCTGAGGGAGGCCGCCGCCCTGCTCACCCGTAGAGCGACGGCCTCCATGGACGAGATCGCCAAGGCCGCCGGGATCGGTCGCGCCACCCTCCACCGCCACTTCGCGGGCCGTGACGCGCTGGTCCGCGCCCTGGAGGACCTGGGCATCCGGAAGTTCGGGGAGGCCCTGGACGCCGCCCGGATCGAGGAGGGCGACGCGGCCGGCGCGGTGCGCCGCCTGATCGACGAGGCCGAGCCCGTCGCCGGCATGCTCGCCTTCCTCTTCACCGAGAACCAGCTCTACGAGAACGGCGCCAACGAGGGCTGGAACCGCCTCGACGCCCGCGTCCATGAGCTCTTCCGCCGGGGGCAGGAGGAGGGGGCCTTCCGGCTCGACCTCACCCCCGCATGGCTCACCGAGGCCCTCTACGGCCTGATCGGCACCGGGGCCTGGGCCGTCCAGGACCGGCGCGTGGCCGCCAAGGACATGCCCCGGATGGTCGCCGAGCTGCTGCTCGGCGGCGCCGGGCGAAGGACCGACGCCGAGCGGAGGATGAAACGGTGACCGGAACCACCGGCGGCCCGCGGCCCGTGGCGGCCCCCGCCGAGACACCCCGCCCCGGGCGCTGGCTCGCCCTCGCCGTCCTCGTCCTGGCCGTCCTCCTCGTCGCCGTCGACGCGACCGTCCTCGGCCTCGCCACGCCCTTCCTCAGCGAGGACCTGCGCCCCTCCGGCACCCAGCTGCTGTGGATCGGCGACGTCTACTCCTTCGTCATCGCCGGCCTCCTGGTCTCCATGGGCAGCCTGGGCGACCGGATCGGCCGCAAGAAGCTCCTGCTCTGCGGCGCGGTCGCGTTCGGCGCGGTGTCCGTGCTCAACGCCTACGCCACCAGCCCCGAGATGATGATCGCCGCCCGGGCCCTGCTCGGCGTGGCGGGCGCGACCCTGATGCCGTCCACCCTCGCGCTCATCCGCAACCTCTTCCACGACCCCAAGGAGCGCAGCCTCGCCATCGGCATCTGGGGCGCCATGGCCTCCGCCGGCGCGGCCGTCGGCCCGGTCGTGGGCGGCGTCCTGCTGCAGAACTTCTGGTGGGGATCGGTCTTCCTGATCAACCTGCCGGTGATGGCCGTCCTCGTGCTCGTGGGCATCAAGCTGCTGCCCGAGTCCCGCGACCCCGCGCCCGGCCCCTGGGACGTGCCCAGCGTGCTGCTGTCGATGGTCGGCATCGTGGCGATCGTCTACGCCATCAAGGAGGCCGCCGCCTACGGCTTCCGCTGGCACTTCCTGCTGGCGGGCGTGCTCGGCGTGCTGGCCCTGACCTGGTTCGTACGGCGCCAGCTCACGCTGCCCAAGCCGCTGCTGGACATGCGGCTCTTCCACCACCGGGGCTTCTCCGGGGCGGTGCTGGCCGACCTGCTGACCGTGCTCGGCCTGTCCGGGCTGGTCTTCTTCCTGTCCCAGTTCCTCCAGCTGGTCCAGGGCCGCGACCCGCTGGAGGCGGGCCTCGCCGAGCTGCCCGCCGCCGTCGGCGCCGTGACGGCGGGTCTGCTCGCCGGGCAGGCGGCGCGCCGCTGGTCGGTGCGGTCGGTGGTGGCCGGCGGGCTGGGGGCGATCGGCGTCGCGCTCGCGGTGCTCGTCCTCCTCCACGCGGACACCGCCTACCCGGTCCTCGGCGCGGCCCTGCTGCTCGTCGGGGTCGGCGCGGGCTTCTCCTTCACCGTCACCGCCGATGTGATCCTCTCCAGCGTGCCCAAGGAGCAGGCGGGCTCCGCCTCGGCGGTCTCGGAGACGGCGTACGAGCTCGGCGCGGCACTCGGCATCGCGCTCCTGGGCTCGATCGTCACCGGTGTCTACCGCGACTTCGGCACCCCCGCCGGGGTGCCCGCGAAGGCCGCCGCGGAGGCCCACGACTCCCTCGGCGGGGCGGTCGAGGCGGCTGCCGGGCTGCCGGGCGAGACGGGCCGGGCGCTGCTCACCTCGGCGCAGGACGCCTTCGTCGAGGGTCTGCGGATCGCGGCCGGGGCCGGTGCGCTGGTGCTGCTGGGCACGGCCGTCGCGGCCTGGTTCCTGCTGCGCGGCCAGAAGCTCGAAGAGGGTGCCGCCGAGCATTGACGAGCGCTGACGGGCACTGACGAGCACCGCCGAGCACTGAGCAAGTCAAAGCTCAAACGAGCAGCAAATCTCATCACGGGCCGGGGCGGCAAGCCCCGGCCCGTGTGACATACGCCGGAAACGTATTCCCTTGACGTGATCCTTATGTGCGCGCAACGATCTCGACCACTGGTCGACATTGTCGAACACGGGTCGGACGACGAAGTCCGCGTTCAAAGGAATCCCCCACATGCGTATGCGCAAGACCGTCAGGTTCCTGCTCGCCGCCGCGGCCACCGCCGCCCTGGGCCTCACCGGCTTCGCGGCCCCCGCCTCCGCCTCGGTCCTCGACATCCCGCCGCGCGGGGCCAACGACTGGTCCTGCAAGCCCGACTCGGCGCACCCGCAGCCCGTCGTGCTGGTCAACGGCACCTTCAAGCTGATGGCCGAGAACTGGGCGAAGCTCTCGCCCAAGCTCAAGGAGGCGGGCTACTGCGTCTTCGCCTTCAACTACGGCAACATGGAGACCGCTCCGATCCCGCAGGCCGCGGCGGAGCTCAGTGACTTCGTCGAGGCCGTACGGGGCGCGACGGGCGCCGCGAAGGTCGACCTCGTCGGCCACAGCCAGGGCGGCATGCTGCCGCGCTACTACGTGAAGTTCCTCGGCGGCGCGGACAAGGTCGACGACCTCGTCGGCATCGTCCCGTCCAACCACGGCACCAAGAACCCGCTCGCCATCCCGGCCGGCTGGACCTTCTGCCCGTCCTGCGTCGACCAGCAGTGGGACTCGCCGCTGATGCGCAAGCTCAACGCGGGCGAGGAGACCCCGGCGGGCCCGGACTACACGGTCATCACCACCCGCCACGACGAGGTCGTGATCCCGTACACCAGCGCGCTGCTCACCGGCCCCAAGGAGCACCTCACCAACATCGTGCTCCAGGACAAGTGCCCGCTGGACCTCTACATGCACGACCAGGCCACCAAGGACCCGGTCGTCGCCCAGTGGGTGCTCGACGCCCTGGCGCACGAAGGCCCGGCCGACCCGGGCTTCCAGCCCCAGTGCGTCGGCCGGGCCTGAGAACCCGGGAGGGAGTGCGGTGTGCGGGAGGGGCGGGCCGTCAGGCGGCCTTCGTCTCCCGCGCCTTGGTGGCGTACATGTCCACGTACTCCTGCCCCGACAGGCTCATGACCTCGCTCATCACCTCGTCGGTGACGGCGCGCAGCACATAGCGGTCGCGGTCCATGCCCTCGTAGCGGGCGAAGTCCAGCGGCTCGCCGAAGCGCACCGTCACCGGGGAGATGCGCAGCTTGCCCTTGCCGCCCGGCTGGACCTTGTCCATCCCGAGCATGGCGAACGGGACCACCGGCGCGCCGGTCATCAGCGTCAGCCGGGCGATGCCGGTCCGGCCGCGGTAGAGCCGGCCGTCGGGGGAGCGGGTGCCCTCGGGGTAGATCCCGAAGACATTGCCCTCGTCCAGCACCCGGCGGCCGGTCATCAGCGCCGCGACACCGCCGCGGCCGCCGTCGCGGTCCACCGGGATCATGCCGGAGCTGCCGAAGAACCAGGCCATCAGCCGGCCCTTGAGGCCCTTGCCCGTGACGTACTCGTCCTTGCCGATGAAGAACACCTGACGCTTGACGACCAGCGCGAGGAACAGCGAGTCGACGAACGTCACATGGCTGCCGGCCAGGATCACCGGACCCGTCCCCGGGATGTGCTCCGCGCCCTCGACCTTCGGGCGGTACAGGACGCGCATGAGCAATCCGAGAATCGCCTTGAGCAAGATGCGGGACAACGGGCCCTCCGGTCGTGGTGGTCGTGCGGCGCATGCCTGCGCAGGGGGAGACCATACTCGCCGGTACCGGTGGCGCGCACACCGGGTTTATGCAGTGATACGGAGTGTTGACGTGAGTTTGCACCCCGTTTGACCTTCGTCCTCCCATCGGAAAGTCGCACGTGTCTACGATCGGCGCGGCTTGAATGTGCCGGACAGGCACCACACGCACAACGAGGAGTGTTTTATGGAGCAGGGACAGCGGCCGGGCAGGCGCAGCCTTCTGGGGGCCGCGGCGGCTCTCGGCGCGGGGGCGGTCGTCCTCGGCGGCGGCGCGGGCCAGGCGTCGGCCGCCCAGCGCGGGCAGGGGAACGGCGGCCACGGTGACTCGGGCTCGTACAAGGACCTGCCGGTCCCGACCGTCGTCGGCCACCGCGGCGCCAGCGGCTACCGCCCCGAGCACACCCTCGGCTCCTACCAGTTCGCCCTCGACAACGGCGCGGACGTCATCGAGCAGGACCTCGTGCCCACCAAGGACGGCCACCTCGTCTGCCGTCACGAGAACGACATCACCGGCACCACCGATGTCGCCTCGCGCCCGGAGTTCGCCTCCCGCAAGACCACCAAGACCGTCGACGGCGAGGCCCACACCGGCTGGTTCACCGAGGACTTCACCCTGGCCGAGCTGCGGACGCTCCGGGCCAAGGAGCGCATCCCCGGCACCCGCGGCCACAACACCCTCTATGACGGCCGCTGGCAGGTGCCCACCTTCGAAGAGGTCCTGAAGTGGGCCGACGAGCAGGGCCGCAAGCGCGGCCGCCGGGTCTGGCTGCACATAGAGACCAAGCACCCCACGTACTTCCGCAAGGCGGGCCTCGGCCTGGAGGAGCGTCTCGCCAAGCTGCTGCGCCGCTACGGCCGCTCGGGCCGGAACTCCCACACCTTCCTGCAGTCCTTCGAGCCCAGCAGCCTCCAGCGGCTGAACCGGCTGGGCGTCGACTGCCCCAAGGTGCTCCTGCTGGACGACCTCACGACGCGGCCCTGGGACTTCACCGAGGCCAAGGACCCGCGGACGGTCGCCGACCTGATCACGCCCAAGGGCCTGAAGTGGATCTCCGGCTTCGCCCAGGGCATCGGCCCGTGGCTGAACCTGATCATCCCCCGGGACAAGAACGACCGGCTCACCAAGCCCACCACGCTGGTGCGGGACTCCCACGCCGCCGGGCTGATCGTGCACCCCTACACCATGCGCAACGAGAACAGCTTCCTGCCGGCGGACTTCCGGCGCGGCACCGACCCCAACGCCTACGGTGACGTCTTCGGCGCGTTCAAGACGTACTTCGCCACCGGTATCGACGGGATCTTCTCGGACAACTGCGACACGGCGGCGCTCGCCCGCGCCGACTTCGTCAAGCGCTGACCCTCCGGGGCGCCGGGTGAGGTGACCGCGGGCGATCCCGCCGGTCACCTCACCGGGTCACCTCACCCGTAGGGGTGGTAACCCGGTGTCGCCGAAACCGGCCGGGCCGGGGTGTACGTCCCGACCCGCATGACACCGAACGATCTTCTGACCTCGCTCCGGCCGCTGCTGGCCGCCGAATGCGCGGCGGAGGCGCCGGCCGCGGGCGTCGAGGCCGCCGACCTCGAACAGGCCGTCTGGGTGCGGGTGCTGAGCGAGCGCCGCCCGCAGTGCGGCCGCCCGGCCGCGCCCGCCGCCCGGTTACGCGCGGCGGTACGGGCCGAGGCCCGCTCCGCCCGCCGCCGGGCGCGCCGCGAGGTGCCGTACGACCCCACCCGCTCCGAACCCTCCGGCGGCCCGGAGTCGGGGGTCGAGCACGCGGTACTGGCCGCCGAGGAGGGCCGGGCGCTGCGCGCGGCCGTACGCCGGCTGCCCGGCCGCTGCCCCCGGCTGCTGAGTGCGCTGCTTTCCCGCCACGACCCGACCTACCGGGAAATCGCAGGCGAGTTGGGAATGTCACAAGGATCTTTGGGGCCGGTGCGTTCCCGTTGCCTTGGTTGCTTGCGCAGAATGCTCACGGCGGAGGTTGCGGCTCCTGGACGTTGGGGAAAGGAGCGGTAGACGACCGGCGCCCGGAGGCGACGCGCACCCGCGCCGGCTCCTGTCAGGGCGGACCGAACCGAAAAGGGGAGGCGTGCGCACATGGGCATGAGCGTGACCCTCGCTGCGGCGACCGAGGACGACGCCGAGCGGATCCTCAAACTCCAGTACCTCTGCTTCCAGGAAGAGGCCGAGCTCTACGGCGACTACTCCCTCGAACCCCTCACCCAGAGCCTCGCCGCCCTGCGCGCGGAGCTCGCCGAGGGCCTGGTGCTCGTCGCCCGGCTGGGCGAGGAGGTCGTCGGCTCGGCGCGCGGCACGGTCGGCGAGGACGGCACGGCCGTGATCTCCGGGCTGATGGTGCACCCGCGGCTGCAACGGCACGGCCTGGGCGGACGGCTGCTCGCGGCCATAGAGGAGCGGCTGGC
Organism: Streptomyces eurocidicus; assembly: GCF_002891295.1. Classification (GTDB taxonomy): domain Bacteria; phylum Actinomycetota; class Actinomycetes; order Streptomycetales; family Streptomycetaceae; genus Streptomyces; species Streptomyces eurocidicus. The sequence goes on along the minus strand of NZ_LGUI01000013.1, from coordinate 237,873 downwards.
CGCGGAGCGGTCGGCGGACCGCTACCGGCTGGCGACCGGACACCGCAACGAGCGGACGCTACGGCTGTACCGGGGCTGGGGGTACGAGCGGGTGGCGGTGGAGCGGGTCACGGGGAAGCGGTCCGTGGTGACGCTGGAGAAGGTGGCGGTGCCGGTGAAGGAGCCGGTGCGGGTCTAGGCGGGCGCCGGTCAGGCGGGCTCGGCCACGACACCCCGCCGCAGCCACATCATCGCGGTCACCGGCAGGATCACCGGAATGAAGAGGTACCCCATCCCGTAGTCGGACCAGACCGTCGCGTCGGGGAAGGCCGACGGCGCGACGAGGGTCCAGGTGCCGACCACGAGGACCCCGGCCAGCTCGGCGGCGCAGCACACCAGCGCCGCCTTGCGGGCGGCGGGGCCGCCGCGCACCAGGGAGTAGGTGATGAAGGCGTACACCACGGCGGCGACCGCCGAGAGGACGTACGCCAGCGGGGCCCGGCCGAAGTCCATGATCATCTGGACGATCGAGCGGGACGCCGCGGCCACGGTGAACACACCGTAGAGCCAGACCAGCAGCCGGCCCGGCCCCTGGCCGAGGTCGAAGCCGGGCTTCTCGTCCGTGCGGGATCCGGACACGGTCAGCCTCCCCAGATGTCGTAGAGCCGTACTTCGAGCACGGCCAGGATGACGGCGCCCGCCGCCACGGTGGCCGAGCCCCAGCGGGTCCGCTCCGCGAGCGACATAAAGCCGGCGGCCGGGACGGCCGCCGCCGAGCCCAGCAGATAGGCCACGAAGATCGCGGTGCCCTGGCCGGGCCGGTCGCCGCCGCCGAGCCGGACGACGCCGACCACGAGCTGGACCAGGGCCAGCACGGACACCACGGCCATGCCGATGAAGTGCCAGTCCTTGGTCGGCTGGTCGCGCGAGAAGGCGAAACCGCACCAGGCGGCCAGCGCGAGGGCGGTCACTCCGACCGCGAGCGTCAGCGCGTCGATCACCGTGGCCCCCGCGCGGCGTGGGCGTGCGGATGGGGCTTGACAAGCATGGGACGACTTTAATGGCCCCGGGGTCCCGCCCCGCGCGCGGCCCCGGCGCGGGCGCGCGCGGGGCGTGGCCTTGGCCACAGCGAGGCCGGGTCCGGGCGGCCGGCCGGCGCCCTCCGGGACGCGTTCCCGCAGGCCGGAACGGTGCGTCGAGAGCAGCGGAGCCGGGCGCCCGCTGTCCACAGCGTGATCAAGTATGTCCGCTATTCGGACAGGCTTGGCCGAGCCGCACATCAGTCTGTTTTACTTTCCCGCATGACCACGACGAGCACCCGCACTCTTGCGACCGAGGCGATGACGACGCCCGGTGCTGCTCGTCGCATGTGTCGAATGTGTGACCGCTGAGGGCCCCCGTTCCGTGCCTCGCGCCCCGAAGCGAGACCCGTAGAGCCCCCGCCACCGGTCCCCACCGGACCGGACGGGTCGCTCCGCCGCCGCGTCACCCCTGACCCCGAGAAGCCGCGCCACGCGCCGCCGGGGGCCACCGATGCCGCGTTCCGCAATGCATGCCCGTGCCGGCACCCCACCGCCGCGCACTCGACAGTGACGGAAACCCCTGTGATCACCACTACGGGCCTGACAAAGGTCTACCGCTCACGCGGCCGCGAGGTCACCGCCCTCGACGGCGTCGACCTCCATGTGCGTGAGGGCGAGGTGTACGGCGTCGTCGGCCAGAGCGGCGCCGGCAAGTCGACCCTCATCCGCTGCGTCAACCTCCTGGAGCGCCCGAGCTCCGGCACGGTCACCGTGAACGGCCAGGACCTCACGGCCCTCGCCGGACGCGGCACCCGCGCCAACGCGGCGCTGCGCAAGGCCCGCAGCCACATCGGCATGGTCTTCCAGCACTTCAACCTGCTGTCCTCGCGCACCGTGCAGGCCAACGTCGAACTGCCGCTGGAGATCCTCGGCGTCTCCGGCAAGGAGCGCGAGCGCAAGGCGCTCGAACTCCTGGACCTCGTCGGCCTCGCCGACAAGGCCAAGGCGTACCCCGCCCAGCTCTCCGGCGGCCAGAAGCAGCGCGTGGGCATCGCCCGCGCCCTGGCCGGCGACCCCAAGGTGCTGCTCTCCGACGAGTCGACGTCCGCGCTCGACCCGGAGACCACCCGCTCCATCCTCCAGCTGCTGCGCGACCTCAACCAGCAGCTCGGCCTGACCGTCCTCCTCATCACCCACGAGATGGACGTCGTCAAGACCATCTGCGACTCCGCGGCCCTCATGAAGGGCGGCCGCGTCGTGGAGTCCGGCACCGTCTCCGAGCTGCTCGCCACCCCGGGCTCCGAGCTCGCCGCCGAGCTCTTCCCGGTCGGCGGCGAGCCCTCCGGCCCGGACCGCACCGTCGTGGACGTCACCTTCCACGGCGAGGCCGCGACCCAGCCCGTCATCTCGCAGCTGTCGCGCACCTACAACATCGACATCTCCATCCTGGGCGCCGCGATGGACACCGTCGCCGGCAAGCAGATCGGCCGCATGCGCATCGAGCTGCCCGGCCGCTTCGAGGAGAACGTCGTACCCATCGGCTTCCTGCGCGAGCAGGGTCTCCAGGTCGACGTCGCCGACGTCGCGTGTCCGGCGCCCGCGGACGCCGCGCTCCTCAAGGAAGGTGCCAAGTGAGCTGGGAAACGATGCAGCCGCTGCTGTACAACAACTCGCTCGACACCCTGTTCATGGTGTGGTGGGCGACCTTCTACGCGGTCGTCGTCGGCGTACCGCTGGGCCTCCTGCTGATCCTCACCGACCGCGGCGGACTCCTCCAGAACGTCGTGGTGAACAAGGTCGTCGGCGCGATCGTGAACATCGGCCGCTCCTTCCCCTTCCTCATCCTGATGGTGGTGCTGATCCCCTTCACGCGCTTCCTCGTCGGCACCTCCATCGGCCCCTCGGGCGCCGTCGTCCCGCTCGCCATCGCCTCCATACCCTTCTTCGCCCGCCTGGTGGAGGCCGCGGTGCGCGAGGTGGACCACGGACTGGTCGAGGCCGTCCAGTCGATGGGCGGCGGCACCTGGACCGTCGTGTTCAAGGTGCTCCTGCCGCAGGCGCTCCCCGCCCTCGTCGCGGCCGTCACCACCACCGTCATCACCCTGATCGGCTACTCCGCGATCGCCGGCGCGGTCGGCGGCGGCGGTCTCGGCAACCTCGCCTACACCTACGGCTTCCAGCAGTACGAGACCCGGCTGATGGTCGTCACCGTCGTCCTGCTGATCGTCCTGGTCACCATCGTCCAGCTCGCCGGCGACCTGATCGTCAAGCGGCTCGCCGGCCGCGGCAGCCGCTCCACCGCTCCGGTGCGCGTCGGCCTGCGCCGCGCCCGCACCCCCCAAGCCTCCGAGGCCCCGGCCCCGGCGACCGAGGAACCGGCCACGGCCCTGACCAAGGTCACCTGAGGTCCCCGGACCTCACCACCTCACGAGCCCGGACCCTTTGCCGGGCGCACCACCTCGCGTGAACTCGTGTGAACAAGAAAGAGGCACTCTTCGTGCGCAACATCATCAAGATCTCCGCCGCCGTCGCGGCCGCCGCCGCCCTCACCCTCGGCGCCACGGCCTGCAGCGCCCCCTCCGACACCTCCTCCTCCGGCAACAACAAGGACGACGCGAGCTCCCCGCTCGTCGTCGCCGCGAGCCCCACCCCGCACGGCACCATCCTCAACTTCGTCAAGGAGAAGCTGGCGGCGAAGGAGGGCCTGAAGCTGGAGGTGAAGGAGCTCAACGACTACACCCTGCCGAACCAGCTCACGGACAAGGGCGAGGTCGGCGCCAACTTCTTCCAGCACAAGCCCTTCCTCGACGAGTTCAACAAGAAGAACGGCACGCACATCGTGCCCGTCGTGAACGTCGCGATCGAGCCCCTCGGCCTCTACTCCAAGAAGCTGAAGAAGCTCTCCGACCTGAAGTCCGGCGACACCGTCGCCATCCCGAACGACCCCTCCAACCAGGGCCGCGCGCTGAAGCTGCTCGCCGACAACGGCGTCATCGCCCTCAAGGCCGGCGCCGGCGCCACCGCCAAGCTCGCCGACGTCGAGGACAAGAAGGGCCTCAAGCTCACCGAGCTGGAGGCGCCGCAGATCGCCCCCCGCCTCGCCGACGTCGACGCCGCGATCATCAACGGCAACTTCGCCATCGGCGCCAAGCTCAAGCCCTCCGAGGACGCCCTCGCCCTGGAGAAGGCCGACGGCAACCCCTACGCCAACTTCCTCGCCGTGAAGCAGGGCAACGAGGACGACGAGCGCGTGAAGAAGCTCGCCAAGCTCCTCAACTCCGACGAGGTCAAGAAGTTCATCGAGGACAAGTACAAGGACGGCTCCGTCATCCCGGCCTTCGGCCCGGTCAAGAGCTGACGCCCCGGACGGGCCGGCTCCGGCCCGTCCGGCCGTACGGGCACGGGCCCCGCCCCCGCGACATGCGGGCGCGGGGCCCATGCGCTTGGCGCACCCGCGCGCCGATGCTGCATGCTGGTGCACTCAAGGGCCGGGAACCTTTCGCCAGGACCCCGTCCAGACCCGTCCCGAGCACCACCCGCCCCGGCGTTGGAGCAGCACATGACATCCACCTTCCCGGACATCTCCATCAGTACGGACCGGCTGGTGCTGCGCCCGTTCGAGGCGGAGGACATCCCCGCCCTCGCGGAGATGATGGGCGACGAGCTCGTCACCGCCTGGACCCCCGCACCGCACCCCTACACCACCGCGCACGCCCGCGACTGGGCCCTGCGCGAGGCCCCCGCCGAGCGCACCCAGGGGCGCGGAATCGTCTTTGCGGTCACCGAGTTCCTCACCCACCGCCTCGTCGGCTGCGTACACCTGCACCACACCGACTGGCGCACCCTCTCCGCCGAGATCGGCTACGTCGTCGCCCCCTGGGCCCGCGGCGAGGGCTATGCCTGCGAATCCGTCCTCGCCGTCGCCGAATGGCTCTTCCGCGACCAGCGCTTCGAACGCCTCGAACTGCGCACCGCCGCCGACAACACCGCCTCCCAGCAGGTCGCCCAGAAGATCGGCTGCATCAGCGAGGGCGTCCTGCGGAACGCCTGGATAGCGCGCAGCCGCACCGAGGACGGCGGCTGGACCGAGATCCGCACCGACCTCATCGTCTGGAGCCTGCTCCCCGAGGACCTCGACGAGGCGCTCGAACAGCACACCGGCGGAACCGACTACGCCGGAGCCTTCCCCGACTGGCGCTGACCCGCCGCGCCCCGCGCCCACCCGCCGGCCCGCACCGGCCGGGGTAGTCTCAGCCTGCCCGTACCCACCGAGGGCACGACCCGCGACAAGCCCAGGAGAATGACGACGATGGCCGACCGGGTCACGGTGATCGGGTGGGACGGCTCACCGCTGACGGACGCGGCCCGCTCCGCCCTCGCCGCCGCCACCCTCGTGGCCGGCGCGGCCCACCACCTGGCACTCCCCGAGATCCCGCCCACCGCCGAGCGGATCAGGCTCGGCAGCCTCGACCTCGCCGCCCGCCGCATCGCCGGCCACCGTGGCTCAACCGTGGTCCTCGCGGACGGCGACCCCGGCTTCTTCGGCGTCGTACGGGCCCTGCGCGCGCCCCAGCACGGCCTGGAGGTCGAGGTGGTGCCCGCGGTCTCCGCCGTCGCCACCGCCTTCGCCCGCGCCGGCATGCCCTGGGACGACGCCCAGGTCGTCGCCGCCCACAGCCGCGACCTGCGCCGCGCCGTCAACGTCTGCCGCGCCCACACCAAGGTCGCCGTCCTCACCGCGCCCGGCGCCGGCCCCGCCGAACTGGCCCTCCTCCTCGGCCCCGTCCACCGCACCTTCGTCATCTGCGAGGAGCTGGGCACCGAGCGGGAACAGGTCACCGTCCTCACCTCCGACAAGGTCGCCGACCACAGCTGGCGCGACCCCAACGTCGTCATCGTCATCGGCGGCGCGGGCACCGGCGCCGGCCCGGGCGGCGGACAGCCCGCCGCCCAGGGCCGGGGCACCGTCCGCACCCGGACCGGCGGCGGCTGGATCGCCGGCCGCGACCCCGGCTACCCGCCCGCCGTCCGCGGCTGGGCCCTGCCCGCCGACGCCTACGGCGGCGGGCTCGGCGAGGGCGAGTCCGCCGAGCTGAGGGCCGCTCAACTGGCCCGCCTCGGCCCGCGCGTGGGCGACCTCGTCTGGGACATCGGCGCGGGCGTCGGCGCCGCCGCCGTGGAAGCGGCCCGCTTCGGCGCCGCCGTCATCGCCGTCGACCGCGACGCCGACGCCTGCGCGCGCACCACCGCCGTGGCCCGCCGCTACGGCGTACAGCTCCAGGTCGTCCACGGCACCGCGCCGCTGGTCCTGGAGGACCTCCCCGAGCCCGACGTGGTCCGCGTCGGCGGCGGCGGCGCGCCCGTCGTCGCCGCGTGCGCGGCCCGCCGCCCCGAGCGGATCGTCGCCCACGCGGCCACCCGTGACGAAGCGGAAGCCATCGGCCGGGCGCTCGCCGAAGGCGGCTACGCCGTCGAGTGCGCGCTGTTCCAGGCGGTGGAGCTGGACACCGCCGCCTGGACCGAGCGCGAGCGGTCCGTGGCCTTCCTGCTGAGCGGGCGCCTCACCCACCTGTGACCTTGCTCCGCCGGGCGGGGGGTAGGCTGGCGGATCGTTGTACCGCCCCTCGGTGTCCGACACCACAGTCGTCAATGTCCCGAACGCACCCTCCTCTTGGCGGGAGCACGGCAAGGTAGGGGCGGGCGACGTGCAACGTGCCGCAAGGCACGGACGCTCGTTCTTGACTATGGGCGTGAGCGGTTGGAAGGAGCACTACCGATGGGCGAGGGGTACGCATGACCGACACCGGCCAGTTCCCGGGCGAGGGACAGCCGGAGAACGCAGGCGCGCTGCCCGGCCACCCGTTCCCCACGGACGCCGTAGCCCCTGCCGATCCCGGCGCCCCGGCCGCTTACACCTTCCACGACCACGTGGAGGGCGGCGAAGCGGACGGTGCCGAAGAGGACGACCTGCTGCTGATGCCGGGCGCCCAGGGCGCCTGGATGGAACAGCCGCCCGTCCAGGGCGGTACGCACGAGACGGGCGGCCGTGACACGGCGTCCGTCGACTACGGCGACGTCCGGACGCCCCCGCAGGCCCCGCCCGCGGCCCCCCGGCGCCCGCTGCACATGGGCCCGCCCGTGCCGGACCCCTCCGGCGGCGTCGTCCGCTCCCTGGCCGACCGCGGCCCCGCGGCCCCGCACCCGGCCCCCGGCACGCCCGTACAGCCCGTGGCCCCGGTTCCGGGCCCCGAGTACCTCGACACCGTCCCCGGCGCCCCCGGGGCACCGGACGGGTCCGGGGTGCCGCGCCTCGGCGAGGTCCCGCAGCAGCAGCCGGGCACCTGGGACGCCCAGCCCCAGCAGGCCCCGACGGCACCGCGGGCGGCCGCCCCGGCGCCGGTCGCCGAGCCCGCCCCCGACCACACCGCCGGGTACGCGGCCGACCCCGCCGTGGCGTTCGTACCGCCGCAGGCCGTGGCGGCCGACCGGGACACGGCGCAGCCGATAGTCGCCGAGGCACCCGTGGCACAGCCCACCGCCCCCGTGGTCCCGGAGCCGGTCGCCGTGGCGGCCGCCCCGCAGACCGCGCCGGTGGAGCAGGCCCCGGCGGTCGACGCGCCGGCGGAGGCCGTCGCGGCCCCGGCCGGGGCGGCACCCGCTGCCGAAGCCGTTCAGGCCGTCGTCCCGGCGCCGGAGGCGCCCCCGGTCGCGGACCAGCCCGTCATGGAGGCCCGGCCTCTTGCCGAGGCCCCGGCCGCCGTCGAGGTCCCGGCCGTTCCCGAAGCGCAGGCCGTTCCCGTGGCGCAGGCCGTTCCCGGGACCCCGGTCGTGGCACAGCCCCAGGCGCCCGCAGAGGTGAGCGCGCCGGCCGACGCCGCGCAGACTGTTCCCGCGCCGGTGGCCGAGCAGAGCGCGCCCGTGGCGGGCGTCGCCCCGGTCGAGCAGCCCCAGGTCGTCACGGCTCCGGTGGCCGAAGCCGTGGTGCGGCCCACCGTGGTCGCCGATGTGCCCCAGGCCGTGGCCGATCCGGTGGCCGACGCCACCCCGCAGGCGCAGCCCGCCGGAGGAGAGCAGTCCGCGCCGGCGGTGGAGGTCCCCGTGCGGGAGACCGCCGTCGTGACCGGTGCGCCCGTGCCGTCCATCGCCGTCGCGGCGCCGCAGGCACAGCCCGTCGAACAGCGAGCCGATATGACGCAGCAGCAGGTCGCCGTGGCTCCGGCCGGGCCCGTCGCGGCCCCGGCGGCCGAGCAGGCGCCCGTCGCCGACGCGCCGCCCGTGGCCGTGGCTCAGGCCGCGCCGGTGGCCCCGGTGGCCGTCGCCGCCCAGGTCGAGACCCCGGCGGCCGAGGTCGCGCAGCAGCCGGTGATCCCGGCCGGGACACCCGTCGAGGCCGCCCCGGCGGCTGTGGGGACGGCGGCCCCGGAGCAGCCCACGGCGGCGGCCCCGGCCGACGCACCGCAGCAGCTCATGGAGGCCGCACCGGTCGCGCGGCCCGACGTGGTCGCGCCGGTCGCCGTCCAGGCCCCGGCCGACACCGCACCGCAGGAGGCCCCGGCCGCGCCGGCCGAGGCCGCGGCGCCGGTGGCCGAACCCGCTGTCGTGGAGCCTGCCGTCATGGAACCCGCTGTCGCGGAGCCCGCCGTCGTGGAGCCCGCTGTCGTCGGGCCCGCGCCGGTGGCCGAGGCCCCGGAGCAGCAGCCCGCCGCCGAAGCGGTGGTCGCCGCTCCGGCCGAGCCTCAGGCGGCGGACGTCCCGGAGCAGCCCGCTCCGGCCGATGCCCCGGCCGCCGACGCCCCGGTACAGGAACCGCTCCCCGAGGCCGTGGCGCCCGCCACGGCCCCCGAGGCGGCAGAGCCGGTCGAGCCGGTCGTGGAAGCGGCGGCTCCGGAGGAGCCCACCGTCCCGGCCGAGGCCCCTGCCGGGCCCGCACTCCAGATCTCCGACGACCTGTCACAGGAGCAGCCCCCCGTGGCCGGTACGCCCGTGAGCACCCCGGCGGAAGCGGCCCCCGTGGCGGAGCCCGTCACCGAGGCCCCGGTGGAGCCCACGCCCGTGACTCCCGACGCCGTGTCACAGGAGCAGCCGCCGACGGTGGTCGAGGCGCTCGCCGAGACCGATCCGGCGACGCCGCCCGCGCCCGCCGCCGAAGAGACCGCACAGGACACGGAGCCCTCGGCCGAGCTGCCGGAGCAGGCCGAACCCATGGAGCTCGCGGAGCCCGCGGAGCCCGCGGAGCCGGCCGGACCGGCCGCGGTCGGGTACGGCGACGCCGAGCGCGACGCCGTGCACCGGGTGATGCGCGAGCGCCGGGACATCCGCAAGGGTTTCCGCCGCGACCCCATCCCGCACGAGGTGCTGCTGCGCGTCCTGGAGGCCGCGCACACCGCGCCGAGCGTCGGGCACTCGCAGCCCTGGGACTTCGTCGTCATCCGGTCCGCCGAGACCCGGCAGACGATGCACGAGCTGGCCGCCAGGCAGCGCGACGCGTACGCGAAGTCGCTGCCCAAGGGGCGGGCGAAGCAGTTCAAGGAAATGAAGATCGAGGCGATCCTCGACACCCCCGTCAACATCGTCGTCACCGCCGACCCCACCCGCGGCGGCCGCCACACCCTCGGCCGGCACACCCAGCCGCAGATGGCCCCGTACTCCTCCGCCCTCGCGGTCGAGAACCTCTGGCTCGCCGCCCGCGCCGAGGGCCTCGGCGTCGGCTGGGTGAGCTTCTTCGACGAGCGCGAGATGGTCCGCGAGCTCGGCCTGCCCGAGCACCTGGAGGTCGTCGCCTACCTCTGCGTCGGCTACGTCGACGAGTTCCCGGACGAGCCCGAGCTGATGCAGGCCGGCTGGTCCAAGCGCCGGCCGCTGTCGTGGGTCGTGCACGAGGAGGAGTACGGCCGCCGCGCGCTGCCCGGCGAGGAGCCGCACGACCTGCTCTCCGAGACCCTGCGCGGCATCCGCCCGCTCGACGCCAAGGCGCTGGGCGAGGCGTGGGACCGCCAGAAGCGGATGACCAAGCCGTCCGGGGCCCTCGGCATGCTGGAGATCATCTCCGCGCAGCTGTGCGGTCTGTCGCGCAAGTGCCCGCCGCCCATCCCCGAGCCCGCCGCCGTGGCGATCTTCGCGGGGGACCACGGCGTGCACGCCCAGGGCGTCACCGCGTGGCCGCAGGAGGTCACCTCGCAGATGGTGGCCAACTTCCTGGGCGGCGGCGCCGTGTGCAACGCCTTCGCCGCACAGGTCGGCGCCGAGGTCTGCGTCGTGGACGTGGGCGTCGCGAGCGAGCTGCCGAGCACGCCCGGCCTGCTCCCGCGCAAGATCCGCCCGGGTACGAGCGACATCACCGCGGGCCCGGCGATGACGCGCGAAGAGGCGCTGCGCGCCGTCGAGGTGGGCATCGAAACCGCCCGCGACCTGGTCGCGGCGGGCAACAAGGCCCTGCTCACGGGCGAGATGGGCATCGCGAACACCACGGTGTCCGCCGCGCTCGTCGCCGTCTACACCGAGACGGACCCGGCGGAGATCACCGGCCGTGGCACCGGCATCAACGACGAGATGCACGCTCGGAAGATCGATGTCGTCCGGCGGGCCCTGGAGCTGCACCAGCCGGACCCGAAGGACCCGATCGGCGTCCTCGCGGCGATCGGCGGCCTGGAGCACGCGGCCCTCGTCGGCCTGATCCTCGGCGGCGCGTCGCTGCGCACGCCGGTGATCCTCGACGGGGTGAGCGCGGGCGCCGCGGCACTGGTGGCGCGGGCCATCGCCCCCGAGGCGCTGGCAGCCTGCATCGCGGGCCACCGCAGCGCCGAACCGGGCCATGTCGCCGCCCTCACGAAGCTGGGCCTCCGCCCGCTGGTCGACCTCGACCTGCGCCTGGGCGAGGGCACGGGCGCGCTGCTGGCACTGCCGATCGTGCAGAGCGCGGCGCGGGCGATGCACGAGGTGGCGACGTTCGACTCGGCGGGAGTGACGGAGAAGGGCTGACGCGCAGTCGCCTGCGGGAGCGTGGGGCCGGGATCTGTGCGGCCGCCGGTCCTGCCGTCGGCTCCCGGCCGCGGGTCGTCGGCGCGGACTGTGGCCCCGTGGGGGCCGGGGCCTGCGTCGGGCCGCTCCGGGGTGTCGCGGGGCTGCTTCGCTTTACGCCCCGCGACACCCCGGAGCGGCCCGTCTCCGGCTCTCTCCGCTGCGCCCTGTGTGCCGGGGGCGCGTCCCCAAGCCCGTACGTGTGCGGCTGGTTGGTCGCCTCGCTGGATGCCGGCGAGGCGACCGCCGATGCGCGCCCGGTCCGTGGCGCCGGGGGCGTGCGCCCGTCCTGTCGACGGGGTGGTGCCCGCCCGCGGAGGGGCAGCGGAGACCGGGGCGCGGGCAGAGCACTCTTCGGGTCCGTGTCCTTCGAGCTCCGTCGGGCCGGTGGGGCCCACCGGCCGGAGGGGGCGGGGCGGGACGGGCCCTGGGAGGGGCGTGAAGCATGATTTGCGGCGGCTTTGGGGGCTCGCTCGGCTGATGACCTCACCCGCCGTAAATCGTGCAGCCCCGGAAGGGCCCGTCCCGCCCCGCCCCCGACCCGCCCGCGCACCGTAGGGTGTCCCCACCAGCGCATTCGCCCACGAGGAGACCCGCACCCCCATGGCCGAGCACACCGAAGCCGCCGCCTACCCCGTCGGACTGCGCCTCGCCGGGCGCCGCGTCGTCGTGCTGGGCGCCGGCCAGGTCGCCCAGCGCCGCCTGCCCGCGCTGCTCGCGGCCGGGGCGGACGTACTGCTGATCTCTCCCTCCGCCACCCCCTCCGTCGAGGCGATGGCCGAAGCCGGCGAGCTGCGCTGGGAGCGCCGCCGCTACCGCGACGGGGACCTCGCCGACGCCTGGTACGCCCTGATCTCCACCGACGACCCCGACGCCAACCGCGCCGCCTCCGCCGAGGCCGAGGCCCACCGCGTCTGGGCCGTCCGCAGCGACGACGCCACCGCGGCCTCCGCCTGGACCCCGGCGACCGGCCGCGTCGAAGGCGTCACCGTCGCCGTGCTCACCGGCTCCGATCCCCGCCGCTCCGCCGCCCTCCGCGACGCCGTCGTCGAGGGCCTGCGCGACGGCTCCCTCACCGCACCGCACCACCGCGCCCGCGGCAAGGGCGTCTCCCTCGTCGGCGGCGGCCCCGGCGACCCCGACCTCATCACCGTGCGCGGCCGCCGGCTGCTCGCCGAGGCCGATGTCGTGATCGCCGACCGGCTGGGCCCCCGCGACCTGCTCGACGAACTCCCGCCGCACGTCGAGGTCATCGACGCGGCGAAGATCCCGTACGGCCGGTACATGGCCCAGGAGGCCATCAACGCGGCCCTGATCGAGCACGCCAAGGCCGGCAAGGCCGTCGTCCGGCTCAAGGGCGGTGACCCGTACGTCTTCGGCCGCGGCATGGAGGAGGTCCAGGCCCTCGCCGAGCACGGCATCCCGTGCACCGTGGTGCCCGGCATCTCCAGCACCATCAGCGTGCCCGGCGCGGCCGGGATCCCCGTCACCCACCGGGGCGTGTCCCACGAATTCACCGTCGTCAGCGGCCACGTCGCGCCCGACGACCCGCGGTCGCTGGTCGACTGGGAGGCCGTCGCCCGGATGCGCGGCACGCTCGTCCTGCTGATGTCGGTCGAGAACAGCGGGGCCATCGCCGCCGAGCTGATCCGCCACGGCCGCTCGGCCGGCACACCCGTGGCCGTGATCCAGGAAGGCACCACCGCCGCCCAGCGGCGCGTCGACGCGACGCTCGCCACCCTCGGCGAGCGGGTCGTGGCCGAGGGCATACGCCCCCCGGCCGTCATCGTGATCGGCGACGTCGTCACGGTGGGCCCGGCCACCGGCCGCTGAGAACACCCGCACCGCACACGGCAAGACCCGAACCCCACGCCGCCGGCACGACCCGCACCACACCGAGGACGACGAGAACCCAGCATGGCCGAGCTCATCACCATCGACGACCCCGACGACCCGCGCCTGCGCGACTACACCGGCCTGACCGACGTCGAGCTGCGCCGCCGCCGCGAACCCGCCGAGGGGCTCTTCATCGCCGAGGGCGAGAAGGTCATCCGCCGGGCCCGCCAGGCCGGCTACGAGATGCGCTCCATGCTGCTGTCGGCCAAGTGGGTGGACACCATGCGCGACGTCATCGACGAGGTCCCCGCACCGGTCTACGCGGTCAGCCCGGAGCTCGCCGAACAGGTGACGGGCTATCACGTCCACCGCGGCGCCCTGGCCTCCATGCAGCGCAAGCCGCTCCCGGAACCCGCCGAGCTGCTCCGCGGCGCCCGGCGCGTGGCCGTGATGGAGAAGGTCAACGACCACACCAACATCGGGGCGATCTTCCGCAGTGCGGCGGCCCTGGGCATGGACGCGGTCCTGCTCTCGCCGGACTGCGCCGACCCGCTCTACCGGCGGTCCGTGAAGGTGTCCATGGGCGCGGTGTTCTCGGTGCCCTACGCGCGCCTGGAGACCTGGCCCCGCGACCTGGAGACCGTCCGTGAGGCGGGCTTCCGGATCCTTGCCCTCACCCCGGCCGAGCAGGCGCTGTCCCTCGACGACGTCGCCCCGCACCGGCTGGAGCGGGTCGCCCTCATGCTCGGAGCGGAGGGCGAGGGACTGTCGGCACGGGCGCTGCGGGCGGCGGACGACTGGGTGCGGATCCCGATGGCGCACGGGGTGGACTCGCTGAACGTGGGCGCGGCGGCGGCCGTGGCGTTCTACGCGGTGGCGACGGGCCGCCCGACGGCCTGAACGCGCCGTACGGGGCGGGGTGGCCCCTTGGGCTGAACGTCCGACGTACGGGCCAGGCCCGCTGACCCGGCCCGTCGGACTGGGCAACCCGTACCGGAACAGGCCCGCTGACCTGGTCCCTTGGGCGAGCGCCCTGACGCGCAGAGCCAGGCCCCGGTGACTCCGGCCCACCGGGCTGCACCCCGTACGGGGCCAGGCTCGGTGCCCCGGCCCCTGGAACCGAGCGCCCTGCACGGGGCCGGCCCCGGTGGCCCGGCAGCCCCTCGGACCGAGTGCCCCGTACGGGGCCAGGCCCGGTGACCCGGCCCCTAGGACCGAGCGCCCTGCACGGGGCCGGCCCCGGTGGCCCGGCAGCCCCTCGGACCGAGCACCCCGCACGGGGCCAGGCCCGCTGACCCGGCCCCTAGGACCGGGCACCCCGCACAGGGCCGGACCCTGTGCCCCGGCCCCTAGGAGTCCAGGGGCACTGCGGATCCCAGACGCATCGCGGAGCCCATGGGCACCGACGAACCCCCGGCCCCCACGGACCCCGTAGAGCCCTCCGTCTCCACGGACACCACCGGCACCCGGGAAACCTCCCCCGCACTGTGCTCCGGCCCCTGACACCCCTGGGCCACCGCGATCCCCAGCGCCACCAGCAGCGTCACCACCACGAACACCGTCAGCCGCTGCCGCAGCAGCCGCCGGTCCGGTCCGGGCCGGCGCGCCCCCGAGCCCGTACGCGCGCCCGGGCGCGCCTTGCCCCGGGCCGCGCCACCGGCGGCGGCTCCGCCGCGCGCCGCGCCGCCACGGGCGGGACCGCCCGGGCGCCGGGCGCCGGGCGGCCGGCCCGTGGCGGGCGCTGGGCCGGCGGCCGGGCCTGGTCGGGATGGCGGCCCGTGGCGGGGGCCTGCGGGCGAGGGGCGGGAGCCTGGAGGGTGCGCCGCTCGGTGCGCTGCTCCGCGTACTGCGCGGCGCGCTGCCCCGAGGGGCGGTCCGGCTGCCGGGCCACCGGGGGTCGGCTGTCCGGCAGGCCGTGCGCCTCGCGGGCCGCGATCTCCTTCAGGCGCAGGGACAGCTGGAGCGTGCTCGGCCGCTCCTCCGGGTCCTTGGCCAGACAGGCGTGCACCAGCGGCGCCAACGCGTCCGGCACGGCCATGAGCTGAGGCTCCTCGTGCACGACGCGGTAGAGCATGACCTCCGAACTGCCCTGGCCGAACGGCGAGTCCGCCATCGAGGCGTACGCGAGGGTCGCGCCCAGCGCGAAGACGTCCGTCGCGGGCGTGACGGCCGCGCCGCGCACCTGTTCGGGCGCGAGGAAGCCGGGGGAGCCGACCGCCGTGCCGACGTGGGTCAGGGTGCTCGCGCCGGTCGCCCAGGCGATGCCGAAGTCGATGATCCGGGGGCCCTTGGGGGACAGCAGGATGTTCGAAGGCTTGAGGTCGCGGTGCACGACCCCCGCGTCGTGCACCGCGAGCAGGCCCTCGGCCAACGCGGCCCCGATGGACGCGGTCTGAGCCGCCGACAGCGGCCCCTCCTCGTTCACCTTGTCGTGCAGCGAGGGGCCCGGTACGTACTGGGTCGCGAACCAGGGGCGGTCCGCGTCGAGGTCGGCGGCCACCAGCCGCGCCGTACAGCCGCCGCGGATGCGCCGGGCCGCGGAGACCTCACGCGCGAAGCGCGAACGGAACTCCTGGTCCTCGGCCAGGTCCGGCCGGATCACCTTGAGCGCCACCCGCTGCCCGCGCCGGTCGGAGCCGAGGTACACCACGCCCATGCCGCCCGCGCCGAGCCGGCGGTGGAGCCGGAACGAGCCGACGACTCGCGGGTCCTCGCGCCGGAGCCGCATCATCGCCATGTTCATCCCCGCTGCCCGGTCCGTCTGACGTGGCCCAGCTTACGGATTGACGGGCGGGCGCGCTGATAGGCCGCGCATGCGTCGGCCACCGGTTTGCGGGCGCCCGCGCGAAACCGTGACGGCCGGGTGCGGGGCGCCGGTTGCCGGCCGCCCGGGGACCGCCGAGGGGTCAAGACGGCTTAGTGGAAGGGAGGTTGGGCGTGGGGAAGGCGTCCGGAGGCCGTCGGTGCGGGAGCCGGGAGGGGCGGATGAGGCGGGTGAAGCGGTGGGGGAGAGGGCCGGGGGGATGGGGATGATCTTGATGTGCGGGGGAGCGGCGGAAGTGAGCGAAGTCACCCGGGGCGCCGGAAGCGCGCGGAGTGAGAGCTTCCGGGGCGACCCTTCCGGGAAGACCCGGGGGTACCGGCCGGTCGTCTCCAACCAGAGGAGTAGCCGCCCCGTACCCGCTCATCCTCGGGGAGGCCCGCGAGCGGTACGCACGCATGACGACCGGCCCGGCACCCCGCCCCTAATGTGGGGGAAGAGCGGCGGGTGGAGTACTCGTCCCCCGAGGTCAGACACCCGTCGCTCCCCGGCACGCCGGGGCGCGACAGGCGCCGCGGGCGGACGGGAGCGACGACCACGACATCAGATGACGAGCACGAGGGGCCCGGCGAGCGTGCCGGGTGCCGACCGGCGCCGACGGGGCGGGAAGGGCGAGGAGAGGGACGATGGCGGATATCGCGGGGCGCACGGTGAGGGCGCGTGGCCGCCGGGCGGCGGACGCCTTCGGCGCGCGGCCTTCCGGTACGCGCCACCCGCTCGTCGCGGCCGCCATGGTGCTGCCCCTCGCGGCGTTCCTCGCCGTGCTCTTCGGCGGCTGGGACGCCGTCGTCATCCAAGCGTCGTCCGTAGCCGGAATGCTGGGGCGCTGAGAGGCGCCCCGGGCCCGGGAGAGCGGCCCGGGCCGGGGACAGTCCCGGTGATCAACCCCGTGGGGACGGGGGTACGGCGGACGGCACGACGGGCCGGGTACCTGGGGAGGTACCCGGCCCGTCGCGCGTCCGGAGCCGGACGGGGAACGCGGCACGCACGGAGAACACGGACACCCGCGCGGGGAACACCGACACCGCGCGGGGAACACCGACACAAGGAATACGGCACGCAAAAGGCGGAGGGCCGGAGCTCATGGCTCCGGCCCTCCGCCGATCATGTGCGCGATACTGGGATTGAACCAGTGACCTCTTCCGTGTCAGGGAAGCGCTCTCCCGCTGAGCTAATCGCGCGGGGAGATCCGTGAGGATCTCGGTGGACGATACTGGGATTGAACCAGTGACCTCTTCCGTGTCAGGGAAGCGCTCTCCCGCTGAGCTAATCGTCCGGGTGTGCAGCGTGCGCGATACTGGGATTGAACCAGTGACCTCTTCCGTGTCAGGGAAGCGCTCTCCCGCTGAGCTAATCGCGCGGGAAGGTCCGTGAGAACCTTGGTGGACGATACTGGGATTGAACCAGTGACCTCTTCCGTGTCAGGGAAGCGCTCTCCCGCTGAGCTAATCGTCCTTGGAGGTGGAGACGGGATTTGAACCCGTGTAGACGGCTTTGCAGGCCGTTGCCTCGCCTCTCGGCCACTCCACCAGGAGTGAGGGGTTCGGGAAGATCCCCTACAGCGAGCGGACGACGAGACTCGAACTCGCGACATCCACCTTGGCAAGGTGGTGCTCTACCAACTGAGCTACGTCCGCAGTGTCTGCCCGGTTCGCTTCCGCGTCCCGGCGACGTGTTGAACTCTAGCGGATTCCAGCGCCAGCTCAAATTCCGTTTCCGCAGCGTGCTGCCGTGATTGTCCGTCCCGGCCGCATCACCCGCCCCAGCCATAGACTCGATGACGTGCGCAAGACCCCTCCGACGTTCCCCCCGACGTCCCCTCCGACGCTCCCGCCGATGGCCCGCTTCGGCGGCCTTCTCGCCACCGACCTGCGCGATGTCACCCGTGATCCGGCGGCCCTGGACTCCACGGGCTGGTGGGCCGTGGTCGCGGACTTCGAGGGACGGCTGGTCTGCGCCCGCTTCGGCGACGTCCGCCCCGCGCCTGCCCCCACCGTCGTCCCCGGCCGCTGGCACGGCCCCGCCCGCGAGGACTGGACCAGCTCCCTGGACCGGGACGCCTACACCGCGGGCGTACGGCGCATACGCGAGCACATCGCGGCCGGCGAGGTCTATCAGGCCAACCTCTGCCGCGTCCTCGGCGCACCTCTGCCCCCCACCGGCACCGGCGCCCCCGCCGACATCGACGCCCTCACCGCCCTGCTGGCCCGCGGCAACCCCGCCCCCTACGCGGGCACCGTCCGCCTCCCCGCGCACGGTGTGGAGGTCGCCACCGCCTCGCCCGAGCTCTATCTGCGCCGCACCGGCCGCATCGTCGAGTCCGGACCGATCAAGGGCACCGGCCGCACCGAGGCGGACCTGCTGGAGAAGGACCACGCCGAGAACGTCATGATCGTGGACCTGGTCCGCAACGACCTCGGGCGTGTCTGCGCCACCGGCTCCGTGACCGTCCCCGCGCTCTGCGCGGTCGAACCCCACCCCGGCCTCGTCCACCTCGTCTCCACCGTGCGCGGCGAACTCGCGCCCGGCGCCGGCTGGGCGGAGCTCTTCGCCGGCACCTTCCCGCCCGGCTCCGTCACCGGCGCCCCCAAGGCCAGCGCCCTGGAGATCATCGGCGCCCTGGAGACCGCGCCCCGCGGCCCGTACTGCGGCGGCGTCGGCTGGGTCGACGCCGACCGCGGCACCGGGGAACTGGCGGTCGGCATCCGCACCTTCTGGATCGACCGCGCGGCCGGCCCCGCGCCCGTCCTGCGCTTCGGCACCGGCGCCGGGATCACCTGGGGCTCCGACCCCGAACGCGAGTGGGCCGAGACGGAGCTCAAGGCGGCCCGGCTGCTCGCGATAGCGTCGGGCACACATCAGCCCCTCGAAGGGACGAAACGGTGAAGATCTGGCTCAACGGCTCGCTCCGCCACCCCGACAGCGCCCGGGTCTCGGTCCTCGACCACGGGCTGACCGTCGGCGACGGCATCTTCGAGACCCTCAAGGCCGAGCGCGGCAGGCCCTTCGCGCTCACCCGCCACCTCACCCGGCTGACCACCTCGGCCCGGGGCCTCGGCCTGCCCGAACCCGACCTCGACGAGGTGCGCCGGGCCTGCGCCGCCGTCCTCGACGCCAACCCCGTCCCACTCGGCCGCCTGCGCATCACCTACACCGGCGGCCTCTCCTCGCTGGGCTCCGAACGCGGCACCGGCGGCCCCACCCTCTGCGTCGCCCTCGCCCCGGCCGACCGCAGCCCCGACACCACGGACGTCATCACCGTCCCCTGGACCCGCAACGAACACGGCGCCCTCGCCGGCCTCAAGTCCACCTCCTACGGCGAGAACGTCGTCGCCCTCGCCCGCGCCCGCGCGCACGGGGCCACCGAGGCGCTCCTCGCCAACACCACCGGCGCCCTCTGCGAAGGCACCGCCTCCAACGTCTTCGTGGTCCTCGGCGGCGAGCTGCACACCCCACCGCTCACCTCCGGCTGCCTCCCCGGCATCACCCGCGCCCTCGTGATCGAGTGGACCGGCGCCAAGGAGACCGCCCTGCCCATGGACGTCCTCGACCGCGCCGAGGAGATCTTCCTGACCTCGTCCCTGCGCGACGTCCAGGCCGTCCACCGCCTCGACGGGCGCGAACTGCCCGCCGCGCCCGGCCCGGTGACCGCCAAGGCCATGCGGATCTTCGACGAGCAGTCGACGGCGGACCTCGATCCGTAAAGCGCGTGACGCGCGGCCGCGTGACAGGTACAACACGAGGGTGACCACCACCCTGCGCCCCACCGCGCCCGAACAGCGCACACCCGACGGCGGCCGGGCCCGCTCGTACGAGGTCTGCGTCAACAGCAGGCCCGTCGGCAGGATCGACCTCGCCACGGACGCGCGCTTCGGCGCCGGCGTCGGCCGGATCACCCACCTCCGGATCGACCCGCGCGACCGGCACCGCGGCCGGGGCACCGTCGCCGCGCTGGCCGCCGAGGAGGTCCTGCGCGGCTGGGGATGCGGCCGCGTCGAGATCTCCGTCGGCGCGGCGGCGGAAGTGGCCCTGGGCCTGGCCGGCGCCCTCGGCTACGTCGAGCGCAACCGCAACATGGCCAAGACGCTGACGGCCGCCCCCCGGCTGCCCGAGGGCACCGAGGGGCGGCCGATGACCACCGCCGAGTTCACCACCTGGGAGCGGCTCGCCAGGGAGGCGTACGCACAGGACTGGATCAGCCGGGGGGTCCCGCCCGAGCAGGCCCACGCCAAGGCCGAGGCCGACCACCGCAGCGCCCTGCCCGACGGCCTGACCACGCCCGGAGCGGTGCTGAGCGTTCTCACCCACCGGGGAGAGCCCGTCGGCACCCTCTGGGTCACCCTGCGCACCCCCTCGGACCACGCGCCCGGGGACCCGGGCGCGTACGTCTACGACGTCGAGGTCGCCGAGGCACGCCGCGGCCACGGCCACGGGCGCGCGCTGATGCTGCTGGCCGAGGGCCAGGCGCTGGCGGCGGGGGAGACCCTGCTGGGCCTCAACGTCTTCGCGGGCAACACCCCGGCCCTGCGGCTGTACGAGTCGCTGGGCTACCGGCCGACGCGGTTCCACCTGTACAAGGCGCTGCTCTGACCGGCGGCCCCGCGCACGGGCGTCAGCCCAGCAGCCGGTCGGCGATCCCCTCGATCCGCTCCCGCAGCCCCGACTGGTCCTTGCTGCCGTCCAGCAGCTCACCGTCGATCACATAGGTCGGGGTGCCCCGCACCCCGATCGCCTTGCCCTCGGCCTGGTCCGCGTCGACGATCAGCAGGTGTCTGCCGTCGATCAGCGCGGTGTCCACCTCCTCGGAGTCCAGCCCGAGCCCGGCCGCGACCTCGACCAGCAGCTCCTCGCCCCGCTCGGCCAGCTCCTCGGCCCGGCCCAGCACGGCCTCCGCGTACGGCCGGCCCAGACCCTGCTCGGCGGCTTCCTCGGCGGCCTGCGCCGCGGCGTAGGAATGCTTGTGCTTCTCCAGCGGGAAGTGCCGCAGCCGGATCTCCAGCCGGTCCCCGTAACGGGCGCGCAGCGCGCGCAGGTCGTCGAGGGCACTACGGCAGTCGGTGCACTGCAGCTCGCACCAGACGTCGAGGACGGCGCGGGCGGCGTCGGAATCGCTCATGGGACCAGTCTCCCAGGCCCGGGCCCGGGCAGCCCGGGAGGGGATCACCTCAGGGACGACCCGGAGATCTCCCGGAGCCCGCCGCCCGGACCTGGCTGCCGGGGTACCGGCCGGTGCAGGATGGGAGAAGAGCCCCATTTCCGTACGGGAGCAGGAGAAGCCGGATGCTGACCACGATCATCTGCGCCGCGGTGACCGCGGCCGGCCTGGGCCTCGCGGTGCTGACCGCCCGGCGCCGGCGCTACCGGGCCGCCACGCGCACCGCCGCCTACGCCCTGGTGCCCCTCGGGCTCCTCATGACCGGGATCCTCGACTGGATCACCGACCTGGTCCTCAAGCCCACCGTCTGGGCCGGCTTCGGGGTGCTGGCGCTCTCCGCCGTGCTGTTCACGGTGAGCAGGGCCGCCGAGCGGCGCGCCGTAGCGGCCACGGAAAGTGACGCCGTGGCCCCTGTCGCCTCCGCTCCGTCACTGGGCCCCGGCCGCCCGGCCGCCACCCCCCGCCCCGCGAAGACGAAATCCGGCGCGGGCGACGACTTCTCCGACGTCGAGGCAATTCTGAAAAAGCACGGAATATAAAACGAACCCGCCGAGGCGCCCGGCGCACTGCCGAGGCGTCAGTTTCCCGGGTGCGCTCCGCACCCTCTTCGGCACCTGTTTCCGTACATTTATCGGGGGCCCGTACATTTCCGGCCCGGCGCACGCCGCACCCGGCCCGCACCCTCAGCCCGCCGCGCCCTTGCGCCGCGCCCGGTACGCCGCCACGTGCAGCCGGTTCCCGCACGTACGCCCGTCGCAATAGCGGCGCGAACGGTTCCGCGAGAGGTCCACGAACGCCCGCCCGCAGTCCGGCGCCTCGCACCGCCGCAGCCGCTCCCGCTCACCCGCCACCACCAGGAAGGCCAGCGCCATCCCGCCGTCCGCCGCCAGGTGCTCGGCCACCGAGGCGCCCGGCGCGAAATAGTGCACATGCCAGTCGTAGCCGTCGTGGTCCGTCAGCCGGGGCGTCGTCCCCGCCTCCGCGACCATCGCGTTCAGCAGCTCCGCCGCGTCCGCCGTGTCCTTCGCGCCGAACACCTCCGCGAACCGGTCCCGGACGGCCCGGACGGCCGCGAGGTCCCGCTCCCGGAGGTCGCCGACGCCGCTGACGTCGTTGCGCTCGACGAAACCGCGCAGCGACGGAAGGTCCGCGAGCCCCTCCCGGACCATGCCGTCCGGCCCGGGGGCCGCCGTGTTCACGAGATCGACGACGGCGTCGAGCGCGCACCGGGTGTCGTGGTTGATCAGCACGGTTCGTTCGCTCCCTGGCCGACGGAAAGGTGGCGCGGCTGGTGTTCGATCGGTTCGATCAGGGAGACGACTCTAGCGGCTCCGCAGCGCGACGGCGCCGTCGCCCGCGGTGGATCCGCGGCGACGGCGCCGCGCGCCACGCCTTTCGTGCCGGTCGGCGCGCCCGACCCCCCGAGTGGGCGGGCGCGCCCGGTGTCACACGGTCCGGACTCAGCTCTCCGCGAGGATGTGCGAGAGCTCGGTGTCCAGATCGAAGTGACGGTGTTCGGTGCCCGGCGGCACCGCGGCGTCGGTCCGCTTCAGGAACGACTCCAGGGCCCGCGCCGGGGCCTCCAGCAGCGCCTCCCCCTCCGGGGAGCTCAGGGCGATGCACACGACGCCCTGACCATGACTGCGGGAGGGCCAGACACGGACGTCTCCGGTACCGGTCGGCCGGTGCAGGCCCTCGGCCAGCAGATCTCTGGCGAAGACCCACTCCACCGTCTCCTCGGCTCCGGTGTGGAAGGTGGCGTGCACGGCATACGGATCGGCCGTGTCGTACCGCAGACCTGCGGGGACAGGCAGTGAGGATTCACTCGACACGACGAGGCGCAAGTGCAGCTCGCAGCTGACCGTGGTGTTCATAAGCGCCAGGGCCTTTCGCTCAGTGTGCGCTCGGGGATTCGCACGTCGGCGAAATCGACATGCCACCTACGGTGCCGTTGTAAACCCCTCTGACCGTTTTGAGGCTCTTCGGATACCTCGTACGGCCCAGCCGCTCGCCCGCTAATACCGCCATTCCAGTGAGTTCTGGTTCGGTCCGGTAGGTTGGGGCGTATGAATGCGGAGAGTGACGAGCGGCGGGACGAACGACGACCCGCCGTGAAGACCGGCACCCCGGGGACCCCGGGCGGGGCCGGGGACGGCGCGCCGGCCGGCGGGGACGGCGGCGCACCGGCGGAACCCGCCCTCGGGTCACGCGCGCCCCACTTCATCAAGCGCTCCCGGCCCCTGCACATCAGCTGGCAGGTCGGGGTCTTCGTGGTCGGCCTCGCCGTCGTCGTCGCCGGCATCATCATGCTGCCCCTGCCCGGCCCCGGCTGGCTGGTGATCTTCGGCGGCATGGCGATCTGGGCCACCGAGTTCGTCTGGGCCCAGCTCGTCCTCCGCTGGACCAAGCGCAAGGTCACCGAGGCCGCCCAGCGCGCCCTCGACCCCGCGGTCCGGCGGCGCAACATCATCCTCACCACCGTCGGCCTGGTGATCGTCGCGGCCCTCGTCGCCGTCTACCTCTGGAAGTACGGCATGACCATGCCGTGGAACGCCGGCCGCTGACCCCGGCACCATGGTTCGGGACACCGTCTGACATGCGGTAATGTTTGCGGTGCGCCCGGGCGATTAGCTCAGCGGGAGAGCGCTTCGTTCACACCGAAGAGGTCACTGGTTCGATCCCAGTATCGCCCACGTCGAAAACCGGCGGTTCGCAAGGAAGACCCCTTGCGAACCGCCGGTTTTTTGTGTGCCCTGAACCCGTGACCGTCGAACCCCGCACCCACCGGACCGGCCGCCACCACTACCGCTTCCACAGCGAGTGGGACCTCGCCGTGGCACCCGCCACCGTCTACGCCTGCCTCGAAGCCCCCGACGACTACCCGGCCTGGTGGCCCCAGATACGCCAGGTAACCCGCACCGGCACGGGCACGGACACCACCGGCACCGCCCGCGTCCGCTCCTTCCTCCCCTACGAGCTCACCGTCACCGTCCACGCCGGCCGCCGGGACCCCGTCACCCGCGTCCTGGAGGTCGCCATGACCGGCGACGTCGAGGGCTGGGCCCGCTGGACCCTCCTGCCCCGCGACCCCACCGGCACCCGCGTCCGCTACGAACAGGTCGTCGAGGCCCGCAGGCCCCTCCTGCGCCTCCTCGCCCTCCCCGCCCGCCCCCTCCTCCGCGCCAACCACACCTGGATGATGCGCGGCGCCCGGCGCGGACTCCGGGCCCGGCTGGCACACCGCACGGAAGGAATTTGATGCGGCGGCGCCAGGGCCTGTATTGTTCAACCCGTCGCCGGGGGAAACGCCGGGGACAGACCCGGGCGATTAGCTCAGCGGGAGAGCACTTCGTTCACACCGAAGGGGTCACTGGTTCGATCCCAGTATCGCCCACCCGGGCAAGGCCGGTCCGTCAGCAGACGGACCGGCCTTGCGCATTCCCCCGGAAAAACCGGACCGGGGCACGGACACCCGACCGCCCCTCACGCCGCGGCCGACATCACCGGCCGCAACGGCCACGCCGGATCGCACGCCTCCTCCGTACCGTTCCGCGCGAACCACGCCTGAAGCCCACGCGCCTGCGCCGCGTGCCACACCGCCTGCCGCGCATGCAGCTCCGCCGGACTCAGCCGCTCCAGCCGCTCCGAGAACCGGCGCCCCACCGCCCGGACCACCTCCAGCGCCGCCAGCGCGTCGGCCCCCGCGTCATGCGCGCCCGTCAGCTCCACGCCGTACTGCGCACTCAGGTCCGACAGCGTCCGCCGGCCCTTCCGGTACCGGTCCAGATGCTTGTCCAGTACCCATGGATCCAGCACACACAACGGAGCGGCCACCAGATAATCGGCCAGCGCCGACGCCCGGTGCCGCCGCAACTCACGGTCCAGCAACGTCAGATCGAACGGCGCGTTCATCACCACCAGCGGTATCCCCCGCGCCGCGTGCCCCGCCAACCCCCGCGCCACCTCCTCCATCACCGGCGCCGGCCACCGCCCCTGCCGCTGCAAGTGCTCATCGGTCAGACCATGTATCGCCGTCGCCCCCGGCGGCACCGGCACTCCCGGATTCACCAGCCAACGGGTGGTCACCGGCTGCGCCCCCGCCGCCGACTGCACCACCAGCGCCGCCGACACGATCCGGTCACTCTCGACGTCCACCCCGGTGGTCTCGGTGTCGAAAGCGGTGAGCGGCCCCTCGAACCAGCACATGTCCCAACTCCTCGCGCTTGTCAGGGGACTGGCGTGATTCCGCCCTCCCGGCGAGGTGATACCCGGCCCGAACGTCAGGCGAACCGCCTTTGTTTGCAGTGGAGTTGCAAAGGAGACAACACATGTGTACGGACCGAAGGTCCTGACGCCCGGAGGGATTCGGACATGGCGTTCCCGCGCCCCGAACCGAGCGGGCTGCTGCCCGGACGGACCGCCCCACCCCGCGGCGCGCTCGCCACCACCGCCTGCATGGAGACACTCCAGGTCGGCTATCTGCACGCCGTCGCCGCCGCGGCGGGCTGCTCACTGGCCCAGCCGTTCCCCGACTACGGCATCGACTGGCACATCAGCCACACTGCCCCCGGCGGCCATGGCATCGACGACGAAGTCACCATCAAGGTGCAGCTCAAGAGCACCTACCAACTCACCCCCCGCCCCACCACGCCCACCTTCTCCTTCACCCTCGACAACGACCACCTCGCCAAGCTCGCCCGCACCCCCGTCTCGGTCCACAAGATCCTCGTCGTGATGATCGTCCCGCGCGCCCGCGACGACTGGCTCCACGCCGGCCACGACCGCCTCGAACTGAGGCACTGCTGCTACTGGACCAACCTCGCCGGCCACCCCGTGACCGGCAGACGCAGGACCACCGTGCGGATCCCGACCACACGCGTCTTCGACGACCGCGCGCTCTGCGAAATCATGACGCGGGTCGGAGCGGGAGGGAGACCCTGATGCACCGGCCGCCACACGAGCCCGTACGACCCGACCGCACCCCCGCCGCCGAGCAGGCCGACCCCCTGGTCCTGGGCGCCCTGCTCGCCCGCCACGGCTGGCGGCGCCGCGGCGGGAGCCCAGGCGCCTCCTACAGCCGCTGGACCCCGCCCGAAGGCGGCGGCACCAGCCTCCTCCTCCCCGCGAGCCGCTCCTTCCCCGACAGCGCCGACCTGCTCGCCGAGGCCCTCACCGCCCTGGAACGCAGCCCCGCCCCCTCGGCCCACGACATCCTCCGGTCGCTCCGCGTGCCCGGCGACGAGATCCACTGGACCCGCGAGGTACCCGAACCCGCCGTCCCGGCCGCCGTCTGGGCCGCCCAGGAACGGCTGCGGGCCGGCGCCCGCGCCCTCCTCCTCGCCGCCGCCCTCGCCGCCCACGACCACGCCGGCTACCACGGGGCCCGCCACCGCCGCCCCGCCGAAGCGGCCCTCGACGACCTGCTCGCCGGCCCCGCACCCAGCGGCCGCGAACTCACCGTCTTCCTCCCCGTGGCCCCCGGCGCCCCCACCGGACCGGAACCCTCCGGCCGGACGGTCACCACCACCCTGCTGCGCGCCCTGTACGCGGCCCGCGACGCCACGGACCACCAGCGCGCCACCGGCGGCCGGGACGCCTTCGCGGCGGCGGTCGAGGCCGGTGTGTGCCAGGAGCTGACCGAGGCGCTCAGCACCCTCGTCCGCGGCTCGGCGGGCGTCCGGATCGCCCTGCACTGGTCCCCCGCCGCCGGCCCGCCCGAGGGCTTCGCCGCGCACCCCGAGCCCGTCGGGTTCACCCCCGGCGACCTCCCCGCGCTCCGGGAGGCCGGCGCCCGCTACATACGCGACGAACCCTCGGTCCCGGTCCGGCTCACGGGCGCCGTGGTGCGCATGCGGCGGGACGACCCGGCCGGGCCGGGAGTGGTGCGGCTCCGGGTCCTCGCGGGCGCGGAGGTCCCCCAGGTGCGGATCGCCCTCGGCGAGGACGACTACCGCATCGCGGGCCACGCCCACCTCGTCGGCGTCCCGGTCCGGGTCAGCGGCCGGCTGGAGAGCCGGGCGGGCTTCCGGCGGCTGGCGGAGGCGTCCGGCGTCACGCCCGTACGGGTGGACGAGGCCGAGCGGGACCGCCTGCTGAAGTCGCTCCACGAGAACCTGGACCTCTTCCAGGACACCGCGGACACCCACGACGAGGACTGATCCGGACGGGGCGTCCGGCGCCCGCGGGGAGCGCGGCGCAACCGTTTCGCGACCAAGGGGCCGGGCTCGGTACGATTCAGGCGCGCGGCATCCGCCCGCGCGACCCCTTGAGTCAGGAGAGACCGGTGTCAGACGTCCGTGTGATCATCCATCGCGATTCCGAGCGGGAAGAGCGCGTGGTGACGACGGGCACTACTGCCGCCGACCTGTTCGCCGGGGAGCGCACCGTCGTGGCCGCACGCATCGCGGGCGAGCTGAAGGACCTCGCGTACGTCGTGCTCGACGGCGAGGAGGTCGAGCCGGTCGAGATCTCCTCCGAGGACGGCCTGAACATCCTGCGCCACTCGACGGCCCACGTCATGGCCCAGGCCGTGCAGGAGCTCTTCCCCGAGGCCAAGCTGGGCATCGGCCCGCCGGTCAAGGACGGCTTCTACTACGACTTCGACGTCGAGAAGCCCTTCCACCCCGATGACCTCAAGGCCATCGAGAAGAAAATGCAGGAGATCCAGAAGCGGGGCCAGAAGTTCTCCCGCCGCGTGGTGACCGACGAGGCCGCCCGTGAGGAGCTCGCCGACGAGCCCTACAAGCTGGAGCTCATCGGCCTCAAGGGCTCGGCCTCGCACGCCGACGGCGCGGACGTCGAGGTGGGCGCCGGCGAGCTGACCATCTACGACAACCTGGACCCGAAGACCGGCGAGACCTGCTGGTCGGACCTGTGCCGCGGCCCGCACCTGCCGACGACGCGGTTCATCCCGGCGTTCAAGCTGATGAGGAACGCGTCGGCCTACTGGCGCGGCAGCGAGAAGAACAAGCAGCTCCAGCGCATCTACGGCACCGCGTGGCCGACCAAGGACGAGCTGAAGGCGCACCTGGAGTTCCTGGCCGAGGCAGAGAAGCGCGACCACCGCAAGCTCGGCTCCGAGCTGGACCTCTTCTCCATCCCGGATGAGATCGGCTCGGGTCTCGCGGTCTTCCACCCCCGTGGCGGCATCATCCGCCGGGTCATGGAGGACTACTCGCGCCGTCGTCACGAGGAGGAGGGGTACGAGTTCGTCTACACCCCGCACGCCACCAAGGGCGCTCTTTTCGAGAAGTCGGGCCACCTGGACTGGTACGCCGACGGTATGTACCCCCCCATGCAGCTCGACGCGGGCACGGACTACTACCTGAAGCCCATGAACTGCCCGATGCACAACCTGATCTTCGACGCGCGCGGGCGTTCGTACCGTGAGCTGCCGTTGAGGTTGTTCGAATTCGGCACCGTGTACCGGTACGAGAAGTCGGGCGTCGTGCACGGCCTGACCCGTGCCCGTGGCTTCACGCAGGACGACGCGCACATCTACTGCACCCGTGAGCAGATGGCGGAGGAGCTCGACACGACGCTGACCTTCGTGCTCGACCTGTTGCGCGACTACGGCCTGAACGACTTCTACCTGGAGCTGTCCACCAAGGATCCGGAGAAGTTCGTCGGTTCCGACGAGGCGTGGGAAGAGGCCACCGAGACCTTGCGCAAGGTGGCGGAGAAGCAGGGTCTCGAACTGGTCGCCGACCCGGGCGGCGCGGCCTTCTACGGCCCGAAGATCTCGGTCCAGGCCAAGGACGCGATCGGCCGTACGTGGCAGATGAGCACGATCCAGCTGGACTTCAACCTGCCCGAGCGTTTCGACCTGGAGTACACGGGTGCCGACGGCACCAAGCAGCGCCCGGTCATGATCCACCGTGCGCTGTTCGGTTCGATCGAGCGTTTCTTCGCGGTCCTGCTGGAGCACTACGCGGGCGCGTTCCCGGCGTGGCTGGCCCCGGTCCAGGCCGTCGGTATCCCGATCGGCGACGCCCACGTCGACTACCTTCAGGAGTTCGCGGCCGACGCGAAGAAGAAGGGCCTGCGGGTCGAGGTGGACGCCTCCTCTGACCGGATGCAGAAGAAGATCCGCACCCACCAGAAGGCCAAGACGCCGTTCATGATCATCGTCGGTGACGATGACATGGCGGCCGGCACGGTGTCCTTCCGCTACCGGGATGGTTCGCAGGAGAACGGTGTTCCCCGTGACCAGGCCCTCGCCAAGCTGGTTGATGTTGTGGAGCGTCGCGTCCAGGTGTGATCTGTTCCCCGCGCATGCGGGGGTTTGAGAGGGGCGGCCCATCAGGGCCGCCCCTCGGCGCATCCTCACCCACCCGGGGAATATGCTGCTCATCATGACGACTGAGCCGGAGCAGCAGATCGGAGTCGGCGCACCGGACGCGTTCCAGCGCCTGTGGACGCCCCACCGGATGGCGTACATCCAGGGTGAGAACAAGCCCAGCGGTCCGGGTGCCGACGACGGCTGCCCGTTCTGTTCGATTCCGGCCAAGAGTGACGAGGACGGGCTGATCGTCGCCCGGGGCGAGCACGTCTACGCCGTGCTGAATTTGTATCCGTACAACGGCGGGCACATCATGATCGTCCCGTTCCGGCACGTCGCCGACTACACGGAGCTCGACGACGCCGAGACGGCCGAGCTCGCGGTCTTCACCAAGCGGGCCATGACCGCGCTCCGCAAGGCGTCCGGGGCGCACGGCTTCAACATCGGGATGAACCAGGGGCAGGCCGCCGGTGCCGGCATCGCCGCCCACCTGCACCAGCACATCGTCCCGCGCTGGGGTGGCGACACCAATTTCATGCCCGTTGTGGGCCACACCAAGGTGCTTCCCCAACTGCTCGCCGACACCCGCAAGATGCTCGCGGACGTCTGGCCCGGGGCGTAGCGGGCGGGGTCGCCCGGCCCGCCTACGCATATTCAGGACACGCGTGGGGCGAAATCGGGCAAATATCCCCAAGCCTTAATAAAGAGAAGTTCTAATGGTGCGGTGACTTTCCTTCACCGCCGCACCGTGCTGCGCGCGGCCGCGGGCGGCGCCCTCGCCGGGGCGGGCGCCGTCGGCTGCGGCCGGTCCGATGGGGACGAGGTCCGCGCGGCGGACCCGTCCGCGCGGGCGCCCGCGCCGTCCGCCCCGGCGTCCGCGCCCTCGCCCGCCCCGCCCAGGTCGCACGCCCCGTCTCCGCGTCCGTCGCCTCCCGCTCCCCGCTTCCCGGCGCTCGTGGGGCCCGTTGCTCCCGGCGTGTCCGCTCTGCCGCCGCTTCCTCCCCTGCTGCCCGCACAGATCGAGTACGGGCCTCGCAAGGGCTCTGCCGTAGCCCTCACCTTTCATGGGCAGGGTGACCCCAAGGGCGTCGCCGCGCTGCTGGCCGAGGTCGAGCGGGCCGGGGCGCGGGTGACCGTGCTGGCGGTCGGTTCCTGGCTGGACGCCGAGCCGCGGATGGCCCGCCGGGTGCTCGACGGGGGGCACGAGCTGGGCAATCACACGATGCGCCATCTGGACATCTGCGCCATGGGCGAGCGCGCGGCCACCGCCGAGATCGTCCAGTGCGCGGAGCGGCTGCGCAGGCTGACGGGCGGGATCGGCCGCTGGTTCCGGCCGTCGCGGGCGCGGCTCGCGACCGAGCGTGTGGTCCGGCTCGCGCGGCAGGCCGGTTATCCGCACGTCCTCTCGTACGACGTGGACTCCCTCGATCACACCGACCCGGGCGCGGAGGTGGTCCGGCGTACGGTGCTGGGCGCGGTGCGGCCGGGGTCGGTGGTGAGTCTGCACTTCGGGCACGCCGGCACGGTCGCCGCGCTGCCCGCGATCCTCGACGGCCTGCACCGGCGCGGTCTGCGCGCGGTGACGACAACGGAGCTGCTGACCAGATGAGCCAGTCCTCGATCCAGTCCTCTCCAGATCCGCGGTCCGCGCGTGCCGGCCGCCGTCGTGGCCGGTCCCGGTGGCGTGGGGTCCGCCGGGCCCTGTCGTTCGCCGTGGCCGGCGTCCTGCTGGCGTCCGGCTGCGGTGATTCGGGCGATGACGGGCCCGACTCCACCGCCCGTGAGGGCGGGACCCGTAAGGCGGGTGCCGCGCCGGCGGGCCTGCCGGGGATGCCGCCGCTGCTCGATCCGAACGACCTGTACGCGGCGGACCGGCCGAACGCCCTGTCGCCGGTGGTGAAGGACTTCCCGTCGCGGGTGTATGTGCCCAACACCGAGTCGGACACGGTCAGTGTGATCGATCCGAAGACGTACAAGGTCGTCGAGACGATCCCGGTGGGGCGGCAGCCGCAGCACGTGGTGCCGTCGTGGGACCTGAAGACGCTGTGGGTCAACAACGACCGGGGGCACACCCTCACGCCCATCGATCCGGCGACGGGCAAGGCGGGGAAGACGGTCGACGTCCACGATCCGTACAACCTCTACTTCACGCCGGACGGGAAGTACGCGGTGGTGATGGCGTCGATGGACCGGGAGCTGGTCTTCCGGGACGCGCACACCATGAAGCGGATGAAGACGGAGCCGGTGAACTGCAAGGGGGTGAATCACGCGGACTTCTCGCCCGACGGGAGGTATTTCATCGTCTCCTGCGAGTTCTCGGGGGAGCTGCTGAAGGTCGACACGGCGCGGATGAAGGTGATCGACAAGCAGAAGCTGCCGTTCGAAGGGGCGATGCCGCAGGATGTGAAGATCTCCTCGGACGGGAAGACCTGGTACGTCGCGGACATGATGGCGGACGGGATCTGGGTGCTGGACGGGGACAGGTTCACCGAGCCGACGCTGATGCGGACGGGCAAGGGGGCGCACGGTCTGTACGTCAGCCGGGACTCCCGGTCGATGTACATCTCCAACCGGGGCGAGGGTTCGGTGTCGGTGCTGGATCTGCCGAGCCGGAAGCTGGTGAAGAAGTGGGAGCTGCCGGACGGGGGGAGTCCGGACATGGGCGGGGTGTCGGCGGACGGCAAGGTGCTGTGGCTGTCGGGGCGTTACGACGGTGAGGTGTACGCCATCGACACCCGGGACGGGCATCAGATCGCGCGGATCCGGGTGGGTTCGGGGCCGCACGGGCTGGCGGTCTATCCGCAGCCGGGGCGGTATTCGCTGGGTCACACGGGGATCTTCAGATGAGGTGAGCGACGGGGGAGGGGCCGCCGTCCGGGTGGACGGCGGCCCCTCCTGTGTTCTCCGGGTTCCGTGGGCGGTTCAGGCGTTGTAGACGTCGGCCTGGCCGGGCTTGGCGTCCTGGACGGCGCCGCTCAGGGACATCGCGCGGCCGGCGAAGCGCTCGGTGTTCACGCCGTGTTCGGCGAGGACGCGCAGGGCGGCCTGGTGGACCACGCGGAGGACGGGGGTGGTGGCGCGCAGGGCGTCGTCGGCCATGAAGCGGTGGCGCCAGGGTTTGTCGGCCCAGGCGTGGCGCAGGCCGAAGGGCTCGGGGAGGACGAGCTTGCCGCCCCAGTACTCCAGGAGGGGCGGGTACCAGGTGAGGGGGGCGCGGGCGGCGAGCCGGACGACCTCCTTGGCGGGGACGATGGAGAGCTTGCGGGTCTTGGTCTCCCAGAACTTGACGGTCTTGGTGATCGTCTTGGTGCGGGGTGAGGGCTTGCCCATGAAGAGGCCGTGGACGGGGCCGAGGGCGTGGCCGGTGACCTCGATGCGCAGGGTCTTGTGGAGGACGGTGACGGTGATCAGGAGGGTGATGACCAGCTGGCCGTCCCAGAGGACGAACTGGACGCCGAGGTAGTGCCGGCTGCCGGCGCCGAACTGCTGTTCGTTGCAGATCTTCTGGAGTTCCGCGCCCCTTATCTGGAAGCCGTCGGCGCCCTCGGGGCGGGAGACGGCTCCGGCGCCCTCGCCGACGGGGGAGACGACCCAGTGCTCGACGGAGGGGGTGGGGAAGCCTCCGGTGTGCAGGGGGCTGCGCTCCAGGAGGCGCAGCTGGTCGTGGATGGCGCGGACGACGTCCCAGCTGCGGAAGGGGTTGATCTCCTTGTCGGGGTCGGCGGGCACGAGCTCCTCGGCGAGCTGCCAGCTGCCCCAGCGGGTGCCCATGCCGAGGATGCCCTTGGGGCCGGCGTAGAAGGCGACGTTGCTGTGCTGTTCGGCGGCGAGCCGTTCCAGGGACTGGCGGAGCCGTTCGGCGGCGGTCTCGCCGGGGTTCTTGGGGACGGCTTCGGGGATCTTGGCGCCGATGCCGCCGCCGGAGAGGAGGCCGCTCCAGCGGTCGCGGAGGTCCTTGGCGGTGCGCTCGCAGACGGTCTTGGCCCAGACGCCGCCGACGAGGGGGGCGATGAGCATGGCCCGGAGGTAGAAGCCCCAGAAGCCGTGGAAGGGGAGCTTGACCATGAGGACCACGGCGAGGACGGCGAGGACGGCGAGCAGGGCCATGCCGAGGGCGCCGGCTCGTTTGTTCTGGGCGCCGGCGAGGGAGCGGCGGAGCTGGAAGGCGCCCAGCCAGAGGAGGACACCGGGGAGGAAGAGGAGGCCGCAGACGACCATGATGACGGTGAGCCGGGTGTCGCGCTGTTTACGGATGCGGCTGGCCGCCAGACAGTGTTCGACGACGGGCTGGGGGTCGAGGCCGAAGGACTGGATCAGCGGCTTGCGGCCGCCGCCGAGGACCCTGAGCTGGACGGCGCGGGAGAACGCCTCGCCGAGGTTCGGTTCGAAGAGCGATATGCGGGGTGGCTTGACCTCGGAGGTGGCCCAGTCGGAGTTGGCCTTGAGGAGTTCGTCCACGGGGCCGTCGCGGTAGGCGGCCGAGGCGAGTGCCTGGGTCGCCGCCGTCTGTCCCGAGGAGCCCGAGAGCGGGATCTGTGCACCCGGGCTGAAGTCGAACGCGTCCCCTGCTGCCACCGCTGCCCCCAATGCCGCGCATGCCCGATCCTGCGGCCTGCCTGACGACGGCCGCCCGTGTCATACGTATTGGTCCGCGTGCCCAGCGTATCCGTGCGGGGTACCGGCTGTCGCCGGAGATCGGAAAGCCGCCCGTCTCCTTGGAGTTGGGACGGGCGGCATGTGAACTATGCTCCGTTTTCGGGGACTTCGCGGATGCGGTCGGCCACCTGGGCGGGCATCGGCTCGTGGCGGGCGTAGCTCCGGGCGAACCGGCCGGTGCCGTGCGACAGGGAGCGAAGGTCCACCGCGTACCGGTCGATCTCGATCTCCGGGACCTCGGCCCGTACGAGGGTGCGGCCGGCGCCGGACTGCTCGGTGCCGACCACTCTGCCGCGCCGCCCGGAGAGGTCGCTCATCACCGGTCCGACATAGGCGTCGGGGACCAGCACCCGGACCTCCGCGACGGGTTCGAGGAGGTGGATCCGGGTCCCGGCGGCGGCCTCGCGCAGGGCGAGGGCGCCGGCCGTCTGGAAGGCGGCGTCGGAGGAGTCCACCGAGTGCGCCTTGCCGTCGAGGAGCGTCACCCGCACGTCGACCAGGGGGTAGCCGGCGGCGACGCCGCGCGCCGCCTGGGCCCGGACGCCCTTCTCCACGGAGGGGATGAACTGGCGGGGCACCGCGCCGCCCACCACCTTGTCGACGAACTCGATGCCGGAGCCGCCGGGCAGCGGCTCGACCTCGATCTCGCAGATGGCGTACTGGCCGTGGCCGCCGGACTGTTTGACGTGCCGCCCGCGCCCGGCGGCCCTGGAGCCGAAGGTCTCGCGCAGCGACACCTTGTAGGGCACGGCGTCGACCCGTACGCCGTAGCGGGTGCGCAGCCGCTCCAGGGCGACGTCGCGGTGCGCCTCGCCCAGGCACCACAGGACCACCTGGTGGGTCTGGGCGTTCTGCTCCAGCCGCATGGTGGGGTCCTCGGCGACCAGCCGGGCGAGGCCCTGCGAGAGCTTGTCCTCGTCCGCCTTGCTGTGCGCCTGGATGGCCACCGGTAGCAGGGGGTCGGGCATCTGCCACGGCTCCATCAGCAGGGGCTCGCCGCGGGCGGAGAGGGTGTCGCCGGTCTCGGCGTGGGCGAGCTTGGCGACGCAGGCGATGTCGCCGGCGATGGCCTGGTTCAGCTGCCGCTGGTGCTTGCCGAAGGGCGAGGAGAGGGCGCCGACGCGCTCGTCCACGTCGTGGTCCTCGTGGCCGCGGTCCTCCAGGCCGTGCCCGGAGACGTGCACGGTCTCGTCCGGGCGCAGGGTGCCGGAGAAGACGCGGACGAGGGAGATCCGTCCGACGTAGGGGTCGGAGGAGGTTTTGATCACTTCTGCGGCAAGTGGGCCGGCCGGGTCGCAGGTGAGGGGCGCGCGGGGGCGGCCGTCGGGGGTGGTGACCGCCGGGACCGTCCTTTCGAGCGGGGTGGGGAAGCCGCCGGTGATCAGCTCCAGCAGCTCCACGGTGCCCAGTCCGTGCCGGGCGCCCTCCGGCGCGGGGGCGGCGGCCAGGACGGGGTGGAAGGTGCCGCGCGCCACGGCCCGCTCCAGGTCCTCGATCAGGGTCTTGACGTCGATCTCCTCGCCGCCCAGATAGCGGTCCATGAGGGTCTCGTCCTCGCTCTCGGCGATGATCCCCTCGATGAGCCGGTTGCGGGCCTCCTCGATCAGCGGCAGCTGGTCGGGGCCGGGCGGGTGCTCGGCGCGCTCGCCGGAGGAGTAGTCGAAGACGCGCTGGGAGAGGAGGCCGATCAGGCCGGCCACGCTCCGGTGCCCGTCCGGGCCCTCGGGTCCGTGCAGGGGCAGATAGAGCGGCAGCACGCTGTCGGGGGAGTCGCCGCCGAAGGCGGTGCGGCAGTTCTCCGTCATCGCCGTGAAGTCCGCGCGGGCCGCCTCCAGGTGGGTGACGACGATCGCGCGGGGCATCCCGACGGCCGCGCACTCCTCCCACACCATGCGGGTCGCGCCGCCGATGTTCTCGGCGCCCTCGGCGGCCGAGACGACGAAGAGGGCCGCGTCCGCGGCGCGCAGACCGGCCCTGAGCTCCCCGACGAAGTCGGCGTAGCCGGGGGTGTCCAGGACATTGATCTTGATCCCGGCCCACTCCACGGGGACCAGGGAGAGCTGCACCGAGCGCTGCTGGCGGTGTTCCATCTCGTCGTAGTCGGACAGCGCGCCGCCGTCCTCCACCCGGCCGGCGCGGTTGACCGCTCCCGTGGTCAGCGCCAGCGCCTCCACCAGCGTCGTCTTGCCGGCGCCGCTGTGGCCGACCAGCACCACGTTGCGTACGTGGCTCGGCCGGTCGGCCGACACTGCTCTGCCCGCGGCCCCTGGGTACGTGCCCGTCTTCTCGCCCATGTGTCCCGCCTCCCGGTCGACACCTGCGGTCCTCCGAGCTTTCCACCGCCGTCACGCTGCGTCCATACGTCGCACACGGAGGCGTACCCGAGGCGGTGCCACCGGCGCGCCCCCGGTGGCGCGCGGACCGGTGCGCGCGCGGGGCGGCGGCCGTGGTGAGGGGTGTGCGAGCGGTGCGTGCGCGGGCGCCCCCGGCCGCCTGGCTACGATGGGCCAGCCGGTGGCCTCCTGACCACCCGGCCCGATACGACCCTCCGGGAAGGCCATGCTGAACAAGTACGCGCGTGCGTTCTTCACGCGTGTTCTCACGCCGTTCGCCGCCCTGCTCATCCGCCTCGGCGTCAGCCCCGACGCGGTGACCCTCGTCGGTACCGGCGGTGTGATGGCGGGTGCGCTGGTCTTCTACCCCCAGGGGGAGTTCTTCTGGGGCACGGTCACCATCACCCTGTTCGTCTTCTCCGACCTGGTCGACGGCAACATGGCCCGCCAGCTCGGCCGCTCCAGCCGCTGGGGCGCGTTCCTCGACTCCACGCTCGACCGGGTCGCCGACGCGGCGATCTTCGGCGGGCTCGCCCTCTGGTACGCGGGGCGCGGCGACAGCCTCACCCTGTGCGCGGTGACGATCTTCTGCCTCGCCAGCGGCCAGGTGGTCTCGTACACCAAGGCGCGCGGGGAGGCCATCGGTCTTCCGGTCAATGTGAACGGCCTGGTCGAGCGGGCCGAGCGGCTGGTGATCTCGCTGGTGGCGTGCGGCTTCTCCGGGCTGCACAAGTTCGGCGTGCCGGGCATCCAGATCCTGCTGCCCATCGCCCTGTGGATCGTGGCGGCCGGCAGCCTGGTGACCTTGGTCCAGCGCGTGGTGACCGTGCGCCGCGAGGCCGCCGAGGCCGACGCGGTGGCGAGCGGCGGCGGGGCCGGGTGAACGCGCGGTGAGGGAGAAGCTGACCGACGCGCTGTACGGGCTCGGCTGGGGCGCGGTGAAGAAGCTTCCCGAGCCGGTGGCCACCCGGCTAGGACGGCGGATCGCCGACATCGCGTGGAAGCGGCGCGGCAAGGGCGTGCTGCGCCTGGAGGCCAATCTCGCGCGGGTGCTGCCCGACGCGGGCCCCGGGCGGCTCGCCGGGCTCTCGCGGGCGGGCATGCGCTCGTACATGCGCTACTGGATGGAGTCCTTCCGACTGCCGGCGTGGAGCCCGCAGCGGATCCGCGACGGCTTCACGCCGGAGGGCCTGCACTTCCTGGAGGAGAGCCTGGCCGGCGGGCGGGGCGTCATCGTCGCCCTGCCCCACATGGGCAACTACGACCTCGCGGGCGCCTGGGTCACCACCCGGCTGGGGGTGCCCTTCACGACCGTCGCCGAGCGGCTCAAGCCCGAGACGCTCTACGACCGGTTCGTGGCCTACCGCGAGGGGCTCGGCATGGAGGTCCTGCCGCACGCCGGGGGCAGCGCCTTCGGCACCCTCGCGCGCCGGCTGCGGGCGGGCGGGCTGGTCTGCCTGGTGGCCGACCGCGACCTGTCCTCCTCCGGCATAGAGGTGAAGTTCTTCGGCGAGGCGGCGAAGATGCCCGCCGGACCCGCCATGCTGGCGGTGCAGACCGGTGCGGCGCTGCTGCCCGTCACCCTCTGGTACGACAGCTCGCCGGTGATGCGGGGGCGGATCCACCCGCCCGTCGAGGTGCCGGAGACGGGCACCCGGCAGGAGAAGGCCGCCGCGATGACCCAGCAGCTGGCCGACGCCTTCGCCGGGGGCATCGCCGAGCACCCGCAGGACTGGCACATGCTCCAGCGACTCTGGCTCGCGGACCTGCCGCGGGCCGGGGAGGGGACACCGTGAGGATCGGGATCGTCTGCCCGTATTCGTGGGACGTCCCCGGCGGGGTGCAGTTCCACATCCGGGACCTGGCCGAGCACCTCATCCGGCTGGGCCACGAGGTGTCGGTGCTGGCGCCCGCGGACGACGAGACGCCGCTCCCGCCGTTCGTCGTCTCCGCCGGCCGGGCCGTGCCCGTGCCCTACAACGGCTCGGTGGCCCGGCTGAACTTCGGCTTCCTGTCGGCCGCCCGGGTGCGGCGCTGGCTGCACGACGGTGACTTCGACGTCATCCACATCCACGAGCCGACCTCGCCCTCCCTGGGCCTGCTGGCCTGCTGGGCGGCGCAGGGCCCGATCGTGGCGACCTTCCACACCTCCAACCCGCGCTCCCGGGCGATGATCGCGGCCTATCCGATCCTCCAGCCGGCGCTGGAGAAGATCAGCGCCCGGATCGCGGTGAGCGAGTACGCCCGCCGGACGCTGGTCGAGCACCTGGGCGGAGACGCCGTCGTCATCCCCAACGGCGTCGACGTGGACTTCTTCGCCCGCGCCGAACCCCGCAAGGAGTGGCAGGGCGGCGTCGACGGCGGCACGATCGGCTTCATCGGCCGGATCGACGAGCCGCGCAAGGGGCTGCCGGTCCTGATGCGCGCCCTGCCGAAGATCCTCGCGGAGCGCCCCGGCACCCGGCTGCTGGTGGCCGGGCGCGGCGACGAGGAGGAGGCCGTCGCGAGCCTGCCCGCGGAGATGCGCGGGCGGGTGGAATTCCTCGGCATGGTGAGCGACGAGGACAAGGCGCGGCTGCTGCGCAGCGTGGACGTCTATGTGGCGCCCAACACCGGGGGCGAGTCGTTCGGCATCATCCTCGTCGAGGCGATGTCGGCGGGCGCGCCCGTCCTCGCCAGCGACCTGGACGCCTTCGCGCAGGTCCTCGACAAGGGTGCGGCGGGCCGGCTGTTCGCCAACGAGGACGCGGACGCGCTGGCCGCGGCGGCGGTGGGCCTGCTGGGCGACCCGGACGGCCGGGCACGGCTGAGCGAACGCGGCTCGGCACACGTGCGCCGCTTCGACTGGTCGAGGGTCGGCGCGGACATCCTGGCGGTCTACGAGACGGTGACGGCGGGCGCGGCGTCGGTGGCCACGGACGAGCGCCCGGGCTTCCGAGCGAGATTCGGCCTGGCCCGCGACTGACGCCTGCCGCCGGGGCTCGACCGTCCCGGGCCCGGGACGGTCCCCATCCACGCATGCCACGCTCCGGGCCGGGGCTTCGGCCCGCTCCGGGTCGGCCACGACCGGGCCGGGGCTCGACCCCACTCCGCGTCGGTCGCGCTCTGGTCCGGGCCCCACCCGCGTCGGCCACGCTCCGGGCCGGGGCTTCGGCCCACTTCGGGTCGGCCACGACCGGGCCGGGGCTCCGCCCCACTCCGCGTCGGCCACACTCCGGGCCGGGCCCACCCACGCCGGCCACGCTGCGGGCCGGGCCCCACCCACGCAGGCCACGCTCCGGGCCGGGACTTCGGCCCGCTCAGGGTCGGTCGTACTCCGGGCCGGGGCTTCGGCCCGCTCCGGGTCGGCCACGACCGGGCCGGGGCTCGACCCCACTCCGCGTCGGTCACGCTCCGGTCCGGGCCCCACCCGCGTCGGCCACGCTCCGGGCCGGGACTTCGTCCCGCTCCGGGTCGGTCGTACTCCGGGCCGGGGCTCCGCCCCACTTCGGGTCGGTCGCGCTCCGGTCCGGGCCCCACTCCGCGTCGGCCACCACCGGGCCGGCCTACGGCCCACTCCTCGCCGAGAGGGCGACGCAGTTCGGGCAGGGGTGCGATCAGGTCCGGGCCCGGCCACAATCCAGCCCGTCCGGGGGCACCTCCCAGCGTTAGCTGGGGGAGTTTGAGGACATCGGTAAGGCGCGCCCCGACGTGGCGGCACCCTTACCGAGACCCGGCGCCTCCGGCGCCATCGCGGCAGCGGCCCCGCGGCGAGCGGTAACGTGAGCACGCGTGACCACTTTGATCTGGATCGTCGTCGCGCTGGTCGTCATCGGCGTCTACCTGAGCTGGACCGCCGGCCGTCTCGACCGGCTGCACAGCCGTATCGACGCCGCGCGGGCCGCGCTCGACGCCCAGCTGCTGCGGCGCGCCTCGGTCGCGCAGGAGCTCGCCACCGCCGGGGTGCTCGATCCGGCCGCCTCGATCGTCCTCTACCAGGCCGCGCACGCGGCCCGGCAGGCCGAGGAGGAGCACCGGGAGGTCGCCGAGAGCGAGCTGAGCCAGGCGCTGCGCGCCGTGTTCGCGGAGCCGCCGCAGGTCGAGGCGGTGCGGGCGGCGCCGGGCGGTGAGGAGTCGCTGTCCGAGCTCGGGGAGGCGGTGCGCCGGGTGCCGATGGCGCGGCGGTTCCACAACGACGCGGTGCGCGCCGCGCGGGCGGTCCGCACGCACCGGGTGGTGCGCTGGTTCCGGCTGGCGGGGCACGCGCCGTTCCCGCTCGCGTTCGAGATGGATGACGAGCCTCCGGCGGTGCTCGGGGACCGCACAAGCCACTGACCTCGAATTGGCTCTTTTTTCGCCCATCGGGCGGCGGATTGGATGACCGTGCAGCATCACCGCCCTTGATAGTGAGGTCACCACGTGTCCAGCACGGCCCCCAGCACGTCCACGAACCCCGAGACCGGCACCGCACGCGTCAAGCGCGGCATGGCCGAGCAGCTCAAGGGCGGCGTGATCATGGACGTCGTCACGCCGGAGGAAGCCAAGATCGCCGAGGACGCCGGCGCGGTCGCGGTCATGGCCCTGGAGCGCGTGCCCGCCGACATCCGCAAGGACGGCGGCGTGGCCCGGATGTCCGACCCGGACATGATCGACGGCATCATCAACGCCGTCTCCATCCCGGTCATGGCCAAGTCCCGCATCGGCCACTTCGTCGAGGCCCAGGTGCTCCAGTCCCTCGGCGTCGACTACATCGACGAGTCCGAGGTCCTCACCCCGGCCGACGAGGTCAACCACAGCGACAAGTGGGCCTTCACCACCCCCTTCGTCTGCGGTGCCACCAACCTGGGCGAGGCGCTGCGCCGCATCGCCGAGGGCGCGGCCATGATCCGCTCGAAGGGCGAGGCCGGCACCGGCAACGTCGTCGAGGCCGTGCGCCACCTGCGCCAGATCAAGGGCGAGATCGCCCGTCTGCGCGGCTACGACAACAACGAGCTCTTCGCCGCCGCCAAGGAGCTGCGCGCCCCGTACGAGCTCGTCAAGGAGGTCGCCGAGCTCGGCAAGCTGCCGGTCGTGCTGTTCTCCGCCGGTGGCGTCGCCACCCCCGCCGACGCCGCGCTGATGCGCCAGCTGGGCGCCGAGGGCGTCTTCGTCGGCTCCGGCATCTTCAAGTCCGGCGACCCGGCCAAGCGCGCCGCCGCCATCGTGAAGGCCACCACGTTCTACGACGACCCGAGCGTCATCGCGGACGTCTCGCGGAACCTGGGCGAGGCCATGGTCGGCATCAACTGCGACACCCTCCCCGAGTCGGAGCGCTACGCCAACCGCGGCTGGTAATCCGCCCCGAACCCCCCGGTGGGCGGCCCGCTTTCCCGGGCCGCCCACCGTCCGTACACCGCGTCCCGCTGTGAGAGGTACCCCGTGACAACCCCCGTCGACAGCCCGGTCATCGGCGTACTCGCCCTCCAGGGCGACGTCCGCGAGCATCTGATCGCCCTCGCGGCCGCCGGGGCCGTGGCCCGCCCGGTCCGCCGTCCCGAGGAGCTCGGCGACCTCGACGGCCTGGTCATACCCGGTGGCGAGTCCACCACCATGTCCAAGCTGGCGGTCGCCTTCGGGATGCTGGAGCCGCTGCGCGAGCGGGTGCGGGCCGGGCTGCCGGTCTACGGCACCTGCGCCGGCATGATCA
Source organism: Streptomyces eurocidicus (assembly GCF_002891295.1). Classification (GTDB taxonomy): domain Bacteria; phylum Actinomycetota; class Actinomycetes; order Streptomycetales; family Streptomycetaceae; genus Streptomyces; species Streptomyces eurocidicus. The sequence goes on along the minus strand of NZ_LGUI01000013.1, from coordinate 196,108 downwards.
TGGTCGCGGACAAGCTCCTGGACGGCCGGGAGGACCAGGAGACGCTCGGCGGCATCGACATGATCGTGCGCCGTAACGCCTTCGGGCGGCAGAACGAGTCCTTCGAGGCGGTCATCGAGGTCGCGGGGATCGAGGGCGGCCCCGTCGAGGGCGTCTTCATCCGCGCCCCCTGGGTGGAGTCGCTGGGCGCGCGGGCCCAGGTGCTGGCCACGTACGACGGCCACACCGTCGCCGTGCGCCAGGGGAACGTGCTCGCCACGTCCTTCCACCCGGAGCTGACGGGTGACCACCGCGTGCACGGGCTGTTCGTCGACATGGTGCGCGCGGCGTAGCGGCGAGGTCCCGGTAGGATCTCAGTCGTTCGTTCAGAAATGGTTACGCGAAGGAGACAGGCGGATGTCCGGCCACTCTAAATGGGCTACGACTAAGCACAAGAAGGCCGTGATCGACGCCAAGCGCGGCAAGCTCTTCGCGAAGATGATCAAGAACATCGAGGTCGCGGCCCGTACCGGCGGCGCCGACCCGTCGGGCAACCCGACGCTGTTCGACGCCATCCAGAAGGCGAAGAAGAGCTCGGTCCCCAACAAGAACATCGACTCGGCGGTCAAGCGCGGCGCCGGCCTCGAGGCCGGTGGCGCCGACTACGAGACGATCATGTACGAGGGCTACGGCCCGAACGGTGTCGCGGTGCTCATCGAGTGCCTCACCGACAACCGCAACCGCGCCGCCTCCGACGTGCGCGTCGCCATGACCCGCAACGGCGGCTCGATGGCCGACCCGGGCTCGGTCTCGTACCTCTTCAACCGCAAGGGCGTCGTGATCGTCCCCAAGGGCGAGCTCGCCGAGGACGACGTCCTCGGCGCGGTCCTGGACGCGGGCGCCGAGGAGGTCAACGACCTGGGTGACTCCTTCGAGGTGCTCAGCGAGGCCACGGACATGGTCGCGGTGCGCACCGCGCTCCAGGAGGCGGGCATCGACTACGACTCCGCCGAGGCCAACTTCGTCCCGACCATGCAGGTCGAGCTGGACGAGGACGGCGCGCGCAAGATCTTCAAGCTGATCGACGCGCTGGAGGACAGCGACGACGTGCAGAACGTCTTCGCCAACTTCGACGTCTCCGACGACGTGATGGCCAAGGTCGACGCGTAAGCGGCGATCCGCCACGGCGATTTCGAGGACGCGGGCCGTGCACGGGCCGACGGGACACCGACCCGTCGGCCCGTCGGCATGACCGGGGCTTGTCAGCGGCAGCCGATAGTCTGCGGACGGACGACGAAGGAGGGGGCGCGATGCGCGTGCTGGGCGTGGACCCGGGGCTGACCAGGTGCGGCATCGGCGTGGTCGAGGGCGTCGCCGGCCGGCCGCTGCGGATGCTCGGCGTCGGCGTCGTCCGCACCCCGGCCGAGGCCGAGGTGGCCGACCGTCTCGTCCTCATCGAGCGCGGCATCGAGCAGTGGCTCGACGAGCACCGCCCCGAATTCGTCGCCGTGGAGCGCGTCTTCAGCCAGCACAACGTGAGCACGGTCATGGGCACCGCCCAGGCCAGCGCCGTCGCCATGCTCTGCGCCGCCCGGCGCGGACTGCCCGTCGCCCTGCACACCCCCAGCGAGGTCAAGGCCGCCGTCACCGGCAGCGGCCGGGCCGACAAGGCCCAGGTCGGCTCCATGGTCACCCGCCTGCTCCGGCTCGACGCACCGCCCAAGCCGGCCGACGCCGCCGACGCCCTCGCCCTCGCCATCTGTCACATCTGGCGGGCCCCCGCGACCAACCGCCTCCAGCAGGCCGTCGCCGCCCACCGCCGCACCGCGCGTCCCCAGGACGCCACCGCACGAACCCTGAAGGGCAGCGCATGATCGCCTTTGTCTCCGGCCCGGTCGCGGCCCTCGCCCCGGACACCGCCGTCGTCGAGGTCGGCGGCATCGGCATGGCCGTCCTGTGCACCCCGGACACCCTCTCCGCCCTCCAGGTCGGCGAGCCCGCCAGGCTCGCCACGTCCCTGGTGGTGCGCGAGGACTCCCTCACCCTCTACGGCTTCGCCGACGACGACGAGCGCCAGGTCTTCGAGCTGCTCCAGACGGCCAGCGGCGTCGGCCCCCGCCTCGCCCAGGCCATGCTCGCCGTGCACCGCCCGGACACCCTGCGGCGGGCCGTCGCCACCGGCGACGAGAAGGCGCTCACGGCCGTGCCGGGCATCGGCAAGAAGGGTGCGCAGAAGCTGCTGCTGGAGCTGAAGGACCGGCTGGGCGCCCCCCTGGGCACCGGCACGGCCCCCGCACCCGCGGCCGCGACCGGCTGGCGCGACCAGCTGCACGCGGCGCTCGTGGGACTGGGCTACGCGGCCCGCGAGGCGGACGAGGCGGTGGCGGCGGTGACGCCCCGGGCCGAGGAGACGATCGCGGCCGGCGGCACCCCACAGGTGGGCCAGCTGCTCCGGGCCGCACTCCAGACCCTGAACCGCGCCCGCTGACGGTGGCCGTCCCCGGCCCCTCCCTTTCCCGGCCCCGGGCTTCGTGCCGGACCCCGGTCCTCAAGGGCCGGACGGGCTGACTTCAGCCCGTCCGGCGTTTGAGGACACCGCGCGGCAGCGCGGAAGGGGGCCCGGGGGCGAAGCCCGGGAAGGGGCGGGTAGGGGAAAGCCCCCCCCGACCGCCCCACCCGCACCCGACCCGCCCCCGAGAGGCCCCCGTGAACTGGGACGACGAAGCCCCCACGACCACCCCCGCCGGCGACCGCCTGGTAGGCGCTGCCGCCGACCGTGAGGAGCAGGCCGTCGAGGCCGCCCTGCGCCCCAAGGATCTGGAGGAGTTCGTGGGGCAGGAGCGGGTCCGGGAGCAGCTCGACCTGGTGCTCAAGGCCGCCCGGCAGCGCAACGCCACCGCCGACCACGTGCTGCTCTCCGGCGCCCCCGGCCTCGGCAAGACCACCCTCTCGATGATCATCGCGGCCGAGATGGGCGCGCCCATCCGCATCACCTCCGGCCCCGCCATCCAGCACGCCGGTGACCTGGCCGCGATCCTGTCCTCCCTCACCGAGGGCGAGGTCCTCTTCCTCGACGAGATCCACCGCATGTCCCGGCCCGCCGAGGAGATGCTGTACATGGCGATGGAGGACTTCCGCGTCGACGTGATCGTCGGCAAGGGCCCCGGCGCCACCGCCATCCCGCTGGAGCTGCCGCCCTTCACCCTCGTCGGCGCCACCACCCGGGCCGGCCTGCTGCCGCCCCCGCTGCGCGACCGCTTCGGCTTCACCGGGCACATGGAGTTCTACGCCCCCGCCGAGCTGGAGCGCGTCATCCACCGCTCGGCCCGCCTCCTCGACGTGGACATAGAGGCGGACGGCGCGGCCGAGATCGCCGGCCGCTCCCGCGGCACGCCCCGTATCGCCAACCGGCTGCTGCGCCGGGTGCGCGACTACGCCCAGGTCAAGACCGACGGCGTGGTCACCCGGGAGGTCGCCGCCCGGGCCCTCGCGGTCTACGAGGTCGACGCCCGCGGCCTCGACCGGCTCGACCGGGCCGTGCTCACCGCCCTGCTGAAGCTCTTCGGCGGCGGCCCCGTGGGCCTGTCCACCCTGGCCGTCGCGGTGGGGGAGGAGCGGGAGACGGTCGAGGAGGTCGCCGAGCCGTTCCTGGTGCGGGAGGGGCTGCTGGCCCGGACGCCACGCGGCCGGATCGCGACCCCGGCGGCCTGGAACCACCTCGGGCTGGTGCCGCCGCAGCAGTCGGCGGGCGCCCCCGGCCAGCAGGGACTCTTCGGCGGCTGAACGGCGCGGGTACTGGTCCGGTCAGGAACCACGGTGCCATGCTGGGCGTTGTTCCATAGGCGCGGACTCGCTTAGACTCCGCCGATGCCCGTCCGTACAGACGCGGCATACCACCCCCGTAGACCAGGCCGCGCCCTCCCGTGGTCGTGCGAAGGAAACCCCGTCCCGTGAATATCATGACTCTCCTGCCGTTCATCGTGCTTATCGGGGCCATGTTCCTGATGACCCGGTCGGCCAAGAACAAGCAGCGCCAGGCAGCGACGATGCGCGACCGGATGCAGCCGGGCACCGGCGTGCGGACGATCGGCGGCATGTACGCCACCGTCAAGGAGGTCAGTGACGACTCGGTCCTCCTCGAGGTCGCCCCGGGCGTTCACGCGATCTACGCGAAGAACGCCATCGGCGCCGTCCTGGAGGACGAGGAGTACAACCGCATCGTCCACGGGATCGAGTCGGACGACTCCGACGCCCCTGTCGTTCCGGACGACGCCTCCTCGCTGACCGAGGCCGCCGAGGGCGACGCCCCGGCCGAGAAGAAGATCGACCTCGGCAAGGACACCGCCGCCGACGCCAAGGGCGAGGCCGCGAAGGCCGAGAAGACCGAGGACGCCAAGCAGGACGGCGACGCCGACGCGAAGTAGCCCCTTCAGGGAACCGCGGAGCACTGCGTGAGCGGTGCGCCGCGGTTCCTTTACGGTCTAGGCTCCGGCGGGGGGCAGGTCCCCACAAGACTTCGTGGCCGTCCGGCGAACACCCGACGCCGGGCGGTTGGACAGGGAGAAACGACAAGGTGGCAGCACCGAAGAAGGGCCGCAGGTCCCCGGGCGGTCAGGGCAGGCCGGGCCGCGTCCTGGTCCTGATCCTGATCGCCATGGTGGCGCTCACGGCGGGGATGTTCGCCTCCGGGCGCACCACTCCACGGCTGGGCATCGACCTCGCGGGTGGCACCAGTTTCACGCTGGAGGCCAAGAACGAGCCCGGCAAGCCCAACGCGATCAACCAGACCAATATGAACACGGCGGTGGGCATCATCGAGCGCCGTGTCAACGGTCTCGGTGTCACGGAGGCCGAGGTCCAGACCCAGGGCGGGAACCACATCATCGCGAACATCCCCAAGGGGACGAACGCGAAGCAGGCCCGTGAGCAGGTCGGTACCACCGCCAAGCTGGGCTTCCGTCCCGTCCTGAGCGTCGCCGACGCCGCGCCCGCGCCCGGCCCGTCCCCCAGCTCCTCCGCCTCGGACAAGGACGGCAAGAACGGCGACAAGAGCAAGGACGACAAGAACAAGCCGTCCGGCTCCCCGTCCGCCTCCGCCTCCGCTTCCGGGAGCACCCCGCCGAAGGGCCGCGCGGTCTCCGACGCCCTGAAGGCCGACGGCACGCCGAGCCCGAACGCGACCGCCTCCCTCAAGGACGGCGCGAAGGACGACAAGGCCAAGGACGACAAGGCCAAGGACGACAAGGCCAAGGACGACAAGGCCAAGGACGACAAGGCCAAGGACGACAAGGGCGCCAAGAAGGACCCCACGCCGTCCCCGGCCGACATCGCCGCGCTGCAGAAGCGTCTCGGCGAGCTGGACTGCTCCACCAAGGAAGGCCGCGCCAAGGCCGGTGAGGCCGCCGCCCGCGCCGCCGCGACCGACACCATCGTCGCGTGCAAGAAGGACGGCTCCGCCAAGGAGATCCTCGGCCCGGTGGCCGTCGAGGGCACCGGCGTCAGCGACGCCGACGCCGTCTTCGACAGCCAGCAGGGCAAGGGCTGGATCGTCCAGCTGAAGTTCACCTCGGGCGGCTCCAAGAAGTTCGCCGAGGTCACCGGCCAGCTGGCGACCAAGGCGCCCCCGCAGAACCAGTTCGCGATCGTCCTGGACGGCGCGGTCGTCTCCGACCCGTCCGTCTCCACCTCCATCAGCGGCGGCCAGGCGGAGATCTCCGGCGGCTTCACCCAGCAGAGCGCGGGCGACCTCGCCAACGTGCTCTCCTACGGCGCCCTGCCGCTCTCGTTCGACATCGTCAACGAGACCACCGTCTCCGCGGCCCTCGGCGGCGAGCAGCTGCGCGCGGGTCTGCTGGCCGGCGCCATCGGCCTCGCCCTGGTGATCATCTACCTGGTGGCGTACTACCGCGGTCTCGCGCTCGTCGCCCTCGCCAGCCTCCTGTGCTCGGCGATCCTCACCTACACGATCATGGTGTTGCTGGGCCAGGCCATCGGCTTCGCGCTGAACCTGCCGGCGGTCTGCGGCGCCATCGTCGCGATCGGCATCACCGCCGACTCCTTCATCGTCTACTTCGAGCGCATCCGCGACGAGATCAGAGAAGGCCGCAGCCTGCGTCCGGCCGTCGAGCGGGGCTGGCCGCGTGCCCGCCGCACCATCCTGGTCTCCGACTTCGTCTCCTTCCTCGCCGCCGCGGTGCTCTTCATCGTCACCGTCGGCAAGGTCCAGGGCTTCGCGTTCACGCTCGGCCTGACCACCCTCCTCGACGTCGTCGTGGTCTTCTTCTTCACCAAGCCGCTGATGACGCTGCTCGCGCGCCGCAAGTTCTTCGCGAACGGCCACCCGTGGTCCGGGCTCGACCCCAAGCGACTCGGCGTCAAGCCGCCGCTGCGGGCCTCCCGCCGCCGCCCCTCCGCCCCCGTCGACCCCAAGGAGGCGTGAGATGTCCAAGCTCGGCAATCTCGGCGCCCGGCTCTACCGCGGCGAGGTCGGCTACGACTTCGTCGGCAAGCGGAAGATCTGGTACGGCATCTCGATCCTGATCACCATCACGGCCATCGTCGGCCTGGCGGTGCGCGGCCTCAACATGGGCATCGAGTTCTCCGGCGGCGCGGTCTTCAACACCCCGGCGACCTCCGTCTCGGCCGACCAGGCCAAGCGGACGGCCGAGGACGCCTCCGGGCACCCGGCCATCGTCCAGAAGCTCGGTGACAAGACGCTGCGCGTGCAGGTCAGCGACCTGTCCCCGGAGCAGTCGCGCACGGCACAGGAAGCCCTGGCCAAGAAGCTCGACGTCTCGGTGAACAAGATCAACACCGATATCGTCGGCCCCAGCTGGGGCGACCAGATCGCCAACAAGGCATGGACCGGCCTGGTGATCTTCATGGTTCTGGTGGTGATCTACCTGGCCATCGCCTTCGAGTGGCGGATGGCCGTCGCCGCGCTGATCGCCCTGGTCCACGACCTCACCATCACCGTCGGCGTGTACGCGCTGGTCGGCTTCGAGGTCACCCCGGGCACCGTGATCGGTCTGCTGACCATCCTCGGCTACTCCCTCTACGACACCGTCGTCGTCTTCGACGGTCTGAAGGAGAGCTCGAAGGACCTCACCAAGCAGACCCGCTTCACCTACAGCGAGATCGCCAACCGCAGCCTCAACGGCACCCTGGTGCGCTCCATCAACACCACCGTCGTGGCGCTGCTGCCGGTCGCCGGCCTGCTGTTCATCGGCGGCGGCTTCCTCGGCGCGGGCATGCTCAACGACATCTCGCTCGCCCTGTTCGTCGGCCTCGCGGCCGGCGCCTACTCCTCGATCTTCATCGCCACCCCGCTGGTCGCCGACCTCAAGGAGCGCGACCCGCAGATGCGGGCCCTGGCCAAGCGGGTGCGCGCCAAGCGCGCCGCCGCTGCCGCCAAGGGCGAGTCGGCGGAGCAGGAGCCGCAGGACGCGGAGTTCGGCGACGAGCCGGAGGACGCTTCCCCGGCCGGTGTCGTCCCGCAGTCCGACACCCGCAGCCGCGGTGGCCGCGGCCGTCCGTCGGGCAAGCGCCGATGAGCGCCACGAGCGTCGGCACCGCCGACGAGAAGCTGCGCGACCTGCTCCTGGCGCACATCCACGACGTGCCCGACTACCCCAAGCCGGGCGTGATGTTCAAGGACATCACCCCGCTGCTCGCCGACGCCAAGGCGTTCGCCGCGCTGACCGACGCGCTCGCCGGGCTGTGCGAGCGGTACGGCGCCACCAAGGTCGTCGGCCTGGAGGCCCGGGGCTTCATCCTGGGCGCCCCGGCCGCCGTCCGCGCGGGTCTCGGCTTCGTCCCCGTCCGCAAGGCCGGCAAGCTGCCGGGCGCCACCCTCGCCCAGGCGTACGACCTGGAGTACGGCACCGCCGAGATCGAGATGCACGCCGACGCGGTCGGCGCCGGCGACCGGGTCCTGGTCATCGACGACGTCCTGGCCACCGGTGGCACCGCCGAGGCGTCCCTGCGGCTGATCCGCCGGGCCGGCGCCGAGGTCGCGGGCGTCGCCGTGCTGATGGAGCTCGGCTTCCTGCCCGGTCGCGCGCGGCTGGCCGAGGCGCTCGACGGAGCGCCGCTGGAGGCGCTGATCACCGTCTGAGCCGACGGCGCACGACAGGGGGCGGGCCACGGGGAGAACCCCGCGGCCCGCCCCCTGTCGTACCCCTGCCGCCCCGTGCCGCCCCCTGTCGTGCCGGGGCGACAGCCGGGCGCGCGGCGGTCGGGCGCCATGGCTCGATACCATGGCAGTCCCGGACCTGATCGGGGGCCGGACCCCGCTTGAGGAGTGCTCTTGCCAGACGAGGCCCAGCCGCTCACCGCCGCACAGCAGGACAAGCCGTCTCCCGAGGCCGCGGCGGGCCCGGGCACGCCCCAGGGCCGCCCGCAGAGCGCCCCTGAGCCCCCGGACGCCACAGACGCCCCGGACCAGGCCGGCGGGACGCGACCGGCCCCCAAGGCCCCGCTCTCGAACGTCTCGAACACCCGCCCCGCCGCCGACAAGCCGGCCGCCGGCACCCCGGCGGGCGCCTCACCCGTCCGGCCCACGCCCACCCCGGGACCTCCGCCGCGCTCCGGTTCCTCCAGCCGCGTCCGGGCCCGCCTCGCCCGCCTGGGCGTCCAGCGCTCCAGCCCGTACAACCCCGTGCTGGAGCCCCTGCTGCGGATCGTCCGCGGCAACGACCCCAAGGCCGACGCCGGCACCCTGCGCCAGATCGAGCGCGCCTACCAGGTCGCCGAGCGCTGGCACCGGGGCCAGAAGCGCAAGAGCGGCGACCCGTACATCACCCACCCCCTCGCGGTGACCACGATCCTCGCCGAGCTCGGCATGGATCCGGCCACCCTGATGGCCGGCCTGCTGCACGACACGGTCGAGGACACCGAATACGGCCTGGACACCCTGCGCCGCGACTTCGGCGACCAGGTCGCCCTGCTGGTCGACGGCGTCACCAAGCTCGACCGCGTGCAGTTCGGCGAGGCCGCGCAGGCCGAGACCGTCCGCAAGATGGTCGTCGCCATGGCCAAGGACCCCCGGGTCCTGGTCATCAAGCTCGCCGACCGCCTGCACAACATGCGCACCATGCGCTACCTCAAGCGGGAGAAGCAGGAGAAGAAGGCCCGCGAGACCCTGGAGATCTACGCCCCGCTGGCGCACCGGCTGGGCATGAACACCATCAAGTGGGAGCTGGAGGACCTCGCCTTCGCGATCCTCTACCCCAAGATGTACGACGAGATCGTCCGCCTCGTCGCCGAGCGGGCGCCCAAGCGCGACGAGTACCTGGCCATCGTCACCGACGAGGTCCAGGCCGACCTGCGCGCCGCCCGCATCAAGGCCACCGTCACCGGCCGCCCCAAGCACTACTACAGCGTCTACCAGAAGATGATCGTGCGGGGCCGTGACTTCGCCGAGATCTACGACCTGGTGGGCATCCGCGTCCTCGTCGACACCGTCCGCGACTGCTACGCGGCGCTCGGCACCGTCCACGCCCGGTGGAACCCGGTCCCGGGGCGGTTCAAGGACTACATCGCGATGCCCAAGTTCAACATGTACCAGTCGCTGCACACGACGGTCATAGGCCCCAGCGGCAAGCCCGTAGAGCTCCAGATCCGCACCTTCGACATGCACCGGCGCGCCGAGTACGGCATCGCCGCGCACTGGAAGTACAAGCAGGAGGCCGTCGCCGGCGCCTCCAAGATCCGCACCGACGTCCCGAAGAACGCCGGCAAGAACCAGGACACCGTCAATGACATGGCCTGGCTGCGGCAGCTCCTGGACTGGCAGAAGGAGACCGAGGACCCGGGCGAGTTCCTGGAGTCGCTGCGCTTCGACCTCTCGCGCAACGAGGTCTTCGTCTTCACGCCCAAGGGCGACGTCATAGCGCTGCCGGCCGGCGCCACCCCGGTCGACTTCGCCTACGCCGTCCACACCGAGGTCGGCCACCGCACCATAGGCGCCCGGGTCAACGGCCGGCTCGTGCCCCTGGAGTCCACCCTCGACAACGGCGACCTGGTCGAGGTCTTCACCTCCAAGGCGCCCGGCGCCGCCCCCTCCCGCGACTGGCTGGGCTTCGTCAAGTCGCCCCGCGCCCGCAACAAGATCCGCGCCTGGTTCTCCAAGGAGCGCCGCGACGAGGCCATCGAGCAGGGCAAGGACGCCATCGCGCGCGCCATGCGCAAGCAGAACCTGCCGATCCAGCGGATCCTCACCGGCGACTCGCTCGTCACCCTCGCGCACGAGATGCGCTATCCGGACATCTCCTCCCTCTACGCCGCGATCGGCGAGGGCCATGTCGCGGCGCAGGGCGTCGTCCAGAAGCTCGTCCAGGCCCTCGGCGGCGAGGACGCGGCGACGGAGGACATCGAGGAGGACGCCCCGATCCGGGCGCGCTCCAAGCGCCGCTCCAGCGCCGACCCCGGAGTGGTCGTCAAGGGCGTCGACGACGTCTGGGTCAAGCTCGCCCGTTGCTGCACCCCGGTGCCGGGCGACCCGATCATCGGCTTCGTCACCCGTGGCAGCGGCATCTCGGTGCACCGCGCCGACTGCGTCAACGTCGACTCGCTCTCGCAGCAGCCCGAGCGGATCATCGACGTCGAATGGGCGCCCACCCAGTCGTCCGTCTTCCTGGTCGCCATCCAGGTGGAGGCCCTGGACCGGTCGCGGCTGCTGTCGGACGTCACCCGCGTCCTGTCCGACCAGCACGTCAACATCCTGTCGGCCGCCGTGCAGACCTCCCGGGACCGGGTGGCCACCTCGCGCTTCACCTTCGAGATGGGCGACCCCAAGCACCTGGGCCACGTCCTGAAGGCCGTGCGCGGCGTCGAGGGCGTCTACGACGTCTACCGCGTCACGTCGGCCCGCCGGCCCTGAGGCCGTATCGGTCCACCCATGAGTAAGGGGCTCCGGCAATAGCCGGAGCCCCTTACCTCGATCACTTCGAGCGACTAGCCGCCGAACTCCTCAAGGCCCTTCAGGGCCTGGTCCAGCAGGGCCTTGCGACCCTCCAGCTCACGGGTGAGCTTGTCGGCCTTGGCGTCGTTGCCCGCGGCGCGCGCCTTGTCGGCCTGCTCCTGGAGCTTGTCCACGGCCGCCTGGAGCTGCCCCGTCAGACCGGCGGCACGGGCCCGCGCCTCCGGGTTCGTACGCCGCCACTCGGACTCCTCGGCCTCCTGGATGGCGCGCTCGACGGCGTGCATCCGGCCCTCGATCTTGGGCCGGGCGTCCCGCGGCACATGGCCGATGGCCTCCCAGCGCTCGTTGATCGAGCGGAACGCGGCCCGCGCAGCCTTCAGGTCCGTGACGGGGAGCAGCTTCTCGGCCTCCACGGCCAGCTCCTCCTTCTGCGTCAGATTGACCTGCTGCTCGGCGTCGCGCTCGGCGAACACCTCGCCGCGCGCCTGGAAGAAGACGTCCTGGGCGCCGCGGAAGCGGGTCCACAGGTCGTCCTCCGCCTCGCGCTGCGCCCGGCCCGCGGCCTTCCACTCGGCCATCAGCTCGCGGTAACGCGCGGCCGTCGGTCCCCAGTCCAGGGACCCGGAGAGCGCCTCGGCCTCGGCGACCAGCTTCTCCTTGGCCTTACGGGCCTCCTCGCGCTGCGCGTCCAGCGACGCGAAGTGCGCCTTGCGCCGCTTGGAGAACGCCGAGCGGGCGTGCGAGAAGCGGTGCCACAGCTCGTCGTCCGCCTTGCGGTCGAGACGGGGCAGGCCCTTCCAGGTGTCGACCAGGGCCCGCAGCCGCTCACCGGCCGACCGCCACTGCTCGCTCGCCGCCAGCTCCTCGGCCTCGGCGACCAGCGCCTCCTTCGCCGTACGGGCCTCGTCGGACTGCTTGGCCTTGGCGGCCTTGCGCTCCTCACGGCGGGTCTCGACCGTGGCGACGAGCTGGTCGAGCCGCTTGCGCAGCGCCTCCAGATCGCCGACCGCGTGGTGCTCGTCCACCTGCGTGCGCAGATGGTCGATCGCGGTCGTCGCGTCCTTGGCCGAAAGGTCGGTGGTCCTGACCCGGCGTTCGAGGAGGCCGATCTCGACGACCAGGCCCTCGTACTTGCGCTCGAAGTAAGCGAGTGCCTCCTCGGGGGAGCCCGCCTGCCACGATCCGACGACCTGCTCCCCGTCGGCGGTACGCACGTACACAGTCCCCGTCTCATCGACGCGGCCCCATGGGTCGCTGCTCACAGCGCCTCCTCCACATGATGCCGGGGCCGGTGCGCGGCCCCTCGGGCATCGTCCACAGTTGTTCCGGCAGGGCCGCGCCCTGGCCGGTCCGACGGCCTGATCGATTCGGGTGTCGATGGGTGCTTCGCAGCCGTCGGAGCAGGCACCCTACACAACGCCAACATAGGCGACCGGCGGCCCGGCTGTCCGTATCCCGCGCGACCGAAATTTCGCCGGGCGGGCACGTGACGGGCGGTCGGCGGCCGCCGGAACGGCGTCAGGACTTCGTCACCGCCGCCTTGTTGACGACGACCGTCGCGTTCGGCGGGCCGTCGCCGACGCCCCGCTGCTCACCCGCGGCGGCGATCTTCCGGAGCACCTTCATGCCCTCGGGGCCGACCTTTCCGAACGGGGTGAAGTTCGGCGCCAGCTTGCTGTCCTTGTAGACGAGGAAGAACTGGCTGCCGCCGGTGTCCGGCCCGGCGTTGGCCATCGCGAGCGTGCCCGCGGGGTACACCCCGTCCTTGACGGCGGGGTCCTTCAGGTTCTCGTCCTTGAGCCGGTAGCCGGGGTCGCCCATGCCCGTGCCCTTGGGATCGCCGCACTGGAGCACGAAGATCTGCGACGGGTCCGTGGTGAGCCGGTGGCAGGTGGTGTGGTCGAAGTAACCCTGACCGGAGAGGAAGTTGAAGGAGTTGACCGTGTGCGGGGCCTTGGCGGCGTCCAGCGTCAGGTCGATGGTGCCGCAGGTGGTGTCGAGCTTCGCCGCGTACGAGGCCGAGGTGCCGACGGTCATCGCCGGCTCCGACTTCCACGTCTTGGCGGCGGGCGTGCCCGGGGCGGCTTTGGCGCACGGGTCTGGGCCCTTGCTCGGGGTGGCCGACGGCGCCGCCGCGTCCGCCGCGGTGTCCTTCTTCCCGTCGTCGCCCGACAGCGCGCCCGTCGCGAACGCCGTCGCGCCGGCCGCCACCACCACGGCGAGCGCCGCGGCGATCACCGCGTTACGGCGGCGGGTCTTGCGGCGCGCCGCCTCCCGGCGCTCCTGCTGGCGCTCGAACTTCTCCCGGGCGAGCTGCCGCCGCCGCTGCTCGTTACTGACCACCGGGTGTCTCCTCGTGCCGTCTCGTCCAGATGGTGAGCCCGTGTTGCGTGTGTGCCCGTACCGTATACGGGTTCGCGGCGGCGGGAGTGCCGCCGGTAGGCTCTGTAGCGGCCGGGTTCCCCGCCGGGGGCCCCGGTGATCCACTAACAGGATTCTCCGCTGGTCGATCTCTAAGGACGAACGTGCTCATTGCCGGGTTCCCCGCCGGGGCCTGGGGGACCAATTGCTATCTGGTCGCCCCTGCCGCCGGCGAGGAGTGCGTGATCATCGATCCGGGCCACCAGGCGGCCCAGGGCGTCGAGGACGCACTCGCGAAGCATCGGCTCAAGCCCGTCGCCGTTCTCGTCACCCACGGCCACATCGACCACGTCGCGTCGGTCGTCCCGCTGTGCGGCGCCCACGACATCCCGGCCTGGATCCACCCCGGGGACCGCTACATGCTGAGCGACCCCGAGAAGGCGCTGGGCCGCTCCCTGGGGGAGCGCCTGATGGGCGAGCTGACGGTGGGAGAGCCGGATGACCTCAAGGAGCTGTCCGACGGCACCCGCCTGGAGCTCGCGGGCATGGAGTTCACCGTCGCGCACGCGCCCGGCCATACCAAGGGGCTGGTGACCTTCAGGATGCCCGAGACCGCCGACGTCCCGTCGGTGCTCTTCTCGGGCGACTTCCTGTTCGCCGGCTCCATCGGACGCACCGATCTGCCCGGCGGCGATCACGCCGAGATGCTCCGGTCGCTGGCCCGCGTGGCCCTGCCGCTGGACGACTCGACCGTGGTGCTGTCCGGCCACGGCCCCCAGACGACCATCGGCCGCGAGCGCGCCACCAACCCGTTCCTGCGGGAGGTCGCCGACGCGCAGCGCGGCATCGGAAGCGGTTCTACCGCCGCTCCGCGACGAGGAATGTGACGATTTTTCCGTGAGTACGTTCAAGGCCCCCAAGGGCACCTACGACCTGACCCCGCCGGACTCCGCGATCTACCTCGCCGTGCGCGAGGCCATCGCCGCGCCGCTCAAGCGCTCCGGCTACGGCTATATCGAGACGCCCGGCTTCGAGCAGGTCGAGCTGTTCTCCCGCGGTGTCGGCGAGTCCACCGACATCGTGTCCAAGGAGATGTACACCCTCACCACGCGCGGCGGCGACGAGCTCGCGCTGCGCCCCGAGGGCACCGCCTCCGTGCTGCGCGCGGCCCTGGAGGCCAACCTGCACAAGGCCGGCAACCTCCCGGTCAAGCTCTGGTACTCCGGCTCGTACTACCGCTACGAGCGCCCGCAGGCCGGCCGCTACCGCCACTTCTCGCAGGTCGGCGCCGAGGCCATCGGCACCGAGGACCCGGCGCTGGACGCCGAGCTGATCATCCTGGCCGTCGACGCCTACCGGTCGCTCGGTCTGAAGGACTTCCGCCTGCTGCTCAACTCGCTGGGCGACAAGGAGTGCCGCCCGGCCTACCGGGAGGCCCTCCAGGGCTTCCTGCGCGGCCTCGACCTCGACGAGGACACCCGGCGCCGGATCGAGATCAACCCGCTGCGGGTCCTCGACGACAAGCGCGAGGCCGTCCAGAAGCAGCTCGTCGGCGCCCCGATGCTCCGCGACCACCTCTGCGAGGCGTGCAAGGCGTATCACGAGGAGGTCCGCGCGCTGCTGACCGCCGCCGGCGTGGCCTTCGTGGACGACGAGAAGCTGGTCCGCGGCCTGGACTACTACACCCGCACCACCTTCGAGTTCGTCCACGGCGGCCTCGGCTCGCAGTCCGCGGTGGGCGGCGGCGGCCGCTACGACGGCCTCTCCGAGATGATCGGCGGCCCCGCGCTGCCGTCCGTCGGCTGGGCCCTCGGCGTCGACCGCACGGTCCTGGCGCTGAAGGCCGAGGGCATCGAGCTCGACCTCCCGGCCGCCACCCGGGTCTACGCGGTGCCGCTCGGCGAGGAGGCCCGCAAGGTCGTCTTCGGCCTGGTCACGGAGCTGCGCCGGGCCGGTGTCGCCACGGACTTCGCGTTCGGCGGCAAGGGCCTGAAGAACGCCATGAAATCGGCCAATCGTTCCGGTGCCCGCTTCGCGCTCGTCGCGGGCGAGCGGGACCTCGCCGAGGGCGTCGTGCAGCTCAAGGACCTGGAGAGCGGTGAGCAGACCGGCGTCGCGCTCGACGCGGTGGTGCGCGAACTCCTGGCCAAGCAGGGCTGATTACGAGGCGCCTGGTGCAGAATGGGCGGCGACGACCGACTGATGGGATCAACGGCGCTATGACCACTTCGGCTCTTGACCGCTCGGACACCGACGGAGCGGAACGGGACGGCCCGGCCACGGGCGGCGTCGGCGGCAGCCGCGCGTTCGCACTGATGCTGGTGATCACCGGTGCGCTGGGACTGCTCGCGGCCTGGGTCATCACGATCGACAAGAACAAGATCCTCGAGGCCAAGGCGGTCGGGAAGACCTACACCCCCGGGTGCAGCCTCAACCCGATCGTCTCCTGCGGCAACATCATGGAGAGCGAGCAGGCGCACGCCTTCGGGTTCCCCAACCCGATGCTGGGCCTGGTCTGCTACGGCGCGATCATCGCGATCGGGCTGGCGCTGCTCTCCGGCGCCCGCTTCCGCCGCTGGTACTGGCTGGGCATGGAGGCGGGCTGCCTCTTCGGCGTCGGCTTCGTCACCTGGCTCCAGTACGAGTCGCTGTACGTCATCGGCTCGCTCTGCCTGTGGTGCTGCCTCGCCTGGGTCGCCACGATCGTGATGTTCTGGTACGTCACCGTGCAGAACATCCGGCACGGCTTCATCCCCGTCCGCGGGGCGCTGAAGAACGGCCTGCTGGAGTTCCACTGGGTGGTGCCGGTGCTGTGGATCGGCGTCATCGGGATGCTCATCCTCACCAAGTGGTGGGACTTCTGGACGGGTGCCTCGGCCTGACCGCCGCCGCACCCCACTGACGCGTGGAACGCCGCCGGACCTCCATGGTCCGGCGGCGTTGTCAGTCCCGTGGCATAGGGTTTTCGACGTGGAACCCGACCTGTTCACCGCCGCCGCGGAGGACCGCCAGGAGAAAGACCCGGCGAGCAGTCCTCTGGCCGTCCGTATGCGCCCGCGCACCCTCGACGAGGTCGTCGGGCAGGGGCACCTCCTCAAGCCGGGCAGCCCCCTGCGCCGCCTGGTCGGGGAGGGCAGCGGCGGCCCGGCCGGCCCGTCCTCGGTGATCCTCTGGGGCCCGCCCGGCATCGGCAAGACGACGCTCGCCTACGTGGTCAGCCAGGCCACCAACAAGCGCTTCGTGGAGCTTTCCGCGATCACCGCCGGGGTCAAGGAAGTGCGGGCCGTCATCGACAGCGCCCGCCGTGCCTCCGGTGGCTACGGCAAGGAGACCGTCCTGTTCCTGGACGAGATCCACCGCTTCAGCAAGGCCCAGCAGGACTCCCTGCTGCCCGCCGTGGAGAACCGCTGGGTCACGCTCATCGCGGCCACCACGGAGAACCCCTACTTCTCGATCATCTCGCCGCTGCTCTCCCGCTCCCTGCTGCTCACCCTCCAGGGGCTCACCGACGACGACCTGCGCGGCCTGCTGCGCCGCGCGCTCACCGACGAGCGCGGGCTCGGCGGCGCGGTCACGCTGTCCGAGGACGCCGAGGGGCATCTGCTGCGGATCGCCGGCGGCGACGCCCGCCGCGCCCTCACCGCCCTGGAGGCCGGCGCCGGTTCGGCCATCGCCAAGGGCGAGGCCGAGATCACCCTGGAGACGCTGGAGGACTCGGTCGACCGGGCGGCGGTGAAGTACGACCGCGACGGCGACCAGCACTACGACGTCGCCAGCGCCCTGATCAAGTCCATCCGCGGCTCGGACGTGGACGCCACGCTGCACTACCTCGCCCGGATGATCGAGGCGGGGGAGGACCCCAGGTTCATCGCGCGGCGGCTGATGATCTCGGCGAGCGAGGACATCGGCATGGCCGACCCCACCGCCCTGCAGACGGCGGTCGCCGGTGCCCAGGCCGTGGCGCTGATCGGCTTCCCGGAGGCCCGGATCGTGCTGGGCCAGGTGGCCGTGGCCCTCGCGCTCGCCCCCAAGTCCAACGCGGCGTATCTGGCGATCGACGCGGCCCTGGCCGACGTCCGCGCGGGCCTCGCGGGCCCGGTCCCGCCGCATCTGCGCGACGGGCACTACAAGGGCGCGGAGAAGCTGGGCCACGCCCAGGGCTATCTCTATCCGCACGACCTGCCCGGAGGCATCGCCGCGCAGCAGTACGCACCGGACGCCATCCACGGCAAGCGGTACTACGAACCGACGCGCTACGGCGCGGAGGCGCGGTACGCGGACGTGGCGGAGCGCGTCCGGGCCCGCCTGCGCGGCGAGTCCCCGCCGGGGGCGGGTGAGTGACTCCGGGGGCCGGGCTCGGGGCCGGAGCCCCGGCGTGCGGGCCTCGGCTACCCCAGCGCCGCGTCGAACAGCGTGTGCATCGCCTTGCGCAGCGAGGCGATGTCCCGCACGGGCTCCGGGAACTCGAACCGCGCGTCGAAGGTGCGGTCGGCCGCGCCGCGCCCCTCGCCCGTGCCCTCGGTGAAGCGGACCCGCAGCCCGAAGCGGTCCAGCGACAGCGGCACCGCCCGGTGCCCGTCCGCCGACCCGCGCTCGCCGAGCAGGGCGGACAGCCCGCGCACCTGGTCGCCGTGGGCCGAGTGCAGGTGCTGGAGCAGCTCCGCCTCGTGGCTGACCAGCGGGTCGGGCTCGGCCCGCGCGAAGTCTTCCGGCTCGACGCTCTCCGTGCCCCACAGGTCGTCCACACTGGTCTCGCCGACCTCCAGGCGCAGCATCATCCGGCCGGGCTCGGTGACCCCGGGGACACAGGTCAGCCAGCCGGAGAGCCAGGCGCGGCCGCGGATCCGGTGGGGCACGGAGACCGGCGCGACGTCCGTGATCTCCAGTACGGCGGCCAGCTCGTCGTCCTGCGCGTGCGTGGCGGCCCGGACGGCCGGGGAATCGGCCGGGAAGACCAGGAACACCTCGCCGTCGGGGCCCACGCTGCGGGCCTCGGGCGACAGCTGGTCCACGCGGGTGGCGGCGCCCCCGGTCAGCCCCGGGATGAGGAGCACCGCGGAGCATGTACTCTGTACGAGAGTTCGTGTGCGCTCGGCTGCTGACGGCATCCGCGCGATTTCAAGCCCGCTGGGACGCGGCAGACCATGAGCTGATCGGACCTCCGTCGAGTCGATGCGCTGTGCCGCGTCGACATTCTCGTCTGTGTTGTCTGTGGCGCGCGTGGTTTTCCCAGGGCGAGACATGCGATCTCCTTGAGTAAGGTGAGCCTAACCTAACCTACAACGGAGGTCTGGAGAACGTGCCTAACCAGTCGCGTCCCAAGGTCAAGAAGTCTCGTGCGCTCGGCATCGCGCTGACCCCGAAGGCTGTCAAGTACTTCGAGGCCCGCCCCTACCCGCCGGGCGAGCACGGCCGCGGCCGCAAGCAGAACTCGGACTACAAGGTCCGTCTGCTTGAGAAGCAGCGTCTGCGCGCCCAGTACGACATCAGCGAGCGCCAGATGGCCCGCGCCTACGACCGCGCCAAGAAGGCCGAGGGCAAGACGGGCGAGGCGCTGGTCGTCGAGCTCGAGCGCCGCCTCGACGCCCTGGTCCTGCGTTCGGGCATCGCCCGCACCATCTACCAGGCCCGTCAGATGGTTGTCCACGGCCACATCGAGGTCAACGGTGGCAAGGTCGACAAGCCGTCGTTCCGCGTCCGTCCCGACGACGTCGTGATGGTCCGCGAGCGCAGCCGCGCCAAGCACCCGTTCCAGGTCGCCATGGCCGGCGGCTACGCCGGTGAGGGCGAGACCCCGCGCTACCTGCAGGTCAACCTGCAGGCGCTGGCCTTCCGCCTGGACCGTGACCCGAACCGCAAGGAAATCCCGGTCATCTGCGACGAGCAGCTCGTCGTCGAGTACTACGCCCGCTGATCCCTGGAGCACCCCCCGGCCGTAGCCGGGGGAGCGGCTCCTGCGAGAGCGGTTCAGCCCGCCGTCTCCCCGGTCCCCGTGACCGGAGAGACGGCGGGCCGACGCGTTTCCGGGGACCGGGAGCGGGTGCGCGCGCCCGGCACCCTGCCCCGGTCCGCCGGGCCCTCGTGGTCCGGCCGGGGCCCGCGCAGCACCCGCGCCGTCACCGCGTCCAGATCGAGCCGGGACCCCTCGCGGACGTGGTTCTCGTACCGCCGGGCGCCCAGCCGGTCCCGCAGCCGCCGTGCGCACAGCTCGTGCGGACCGTTGAAGTAGCGCGAGCCGAACAGCGGCAGCCCCACCGAGCGCCACAGCCGCCCCGCGGCCCCCTGGAGCACCGCGGCCTCCACCGCGTCACCCTCGTCACCCCCGTCCGTCCCGCCCTCACCCTCCAGAGTGAGCAGCGCCAGCAGTTCGAGCGCCAGCACGGAGCCCACCAGGTCGTGGAAGGCGTGATCGATGACCAGGCACTCCTCCAGCAGTGCCCGTGCCCGCGCGCCGTCGCCACCGCTGAACGCCGCGAACCCCAGCACGTACAGCGCATAGGCCAGCGTCCAGCGCTCCCCGTGCTCCTCGCACTCCCCCCGCACCTCCTCGCACAGGAGCACGGCGCCCGCCAGGTCGCCCCGGAACGCCACCGCCATGGCCAGCTCCACCTTGCCCATCAGCACATTGCTGTTGAGCTCGCCGATCTCGCGGTAGCGGGCGAGCGCGCCGCGCAGCAGTGTCTCCGCGCGCGGCATGTCGTCCGAGACCAGCGCCAGACAGCCGGTGCGGTGCTCGGCGTAGGCCAGGGCGCGGGCGTTCCCGGCGCGCTCCGCGGCCTCCCGGCACTCGTCCAGCGCGGCGACCGCGCCCGCCGGGTCGCCCTGGAGCACCGCCACATAGCCGAGCACCCACAGCGCCTTCAGCCGGGTCTCCTCGGTGGCCGGGTTGTCGGCCGGCACCGCCACGGCCCGGTCCAGCCAGTACCGGCCCTCCGCCAGCCGCCCGCAGCCCACCCAGCAGAACCACAGCGTCCCCGCCAGGTACTGGCCGATGTGCGCCTCCGCGCTGTCCGCCAGGCTGTGCTCCAGGGCGAGCCGCAGGTTCGGCAGCTCCGCGTCGACCATGGCCGCCACCTCCGCCTGCCGCGGACTGAACCAGTCCAGCTCGCACCAGGTCGCCAGGCCCATGTACCAGTCGCGGTGCCGACGCCGCATCCGCCCGGAGTCCGCCAGCGCGTCCAGCCAGCCCGCCCCGTACATCCGCACGCTGTCCAGCAGCCGGTAGCGCGGGCCCCCCGGGGTGTCCTCGCGGACCACCACGGACTGCGCCACCAGCTCCGCCAGCACATGCGGGAGCTCCTCGGCGGGCAGCTCCGGACCCGAGCAGACGTACTCCACGGCCTCCAGGTCGAAGAGACCGGCGAACACCGTCAGCCGGGCCCACAGCAGCCGCTCGGCGGGCGTGCACAGCTCATGGCTCCAGCCGATGGCCGTACGCAGCGTCTGGTGGCGCGGCAGCTCCCCCCGCGCGCCCCCGGTCAGCAGCCGGAACCGGTCGTCCAGCCGCTCCAGCACCTGGGTCACCGACAGCGCGCCCAGCCGCGCCGCCGCCAGCTCCAGGGCCAGCGGGATGCCGTCCAGCCGGCGGCACAGCTCGGCCACCGCGCCCGGCTCGGCGCAGGTGGACCGGGAGCGCAGCGAGGACGGCCAGGCCGCGGCCGCGCGGTCCTCGAACAGCGCCGCGGCCTCCTGGGCCGCCATCGGCCGCAGCGGGAAGACCTGCTCGCCCGCGATCTCCAGCGGGCGCCGGGAGGTCACCAGGACCCGCAGCCGGGGGGCCCGCCGCAGCAGCTCGCGCACCAGCGACGCGCACTCCTCCACCAGGTGCTCGCAGCCGTCCAGGACGAGCAGCAGCCGGCGGTCGGCGAGCTGCTCCAGCAGACAGGCGCGCGGCGGGCGGTCCGTGTGGTCGGTCAGGCCCAGCGCGCCGGCGACCGCGTGGTCCAGCAGCGCCGGGTCGGTCAGCGCCGACAGCTCGGCCAGCCACACCCCGTCGCAGAAGCGATACTGCACCTCCCCGGCCACCCGGCCCGCCAGCCGTGTCTTGCCGACGCCGCCGACCCCCGTGACCGTCACGACCCGGGACCGCGCCAGCTCGTCCGCCAGGGCCGCCAGCTCCTCGGCACGGCCGACGAAGCGGCTGAGCTCGGCGGGGAGATTGCCGGGCGGGGCGAACCCGCCGTGGCCCGGCGCCGGCCCTTGCGACGGGGAGCCCGGGCGCCGCGGGAACCGCGGATACTGCGGGGACGGTGGGAACGGGGAGCCGGAGTGCGGTGACATGGCACACAGAGCGTACCGATGAGGATGCGCACCGTAAACTCCGGCTGGTGAGCAGGGCTTCAGCACCCGGCGGGGCGCCGTCAATGCGGTACGGGTGCCGAGGCCCGGCGCGATAAGGTCGTACTGGACGTCCAGGACGTCCGCAGACGTCATTGAGCAAGCAGCAGGCAAACTGACGACGACCAGCGACGACCAGCAGGGAGCGGTGCAGCGTGTCCGGTGGAGAGGTGGCCGGGATCCTCGTGGCCGTCTTCTGGGCGATCCTCGTGTCCTTCCTCGCCCTCGTGCTCGTGCGCCTCGCGCAGACGCTGAAGGCCGCCACCAAGCTGGTGGCCGACATCTCCGAGCAGGCCGTACCGCTCCTCGCCGACGCCTCCGCCACCGTCCGCTCCGCCCACACCCAGCTCGCCCGCGTCGACTCGATCGCCGCGGACGTCCAGGAGGTCACGGCGAACGCCTCCGCGCTCTCCTCGACCGTCTCCTCCGCCTTCGGCGGTCCGCTGGTCAAGGTCGCCGCGTTCGGGTACGGCGTGCGGCGCGCGATGGGCCGCAAGGCCGAGCCGGCGCCCGAGCGCTCCGCGTTCGTCGGCCGGACCGTCGACCGGACCCTGCCGTCCGCCCGGCGCGGCAGCCGCCGCGCCCGTGGGAAGGGTTGACCCCAGAAATGTTCCGCCGCACCTTTTGGTTCACCACCGGTGTCGCAGCCGGTGTCTGGGCCACCACCAAGGTCAACCGGAAGCTCGCCAAGCTCACCCCCGAGAGCCTCGCCCTGCAGGCCGCGGACCGCGCGGTCATCGCCGGCCGCCGGGTCAAGCTCTTCGCCCTCGACGTACGCGACGGCATGGCGCACCGCGAGGAGGCGCTCAAGGACGCGCTCGGCCTCGCCACCCCGCCCGGCCCCGAGGCCCGCGAACTGCCCGAGCAGCGCCGCCTGGCCGCACTCGAACCGAACCACACCTACCACTTCACCCGGAAAGAGGACCACTGATGGAGTCGGCTGAAATCCGCCGCCGCTGGCTGCGCTTCTTCGAGGAGCGCGGGCACACCGTCGTGCCGTCGGCGTCGCTCATCGCGGACGACCCCACGCTGCTCCTGGTCCCCGCCGGCATGGTCCCCTTCAAGCCGTACTTCCTCGGCGAGGTCAAGCCGCCCTTCCCGCGCGCCACCAGCGTGCAGAAGTGCGTCCGCACCCCGGACATCGAAGAGGTCGGCAAGACCACCCGCCACGGCACGTTCTTCCAGATGTGCGGCAACTTCTCCTTCGGCGACTACTTCAAGGAAGGCGCCATCAAGCACGCCTGGGAGCTGCTCACCAGCTCCGTGGCGGACGGTGGCTACGGTCTGGACCCGGAGAAGCTCTGGATCACCGTCTACCTCGAGGACGACGAGGCCGAGCGCATCTGGCGCGACGTCGTCGGCGTGCCCGCCGAGCGGATCCAGCGCCTGGGCAAGAAGGACAACTACTGGTCCATGGGCGTCCCCGGCCCGTGCGGACCGTGCTCCGAGATCAACTACGACCGCGGCCCCGAGTTCGGCGCCGAGGGCGGCCCCGCCGTCAACGACGAGCGCTACGTGGAGATCTGGAACCTGGTCTTCATGCAGTACGAGCGCGGCGCGGGCGACGGGAAGGAAGACTTCCCCATCCTCGGCGAGCTGCCCAGCAAGAACATCGACACCGGCCTCGGCCTCGAGCGCCTCGCGATGATCCTGCAGGGCGTGCAGAACATGTACGAGACCGACACCCTGCGCGTCGTCATGGACAAGGCCACCGAGCTCACCGGCGTGCGCTACGGCGCCGCCCACGGCACCGACGTCTCGCTGCGCGTGGTCGCCGACCACATGCGCACGTCCGTCATGCTCATCGGCGACGGCGTCACCCCCGGCAACGAGGGCCGCGGCTACGTCCTGCGCCGCATCATGCGCCGCGCCGTCCGCAACATGCGCCTGCTCGGCGCCACCGGCCCGGTCGTCGCCGAGCTCGTCGACGTCGTCCTCACGACGATGGGCGAGCAGTACCCGGAGCTGCTGACCGACCGCAAGCGCATCGAGACCGTCGCGCTCGCCGAGGAGGCCGCCTTCCTCAAGGCCCTCAAGGGCGGCACCAACATCCTCGACACCGCCGTCACCGAGACCAAGGCCGCCGGCGGCTCGGTCCTCGCCGGCGACAAGGCGTTCCTGCTCCACGACACCTGGGGCTTCCCGATCGACCTCACCCTGGAGATGGCCGCCGAGCAGGGCCTGACCGTGGACGAGGACGGCTTCCGCCGCCTGATGAAGGAGCAGCGGGAGCGCGCCAAGGCCGACGCCAAGGCCAAGAAGACCGGCCACGCCGACCTGTCCGCCTACCGCGAGGTGGCCGACACCGCCGGGGAGACCGTCTTCACCGGCTACACCGGCACGGAGAACGAGGCCACCGTCGTCGGCCTGCTGGTCGACGGCGTGCCCTCGCCCGCCGCCACCGAGGGCGACGAGGTCGAGGTCGTCCTGGACCGCACCCCCTTCTACGCCGAGGGCGGCGGCCAGCTCGCCGACCAGGGCCGCATCAAGCTCGACAGCGGCGCCGTGATCGAGGTCCGCGACGTCCAGAAGCCCGTCCCGGGCGTCAACGTCCACAAGGGCGTCGTCCAGGTCGGCGAGGTCACCGTGGGCGCCACCGCCTACGCGGTCATCGACGTCGCCCGCCGCCGGGCCATCGCCCGCGCCCACAGCGCCACCCACCTCACCCACCAGGCGCTGCGCGACGCCCTGGGCCCGACGGCCGCCCAGGCCGGCTCGGAGAACTCCCCGGGCCGCTTCCGCTTCGACTTCGGCTCCCCGGCCGCGGTCCCCGGCAGCGTCCTCACCGACGTCGAGCAGCGGATCAACGAGGTCCTCTCCCGTGAGCTGGAGGTCCACGCCGAGGTCATGAGCCTCGACGAGGCCAAGAAGTCCGGTGCCATCGCGGAGTTCGGCGAGAAGTACGGCGAGCGCGTGCGCGTCGTCACCATCGGCGACTTCTCCAAGGAGCTGTGCGGCGGCACGCACGTCGCCAACACCGCCCAGCTGGGCCTGGTGAAGCTGCTCGGCGAGTCCTCGATCGGCTCCGGCGTGCGCCGTGTCGAGGCCCTCGTCGGCGCCGACGCCTATAACTTCCTGGCCAAGGAGCACACGGTCGTCGCCCAGCTCCAGGAGCTGGTCAAGGGCCGTCCGGAGGAGCTCCCCGAGAAGATCTCGGGCATGCTCGCCAAGCTCAAGGACGCCGAGAAGGAGATCGAGCGGTTCCGCGCGGAGAAGGTCCTCCAGGCCGCCGCGGGTCTCGCCGAGGGCGCCAAGGACGTCAAGGGCGTGGCCCTGGCGCTCGGCCGGGTGCCGGACGGCACCGGCGCCGACGACCTGCGCAAGCTCGTCCTGGACGTGCGCGGCCGGATCCAGGGCGGCCGGGCCGCCGTGGTCGCGCTGTTCACCGTGGTCAACGGGCGTCCGCTGACGGTCATCGCCACCAACGACGCCGCCCGTGAGCGCGGCCTCAAGGCCGGCGACCTGGTCCGTACGGCCGCCAAGACCCTCGGTGGCGGTGGCGGCGGCAAGCCGGACGTCGCGCAGGGCGGCGGCCAGAACCCCGAGGCCGTCGACGAGGCCATGGCCGCCGTCGAGCGCCTCGTCGCGGAAGCGGCCTGATCGCCGTGCGACGAGGCAGGCGCATCGCCGTAGACGTCGGGGACGCCCGGATCGGGGTCGCCTCGTGCGACCCCGACGGGATCCTCGCCACCCCGGTCGAGACCGTGCCGGGCCGTGACATCCCGCAGGCCCACAAGCGGCTCGTGGCGATCGTCGCGGAGTACGAACCGGTCGAGGTCGTCGTCGGCCTGCCCCGCTCCCTCAAGGGGGGAGAGGGGCCGGCCGCGGCCAAGGTGCGGACCTTCGCCCGGGAGATGGCCCGCAGGGTCGCCCCGGTGCCGGTCCGGCTGGTCGACGAGCGGATGACGACGGTCACGGCCGCGCAGGGTCTGCGGGCCTCCGGCGTCAACGCGAAGAAGGGGCGTTCGGTGGTGGACCAGGCCGCGGCCGTGGTGATCCTCCAGAACGCCCTGGAGATCGAGAAGGTCTCCGGCAGACCGCCCGGCGAGGCCGTCGACGTGGTCATCTGATCGCCATACGGTAGCGTTCCGCGCGGACATGGCAGCCGCTCGGAACGTCTTCCGCGGGCGCAGGACCTTTTCGGCACCGCGCTCCACGGAGCGCCCACCGGCTGCCGCTGTGCGGCACAAGGGGATCGATGACTGAGTACGGCCGGGGACCCGGCTCCCAACCGTGGCACCCAGAGGATCCTCTGTACGGGGACCAGGGCTACGGCGGACACCAGCACCCGCAGCACCCGCAGCCGGAGCAGCAGCAGTACGGTCAGCAGCAGTACGGCTGGGACCCCTCGCAGGGCGCGGGGGGTCCGTACGACGGCGGCCCGGGGGAGGGCTACGGGCAGCAGCCCGTGGACCCGTACTCCGGAGCGCGTCCGGACCACTACGGCACCCCGGGCGCGTACCCGCCGCCGCAGCCCCAGCACATGCGCCAGCAGCAGGAACAGCACGTTCAGCACACCCAGCAGCAGCCTCAGCAGCACGCGCAGCAGCAGCACACCCAGCAGCACCAGGCGTACGAGCAGCCGCAGGAGCAGTGGCGGGCCGAGCCCGCCGACCCCCTGGAGGACAAGCTCTCCCTCTTCGACGACCGCCCGGAGGAGCCCGCGGCGGCCGCCGACGACGAGGCCGACGAGCCCCGCGGGGGCCGCTCCCGGGACCGCCGCGGCAAGAAGCCCAAGAAGAACAAGCGCCGCAGCGGCACCGCCTGCCTGCTGGTGGCGGTCGTCCTCGTCGGCGTCGTCGGCGGTGGCGGCTACCTCGCCTACGACTACTGGCAGACCCACTACGCGGCCGCGCCCGACTACGACGGCGAGGGCACCGGCGAGGTGAAGGTCGACATCCCCAAGGGAGCCGGCCTCGGTCAGATGGGCGAGGTCCTCCAGAAGGCGGGCGTCGTGAAGAGCGTCGGCGCCTTCACCGAGGCCGCCGGCAAGAACCCCAAGGGCGGGTCCATCCAGCCCGGCACGTACACCCTGCACAAGGAGATGTCCGGCAAGGCGGCGGTCGAGATGATGACCAACACCGCCAACTTCCTGACCATCGCCGAGGGCCGCCGCGCCGTCCAGATCTACGGGGCGATCGACGAGAAGCTCGGGCTCCCGGCGGGCACGACCAAGGGCGTCGCCAAGAACCAGGTGAAGGAGCTCGGCCTGCCGGACTGGGCGAACTCCGACCCGAAGATCATGGATCCGCTGGAGGGCTTCCTCTACCCCTCGCAGTACAGCGCGGGCAAGGGCACCAAGCCGGAGACCATCCTCAAGCAGATGGTCGCGCGGGCCAAGGAGAACTACGCCAAGCAGGACCTGGAGGGCAAGGCCAGGGAGCTCGGCCTGAAGTCCCCGCTCCAGCTGATCACCGTGGCGAGCCTGGTCAACGCCGAGGGCATGACCCACGACGACTTCCGCAAGATGTCCCGGGTCATCTACAACCGGCTCAAGCCCAGCAACGTCCAGACGAACGGCAAGCTCGAGTTCGACTCGACGGCCAACTACGCCAAGAACCAGAGCAAGCTGGACCTCAACCCCCAGGAGCTCCGGAAGTACGACCACCCCTACAACACGTACTTCATCAAGGGCATGCCGCCCGGTCCCATCGGCAACCCGGGCGCGGAGGCGCTCAGGGCGGCGATGGACCCCGAGCCGGGCGACTGGTACTACTTCGTCTCCATCAACGAGAAGACGACGTTCACCAAGAACCTGCAGGAGCACCAGAAGCTCGTGGACGAGTTCAACAAGAGCCGGAAGTCGTCATGAGCCGGTCGACGGAGCGGCGCCACCGGGCGGCCGTGCTCGGTTCGCCGATCACCCACTCGCTCTCCCCGGTCCTGCACCGCGCGGCCTACGCCGAGCTGGGCCTGGGGGAGTGGACGTACGACCGCTTCGAGGTCGGCGAGGCCGGGCTGCCCGCCTTCCTCGACGGGCTGGACGACGGCTGGGCGGGGCTCTCCCTGACCATGCCGCTCAAGCGGGCGGTGATCCCGCTGCTCGACTCGGTCAGCGCCACCGCCGCCTCCGTCGAGGCCGTCAACACGGTCGTCCTCACCGATGACGGCCGCCGCGTCGGCGACAACACGGACATCCCCGGCATCGCCGCGGCGCTCCGCGAGCGCGGCGTCGAGCGGGTCGGCTCCGCCGCCGTCCTCGGCGCCGGCGCCACCGCCTCCTCGGCCCTCGCCGCCCTCGCCCGGATCTGCGCCGGTGACGTCACCGCGTACGTCCGCAGCGAGGAGCGCGCCGCCGAGATGCGGCAGTGGGGCGAGCGGCTCGGCGTCTCCGTGCGCACCGCCGACTGGTCCCGCGCGGCCGAGGCGCTCGGCGCGCCGCTCGTCATCGCCACGACCCCGGCGGGCGCCACCGACGCCCTCGCGGAGGCCGTACCGGACCGCCCCGGCACCCTCTTCGACGTGCTGTACGAGCCGTGGCCGACGCCGCTGGCCGCCGCCTGGGCGGCGCGCGGCGGCGCCGTCCTCGGCGGCCTGGACCTGCTCGTCCACCAGGCGGTGCTCCAGGTCGAGCAGATGACCGGCTGCGCCACGGCGCCGCTGGCGGCGATGCGTGCGGCGGGCGAGGCGGCGCTGGCGGCCCGGGCCGCTCGGGCCGCTAAGTGACGGAGTAAGCGCTTCCGGCCGCTCCTATCTGACGCAGTAGGCCCGGTGGGCGGACCTGCGGCGGGGAACACCCTCCCGGCATGGGAGGATCAGAGACGGCGGGCCAGGGCCGCGCGCCCCCAGCTGCGCTGGGAGGTGCCCCCGCGGCGCGCCACTGCATGATCCGTGGTGCGAGTAGAGGAGTCCCGTTGAGCAGGTTGCGCTGGCTGACGGCCGGAGAGTCGCATGGTCCGGCACTGGTGGCGACGCTGGAGGGTCTCCCCGCCGGTGTGCCGATCACCACCGACATGGTGGCGGACCACCTGGCCCGGCGACGCCTCGGCTATGGACGCGGCGCCCGGATGAAGTTCGAGCGCGACGAGGTCACCTTCCTCGGCGGTGTGCGCCACGGCCTGTCCATGGGCTCCCCGATCGCGGTCATGGTGGGCAACACCGAGTGGCCCAAGTGGGAGAAGGTCATGGCGGCCGACCCGGTCGACCCGGCCGAGCTCGCCGCGCTGGCCCGCAACGCCCCGCTGACCCGCCCGCGCCCCGGCCACGCGGACCTCGCCGGAATGCAGAAGTACGGTTTCGACGAGGCCCGCCCGGTCCTGGAGCGCGCCTCCGCCCGCGAGACCGCCGCCCGTGTCGCCCTCGGCGCCGTCGCCCGCTCCTTCCTCAAGGAGACGGCCGGCATCGAGATCGTCTCGCACGTCGTGGAGCTGGCCGCCGCCAAGGCGCCCTACGGCGTCTACCCCGAGCCCTCCGACGTCGAGCGGCTCGACGCCGACCCGGTGCGCTGCCTGGACGAGGCCGCGAGCAAGGCGATGGTCGCCGAGATCGACCAGGCCCACAAGGACGGCGACACCCTCGGCGGCGTCGTCGAGGTCCTCGCCTACGGCGTGCCCGTCGGCCTCGGCTCGCACGTCCACTGGGACCGCCGTCTCGACGCCCGGCTGGCCGCCGCCCTGATGGGCATCCAGGCCATCAAGGGCGTCGAGGTCGGCGACGGCTTCGAGCTGGCCAGGGTGCCCGGCTCCAAGGCGCACGACGAGATCGTCGCCACCGACGAGGGCCTGCGCCGCACCTCCGGCCGCTCCGGCGGCACCGAGGGCGGTCTGACCACCGGCGAGCTGCTGCGCGTCCGGGCGGCCATGAAGCCCATCGCCACCGTGCCCCGCGCGCTGGCCACCGTCGACGTCAGCACCGGCGAGGCCACCCAGGCCCACCACCAGCGCTCCGACGTCTGCGCCGTGCCCGCCGCGGGCATCGTCGCCGAGGCCATGGTGGCGCTGGTGCTGGCCGACGCGGTGACGGAGAAGTTCGGTGGCGACAGCGTCGCCGAGACCCGCCGCAACGTCCAGGGCTACCTCGACAACCTGGCCATCAAGTGACCCCGCCCGTCGTCGTGCTGGTGGGCCCGCCGGGATCCGGCAAGTCCACCACCGGTGCCCTGCTCGCGCAGCGGCTGGGCACCGGTTACCGCGACACCGACGCCGACATCGAGCGGCGGGCCGGCAAGCCCATCCCGGAGATCTTCGTCGACGAGGGCGAGCCGCACTTCCGCGAGCTGGAGCGGCAGGCCGTCCGCGACGCCGTGGCCGAGCACCCCGGGGTGCTCGCCCTCGGCGGCGGCGCGATCATGGACGACGGCACCCGCGCCCTGCTCAAAGGCCTGCCGGTGGTCTTCCTCGACGTCGAGCTCGCCGACGCCGTGCACCGGGTGGGCCTGGACGCCCCCCGCCCGCTCCTCGCGGTCAACCCGCGGCAGCGCTGGCGCGAGCTGATGGCCGCGCGCCGCCCGCTGTACACCGAGGTCGCCCGCGCCACCGTCACCACCGGCGGCCGGACCCCGGCCGAGGTGGCCGACGCCGTGCTCGACGCGCTGGCCCTGTCCCGGGGCCGTACCCCCGACACCACGCAGTGAGGAACGCATGACCGACGCCCCCACCCGCATCCAGGTCGCCGGCAGCGCGGGCACCGCGCCGTACGAGGTCCTGGTCGGGCGCCAGCTGCTGGACGAGCTGCCCGGCCTGATCGGCACCCAGGCCCAGCGCGTGGCCGTGCTGCACCCCGAGGCGCTCGCCGAGACCGGTGAGGTGCTCCGCGCGGACCTGGCCGCCCAGGGCTACGAGGCCATCGCGATCCAGCTCCCCAACGCGGAGGAGGCCAAGACCGTCGAGGTCGCCGCCTACTGCTGGAAGGCGCTCGGCCAGACCGGCTTCACCCGCACCGACGTGATCGTCGGCGTCGGCGGCGGCGCCACCACCGACGTGGCCGGCTTCGTCGCCGCGACCTGGCTGCGCGGGGTGCGCTGGATCGCCGTGCCCACCACCGTGCTGGCCATGGTCGACGCGGCCGTCGGCGGCAAGACCGGCATCAACACCGCCGAGGGCAAGAACCTCGTCGGCGCCTTCCACCCGCCGGCCGGGGTGCTGTGCGACCTGGCCGCCCTGGAGTCGCTGCCGGTCCACGACTACGTCAGCGGCCTCGCCGAGGTCATCAAGGCCGGTTTCATCTCCGACCCGGCCATCCTCGACCTGATCGAGGCGGACCCGGCGGCGGCCCGTACGCCCGAGGGCCCGCACACCGCCGAGCTGATCGAGCGCGCCATCCGGGTCAAGGCCGAGGTGGTCTCCTCGGACCTCAAGGAGTCGGGCCTGCGGGAGATCCTCAACTACGGCCACACCCTCGCCCACGCGATCGAGAAGAACGAGCGCTACAACTGGCGGCACGGCGCGGCCGTCTCCGTCGGCATGGTCTTCGCCGCCGAGCTCGGCCGGATCGCCGGCCGGCTGGACGACCCGACCGCCGACCGGCACCGGGCGATCCTGGAGTCCGTGGGCCTGCCCGTCACCTACCGCGGTGACCAGTGGCCCAAGCTGGTCGAGAATATGAAGATCGACAAGAAGACCCGCGGCGACCGGCTGCGCTTCATCGTCCTCGACGGCCTCGCGAAGCCGACGGTCCTGGAATCGCCGGACCCGGCGATGCTGCTGGCGGCCCACGCGGAGATCGCGTCATGACCCGCCGGGTGCTCGTCCTCAACGGGCCGAACCTCGGCCGTCTGGGCTCCCGGGAACCCGATGTCTACGGCGCCACCTCCTACGCCGGGCTGGTCGAGGAGTGCACCCGGCTCGGCAAGGAGCTCGGCCTCGCCGTCGAGGTCCGGGAGACCAACGACGAGGGCGAGCTGGTCCGCTGGCTGCACGAGGCCGCCGACGGCTCGCTGCCCGTCGTCATCAACCCCGGTGCCTTCACCCACTACTCGTACGCGATGCGGGACGCGGCGGCGCAGCGGACCGCGCCGCTCGTCGAGGTGCACATCTCCAACCCGTACGCCCGGGAGGAGTTCCGCCACACGTCCGTGATCGCGGCGGTCGCGAGCGGGACGATCGCGGGGTTCGGCATCGGTTCGTACCGGCTGGCGCTGCGTGCGCTGGCGGAGGAACTCGGGGGCTGACGCGGGCGTTCCCACGGCGGTGGTCGCGGGAACGGGCTCGGGTACGCTCCCGTCTGGCCGGGGGGTTGCTTTTCCCCGGCCCCGCCCCTTCCCGCTCCCGGGGCTCCGCCCCGGACCCCGGTCCTCAAACGCCGGACGGGCTGAATCGTTGCCCGGAACCGGGCGAATTCAGCCCGTCCGGCGTTTGAGGACACCGCGCGGAGCGCGGAAAGGGGGCCCGGGGGCGTCAGCCCCCGGTTACGGGAAGGGGCGGGTAGGGGAACAACCCCCGGCCGACCACCCCGCACCCCTTCACCTCGCCGCGAACGAGACGGAGCCACCGGATGCAACACCCCGTGGGACCGCCACCACCCCACGCCCCCGGCGTCCCCGCGGGCCAGGGCGGCCACCCCCCGATGCCCCCCGCACCCCCCACGGGCCACTTCCCCCTGCCCGCGCCCCCGGCGCCCGCCGTGGCGGTGCTCCTCATCGGGCCGGCCGGTGCGGGCAAGACGACCGTCGCCCGGCACTGGGCCGACACCCGCCGGGTGCCCACGGCCCACATCAGCCTCGACGACGTCCGCGAATGGGTGCGGTCCGGGTTCGCCGACCCGCAGTCCGGCTGGAACGACCATTCCGAGGCGCAGTACCGGCTCGCCCGCCGCACCTGCGGCTTCGCCGCCCGGAACTTCCTCGCCAACGGCATCTCCTGCATCCTCGACGACGCGGTCTTCCCCGACCGGCCCGTCGTCGGCCTCGGGGGCTGGAAGCGGCACGTGGGCCCCGGTCTGCTGCCCGTGGTCCTGCTGCCGGGGCTTGAGGTCGTCCTGGAGCGCAACGCGGAGCGCTCCGGCAACCGCCGCCTCAGCGACGAGGAGGTCGCCCGGATCCACGGCCGGATGGCCGGCTGGTACGGCTCGGGCCTGCCCATCATCGACAACTCCCAGCAGGACGTCGCCACCACGGGCCGTCTCCTGGACGACATCGTCGCCCGTGCCCTGACGGCCCCGCCGGTCTCCGGCCGGTAGCCCGGCCCGCGCGCCCGGTCGGACGCGCTGGGACGGCCGGTCGTCCGGCCCGGTCGTACGCTCGAAGGCATGTCAGAGGTGTACGCGGCGCGCCGCGCGCGGCTGCGTGAGCGCTGTGAGGCGGCCGGGAGCGAGGCCGCCCTGGTGTCCGGCGACGCCAACGTCCGGTATCTGGCCGGTGGCGCCCCGCCGGGCGCCACCCTGCTCCTGGGCCCCGGCCAGGACCTCCTGTGCTGTCTCGCGGACCCCTTCGGGGACCGGGCGGCCGACCACCCCGCGGAGGACGTACGGGTCCTGGTGCTGCCCGCGCCCGACGGCGATCCGGCCGTCGCCGCCGCCGAGCGGGCGGCCGGGGCGGGCGTCGGCTCGCTGGCCGTCGAGGAGCACCACCTCACCGTCGCCCGGCACCGCGCCATGGGCTCGGTCGCGCCCCGGCTGCGCCTGGACGACCTGGGCACGGCCGTGGAGCAGCAGCGGCTGGTCAAGGACCCCGAGGAGATCTCCGCGCTCCGGATCGCCGCGGAGATCGCCGACCAGGCCCTCGGCGAGCTCCTCGAATCGATCCTGGTCGGCCGGACCGAGCGCCATCTGGCGCTGGAGCTGGAGCGCCGGCTGGTGGACCACGGCGCGGCCGGGCCGGCCTTCCCGACGTCGGTGGGCGCCGGGCCGAACTCCGGGCTCGCGGGTCACACGCCCGGTGACCGGCGGGTCGAGGAGGGCGATTTCCTCAGCGTCTGCCTGGGCGCCGACTACCGCGGCTACCGCAGCGAGATCGCCCGTACGTTCGTCATCGGCACCGCCCCGGCGGACTGGCAGATCGAGCTGTACGACCAGGTCTTCGCGGCCCAGCGGGCGGGCCGGGAGGCCCTCGCACCGGGCACTCCGTACCGCGACGTGGACCGCGCGGCGCGGGTCGTGCTGGAGGCCGCGGGGCACGGTGAGCGCCTCGGACCGGGCATCGGACACGGTGTGGGACTCGAAAACGACGAGGACCCTCGGCTGACGCCTTCGGCAATGGGTAAACTGGACGCTTGCGTGCCGGTCACCGTAGATCCGGGGGTTCACCTCCCGGGGCGCGGCGGGGTCCGGATCGATGACACGCTCGTCGTCCGCTCAGAAGCGGACGGCGGACCCGAGCTACTCACCATTACGACCAAAGAGCTGCTCGCGCTCTGACGGGCGCACCGCACTTTCTGGTTCCACCAGCCCAGGAGATACCGCAACCGTGGCATCCACGAACGACCTCAAGAACGGCATGGTGCTCAAGCTCGACGGGGGCCAGCTCTGGTCCGTCGTCGAGTTCCAGCACGTCAAGCCCGGCAAGGGCCCCGCCTTCGTCCGTACGAAGCTGAAGAACGTGCTCTCCGGCAAGGTCGTCGACAAGACCTTCAACGCGGGCGTGAAGGTCGAGACGGCCACCGTCGACAAGCGCGGCATGCAGTTCTCGTACATGGACGGCGAGTACTTCGTGTTCATGGACATGGACACGTACGACCAGCTGCACGTCGACCGCAAGGCCGTCGGCGACGCCGCCAACTTCCTGATCGAGGGCTTCGAGGCCGTCGTCGCGAAGCACGGCGACGAGGTGCTCTACGTCGAGCTGCCGGCCGCCGTCGAGCTGACCATCGAGCACACCGACCCGGGTGTCCAGGGCGACCGCTCCACCGGTGGCTCCAAGCCCGCCAAGCTGGAGACCGGCTACGAGATCCAGGTCCCGCTCTTCATCACCACCGGTGAGAAGATCAAGGTCGACACTCGTACCGGCGATTACCTCGGTCGGGTGAACAGCTAACCGTGGCCGCTCGCAGCAAGGCCCGTAAGCGCGCCTTCCAGATCCTCTTCGAGGCCGATCAGCGCGGGACCACCGTGCAGACCGTCCTCGCCGACTGGATCCGGCACTCGCGGTCCGACGACCGGCAGCCGCCGGTCAATGAGTACACCATGCAGCTGGTCGAGGGGTACGCCGAGCACGTCGCCCGCATCGACGAGCTGATCGCCACCTATGCGGTCGACTGGGACCTGGACCGGATGCCGGTCGCGGACCGGAACATCGTGCGGCTCGGTGCCTACGAGCTGATCTGGGAGGACGGCACTCCGGACGCGGTCGCGATCGACGAGGCGGTGCAGCTCGCCAAGGAGTTCTCGACCGACGACTCGCCGGCCTTCGTCAACGGCCTGCTCGGCCGCTTCAAGGAGCTCAAGCCGAGTCTTCGCCGGGCATGACGAAACCGCCGTGGGGGGCGGGAAACCCATCGGGTTTCCCGCCCCCCACGGCGGTTCTTTTTTATGACCGGGACGGCTAGGCGTCCTCGTGCTGGACCGCGCGGCGCGCGTCGGCGTCCAGGACGCCCCAGCTGATCAGCTGCTCGGTGAGCACCGAAGGCGACTGGTCGTAGATCACGGCAAGAGTGCGGAGGTCGTCCTGGCGGATCGACAGGACCTTGCCGTTGTAATCGCCACGCTGGCTCTGGATGGTGGCCGCGTAACGCTGGAGCGGGCCCGCCTTCTCGGCCGGCACATGGGCCAGGCGCTCAAGGTCGAGGACCAGCTTCGGCGGCGGCTCGGCGGCCCCGCCGGGAGTGGTGCCCGGCAGCAGTTCCTGCACCGGAACGCCGTAGAAATCGGCCAGCTCGGCCAGGCGCTGGACGGTCACTGCACGGTCGCCGCGCTCGTACGAGCCCACTACGACGGCCTTCCAACGGCCCTGGGACTTCTCCTCGACGCCATGGAGGGAGAGGCCCTGCTGGGTGCGGATGGCGCGGAGCTTGGCCCCGAGCTGTTTGGCGTATTCGCTGGACATAAAGCTCCCCGGACGAAGACTGGTAACTCACTGTGAGGTTACGCAGCGTAATCTGACTTCGTCAAGCCGAATGGTCCACAGCATCCCCCGTCAGGGGCGATGGCGCCTGTTCAGCGCGGACCCTGGTACCGTGAAACTGTTAATCCGACGTCCTTTAAAGTCCGTCCCGTGAGGCGGAGAAGGAGGTCCGTTTCGTATGGACGCACACCGTGACGCAAACCCTCCGGGTTCCGTCTCCGCCCGTCCCGTGCTCGAAGCACCGGACATCGCCCGGGTCCTGACCCGTATCGCCCACGAGATCGTCGAACGCGCCAAGGGCGCCGACGATGTGGTGCTTCTCGGCATCCCCACGCGCGGGGTCTTCCTCGCCCGTCGGCTGGCCGCCAAGCTCGAAGAGATCACCGGTGGCAAGACCCCGGTCGGCTCCCTCGACATCACGATGTACCGCGACGACCTGAGGCTGCGGCCCGCCCGCGCGCTGGCCCGCACCGAGATCCCCGGTGAGGGGGTCGACGGCCGTCTGGTGATCCTCGTCGACGACGTGCTCTTCTCCGGCCGCACCATCCGCGCCGCGCTCGACGCGCTGGGCGACATCGGCCGGCCGCGCGCCGTCCAGCTCGCCGTCCTCGTCGACCGGGGCCACCGCGAGCTCCCGATCCGCGCCGACTACGTCGGCAAGAACCTCCCCACGTCGCTGCGGGAGACGGTCAAGGTCCAGCTCACCGAGGAGGACGGCCGCGACAGCGTCCTCCTCGGCACGCGCGGGACCGCCGCGGCCGAGCAGTAGCAGCCCCCACGGACCCGGTGACCCCGGGCCCGTGAAGCCGCATGCCCGGCCGTCGCCCGTTCATATCCCCCCACACCTCCTCAACCACGGAGCAACCGGATGAAGCGCCACCTCATCTCGGCCGCCGACCTCACGCGCGACGACGCCGTCCTGATCCTCGACACCGCCGAGGAGATGGCGCGGGTCGCCGACCGGCCGATCAAGAAACTTCCGACCCTGCGCGGCCGCACCGTCGTCAACCTCTTCTTCGAGGACTCGACGCGCACCCGCATCTCCTTCGAGGCCGCCGCCAAGCGGCTCTCCGCCGACGTCATCAACTTCTCCGCCAAGGGCTCCTCGGTCTCCAAGGGCGAGTCGCTCAAGGACACGGCCCTGACGCTGGAGGCGATGGGCGCGGACGCCGTCGTCATCCGCCACCACGCCTCCGGCGCCCCCTACCGGCTCGCCAACTCCGGCTGGATCGACGGTGCCGTCGTCAACGCCGGCGACGGCACCCACGAGCACCCCACCCAGGCGCTGCTGGACGCCTTCACCATGCGCCGCCGCCTGGTGGGCCGGGACGCGGGCCTCGGCCGGGACCTGTCCGGCCGCCGGATCACGATCGTCGGCGACGTCCTGCACAGCCGGGTCGCCCGCTCCAACGTCCACCTGCTGACCACCCTCGGCGCCGAGGTCACCCTGGTGGCCCCGCCCACCCTGGTGCCGGTCGGCGTCGAGAGCTGGCCCTGCGAGGTCTCCTACGACCTGGACACCGTGCTGCCGAAGTCCGACGCCGTGATGATGCTGCGGGTGCAGCGCGAGCGGATGAACGCCGCCTTCTTCCCGACCGAGCGCGAGTACGCCCGCCGGTACGGCCTGGACGGCGACCGCATGGCGAAGATGCCCGAGCACGCGATCGTGATGCACCCCGGCCCGATGAACCGCGGCATGGAGATCACCGCCGAGGTCGCCGACTCCGACCGCTGCACGGCCGTCGAGCAGGTCGCCAACGGCGTCAGCACCCGTATGGCCGTCCTGTACCTGCTGCTGGGCGGCTCCGAGCCGGCCGTCACCACGAACAACGCCCGCACCGAGGAGAGCAAGTAATGTCCAAGATCCTGATCCGTGGTGCGAAGGTCCTCGGCGGCGAGCCGCAGGACGTCCTGATCGACGGCGAGACCATCGCCCAGGTCGGCACCGGCCTGAGCGCCGAGGGCGCCCAGGTGATCGAGGCCGACGGCAAGATCCTGCTGCCCGGCCTGGTCGACCTGCACACCCACCTGCGCGAGCCCGGCCGCGAGGACTCCGAGACCGTCCTCACCGGCACCCGCGCCGCCGCGAGCGGCGGCTTCACCGCCGTCTTCGCGATGGCCAACACCTTCCCGGTCGCCGACACCGCCGGCGTCGTCGAGCAGGTCTGGCGGCTGGGCAAGGAGTCCGGCTACTGCGACGTACAGCCCATCGGCGCCGTCACCGTCGGTCTGGAGGGCAAGCAGCTCTCGGAGCTCGGTGCCATGCACGAGTCCGCCGCCGGGGTCACCGTCTTCTCGGACGACGGCAAGTGCGTCGACGACGCCGTGATCATGCGCCGCGCCCTGGAGTACGTGAAGGCGTTCGGCGGCGTCGTCGCCCAGCACGCCCAGGAGCCCCGCCTCACCGAGGGCGCCCAGATGAACGAGGGCGTGGTCTCCGCCGAGCTGGGCCTCGGCGGCTGGCCCGCCGTCGCCGAGGAGTCGATCATCGCTCGCGATGTCCTCCTCGCCGAGCACGTCGGCTCCCGGGTGCACATCTGCCACCTCTCGACGGCCGGCTCGGTCGAGATCGTCCGCTGGGCCAAGTCGCGCGGCATCGACGTCACCGCCGAGGTCACCCCGCACCACCTGCTCCTCACCGACGACCTCGTCCGCTCGTACAACCCCGTCTACAAGGTGAACCCGCCGCTGCGCACCGAGCGCGACGTGCTGGCGCTGCGCGAGGCTCTGGCCGACGGCACGATCGACATCGTCGCCACCGACCACGCCCCGCACCCGCACGAGGACAAGGACTGCGAGTGGGCCGCGGCCGCCATGGGCATGGTCGGCCTGGAGACCGCGCTCTCCGTCGTCCAGCACACGATGGTCGAGACCGGGCTGCTGGACTGGGCCGGCGTCGCCGACCGGATGTCCGCCACCCCCGCCCGCATCGGCAGCCTCTCCGGCCACGGCCGCCCCATCGCTCCCGGGGAGCCCGCCAACCTCACGCTGGTCGATTCGGCTTACCGTGGTGTCGTGGACCCCGCGGGCTTCGCCTCCCGCAGCCGGAACACCCCTTACGAGGGGCGTGAGCTGCCGGGTCGCGTCACCCACACCTTCCTGCGGGGCCGCGCGACGGTCGTGGACGGGAAACTGGCGTGACACCTCTGCACACTCTGACAACGCTCGCAGCTGAGGAGAAGTCCCAGCAGGTGACCGACTGGGCCGCACGCATCGGCTGGGTCGTGGGACTGCTGCTCTTCATCGCGCTCGTCTACTGGCTGATGCGCGAGGGCTGGAAGTGGCGCGGCACGCTCCAGGGCGACCTGCCCGAGCTGCCCACCGCCCCCGAGGAGCCCGGCGCGGCCACCCTGACGATGACGGGCCGCTACCACGGCTCCACCACCGCCGGGCAGTGGCTCGACCGCATCGTGGCCCGTGGCCTCGGCACCCGCAGCCGGGCCGAGCTCACCCTGACGGACCAGGGCGTCGGCGTCGTACGGCCCGGCGCGGAGGACTTCTTCATCCCCGCCGCCGCGCTCCGCGGCGCCCGCCTCGACAAGGGCATCGCCGGCAAGGTCCTCGCCGAGGGCGGACTGCTGGTGATCACCTGGGAGCACGGCGGCCGGGAGATCGACTCCGGCTTCCGCTCCGACCGGGCCGCCGAGCACGCGGCCTGGGCCGAGGCCCTCACCGCACAGCACCACTCGAACCGACACGACATGGAAGGCGCACGATGACGACCTCCACCAGGGGAGCCGCGCACGCTCCCGCCGTACTCGTCCTGGAGGACGGCCGGATGTTCCGCGGCCGCGCCTACGGGGCCGTGGGGGTGACCTTCGGCGAGGCGGTGTTCTCCACCGGCATGACCGGTTACCAGGAGACCCTGACCGACCCCTCGTACCACCGCCAGGTGGTCGTCATGACCGCCCCGCACGTCGGCAACACCGGCGTGAACGACGAGGACCCCGAGTCCGGTCGGATCTGGGTGGCCGGCTACGTCGTCCGCGACCCCGCCCGGATGCCCTCCAACTGGCGCTCGCGCCGCTCCCTCGACGAGGAGCTGGTCAAGCAGGGCGTCGTCGGCATCAGCGGCATCGACACCCGCGCGCTCACCCGCCACCTGCGCGAGCGCGGCGCCATGCGCGTCGGCATCTTCTCCGGCAACAGCCTGCCCGACGAGGGCACGATGCTCGCCGAGGTCCGCCAGGCCCCCGAGATGCAGGGCGCCGACCTCTCCGCCGAGGTCGCCACCAAGGAGACCTACGTCGTCCCCGCGATCGGTGCGAAGAAGTTCACCGTCGCCGCGATCGACCTCGGCATCAAGGGCATGACCCCGCACCGGATGGCCGAGCGCGGCATCGAGGTGCACGTGCTGCCCGCCACGGCCACCGCCGAGGACGTCTACGCCGTCAACCCCGACGGCGTGTTCTTCTCCAACGGCCCGGGCGACCCGTCCACCGCCGACCACCCGGTCGCCGTGATGCGCGAGGTCCTCTCCCGGAAGACGCCGCTGTTCGGCATCTGCTTCGGCAACCAGATCCTGGGCCGCGCGCTCGGCTTCGGCACCTACAAGCTGAAGTACGGCCACCGGGGCATCAACCAGCCCGTGCAGGACCGCACGACCGGCAAGGTCGAGGTCACCGCGCACAACCACGGCTTCGCCGTCGACGCCCCGCTCGACGCGGCGACCGACACGCCCTACGGCCGGGTGGAGGTCTCCCACGTGTGCCTCAACGACAACGTGGTGGAGGGCCTCCAGCTGCTCGACCAGCCGGCTTTCAGCGTCCAGTACCACCCCGAAGCGGCGGCGGGCCCGCACGACGCCGCCTACCTGTTCGACCGCTTCGTGACCCTGATGGAGGGCCAGCGTGCCTAAGCGCACCGACATCCAGTCCGTTCTGGTCATCGGCTCCGGCCCGATCGTCATCGGTCAGGCCGCCGAGTTCGACTACTCCGGGACCCAGGCGTGCCGCGTCCTGAAGTCCGAGGGCCTGCGGGTCATCCTGGTCAACTCCAACCCGGCCACGATCATGACCGACCCGGAGATCGCCGACGCCACGTACGTCGAGCCGATCACCCCGGAGTTCGTCGAGAAGATCATCGCCAAGGAGCGCCCCGACGCCCTCCTGCCCACCCTCGGCGGCCAGACCGCGCTCAACACCGCGATCTCCATGCACGAGAACGGCGTCCTGGAGAAGTACGGCGTCGAGCTGATCGGCGCCAACGTCGAGGCCATCCACAAGGGCGAGGACCGCGACCTCTTCAAGGGCGTCGTCGAGGCCGTCAACGCCAAGATCGGCCACGGCGAGTCCGCCCGCTCGGTCATCTGCCACACCATGGACGAGGTCATCGCGGGCGTCGACACGCTCGGCGGCTACCCCGTCGTCGTCCGCCCCTCCTTCACCATGGGTGGCGCCGGCTCCGGCTTCGCCCACGACGAGGACGAGCTGCGCCGCATCGCCGGCCAGGGCCTCACGCTCTCCCCGACCACCGAGGTGCTCCTGGAGGAGTCCATCCTCGGCTGGAAGGAGTACGAGCTGGAGCTGATGCGCGACAAGAACGACAACGTCGTGGTCGTCTGCTCCATCGAGAACTTCGACCCGATGGGCGTGCACACCGGTGACTCGATCACCGTCGCCCCGGCGATGACCCTCACCGACCGCGAGTACCAGCGGCTGCGCGACATCGGCATCGCGATCATCCGCGAGGTCGGCGTCGACACCGGCGGCTGCAACATCCAGTTCGCGGTGGACCCCGAGGACGGCCGGATCATCGTCATCGAGATGAACCCGCGCGTCTCGCGCTCCTCGGCGCTCGCCTCCAAGGCCACCGGCTTCCCGATCGCCAAGATCGCGGCCCGGCTGGCCGTCGGCTACACGCTGGACGAGATCCCCAACGACATCACCGAGAAGACCCCGGCCTCCTTCGAGCCCACGCTCGACTACGTCGTGGTCAAGGCCCCCCGCTTCGCGTTCGAGA
The DNA here is from genome assembly GCF_002891295.1 of Streptomyces eurocidicus. GTDB lineage: Bacteria > Actinomycetota > Actinomycetes > Streptomycetales > Streptomycetaceae > Streptomyces > Streptomyces eurocidicus. The sequence goes on along the minus strand of NZ_LGUI01000013.1, from coordinate 154,613 downwards.
AGTTCCCGGCCGCCGACGCCACCCTCACCACGACCATGAAGTCGGTCGGCGAGGCCATGGCCATCGGCCGCAACTTCACCGAGGCGCTCCAGAAGTCCCTGCGCTCGCTGGAGAAGAAGGGCTCGCAGTTCGACTTCGTCTCGGCGCCCGGCGACAAGGCGGAGCTGCTGGCGAAGGCCGTCGTCCCCACGGACGGCCGGATCAACACGGTCATGGCGGCCATCCGCGCCGGTGCCACGGCCGAGGAGGTCTTCGACGCCACGAAGATCGACCCCTGGTTCGTCGACCAGCTCTTCCTGATCAACGAGATCGCCGAGGAGGTCCGCGCCGCCGAGAAGCTGGAGCCGGGCATCCTCGCCGAGGCCAAGCGGCACGGCTTCTCCGACGCCCAGATCGCCGGCATCCGCGGCCTGCGCGAGGACGTCGTCCGCGAGGTCCGGCACGCGCTCGGCGTCCGCCCGGTCTACAAGACGGTCGACACCTGCGCCGCCGAGTTCGCCGCGAAGACCCCGTACTTCTACTCGTCCTACGACGAGGAGACCGAGGTCGCGCCGCGCGAGAAGCCCGCGGTGATCATTCTGGGCTCGGGCCCGAACCGCATCGGCCAGGGCATCGAGTTCGACTACTCCTGCGTCCACGCCTCCTTCGCGCTCAGCGACGCGGGCTACGAGACCGTGATGGTCAACTGCAACCCCGAGACCGTCTCCACCGACTACGACACCTCCGACCGGCTCTACTTCGAGCCGCTCACCCTGGAGGACGTCCTGGAGATCGTCCACGCCGAGACCCTCGCCGGTCCCGTCGCGGGCGTCGTCGTCCAGCTCGGCGGCCAGACCCCGCTCGGCCTCGCCCAGGCGCTCAAGGACAACGGCGTGCCGATCGTCGGCACCTCGCCCGAGGCCATCGACCTCGCCGAGGAGCGCGGCGCCTTCGGCCGCGTGCTCACCGAGGCCGGGCTGCCCGCGCCGAAGTACGGCACCGCCTTCTCCTTCGACGAGGCCAAGGCCATCGCCACCGAGATCGGCTACCCGGTCATGGTCCGCCCGTCCTACGTGCTCGGCGGCCGCGGCATGGAGATCGTCTACGACGAGCCCTCCCTCGGCGGCTACCTGGAGCGGCACGCCGGCCTGATCTCCGAGCACCCGGTCCTCATCGACCGCTTCCTCGACGACGCCATCGAGATCGACGTCGACGCGCTCTACGACGGCGAGGAGCTCTACCTCGGCGGCGTCATGGAGCACATCGAGGAGGCCGGCATCCACTCCGGCGACTCCGCCTGCGCGCTGCCCCCGATCACCCTCGGCGGCCACGACATCAAGCGGCTGCGCGCCTCCACCGAGGCCATCGCCAAGGGCGTCGGCGTCCGCGGCCTGATCAACATCCAGTTCGCCATGGCCGGGGACATCCTCTACGTGCTGGAGGCCAACCCGCGCGCCTCCCGCACCGTCCCCTTCACCTCCAAGGCGACCGCCGTGCCGCTGGCCAAGGCCGCCGCCCGCATCTCGCTGGGCGCGACCGTCGCCGAGCTGCGCGCCGAGGGCATGCTGCCCCGGGAGGGCGACGGCGGCACCCTGCCGCTGGACGCGCCGATCTCCGTCAAGGAGGCCGTGATGCCGTGGTCGCGCTTCCGCGACGCCTCCGGCCGCGGCGTGGACACCGTCCTCGGCCCGGAGATGCGCTCCACCGGCGAGGTCATGGGCATCGACAAGGTCTTCGGCACGGCGTACGCCAAGTCGCAGGCCGGGGCGTACGGCGCGCTGCCCACCAAGGGCCGCGCGTTCGTCTCCGTCGCCAACCGCGACAAGCGCTCGATGATCTTCCCGGCCCGTGAGCTGGTCGCCCACGGCTTCGAGCTGCTGGCCACCTCCGGCACCGCCGAGGTCCTCAAGCGCAACGGCATCAACGCCACCGTCGTGCGCAAGCAGAGCGAGGGCGAGGGCCCGGGCGGCGAGAAGACCATCGTCCAGCTCATCCACGACGGCCAGGTCGACCTGATCGTCAACACCCCGTACGGCACCGGCGGCCGCCTCGACGGCTACGAGATCCGCACCGCCGCCGTCGCCCGCGCGGTCCCGTGCCTGACCACGGTCCAGGCGCTCGCCGCCGCCGTCCAGGGCATCGAGGCGCTCACCCGCGGCGACGTCGGCGTCCGTTCCCTCCAGGAACACGCCGGAGCGCTCACCGCCGCCCGCGAGGCGTAGGGCACAGGAGGGGGACACCGACCGGTGTCCCCCTCTTCGTGAGGCTCGCCACGAGCCTCCGCCATGAGCCCCCTCCACGCGCCCGCACGGGCCCCCTCATGAGCCCTCGCGGCCCCCTTCGCCCGGGGTCCGCCGCCCCCCTCGCCAAGAAGGCTTGAAATGTACCGTCTCCTCTTCGATCTGCTCTTCAAGCGCATGGACCCGGAGAAGGCCCACCACCTGGCCTTCGGCTGGATCCGCGGCGCCGCCCGGGTGCCCGTGCTGCGCACCCTCGTCGCCGCCGTCCTGGCCCCCCGCCACAAGGCGCTGCGCACCGAGGCGCTCGGCCTGCGCATGCACGGCCCCTTCGGCCTCGCGGCCGGCTTCGACAAGAACGCCACCGCCGTCGACGGCATGACGATGCTGGGCTTCGACCACGTCGAGATCGGCACCGTCACCGCCCGGCCCCAGCCGGGCAACCCCAAGAAGCGCCTCTTCCGCCTCGTCGCCGACCGCGCGCTCATCAACCGCATGGGCTTCAACAACGACGGCTCCGCGGCCGTCGCCGAGCGCCTGGCGGCCCGCAAGGCGGTCTTCCGGACGACCGTGGGCGTCAACATCGGCAAGACCAAGGTGGTGCCGGAGGAGGAGGCCGTCGCCGACTACGTCACCTCCACCGAGCGCCTCGCCGCCCACGCCGACTACCTCGTCGTCAACGTCTCGTCGCCCAACACGCCCGGCCTGCGCAACCTCCAGGCCACCGAGGCGCTGCGGCCCCTGCTGACCGCCGTCCGCGAGGCCGCGGACCGCACGGTCACCTCGCGCCGGGTGCCCCTGCTGGTGAAGATCGCCCCCGACCTGGCCGACGAGGACGTGGACGCCGTCGCCGACCTCGCCGTCGAGCTGGGCCTGGACGGCATCATCGCCACCAACACCACCATCGCCCGCGACGGCCTCGGCCTCACGACCCCGAAGCGGACCGTGGAGGCCATCGGCGCCGGCGGTCTGTCCGGCGCGCCCCTCAAGGCCCGCTCGCTGGAGGTCATCGGCCGGCTGTACGCCCGTGTGGGCGACCGGATCACCCTCGTGGGCGTCGGGGGCATCGAGACCGCCGACGACGCCTGGGAGCGCATCCTGGCGGGCGCCACGCTGGTCCAGGGCTACAGCGCCTTCATCTACGAGGGCCCGTTCTGGTGCCGCCGTATCCACCGCGGCCTCGCCGAGCGGCTGGCCGCCTCCCCGTACGCCACCCTCGCCGACGCCGTGGGGGCCGCCGCCCCGGGGAAGACGGCGTGACGGGGGCAGTCGTTCCGCGGGGCGGAACCGGTGTGCACAGCCTGACCACCGGCCCGCAGCCGACCCCGTGCCCCGAGCCCGTCCGCAATTCCGGAGGAACCCCGTGACCGAGATCATCACCCCCGAGCCGTTCGGCGCCCGCCTCCGCCGCGCCATGGACACCCGCGGCCCCCTCTGCGTCGGCATCGACCCGCACGCGTCCCTGCTCGCCGACTGGGGCCTGTCCGACGACATCGCCGGCCTGGAGCGCTTCACGCGCGTCGTCGTGGAGGCGCTGGCCGACCGGGTCGCCGTGCTCAAGCCGCAGTCCGCGTTCTTCGAGCGGTTCGGCTCGCGCGGCATCGCGGTCCTGGAGCGGGCCGTCGCCGACTCCCGGGAGGCCGGCGCGCTGGTCCTCATGGACGCCAAGCGCGGGGACATCGGCTCCACCATGGCCGCCTACGCCGCGACCTACCTGGACCCGGCCTCGCCGCTGTTCTCGGACGCCGTCACCGTCAGCCCCTACCTGGGCTACGGCTCGCTGCGCCCGGCCCTGGACCTGGCCCGCGAGAGCGGCACCGGCGTGTTCGTCCTCGCGCTGACCTCGAACCCCGAGGGCGCCGAGGTGCAGCACGCGGTGCGGACCGGGGGAGCGAGCGTCGCGGCGACGATGCTGGACCACCTCCGCGCGGAGAACGCGGCGGAGAACGCCACCGGGGCCATGGGCTCGTACGGCGCGGTCGTGGGCGCGACGCTGGGCGACACGCTCGGCGCGGCCGGCGCCGACCTGACGATCGGCGGCCCGCTGCTGGCCCCCGGCATCGGCGCGCAGGGCGCGACGGCGGCGGACCTGCCGAAGGTCTTCGGCGCGGCCGTCCGCGACGTCGTCCCGAACGTCAGCCGCGGCGTGCTGCGGCACGGCCCGGACGTGGCCGCGCTGCGCACGAGCGCCGCCCGCTTCGCGGACGAGGTCCGGGAAGCGGTGGACGCGAGCGGCCCCGGGGCGCGCTGAAGCGACCCTCCCGGACGACCCGGGCCGAGGGCGGCCCGGGTCATGGCGGCACGGCCCGGCACGGGCCGGTGCGGACCGGCCCGTGAGGGGTCTCCGACAGTACCCGGCGGTACCCGGGAGAAGATCTCGGACAAGAATTGTCGGTCATTATGTCCGGAAAGGTCCTGGTCGAGCGAGTCTGACCAGGACTTTTCGTCTGTTCTCGCTGACTGGAGCGGGATCGGCCGCTAGTCTCCGACGAGAGCGAACGTGCAAGCGCGTTGCTCGTTGCTCCGCAGGTGTGGGCCGACTAGGTTCCTCACCGGTCCGTTATCCGACAGTTCGATATCCGAGGTGACGTAGGCGTGGCTCTTCCGCCCCTTACCCCTGAACAGCGCGCAGCCGCGCTCGAAAAGGCCGCCGCGGCTCGCCGGGAGCGCGCCGAGGTCAAGAATCGGCTCAAGCACTCCGGCGCCTCGCTGCACGAGGTCATCGAGCAGGGCCAGAAGAATGAAGTCATCGGCAAGATGAAGGTCAGCGCACTCCTGGAGAGCCTTCCGGGTGTGGGCAAGGTCCGCGCCAAGCAGATCATGGAGCGGCTCGGCATCTCCGAGAGCCGCCGGGTGCGCGGGCTCGGCTCGAATCAGATCGCCTCCTTGGAGCGTGAGTTCGGCGGCAAGGCCGCCTGACGTTCCCAGGCACTCCCGGGAACCGGGATAATCACTGCATGAGTACTGCAGTCTCCCGGGGGACGTCCCCCGTACCCCCGGCCAGACAACCGCGGCTGACCGTGCTCTCCGGCCCCTCCGGGGTCGGTAAGAGCACGGTCGTCGCCCATATGCGCAAGGCCCACCCCGAGGTGTGGCTCTCGGTATCGGCCACCACCCGCAAGCCGCGCCCCGGCGAGCGGGAAGGTGTCCAGTACTTCTTCGTGGACGACGGCGAATTCGACAAGCTCGTCGCCAACGGTGAGCTGCTGGAGTGGGCGGAGTTCGCCGGCAACCGCTACGGCACGCCGCGCCAGGCGGTCCTCGACCGCCTGGAGGCCGGTGAGCCCGTGTTGCTGGAGATCGACCTCCAGGGCGCCCGGCAGGTCCGTGAGTCCATGCCGGACGCCCAGCTGGTCTTTCTCGCGCCCCCGAGCTGGGACGAGCTGGTCCGCCGGCTCACCGGCCGGGGCACCGAGTCGCCCGAGGTCATCGAGCGCCGGCTGGCCGCAGCGAAGATCGAGCTGGCGGCCGAGGCGGAGTTCGATGTGACGTTGGTCAACACCTCCGTCGAGGACGTCGCGCGCGAGCTGCTAGCCTTGCTGCGTTGAACTGGGGATATCCCCCGAAGTTCCTGATCTCCACCCCCATCGGAAGGCAGACAGTGTCCTCTTCCATCACCGCGCCCGAGGGCATCATCAACCCTCCGATCGACGAGCTCCTCGAGGCGACCGACTCGAAGTACAGCCTGGTGATCTACGCCGCCAAGCGCGCCCGTCAGATCAACGCGTACTACTCGCAGCTCGGCGAGGGCCTGCTGGAGTACGTCGGTCCGCTGGTGGACACCCACGTCCACGAGAAGCCGCTCTCCATCGCGCTCCGTGAGATCAACGCCGGTCTGCTGACCTCCGAGGCCATCGAGGCCCCGGCCCAGTAGGGCGTTCGGTCCCGCACAGCCACAGGCCCGGCAGGGTCCCTCCCGGCGTTCCGCCGGGGGGAGCGCCTGCCGGGCCTGTGGTGTGTCATGGGACCGTACGGTCGTACGTACGCACGAGATGGCGGGGAGAAGCCAAACGATGGACAAGCCCAAGGTCGTCCTGGGGGTCAGCGGCGGGATCGCCGCCTACAAGGCGTGTGAGCTGCTGCGCCGCCTCACCGAGTCGGGGCACTCCGTACGGGTGGTGCCGACCGCCGCCTCGCTGCACTTCGTCGGCGAGGCGACCTGGTCGGCGCTGTCCGGTCAGCCGGCCGCCACCCAGGTGTGGGACTCCGTCCACGAGGTGCCGCACGTGCGGATCGGCCAGGAGGCCGACCTCGTCGTCGTCGCGCCCGCGACCGCCGACATGCTGGCCAAGGCCGCGCACGGGCTCGCCGACGACCTGCTGACCAACACCCTCCTCACCGCCCGCTGCCCGGTCGTCTTCGCGCCCGCCATGCACACAGAGATGTGGGAGAACCAGGCCACCCAGGAGAACGTGGCGACGCTGCGCCGCCGGGGCGCGATCGTGATCGAGCCCGCCGTCGGCCGTCTGACGGGCGTCGACACCGGCAAGGGCCGGCTGCCGGACCCCGAGGCGATCTTCGAGGTCTGCCGCCGGGTGCTGGCCCGCAGCGCCGAGGGGCAGGGCACGGACCTCGCCGGGCGCCATGTGGTCGTCAGCGCGGGCGGCACCCGGGAGCCCCTGGACCCGGTGCGCTTCCTGGGCAACCGCTCCTCGGGCAAGCAGGGCTACGCCCTGGCCCGTACGGCCGTGGCGCGCGGGGCCAGGGTGACGCTCGTCGCCGCCAACAGCGAGCTGCCCGACCCCGCCGGGGTCGACGTGGTGCGCGTGGGCACCGCGGTGCAGATGCGGGAGGCGGTGCTCAAGGCCGCCGCCGCCGCCGACGCCGTGGTGATGGCGGCCGCCGTCGCCGACTTCCGCCCGGCCTCGTACGCCTCCGGCAAGATCAAGAAGCGGGACGGGCAGGACCCGGAACCGGTCGTTCTGGTGCGTAATCCGGACATCCTCGCGGAACTCTCCGCGGATCGCCCCCGCCCCGGGCAGATCGTGGTGGGCTTCGCCGCGGAGACGGACGACGTCCTCGCCAACGGCCGGGCCAAGCTCGCGCGCAAGGGCTGCGACCTCCTCGTGGTCAACGAGGTCGGGGAGCGCAAGACCTTCGGCGCCGAGCGGAGCGAGGCCGTCGTGCTGGCGCCCGACGGCTCCGAGACCCCGGTGCCCTACGGCCCCAAGGAGGGGCTCGCCGACATCGTCTGGAACCTTGTGACGGAACGCCTTTCCTGAGGATTCCGGGGCTCCGGAGACGGAAGGTGTCGCAGGTCACTCCACCGGTGAAGGCAGACCGGATGCCCCAACCACGAGAACGCCGGATAAACTGGCTCAGGATCCGCGTCGAGCGCAGCTCTCGAACACGGGTCCTGCAAATGATCAGCCAGCAGCCGCTGCAACCCCAGGGAGCGATGTGTCCCGCCGCCTGTTCACCTCGGAATCTGTGACCGAGGGTCACCCCGACAAGATCGCTGACCAGATCAGCGACACCATTCTCGACGCCCTCCTCCAGGAGGACCCGACGTCCCGCGTCGCCGTCGAGACCCTGATCACCACCGGCCTGGTGCACGTGGCCGGAGAGGTGACGACGAAGGCGTACGCGCCGATCGCCAGCCTCGTGCGCAACAAGATCCTCGAGATCGGCTACGACTCCTCCAAGAAGGGCTTCGACGGCGCCTCCTGCGGCGTGTCGGTGTCCATCGGCGGACAGTCCGCCGACATCGCGCAGGGCGTCGACACCGCGTACGAGAGCCGTGTCGAGGGCGACGAGGACGAGCTCGACAAGCAGGGCGCCGGCGACCAGGGCCTGATGTTCGGCTACGCCTGCGACGAGACCCCCGAGCTGATGCCGCTGCCGATCCACCTGGCGCACCGGCTCTCCCGCCGCCTGTCGGAGGTCCGCAAGAACGGGACCATCCCCTACCTGCGCCCCGACGGCAAGACCCAGGTCACCATCGAGTACGACGGCAACAAGGCCGTGCGCCTGGACACCGTCGTCGTCTCCTCCCAGCACGCGTCCGACATCGACCTGGACTCGCTGCTGGCGCCCGACATCCGCGAGTTCGTCGTCGAGCACGTCCTCAAGGAGCTCGTCGAGGACGGCATCAAGCTCGACACCGACGGCTACCGCCTGCTGGTGAACCCGACCGGCCGCTTCGAGATCGGCGGCCCGATGGGCGACGCCGGCCTCACCGGCCGCAAGATCATCATCGACACCTACGGCGGCATGGCCCGCCACGGCGGCGGCGCCTTCTCCGGCAAGGACCCGTCCAAGGTCGACCGCTCGGCCGCGTACGCCATGCGCTGGGTCGCGAAGAACGTCGTCGCCGCGGGCCTGGCCGCCCGCTGCGAGGTCCAGGTCGCCTACGCCATCGGCAAGGCCGAGCCCGTCGGCCTCTTCGTCGAGACCTTCGGCACCAACACGGTCGAGACCGAGAAGATCGAGAACGCCATCGCCGAGGTCTTCGACCTCCGCCCGGCCGCGATCATCCGCGACCTCGACCTGCTCCGCCCGATCTACGCCCAGACCGCGGCGTACGGCCACTTCGGCCGCGAGCTCCCGGACTTCACCTGGGAGCGCACGGACCGGGTGGACGCCCTGAAGAAGGCCGCGGGCCTGTAAGCCCCGGCTCGCCCACGCTGTGCCGTGTACGGCCCCGGACCGGGGAATCGGTCCGGGGCCGTACGCGTACCCGCCCGCCCGCTGTGCCCGCCCCGGGCCGAGGGCCCTCCGCTGTCAGTGGGGTCTGGTAGGACTGTGGCTGTGAGCAGCGAGAACGGGCGGGCCGGCGGGGCCTCGGAGTCGGAACACGGGGAGCAGCTCGCGTTCATCCGGGAGACGGTGCGCAAGGCGAAGGTGCCGCGGGCGAAGCCGCGGACGTGGCGCGGCGCCGCGCTCGCCGGATCCCTGCCCGTGGCCCGGGTGCTGGTCGACAAGGGCCCCGTCCACCTCGACCAGCTGTGGGAATACGCCGTTCCGGCCGAGCTCGACGCTGTCGCCCAGCCGGGCACGCGGGTCCGGGTCCGCTTCGGCGCGGGCGCCCGCAATGTGCGGGAGGGCCGCCGGGAGGGCGGCGGGCTCCTCGACGGATACATCGTCGAGCGGGTGGCCGAAGCCGACTACCGAGGCCCGCTGGCGGCCCTGGCCCAGGTCCTGTCGCCCGAGCCCGTGCTCAGCCCCGCCCTGTACGAGCTGTGCCGCTCGGTCGCCGATCGCTACGCCGGATCGCTCGCGGACGTGCTGCAGCTGGCGGTGCCGCCCCGGCACGCCCGCATCGAGGCCGAGCCGTCCCCCGAACCGCTGCCCGCACCGCCACGGCCCGGTCCGGGCACCTGGTCCCGCTATCCGACCGGCCCGGCCTTTCTGGACGCGGTCTCCCGGGGCGACTCGCCACGTGCCGTGTGGACGGCCCTGCCCGGCCCCCACTGGCCCCAGGAGCTGGCCCGGGCCGCCGGCACCGCGCTCGCCGCGGAGCGCGGCGCACTGCTCGTCCTGCCGGACGGCCGGGCCGCCGCCCGGGTCGACGCCGAGCTGACCGCGCTGCTCGGTGCGGGACGCCATGTCCTGCTGACCGCCGACCTCGGCCCCGAGGAGCGGTACCGCCGCTGGCTGGCGGTCAGCCGGGGTTCCGTGCGCGTCGTCGTCGGGACCCGGGCCGCCATGTTCGCGCCGGTGCGCGCCCTCGGCCTCGTCGCGATCTGGGACGACGGCGACACCAGCCACAGCGCGCAGAACGCTCCGCACCCGCACGCCCGCGAGGTGCTGATGTCCCGGGCGGCCCACGAGAAGGCGGCGTTCCTGCTGGGGGGCTTCGGCTGCACGGTGGAGGCGGCCCAGCTGATGAACACCGGCTGGGCCCTGCCGCTGGCCGCCGACCGCGACCGGGTCAGGACGACGGCGCCCCGGATCCGTACGGTCGGCGACGCCGACGAGGCGCGGGACGCGGCCGCCCGCGCCGCACGGTTGCCCACCGTCGCCTGGCAGGCGGCCCGGGAGGGCCTCAAGCACGGCCCGGTGCTGGTGCAGGTGCCGCGCCGGGGCTACGTCCCCCGGCTCGCCTGCGAGCGCTGTCGCGAGCCCGCGCGCTGTGTGGCATGCGTCGGCCCCCTGGAGGCGACGGCGGGCGACGGCGGCCTGCGCTGTGGCTGGTGCGGCCGGGCACACCCGGACTGGCACTGCGCCGAGTGCGGCGGGAGGCTCCTGCGTGCCCGGGTCGTGGGGGCCGGGCGCACCGCGGAGGAGCTGGGGCTGGCCTTCCCGTCGGTGCCCGTGCGCACCTCCGGCCGTGACCACATCCTCGACACCGTCCCCGACCGCCCGGCGATCGTCGTGTGCACGCCCGGAGCCGAGCCGGTGGCCGAGGGCGGCTACGCGGCGGCCCTGCTCCTCGACGGCTGGGCCCTGCTCGGCTTCCCGGACCTGCGGGCGGGCGAGGAGGCACTGCGCCGCTGGCTGGACGCGGCGGCGCTGGTGCGGAGCCAGGCCGAGGGCGGCACCGTCGTGATCGTCGCCGAGGCGACGCTCCGCCCGGTCCAGGCGCTCGTCCGGTGGGACCCCGTCGGGCACGCCGTGCGCGAGCTGGCCGACCGCGCGGAGCTGCGCTTCCCGCCCGTGTCGCGGATGGCCGCCGTCTCCGGGCCGCCGGAAGCCGTGGCCGAGTTCCTCGCGGCGGCCGAGCTGCCGGCGGACGCGGAGGTGCTCGGGCCGGTGCCCATGCGCGTCACGGCACCCGGCCGGCCGCGCCGGCCGGGTGAGGCACCGGCGGGGGAGCGGTGGGACCGTGCCCTGCTGAGGGTCCGTCCCGGGCGGGGCGCCGTGCTGGCCTCGGCGCTCAAGACCGCCCAGGCCGCTCGGCTGGCCCGCCGCGACGGCGAGCCGGTGTCGCTGCGGATCGACCCGCTCGACATCGGCTGAGCCGGGGGCGACCGAGCCGGGGCCGGGGGAGCGGCGCCGGTGGGCCCGAGTGCCCTCCCGGACCTGCCCGGCCGACGCCCGGACCCCGACCCAGCCGGTCGGCCGGTGCCGACTTACGACGCCAGGGCACGACCGCGCTCCCGACCGCCACGGGCCCGGCCCGCTCAGCCGTTGCGCGGCCCCGGAAAGGCCGGTGGCCTCGGCTCGTCGCGGTGGGGGGCCACGCTCTGGACCGGGACCGTGCGGGCCGCGGGGACGGCCGGGACCGTCGCAGGCTCGGCGGTGCGGACCGCCTCCGCGGGCTCCGGGGTGCTCTGGCCGGTGGACCGGCGGGCGCCGTAACGGCGGTGCACCGCCTGCTTGGTGACGCCCAGCGCCGACCCCACCGCGTCCCACGAGAAGCCCAGCGAGCGGTCGAAGTCGACCGCGGCCGTCACCAGCGTCTCGACGCTGTCCCGCAGCTCCTGCGCCAGCCGTACGGTCGGCGCGGGGGCCCGCCCGTAGACGACGAAGCCGGCCGACGGGCCGGTGCGCCGCGGGCGGTAGACGTTGCCCAGCTGAGCGGTGAGGGTGCGCAGGGCGTCCACCTGCCTGCGGACCCGCTCGATGTCCCGGACCAGAAGATGCAGGCTGGCCCGTGCCTGGGCGTCGTGGGTTGCGTGGTCGGCCATGAAGTAGCCTCTCGGACCGGCGGGTAAAAGGACTAAAAAAGGCGAGAGTTGACAAGGAACGGAAGCGGGCCGCTGCCGCGGCCCGTTCAGGTCAATCTCTCTTGACCACAACGCGCTACTGGCCGCCGGGTCACGGTATGGGGGCGCACATCCGCCGGAATGGGGCGCGTGAGTGCCCGTACGCCCCCTGGGGAAGCGGGCCCCTAGACTGGTGGGCTGTTCCACTCGGCGCTCGAGGAGAGGTAGTTCGCCACCCATGAGGCTCGTCTTCGCCGGCACCCCCGAGGTCGCCGTCCCCGCCCTCGACGCCCTGATCGCCTCCGAGCGGCACGAGGTCGTCGCCGTCGTCACCCGGCCGGACGCCCCCGCCGGGCGCGGCCGCCGGCTGGTCGCCAGCCCCGTCGCCCAGCGCGCCGAGGAGGCCGGCATCGAGGTGCTCAAGCCCGTCCGGCCGCGTGAGCCGGACTTCCTCGCCCGGCTGACGGAGATCGCCCCCGACTGCTGCCCGGTCGTCGCCTACGGCGCGCTGCTGCCCAAGGCCGCCCTGGAGGTCCCGGCGCGCGGCTGGGTCAACCTCCACTTCTCGCTGCTGCCCGCCTGGCGCGGCGCCGCCCCCGTGCAGCACTCGATCCTGGCCGGCGACGAGGTCACCGGCGCCTCCACCTTCCTGATCGAGGAGGGCCTGGACTCCGGGCCGGTCTATGGCGTGCTCACCGAGCACGTACGCCCCACGGACACCAGCGGCGACCTGCTCACCCGGCTCGCCTTCGCGGGCGCCGGGCTGCTCTCCGCGACCATGGACGGGATCGAGGACGGCACCCTGGAGGCCGTGCCGCAGCCGGCCGACGGCATCTCCCTCGCCCCGAAGATCAGCGTCGAGGACGCCCGGCTGGACTGGTCCGCGCCCGCCCTCCGGGTGGACCGCGTGGTGCGCGGCTGCGCCCCCGCCCCGGGCGCCTGGACGGTCTTCCGCGGCGAGCGGCTCAAGGTGATGGCCGTCGCCCTCGACACCGCCCGTACCGACCTCGCCCCCGGCGCCGTCGCGGCGGGCAAGAACTCCGTGCACGTCGGCACCGGGTCGCACGCGGTGGAGCTGCTCTGGGTCCAGCCGCAGGGCAAGAAGCCGATGAAGGCGGCCGACTGGGCCCGCGGCGTCCGCATCGCCGAGGGCGAGCGGCTCGGCGCGGCGTAGCCCCTGCGGCCGCCCCCCTCAGCCGTCCTCCGCGGCCGTCCCCCGGCGGCCGGGCGGCGGCCCGGCCTCCCGCGGCCACCGGCCGGCGCCCCGCCCGGCGTACGCTTGACCTCTTCACCACCCAGCTCCGGAGCACCTTTCTCGTGAACGATCGCGCCCCTCGCCGCCCCGCAAAGCCCTACCGCCGGCCCAAGAAGGACCCGGTACGGATCCTCGCCTTCGAGGCGCTGCGGGCCGTCGACGAGCGCGACGCCTACGCCAACCTGGTGCTGCCCCCGCTGCTGCGCAAGGCCCGTGAGCAGGAGGGTTTCGAGGCGCGCGACGCCGCCCTCGCCACCGAGCTCGTCTACGGCACGCTGCGCCGGCAGGGGACGTACGACGCGATCATCGCCTCCTGCGTCGACCGGCCGCTGCGCGAGGTCGACCCGCCGGTCCTCGACGTGCTGAGCCTCGGCGCCCACCAGCTGCTCGGCACCCGCATCCCGCCGCACGCGGCGGTGTCCGCCAGCGTCGAGCTGGCCCGGGTCGTGCTGGGCGACGGCCGCGCGAAGTTCGTCAACGCCGTGCTGCGGAAGATCACGGCGCATGACCTCGACGGCTGGCTGGAGCGGGTCGCCCCGCCGTACGAGGACGACCCCGAGGAGCACCTCGCCGTCGTCCACTCCCACCCGCGCTGGATCGTCTCCGCCCTGTGGGACGCGCTCGGCGGCGGCCGGGCCGGCATCGAGGACCTGCTGGACGCCGACAACGAACGGCCGGAGGTCACGCTCGTCGCCCGTCCCGGACGCGCCACGACCGAGGAGCTGCTGGCGGCGGTCGGCGAGGACTCCGCCCTGCCGGGCCGCTGGTCGCCGTACGCCGTGCGGCTCGCCGAGGGCGGCGAGCCCGGTGCGCTGGAGGCCGTGCGCGAGGGCCGGGCCGGCGTCCAGGACGAGGGCAGCCAGCTGGTCGCGCTCGCCCTCGCGTCGGTGCCCGTGGAGGGGCCGGACACCCGCTGGCTGGACGGCTGCGCGGGTCCCGGCGGCAAGGCGGCGCTGCTCGGCGCGCTGGCGGCGGAGCGGGGGGCCGCGCTGCTGGCCTCCGAGAAGCAGCCGCACCGCGCCCGGCTGGTCGAGCGCGCGCTGGCCGGCAACCCCGGCCCGTACCAGGTGATCGCCGCCGACGGCACCCGTCCGCCGTGGCGGGAGGGCGTCTTCGACCGGGTCCTGATGGACGTGCCCTGCACGGGCCTCGGCGCCCTGCGCCGCCGTCCCGAGGCGCGCTGGCGCCGCCGTCCCGAGGACCTGGCGGGCTTCGCGCCGCTCCAGCGCGACCTGCTGCGCGAGGCGCTGCGGGCCGTACGGGTCGGGGGCGTCGTCGGCTACGCGACCTGCTCGCCGCACCCGGCGGAGACGAAGGCCGTCGTGACGGACGTCCTCAAGCGGGACGGCGTGAGCGCGGAGTGGATCGACGCGCGCCCGTACATGCAGGGGGTCCCGGCGCTCGGGGACGGCCCCGACGTCCAGCTGTGGCCGCACCTGCACGGCACGGACGCCATGTACCTGGCACTGCTGCGCCGCACGGCGTAGGTTCCCCGTCCCGCCCCGGGCCCGGGCACGGCAAGGGGCGGGTAGGGGAAAGAACCCCCCGCATGGCAGGCTTAAGGGCATGGCCGTGCAGATCAACCCCAGCATCCTCTCCGCCGACTTCGCCCGCCTCGCCGACGAGGCGCAGGCGGTCAAGGGCGCCGACTGGCTCCACGTCGACGTGATGGACAACCACTTCGTCCCCAACCTGACCCTCGGCGTGCCGATCGTCGAGTCGCTGAGCCGGGCCACGGACATCCCGCTGGACTGCCATCTGATGATCGAGGACCCGGACCGCTGGGCCCCGCAGTTCGTGGAGGCGGGCGCGGGTTCCGTGACCTTCCACGCGGAGGCGGCCGCCGCCCCCGTGCGGCTGGCGCGGGAGATCCGGGCCAAGGGGGCGCGCGCGTCGATGGCGCTCAAGCCCGCGACGCCGATCGAGCCGTTCGAGGACCTGCTGCCCGAGCTGGACATGCTGCTGATCATGACGGTCGAGCCCGGCTTCGGCGGCCAGGCGTTCCTCGACATCATGCTCCCCAAGATCCGCCGCACCCGTGAGCTGATCTCGCGCCATGGCCTGGAGCTGTGGCTGCAGGTCGACGGCGGGGTCTCGGCGGAGACCGTGGAGCGCTGCGCGGAGGCGGGGGCGGACGTCTTCGTGGCCGGATCCGCCGTCTACGGTACGGACGACCCGGCGGCCGCCGTACGCTCCCTGCGCGCGCAGGCGGAGCGGGCCACGGCCGGTGCGCCCTGGGCCTGCGCCCACTGACGCAGCCCCCGGCGCTCGCCCGAAATGCTGAGGGCGAAGGTCAAGGGCTGATCAAGGACCGCCGTTTCTGACAGGATGACGGTCGAGTCCAGAAGCTTGAACAAGTAGTGAGGAGACCGCGGTGTCGACGGGCCGTTCAGCCACGCCGATGGGGCCCGCCGAGCTGGTGCAGGCGGCGGCGATGGCCCGCCGTTTCTATCTCGAGGGCAAGTCGAAGATCCAGATCGCCGAGGAGTTCGGCGTGAGCCGCTTCAAGGTCGCCCGGGTGCTGGAGACCGCGCTCGAGCGCGATCTCGTGCGGATCGAGATCCGGGTCCCGGCCGAGCTGGACGCGGAGCGCTCCGACGCGCTGCGCGCCCGCTACGGCCTGCGGCACGCGGTCGTGGTGGAGTCCCCGGCCGACGCCGCGGACGACGCCCCCGACCCCGAGAACCTCGGCGAGGTGGCGGCGGACCTGCTCGGCGAGCTGGTGCACGAGGGCGACGTCCTCGGCCTGGCCTGGGGCCGCTCCACCATCCACATGGCCGCGGCCCTGCACCGGCTGCCGCCGTGCACGGTCGTCCAGCTCACCGGCGTCTACGACGCGGGCACCGCCGAGCGCGGCTCGGTGGAGGCGGTGCGCCGGGCGGCCCAGGTCTCCGGCGGCGAGGCGCACCCGATCTACGCCCCGATGCTGCTGCCCGACTCCGCCACCGCCGCCGCCCTGCGCGGCCAGACGGGCATCGCGCGGGCCTTCGACTACTTCGACAAGGTCACCGTCGCCGCCGTCTCCATCGGCTCCTGGGCGCCGGGCATCTCGACGGTCTACGACATGCTCACCGACGAGGAGCGCGCGCAGTACGCCTCCCTCGGCGCCGCCGCCGAGATGTCGGCGCACCTCTTCGACGCCGACGGCCGCCGCATCGGGCGGGACCTGGGCGAGCGCTGCATCACCGTCGAGGCGGACCGGCTGCGGCGCATCCCGGAGGTCGTCGCCATCGCGGGCGGCTCCCGCAAGGCGGCCGCGATCGGCGCGGTGCTGCGCTCCGGGCTGGTCACCAGCCTGGTCACGGACACCGCGGCGGCCGACTATCTGCTGCTGGAGACGGGCCCGGGGCCCCGGCCGGCCCTGGACCGGGCGGACCCGGACGGCGCCTGACCGCCCGGTCAGGCGCCGGGCGGGGGCCCCTCGGCCGGATTTAGGACGATCCGACCAGGGCGTACCGCCGGTACTGGAGGTTCGGCCCGGGCTGCGCACACCGGTCGCCATGGGAGAATGAAGTACGTGCTTTTCCCTCGGCATGCCTTGTCGGGGGTCACCTCCGAACGACTGGGATGTTCAGCACGTGCGTTTCCTCAATGACCAGAAGCCGCCGTACGACCTGACGTACGACGATGTGTTCATGGTGCCGAGCCGCTCCGCGGTCGGTTCCCGCCAGGGTGTGGACCTCTCCGCCCCCGACGGCACCGGCACCACCATTCCGCTCGTGGTCGCGAACATGACCGCGATCGCCGGCCGCCGGATGGCGGAGACGGTCGCCCGCCGCGGCGGCCTCGTCGTCATCCCTCAGGACATTCCGATCGAGGTCGTCACCGAGGTCATCTCCTGGGTCAAGAGCCGTCACCACGTGCTCGACACCCCCATCGTGCTCGCCCCGACGCAGACCGTCGCCGACGCGCTCTCGCTGCTGCCCAAGCGGGCACACGGCGCCGGCGTCGTGGTCGACGAGGAGCAGCGCCCGGTCGGCATCGTCACCGAGCACGACCTGACCGGCGTGGACCGCTTCACCCAGCTGTCCGAGGTCATGTCCAAGGAGCTGCTGCTCCTCGACGCCGACATCGACCCGCGCGAGGCGTTCGACCAGCTGGACGCCGCCCACCGCAAGCTCGCCCCGGCGGTCGGCAAGGACGGCCGCCTGGCCGGCATCCTGACCCGCAAGGGCGCCCTGCGCGCGACGCTGTACACCCCCGCCACGGACGCGGACGGCAAGCTGCGCATCGCCGCCGCCGTCGGCATCAACGGCGATGTGGCCGGCAAGGCCAAGGCCCTGCTGGCGGCCGGCGCCGACACGATCGTCGTGGACACCGCGCACGGTCACCAGGAGTCGATGATCAGCGCGATCAAGGCCGTGCGGGCGCTCGACCCGCAGGTCCCGATCGTCGCGGGCAACATCGTCGCCGCCGAGGGCGTGCGCGACCTCATCGAGGCCGGCGCGGACATCATCAAGGTCGGTGTGGGCCCCGGCGCCATGTGCACCACCCGCATGATGACCGGTGTGGGCCGCCCGCAGTTCTCCGCCGTCCTGGAGTGCGCCGCCGAGGCGAAGAAGTTCGGCAAGCACGTCTGGGCCGACGGTGGCGTCCGCCACCCGCGTGACGTCGCCATGGCGCTCGCCGCCGGTGCGTCCAACGTCATGGTCGGCTCCTGGTTCGCCGGGACGTACGAGTCCCCGGGCGACCTCCAGCAGAGCGCCGACGGGCGGCTGTACAAGGAGAGCTTCGGCATGGCCTCGGCCCGCGCCGTGCGCAACCGCACCAGCGAGGAGTCGGCCTACGACCGGGCCCGCAAGGGTCTGTTCGAGGAGGGCATCTCCACCTCGCGGATGTTCCTCGACCCGGCCCGTCCGGGTGTCGAGGACCTGATCGACTCGATCATCGCGGGTGTCCGTTCCTCCTGCACCTACGCCGGCGCCGGCTCCCTGGAGGAGTTCGCCGAGCGTGCCGTCGTCGGTGTCCAGAGCGCCGCCGGCTACGCCGAGGGCCGGCCGCTGCACGCCAGCTGGCAGTAGTCCCCGCACGGCTCCGAAAGGGGCGCGGTCCGATCCGGACCGCGCCCCTTTCGGCGTTCTCGGGGGTCCCGCGGGCGGCGTGATCTGGACCACGGTATTCCGCCCACATGTACCGATTCATGATGTGAGATGCAACGATTGACTGTGAATGCCCCCCATGCGCAATGATCGAACGCTCATGCGCAAGAATGGTGCATTACGAGCGCGGGCCCTCAGCTCATAAGGTCTGCGCAGTACGTGGAGTGGCGGATACCGCTTGCTCGGCGATTCCCCCTCTGCCTCGGGTCGGCTCCCCCTGCCCACAGCACCCCCCTGAGGGCGTCTCGCCGCCGGTCATCCCCCCTCGGCAGGCATCGACGAATGGAGCCACCTCAGTGTTGGACAACGGCACAGCGCCCCCCGTCACGGACGACGGGAAGACGTCGTCCTCGCGGCCGGCCGCCGGCTTCGTGAGCGGTGTCATGCGGCGCAAGCCCGTCGAGCGCCTGGTCGCCGAGGGCGGCCAGGGCGAGGGCGGCACGCTGCGGCGCTCGCTCGGCATGTGGCAGCTCACGATGATCAGCATCGGGGCCACCCTCGGCACCGGCATCTTCGTGGTGCTCGGCGAGGCCGTGCCGAAGGCCGGCCCGGCCGTCGTCATCTCCTTCGTCATCGCCGGCCTCACGGCGCTGTTCTCGGCGCTCTCCTACGCCGAGCTGGCGGGCTCCATCCCCGTCTCCGGCTCCTCGTACTCCTACGCCTACGCGACCCTCGGCGAGATCGTCGCCTGGGTCTGCGGCTGGTGCCTGATCCTGGAGTACGGCGTCTCCGTCGCGGCGGTCGCCGTCGGCTGGGGCCAGTACCTCAACGAGCTGCTCGACGGCACCATCGGGGTCACCATCCCGGCCTCACTGGCCAACCCGCCCGGCACGGACGGCGGCATCTTCAACCTGCCCGCCCTGCTCGTCGTCCTGCTCTGCATGGCCTTCCTGCTGGGCGGCGCCAAGGAGAGCGCCCGCGCCAACACGATCATGGTCGGGGTGAAGATCGCGGCCCTGCTGCTCTTCTGCGGCGTCGCCTTCATGGGCATCCGCGCCGGCAACTACGCGCCGTTCATGCCGCTCGGCCTCGGCGGCGTCAGCGCCGCGGGCGCCAGCCTCTTCTTCTCCTACATCGGCTTCGACGCCGCCTCCACGGCGGGCGAGGAGGCCAAGGACCCGAAGAAGGACCTGCCCAAGGCGATCATGCTGTCGCTGCTCATCGTGACCGCCCTCTACGTCCTGGTCGCGGCGGTCGCCGTCGGCGCCATGCCGTGGGGCGACTTCGAGGGCTCCGAGGCGGCCCTCGCCGGGATCATGAAGGACGTCACCGGCCAGAGCTTCTGGGCCGTGCTCCTCGCCGCCGGCGCCGTCATCGCCATCGCCAGCGTCGTCCTGACCGTCCTCTACGGCCAGACCCGCATCCTCTTCGCGATGTCCCGCGACGGGCTCGTCCCCAAGACCTTCTCCAAGGTCCACGAGAAGACCGGCGTGCCGCGCGCCAACACCGTGATCGTCTCGCTCTTCTGCGGCGTCCTCGCCGCGGCCGTGCCCCTCGGCGAGCTCGCCAACGCCACCAGCATCGGCACGCTCTTCGCGTTCGCCCTGGTCAACGTGGCCGTCATCGTCCTCTTCTTCACCCGCCCGACCATGGAGCGCACCTTCCGGGCACCGCTCTCCGGCGTCCGGATCCCCTTCGGCGGGCGCACGGTCCCGCTCGCCCCGCTCTTCCCGGCCATCGGCTTCGGGTTCTGCGTCTACATGATGCTCAGCCTGCCCGGCACCACCTGGCAGTACTTCGGCGCATGGATGCTCGTCGGTCTTGTGATCTACTTCATCTACGGGAGGAGCCGTTCGCGGCTGGCCCGGGAAGACCAGCAGGTATCTCTAGAGAAGTGATCCACCCGCAGTGCGACTGAACGATCTCGACGAACGCATCGTCCACGCCCTCGCCGAGGACGCCCGCCGCTCCTACGCCGACATCGGCACCGAGGTCGGCCTGTCCGCCCCCGCCGTCAAGCGGCGCGTGGACAGGCTGCGGGCCGAGGGCGCCATCACCGGGTTCACCGTCCGGGTGGACCCGGCGGCGCTCGGCTGGGAGACCGAGGGCTTCATCGAGATCTACTGCCGCCGGAACACCTCGCCCGAGGCGATCCACCGCGGCCTGTCGCGCTACCCGGAGGTGGCGTCCGCCTCGACCGTCACCGGCGAGGCGGACGCCATCGTCCAGGTCTTCGCCTCCGACATGCGCCACTTCGAGCGCGTGCTGGAGCGCATCGCGGGGGAGCCCTTCGTCGAACGGACCAAGTCCGTGCTGGTGCTCTCCCCGCTGCTGCGCCGCTTCAGCTCCGGCGCCCCCTCCTGAGCCGTCACCACCGGCACCGCGCCGGTGCGGGCTCCCCCGCGCACGGGGCGCGGGAGAGGATCGCCCCATGAGCAGCGGACCCGGTGAGAACCCCGGCGGCCCCCTCGGCGGGCCCGGCGCCGCCCGCCTCGACCTGAACCTGCTCGTCGCGCTCGACGCCCTCCTCGCCGAGGAGAGCGTCACCGCCGCCGCCGACCGGCTGGGACTCTCCGGCCCGGCCATGAGCCGCACCCTCGGCCGGATCCGCCAGGCCCTCGGCGACCCCGTGCTCGTACGCGCCGGCCGCCACATGGTGCCCACGCCGCGCGCCCTCGCCCTGCGCCCCCGGGTGCGGCGGGTCCTCGACGACGCCCGCGGTCTCTTCACCGCCGAGGCGGAGGCCGACCCGGCCACCCTGGCGCGCACCTTCACCCTCAGCGCGCACGACGGCAACATCCTCGCCTTCGGCCCGGCACTGCTGCGCCGCGCCGGCCACGAGGCGCCGGGCGTCACGCTGCGCTTCCTCGCCGAGGGCCCGGGCGGCCCGGCGCCGCTGCGCGACGGGGCGATCGACCTGGAGATCGGGGTCATCGACCGCCAGGAGCCCGAGATCCGCGTCGAGGAGCTGCTCCGGGACCGGATGGTCGGCGTGGCCCGGGCCGGTCACCCGCTGCTCTCCGGCACCGTCACCCCGCGCCGCTACGCCGCCGCGGGCCACCTCGTCGACTCCCGGCGCGGCCGGCTGTCCGGCCCGGTCGACGAGGCGCTCGCCGGGCACGGCCTGCGCCGCCGGGTCGTCGGCACCGTCCCCAACTTCGCCGCCGCGCTCCATGTGCTCTCCGGCACCGACGCCGTCGGGCTCGCCCTCGAGCGGCTCGGCACCCCGGCCGCCGCGGCGCTCGGCCTGCGGGCCTTCGGGATACCGCTGGAGCTCCCGCCGGTCGTCATCGCCATGGCCTGGCACCCCCGCCACGACGCCGACAGCGGGCACCGCTGGCTGCGCGGCCTGGTCCGGGACGCGGTGGGCGCGATCGACGCACCGGGGAGCGCTATGACGCCCACGCAATGAATCGCGCGGAAAAGACCAAAAGGCGCAACGAATCGTCCACCCACACGCAACAGTGGCGCCTTGTCGGGCCTGGAGCGCGGACCGTACCGTCAAGGCGTCTTAACGAACGCGCTCGTTTCCTTGAGCACGGCAGGTGGAAAGAGGCCGCATGACGCCGCTGCGTATCGCGCTGTACCAAGGCCCCGCCGGCGTTCCCGCCTCCACCGCCGACAGCCTCGCCTCGCTCGCCGCCGCCGCCCGCCGGGCCGCCGCCGCCGGGGCCCGGCTGCTCCTCACCAACGAGCTGTACCTCACGGGCTACGCGCTCGGCCCCGCGGTCTCGGACCTCGCCGAGCCCGCCGACGGACCGGGCGCCCGCGCGGTGGCCCGCATCGCCGCCGAGCACGGCCTGGCCATCGGCTACGGCTACCCCGAGCGCGACGGCGCCGGCACGGTCTTCAACTCCCTCCAGCTCATCGGGCCGGACGGGACGGGCCTCGCGAACTACCGCAAGACCCATCTCTTCGGTGAGTACGAGAACACGTACTTCACCCCGGGCTCCGAGCCGATCGTCCAGGCCGAGCTCGACGGCGTCCGCCTCGGCCTGCTGATCTGCTACGACATCGAGTTCCCCGAGCCCGTCCGCGCGCACGCCCTGGCCGGCACCGAGCTGCTGCTCGCGCCGACCGCGCTGATGCGCCCGTACGAGATCGTCCCGCAGACGATCGTCCCGGCCCGTGCGTGGGAGAGCCAGCTCCACCTCGCCTACGTCAACCGCTGCGGCACCGAAGGGGACTTCTCCTTCGCCGGGCTCAGCTGCCTCGCCGCCCCCGACGGGACCGTGCGGGCCCGGGCCGGCGCGGGCGAGGACCTGCTCGTCGCCGATGTCGACCCGGCCCTGCTGAAGGCGTCCCGGGCCGAGAACACCTACCTCACCGACCGCCGACCGGAGTTGTACCGCTCACTCATCTGATCCCCCCTCGTACGGCCCCGCCGGATCCCCGTCCGGCCTCGTCCGACACCCCCCCGCCGAGGCGACGCGGCGCAGCGCAGCCCCGTGCCGCCGTCTTTCAGAGCCGCCCCCCATTCCGCAGGAGAGTTCAGCCGATGACGTCCATGGTGCCCACCGCCGCCCACGACGAGCAGTCGGAGCCGGCCCTGCCGCCGATCACGATGTTCGGTCCGGACTTCCCCTTCCCGTACGACGACTTCCTCGCGCACCCCGCGGGCCTCGGTCAGATACCCGCGACCGAGCACGGCACCGAGGTCGCGGTCATCGGCGGCGGCCTGTCGGGCATCATCGCCGCCTACGAGCTGATGAAGATGGGCCTCAAGCCCGTCGTGTACGAGGCGGACCGGATCGGCGGCCGGCTGCGGACCGTCGGCTTCGAGGGCTGCGACCCCTCGCTCACCGCCGAGATGGGCGCCATGCGCTTCCCGCCCAGCTCCACCGCCCTCCAGTACTACATCGACCTGGTGGGCCTGGAGACCAAGCCTTTCCCCAACCCGCTGGCCCCCGACACCCCGTCGACCGTCGTCGACCTCAAGGGCGAGTCGCACTACGCCAAGTCCATCGACGACCTGCCCGCGGTCTACCGCGAGGTCGCGGACGCGTGGAACGCCTGCCTGGAGGAGGGCGCCGACTTCTCGGACATGAACCGCGCCCTGCGCGAGCGCGACGTGCCGCGCATCCGGGAGATCTGGGCCGAGCTCGTCGAGAAGCTCGACAACCAGACCTTCTACGGCTTCCTGTGCGAGTCGGAGGCGTTCAAGTCCTTCCGGCACCGGGAGATCTTCGGCCAGGTCGGCTTCGGCACCGGCGGCTGGGACACCGACTTCCCCAACTCCATCCTGGAGATCCTGCGCGTCGTCTATACCGAGGCGGACGACCACCACCGCGGCATCGTCGGCGGCAGCCAGCAGCTCCCGCAGCGGCTGTGGGAGCGCGAGCCGGGCAAGCTCGTCCACTGGGCACCGGGCACCTCCCTCTCCTCGCTGCACGACGGCGAGCCCCGCCCCGCGGTCACCCGGTTGCACCGCACGGCGGGCAACGGCATCACCGTCACGGACGCCGACGGCGACATCCGCACCTACCGGGCGGCGATCTTCACCGCGCAGTCCTGGATGCTCCTGTCGAAGATCGCCTGTGATGACTCGCTCTTCCCCATCGACCACTGGACGGCGATGGAGCGCACCCACTACATGGAGTCCTCCAAGCTGTTCGTGCCGGTGGACCGGCCTTTCTGGCTGGACAAGGACGAGGAGACGGGCCGTGACGTCATGTCGATGACGCTCACCGACCGGATGACCCGGGGCACGTACCTCCTGGACGACGGACCGGACAAGCCGGCCGTGATCTGCCTCTCCTACACCTGGTGCGACGACAGCCTCAAGTGGCTGCCGCTGTCGGCGAACGAGCGCATGGAGGTCATGCTCAAGTCGCTCGGCGAGATCTACCCCAAGGTCGACATCCGCCGCCACATCATCGGCAACCCGGTCACGGTCTCCTGGGAGAACGAGCCCTACTTCATGGGCGCCTTCAAGGCCAACCTCCCGGGCCACTACCGCTACCAGCGGCGTCTGTTCACCCACTTCATGCAGGACCTGCTGCCGGAGGACAAGCGCGGCCTGTTCCTCGCGGGCGACGACATCTCCTGGACGGCCGGCTGGGCGGAGGGCGCCGTGCAGACCGCGCTCAACGCCGTGTGGGGCGTGATGCACCAGTTCGGCGGCGGGACCGACGCCACCAACCCGGGTCCGGGCGACGTCTACGACGAGATCGCGCCGGTGGAGCTCCCGGAGGACTGAGCCGCGCGCGAAGTCCGCTGTGAGGGTCCCGTCCTCCCGTGCGCGGGAGGCGGGGCCCTCATCCCAGCGGGGTGAGCAGACACCGGCCGACCAGCCCGACGCCCGAGTCCAGCCGGTCGGTGAGCTCCTCCGCCACCTCGGGCAGCGTCCGCACCGCCCACAGCGCGCGGAACGACGCCCAGGCCGCGCCGCGGGCCGCGTCCAGGCTCCAGGCGCCGACCAGATGCGTCAGCGGGTCGGCGACGTCCAGGACGTCCGGCCCCGGCATCAGCTCCTCGCGGATCCGCCCCTCCATGGCGGCCAGCAGCTCACCGATCCGGTCGAAGTCGCCCTCCAGGGCCGCCGGTTCCGTCCCCAGCGCCCGGCAGGTGTCGGTCAGCGCCAGCGCGAGGTCGTGTCCGATGTGGGCGTTGATCCCGGCCAGCGCGAACTGCAGCGGCCGCACGGCGGGATGACCCCGCAGCTGGAACAACGGCCGCCAGCAGGCGGGCGCCCGGCCGCCCGCCGCGACGCCGTCCACGGCCGCCAGATAGCGCCCGGCGAACCGCACATCCAGCTCGGCCGCCGCCGGGCCGTCGGCGAATCCGCCGGACCGCACCCGCCGCGCGATCTCCTCCGTGACCGCCAGATACACCCGGTTGAAGACGGCCACGCCGTCCCTCGGCGGCAGCGCCGCCTCCAGCCCCCGCATCCGCGCCAGCACCTCCGCGACACCGGTGGGTGCGACGGGCTTCCCCCATGTCATCGTCATGCACACAGAGTGACATGCATGTACGGAGCGTAGGGACTTCGGTGGGGCACACCGCCCGAACGGGTGAACGGGCGAAGGGGTCAGCCCCGGTCGCGCGAGGGCGCGTCGCCCCCGTTCCCGTCTCCGGCCACAGGGTCGTAGCTGCTCGTGCCCTCGTCCAGCAGGGGTTCCTGCGTCTTGAGGTGGGCCGGGGCCAGGGCGCGCAGAACGTGGTAGCCGGACAGCACCACGATCGTGCCGAGCGCGATGCCGCTGAGCTCGAAGTTGTCGCTGACCTTCAGGCCGACGCCGCCGATGCCGATGATGACGCCCGCCGCGACCGGCACCAGGTTCAGCGGATTGCGCAGGTCGACCTTGTTGTGGACCCAGATCTGGGCGCCCAGCAGGCCGATCATGCCGTAGAGGATCACAGTGATCCCGCCCAGCACACCACCCGGGATCGCGGCGACCACGGCGCCGAACTTGGGGCAGACGCCGAAGAGGAGGGCGAAGACGGCGGCGGCCCAGTAGGCGGCCGTGGAGTAGACCCGGGTGGCCGCCATGACGCCGATGTTCTCGGAGTAGGTGGTGTTGGCCGGGCCGCCGACCGCGGTCGAGAGCATCGTCGCCGCGCCGTCCGCGGAGATCGCGGTGCCCAGCTGGTCGTCCAGCGGGTCGCCCGTCATCTCGCCGACGGCCTTCACATGGCCGGCGTTCTCCGCGATCAGCGCGATGACCACCGGCAGCGCCACCAGGATCGCCGACCAGCCGAAGCTCGGCGCGTGCAGCGAGGGGAGGCCGATCCAGTCGGCCTTGGCGACCCCGGAGAGGTCCAGGCGCCAGTGGTCCACGGCCTCGGTGCCGCCGTTCACCGAGTGGATCTTCCCGAAGACCCGGTCCAGGCCCCAGGACAGCGCGTAGCCGAAGACCAGGCCGAGGAAGATCGCGACGCGTGACCAGAAGCCGCGCAGGCACACCACGGCGAGGCCGGTGAAGAGCATCGTCAGCAGGGCCGTCCACTGGTCCTGCGGCCAGTACGTGCGCGCCGTGACCGGTGCCAGGTTGAAGCCGATCAGCATCACCACGGCACCGGTGACCACCGGCGGCATCGCCGCGTGAATGATCCGGGCGCCGAACTTCCGCACCACCAGACCGGCCGCGAACAGCGCCGCGCCGACCACGAGGATCGCCCCGGTGACGGCCGCGCTGCCGCCGCCCTGGGCCCGGATGATCGCGGCCACCCCGACGAAGGAGAGGCTGCAGCCGAGGTAGCTGGGCACCCGCCCGCGCGTCGCCAGCAGGAAGAGCATGGTGGCGACGCCCGACATCATGATCGCGAGGTTGGGGTCCAGACCCATGAGTACCGGAGCCACGAACGATGCCCCGAACATAGCGACCACGTGCTGGGCGCCGAGGCCCGCCGTCCGTGGCCAGGAGAGCCGCTCGTCCGGTCTGACGACGGCCCCGGGGGCGGGGGTGCGCCCGTCGCCGTGCAGGGTCCAGCGCACGCCGAGGCCCATGACTGCTCCTGATGTTCGTGGTGGGGGGGATTCGCCTCATGCTAAGCCGCGGCGGGTGGTGCTCCGCACCGTCGGGGCGGGGCGGCACCGCGCGGCGGACTGCTGCAATCGGGGCAATTGATGGTCCGTACGACTGTATGACCTGAATCTCCGGATGTTCCGGGTCGTCCGCACGGTATGCGTCCGTTGTCCGACTTCCTGCAAACAGGAGACTAGATATGCGCAAGCTCGTCGGCCGTACCGCGGCTGCCGCCGTTCTCGCCGCCGCCGCCATCGTCCCGCTCTCGGGCGTGGCCCAGGCCACCCCCGTGACCCCGGCGGTCCAGGCGTGGAGCCACGACCACGACGGTGACCGCGACCACCACGGCCACGACCACGGCCGTCACCACGACGGTGACGGTGACTGCGACGGCCGCGGCGGCTGGGGCGGCCACGGCCACCACGATGGCCGGGGCTGGGGCGGCCACCACGACGACTGTGACGGCTGGGGTGGCGGCCGTCACCACGGCGGCTGGGGCGGCTGGGGCGACTGGGACGACGACGGCGGTTGCGGCCGCCACCACGGAGGCTGGGGCCACGGCGGCGGCTGGGGCCACGGCTTCGGTGGCCTCGGCGGTCTCTTCGGCATCCTCTAGCCGGCACTCCCAGGCCGGATGATCCGGGCCGTACGGCGGCACCCAGAGAGGGGCCGCCGTACGGCCCGTTCCGCTGTTCGGTCCCCGTTTCCGGGGTGTCCCGCGATTTCCTTCTCCCCTACCCGCCCCTTCCCGAATGCCCTCAAGCGCCGGACGGGCTGATTTTCAGCCCGTCCGGCGCTTGAGGGCATCAGGGTCCGGGGCGGCGCCCCGGGGCCGGGCCCGTAGCACCCCGGCGCCCGCCACCAGCCCCGCCGTCAGCGCCGTGACCAGTTCGAACGACATCACCAGCGAGCCGGCGCCGGCGATCCGGCCGATCACGGCCGGGGCGATCAGCCATGAGGTGTAGGTGATCGTCGCGACGCCCGCGATGGCCTGGCTCGGCGCCGGACCGCTGCGCCCGGCGGCGGCGAAGGCCAGCGGCACGACGACGGCGACGCCCAGCCCGATCAGCGCGAAGCCCCCGACCGCCGGTGCCGGTCCGGTCGAGAGGACCACCAGCAGCCCGCCGGTGGTCGCCAGCGCGCCGCCCGCCCGTACCGTCCGTACGGGCCCGAGCCGCTCGGTCACCGCGTCGCCCGCGAACCGGGCGGCCGCCATGGTGCAGGAGAAGGCCGTGGTGCAGGCCGCCGCGAGGCCGGGCCCGGTGCCGAGGACGTCACGGAGGTAGACCGCCGACCAGTCCAGGCTCGCCCCTTCGGCGAACACCGCGCAGAAGGCCACCGCCCCGATGGCCAGCGCGGAGCGCGGCGGCAGCGCGAACCGGGGCGGCGGGTGCGATCCGGCCGCCGCCGGCGGGTCCAGGACCCGCCGGCAGGCGAGGACGCCCAGGACGAGGAGGACGAAGGCGGCGAGCCCCAGGTGGATCCGGGCGTCGAGGCCGGTGTGCGCGGCGACCGTGCCGGCGGCGGAACCGGCGAGCGCCCCCGCGCTCCACATCCCGTGCAGCCCCGACATGATCGACCGGCCCAGCCGCTCCTCCGTCTCCACGCCGAGCGCGTTCATGGCCACGTCCGTCGTCCCGGACGTGGCCCCGTACACGGCCAGCGCGGCGCAGAGGGCGGCCGGGCCGGGGGCGAGGGCGGGCAGCGCGAGCGAGGCGCACCACAGGGCGAGCAGCCCGCGCAGCGCGGCCCGCGCGCCGAACCGGTGCCCGATCCGGCCCGCCAGGGGCATCGCGCAGCAGGCGCCGATCGCGGGGCAGGCGAGGGCGAGGCCGAGCTCGCCCGCGCCGAGGTCCAAGTGGCTCTGGATCCAGGGGATACGGGTGGCGAAGCTGCCGCTCACCGCGCCGTGCACGGCGAAGACGGCGGCCACCGCGCGTCTCGCCCGGCGCAGCCGCGGGTCCGGCGGAGCCGTGCGTTCCGTTCGCCTCGCTCTGGTGGCCATGGACGCGCATCCTCCCCGACGGGGCCCGGGCGGGTCGAGCCTGCCGCGGACCCCGTTACCGCTTCCGGTCAAGGGGCGGTCGGGTGCGCCGGTCAGCAGGCGCCGAGGTCCTGCCACACCCCCCATTCGCCGGTGGTGCCGGGCTCGTCGCCCTGGGTCCACCATCTGGCCTTCCAGGAGTGCGACTTCCAGGAGACGGTGGCGCCGCCGTTGTAGACGCCGCCCTTGTCCCAGGACGGCGCGGTGCAGGCGCCGCCCGTCGGCGTCGAGGTGGGCGTGCCCGTCGGCGTTCCGGTCGGGGTCGGTGTGGCGCCGCCCGGCTCGACCACGGTCGTGCCACGCGCCAGGTCACCGGCGAGGGCGTAGGTCTTTCCCCCGAAGGTGACGGTCCAGTTGGACGGCGTCGAGGTCGGCAGGTAGTAGACGAAGTCGAGATCGGCCGAGGCACCGGGGGCGAGCGGCTGGGAGGCCGGCAGCTTCACCGAGACCCGGTTGTAGTCGCCCTTGAGACCCCCGACGTTGTTTCCCGCCGTGTGGTCGCTGCGGACGACCTTCAGCCCCCAGCCCGACTGGTCCTTGGCATTGCCCGGTGCGGAATTCGCGTAGTCGAACTGGAATTCCGCGCCGCCGGGGATGGTGGTCTTCGTCCGGTTGGTGAAGTGGACCTTCGGGTTGATGGGGTAGTTGCTGTCGCCCAGCGGGAAGCTGCCGAGGCTCACGTCGATGTCGATCGCCTGGGCGGGCAGTTCCGTGGTGGCCCGCCGGGCGCCGTAGGCGGGGGCCGCCTTGAACGCGTCGTACATCGTGGAGGTGAGGGTGGTGCCGGGCTCGTACTGGCCCTTGGCGGCGTTGTAGCCGTAGTCGCCCGCCAGTTCCCAGACCATCGTGCCGCCGAGCCCCTTGTCGACGACGTACTGCGCCTTGGCCTGCACGGACTGCTCGTCCTCGGTGGAGAGGAAGACCTTCTTCTCGGCGTTCCAGAGCCAGGGGGCCACCAGGGTGGCGTCGTACTTACGGGCGTAGGTGCCGGTCAGCTTGGTGCCGGCCGGGAATCCGTACTTCGTGGCGTAGTCCCCGACGACGCCCTTCTCCAGGTTCTTCGCGTGCCACATGGGGTTCGACCCGGCCGGGGACTCCTTGCCCGCGTCGTCCTGGTCGTGCCAGAGGTTGTCGATGCCGACCGCGCCGTCACCGCAGGTGGTCAGGCCCGAGCCGGCCGGGCAGGTGGTGGTCTTCGCGGTGCCCCAGAGGCCGTCGGTGCCGCCGGTGACGTTCTTCCAGCCGCGCGAGTAATAGGGCAGGCCGAGGTTGATCCGGCCGGGCGGCAGGGCGCCCCGGAAGTAGTGGTACGACCAGTCGCCGTTGAGATAGCCGATGCCGCCGTACTGCGCGGTGGAGTAGACGCCCCATTTGGCGAGCTCGGCGTCCTTGCCGTCGTCGTAGAGCGCGGCGTTCGGCCCCACGAATTCGTTCCAGGCGCCGTGCAGGTCGTAGGACATCACATTGACGTAGTCCAGGTACTTCGTCGTCTGGTACGTCTCCATGCCGCGCAGCAGATAGCCGGAGGAGGGGGCGGCGACGGAGAGGAGGTAGTGCTTGCCGTCCGCCGCGCCGGCGCGGTCCAGCTTTTCGCGCAGGGTCTTCATCAGCGCCGCGTACCCCTTGTTGAGGCCGCCGCGCCGGGCGTTGGCGAGCGCCCAGTCCTTGGGGTTGCCGGCGTCCTTCATCGACGTCGGGTATTCGTAGTCGATGTCGACGCCGTTGAATCCGTATTTCTTGACGAACGCGACGGCGGAGTCGGCGAAGGTGTCGATCCCGGCCTGGTTCACCGAGCCGTCGGCATTGGTCGCGGTCTTGTAGAAACCGCCGGAGTCGACGCGCTTGCCGTTCTCGTCGATGTAGCCGCCGGTCTCGGCCCAGCCGCCCACGGAGACGAGCGTCTTCACCTGCGGGTGCTGCTTCTTGAATTTGTTCAGCAGGTTGAAGTGGCCCTGATAGGGCAGCGCGGGGTCCATCTCGGCGCCCGCGACGCCCGGCCAGGTCATCCCGGTCGCGGGGTTCCCGGGGCCGTCCGCCCCGACGGAGATCTTGTCGTCGGATCCGACGTGCGCGAAGGCGTAGTTGAGGTGGGTGACCTTGTCCCAGGGGATGTCGGAGGCGAGGTAGGCGGGGGTGCCGTCCTTGCCGGTGCGCCAGCCGGTGAAGTAGCCGATGACGCGGCGCTGGTGATCGGCGCCCATCTTCTCGCGGCCGGCCGCGTCGTAGACGGAACAGTAGGGGACGTCGACACCGGGTGTGGTGTAGAGGCCGTCGGGGCGACAGGCGGACTGGTCCTCGGCGTGCGAGGCGGTCGCGGAGAGCGTGCCGAGGAGCAGCCCGGCGAGGGCGGTGCCGACGGCGGTGAGGGTGAGGCCGCGGCGGGATCTGCGGGCAGGTCCGGCGGGCGGGTGGTCGAGGGGTCTGTTTCCGGCCAACACGATCGGGTTCCTCCAGGTGGGGGGCTCGGTCGAGCGATGCGGGGGGTGGGTGCGTCGTGCCATGGCCAGGGTTCGCGCGTACCCGGGCCGTACTCCTCGGAGGTGTGGCAGAGGTTAAGAGGACTAGACCAGTGCGTCAATAGGTATGGACCAAAGTTCGAGCCGGGGTTTTCGGACAGGGGGCGCCCGGCCGTACCTCCCGGCCCATGTGCTCCCCGTGCCCCGTACGGCACCGGCCCGCCGGACCCTCTGATTCCGCCGAGCGCCTCCCTGACCCCCGCCGGACCCGTCCGCCCCACTCCGTCACATCACCGTGGACACCGCGCCGCCCCTCGGCGTACGCTCGGAGGCGCCTGACCAGTAGCAGCCCGGCAGTTTTCAAGGAACGCGCAGGTCAGGTGCCATGTAGCATGAATTGAGATCCATTTACGCAGCGCACTCCGGGGTCGGTGAAAGTCCGAACCGGCGGTTACAGTCCGCGACCCGTCCGCAGCCAGCGGTCGGTTGACCAGGTGAAACTCCTGGACCGACGGTTAAAGTCCGGATGGGAGGCAGTGCGCGGCGGGTAAGCGACGGCACACCGTTCCACAGGTGGCGGCCGCCCCGTCAAGGGGTGCGCTCCCTCCTCGGCCGCATTTTCCGGCCACCGGTGTCCCGGTCGTCCGCGTACCCGTCCCTTCGTCGTCCCGTACGACAGCCCCGGAGTCCGTGCCCGATGAGGCAGGAGGACCCGGTGGCCACCCGAGAGGGCACCCCCGAAGCAGAAGCGATGCGGCGCGCGATCGCGCTCGCCGCTCGTGCCCTCGGCTCCACCAGCCCCAACCCCGTCGTGGGCTGCGTCCTGCTCGACGCGCAGGGCCGCCCGGCGGGCGAGGGCTGGCACCACCGCGCCGGCACCCCGCACGCCGAGGTGAACGCCCTGCGCGACGCGGCCGACGCCGGACACGACGTCCGCGGTGGCACCGCCGTCGTCACCCTCGAACCCTGCAACCACACCGGCCGCACGGGCCCCTGTGCCCAGGCCCTCATCGCCGCCGGTATCGGCCGGGTCGTCTACGCCGTCGCCGACCCCACCCCCGACGCCACCGGAGGCGCGGCCACCCTGGCCGCGGCCGGGGTGGCCGTCGAGGGCGGGCTGCTGGCCGCCGAGGCCGCGGCCGGCAACGCCGCCTGGCTCACCTCGGCCGCCCTCGGCCGCCCCTTCGTGCTGTGGAAGTACGCCGCCACCCTCGACGGCCGCAGCGCCGCCGCCGACGGCACCAGCCGCTGGATCAGCTCCGCCGAGTCCCGCGCCGACGTCCACCGGCTGCGCGCCGAGGCCGACGCCGTCGTCGTAGGCTCCGGCACCCTGCGCGCCGACGACCCGCACCTGGCCGTGCGCGGCCCCCTCCTCGAAGAGGGGACCGTCACCCAGCCGCTGCGCGTCGTCGTCGACACCCACGCCTCGATCCGGCCCGGCGCCCGGGTGCTCGACGACGCGGCGCCCACCCTGATCGCCGTCGGCGAGCACGCCGACACCGGCCATCTGACCGGCGCCGACGTCGTCCGGCTGCCCCAGGACGGCACCGGCCTCGACCTCACCGCCCTGCTCACCGAGCTCCACCGGCGCGGGGTCCGCTCCGTCCTGCTGGAGGGCGGCCCCACCCTCGCCGGCGCGTTCGTCGCCGCCGGCGCCGTCGACCGCGTCGTCGGCTATCTCGCCCCCGCCCTGCTCGGCGCGGGCCCCACCGCCCTCGGTGACGCCGGCGTCGCCACCCTCGCCCGTGCCCCGCGCCTGGACGTCACCGACGTCACCCGGCTCGGCCCCGACCTGCGGATCACCGCGGTCCCCACCACTTCCACCACCGCTCCTGAGGAGAACTGAACGTGTTCACCGGAATCGTCGAAGAATTGGGCGAGGTCGTCGCCGTCGACAACCGTGGCGACTCCTCGCTGTTCCGGCTCCGCGGCCCGCTCGTCACCGAGGGCGCCAAGCACGGCGACTCCATCGCCGTCAACGGCGTCTGCCTGACGGTCGTCGAGACCGCGGACGGGGAGTTCACGGCGGACGTGATGGCCGAGTCCCTCAAGCGCTCCAGCCTCGGGGCCCTCGTCCCCGGCTCCCGCGTCAACCTCGAACGCCCCATGGCGCTCGGCGGCCGCCTCGGCGGCCACCTCGTCCAGGGCCATGTGGACGGCACCGGCACCATCCTGGAGCGGGTGCCCGGCGAGCACTGGGAGATCGTGAAGATCGCCCTTCCCGCCGCCCTGCGCCGCTACGTCGTGGACAAGGGCTCCATCACGGTCGACGGCATCAGCCTCACGGTCGTCGAGGCCGGCCAGGACTTCTTCACCGTCAGCCTCATCCCCACCACGCTCCAGCTGACCACCCTCGGGGTGAAGCGGGTCGGCGACCCGGTCAACCTCGAGGTCGACGTCCTCGCCAAGTACGTCGAGCGGCTGCTCGCCGACGGCGTCGTCCGGGGCACCGGGGAGCCGGTCGCATGAGCGCCCCGACCTGGCTCAACAGCGAGGCGTTCGCCGCCTTCGGGCAGCACGTCATCTGGTCCGACATGATCGGCAACAGCGTCGGTCTGGTCGCCCTGGCCCTCGGCTGGCGGCGCTCCATATGGACCTGGCCCGCGCAGTTCCTCTCCGGCGTGATCCTCGTCGCCGCCTACGCCTCCGCGCACCTCAGCGGCGGCATCGGCAAGCAGCTCCTGGTCATCGGCGTTGCGGTGTGGGGCTGGCGGCAGTGGCACCGCGGCCGGCGCGAGGCGCAGGACGGCTCCATCGCCGTCCGCTTCGCCACCTGGCGCGAGCGCCTCACCCTGCTCGGGGGCACCGCCGTCGGCACCCTCGCCGTCGGCGCCCTGTTCACGGCCGTGCCGGAGCTGTCCTGGAACCCCTGGCCGGACGCCTACATCTTCGTCGGCACCCTCGCCGCGATGGTCGCCCAGGCCCGCGGTTTCGTCGAGTTCTGGTTCGCCTGGCTGCTGGTGGACATCGTCGGCGTCCCCCTCGCCTTCACCAGCGGACTGGCCTTCTCCGGCCTTGTCTACGTCATCTATCTCGCCCTCGTC
This sequence comes from Streptomyces eurocidicus, assembly GCF_002891295.1. Classification (GTDB taxonomy): domain Bacteria; phylum Actinomycetota; class Actinomycetes; order Streptomycetales; family Streptomycetaceae; genus Streptomyces; species Streptomyces eurocidicus. Next base: position 120,501 of record NZ_LGUI01000013.1, on the reverse strand, counting down.
CTGTGGGGCCTGCGCGACTGGTGGCTGCGCTCCCGTTCGGGCGCCGCGTCCGCCTCCGGCGGGGAGGCGGTACTCGTGACCGTAGTGCGTCAAACCGATGTGACCGTTGCCCGCCAGATCGAACAGCCGCGAGTCGTCCAGCCGTGAACAGCCTGCCGACGTTCCGCGCCGCCGGAGAAAGCACAGAAGGAGAATCTGCGATGACCGCCTTGGAGAGCTGGTTCACGGCCGAGGACTTCACCCTCGACCCGGTCGAGCGCGCCATCGCCGACATCGCGGCCGGCCGGCCCGTCGTCGTCGTGGACGACGAGGACCGGGAGAACGAGGGCGACCTCGTCGTCGCCGCCGAGAAGGTCACCACCGAGATCGTGGCCTTCATGATGAGCGAGTGCCGCGGCCTGATCTGCGTGCCGCTGGAGGAGCCGGACATCACCCGGCTCGACCTGCCGCAGATGGTCGAGCACAACACCGAGTCGATGCGCACCGCCTTCACCGTCTCGGTCGACGCCACCCGCGCCCACGGCACCGGGACGGGCATCTCCGCCGCCGACCGCGCCACCACCATCCGGCTGCTCGCCGATCCCACCACGGCCCCCGGCGACTTCGTCCGCCCCGGCCATGTCTTCCCGCTGCGCGCCAAGCCCGGCGGGGTGCTCGTCCGCGACGGCCACACCGAGGCCGGGGTGGACCTCGCCCGGCTCGCCGGGCTGCGGCCCGCCGCCGCGATCGTGGAGATCGCGGGCGAGGACGGCACGATGCTGCGGCTGCCCGAGCTGATCCCCTTCGCCCGGAAGCACGGCCTGTCGATCATCTCCATCGAGGACCTGATCGCCTACCGCCGCTCGGCCGAGCCCACCGTCCGCCGGGAGGCCGTCACCCGGCTGCCCACCGCCTTCGGCGACTTCCGCGCCCACGGCTACCGTTCGACGGTGGACGGCGTGGAGCACATCGCCCTGGTCGCCGGCGACCTCGGCGACGGCGAGGACGTCCTGGTGCGCGTCCACTCCGAGTGCCTGACCGGCGACGTCTTCGCCTCCCAGCGCTGCGACTGCGGCCCGCAGCTGCACGCCTCCCTGGAGCGGATCGCCGCCGAGGGCCGCGGCGTCGTCCTCTACCTCCGGGGCCACGAGGGCCGCGGCATCGGCCTGCTGCCCAAGCTGCGCGCCTACGAACTCCAGGAGGAGGGCCGCGACACGCTCGACGCCAACCTCGAACTCGGCCTCCCGGCGGACGGCCGCGACTACGCCGCGGGCGCCCGGATCCTCGCCGACCTCGGCGTCCGTTCGCTGCGGCTGATGACCAACAACCCCGACAAGACCGCCGCCCTCACCCGGCACGGGCTCAAGGTCACCGGCCGGGAGCCGATGCCTGTACAGGCGGGCGAGCACAACCTCCGCTATCTGCGCACCAAGCGCGACCGGATGGGTCACGACCTGCCCTGGCTCGACACCGACCCGGTGTCCCCCTGCGCCAACCAGTGATCCACCCCAGAACCCCCCTCCGGGGTCGGACCCCGGAACCCGGACGAACCACCCGAGGAGAAACGTGAGCGGCAAGGGCGCCCCCGAGCTGAGTGTGCGGAACTGTCAGGACCTGCGCGTGGCCGTGATCGCGGCGCAGTGGCACGAGAAGGTGATGGACGGCCTCGTCGACGGCGCCCTGCGGGCCCTGCACGACCTCGGCATCGACGAGCCGACCCTGCTCCGCGTCCCCGGCAGCTGGGAGCTGCCGGTCGTGGCCAAGGTCCTGGCCGGCCGGGGGTACGACGCGATCGTCGCCCTCGGCGTCGTCATCCGCGGCGGCACCCCGCACTTCGAGTACGTGTGCCATGGCGTGACCCAGGGCCTCACCCAGGTCTCCGCCGACACCGGCGTCCCCGTCGGCTTCGGCGTCCTCACGTGCGACACCGAGGAGCAGGCCCTGGACCGCGCCGGGCTGGAGGGCTCGGCCGAGGACAAGGGCCACGAGGCCGTCACCGCCGCCGTCGCCACGGCCGTCATCCTGCGCTCCGTGTCGGAGCCCTGGCACTGACCGGCGGACCGGACCCCGTAGGGTAGGACCACCATGTCCAAGAAGACGTTCGAGGAGCTGTTCACCGAGCTCCAGCAGAAGGCCGCCTCCGGCGACCCCGCCACCTCCCGCACCGCCGAACTGGTGGGCAAGGGGGTGCACGCCATCGGCAAGAAGGTGGTCGAGGAGGCCGCCGAGGTGTGGATGGCCGCCGAGTACGAGGGCGCCGACGCCACCGCCGAGGAGATCTCCCAGCTCCTCTACCACGTTCAGCTGATGATGGTCGCCCGGGGGATCTCCCTCGACGACGTATACGCTCATCTGTAGCCCGCAGGGCGATTCGCACCCCGCGAATGCCCTGCGGACCCCACAGAAGCACCCGCATCACAGACGACACGCATCACCGATAAAGGAAGAAGCAAAACTCATGCTGCGCATCGCCGTTCCCAACAAGGGTTCTCTCTCCGAGCCTGCGTCGGCGATGCTCCATGAGGCCGGCTACCGCCAGCGCAAGGACCGCAGGGAACTGGTCCTCGTCGACTCGGCCAACGACGTCGAGTTCTTCTTCCTGCGCCCGCGCGACATCGCGGTCTATGTCGGCTCCGGCAAGCTCGACATCGGCATCACCGGCCGCGACCTGCTGCTGGACTCCGGCTCCCGGGCCGAGGAGATCATGCAGCTCGGCTTCGCCGGGTCGACGTTCCGCTACGCCACCCGGCCGGGCACCGCGAAGGGCGTCGGCGACTTCGGCGGCATGACCATCGCGACCTCGTTCTCCGGCCTGGTCACCAAGCACCTCGCCGACCACGGCGTCGACGCCTCCGTCGTCCACCTCGACGGCGCCGTCGAGACGGCCATCCAGCTCGGCGTCGCCGAGATCATCGCGGATGTCGTCGAGACCGGCACCACCCTGCGCAACGCCGGTCTGGAGATCATCGGCGAGCCGATCCTGGAGTCCGAGGCGGTCGTCATCCGCCGCGCCGGCGCCCCCGTCGACGACCCCAAGGTCCAGCAGTTCCTCCGCCGGATGCAGGGCGTCCTGGTCGCCCGGCGCTACGTGATGATGGACTACGACATCCGCGTCGAGCACGTCGAGCGCGCCGTCTCCCTCACCCCCGGCCTGGAGTCGCCCACCGTCTCCCCGCTGCACCACGAGGGCTGGGTCGCCGTCCGCTCGATGGTCCCCGCCCAGGACGCCCAGCGCATCATGGACGAGCTCTACGAGCTGGGCGCGCGGGCCATCCTCACCACCGGCATCCACGCCTGCCGCCTCTGACGGCCCGAAGGAACGTACGACGTGTCCACGCCCCAGCCCCCGGCCGGCCTGCCCGAGCTGCCCGTCACCTTCCGGCCCACCCGCACCCGGATCGTGCTGCTGTCCCTCGGCGCCGCGCTCCTCGCCGTGCTCACGGTGGTGTCCCTGACCCTCTCCACCCTGACCGGCGGGGACCGGGCCACCTTCATCGGCACCGGGCTGCTGTTCTTCGCGGGGCTCGCGGTGCTCAGCCGCCCCAAGGTCGTCGCCTCCGAGGAGGGCGTCACCGTCGTGAACCTGGCGACGACCCGGCGGCTCGCCTGGGCCCAGGTCGTCCGGGTCAACCTGCGCGCCGGTGACGCCTGGGTCCACCTCGACCTCTCGGACGGCACCAGCCTGCCGGCCATGGGCATCCAGCCGGGCGTCGCCAAGGAGCAGGCCATCGCCGACGCCCGTGCGCTGCGCGCGCTGGCCGAGGCACACGGCACGGGCACCTCCACGACCTGAGGCGCCCGTCACCCCCCGCGCGGCATCTCCTTGATTACTCTGGTGCCACGGGCACACGCCGTGCCCCGCCCCGCACCGCAGCGGCCCCGTGCACCACGGCCGCGCGGGGCACCTGCGAACCGAGGAGTGACTCCCTCCGGCAATGGACGGATCGTCCTGCAGTACCCGCGCCGCCGCCCACCGTGACGAGGCGGCGGCATGAGTGTCACCGTGTCCCTGCTGCTCCTCGCGGCAGCCCTGCTCCTCATCCTGGCGAACGGCTTCTTCGTCGCCGCCGAGTTCGGCCTGGTGACCGTCGAGAAGCCGGAGGCCGAACGGGCCGCGGCCGACGGCGACCGCCGCGCCCGCACCGTCGTCGCCTCCCTGCGCGAGCTCTCCTTCCAGCTCTCGGGCACCCAACTGGGCATCACCCTCACCTCCTTGGTGGTCGGCATGCTCGCCGAGCCCGCCCTGGGCCACCTGCTCACCGGCCCGCTGGCCGGGGCCGGCGTCCCCGGGGGCGTCGCGCCCGGCGCCGCCGTGGTCACCGGCATGCTGGTCGCCTCCGCCGTCCAGATGGTCGTCGGCGAGCTGGTGCCCAAGAACTGGGCGGTCTCCCGGCCCCTCCAGGTCGCGCGCTTCGTCGCCGGTCCCCAGCACGCCTTCGCCCACCTCTTCCGCCCCGTGATCACCGCGCTGAACGCGGTGGCCAACCGGCTGGTGCGGGCCATGGGCGTCGAGCCCGCCGAGGAGCTGGCCTCCGCCCGCACCCCCGGCGAACTCGTCTCCCTCGCCCGGCACTCGGCCCGGGCCGGCGCCCTGGAGCAGGACACCGCCGACCTGTTCGTACGGACCCTCTCGCTCGGCGAACTGACCGCCCAGCATGTGATGACCCCCCGGGTGAAGGTCAGCGCCCTCCAGTCGTCCGCGACCGCCGAGGACGTCCTCAACCTCACCCGGGCCACCGGCCTCTCCCGTTTCCCGGTGTACCACGAGCGCCTGGACGAGGTCGTCGGCGTGGTCCACCTCAAGGCGGCCCTCGCCGTCCCCGGCCCCGACCGGCTGCGCACACCCGTCGGCCGGATCGCCGTCGCCCCGATGCTCGTCCCCGGGACGCTGCCCGTGCAGCCGCTGCTGGAGCAGCTGCGCAACGAGCAGCCGATAGCCGTCGTCGTCGACGAGTACGGCGGCACGGCCGGGGTGGTGACCCTGGAGGACATCGTCGAGGAGCTCGTCGGCGAGGTCCGCGACGAGCACGACGCCCTGGAGGCCGGCCGGCCCGAACTGGCCCCCGTGGCCTGCGAGGACGGCCGCTCCGTGTGGGACGCCGACGGCGGCTGCCGGGTGGACGTCCTGCGCCGCGTGGGGCTGGACGCGCCCGACGGCCCGTACGAGACCGTGGCCGGGCTCGTCGCCGACCTCCTCGGCCGCATCCCCGTGCCCGGCGACACCGCCGAACTGCCCGGCTGGCGGCTCTCGGTGCGCCGGGTGGGTCACCACCGCGCCGAGCGGGTGCGGTTCGCCCGTACGGCTCCCCTCGCCGCCGCCGGCGCGGTCGGGGGGGAGACGCGATGAGCTTCCTGCAACTCCTCTTCGCCCTCGTGCTGGTGCTCGCCAACGGCTTCTTCGTCGGCGCCGAGTTCGCGCTCGTCTCCGTGCGGCGGAGCCAGATCGAGCCCCGGGCCGCGGAAGGCTCGGGCCGTGCCCGCACCGTCCTGACCGGGCTGGAGAACCTGCCGCAGATGATGGCGGCCGCCCAGTTCGGCATCACCGTCTGCTCCCTGACCCTGGGCGCGGTCGCCGAGCCGACCGTGGCCCGGCTGCTGGAGCCCGCCTTCCACGCGGTGGGGCTGCCGGCGGGGCTGATCCACCCCCTCGGCTATGTGATCGCCCTGGCGCTCGTGGTCTTCCTGCACCTGGTCATCGGTGAGATGGTGCCGAAGAACCTGGCGATGTCGGCGCCCGACCGGGCGGCGCTCTGGCTGGGCCCGGGGCTCGTCGCCTTCGCCCGGCTCTGCCGGCCGGTCACGGCGCTGCTCGGCGCCTGCGCGCACGGGGTGCTCCGGCTGTTCCGCGTCGAGCCCAAGGACGAGGTGGCGGCGGTCTTCACCAGCGAGCAGCTCAACCGCCTGGTGGCGGACTCCCGCCAGGCCGGGCTGCTGGAGCGGGCCGAGCAGGAGCGCCTGGAGGACGCCCTGGAGCTGGGCAGCCGCCCGGTCACCGACGTCCTGCTGGACCCCGCCACCCTGGTCACCGTCGACCCGTCCGTCACCCCCCGGCAGGTCGAGGAGCTGACGGTGCGGACCGGCTACTCCCGCTTCCCGGTGGCCGGCCCCGGCGGCGTCATCATGGGCTACCTCCATGTGAAGGACGTCCTGGACCTGGAGGATCGCGAGCGCGCCGTCCCGCAGCACATCTGGCGCCGCGTCGAGACCCTCCGGGCCGAACTGCCCCTGGACGACGCCCTCACCGTGATGCGGAGGGCCGCCGCGCACCTGGCGGCCGTCGCGGACGGGACCGGGCGGGTGCTGGGCCTGGTCGCCCTGGAGGACGTGCTGGAGATGCTGGTGGGTGAGGTGCGGGATCCTTCGCACCAAGTGGTCCCCACGGTGCGGGTCGCGGATCCCCGGCTGCCTCGGGAGGAGGCGATGGCGGGCTGAGCGGTCCGGCTGTGCCGGCGTGCGGGCGGTAGAGCTTTCCCCTAGCCGCCCCTTCCCGAATGTCCTCAAGCTCCCCCGGCTACCGCTGGGAGGTGCCCCCGGACGGGCTGAAATCAGCCCGTCCGGGGGCACCACCTGGGGCACCCCCAGCGGTAGCCGGGGGAGGTAGCCGGGGGAAGCTGAGGACACCGTCCGGCCGCGCGGAACGGGGCCCGGGGGCCGGCCCCCGGTTCGGAAGGGGCGGGTGGGAGCGCCCCTACGCCGGGTCCTGGGGATCCCGGGACCCCGGCTTCGGCGAGTTCCAGCCCGGCCCGGACAGCACCTCGCCGTACGCCTGCATCAGGTCCGGCAGCCGCAGCGTCGCCAGGTCGTCCCGCGTCAGTTCGCCCGGATACCCCGACAGCCGCAGATCGCGGTACGCGCAGCTCTTCTCGTACAGGGTGCGCAGGAAGCGGCCGTTGCCCAGCTCGTCGATCCAGCCCTGCTCGACCACATGGCCGCTGATGCTGCGCAGCTCCTCCAGCGCCTCGTCGTCCCATCGGTCGCCGTTCTCGCCCGCGAGCACCTCGCCGATGCTGGTGAGTTCGGCGGGGCGGTAGCTGGGGAAGTCGACCCGGGTGGTGAAACGGGAGCCCAGGCCGGGGTTGGTGGCGAGGAGGCGGTCCATGCCCTCGGGGTAGCCGGCCAGGATCACCACCAGCCGGTCGCGGTTGTCCTCGGCGCGCTTGAGCAGCACCTGGAGGGCCTCGTCGCCGTAGGCGTCGCCCTTGCTGTAGCCGGAGTTGGAGAGGCTGTACGCCTCGTCCACGAAGAGCACCCCGCCCAGCGCCGAGTCGATCAGCTCATTGGCCTTGACCGCCGTCTGACCCAGGAACTCGCCCACCAGATCGGCCCGCTGGGCCTCCACCAGATGGTCGCCGCCGAGCAGCCCGAGGGCGTAGAAGACCCGGCCGAGGATCCGCGCGACCGTCGTCTTGCCGGTGCCCGAGGGGCCGGAGAAGACGAAGTGACGCTTGGGGGGCTGTACGGGCAGTCCCTGGCCGGCCCGCAGCCGTGCCATGTGCAGTTGTGCCGACAGCGCCCGCACCTGCCGCTTCACCGGCTCCAGCCCCACCATCCGCTCCAGCTCCGAGAGCGCCCTGGCCAGCAGCACGGGGTCGGAGGGGCCCGGCGACGGAGGCTCGGCCGGGGCCTGCGCGGGGACCCGGGCCTTGCGGCGGACGTCGTCGCCGCCGGTCTGCGCGGGGCCGGTGGGCGCCGGGTCGGTCCCGGTCAGGACGCCGCGGCCGTCGAGGGAGCCGGGGGCGGCGGGGTCGGTGTCGCCCGCCGTGGTGTCGCCGGCGGGCGCGGGCTCCTGGCCGGCCGGGCCGCCGAGCGGCACCGGGGCGAGGCCCAGGTGGTCCTCCAGGCCGTCCCCCTCGGCGATGGCGGTGAGCCGGGCCGAGGTGTCCATGAAGGAGGGGTCCACCCGGTGCACCGCCCGGTAGAGGGGGAGGGCCGCGGCGCTCCGCCCGGTGCCCTCATGGGCGCGGGCCAGCCAGTAGCGCAGCTCCTTGCGCTGCGGCTGCTCGCTGCGGCACCGCATCAGCGCGGCGGCCAGCAGCGGCTCGGCCTGTCCGTACATCTCCAGCCGGACCCTGGCCATGCCGCCGAACAGCCCCGCCTCGATGCCGAGCAGCGGGTCGTCCAGCAACGGTTCGGTGTGGCGTACGAGCTGTTCCCAGTCCTTCACCAGATAGGCGCGGCAGGCGTGCAGGAAGCGCGCCTGGAGATCGGTCTCGGCGGGCGGGCAGCCGGCCAGGGCCCGGTCCAGCTCCGGCACATGGCGGCCGTCGAGCCAGTGCGAGGCGTGCGCCAGCAGCAGGTCGCGGCCGCTCTCCAGGACGGGCTGCACCCACCAGCCCAGCCAGTACCAGGAATTGAGGGTCCGCCGGTGGCGGGCGCGCTGTTCGCCGAAGCGGTCCCGGTGGCGGTACATGCGCAGCAGCGCGGTCGTGGTGTCGGCGCGCAGCGCGTGCAGCCCGAGCCAGGCGTCCGCCATCCCCGGGTCGACCCGGACCGCCGCGCGGAACTCCTCCTCGGCCTGTGCGTACGCGCCCATGGTGTAGGCGTCGACGGCGCGCAGCCAGGCGAGATCGGCCGGGGCGGGTGGGCCCTGCATGCCGAAATCCATCACGTCCCCCACAAACCGTGCCCCCGTAGCGTGCTGCCGGGCTCGTGCCTGGCGCGCTTTTTGAACCGCTGTGCTGTGGACGGGAGTTGACCAGTGTGCTCGGTACACCCGCCGATGGGTGCACCGCTCGCATCGTACCTGCGTGGTCGGCATGGGCCGAAGGGTGCCGCACCGCTGTTCACGGCGGAAACGCGATCCCCGCAGGGCCGGTCCGGGGTCCGGAGGGCGGTCACCCTGGGTGAGGAGGGCCCGGGAGCAAAGCGCTCATACGGGAAAGGGGTGAGGGGAACGAAGCCCCCGATCACGGGGGAACAACCGGGGGCTTCGCGTCCACAGGCGGCCTTCACCGGCCGCACAATGAGAACGTAAGTCCTGTACGCCCCCTCGGTCAAGCGGAGTTGGCGCACTCGGCGGGGATCCGGCGCTGGGGTGCCTCCGACCTGCGGCTGTGTGGGGGCTGTGAGACGGCCGCCGGTCACCGAGAGTGAGGGTTGCGGGGGTTCAGGGCAGCTGCCGCGGGCCCGGCAGTACCTCGTACCCCTTTTCGCTCTGAAGAATCAGCAGTTCGGCGTACGGGCGCGTCGGGTCCCCGGCGAAGTGTTCGACCTCCGCTCGCTTCCAGCCGTCCCAGAATTCGGTCAGACCGGGCCCGTCACGGAGTTGACCCCTGGCCCAGGAGCTCTCGTACGCCAACTCCATCCACAGCAGGCACGCCAGATGGGGCCTCAGCGCCCGGCGTCCCGCGCCGACGCCCTCGACGAGCACGACGGGGGCGGCGGGCAGCTCACGCTCCTCGGTGAAGCGCCGTGCCACCCAGTCGTAGGCGCGGTAGCGCGCGGCCTCGCCGCGCGCGAAGGGCGAGAGGACGCCCTCGGCCATCCGCCCGACCCAGTCGAACAGCTCCTCGTGGGTCGCGAGGTCGTCCAGATGGAGGACGGGCGCGCCGCCCAGTGCCGCCGCCAGCCGGGCGCCGAAGGTCGTCTTCCCCGAACCGGCGTGCCCGTCCACGGCCACGAGCCGCACCGGCCCCAGCGACGGCGGCAGTGCCAGCAGCCGCCGGGCGAGGGCCGGCAGCGGGTCCGGGGGAGGATCCAGGGGGAACCGGGCGGAAGCGGGGCGGGGGGCGTTCACCGGCTCACCCTATGGCCGCTTCGGGGGCCGCCCGGTATTGGGGACGCGCCGTACGGGGAATCAGTGGCTCGCACCCGAACCCGGAGCGGGTCCCGAACCCGGCCCGGGTCCTTGAACCCGGGTACGGGGCCCGGACCCGCTTCCGGGCCGGACCCCGTACCCGACCCCTTACCGCCGACCGACTGGGGGACCACCGCCATGTCCAGCAGACCCACGCCCCGCCGCACCGTGCTCGCCGCAGCCCTCGGGGCCGCGGCGGCGGGCGGCGTGGCCTCCGCGTCCGTGCCCGCCTTCGCCGCCTCCCCGCCCTCGCCCTCCCCGTCCGCCTCCTCGTCGGCGGCCGCCTCCCCGTCCGCTTCCGCCGCCGCGCCCGGCGCGCGCTCCGCCGCCGTCGACAACCGCGCCTGGACCACCGCCGCGGACTGGCGCCAGGGCAGCGCCCACGGCACCCACGTCCACGCGGACAAGCGCCCCGGGCTGACCCTCGCCCGCCCCGTCGGCACCCTCGACTACACCGATCCGCACACCCGCGCCAAGACCGCCTGGGAGTACGCCACCTGGACCAGTCCGGTCCACCGGCTGCCCGTTCCCGCGAGCGAGATCATCGCCTCCTGGAACGCCCACGCCCCCTCCGGCACCTGGCTCCAGGTGGAGCTGCGCGGCACCTACACCGACCGCGCGACTACCCCGTGGTACGTCATGGGCCGGTGGACCGCGGGGGACGCGGCCGGCGACATCCGGCGGACGTCCGTCGACGGGCAGGGCGACGGGAAGAGCAGCGTCTCCACCGACACCCTGGCCGTCGACTCGCCCGCGACCGGCCCGCGCGTCGCCTCCTACGAGCTGCGCCTCACCCTTTACCGCAGGCCCGGTTCCACGCTGACGCCGACCGTGTGGCGGCTCGGCGCCATGGGGTCCGACATCCCCGACCGGTTCACCGTGCCGGCCTCGAAGCCGGGGTCCGGCGCCGGGCGCGAGCTGAAGGTGCCGCGCTTCTCGCAGGAGATCCACAAGGGGCAGTACCCGGAGTACGACAACGGCGGCGAGGCGTGGTGCAGCCCGACCTCCTCGCAGATGGTCATCGAGTACTGGGGCCGCCGGGCCACGCCCGAGGAGCTCGCCTGGGTCGACCCGGCCTTCGAGGACCCCCAGGTCTGCCACGCGGCCCGGTACACCTACGACTACCAGTACAAGGGCTGTGGGAACTGGCCGTTCAACGCCGCCTACGCCGCCACGTACCGCGAACTCCAGGGCCTGGTCACCCGGCTGGGCTCGCTGAACGACGTCGAGCGGCTCATCCGCGCGAAGATCCCGGTCATCACCTCCCAGTCGTTCCTCGCCGAAGAGCTCGACGGCGCGGGCTATGGCACGGCAGGCCACCTCATGTGTCTCATCGGATTCACCCGTAACGGTGATGTCGTGGCCAACGACCCGGCGAGCCCGACGGACGCCCAGGTCCGGCGCGTCTACCGGCGCCGTCAGTTCGAGAACATCTGGCTCAGGACCAAGCGCCACAACGCGCAGGGCCAGGTGCGGAGCGGCACGGGAGGCGTCTGCTACCTCTACCTCCCCGCCGACCCCGCCCCTGAGCAGCGCCGTGCGCTGAAGGAGCTCGGACTGCGCTGACGCCGGGTGCGGCGGCGCGGGGCGTCCCGGGATCGGCAGGGCCCGCCGGCCCCGGGACGCCCCGGGGCACGCCGGCCGCACGTTTTCCCCTCATGATCATTTATTGGCATGATTCGGCCGAGTGCCGCCGTCGCCCACCCTGGGGCGGGTGTGGCCGGTGAGGGGAACGGGAGAGATGCATCTCACGCGGGAAGGTGGTTTCGCCGCGCCCCGGGTGACGCACCCGCGGCGGACGGACACGAGTGAGCGACGGTATGCGGACCGTTGATTTCCGCTTGCACCTTCCATTCGAACGAACGATCAGTAGCCTCTGCTCCAATGCCCGCGCGATGAGCTGGAGCGACAGAGTGATCGAGCGTCCTACCTGGGCCCCTCCGGGCATCGACATCTCGGTGCCGAGCGTGTCCCGTATCTACGACTACTACCTGGGTGGTTCGCACAACTTCGAGGCCGACCGCGAGGCCGCACGGCGCGCCATGGTGGCCTTCCCGGGGATGCCGAAGATCATGCAGGCGAACCGGGCCTTCCTGCGGCGCGCCGTGCGCCACGCCGTCGGACAGGGCGTCACCCAGTTCCTCGACATCGGCTCCGGCATACCGACCTTCGGCAACGTCCATGAGATCGCACGCGCCGCGGACCCGGCCGCGCGCGTCGTCTACGTCGACCACGACCCGGTGGCCGTCGCCCACAGCCGGGCCGTCCTGGACGGCGACGCCCGTTCCGCCGTGGTGGCCGCGGACCTCCGGGAACCGCGGGCCGTCCTGGGCAGCGACGAGGTCACGGGCCTGCTCGACCTGGACCGGCCCGTGGCGCTGCTCCTCGTCGCCGTGCTCCACTTCACGCGGGACGAGGACGACCCCTGGGGCGCCGTGGCGGAACTGCGCGACGCGCTCGCCCCCGGGAGCCTGCTGGTCCTCACCCACGCGTCGACCGACACCGGCCCGATGAAGCCGGAGGAGGGCGAGGCCGTGGAGGGCGTCTACCGCAGGGCGGGTTCCCCGCTGCTCATGCGCTCGCGGGCCGAGGTGGCGCGCTTCTTCGACGGCTTCGAGATGGTCGAGCCGGGCCTGGTGTCCATGCCGGCCTGGCGCCCCGAACCGGTCACGGGCGGGTCGGCGCACCCGGACCGCCCGGCCGACGACCCCGCCATGCACGTGGGGTTCGCCGGCGTGGGGCGCAAGCCGTGACCCGCCCGACCGGAGGCGGTAGCCCGGGCGGACCGGGGGACGGAACGGCCCGGCGGGTTACCTTAGGTCCTGCCAGGACGGAAGTCGCCGGGCACCTTGTGGGGGACAGGGCGCCGGGCGGGGCAACAGACGGAACGACAAGCGGAACCGGAAACGGAACCGCGGGTGGAACCGGGGTCGGGGTCGGGGTGGGAATCGGAAGCGGGGCGCCCGCTATGGGCGCCGCGGTGGGCAGGATCGCCGGATTCTGTGTACGGGACGGGCAGACGCACGCCCGTGCACGGGAGACGGCCGGCGGTGACGGTGGCGACGGCGCCGACGAGGCCGAGACCAAGGGCCCGGAGCCGGGCGGCTCGGACGCGTGCGGGCTCCAGCCGTGCGAGCTCCGGCCGCGCGGGCTCCAGCGGTGCGAGCTCCGGCCGTGCGAGGGGGAGCGGGACGGGGAAGAGCGGGGCCGCGCCGCCGGCCGCGACCCGGGGCCGGACGTTCCGGGCACGGCGTCCGGCGACGGCCCGCGGCGCTTCGCCGCGGTCTGGAACCGGGTGATCCACCCGGCCACCGCGACGCCCATGACCCGCGACGAGTTCGAGAGCCATCTCGTCCCCCTCGTCGAGCGGCTCGCCGCCGCGCTGCGCGCACCCGAATTCGACCCCGCGCCCGCCGCCGAGGTCGGCGCCGCGCTCGTCAAGGCGCACTGCACCGACCCGGAGACGCTGCCGCTGATCCTCGGCGCCGTCGACGCCCACCTCCTCGCGTACTGCCCGCCGGGCGACGGCGTCCGCACGCCGGAGGAGGCCCGCGCCCGCTGCGCGGGGCTCCAGCACGCCGTCGCCGCGGGCTTCGCCGGCGCCCTGCGCGAGCGCACCCTCGCCGAGCAGGAGGCCCTCTCCCGCGCCGCGCTCGCCGCGCAGGCGGAGACCGAGCGGGCCCTGCACACCAGCGAGGCCCGGTTCCGGGCGGTGTTCGAGGGCGCGGCCATCGGCGTCGGCATCGCCGATGTCGAGGGCCGTATCATGGACGTCAACGACGCCCTCACCCAGATGTTCGGCAGCCTGGCCCACGAGGTGACGGGCCGGAACGTGGGCGAGATGGTCCACCCCGACGACGCGCCCGGCATCTGGGGCCTCTACCGCGAGCTGGTGCGCGGCGACCGCGACTTCTACCGCATCGAGAAGCCGTACTACCGCAGCGACGGCAGCGTCCTGTGGACCGATCTGACGGTGTCCCTGCTGCGCGACGCCCATGGGCGCCCCCAGTACCAGCTCGCGCTCATGGAGGACATCACCGAGCGCCGGCTCCTCCACGAGCGGCTGCGCTACGAGGCCACCCACGACGCCCTCACCGGGCTGCCCAACCGCACCCTCTTCTTCGAGGCCCTCGACCGGGCGCTCGACACGGCCGGGGGCGGCCCCGCCCGCTTCGGCCTGTGCTACCTCGACCTCGACGGCTTCAAGGCCGTCAACGACAGCCTCGGCCACGCCGTGGGCGACCGGCTGCTCGTCGCCGTCGCCGACCGGCTGCGCTCCTGCGTCACCGCGCCGGAGCAGCTCGTCGCCCGCCTGGGCGGCGACGAGTTCGTGGCCCTGCTCACGGGCCCGTCCGCGCCGAGCGACGCCACCGCGCTCGCCCGCCGGATGCTGGCCGCGCTCGCCGAGCCCGTCCGCCTCGAAGGCCGCGACCTGTCCGTACGGGCCAGCATCGGCATCGTCGACGGGGCCGCGGGCGGGCGCGACGCCGCCGAGGTGCTGCGCAGCGCCGACATCACGATGTACCGCGCCAAGGCCGCCGGCGGCAATCGCTACGAGCTCGCCGACGCGGACTGCGACGCCCGCGCCATCGCCCGGCACAGCCTGACCAACGGCCTGCCCGCGGCCCTGGAGAACGGCGAGTTCTTCATCGAGTACCAGCCGCTCGTCCGGCTCACCGACGGCAGCGTGCGGGGCGCCGAGGCGCTCGTACGCTGGCTGCACCCCGTACACGGCGTGCTCGGCCCGGACCAGTTCATCCCGCTCGCCGAGAGCACGGGCCTGATCGTGCCGCTCGGCCGCTGGGTGCTGGAGGAGGCGGCCCGGCAGGCCCGCGCCTGGCGGAGCGAGGGCAAGTGCCGCGCCCCGATGCGGGTCAACGTCAACCTCTCGCCGTCCCAGCTGCGCTACCCGTCCCTCGTCGCCGAGACGGTCGCGGTCCTGGAGAACGCCGGACTGCCGCCGTCCGCCCTCTGCCTGGAGGTCACCGAGAACGCGCTGATCGGCGCCGACGAGGAGGAGCTGCGCCCGCTGCGACAGCTCGCCGACATGGGCGTGGACATCGCCCTCGACGACTTCGGCACCGGCTACTCCAACCTCTCCTACCTGCGCCGGCTGCCCGTCAGCACGCTCAAGCTGGACCGTTCCTTCACCCGCGGCATGCAGTGCTCGCCCGCCGATCCCGTCGATGTGAAGATCGTCGAGGGGATCGTCTCCCTCGCCCACACCCTCGACCTGTCGGTGACGGTCGAGGGCGTCGAGACGGGCACGCAGGCGGAGCACCTGCGGGGGCTCGGCTGCGACACGGCGCAGGGCTGGTACTACGCCCGGCCGGGACCGCCGGAGCGGCTGTGCGCGTCGGCGTCGGCGGACGCCTCGCCGTGACGGGGCCGGACGCCTCGCCGTGACGGGGCGGGGGCGTGGGGCTACCTCTCCCCGCGCCTGTCCCGGCCCGTCCGCGCGGCTTCGCCCTCGGAGTCCAGGCGGCGGGTCTCGTCGTCCGTGAGCAGGCGTGACCGGACCAGGAAGCGCACCCCCTCGGGGGCTTCGAGGGAGAAGCCGCTGCCGCGCCCGGGCACCACGTCCACCGTGAGGTGGGTGTGGCGCCAGCGCTCGAACTGGTCGGCCGACATCCAGAACCCGACCGGTTCGGCCACGCCGTCGATGCCGAGCTCCGCGAGCAGCACGTCGGAGGCGCCCGTACGGAACTCGCCGTACGGGTAGCACATGGGCGAGCTGCCGTCGCAGCAGCCGCCGGACTGATGGAACATCAGGGGGCCGTGCTCCGCGCGCAGCCGGCGCACGAGCTCGGCGGCGCGTGGGGTGAGGGCGACGCGCAGGCTGTGCCGCGCGTCGCCCCTCGGGGTCGTGGGGTGGGTGTTCCGTGGGCTCATGGTCCGACCTCCGGCTGGTCTGTCCACCGGTCCTGCCGGCAGCTTTTCCGGTGGTTCCGGCGTGTACCGCGGGTGGTTCGCGGGGCGGGTGGTCCGGTGCCTTCCCGGGCGGGGCGCCGGGCGATCCGTGGGACAGGGCACCGGGCCGTCCGTGGGGCGGGGCCCGGGCACCCGGGGTGCACAGCCTGCCGGGGACGGGCCGCCACCGCCAGAGGAAGCGCGCGTTGGGGCCGCGCTGGCTCGCGAATGCCCTTGCGAGGGAGAGGTGTTCGCCGTCACTCGCTCCCTTCCGGCAGAAGTGGGGATCTCCAGCATGACCGGACCCACCCACACGCCCGCCCCGCGCCCCCACGACGACGCGACGGGCCGGCTCTCCGTTCCGGAAGGTGCCCGATGAACCTGCTGCTCCAGGTCTTACCCATAGTCGCCCCCTCGCTCGGCTGGGCCACCCACGCCCTCGTCCTCGCCCGCCGGCTCCGTACCGCCCGTACCGACCCGCTGACGGGCCTGATGCGCCGCGAGGAGTTCACCTCCCGCGCCCAGCGGGCGATCAAGCACCCGGACGCCGCGCTGCTGCTCCTGGACCTCAACGGCTTCAAGCAGATCAACGACACCCATGGCCACGCGGTGGGCGACCAGGTCATCGCGGCGGTCGGCCGGCGCCTGGCGGTCTGGTGTCGCGAGCGGGGCGGGTTCGCGGCGCGGCTCGGCGGTGACGAGTTCACCGCCGTGGTCAGGCTCGCCCCGGACGCGGATCCCGACGCCGAACTGACCTACGGGCTCTCGGCCCGGCTCTCCGCGCCGCTCGAAACCAGCGCGGCGACGCTCTCCCCACGGGCCTCGATCGGTCTCTGCCGCATCAGCCACCGCCCCGGCGCCGGGCTCACCGAACTGCTGCGGGGCGCGGACGAGGCGATGTACACGGCCAAGCGGCTCGGCGAGCACTGGCGGCCGGCCGGACCCGTCGATGTGTACGCGACCACCAACGGCCGGCGCGCGGGCCGGCCGGGCACCCATCTGATCCTGCTGCCCGCCGTGCGGCGGAAGGCTTCGTGACGGACGGGTGCCGGGGCGGGGCCGTGCGGGGCCCTGTTCCTGTCCTCGCCGTCACGGGCGTTCACTCCTGTGCGTAGCACACCCGTAGCCCTTTGTAGTATCCGCAGGCGGGGGGCGCGAGAGCGCGCGTAATGGGCAACTGGCCTATGCGAAGACGACGAATGCTCCGTGCGCTCCCCAGTGCTTCATCCGAACGCACGCTGCCGTGGTGCCTTTCACGTGGAGTGGGGATGCTCCGGGCAGACCCGGCCGCCGCCGGGAAACCGGGAGGGGCCGGGGTCGGGGTGACGGGAAAGGGGCGGTCCGCTATGGGTGCGAGGCGTATTGCGGTCGGCCCGGTGAGCCGTGCCGACCCGGCCGGTCCCGTGGGTTCCGCCGGCCCGGCCCTCCCGCTCCGTCCGGCCCTCCCGCTCCGTCCGGTCCTTCCGTGCCGTCCGGTTCCGCTGTTCCGCCCGGTCCATCCGGTCCGCCCGGTCCGTCCGGTCCTTCTGGATCGCGACGCGGGTGGCTGAGCGGCGATGCGGACGGGCGGCGCGTTCGAGAGCGGCTCGGGGAAGCGGGGCACGGCCGTGGCCGGTCCGTACGCCCCCGGCCGCGGCAGACCACCGTCCGCGCGGTGGCCGTCCTGACGTGCCGCCGACGGGCCGAGGCGCGGGCGGCCGGCTCCTCGACGGGCCCCGCAGGACCACAGCTTCGTATCGCTTCCCCACGGGAGAGCTTTTGAACAGGGCAACGCCGCACGGCAGCTCGTACCCCTGTTTCTGCGCATCGCCGGCGATCAACGAGGAACCGAGACCATGAACCCCCCCATGACCCTTGCCGAGCTGCACGACATATTCCTGACCTACCCCGAGTCCTGGAACCGCCTCCCCGACCCGTATCCGGTCCCCGACCCCGAGCTGGAGGTGCACCGCTGGCTCGACCGGCTCTCGCTGGTCACCTCGGCCGGGGAACACCTGAAGTACGGCACGATCCTGAGGTCCGACCTCTTCGCCCGGCACAGCTACCCCCTCGCGCCGCCGGACCGCCAGAACACCATCGCCCGGCTCCTGGCGCTGTGGGCCTTCCACGACGACCGGATAGAGGGGCGCGGCATAGCCGAGGCCGAGGCGGAGCGGATGGGGCGGGCGGTCCGCGGCACTTCGGATCCGCCCGGCGCGTCGGGGACGGACCGCTACGCCCGGGCCTGGTGGGAACTGGGGCAGGAGTTCCGGCGGGCGGGGATGAGCGCGCGATGGCTCCGGAGGCTCGGGGCGAACCTCACCGCGTGGTACCGCTCGACGAACGACGAGGCCATGATGCTGAGGTCGCGGGGCCGCCACCCCGGCAGCGACGCGTATCTCGCCGTACGCCGCCGCACCGCCGGCCAGCAGGTCTGGCTCGACCTGCTCCAGTACGCCTACGGCAGGGAGACGGCCCCGGCGGAGCACGGCAGGGAGATCCGGACCGCGTACCACCTGGCGGAGACGCTGTACGTCTACTTCAACGACCTCTACGGAATGGAGAAGGACGCGAACGACGGCCTGCCGAACCTCGTCCCGATCCTCGCCCGGGAGCAAGGGGTCACCGAGGTCGAGGCGTGCCGGGAGGTCGCCCGCAGGCACGCCGAGACCCTGGCGGACGCCTGCGCCCTGGGCCACCGGGT
The DNA here is from genome assembly GCF_002891295.1 of Streptomyces eurocidicus. Classification (GTDB taxonomy): domain Bacteria; phylum Actinomycetota; class Actinomycetes; order Streptomycetales; family Streptomycetaceae; genus Streptomyces; species Streptomyces eurocidicus. The sequence goes on along the minus strand of NZ_LGUI01000013.1, from coordinate 102,133 downwards.
CTGCGCGCGGGTCCCGTCCCTGGCGTGGTGGTTCGAGGCGTACCAGCATCTGCTCGTGGGCATCACTCGCGCCCATGAGCTGTCGCCGCGCTATGCGCCGGTGCAGGTGACGGAGGACGGCAGCGCGGTACGGGTGCGTGTGGCGTGGCGGCGGGACCCGGTGGGGGACACAGGGGAAACCGCGTCCGCGCACATGGAGCAGGGTGTCATGTGACGTCGGGAAAAGAGGGGGGCCTCAGTGAAGAAATGTCAGGAAGGGAACGCCAACGGGGACTTGAGGGGGGCGGGGCGGGATCCGGAGACCCGGACCGGGCGGGAGTCGGCGCGCGGGACGGGGCCGGAGAGCGGCAGGTCGGGCGGCCCGGCGGGCGCGCCGCCTCCCGGGTCCGAGTCGGTCCCTTCCCCGCGCCCCGTCCCGTCCCCGGTGCGGTCGGTGCCGGGGGCGTGGCCGGTGGTGGGCCACGCGCCGTCGCTGATGAGGAGCCCGCTCGACTTCGTCACGTCGCTGGCGGCGCACGGCGACGTCGTACGCCTCAGGCTGGGACCGCTGCCGATCCACGCGATCACCCACCCGGAGCTGGTGCAGCGCGTCCTCGTCGACGACGCGCGGCACTTCGAACGGGGCCGGCTCTTCGAGAAGGCGGCGCTGTTCTTCGGCGGGGGAGTGGGGACGGTGTCGGGCGCCGCGCACGTCAAGCAGCGCCGCATCCTCCAGCCGGCCTTCCAGCGGGGGAAGGTCGCGGACTACACCCCGCTGGTGCGCGAGGCCGTGGAGGAGGCGGTGACGAGCTGGCGGCCGGGCCGGGTGCTGTCGGTGACGGACGTGATGAACGACCTCTCGTTCGCGATGCTGACCAGCACGCTCTTCACGGTGGGCTTCACCCGTGAGGCGTCCGCGGCGGTGCAGCGCAGCGTCCCGGTCCTGCTGCGGGGCGCGATGGTCCGTACGATCCTGCCGGAGTGGTGGACCGGACTGCCCACCCCGGGGAACCGCCGCTTCGCCCGGGCGATCGACGAGATGGGCCGGGCCGTGGACGGGGCGATCGCGGCCTACCGGGCGGCGGGGAAGGACCACGGGGACCTGCTGTCGATGCTGCTGGCCCTGCGCGACGAGGACGGGACGGGGCTGACGGACCGGCAGGTCCACGACCAGGTGATCAATTTCGCGATAGCGGGCATCGAGACGACGGGCGCGACGCTGGCCTGGTTCTTCCACGAACTGGGCCGGAACCCGGCGGCGGAGGCCCGGGTGCACGAGGAGCTGGACGCGGTCCTGGGCGGCCGCCCGCCGCGCCACGAGGACCTGCCGGCGCTGAAGTACACCGGCCGGGTCGTCATGGAGGTGCTGCGCCTCTACGCGGTGTGGATGTTCACCCGGCGCGCGCTCACCCCGGTCCGCCTGGGGAACACCGTGATCCCGGCCGGCGGCGAGGTCCTCTACAGCCCGTACGCCCTCCACCACGACCCCCGCTGGTTCCCCGCTCCGGACGCCTTCGACCCGGACCGCTGGCTCCCGGAGCGGTCGGCGGACGTACCGAAGGGCGCCTTCATCCCGTTCGGCGCCGGCGCCCACCAATGCATGGGAAACACCTACGCCTTCATGGAGGCGCTGGTGGCGGTGGCCGTGATCTGCCAACGCTGGCGCCTGTGCCCGATCCCGGGCACCCGGATCCGCAAGACCGCCACGGTGGACGTCCACCCGGACCATCTCCCGATGACGACGGAGCCCCGGGGCGGGGAAGGGGGAGGGGGCGCCGGATGACGGCGACCGCGTTCCGCGCGCGCGGAGCTTCGGCGCACGGTTGATCGAATCAGGTGTCCGGAGGTCGGCCAGCCCCCCGGACACCTGAGCGCACGGCCCCTCCTCGCGACCTCGGCTGCCTACCGAACGCATATCCCGGACCGCGTGCCCCCGGCCCCGCCGCTCTCTCGCGGCGGCTCAGCACGCCGCCTCGGCCTCCCGGGTGGTCTTGGTCCAGCCCGTCTGCCCGCGCACCATGCGGAACAGGGCGCTCCAGGCGCAGAGGAACGACATGTAGTTCATGACGACGAAGGAGTGCCCGAGCATCAGGGCCCGCAGCAGGCCCACGGCTTTGTCCCGGCGCAGATAGGTCCAGGAGGTGATGAGCGCGGGCGCGAAGGTGAGCAGGTACCAGGCGGCCAGGTTGGCGGGCCACTTCAGCCAGGTGGCGTTGAGGGCGGTGGAGCGCCGGCCGTGCAGCACCAGGACGTTGGGGCTGCGGATGAACCAGATCAGGCAGTACTGGAAGAGGATCGACCAGGGCAGGTCCAGCACCCAGGGCACCAGCAGGTAGGAGAACATCTCCAGGGCGGCCAGGTGCCGCATCCGGGGCGCCCGCCATATCTCGCCCATCCGCCGGATCGACGTCATATGGCCCTGGTACCAGCGGGTCCGCTGCCGGACGAGCCGCCGCAGATCGCTGACGCCCTGCTGGTCCACGGAGGCGTGGGCGGTGGTCCGCAGTCGCCAGCCGCGCACGGCGAGGCTGATGGCCAGGTCCAGGTCCTCGGTCAGCGATCGCGACCAGGGGCGTTCGCCCAGGCCGTCCAGGGCACGGAGCCGGGTGAACTGCCCGTTGCCGCCGAGGCTGACGGTCGAGGTGAGGTTGCGGCCGAACTGGGTGACCGCGGCCATCGCCCAGAACTGGTAGTCCTGGAACCAGGTCAGGAAGTTCCCGCGGCGGTTGCGGATGCGTACACCGAGTTGCACACCGCCGACGCGGGGGTCGTCGAAGAGCGGCAGGACGTGGCTCAGCGCCCGGTCCGAGAGCCGGCCGTCCGCGTCCATCACGCAGACGATCGCCTCGCGGGGGTCCTGGCCGTGCGCCGCGACGCTCTCCCGGATCCACCGGATTCCGTGGTTGAGGGCCTCGCCCTTGCCCTGTCGGGCGTTCGGCGGCTCCCGGCGCAGCACGACCACCTCGCCCGGCCGTCCCGCCGCCCGTGCCTCCTCGCCCGCCCGCCCGGCCTCCTGCCCGGTGGTGTCGTCCGAGCCGTCGTCGATGACGATGACCGTGGTGCGCGGCCCGAGCAGCCCGGTGACCGTGGTGCCGATCACGGACTCCTCGTTGAGGCAGGGGATGAGGGCGTACAGGTGGCGGTGGTCGCGGCGGCCGAGGTGCGGGCTGCCGTACGCCGTGTCGCCCTGGACGCGTAACGCGGCCTTCTGGCGGCGCAGTTCGAAGAGCCCCGCGCTCATGGCGAGGGCGAGATAGCCCGCGGACATGCCGATGACCGCATAGCCGATCGTGTCAACGGCCTTGAGTAGCTTGTGTCTCACTGACGGACCTCCCGCTTCTGGCGTCTCCATGAGGGCGGCCCCACCGGAATGATGGGGGCCGGATACGGGCGGGCGGGCACCACCGGATGGCCGATCCCTCGTTCCGGAGCCGGTTCCACCCCTTCCCGTCCGGTCAGGCGACGCTGTATCTCCCGTCCCAGGACGAAACTCACGGGCAGCACCGCCACACCGATGGTCGCCAGCAAAGCTCCGCGACCGGGCGCCGCACCTCCCCCGACACGGGCCGCCGCCATGCCGCCGACCAGCGGCCAGGTGAATCCCGTGTACATAGTGCGGAGGTACCTCCGGGCAGCAACGAGCGCATCCTGGGCGCAAGGGGGAGGAGAGCCCGACCACTCTCGCTCAGGAAACGGCCGGTGGCCAGACCGCACCGCGGCTTGAAGGGTGCTGCGGGAGGCGGTTTCGCGCCAACCCGGGTGCATCCGGATATCCATCCCTCCAGACGTATCAAGGATTTCCCGTCCAGTGATTGTGGATACTGCCCGGATCCGGCCAACCATGCCGAATCAGGCTCGTTGCACGGAGCGCGCACCGGAGTTAGTTTCATCGGCGGACCTCGCTCCCATACCTGGAGCAGTAGGCATCTCTTTCAACTTCCATGCCTTCACGTGATCTTCCGTACTGCTCAGTGATGGTAATCCCGTGCGCCACCATTCTTTTGTTTGCGCCATCTTGAGGGTAGTCCCATTCCCTGCGCGACGGACGGAGAGCGTGGAACGTTGAACTACGGTAAACGCATTGTCATTGTCGTGGGCACCCGTCCCGAGGCCGTCAAACTCGCCCCGGTCGTACAGGAGCTGAACCGGCGGAGCTGGGCGGAGCCGGTCCTCATCGCCACCGGCCAGCACGGCGAGGTGGTCCGGGAGACCCTCTCCTGCTTCGGGCTGCGCGCGCAGGTGGAGCTGACGGCACCGGTCGGCGCGGTTTCGGTCTCCGAGCTGACGTCCGGGCTGCTGAGCAGGCTGGGCGAGAGGCTGCGTGCGCCCGCGGCCCACGCGGTCGTCGTCCAGGGCGACACCGCCTCCGCCCTGGCCGGGGCCATGGCCGGGTTCTACTCCTCGGTCCCCGTGGTGCACGTGGAGGCGGGGCTGCGCTCCGGGGACCTGCGCAACCCGTTCCCCGAGGAGGCGAACCGCCGCATGATCGCCGAGGTGAGCGATCTGCACCTGGCGCCTACCCGTGCCGCCCACCGGAATCTGATCGCCGAAGGGGTGGCGGCCGAGCGGATCCTGGTGACCGGCAACACCGTGATCGACGCGGTCGTCGCCGCGAGCCGCCGCCCGCCCGCCGCCGGCGATCCACTTCTGCATCGAATCGCGAATTCCGCTCCGCTGGTTCTGGTGACCGCGCACCGCCGGGAGAACTGGGGAGACCCCATCCGGCGCATCGGCCGAGCAGTGGCGAGTCTCAGCCACCAATACCCGGAAGTCACCTTCGTGGTGGCGGCGCACATGAACCCTTTGGTCCGTACCACGATCCAGGAGCCCTTGCACGGCCGCCCTAATGTGCATCTGCCGGGCCCTATTCCGTACGACGTCTTCGCGCGGCTGCTCGCCCGCTCCGTTCTGGCCATCACGGACTCGGGTGGAATTCAGGAGGAGGCCGCGGCCTTCGGTATTCCGGTTCTGGTGACCCGCGACAACACCGAGCGAACCGAAGGAATCGATTCCGGTCTCGCCCGGCTCGTCGGCACCCAGGAGTCGGAGATCGTGGCGGCGGCGGAAAAGGAATTCGTACGCGAGGGCGCGCTGTCGGGCACGACGAATGGTCCGTACCCGCGGCGCAATCCCTACGGCGACGGACGGGCGGCCCGGCGCTGCGCGGCCGCCTGCGGCTGGCTTCTGGGCATGGTGCCCAAGCCGTCCGACATCCCGGGGGAGCGGTGATGACGACCCCGGCAGCGCGGCCCGCGGTGGCGCTCGCGGGCAAGGGCGCGGCGGGGAGCGCGGAAGGCAATGCTCCGACGGTGGCCGGCAAGGGCACGACCCGCGGATCGCCTTCGGCCGCCAGGTCCCACTACCACTGAGCGCCCCAGTCCTCACACCAGAGACAGGAGCACCAACTCATGGCAACCACAACCAGCACCGGAACCGGCCCGCAGCCCGCGGGCCTGGCCGAAGGCGCCATCGCCACGGTGGCGGGCAACGGCGTGGCCGGGTTCATCTCCGACGGCGGACCGGGCGCGCTGACCAGGGTCTACAACCCCACCGACGTGACCGTGGACAAGAACGGCAACCTCTACATCGCCGACCAGGCCAACCACCGCATCCGCAAGGTCACCCCCAACGGCAACATCACCACCATCGCCGGCGACGGCACCGCCGGCTACATCTCCGACGGTGGACCGGCTGTCGCCACCCGCCTCTACAACCCCAGCAGCGTGGCGGTCGACGACGCGGGCAATCTCTACATCGCCGACACCAGCAACCACCGGATCCGCAAGGTCACGCCCAACGGCATCATCACCACCGTCGCGGGCAACGGCACCGCCGGATACGTCTCCGACGGCGGACCCGCCATCGCCACCCCGCTCAACTCCCCGTACGGGGTGGCTGTGGACCGTAGCGGAAATCTGTACATCGCCGACTACGGCAACCACCGGATCCGCAAGGTCACCCCCAACGGCAACATCACCACCATCGCGGGCAACGGCACCGCCGGATACGTCTCCGACGGCGGACCGGCCATCGCCACCCGGCTGTACTACCCCATCGGTCTGACCGTGGACGCCGCCGGCAACCTCTACATCGCCGACCGGCACAACCACCGGATCCGCAAGGTCACGCCCAACGGCATCATCACCACCGTGGCGGGCAACGGCACCGCCGGATACGTCTCCGACGGCGGACCGGCCCTCGGCACCCGGCTCCACTACCCCTGGGGGGTGGCGCTGGACGAGGCCGGCAACCTGTACATCGGCGACGGCCACAACCACCGGATCCGCAAGGTCACCTCGGACGGCATCATCACCACCATCGCGGGCAACGGCACCGCCGGATACGTCGACGACGGCGGACCCGCCGCGGGCACGCGCCTCTACTACCCCTATGGAATCGCACTGGACCGGGCCGGCAACCTGTACATCGCCGACCAGAGCAACCAGCGGATCCGCGGCGTCACGGGCGTGGCCCAGATGACCCCGCCGCTCCCGCCGGCCGCCGACCTGTACGGAGAGGTCGTCAGCCCGTACCGGGTGCAGCGCGGCCAGGAGTTCGACCTCGGCGCGCGGATCAGGAGCCGCGGTCCGAACCCGGCCGACGGCCAGCACGTGACCGTGGTGCTCACCCTGGCCGACGGCCTCGTCGGCGGCCCGGGCAGCACGGGACAGCGGCTCACCCGCACGTTCACCGGACAGCAGCTCATCCCGTACCAGGGGAGCTTGGACGGCGTCTTCCGGGTGATCGCCCCGGACACCACCCCTGCGGGCACGTACGAGTCCACGCTGGAGATCCAGTACGGCGGGGACCTGAACCTGAAGGACAACACGTACGCCCTGCCCGTCACGGTCGTCGTGCCCGCCCCCGTCGCGGACGAGACGGCGCTGACGATCTATCAGGACACGATTCCCGACGTCGCCCCGGGCCAGCGGTCCACCTTCATCATGCGCTACACCTCACCGGCCGGGCAGCCGGTCAACCCCGGCACCATCGTCCAGCGCTTCACCGCCCCGACGGCCTTCGTCTTCGCCGGACAGCCCACGTACGCGTACTACGAGGCCCTCGACGGCATCGTCACCGGAAGCCTCGACTACCGGATCGAGGACGACGGCCGGACCCTGATCATCACCGCCAACCCGCACGTCAACACCACCACCAGCGACAGCGGCTCGGTGATCTACACGATCCCCGTCCAGGCCCGCATCAACGCGCTGCCCGGGCAGTACGACAACGGCTCGGCCAGCATCGGCCGGCACACCCCGGTCCAGATCTCCGGCAAGATCACCAGCAAGGCCCAGGACGAGACCGCGCTGCGAGTGGTGCAGGCGTCGGTACCCGCGGCGGCACCGGGCCAGACCGCCAAGTTCAACCTGGAGTTCCGTTCGTTCGACAACCAGCCGGTCAACCCCGGCACCATCGAACAGCGGATCACCGCCCCCACCGGCTTCGAGTTCACCGGCGCCGCCTCCTACGGCTACTACAACACCAAGCCGTACGTCACGGGGAACCTCGACACCCGCCTCGAGGACAACGGCAAGACGCTCGTCATCCAGTCCAACCCGCACCTGAACACCGGCACCACGGACAAGACCTCCCTGATCCACACGATCGTGGTCAAGGCGCTGCCGGGCGCGACATCGGGCACCCAGTCCACCGACGGCCGGGCTGTCATCGGCCGCCTCGCACCCGTGCCGCTGACCGGTCGCATCCTGTGACCGGTGTGAACAGCGGGCACGAAGGTTCGTAAGACAGCGCACAGGGTCCCGTCCGGCCCGCCCGGCCGGACGGGACCCGTGTGCCGTGGCCCATCCATCATCCGGCGAAAAGGGGCACCATGGACGTGGCAACGACGAAGGACGGAATCGCGGAACCGACAACGCCGCTGTCCGGGAGCACCATCACCACGGTGGCGGGGAACGGCACCCCCGGGTTCGGCGGCGACGGCGGACCCGCCACCGCCGCCGCCCTTCGGTGTCCCTACGGCATGGCTCTCGATGCCGTAGGCGCTCTCTACATCGCCGACTACCAGAACCACCGGGTGCGGAAGGTGGGCCCGGACGGCATCATCACCACCGTGGCCGGCGACGGGTCCAAGGGCTACGGCGGCGACGGCGGGCCCGCCACCGAGGCGAGCCTCAAAGATCCCGCCGGTGTGGCACTGGACGGCCGGGGCAACCTCTACATCGCGGACCGCTCCAACCAGCGGGTGCGGAGGGTGGGTCCGGACGGGATCATCACCACGGTGGCCGGTGACGGCACCGCCGCGTTCGGCGGCGACGGAGGGCCCGCGATCGCCGCCTCACTGAACTTCCCGCACGCCATGGCCGTCGACGGCGCCGGCAACCTGTACATCGCCGACGACTACAACCACCGGGTGCGGAGGGTGGGCCCGGACGGCGTCATCGTCACGGTGGCCGGTAACGGTTCCGACGGTTTCGGCGGTGACGGAGGTCCCGCCACGGCCGCGTCGCTGAACTTCCCCCACGCCGTGGCGGTCGACGGGGTCGGTAACCTCTACATCGCGGACCGGTACAACTACCGGGTGCGGAGGGTGGGTCCGGACGGGACCATCACCACGGTCGCCGGTAACGGCGCCATCGGCTTCGGCGGCGACGGGGGCCCCGCCACCGCAGCCGCCCTCAACCTGCCGCAATGCGTGTTGGTCGACGGCGTCGGCAATCTCTACATCACCGATTACGGCAATGAGCGGGTGCGGAGGGTGGGCCCGGACGGCATCATCACCACGGTGGCCGGCGACGGGTCCAAGGGCTACGGCGGTGACGGCGGGCCCGCTCCTCTGGCCGCGCTGGACCAGCCCCTTGGAATCGCGGTCGACGGCGCCGGCGAGCTGTATATCGGCGACTTCGGCAACCACCGGGTACGGAAGGTGTGCCGCGGGGCACCGCGGCACGGGTCTTTCCCGCGATAGCCCCTCCGCTCGCGTCACGGAGGGGCTATCGCGGGGGTGCCGCCCGGTTACCGCATCGGCGGGGCCTCGCCGACCGCTGTGAAGGAGAAGCGCCGGTCGCCGAGCCGGCGGCACGTACGCGCCGCCGGGCAACGCCCGCTCCGGACGGCGGACTTCGCTTCTCTAGAAGAAGCCCAGCTTCTTCGCCGAGTAGCTCACCAGCAGGTTCTTCGTCTGCTGGTAGTGGCTCAGCATCATCTGGTGGCCCTCGCGGCCTATGCCCGACTGCTTGTAGCCGCCGAAGGCCGCGTGGGCCGGGTACGCGTGGTAGCAGTTCGTCCAGACCCGGCCGGCCTGGATGGTGCGGCCGGCTCGGTAGGCCGTGGTGCCGTTGCGGGTCCAGACGCCGGCGCCCAGGCCGTAGAGGGTGTCGTTGGCCAGGGTCATCGCGTCGTCGAAGTCCTTGAAGGAGGTGACGGCGACGACGGGGCCGAAGATCTCCTCCTGGAAGATGCGCATGCGGTTGTCGCCCTCGAAGATCGTGGGCTGGACGTAGTAGCCGCCCTTGAGGTCGCCGCCGAGGTCGGCCCTGGCTCCGCCGGTGAGGATGCGGGCGCCTTCCTGCTTGCCCAGGTCCAGATAGGAGAGGATCTTCTCCAGCTGGTCGTTGGACGCCTGGGCGCCGATCATCGTGGTGGTGTCCAGGGGATGTCCCGGGACGATCGCCTCCGTGCGGGCCGTGGCCGCCTCCATGAAGGGGGTGTAGTGGCCGCGCTGGATCAGGGCGCGGGACGGGCAGGTGCAGACCTCGCCCTGGTTGAGGGCGAACATCGTGAAGCCTTCGAGGGCCTTGTCCAGGAAGTCGTCGTCGGCCGCCGAGACGTCGTCGAAGAAGATGTTCGGGCTCTTGCCGCCCAGTTCGAGGGTGACCGGCTTCAGGTTCTCGGACGCGTACTGCATGATCAGGCGGCCCGTCGTGGTCTCGCCCGTGAAGGCGATCTTGGCCACGCGGGGGCTGGACGCCAGCGGCTTCCCGGCCTCCACGCCGAAGCCGTTGACGATGTTCACCACGCCCGGCGGCAGCAGGTCCGCCACCAGCTCCATCCACACATGGATGGACGCCGGGGTCTGCTCGGCCGGCTTGAGGACCACCGCGTTGCCCGCGGCCAGCGCCGGGGCCAGCTTCCACGAGGCCATCAGGAGGGGGAAGTTCCAGGGGATGATCTGGGCGACCACGCCCAGGGGCTCGTGGAAGTGGTACGCCACCGTGTCCTCGTCCAGCTCCGACAGGCTCCCCTCCTGGGCCCGGAGCGCGCCCGCGAAGTAGCGGAAGTGGTCGATGGCCAGCGGGATGTCGGCGGCCAGGGTCTCGCGGACCGGTTTGCCGTTCTCCCAGGACTCCGCGACGGCCAGCGCCGTCAGGTGCTCCTCCATACGGTCGGCGATCCGGTTCAGGACCGCCGCCCGGTCCGCCGGCGACGTGCGCCCCCACGCCGGCGCCGCCGCGTGCGCGGCGTCCAGCGCCCGCTCGACGTCCTCCGCCGTGCCCCGCGCGACCTCCGTGAACGGCTGCCCGTTCACCGGCGTCGGGTTCTCGAAGTACCGCCCCTTCGCCGGCGGCACATACGCGCCGCCGATCCAGTGGTCGTACCGCGACCGGTACGAGACGACCGCGTCGGAGGAGCCGGGGTTCGCGTAGCGCGTCATGAGGGATCGCCCTTCCCGTTCACTGCCGCCCGCTCCCGCGCGGACGGCGACCGGGAGGAAGCTAGCCCCGGAGGGGTTGCGCGGACGTTGCCCGCACGCCCGGTGCCCGCCCTCGTACGTCCGCCCCCGGCGCGTACGCCGCGCGCAGCCGTACCGCCTCCGCCGCCACCGCACCCCGCTGCGGCGCGCTCACCGGCAGCGCCGCCAGCAGCCGCTCCCACACCTCCAGGTCCTCCCCGCCCCACGGGGCGTCGGCCCACAGCTGGAGCGCCGCCGCGTCGCCCGAGCCCAGCACGGCCCGCCGCAGCAGACCCTCCAGCCGGCGCCGCGTCCGGCACACCCCCGGCGCCTCCGACGACGGCAGCAGCGGGCCCCCGTACGCCCGCACCGCCCCCCGCGGGCCGTCCTCGGCCAGCGCGCGCCCCACCCCGGCGAAGTCCGTCTCCAACGGCGCGCACAGCCGGTACGGGCGCGAGCCCAGCAACGGGCCCACCAGACGTCTCAGCCGTGACAGCTCCGCGCGCAGCGTCACCGGCGGCACCGGCCGGTCCCCGTACAGCCCCGCCATCAGCTGGTCGCCCGTCAGGCCCGCCGGGTGGTCCGCCAGCAGCACGAGGATCTCGCTGTGGCGGCGCCCCAGCCGCAACCGCCGGCCCCCCAGCGTCAGCAGCGCCTCGTCGCGGCCCAGCGCCGCCAGCCCGTCGCGCACCGGCTCCCCGGCGGCCGCCAGCTCGGCCTCCGCGGCCCTGGCCGTCGCCCGCACCAGCGCCAGGCTGTGCGGCCCCGCCAGGTGATCGCCGCCGGTGATGTCCACCACGCCCAGCAGCCGCCCGGTCCACGGGTCGCGCACCGGAGCCGCCGCGCACGTCCACGGCTGGACCAGGCGGTTGTAGTGCTCCGTGGCGAAGATCTGCACGGGGTGGCCCAGCGCCAGCGCCGTGCCCGGCGCGTTCGTCCCCGCGTGCCGCTCGTCCCAGCGGGCCCCCGCGACGAAGTTCATCCGCTCCGCGCCCCTGCGCATCCCCGCGGGCCCCTCCACCCACAGCAGCCGCCCCGCCGCGTCGCAGACCGCGAGCAGGTGCGCCCCGTCCTCGGCGACGGAACCGAGCAGCTCGCGGAAGAGCGGCAGCACGGCCGCCAGCGGATGGGCCCGGCGATGGCTCTCCAGCTCCGCGTCCGTCAGCTCCACCGGCGCCATGAACTCGGGCACCGGCAGCGCCGCCGCCGAACGCCGCCACGAGTCGGCCACGACCGCCCGCACCCGCGGGTCCACCGCCCCGCCGGCACCTCCGCCCGCCCCTCCCGTCACGAACGCCTCGTGCGCGCCCCGGACCGTACGGCACCGCTCGGCGGGTCCCTCCCCGCACGCCATCGCCAGCCACGGGTTGACCACCGTGAATCCCTCCCCACCCCGGTCGGCCGCCCGGTCACCCGCCCAAGGGCGGTCCGCGCGGCCGTACTTGCGGTACGGGCGCCGGGGCTTGCGGCCGCGCCCTCCCCGCCACGACTCTTCCTTTACCCATCGGACACGAACAGAAGACCGGACGAGAAAACATGCCCAAAGTTGTCATGGACGTACTCGAACGCACCCTCGCCGCCTACCTCACCACCTTCCTCGGCCTCCTCCTCGCCGACGGCTTCGACCTGACCGACGTGTCCGCGCTGAAGGCCGCCGCCATCGCCGCCGTGCCCGCCGCGCTCTCCGTGATCAAGGGCGCGATAGGCACCCGCTTCGGCGACCGGTCGAGCGCCGCCTGGCTGCCCGGGAAGAAGACGCCCGCGGCGGCCGCGAAGAAGGCGGCGTCCGGGAAGAAGGCCGCCGCCCGGAAGGCGCCCGCGAGGAAGACCGCCTCGACGAAGACCACTGCGACGAAGGCCGCCTCGGCGAAGACCTCGACGAAGGCCGCCCCGGCGAAGACCGCGACCAAGGCCGCCACGAAGAAGGCCGCCCCCGGCAAGGCGCCCGACCCGGCGGCCTCTGGCCCGGCGGCCTCCGACCCGGCGCCCACGGAGGAGACGCCCCGATAGCCCCTGCCCGGTCCCGCCCCCGGCCCCGCGCCCGTCCGGCCCGGAAGCGGAAGCACGGGCCGGGCCGCCGGGCCCCCGGGCGCAGAACGGAGGACACACGTTCACACGGGGTGTGCGGAACGCACCCGCGCGGACCCCCGCGCACACGTTCCCGCGCCGGCTGCCGCGCGGTTGACTCGGCTACGCGAGTCCCAATGGAGCGACGGGACCCGGGCCGTCGGTCCTTCCCCCGAGCCGGCGGCCCACCGCCTCGTACCGCCGGGCGGACGGTACGGGGCGGTTCCGTGCGCCCGAGCGGGCGGACGTACGGGCGTCAGTACGCCCCCCGTCGTCGCTCCGCGCGGGGCGGGTGCAACGATGTCCCCGTCATGAGCGCAGGGCAGTCGCCGTACCAGGGACCCCGGACGCTGCGAGCCGCGATGTTCGCAGCGGTCTGTGTGCTGCTCGCTGCCCTGGGCCACGCGGTCATGTCGGGGACGACCGTCCCCTGGTGGGCCGTCGTCGTGGCGCTGTCCGGTACGGGCAGCGCGGCGTGGTTCCTCGCCGGGCGTGAACGCGGCCCGCTGCTCATCACGCTCGCGACGGTCGGCGCCCAGACCGCCCTGCACCACTTCTTCGCCCTCGCGCAGAACGTCGCCGCCAACGCGGCGCGCGCGGCGCGGCTCGGCCTGGACGGCGACTTCCCCCTCCCCGGTGGTACGGGGGGTATGGGCGACATGTCAGGGATGGCGGGCATGGCGGGTATGTCAGGTGGGGGTCACTCCATGCCTGGCATGCCGGACATGGCTCCCATGCCCATGGACCACTCCATGGGCATGGCAGGCATGTCAGGGCACGACATGTCCATGCACGCCGGCCACGGCGCCCTCGCCATGTGGTCCGCCCACGTCGTCGTCGCCCTCGTCTGCGGCATCTGGCTCGCCGGAGGCGAACAGGCCGCCTTCCGGCTCGGCCGCACCCTGCGCACCCGGCTCTTCGCGCCCCTGCTCGTCCTCTTCCGGGACGTCCCCACGCGCCCGGGCCCGCCGCGCATCCGCGCCGACCGCACCCGCGCCGCGCAGCGGCTGCGGCAGCTGCTCTACGCCCATGTCCTCGCCACCCGTGGTCCACCGGCCCGCCCCGTCGCCGCCGCCGTCTGACGGACCTCCGTCCGCCGGCTGACGGCGACCGACCTGGCCGAACCACGTCACCGGGACGCCGCCGCCCTCGCACGCCCAGGGCCGGACGCCCGGATTCCAGGAAGGACCCACGGCGATGACCCCTGCCCGCACGCAGGCCGCGCCACGACGGCACACCCCGCCGCCGACCGCCGCAGCACCGACCTCCTCCCCGGCCGCCTCAGCCGAGGCCCGCCGTCAGCAGCTTGAGCCGGCGCGCCCGCTCGCCCCAGCCACGGCATTCGACGCAGCCCAGCAGATGGGCGTCGAGCACCGGACCGGACAGGCCCGGAGGCGGCTCCTCGCCGTCGAGGCGGGCGGACAGGGCGGTACGGAACTCACGGCAGTGCACCCCGCCATCGTCCCCGGCGCCACCGGCGCCCCCCGCACCACCCCCCGCCTGTCCGTCCTCGCGGGAGGCCGCCGTGCGTGACGACGAGACGGTGACCGCCTGGGCGCTCGCCGCCCGCGGCGGTGACGCCGACGCGGTGGAACACTTCATCCGCGCCACCCAGCACGACGTACGGCGCTACGTGGCCCGGCTCAGCAACGACCCGCAGGGTGCGGACGACCTCGTGCAGGAGACGTATCTGCGCGCGCTGCGCTCGCTGCCGCGCTTCGAGGGCCGCTCCTCGGCCCGTACGTGGCTGCTGACCATCGCCCGCCGCACGGTCGTGGACCGGCTCCGCTTCAACGCGGCCCGGCCCCGCCTCTCCGACACGGACGACTGGCAGGCGGCCGCCGAACGAACCCAGTCCGCCGAGCTGCCCGGCTTCGACGAGGGCGTGGCCCTGTCGCAGCTGCTCGACCGGCTGCCCTACGAGCGGCGCGAGGCGTTCGTCCTCACCCAGCTCCTGGGCCTGCCGTACGCGGAGGCCGCGGTCGTCGCGGGGTGCCCGGTCGGCACCGTCCGGTCGCGGGTGGCGCGGGCGCGTGAGGCGCTGATCGTCCAGTTGGAGACCGCGGAGCGGGCCGCCGGTGCCGCCGGTGCCGCCAGGGGCGGCGTCACGAGAATGCCCGTGATGGCGGGGGTGCGGGCCGCGGCCTAGCGGGCCCGGAGGTCCGGGCCCGCTAGGCCGCGGCCCCCGGAACACAGGCCGGCCCCGCACGCCCGAACGCCGGGCGGGCCGCTTCCACGGCCCGCCCGGCGTTCTCGTGCACAAGGGCGGACGGCCGTCACCGGCCCCCGGACGTCACCGCCCGTCGGCCGACGGGCCCGCTCGCCGCCCCGGTGGGCCACGGACGACAGCGGACCGTGGCGGTGCGACGCCCCGCCCGGCCCCGCCGCCCGCCCCTGCCCATCCGGACGTGGCGGACGCGGGCCACCCGGTGCGGGGCCGCAGCGTGGCTGACGCTCCGGCAGGACGCGGAGCGCACGGGGCGGCTTATGCCGCAGAACCGGTACCCGGGCCACCGCCCGGCCGCCTCACCCCGTCACCCGGCCCCGCTGCCCGCCCGTACCACCAGCGCCTCCACCCGTACCGCCCCGCTCTCGCGGAACCGCAGCGTCACCGGGAGTCGTTCGCCCAGCCGGAGCCGGGGCGGGCGCACCACCATCACGTCCAGGCCGTGCGGGGACATCTCCAGCGTCCCGCCCGCCGGCACCGGTACGGACGTGAGCATGCGCATCGAGCCCGCGCCCCGTTCGACCACGGTGCGGCTCAGCATCGTGCCACCGGCGTCCGGGACGTCGACGTCCACCAGTTCGTCGGCCACGTCACCCGTGTTGCGGATACGGAAGAACGCGGCCGTGTCGTCGGCGCCGAAGGGGAGCAGGATCCGCGCGTCGTCGACCGTCACGGTCGCCGGGCGGGCCGCCGCCCCGGACAGCGTCCAGGCGCCCAGGCCGCCGAGCGTGACCGCGGCGGCGAGCAGCGGGACGAGGGCGGCACGGCGACCCCGGCCAGGCCGGTGGCCGGCCGCCGGCCCGGGCCGCGGCCGCGCCCATGGGGGTGCCACCCGCGCCCCCGCCCGTGTCCGTACGGCCGTCCCTCCGGCCGTCGGAGGAGTGGTCCTTCTTCACGCGTCACCCCGGGTGTCGTCGTCGGTCCTCACGGCGCCGCCGGTCGCGGGCAGCCGTACGGGCCGGGCCGGGCGGCCCGTCCCCCATCGCCCCGGCGCGGCGCGGGCGCCGTGCCCGTCGCCGCCGTGGCACGGCCCGGTGCCCCGGGGCGCCGCCCGCCGCCGGTGCCTCCCAGCCCCGACCGCCTCGGCTGCCATCCCCGCAGCCGCAGGCTGTTCGCCACGACCAGGACCGAGCTCACCGACATCGCCGCCGCGGCGACCATCGGGCTCAGCAGGCCCACCGCCGCCAGCGGCAGGGTGATCAGGTTGTAGCCGAAGGCCCAGGCCAGATTGGCGCGGACCGTTCCCGACGTCCGCCGGGCCAGCCGGACCGCGTCCGCCAGCGCGCCCATGTCCTCGCGGACCAGCGTCACGTCCGCCGCGCCGATGGCCGCGTCCGTGCCGCCGCCCATCGCGATGCCCAGGTCCGCGCCGGCCAGCGCCGCGGTGTCGTTGACGCCGTCGCCGATGACCGCGACCCGGCGGCCCGCCGCGCGCAGCTCCCGGACCAGCTCCGCCTTGTCCTCGGGGGTGGCACGGGCGTGCACCTCCTCGATGCCGAGCTCCGCCGCGACGGCCCGCGCCGCGCCCTCGCTGTCGCCCGTGGCGAGGACCGGGCGCAGACCGAGCCGCTTGAGGTGGTCGACCGCGCGGTACGAACCCGGGCGCACCGTGTCGCCCAGGGTGATCACGGCCTCCGGCGCGCCGGCCACCCGCACCACCACCGCGGTCCGCCCGTCCCGCTCGGCGGCGCGTACCGCGTCGTCGAGTTCGGCCGGCAGCCCGCCCGGCCGGGGCCGCTGCTCGACGGGGCGCTTCCCCTTCCGCGGCCCCTTCGCGCGGGCGGGCCGGCCCTCCGGCCGTACGACCTCCACCAGCCGGTCCCCGACCCGCCCGGCGACACCCTTGCCCGGCGTCGCCACGAAGTCCGCGACCTCCGGGAGGTCACCCGTACCGGCCTCCTCCGCGTAGCCGCGGACCGCCCGGCCGACCGGGTGCTCCGAACCCCGCTCGACCGCCGCGGCCAGCCGCAGCGCCTCGTCCGCGCCCGGCCCGCCGGTCCGGGCCGTCACGCCCGTCACCGTCATCGAACCGGTCGTCAGCGTGCCGGTCTTGTCGAGGACGACGGTGTCCACGCGGCGCAGCCCCTCCAGCGCCTGCGGGCCCTTGACCAGGATGCCGAGGCCCGCGCCCCGGCCGGTCGCGGCCAGCAGGGCCGTGGGCGTCGCGAGGCCGAGCGCGCACGGGCAGGCGACGACCAGCACCGCGACGGCGGCCGTGACCGCCGCCTGCGGCGCGGCACCCGCGCCGAGCCAGAAGCCGAGGACCGTGACGGCCACGGTCAGCACCGCCGGGACGAACACCCCGGCCACGGCGTCGGCGACCCGCTGCGCCTTCGCCTTGCCCGCCTGCGCGTCCTCCACCAGCTTGGCGATCCGGGCGAGCCGCGTGTCGGCGCCGACGGCCTCCGCCCGCACCTCCAGCAGACCGCCGGAGTTGACGGCGCCGCCCACCACGGCCGAGCCGGGGCCCGTCTCGACGGGCGCGCTCTCGCCCGTCACCAGGGACATGTCCAGCGCGGAGCTGCCCGCGACGACCGTGCCGTCGGTCGCGACCCGCTCACCGGGGCGCACGACGAAGTGGTCGCCGACCCGCAGCCGCTCGATCGGCACCCGGTGCTCGGCGCCGTCCCGCCGTACGACGACGTCCTTCGCCGCGAGCGAGGCGAGGGCCCGTAGCGCCGACCCCGTGCTGTGCCGGGCCCGCGCCTCCAGCGACCGGCCGATCAGTACGAACAGCGGGACGCCCACGACCGCTTCGAGGTATACGTCCGCCGTGCCCCCGCTCATCGAGCCCATCGAGCTCATGGCCGGGACCAGCGTGAACGGCATCCGCATGCCGGGGTCGCCGGCGCCGCCGAGGAACAGGGCGTACGCCGACCACGAGTACGAGGCCAGCACGCCCAGCGAGACCAGTGTGTCCATGGTCGCGGCGGCGTGCCGCAGGCCGCGCAGCGCCTTGGCGTGGAACGGCCACGCGCCCCACACGGCCACCGGCGTGGCCAGGACGAAGCACAGCCACTGCCAGTTGCGGAACTGCAGGCCGGGAACCATGGACAGGACCAGGACGGGCACCGACAACAGGGCCGTGACCAGCAGCCGGGTCATGGCCGTGGGCTCCGCCGGCCCGGCCGTCCCGCCCTCCGGTTTCGCGGCGGCCGGCGGTTCGGGCAGCGCCGCCGTGAAGCCGGCGCCCTCCACCACGGCCATCAGCTCCGCCGCGGTCACCGCGGCCGGGTGGCTGACCCGGGCCCGGCCCGTGGCGAGGTTGACGCTCGCGCTCACGCCGTCGAGCCGGCCGAGCTTCTTCTCCACCCGGTTCACGCACGCCGCGCAGGTCATCCCGCCGACGATCAGCTCCGTCGTCGCGGCGTCGGCCACGGCGGCCCCACCGGTCCCGCCCGTCGAGGTGGTCATCGGGTCACCTCCACGGCGGCCGGAGCGCCCATGCCGTGCATGCCGCTCATCCCGCCCCTCTTGTTCATCCCGTCCATCCCGTCCATACCGCCCATGTCTCCCGGACCGCCGCCGGAACCCGTGCCGTCGCCGGTGCGGTGTATGCCGGGGAAGGCGGGCCCGGCCGCCGCTCCGGCCGCGTACGCGACACCGAAGAGGGCGGCCAGCAACAGGACGAAGCCGAGCAGGGTTCCGTACGCGCGGGACGGCCCGAGGCGGGCCGGACTGAGAACGTGACGAGCGGTCATCGCCGCATCGTGACACGTCGCGGACCGCCCCGGCCCGGATGCGACGGGCTCCCGGCGCGTGAGGATCATCCCTTTCGTCCCCGGGAACCGAAGGGTCCGCCGAGCCGACTACCCAAGGATGACGCGGCCTCCTCGCGCCGCCCCGCCCCGGCCGGACTCCGCCGGGCGGCGGGCCTCCGCGCCGTGACCGGGTGCGGCCGACCGGGCCCGGTGGCGAACGGCCGGGAACTCGCCCGGCCCCCCGTCCGACTTCTCAGGGGTCCACGACTTCGCGAGGAGCCCCCACCGTGTCGCTGCCCGACCCGATCCCCCTGTACGGACCCGAGTACAAGCGGGATCCCTACCCGCTGTACGCGCGCCTGCGCGCCGCCGGCCCGATCCACCGGGTGCTCTTCCCCAGCGGGGTCACCGCGTGGCTGGTCACCGGGCACGCCGCCGCCCAGCGGACCCTCGCCGACCCCCGGCTCGGCAAGAACCACTCCCGGGGCAACGACCGCTGGCGCGAGCGCGCCTCGATCATGCCCGAGCCGCAGCACTCCCAGCTCCAGGTGCACCTCCTGCACCAGGACCCGCCCAAGCACACGGCCATGCGCCGCCTGGTCACGGACGCCTTCGCACCGCGCCGGGTGGAGGAGCTGCGGCCCCGCTTCCAGGAGATGGCCGACGCGCTCGTCGACGCGATGCCCGAGGACACGGACTCGGCGGACCTCGTGGCCTGCTTCGCCGCCCGCTTCCCCTTCCAGGTCCTCGCCGAGGTCATCGGGCTGTCCCCGCGCCTCGCCGCCCGCTTCCGGCGCGAGTGGGGCAAGGTCGTGGCCCCCGTCGGCCCCACCGACCCCGGCCGCCCCGCCTACGAGGCGCTGCTGCGGGAACTCCAGGCGTACATCGCCGAGGTGGTGGCCGACCCCGGTGACGGGCTCCTCGGCGGCCTGGTCGCCGCCCGTGACGCGGGCGAGCTGACGCCGGAGGAGCTGGACTCCATGATCTTCCAGCTGCTGGTGGCCGGCCAGGAGCCCGTCACCAACCAGATCACCACCGCCGTGGTCGCCCTGCTCCGCCACCCCGAGGTGCTGGACCGGCTGCGCGCCGAACCCGGGCTGATGCCGGCCGCCGTCGAGGAACTGATGCGCCTCGACGGCGCCTTCGAGCTGACGACCTGGCGCTTCCTCGCCGAGGACGCCGACCTGCACGGCACCCGGGTGCCCGCCGGCGACTCCGTGATCGTCTCGCTGTGCGCCGCCAACCGTGACCCCGAGCGCTTCCCCGACCCCGACGTCCTCGACCTCGACCGGGCCCAGGGCCCGCACCTGTCCTTCGGGCACGGCGTCCACTTCTGTCCCGGCGCGGCCCTCGCCCGGATCGAACTCCAGGTCGCCCTCGGCACCCTGACCGGCTGCCTGCCCGGGATCCGCCTCGCGGTGCCCGACGAGGAACTGCCCTGGATCCCCGCCGTCCTCGGCCGGGGCGTGGGCGAGCTGCCCGTCGCCTTCGACCGGCCCGTCTGCCCCCGCCCCCGTGGATGAGTGCCCCATGCCGACCCTCTCCGTCTCCGTAGACACCGCCGTCCCCACGAGCCCCGCGCCGCCCCTCCCTCCGGTGCGGACGGCTCCCCCCATAGGCACCCCCGCCCTCGTGCCCTCGCCCGCGGCGACCACGGTCGAGGCCCGGGTGCTGAACCTCCTCCTGCCGTACCACCGCACGAGCGGCCCGGGCTCCCCGGACCCCGCCGACCACCCGGAGCAGCTGCGCCAGATACGGCAGTTCACGGACGCCGGCGAACCGATCGTCCTCACGCTGCCCGGCTTCCCCTGCAAGTCCCCGAACCCGGCCAAGGTGCTCGGCCACCTGCCCGACGAGGGCGAGCGGCTCTCCCTGGGCTTCCTCGACCGCCTCTGCGCACGCGTCGCGGAGGTCTACGAGCCGGGCGCGCGCATGCTCATCTGCTCCGACGGGCACATCTTCGGCGACCTCATCCGGGTGCCCGACCCGCTGATCGACGCGTACGGGGACGCCCTGCGCGACCTCATCCGCGGCGCGGGGCTGACCCGCCTCGACACCTTCGACCTGCGCGACGTGCACGGCGACCTCGACCACGACACCAAGCGCCGCCTGGTCACCGAGGCGTTCGCGCCCTCCGTGCCCAGCCTGCGCGAACTGGCCCGCACCGACGAGGAGACCGCCCGCCTCTACCGCGGCATCACCCGCTTCCTCGTCGAGGACACCGCGGACTTCACCGGCACGCGGTCCGCCCTGCAGCGCGAGTGCCGGACCCGCGCCTACGGCGTCATCGCGCGCAGCCGCGCCTGGGGCGACCTCATCGCCCATCACCACCCCAGGTCCGTACGCCTGTCGATTCACCCGCAGCGGCCGGGCTCGGAGAAGTTCGGCATCCGTCTGCTGGAGGCTGCGGACGCGTGGGCCACGCCGTGGCACACGGTGGTGCTGCGGACGCGTGGCGGCGCCGCGCGGCTGATGCGGCGGGAGGACGCGGAGCGGGTGGGGCGGCTCGTCCTCCGGGACGGGCGCCCGAGCCACTACGAAGAGGTCTGACGGGCCGTCGGGCCCGGACCCGCTCCGGGCCCCGGCCGCCGGGCGGACCGGAGCGTTCCGCCCACTCCGGTGACGGTCCGGCCCGGGGCGCCGGCCGGACCGGTCACGGCGACCGCGCCGGTGCCGGGCACGCCGGTTCGTAGTCCTCGATCATCCGCAGGGTGTCGCCCAGCGCCCGCACCAGCATCGACCGCACGGTCTCCCGGGAAAGCCCCTCGTGGCCCTCGCGACCGCCGGGACCCTCGCGGCTCTCGTGGTCCTGGTGGCCCAGCCAGTCCAGGGTCACGCCCTCCACGCTCGACAGCCAGCCGATCAGCGCCGTGCGGGCGATCAGCGGGAGGTCCGAGCGGCCCCAGGCGCCCTGGGCGATCGTGACCAGGAGCTTCTCGCGCACGCCCGCGCGGATCGCCATGACCTCCGCGTCGAAGCCGACGCCGCCCGTGACGATCGCCCGGTAGGCGGCCTGGTGGTGCTGGGCGTAGCGGAGGTAGCCGTCGACGGTGTGCTCGACGCGCGCGGCGGGCGGCAGGTCGTGGGTGGCGCTCGCCCGCAGGACGAGCTCGGCCACCGAGTCCTCGACGATCGCCAGGTAATAGCCGCGCTTGCTGGTGAAGTAGTAGTAGATCAGGCCCTTGGCGACGCCCGCGTGCCGGGCGATGTCGTCCATGGACAGGGCGTCGTAGGACGTGTCGGCGAACAACTTCCGCCCGATGGCGATGAGTTCGGCCCGCCGTGACCGGGAGCGCTCCGTACCGCGCTGTTGACTATTGTTCAAATTCGGCCCTAGCCTCAACCACACCGGACGTCCGCAGTATGACAGAAGCCACACCACTCACTTCCCTGCGGGAGGATGCAGTGAGCGGATCGGAAAGACGTCTTCCGGAAGGCCGGACCGCCTGGCGGAAGTCCGCCCTGGTCGCCGTCCCCGCCGTGCTCGCGGTGGGCGCGATGGCGGCGGTGATGGCCCAGGGCGCGCTGGCCGCGTCCTTCGCGGTGTCGGGCACCAACTTCCAGGTCTCCTCCGGAAAACTGACGAGTAAGGGCCTGTCCTCGTATGTGCAGACGGACCGGTCCGTGGACGGCAAGGGGCACCCCGTCGCCCTGCTGGGGATCGGGGACGCGACGCTCAGCGACATCTGCCAGGCGGCGAGCGTACGGACGCCGCTGGGGGTCGTCACCTTCAAGCTCACGGCCGGCGGCGCCGCCGGTGACGTCACCGCCAGCAATCTGATCATCGACGGCGAGGACCTGGTCGGTGACGCGCGCTTCGGCACCGCGCAGATCGGACGGGACGCGTCCACGCTCGACGAGGTGGCGGGCGTGACGGGCGAGCCCGGCGCCTTCGGGCTCCAGGCCGGGGACATCACGGTCGCCGGAGTGCGCTCGCACGCCTGGTCGGCGACCGGCGGGAACTTCCGGCTCCGGGGGCTGCGCCTCGATGTGAACCTGGACGGCAAGAAGTGCTTCTGACCCGCCGGACGCTCCCGGGCCCACGGGTCCCGCGGCTGCCGGACGCGCGGCGGGCGTTCCGGCGCTGGCGGCGCACCCGGCCCTTCTGGGCCGGGCTGCTGCTGGTGCTCGGCGGCGCGGAACTGCTCGTCGTGCCCCTGTCACCGGTCACCGTGCTGGTGAGCCTGGGGCTCGGCGGCCTGGCGGCGATCGGGATCGGGCTGGCGCTGATCGTCGCCGGGCTGTTCCTCTGGTACGCGCCCGGCACCCGGCGCTATGTGAGCCTCCACGCCCTGCTCCTGTCCGTGCTGTCCTTCGCCGCGACGAACCTCGGCGGCTTCCTCGTCGGGATGGCCCTCGGCATCGCGGGCAGCGCGATGGGGTTCGGCTGGACGCCCGCCGCGCGCCCGCCCGAGGAGGAGGAACACGGAGCGCCGTCCCGCGAGCCGGGCGGCGCCGGCCCGAAGGCGCTCGCCGCCGTCCTGCCCGTCGTCCTGCTGGCCGCGGTCGGCACTCCGGCGGCGCACCGCGCCGAGGCCGCGCCGCGCGGGGACGACGGCGTCCGGGCGGCGGCCGTCCCGCCGACCGTCCGTACGACGCTGTTCGCCCCGCACGGCTTCGCGTTCGCCGGGGTCACCCGGGTGCCCACCGCGAAAGGGCCGCTGAAGGTCATGGTCCTCACCATGCGGGCGGCGTCCCTGGCCGACTACCGGCTGACGACGCGCGACGGCGGCGGGGCCGAACTGGCGCTCGGCGCCGACACCCTGGAGCTGAGCGGACGGGTCACGCTCTACCTCACCCGGTTCAGCGGCTGTCTGGAGGGGCTGCTCTGTGTGACGTTCTCGCCCGACGGGCTGCCGGTGCCGCCGGTTGTGCCGCCCTTCGTCTTCATGACGGACGTCACCGCCGAACAGGCCCTGGTCACCTCGGACCTCATCGTCGCCGACCGGCTGACGCTGGCCGCCCGGGGGCGCTCCTGAGGCGGCCGGGGGTGGCCGCACTACGCTGAGCCGGGACGGGCCCGTACCAGCGACAGGGAGCCACCGCACATGACCGTCCCGCTCGATCTGGCCTTCTTCCTCCGCTTCCTCGACCGCGCCACGCGCGTGATCGTCGCGGAGGCGGCCCGGCTCACCGACCTCGACGCCGCCATCGGCGACGCCGACCACGGCGCCAACCTCAAGCGCGGTTTCACCACCGCCGAGGCCGTGACCGCCGAGGCCGCGGCCGCCCCCGGGACCACCCCGGGAGCGCTGCTGACGGCCGTCGGCGCGCATCTCACCAACACCGTCGGCGGCGCGTCCGGACCGCTCTACGGCACGGTGCTGCGCCGCATGGGCAAGATCCTGGGCGACGACCCGGTGGTCCCGCCGGAGACCCTCGGCCGGGCGCTGGCCGCGGCGGTGGCGAGCGTACGGCGGCTCGGGGACTCGGCCCCCGGGGACAAGACGATGGTCGACGCCCTCCAGCCCGCCGCCGACGCCTATGCCGCGGCCCTGGAGGGCGGCGACGTGACGGAGGCGCTGGCCGCGGCGGCGCACGCCGCCCGGGAGGGCGCGGCGGCGACGGTGCCGATGCGGGCGCGGCGCGGCCGGGCCAGCTATCTCGGCGAGCGCAGCATCGGCCACCAGGACCCCGGAGCCACTTCCTCCGCACTGCTGGTCACGGCGCTGTACGAGGCCACGGACCCGGAGGCGTGCGCGGCGCCGGTGGCCGCGGCCACCGGGCCGGCGACCGGGCCGCGCCGGAGCCGGTGGCGGGCCGGGTCGGCGTGGTGCTCGTCTCGCACAGCCGCGAGGTGGCGGCGGCCACGGCCGCGCTCGCCCGCGCGCTCACCGGTACGGGAGACCCGGCACCGGCCGTGCCTGCCGGGGGGCTGCCGGACGGCGGCGTCGGCACCAGCGCCGAACTGGTGCGCGGGGCCGTCGCGGAGGCGGATCAGGGGAAAGGCGTGGTGGTGCTGTGCGACATGGGGAGCGCGGTACTCACCGTCAAGGCGCTGCTCACCGAGGGCACCCTTAGTGCCGCCGATGTCCGTATCGCTGACGCCCCGTTCGTCGAGGGAGCGGTGACCGCGCTGGTCACAGCGTCGGCCGGGGGTGACATGGCGGCGGTGCTCGCGGCGACGGACGACGCCCGGACGTACCGGAAGCTCTGAGACACACCGGGCCTGCAAGATCGCGGGGTTGGACGGGGCGGACCTGTCATGGAAGTCTGTGATCGGCGAAATGCCCTATGCAGCCCCATTTCCGGCGTGGAGGTCCCGCCACGGTGTCGTCGCGCAGACTGCCCTTCGCGCTCGTCCTTGCCTATCTCACGGTCGTGGTGATCATCGACCTGATCACCCCGGCCAATCTCCGGCTGAACGTCTTCGCGGCCCTCGCCCCGCTGACGGCCGCGATGGTGTGCACCTTCCGGCAGACGGTGTTCATCGGCGTCCTCGACTTCTGTCTGATGGTCGCCCACCACGGCATCCTCGCCGACGAGGTGCCCCTCAACCGCGTCAGCTCCTTCGTGGGCAACGCCCTGATGGTGACCGCCAGCATCGCGGTGGCGCGGCTGCGGCGGGACGCGGAGGCCCTGCTGGAACGGGTGCGGGCGACCGGCGAGGCGGCACAGCGGGCGCTCCTGCGGCCGCTGCCGCTGCGCACCGGAGGGGTGGTCGTCGACGGCTTCTACGTCTCCTCGCAGCGGGAGGCGCTGATCGGCGGTGACATCTACGAGGTGGTGGACACCCCGTACGGGACGCGCGTGCTGATCGGCGACGTACGGGGCAAGGGGCTCGGCACGCTGGGGGCGGGCGCCGCGGTGCTGACGGCGTTCCGGGAGGCGGCGTACCACCGGCGGGACCTGGAGAGCGGGGTGGAGGCGATGGAGCAGGGGCTCCACCGCTACCACCGCTCGACGGCCTATCAGGCGAGCGCGCGCCCGGACGGCGCCCCGGGTGCCCCTCCCGACAGCCTGGTGATGCGCGCCTCGGAGGAGTTCGTGACGGCGCTGGTCTTCGGCACCGAGGAGGCCGAGGCGGCCGAGGCGGCCGGGGAAGCCGGGGACGCCGGGAAGGGGAACCCGGGCGCGCCGGGAGACGACGGCGAGGTGCCGGTGGTCTTCGTGGACTGCGGGCACCTGGCGCCGTTCCTGATCGGCCCGGACGGCGGCGTGCGGGAGCTGGAGGCGGCCGACCCCGGGCTGCCGCTCGGCCTCGGGGACCTGGCGCCCGCGCGGCGGACCGGCCGCCGGCTGACGCTGCCCGCCGACTGCCGGGTGCTGGCCTGCACGGACGGGGTGACCGAGGCCCGCGCCCCGGACGGCGGCTTCTATCCGCTGGCGGAGCGGCTCGGGGCCTGGGCCGCCCTGCCGACCCCGGAGCTGCTGGGACGGCTGCGGGCCGATCTCGACGCGCACACCGGCGGGCGGTTGCAGGACGACGCGGCGGTGCTGGTGATGGAGCGGGCCGCCGTCGGGGCCGGCGGCGGCGAGCCGGCCCGGCCCGGCGGTGAGACGGCCCGGATCAGCGGCTGAACAGCTCGAAGGCGACGCCCGGGCGGCCGCCGAACCGCTCCGACACGGAGGCCATGGCCCCCTCCAGGAAGCGCCGGCAGTAGACCTCCGGCTCCTCCTTGGTCAGCGCCTCGATATAGGTGCGGTGACAGAGCAGGGAGGCGACGGCCCGCTCCAGGCCCGCGCCCGCGTCGACGGCGTGGGTGGGGTGCGGGGACCCGGCGACCGCGACGTACCGCACCCCGTCCCAGGGCACCAGGCCCTCCTCGGCCAGCTCGGGGAAGATCCAGCGGTTGCCCGCGTCGCCGACCGCGTCGAGCGTGGCGCGGCCGACGTTGCGGTGGTCGGGGGTGTTCCAGAAGACGCTGTCGCCCCAGGACCAGGTGTCGTGGTGGTTGAGGGTGAGCACCAGTTCGGGGCGGTGGCGGCGGACGGCGGCCGCGAAGTCGCGGCGCAGGGCGGTCCCGTACTCGATGACGCCGTCGGGGTGGCCGAGGAACTCCACGGTCCGGACGCCGACGGCGGCGGCGCCGGCGCGCTGCTCCCGCTCGCGCAGTGGCCCGGCCTCGGCGGGCGGCAGTGTGTCGATGCCCGCCTCGCCCAGGCTGGCCAGCAGGTACACGCATTCGCGGCCGTCGTCGAGCCAGGTCGCCACGGCCGCCGAGGCGCCGTATTCGAGGTCGTCGGGGTGGGCGACGATCGCG
The DNA here is from genome assembly GCF_002891295.1 of Streptomyces eurocidicus. Classification (GTDB taxonomy): domain Bacteria; phylum Actinomycetota; class Actinomycetes; order Streptomycetales; family Streptomycetaceae; genus Streptomyces; species Streptomyces eurocidicus. Next base: position 75,322 of record NZ_LGUI01000013.1, on the reverse strand, counting down.
AGGGCGCGCCGCCAGTCGGTGGGCATCTCCCGGAGCTGGTCCGCCATGCCGGTCTCCTTCGTCCATCGCGCGGCCCGGGGTCCACGGCCCGGGGTCACGGCAGGGTGTCTCGGTGGGGCGTTCGAGGCAGCGTACGTCGGGCTTCTTCGCGACACGCGGGAACCCGGCGGCGGCGCGGTCCGACTACCTGATCCGGACCCGCACGGGCGGGCCCGTGCGGATCACGATTTTCTGGAGAGTTCCTGATGCGCCCTCGTGCGTGGTGCGGTGTGCTGGCCGCTGTGGCCCTGACGACGACGGCCTGTGGCACCGGTGGCGGCAAGGCGGAGAGTACCGACGACGGCGCGCCGGCCGCGCGGGCCGGTTTCCCGGTGAGCGTCGCCGACTGCATGGGGGCGAAGACCACCTTCGACGCGCCGCCGAAGCGGATCGTCACCAGCAACGCCGCCGCCCTGGAGCTGCTGATGTGGCTGGGCGCGGGCGACAAGGTCGTCGGTACGGGCTTTCCGCCCGGCAAGGGCACGCTGCCGCAGGACATGTCCGACCGGGCGGCGAAGGTACCGGTGCTCGGCAAGATGGGCATCCCCAAGGAGAAGCTGCTCGGCTCGGGCGCCGACCTCTACATCGACTCGTTCTCGTCGATGAAGAACATGGGCAAGGCGGGCGACGCCCCCACGCCCAAGGAGTTCGAGACCGCCGGGATCAAGCACGTCTACCTGAAGTCGACGGCGTGCGCCGCGATGGGCAAGTCCGCCCGGACGGACCTGTCGGGCGTCGAGGCCGACATCGAGGAGCTCGGCAAGGTGACCGGCACCTCCGCCCGCGCGCGGGAGCTGGTCCAGGAGATGCGGAAGAAGACGGGCGCGGTCCGCGACGCCCTCAAGGACGTCCCCGAGGACAAGCGGCCCTCCTACTTCCTCTTCGACTACGACGCGAGCACCAAGCAGCCGATGGCCGTGTGCAACCGGCAGGTCGCCAACGGGATCCTCACCCAGGCCGGCGCGCGGAACGTCTTCGCGGACTGCGACGGCGACTTCAAGCCCGTGGGCTGGGAGGACGTCGTCGCCAAGAACCCCGAATGGATCCAGCTCGCCGTCCGCAGCCGGGGCAGCGAGGAGGCCGACCGCAAGGCGTTCGACGACGCCGCCGAGTTCCTGAGGACCTTCCCCGCGACCAAGGACCTCAAGGCCGTCCAGGAGGGCCGCTTCCTGCGCATCACCTCGCAGCGGACCACCATCGGCGGGGTGCGCAGCGCCGACACCGTGCGGGAGATCGCGCACACGCTGTACCCGGACCGGGTCAAGTAGATGACGGCGCTCACTGCGGCCGCCGAGGGGCGGGAGCGGGAGCCGGGCGTCCGGGCCCGCTGGGCCGCCGCCGTGCTGGGCGCGGCCCTGGTGGCCGCGCTGGTCGCCTCGGTGTGCCTGGGCTCATCGGACGTCCCGCCGGGCGACGTGTGGTCCGCGGTGGCCCGGGGCGTCTCCGGGCAGGACCCGGTACCGGGCACCCAGGACCTGATCGTCTGGCAGCTGCGGGTGCCGCGGGCCCTGCTGGCGGCCGTGGTGGGCGCGGGGCTGGGCCTCGTCGGCACGGCCGTCCAGGCCCTGGTGCGCAATCCGCTGGCCGACCCGTATCTGCTGGGCATCTCCAGCGGGGCGTCGCTGGGCGCGGTCGCGGCGATCGTGCTGGGCGCCGGCGCGGGCGGCGCGCTGGGGCTGGGGCTGTCCTCGGCGGCGTTCGCCGGGGCGCTGGCCTCGTTCGCGCTGGTGTGGGCGATGGCCCGGCGCGGCGGTGGCTTCTCGCCGCTGCGGCTGGTGCTGTCGGGGGTGGGCATCGGGCAGTTCCTGTCCGGGTTCACCCACTATCTGGTGCTCCAGGCCGGGGACGACCAGCAGACGCACGGGGTGCTGTTCTGGCTGATGGGCTCGCTCGGCGGGGCCCAGTGGGCGACCCTGACGCTGCCGGTGGTGGCGGTGGCGCTCGGCCTGGTGGCGCTGCTGGCCCGCGCCCGCGCCCTCGACGCCCTGCTGATGGGTGACGAGACCGCGGCCGGGCTGGGCGTCGACGTGGTGCGCCTGCGGCGTGAGCTGTTCGTCGTGACGAGCGTGCTCACCGGTGTCCTGGTGTCGGTGTCCGGGGCGATCGGCTTCGTGGGGCTGATGGTGCCGCACGTCTGCCGGATGGTGGTGGGCGGCGATCACCGCAGGCTGCTGCCGGTGGCCGCGCTGTTCGGCGCGGTCCTGCTGGTGGTCGTCGACCTCGTGGCCCGTACCGCCCTGCCGGACCAGGAGCTTCCGGTGGGTGTGGTGACGGCGCTGATCGGCGCCCCGACGCTGCTGTATCTGCTGGACCGCCGACTGGAGAGGGGTCAGGGATGAGGATCGCCGTCGAGGAGCTCGACGTCACCCTGTCCGGCCGTACGGTGGTGTCCGGCGTCCACCTGGTCGCCGAGGACGGGGAGATCGCCGGGCTGATCGGCCCCAACGGCAGCGGCAAGTCGACCGTGCTGCGGACCGTCTACCGCTATCTGCGCCCGCACGCCGGGCGGGTGCTGGTCGGGGACGCCGACATCCGCTCGCTGACCGCGGCCGAGACGGCCCGGCGGGTCGCGGCGCTGCCGCAGGAGCGCGGCAGCGACTTCGAGCTGTCGGTCCGCGCGGTCGTGGCGATGGGCCGCACGCCCTACAAACGGGCGTTCGCGGGCGAGGACCGCGCGGACGCGGACATCGTGGCGACGGCCCTGGCCGGGGTCGGCATGGCCGGCGCCGGGGCCCGGCGCTTCTCCACCCTGTCGGGCGGCGAGCGGCAGCGGGTGCTGCTGGCGCGCGCCCTGGCCCAGGATCCGAAGGTCCTGGTGCTCGACGAGCCGACGAACCACCTGGACGTACGACACCAGGTGGAGCTCCTGGCCCTGCTGCGGGAGCAGCGCCGTACGACCCTGCTCTCGCTGCACGACCTCAACGCGGCGGCCTCGCTGTGCGACCGGCTGCACGTACTGCACGAGGGGGCCGTGGTGGCCTCGGGCACACCGCGGGAGGTGCTGACGCCGGCGCTGCTGGCGGAGGTGTTCGGGGTGCGGGCCGCGGTGGTGGAGCATCCGCTGACGGGGGATCCGCTGATCGCGTTCGACCACCGGGGGGTGGCGGACGCGGCCGCGGACGCCGGTGCCCGGGTCGGGTCCCCCGCCGGTCCGCCGGGTGAACCCGCGGCTCCGCCCCGGACGCCGGTCCTCAAGCGCCGGACGGGCTGATTTTCAGCCCGTCCGGCGCTTGAGGACAATTCGGGAAGGGGCGGGTAGGGGAAGGCCCGGCGCAGCCGCCCGCCCCCGGCCCCGCCCCCGGCCCGGCGCCGGCGGACGAAGGGCGCTCCGGCACCGTTCCGCGGCGCGGCGGGGGCCGGCATAGTCGTACGCGCTCAGGACCCAGTCGGACCCGCCACGCCCCACGGGACCCGGGAGGCCGCCTCATGCGCCGCATCCTCACCGCCGGTTCGGCCCTCTGCCTGGCTGCTGCTGTCCTTGGCGCTGCCCTCGGCGCGGCACCGCCCCCGGCCGCCGCCGTGCCGCCGCCGATCCCGGTGTGTGGGACCGGATGATGGGGGACTTCACGGCGGCCGGCTATCCGGCCGACCGCACACCCGGGTGGCGGGGTGTCCGAAGCACAACGAGCTGCTGAGTGACCCGGGGGTCGCACGGGAAGTGCGCGCGTTCGTAGGGAGTTAGGGAATGGCGGGCGGCGGCCACCGGGAAGTGTCACGGTGGCCGCCGCCCGGTGTGCCCCGGCGGACGCTCCGGGACGCGCGGGTGCCGTGTCCCTCCGGGACATCAGCGGACGTGGGTCAGTCGATGGACTTGATCAGCTCGCCGTCGGCGGTGTCACCGCCCAGCTCCCAGAAGAACGTTCCGCCCAGCCCCTGCTGGTTCTTGTACGCCATCTTCCCCGCGATCGTCGACGGAGTGTCGTAGCTCCACCAGTCGCTGCCGCACTTGGCGTAGGCCGTTCCGCCCACCGTGCCGTTGGCCGGGCACTTCGACTTGAGGATCCGGTAGTCCTCGAAGCCCTGCTCGGAGGAGCCCGAGGCGGGGCCCGTCGCGGTACCGCCCGGGGCGGACTGGGTCACTCCGGTCCAGCCCCGGCCGTAGAAGCCGATGCCCAGCAGGAGCTTGGACGAGGGGACGCCGAGCGACTTGAGTTTCTGGATGGTGGCGTCGCTGTTGTAGCCGGCCTTGGGGATGCCGTTGTACGAGGTGAGCGGGGAGTGCGGGGCGGTCGGGCCCTTCGCGTCCCAGGCGCCGAAGTAGTCGTAGGTCATGGGGTTGTACCAGTCGACGTAGCGCGCGGCGCCCGCGTAGTCCACGGCGTCGATCTTGCCGCCGGCCGAGGCGTCCGCGGTGATCGCGGCGGTGACCAGGTTCTTGGCGCCGAACTTCGACCGGAGCGCCGCCATCACGTCCCGGAAGGCCGTCCGGCCGCTGGTGTCGCAGGTCAGGCCGCAGGCGTTGGGGTACTCCCAGTCGATGTCGATGCCGTCGAAGACATCGGCCCAGCGCGGGTCCTCCACCAGCTTGTAACAGGACTCGGCGAACGCGGCGGGGTTCTTGGCGGCCTCGCCGAAGCCGCCGGACCAGGTCCAGCCGCCGAAGGACCAGACGACCTTGAGGTCGGGGTGCAGCTTCTTCAGCTTTCGCAGCTGGTTGAAGTTGCCGCGCAGGGCGCCGTCGTCCCAGGTGTCGGCCTTGCCGTCGACGCTGCCGGCCGCGTCGTACGCCTTGTCGTAGTCGGCGTAGGAGTCGCCTATCGCGCACTTGCCGCCGGTCACATTGCCGAAGGCGTAGTTGATGTGGGTGAGCTTGGCGGCCGAGCCGGAGGTCTCGATGTTCTTGACGTGGTAATTGCGGCTGTAGACGCCCCAGTTGGTGAAATATCCGACGACGCGGTGGCCGGCCGCCGTCTCGTCGGCGGCGGCCGCGGGCGCAGGCGTGGGGGCTGTGGGGGCCGTGTTCGCGGGGCTGGCCGAGGCGGCCCCCGTGAAGAGGGTCGTGGCGAGCAGCGCGGTGCCGGCGGCGAAGGCGGCGAACAGCGTGCGGGGGCGCCGGGGGGAGTGGGTCCGGGGGGCGTCGAGGTGCGGTCGGTGCATGGTTTCTCCTCGCCGGGTGGGGAGTTGGAGAGATTCTGGGGGGTGACCTGCACTCATGCTTGGCATGAACGCGCTTAACGGTGGGGAAACCGTAGAAGGACTAGACCAGTACGGTCAATGGTTCGGACCAATCGCGTTCACATATCCGTCAGAAGCCGGAAACAGCCTCGTCAGGGGCGGCCGGGCAGTTGTCAACCCGTGACGGCAAGCCGCCGATCAGGCATACTCCAACCCGCCACAGCCACAGGTGATCGGGTGCCGTGACCCGGCGAGCGATCATGGCTGAGGCACCACGCCGGCGGCGCCACACCCTTGCGCGCCCGTCGTCGCAGCGCCCGACAGGGAGGAGAGCGCCGCCATGACCGACCACGGCCCGCAGCCGGTGGAGCGTCAGCTGCCCACCGAGGAAGCCCGGGACCTGATCGCGCTCGTGCGCGACCTGGTGCGGCGCGAGATCGAACCGCGCGCCGCCGAGGAAGAGGACGCGGGCCACTTCCCCCGCGAGGTCTTCCGGCTGCTCTCCACCGCGGGGCTGCTCGCCCTTCCGTACGCCGAGGAGTTCGGCGGCGGCGGTCAGCCGTACGAGGTCTACCTCCAGGTCCTGGAGGAGCTCGCGGCCACCCGGCTCACCGTCGGCCTCGGGGTCAGCGTGCACACCCTGGCCTGCCACGCCCTCGCGGGCTACGGCACCAAGGAGCAGCAGGCCGAGCACCTGCCCGCGATGCTCGGCGGCGGCCTGCTCGGCGCCTACTGCCTCTCCGAGCCGTCCGCCGGCTCCGACGCGGCCTCGCTGCGCACCCGTGCCACCCGCGACGGCGACACCTGGACCCTCGAGGGCACCAAGGCGTGGATCACCCATGGCGGGATCGCGGACTTCTACACCGTCCTCGCCCGCACCGGCGGCGAGGGCGCCCACGGCATCACCGCCTTCCTCGTGCCCGGCGACGCGCCGGGCCTCACGGCGGCGCCGCCGGAGCGGAAGATGGGCATGAAGGGCTCGCCCACGGCCCAGCTGCACTTCGACGGCGTCCGGGTGCCCGACGCGCGCCGCGTCGGCGAGGAGGGCCAGGGCTTCGCGATCGCGCTGTCCGCCCTGGACTCCGGCCGGCTCGGCATCTCCGCCTGCGCCATCGGCATCGCCCAGGCCGCCCTGGACGAGGCGCTGGCCTTCCTCGCCGGGCGCCGGCAGTTCGGCCGCCCGCTCGCGGACTTCCAAGGGCTGCGCTTCATGCTCGCGGACATGGCCACCCAGATCGAGGCGGGCCGTGCCCTCTACCTCGCCGCGGCCCGGCTGCGCGACGCGGGCCTGCCCTTCTCCAAACAGGCCGCCATGGCCAAGCTCTTCTGCACGGACGCGGCGATGCGCGTGACCACCGACGCCGTCCAGCTGCTCGGCGGCTACGGCTACACCGCGGACTTCCCCGTCGAGCGCTATATGCGCGAGGCCAAGGTGCTGCAGATCGTCGAGGGCACCAACCAGATCCAGCGGATGGTCGTCGCCCGCCACCTCGCGGGACCCGAGTCCCGCTGAGCGGCGGCGCAAGGGCGGAGCGGCTCATTCCACCCGATCGGGTGACGACCGCTCCGCACCGGGGCGCCGGTGGTGCCCGCACGGGACGATGCCCGTATGAACGCCGGTCGGAGCACGCCACCTCTGGTCAGGTGCCCGCACTGCCGTCAGCCGATGTGGTGGGACGTCACCTATCCGTACGCCCCGCTGTGGTACTGCCCGGCCTGCGTCCACCCACCGGAGCGGCGGCGCAGCGCGTACGCCGCGCCGCCCCGTTGCCCCGAGGGGTGCGCGAGTGCCGTGATCCAGACCGGTGACGACGGCAGCAGGCAGTTCGTCTGCCACCGCAAATGAAGGACTCCGGGGCCGTCGGGCCCGCCGGCCGGGCGCGGCGTCAGCCGCGGCGCCGCATCTCCGGGACGCGGAGCGGGCGGGAGCCGGGGCCGCCGATGTGGGAGAAGGGCTGGGTGCGCCAGTCCAGGCTCTCCGGCAGCGTCAGCAGCAGGGCCGTGTCGAGCTCCTGGGAGTCCAGCGACTCCGCCACCGGGGCCGCCTCCTCCACGGCGCGGCCGGATCCGGCGCAGACCGTGAGCCCGAAGGGGTTCCACGGCGACGGGCACAGGGCGTGCTCGGGAAGCACGTCCTCGTCCGCGAGCAGCGCGATCGGACGCGCGCAGTCCGGGCACGTCACCCGGAACATCGCGGTGATGTCATAAGGCTCGTACAGGCTGCCGTCGCCCTCATTGAGGCGTTCCAGGCTGGGCATATTCTTTCTCCCCCTCGGATGGGCCGGTCAGGCACCTCGGCCTCGACCACAGCAAGCACTTCCCTCGTCGCGTGTCAGGTAATCGCCCGACCCGGTAGGACACGGGTGCATAGGCGTGTTGTTCATCACATGGTCCGCGCGGGCGTCCGGGCCGCCGACTGTGCCGGGCGGCCCATGACCCAGTAGGTTGATCCGCGTGGAGGAGCTGGACAGAGAAATCGTGGAGCTGCTCGTCAAGGACGGGCGGATGAGCTACACCGACTTGGGGAAGGCCACGGGCCTGTCCACCTCGGCGGTGCACCAGCGCGTGCGCCGGCTCGAACAGCGCGGTGTCATCCGCGGTTACGCGGCCGTGGTCGACCCCGAGGCCGTCGGGCTGCCCCTGACCGCGTTCATCTCGGTGAAGCCCTTCGACCCCAGCGCCCCGGACGACATCGCGGACCGGCTCGCCGAGATCCCCGAGATCGAGGCGTGCCACAGCGTCGCGGGCGACGAGAACTACATCCTCAAGGTCCGGGTGGCCACGCCGCTGGAGCTGGAGCACCTGCTGGCGCACATCCGCTCGCTGGCCGGGGTCTCGACGCGCACGACGATCGTCCTGTCCACGCCGTACGAGGCCCGCCCGCCGCGCGTGGGGTGACCCCCGCCGCCTCCCCGGGGCGCGCCGTCCGGTCCGCGAGGCGTTCTCGGACCCGCCGTGGCCGGAACCGGCGCGGCGGCCCGCCCCCGGTGACGGCGGGGCACGGCACGGGGGTCAGACTGAACCCATGAGTGAGCGCCCCGACATGCCCGGCCACGAACCCCGAACCGTCCTGCTGCGCAACGGCACCGTCCACAGCCCCGCCGACCCCTTCGCCACCGCGATGGTCGTCGAGCGCGGCGGCGTCGCCTGGGTCGGCTCCGAAGGCGCGGCGGACTCCTTCGCCGACGGCGTGGACGAGGTCGTGGACCTCGACGGCGCGCTCGTCACCCCGGCGTTCACCGACGCACATGTGCACACCACCGCCACCGGCCTCGCCCTCACCGGCCTGGACCTCACCGGCGTCCCCACCCTCGCCGACGCGCTGGCGCGCGTCCGGGCCCACGCGGCCGCCCGGCCCGCCGACCGGGTGCTGCTCGGCCACGGCTGGGACGCCAGCGCCTGGCCCGAGCGCAGGCCCCCGTCCCGCCGCGACCTCGACGAGGCCACCGGCGGCCGCCCGCTCTACCTCACGCGCGCCGACGTCCACTCCGCCGTCGTCACCACCGCCCTGATCGAGCTGGTCCCCGCCGTCTCCGGGCTGCCCGGGCAGGTGCTGGACGCCCCGCTGACCGGTGACGCGCACCACGCCGTGCGGGCCGCCGCGTACGCCGGCCTCACCCCCGGCCAGCGCGCCGAGGCGCAGGCCGCGGCCCTCGACCGCGCCGCCTCGCTCGGCATCGGCTCCCTCCACGAGTGCGCCGGACCGGAGATCTCCGGCACCGACGACCTCACCGCCCTGCTGGCCCTCGCGGCCGGCCGCCCCGGCCCCCGCGTCGTCGGCTACTGGGCCGAGGCCATCGCATCCGCGAACGAGGCGAGCCGGATCCGCGAACTGGGCGCGATCGGCGCGGCCGGCGACCTCTTCGTCGACGGCTCCCTCGGCTCGCACACCGCCTGTCTGCACGAGCCCTACGCCGACGGCCCGCACGCCGGCCACACCGGCACCGCCCACCTCGACGCCGCCGCCGTCGCCGCCCACGTCGCCGCCTGCACCGAGGCGGGCCTCCAGGCCGGCTTCCACGCCATCGGCGACGCCGCCCTCACCGCCGTCGTCGAGGGCGTACGGGCCGCCGCGGACAAGCTCGGGCTCGCCCGCGTCCGCGCCGCCCGGCACCGCGTCGAGCACGCCGAGATGCTCACCCCCGAGCACATCGCCGGCTTCGCCGAGCTCGCCCTCACCGCCTCCGTCCAGCCCGCCTTCGACGCCGCCTGGGGCGGCGACGAGGCCCTGTACGCCCAGCGCCTGGGCGTGGAGCGGGCCCGTACCCTCAACCCGTACGCGGCCCTGCTGCGCGCCGGTGTGCCGCTCGCCCTCGGCTCGGACAGCCCGGTCACCCCGCTCGACCCGTGGGGGACCGTCCGCGCCGCCGCCTTCCACCGCACCCCCGGGCACCGGATCTCCGTACGGGCCGCCTTCACCGCCCACACCCGCGGCGGCTGGCGGGCCGTCGGCCGGGACGACGCGGGCGTCCTGGTGCCCGGGGCGCCCGCCGACTACGCGGTCTGGGAGTCCGGTGACCTCGTCGTACAGGTGCCGGACCACCGCGTCGCCAGCTGGTCCACGGACCCGCGCTCCGGCACGCCCGGCCTGCCCGACCTCACGCCCGGCACTCCGCTCCCGGTATGCCTCAGCACAGTCGTGGGCGGCCGCACGGTGTATTCGGCGCACGGGGGTCCGAACGAGTGAGACGGCGCGCGCCGCGTACCGCCGAACGACGTGCCGTCGGCCTGTCGCCGCGCGTGATCACTCGCCGTACTGACCTGCTGATTTAGGGCATATGCCCAGGTCGTGGCGGTGTTGACAGGGTGCGGTCGGCGGCGGGTAGGTTCGGCGTCGTCCACCACAGGACGTCCGGCCGGGGAACCTCCACACAGTCGTCGAACGCCGCTGGGCCATGGGGCGGTGCGCCGGAGAGGCGCGCTGCCACTGGCAGCCAGGTCCAGCGCACGGGGGCGAGGGAAGGTTCCGCCAGGCCGGCAGGTGCGACCCGGGTGGGGCCCGGACGTTCAGTAGACAACGGCTCTAGGCCGACCCGCAGCCAGCGGGTCCCAGGTCGGCCCGAAGGACGCCGGGCCCCCATTCGCCCCTCGCGCGCGGGGGCGCACTTACCCGAGCCCAGCCTCCGGAGGGCCCCCGGAGCGTTGTACGGTCGGCTCATCACCGCTCAGCTTCAGGAAGGCGCGACCGTGCCCCCGGGTCCCGAAACCACCGCCGACGACATGTCCGCGCCCGTCGGCGAGGCCGCGCCCGACGCCCCGCGCCCCCCGAGTCCCTCCCGCATCACCCGCTTCGGCCGGCTCGTGCGCCGTGAGGCGCCCCGGACCGGGCTCGCGGTGCTCGCGGGCCTCGCGCTCGCGCTGTCCTTCCCGCCGTACGACCTGTGGCCGCTGTCGGGGCTCGCGGTCGCGGCCCTGGCCCTGCTCACGCGCGGGCGCACCCTTCGGCAGGGCGCCTGGACGGGCTTCGCCCTCGGGCTGCCGTTCTTCTTCGTCCTGCTGCGCTGGCTGCGGGTGGTCGGCTACGACGCCGTCGTCGGCCTCTCCGTCATCGAGGCGCTGTTCCTCGCCGTGCTCGGCGCGGGCCTGGCCCTCGTCTCCCGGCTGCCCGCGTGGCCGCTGTGGGGCGCGTGCCTGTGGGTGGCCGAGGAGCTGGCGCGGGACCGGCTGCCGTTCGGCGGCTTCCCCTGGGGGCGGCTGGCCTTCGCCAACACCGCCTCGCCCCTCACCCCGCTCGCCGCCCTCGGCGGCGCCCCGCTGGTCACCTTCGCCGTCGCCCTCGCGGGCGGGCTCCTGGCCTTCGCGGTGGCCGCCCTGGTCAGGCCGCGCGCCCTCGGCGGCTCCGCGACTCCTGAGGACCCCGAGGCACCCGGCCGCGGCCCCGGCACCGTCCGGGCGGCGCTGCCCGGTGTGGAGGCCCTGGCCCTGGCCGCCGCCGTGGTGCTCGCCGGCTACGCCGTGCCCGTCCCCACCGGGGCGGACGACACCGTCGACGTCGCACTGGTCCAGGGCAACGTCCAGAACCCGGGGATGGACTTCCTGGGCCGCCCGATGATGATCCTCGACAACCATGTCGACGCCACCCTCGCGCTGGCGAAGGACATCAAGGAGGGCCGTGCCCGCAAGCCCGACCTGGTGATCTGGCCGGAGAACTCCTCCGACCTGGACCCCTTCCGGTACGGGCAGGCGTACGCCCGCATCGAGGAGGCCGTCAAGGCGGTCGGCGTCCCGGTCCTGGTCGGCGCCCTCGTCGACCACCCCGGCAAGAGCGGCTACGTCGACAACAACGGCATCGTCTGGGACCCGAGGACCGGACCCGGCGCCTCCTACACCAAGCAGCACCCCGTGCCCTTCGGCGAGTACGTCCCCTTCCGGGACCAGCTCAGCAAGGTCATCACCCGCCTCCAGCGCGTCCAGCGCGACTTCTACCCCGGCGACCACACCGGGGTGCTCCAGGTCGGCCCGGCCCGGCTCGGCGACGTCATCTGCTTCGAGGTGGCCTACGACGAGATCGTCCGCGACACCGTGACGGCCGGCGCGCGCGCCCTGGTCGTCCAGACCAACAACGCCACGTACGGCCGCACCGGCCAGCCCGAGCAGCAGCTCGCCATGTCCCGGCTGCGGGCCGTCGAGCACGGCCGGTCCGTCGTCACGGTGGCCACCAGCGGCATCAGCGCCGTGGTCGCGCCCGACGGCGAGGTGCTCCAGCGGAGCGAGGAATTCACCCGGGATGTCATCCAGGCGCGCATCCCGCTGCGGGACGGCGCCACCGTCGCCGACCGAGTGGGTGCGGGCCCCGAATGGGCGCTCGCTATGGTGGGCCTTCTGTCCTGCGCGGCCGCGTTCCTGATCGGCCGTCGGGGACACAGGCGAGACGTGAAGGAGAAGGGGCAGCAGTGAACGACGGTGGTCAGCGGAGATTCGGTCCGCTCGGCAGGACCTTGGTGATCATTCCGACCTACAACGAGGCGGAGAACATCAAGTCCATCGTCGCCCGGGTGCGGTCGGCGGTACCGGAGGCGCACGTCCTCGTCGCGGACGACAACAGCCCCGACGGCACCGGCAAGCTGGCCGACGAGCTGGCGGGCGACGACGACCAGGTCAAGGTGCTGCACCGCAAGGGCAAGGAGGGGCTCGGCGCCGCCTATCTGGCCGGCTTCCGCTGGGGCCTCGACAACGACTACGGCGTCCTCGTGGAGATGGACGCCGACGGCTCCCACCAGCCCGAGGAGCTGCCGCGGCTGCTCACCGCCCTCAAGGGCGCGGACCTGGTGCTGGGCTCCCGCTGGGTGCCCGGCGGCCGGGTGGTGAACTGGCCGAAGTCCCGGGAGATCCTCTCCCGGGGCGGCTCGACCTACTCCCGGCTGCTGCTGGACGTGCCGATCCGCGACGTCACCGGCGGTTTCCGGGCGTTCCGCCGGGAGACCCTGGAGGGCCTGGGCATGGAGGAGGTCGCCTCGCAGGGCTACTGCTTCCAGGTCGACCTGGCCTGGCGCGCGGTCAAGGCCGGCTTCCACGTGGTGGAGGTGCCCATCACGTTCGTCGAGCGGGAGCTGGGCGACAGCAAGATGAGCCGGGACATCGTCGCGGAGGCGCTGTGGCGGGTCACGTCCTGGGGCGTCGGCTCACGGGTCGGCAAGGTCCTCGGCAACAAGTAGCCGGGAGGGGGCCGCGAGCGGTCCGGCCGTAAGCGGCCCATAAGTACCGGACCCGGGTTCCGCCGTGGTCCAGGCACACTTGAGGCATGACGTTCGGAGCACCTCGGCAGCCCTCCCACCAGCCCACGGACGGCCGGTCGCCCCGGCGCGGCGGACGCGCCCGCAAGCTCGTGCCGCTGGGCGTGGCGATCTGGGCCGTGCTGGAGATCTGGCTGCTGACCCTGGTCGCCGACGCGGCGGGCGGACTGACCGTCCTCGCCCTGCTCGTCGGCGGCGTGATCGCCGGGTCCTATGTGATCAAGCGGGCCGGCCGGCGGGCCTGGAAGCGGCTCACCGTCTCGCTCCAGCCGGGCGGCGCGGTGACCGAGTCCGCGCCGGAGGGCGGGGGCAACGGCCTGACGATGCTCGGCGGACTGCTGATCATCCTGCCGGGCCTGCTCTCCGACGCCGCCGGCCTGCTCTGCCTCTTCCCGCCGACCCGGGCGCTGCTGCGCAGGGGCCTGGAGCGGCGCCTGGGCCGCCCGGCGGCCCCCGGCACCCTGGGGGACGCCTTCCAGCAGGCACGGATGAGGCAGCCGGACGGCAAGGTCGTCCAGGGCGAGGTCATCCGGGACGACCAGCCGCCGGCGCCGCGCCAGGACGACCCCCAGCTGCCTCGCTGAGGCAGTCCGGGGCGGGCGGGGAAGTTCCGGGGCCCGGGAGGGCCCGCGCGGCGCGGAAGGGGGCGTACAGGGTGCGCCCCCTTCCGCGCCGCGCGGGCGCCAAGTCACGAACGACCGCCGGTCGCCCGAAGGCCGGCGACCACCCGGGCCCGCCCGAGCACCGCGCGGGACCCCCGTCGGCGCCTTTTCCGGCGCGCCGCACGGCGTACGGGCCGCACAAAGGGCCCGGGGCCACTGCTCGCGCAGTGGCCCCGGGCCCTTTGTGGTACTTCTCAGTGCCGCTCTCAGGCGGACTTGCGGTTGTCCCGCGGATGCACAGCGATGTTCATGGCACCGGAGCGCAGGACGGCCAGCCGCTCGGCCAGCACCTCCTCCAGCTCCTCGCGGGTACGCCGCTCCATGAGCATGTCCCAGTGCGTACGCGCGGGCTTGCCCTTCTTCTCCTCAGGACCATCGCCGTCCACCAGGAGTGCAACGGCGCCGCACGCCTTGCACTCCCACTCCGGCGGAATCTCCGCCTCTACCGAGAACGGCATCTCAAATCGATGCCCGTTCGGGCATGCGTACTCCACCGCCTGGCGCGGGGCCAGATCGATGCCGCGGTCGGTCTCGTAGCTGGTAACCACAAGTCGCGTGCCGCGGAGAGCTCGCTCACTCATGAATCGTGCCTCCCGGGCTTGGTCGCCCACAGGACAGGTGTCGCTGTCGTCGTCATCCGGTCAACGTCCGGTCGGCGGTGAAGATTCCCGTTTCAGGGACATGCGTCGCCCGTCGTGCCGCCCCTTGTTGTACCCACCAGCGCCCGTTTTGTCACATCTGGCAACGGATGTCACCCTGCGTTTCTGTCCGTTTAGCGCGCAGTAACGGTCCATCCGGTGGGTCGAAGGCGTACACTACCGGCCCGTCACCCGGGTGCCTAAACCAGGTCCGGAACTTCGCGCGCCGTGACCGCCGGGGACGCCCCGGCGGCGGTCCCCGCCGGGGGTGTCACGGGCGCCGTCGCACCGGAGTCCGCCGCGGGCTCCGGCGTGGCGAAGAAGCGCAGGAAGAACTGCGACAGCGGGCCGATGGCCAGCGCGTACAGCACCGTGCCGACGCCCACCGTGCCGCCGAGCGCGAACCCGGTCGCCAGCACCACCACCTCGATGCACGTCCGGACCAGCCGCACCGAGCGCCCCGTCCGCCGGTGCAGACCGGTCATCAGCCCGTCGCGCGGGCCCGCGCCGAACCGCGCCGAGATGTAGAGCCCCGTCGCCACCGCGCAGAGCGCGATAGCGAAGACCAGCAGCGGGATCCGCGCCCACAGCGAGCCCGGTGCGGGGGTCAGGGCCAGGGTCGCGTCCATGGCCGGGCCGATCACCAGCACGTTGGAGACCGTCCCCAGCCCCGGCCGCTGCCGCAGCGGTATCCACAGCAGCAGCACCACGGCGCCGATGGCGACCGAGGCGGTTCCGATCGACAGGCCGGTGTGGCGCGCCACGCCCTGGTTGAGGACGTCCCACGGCGCCAGCCCGAGCCCCGCCCGCAGCTGGAGCGCCGCGCTCACCCCGTACAGCCCCAGTCCGACGTACAGCCGAAGCAGCCGGCCGGCCGGGCCCGGTCCCCCTGATGTGCTCAACGGAATCTCCTCGCTGGTCGTGCGTGCCGGCCGCGCGGGCCGGTCCGGTCGTGAAGGGCGCCGCACGTCCGTGCCGCCCGCGGCCCCGGGGGCGGCGAGCGGCACGGACGTGCGGCGTGTCGTGGGTCATGACGGGCCATGACGGGTCATGACGTGGCGCAGGCGAACGTCATGGAGCAGGCCAGTGGTGCAAGTGGCCTGCTCCATGACAGTCTGTGGACTGGATCGGTGAATGATCCATGGCCAATCCCGGGAAGGTGGACCGGAAGTATGACCCAGTGGACTTCTTCGGTGGGGGCGCAGAAGCTCGCGCGCCTCCTCGGTTCCCAGGGCGGCGGGCACGGCGTCGTCACCCCGTTCGGCGGCCGCCGGTCGCCCGCCTACCGCTCACTCGCGGACGGCATCCGGCTGCTCGTCCTCGAAGGCCGCGTGCCCGTCGCGGCGCGCCTGCCCGCCGAGCGCGAGCTCGCGGCCGCCCTGGCCGTCAGCCGCACCACGGTCGCCGCGGCCTACGAGGCGCTGCGCGGCGAGGGCTTCCTCGAGTCCCGGCGCGGCTCCGGCAGCTGGACCTCGGTGCCCGCCGGGAACCCGCTGCCCACCCGCGGCCTCGACCCGCTGCCCCCGGAGGCCGTCGGCTCCGTCATCGACCTCGGGTGCGCGGCCCTGCCCGCCCCCGAGCCCTGGCTGACCCGCGCCTTCCAGGGCGCCCTCGAGGAGCTGCCGCCCTACGCCCACACCCACGGCGACTACCCGGCCGGCCTGCCCTCCCTGCGCCAGGCCCTCGCCGACCGCTACACCGCGCGGGGCATCCCGACGATGCCCGAGCAGATCATGGTCACCACCGGTGCCATGGGCGGCGTCGCCGCGATCTGCCGGCTGATGGCCGGGCGCGGCGAGCGGGTCGCCGTGGAGTCGCCCTCGTACGCCAACGTTCTCCAGCTCATGCGTGAGGCGGGCACCCGGCTGGTGCCCGTCGCGATGGGCGACCGGCTCACGGGCTGGGACCTGCCCGCCTGGCGCCAGGTGCTGCGCGACGCCGCGCCCCGCATGGCCTATGTGATCGCCGACTTCCACAACCCGACCGGCGCCCTGGCCACCGAGGAGCAGCGCCGGGACCTGGTCGAGGCGGCCCGCGCGGCGGGCACCGTGCTCATCGCCGACGAGACGATGACGGACCTGCTGCTCGACGACGACGTCGACATGCCCCGGCCGGTCTGCGCCTTCGACCCGGCGGGCAGCGCCGTCGTCACCGTCGGCTCCGCCAGCAAGTCCTTCTGGGCCGGGCTGCGGATCGGCTGGGTGCGCGCCGCGCCCGACATCATCCGCAGCCTCGTCGCCGCCCGCGCCTACGCCGACCTGGGCACGCCCGTCGTGGAGCAGCTCGCCGTGACCTGGCTGCTGACCACCGAGGGCTGGGACGCCGCCGTCGACATACGGCGCGCCACGTCGCGGGAGAACCGCGCGGCGGTCGTCGGCGCGGTGCGGCGCCACCTGCCCGACTGGGAGTTCACCGTGCCGCACGGCGGCCTGACGCTGTGGGTGCGCACCGGCGGCCTGTCGGGCTCGCGGATCGCCGAGGCGGGGGAGCGGCTGGGGGTGCGGGTGCCCTCGGGGCCGAGGTTCGGGGTGGACGGGGCCTTCGAGGGGTACGTCCGGCTGCCCTTCACCGTCTCCGGGGCGGTGGCGGAGGAGGCCGCGAGCCGGCTGGCCGAGGCCGCCCACCGGGTGGCGAGCGGGGCGACCGCCGCCGTCGAGGCGCCGCGCACCTACGTGGCCTGAAGCCGCACCGGCCCGCCGGCACCACCCGGCCCGCCCGGGGACTCCCTGTCCGGGTATCCGTCCGTCCCGTGCCCGTCGTTCGGGTACGCGTCGGCCGGATACCCGTCGGCCGCGTACTCCGCCCCGGCCGGCGGGGTGTGCGGCTCCGTCCCGTACGACACCGTCCCGTACGGCACCGGCACGCACGGCTCCGGCAACAGGGCCAGCACCGCGCGGCGCTCGTGCTCCCCCGTGTCCTGGGCGTACGGGTCCGGGGTGGCCGGCACCTGGACGCGGAGGACGGGCCCCGAGCCCAGCCGGGCGTAACCGCGGCCCGGTGGCACGTCCGGGGGCGGTGTGGTGGGCGGCGGCGCGCCGAGCGCGGTGCGCACCTGCCCGGGGGTGACCGCGCCGAGCACGACCCGCGCCCGGGTGTGGGCGAGTACCGGCTCGGCGATCAGGCCCGCGTTGTCGAGGTGCTCGGCCACGGCGACCGTGACGTTCGCGACCCGCCCGCGGCGCAGCGGCACCTGGAGGAACTCCTGGGGGTCGGGCCGGCCCTCGCCTGCGGCGAGGTGGCTGAGCGAGGTGGGCCGGTCGACGAGGATCCACAGCGGCCGGCGGACGTCCTCCGGTACCGGGCGGCCCAGCTGCCGGGCCTGGTGGGCGGCGAGGATCCGCCGCTCCGTCTCGTGGCAGGCCCACTCCAGGGTGGCCAGGGCGCCGGCGGGCGCGGACTCCACGGCCAGCACCCCCTCCCGGCCGAGCAGGAACGCGTACTCGCCCGTGCCGCCGCCGTCGACGACCAGCACGTCCCCGTGGTGCAGCGCCTGGAGCGCCACCGAGCGCAGCAGCGTCGTGGTGCCGGCGGCGGACCGTCCGAGGGCCAGCAGGTGCGGCTCCGTGGAGCGCTGCCCGGTGCGCCAGACGACGGGCGGGACGTCCCGGGTCCCGGTGTCGTCGGTCACCGGCAGGGTGCGCTGGACGGAGCACGGGTCGGTGAAGCCGAGCACGGCCTCGCCCGGCACGGTCACGAACCGCTGCGCCCGGATGTCGGTCGGCAGCGGGGGCAGCGCGCTCAGCGTGAGGTGGTTGTCCTCCTCCTCCCAGTCGAAGCGGTACTCCCGGCCGCGCCCCGCCTTGAGCCGGAGCAACTGCTCCACCTTGGCCCGCGATTCGGGCTCGCCGTCGGTGAAGTAGGCCGGGTAGCGCAGCTGGAGGGAGACCAGCCGGCCGAGGTGGTCGAACTCGTACTCCGTGAACGCCCGCTGCCAGCCGCCTCCGTGGGCGTAGAGCGGATCCGGGTCCTCCGGCACGGTGAGGTACGGCACGAGGGACTCGTACACGGTCTGGAGGCGCGCGTGGCAGCTCTCCTCGTCGACGGCGTCCGCCGCGGCGGCGGACCCGCGCTCCCGGCCGGCCCAGGCGGCCGCCGCCATCAAGGCGACCGCGGACAGCATCGGCCCGTAGGGCAGCAGCGCCACGATGACCAGGCACGAGGCCGTCAGCAGCAGCGTGGGCCCGCGCCGGTCCCGGGGGGTCCGCGCCCAGCGCCGCAGCCCGCCCGTGCCGAGGGCGTGCAGTCCCCGGCCGATGGTGAGCAGCGGGTGGAGCATGTCCGCCGTGCTGTCGGCGGCGGTGCGGGCGAAGTCCCGGCCGCGCGCGAGGGAGGCGCCGCCGGTCAGACTGCTGGGCAGAGCTCGCCGGCCCACGTCGGTCTCCTGGTGTCGGTGCGGAGGACGGTGGCGGGACGGCCGTCAGAACTTGAGGCCGCCCAGGAGGCCCGCGAGGCTCGCGCTGCCCGCCTTGATGCTGGGGGCGATGGCCGTGGTCGAGAGGTAGAAGCCGAACAGGGCGCACACGATGCCGTGGGAGGCTTTCAGGCCGTCCTTGCGGAAGAACAGGAAGGCGACGACACCGAACAGCATGACGCCGGAGATGGACAGGATCATGACGTTCTCCTGGGGGCCGGGGTGGTCGGGACGGTCACCGCGAGTTCCTTAAGCCTCACAGAAAGTACTAATTCGGCAAAAGCGGACTTGGGTTGCTCCCCGCCGCACCCCGCTTGATCACCTACGCCGGGGGCACCGGCGGGCGCGGGGCCGAAGCCCGGGAACACGGCCCGAAACGCGCCCCGCGACGATCACCGCCGCGCGTGCCACGGCCCTTGCCGCGCCCGCCGGGAGGGCCCGGGAATCACCCGGACGGCCGCGTCCGCGCCCCCGCCGGGAGGGCGACGCGCGCCGGTGGTGCCCACGGTTCTCGTGTGACCGGGCGTACGTAGGGTAGGGCAGCACTCACGTGACGAACGCAGCCAGGCGCCGACCCCGGAGGACCGCAGACCATGACCGAGCAGACCCCCACCGAGCCCGCACACGACCCCGAGGTGCTCCAGCTCGCGGCCAAGGTGTTCGACCTGGCGCGACACGGGGACACCGATACCCTCGCCGCCTATGTGGACGCGGGCGTTCCGGTGAACCTCACCAACGACAGGGGCGATTCGCTCATCATGCTGGCCGCCTACCACGGCCACCTCGACGCCGTCCTGGCCCTGCTCCAGCGCGGCGCCGACGCCGACCGCACCAACGACCGGGGTCAGACGCCGCTGGCCGGCGCCGTCTTCAAGGGCGAGGACGAGATCGTCCGCACCCTCCTCGCGCACGGCGCCGACCCGGCGGCCGGCACCCCGTCGGCCGTCGAGGCCGCCGGGGTCTTCGGCCGGCAGGACCTCCTGGAGCTCTTCCGGGGCCAGTGACCCCCGCGCGCGGCGCCCTTCCCGCGACGGACCGGGGCGGGAAGGGCGCCGCCGATGGCTCGTTCGCGGTCTTCCGCCCGGGGCGCTCCCCCTGAGCGAATGGCCCCGGCGGACGGGCCGTTCGCCGTCGGCGCACCGCCCGGGAGGTCACCGCCATGCGGATCGCCTATCTGCACCACGGGAGCGTGCCGTCGGTCCACGCCGACGGGGTGCACGTCATGCGCATGTGCGACGCCTTCGCCGACGCCGGGCACGAGGTCGCCCTCTACGCCCTCCGGGGCGCCGCGCGCACCGACGTCCACGCCTGCCACGGCACCCGCAACCGTTTCGCCGTCTGCGCCGTCCCGGCGCCCGCCGCGGGCGCCGCCCTCGGGCCCCTGTTGCGCGCCCGGCGGATACGGGACGAGCTCCTGCGCCGGGGCGTCCCCGACCTGCTCTACGGGCGTGACCCGTACGCCCTGCTCGCCGCCTCCGGCCTGGCGCCCCTGGTCTACGAGACCCACGCGCTGCGGCGGAGCAATACCTTCCGGGCCGTCGAACGGATGCTGTTCCGCACCTGTGGCCTCACCCGCGTCGTCTTCGTCACCCAGGACCTCGCCGACGACTACCACCGGGCCTTCCCGGAACTCGCCCGCTCGGGGGTGGCTGCGGTCACCGCCGCCGACTGTGCCGACCCGCCGCCCGCCGGCCCCGTGGCGGCGCTGCCGGGCCGCCCCCGGGCGTTACGGGCCGGCTACGTCGGCCGCCCGGGCGCCGGCCGGGAGGCCGACGTCGTCCTCGCGCTCGCCGCCCGCCTCCCCGGCCTCGACTTCCACCTCGTCGGCGGCTCCGGAGCGGACCGCTCCCGCTGGGAACACCGGTGCCGCGGCGCCAACGTGCACGTCCACGCCCACCGGCCGCCCTCCCGGCTGGACCCCTACCGCCGGGCCTTCGACATCGCCCTCCTGCCGTACCAGCCGGTGACCGGCCGGGCGCACGGGACCGGCCCGTGCGCCATGGACCTCTTCGCGTCCATGGCGCACGGCAAGGCCATCGTCGCCTCCGACCTGCCCGCCCTCCGGGAGGTGCTGTCCGACGGTGTCGACTGCCTGCTGCGGCCGCCCGACGACGTCGCCGCCTGGGCCGAGGCCGTCACCCGGCTGGCCGCCGACCCCGGGGCCCGCGCCGCCCTCGGCGAGGCGGCACACCGGAGACTGACGGAGCATCATACATGGCGGGCGCGTGCCGACCGGGTCCTCCCCACGGCCGTCCGGCCGCCATGACACGGGCCGGGAGGCCGAGTTCGGCCCGTTCCCGGCCGCCCGCCCGCACGCCGTCACGAGGGCCGTGCGAGGCCGCTATTAAGTTCCTCTTAGAACCGCCCGCTATCAACTCCCCATGCACTCCTTCACCTCCCGCCGCACCGTCCGTGCCGCCGCCGTGGCACTCGCGGCCACCTTCCCGTGCGTCTCCCTCGCCGCGCCCGCCCACGCCGCGCCCCACTCCGCGCAGACCCGCGTGCACGGCCACCTCGTGGACGTCCCGGTCCGGGGCGGCACCGCCACCGTCGACACCGCGACCCTGCGCGTGACCGCCCGCACCGCCGCCGGGACCGCGGTGGAGCTGTCCGCCCCCGCGGCCGGGAACCCCGGCGCCCCGGGGCCGGTGACCACCACCCGGGACGGCGCCCGCTGGTCCTACCCGGCCGCCGGGCTGACCGTCACCGCCCGCGCCGACCACGGCCGGCTGCTGGTCTCCGTCACCTCGGCGGGCGCCGCCGACCGCACCCTCGCCTGGCCCGTCACCGGCACCGACCGCGCCTCCTCCGCCGTGCAGCTCCCGCGCGGCGAAGGACTCTCCCTCCCCGTGGCCGACCCCTTCTGGAACTCCGCCGACGCCCAGCTCACCGACGCCGACCTGGCCATGGACTCGGCCCTGTCCATGCCGCTGTGGGGCTACGCGCTCGGCGACCGGACCGGCGCGAGCTACCTGGTGCCGACCGACATCGGCACCTCGCTGCGGCTGACCTCCGACGGCGGGCGGCTGCGCACCACCGCCACCCACCGCTTCTCCCGCGCCGAGGGCACCACGGAATACACCGTCGCCCTCAGCCTCACCGACGGCTCACCCGTCGCACCCGCCGTCGACTACCGCGCCTGGCTCAAGGAGAACGGACAGCTCGGCAGCCTCCGCCGCAAGGCCGAGGCCGTCCCCGCCACCAAGAAGCTGCTCGGTGCCTTCCACGCCTATCTGTGGGGCGACGCCCGCACCGCCGACGGCGTCCGCAAGCTGCGCGCGCTCGGCGTGGACCGGATGTGGCTCGGCTACGACGCCGACGACAAGCCCATGGACGCCGCCGCCGTCACCGCCGCCAAGAAGGCCGGCTACCTCGTCGGCCCGTACGACTCCTTCGCCAACGGGCAGGACCCGAAGACCTCCGACGCCCCCACCTCCGTCTGGCCCGGCACCGTCTACCCCGACTTCTGCGTCCGGGGCGCCGACGGCAAGCCCGAACCCGGCTTCCACGACCGGGGCTGCTACCTCAG
This sequence comes from Streptomyces eurocidicus, assembly GCF_002891295.1. Lineage (GTDB taxonomy): Bacteria > Actinomycetota > Actinomycetes > Streptomycetales > Streptomycetaceae > Streptomyces > Streptomyces eurocidicus. The sequence goes on along the minus strand of NZ_LGUI01000013.1, from coordinate 53,195 downwards.
TTCCGAGGCGTTCGAGCAGGCCGAACCCACCCGCCACCACCTCGCCGACCGCACCCGGAAGATGACCGCCAACGGCGCCGACAGCTACTTCCTCGACGTCGACGCCGCCGGCGAGCTCTTCCGCGACCACAGCACCGCCCACCCCATGGACCGGGCCCGCGACCGCGCCAACCGGCTCGCCCGTATGAAGCGCCTCACCGACCGGGGCCTCGTGCTCGGCTCCGAGTCCGCGGGCGCCTGGTCCAACCAGGTGCTCGCCTTCGACCACGGCTCCGGCACCCCGGTCGCCGACGGCCTGTGGAAGGCCCAGAAGGACAAGGAGAAATGGGGCGGTTACGCCCCCGCCAAGGCGCCCGGGATCTTCTTCAAGCCCGCCGAGCTGCCCGAGGCCGTCGCCAAGGCGATGTACGACCCCGCGTACCGCGTCCCGCTCTACGAGACCGCGCTGCACGACTCCCTCGTCAACACCGAGCGCTGGGAGCTGTCCTACGACAAGCTGCCCCGCCAGAAGACCACCCGCGCCCTGCTGGCGATGCTCTACAACACCCCGCTGAACTTCGTCCTCGACGGCGACTCCCTCGACCGGCGGGGCGGCGAGCTGGCCGCGCTCCAGAAGTACTTCAAGCCCCTGCACGAGGCCGCGGGCACCGAACCGATGACCGGCTTCCGCACCCTGACCGCCGACCGCACCGTCCAGCGGACCGTCTTCGGCGACGGCACCCTCACCGTCACCGCGAACTTCGGCACCACCGCGCACGACGGCCTGCCGGCCGGCTGCGTCGACGCCCGGCTCCGCGGCGACGAGGCGCCGCGCCGCCTCTGCCCGGACACCGTGAACGCGGGCTGACCCGCCCCGCCCGGCCGGGCGGGCTCAGCCGGGCCCGTCCGGCGGCGGGGTGGCACCCGCCCGCGCGGGCAGCCCGGCCGTCACCGTGGCCACCGTGTCCGCCTCCGCCGCCGTCTTGTCCTCCCGGTACCGCAGCACGCGCGCGAACCGCAGCGTCACCCCCGCCGGATACCGGGAGGACCGCTGCACACCGTCGTAGGCGATCTCCACGACCAGCTCCGGGCGCACCCGCACCACGAACCCGTCGTCGTCCACCGCCAGCTCCCGCAGCCGCCCGGTCTGCCACTCCAGCAGCGCGTCCGTCAGCCCCTTGAACGTCTTGCCGAGCATCGCGAACGAGCCGTCCTCGCACCGCGCCCCCAGATGCAGGTTGGACAGCTTCCCGGTGCGCCGCCCGTGCCCCCACTCCGCGGCCAGCACCACCAGGTCCAGGGTGTGCACCGGCTTCACCTTCAGCCAGGACGCCCCGCGCCGGCCCGCGCTGTACGGCGCGTCCAGCGCCTTGACCACCACGCCCTCGTGACCGTGCCGCAGCACGTCCTCCGCGAACCCCCGCGCCGCCTCGCGGTCGCCCTCGTCCGCCGTGTCGGTCACCACCAGCCGCCGTACGCGCAGCGGCTCCGGCACCGCGCGCGCCAGCTCCGCGTGGCGCTCGGCGACCGGCAGCTCCAGGAGGTCCCGGCCGTCCACCGCCAGCAGGTCGAAGAAGACCGGCGACAGCGGCACCGTCACGGCCGCCCCCGCCACGTCCCGCCGGGAACCGACCCGGCCCGCCGTCTCCTGGAAGGGCCGGGGCCGGCCGTCCCCGTCCAGCGAGATCACCTCGCCGTCCAGCACCGCGGACGTCACCGGCAGCTCCCGCGCCACCCGGACCAGCTCGGGCAGCCGCTCGGTGATCTCCTCCAGGGTGCGGGTCCAGATCCGCACCACGTCGCCGTCCCGGTGCACCTGCACCCGGATCCCGTCGAGCTTCTCCTCCACCGCGCAGGGGCCGAGCCGCTCCAGCGCCTCTTCGACGTTCCCGGCGGTATGCGCCAGCATCGGCAGCACCGGGCGCCCCACCTCCAGCCGGAAGCCCGCCAGCGCCGCCGGACCGCGGGCCAGCAGCTCCCGCGCCACGGCGCCCAGCGACCCGCCGAGCATCACGGCCCGCCGCACGGCGGCCGGGTCCGCGCCCGAGGCCGCCGCGAGCCCCTCGACGGCCAGGGCGTCCAGCGCGCCCTGCCGCAGCTCACCGCCGAGCAGCGCGCGCAGGAACCGCTGCTCCCGCTCGGTGGCCGCGCCCAGCAGCGCGGCCACCCGCCGCCGGCGTTCCGTCTGCGCCCCCTTGCCCGCCACCGCCGCGATCGAGCCGAGGGCCCGGTCCACCTCGCGGACCGTCAGCGTCGGGGCCGCCGCGGGCGCCGGGGCCTCGCGCAGCACGCTCCAGCCGACGCCCACCCTGCCCTGCGGCAGCCGCCCCGCCAGATAGGTGAGGGCGACCGGCGCCTCCTCGGGGTCCGCCGTCCGGAAGAGACCGGCCAGCAGAGCGGTCTTCGCCGACCGCGAGCGCGTCGCGGCGACCTCGTCGGACACACGGGCGACCTCGGCCAGGAGCATTCCCCCATCGTGCTACGGCCCCGCCCGCCGCGCAGGGCGGGCGGGGCCGCCCGCGCTCAGCGGGCCAGCCGGTCCCAGAACCCGCACTGGTGCGCGGCGGCCGCGTCCACCGGACGGATCCCGCCCGCGCCCGGCGCCAGCGACAGCACGGTCGCCCCGCGCCCGGAGCGGGGCCAGCCGGGCGCGCCCGGGGAGTTCGGGTCGCCGGTGGCCGCGAACCGGGTCCAGTAGCCCGTCATGCGGTCCGCCAGCGCGCGCTGCTCCGGGGAGAACGCCGGCACGGTCTCCATCGGGAACAGGTACGGCATCTCGAAGCCGTGCGCCGCCCCGTACGGATAGCCGTCCACCGCCGGCAGCTCCGCCATCCGCGGCGCGTTCACGTCACCGAACAGATAGGCGTACGTGGGCACGTGCGCGGCGAGCGCGCGGTCCGCCCGCAGCGCGCCGCAGGTGAACGAGGCGTCGGACAGCAAGGCCGCCCAGGCCAGCCCCGGCGAGGCGTACGACCGCAACGGGTACCGCTTCTCGACGGCCGTCGCCGAGGTGCCGAAGGAGTAGGTCAGCCGGGCCCGGTACGCGCGCGCGTCATGGATCGGGTTCGTCGACTGCGTCAGGGCGAGGAAGAGCCGCATCTCGTCCTCGTTGGTGCCCTGCACCACCGGGACGCGGTGGAAGCGCCCCTTCTCCAGGGCCCGGTCGGGCCGCAGGGGCAGTCCGCCGCCACCGTAGGAGACGAGGGAGAACTTCTCCATCAGCTCGGGCGTCACCAGCTTGTCGGTGCCCAGGCGGCGCAGGCAGTCGAGCGTCCCGCCCGGACGCGCGCAGCCGAGCGTGGCGGCCGCGGCGGCGCCCGCCGCCTCCGTCCGGCTCCGTGGCACGAACGGCTGGTAGCGGGGCTGCGTCGGAAGAATGGCGCCGCGCGGGAACCCGGTGCTGCAGGACCCGCTCTGCAGCACGGCCCGCTGGAAGAGCCCCGCGGACCCGGGCGAGGTGAGGTGCGCGCAGGTGCTCAGCGAACCGGCGGACTCGCCGAACAGCGTCACCCGGCCCGGGTCGCCGCCGAAGCGGGCCGCGTTGGCCCGCACCCAGCGCAGCGCCGCCCGCTGGTCGGCGAGGCCGAAGTTCGTGGCGCCGCGCAGCTCCGGGTGGCCGAAGAAGCCGAGCACGCCCAGCCGGTAGTTGACCGTGACGACCACGGTGTCGCCCTGGACGGCGAGGCGTTCGGCCCGGTACGGGGAGCCCGAGCCGAACTGGAAGCCGCCGCCGTGCACCCACACCATGACGGGCCGGCCCCGGCCGGCGGCCCGGCCGGACGGGGTGGTGACGTTCAGGGTGAGACAGTCCTCCGAGCCGGTCGCCGGGCCGGGAGCGAGCACCGGGAACTGCGGGCACTGCGGGCCGGGCGCGCCCGCGTCGCGCGCCTCGTGCCAGGACGGCGCGGGCCGCGGGTCGCGCCAGCGCAGCGGTCCGGTCGGCGGCGCGGCGAAGGGGATCCCCTCGAAGGTGTCGTACGTGCCGTGGGACCGGCCGCGCACGGGCCCGTGATCGGTGGTGACGACCGGTCTGTCGTCACCCGGCCCGCGCGCGGCGGCGTCCGCCGCCGGGGCGGTGCCGGCGGCGGTGAGGAGGGAGGACAGCGCGAGGACCAGCGCGCACAGCGCGCCGCCCCGGCGTCGTGGCGGACGGGATTCCGGCATGATGACGTCCTTCGGCGGCTGGGGGCCCACGAGTGGCCCGAGCGCCCAGGTACGTACCCCGGTCCCTCCGTGCTCACCTGTTCGCAGAACTCCCGTACGCCACTGGTGTCACCAGGTCACGGGCATCGACCGCGGGCCCCGGACCAGCATCTGCGTCTTCCAGACGATGTCGCCCGCCGGGCGGAGCCCGGGCATCTTCCGCACCAGCGCCCGCAGGGCCTCCTGGAGCTCCACCCGGGCCAGCTGGGCCCCCAGGCAGTGGTGCACGCCGTGCCCGAATCCCAGGTGCTGGTTGGCCTCCCGGGTCAGGTCCAGGCGGTCCGGCGCGGTGAAGCGCAGCGCGTCGCGGTTGGCGGCGCCGACGGCCACCAGCAGCGGCTCGCCCGCCCGTACCGGCGTCCCGCCGACCTCGACGTCCTCCGTGGCGTAGCGCGGGAAGGCGGCGGCCGCCCCGAGCGGCACGAAGCGCAGCAGCTCCTCGACCGCGCCCGCGATCAGACCGGGGTCGGCGCGCAGCCGGTCGAACTGGTCCGGGTGGTCCAGCAGCGTGCAGAGGAAGTTGGGGATCTGGGTCGCGGTGGTCTCGTGACCGGCGACGAGGATGCCGACGCACAGGTCGACCAGCTCCTTCTCGGAGAGCCGGTCGTCGACGTCGCGCGCCTCGATCAGCGCGGTCATCAGATCCTCGGCCGGGCGCCGCCGGTGCTCCGCGACGAGCTCCGCCATATAGGCGCGCAGCTCGTCCTGGTTGGCCGTGAACTCCTCGGTGGTCTTGGAGCTGGTCGACAGCGAGGCGTCGCTCCACTCCCGGAAGAGCGGCTGGTCCCCGGCGGGCACACCGAGCAGCCGGCAGATCACGGCGACGGGCACCGGCAGCGCGAAGTGCTCCACCAGGTCGGCCGGCGGACCCGCCGCCACCAGCTCGTCCAGCAGCCCCTCGGCCAGTTCCCGGATGCCCGGCCGCAGCCGCTCCACCCGGTGCACGGTGAACGCCTTGGTGGCGAGGGTCCGCAGCCGGGCGTGGTCGGGCGGGTCCATGCTCAGCAGGCCGCCCTCCCGGCGGCCGGGGGACTGGCGCGGCGCGTCGTGGTCGGCCTCCGCGGCGCGGCTGAAGCGCCGGTCGCCGAGGACGAAGCGGGCGTCGGCGTAGCGCGTGACGAGCCAGGCGGGCTCGCCGTACGGCATCCGTACGCGCAGCAGGCCCTGGGCGTCGCGCGCCCGTTCGTACAGCTCCGACAGGGCCAGTCCGGTGGGATCGTTGAACGGGTAGGCGGCGGGTTCGACGTGCGTGGTGGTCATCCGTGCCCCTTCCTCACACTTCCTCACACCGAGGTGAGCGTCTGCGAGCTCACGGTAGGCGCACTTGGGTGTGGGTACCACGGGCTTTCCGGAATCGGGGCCTACGCCTCCGCCTCCCGGGCCCGTCCCGCGCTGTCGCTGATCCGCACCAGCACCGCGACCAGCAGCCAGTTGGCGACCAGGGACGAACCGCCCTTGGCCAGAAAGGGCAGGGCCTTGCCGGTCAGCGGGATGAGCCCCATGACGCCGCCGCCCACCACGAACACCTGGAGCGCCAGCGCCGCCGAGAGCCCGACCGCCAGCAGCTTGCCGAAGGGGTCGCGCGAGTGCAGCGCCGTGCTCATCCCGCGCTGCACCAGCAGCCCGTAGAGCAGCAGCACCACCATCGTGCCCGCGAGGCCCATCTCCTCGCCGACGGTGGTGAGGATGAAGTCGCTGCGGCCGGCGAAGCCGATCAGCTCGGGGTGGCCCTGGCCCAGCCCGGTGCCCGTGACGCCGCCGCTGCCGAAGCCGAAGAGGGCGTTGGCCAGCTGCTCCGACCCGGTGCCCGGCGGCTGCCGGTCCTTGGGCAGATAGACCGCGAACGGGTGCAGCCAGGCGGCGATCCGGCCCTTCACATGCGGCTCGACGGAGCCCACCACGGTCGCCCCGGCGGCGGCCATCACCACGCCGACCAGCACCCAGCTGGTCCGCTCGGTGGCCGTGTACAGCATCACTACGAACAGCCCGAAGAAGATCAGCGAGGTGCCCAGGTCCCGCTCGAAGACCAGCACCAGCAGGCTCAGCACCCACACCCCGAGGATCGGCCCCAGCTGCCTGCCCGGCGGCAGCCGAACGCCGAACACCTTGCGCCCGGTCAGCGCCAGCGCGTCCCGGTGGGTGACCAGATAGCCCGCGAAGAACACGGCGATCATGGTCTTGACGAACTCGCCGGGCTGGAGGGACAGCGGCCCCACGAAGATCCACCGCTTGGCGCCGTAGGTGTCGCCCGGGAAGAAGGCCGGTGCCATCAGCAGCACCAGCGCCACCGCCATCAGCACGTAGATGTAGCGCTGGAGCCGCCGGTGGTCACGCAGCACGACGAGCACGCCGACGCACACGCCCACCCCGATCACGGTCCACAGCAGCTGGTCGGGCGCGGTGGCCCCGGCGCCCTTGAAGCGCTGGGCGTACGCGGAGTCCAGCCGGTACAGCAGCACCAGTCCGAGCCCGGACAGCAGAACGGCCAGGGGGAGGATCAGCGGATCGGCGTAGGGCGCGTAGCGGCGGACCGCGAGGTGCGGCACCACCGCCAGGCAGGTCATGGCCCCCGCGAACCCGGCGAAACCGTCCGGGAAGCCGCCCGTCACGGAGAGGCCGGTGTACGCGTAGCCGAAACAGCTGATCAGGACGGCCATGCCGAGCAGCAGCGCTTCCCGGCCGCGCCGCCGGGACGCCAGGAGGCGTCCCGTGCCCGCCGCGCTCCGGTCACTGCCTTTGAGTTGCACGGAATCCACGGTCACACCGGTCAATGTTGGGCAACCCCGGCTGAAGAAAACCTGAACTTCCTGAAGGGATCTTCAGGAATGGGGTGTTCCGGACAGGGTGCGGCCACCTGCCGGGTCAGCCCTCAGGGCCGGCTTCCGGCAGGCCCGCCGGGTGGGCTTCCCATCAGCTCTCCGGGCCGGTTTCTCGTCGGCCCTCCGGGCCGGTTTCCTGTCGGCCCTCCGGGCCGATGGGAAGCCGCGCCACCAGGAGCGCGCCGCCGCCGGGCGCCGCCGACGCCGTCAGCGTCCCGCCGTGCGCGTGCGCGATCTCCCGGGCGATGGCGAGCCCCAGCCCGCTGCCGCCGCGCTCCCGGTCCCGCGCGGCGTCCAGCCGGACGAACCGCTCGAAGACCCGCTCCCGCTCGCCCGCCGGGATCCCCGGCCCGTCGTCGGCCACCTCCAGCACGGCGGCCCCGTCCTCGGCGTACGCGCGGACCGTCACCCGGGACGCGGCGTGCCGCACCGCGTTGTCGACGAGATTGGCCACCAGCCGCTCCAACTGGCCGGACCGGCCGCGCAACGGAACCGGGGCATCCGCCTCGGCGGCGACCGGCACCCGGCCGCCGGGCCGCCGCGCGGCCTCCTCGGCGGCCAGCAGCGCCAGGTCCACCGGCTCCCCGGGCGCGGTCGGCACCCGCGCGTCCAGCCGGGCCAGGAGCAGCAGGTCGGCGGCGACCCGCTGCAACCGCACGGTGTCGTCCAGCGCGGCCCGTACCGCCTCCCGGGGCGGCCCGCCGGGCGCGGCCAGCGCGACCTCCAGCTGCGAGCGGACCGCCGCGACGGGGTTGCGCAGCTCGTGCGAGGCGTCGGCGACGAACTGCCGCTGCCGCCCCACGGACTGCTCCAGCCGGTCCAGGGTCGCGTTGACCGTCCGCGCCAGCAGCGCCACCTCGTCGCCCCCCGCCGGTTCCGGGACCCGCCGGTCCAGCTCGCTCGCGGTCACGGCGGCCAGTTCCGTACGGATCGTGGTCACCGGCCGCAGCGCCAGCCCCGTCACCGCCCAGGCGATGGCGGCGGCCAGCGCGACCAGCGGGGGCGCGGCGGCGAGCAGGCCCAGGGCCACGGCGTGCCGGGCGTCGTCCACGTCGTTGAGGACCGTCAGCGCGTAGACGTAGCGCTCCGCGCCCCGGCCGGGCGGCGCGGAGCGCACCACGACCAGGTCGCCCCGCTGGCCCGCGTACCGGGCCAGCGCGGAGGCCGTGTCGCCGCCGGGCGCCGGGCGCAGCCCGGCGAACTCCCGGGCGAGCGGCTCGGCCGACGGGCGCGTGGTGGCGACCACCTCACCGCGCGCGCCGAGGACCAGGACGACGTCGACGCCGTCCCGGGGCGCGGGCAGCAGGGCCGGCAGCGCCCCGGTGTCCGCCCGCGCCGCCACCTCACGGGCCGCCAGCTCGGTGCGCCCATGGGCGTTGTCCAGCAGATTGGCGCTCAGCACGCTGTACAGCCAGCTGCCGCCGACCCCGAGGACCAGGGCCATCGCGAGCGCCGCCGCGGCGGCGCTCCGCCCGCGGACCGAACGCGGCAGCCGCGGCCGGATGCGGCCGGCCACCGTCAGCCGCCGTCCGGGGCGACGCGGTAGCCCGTGCCGTGAACGGTCACGATGGCCCGGCGGCCGAACGGGACGTCGATCTTCCGGCGCAGTGAGGAGACATAGACCTCGACGATGTTCGGGTCGGTGTCGGCGGGGGAGTCCCAGACCTCGTCGAGGATGTCCCGCTTGGCCACCGCCCGCCCCGCGTTCTCCATCAGGTACCGCAGCACGGACAGTTCCCGCGCGGTCAGCTCGATCTCCCGCCCGCCGCGCCGGCACACCCGCGCCGCCGGGTCCAGGACCAGGTCCCCGGCGGCGAGCGGACGCCCGCCGGCCGGGCTCCGGCGGCGGCCCAGTGCCCGCAGCCGCGCGGTCAGCACCACGAACGAGAACGGCTTGGACAGATAGTCGTCCGCGCCCGCGTCGAGCCCCTCCGCCTCGTCGTACTCGCCGTCCTTGGCGGTCAGCATCAGCACCGGCGTCCACGGGTCCAGGCGGCGCAGCCGTCGGCAGATCTCGTGGCCGTCCAGGCCGGGCAGCATCACGTCCAGCACGATCACGTCGTACGCGCCGGTGAGCGCCGCCTCCAGACCGCGGTGGCCGTCATGGACGGCGTCGGCCCAGTGCCCCTCGGCGGCCAGCCCCCGGCGGAGCGAATCGGCGAGCCCCGCCTCGTCCTCGACAATCAGTATGCGCACCCACCAAGCGTCACATACCGCACGCACCGCGCGGTCCGGGTCCCCGCCCGCCCGCGCCGCCCGCTCCGGCGCGCCGCCTCGCACACACGGTGGAATGGCCGTAACCGCCCGGCGCCGCCCCGGGTTGACCTGAGGACGGAGGCCGCGACCACCCGGCCCCGCACCACAGGACGGAGCAGTGGTACATCCATGAGCAAACGCCAGAAGGGCCGCCGCCACCGCAGGGTCAACCGCACCCCGCGGCCCGCCGGCCGGGCCCGCCCGGTCGCCCGCAGCCCGCCGTGCGGCCCCGGCCGCCGCGCCGCAGCCCGCCGCCACCCCCGACCTGGGCCGCCACGCCGCCCGCACCTGGCAGAGCCTGCGGGAGCGGGGCGCCTCGGGCGCGTCCCTCGACGAGCTGGCCGCGGCGGCGGGCTATCAGGCGCGCACGGTCCTCAAGCACGTCACCGGGCTCGCCGGGCACGGGCTGGCCGAGCTGCGCGACGACCGCTGGTACGCCCGGGAGACGGCGGGCGCGCCCACCGGCTAGCCCGCCCGCACCGGTCCGCCCCCGGTAACCGGCCGCCTCATTCGCGCTGTGCCGCCCCGCCGCTCTCCCGCCGCCCGCGCGCGAGAGCGGCGAGCAGCGCCTCGTGACGGGCCAGCGCCTCGGCCGCGCGCTCCAGGGAGCGGGCGGCCCTTTCCGCGCGCTCCGCGTGGGAGGCGATCCGCCGGCGCAGGACGGTCCCCTCCACACCGGGCAGCGTCACCCCGCCGGCGCTCGCCCGCAGCCGGTCCGCCTCCTCCCGCAGCCGCTCGGCCTGCGCCCGCACGGGCCGCGACCAGGGCGCGGTCCCCTCCCGCGCCCCCATCAGCCGATCCCCCCGGGCCGCAGCATCCGCCAGGGCGCGAAGGCGTTGCGCACCCCCTCCAGCGACGGAGCGAGCTCCGGATGGTGGCGCCGCAGCACCTCCAGCATCCCGGTGCGGTCGATCCACTCCAGTCCCTCCGGGGTGTAGACCTCCGGTCGGTAGTCGGTGGTGAAGAAGCGGTCGCTCTTCAGCCGCCGCGACGCCATCAGCACAAAGATCCGGAACGCCGTGTCGCTGAACGCGAACCCGCGCGGCCGTGGCTCGGCGTACATCCCGACCATGGTGTCCACCCGGTCCAGCCGGTCGTCGTAGACCTCCCGCAGCTCGGCCGCCAGCGCCACGTCCCCGCCGGTCAGCTCCTCGAAGCCGGTCAGCGGCGGGCGGTGCAGCGCGGCCCGGAACGCGGTGTAGCGGGGCACGCCGCGCTCCCGGTCGCGCAGGACGTCCACCGTCCCGAGATCGACGTGCTCCCCGGAGACACGGGCGAGATCGCGCAGGCAGTCGGGGTGGTTGTGCAGGGTGATGTCACCGGGGTTCAGCACACCGAAGGAGTACAGCAGGTCCGACCAGCCCCAGCGGTCCACCGCCCCCCGGGTGGCCAGCGCCTGGAGCGCGTCGAAGTCCGTACGGTCCACGAGCGCGCCCGTACGGTGCGAGCGCACCTCGTACTCGTCGCGGATCAGCGGGTGCAGCCGGTAGGAGGTGACGAACTCCTCCGTCATGGAGAACGGGGCCGTGTGGTGGTCGGTGGGGGAGCCCAGGATGCCGAAGAGGGCCTCCCCCTTGCCGAACCGGCCGACCCTGCGCCGCAGCCCGGCGGGGAGCACCCCGTACCAGTTGATGTGCATGGCCGCCCGCGTCACCGGGTGCGCGATCGCCGCGGGCGTCCACTCCACCGTATGGATCTTGGCCATCACGGCGGTGTTGACCAGCCGGGCGGTGTGGAAGAGGCGCTCGTCGTCCCAGGTCGGACGGGCCGCGGCGATCCGGTCGCAGATCGCGTTGTGCTCCTTGGCGAAGAGCGTGTGCAGCAGCGACAGGCCCACCCAGTAGTTGTCGTTGAAGCCCGTGAGGTCGATGCCGGAGAGGCCGGGCCGGGTCTCGTCCGGCAGCCGGCCGCCCTCGACGGCCAGCCTGCCGCGCTCCCCGGTGCGCAGGGCCCGGCACCGCTCCTCGCTCGATCCGTAGATCTGCGAGCCGTCCCACCAGTGGCTGACGGTGTTCTCGTACGTCGGCGGGCGGGTGGGGTCGGTGTGGTCCACCGGGTCGGGGCGGGAGCGGCGGACCGCCATCGGGCAGCGCGGCCAGTCGTCGTCCTCGGCCAGCGGTACGCCGAGGGGCTCGTCGGTCGTGTTGTCGCCGTGGCTGAACCAGCCGTGGTTCTGGAACTGGATCCAGGCGGCGGCCAGCATGTTGAGGGTCGGCGCGGGCCGGAAGCCGGAGCGGCGGGCCAGCAGTTGTCTGCTGACCTCGCGGGGGCTCGGCGAGTACAGCCCCTTCTCCTCCTCTTCCGGGAAGGTCTCCGGCAGGGCGCAGTTGCGGTCGAAGCGGGTGCCGGCGCGGCCCATGTCGACGTCGTCCGGGTCGTAGCCCGAGCCGTCGTAGCTGCGGTAGGGCAGCAGCCGGGGGCCGGGCCGGCGCGGGCGCTCGCCGCCGGCGCCGTACGTGTCGTGCAGGTTGTGCGCGCGCAGCAGCTCCCGCTGTCGCCTGATCTCCATGATCGCGAGCGGGAGGGGCAGGGAGTGCCACTCCCTTCGGGGGCGCGGTACGGGCGTCATCGGTGGCTCTCCATTGCTCTCCCTCGGGGGGCTCGGTCGGCGGGGCGGGGCTCAGCGGTCGTGGAGCCGGAGGACGACGGTCTCCTCGACATGGCCGCGGAACGGCGCGAGCAGGTCGTCCACCCGGTCACGCGCCTCCGGTACGACCTTGTCGAGGCTCTGCGCGTACACGCCGACGTTGTGGCACTGCGGGAAGTCGTGCGTGGGGTCCACCCAGGTGAACTCCAGCCAGTCGGCGGGCACGGGGAAGACCGAGGCCGGGCTGCGGCCCTCCAGGTTCGGCACCACGTCGTGCTCGTTGACGAGGCTGACGACCTTGGTGCGCGGATCGCGCGGGCGCTTGAAGTCGATGGGGGAGCCCACCGCGACGACGCGCGCCAGCCGCCACCGGTCGTTGACCTCGCCGAGCTCGGTCAGGTTCATGGCCGCGACGCCGCCCTGGCTGTGCCCGACCAGCGCGACCTCCGCGCCGTCCGGAACGGTCAGCGCGAGCGCCTTGCGGGCGGCCCGGGTGTACGGCGAGTCGTTGCGGCCGACCGCGGTGACCGCGCCGACCAGGTCCTGCGGGGTGGCGTTGCGGGGCAGACCGAGGGCCATGCCCGGCAGCAGGGCCACGTAACGGGTGACGCCGTCCGGGCCCTTGACCCGCTGGACGACCATCCGGCCGTCGTTGCCGATGGCCGCGAGGTTGCGCAGGTGCCCGGTGATGCCGCCGCCGTTGTCGAGACCGGCCAGGAGCTCGGGGTCCGGCGGCTCGGGCACGGCCCGGCCGGGCCCGCGGTCCCAGCGGGCCCAGGCGCTGATCCGGGTGCCCAGCAGCGGGTCGCCGTCCGCGCGGGTGCCCCGGACGATGTGCCACGCGGCCTCGTCGTTGAAGGGGTTCTCGTCCACCAGCGCGTTCCACGCCAGGACCTCGGTCAGGCAGGGCGCGAGCGCGGCCAGCGTCCGGGCGCCGCCCTGCGACCGGACGTTCTCCCGGAGGATGCGCAGGGCCAGCAGCTGCCGGTCGGCCTCGATGGCGATGAGCATCCGGCGGACCGGCCCCTCCTGGACGAACTCCGGGTGCCGCACCGCGCACAGCCGGATCCGGAGCTTCAGCGCGGTCACGGCGACGTCCACGGCGAGGCTCGCGCGGCTGGTGAGCACGCCGCCCAGCCAGGCCGCCCGGCCCAGCCCCCGCCCGTCCGGCGCGTACCCCAGCCCGGTGGGCGCGACGAGCGTACGGGCCAGGGCGTACAGGGCCCGCGCGCCGAGCCGCGGCGAACGGCCGAGCGAGCCGAGCAGGGCGGGATCGGTGACGACGGCGGTCAGCACGCGCCCGGCGTCCCGGACCGCCCCCGCGGTCCCGCTCAGGGAACGGGCGACGGCGGCGAGGCCGCCGAGAACGGCGGGGTCCTCGGGGCCGTACGGGTTATGCGGGACGCGGGTTTCCGTACGGGACGAGGGCACGTACGGCCCTGCTCCGGGCCCTGCTCCGGGCCCTGTGCCGGGCCGGGCGTCGCCACCGGGCCCGGGGTCTGCGGTACCGGCCTCCAGGGCGCCGGCGCCTACGGGCTCGGCTTCTCCGCCGGGCCCGACCGGTGCCGGGGACTCCGCGGGCGCTTCGCACACCTCCGAGGTGCCCGACGCCTCCGAGGCTTCCGGCTCTTCCGGAGCCTCTGACACGTCCGGTGTGTCCGATGCCTCCGGCTCCTCCGATGCCTCCGGCTCCTCCGGAGCTTTCGGCGGCCCCGAAGCCTCCGGAGATTCCGCGGTCTCCGCCGTCTCCGGGGTCTCCGGGGTCTCCGCCGCGTTCGGTCCGCCCTCCGGGCCCGCCGCGGGCGGCGTCGCGTCCGCCCCGTCCTGCCCGGCCCGCCCGTCCGGTACTTCGGGCATGGCCGCCACGGCCGCCGGCTCCGGCGCCCCTCGTGTCTCCGGCCCCTCCGCCGGGGTGCCGCTGTCGGTCGTCATGTCCCCTCCACGGGCCGGGTCGGGCGGATGCCGATGCGCAGCCGCGCCGTGTCGAAGGCGTACGGCAGCGGGCGGTCCGGGCTCAGCCGGACTCCGGCGGCGGCCAGTTCACCGCCGCGCAGCAGCTCGGCGACGAAGCCGGTGGCCAGCTGGAGCCCCAGCTCCATGCCGCTGCACTGGGCCTCGCCCCGGCTGAACGGGCTGATGGCCCAGTCGGCCTCCGCGGTGCCGTCGAGCCACTTCTCGGGGGCGAACCGGTGCGCGTAGTCGATCCGTTCGCCGTCGCGGGCGTGGAAGCCCGCGGGCACCAGGACGTTGACCCCGCCCGGCGCCACCGCGCCCCGCCAGCGCGTCTCCGCGGTCGTACGCCGCATCAGGCTGGGGACGGGCGGCCACAGCCGTGCCGCCTCCTGGACGCACGCCCGGACGTACGGCATCTGGATGGCGCCGGTCACCGTGCGCGCGCCGTGCGCCCGGTCCGCCGCCTCGACCTCCGCGACCGCCCGCCGGTACGGGTGAGGGTGCGTCGCGAGCAGGGCGAGCGCCTGCACGGCCGCCGAGTGCACCACGCTCAGCGCCATGAACCAGTGCGTGACCTGGCACTCGGGAGCGGTCTCCGGGCCCCTCGGCGCTCCGGCGAACAGCCCGGCCAGGCTCCGCGGGTCGGCCTCGCCCAGATAGCGCGCCTGCCGCTGCATCATGCGCCGGCGCGTCCGCCGGGTGGCGGCGGCGCGCCAGCGGCGGGCGCCCAGCCAGTTGGCCTCGGTGAGCAGTTCGGCCAGCAGCCGGGAGAACTCGACGTCGTCGGCGGCTGCCTCGCCGAGGAAGCAGCGGCGACCCGCGCGTTCGAGGCACTCCCGGAGGGCGTCCGAGTCGAGTCCGGCCACCGACCGGGGGCCCAGCAGGGCGGCGGCCTCCTCGCCGACGACCCGCAGGAAGTGGTCCGCGAGCCGGTGCACGGGGCAGCCGGCGTCCAGCACGGCGTCGTTGAAGGCCCGCCGGACGGCGCGCTGCCGGCCGTGCGAGGCGACCAGGGCGTCGGGCTGGACCGACGCGAAGCCGGACACCTTCTCCCAGGTGTCGACCGCGTAGACGGCCACCGGCCCGGCCAGCACCTGCCGGACGTCCTCGGGGTCCAGGACGAGCAGGGTGGGCCCGGAGGTGCCGCGCACCACGACGGGACCGCTCCCGTACCGGTGCCGCATCCGGCGCAGTGTCTCCGCGCCGCGCCGGCCCGCGTCCGCCTTGGCGACGAGCGAGCCCAGGCGCGGACGGAGCCGGAAGATGCCCTTGAGGTAATTGGGAAGGAAGTAGACGAGGGTGAGCCGGAGGTTCTCGCCCGCCGACGCCGTGGGCAGCTCCGCGTCCCGGTCGGCCTCCGTGCTCGTGGGGCTCCCGGAGCCCCCGGGCGCGCTGCTCAGCAGGCTCATGCCAGTACCTTCCCGGGGTTGAGGAGCCCCTCGGGGTCGAACAGCCGCTTGAGGTCGCGTTGCAACCGCAGCCCGCGGGGCGGGAGTTCGCGGGCCAGCCAGTCGCGCTTGAGGGTGCCGACGCCGTGCTCGCCGGTGATGGTGCCGCCCAGCTCCAGACCGGCGGCCATGATGGCGTCGTACGCCTCCTTGGCCCGCCGGACGGCGTCCGGGTCGGAGCGGTCGAAGACGACCGTGGGGTGCAGGTTGCCGTCCCCGGCGTGGCCGACGGTGGAGATGTAGAGGTCGTACTCGCCGGCGATCAGCTCGATCCGGTCGATCAGTTCGGCCAGCCGGTCGCGGGGCACCGCCACGTCCTCGATGAACGCCGTCACCTCGCCGGGCAGCGCGGCCGCCCGGGCCTTGAGCGCGGGGAGCACCATCCGGCGCGCCTCCAGGACCCCGGCGGACTCCGCCTCGCCGGCCGCGGCGGTGACGGACAGCGCCTCGGCGTCCCGGCAGAGGGCGGCCATCGCGCGGACGTCCTCGGCGGCGTCGGGCGCGTCGCTCGCCACGATCAGCGTCGCCGCGCCGCCGTCGGCGAACAGCGGGTGGCCCAGCGCGGAGATCGCCTCGGTGGTCGTGCGGTCCAGCAGCTCCAGGGCGGACGGGACGTGCCCGGCGCGGACGATCGCCGACACGGCCTCCCCGGCGGCCGACGCGGACGGGAACCTGGCCAGCAGCGCCCGGGCGGGCGGCCGCGGCGGCCGCAGAGCCAGGGTGGCCTCGACGATGACGCCCAGGGTGCCCTCCGAGCCGACGAACAGCCGGGTGAGGTCGTAGCCGGCGACGCCCTTCACCGTGCGCCGCCCGACGCGCAGCACCTCGCCGTCGGCCAGGACGACGGTCAGGCCGAGCACGTAGTCGGCGGTGACCCCGTACTTCACACAGCACAGCCCGCCCGCGCCGGTGGCGATGTTCCCGCCGATCGTGCAGACCTCCCACGAGGCCGGGTCCGGCGGGTAGCACAGGCCCCGCTCGGCGACGGCGGCGGCGAGGTCGGCGGTGACGACGCCGGGCTCGCAGCGCACCAGGCGGTTGGCCGGGTCGATCTCCAGGATCCGGTCCATCCGGACCATGGAGAGCACCAGGCAGCCGTCCACGGCGTCGGCGGCGCCGGCGAGGCCGGTGCGCGCGCCCTGGGGCACGACGGGCACCCCGTACGCGCGGGCCGCGCGGATCACCTCCCGCACCTGCTCCACGGTCTCGGGGCGAACCACCGCCACGGGCCGGCCGGCCTCGCCGAAGGGGGCGGCGTCACGGCTGTGCAGGTCGAGTTGGTCGTCCGCGGTCAGCACGGCCACGTCGGGCAGTGCCTCCCGCAGGGCCGCGAGCAGCGGCTTCTCGACGGATACGGTCATGGGCGACTCCAGAGCACGAGCAAGGGGATGTGAGAGGGGAACGGGCGGCGCGCGGTGGGGCCGGGCGCGGTGGGACGCGGGACGCGGTGGGGCCGGGGCGCGCCTCAGAGTGACGGGGGCACCGTCGTGATCGGCGCCTCGATGAGGACCGGGCCGTCCGTCGCGGCCGTCGCCGCGGCGACCAGCTCCGCGAGGTGGGCCGCGTCCGTGGCCCGGTGCGCGGTCACGCCGTAGCCCCGGGCGAGCGCGCACAGGTCGAGGCCGGGGAGGTCCAGGCCGGGCACGCCGGGCGTGTTCTCGAACCGGCCGAACCATTTGAGGATGGCGTATTCGCCGTTCGCGGGGATCACGAAGGTGACCGGGGCGCGATAGGCCGCGGCGGTCCACAGCGCCGTGATCGCGTACTGCGCGGAGCCGTCGCCGACCAGTGCCACCACCGGCCGTTCCGGCCGCCCCAACTGGGCGCCCACGGCCGCCGCGAGCCCGAAGCCGAGGCCGCCGCCGGCGGTGGTGAGGAAGGAGCCGGGGCGGTCGATCCGTACGAACTCACGGAAGATCTGGAGGTTGGAGGGCGACTCGTTGACCCAGAGGGTCTCCGGGGGCGCGGCGCTCGCGACGGCGGCGAGCGCCGTACGGGCGGACATGGGCTCGGTGTCCGGTTCCGCCCCGGCCTGCTCCGCGGGTTCCGCGCCCGTGCCCGGCCCGTCGCCGGGGGCCTCGCTCTTGTCGAGGAGCTCGGTGAGCCGTTCCAGCGTGGGCCGCAGGCCCGCGACCAGGGCGTCGCCGACCGGGGCGCGCGCGGCCTCGCCGGGATCGCTGGTCAGCAGCGCCAGTCCGGTGCCCTCGGGGAGGACGGGGCCGGGCACGTAGGGGTAGTAGCGGAAGACGGGCGCCCCGACGACGAGCACCAGGTCGTGGCCCTGGAGCGTCGCCGCCAGCGGGGCCAGCGCGGGCGGGAGCACGCCGCGGTAGAGCCGGTGGTCCTCCGGGAAGCCGACGCGCCCTTCGATCGGCGAGGCCCATACGGGCATCCCCCGGCGCTCCGCCAGTGCCACCGCCGCGTCCCAGGCGCCCTCGGCGTCCACCGAACCGCCCGTGACCAGCACGGGGTTGCGCGCCGCGGCGAGCCTCGCGGCCAGCGCCGCCACGGCCGGTCCGGCCGCCGCCGTCTCGTCGGTCACCCGGCGCCCGGCCGCGTGCCGCGCGGCGGCCGCCTCGGCCTCGTCCAGCTCCACGTCGAAGTCGTCCATGGGCAGGGAGAGGAACACCGGCCCGCGGGGCGCGGTTTCGGCCAGGTGGAAGGCGCGGGCGAGGGCCGCGGGCACGTCCTGGGGGCGGGGCGGTTCGTAGGCCCACTTGACGGCGGGGCGGGGCAGGGTCGTGGCGTCCACGTTGGTGAGCAGCGCCTCCATGGTCATCATGGCCCGCACCTGCTGGCCGGCCGTGATCACCATGGGGGTGTGGTTGGCCGCCGCGTTGACGACGGCGCCCATCGCGTTGCCGACGCCCGGTGCCGTGTGCAGGTTGACCAGCGCCGTCGTCCCGGTCGCCTGCGCGTGGCCGTCCGCCATGCCGACGGCCACGGCCTCCTGGAGCCCGAGGACGTAGCGGAAGTCGTCGGGGAAGTCCCGGAGGAACGGGAGTTCCGTGGAACCGGGGTTGCCGAAGACGGTGGTCACCCCGCGGGCCCGCAACAGCTCGAACACGGCAGCGCGCACGGTCGTCATGCCAGGTACCTCTTGGGGTCGGAGTGATGAGGGGGAAGCGGAGAGGGGAGCATTGCCCATTACCGTCCGGCGGAGTCATCAATTCCGAAGATCACCCCAGTTTTCATCCCCAGGGGTGACGGCCCGTGCGGGGTTTCCGGGGACCTCCTGGTACGGGACGGCCCCGGCACCCGGAGACCGGGTGACGGGGCCGTGGGAACGACGGGATGACGGGATGACGGGATGACGAAATTCAGCCTGGTCCTCGCATGCGCACCGAGTACGGAGGCGGAGCGGGCGAGAGGCACTCCTTTCGCTCACTCGGCGCTGCCGCCCCGCAGCTCAGCGTCGCGCTCGCGTCAGTCCCATGCCCGCCAGGGCCAGGGCGACCAGGCAGGCCACCACGCCCACGATGACGTTGCTGACATTGGCGCGGGTGGCGAACTGGTGGCCGGAGACGATCCAGGGGGCCACGATCGTCCACGCGCCCAGGGCCAGGGCCGCCCAGCTCATCGCGTGGGTGCGCTCGTACGCCGGGCCGAAGCCGCTCACCAGGCAGGCGAACGCGACGCCCACGATCAGGTTGTTGACGGCCAGGGTGGTCGAGCCGCTGAAGCCCACGATCCAGGCGGAGGCGGCCAGATAGACGCCACAGAGGAGTGCGAGTGCTTCGACGGCCTGGGCGACCGGGGTCGCCGTGGTCTCTTCGGAGTGGGCGCGCAGCGCCACGATGTCCGGGTGCTGGTCTATCCGGGGCGACGTCGGGGCGGTCACGTCAGCCACCTTCTTTCAGTGTCAGGTCGGACCTGCCTGCATTTTATCCCGCTTGCCCCCTTTTGCCACCTGGATAGAGGTAGTTCATATCTGGCTATATCCGATGTGGCGGTCGCATGTTTCAAGACGCCACCCTGAGGAAACCCGGACGTCGCTTTCCGGACGCACGACCCGTCCGCGCGGTCGGGGGACCAAGGGAAGCACCAGGAAAGGAAGCCGTCGTGGACCAGCTCAAGGGGCACAGCGACCGGAAGCAGGGCCGGGGTGAGGGCCTGGAGGAGACCGCACGGGTCCGCCGCGCCGTACCGCGCGAGACGCCCGAGACCACCAACGAGGAGGCGGACCCGGAGTCGCACATCATCCGCGGCATCGACTGAGCGGCCCGGGCGGCCTGAGCGGTCCGCGCGGTCCGGGTGGCCCGTGCGGCCGGGTGGCCCGGGTGCCACGAGCGGTCGCCGCCGGTGCGGGCCCGCGCCCGGCGGCCCCTCCGTGGCCGTCACCGGCGGCGGAGGGGCGGGTCCGCGTGCTCAGGCCCGTACGGGCGTGAACAGCACCGGAGTGCCGGGTACGGCCTGGGCCGCCGCGGCCAGCGCGGGCTCCGGCACCACGCCGATGACGGGATAGCCGCCCGTCGTCGGGTGGTCGGCGAGGAAGACGACGGGGCGTCCGTCGGGCGGCACCTGGACGGCGCCGAGCACCATCCCCTCACTGGGGAGCTCGCCGCCCCTGACCCGGGTCAGGGACGGCCCGTCCGTGCGCAGGCCGATGCGGTTGCTCGCCGACGACACCGTGAAGCCGCCGCCGGCCAGCGTGCGCGGCGCGTCGTCCGCGAACCAGTCGTCGCGCGGCCCGAGCACGAGGGGCAGCACCAGCCGGGCGACGGGCGGGGCGGGCCAGGGCATGGCGTCGGCGCCGGTGGACGGCCCCCGCGGCGTGCCCAGGGGCAGGGTGCGCCCCGCCGCGAGCGGCTCCGGGCCCAGTCCCGAGAGGAGGTCCCGGGAGCGGCTGCCGAGCACCGGCGGCACGTCGACGCCGCCCGCGAAGGCCACATAGCTGCGCAGCCCGCCGGTGGCGCGACCGACGTCGAGCACCGCCCCCGCCGCCACCCGCACCGCCGCGCCCCAGGCCACCGGACGCCCGTCGACCCGCACCGGGCAGGGCGCTCCCGTCACGGCGACGGTGACCGCCCGGCCGGGGCGCACGGCGCAGCCGTCGAGGGTGGTCTCCAGCGTGGCGAGGTCCTCCGGGTTGCCGGTCAGGCGGTTGGCGAGCCGGTGCGCGGGTTCGTCCAGCGCGCCGGAGCGCCCGACGCCGAGGTGCGCGTGGCCGGGCCGGCCCAGGTCCTGGACGGTCGTCAGGACCCCGGCCCGGACGACGGAGAAGCCGCTCATCCGCACACCTCGAACCGCACCCGGGTCCCCGGGGCGAGCAGCGCGGCGGGCTGCCGTCCGGCGTCCCACAGCACCGCGTCCGTGCGCCCGATCAGCTGCCAGCCGCCGGGCGAGGAGCGCGGGTAGACGCCGGTGTACGGGCCGGCCAGGCCCACCGAACCGGCGGGGACGGCGGTGCGCGGGGTGGCCCGGCGCGGCACGCGCAGCCGCTCCGGCAGGCCCGTCAGATAGCCGAAGCCGGGCGCGAAGCCGCAGAAGGCCACCCGGAATTCGAGCCCGGAGTGGATCCGCGCGACCTCGTCCTCGGCGACGCCCCACAGGGCCGCGACCTCGGCCAGGTCGGGGCCGTCGTAGCGGACCGGCAGCACGAGCGGTTCGCCGTCGGCCGTGGCGAGGGGCGGCACGGGCCGGCCGGCGAGGTCCGCGGCGAGCGCGCCCGGGTCGTCCAGCCCGTCCAGCAGCACGGTGCGGGCGGCGGGCACGATCTCGCGTACGGGCGGCAGCTCGCCGGCGGCGCGGCGGCGCAGCAGCTCGGCGTGGAGGGCCTGGGCCTGCTCGGCGGTGTCCAGCTCCACCAGCAGGGCGTGCCGCCCGACCGGCAGGGTGCGCGGCTCCGTGCGCGCGCTCATGTGAACGCCTCCACCCGGACGCCCGCGGCCTCCAGCGCGGCCCGGACCCGCCGGGCGAGGCCGGCGGCGCCGGGGGTGTCGCCGTGCAGGCACAGCGAGCGGGCCCGGACGGCGACCTCCTCGCCGGTGAGGGCGGTGACGGCGGCGTCCCGGGCCATCCGCACCGAGCGCGCGACGACCTGCTCGGGGTCGAGGACGACGGCGCCGGGCGTACGGCGGGGGACGAGGGTGCCCGCGGCGGTGTACGCGCGGTCCGCGAACGCCTCGGTGACCACCGGGAGTCCGGCCCGCTCCGCGGCCTCCAGCAGCCGCGAGCCGGGCAGGCCGAGGACCGGCAGGGCGCCGCCCGCGCGCAGCACCCCGGCCACCACGGCCGCAGCCTGCTCGGCGTCGGCGACGGTGCGGTTGTAGAGCGCGCCGTGCGGCTTCACATACGTGACGTCCGTACCGGCCGCCCGGGCGAACACCCGGAGCGCGCCCACCTGATAGGTGATCTCGTCGGCGAGTTCGTCCGGCGGCACGTCCATGGCGCGCCGGCCGAATCCGGCCAGGTCGCGGTAGGAGACCTGGGCGCCGACGCGTACGCCGAGCTCGGCGGCGCGCTCGCACACCCGCCGCATGGTGGAGGGGTCGCCGGCGTGGAAGCCGCAGGCGACGTTCGCGCTCGTGACGACCTGGAGCAGGGCGTCGTCGTCGGTGAGCCGCCAGCGGCCGAAGCCCTCGCCGAGGTCGGCGTTGAGGTCGAGCGCGGCGCCCGGTCCCGTGGCGGCGGGCGTCGGTCCGGTTGTCGGTCCTGTCGTCGGTCCGGTCATGAGGAGGTCTCCCGCATGGCGTCGAGGATGAGCTGCCGGGCATCGTCCAGATAGGTGAGGAGCTCCGCCTCGGCGCGGCCGTACTCGCCCCGCTCCAGCAGGCCGGCGAGGGCGCGGTTGCGCGGCAGGAACGGCTCGTGGAAGCGGCGTGGCGAGGGCATCGCGTGGAAGGCCAGGCGCAGTTCGGCCAGCAGCCGGTCCATGGCGGAGTCGATGCGGGGGCTGCCGCTCAGCGCGGCGAGCGCCCGGTGGAAGCGCAGGTCGGCCGAGCCCACCTCGCGCCAGTCGCCCCGGGCGGCGGCGCGTTCGCCCCGGTCCACGGCCTCGGCGACCGCCTGGCGCAGCGGCCACGGCGCCCGCTCCGCGGCCCGGACGCCCGCGGTCTCCAGGGCGGCGCGCACCCGGTAGACGTCCGTGACGTCCGCGGCTTCCGGTACCCGGACGAAGACGCCGCGGTTGAGCCGGTGGACGACCAGGCTCTCGTGGATCAGCAGCCGGAACGCCTCGCGCAGGGTGTTGCGCGAGACGCCGAGGTCCCGGCCGAGCGCCTCCTCCGACAGCTGGGTGCCGGGCGGCAGCCCGCCGCCCTGGATGCGGTCGCGGAGCTGGTCGGCCACCCGCTGCGCGGTGGACAGTGCCATGGCATCCCCTCGGGAGCGGCGGTAGCGACGCCGGAGGGACGGAACCCCCGGCGATCAAGGGCAGGTCAAGGAAGTCAAAGGCGGATCATGAGCGATCAAGGGCGATACGGAATCGTAAGTCAAGCCTCTTGAGGATTGTTGAACAATATCTTAGCCTCCTCGCCAAGTCGCTTCACTCGTCCGAGTGGGGTCCGGGATCCCGGAAGGCGGAGCGCGTGATCGTTCTCCTGGGCGTCCTCGTGGTCGTGCTCGGCTTCGCCACGAGACGCAATCCTCTGCTGGTGGTCGGCTGCGCCGGCATCGTCACCGGCCTGCTCGGCGGGCTGTCGCCGCAGCGCGTCCTGGCCGCCTTCGGCACGGGATTCGCCTCCAGCCGGGCGGTGACGATCTTCGTCATCACCCTGCCCGTCATCGGCCTCCTGGAGCGCCACGGCCTCCAGGAGCAGGCCCGCCGGATCGTCACCCGCTTCGCGGGGCTCACGGCCGGCCGCTTCCTCGCCCTCTACCTCCTGCTGCGCCAGATCTCCGCCGCGGTCGGCCTCAACAACGTCTTCGGACACGCCCAGACCGTACGGCCGCTGGCCGCGCCCATGGCCGAGGGCGCCGCCGAGCGCCGCCTCGGCCCGCTGTCCGACAAGGCGCGTGAGAAAGTGCGCTCCTTCGCCGCCAGTGCCGACAACGTCGGGCTCTTCTTCGGCGAGGACGTCTTCCTGGCCGTCGGCTCGATCCTGCTCATCACCGGCTTCGTCAACACCACCTATCAGACGCACCTCGAACCGCTGGACCTCGCGCTGTGGGCGATACCCACCGCCCTGTGCGCACTCGCCGTCCACGGCTGGCGGCTGCTGCGCCTCGACCGCACCCTGGAGCGCATGACGGCGGCCGACCGTAAGGAGGCCGCCAAGTGATGAAGGCGGAGTGGTTCTACTGGCTCGTCGGCCTCATCTTCCTGGTCATGGCCGCCCAGATGCTGCGCGACCGCACCAACCCCAAGCGGTACGGCACCGCGGCCTTCTGGGGGCTGCTCGGCCTCGGCTTCGGCTACGGCACCTGGGTCGTGGACAAGTCGGCCCCGGCGGAACCGCTCGGCGCCGCCGTCCTCGTCATGGTCTGCCTCGCCGGCTTCGGCTTCACCGGCCGCGGCCGGGGCGCCACCGCCACCCCCGAGCAGCGTGAGGCGGGCGCCGCCCGCTGGGGCAGCCGCCTCTTCGTGCCCGCGCTCACCATCCCGGTGGTCGCCCTGCTCTGCGCCGTCGGCGTGAAGCGGCTCTCCGTGGGCGGTGAACCCATCCTGCAGAAGGGCAGCGAGACCATCCTGGGCCTCGGCATCGGCGCCGTCGTCGCGCTCGCCGTCGGCATGGTGATGCTCCGCGAGAAGCGGATCGCGGCACCCCTGCACGCCGGGCGCTCGATGCTGGAGTCGATGGGGTGGGCCATGCTGCTGCCGCAGCTGCTCGCCACCCTCGGCACGATCTTCTCCGTCTCCGGGGTCGGCGAACAGGTCCGCCGGATCACCACGGCGGTCCTCCCGGACCACTCCCTCTACGTCGCCGTGGCCGTCTACTGCGTCGGGATGTTCCTCTTCACCGTCGTCATGGGCAACGGCTTCGCCGCCTTCCCCGTGATGACCGCCGCCGTCGGCTGGCCCGTACTCGTCGTCCAGGAGCACGGCGACGCGCCGGTCGTCCTGGCCGTCGGGATGCTCGCCGGCTTCTGCGGCACCCTGGTGACCCCCATGGCGGCCAACTACAACGTGGTGCCCGCGGCCCTGCTGGAGCTCAAGGACCAGTACGGGCCGATCAAGGCGCAACTGCCCACCGCCGTCGCCCTGCTCGGCTGCAATATCGTGATCATGGCGCTGTTCGCCTTCTGAGCCCCTTCCCCCACCACCCTCAGGGAGCGTCCGTGCCCCGTGTCCTGCTGACCGGCTTCGAACCCTTCGGCGGAGAGAGCGTCAACCCCTCCTGGCAAGCCGTCCGCGAGGTCGTGGCCCGGCCGCCGGCCGGCGTCGGGATCACCGGCGTCCGGCTGCCCTGCGTCTTCGGCGGCGCCCTCGACGCGCTGCGCGCCGCCGTCGCGGACACCGACCCCGACGTCGTGCTCTGCGTCGGCCAGGCCGGCGGCCGGCCCGACCTCACGGTCGAACGGGTGGCCGTCAACATCGACGACGCCGTCATCCCCGACAACGCGGGCGCCCGGCCTGTCGACGAACCCGTGGTCCCCGGCGGCCCCGCGGCCTACTTCGCGACCCTGCCGGTCAAGCGTTGCGTCGCCGCCGTCCGGGAGGCGGGCCTGCCCGCGTCCGTCTCGCAGACCGCCGGCACCTTCGTCTGCAACCACGTCTTCTACGGGCTGATGCACCTCGCCGCCACCGAACGCCCCGGCCTGCGGGGCGGGTTCGTGCACGTGCCGTACGCCCCCGGACAGGTCACCGACCGGGCCGTGCCGTCACTCCCCGTGGCCACCGTCGCCGAGGGGCTGCGTGTGATCGCGGTCACCGCGGCCGGGCGCACGGACGACATCCGCAGGGCGGGCGGTGCCACACACTAGGACGTGACGGACGTTAACGGACACCGCTGGACAATCAGTCCGTGCCGTTTCGTCCGTTGTCAGGGTGACCGCCTACTCTGTGCGACGTGACTTCTCCAGCCCCGGCGGCCGTTCCGCCCCAGCTCAACGGGTTCTCGCGGCCTGCCCCGGGCCCGGCCGCCGACGAGGGCCTGGCCCGGCGGCTGCGTGCGCTGGCCTGCACCGCGCCGCTGCACGACCTCGACGCCCGCAAGGCCAACCTGGCGGGGGAGTACGGCGTCTACGCCATGGCCGAGGTGGCGCTCGCCGCCATCGACCTCGTCACGCTCAACATGGACTTCGACACCGGCGCCGACCACGAGCAGATAGTGGCCCGGCTGCTGCCCCGCGTCGCCGCCCAGGCACCGGAGCGCCCGCAGGCCGAGCACGAGCGCGTCGCCCGCTGGGTCCTGGAGAACCTCATCAACGTCGGCAGCGTCGACCGCGGCTTCCGCGCCGTCTACGGCACCTTCGGGGCCGACGGCGCCTACGTCCGGCGCGACTACGACTTCAAGCTCGTCGAGGAGGTCCCCGGCCCGGGTGGCGCGATCTTCCTGCGCACCACCGACGAGGCGGTCAACGTCCTCGTCGGCGCCCTCGACACCGACGTCACCAGCGCCCAGATCGCCGCCGAGGTGAAGCTGGAGGTCCTCATCAGCCGGGGCCGCCTCGCCGACGCCCAGCTGGCCGCCGAACAGGCCCGCTACCGCACCGTGCAGTACGCGGAGACCCTCCGCAAGACCCTCGACGCCACCCGCCGCAACGTCCGCGCGGTCGACTGGCTGCGCACCGTCCCGGACATGATCGCCGAAGCGCTCGACCACGTCGCCGACCGCTACCGCCACGAGAACGCGATCCTCACCAACATCCGCAAGGCGCGCGACGAGGCCGAGGAGCCGGAGCACAAGCGCCGCGCCGCCGAGCTCGTCGACATCGTCAAGGACTGCATCCGCCGCCACACCCAGCTCCAGTCCCGGCTGCTGGAAGCGGGCCCCCTCTTCCGCGCCGAACAGGACCGGCAGGCGTTCGCCCCCACCACCGCCTCCGCCGGCCTCGACCTCTACGGGCAGCTCCTCGCCCCGCTGCTGCCGCTCCCCGTCGAGCGGGCCGGCCGGGTCACGGACGCCTTCTTCGCCCACGGCACGGGCCTGCGCACCCCCACGTCCGTCCGGGTCACCGACCTCGTCGACATGCTGCTCACGCCGCCGGCCGAGCGGGACCACCTGGGCGCGGAGATGCCCGAGCCGGACCTCATCACCACCCCCGACGACAGCCGGTTCAGCGAGGAGCAGCTCGCGAGCGCCATGGAGCTCCTCGACCTCCCGGCCGACGCGCCCCGCCGCCTCTCCGGCCTCCTCGCCGAGGCCCGCCGCAGCGACCCCGAACTGCCCTACCTGGTCGCCCTGCTGGCCGTGCACGCCGCGAGCCCCGCGGTCGGCACCGCCTACCGCCAGGGCGAGCGGACCCTGCTCTTCGCCGTCGACGACGGCACGGTCCTCGACGACCCCGAGTTCGGCGGCGCCGACCTCGTCGTCGGCACGGCCCTGCTGGACGCGGCGGGCATGGCGGCGGACCGCCAGGAGGCGGTGTGAGCACCCGGACGTACCTTCCGGGGCGCGCCGCCCCCACCGTGCCGGGGCTCCGTGCCGCGGCGCCGGGGCCGGGCGGCGACCCGTGCGGCACCGCCGTGCCGTGCCGTGCGGCCTCCCGCCGTCGCGGCGGAGGGCCGTTCCCCGGTCCCGCCCCTTCCCGGAACCGGGGGCGAGCCCCCGGAACCCCCGAGTGCCGGGGCACGGCGCCGGGCACGCCGTGCGGCACCGCCGTTCACACGGCCGGGGCCGGTCGCCGTCGGGGCTGTGTCCCCGGGACCCCCGGGGCCCGGAGGGCCGTTCCCCGGTCCCGGGAAGGGGCGGGAAAGGGGAAGAACCCCCGCCGCCACTGCGCGCGACCACCCGCGGCCCGACCCGGCGGTGCCGACCGACCGCAACGCCACGCACACCCCCAGCAGGAGCACCGACCGTGACTGAGTACGACGCCTACGACCCGGCGGAGCCCGACGCGGCCGACGCGGAACCGGCCCCCGCCCCCGGCACCGTCGGCGCTGTCACACCCGCCGACGCCGCCGACGCCGCCCGCCTCATCGCCTTCGGCCTCCAGCCCAAGCTGCTCCCCGCCCGCGACGCGGAGTACGCCGAACTGCTGCGCCGCCACCGCGACGACCCCGCCTTCGCCCGCCTCGCCGACGCCGTCGCCGCCGGGCTCGGGCTGATCGTCCTGGAGGTCTCCACCCGCGCCGGCATGGCCGTCACCGCCGCCGAGGACTCCGTCTTCGCCGTGCGCATGGGCGACTACGCCCGCCGCGCCACCGCCGACTCGGCCGACCGCTTCCTGCACGGCCTCGCCCACCTCGCCGTCGCCGCGCTGGCCTTCCCCCGCCCGGAGGACCTCGCCGACGACGGCTACATCGGCCGCATCACGGTCAACGGCGTCGACGCGTTCGTCCGCCAGGCGTGCCGCCGCCTGGAGGAGCGGGCCGCCGAGCAGGGCGAGAACACCGACCCCACCACCGACGCCCCCGGCCTCGAAGCCGCCTGGCGGGTCTACGCCCGCCGCAGCGCGACGGGCGCCACCAAGGACGCCCGCCGCCTCGCCGGCTCCACCACCGGCATCATCGCCAAGGCCGTCGCCTTCCTCGTCGACTCCGGCTTCCTCCAGCGCACCGGCGACGACGCCGGCGGCGCCTACCGCACCACCGCCCGCTACCAGCTCCAGGTCCGCGACATGGCCGGCACCGCCGCGATGACCGAGCTGCTGGAGCTCGGCGTGGTGTCCGTCGGCGACGGCGGGGCGACCCTGCTGCCGCCGTCCGACGCCGACGCCCTCGACCTGGTCGCCGACGCCGGCCTGCCGTTCTTCGAAGACCAGCACAGCCCCGCCTCCTGAACACCGCCCGTCACGACAACGAGAGTCCGCCATGTACGAGCTGTCCCGGGTCCGCCTCTACTCCATCGGGCCCGCCGGTGCGCGCTACGCCGACACCGTGCTCGACCTGCGAGGGGTCGGCGCGCCCGTGCCCACCCCCGCACCCGCGCAGGCGGAGTTCTTCGAGGACGAGCCCACCGGCCCGCCGCGCCGCCCCGCGCCCGCGGGCGTGCTCTTCCTGGAGAACGGCGGCGGCAAGTCCGTCCTCCTCAAGCTGATCTTCTCGGTCATGCTGCCCGGCCACCGCAACACCCTGGGCGGCGCCAGCTCCGGCGTGCTCCGCAAGTTCCTCCTCGCCGACGACTGCGGCCACGTCGCCCTGGAGTGGCAGCACGTCCTCACCGGCGAGTCCGTCGTCGTCGGCAAGGTCAGCGAGTGGCGCGGCCGCCAGGTCTCCAACGACCCGCGCAAGTTCGCCGAGGCGTGGTACTCCTTCCGCCCCGGCCCCGGCATGAGCCTGGACTCGCTGCCCGTCGCCGAGTCCACCGCGATGCGCCCCGCCGCCGACGGCGCCTCCGGCGCGCGCGGCCGCCGCCGCACCATGAAGGGCTTCCGCGACGTCCTCACCGAGGCGGGCAAGGCGTACCCCAACCTGGACGTGGTGTGGGAGGAGATCCACGAGCGCTGGAACGAACACCTCGGCGAGCTCGGCCTGGACCCCGAACTCTTCCGCTACCAGCGCGAGATGAACGCCGACGAGGGCGAGGCCGCCGGCCTCTTCGCCGTCAAGAACGACTCCGACTTCACCGACCTCCTGCTGCGCGCCGTCACCGACACCCGGGACACCGACGGCCTCGCCGACCTCGTCCACGGCTTCGCCCACAAGCTCGGCCGCCGCGCCGAGCTCACCGCCGAGCGGGACTTCACCGCCGGCTCCCTCGACCTGCTCTCCCGCATCGCCGAGGCCGCCGTCACCCGCGACCGGACGCGCGGCGTGCACGCCGGGGCCGAGCGCCGCACCCGCGGCCTCGCCCACCGGCTCGCCGCCCGCGCCACCGAGGAGCGCGGCCGGGCCGGGGAGCTCGCCGAGCGGGTCGCCGGCGCCGCGCACGCCGTCACGGACGCCGAGGCCGGGCGCGGCCGCAGCGCCCTCGTCGCCGCCGAGATCGCCTACCGCCACGCCTCCCTCGCCCTCACCGCCGCCGAGCGGGCCGCCGCCGCCCAGCGCCGCGAGCTCATCGAGGCCCGGACGCTGCACTCCGCCTGGCAGGCGGCCGAGACCGTGCTCCGGCACCGCGCCGCCGCCGACCGCTCCGCCCGGGTGGCCGCCGCCATCCGCGAGGCCGAGCGCGACGCCGCCCCCGCGCTCGCCGCCCGCGCCGCGGCCGCCGCCGCGCTCGTCCGTGCCCTCAACACCAAGGCCGAGGAGGGCGAGCGGCTCGCCAACGAGGAGGAGGAGCGCTCCGCCGCCCTCCAGGAGGCCGGCGAGGCCGCCCACCGCGACGCGACCGCCGCCGCCACCGAGGCGCAGCGCGCCCGCAGCGAGGCCGGCCACCTGCGCCAGCGCCTCGCCGAGGTCGAGCAGGAGACCGCCGAGGCCGTCCGCGCCGGCTGGCTCGACGACACCGAGCCCGACGCCGACCCGGCCCGTGCCGCGCTCGCCGCCAGCGACGCCGAGAAGCCCGCCGTCGCCGCGTACGAGGCGGCCCGCGAGAGCGCCCGCGAGAGCGCGGCGCGCGCCAAGGAGGCCGCCGGCGCCCTGGCCCGTACCGAGCTCTCCGCCGCCCGCGCCGCCGACGCCGCCACCGCCGCCGAGGCGGCCCACGACGCCGAGTACCGGGCCGCCGTGTCCATCGGCGCCGAGCAGCGCCTCGTCGAACTCCTGGGCCTGCCCCAGCCGACGGCCGCCGGTCAGGTCCCCGGACCCCGCTCCGGCCCGGACGCCCCGGCCGCTCCCGCCGGTGGCGACGCCGCCGGCGTCCCCGGCGCCCGCCGCACCCTCGACGGCCCGCTCACCGCCGAGGAGCTCGACCGCGGCGCCGACGCGCTGCGCGAGATGCTCGACCGCGGCGTCGCCGCCTCCGAGCGGCAGATGTTCGACCTCCAGACCGCCGCCGCCGACGACTCCCGGATCCTCGGCGCCCTCGGCGACGGCGGCCTGCTGCCGCCCAGCGCCGACGTCCTGGCCGCCGTCGAGTACCTCGGCGAGCACGGCATCCCCGCCCTGCCCGGCTGGCGCTACCTCGCCCAGGCCGTCGACCCGGCCGCCCACGCCGACGTCCTCGCCGCCCGCCCCGAGCTCGTCGACGGCGTCGTCATCACCGACGCCGACTCGCACGCCCGCGCCCGGGAAGTACTCGGCGCGGCCTCCCTGCTGCCCCGCTCCGCCGTCGCCGTCGGCACCGCGGCGGCCCTCCTCGAACCCGCCCCCGCGGCCGGCTCCGCGGAGTCCGGCGTCTTCCTCGTACCGCCGAACCCGGCGATGCACGATGAGCGCGCCGCCGACGACGAGCGGCAGGCCCTGCGGGCCCGCGCCACCGCGCGTGACGAGGAGATCCGCGCCATAGCGGCACGCCTGGCCGGCGACCGGACGCTCGCCGCCCGGCTCGCGTCCTGGCGCGCCGGCTGCCCGGCCGGCCGCCTCGCCGAGCTGGCCGCCGAGGCCGAGCGGGCCCGCACGGCCGCCGACACCGCCCAGGAGGAGCTGGCCGAGCTGCGCACGGCCCTCGCCGAGGCCGAGGAGACCGCCGCCGAGGCCGCCCGCGTCCGCGACGAGCGCCAGGAGGTCGCCGCCCGCGCCCGCCGGGTCGCCGACGCCCTCGCCGGGCTCGCCTACCGGCTCCGCGAGCGCGCCTCCTGGCAGTCCCGGGTCCGGGAGCTCGCCGAGGAGGGCGCGGAGGCCGAGGAGCGCGCCGCCGTGTGCGTGGACCGCGCCCGCGCCGCCGACGAGGACCGCCGGGCCGCCCAGCGCGCCGCCGACGACGCCCGCCGCACGGCCCGCGCGCTGCGCGCCGAGCGCGCCGAGATCGCCGGCGCCCCCGACGACGTCACCGCCCCGGAGAGCATGGAGACGGCGGGCGCCTCCCTGCCCGCCCTGCGCGAGGCGTACCGCGCCGCCTCGCAGCTCTACGAGAAGGTCGGCGTGGGCGCCGACCTCCGCGCCGAGCAGGCCCGGGCCGAGAGCGACGAGAGCGCGGCCCTCGCCGAGCTCGACCGCCTCACCAACAAGGTGCGCGTCCGCGCCGCCCAGCTCCTGGAGGGCACCGACGGCTCCGACGGCCCGTCCCGCCAGGCGGCCGTGGCCCGCGCCGAGTCGCTCGTCCAGATGCTGGAGAGCCGCGCCTCCACCGCCAGCGAGCAGCTCGGCCGGCTGCGCGGCGAGGCCGAGCGGCTCGCCCCCACCGACGGCGACGCCCACACCGAGCTCCCCGAGGACATGGCGCCCGCCGACGCCGACGGGGCCAAGGAGCTCCTGCGCACCGCCACCGCCGAACTCGCCGCCCGCGACGACGCCCTGGAGACCGCCCGCCGGGCCCACGCCGACCTGCTGCGCGCCCACCGGTCCGCCGAGGACGCGGCCACCGGCTTCGACGACACCGCGGCCCTCCTGCGCGACCTGCTCCGCGACAACGCCCCGGAGGAGGACGGCGAGCGGCCCGAGCCCTACGCCGGCTCGCTGGAGGAGGCCCGGCAGACGGCCGCCGAGGCCCGCCGCTCCCTGCGCGGCTGCGCCGGCGAGCTGTCGGCCGCCGAGACGGCGGTCCGCGAGGCGAGCGACGTCCTCGTCCGGCACGCCAACTCCACCCGCTACGAGCAGGTCCGCACCCCGGCCCGCCAGCAGATCCGCGAACTGCCCGCCGCCGCCCTGCCGGAGCACGCCGTCGCCTGGGCCGAGGCGTTCGCCCCCCGGCTGCGGGTGCTCACCGACGAGCTGGAGCAGCTGGAGCGCAACCGCGACAGCATCGTCGACCGGCTGCGCGGCCTGGTCGAGTCCTCCCTCACCACCCTGCGCTCCGCGCAGCGGCTCTCCCGTCTCCCCGAGGGCCTGGGGGAGTGGTCGGGCCAGGAGTTCCTGCGCATCCGCTTCGAGGACCCGGACCAGGCCACCCTCACCGAGCGCCTCGGCGAGGTCATCGACGAGGCCACCCGCTCCGCCGTCAAGAAGAACTCCGACCTGCGCCGCGACGGCATGTCGCTGCTGCTGCGCGGTGTGCAGGCGGCGCTGCAGCCGCGCGGCGTGGCCGTCGAGATCCTCAAGCCGGACGCCGTGCTGCGCGCCGAGCGGGTCCCGGTGCGCCAGATGGGCGACGTGTTCTCCGGCGGCCAGCTGCTCACCGCCGCCATCGCGCTGTACTGCACCATGGCGGCGCTGCGCAGCAACGACCGGGGCCGCGACAAGCAGCGCCACGCGGGCACCTTGTTCCTCGACAACCCCATCGGCCGCGCGAACGCCACCTACCTGCTGGAGCTCCAGCGGGCCGTCGCCGACGCCCTCGGCGTCCAGCTGCTGTACACCACCGGCCTCTTCGACACCACGGCCCTCGCGGAGTTCCCGCTGGTCATCCGGCTGCGCAATGACGCGGACCTGCGGGCGGGCCTGAAGTACATCAGCGTCGAGGAACACCTGCGCCCGGGCCTGCCCCAGGAGCAGGACCCGGACGCGGAGCCGGTGCACGGCCAGATCACGGCGACCCGGATGTTCAAGCGCCCGGCGGACGGGCCGGCGGCGGAGGCGCCCGTACCGGCCGGGGCGTAGCGGCCGCTCACCCGAGGCGGTCCAGCCGGGCGGCGACGCCCGGCTGTTCCGCGTAGCGCTCGCGCAGCAGCTCCTCCAGGCCGGCCCGCAGCTGCCGCAGCCCGTCGAGCCGGCCGCCCGGGCGCTGCATGGACTCGTCGATGTCCAGCAGGTCCGTGATCGGCACCTCGCTGATGTACGTACGGACCTCGACGAGGTCCAGCCGCTGGTTGAAGTCGTGCACCCCGTCCCGCCACCGGTGCAGCAGGGTGACCAGCTCCTCGTGGCCCGGCTCGGAGAACACCCCGGAGACCAGGGCGGCGTCCGTCGCGGACTGCACCAGGCGCGGGTGCACCCGCGCCCGGGGCGCCTGCGGGTCCAGCGGCGCGAACCCGGTGCCGAGCAGCTCGGTGTTCTTCACCAGCTCGTCGGCGAGGGCGTGCAACGCCTGGGTGCGCCGCTCCCGGGCGGCGGCCCGGCGCTCCGCGTAGACCCCGGTGACGGCCGCGACGAGGGCGAGCCCGGAGGTGGCGGGCTCGAAGTGGCCGTTCGCTTCGTCGGCGACGGTCACCCACCACACGCAGATGCCGAGCGCGGTGAGCAGGCAGGCGAGCGTGACGGCGGCGAAGAACTGACGGTTGAGCCGGCTCAGGAGCCTCGCCGGGAGGCCCCTGGGCCGCGGCGGGCGCGGCATCGGGCGGACAGGCCGTCAGTCGCGGAACGGGTTGGGCCCGGTGGCCGCGGCCGGCGCCTCGCCGCCCTGGAGCAGCAGCAGCGCCAGCCCGAACGCCGGCCGGTCGTAGGCGGCGTGCCCCACCTCGTGGGTCTCGCCCGCCTTGGCCACCCGGGCGTCGCTCAGCATCTTCTCCAGGCCCGCCCGGGTGTACTTCCGGCTCAGGTAGAGGCGGATGGTGTCCTCGTCGGGGAAGGGCACCCTGCTGCGGTCGGGCAGCGTCAGCTCCAGGGTGCCCCCGGTGCGGTTGCGGTAGACCACCCTGACCAGCAGGGCCCGGTCGTCTTCCACCAGCCCCTCGCAGCTGAGGCTGTTGAGGTCGATCTGGAGGTCGGTGTACTGCATCAGCGCGCTGGTGACGAACTCACGGAAGCGCGGGCTGTTCTCGTACTCCTGCGCGGCCGCGTGGGCCGCCTGCTCGTCCTGCCCGGCCGTGCTCGCGACCTCCAGCAGGAAGCGGTCCTGCGGGCGCAGCAGCTTCTCGGCCAGCAGCGTCAGCAGCTGGGTGTCGCTGTCGAAGTTGGCCAGGGTGTTGCCCAGCAGCGAATAGACCACCGGCTCGTCGCCCACCACCCGGTGGACCAGCGTGCTCAGCCGGTCGAGGTTGGCGGGCATGGAGAAGTCCAGCTGCACCGGCA
The DNA here is from genome assembly GCF_002891295.1 of Streptomyces eurocidicus. Classification (GTDB taxonomy): domain Bacteria; phylum Actinomycetota; class Actinomycetes; order Streptomycetales; family Streptomycetaceae; genus Streptomyces; species Streptomyces eurocidicus. The sequence continues at coordinate 19,040 of NZ_LGUI01000013.1, read as the reverse complement.
GCACGTCGGCGGGCGGCACGTGCAGGTGCTCCAGCGCCTCGTGCTGCCCGAGCCGCAGCATCTCGGCGCTCACGTCCACCGGGATGTAGTACCCCGTCCTGTTCTGGCGGTCGAGGTAGCGCAGCAGCGCCTGGTCCTTCTCGCCCGTGCCCGGGCCCAGGCTCACATAGTGCAGCGGCCGGCCGGCAGCCGGTCCGCCACGGCGCGCAGCCGGCGGCTGAAGGAGCCGATGCTCTCCCGCATCACGGGGTAGTACAGGTCGTTGCACGCGTGGGCCCACGCCACCGTCGACTCCAGGCCCCAGTAGGAGAATCCGGAGGTGATGCGCTTGCCGGAGCCCGAGGGGTCCGGCCCCCGGCGCAGGCCGGCGGTCACCTGGGCGAGCTTGCCCGACTGCTCCTCACCGACCAGGACCACCGTCCAGCCGGTGTCCCGGAGGATCTCCGGAATGCGCTGCACCGCCTGGTCACGCTCCGCCATCCGCGCCGCCCCCCTCGCCAGCCGAACCCCGCGCGACGGTCTACGCCCGTCAACCCTCGAACCTACCGGGCACCCGAGGATCAGGGGAAGCGTGGGCGACGGGCCCGCCGCACCGCGCGCGCCGTGCTGCTGGGCACCGAGACCACCCCGTGGCGCTGGCGCCACACCTGCCGGGTGACCCAGACGTCCAGCACCGCCCAGGTGGCGGCCACCACGCTCGCCACGGTGCTCAGCAGCGCCGGCAGCGCGAGCCAGGACCCGGCGCACGCGAACAGCGTCGCGATCATCGCCTGGACCAGGGTCACCGAGATGATCAGGACCGCGCGCACCGCGGCCGACCGCACCGGATCCGGCATCCGGTGCCGCCGGGCGGGCTCCTCGACCCACAGCGACCGGGTCCGGTACGACGGGACGCCCGGCGGGACAGCGCCGTGGTTCCGGTCCAACTCGGCCCACCTCCCCCTCGTCCCCCGCGCCGGCCTCCCCGTAAGCCGGCTCCCTCCTGGATGAGCGTGCCGCTCCTTCCGATAGTTCCCACGGACGGGGAATTCCAGCCATACGGAGGCAAGAGCGCGGATCGATCGTCGTACTGGTCTTCGAGACTCGTACCACGCAGTAGTAGGCTCACGCCGCATTGTTGTCGGGAACACCACCCCCGTGGGCCGGGGTTGACGTTGGGGAGGCCATGCGCGTTCGCGGCAAGTCGATCCGCCGCAAGATCGTGGCGCTGCTGCTCGTGCCGATGGTGTCCCTGACCGGGCTGTGGGCCTTCGCCACCGTGCTCACCGGCCGCGAGGCGGCCCAGCTGCTCTCCGTCGCCGAGGTCTGGCGCAAGGTCGGCTTCCCCGCCGAGGACATGGTCCACGCCCTGCAGAAGGAGCGCCGCCAGGCTCTGGTCTACCTCGCCGACCCGCGCTCGGACGCCCTGGCAGTCCTGAATGACCGTCAGGCCGCCACCGACCGGATGGTGACCGCCTTCCGCGCCCTGTCCCGCGACGACGTGCGCGACGATATGAGCGCCGCCTCCGCCACCCGCTTCGCCCGCGTCGAGAAGAGCCTCGACGACCTGGAGGGCCTGCGCCGCAAGGTCCACGACGACGCCATCGGCCGACCCGGCGCCTTCCAGGCGTACAGCGAACTCGTCGAGCCCTACTACGCCTTCCTCGGCAGCCTCAGCGCCCTCCAGGACGCCGAGACGGACAAGCAGGGCCGCGCCCTCGTCGGCATCGCCCGCGCCCGCGAGGCGCTCTCCCGCGAGGACGCCCTCCTCGCCGCCGCGCTCACCGTGGGCACCGTCAGCCGGCAGGACCTGCGCGCCGTCTCCGACCGCGTCGCCGAACGCCGGATCCTCCACGACACCAACACCACCCTCCTGCCGCTCACCGACCAGAACGCCTACGGGGACTACTGGCGCGGCCCCACCGCCCGGGCCCTGCGCGCCACCGAGGACGCCGTGATCCTCGCCGGGCCCGGCCGGACCCCGCAGACCGTCGACCCCCGGCGCTGGCAGGCCGTCGCCGGGCCGGTCCTCGACGACCTCGCCCGGCTCGGCTCCGAGGCCGGCGGCCGCTACGCCGACCGCGTCGAGCCCATCGCCGTCGGCGTGCTCACCAAGGCCGCCGTCGCCGGCGTCCTCGGCCTCGTCGCCCTCCTCGCCTCGCTCGCCATCTCCTTCCGGGTCGGCCGCGGCCTGGTCCGCGACCTGCGCGGGCTCCGTAAGGAGGCCCACGAGGCGTCCGGCGTCCGGCTGCCCGCGGTGATGCGCCGCCTCGCCGCCGGCGAGCGCGTCGACATCGAGGCCGAGGCACCTCTGCGCCCGCACGGCGCCGACGAGCTCGGGCAGGTCGGCAAGGCCCTCGACACCCTCCAGCGGGCCGCCGTCGAAGCCGCCGTCAAACAGGCCGACATGCGCCGCGGCGTCTCCGACGTCTTCGTCAACCTCGCCCGCCGCAGCCAGGTCCTCCTGCACCGCCAGCTCGCCCTCCTCGACGCCATGGAACGCCGCACCGAGGACACCGACGAGCTCGCCGACCTCTTCCGCCTCGACCACCTCACCACCCGGATGCGCCGCCACGCCGAGGGGCTCGTGATCCTCTCCGGCGCCGCGCCCGCCCGCCAGTGGCGCAAGCCGATCCGCCTCATGGACGTCGTCCGCGGCGCCGTCGCCGAGGTCGAGGCGTACGAACGGATCGAGGTGCGCCGGCTGCCCCGGCTGGCCGTGCTCGGCCCCGCCGTGGGCGACCTCACCCACCTCCTCGCCGAACTCCTGGAGAACGCCACCGTCTTCTCCCCGCCGCACACCGGCGTCCAGGTCGCCGGCGAGCGGGTGCCCAACGGCTTCACCCTGGAGATCCACGACCGCGGCCTCGGGATGAAGCCCGACGCCCTGCTGGAGGCCAACCTCCGGCTCGCCGAGACCCCGGAGTTCGAGCTCTCCGACACCGACCGGCTGGGGCTCTTCGTCGTCAGCCGGCTCGCCCAGCGCCACGGCGTGCGCGTCTCCCTCCAGCCCTCCCCGTACGGCGGCACCACCGCCGTCGTCCTCATCCCGGCGGCGCTGCTCACCGAAGGCCGCACCGCCGGGCACCCGTCGCCGGCCGCCCCGGACGAGGACACCGGCCAGCAGCCCCTGCCCGCGCGCCCCGGGCCGCCCTCCCCGCTGTCGGCGCTCCTGGACCCCGTCCGCCTCCCCGCCCGGGAGCCGGAGCCCTGCCCGTTCGACCACCGGCCGGACGGGGACGGCGCTCCGGAGCACCACCAGGCGGGCGACGGCCCGCTGCCCCTGCCGCGCCGCCGGCCCCCCGTCCTCGTCTCCGACGGAGGGCGCCGGGTCGGCACCCACGAGCGGCCCGGCGACGCCGAGGACGCGGGGGAGGAGCGCACGCCGACGGGCGGGCTGCCCCGGCGCGTACGGCAGGCGAGCCTGGCACCGCAGTTGAAGGACCCGGCCGGGCCCGCGCCCGGCCGCTCCGCCCGGCCGGACGCCGGCCCGGACCCCGAGCGCGACGCCGACGAGGTGCGGGCCAGGATGGCCTCCCTCCAGCGCGGCTGGCAGCGCGGCCGGGAGGAGAATGAGGCCGCGCCGCCTGACGCCGTGTCGGACGCGGCGCGCGCCCCGGGGGGCGACGACGCCCGCCGCGCGGTACCGAGAAGACCACCGAGAAGTACAGCACCAGGAACGACATCTGAGGGGGACGGTCAATGACCGCACCGAAGGCCGCGATACGCACCGTCGTCACACGCGCCGGGACCGAAGCGGGCGAGAAGGGGCCCACGGGCGAGCTCAACTGGCTCCTCGACGAACTCGTCGAGCGCGTCGGCAGCATCCGTAAGGCACTCGTCCTCTCCGGTGACGGACTGCCGAAGGGCACCTCGAAGGACCTCTCCCGGGAGGACGGCGAACACCTGGCCGCCGTCGCCTCCGGCTTCCACAGCCTCGCCAAGGGCGTGGGGCGCCACTTCGACGCCGGCGAGGTCCGCCAGACCGTCGTGGAGCTGGACGAGGCGTTCCTGTTCGTCACCGCCGCCGGTGACGGCAGCTGCCTGGCCGTGCTCGCGGACGCCGATTCCGACATCGGGCTGATCGCCTACGAGATGACGCTGCTCGTCAAGAGGGTGGGCGCGCACCTGGCCACCGCTCCGCGGACCGGCGTGGCCGCCGACGGGTGACGGCCGGCATGACCGGAGACGGCGCCGGGCCCGTCCCGCCCCCGGGCTCGCGGCCCGCCGGGCCGGGGCGCCCCGGCCCGGACGAGGGCGAGCCGGGGGAGGGCGGGGCCGGGGCGCGTTGGTACGACGACGCGGCCGGCCCGGTCGTCCGCCCGTACGCGATGACCCGCGGCCGCACCCGCAGCGCGGCCGAGGGCGCCCTCGACCTGATCGCGGTCGTCATCGCCGACGAAGGGTTCACGGGCCGGGCCGGTGACGCGCACGCCGTCGCCGACCGGGCGCTGTCCCCGGAGCACCTCGACATCGTCGACCTCACCCGCGACGAGCACCTGTCCATCGCCGAACTGGCCGCCGGCCTGGACCTCCCGGTCGGTGTGGTGCGCGTCCTCGTCGGGGACCTGCTGTCCGCCGGGCTGGTGCGGGTCTCCCGCCCGGTGCCCCCGGCGGAACTGCCCGACGAAAGCATTCTGCGCGAGGTGATCGACGGACTGCGGGCGCTCTGAGCCGCCGGGCCCGTCCCGCCCCGTGCCACCCGGTCCCCTCCGGCCGCGTGGCACGGGGCACCCCGAAGGGCTTGTCGTGGCCATGGTCTTTACGGAACGATCACCACCGCGGGCGACGGCGCTGCGCCGGCCCGCCGGAAGCGGAAGGAGGGCCACCACGGTGTTCGGACGTGCGGGCCATGGACGCGGACGGGCCGCGGTCGAGCCGCTGGCGCTCAAACTCCTGGTGGCCGGGGGCTTCGGCGTCGGCAAGACCACCCTGGTCGGCGCGGTGAGCGAGATCAGGCCACTGCGCACCGAGGAGCTCCTCACCGAGGCGGGTCGCCCCGTCGACGACACCTCGGGCGTCGAGGCCAAGCGCACCACCACCGTCGCCATGGACTTCGGCCGCATCACCCTCCGGGACGACCTCGTCCTCTACCTCTTCGGCACCCCCGGCCAGGACCGCTTCTGGTTCCTGTGGGACGAACTCGCCCGGGGTGCCCTCGGCGCGGTCGTCCTCGCCGACACCCGGCGGCTGGCCGACTGCTTCGCTGCCGTGGACTACTTCGAGCGCCGCGGCATCGCCTTCACCCTCGCCGTGAACTGCTTCGACGGCGCCGACCGCTATCCCGAGGAGGACGTCCGCGACGCCCTCGACCTGGACGCCGGGGTGCCGGTCGTCCTGTGCGACGCGCGCGACCGGGAGTCCGTCAAGCGGGTCCTGGTCTCGGTGGTGGAACACGCGATAGCCGCGCGGGCTGATTTTCAGCCTGTCTGAGGGCACCTCCCAGCGGTAGCCGGGGGAGTTTGAGGACCGGGGTCCGGGGCGGAGCCCCGGGAGCGGGGAAGGGGCGGGTAGGGGACAAGGCCCCGCGCAGCGGCACCGCCCCGCGTCACCCCTCCACCCACCCGAAACTCCGCTCCACCGCCCGCCGCCACCGCCCGTACCCCGCGGCCCTCTCCGCCGCCCCCATCCGCGGCGTCCACTCCGCGTCCCGCCGCCACTGCCCCCGCAGCTCGTCCAGGTCCCGCCACACCCCGGTCGCCAGCCCCGCCGCGTACGCCGCGCCCAGGCACGTCGTCTCCGCCACCACCGGGCGGATCACCGGCACGTCCAGCACATCGGCCTGGTGCTGCATCAGCAGGCCGTTGGCGGTCATCCCGCCGTCCACCTTGAGCGAGGTGAGCCGCACCGCCGAGTCCTGGTACATCGCGTCCACCACCTCGCGCGTCTGCCAGCTCGTCGCCTCCAGCACCGCCCGTGCCAGATGCGCCTTGGTGACGTAACCCGTCAGCCCGGCGATGACACCGCGCGCGTCGGAGCGCCAGTACGGGGCGTACAGCCCGGAGAACGCGGGGACCACATAGGCGCCGCCGTTGTCCGGCACGCTCGCCGCCAGCGGCTCGATCTCCGCGGCGGAACGGATGAGTCCGAGCTGGTCGCGGAACCACTGCACCAGAGCGCCGGTGACCGCGATCGACCCCTCCAGGCAGTACACCGGCGGCTCGCCGCCCAGCCGGTAGCCGACCGTCGTCAGCAGCCCGTGCTTGGACGGCACCGGCCTGCCGCCGGTGTTCAGGAGCAGGAAACTGCCGGTGCCGTACGTGTTCTTGGCCTCGCCCGGCCGGTAGCAGGTCTGCCCGAAGACCGCCGCCTGCTGGTCGCCGAGCGCGGCCGCCACGGGCACCCCGGCGAGCGGGCCCACCGCCGTCCCGTACACCTCGGCGGAGGAACGTATCTCCGGAAGGATGGCCTCCGGGATGTCCATCGCCCGTAAGGCGGCCGGGTCCCACTGGAGGGTCTCCAGGTCCATCAGCAGGGTGCGCGCGGCGTTGGTCACGTCCGTCACGTGCACCCCGCCGTCCGGGCCGCCCGTGAGGTTCCAGATCAGCCAGGAGTCGACGGTGCCGAACGCGATCTCACCCTGCTCGGCCCGCCGGCGCAGCCCCGGCACGTGCTCCAGCAGCCAGGTCACCTTCGGGCCGGTGAAGTAGCTCGCCAGCGGCAGCCCCGTCGTCGCCCGGAAGCGGTCCGGCCCGTCCGTCCCGCCCAGCTCGCGGCAGAGCGCGTCGGTCCGGGTGTCCTGCCAGACGACGGCGTTGTGCACCGGCTTGCCCGTGGCGCGGTCCCACAGGACCGCCGTCTCCCGCTGGTTGGTGATGCCGAGCGCGCTCAGCTCGTCGGCCCGGACCCCCGCCGCCGCGAGCGCGCCCGCCACCACGGCCCGTACCTTCGCCCAGATCTCGGCGGCGTCGTGCTCCACCCAGCCCGGCTTGGGAAAAATCTGCCGGTGCTCCCGCCGGTCCACCCCGGCGACCGCGCCGTGCCGGTCGAAGACGATGCAGCGGCTGGAGGTGGTGCCCTGGTCGATCGCGGCGACGTACGAGCCCGTCATGGCGTCTCCTGACCTCGGAACGGCTGCTACGGGGGGCACCGGGCAGTGTTCTGCCGCCCCCGGGGGCCGTCAAGGCCGGTCGCGCCGGTGCGCCTCAGCGCACGGGGAAGTCGAAGTAGGTGTCACGGAACGGCTCGTCGCGAAGGGTGTAGTGCCACCACTCCTCCTTCAGGTTGACGAAACCCGCGCCCTCCAGGGTCGACTTCAGCAGCAGCCGGTTCGCCCGCCGCCGCCCGTCGATCCGCGGGTCGAGCGTGTGCGACAGCGTGTCGAAGCAGTCGTACCCCGTCCCCATGTCGACGGAGTTGTCGGGGAAGCGCACGCCCTTCGGCGCGTAGCAGGGCACCAGCGGCTCCCCGGGGACGTACGGGCGGGTCGGCCGCGCCGGCAGCCGCACCAGGGTGACGTCCATGGTGCTGCCCCTGCTGTGCCCGGACTTCTCGGCGATATAGCCGTCCAGGAACAGCCGCGACTTGTCGACCTGCGGATAGAACTCCGCCTTCATCCGCTCGTCGCCGAGGTCCTTCGCCCACGCGACGAAGTCGTTCACCGCGCGCTGCGGCCGGTAGCAGTCGTAGACCTTGAGGGTGTAGCCCTTACGGAGAAGGACGCGCTGCGCCCTGTGCAGCGCCTCGGCGGCCGGACGGGTCAGCAGGCACACCGGACGGCGGTAGCCGTCGACCCGGTGGCCGGTGAAGTTGTGCCGGGTGAAGTAGCGCATCTCCTGGAGGATCGTCGGATCGACGTCCGAGAGGGCGACGAACTCCTTCGGAGGGCGCGGCTCCGGCTCCGCGTGCGCGGCGGGGGCGGGTGCGGCGGAAACGGCGAGGAGCGCGGTCAGCGGGAGGGCGAGGGTGCGCAGGACTGCGGAGAGTCTGGACATGGGCATCCAGATACCAGCCGGGCGGCCGCTACGGAAGAGCGCGGCCCCCGCCACCCCCACCCGTCTCACGAGGCGCCCTCGCCACCACGGACCCGCACGGGATATCCGACCTCCCGCGCACCTTCCTGTTCCACCGTCACCACCCCGTCCCGCAGCCGCGTCGTGAACCGGACCACCTCCGCCGACTCCCAGCCCTCGCCCCCGTCCGGGATCAGCACCCCGCCCCCCGTCCGCCCGGCGGCCGGCGCCCACACCTCCAGCTCCACCCGCCCGTCGGCACCCTTCACCGGCACCACCGAACCCGCCCTCGCCAGCACCGGGATCCGCGACAGCGGAGCGTCCAGCAGCACCTGCCCCGGGCCTTCGTGCGCCCGGCCCGTCGCCGTGTCGTACCACCGCCCGCGCGGCAGCCGCACCGCGCGCCGGTCCGTGCCCTGCTCCAGCACCGGTGCCACCAGCAGCGAGTCACCCAGCAGGAACGCGTCCTCGCAGTCCCGCAGCGCCCTGTCCTCGGGCGACCGCCACCACACCGGCCGGACGTACGGCGCGCCCGTGCGCCGCGCGAGGTGCGAGAGCGTCACGAAGTACGGCAGCAGCCGCTCCCGCTCCCACAGCGCGGCCCCCGCGTGCTCCAGGACCTCCGCGCCGAACTCCCACGGCTCCCGGCGCCCCGCGAAGTACGCCGCGTGCGTACGGAACAGCGGAAGGTACGCGCCCAGCTGGAACCAGCGCAGATACAGCTCGGGCGACGGCGACCCCGTGAACCCGCCGACGTCCGGACCGGAATACGGCACCCCGCACAGCCCGAGGCCGAGCACCAGCGCCAGCGACGCCCGCAGCCCCGGCCACCCGGTGGCCACGTCGCCCGACCACGTGCCGCCGTAGCGCTGCATGCCCGCCCATCCCGACCGGGAGAACAGGAAGGGCCGCTCCCCCGGCCGCAGGGCGCGCAGCCCCTCGAACCCGGCGCGCGCCATCGCCAGCGCGTAGACGTTGTGCGCCTCCCGGTGGTCACCGCCCCGGCCCTCCAGGGCGTGCCGGGCCGACCGGGGGAGCGTCGGTTCGCCGAACGCCACGAACGACACCGGCTCGTTCATGTCGTGCCAGAACCCCGCGAAGCCCTGTGCCAGACGCTCCGCGTACAGCCCGCCCCACCAGGCGCGCACCGCCGGATCGGTGAAGTCCGGGAACACCGACTCGCCGGGCCACACCTCGCCCCGCACCGCCCGGCCCCGGCCGTCCCGGACGAACGCCCCCGCCTCCGCACCGCTGTCGTACACCGCCAGCCCCGGTTCGGCCTTCACCGCCGGGTCCACGATGGACACCAGCCGCACCCCGAGCTCCCGCAGCTCGGCCGCCAGCCCCGGCAGATCGGGGAAGCGCTCCCGGTCCACCGTGAAGACGCGGTGCCCCCGGTAGTGGTCGATGTCCAGGTGCAGCGCCGACAGCGGCAGCCCCCGCTCCACGTACCCCGCCACCACCCGCCGCACCTCCGCCTCGCTGCCGAAGCCCCAGCGCGCGTGGTGGTGGCCCAGCGCCCAGGCGGGCGGCAGGGCGGCCGCCCCCGTCAGCGCCGCCCAGCCGTGCAGCACCCGCGCGGGCGTGCCCACGATCACCCAGGAGCGCAGCGGCCCGCCGTCCATCCGCAGTTCGCAGCGGCCCGGCCGGTCGTGCCCCGAGCCCGCGCCCTCCTCGCCCTCCCGCAGCGTCACCCGGCCGTCCCAGGAGTTGTCGTGGAAGGCCAGGTGGGTGCCCGCGTCGGCCACCACCAGCTGCACCGGCATCGTGATGTACAGCGGATCGTCCTCCGGTTCGAAGGCGCCGCCCGGATCGGTGTTCCACAGCCGGTACGTCCCCTCCCGCAGCCGGGGGCCCGCGGCCCTGCCGCCCAGCCCGAAGAACCGCGCGTCCGGCGGCACCTCCGACCGCTGCGTCCACCGCGCCGCGGCCGGGCCGGCGGAATCCCCGGGCGCCGGCGGGGCCACCGGCTCCCACCAGCGGGGCGGCAGATCGCGCCGCAGCAGCACCCCGCCGGGCGTGCGCACCTCCACGGAGCCGTGCCGGCCCACGACCACCAGCACCCGCTCCGACACCACGCGCCAGCCGCCGTCCTTGTCCGGCTCCAGCACCGCGCGCTCGTCCACCTCCGGGACCGACCCGCCCAGGGCGTACGAGGGCTCCGGCCCGGCGCCGTCCCAGCCGCAGAACACCGCGCCGCCCGCCGCCACCCGCACCAGCAACGACGACCGGGCGAAGCGCACCACCCCGCCGCCCGGGCCCGGGTCGGCCCCCAGCGCCGCACCCGGCACCCGCGCCCGCTCCGCACCCTGCCGGGGCAGCCCCGCCGCGTCCGCGCACCTGCGCCGCCACGCCGTCCGCACGGACCGCAGCCCCCGCGCCGTCCCGACCGTTCCCATTAACCGCCGCAGATCACGTGCATCCATGCTGATCAGCCTGCCACCGCCGCCCGGGGGCGCGGGGTCCGTTCAACTGTCGTTCACCCCGCCGGGAACCCGGGATCCCCCGAGGGTTATCCACAGGGCTGGTGCGGGAGTCGATCACGTGGCATCGTCCTCTCAGCCGCGTCCCGCGCGAACCCGTCGGTGCGCGGCGCGACGCCCACGACGCGTAACAGCCGGGAGCAGCCAGATGACCACCGCACCGCCGCCCGCCACCCAGCCGGAACCCCTGTGGACCCCCGGCGAGGACCGCGTCGCCCGCGCACAGGTCACCCGCTTCCACGCCTGGGCCGCCGAGCGCCACGGCGCCCCGGCCCCCGTCCCCGGTGACCCCGCCGCGAGCTATGCCGCGCTGCACCGCTGGTCCGTGGAGCGCCTGCCCGACTTCTGGCAGGCCGTCGCCGCCTGGTGCGACGTCCGCTTCTCCAGCCCCGCCGAGCAGGTCCTCGCCGACCCCGGCATGCCCGGCGCCCGCTGGTTCCCCGGCGCCACGGTCAATTACGCCGAGCACGCCCTGCGCGCCGCCGAGGACCCCGCCCGCGCCGACGCCCCGGCCCTGCTCTATGTCGACGAGACCCATGAGCCGGTCCCCCTCAGCTGGGCCGGGCTCCGCGCCCAGGTCGGCTCCCTCGCCGCCGAGCTGCGCCGCCTGGGCGTCCGCCCCGGCGACCGCGTCAGCGCCTATCTGCCCAATGTGCCGCAGGCCGTCGTCGCCCTGCTCGCCACCGCCGCCGTCGGCGCCGTATGGACCTCCTGCGCCCCCGACTTCGGCGCCCGCAGCGTCCTGGACCGCTTCCAGCAGGTCGAGCCCGTCGTCCTGTTCGCCGTCGACGGATACCGCTACGGCGGCAAGTCCCACGACCGCACCGGCACCGTGGCCGAGCTGCGCGCGGGCCTGCCGACCGTGCGCGCGGTCGTGCACGTCCCGCTCCTGGGCACCCCGGCCCCCGAAGGCACCCTGGAATGGGAGGCCCTCACCTCGGCCGGCGCTGAGCCGGTCTTCGAGCAGGTCCCCTTCGACCACCCCCTCTGGGTGCTCTACTCCTCGGGCACCACGGGTCTGCCCAAGGCCATCGTGCAGTCCCAGGGCGGCATCCTCCTGGAGCACCTCAAGCAGCTCGCCCTGCACTGCGACCTCGGCCCCGAGGACCGCTTCTTCTGGTACACCTCGACCGGCTGGATGATGTGGAACTTCCTCGTCTCCGGCCTCCTGGTCGGCTCGACGGTCGTCCTCTACGACGGCAGCCCCGGCCACCCCGACACCGCCGCCCAGTGGCGCGTCGCCGAGCGCACCGGCACCACCCTCTACGGCACCTCCGCCGCGTATGTGATGGCCTGCCGCAAGGCCGGGGTCCACCCCGGCCGCGACTTCGACCTCTCCCGCGTCAAGTGCGTCGCCACCACGGGCTCGCCGCTGCCGCCCGACGGCTTCCGCTGGCTCCACGACGAGGTCGCCGAGGACATGTGGATCGCCTCCGTCAGCGGCGGCACCGACGTGTGCAGCTGCTTCGCCGGCGCCGTGCCCACACTGCCCGTGCACATCGGCGAGCTCCAGGCGCCCTGCCTGGGCACGGACCTCCAGGCGTGGGACGCCCAGGGCAAGCCCGTGGTCGACGAGGTCGGCGAGCTGATCGTCGCGGGCCCCATGCCGTCCATGCCGATCCGCTTCTGGAACGACCCCGACGGCTCCCGCTACCGCGACAGCTATTTCGAGATGTTCCCCGGCGTCTGGCGCCACGGCGACTGGATCACCCTCACCTCCCGTGGCAGCGTCGTGATCCACGGCCGCTCCGACTCCACCCTCAACCGCCAGGGCGTCCGCATGGGCTCCGCGGACATCTACGAGGCCGTCGAGCGCCTACCCGAGATCCGTGAGTCCCTCGTCATCGGCGTCGAGGAGCCCGACGGCGGCTATTGGATGCCCCTCTTCGTGCACCTCGCCCCGGGCGCCACCCTCGATGAGGCACTGCTCGACCGCATCAAGAGCACCATCCGCGCCCAGCTCTCACCCCGTCATGTCCCCGACGAGGTCATCGAGGTGCCCGCCATCCCGCACACCCTGACCGGCAAGCGCATCGAGGTCCCCGTCAAGCGCCTCCTCCAGGGCACCCCGATGGAGAAGGCCGTCAACCCCGGCTCGGTCGACGACGCCGGCCTCCTGCGCTTCTACGAGGAGCTGGGCCGGACGCGCGGCTGACCGCCCGCCCCGCCTCACCCGCCGTACGTCGCCTGCCGCTCACCCAGCATCCCGGCGAAGTCCGCCGCCAGGCGTACGGCCTCCTCCGGCAGCAGGTCCGTCGTCGTGATCCGCACCGCGGGCGCGGTGCCGGTCCGGAACCGCGCCCCGGCCGCCACCCACCAGCCCGACGACCGCAGGCCGTTGACGACGGCGGCCTCGTCGCACACCGGCACCCAGATGTTCAGCCCGCTGGCGCCGTGCGCGGCGAGGCCGTGCCCGGCCAGCTCCCTGAGCAGCGTCTCCCGGCGCAGCGCGTAGGCGTCCCGGGCCCGGGCCACGAGGGCCCGGGCGCCGGGGTCCGCCAGCAGCCCGGCCACCGCCTCCTGGAGTGCGTGGCTCACCCAGCCGGAGGTCAGCAGGAGCCGCCCGTCGTGCCGGGCCAGCGTGATCGCGTCACACGCCATCGCCGCCCACCGCAGATCCGAGTCCAGGTACTTGGTGACGGTGCGGACCTGGGCCCAGCGGCCCGGCCCGCCGGCGGCCACGCTGTGCAGCGGCACTCCCGCGATCTCCGACGCGTGGTCGTTCTCGATCACCAGCACATCCGGTGCCTCCGCGAGCACGGCCACCAGGGCGTCCCGCCGCCGGGCCGAGAAGGCGCCGCCGTACGGGTTCTGCGACCGGGGGCTGCAGATCACCGCGCGCACCCCCGCCCGTAGCGCGGCCCGCAGCGACTCCGGCCGGATCCCCTCGTCGTCCACCTCCACCGGCACGGACCGCAGCCCCAGCGCGGGCACGAGGTCCAGCAGGTGGTGGTAACCGGGGTCCTCCATCGCCACCGCGTCGCCCGGCCGGAGCTCGACGGAGAGCAGCCGCGCGATGCAGTCGAGCCCGCTGTGCGCGAACGTCACATGCGCCGACGGCACGCCGTCCCGCTCGTACCAGGCGCGCACCAGCTCCTCCAGCCGCGCGAGCCGTGGCGACGACCGGTGCGAGCGGGACCCCGCGGCCGCCCGGGCGGACGGCAGCCTGGTGGGCAGGAACGCCTGGTCGGGATGGCCGCCGGACAGGTCACGCAGCCCCGGGGGCACCTTCGGCGGGCGTCGGGAGGCCACCGCGGGAGCCTCGGCGACCACCGTGCCGCCGCGCCCCCGGGTGAGGACGATGCCCCGCCCGCGCAGCTCCTTGTACGTGGCCGCGACGGTGCCCGGGCTCACCCCCAGCCGCTCGGCCAGCACCCGTACGGGAGGCAGCGCGCCGCCCGGCGGCAGCGCCCCCTCGGCCACACCGCGTTCGATGGACGCGGCAATTCCCTTGGCGTTCGTACCAGTGAACTCATATTGTGTCACCACAGATCTGAGTATGTATCAGTACAATAGGTCGGTCAAGGGGAAACCAGATGCGCATACCGGGGGGAGCGGACGGACGCCGTCTGCTGGCCATCAGCTTCGTCGACCGGGTCGGCTCCGGACTCTGGGGGGCGACCGCCGTCCTCTACTTCACCTACGTCGCCGGGCTCGGCACCGCCCAGATCGGCATCCTGCTCGGCGCCTCCGGCGCCGTCGGCATCGCGGGCCCGCCCCTCGGCGGCCTGCTCGCCGACCGCGTCCCCCTGCGACCGCTCCTGGCCGCCGTCCAGGCCGTGCGGGCCCTCGCCTCCCTCTCCCTCCTCACCACGACGGACCTGCGCCTCCTCCTCGTGATCGCCGCCGTCGGCAGCCTCGGCGACCGCGCCTCCTCCGTCCTCACCAAGCTCTACGCGACCCGCGTCGCCGACGACGAGCGCGCCCGCTACCAGGCGATCAACCGCACCGCCGCCAACCTCGGCTGGGCCGTCGGAGGGCTCGCGGCGGCGGGCGCCCTCACCGGCGCCGGCACGGCCGTGTACCGCGGGCTGCTCATCGGCGACACCCTCTCCTTCGTCCTCGCCGCCGCCCTCACCCTGCGCTGCGGCGAACCCCCGTCGCCCGCACACGTCGTCACCACTTCCGCGACGGCCCGCTGCCCCGGCGCGGCCACGACGCCCGCCGAGGCCGCGCCCGCCGAGGCCGGTCCGGCGCCCAACCCGTGGCGCGACCGCCGCTATCTCGCCTACACCGCCACCGAGATCGCCCTCTTCCTCGACGACTCCGTCTTCCGGGTCGGCCTGCCGCTGTGGGCGGTGACGGCCACGACCGCCCCGCACCAACTCGTCCCGCTCCTCCTCGTCCTCAACAGCGTGCTCGTGGTCTGCTTCCAGGTCCCCTTCGCACGCTTCGGCACCACCCCGAGCGCCGCCCGCGCGACACTCCTGCCCCTGGCCGCCGCCTTCCTGACGGGCGGCATCGCCCTCGCCGTGTCCGCCGCCGACTCGCCCTGGGTCGCCGGGGCCGGCCTCACCCTCGCCGCCACCGCGTTCACCGTCGCCGAGATGCTGCACGCCACCGTCTCCTGGGAGCTGTCCGTGGCCCTCGCCCCGCCCCCGGCCCAGGGCGCCTACCTCGGTGTCCACGGCCTCGGCCAGGCCGTCCAGCGCAGCGTCGGCCCCCTCGCGGTGACCGCCGCGATCACCACCGGATCGCTCGGCTGGGTCGCGTTCGGCGCCGGACTCGCCGCGATGTGCTGCGCCCAGCGCCGCCTGGTGCGGGACCGCGACGGCAGGGCGTTGTCAGTGCCCTCGGTTACGGTGAGTGAGCACTGACCGACCGCGCTGATGGGGGAGACATGGCGCACTGGAACAGCGGCGACCGACACGACCGGCACCACCGGCGGACGACGGCACGGAGGGCACTGCGCCGCGAAGTGCCCAGCACCGTGGCCGTGCTGGCGGACGAGGCGGACTTCACCGCCATGAGGAGATACGCCTCCTTCGTCTTCGACGACCACGCCACCTACCTGCGGCAGATGGAGGGGCTGCTGCGGACCCTCGCCGGACAGGGCACGCACACGAGCGTCGCCCTCTTCGACCCCGTGGGCTACGAGGAGTTCTGCGCGGACTCCCGCCTCGACCCGGACAGCCCCGCCAGCCGCACGCGTTACACCGCGGAGATCGCCGCGGCGGGCACCAAGGTCACATACGAGGGCCAGCCGATGGGCAGGCTGCTGCCCCAGCTCATCGACGCGGCGGAACAGCAGGCCACCTGGGAGTACGCCTCCTCCCTCCTCACCGCCGGCGACTGCGCCTCCTGCGGCGAGGACATCGGCCGGGCAGCCTTCGCCCGTGCCACCCGGGCACTGCGCCGCCTCGTCCGGGCGGTGGGAGCCGGCAGCCACCACCTGGTGTGCAGCGTCTCGGCCGAGGGCGACGTCCCGCTCGTGGCGGTGTTGCACGCCGAGCACCGCGACGACGGCCTGCTGCACCTGGGGGAGGCCGCGGCCCTGGTCTTCTGCACGGTGCTGGCGGCAGGCATCGCGGCGGACCGCCCCGGCGGCGTCGTCCTGCGCACCACACTGCCGGGCCGCCGCGACACCGTCCGCGGGTGGAACCTGCGCGACGGATGGCTGCGGCCCCTGACCGAGGCGGAGGTCTTCGCCGCCTACTGCACCGACGCCCACACCGGCGAGCCCGTACCTCCGGAGCCGGGGGTCGACTACCGGGGCGGTCTGGCACTCGCCGAGAACGAAGAGGAAGCGGAAGAAGAAACGGAAGGGGAAGCGGAAGGCGGCGGGAAGGGCTGAGAACGCGAAAGGTGCCCCGCCTTCCGGCGGGGCACCCCTCACGTCATCCGGTCACGTCATGCCGACGCGACCCACCGGCTCACTCGCCGGACAGCACCGCCTGCGCGGCCAGACGGGCCTCTTCGGCCGTGTCCGTGGCACGCGCCGCCGCGGCGGCGCGCTCGCACTGGGCGAGCGTGTGCTTGGCCAGCGTCGCGCGCACGTACGGGATCGACGCGGCACCCATGGAAAGGCTGGTGACGCCCAGTCCGGTCAGCACACAGGCCAGCAGCGGGTCCGCAGCGGCCTCACCGCAGACGCCGCAGCTCTTGCCCTCGGCCTTGGCGGCCTCGGCGGAAGCGGCGACCAGGTCGAGCAGGGCCGGCTGCCACGGGTCCTGGAGCCGGGACACCGCACCGACCTGACGGTCGGCCGCGAAGGTGTACTGCGCCAGGTCGTTGGTGCCCAGCGAGAGGAACTCGACCTCCTGCAGGATCGAGCGGGCCCGCAGCGCGGCGGAGGGGATCTCCACCATCGCGCCGAACTTGGCCTGGAGCCCGGCCTCGCGGCACGCGTCCGCGAACGCCTTGGCGTCCGTGCGGTCCGCCACCATCGGGGCCATGACCTCGAGGTAGACCGGCAGCCCCTCGGCGGCCTTGGCCAGCGCGACGAGCTGCGTGCGCAGCACGTCCGGGTGGTCCAGCAGGGTGCGCAGACCACGCACGCCGAGCGCCGGGTTCGGCTCGTCGGCGGGCGTCAGGAAGTCGAGCGGCTTGTCCGCGCCCGCGTCCAGCACGCGCACGACCACACGGCCCTCGGGGAACGCCTCCAGGACCTTGCGGTAGGCGTCGATCTGCTTGGCCTCCGACGGCGCCTTCTGGCTGTCGTCGAGGAAGAGGAACTCGGTACGGAACAGACCGACGCCCTCGGCGCCCGCCTCGACCGCGGCCGGCACGTCCGCCGGGCCACCGACGTTGGCGAGCAGCGGCACCTTGTGCCCGTCGGACGTCGCGCCCGGACCGGACGACGCGGCGAGCGCGGCCTTGCGCGCCTCGGCGGCCTTCGTCAGCTCGGCGCGCTTCTCGGCGCTCGGGTCGACGAAGATGTCGCCCGTGCTGCCGTCGACGGCCACGACCGTGCCCTCGGCCAGCTCACCGGCACCGGGCAGGGCTACGACGGCGGGCACCCCGAGCGCGCGGGCGAGGATGGCGCTGTGGCTGGTCGGCCCGCCCTCCTCGGTCACGAAGCCGAGCACCAGCGTCGGGTCGAGCAGCGCGGTGTCGGCGGGCGCCAGGTCCCGCGCGATCAGCACGTACGGCTCGTCACTGTCCGGCACGCCCGGCATCGGCACGCCCAGCAGGCGCGCGACGATACGGTTCCGCACGTCGTCCAGGTCGGCCACCCGGCCGGCCAGGTACTCGCCGGCGTTGGCCAGCAGCGCGCGGTAGGCGGCGAACGCGTCGTACACCGCGCGCTCGGCGGTGCTGCCGACGGTGATGCGCCGTTCGACGTCGGCCATGAGCTCCGGGTCCTGCGCCATCATGGCCTGGGCCTCGAGCACGTGCTGGGCCTCGCCACCGGCCAGGTTGCCGCGCGCGATGAGGTCCGCGGCCACAGCTTCCACGGCCTGGCGGGCGCGTCCCTGTTCACGCGGCGCCTCGTCGGCCGGAATCTGCTTGGCCGGCGGCTCCAGAACCGCCGTGCCCATGTGCCGCACCTCGCCGATCGCCACACCGTGGCTCACGCCGACGCCTCGCAGCGTTGTCTCCATTTCACCCGTCTCCGTTGAAGCGGCGGACCCGGCCGCCGCGATGGAATGTCATACGTTCCGCCCCGCCCCGCGCTTCCTGTCATGGCGGGTGGGGGGTGTGCGGCCTACCGCCAGCTGAAGAGCGCGTCCCCGGCCTTGACGTCGTCGGCCTCGAGGACGTCACCGAGCGAGTCGGCGGTGGCCTCCAGTGCGACGACCGGGCAGATCGGCGACTTGCCGGCGGCCTCGACGGCGGCCGGGTTCCAGCGCACGACGTCCTGGCCGCGCGTGACGGTGTCGCCCTTGTTGACGAGCAGCTCGAAGCCCTCGCCGTTGAGCTGGACGGTGTCGATGCCGAGGTGCGTCAGTACACCGTGGCCTTCACCGTCGACGACGACGAAGGCGTGGGGGTGCAGCGAGACGATGACACCGTCGACGGGCGAGACCGCCGCGTGCGGCTCGCGCACGGGGTCGATGGCGGTACCGGGGCCCACCATCGCGCCGGAGAAGACCGGGTCGGGCACTGCCGCGAGTCCGATGGCACGTCCGGCGAGCGGGGACGACACGGTGGTCATGGGAAGCCTCCCAGAGGGTGAAGATTCATCACGCGCCGTCACTGCCTGTCCTGGACGGCGCACTGGCCAGAAGCGTATGTCATAGGAACTGAGGATTCCGCACGCGCGAGGGCCACCCGGTGGAGCTCCCGGAGCCCTCGGCGGACGGCGGGAGGGGTGCTTAATCGATTTGCCTCGCCCTGCCGGGGGCTGTAGTGTCGGATCCCTGCCCACGATCGGTGCCCGCAGCAACTGCTGCTGGCGAGGCGCGGGCGGCACACTCACTACTGAAGAGGTAGCCCCTGACGGGGTCGTATTTCGGCATGCCGAAATACGATGCCGATCGGCTCGATTAGGAGCCGACAGGAAAAGCCGCTAAAGTAGTGAACACCCCGCCGACAGGGGATCGGAAACAAAATTCCAGCCGGGAACGGCACGGAAAAGGATCTGATAGAGTCGGAACACGAAATACCGAAGGGAAGCGCCCGGAGGAAAGCCCGAGAGGGTGAGTACAAAGGAAGCGTCCGTTCCTTGAGAACTCAACAGCGT
>NZ_LGUI01000014.1 GCF_002891295.1 Streptomyces eurocidicus | reverse complement strand
GTTTCGGTGGTCATAGCGTTAGGGAAACGCCCGGTTACATTCCGAACCCGGAAGCTAAGCCTTTCAGCGCCGATGGTACTGCATGGGGGACCGTGTGGGAGAGTAGGACGCCGCCGAACAATCTTTCAAGGACCCCTGGTCCCAGCGTTCACGCTGGGACCAGGGGTCCTTTTGTATTTCTGCTTGTTTTTGCCGAAGCGCGCCGGTCAGCCGGTTGCGCGAGAATGACTGCGGTACCCGAAGACAGGAGTCACCTCGATGTCCACCAACTCTCCCGACGATCGATCGGGCGGCGAGCGCCACGGAGGCCCTCGCGGGCCGCGCCGCGACGACTCGCGTGGCGGCTTCCGTCGCGATGACCGTCCGGCCTTCCGTCGCGACGACCGTGACGACCGTGGTGGCGACCGTCCCCGTGGCCCGCGCCGCGAGGACGACCGTGGCGGCCGCCCCGCCGGCGGTGGCTACGGCCAGCGCCGTGACAACGACCGTGGTGGCCGTCCGGGTGGCTTCGAGCGCCGTGACGACCGTGGCGGCCGTCCCTCCGGTGGCGGCTACGGCGGTCCCCGCCGTGACGACGACCGCGGTGGCTTCCGTCGTGACGACCGTCGTGATGACCGTGGCCCGCGCCGTGATGACGACCGTGGTGGCCGTCCGGGTGGCTTCGAGCGTCGCGACGACCGTGGCGGCCGTCCCTCCGGTGGCGGCTACGGCGGCCCGCGTCGTGACGACGACCGCGGTGGCTTCCGCCGCGACGACCGCCGTGACGACCGTGGCGGGTTCCGCCGTGACGACCGTGCCCCGCGGCGCGAGGACGACCGTGGCGGCCGTCCCGCCGGCGGTGGCTACGGCCAGCGTCGTGACGACGACCGTGGTGGCTTCCGTCGCGACGACCGTCCGTCCTTCCGTCGTGACGACCGTCGTGATGACCGTGGCCCGCGCCGTGATGACGACCGTGGTGGCCGTCCGGGTGGCTTCGAGCGCCGTGACGACCGTGGCGGCCGTCCCTCCGGCGGCTTCGGCGGCCCGCGTCGCGACGACGACCGCGGTGGCTTCCGCCGCGATGACCGCCGCGATGAGCGTCCGTCCTTCCGCCGTGACGACCGCCGTGATGACCGCGCCCCGCGTCGCGATGACGAGCGTGGTGGCTTCCGCCGCGACGACCGTCCGTCCTTCCCCCGTGACGACCGCGCCCCGCGCCGTGACGACGACCGTGGCGGTTTCCGCCGTGACGACCGTCGCGACGAGCGTCCGTCCTTCCGCCGCGACGACCGCGCGCCCCGCCGTGACGACGACCGTGGTGGCTTCCGCCGCGACGACCGCCGTGACGAGCGTCCGTCCTTCCGCCGTGACGACCGTCGTGATGACCGTGGCCCGCGCCGTGATGACGACCGTGGTGGCCGTCCGGGCGGCTTCGAGCGTCGCGACGACCGCGGCCCCCGTCGTGATGACGACCGCGGTGGCTTCCGCGGCGGCCGCGACGACCGCGGTGGCCGTCCCTCCGGTGGCGGCTACGGCCGTCGTGACGACCGGCACGGTGGCGCCCCCCGCGGCGGCCGTGACGACCGTTCCGGTGGCTACGGGCGCCGTGACGACCGCGACCGTGACCGCAGCGACCGCGAGCCGGTGAAGCGTCTGCCGATCCCGGACGACGTGACCGGCGAGGAGATCGACGCGGACGTCCGGCAGGAGCTCATGAGCCTGCCGAAGGGCCTCGCCGAGGAGGTCGCCCGCAACCTCGTCATGGTGGCCAACCTGCTGGACGAGGAGCCCGAGGAGGCGTACGCCTACTCGCGCATCGCCCTGCGGCTCGCCTCCCGCGTCGCCGCCGTGCGCGAGGCCGCCGGCTTCGCCGCGTACGCCACCGCCCGCTACACCGAGGCGCTCGCGGAGTTCCGCGCCGCGCGCCGGATGACCGGCTCCGTCGAGCTGTGGCCCGTCATGGCCGACTGCGAGCGCGGCATGGGCCGCCCGGAGCGCGCCCTGGCCATGGCCGGCGAGCCCGAGGTGAACAAGCTCGACAAGGCCGGCCAGGTCGAGATGCGTCTCGTCGCCGCCGGTGCCCGCAAGGACATGGGCCAGGCCGAGGCCGCCGTCGTCACCCTGCAGAGCCCCGAGCTCGCGTCCAACTCGGTCCAGCCGTGGACCGCGCGCCTGCGGTACGCCTACGCCGACGCGCTGCTGGAGGTCGGCCGCAAGGACGAGGCCCGCGAGTGGTTCGCCAAGGCCCTCGAGTCGGACCAGGGCGGCATGACGAACGCCTCGGACCGTCTCGCGGAGCTCGACGGCGTGGAGTTCACGGACGCCATGACCACCGAGGCCGAGGCCGAGCCGGAGACCGAGGCCCCGATCGTGGTCGAGGCTGAGGTCGAGGCCGTGGTCGAGACCGCCGACGCCGGCGAGGAGGTCACGGAGGAGAACGCCCCCGAGGCCGCCGCCGAGCCCGTCGTCGAGACCGTGGAGACCGCCGCCGTCGAGGTCCCGCAGTTCGTGGAGCCCGTCGTCGCCGAGAAGGCCGCCGACGAGGCCGCCGAGGAGAAGCCCGCCGAGGGCAAGTAGTCGGCAGTTAACTTAAAGACCCCTCTCACCTGCGGAAACGCGGTGGGAGGGGTCTTTTTGCGTCTCTTGCGCCGGTCAGTCCAGGGCCAGGCTCCGCAGGACCAGGCCGGTGGCCGGCTTGGGGCCGAAGGACGTCGACTTGCGCGGCATCGTGACGCCCTGCTCCGCGAGTTCCCGTACGACGTCCTCGCACACCGGGTGCATCAGGACCGCCGTGCCGCCGTGCCGCTCGGCCTGCTGGACCGCCGCCGCGGTCTCGTGGATGTACCCGATGTGCTCGGGGTCGTCCGGCACGTGCCAGAGGTGCTCCAGCAGGACGGAGTGCAGGACCGTCGCGTCCAGCGTGCGCCACGCCTCCGGCCGGTCCGCCGGGACCACGCGGTCGAGGAGGGCCGGGTCCGGGCGGTCGACGAGGTGGAAGCGGCCGTCGCCCGCGAGGACGAAGGCGTTCCCGGGCTCCCCGGCCGCCTCCGCCAGCGCGTCCAGGGCCTGCGGCAACGGCCCGTCGAGGGTCCGTACCCGGAACGCGCCGCCGAGGGCCGCGAGCGCGTCGGCGACCGGGAAGCGGTGCAGGAGGCGGTGGATCGCCCGGACGCGCAGCGGGTAGCGGGCGGTGTCCACGAGGAGGACCAGGCCGAAGTCCCAGGGGCCGGGGGCCGGTTGCTCGGCGCGCAGCCGCTGGTAGGTGGCCCAGCGGTGGTGCCCGTCGGCGATCAGGGCCCGCTGCCGGGAGAGGTCCTCGTCGATCACGCGGAGCTCGTCCGGGTCCGTGACGGACCACAGGCGGTGGGCATAGCCGTCCTCCGTGGTCGTGAAGAGCAGCGGTTCCCGCTCGATGACGCGGTCGATGACGCCCGCCGCACCCTCCGGGCCGCCGGTGCCGCGGTACGAGAACAGCAGCGGTTCGAGGTTGGCGCCCGTGCCCCGCATCAGGGCGGCGCGGTCCTCGATGATGTGCGGCATGACGTCCTCGTGGGGGAGGACGGCGCCCTCCTCGCGCGGCGTGAGACGCAGGGCGCCGATGATGCCGCGCTGCAGGATGCCGTCGCCGCGCTGCTCGTAGACGTACAGCGCCGGCTCGGGGTCGGGCGCCAGGACCTCCTCCTCCTGCCAGCGGCGCAGCGTGTCGGCCGCCTGCCGGTGGCGGTCGGCGGCCGTGGCGGCCTGCGGGAGGATCAGCCGGACGATGTTGTGCGGATCGGCCGTCTCCAGATGGCGCAGGCCGTCGGGCCGCACGACGACGTCGTACGGTGGGGAGGTGACGGCGGCGAGGCTGCCGACCCGCTCCGGGACGTAGCGCAGCCCTCGGAAGGGGGCGAGTCGGAGTCCTTGCCCTGCATTCCCTGCGAATCGTGCCTGTCCTGGAGTGCTCATTGGGAAATGTTATGTCTCACGGCCCGATGAGCAATGATCGCGGAAGAGACGTACAGCACAAGGAGCGAGCCGAACATGAACCAGACCGCCCGGACCCGGCCCGAGGGCAGTGAGCGCCCGCTGAGCACGGCCTACGACACGGCGCTCCTCGACCTCGACGGCGTGGTCTACGCGGGCGGCGAGGCCATCGCGCACGCGGTCGACTCGCTGGGCGCGGCGCGGGACGGCGGCATGCACCTCGCGTACGTCACGAACAACGCCGCCCGCACCCCGGACACGGTCGCCGGGCACCTGACGCGGCTCGGGGTGCCCGCCGAGCCGTCCGACGTGATCACCTCGGCGCAGGCGGTGGCCCGGCTGATCGCCGATCAGCTCCCCGCCGGGTCGCGGGTGCTGGTCATCGGCGCGGAGGGGCTGCGGGTGGCCCTGCGGGAGCGCGGGCTGGTGCCGGTGGACTCCGCGGACGACGACCCGGCGGCGGTGGCGCAGGGTTATGGCGGGCCGGACATGCCGTGGTCGCGGCTGGCGGAGGCGTCGTACGCGGTGGCGCGGGGCGTGCCGTGGTTCGCGTCCAACACGGACCTGACGATCCCGAGCGCACGGGGGATCGCGCCGGGCAACGGCGCGGCGGTGCAGGTCGTACGGATAGCGACCGGTGCGGAGCCGCAGGTCGCGGGGAAGCCGCTGCCCCCGATGCACCGCGAGACCGTGCTGCGCACGGGTGCCGAGCGGCCGCTCGTCGTGGGGGACCGGCTCGACACGGACATCGAGGGCGCGTACGTGGGCGGCGTGGACTCGCTGCTCGTCCTGACCGGTGTCACGACGGCGGCGCAGCTGCTCGCGGCGGAGCCGAAGTATCGGCCGACGTATGTGGCGGAGGATCTGCGGGGGTTGTTGGCGGGGCAGCCGGCCGTCTCGGGGGACCTTGCTTCGGGGTTCCGGTGCGGGGGGTGGACCGCGGTGGTTCGTGACGGCGTTGTGGTGCTTGAGGGGGAGGGGGAGAGGGCGGATGCGTTGCGGGCGTTGTGCGGCGTTGCGTGGACCTCGGCCGGGGACGGGGTCTGTGGGCTGGACGTGAGGGGGGCGTTGGCTCGGCTCGGGTGGTAGAGGTTGGACGGGGCGGGGTGCCGCTGCGCGGGGCTTTTCCCCAGCCCCGCCCCTTCCCGATACCGGGGCTCCGCCCCGGATCCCGGTCCTCAAACTCCCCCAGCTACCGCTGGGAGGTGCCCCCGGACGGGCTGAAATCAGCCCGTCCGGCGCTTGAGGACACCGCGCGGAGCGCGGAAAAGGGGGCCCGGGGGCGAAGCCCCCGCCACGCGGCGGAGCCGCACATCGGATGCAGCGGGAAGGGGCGGGTAGGGGACAAAGCCCCGCGCAGCGGCACCCCACCGCACCCGCCCCCTCAGGCCAGCTCCGCCAGCAAGTCCTCCTCCGACGCCCCCCGGCGCCAGTACCCCGTGAACGTCACCGCCCGCCGGTCGAGGCCGCGTTCGCCCACCAGATGGCGGCGGAGGGCGCGGACGCCGCTCGCCTCGCCCGCGATCCAGGCGTAGGGGGACCCGGCCGGGAACTCCGCGGCGCGGACCGCGTCCAGTACCGGGGTGGCCGACGCCCCGCCGCGGATCAGCCAGGTGATGTCCGCGTCGGCCTCCGTCGGGAGGTCCTGGATGTCGTCCGTGTGCGGGACCTCTATCCAGACCTTGGCCCGGCTGCCGGCCGGGAGCCAGGACAGGGTGGCGGCCACCGCGGGGAGCGCCGTCTCGTCGGCGGTGATGAGCGTCCAGTCGGTGCCCGCGGGCGGCTGGAAGTCGACGCCGCCGTTCTCCTCGACGACGGGGCACAGCACGGTGACGCGGTCGCCCGGGCGGGCCGCCTGGGCCCAGTTGGTGGCCGGGCCGCCGTGGCCGTTCGCGTCGGTGTGGACCGCGAAGTCGACGTCCATCTCCTCCGGTCCGTCCGGGCCGTGCCGCAGCGCCCGCACGGTGTACGTGCGGATGTAGGCCCGTACGGCGGGGTCCATGGCCCGCCACTCCGTCCACCAGTTCTCGTCGCGGGCCTCGGGGAGCACCGGGGCGTCCTGTCCCGCCTGCGGCAGGAACAGCTTGAAGCGCTGGTCGCGGCCGCCGCTGACGATGTCGCGCAGGTCCTCGGCGCCGAAGGTGATTCGCACCATCGCGGGGCTGAGCCGTTCGGCGCGCAGGACGTGGAGATCGAAGAAGCGGTACGGCAGGGCGGGCGCGGCGGCCTTGGCGGGCCGTTCGGTCCGGACGGACATGGCGGGGTTCCTCTCGGTCGTCGGCCGGGTGTGCCGGCCGGACGTCAGCTGACCTTCTCGGCCTTCTCGATGGCGGCGGCGAGGCTCTCGACGAGCGGCGCGCAGCCGGCGTACGAGTAGCGGGGCTCGCTGAGCCAGGGGGTGATCTGGCCGGCCTTGACGGCGGGCAGGCCGGCCCAGGTGGGCTTGGCTTCGAGATCCTTGGGCTGGAGTGCGGAGGTGCGGTTGTCGAGGAGGATCACGTCGGCGGCGTACGTGCCGGCGTTCTCCCAGCTGAGGCTCTCGAAGAAGCCTCCGGTGACCTTGCCGGGGACGACCAGGTCGACGCCGAGCGACTTGAAGTAGGACAGGTCGGCGTAGACGGCCGGGTCGGAGACGTAGAGCAGGTCGGCCGAGCCGGAGGCGCACAGGACCTTGAGGCCCTTCTTGTCCCGGGCGGCCTTGCGGAGCGTCTCGGACGCCTTCTCGAAGCGGGCCTTCGCGTCGGTGACCTTCTTGGCCCCGAGGTCGGCGCCGAGGGAGCCGGCGAGCTCGGCGTAGCGCCCGATGACCTGGGTCAGGGACGCCTTCGTGACATTGATGCCGACGCTCGGGGCGAGGGCCAGGATCTTCTTCTTGCTGTCGTCCGGCACGTACCAGAGCTCGCTGCCCTGGAGCATGTTGGTGACCAGCAGGTCGGGGCCCATGGCCGCGTACTTCTCGACGTTGAACTCGCCCCAGGCGTTGCCGAGGACCGTGACCTTGTCGACGTCGAGGTCGCCGGCCTGCGGGTCCGGCTTGCCGTCCTTGAGCTTGGTGGGGCCGAAGACGCCGGTGCACTCGAAGCCGAAGTCGTGCAGGGCGGCGGCGGTGCCGGTGAAGGCGACGACCTTCTTGGGGGTCTTCCTGGTCCTGGCCGTCTCGCCCCGGTCGTCCTTGAACGTCCAGGAGCCCGAGTCCGTCCCTGACGCCCCGTCCGTCTTGTCCGAGGAGCCGCCGCCGCAGGCCGTGAGGAGGCCGCCCAGGCCGAGGGCGCCGCCGACGGCCAGCAGGCCGCGGCGGGAGGGGTTGGCGGAGCGGCCGGACAGGCCGGACCGGGAGGACTGGGGGGAGGTGCTCATGGGGATGCGCTTCTCTCGGAACTCACTCGAACGGGGGGATCTCAGGGTAGGCTAACCTAACCTGGTGTTGGTCGAGAGTCTCCCCCGGTCCCAGGCGGCCCCGCCGGAACCCACGCCACGCGGCCGGAACGCGGTACGCGCCGCGGGCCTGTTCGCCGCCGTGGCCGTGCTCCTGCTGGTCGTCGTCGCGAGCGTCGCCGTAGGCGCCAGACAGATCCCCCTCGACCAGGTGTGGCACGGCCTGTTCCATCCCACCGGCACGGACGCCGACGTGGTGGTCCGTGAGGTGCGGGTGCCCCGTACGCTCCTGGGCGTCCTGGCCGGTGCCGCGCTCGGCCCGGCCGGTGCCGTGATGCAGGCGCTCACCCGCAATCCGCTCGCCGAGCCGGGCATCCTCGGCGTCAACGCCGGGGCCGCGGCGGCCGTCGTGTCCGCCGTCAGCTTCCTCGGCGTCACCTCCGTCGGCGGCTATGTGTGGTTCGCCTTCCTCGGCGCCGCCGTCGTCTCCGTGCTCGTCCACCTGCTGGGCGGCAGCCGCGCCGCCACCCCCGTCCGCCTCGCGCTCGCGGGCACGGCCGTGACCTACGCCCTCTACGGCTACGTCAACTCCGTCCAGCTCATGGACTCCGCCGCGCTGGACCGGATGCGCTTCTGGACGGTCGGCTCGCTCGCCTCCGCCTCCCCGGACACCCTCCGGCAGGTCGCCCCGTTCATCGGCGCCGGCGTGCTGCTGGCCCTGGCCCTCGCCCGCCCGCTGAACGCGGTGGCCCTCGGCGACGACACCGCCCGCGCGCTCGGCGCGAGCCCCGCCCGCACCCGCGTCCTCGCCATGGCCGCCGTCACCCTGCTGTGCGGCGCGGCGACCGCCGCCTGCGGCCCGATCGTCTTCATCGGCCTGATCGTCCCGCACCTCGTCCGCTCCCTCACCGGCCCGGACCTGCGCTGGATCCTGCCGTACGCGGCCGTGCTGGCACCGGTGCTGCTGCTCGGCGCCGATGTGATCGGACGCGTCGTCACCCGGCCCGGGGAGCTCCAGGCCGGCATCGTCACCGCCGTCGTCGGCGGTCCCGTCTTCATCCACCTCGTACGCCGCCGCAGGATGGCCCAGCAGTGACCCCCTCCTCCCGAGCCCCTCGAACCACCCCCGGCACGACCGGGAAGACCCTGCGGACCCGCGGCGGGCTCTCCCTGCGGGTGGACCCCCGGGCGGCGCTCGTCGTCCTGCTGCTCCTGGCCGTCGCCGCGGCCGCGGCCGTCGCGCTCATCGGCACCGGCGACTTCCCGCTGCCGCCCGGCGACGTGCTGCGCACCCTCACCGGCGACGGCACGCCCGCGCAGGAGTTCATCGTCCGGGACCTGCGGCTGCCGCGCGTGCTCGTCGGCCTGCTCGTCGGCGCCTCCCTCGGGCTCGCCGGCGCGGTCTTCCAGTCCGTCTCCCGCAACCCGCTGGGCAGCCCGGACGTCATCGGCTTCGGCCAGGGGGCGGCGGCCGGCGCGCTCGTCGTCATCGTCCTCTTCCACGGCGACCCCTTCGCCGTCGCGGCCGGCGCCGTCGCCGGCGGTGTCGCCACCGGGCTCGCCGTCTACCTGCTGGCATGGCGCAAGGGCATCCACGGCTACCGGCTCGTGCTCGTCGGCATCGGCGCCGCCGCCGTGCTCACCGGCGTCCGCGACTACCTGATGACCAAGGCCGGCCTCGTCGACGCCACCCGCTCGATGGTCTGGATGGTCGGCTCGCTCAACGGCCGCGACTGGAGCCAGGTGTGGCCCCTGCTGTGCGTGGCGGCCGTGCTCTTCCC
The DNA here is from genome assembly GCF_002891295.1 of Streptomyces eurocidicus. GTDB lineage: Bacteria > Actinomycetota > Actinomycetes > Streptomycetales > Streptomycetaceae > Streptomyces > Streptomyces eurocidicus. The sequence continues at coordinate 201,990 of NZ_LGUI01000014.1, read as the reverse complement.
CGTGGTCCTCGGCCACGGCCGGGCCCTGCGGATGCTGGAGATGGGCGACGACGCCGCGTACGCCCTGGGCGTACGGGCCGAACGCACCCGGGTCGTGGTCATGGGCGCCGCCGTGCTGCTGACCGCCGCCGCGACGGCCGCCGCCGGGCCCGTCACCTTCGTCGCCCTCGCCGCGCCCCAGATCGCCCGGCGGCTGACCCGGGCCACCGGGCCCAACCTGCCCGCCTCCGCCTGCATGGGCGCGGTGCTGCTGATCGGCGCGGACTGGGGTTCCCAGCGGCTCTTCGGGGCCGACCGGCTGCCCGTCGGGGCGCTGACCGGCATGCTGGGCGGCTGCTATCTGCTGTGGCTGCTGTTCACCGAGCGTAAGGCGGGACGGGTATGAGCGCCGCGGGCACGGGCGTACCCGGCACGGCCGGGCCCGGAAGCCAGGACAGGAGCGCGTCGGCCGACGCGCGCGCGTCGTACAGGAACACCGAGCAAGGAGACACCACCGTGAGCCGACTGACGGCCGAATCCGTCACCCTCGCCTACGACCAGCGCGTCATCGCCGAGAACCTCTCGGTCGCCGTGCCCGACAACTCCTTCACGGTCATCATCGGCCCCAACGCCTGCGGCAAGTCCACCCTGCTGCGCGCCCTGTCCCGGATGCTCAAGCCGTCCGCCGGGTCCGTCCTCCTCGACGGCGCCGCCATCGACGGCTACCCCGCCAAGCAGGTCGCCCGCACCCTCGGCCTGCTCCCGCAGTCCTCCATCGCGCCGGACGGCATCACCGTCGCCGACCTCGTCGCCCGGGGCCGCTACCCGCACCAGGGGCTGCTGCGCCAGTGGTCGCGCGAGGACGAGCGGATCGTCCAGGAGTCGATGGCGGCCACCGGGGTCGGGGCGCTCGGCGACCGGCACGTCGACGAGCTCTCCGGCGGACAGCGGCAGCGGGTCTGGATCGCCATGGCCCTCGCCCAGCAGACCCCGCTGCTGCTCCTGGACGAGCCGACCACCTACCTCGACATCCAGCACCAGATCGAGGTCCTCGACCTCTGCGCCGATCTGCACGAGACCCAGGGCCGCACCCTCGTCGCGGTCCTCCACGACCTCAACCACGCCGCGCGCTACGCCACCCACCTGATCGCCATGCGCGACGGCCGGGTGGTGGCCGAAGGGGCGCCCGGCGAGGTCGTCACCGCCGAGCTCGTCGAGCGGGTGTTCGGGCTGCGCTGCCAGGTCATCGACGACCCGGAGACGGGCACGCCGCTGGTCGTCCCGGCCGCCCGGGAGCGCCGGGGCGCCCGTACGCCGGCCGGGACGCCTACAGCAGCTTCCGCAGGCGCAGCACGTCCCGCAGGCTCGCCTGCACCCTGACCCGGCCGCCGGCCCACGCTTTCGCGAAGTTCAGCCGGCCGTCCACCAGCGCCACCAGGTCGTCGCCCGTCATCGTCAGGGCGATCTCCGAGCGCCGCTCGGGGGTGCCCGGGACGGTCCGCACGTCCTGGATGTGGCCGCCCGCGAGATGGCCCACGAAGGTCGTGTCGAGGTCGGAGAGGTGACAGCTGAGCGAGCGGTCGGGCGCGGCGGCGTCGCGGAGGTCGCCGCTCGCCCCCGCGAGGTTCTCCGCCAGCCGGTCGAGTGCGTCTCGGCACTCCTCGATGGTCGCCATTGGGAGGGACGCTACCTCAGGGGATCGCGTACGCCGCACAGGCACCGTTCCAAGGTAGCGTCGGGGGCATGAGCGAAGCGATGAGCGGGGTGCCGGACGAGCCGCCGGGCGAGGCGGCGCACGCGCCCGCCACCGAGGCCCCGGGACCCGGCCGGCGCCGGGCCGCGGCCGCTCGGCGTCGACCGCGCGCCCACCGGGGACGCCGCGGTGGACGACCGGCTCCGTCGGCTGGCCGACGCCGACCACCTCGCCGCGAGCGGCCACCTGGAGGTGTACGAGGATGTACACCGGGGCCTGCGCGACGCGCTCACCGCGCTCGACCGGCACCCGGGACCACCCGCGCCGTCCGGCGCCCCCGCCCCGTACGACAACAGGAGCTGAACCACCCGTGGCAGTGACCCGCCCGCGCCGCAGCCGACTCGACGCCGAGCTGGTGCGCCGGAAACTCGCCCGCTCCCGCGAGCACGCGAGCCAGCTGATCGCCGCGGGCCGGGTGACGGTCGGCGGCGCCGTCGCGACCAAGGCCGCCACCCAGGTGGAGATCAGCGCGGCCGTCGTCGTCACCCAGGACGAGAACGACCCCGACTACGTGTCCCGCGGCGGCCACAAGCTCGCGGGCGCCTTCGCCGCCTTCGTGCCCGAGGGGCTCAAGATCGAGGGCCGCCGGGCGCTGGACGCCGGCGCCTCCACGGGCGGCTTCACCGACGTCCTGCTGCGCGCGGGCGCGGCCCACGTCGTCGCCGTGGACGTCGGCTACGGACAGCTCGCCTGGTCCCTCCAGAGCGACGACCGGGTCACCGTGAAGGACCGTACGAACGTCCGCGAGTTGACGCTCGACCAGATCGACGACCGGCCGGCCGACCTCGTCGTCGGCGACCTGTCCTTCATCCCGCTCGGTCTCGTGCTGCCCGCCCTGGTGCGCTGCGCCGCGCCCGACGCGGACCTGGTCCTCATGGTCAAGCCGCAGTTCGAGGTGGGCAAGGAGCGGCTCGGCACCGGCGGCGTGGTGCGCAGTACCCAGCTGCGGGCCGAGGCCGTCCGCACGGTCGCGGGGCAGGCGGCGGCCCTCGGACTCGGCGTCCTGGGCGTGACCGCGAGCCCGCTGCCCGGACCCTCGGGCAACGTCGAGTACTTTCTGTGGCTGCGCGCCGGAGCGCCTGAACTGGATCCGGCGGACGTTGACCGTGCAGTGGCGGAGGGGCCCCGTTGACCACTTCAGAAGCAGCATCCGAGACAGCAGCAGCACAGGTACGGAACGAGGCGGGAGTGGCTGGGGAGGCCACCGAGGCCGGCCGTACCGTCTTCCTGCTCGCACACACCGGCCGCCCGGCGGCCATCCGCAGCGCCGAACTCGTCGTCCAGGGACTGCTGCGCTGCGGCATCGGGGTGCGGGTCCTCGCCGAGGAGGCCGCGGACCTGCCGCTGCCGGCCTCGGTGGAGCTCGTCGAGGCCGGACCGGGCAGGCCGGACGTCCTGGCCGGCTGCGAGCTGCTGATCGTGCTCGGCGGTGACGGCACCCTGCTGCGCGGCGCGGAGTTCGCACGGCGCTCCGGGGTGCCGATGCTGGGCGTCAACCTCGGCCGCGTCGGCTTCCTCGCCGAGGCCGAGCGCGACGACCTCGACAAGGTCGTCGACCGGGTCGTGACCCGCGCCTACGAGGTCGAGGAGCGGATGACGCTCGACGTCCTCGTCCGGACCGACGGGCACGTCGTACACACCGACTGGGCGCTCAACGAGGCGTCCGTGGAGAAGGCGGCGCGGGAGCGGCTGCTGGAGGTCGTCACCGAGGTCGACGGCCGGCCGGTGTCCCGGTTCGGCGGCGACGGCGTCGTCTGCGCGACCCCGACCGGCTCCACGGCGTACGCCTTCTCGGCGGGCGGTCCGGTGGTCTGGCCGGAGGTGGAGGCGCTGCTGATGGTGCCCATCAGCGCGCACGCGCTCTTCGCCAAGCCGCTGGTGACGGCGCCGGACTCGGTCCTCGCGGTCGAGGTGCAGCCGCAGACGCCCAACGGGGTCCTGTGGTGCGACGGCCGCCGCACGGTCGAGCTGCCGGCCGGCGCGCGGGTGGAGGTCCGGCGGGGGGCGGTGCCGGTGCGGCTGGCGCGGCTGCACCACGCGTCCTTCACGGACCGGCTGGTGGCGAAGTTCGCGCTGCCGGTCGCCGGCTGGCGGGGCGCGCCGCACTAGGGTTCCGCTCCGGGTTGCCTTTCCGTGCTGCCGTGCGGTGGCCTTGAGCTCCCCCGGCTACCGCTGGGAGGTGCCCCCAGCCAGGCTGGATATTCCGCCTGCCCGATGCCGGCCGTCCCTGGGCCCGGGGCTTGCCCTGTGCCGAGGCCGACTCTCTTCCCCGGGACGGCGGCGACTCGGCCTGTCCGGCATTTGAGGGCCGGGGTCCGGGGCGGAGCCCCGGGAGCGGGAAGGGGCGGGCCGGGGAAAGACCCGTCGTGCCCGCCCTTGCCCCGGTTTGCGGAAGGCCCGGGAGCCTCACCCGGAACGGTGGTGAGCCGCTCTCCGGGGCGACCGGAAGGGGGAGCCGTCGCGAGGCGGCCCCGGAACCTCGTATGGTCGTATCCGTGTTGGAGGAGATGCGGATCCGGTCCTTGGGCGTCATCGATGACGCGGTGGTCGAGCTGTCGCCCGGCTTCACCGCCGTCACCGGTGAGACCGGCGCGGGCAAGACCATGGTCGTCACCAGCCTCGGGCTGCTGCTCGGCGGGCGCGCCGACCCCGCGCTGGTGCGCATCGGCGCCAAGTCCGCGGTGGTCGAGGGGAGGATCGCCGTCGACCGCCGGTCGTCCGTGGCCGTACGGGCCGAGGAGGCGGGCGCCGAGCTGGACGACGGCACGCTGCTCATCAGCCGCACCCTCTCCGCGGAAGGCCGCTCCCGCGCCCACCTGGGCGGCCGGAGCGTGCCCGTGGGGCTGCTCGCCGAGCTGGCCGACGACCTGGTGGCGGTGCACGGGCAGACGGACCAGCAGGGGCTGCTGCGCCCGGCCCGGCAGCGCCAGGCACTCGACCGGTACGCGGGCGACGCGGTGTCCGTGCCGCTCGCCAAGTACGCGGGCGCCTACCGCCGGCTGCGGGCCGTCGCCACCGAGCTGACGGAGCTGACCACGCGGGCCCGCGAGCGGGCGCAGGAGGCGGACCTGCTGCGCTTCGGGCTGGACGAGGTGGCCGCCGTCGAGCCGCTGCCCGGCGAGGACGCCGAGCTGGCCGCGGAGGCGTCGCGGCTGGGGCACGCGGAGGCGCTGGCCTCCGCCGCGTCCGCCGCGCACGCGGCCCTCGCCGGGAACCCGGAGGACCCGGCGGGCATGGACGCGGCGACGCTGGTGGCGGGCGCGCAGCGCGCGGTGGAGGCCGTGCGCTCCCACGACCCGGCGCTCGCCGCGCTCGCGGACCGGATCGGCGAGATCGGCATCCTGCTGTCCGACGTGGCCGGTGAGCTCGCGGGCTACACCTCCGACCTCGACGCGGACCCCCTGCGGCTCGCGGCCGTGGAGGAGCGCCGGGCGGCGCTGACCCATCTGACGCGCAAGTACGGGGCGGACATCGCCGGGGTGCTCGCCTGGGCCGAGGAGGGCGCCGAGCGGCTGGGCGCCCTGGAGGGCGACGACGAGCGCATCGAGGAGCTGACCGCGGAGCGGGACGCGCTCCGGGCCGAACTGGGCGGGCTGGCGCAGGCGCTGACCGACGCGCGCGCGGAGGCGGCGGAGCGGTTCGCCGGGGCGGTCACGGCCGAGCTCGCCGAGCTGGCCATGCCGCACGCGCGGGTCACCTTCGCCATCCGGCAGACCGAGGTGGCGGACGCGGAGAACGCCGTGAACGGCGTCGAGGTCGGCGGCCGGGCCGTGGCGTACGGCCCGCACGGCGTGGACGAGGTCGAGCTCTACCTCACCCCGCACCCGGGGGCGCAGCCGCGGCCCATCGCCAAGGGCGCCTCGGGCGGTGAGCTCTCGCGCGTCATGCTCGCCGTGGAGGTCGTCTTCGCGGGCTCCGACCCCGTGCCGACGTACCTCTTCGACGAGGTCGACGCGGGCGTCGGCGGCAAGGCGGCCGTGGAGGTCGGCCGCCGCCTGGCCCGCCTGGCCCGCACCGCCCAGGTCGTGGTCGTCACCCACCTCCCGCAGGTCGCCGCCTTCGCCGACCGCCACCTGGTCGTGGAGAAGACCCACGAGGGCTCGGTGACCCGGAGCGGCGTCAAGGCGATGGAGGGCGAGGACCGGGTCCGCGAACTCTCCCGCATGCTGGCCGGCCAGGAGGATTCCCAGCTGGCCAGGGCTCATGCGGAGGAATTGCTGGCGGCGGCGCGGGGGCCGCTGGCGCGGGGCTGAGCGGTGGGGTGCCGGGTGCCGGGTGCCGCTGCGCGGGGCCTTTCCCCTACCCGCCCCTTCCCGAACCGGGGCCGGCGCCCCGGGCCCCCCTTTTCCGCGCTCCGCGCGGTGTCCTCAAGCGCCGGACGAGCTGAAATCAGCCCGTCCGGCGAGGAATCCGGGGCGCGGTGGCGCCTCGCCGCGAGAGGCGTTGAGAATCACCTATGTGAGTGAATCCGCGGATACGTGGGCGAGGTAAGGCGGCCAACCCGCGAGACGGTGGTGCCCGGATGTCGGTGCCTGCTGGCATCCTGGGCGCGGTTCCCCAGCCGCCCTCCCCGCCCGCCGCCGGAACAGGAGCGTCCACCCGCGTGAGCAGCACACCCGTACCGCCGCACGGGCGACCGCCCCTGCACGCCGTGCAAGTGCTGGGCGGTGGGGGCGCGGGCAGCGGGGCACATGTGCGGTCGCTGGCCGCCGGGCTGGTGGCGCGGGGGCTGAAGGTCACGGTCTGCGCGCCCCGGGGCACCGGGGAGGGGTACGGTTTCGCCGGCGCCGGAGCCGCCTTCGCGCCGCTGGGGACCGGCACCGACGCCCAGACCGTCGCCGGGATCCGGGCGGCGAGCAGCGAAGCCGACGTGGTGCACGCCCACGGGCTGCGGTCCGCGGTGCTCGCGGCCCTGGCGCTGCGCGGGCGCCGTACGCCCCTCGTCGTCACCTGGCACACCAAGGTCCGCGCGGCGGGCGCGCGGGCCCAGTTCGTACGGCTGATGGAGCGCCGGGCCGCGCGGGCCGCGGCGGTCGTCCTCGGTGTGACCGCCGACCTCGTCGACCGGGCCCGGCAGCGCGGCGCCCGCGACGCCCGGCTCGCCCCCGTCGCCGTGCCCCCGCCCCGCCCCACGCCCGACGACGACGAACCGCGCCGCCACAAGGCCCGCGCCGAACTGGGCGCCGTCGCCCGGCCGCTGCTGGTCACCGTCGGCAGGCTCGACCCCGACCGGGGCCACGGCCCGCTCCTCGACGCCGCCCGGGACTGGCGGGAACTCGACCCCGAACCCCTGCTCATCGTGGCCGGCGAGGGCCGGGAGCGGCCGGAGCTCCAGCGCCGGATCGAGACGGAGGGGCTGCCCGTACGGCTCGTGGGCCGCCGGGACGACGTGCCCGAGCTGCTGGCCACGGCCGACGTCGCGATCCTCTCCAGCCGCTGGGAGGCCCGCTCGGTGCTCGCCCAGGAGGCCCTGCACGCGGGCGTCCCGCTGGTCGCGACGGCCGTCGGCGGCGTCCCGGACCTGGTCGGCGACGCGGCCGAACTCGTCCCCTACGGCGACGCCGCCGCGCTCTCCGCCGCGGTCACCCGGCTCCTCGGCGACCCGGACCGGCGGGCGGCGCTGGTGGCGGCCGGCTTCGCGCAGGCGGCGACCTGGCCTTCGGAGGACGACACCGTGGCCCATGTCCTGAGCGTCTACGACGAATTGGCCGCGGGGAGGGGATGAGGGAGGGGTTTTCTCCCCTGCCCGCCGCACCCGATGCGCGGCTCCGCCGCGTGGCGGGGCTCCGCCCCCGGCCCCCTGTCCCGCCCGTACCGCGCGGCGTCCCCGACCGCCGGACGGGCCGACCCCGGGCGGGCCCGGGCCGGGCTGCCCTTCCGGGCTGTCTCTCCGGGCCGGTTCCCACCTGGCCTGCGGTTTCCGTCCGGGTCTGGGCCGGGGCCGGTTCGGTTCCCTCGGTCCGGTTCTCGCCGGGGCTGGAACGTGCCTGGGCTGGTTTCGGCCCGGCCGGAGCACGCATGGCCCGGTCCTGCCCGGGCCGGTTCTCGCCGAGGTCGGGGCCCTTCCGGGCCGTTCCTGCCTGGGCCGGAGCCTGCCTGGGCCGGTTCCCACCTGGCCCGCGGTTTCCGTCCGGGTCTGGGCCCGGGCCGGTTCGGTTCCCTCGGTCCGGTTCTCGCCGGGGCTGGAACGTGCCTGGGCTGGTTTCGGCCCGGCCGGAGCACGCATGGCCCGGTCCTGCCCGGGCCGGTTCTCGCCGAGGCCGGAGCCCTTCCGGGCCGTTCCCGCCCGGGCCGTTCCCGCCCGGGGCGCCGCCCGGACCGGGCTCCGCCCCGGGCGGCAGGCAGCCCCCGCGTGGAGAAGAGCCCCCGCGCGGCAGGGCCGCCTACCGGCGCGGCCCTGAGGGTGGGCAGGGAACGATGCCCGCCCCCGGCACACCCGCCCCTCACCCCATATGTCTCCGCGCCCGCAACGCCAGCCCCACCGACAGCACCACCTGCGGGTCCTCCAGGTCCGTCCCCAGCAGCCGTGAGATCCGCCCCAGCCTGTCGTACAGCGTCTGCCGGTTGAGATGGAGGTCGCGCGCCGTCTCCGCCTTGCGGCCCGCGTGTGCCAGGTACGACTCCAGGGTCGGCAGCAGCGCCGGGCGGGACGCCCCGTCGTGGGCGAGGAGCGGGCCGAGCACCCGGTCCACGAACGCCGCCAGGTCGCCCTGCGAGCGCAGCCGCCACAGCAGGACGTCCACGTCGAGCCGCCGTACGTCGTGCCAGGGCCGGTCCGGCAGACCCTGCGCCGCCGTCGCCGCCTCCGCGGCATGGCGCAGTCCCGCCCCCGCCGCCGCCCACGCGGTCGCCGCCCCGGCCACCACCACCGGGCGCCGTACCCCGACTCGTTCCGCGCCCGCCCGCAGTGCACCGGCCACCCGCCCGGCGACCGGGGACCGTTCGGCCTCCTCCCGTAGCCCGACCAGCAGCGGTATCCGGCCCTCCGGCAGCCGGACGCCCAGCAGCACCGGCACCCCCACCGCCGTCAGCTCCTCCTGCACCGCGCACGTCAGCGCGGCCCAGCTGTCCGCCGGCACCTCGCCCGTGGCCGGCCGCAGCACCATCGGCAGCAGCGGCCCGGAACCCGGCCGGAAGCCCAGGACGCGGGCCTGCGCCGGGGCCTCCGCCGGGTCCACGCGCCCCTCGGCGAGGTCGCACAGGAAGTCGCCCCGGCCGCGCGCCGCCAGTTCCTCCTCCTGCCGGGCCTGGAGCAGCACCACCGCCAGCAGCCCGGCCGTCCGCTCCGCCGCGAGCCGGTGCACGGGCGCGAGCGGGGCGTTCACCGGCAGTACGGTCAGCCGCGTCCGTACGGCGGCGCCGGGCCCCGGACCCTCGCCCCCGGGCAGATCGGCGACCAGGGCCCCGGCCAGCGAGGCGCCCCGCAGCCCGTCCCACACCTGCAAGGGGTCGGCCGCGCCCGGCGGACCCGCGGGCCCGGCCGCGTACAGCAGCCGCCCCTCAGGGGTGCCCAGGAAGACCGGGTTGCCCGTGAACTCCGCGAACAGCCGCAGCACCTCCGGCGCCCCGCCCCCGCCCAGCAGTACCTCCGTACACCGCCGGTGCACCTCGTCGACCCGCCGCAGCAGGGCGTAGTGCTCGTTGACCAGCTCGGTGTGGATCTCCTCGGTCACCGCGACGAACGGCACCTCCCGGTGCAGCTGGACCAGCGGCAGCCCGTACGAGCGCGCCGTGTCCACCACCGCGGCCGGCAGGGTCGCGAACCGCGCCCCCAGCTCCACCACCAGCGCCGCGATGCCCCGCTCCGCCAGCCCGCGGACGAAGCCGCGCTGCTCGGCCGGGCGGCTGCCCAGCCCCAGCCCGGTGGTCAGCAGCAGCTCCCCGCCCTTGAGGAGGGTGGCGATGTGGGGCGACTCGCCGGCGTGCACCCAGCGCACCGGCCGGTCCAGCCGGTCGCCCGCGGCCACCACCTCGGGCAGCCCCTTGCGCAGGGCGGGCAGTCCGAGGGCCCGCTCCACGGTGATCGTCCCTTGCGGGCCTTGCGGTTCCATGGTCGGGAACGCTACTCGGCACGTCTCCGGCGGACCACCGTGCGCCCGCGCCCACCGGCCCACGCACCCTTTACACGGGCCCGCGCGCCCCTACCGTGTCCCGCATGGCCGCTGCCCCAAAGACCCCGGACCCCGCTCAGCCCCCGCACATACCCCCGGGCGCCCCGCGCCCTGAACCCCCGGCTCCGGACGGCCGCGCGGCCCTTCACCGGCACACCGTCCGGGTCCTGATGTCCGCCCAGGTGGTGGCCGGCGTCGGCATGGGGTCGATGATCGCCTCGGGCGGGCTGCTCCTGGAACACCTCACCGGCTCCCGGGCCGCCGCCGGCCTCGGCACCACCGTGCTCACCCTCGGCGCCGCCCTGCTGGCCCTGCCGCTGGCCGCGCTGTCCCGGGCCCGGGGGCGGCGGGCGGGCATCGGCACCGGCTGGCTGATCGCCGCCGCGGGGGCGTGCGCGGTCCTGGCCGGGGCCCGCCTCGGCGCGGTCCCGGTGACCCTCCTCGGCATGCTCCTCATCGGCTCCGGCACCGCCGCGAATTTGCAGTCGCGCTATGCCGCCACCGATCTCGCCGAGCCCGGCGGCCGGGCCCGCGCGCTCTCCCTCGTCGTCTGGTCGACCACGGCGGGCAGCGTCCTCGGCCCCAACCTCAGCGGTCCCGGCGCCGCCGTCGCGCGCGTCCTCGGGCTCCCCGACACGGCGGGCACCTATGTCTTCTCGCTGGCGGCCTTCCTCGCGGGGTGGGCCGTCATCCGCACCGGGCTCGGCCCGGACCCGCTCCTGTCGGGCCCCCGTGACACCCCCGACACCCGTCGTTCACAGCCCCGTTTCCGTACCCGAACGGGCGGCGCCCTTCGGCACGTGGCCTCGTCACCCTCCGCGCTCATCGGACTGGCCTCGCTGGTCCTCGGGCACGCCGCGATGGTGGCGGTGATGACGATGACCCCGCCGCACCTCGCTCACCACGGGGCCTCACTGAGCGTGGTCGGGCTCACCATCAGCCTGCACATCACCGGGATGTACGCGCTGTCACCTCTGGTCGGCCGGATGACGGATCGTTTCGGCCGACTGCCCGTGATCCTGCTCGGTCAAGTGATCTACGTGGCGGCCACCCTGCTCGCGGGCACGGCGGGAGCCCGCCGATGGGCGGTCACCGGCGGGCTGTTCCTGCTGGGGCTGGCCTGGTCGTGCGCCACGGTCGCGGGCTCCACCCTGCTCAGCGAGTCCGTGGAGCCCGGCTACCGGGCCGAGGTCCAGGGGCTCTCCGACACCCTGACCAACCTCGTGGGGGCGGTGGGCGGGGCGCTCTCCGGCGGCCTCGTCGCCCTCTCCGGCTACGGCGGCCTCAACGCCGCCGCAGCCGTGCTCGTCCTCCCCGTCGGCGCCTGCGCGCTGTACGCCGTGCTACGGCGCGGCTAAGCGGGCTTGGCGAAGTCCGGTGCGGTTCGGCAGCGCCCGAAGGGGCGCGGGGAACCGCGCGACCAGCCACGACGCACCCGCGGACGGCGCACCGGACTTTGCGCGGAGCGCTTAGCCGCCGAAGGCGCTCGACGCGGTGAGCCGCAGCGCCGTGTCGATCAGCGGGACGTGGCTGAACGCCTGGGGAAAGTTGCCGACCTGCCGCTTCAGGCGCGGGTCCCATTCCTCGGCGAGGAGGCCGAGGTCGTTGCGGAGGGCCAGCAGTCGTTCGAACAGCTGGCGTGCCTCGTCGACCCGGCCGATCATGGCGAGGTCGTCGGCGAGCCAGAACGAGCAGGCCAGGAAGGCGCCTTCGTCGCCCTCCAGCCCGTCCACACCGGCCTCGTCACCGGCGGTGGGATAGCGCAGGACGAAGCCGTCCGGCGTGGAGAGCTCCCGCTGGATCGCCTCGATGGTGCCGATGACGCGCTTGTCGTCGGGCGGCAGGAAGCCCATCTGCGGGATGAGCAGCAGGGAGGCGTCCAGCTCCTTGGAGCCGTAGGACTGGGTGAAGGTGTTCCGCTCCTTGTCGTAGCCCTTCTCGCACACGTCCCGGTGGATGTCGTCGCGCAGCTCGCGCCACCGCTCCAGGGGTCCGTCCACGTCGCCGGACTCGATCAGCTTGATCGTGCGGTCCACGGCGACCCAGGCCATCACCTTGGAGTGCACGAAGTGGCGGCGCGGGCCGCGCACCTCCCAGATGCCCTCGTCCGGCTCGTTCCAGTGGTCCTCCAGATAGCCGATGAGCCGCAGCTGGAGGAGGGAGGCGTAGTCGTTGCGGGCGAGCCCGGTCATGTGCGCGAGGTGGAGGGCTTCGGTGACCTCGCCGTAGACGTCGAGCTGGAGCTGGTCGGCGGCGCCGTTGCCGATCCGGACGGGGGCGGAGTTCTCGTAGCCGGGGAGCCAGGACAGCTCGGCCTCGCCCAGTTCCCGCTCGCCGGCGATGCCGTACATGATCTGGAGGTTCTCGGGGTCGCCGGCGACCGCGCGCAGCAGCCACTCGCGCCAGGCGCGGGCCTCCTCGCGGTAGCCGGTGCGCAGCAGCGAGGAGAGGGTGATGGCGGCGTCGCGGAGCCAGGTGAAGCGGTAGTCCCAGTTGCGGGAGCCGCCGATGTCCTCGGGCAGGGAGGTGGTGGGGGCTGCGACGATCCCGCCGGTCGGCGCGTAGGTGAGCGCCTTGAGCGTGATCAGGGAGCGGACCACGGCGTCCCGGTAGGGGCCGTGGTACGTGCAGTGCTCGACCCACTCGCGCCAGAACTCCTCGGTGGCCGCCAGCGAGCCCTCGGGGTCGGGCAGCGCGGGCGCCTCGCGGTGCGAGGGCTGCCAGCTGATGGTGAAGGCGATCCGCTCACCGGGCGAGACGGTGAAGTCGGAGTAGGTGGTGAGGTCCTTGCCGAAGGTCTCCGCGGTGGTGTCCAGCCACACCGAGTCGGGGCCGGCCACGGCCACCGTGCGGTCACCGACCTTGTGCACCCACGGCACGACCCGCCCGTAGGAGAAGCGCATCCGCAGCGCGGAGCGCATCGGCACCCGGCCGCTGACCCCTTCCACGATGCGGATCAGCTGGGGCGCGCCGTCGCGCGGCGGCATGAAGTCGATCACCCGCACGGTGCCGCGCGGGGTGTCCCACTCGGATTCGAGCACGAGGGAGTCCCCCCGGTACCGGCGCCGGTCGGCGTGCGGTGGCGCCGCCCCCGAGGGGTGCGCCGGGCCGATGCGCCAGAAGCCGTGTTCCTCCGTGCCGAGCAGACCGGCGAACGCGGCATGGGAATCAAAGCGGGGGAGGCACAGCCAGTCGGCCGTGCCGTCCCGGCAGACAAGGGCGGCGGTCTGCATATCGCCGATGAGTGCGTAATCCTCGATACGCCCGGCCACGTCATCTCCAGTCGAACGGCCACGTGACCCCGAAGGGTCCTTTTGCGGTCAAGCGATCTTTGACGAGCTCTTGTTCCGGAAGATGGGGGCACCTCCTGACGTTCCTCGGCGGTGGCCGAGGGAGACGCTGGACAGGGGGTGCCGCGCCGGCCGGCTCGCTGCATGTGTCCGTGCAGGATACGACGCGGAGTTGGTGCGACGCGCGACAGTTGGCGGACGAATCTGAGCCGAATGGGTGGCCTGGGAGGCCACCGCCGCAAGGCCCGGACACCCGCCCCGGGAGACCCCGGCCGGGGCCTGCGGCGGAGCGGAACGGAGGCTCCGGAAAGGGTCGCCCCGCGTCGCCGGAAGCGGCCGGGCCGGGGCGCTGATACCCTGGTACCCCGTGGACCGGTGGGCGCAAGACCCCCCAACCGCAGCGACGGCACCCCCGGAGAAGACCGGGTGATCGCCGATACGCACCTCACCTCGCGACCACGGGAGCCCCCCTTTGGCCATTGCCGCAAAGCCCACGACGACCAAGCACCTCTTCGTCACGGGGGGTGTCGCCTCCTCGCTCGGCAAGGGTCTGACGGCCTCCAGCCTGGGCGCGCTGCTCAAGGCGCGGGGTCTGCGGGTCACGATGCAGAAGCTCGACCCGTACCTGAACGTCGACCCGGGCACGATGAACCCGTTCCAGCACGGTGAGGTCTTCGTCACCAACGACGGCGCCGAGACCGACCTGGACATCGGCCACTACGAGCGCTTCCTCGACGTCGACCTCGACGGGTCGGCCAACGTCACCACCGGCCAGGTCTACTCCTCCGTGATCGCCAAGGAGCGGCGCGGCGAGTACCTGGGCGACACCGTGCAGGTCATCCCGCACATCACCAACGAGATCAAGCACCGCATCCGCCGGATGGCGACCGACGACGTCGACGTCGTGATCACCGAGGTCGGCGGCACCGTCGGCGACATCGAGTCGCTGCCGTTCCTGGAGACCGTCCGCCAGGTCCGCCACGAGGTCGGCCGCGACAACGTCTTCGTCGTGCACATCTCGCTGCTGCCCTACATCGGCCCCTCCGGCGAGCTGAAGACCAAGCCCACCCAGCACTCCGTCGCCGCCCTGCGCAACATCGGCATCCAGCCCGACGCGATCGTGCTGCGCGCCGACCGCGAGGTGCCGGCCGCCATCAAGCGCAAGATCTCGCTGATGTGCGACGTCGACGAGGCCGCGGTCGTCGCCGCGATCGACGCCCCGTCGATCTACGACATCCCCAAGGTGCTGCACACCGAGGGCCTGGACGCCTACGTCGTGCGCAAGCTCGACCTGCCGTTCCGCGATGTGAACTGGACCCAGTGGGAGGACCTGCTGGACCGCGTCCACAACCCCGACCACGAGGTCACCGTCGCCCTGGTCGGCAAGTACATCGACCTGCCCGACGCCTACCTCTCGGTGACCGAGGCCATCCGCGCCGGTGGCTTCGCCAACCGCGCCAAGGTCAAGGTCAAGTGGGTCGCCTCCGACGACTGCAAGACCCCGGCCGGCGCCGAGCAGCAGCTCGGCGACGTCGACGCCATCTGCATCCCGGGCGGCTTCGGCGACCGCGGTGTCAACGGCAAGGTCGGCGCCATCACCTACGCCCGCGAGAAGAAGGTCCCGCTGCTGGGCCTGTGCCTGGGCCTCCAGTGCGTGGTCATCGAGGCCGCCCGCAACCTGGCCGGCATCGAGGGCGCGAACTCCACCGAGTTCGACCCGGCCACCGCCAACCCGGTGATCTCCACCATGGCCGAGCAGCTGGACATCGTCGCTGGCGAGGGCGACATGGGCGGCACGATGCGCCTGGGCATGTACCCGGCCAAGCTCGCCGAGGGCTCCATCGTCCGCGAGGTCTACGACGACCAGCCGTACGTCGAGGAGCGCCACCGTCACCGCTACGAGGTGAACAACTCCTACCGCGGCGAGCTGGAGAAGGCCGGCCTGGTCTTCTCGGGCACCTCCCCGGACAACAAGCTGGTGGAGTACGTCGAGTACCCG
Source organism: Streptomyces eurocidicus (assembly GCF_002891295.1). GTDB lineage: Bacteria > Actinomycetota > Actinomycetes > Streptomycetales > Streptomycetaceae > Streptomyces > Streptomyces eurocidicus. The sequence goes on along the minus strand of NZ_LGUI01000014.1, from coordinate 186,858 downwards.
CGCGAGGCCCACCCCTACCTGGTCGCCACCCAGGCGCACCCGGAGCTGCGCTCCCGCCCGACCCGTCCGCACCCGCTCTTCGCGGGCCTGGTCAAGGCGGCCGTGCAGCGCAAGCAGGGCTGACCTATACGGTTGCCGGGGTGAGGCTCCGCGCCATGACGGCGCGGGGCTCTCACCCCGGTTTTCGTATTTGGGAGGCATCGCATGGGCATCAGGGACACCGCCGAGGAGTGGCAGGTCACCGCGACCACGACCCCGTTCGTCGGCAACAAGACCAGCGTCCGCACGGACGACGTGGTCATGCCGGACGGCAGCACCGTCACACGCGACTACCAGGTGCACCCGGGCTCGGTCGCCGTCCTCGCCCTCGACGACCAGGGACGGGTGCTCGTCCTCAGCCAGTACCGCCACCCCGTGCGGCAGAAGCTCTGGGAGATCCCCGCCGGGCTGCTCGACATCCCCGGTGAGAACCCGCTGCACGCGGCCCAGCGCGAGCTGTACGAGGAGGCGCACGTCAAGGCCGAGGACTGGCGGGTGCTGACCGACGTCTACACCACCCCCGGCGGCTGCGACGAGGCCGTGCGGATCTTCCTGGCCCGGGAGATCTCCGAGGTCGAGGGCGAGCGCTTCGCCGTCGAGCACGAGGAGCTCGACATGGAGCTCGCCCGGGTGCCGCTGGCGGAGCTGGTGCGCGGCGTCCTCGCCGGTGAGCTCCACAACAACTGTCTGGTCGTCGGGGTGCTGTCGCTCTCGGCGGCGCTCTCGGCGGGCGGCGGGGCCGGGCTGGACGCGCTGCGCCCGGCGGACGCCCCCTGGCCCGCCCGCCCCTTCGAGGCGTAAGCGCTCCGCCGGAACCGCCGCGCTGCGCCGTCGTCCGTCCGCGGCGCCGTCGTGGCCGGTCGCGCGGTTCCCCGCGCCCTTCGGGGCGCTGCCGAACCGCGGCGGACTCCGCCTGCCCCGCCGAGCCGCCCACGCCGGTCGGACCGTCCGGAGAACCGAATAGGTGATCTTCGGCGGGGCCGGTCCGGATTCCGCGGGGGGTGTCGGGCGGTGAACTAGGCTCGACGCGTTCCCGACCGCGTCCGCGGCGGGCTCGAACGTGCAGTTGGGACGGGAGTGTGCCCCGTGGCGGAGCAGGCGGTGGAGACCGGCGGCAGGATCGCGGAACCCCCGCGCGAGCGGCGGTCCGCGGCACCCTGGACCGGCCCCGGCACCGGCACCGGGCACGCCCCGCGGCAGTCCGGCCCGGCCGTCTTCGTCGGCCGCCGCCGTGAGCTGGAGGAGCTGCGGGCCGACATCGGCCGCACCGGGCTCGACACCCTGGCCGGCCGCAAGGCGCCGCGCTGCCGGGTGCTGCTCATCGCCGGACGGCCCGGTTCCGGCCGTACCGCGCTGGCCGAGCAGCTGGTCGGCCGGCTCGCCGCCGACTACCCCGACGGGGTGCTCCGGGCCCGGCTGACGGGCGCCGACGGCGAGCCCGTGCCCACCGAGCGCACCGCGCGGGCCCTGCTCGCCGGCCTCGGCGCGCCCGTGCCCGCCGGTGCCGGCGAGGACGAGCTGACGGAAGCGCTGCGCACCGCGCTGCTGGGCCGCCGGACGCTGCTGCTCCTCGACGACGCGGCGGGCGCCGAGCAGGTCGACCCGCTGCTCCCGGACGAGTCCGGCTGCCTGGTCGTCGCCGTCTCGCGCGGCCCGCTGACCGGCGTCCCCGACGTACGCCCCTGCACGCTGGGCGGGCTGGACACGGCGGCGGCCGTGGAGCTCCTGGAGCGCTACGCGGGCCCCACCCGGATCACCTGCGACCCGGTGGCCGCGAAGGCCGTCGTGGAGGAGTGCGGCGGCCAGCCCGCCGCGCTCGTCCTGGTCGGCGGCTGGCTCGCGGCGCACCCCAAGACGACCGTCGTCGACGCCGCCAAGCGGCTGCGGGAGCTGCCGCCCGCCGACGGCCACGAGAGCGCGGGCCGGCCGCTGGCCCGGGCCTTCTGGCTCGCCTACGAGGCGTTGCCGGCCTCCGCCGCCCGCATACTGCGCCTGCTGGCGCTGGCCCCGGCCGGCCCGGCGGACGCGCACACCACCTCGGCGCTGGCCGGCTGCTCGGTGGCCGCCGCCGAGAGCGCGCTGGAGGACTTCGCCGCCCGCGGCCTGCTGCGGGCCCTGCCCGCCGGGCCGCACCTGGGCCCGCAGTACTGGGTGCCGGGCTGCCTGGCGTCGATGCTGCGGGCGCTGCTGGAGACCCAGGAGCGCCCCGCGGAGGTGGAGCTGGCGCGGGCCCGGATGCTGGAGCGGACCGTCCGGCAGCTGCACTCCTGCCGGGCGAGCACCGAGACGGACGACCCGCTGACCCGCAGGCGCCTCGCCGAGCTGCCCAGACCCCTGCGCTTCCCGACCCCGCAGGCGGCCGAGGAATGGCTGCGGGGCCGGCTCCCCGCGCTGCTGGCGGCGGCCCGGCTGGCGGTGCGCGACGGCAGGCTGGACACCCTCGCCCGGCGGCTGGTCTCCGCGCTGACCCGGGCCCTGACGGCCCATCTGGGCGCCGAGGAGGCGGGGCCGGAGCTCTACGGACTGCACCAGCTCGTCCTCGACGTCGCACAGCGCTGCGAGATGCCGCTGGAGAAGGCGGCGGCGCTGCTGAACCTCGGTGACCTGGACGCGCGCGCCGGGCGCACCCGCACCGCCCTGGGCCGCTACCGCGAGGCCCTGGACTCGGCGCGCGAGGCGTCCGACCCGTACGCCACGAGCCGTTCGCTGGAGTCCATCGCCGCCTCCCACCAGGAGCTGGGCGACTGGCAGCGGGCCGCCGACTGGTACCGGCGGGCGCTGGAGCTGCGCCTGACGAGGGGTGAGCCGGCCGACCAGGCAAGGCTGTACGGGCGGCTGGGCGCGGTGCACACCTACGCGGGGGAGTGGGGCGAGGCGCTGCGCGACTGGCGCGCCGCCGCGGCCACGTACCGCCGGCTGCGCGACCTGCCGGGCCACGCGCGGGCGCTCGGCGAGATCGCCCGGGTGCAGGAGTACGCGGGCCGTCCGCAGGAGGCGCTGCGCACCTGCCTGGAGGCCGTGGAGCAGGCCCGGCAGGCCGGTGACGTCCGGCTGGAGGCCGCGGTGCGGCTGAGGCTCGCGGACACCCTGGAACGGCTCGGCGACCCGCCGGCGGCCGGTCTGCACCGCGGCGAGGCCGAGCGGCTGCTGGCGGCGGGCGAGACCTCCGGAGCTCCCGGCACGGCCCGCGGAGACGGTCCGGGCATACCCCCGGAGCGGGCCCCCGGGCCGCTCCGCCCGCAGCCGGGCCCGCACGGCGGCTGACGGCGGCCGCCGTCCCCTTCCCGGCCGCTTGTGGCCGCGACCGCTCCCGGGGCCGGGCCCGCGAGAACCGCTCCGCCCTCGCTGTCACCCGCACCCCCGGCCCGGCGACCACGGGCGCGCCGGGCCCGGGGCGCGCTCCCGCTCCCTCGCGGGGCCCCGGCTTCCGCCTGCCCGTGACCCTTCCCGCCCGCTCGCCGGGCCCCTCTCCGGCGTCGCCGGGTCCGGGCTCGCGTCCGGTCCCGGACCCGGGAGGGAAGACGCGAGGCGTGAGCCCGTACACCCAGAGGGTTACCTACGAAATCAGCAGTTGATCGCTAGAAGATTGGCGCTTTGCAAGGCTAGACAGCGCGAGATCCTTCATTAGACTGGTTGAGCCGCGATCGACGCGGTCTGCTCTGGTGTGCCCCGGCATTTCCGGATTAGCCTGTCATTCTCTGATTCAAGGACCGTGATCGACGTGAAGGTCGGCATCCCCAGCGAGGTCAAGAACAACGAGTTCCGCGTGGCCATCACGCCCGCCGGCGTGCATGAGCTCGTGCGCAACGGCCACCAGGTCTTCGTGCAGCAGGGTGCCGGCGTCGGCTCCTCCATCACGGACGCCGAGTACACGGCCGCGGGCGCGAACATCCTGGAGACGGCCGACGAGGTCTGGGAGACCGCCGACCTGCTCCTGAAGGTCAAGGAGCCGATCGCGGAGGAGTACCACCGCCTCCGCAAGGGGCAGACCCTCTTCACCTACCTGCACCTGGCCGCGTCCCGCGAGTGCACCGACGCGCTGCTGCAGTCCGGCACCACCGCCATCGCGTACGAGACCGTGGAGCTCGCCAACCGCGCGCTGCCGCTGCTCGCCCCGATGTCCGAGGTCGCGGGCCGGCTGGCCCCGCAGGTCGGCGCCTACCACCTGATGCGCTCGGCCGGTGGCCGCGGCGTCCTGCCGGGCGGCGTCCCGGGCACCGCGGCGGGCAAGGCCGTCGTCATCGGCGGTGGCGTCTCCGGCTGGAACGCCGCGCAGATCGCCGTCGGCATGGGCTTCCACGTCACGCTGCTCGACCGTGACATCAACAAGCTCCGCGAGGCCGACAAGGTCTTCGGCACCAAGGTGCAGACGATCGTCTCCAACGCCTACGAGCTGGAGAAGGCCGTCGTCGAGGCCGACCTCGTCATCGGTGCCGTCCTCATCCCGGGCGCCAAGGCCCCGAAGCTGGTCACCAACGAGCTCGTCGCCAAGATGAAGCCCGGAAGTGTACTTGTCGACATTGCGATCGACCAGGGCGGCTGCTTCGAGGACTCCAAGCCGACCACCCACGCCGAGCCGACCTTCCAGGTCCACGACTCCGTGTTCTACTGCGTCGCGAACATGCCGGGCGCGGTGCCGAACACGTCCACCTACGCGCTCACCAACGCCACGCTGCCGTACATCGTGGAGCTGGCCAACCGCGGCTGGCAGGACGCGCTGCGCCGTGACGCCGCGCTCGCCAAGGGCCTCAACACCCACGAGGGACAGGTCGTTTACGGCCCCGTCGCCGAGGCGCACGGTCTGCCGCACGTCGAACTGAGCGACCTGCTCGGCTGAGTCGTCAACACGACACGCCAAGAACGCGCACCCGGCCGGGCCTTGCTGAGCAAGGTCCGGCCGGGCCGTTTACGGACCGTTTCGCGGGTGTTTCGACGCCCCGCGAAACTTCCGGGTTGTGGGCCGTACACCCTTGACAGAAGGCTGTTCGATTGCCGACACATCGTGCCGTCTCCGGCGGATTGTGTTGCTGCGGACCGCCGACACGCCATAGAGTCGCCAACCGTCGGCATGGTGCAACGCTGACCTATCTAGATGTTTCCTGGTCACCAAGGAGGTAGGACGACTTGTGAATGAGTCGACATTTGCTCCCGGGGGTGGTCACCCAGGAATGTCTGCGCAGGGCCAGAGTCCCATGGGGCTCCAAGCTGTCGGCTCCGTCGCTGTCCACACCTTCGCGGCACACCAGAGCATCCAGAGCACGCAGAGAGCACAGAGCACACCGACAGCCCACCAGAGCATGGACGGCCATCACGTGAACGCCATGGCCGGCGACCGCGGCGGAGCGGATCCCGCCCGGCTCGCCGACTACGAGGACGTGCCCGAGGGGCACTTCTACGACCCTGACGCGGAGTACGAGCCCGACCCCGAGTACGCGGCCACCCTCGCGCCCGACGCTGCCCGGCAGCGCCGCGAGCGCATCGGCCCGACCGGGCGTCCCCTGCCGTACTTCCCCATCCCCGGTCCGCTGACCGACCACGGCCCCGCGAAGATCATCGCGATGTGCAACCAGAAGGGCGGGGTCGGCAAGACCACCTCGACCATCAACCTGGGTGCCGCGCTCGCGGAGTACGGGCGCCGGGTGCTGCTCGTCGACTTCGACCCGCAGGGCGCGCTCTCCGTCGGCCTCGGCGTCAACCCGATGGAGCTCGACCTGACGGTCTACAACCTGCTCATGGAGCGGGGCATGTCGGCCGACGAGGTCCTCCTGAAGACCGCCGTGCCCAACATGGACCTGCTGCCCAGCAATATCGATTTGTCAGCGGCGGAGGTGCAGCTCGTCAGCGAGGTCGCCCGCGAGTCCACCCTCCAGCGCGCCCTCAAGCCGCTGCTGGCGGACTACGACTACATCGTCATCGACTGCCAGCCGTCGCTCGGTCTGCTGACCGTCAACGCCCTGACGGCCGCTCACAAGGTGATCGTCCCCCTGGAGTGCGAGTTCTTCGCGCTGCGCGGTGTGGCGCTGCTCACCGAGACGATCGAGAAGGTCCAGGAGCGGCTCAACCCCGAACTGGAACTGGACGGCATCCTCGCCACCATGTACGACTCGCGGACCGTGCACAGCCGCGAGGTGCTGGCCCGGGTGGTCGAGGCGTTCGACGACCACGTCTACCACACGGTCATCGGCCGTACGGTCCGCTTCCCCGAGACCACGGTCGCGGGCGAGCCCATCACCACGTACGCGTCCAACTCCGTGGGCGCCGCCGCCTACCGTCAGCTCGCCAGGGAGGTGCTCGCCCGGTGTCACGCCGAGTGAGTCTGCCCGGCGCCGACGAGCTGTTCCGCACCACCGGGGGGACCGGGCTGCAGCCCTCCTCCCCCCGCCGGCAGGCGAACCCCGAGGCGGGTCCCCGGGTCCCCGGCCCGGCCGGCGAGTCCGGCGCGGCGCCGGAGACCGGCGGGACGGGCCAGGACGGCGCCGCCGCGCCCGGCGGGACCGCCGGCCGGGGCACGGCCGCGGCCGACCGGGACCCGGCGGCCGAGCGGCGCTCGGCCGCGCCGGGCGCCGCGGGCCGGGAGGCCGCCGCCCGGCGCCCGCTCAGGGCCGCCGCCGCGGCCGGGGCGCCAACCGCCGGCCCAGCGGCCGTGAGCGCCACGACGAGAAGATCACCGTCTATGTCTCCGCCGAGGAGCTCATGGACCTGGAGCACGCCCGGCTGGTGCTGCGCGGCGAGCACGGCCTCGCGGTGGACCGCGGCCGGATCGTGCGGGAGGCCGTCGCGGTCGTCCTCGCCGACCTGGAGTCGCGCGGCGACGCGAGCATCCTCGTACGCCGCCTGCGGGGCCGCTGAGCGGCTCCGCCGCTAACCTGCCCTTGGGCCGTACGGCCCGCTCTCTGCCCGCACCTGGAACGTCGATGCCCGTAGCCGCCTCCTCACCGGCCCGCCGCCCCCTGGGGCACGGTGCGTCGGAGCGGGCGCTGCCGCCGCCCGACGACGGTGCGGACGGCACGGCCGGATCCGACGAGGCGCCCCCGGCGGGCGCCCCGGCGCCGGAGGCGGCCGCCGACGGCCGGTTCACCGTCCGGCTCGACAACTTCGAGGGCCCCTTCGACCTGCTGCTCCAGCTGATCTCCCGGCACAAGCTGGACGTCACCGAGGTCGCGCTGTCGAGGGTCACCGACGAGTTCATGGCGCACCTCCGCGCCATGGGCCCGGACTGGGACCTCGACCAGACCACCGAGTTCCTGGTGGTCGCGGCCACCCTCCTCGACCTCAAGACGGCCCGGCTGCTGCCGGCCGCCGAGGTCGAGGACGAGGCCGACCTCGCCCTGCTGGAGGCCCGCGACCTGCTGTTCGCGCGGCTGCTCCAGTACCGCGCGTACAAGAAGGTCGCGGACATCCTCGGCGAGCGGTTCGCGGCCGAGGAGCACCGCCACCCGCGCACCGTCGGCCTGGAGCCGCACCACGCCGAGCTGCTGCCCGAGGTCGTCCTCGGCATCGGCCCGCACGGCCTCGCCGAGCTGGCCGTGAAGGCGCTGCGGCCCAAGGCCGAGCCCCAGGTCCGTATCGAGCACATCCACGCGCCGCTGGTCAGCGTCCAGGAGCAGGCCGGGCTCGTGGTGGCCCGGCTGCGGGCGGTCGGCGCGGCGACCTTCGGCGACCTCACCCGGGACGCCCCCGACACCCTGACGGTCGTGGCCCGCTTCCTCGCCCTTCTGGAGCTCTACCGCGAGCGGGTGGTCGCCCTGGACCAGGAGCTGGCGCTGGGCGCGCTGACGGTCCGCTGGACGGGCACGGAGGACGCCCGTCCGGTAGTGACGGACGAATTCGACCGCGAGGCGCCGCAGGACGGGGCCGACGGGGCCGAGAAGACGAAGGAGACGCCGGCGTGAACGGTGCGACGAGTACGGGCGCCGAGGCCGGCGTGGGCGGGTCGGACGGGGCACAGGGGCTGCCGCCCGCCGGGCTGAGCGACGTGGCGGGGCTCGCCCTGAAGCCCGCGCTGGAGGCCGTCCTGATGGTCGTCGACGAACCCGTGGCCGAGGAGTACCTCGCCCGGGTCCTCCAGCGGCACCGGCGGGAGATCGCCGGGGCGCTGCGCGAGCTGGCCGCCGAGTACACCGCCCAGGGGCGCGGTTTCGAGCTGCGCGAGATCGCCGGCGGCTGGCGGTTCTCCACCCGCCCGGAGTACGCCGACGCGGTGGAGGCGTTCGTCCTCGACGGCCGCCAGGCCCGGCTGACCCAGGCCGCGCTGGAGACTCTGGCCGTCGTCGCGTACCGTCAGCCGGTCAGCCGTTCGAGGGTCTCCGCGGTCCGCGGAGTGAACTGCGACGGCGTCATGCGCACCCTCCTCCAGCGGGGTCTGGTGGAGGAGACGGGGACGGAACCCGAAACAGGTGCGATCCTGTACAGGACGACGAACTACTTTCTGGAGCGAATGGGCCTGCGGGGCCTGGACGAGCTCCCGGAGCTCGCGCCCTTTCTCCCCGAGGCGGACGCGATCGAAGGCGACACTCAGGAAGGTGTGCCGTCGTTCGATCCGGACGCACCGGACACCGAAGCGGACGACAAGACGGAACTTTGATGCGAAGCAGCGGCAGGAACAGCGGAAGCGGCAACCGGGACGACCGGGGCGGGCGAGCGGGAGCTCCCCGTCCGGCCTCCGGGGGCGGACGCGCGGGCGGCGGCCGTTCCGGCGGTGGGCGCCCCGAGGGCGGCCGCTCCGGCGGTGGGCGCTCCGAGGGCGGGCGCGCGGGCGGCGGCCGCTCCGAGGGCGGTCGTTTCGACGGTGGCCGTTCCGGTGGCCCTCGCTCCGGCGGCGGTCGTGACGGGGCCCGTCGCGACGACAGGCAGCAGGAGCAGCGTCCGCGCCGGCCGCGCCCCGAGGAGCGCCGCTACGACGTGGGCAACGACGCCCCGAGAACCGTGGCGCCCGGGGCGCGGCGGCCCGCGGCGGCGCCAAGGGCGGCCCGCGCAAGAGCCCCACGGCCGGCTCCGGCGGCCGGGCCTCCGGGCCCGCCCGCGGCCGGACCCTGCCGGGCCGTCCGCGCGAGCTCGACGCCAAGATCGAGGAGCGCAACCGGGAGCGGCACAACAAGCCGCAGGTCAAGACGGTCAAGACCTTCCCCGGCGCCGAGCAGGAGGGCGAGCGTCTGCAGAAGGTGCTGGCCCGGGCCGGCATGGGCTCGCGGCGCGCGTGCGAAGAGCTGATCGAGATGTCCCGCGTCGAGGTCAACGGTGAGATCGTCACCGAGCAGGGCCTGCGCGTGGACCCGGAGAAGGACGAGATCAAGGTCGACGGCCTGACGGTCGCCACCCAGTCCTACCTCTTCTTCGCGCTCAACAAGCCGGCCGGTGTCGTCTCCACCATGGAGGACCCCGACGGCCGCCAGTGCCTCGGTGACTACGTCACCAACCGCGAGACCCGGCTCTTCCACGTCGGCCGGCTCGACACGGAGACCGAGGGCATCATCCTGCTCACCAACCACGGTGAGCTGGCCCACCGCCTCACGCACCCCAAGTACGGCGTCCAGAAGACCTATCTGGCGGCCATCACGGGCCCGCTGCCGCGCGACATCGGCAAGCAGCTCAAGAGCGGCATCCAGCTGGAGGACGGCTGGGCCCGCGCCGACAACTTCCGGGTCATCCAGCAGACCGGCAAGAACTACCTGGTCGAGGTCACCCTCCACGAGGGCCGGAAGCACATCGTGCGCCGCATGCTCGCCGAGGCCGGCTTCCCGGTCGAGAAGCTGGTCCGCACCGGCTTCGGCCCGATCCCGCTCGGCGACCAGAAGTCCGGCTGGCTGCGCCGCCTGACCAACACCGAGGTCGGCATGCTGATGCGCGAGGTGGATCTCTAAAACGGTGGGACCCGCGTCCCGCAGCTGGAATGCTTGATCCATGGAAAACATGGACATACGGGCGGACCGGCTGCGGGACGCCGGACTGCCGGACGCGGACCTGTCGCCCGTGCTCGCGGAGCAGGGGCACCCGCTGGTCTTCGCGACCGTTTCCGGGGCCCATCTGTACGGCTTCCCTTCGCGCGACTCGGATGTGGACCTGCGGGGGGTCCATCTGCTGCCGCTGGAAGACCTGATCGGGCTCCGTGAGGGCGAGGAGACCCGGACCGTGACGGGGCCGCAGGACGGTGTCGAGATGGATCTCGTCACCCATGACCTGCGGAAGTTCGTCCGGATGATGCTGCGCCGCAACGGCTACGTCCTGGAGCAGCTCCTCTCGCCGCTCGTGGTGCGCACCACGGACGCCCACGCCGAGCTCGTCGCGCTCGCCCCGGGCGTCCTCACCCGCAACCACGCGCACCACTACCGCGGCTTCGCCGTCACCCAGTGGCGGCTCTTCGAGAAGCAGCACGCGCTGAAGCCGCTGCTCTACACGCTGCGGGTGCTGCTCACCGGCATCCACCTGATGCGCAGCGGCGAGATCGAGGCCCACCTCCCCACGCTCCTCGGCCACGTCACCGCCCCCGGCTACACGGGCGAGCTGATCGCGGCGAAGGCGGAGGCCGAGCGGGGACCGCTGCGGGGCCTGGTCGACCTGGCACGGGTACGGGCGGACGTCGAGGCGCTGCACGCGGAGCTGGCGGCGGCGCAGGACGGGTCCCACCTGCCGGAGAGCCCTTCGCCGGAGGCGTACGACGCACTGCACGCGCTGGTGGTGCGGGCCCGTACGGCGGCATAACCCGTATGCACGGGGCTCCGCTCAATCGCCGGACGGGCTGATTTCAGCCCGTCCGGCGATTGAGGACACCGCGCGGTAGCGCGGAAAGGGGGCCCGGGGGCGTCAGCCCCCGGTTACGGGAAGGGGCGGGGTGGGGGAAAAGCCCCCCGCCGAACCCCGCCGCACCCGCACCAGAAAGTCCTCCACCCGCCTAGCGTCGGGCTCCGCCGGCAACCGGGACGCCGCCCCCGCCACCTCGTTCTCCTCCCACAGCCGCCCCAGCCACGACTCCACCTCCGCCCAGGACAGCTCCCCGTGCCGCACCGCCAGCAGCCGCCCCCGCTCCTCGCCCACCTCGATGACGAGCCGGCCCGTACGCAGCAGGTCGCGGCAGCTGATCAGCAGCCGCAGCAGATGCATCGCGTGCTTCCAGCGCGGCGCGCCGTGCGTGCGCAGATCCGCCTCCAGCTTCTTGCGCTGCCCCACGGCGTAACCCGCGAAGGACTGCCGGGCCCGCTGCGAGAGGAAGGCGTCGCGCAGTCCGAGCAGCTCCAGGCCGGTGGCGTCGGCGTGCTCGACGAGCGGGGAGTGCAGGCACTCCAGGACGTTGGGGTTGGCCCGCAGGGCCAGCTCGCAGAAGCGCTCCAGCTCCCAGGAGAACCGCTCCTCGCCCGGCCCCTCCACATGGGCGGGCGGCTTGGTGAAGCCCCAGAACAGCGGTGTGGGCGCCACGTAGACGCCCCGGCGGTCGGTGTCGCTCGTCTCCGTGGCCAGCCCGAAGGCGCGTGAGCCCATCACACAGGTGTAGACCGAGTGCTCGGTCACCAGCTCATGACCGGGGGAGTGCGGGGTTCCGGGGTGCATGGGGTGATTGTCGCCGCGCCCGTACGGTCACGTCACCCGGTTTCCCGCCGGGCCCCGGCGCCCCCACGGCCTCAGGACCAGACGGCCAGGCCCGTCGCACGCCCGTCCTCGTCCCGCTGGACCTCCATCATCCCGTCGACCGCGTCCCGGTTGATCCGCCCGAAGACGTGCGGGAACAGCGTCCCCTCCGGGACCCCGGGCGGCGGCGCCGGATCGGCCGCCTCCCAGCGGACCATCACGTCCAGCTTGTGCTCGTCGATCAGCAGCACCATCAGCGGACCGGGCGTCGCGCGGTAGAAGGCCGTGACGACCGCGAGCGTGGTCTCCTCGTCCGGGGAGCAGTGCACGAAGCCCTCGTCGGAGAGGGAGGCGGGGGAGTACGGGCGGTCGGGCACGGCCAGCCAGTCGTCCAGGGGCACCACGTGGTAGATCATGTACATGGTTGTACCGGACGCGGGCCCGCCCGTCGCGGAGGGCGGCTCCCGCGCCGCCGCGGGTCCGGGCGGGTCCGGTCCAGGGCCGGGCGGATCCGGTCCGGGGCCACCGCGGCCGCCCGGCGGGCCGCCCCGCACGCCCGCCCGCCGCGCTGACTAGGCTGGGTGGGCACGCTACGCCGGTCCGGTCCACGGCCACACCGAGCGCCCGTAGCACCGCACCCGTGTCCCCGGCCGCCTCCCGCAAGGACTTCGCCCGTGAGAACCGCCCTCGTCATCGGTACCGGACTGATCGGCACCTCGGCCGCGCTCGCCCTCGCCGGCCGCGGCGTCCACGTCCACCTCGTGGACCACGACCCGGCCCAGGCGGAGACGGCCGCAGCCCTCGGCGCCGGCACCGACCGGGCCCCGGAGGGCCCCGTCGACCTCGCCATAGTCGCCGTGCCGCCCGCGCACGTCGCGGCCACCCTCGCCGAGGCCATCCGCGGCGGCGCCGCCCGCGGCTACCTCGACGTGGCCAGCGTCAAGGGCGGCCCCCGCCGTGAGCTGGAGGCCCTCGGCGTCGACCTCACCACCTACCTGGGCACGCACCCCATGGCCGGCCGGGAGCGCTCCGGCCCGCTGGCGGCCACCGCCGACCTCTTCGAGGGCCGCCCCTGGGTGCTCACCCCCACCCGCGACACCGACACCGAGGTCCTCAACCTGGCCCTCGAACTGATCGCCCTGTGCCGCGCCGTCCCCGTCGTCATGGACGCCGACGCCCACGACCGGGCCGTCGCCCTCGTCTCGCACACCCCGCAGCTGGTCTCCAGCATGGTCGCGGCCCGCCTCCAGGACGCCGACGAGACGGCCGTGCGCCTGTGCGGCCAGGGCATCCGCGACGTGACCCGGATCGCCGCCTCCGACCCCCGGATGTGGATAGACATCCTCTCCGCCAACCCCGGGCCGGTCGCCGACGTCCTCGCGGCCGTCGCCGCCGACCTCGACGGGACCGTGCGCGCCCTGCGCGCCCTGGACTCCGGCGACGACGGCCGGCGCGAGGACGGCGCGGCCGGCATCGCCGACGTGCTGCGCCGGGGCAACGCCGGCCGCACCCGGGTGCCCGGCAAGCACGGCTCGGCGCCCACCGTGTACGAGACGGTGACGGTCCTCATCGGCGACCAGCCGGGCGAGCTGGCCCGGATCTTCGCGGACGCCGGCCGGGCCGGGGTCAACATCGAGGACGTGCGCATCGAGCACGCCGCCGGACAGCAGGCCGGCCACATCCAGCTGATGATCGAGCCCACGGCGGTGCCGAGCCTGATCGACACCCTGCAGGAGCGGGGCTGGTCGCTCCGGCAGTGAGCCCGGCAGTGAGCTCGCCGGTCGAGCCCGCCGGTGAGCCGGGCGGGCGCCGCCGCGGGGCTCGCGCGGCCCTTGGCGCCCGCCCGCTCCCGTCCCCGGCGTGAGGACGGGTGGCGAGCCAGTAACCTTGTCTGAAGGCCCCAGCGGGCCCCATCGAGCCCGGATCGCCGGAATCTCCCCCGCCACGTGCACTAGGAAGGTGTCAGACACCGTGGGCAACGCCGCCAACGCCGCCAATGCCACAACCGCCGCCCGGACCGCTCCGGCAGCGGTCATCGTCGGCATCGACGGACCTTCCGGCACCGGCAAGTCCAGCACCTCCAAGGCCGTCGCCGCCAAGCTCGGCCTGCGCTACCTGGACACCGGGGCCCAGTACCGGGCGATCACCTGGTGGATGCTGAACAACGGCATCGACGTCAAGGACGCCGAGGCCGTGGCCGACGCCGCGGGCAAGCCGGAGATCGTCTCGGGCACGGACCCGGCCGCCCCGACCATCACGGTCGACGGCGCCGACGCCGCCGCGCCGATCCGCACCCAGGAGGTCACCTCCGCGGTCAGCGCCGTCAGCGCCGTCCCGGAGGTGCGCACCCGGCTGACCGAGCTCCAGCGCGCCATCGCCGCCGAGGCCCCGGACGGCATCGTGGTCGAGGGCCGGGACATCGGCACCACCGTCCTGCCGGACGCCGACCTCAAGATCTTCCTCACCGCTTCGGCCGAGGCCCGCGCGGCCCGCCGCAGCGGGGAGCTGGGCGGCAAGGAGGCGGCCGACCTGGCCGCCACCCGGGCCGCGCTGGTCCGCCGGGACGCCGCCGACTCCGGCCGGAAGACCTCCCCGCTGGCCAAGGCCGCCGACGCGGTCGAGGTCGACACCACCGAGCTCACCCTCGACCAGGTCATCGAGTGTGTGGTGACCCTGATCGAGGAGAAGCGGTCGGCGTGAGCGCGTCCGCGTCCGGCGCCGCCGTGGGGCGGCGGATCGGCATCGGCCTGATGTACGGGCTGTGGAAGCCGCGCGTGCTGGGCTCCTGGCGGGTGCCCGCCGCGGGGCCCGTCATCCTCGCGGTCAACCACTCCCACAATCTGGACGGCCCGATGCTGATGGGCACCGCGCCCCGGCCGGTGCACTTCCTGATCAAGAAAGAGGCGTTCACCGGTCCGCTGGACCCGTTCCTCCGCGGGATCGGTCAGCTGAAGGTGGACCGTACGGGCGCCGACCGCACCGCGATCACCGGCGCGCTGGACGTGCTGGCCGACGGCGGCGTGCTGGGGATCTTCCCCGAGGGCACCCGGGGCGAGGGCGACTTCGCCTCGCTGCGCGCGGGGCTCGCCTATTTCGCCGTACGGTCGGGCGCGCCGATCGTGCCGGTGGCCGTGCTCGGCAGCGCCGAGCGGCGGGGCCGGGCGATATCCGCCCTGCCCCCGCTGCGCAGCCGGGTCGACGTGGTCTTCGGCGACGCGTTCGCGGCCGGCGACGGCAGCGGGCGGCGGACGCGCACGGCGCTGGACGAGGCGACCGTGCGGATCCAGGGCCGGCTCGCCGCGCACCTGGCGGACGCCAAGCGGCTGACCGGCCGCTGACAGAGACTTTGAGTAGTGGGTCGCGTAAGAGTGGCCCGCCGATGACGAAGAACGAGGAACGGACTTCATGAACGACCAGATCCACTCCGGCGACGAGCACGGTGAGCTTGGCGACGCCGAGTACGCGGAGTTCATGGAGCTCGCGGCGCAGGAGGGCTTCGACGCCGAGGAGATCGCCGGCGCGCTCGACGAGGCCGGCCACGGCCCGCTGCCCCGCCTCGCCGTCGTCGGCCGCCCGAACGTCGGCAAGTCGACCCTGGTGAACCGCATCATCGGCCGCCGCGAGGCGGTCGTCCAGGACAAGCCGGGCGTCACCCGGGACCGCGTCACCTACGAGGCCGAGTGGGCCGGCCGCCGCTTCAAGGTCGTCGACACCGGCGGCTGGGAGCAGGACGTCCTGGGCCTCGACGCCTCCGTCGCCGCCCAGGCCGAGTACGCCATCGAGGCGTCCGACGCGGTCGTCTTCGTCGTGGACGCCACCGTCGGCGCCACCGACACCGACGAGGCCGTCGTCAAGCTGCTGCGCCGGGCCGGCAAGCCCGTCGTGCTCTGCGCCAACAAGGTCGACGGCCAGTCCGGCGAGGCCGACGCCGCCGCCCTGTGGTCGCTGGGCCTGGGCGAGCCGCACCCGATCTCGGCCCTGCACGGCCGTGGCACCGGCGACATGCTCGACGCGGTGCTCGAGGCGCTGCCCGACGCCCCTGCCCAGACCTTCGGCACGGCCGGCACCGGCGGCCCCCGCCGGATCGCCCTGATCGGCCGCCCGAACGTCGGCAAGTCCTCGCTCCTCAACAAGGTGGCGAACGAGGAGCGCGTCGTCGTCAACGAGCTGGCCGGCACCACCCGTGACCCGGTCGACGAGCTGATCGAGCTCGGCGGCGTGACCTGGAAGTTCATCGACACGGCCGGCATCCGCCGCCGGGTCCACCTCCAGGAGGGCGCGGACTACTACGCCTCGCTGCGCACCGCCGCCGCCGTCGAGAAGGCCGAGGTCGCGGTCATCCTGATCGACTCCAGCGAGTCCATCAGCGTGCAGGACCAGCGGATCATCACCATGGCCGTCGACGCGGGCCGCGCCATCGTGCTGGCGATGAACAAGTGGGACACGCTCGACGAGGAGCGCCGCTACTACCTGGAGCGCGAGATCGAGACCGAGCTCGGTCAGATCGCGTGGGCGCCCCGGGTCAATGTCTCGGCGCGCACCGGCCGCCACATGGAGAAGCTGGTCCCGGCGATCGAGACGGCCCTGGCGGGCTGGGAGACCCGGGTGCCCACCGGCCGGCTGAACGCCTTCCTCGGTGAGATCGTCGCCTCCCACCCGCACCCGATCCGCGGTGGCAAGCAGCCGCGCATCCTCTTCGGCACCCAGGCCGGCACCAAGCCGCCGCGGTTCGTGCTGTTCGCCTCGGGCTTCCTGGAGGCGGGCTACCGGCGCTTCGTCGAGCGCCGACTGCGCGAGGAGTTCGGTTTCGAGGGCACGCCCATCCACATCTCGGTGCGGGTGCGCGAGAAGCGCGGGCGCAAGAAGTAAGCGGCAGCCGGAAGACGGCCCGGAAGACGGCGGGGCCCGGGCCCCGACGGCCGGGCCCGGGTTCGTCCGGCCCGATCGGTGCGGGGCCGGGAAGAGCTGATCAGAAGCCGCGCATACGACCGTCGCGCGGAGCGGGCGGCAGCGCGGCGGGCAGGTGCCCGCCGCGCTGCCGCCCGTAGTACATGTCCCAGCCGCCCGGGTGTCCCGGCGGGCCGGGATAGCCCTGCTGGACGCCGAGCTGCCCGGCGTAGCCCTGCCCGCCGTACGGGGCGTAGCCGCCGACGAGCTGGGGGCCGAAGGCCACGAACCTCAGATCCTCCTCGCCCGAGCGATCGAAGGGGAGGGCCCGGAACGAGCGGCGGTACTCGGCGTAGAGCGCATCGTAGATCGGGGTGACCGAGACGGGGTGGCTCTGCGGGGCGGCATCGCGGGATGGGCGCATACCGGGGATGTGATTCGGGTACGGGATCCGGGAGGCAGGCTCGTATGAGTGCACATATGAGCCAACGAGCCCGTGGCCCGTCGGATGCGGCCACGGGCGCGAATGCCCCGCCGGTGCGTGGGGGAACGGCTGCCCGGCGCCGGTCACGTGCCCGCGAGCGGCATGGTGGCGGCGACCAGCTGACCCCGGGACGCGGCGCGGTCCAGGGCCTCCCGCAGCAGGTCCTCGCGCGGCTGCTGCCCGATCGTGCCGACCGGCGCCGCCAGGACCAGCACCCGCTTCGTCTTGTTCACGGCCGCCCGCCAGTCGTCGGCCACCTGCATCGCCTGGTGCGCCTGCCACCACGCGCTGGCCTTGGCGCCGGGCACGGACGGCTGGAGGATCGCGTGCAGCTTCCCCATGGCCACCAGCACCGACCAGCCCGGGTTGGGCTCCGGCACCTCCTCGACCGACGCCACCGGCGCGAAGCCCTGCTCGATCAGGAGCGGCAGGAAGACGTCCACGGGCCCGGTGGTGCCGGGGCGGGCGATCGGGCCGAGCGGCTCGACGACGAGCGCCGGGATCAGCTCGTCCTTGATCAGGACCAGCCCGCTGGTCACCCCCAGCTCCGCCTGGACCGGGCCGTCCACGGCGGAGGGCCGCGGGGCCTGCGGGGTCGTCGCCGTCGGTGCCGCGGCGGGCACGCCCGGCTGTCCCGCCTCGCCGGTGATGGACCGGACGGCACCCTGGAGCTGCTCCTCCGAGACCGGCACGACCTGGGAGGGGATGCAGGCGGCGTGGGCGAAGGCCAGCACGGCCGTCTCCTCGCCGACGAAGAGCACGGTGCTGGTGCGCTCCCGCTCGGTGTCCCCGGGGGTGCGGCAGGAGGTGCAGTCATAACTGCCCGGGGCGTTCTCGCCGCCGAGCAGTCGCTCGGCCTCTTCGTCGCCGATCTCGGCGCGGACGTCGTCACTGACGTCGAGCATGCGCGGCACGGTGGCTCCTAGAACTCGGTGCGTGTGGCGCCGGGCGTCTCCCGGCTCGTATGGAGACAACGGGTGATCCACGGCCGGGGTCACGCACCGGCGCCGGGAGCGGCCGGGAACCGCCGGTGCGCGCGGAAAGTTCCCCGTTCCGCTACCGATTCCCCATCTGTTGCGGAACGAGTTGGTGATCACGGCCAACCTCCGGGGCCCGGCCACGGTCTAATCTCTCGGTAGGCGGGCTGCATGGAATGTCCGCGGCGGACGGCTGGGGACGAATGCACATCTCATTCCTGATTCACAACGCGTACGGCATCGGCGGGACGATCCGGACCACGTACAACCTCGCCGGGACCCTGGCGGAGCACCACGACGTGGAGATCGTCTCCGTCTTCCGGCACCGCGAGGAGCCGGTCTTCCCGCCCGGCGCGAAGGTGCGCCTGCGCCACCTCGTGGACCTGCGCAAGGGCGCCCCGGGCTACGAGGGCGACGACCCGGAGTACGAGCGCCCGGCCACCGTCTTCCCGCGCGCCGAGGGGCGCTACAAGCAGTACAGCGCCCTGACCGACCGGCGGATCGCCGAGCACCTGCGGAGCCTGGAGAGCGACGTCGTGGTGGGCACCCGGCCCGGCCTCAACGTGCACATCGCCCAGCAGGCCCGCCGGGGCGTCGCCCGCGTCGGCCAGGAGCACCTCACGCTGGCCACGCACTCCCCGCAGCTGAAGCTGACGCTGCGCACGCACTACCCCCGCCTGGACGCCGTCACCACCGTCACCGAGGCCGACGCCGCGACCTACCGCAAGCTGATGCGGCTGCCCGGCGTGCGCGTGGAGGCCGTGCCCAACAGCATTCCGGCGCCCGCCCTGGAGCCCGCGGACTCCACCGGCAAGTGGGTGATCGCGGCCGGCCGGCTCGCCCCCGCCAAGCGCTACGACCTGCTGATCCGCGCCTTCGAGAAGGTCGTCGCCGAGCGCCCCGACTGGCGGCTGCGGATCTACGGCGCCGGCGCCGAGCGCGCCAAGCTGCGCGCCCAGATCGACAAGCGCGGGCTGTACAACCACGTCTTCCTGATGGGCCCGGCCACCCCCCTGGACCCCGAGTGGGTCAAGGGCTCCATCGGCGCCGTCACCTCCAGCCTGGAGTCCTTCGGGATGACCATCGTCGAGGCCATGCGCTGCGGCCTCCCCGTGGTCTCCACCGACTGCCCGCACGGCCCCGGCGAGATCATCGACAACGGTGTCGACGGGCTGCTCGTGCCCACCGGCAAGGTCGACGGGATCGCGGCCGGCCTGCTCAAGCTGATCAACGACGACGAGCTGCGGCGGAGCATGGGCCGGGCCGCCCTGGCGAGCTCCGCGCGCTTCGACCCGGCCCGGGTCGCCGGGCGCTATGAGTCGCTCTTCACCGATCTGACCTCCCGCGGCGGCCTGCGCGGCTCGCTGCACCGCACCCGGGGCGCCCTGCTCAGCAGCGCCTTCCGGACCACGGACCGCAGCCGGTCCGCCCTGCGGAAGGCGCGAGCGGCATGACCCCTCCCGCCGAGAATCCCGCCGGCGATCCCCCCGAGCACACCCCGTCAGCCCCGACCGGACCTTCCGACCCCGAGGAGCCCACCACCGTGTCTGCCCCTCCCCTCTTCGGCGCGGGGGACCCCAGCGCCGACTGCATCGCGGACTCCGCGGGCGGGCTCACCTTCGACCTCGACGCACCCGGCCTCCCCGACACCACGGGCGACTGGTCCGCGGCGCTCGTCCTGCGCCGCCGGGGGAGCGAGGAGGAGACCGAGGAGGTGCGCCTGCCGCTCGCGCCCGACGGGAACGGGCGGCTGCGCGCCGTGCTGCCCAGCACCGTCGCCCTCCCCGAGGGCCGCTGGGACGTCTACGCCGCCTCCGCCGACGCCGAGCCCCGGCGGCTGGTGCCCGGCCTCGCCGACCTCCGCTCCCTGGTCGACCGCCGACCCGGCCCCAGCACCTCCCCGCTGGCCGTGCGGATCCCCTACGCGACCAAGCACGGCAACCTCTCGCTCCGCAGCTGGCTGCGCGGCCCGCACGCCGAGGCGGGCGACCTTCTGCTCAGCCCCACCGGTCTCACCGGACACGGCCGTCTCTACCGCGTCCAGGACCCCGCCGCCTGGCTCTCCGGCGCAGTGGTCGAGGCCCGGCTGCGCCGTGACCCCTCAGTCGTCCGCACCGCTCCGGTCACCGCCGCCGAGGGCGCCGCCACCGACGGCACGGACGGCCAGGACTTCTCCTTCACCCTCCGCTGGGCGGAGCTGGCCGGGGAGTGGCACGGCGGCCTGGACGTCTGGGACCTGTGGCTGCGCACCGCCGACGGCACCGGCTCGGCGCGGATGGCCCGGCTCCTCGACGACATCGCCGACAAGAAGCAGATCTTCACCTACCCGGCGAAGGACGTCGACGCCGCGTACGCCCCCGCGCAGGCCGGCCCGTACTACACGGCCGACAACGACCTCGCGATCCGCGTCGACGAGCGCCCGCCGGCCGCGCGCTGACCGCGCGGCCGGCAGCTGCCGGTCAGGGAGCGGCCGGTTCGGGCCGCTCCGTGACCGGTGGCTCCGCCTCCTTGGCGACCTCCGGGTGGTGCAGGTCGAAGGCCGGCGACTCGGAGCGGATACGGGGGAGCGTCAGGAAGTTGTGCCGGGGCGGCGGGCATGACGTCGCCCACTCCAGCGAGCGGCCGAAGCCCCAGGGGTCGTCCACCTCGATCCGCTTGCCGTACTTCGCGGTCTTCCAGACGTTGTAGAGGAACGGCAGCGTCGACAGGCCCAGCAGGAACGCGCCGATCGAGGACACCGTGTTCAGGGCCGTGAAGCCGTCGGCCGCCAGATAGTCCGGGTACCGCCGGGGCATGCCCGCCACGCCCAGCCAGTGCTGGACGAGGAAGGTGGTGTGGAAGCCGACGAACAGGGTCCAGAAGTGGACCTTCGCCAGGCGCTCCTCCAGCATCCTCCCGGTGAGCTTCGGCCACCAGAAGTAGAAGCCCGCGAACATCGCGAACACCACCGTGCCGAACACCACGTAGTGGAAGTGCGCCACCACGAAATAGCTGTCCGTGACCTGGAAGTCCAGCGGCGGCGAGGCCAGGATCACCCCGGTCAGCCCGCCGAACAGGAAGCTCACCAGGAAGCCGACGGCCCACAGCATCGGCGCCTCGAAGGACAGCGAGCCGTGCCACATGGTGCCGATCCAGTTGAAGAACTTCACCCCGGTCGGCACCGCGATCAGGAAGGACATGAAGGAGAAGAACGGCAGCAGCACCGCGCCCGTGGCGAACATGTGGTGAGCCCAGACCACCACCGACAGGGCCGTGATCGCCATCGTCGCGCCGACCAGCATCACATAGCCGAAGACCGGCTTCCGGGAGAACACCGGGATGATCTCCGTGATGATGCCGAAGAACGGCAGCGCGATGATGTAGACCTCGGGATGGCCGAAGAACCAGAACAGGTGCTGCCACAGCAGTGCCCCGCCGTTCTCCGAGGCGAAGATCCGCGAGCCGAACCGGCGGTCCGCCTCCAGGCAGAGCAGGGCCGCCGCCAGGACCGGGAACGCCATCAGGACGAGGATCGAGGTGAACAGCACGTTCCAGGTGAAGACCGGCATCCGGAACATCGTCATCCCCGGCGCGCGCATCCCGATGATCGTGGTCAGGAAGTTCACCGCGCCGAGGATCGTGCCGAACCCGGCCAGCGCCAGGCCCATGATCCACAGGTCGGTGCCGATCCCCGGTGAACGGACCATGCTGTTCAGCGGGGCGTAGGCGGTCCAGCCGAAGGTGGCGCCGCCCTGCGGCATCAGCAGACCGCTCACCACGATCAGGCCGCCGAACAGGTACAGCCAGTACGAGAACATGTTCAGCCGGGGGAACGCCACGTCCGGCGAGCCGATCTGCAAGGGCATGACCGCGTTGGCGAAGCCCGCGAACGCCGGGGTCGCGAAGAGCAGCAGCATGATCGTGCCGTGTGCCGTGAACGCCTCGTTGAACTGCTCGTTGGTCACCAGCTGGAGCCCCGGGCGGGCCAGCTCGGCGCGCATCAGCATCGCCAGCAGCCCGGCCACCAGGAAGAAGGCGAACGAGGTGATCAGGTAGAGATGGCCGATCTTCTTGTGGTCGGTGGTCGTCAGCCAGTCCACCACGATCCGGCCGGGCTGCCGCTCCCGCGCCGGAGTGGCCGCCTGCGCGGTGTCCGTCCCCATCTGCGCTCCCTCGATGTCATCTTCGACGGGCTTTCGGGCTCACGCCATGATGCTCGCCGCGGGGTCGGCGCGCGAGGGCGCCTCCGGCGCGTCACGGCGCTCCTTCGTCCCGCCCCGGCCGGGGGCGGCTCGCACGGCTCCCACGGCGGGTGCGGCCCGGCCTCCTCGGCCGTGGGTTTGGGCGGCAGGTATCGGAATATTGCATTCCGGGTTTCGCCGGTGCGGAGGAAGAGGGAAAGCGGCCCGAAAAGACGCCCGGGTCTTTCCGTGACCCCTGAGGAGCGGAGGAATTCGTGGGATGCCGTGAGAAGTTATAGGTGTCATTCCGTCAAATCCCGGAGCGTTTACCAGCGATGATTTACGCGACCCCCGCACGGGATAGCGGAAGGCCCGTACGGGTGAGGTGTCCGGCGGTAAACCGGCGCGGGTTTTCTGTGACAGAAGCGTGACCAGTGGCGGACCGGAAGCGGACGGAGGTGTGGGTCGGCCGATGCTTCCACCGAGGTGCGCGGCGGCCTACGGTGAGTCCCATGGCACCTCTCCCGAACGTCCCCGCCGAACCCGACGACGCCCCCGACGGATACACCGGCCTGGCGGTCGCCGAGGCCGCCCGGCGGGCGCGCGAGCGCGGCTGGGCGACCGTGCGCACCCTCGCCCCCGGCACCTTCGTCACCATGGAGTACCAGGTGGGCCGGCTGAACTTCGAGGTCGAGGACGGCACCGTGCGGCGCTGCTGGAAGGGCTGACCGGCCGGGAACGAGCGGCGGCCCCGGGACCCCTTGGGAAGGGGTCCCGGGGCCGCCGTGCGCCCGCGCGGGGGAGTGCGTACCACTCGCGCGGACGGATGGGCCCGAGGCGGTCTCAGCCGCCGACGGTACGGCCGCGGCCCGTGGCGGGGCCCAGCGGCGAGGTGCGCGGCGCGCGGTCGGAGTGCGGCGGCCGGCGGCTGCCGGTCGGGGTGACCGGGGTCCGCTCGGAGCGGGCCGTGTGCGGCCGGGGCGGCAGGTGGGGCCTGCCGTCCGGCACCCGGCCGCCCGCCGAGCGGCTGCCGACGCCCACGGGCTCGCGGGCGGCGGGCCGCTGGTCGTCGGCCGGGGCGCGCGGGGCGCCGATGGGGGTGAGCGGGGTGGTCGCGGCGGGCACCGGCGTGGCGCGCTCGCGGATCCGGTGCCAGCCGGTCAGCAGCCATGCCTCGGCGACGGCCATCGGGGCCTCGAACCACGGCAGCGCCAGCAGGACCAGCAGCCCGGCGCTCCAGCCGAGGGTCACATCGCTCATCCAGTGGGTGCCGAGGTAGACCGTGGTCATGCCGACGCCCAGCGCCAGCAGCGCGGCGATCACGGAGGCCACCCGGCGGGTTCTCGGCGTGGTGGCCAGATAGGCGAGGACGCCCCAGGTCACCACGGCGTTGGCGGTGTGACCCGAGGGGAATATGTCGCCGCCCGCGAACATCTCGTTGGAGCCGATCGAGGTGGCGTAGTGCGGACCGAGCCGGCCCATGCCGATCTTGGCGGCGCCGACGGTGGCGTTGAGCAGCAGCAGCGAGGTGCCCAGCACCAGCAGCGGGCGCAGCGTCTTCTGCTTGTAGGTGCACCAGCCCAGCCAGGCGGCCACGGCGACGGCGGTGGGGCCGCGCTGGCCGAGGACCACGAAGTAGTCGAGGAAGGTGTGGATCTCCGGCCACTGCTTGTACGGCCGGAAGAGCATGACCTGCCAGTCGAACCGCACCGGCCAGGACGTGGTGAGCACGCCGACCACGATCGCCAGATAGACCACGGAGGTCGCCACGAAGATCCCGAGACGGGTCCGGGTCATCCGCGGCCGCACGGGCTCGGTCGGGCGCTCCTCCGGGGGGACGAGCTCGTCTTTGGTACGCACTGAATCGACGTTACATTGCGTGACGGGAGGCTTCGGCCGATCGGGCCTGTTTGTGATGACGATGTGATGTGGAATGCGTCTCAAACATGACTTACAGCACGTTTGGAGAGGACCAACGTCCCTGTAATGAGGGCGGAATGAAAAACGTCCTCGCTTTATGACGAACCGTAGGGGCAGATGGGTCCGGGCGGCCCTTCCTTATTCCCCGGTCTCGTTTATCGGGGATTGGCCGGGGCTTCGCCGGGAGTTCTCCACCGGTAATTCCGGCCGCCCCGCACCGGCCCCGGCGGCGCCTTCACCCGCGGGTCGCGGGCGGGTGCGCGGGCGGGGTCACGGCGGGCCGGAGCCGTGCAGCCAGAACGCTCCGTAGACCGCCGATGCCAGCGCCACCAGAGACACCGTCAGCACCGCCCGTACCGTCCGTAGCCGGGCCACGGCCGTCGCGAGCGGGAGCAGCAGGGGGAACGCCGGCATCATCAGCCGGGGCTTGGAGCCGAAGTACCCCTTGGCCGTCAGGGCCAGCAGCAGCACCACGCCCCCGTACACCAGCAGCGGCAGCGGTTCGCCGCGCCGCACCCCGGTCGCATACAGCCACACCACCAGGCACACGCCGATCAGCAGACCCAGGCCGGCGGGCCAGGCGGAGCCCGTCAGCCGCTCGCCGACGAAGGTGCCGAAGGCCACCCCGCCGTCGAAGCCGTTGCCCCAGCCGCCCTGCACGTCGAGATAGCCCGTGACCGAGCCGGTCCGCGCGCCGACCCAGGCGAAGTACGCCAGCCAGCCGAGCGGGGCGAGGGCCGTGCCCAGCAGCATCCGGCCCGCCGGCCGGCGGCCGCCGCGCCACCACACCACCGCGGCCGTGATCCACACGGCCGCGACGACGGCCGCCCCCACCGGCCGGGTCAGCCCGGCCAGCGCGGCCAGTGACCCCGCCCACACCCACCGGCCGGTGAGCACGCAGTAGACGCTCCACGCGGCCAGCGCCGTGAAGAGCGACTCGGAGTAGGCCATCGACTGCACGATGCCGACCGGCAGCGCCGCCCACAGCGCCACCAGGGCGACGCCCGCGCGCCCGCCGTGCAGCCGGTCGCCGGTGAGGAAGATCGCCCAGGCGGCGAGCAGCGAGGCGACCCCGCTCACCAGGAGCCCGGCGTCGGCCGCCGAGAGCGGCAGCACCGCGGACAGGCCCCGCTCCAGCCAGGGCAGCAGCGGGAAGAACGCCAGATCGGAATGGACCTTCCCGCCGGCCAGCTCCAGGGTGTAGCCGTAGCCCCGCTCGGCGATCCGGGAGTACCAGAGGGAGTCCCAGCGCGCCGACAGCAGCTGGTGCGCGTCCCGGCCCGCCGCCCATGCCCACACCGTGAGCACCACCAGCCCCAGCGCCCGCACCCCCGCGAACACCACCAGGGCGGGCGCCGCGCGGTGCAGCGCCCGGCGGGCCCCGGCGGCGCCGGACGGGCCGCCCGCCCCGGCGTCCGTACCGGCGGGAGAAACGAGATCAGTCACCGATCAATTGTCCAGCATCCACGACACGCCCCCGGCCAGGGACGATGACGTGACACGCGGCACGTATCCGTGGCCGGGACTCGCGTACTCTGTCGACTCACCCGCCCTCGACACCTTCCCCGGCCCTTCCCCAGCCACCGCTGGGGGCGCCTCCGGGAGGTGCCGCCAGCCCACAGCTCCCAGCCCCGCGGTCGGCGGCGAGCGCACGACACGGAGGTGTGTATGTCCGGGACGACCACGGCCGGCCCCCGACGGGCGGCGGGCGTCCCCCGGCAGCGGTCCCGGTACGGGCAGTGGCTCCCGCCGCGCCCGCCGTCCGGCGGTGCCGCCGGGGCCAGTCGCTGGACCGTGCTCGTCGTCCTCTGCGTCAGCCTGCTCCTCGTCGCCGTCGACGCCACGGTCCTGCACGTCGCCGTCCCGGCCGTCACCGAGGACCTGCGGCCCGGCGCCATCCAGCTGCTGTGGATCGTCGACGTCTACCCCCTCGTCTGCGCCTCGCTCCTCATCCTCTTCGGCACCCTCGGCGACCGCGTCGGCCGCCGCCGGCTGCTGCTGCTCGGCTACGGACTCTTCGGCGTGGCCTCCGCGCTCGCCGCGGTCGCGCCCACGCCGGAGGTTCTCATCGGGGCCCGCGCGCTGCTCGGCGCCGGCGGTGCGATGATCATGCCCGCGACGCTGTCCATCCTCCGGCAGGTCTTCCCCGACCGGCGGGAGCGGGCGCTGGCCGTCGGCGTGTGGAGCGCGGTCGCCGCCGTGGGCGCCGCCTGCGGGCCGCTGATCGGCGGCTTCCTCCTCGAACACTTCTGGTGGGGCTCGGTCTTCCTCATCAACATCCCGCTGATGGCGGTCAGCCTGCCCGTCGGCCGCTGGCTGCTGCCGGAGTCCACGGGCGACGGCGACGGCCCGTGGGACGTGCTCGGCGCGCTCATGGCCGCCTTCGGGCTCTTCGGCGTGGTCCTCGCGGTGAAGCGGCTGGGCGGCGGCGAACCGCCGCTGACCCTGGCGACGGTCGTGCCCGGCGCGGTCGGCGCCGCGCTCCTCGTCCTCTTCGTACGCAGGCAGCGGCGGCGCGCGCACCCGCTCGTCGACCTCCGGATGTTCGCCCGGCCGGCCTTCGGGACGTCCGTGGGCTGCATAGTGCTGGCCATGCTGGCGCTGGTCGGCCTGGAGCTGATAGCCGCCCAGTACCTCCAGCTCGTGCTCGGCCTCACCCCGCTGGAGACCGGTCTGCGGCTGCTGCCGCTCACCCTCGCCGCGATGGCCGCGGGCCTGGTCGGCTCCCGGCTGCTCCAGCGGCTCGGCCCGCGCGCGATGGTCGCCGTCGGCTTCGTGCTGACCGCGGCGGCGGTCACCGCGCTGACCGCGATGGGCACACAGGACCGCCCCACGGTGCTCCTGTGCGGCTTCGTCCTCCTCGGCTTCGGCCTGGAGACCACGCTCTTCGGGGCCTACGAGTCCATGCTCAGCGAGGCGCCCCCGGAGTCCGCCGGCGGGGCGGCGGCGATCGGCGAGACCTCGTACCAGCTCGGCGCGGGCATCGGCATCGCCCTGCTGGGCAGCGTCATGAACGCCACGTACGCGCCCGGCGTCGCGGGCGCGCGCGGGGTGCCGAGCGCGGACTCGGCCGCCGCGAGCCACTCCCTGGGCGAGGCGTACGACGTCGCCTCCCGGCTCGGGGGCCCGGCGGGGGAGGCGCTGCGGGTGGCGGCGCGGGACGCGTTCGTCCACGGCCTGCACGTGACGCTGCTGATCAGCGCGGGGCTGTTGCTGCTGGGGGCGGTGGCGGCGATGCGGCTGCCGAAGGTGATGGACTGCGGGGGAGCCCCGGACGCCCCCTCGCCGGTGGCGGCGGAACGGACGGACTGAGCGCCCGGCCCGCCGGCCACGCGTTCCTTCCCGGGCGGGGCCGGCGCCCCGCGCGCGGTGCCCCCGGACTCCCCGGCCACCACCGGGGGTCCTGGAACCCGGCCACCACCGGGGGTCCTGGAACCCGGCCACCACCGGGGGTCCTGGAAGGCGTCCCCGGACGGTCGGCGCCCCGCGCGGGCCGGCTCCGTACCGGAGCCCGCGGCGACCGGCTCGTACCGGCGCCCCCGGCGCCCCGCACGGTGTCCCCGGTCCGCCCGGGTCCGCCGCCGCACCCGGCAGTCCGCCGGTGCCCCGCGCGCGGTGTCCCCGGGCTCCCCGGCCACCACCGGGGCCCGGAAGGCGTCCCCGGACGGCCGGAGCCTCGCGCGGACCGGCTTCGTCCGCTGGTCGCGATGAAGCCCGCGACCGTCACGCCGGCGCCCCGCGCGGGCCGGCTCCGTACCGGAGCCCGGGGCGACCGGCTCGTACCGGAGCCCCCGGAGGCATCTGGACGGGTTCGTGAACGGGCGTTAGCGTCGGGCCGTGATCAGGCCGGCCGCCGCGGCCGGCGCCGTAGTGTCGGAGGCTGGCATGTCCGTACCCTCGTCCCCCCGCAGCGCGACCGCGTTCGATCCGCACGACCCCCTCGGCATCGACGATCTGCTGACGCCCGAGGATCTCGCCGTCCGCGACACCATCCGCCGCTGGGCCGCCGACCGCGTCCTGCCGCACATCGCCGACTGGTACGAGCGCGGCGAGCTCCCCGTACTCCGGGAACTCACCCGTGAACTCGGCGCCATGGGCGCCCTCGGCATGCCGCTCACCGGCTACGGCTGCGCGGGCGCGAGCGCCGTGCAGTACGGGCTGGCCTGCCTGGAGCTGGAGGCCGCCGACTCCGGCATCCGCTCCCTCGTCTCCGTGCAGGGCTCCCTCGCGATGTACGCGATCCACCGCTTCGGCTCCGAGGAGCAGCGGCGGCGCTGGCTGCCCGGCATGGCCGCCGGTGAGATCATCGGCTGTTTCGGGCTCACCGAGCCCGACCACGGCTCCGACCCGGCCGGCATGCGCACCCGCGCCAAGCGCGACGGGAGCGACTGGCTGCTCACCGGCCGCAAGATGTGGATCACCAATGGCTCCGTGGCCGACGTGGCCGTCGTCTGGGCCCGGACCGACGAGGGCATACGGGGCTTCCTCGTGCCCACGGACAGCCCCGGCTTCTCCGCGCCCGAAATCACCCATAAGTGGTCACTGCGTGCGTCCGTCACGAGTGAACTGGTCCTCGACGAGGTGCGGCTGCCGGCCGACGCGGTCCTCCCGGAGGTCACCGGGCTGCGCGGCCCGCTCGGCTGTCTGAACCACGCCCGCTACGGGATCGTGTGGGGCGCCATGGGCGCGGCGCGCAGCAGTTTCGAGTCGGCGCTGGACTACGCCCGTTCCCGGGAGCAGTTCGGACGGCCCATCGGAGGCTTCCAGCTCACCCAGGCCAAGCTCGCCGACATGGCGCTGGAGCTGCACAAGGGCATCCTGCTCGCCCACCACCTGGGGCTGCGCATGGACGCGGGGACGCTCCGCCCGGAGCAGGTCAGCTTCGGGAAGCTGAACAACGTGCGCGAGGCGATCGGCATCTGCCGCACGGCCAGGACCGTCCTCGGGGCCAACGGGATCTCGCTGGAGTACCCCGTCATGCGGCACGCCACGAACCTGGAGTCGGTGCTCACCTACGAGGGCACCGTGGAGATGCACCAGCTGGTGCTGGGCAAGGCGCTCACCGGTCTCGACGCGTTCCGCTGAGCACCCGCCCGCGAGGGGCGTCAGCTCTGGTTGAAGAAGCCTCCGTTCGTCCGCCCCGTGGGTTCGCCGTTGAGCACCTGGTAGTCGGCGGGGGTGAGCAGGAAGACCCGGTTGGCGACCCGCTCGATGGAGCCGCGCAGCCCGAAGGTCAGCCCGGCGGCGAAGTCCACGACGCGCTTGGCGTCGTTGGGCTCCATGCCGGTGAGGTTGACGATCACCGGCACCCCTTCGCGGAAGAGCTCGCCGATGCCCCGGGCGTCCCGGAAGCCGTCCGGGGTGACGGTCGCGATCCGCGTGCCCTGTTCCTGCGCGGTCTCGTCCGCCACCCGCACCTTCGGGTTGGTCACCCAGGAGTCGCCGGGCTCGGGCCCCTCGGCGTAGTCGTCGTCGTAGTAGCGCTCGTCATCGCTGTCGTCGACGAGGCCGAGCCAGGCACTCGCCTTGCGCACCGATCCCATGGACGCCTCCTCTCACACGCGGTGTGGTCCGACCGCATCTCTATCGTCGTCCATGATGCGGATGATGTGCCAAGTGGATGGCCGCCAAGCGAGGATTTCGTGACGCATCTGGTGCAAAGCGCTTGGCGGTGCGTCAGAAAGCCCGAGAGCTTCGCCACACGCTCTGGACCTGGGCATATGCGGTACGGGGAACGGTCCGCGGGCTGCGGACCGGTGTGGTTGTCCGGTGATTAGGATGCCCGGGTCCATCCACACCACACACGGGGGCCTGAATTGTTCGGGATCATCAGACCATGTCGGCACCGGCTCTCGGAGTCGATGCGCACGGAGTGGATGGCCCACTTGTGCGGGCTCTGCCTCGCCCTGCGCGGTGACCACGGACAGTTCGCACGGGCCGCCACCAACTACGACGGACTCGTCATATCGGTGCTCGTCGAGGCCCAGTCGGAGCGGCCGGCCGACGGGGCCGGCTCCTGGCGGCGCACGGCCGGGCCCTGCCCGCTGCGCGGCATGCGCACCGCCCCGGTCGCCCGGGGCGAGGGCGCGCGGCTCGCCGCCTCCGTCTCGCTCGTCCTCGCCTCGGCGAAGATGCGCGACCATGTCGCCGACGGTGACGGACTGTTGGCCCGCCGCCCGGTCGCCGCGGCGGCCCGGCGGGTCGCCGCGAAGTGGGACCGGGCCGGCGCCCGCACCGGATCGGACCTCGGTTTCGACACCGCCGTCCTGGTCGACGCGGTCGACCGGCAGGCCGGCGTCGAGGCCCTCGCGGGCCCCGGCACCCCGCTGCTCGACGTCATCGAGCCGACCGAGACGGCGACCGCGGCGGCCTTCGGCCACACGGCCGTGCTCGCCGGCCGGCCCGGCAACAAGGAGCCGCTGGAGGAGGCCGGCCGGCTCTTCGGCCGGCTCGCACACCTCCTCGACGCCGTCGAGGACCTGGCGGAGGACCGGGAGGCCGGGGCGTGGAACCCCGTCGCCGCCACCGGCACGGACCTCACGGAGGTGCGCAGGCTGTGCGACGACGCCGTGCACGGCGTACGCCTCGCCCTGCGCGAGGTCGACTTCGCGAGCAAGGCCCAGGGCAGGCTGGCGCACCTGCTCCTCGCGCACGAGCTGGACCGGGCCGTGGACCGGGCGTTCGGCACCTCGGGCTGCGGCCACCAGGGACACGCGGAGGCGGCCGCGGGTGCCCCCGGGGCCCCCGGCGGGCAGGCCGCGGGCGCCTTCGGGCCGCCGCCGGTCATGCCGCCCGGCGCGCCGCCGGAGCCGCCGCGCCGGGGCAAGCAGCGCGGGCTGATCGCCGGCTGCGCGGTGTGGAGCGGGCTTCTGTGCACCTGTCAGCTGTGCTGCGCCGACCCGTTCCACGACCCGTGGACCGGGCAGCCGCGCCAGGGGTGCTGCCACAAGTGCGACTGTGGCCCCAGTTGCGATAGCTGCGGCGATTGTTGTGACTGCTGTGATTGCTGCGAGAACTGCGACTGTTGCGACGGTGGTTGTGACTGCAGCTGCTGAACGGACTTACAGGCGAATGTCCGTGGGAACGGCGTGCGAGGGGAAGCGCGGCCTGCGGGCCGCGCGGGCACAGCGGGGGTGAAGGCGTACGAGGGCGCGCGGGGGACGCGTCGGCCCTGACGGGAGGACGGGCGCGGAGCCGGACCGGGGTCCGGGCACGGGGCCGGGCATCAAGCCGGACAGGACCCCGGACACGCCGCCGACCAGACATGACCGAAGTCGATGTGGTCCCGGGTGACCAGCCGTTGCCCTGAGTGCATGGGCCAAGTGGAACAGCCATCCGGTTCTCCGTCAACCGGCCTCCGGCCGTCCGTCCGGCATATGGACCACGATATGGACACTCGCCCGGAGACGCTTGACAGCGGGCCGTGGCCCCGGCTTAGCCTCGGGGTCCGGCCGTGCTGAGGGGCGCGGTCCGGGTGTGAAGGCGTCAACTCCCGTGTTCGATCCCGCATCCACGGAGCCTTCGCATGTCCGCGCACCCGGCGGCGCCGTCCGCCCCTCCCGCATCCCCCGCCTCCCCGTCGCCCGTCGGCCCCGGCCCCGCGAGTCCCATCGGCCGGGGCCGGGACGGCTCACCGCCCGCCCCGGCCCCCGTCCCGTCGCTCGTCGTCATCGGCGCCGGTCCCCGGGGCACCGGCATCGTCGAACGCCTCGCCGCCAACGCCCCCGAGATCCTCGCGGGCCGGCGCCTCGACCTCCACCTCGTCGACCCCTGGCCGGACGGCGCTTCCCCGACCAGGAGTCGCTCCAGGACGGGCTGCGCGCCCATGTCGAGGCCGACCTCGCCCGCCGCCACGACCGCCGGCACAGCCCTGACCTCGCCGTCTTCCTCGGCCTGCTCTCCGTCCACGGGCAGCTCGCCCGGCTCGGCGACGTGGGCCCCTGGTGGCACGGCTTCTTCAGCTACCTGGCCTCCGGGCCGCCCGGCCCCCGGCTGCGTCGGCTCCTCGCGCTCTCCCGGGCCGGCGTGGTGCGCTTCGTCGGCGCCGACATGACCGTGACCGCCGACCACGAGCGCGGGCTGTTCCGCGCGCACAGCGCCAGCGTCCCGGGGCGGTACACCGAGGCCGCCGCCCTCGTCGAGGCCCGGCTGCCCGCGCCCACGGTCGACCGCTCCGCCGACCCGTTGCTGCGCGCCCTGCGCGCCGAGGCCGGGGCCACCCCCGCCGGGCTGCTCGCGGTCGACCCCGACGACGGCCGCGTCCTCGACCCCACCGGCCGCCCGCACCCCCGCCTGTTCGCCCTCGGCCCGCACACCGACGCCCGCGCGTCCGGAGCCTTCGCCAGACCGGGCACCAACGCGCCCGCGTTCCGCCAGAACGACGCCACGGCGCGCGCGGCGCTCTTGGCGCTGCGCGCCTTGCCGGTCCGGGCGGCGCCTGGTGGCTGACCGCACTCGCGGCGTGCCAGCCCCGTTCCCGTGACCGGGGCCGGCGCCCCGGGCCCCGTTCCGCGCTGACGCGCGGTGGCCTCAAACGCCGGCCGGGCTGGATTTCGCGCCTGTCCGATGTCGGCTTCCGGGTGCCGATCCAGCCCGTCTGGGGGCACCCCCAGCGGTAGCTGGGGGTGTTTGAGGACCGGGGCCCGGGGCGGAGCCCCGTTCGGGAAGGGGCGGGGCCGGGGAAAGGCCCGCCGCAGGCGCACCGCCCCCCACCCCGTCACCCCCGCACGTGCGCCCCGTACCCAACCCCGTACCCAACCCCGTACCCAACCCCGTACCCAACCCCGTACCCACCCCCCGCAAAGGACCTCCATGCCCACCCCCACCCGCCCCTGCACCTGTCCGTCGCCCTCGACCGGATCGCCGGTCACGGAGCCGAGCCCTATCTGCGCGCCGCCCGCCTCGCCGAGCGCGGCAGGCTGGACTTCGTCACCCTCGGCGACAGCCTCGGGCCGCCCCGCCGGGGCGTGAGCCGGCTGGACGCCCTCGCCGTCCTGGCCCGGATCGCCCCCGCCACCGAGCGCATCGGCCTGGTGCCGACCGTCACCACCACCCACACCGAGCCCTTCCACGTCTCCTCCGCCGTCTCGACGCTGGACTGGGTGAGCCGCGGCCGGGCCGGCTGGACCGTGGACGTCTCGGCGGACGAGGCCGCGGCCCGGCACTTCGGCCGCCGCGCCGCCGCCCCCGCCGCCGAACTCTGGCGCGAGGCCGGCGAGGTCGCCGACGTCGTCGCCCGGCTCTGGGACAGCTGGGAGGACGACGCCGAGATACGCGACACCGCCACCGGACGCTTCATCGACCGCGACAAGCTCCACTACGTCGACTTCGAGGGCACCGGCTTCTCCGTCCGCGGCCCCGCCATCGTGCCCCGCCCGCCCCAGGGCCACCCGGTCACCGCCGTCGACGCCACCGACCCGCTGCCCCGCGCGGTCGCCGCCGCCCACGCGGACCTCGCCTTCCTGCGCGTCCCCCGGCACGGCGACGCCACCCGCGCGCTCCGCGCCGCCCGCGACGACCTGCGCCGCCGCGCCCGGGACGCGGGCCGGGGCGAGCCGCTCCCCCTCGTCGTCGCCTCCCTGCCCGTCGCGCTGTACGCGGCCGCCGACGCCGTCGCCCTCGCGGATCTGGCGGGCGCCTGGTACGCGGACGGCCTCGTCGACGGCCTCCACCTCCGGCCCGAGGACCCCGACCGGGACCTCGCCCTCCTCGTCGACGGGACCGTGCCCGTACTCCAGCACCGCGGCCTGCTGCGCTCCTTCTACCCGGGCGGCACGCTCCGCGAGCACCTGTGCCTGCCCCGCCCCGCCAACCGCTACGCACGCGCACTCGCCGGGGGGACCGCATGACCCACGACCACGGCGCCCACCGGGGCCGCAAGCGGATCCATCTGGCCGCCCACTTCCCGGGCGTCAACAACACCACCGTCTGGGCCGACCCCCGCTCCGGCAGCCAGATCGACTTCTCCTCCTTCGTCCATCTCGCCCGCACCGCCGAACGCGGCCTGTTCGACTTCTTCTTCCTCGCCGAAGGACTGCGGCTGCGCGAGCACCACGGCCGCGTCCACGACCTCGACGTCGTGGGCCGCCCCGAGTCCCTCACCCTGCTCAGCGCGCTCGCCGCCGTCACCGACCGGCTCGGCCTCGCCGCCACCGTCAACGCCACCTTCAACGAGCCCTACGAGCTCGCCCGCCGGCTCGCCTCCCTGGACCACCTCAGCGGCGGCCGCGCGGCCTGGAACGTCGTCACCTCCTCCGACGCCTTCACCGGCGAGAACTTCCGGCGCGGCGGCTTCCTCGACCGGGCCGACAGGTACACCCGCGCCGCCGAGTCCGTCGCCACCGCCCGGGAACTGTGGGACTCCTGGCCGGCGGGCGCCCCGCGCCCCTTCGCCCACCACGGGCGGCACTTCGACATCTCCGGCACCTTCGACGTGGCGCGTCCCCCACAGGGCCACCCCGTCATCATCCAGGCCGGCGACTCCGCCGAGGGCCGGGAGTTCGCGGCCTCCGCCGCGGACGTCGTCTTCAGCCGGCACGGCGGCCTCGACGCCGGCCGCGCCTTCCACGCCGACGTCAAACGCCGGCTCGGCGCGTACGGCCGCCGCCCGGAGGACCTGAAGATCATGCCCGGGGTCACCGTCGTGCTCGGCGACACCGCCGCCGAGGCCCAGGAGAAGGCCGCGGAGATCCGTCGGCAGCAGGTGTCACCGCAGACCGCCCTGCTCACCCTGGAACAGGTCTGGGGCCGCGACCTCTCGGCCTACGACCCGGACGGACCGCTGCCCGACATCGACCCCGACCCGGCCGGGGACGTGGCGCACGGCCGGGTCAGGGTCGCCGACCCGCTCGCCGTGGCCGCCCGGTGGCGCGCCCTCGCGGAGGCCAAGGGCCTCTCCATCCGGCAGACCGTCATCGAGACGTCCGGCCGGCAGTCCTTCATCGGCACCCCCGGGGCCGTCGCCGCGGAGATGGCGGAGTTCGTGGCGAAGGGCGCGGCCGACGGCTTCATCCTCGTCCCGCACCTCACCCCCGGCGGGCTCGACGACTTCGTCGACCGGGTCGTACCCCTGCTCCAGGAACGTGGCGCGTTCCGTACGGAGTACACGGGCACGACCCTCCGCGAACACCTCGGCCTCCCCGCCGCCCGGCAGCCTGACCATGTGAAAGGTTGACCCGTATGACCACCGACGCACAACAGCAGTGGAAGGCGTGGCACGAGGAGCGCACCGAGGCCGTCGCCGCGCCGTACGGCCCGCTCTCGCTCACCGGCACCTTCTGGCTCGCCGATCTCGCCGACGGTCGAATTCCGGCCTTCCCCGGCGACCGCGGGGAGGCGGTGCCGGGACACTGGACCCGGACCGGCGACGGCGTGCTCCTGACCGCCGCCGCCGAGGACGGGCTGACCGTCGACGGCCGCCCCGCCGAGGGGGAGTACCGCCTCACCGCCGACGGCGGCCCGGCCGCGGCCCGGGTCGCGCACGGCACGCGCAGGCTGCTCGTCATGTGCCGCGAGGACCTGTGGGCCCTCCGCGTCTACGACCCGGAGTCCGCCGCCCGCCGGGAGTTCACCGGCATCGGCGTCTTCGACCACGACCCGCGCTGGTCGCTGCCGGGCCGCTACCGGCCGTACGGGCGCGACCGCCGGATCACGGTCGAGAACGCCGACGGGCGCGAGCGCGGCCTCGGCCTCTCCGGCGAGCTGGCCTTCGACGTCGACGGCGAGGAGCGCACGCTGCGCGTCGCGGCCGAGCCGGGCGGCGGGCTGTGGGCGGTGTTCGCCGACGGCACCAGCGGCCGGTCCGGCTACCGCTTCCGCTTCCTCCACACCCCGCCGCCCGCGCCGGACGGCCGGGTGACCGTCGACTTCAACCGCGCGGTGCTGCCGCCCTGCGCCTTCGCCGACGCGTTCATCTGCCCGTTCCCCCCGCCGGGCAACACGCTGACGGCGGAGGTGGCGGCGGGGGAGCGGGCCGTTCTGTAGCCGGGCCGCCGGAAGCCGGACCCCCGGGCGGGACCGGGCGGGCCCCGCCCGGTCACCTTCCCCACCCCGGAGGGGGGCGATTCCGGGGCGAGTCCGAAAGATGCTCTTGCGCCGTGGTGCGCCGGGCCCGAATACTCCCGAACAGCGCGCTTGACAGGGGCACGGCGAAGCGGAACCCGGTGTGCCCATGCGGCCGCGCCTCACCGGGCCCGCGCCCGCACCCCACCCGCGGACCCCCGACCCCACTCGGGAGGCACTACGTGAGGACGAAGCGCACCACACCCCACCGCCGCACCGCGAGACGAACCGGAATCGCCGCTTTGGCCGCCGGCCTCGTCACCGCGTCCGCCCTGGTCGCCACCACCGCCCACGCCCAGCCCGGATCCGACGGCTCCGCGCACTCCGCCGCCGCCCTCGCCGCCGCGAGCGCCGCCGTGCTGTCGGCGGACGTCGCGGGCACCGCCTGGGTCGTCGACCAGGCCACCGGCGACCTCGTCGTCACCGCCGACTCGTCCGTCTCCGCCGCCGGGATAGCCAGGATCAGACAGGCGGCCGGGCCGAACGCGGACGCGATACGCGTCGAGCGCACCCCCGGCACCCTCCGGAAGCTCCTCGCCGGCGGCGACGCGGTCTACGCGCCCACCTGGCGCTGCTCCGTCGGGTTCAACGTGCGCAAGGGCAACACCTACTACTTCCTGACCGCCGGCCACTGCACCGAGGGCAAGCCCGCCTACTACACCAACTCCAGCCACACCACGAGCATCGGCCCCACGACCGGGACCAGCTTCCCGGGCAACGACTACGGCATCGTGCAGTACACCAACACCTCCATCCCGCACCCCGGCGAGGTCGACCTCTACAACGGCGGCACCCAGCGCATCACCGCCGCCGGCGAGGCGACCGTCGGGCAGTCCGTACGGCGCAGCGGCTCCACGACCCGGGTGCACGACGGCAAGGTCACCGGCCTGAACGCCACCGTCAACTACGGCAGCGGGCAGGTCGTGCGCGGCCTGATCAAGACCACGGTGTGCGCCGAGCCCGGCGACAGCGGCGGCGCCCTCTTCGCCGGTTCCACCGCCCTGGGCCTGACCTCCGGCGGCAGCGGCAACTGCACCTCCGGCGGGACGACCTTCTTCCAGCCGGTCGGCCCCGCACTACGGGCCTACGGGGTGAGCGTCTTCTGACCCCGCACCCGGCCCGCCCGAAACCCCTGACCGCGAGCGAGCACGACCCCTTCCCCAAGCCTTGCGGCCAGCAGCACAGGAGCCCCCGGTCCGGCCAGGGCCGGGGGCTCGACCCCCGCCCAGTACGGGCATACCGTGGAATATGACACCTGACGTGCAGGGCAGGGGGCCGTGCCATGGTCGAGGAACTGGTGCTGGCGGCAGTGGGCGCCGCGTCCGCGGGCGTGGCGTACGCGATGGCGGGCGCCCGTGTGGTCAAACAGTACGAGCGTGGCGTCGTCCTCCGGCTCGGCCGGCTCCGTGACGAGGTCCGCGGGCCGGGATTCACCATGGTCATCCCGGGCGTGGACCGGCTGCGCAAGGTCAATATGCAGATCGTCACGATGCCCGTTCCCGCCCAGGAGGGCATCACCCGCGACAATGTGACCGTGCGGGTCGACGCGGTCGTCTACTTCAAGGTCGTCAACCCGGCCGAGGCCGTGATCGCCGTCGAGGACTACCGCTTCGCGGTCTCGCAGATGGCCCAGACCTCGCTGCGCTCCATCATCGGCAAGAGCGACCTCGACGACCTCCTCTCCAACCGCGAGAAGCTCAACCAGGGCCTGGAGCTGATGCTCGACAGCCCCGCCATCGGCTGGGGCGTGCAGATCGACCGGGTCGAGATCAAGGACGTCTCGCTGCCCGAGACGATGAAGCGCTCGATGTCCCGGCAGGCGGAGGCCGAGCGGGAGAGGCGGGCCCGCGTGATCAACGCGGACGCGGAGCTGCTGGCCTCGAAGAAGCTGGCGGAGGCGGCGGCGACGATGTCCGAGCAGCCGTCCGCGTTGCAACTCCGGTTGCTGCAGACGATCGTGGCGGTGGCGGCGGAGAAGAACTCCACGTTGGTGTTGCCGTTTCCGGTGGAGCTGTTGCGGTTCCTGGAGCGGGCGGGGTCGGTGTCTGGTGCACCGGCCCCGGTTGCGGAGCCGGGTGCGGCCGCTGGGCCGGCCGCTGTCGTCGAGCCCG
Source organism: Streptomyces eurocidicus (assembly GCF_002891295.1). Lineage (GTDB taxonomy): Bacteria > Actinomycetota > Actinomycetes > Streptomycetales > Streptomycetaceae > Streptomyces > Streptomyces eurocidicus. Next base: position 148,661 of record NZ_LGUI01000014.1, on the reverse strand, counting down.
TCGTCGAGTCGGCGCCGGCTGCCGAGTCGGAGCGGCGGGAAGGTGGCGCGGCGTAGGGGCGTCCGGGCGGGGGCTTTTTCCCCTACCCGCCCCTTCCCGAACGGGGCTCCGCCCCGGACCCCGGTCCTCAAACGCCGGACGGGCTGATTTTCAGCCCGTCCGGCGTTTGAGGACACCGCGCGGTAGCGCGGGAAAAGGGGGCCCGGCCAATACGCCCCGGGCGCGCGTCGGCGTGCGCGCGCAACCGGGAGTCCGCCTTGTACGCGCCCTCCCGGCCCCGGGACAATCGACGCGCAACTTGGCATGGACGCGCCTTCCGTAAAGCCAGGGCGCGTCGCTGCCGTGTCCTCCGGGTTCCCGGTACCCCACTGCCGGGCCCGCGCCCCCACTGGAGGTGTCGAGTTGAAGCGATCCTGGACGCCCTTGCGCACCCTGCTGGCCGCCGTGGCGGTCGCCGCGTTCGCGGCCGTGACCCTCAGTCCGCAGGACGCCGACGCGTCGACGGCCGGGGAAACCGGTGCGATGAAGTTCTCGCGGTCCGAACTCGCCGCCAGCCAGGCCGAGCTGGACGCCGGTGAGCGGATCCCCGGTACCACATGGGGGGTGGACCCCAGAGTCGGCCGGGTCGTCGTCACCGCCGACCCCACGGTCAGGGGCGCGAAGCTGGCGCGCCTCGAACGGGTCGCCGGGCGGCACGGCGGCAAGGTGGTGCTGAGGAGAAGCGCGGCGAGGCTCACCCGGTTCCTCGACGGCGGTGAAGGCGTCCAGGGCGCCGGCACCCGGTGTTCGCTCGGCTTCAACGTCACGCGGCCCGGGAAGCCGGCCGGCTTCCTCACCGCCGGGCACTGCGGCAACGCCGTGCCGACCTGGTCCGCCACCCAGGGCGGCCCGTCGTTCGCGAGGACCGAGAGCTCGGTCTTCCCCGCCCATGACCACGCCCTCGCGGTGTACACCGATTCCACCGCCGCCCACCCGGGCGCCGTGGACCTCCACGACGGCACCACCCAGGCCATCACCGGCGCCCGTGACGCGGCCGTCGGTGAAACGGTCCGGCGCAGCGGCTCCACCACGGGGGTGCGGAGCGGCGTCGTCCGGCGCACCGGGGTGACCGTCAACTATCCGGAGGGCCGGGTCATGGGCCTGACCGAGACCGACGCCTGCGCCGAACCCGGTGACAGCGGCGGCCCCTTCTTCTCCGGCACCGACGCGCTGGGGCTCCTCTCCGGCGGCAGCGGTGACTGCGCCGCGGGCGGTACCACCTTCTTCCAGCCGGTGAAGGAGGCCCTCGCCGTCTACGGTGCGGAGCTCGGCCGTTCCTGACGGCGCCCCGGGGACGGGGCGGCCCCCGGACACACCTCCACGGTGTCCGGGGGCCGCTTCACGCCCGGGCCCTGGGGCCCGGTGCCCGTTCCTCGAATCCGCCTCAGAATTCGAAGACCAGGCCCTTGCCGGCCTTGGCCATGCAGGGGTTGGCGAACGTGTGCTCGTAGCTGATCCGGCGTCCGTCCCAGACGCCCTCGGCGGTCACGACGGTCGGGTTCCACTCCTTGGTGCAGACCGTGTCCGACTTGATCCGGGTGACCTTGTCGAAGTCACCACCGGCGGCGCGCAGCTGGGTGCAGGCGCCCTTGGCGTCCGGGTGGGTGCCGGAGGACTTCGGCGTGCAGGTCAGCGTGACCGCGCGCTGCACGCCGGACTCGGCCGCGGTGGCGCCCTGACCGATGGTCAGGACCAGCGCGGAGGGTGCGTACAGGCTCTGGGTTTGGGCTTGCGCAGCGGGGACGGGCGTGGGTGCGGCGCTCGCGGTCGTCGTTCCGGCGGCCGCCAGACCGCCGCCCAGAATCAGCGCGGCGCCCATCGCGATGCCCCCAGTGATGTACCGCATTACGAACACTCCCTTGGTCGTCGGTTCAGATAACGGACCGGAGTCTTGCCCAAGTTGGGCATGAACGCACCTCCAGCGGATACTTTCGGTCGCTGGTTGAAAACCCTGAGTAGTGGCCGGATCGGAAGTGGGGCACATCTCCTCACAGTCGTCCGGCGGCCGTTCGAGTTCGCACGCATGACCGATTTGACGGAAAGTGGGCGAATTAATGTTACGGGGATGTTGACCAGCAAAGATTCCTTGTAATCAACGATGAATTATCCAAACAGCCTTCGAAATTATGATTTGCGGTCCATTGAGCCATCGGATCTAATGAGCCGCACCCCGGGGTGGGAGACCCCCGCAACCCGGCCGAAAAGTGGCCCGCCAGATGACCCCTCGGCGGCCGGAGTGATTCAGGAGCGCGGCAGCAAATGGCCGAAGTGCACTCAAGAGGACGCCCCGAACCGCCTTCCCGCGGTCCCTTCGCCACCGCCGCGCGGGCCTTCCGGCGCGACCGGACCGGCATGGCCGCCCTCGTGGTCGTCCTCCTCTGCGGCCTCCTCGCGCTCGCCGCCCCCCTGCTGGCCGCGGCCTACGGCAAGAACCCCACGACGCACTACGGACAGGACGTTCCCGGCCTGCTCAGCGCCGAGGGCCTGCCCGTCCTGCCCAACGGGGGCATCTCCGCCGAGCACTGGTTCGGCATCGAACCCGGCCTCGGCCGCGACGTGCTCACCCAGCTCCTCTACGGGATGCGCACCTCGCTGCTGGTCGCCCTGGCCTCCGTCGCGGTGATCGCCGTCGTCGGCGTCGTCCTCGGGGTGACCGTCGGCTACCTCAGCGGCCTCGCCGACCGGGCCTTCGCCTTCGTATGCAATGTGCTGCTCGCTTTTCCGACACTCCTGCTGCTCCTCGCGCTCAGCCCGGTCATCCAGACGCGCTTCGTCGACCCCGGGGAGAACGAACCCGCCTGGATGCAGTTCACCTCGCTCATCCTGGTGTTCGCCGCCTTCGGCTGGGTGCCGCTCGCGATGGTGCTCCGCACCGCCGTGCGGTCCCTGCGCGAGCGGGAGTTCATCGAGGCGGCGCGGGCGCTCGGCGCGAGCCGTCGGCACATCGTCCTGCGTGAGCTGCTGCCCAACGTCTGGGCCCCCGTGCTCGTCCACATCACGCTCGCCGTCCCCGGCATCGTCACCGCCGAGGCCGCCCTGTCCTTCCTCGGCGTGGGCATCAACGAGCCCGTACCCGACTGGGGCCGCATGATCTCCCGGGGCTCCGAGGTCTTCTACGACGACCCGACCTACATGGTCTTCCCCGGCGTGGCGATCCTCGTCTTCGTCCTCGCCTTCAACCTTCTCGGCGACGCGGTGCGGGATGCTCTCGATCCGCGTACTGCCGCGTAGTCGGTTTTCTGCGGGCCGGTTGTGGCTGGTCGCGCAGTTCCCCGCGCCCCTTACGGGGCGCTTCCTCTCTGATCCTTTCAACGGAGTTCACATGTCCCGCTTTCGCACGCGCATCGCAGCTGTACCGGCTCTCGTCACTGCCGCCGTCATGCTGATGTGCTCCTGCTCGGCGGGCGCCGGCTCCGGGGACGCGGGCGGGAAGAAGGACGGCGCCCCCGCCGTCAAGAGCGGACAGCGGCTGACCGCCGCCCTCGGTACCGCTAAGGACAGCCAGGGCCCGGCCCCCGCGGTCCAGGGCGCCCGGGCGGGTGGCACCATCAAGATCGCCAACCTCAAGGATTACAGCCACCTCGACCCGCAGAAGATCTACGCCGGCGAGGGCTACAGCACCTCGCTGCTGTGGGGCCGGCAGCTGACCCAGTATCAGGTCGTGGACGGCAAGCCGAAGCTCGTCGGCGACCTCGCCACCGACACGGGGCGGTCCTCCGACGGCGGCCGCACCTGGACGTACACCCTCAAGGACGGCGTGGCCTGGGAGGACGGGCAGCCGATCACCTCCGAGCACATCAAGTACGGCATCGAGCGCACCTTCGCGCCCGGCTTCGAACTCGGCCCCACCTACTGGCCCGAGTGGCTCACGGACTCCGAGGACCGCACCGCCGCCGTCAAGAAGTACGGCGGCCCCAAGAGCGGCGGCCTCGACGCCATCGAGACCCCGGACGCGAAGACCGTCGTCTTCCGCTTCCCCAAGCCCCAGTCCGACGTCCCCTACATGGCCGCCCAGTCCTCCTCGTCCCCGGTCCGCGAGGACAAGGACACCGGCACCGGCTACGACACCAGGCCGTTCGCCACCGGCCCGTACAAGATCGTCGAACATAAGCAGAACCAGAGCCTCACCCTGGAGCGCAACCCGCACTGGAAGGCGGAGACCGACCCGATCCGCCACCAGTACGCCGAGCGCTTCGAGTTCACCTTCGGCAAGAAGATCCTCAACACCGCCCAGGAGGTCTTCAACGGCCGGGGCGACGGCGCCGACACCGTCACCACCAAGAGCGAGGTGCCGCCGGAGCTCTACGCCGAGGCCCAGCGCGACCCCAAGAAGAAGGCCCTCCTCGTCGCCGGCAGCCAGGGCGCCTACACCAACGACCTCTACATCAAGAACAGCCGGGTCACCGACCCCGAGGCCCGCAAGGCCATCCACTACCTCTTCCCGCGCGAGCAGGCCCGCCAGGTCCTCGGCGGCCCGCGCGTCGGCGACCTCGCCACCACGCTCTCCTCGCCCGCCGTCGTCGGCTGGAAGAAGTACGACCTTTACCCCGTCAAGCCGACCGGCGACATCGAGAAGGCCAAGGAGCACCTGGCCAGGGCGGAGAACAAGCCCGAGACGCTGACCTACGCCTACAAGACCGAGAGCCCGCAGGACGACCGGCTCGCCCAGGTGCTGGTGGACGCCTTCGCCAAGGCTGGCATCAAGCTCGTCACCAAGCCCCTGGAGCCCGCCGCCTTCACCAGCGAGGTCTTCCGCGGCGACGCCCCCTACGACCTGTGGATCTCCACCAACTCCGTGGACTGGCCCACCCCGTCGACCCTGCTCCCCGACGGCTACCACAGCAAGCTCGACGCCCTGTCCAACGGCATCCGCTACGCCAACCCCGCCGTCGACAAGGAACTGGAGCGCATCGCGGACATCGGCGACGCGCAGCGGAAGGCGGACGCGCTCATCGACCTGGAGCAGGTCGTCATGAAGGACGTCCCGGTCGTGCCCTTCCTCTACACCAGCGTCACCCAGTTCCGCGGCGAGAACATCGGCGGCGCCGCCATCCACCCGATCTACGGCTCCATCGCGGCGGCCGGGCTCTACCTCAAGAAGTCCTGACCTGACATGACCGGTTACGTCCTGCGACGTGCCCTGCAGGCCGCGGCGGTGCTCCTCGCGATCACCGCCGCCGCCTTCGGGCTCTTCTACGCCGCCCCCTCCGACCCCGCCCTCATCGCCTGCGGCCCCAAGTGCGACACCGGCCAGGTCGAGGCCGTCCGCCACAGCATGGGCCTCGACCAGCCGCTGGCCACCCAGTACGCCGACTATCTGCGCGGCCTCGTCGCCGGGCGCACCATCAGCGACGTCGACGGCACCCCCATCGACTGCGCCGCGCCCTGCCTCGGCTACTCCTACACCCTCCACCAGCCGGTCCTCGACGCCATCGGCGACCGCTTCCCCGTCACCCTCTCGCTCGCCGGCGGCGCGCTCGCCGTGATCGTCGTCCTCGGCGTCGGCGTGGGCTTCGCCGCCGCGCTCCGCCGCGGCACGGCCACCGACCGGCTGCTCTCCGGCTTCACCCTGGTCGGCGCGAGCGTGCAGATCTACTTTCTCGGCTACGCCCTCCAGTACCTGCTCGTCTACACCACCGACCTCTTCCCGGTGCCCGGCTACGCCCCCTTCGGCGACGGCCCCGGCGCCTGGGCGGCCGGGCTGCTGCTGCCCTGGCTCGTCCTCGGCTTCGTCAACGCCGCCGTCTTCGCCCGCCTCGCGCGCTCCCAGATGCTGGAGACCATGCATGAGGGGTACGTACGCACCGCACGGGGCAAGGGGATGAGCGCCCTGCACGCCCATCTGAAGTACACGGGCCGCGGCGCCGCCGCACCGCTGGTGCAGCTGCTCGGGCTGGAGGCGGGCGCCCTGTTCGGCGGGGCGTTCATCACCGAGACCGTCTTCGGGCTCGGCGGCGTCGGCAAGCTCGCCGTCGACGCCGTCGTCCAGAACGACCTGCCGACGGTCGTCGGCACCGTCCTGCTCGCCGCGTTCTTCGTGGTGCTCTTCGTCGCCCTCGCCGACCTGGTGGTGGCCTGGCTCGACCCGAGGGTGAGGCTCGCATGACATCCGCGCTCCACACGGATCCGGCACCCGCACCGGCACCGGAGGCTTCCCCGGACACGGTGCTCCGGGTCCGCGACCTGACCGTCTCCTTCGGCGGCCGTGGCCGGTCGGTGACCGCCGTCCGCGGCCTCTCCCTCGACCTGGCGCGCGGTGAGGTCCTCGGCCTCGTCGGGGAGTCCGGCTCCGGGAAGTCGACCGTCGGGCTCGCCGCGATGGGGCTGCACGACGCCGCTCGCACGACGGTGGGCGGCAGCGTCACGGTGGGCGGCACCGAGGTCGTCGGCGCGCCCGACTCCGCCGTGCGCGCCCTGCGGGGCGCGCGGATCGCGATGGTCTTCCAGGACGCCCTGGCCGCGCTCTCGCCCTTCCACTCCGTGCTGGAGCAGCTGGCCGAGGCGTACCGCCTCCACCACCGTGCGGCGGGCCGCGCCGAGGCCCGGGAGCGGGCGCGGGCGATGCTCGACCGGGTCGGCATCCCGGCGGCCCGCGCCCGTGACTACCCGCACCAGTTCTCCGGCGGGATGCGGCAGCGGGTGATGATCGCCATCGCGCTGGTCAACTCGCCCGACGTGCTGATCGCGGACGAGCCGACGACGGCGCTGGACGCGCGGGTGCAGCGGCAGGTGCTCGCACTCCTGGCGGAGTTGCGGGAGGAGAGCGGCACGGCGGTGCTGCTGATCACCCATGACGTGGGCGTCGTCGCCGCGACGTGCGACCGGATGCTGGTCATGCGGGGCGGCGAGGCCGTGGAGCAGGGCCCCACGGAGAAGCTTCTGCACCACGCGACCCACCCGTACACCCGTGCCCTGATCGGCGCGGCCCCGACCTTGGACACGGTGCCGGGCACCCGGCTGCCGACGGTGGACGACCCGGAACCGGCGGCGGGCACCGGCCCCGTCGCGGTGCCGGAAGGGGCGGCGGGCGCCGGTGCGGGGACGGCGGCCGCGCGTCGTCCGGCGGCGGGTCCCGGCAGTGCCGGGACGGCCCCGGGCCGGGAAGCGGCGGCCGCGCGCGCCGGGCGGCGCGGGCCTCTCGCGAGTGGAGGCGGTTCGGCGGCGGATCCCGGGAGCGCCGGGACGGCCCCGGGACAGGCCGCCGTCCCCGGGCGGCGCGGACCTCTCACGGGCGGGGGCGGTCCGGTGGCGGAGCCCGCCGGGGCCGTGCTGGCCGAAGTGGCCGACCTCCACGTGTCCTTCGGCGGCCGCCGTTCGCTCCTGGGCCGGCGGGCCGAGCCGGTGCGGGCCGTACGCGGGGTGAGCCTCCGGGTCGGGACGGGGGAGACCCTCGGGCTCGTGGGGGAGTCCGGGTCCGGGAAGTCCACGACGGCCCGGGTGCTCGCGGGGCTCCAGCGGCCCACCTCCGGGAGCGTCCGCTTCGACGGGCGCGACATCGCGCGGGCCGCCGTCGACACCCGGCTCCGCCGTGCGCTCAGCCGCGACGTGCAGCTGGTCTTCCAGGACCCGTACGCCTCGCTCAACCCGCGCCGCACGGTGGAGGAGAGCGTCACCCTGCCCCTGCGGGTGCACACGGACCTGGACGCGGCGGCCCGCCGGGACCGGGCCGTGGAACTCCTGGAACAGGTGGGGCTGTCGGCGGACCAGCTGGGCCGCTATCCGCACGAGTTCTCCGGCGGTCAGCGCCAGCGCGTCGGCATCGCCCGCGCCCTCGCCCTCCGCCCCCGCCTGATCATCGCGGACGAGCCGGTGTCGGCGCTCGACGTGTCCGTGCAGGCGCAGGTGCTCAACCTGCTCATGGACCTCCGCGACGAGCTGGGGCTGTCCCTCCTGTTCGTCTCGCACGACCTGGCCGTCGTCCGGCACTTCTGCGACCGCGTCGCGGTGATGCGGGCCGGGACCGTGGTGGAGAGCGGGCCGCGCGACGAGGTCTTCGACGACCCGAAGGCCGCTTACACGCGGGAGCTACTCGCGGCCGCCCTGTAGCGCGCCCGCGCCGCCGCTCGTGGAGGGGACGGGCGGCGGCGCGGGGCGCCGGGGGCGCAGCAGGTCGACCGGCGTCCCGGTGATGTCCTCGGTGAGGCTGAGCCGCCCGCCGTCCATGGGGCGGATCCGGTCACCGGGCAGGGCGGGCCCGCCGATCCAGAGGGTGAGCGCCTCGGCGTAGACGGCGGCGGCCGACACCGCCGGTGCGGGCAGCCGGCGCCGCGCCATGTCCCGGTGCAGGGCCGCGAGCGCGCGCCGGAACGACTCCCGGCGGACGGCGAGGAGTTCGGGCGCCCGCTGCCCGGGCCGCGGGGGCGCGGCGGGGGCCGGGGGGCCGGGGCAGAAGAGGGCGGCCGCGTCGTCCATCGCCCGGAAGGCCGGCAGCGCCCGGACCCCGGCCGGGACCTCGCACCCGCTGGTGTACTCGACGAGGGCGAACAGCGGCCGGGCGGGCTTCGCCGTCGCGCCGGAGTCGAGGAACTCGCGGAAGCGGGCCAGGAACCGCAGCCGCCACCCGGGCGACATCGCCGGGGCCACCATCCGCCAGGCGTCGGCCAGACCGCGCTGCAGGGCGGTGCGCGGCGGGGGAGTGCGGCCGGCGTCCGGGGGGAGGAAGGGCAGGAACTCGGGCAGCGCCTCGGTGGGCGGAAGGGCCCGCTCCCGCTCCTCGGACTGGTCGAGGAAGATAAAGAACCAGACGAGCCAGGCCGTGCCGCGCTTTAACCGCTCGCACTCCGCGTCCGGCATCACCCGCGCCGCGAACGCGGCGCAGCCCGCTCTGCGGAAGCGCCGCTGGGCGGTGAAGGACTGTATGAGCCCGGTCCGCCGCACCCACCGGTCGATGAACTCGGCGGTCTCGGCGGCATGGGGGTTCACCCGGAGGTCGGTGATCGGCGGCCGCTCACTGGGCATGGGGGTTCCTCACCGGCTGGCGCTCTCTCGGGGACCTGGGGGTCCTCAGGTTCTACCCGGTGCCACGCCGGGGCCACGGCTCATCAGCGCATTTACGGGCGCGCGCGGAGGCCGTGCGCTAGGGGCGTACGACCCCTGTCACGGGCGGTTCCGGTACGGCGCCCCGCCATGGGGCGTCCCGTCGGCCCCGCGCCGGAACACCGCGCACACCATCGTCACCGCCGTGCCGGCCACCGCCCAGGCGGAGAGCACCAGCAGCGGGCAGGTCAGCGCGTTGCCCTGGAAATAGGCGATCGAGCGGGCGGACCAGGTGCCCGCGCCCGGGGGCAGGGCCGGGCCGATGACGCGCCAGAAGGAGGGCAGCAGCGGGTAGGGGTAGGCGCCGCCCGCGCTCGGGTTGCCCAGCACCACGACGATCGCGATCGCCAGGCCGATGCCGACGATCCCGGCCAGCCCCTGGAGGGCCAGCGTGGTGGCCCCGACGGCGAAGACCACCAGGGTGCCCAGCCCCCACAGGCCGAGGACGCTACCGGGCAGCGCGTCCAGGCCGGGGCCGGTGATGACGGCGCCGAGCAGCCCCGCGACCGCCGCGTAGAGCGCGAGCGCGGTGAGCCGGAAGCCGGCCCGGCGGGCGTTGGCGGGCCGGGCGCCGGCGCTGATCGCGAGGATCGCCGCGCACAGATAGCCGCCCACGCACCAGCCCACCACCAGGTAGAAGGAGCTCAGGCCGCGGGAGTCGCCGGCCGCGACGGGGACGATGTCGGTGACCTTGAGGGAGCGCTGTTCGGCGGCCTCGGCACGGGTGACGACCGCCTCGGTGGCCTGGGCGAGGGAGGAGCCCGCGCCGCCGGCGACGAGCAGGGTGTCGGTGGTGGAGCGCGGGTCGACGATCAGCGCGGCCTCCAGGTCGCGCTCCCGGATCCGGCTGACGGCCGCCGCCCGGTCGGGCACCGCGCTGACCTCCAGGGCCCTGCCCGGCAGCTTGCTCAGCCGCTCCACCAGCTGACCGCTGAGCGCCCGGGGCGCGACCACGCCGAGCGCGACGTCCTTCGGCTTCGGGGCGTGGAAGGCGCCGACGTAGGAGGTGATGAAGGCGAGCTGGAGCACCAGCGCGCCGATCACCAGCAGCGCGGCGCGGCCGGTCACCGCCTCCCGCACCTCCTCGACGAAGGTGGGGCGGGCGTCGGTGCCGGGGGTGCGGTCCATGTCCCGAGCCTGCGGGGTCGGGCGGGCCGCCGCAGGTGGTGCGGGCCGTTCGGGCGACCGGGCACCGGAAGAGGGAGGGCGCCTCACCTCGGCATTCGTACGAATATTTGAGCGACTGGTGTGGGTGGCGTGACTTGCGCGACTGACGCGGATGGCGCGACCGGCACGGACGGCCGCGCGGGACGCGGCGCCCGGCCCGGTCCGCACGGCGCCCGCGGCCCCGGACGCCGTGACCGCCTTCCTCGCCGACGGCTCTTCGGCCACCCGCACCCGGTCCCGTACCCGCCCCCGCACTCGGTCCCTCGCCGAACCGACCGCGCCCCGCACGGCGGCTCGGGTACGGGCCGTGGCACCGCGCGCGGAGGGCCTCGGGGACGCCCGACTCGCCGCGCACCGGCCGCCATTCGGCCCCGCCGGCGACAAGGCGCGCCGCGTCGAGGCCGCCGACGGCGAGGCGCGGGCGCGCTTCGGCGCGGCCGCCGCGCAGCCCGCGGCCGGCCTCGGAGTGGCCTGATTCACTTGGTGTGATTCCTGTGGATTTGCTTGACGAAAGCAAGAAATTCCCCGCAGTCTACTCGCAAGTAAGTTCACGCCCTCGTAACGCACCCGCAACACGGCCTGCCGTGCGTTCCGGCCTGCCCTCGGGCGTGACTACCCCCCACCCGCGAGGAGTTCAGATGAACCTGCGCCGGAGATCCCTCCGTACCCTGCTGTCCGCCGTGGCGCTGACCGTGGCGGCCGCCGTGGCTCCCACCGTCGCGACGGCCACCCCGGCCCACGCCGCCGGTGTGACCAGTGGCTGGAACAACACCTCCTGCAAGCCCTCGGCCGCCCACCCGCGCCCCGTCGTCCTCGTGCACGGCACGATGGAGAACAAGACCAACAACTGGTGGTCGCTGGCGCCTTACCTGGTCGACCGCGGCTACTGCGTCTTCTCCTTCGACTACGGCCAGCTGCCGGGCGTCCCCGCTTTCTACGGTCTCGGCCCGGTCGACAAGGGCGCCGAGCAGCTCTCCGCCTTCGTCGACAAGGTGCTCGCCGACACCGGCGCGTCCAAGGTCGACCTCGTCGGTCACTCCCAGGGCGGCATGATGCCCCGCTACTACCTGAAGTTCCTGGGCGGCGCCCCCAAGGTCGGCACCCTGGTGGGCATCGCGCCCAACAGCCACGGCACCACCATGTCCGGCCTGACCAAGCTCCTCGACATCGTGCCCGGCGCCCGCGACGCGATCACCGGCGTCGCACCCGGCCTGACCGACCAGGTCGTCGGCTCGCCCTTCATGCGCAAGCTCAACGAGGGCGGCGACACCGTGCCGGGCGTCAACTACACCGTGATCGCCACCCGGTACGACGAGGTCGTCACGCCGTACGCCACGCAGTTCCTCACCGGTCCGAACGTCAAGAACATCCTGATCCAGGACCGCTGCGCCGTCGACATCTCCATGCACCTGACGCTCGGCACCATCGACCGCGTCGCCTTCCACGAGACGGCCAACGCCCTCGACCCGGCCAACGCCACGCCGTCCTCCTGCGCCTCGATGGTCAGCTGACTCCGATGCCTTGAGGTCCGGCCCCGGCGGGCGCCCGCCGGGGCCGGACGGGCGAAAATCGCTGGCCGGGACGTCCGTGGCCGGGAGAGGCTGCGTCCGGATCGACCGGCGCGTACGACGAAGAGCGAGGCACGGACATGGGCGGAAGGCTGATGGCGGGCGGCGAGGTGGCCGTCAGGCTGGTGAAGGCGGGTCGCACGAAGGTGAGTTACCCCGCCGTCGTGATCGCCGACGACGGCACGCACGCCGTCGTACGGGCGCCGTGGGCGGGGGACGTGGCCCGTGACTTCGGATTCGTCCGCTTCGAGAGCGGGGACGTCTTCACCGAGCACTACTGGCGCGACCGCTGGTACGCCGTCAAGGAGGTCCGCACCTCCGGCGGCGTCCTCAAGGGCTGGTACTGCGACGTGACCCGGCCCGCCGGCATCGCCCCGGACGGCCTCGTCGTCGAGGACCTCGACCTCGACCTGTGGGTCTCCGCGGACGGCGCGTCCGTGCTGCGCCTGGACGAGGACGAGTTCGCGGACAGCGGCCTGGAGACCCGCGACCCGGCGGCGGCGGCCGCCGCCCGGCGCGCCCTGGACGAGCTGGAGGCCGTCGCCCGCGCGAACGGCCTGGCGGAACTGCTCGGCTGAGCCGGGTGCTCACCCCGTCCGCCGCCCCCGGTACGTCATGAATCCCCAGGCCGCCACCGCCAGCCCCGCCGGTATCAGCAGCAGCGCTCCGGTGAACGCCAGCACCGCCGCCGTGAGCAGCGTGCTGACGACCGCCGCGCACCACAGGGGCGTACGGCGGGGGAGGAGGGCGAGGGCCGACAGGAGGCCGGCGAGGGTGACCGAGGCGAGACAGGCGGACGTGGCGCGCATCAGCCGGTCCAGGTCGGCCGCGCCCAGGGCGACCGCCGTGCCGACCGCCGCGCACGCCACCGCCAGCACCGCCAGGCTGTACCGCGGTACCTGGCCCGGACCGCCGCCCGCGGCGAGCCGGCGCGGGGCGGCGCCGTCCCGGCCGAGCGCGGCGCCGAGCCGGGAGGCGCCCGCCAGATAGGTGTTGACCGTGCCGAAGGTGAGGAGGAGGGCGACCGCGGCGGCGACCGGGCGGGCCACGGTGTCCATGCTCCGGGCCAGCAGCTCCGTCAGCGGGGTGTCCGTGGTGGCCGCGGCCGGGCCGAGCGCCCCGATCGTCGTCACGGCGAGCCCCAGGTAGAGCACGGAGACCACGGCCAGCGTGCAGGCCGTCACCCGGGGCAGGTCGCGCGCCGGATTCGCGAACTCGCCCGAGAGGTGGCTCGCCGCCTCCCAGCCCGCGAAGGCGAAGAACAGGACGGCCGCCGCCGAGCCGACCGAGCCCCAGCCGTGCGGCATGAACGGAGTGAAGTGCGCGGCCCGCACCTCCGGCGCCGCGGCCAGCGTGGCCCCCAGCAGCACCGCCACCAGCAGTCCCACCAGGAGCAGTTGCACCCGGCCCGACAGGTGCAGGCCCCCGCAGTTGGCGGCGAACGACGCGGCGACGACCAGTGCTCCGACCGCCACCGCGCCCGCGTCCCCCCAGGCGCTCCAGCCCAGCGCCCCCGCCACGTACTGCCCGCCGATCAGCGCCGCCGACACCACGCCCATCGGCACGGCGCCGTAGAACCACCAGCCGACCACCGCGGCCGCCCGCGGCCCCGCGGCCCGGTGCACGAAGGTCGCCACCCCGCCGCCGTCCGGGAACCGGGCGCCGAGCGCGGCGAAGGAGACCGCGACCGGCACGCTCGTGACGAGCAGGACGACCCACGCGAGGACCGACGCCGGCCCGGCCGCGTCGGCGGCGAGCGCGGGCAGCGCCAGGACGCCCGGGCCGAGGACGGCACCGGCGCACAGGGCCGTACCGCCGGCCACGCCCAGACGTCGGACGGGCGGTCGAGGAGGGGCGGGAACATGAGTGGTTCGTACGGTCACGGGGGCCGAAGCTAGCTCCATCGCCGAGTCACCGGTGGCCCGGCCGAACGAAATTCGGCGCATGCGTCACCATGGGGCCCATGGACGACATTGATTCGGCGATAGTCCGGGAACTCCAGCGCGACGCACGGCAGACCAACCGCGACCTCGCCCGCGCCCTGGGCATCGCCCCCTCCACCTGTCTGGAGCGGGTGCGCTCGCTGCGGCAGCGCGGCGTCATCACCGGCTACCGCGCGACCGTCGACCTCAAGGCCCTCAACCGGCCGGTGCAGGCACTGCTCTCGGTCCGGATCCGGCCGATGAGCCGGGAGGTCATCGAGGGGTTCAAGGCGTACGCCATCGGCCTGCCCGAGGTGCTGAACGTGTACGTGGTCGCGGGCGGCGACGACTTCCTCGTCCATGTCGCCGTCCCGGAGGTGAACCACCTGCACACCGTCCTGATGGACCGCTTCTCCGGGCGCCGGGAGGTGGTGGACTTCCGCAGCTCGGTGATCTACCAGCACGTCAGCAAGGATGTGGTCGAACCGTTGGCCCCCTGACACCCCGCCGGGCCCGCCGCCGTGGCAGGGTGATCGACATGACTGAAAACCGCCCCCGTATGTCCGCCCGCGAGCTCGTCGAGGCGGTGACCGACCCCGGCAGCTGGCAGTGCTGGGACGAGCCCGTCGAGGTGACCACGGACGACCCCGCCTACCGTGCCGACCTCCTCGCCGCCCGCGAGCGCACCGGGCTGGACGAGTCCGTCGTCACCGGCGAGGGACGGATCCGGGGGCGCCGGGTGGCGCTGGTCGCCTGCGAGTTCCGCTTCCTGGCCGGGTCGATCGGGGTGGACGCGGGGGAGCGGCTGGTCCGGGCCGTCGAGCGGGCCACCGCCGAGCGGCTGCCGCTGCTCGCGGCGCCCGCCTCGGGCGGCACCCGGATGCAGGAGGGCACGATCGCCTTCCTCCAGATGGTCAAGGTCGCCGCCGCGATCACCGACCACAAGGCGGCCGGGCTGCCCTACCTCGTCCACCTGCGCCACCCCACCACGGGCGGCGTCCTCGCCTCCTGGGGCTCGCTCGGCCACCTCACCTCCGCCGAGCCGGGCGCCCTCATCGGCTTCCTGGGCCCGCGCGTCCACGAGGCCCTCTACGGCGAGGAGTTCCCCCAGGGCGTCCAGCTGGCCGAAAACCTGCTGGCGCACGGCCTGGTGGACGGGGTGCTGCCCGCCGAGCGCCTCGCGGAGGTCGCGGCGCGGGCCCTCTCCGTGCTGTGCCGGGACGCCGACGGCGGTACGGACGCGGCGCCCGCGGTCGTGCGCCCGGCCGGCGGCGCCTCCGCCGCCCCCGTCGACATCCCCGCCGCCGAATCGATTCGCCGCTCCCGCAGGCCCGACCGCCCCGGCGTCGCGGAGCTGCTGGCCGCCGCCGCGACCGAGGTGACCCCGCTCAGCGGCACGGGCGCGGGGGAGCACGATCCGGGGCTGCTGCTCGCGCTGGCCCGCGTCGGCGGCACGCCGTGCGTCGTGCTCGGCCACGACCGGGGCAGCCACGCCACCCCCGCCTCGGGCGTCCCGGCCGCGGGCCAGGCGCTGGGGCCGGCCGGACTGCGCGCGGCCCGCCGCGGTATGCGCGTCGCCGCCGAGCTGGACCTGCCGTTGCTCACCGTGGTCGACACGGCGGGCGCCGCGCTCTCGCGGGACGCCGAGGAGGGCGGCCTGGCCGGGGAGATCGCGCGGTGCCTCGCCGACCTGGTGACGCTGCCCGCCCCGACGCTGTGCCTGCTGCTCGGCCAGGGCGCGGGCGGCGCCGCGCTCGCCCTGCTTCCCGCGGACCGGGTGGTGGCCGCCCGCCACGCGTGGCTGTCGCCGCTGCCGCCGGAGGGCGCGTCGGCGATCCTCTACCGCACCACGGAGCGGGCGTTCGAGGTCGCCGCGCGCCAGGGCGTACGGTCCGCGGACCTGCTGGAGCACGACATCGTGGACCTGATCGTCGAGGAGGAGGCGGCAGAGGGGGTCGCCGACGGCGGGTTCCTGCCGCGCCTCGGGGCCCTGCTCGGCACCGAGCTCGCCGCCCTCTCGGCACGCGACCGGGGCGAACGCCTCGCCGACCGCCGCGCACGCTATCGGCGTATCGGCCTGAACGGGTGAGGGTCCGGCGGGGATGAACGGGGCATTACGGGTATACGTCCGAAGGGAATTGACAAGGTAAGGCTTGCCTAACCTAGGGTCTTCCTTGTGAAGGAGACCACTCCCGACACCCCTCGCCCCGCCGGCGGGCGGGCGGCGCCGACGTGCCGCGCCGCCCGCCGGACGGGCCGGGAAGCCCGCCCCGCCCGGCACCGGCCGCCCGCGGAGGACGCCGCGCGGCGCGCGGACGGCGGGCCCGGGGGCGGAGCCTTCCGGTTACCGGAAGGGGCGGGCGGGGGAAGAGACCCGCCGGACACGTCCTGGCCCCACGCCCCCCCCGCGGCCTGCCGAAAGGCGTACCCCCATGCGGCTCCACCTCCTCGCGCTCAACCCCACCGACTCCGTCACCGACGGCTTCCTGCCCGCCGCCGCCCGCCTCGGACTGGACGTCACCCTCCTGACCGACCGGCCGGACGCGCACCGGCGCGCGTACGAGGAGGCCGCGGGGGAGCTTCCCGCGCTCGACGTCGTGGGCTGCGACGTACGGGACTTCCGCGAGGTCATCGGCCGGATCTCACGGTTCGGCCCCCGGCGGCGGCCCGACGCGGTCTTCACCAACAGCGACCACCTCCAGACCCAGGCCGCCCTGGCCGCCGACTACTTCGGGCTGCCCGGCAAGGACTGGAAGGCCGCGCTGCGCACCAAGAACAAGGCCGAGCTCCGCCGCGCCCTCGCCGAGGCCGGCGCCGACACCGTGCGGTCCGTGGAACTCGGCCCGGCCGAGGACCCGGGCGCGCTCGCCACCCGGGCCGCCCTGCCCTTCCCCTGCGTCGTCAAGCCGCGCGAGGGCGTGGCCAGCGAAGACGTCGTCCTCGCGGCCGACGCGAGGGAACTCGCCGCCCGCTGCCGGGAGATCCGCGCCCGCCGCCCCGGCGCCGCGCTCGTGGCCGAGGAGTACCTGGACGGGCCGCTGCACACGCTGGAGACCCTGGGCGACGGCCACGTCCTGCACGTCCTCGGCGCCTTCCGCACCGGCCTGTCCCCGCTGCCCCACTTCGTCGAGGAGCGGCTCGAACTGCTCCCCGCCCCGCCGCGGCCGCACGCCGAGCGGGTCCTCGCCCAGCTCCGCGCCCTCGGCGTCGGGTTCGGCGTCTGCCACACCGAGTACGTGGCCCAGGGCGACCGGGCCCGCCTCGTCGAGGTCAACTACCGCGCCATAGGCGACCAGTGCGACCTGCTGCTCGCCGATGTGCTGGGCATCCCCCTCTTCGCGCACGTCCTGCGCACCCATCTCGGCGAACGGCTCCCCGCCGACCTCGGCGCGCGGGTGGACGGCAGGGCGCGCGTGGAGTATGTCTGCGCCGGTCGCGGGGGTACGCTCGAGAAGGCGCCCCCGGCGAGCGACGACGAGCGCGACGGCGTACGGCTGGTCTACCGGCCGCTGAGGCGAACCGGCGAGGCGCACCCGCTCTACCGCACCAACCGCGACTATCTCGGGGTACTGCGGGCGACCGGCACCGACCAGGGCCGGATCGACCGCGCCGTCGAGGAATTCCTGGCCGTCCGGCGCTGGGAGATCGTGTCATGAGCCTGACCGGTACGGACGTGGTGGAGGACGAACTGCTCCAGCGCGTCCTCAGCACCCTGCTCCGCGAGGACGTCTACGGCCTGCGCGGCGGCGCGCGCCCCGAGGCGCGCCCCGACGGCGACTGGCTGCGGATCAGGGCCGGCGAGGAGACCCTGCTGCTGCCGGTCGGCCCCGAGGGCTTCCAGTGCGAGATCGCCGCCCGCCGGCCGGTGGTGGAGACCGCCGGCGGCACCCTCACCGGGCTGCGGCCCGTCCTCGCCCTGCTGCGCGCCGCGGCGCCCGACGAGGACCGGGCCGGCTACGACGCCTTCCTCGCCGAGTGCGACGAGGCGCTGGCCACCATCCGGTTGCAGGGCGAGGTCCGCGAGGACGTCCTCGCCCGGCTCGCCGCCGCCCACGGCCCCCGCACCGCGCACTGGACCGGACTGCGCCACTCCGTCGCCTACGACACCCTCGCCGCCTTCCGCGACCACCCCGTCTACCCCACCGGCCGGTCCCGCTCCGGCCTTACCGAGTCACAATTACGGGCGTACGCACCCGAGTTCCACCCCGCCTTCGCCCTGCGCTGGCTCGCCCTCCCGCGCACCGCCGTCCAGGGCGACACCGGCCGGCTGCCCGCCTGGTGGCCCCCGCCCTCCGTGCTCGGCCTGCCCGGCCTCGACGCCACCCACCTCGCGCTGCCCGTCCACCCCCTCACGGCCGCCGGGCCGCTGGCCGCCGCCCTCCGCGCGGCGGCCGGCAACGGCCCGCCGGGCACCGCGCACCTCGCCGAACGCCCCTGGCTGGACGTGGTGCCCACGCTCTCCACCCGCACCGTCGCCGTGACCACGGACCCGGCCACCCACCTCAAACTCCCGCTCGCCACCGCCACCCTGGGACTGCGCAACCGCCGCACCATCAAGCCCGGCACCCTCCCCGACGGCGCGGCCGGCCAGCGCCTGCTCGAAGCGGTCGTCGCCCGCGAGCCCCGCTTCGCCGGCACCGTCCTGCTCGCCGACGAGCGCACCCACCTCCAGGCCGGTCACGAACTCCTCGCCGCCCTCGTCCGCCGCTACCCGCCCGGCCTCCGGGGCGCCCACGTCGTGCCCGTCGCCGCGCTGCTCGCCCGCGCGCCGGGCGGCGCCCTCGTCGCCGAGGAGCTCGCCGACCACTACTACGGCGGCTCGCTCACCGCCCTCCTCGACGCCTACCTCACCCTCCTTCTCGACTGGCACACCACCCTCTTCGGCTACGGCATCGCCCTGGAGTCCCACCAGCAGAACACCTCCCTCGTCCTCGACCGGACCGGCCGCGGCACCCGGCTGCGGTTGCTGTTCAAGGACAACGACGGGCCCCGGGTGCACACCGCGCGGCTCGCCGACCGGCTCGGCGGCACCGCCGGGGACCTCCTCGGCTTCGACGACCGGCGGATCCTCGTCGCCGGGGACGCCCCCGTGGCCGACGTCTTCGCGACCATCACCGTCCATCTGTGCGCCGGCGCCCTCGCCTTCGAGCTCGGCCGCCTCGGCCTCGCCCCGCTCCCGGACCTCCTCGCCCTGCTCCGCACCCGGCTGGCCGAGGCCGTCGGCCGTCTCGCGGACACCGCGCCCGGCGCCGCCGCCGTCCTGCGCCTGCGCGTCCTGGACGCCGACCGGCTGCCCGTCAAGGCCATGATCACCGCCGGCACCCTGCTCACCAAGGAGCGCTCCGGCGCCACCGACATCAACAAGCACTACGTCGACGGCCCCAACTACCTCCGGAACACGGCCCGATGACCGCCTCCCCGCCCGGGAGAACCAGCGCCTTCACCGCCCCTCGCACCCCCGCGACCCCCACATACCGCACGTTCCGCACGCCCTCCACGCCCCCCTCAGCACCCGCTGGAGCCGCCGCATGTCCTCCCCACGCACCGCCCTCGCCGGGGTGGCCTCCGCCGACCACGTGGTCGCCCACACGCTGCTCAACTGCCTGCTCCGCGAGGTGTCCGGCCCCGAGCACCAGACCGCCGTCACCGACGGCCACCTGCTGCTGCGCCTGCCCCACCGCGGCGTCCTCCTCCGGGCCGGACTGCGGCGCGTCTCCCTCGTCGGCGCCCACCGCTTCACCGGTCCCGTCGCCGAACGGCGCGGCGAGACCTGGACCGAGCTGAGCTGGCGGGCCCTCGCCACGCACATCCACCGCGAGCTGGAGCTGCGCACCGGCGTCCGCAACGACGAGTTCCTGGCCCAGGTGGCCGCCAGTCACGCCGGCGTCCGCGCCGCCCTCGGCGCCGTCCGCCCGCCCGCCACCGGCGATCCGTACATGGACTCCGAACAGTCCCTGCTCTTCGGCCACCGCTTCCACCCCACCCCCAAGGCCCGCACCGGCGCCCCGGCGGACTGGGGCCGCTACGCCCCCGAGGCCCGCGCCCGCTTCCGCCTGCGCCATCTGGCCGTACGCCGCCACCTCGTCCGCGAGGAGACCGCGACCGAGGGCGCCCTCGCCCCGCTCGACCGGCAGCGCCCCGTGCCCGAGGGCCACCGCCTGCTGCCCGTGCACCCCTGGCAGTACGCCATGCTCGCGGGCCACCCCGTCCTGCGCGCCGCCCTCGACCGCGGTGACGTCCTCGACCTGGGCCCCGGCGGGCAGGAGTTCGAGCCCACCGCCTCCGTACGGACCCTCTACGACGGCCGGGACTTCCTGAAGTTCAGCCTGAACATCCGCATCACCAACTGCCTGCGCAAGAACGCCGAGTACGAACTGGCCGGCGCCGTCGCCCTCACCCGCCTCCTGGAGCCCGTCGCCACCTCCCTCACCGCCCGCTTCCCCGGCGCCGACCTGCTGCGCGAACCCGCCTACCGCACCCTCGACCTCGGCAGCAGGGACCTCGCGGAGGGCTTCGGCGTCATCGTCCGCGAAGGGCTGGCCGCCCGCCTCGCCCCCGGGCTCACCGGCCTCCTCGCCGCCGCCGTCGCCGACGAGTACCCCACCGGCGGCGCCCACCTCGGCCACCTCCTGCACGGAGCCGGCCCCGAGCAGGCCCTCGCCTGGTGGGACGCCTATCTGCGGCTGCTCGTCCCCCCGGTCCTCGCCGCCTACTTCGACCACGGCGTCGTCCTCGAACCCCACCTCCAGAACGTGATCGTCGGAGTCGACGCCGACGGCACCCCCCGGCAGGTCCTCTTCCGCGACCTGGAGGGCACCAAGCTGCTCGCCGGCCACCACGCGGCCGCCCTCGCGGCCCTCCCCGCCGACGTCGCCCGGCCCCTGACCTACGACCCCGAGCGCGGCTGGGACCGCGTCGTGTACTGCCTGCTCGTCAACCACGTCGCCGAGATGCTCGCCGCCCTCGCCGACCGCCACCCCCACCTCGAACCCGAACTGTGGTGCGCCGTCCGCCGCGTCCTCGCCGCGCGGGCCGCCGCGCACGGCGGCCCGCCGCCGCTGCGCGCCCTGGTCGCCGGGGCGCCGCTGCCCGCCAAGGCCAATCTGCTCACCCGCTGGGAACGCAAGTCCGACCGCGACGCCGGCTACGTCCGCATCGCCTCCCCGCTGATGTCGGACCTGCTGGCCACGCTCACCACCGTCGGCCGCACCGAGCCCTGGAGCGCCACCCCGTGATCACCCCCCGCGTCGCCGGCCACGCCGCACGGCTGCCCTCCGCCGGCCTGCCCGCCTACGTCTACGACCTCGCCGCCCTGGACGCCCACGCGCGCGAGGTCCGCGCCGCCCTCCCGGAACGCGTCGAGCTGTACTACGCGGCCAAGGCCAACCCCGCCCCCGGGATCCTCACCGCCCTCGCCCCCCACGTCACCGGCTACGAGGTCTCCTCCGGCGGCGAACTGGCCCATGTGCGGGCGGCCGTGCCCGGCGCGCCGCTCGCCTTCGGCGGCCCGGGCAAGACCGAGGAGGAACTGCGCCTCGCCCTCTCCCTCGGCACCGAGCGCTTCCACGTGGAGAGCGCGGGCGAGCTGCGGCTCCTCGCCGCCCTCGCCGGGGAACGGCCCGGCGGCGCGCCCGTGGACGTCCTGCTGCGCGTCAACCTCCCCGCCGCCGACGGAGAGCTGAGCGGCGCCGCGCTGGCCATGGGCGGCCGGCCCGGCCCCTTCGGCCTCGACCCGGCCGACGCCGAGGCGTGCCTGCCGCTGCCGCCCGGCGGCCCGCTGCGGCTGCGGGGCGTCCACGCCCACCTGGCCAGCGGCCTCGACGCCCCGGCCCAGCTCGCCGTCGCGGGCCGGGTCGTCCGCTGGGCCCGCGCCCTCGCCGACCGGCACGGCCTGCCCCTGGACGAGGTGAACACCGGCGGCGGCATGGCCGTCGACTACGCCCGCCCCGAGGCCCGCTTCGACTGGGCCGCCTACGGAGCGGGCCTCGCCGCCCTCGCGGCCGCGCACCCCGGCCTCACCCTGCGCGTCGAGCCCGGCCGGTCGCTGACCGCCCACTGCGGCTGGTACGTCACCGAGGTCCTCGACCTCAAGCACAGCCACGGCGAGGCGTTCGCGATCCTGCGCGGCGGCACCCACCATCTGCGCACGCCCGCCGCCAAGGGGCACGACCAGCCCTTCACCGTGCTGCCCGCCGAGGAGTGGGCCCGCCCCTGGCCGCGCCCGGCGGCCCTGGCCGAGCCCGTGACCCTGACCGGCCAGCTGTGCACGCCCAAGGACACCCTCGCGCGGCGGGTCCCGGTCGAACGGCTGCGGGTGGGAGACCGGGTGGCCTTCGCGATGGCCGGCGCGTACGCCTGGAACATCTCCCACCACGACTTCCTCATGCACCCGAACCCGACCTTCCATTTCCTTTCCTGAGGCCGGTCGCGAGGCCGGTCCCGAAGTACGGCCGGCGGTTCCGGACAACGAGGGTCCGACTCCGGCCGGTTGTCGTTCCCGAGGCGCCCGGAAGAGGATCCTCAGGTTTCGCGCGCTCTTAGATGGTGAATGCATCTATATGGCGGGTGGCGATCACCGAACGCCCGCCGGCCGACGACGGAACGCGCTGTACGGGGGCAGAGCCACGCCCGGGCACCCCACCCGGGCGGCCTACCGAGAGGGGAGACCGCGACCATGTGCGGGATCACCGGATGGATCGCCTACGACCAGGACCTCAAGGCCGGCCCCCTGGAGGCCCGGGACACCCTCGACGCCATGACCCGGACCATGGCCTGCCGGGGCCCGGACGCCTCCGGCACCTGGCTCGACACCCACGCGGCCCTCGGCCACCGCAGGCTTGCCGTCATCGACATCGAGGGCGGCGCCCAGCCCATGCGCGTCGAGCACGACGGACGCGTCCTCCTCGCCACCACCTACAGCGGAGAGGTCTACAACTACCGCGAACTGCGGGCCGAACTGGAGGGCCTCGGCCACGCCTTCCGCACCAGCAGCGACACCGAGGTCGTGCTGCACGCCTACCTCGCGTGGGGCGAGGACTTCACCGAGCGCCTCAACGGCATGTACGCCTTCGCCCTCTGGGACCCGCGCACCGAGGAACTCCTCCTGGTCCGCGACCGCATGGGCATCAAGCCGCTCTACTACCACCCGCTCGCCGACGGCGTCCTCTTCGGCTCCGAGCCCAAGGCGATCCTCGCCCACCCCGCCGTCCGCCCCGTCGTCGACGCCGAAGGGCTCGCCGAGCTCGTCGCCTTCACCAAGACCCCCGGCCACGCCATCTACAAGGGCATGTACGAACTCCCGCCCGGCCACACCCTCCGGGTACGCCGCCAGGGCCGTGTCCTCCGCCGCTACTGGGCCCTGGAGGCCCGGGAGCACACCGACGACCTGCGCACCACCGTCCACCGGATACGCGAGCTGCTCGACGACATCGTCACCCGCCAGCTCATCGCCGACGTCCCCCTGTGCACCCTGCTCTCCGGCGGCCTCGACTCCTCCGCCATCACCGCCCTCGCCGCCAAGGGACTCGCCGACGCCGGGCACGGCCCCGTCCGCTCCTTCTCGGTCGACTTCACCGGCTACACCGAGCACTTCACCCCCGACACCCTGCGCGCCACCCCCGACGGCCCCTACGCCCACGCCCTCGCGAAACACGTGGGCGCCGACCACTCCGACATCGTCCTCGACACCGCCGCCCTCATGGACCCCGCCCACCGCGCCGCCGTCCTGACCGCCCGGGACGTGCCCCTCGGCCTCGGTGACGGCGACACCTCGCTCCACCTGCTCTTCAAGGCCGTCCGCGCGCAGTCCACCGTGGCCCTCTCCGGGGAGTCCGCCGACGAGATATTCGGCGGCTACCGCTGGTTCCACAACCCCGAGAGCGTCCGCGCCGCCACCTTCCCCTGGCTCGCCCCCGGCGGCATCGACCACTTCTCCGGCGCGGGCGAGGGCCGCGTCGCCCTGCTCGACGGCGGCCTCCTCACCAAGCTCGACGTGACCGGCTACCGGGACGCCCGTTACCGCGACGCCCTCGCCGAGGTGCCCCGGCTGCCGGGCGAGAGCGGCCGGGAACGCCGTATGCGCGAGATCGGCTACCTGCACCTCACCCGCTTCGTCCAGTACCTCCTCGACCGCAAGGACCGCGCGAGCATGGCCGTCGGCCTGGAGGTCCGGGTGCCCTTCTGCGACCACCGCCTCGTCGAGTACGTCTTCAACACCCCCTGGGCCATGAAGACCTTCGACGGCCGCGAGAAGTCCCTGCTCCGCGCCGCCACCCGCGACCTCCTCCCGGCCGCGATCGCCGACCGGCTGAAGAGCCCCTACCCCAGCACCCAGGACCCGCGCTACAACGCCGCCCTGCGCACCGAACTCGGCCGGGTCCTCGCCGACCGCGACGCGCCCGCACGCCCCCTCCTCGACACCGCGAGCGCCACCGCCTCGCTCGCCGAGGGCACCGGCGGCCGCTACCGCACCGCGACCGAACTCGCCCTCGGCCTCGACGCCTGGCTGCGCCGCTACGACGTCACGCTGGAGCTGTGACGGGCCTTCTGGCGCACAATGGGTGCACGACCCGCGCCCAGCCAGGAGTCCCACCGTGGCCTTGCAGATGACCGTCGACCCCGACGCGGCCGAGCCGCCCTACGAGCAGATCCGCGCCCGGATCGCCGAACGGGCACGGACCGGCGCCCTCCCCGTCGGCTACAAACTCCCGACCGTACGGGGCTTCGCCGAGGAGCTGGGCCTCGCCGCCAACACCGTCGCCAAGGCGTACCGCGCCCTGGAGGCGGACGGCGTCATCGAGACCCGGGGCCGCAACGGCACGTTCATCGCGGCCCCGGGCGACACGGCCGCCCGCGAGGCGGCCGCCGCGGCCACGGCGTACGCACAGCGCGCCCACCGCCTGGGCCTGGACCGGACGGCGGCCCTGGCGGCGGCGGAGGAGGCGCTGCGCGTGGCGTACGGGGAGGAATAAAGCCCGTCCGGCGTTTGAGGACCGGGGTCCGGGGCGGAGCCCCGGTTACGGGAAGGGGCGGGTAGGGGAAATTCCCCCGGAGGGCCCACTGGCCCCGGCCCCGGCCCCGCCCGGACCCCGACGGCGAGCCCTCACTCCGGCCGAGGCCCCGCCAGCCCGCTCACAGATACAGACCCGCGTCCGCCCCCTCCGTCTGCGCCGGCACCGACGCCGGTCCCACCCCCCGCCGCAGCGCGAACAGCTCCGCGAGCGTGGCCCCCTCCCGCCCCAGCCCCGTCTCCTTGCCCGGGGCCTCCCGCCCCAGCCAGTCCGCCGCCTCCTTGCGCGTCAGCGGCCCCACCTCGATCCGGGCCAGACACCGCCCCGGCCGCACCACCGCCGGATGCAGCCGCTCCAGGTCCTCGTTGGTGGTGACGCCGACGAGGACGTTGCGGCCCTGGCCCAGCAGCCCGTCCGTGAGGTTCAGCAGCCGGGACAGCGCCTGGCCGGCCGTGTGCCGGGCCTCGCCGCGGATCAGCTCGTCGCAGTCCTCCAGCAGCAACAGCCGCCAGCGGCCCCGCTCCGTGCCCTCGTCCTCGCCGATCGCGATGTCCATCAGATAGCCGACGTCGTTGAACAGCCGCTCCGGGTCCAGCACACAGTCCACCTGGCACCAGTCCCGCCACGAGCGGGCCAGCGTCCGCAGCGCGGACGTCTTCCCCGTGCCCGGCGGGCCGTGCAGGAGCAGCAGCCGGCCCGCGATGTCCGCCGGGGTGATCTTCATCAGCCCGTCCAGCGCGTCGGCCACCGGCGCCGTGTAGTTGGCCCGGACCTCCTCCCAGGTGCCGGCGGAGATCTGGCGCGTCGTCCGGTGCGGGCCGCGCCTGGGCGAGACGTACCAGAAGCCCATCGTGACGTTCTCGGGCTGGGGTTCGGGCTCGTCCTCCGCGCCCTCCACCGCCTGGGCGAGCACCGATTTCGCCAGGGTGTCGCAGGTCGCGGTCACGGAGACGTCCGCGCCGCGGTTCCAGCGGGACACCAGCAGGGTCCAGCCCTCGCCCTCGGCGAGGGTCGCGCTGCGGTCGTCGTCCCGCGCGGAGCGCACCACGGTGGCGGCCGGCGGCAGCAGCGTAGCCCCGGATCTCACCCGGTCCACGGAGCGGCTGTGCGCGTAGGGCTGCTCGCCGGTGGCGAAACGGCCCAGGAAGAGCGCGTCGATGACATCGGACGGCGAGTCGCTGTCGTCCACGTTCAACCGGATCGGCAGGGAACGCTCCGCGGGCGTGGGGTCCGCTTCGGTGGGCAGGGTCTGCCTCCTGGCATCGGGGCGGCGATCGGCACACATGCCGCCCATGATCCGGCACCCACCGCCCCCGCGCACCCGGGTTTTCGCCGGATCCGCCGGAGTTCGTCCGGAAGGCGCCCATACGGATTCGGCCGCCGATACGCTTGCCGCAATGGGACGTCATCGGGTGGGACGGGCGATCGCCGGGGCGGGGCGGTGGCGGATCATCGCCCTGTCCGGCGCGGGACTGGTCGCCCTGGCACTGCTGGTCACGATGCTCGCCGGCGGCTTCCCGGGCCCCGGCGGCACGGACGACAGCGGCGGCAGAGCCCCCGCCACCCTCGGCTGGGGCTTCACCCACACCCAGTACAGCGCCGACCACGGCGACGACGACGCCCGCCGCACGGTCGCGGGACTGCTCTCCCACAGCCCCATGCCGCAGAACCAGCACATCATGGGCTGGGGCGTCGACAACCCCGAACCCAGGCCGGGCGCCTACAACTTCCGCGACCTCGACCGCCGTGTCGCCCTGATCCGCGCCACCGGCGGGACTCCGGTGCTCACCCTCTGCTGCGCCCCCGACTGGATGAAGGGCGGCGGCCCCCGCACCGACTGGTCCCAGAAGTCCCTGGAGAAGGCGCCCGACCCGGCGCACTACAAGGACTTCGCCCAGCTCGCCGGAGTGATCGCCAAGCGCTATCCGGACGTCCGCCACTTCATCGTCTGGAACGAGTTCAAGGGCTTCTTCGACGAGTCCAGGAACCGCTGGAACTACGAGGGCTACACCGAGCTCTACAACCTCGTCTACCGCGAGCTGAAGAAGCGGAACGGCGCCAACGCCGTCGGCGGCCCGTACCTCAGCCTGGACAGCAACTCCCCGGGCGGGAGCTCCAACGCCTCCTCCGTGCGCGGCCCCTGGGGCTCCGTCGACCAGCGTGCCGTCGACGCCTTCACCTACTGGAACGACCACAAGGCCGGCGCGGACTTCGTCGCCGTCGACGGCTCCAGCTACACCCGCGACGGCAACCGCCTGCTGCCCGACGAGTTCGGCGCCACCCAGAAGTTCGCCGACACCACCGCCTGGCTGCGCAAGGCCACCGGCCTGCCGGTCTGGTGGTCCGAGTGGTACGTCGAGCCGGGCGACGGCAACGACGAGCGCAAGGGCTGGACGGAGGAGCACCGCACCGCGGTCCAGGCCACCGCCATGATGCGGCTCGCGGAGGCGGGCGCCGCCACCGCGTTCTACTGGAACCCCCAGGAGACCGGCGCCGACTGCCCCGGCTGCCTGTGGCGCAGCACCGAGCTGAAGGACGGCGGGACGGGCCTGCCGATGCTGGACCTGCTCTCCCGCTTCGCCAGGACGTTCCCGCCCGGCACCGCCCTCCGCACCCCCGGGCTCACGGGCCCCGGCCGCTCCGACGTCCGCGCCCTGGCCGCCGAGGACACCGCGCTGGTCGTCAACACCCAGAACCGCCCCGTCACCGTCACGGTGGACGGCCGGGGCGTCGACCTGGGTCCCTACGAGGTCCGCTGGCTGGGCTGATCCCCGGGCCCCGGCGGGGGCCACCGGGGCCCTACGACATCGTCGCGAACCGCTGCACCAGCGAGGCCAGCAGCACCACCAGCAGCGGCAGCGCGAACCAGAACGAGCTCTGCAGCCACCGCAACTGCCGCACCCCGGGGCCCGCCACGACCCGCACCAGCTCCCGCGCCGTCAGCAGCAACAGCAGCGCCGCCGCCGCGAGCGCCCCGGCGACCGACACCGGCGTCCAGGTCACCCGGGGACCCGCCGGGCCGGGACGCGGCTCGGGCACGTCGCCCGTGGGCCGGTCGTTCAGTTCGTACAGCACCGCGTCATCGTTCGTCAGCACCCGGTGGAGCTCCGGCCGGGCGTCGAGGGCCCGGCGCAGCCGCCCGTCCCAGCCCGGGGCGTAACCCGCGTCGAACTCCAGATACACCGACTGCCCGCGGTTGACCATCAGATACGAGCCCGGCCCGGCGGCCCGCAGCTCGCCGACCAGGTCGGCCACCCGCGCCGGGTCGCGCGGGGCGAGCGTCGGACGGTAGTTCACCCGCTCCATGTCACGGCTGCCCCACGGCACGGCCGGGGTGACGCTCTTGACGGGATCGCTGCTCATCCACAGCAGCCTTACGGTCGGCCGGTCGTGGGCGTACACATAGTCCATGGCGGCGACCTCGCCGGGGCGGACGCGCTCGAAGGGCTCGTTGCCCCAGCGGGCCACCAGGAAGCCGAGGACGAGCACCAGCCCCGCCGCCAGCGCCACCGCCGGGCCCCGCATGGCCCGCACGCCCGGTCGGCCGGTGCGCGGGAAGAGGGCCAGCGCCGCGAGGACACAGGCACCGGGCAGCGCGAACAGGAAGACGCGCAGCGCCACCTCGCCGCCGTAGGACTGCATCCCGAAGGCGAGGAAGGGCACCGCCGTGAGCACCAGCAGCGCCGTGTCGCCGGTCCCCGACCGGCGGCGGCGCCACCAGCCGAGCGCGGCGCAGGCCAGCACCCCGCCCGCCAGCGCCACCCGGATGTAGAGCACCAGCTTGTGGGTGGCGCTGCCGCCCTCGATCCGGCCCGACACGGACGAGGAGACATTGCCGCCCAGCGAGCCCAGCCCGCCGAACAGCTCGTCGAAGTGACCCGACCAATAGGGCTCCGCCAGGAACCCCACCCACACCGCCAGCATCACGCCGCACAGCAGGGGCAGCCCGCGCAGCGTGCAGCGGCGCACCAGGACCAGCGCGGTCAGCACCCCCAGCATCACGAAGGGCGTGAGCTGATGACTGACGACCGAGGCCGCGAACAGCGCCACCAGCAGCGCCAGCAGCGCCCCGCGCTCCCGGCGGCCGGCCGGCACGACCTCCGCCTCGCCGGGCAGCAGCTTTCCGCGCAGCTGCCTGGGCCAGCGGAACCAGACCAGCAGCACGGCGACGAACAGCAGATAGAAGAAGTAGTTCAGCGCCTGCGGCGAGAAGTAGTCCTGCCCCACCCAGCCGCACAGGACGAACAGCCAGGCCGCCGTCCACTTCGCCCGCCAGCCGGCCCGCACCGCCCGCAGCAGCAGCGCCAGCGGCGCCAGGCAGAGCAGCTGGAGGACCGTGGGCCACCAGCGCAGCACCTCGGACAGATCGCCGACCCCGCACGCCTTGGCCGCGAAGGCGGCGAGGGCGAAGAAACCGGGCCAGCTCCAGCGCGCGTCGAGATCCGGCGCCGCGACCCCCGTCCGGTCGATGAAGTCCAGGAAGCCGAGGTGCTGCCAGGCCGTGGCGAACCGGGGCTGGTCCTCCAGCACCGCCGGGACGGCGTGCAGGGAGACCACCGTCAGCAGCAGCACCGCCACGAGCAGCGGCCGGCGCTGCTCGCCCAGCCGTAGCGCGCCCGCGAAGGCGGTCACCAGCAGCGCCGCGCCCAGCAGCGTCGCCACCGGCAGGACGGACACCAGACCCAGCCCGCCCATGGCGTCCAGGTCCGCCGGGCCCATGGACGCCAGCGGTACCCAGTACAGCGCCAGCGCCGCCGCCAGCAGCGCCCAGACCCCGGTCTCGGGCCGCCGCCACCGGGCCACCGGCCCCGGCGCCCGGGCCTCGCTTCCGGCCGCCGCGGCCACGGGCTCCCCGGCCGGGGGCGCCTCACCCTCGGGCGGGGCCACGGCGGACGCCTGGGCGGGCGCGGGCGGTGCGGCGCTCGGCCGCGCGGCCCGCTCGGGAGGGTTCTCCTCGGGGACGGGGCCGGAAGTGGCCGGGGACACGGGTGGCTGCGCGGCGGGGGACAGGGTGACCGCCTCCGGGGTGTGCCGGAGATCGGGGCGCCTCTCCAGGTGGTCGAAGTCCAGCCGCACGCCCAGCGGCATCGTGTCGGCGTCCAGCGCCGCCCGTAGTGCCCAGCGCGTGCCGTAGCCGGCGCCCTCGCGCTGCCCGGCGGCGGGAGGCCCGGCCTCCCGCCCTAACCCCCGCGCGATACCGCGCCGGACCTCCCGCCTTTCGTCCGAGGGGCCGTCCCGCCGGTCGCCCCGGTCCGCCAGGTCCGCCAGATCGCCGTCCGGGGCCACATGCGGCGCGTACGCCGCGGGGCCCGCGAACTTCGCCGCCGCCGTGGGCCGGAGGACGTTACGGAGCTTCACCGCCGCGATGGTGACGATCACCGTAAGGCTGGCGATCTCCGCCACCCCCGCGCCCGTCAGCCCCATCCGTGGCAGGAGCACCACCGTCAGCCCCAGCACCAGCACACACAGCAGCCCCTGGAGATAGGCGAGGCCCGCCGTCCGGCTCTGCGCCCGCAGCACGGCGAAATAGACCTCCATCACCACCCGGAGCGCCGCCCCGACCGCGAACCACCGCAGCAGCGGCGTCGCCGCGTGGGCGTAGCCCGGCCCGAAGACCCCCAGGATGTACGGCGCGAGGACGAAGAGCAGCACGCACACCGGCACCATGATCCGGGCCATCCGGCCCAGCGCCGCCCGGCAGTTCTCCGCCAGCCGCTCCGGGTCGTGCGCGCCCTCGACGGTCAGCGACGCGCCCATGTTGATGGCCAGCAGGTTCACCGTGCCACCTATGGTGGAGGTGATGTAGAAGAAGGCGTTGTCGGTGGAGCTGACCTGCGAGGCGACGATCACCGGCACCAGATAGACCACGGCCAGCGAGAACAGCGAGCCGGTGTAGTCACCGGCGAGGAAGCGCCCTATCTCCCGGGCGGACGCCGGCCGGGCCGTCGCCTCCGTCGCCGCCACATGGCGGCGCACCAGCCTCCGGAACACCAGCCAGCCCAGCGGCAGCACCGACACGGCGATCGAGACGACCCAGGAGACGAAGACCCCGGACATCGGCAGCGCCGACGCCACCCCCACCAGCAGCGCCAGCTTCGCCGCGGAGAAGACCGTGTTGCCGACGGGCACCCAGAACGCGCTGCGCAGCCCGGTCAGCACCCCGTCCTGGAGGGTGAGCACGGACCAGGCCACGACGGCGAGGACGAACACGGACCCGCGCAGCCCCCCGTGCAGGAAGCCGTACGACGGGCCCCACAGATCGAGCGTCAGCAGGAAGAAGCCCGCCGCGAGCGCGACGAGCAGCGAACTCCCGGCGTACGTCCGGAAGACGAGCCGGCCCGTCGTCCGGCCCGCGATGGGGATGAAGCGGGCCAGCGCCCCGGTCAGGGTGACCGCGGCGAGGCCCGCCAGGAGTTTCATCGCGGCGATGGCCGCGGAGCCCTGGCCGACCGCCTCCGTCGAGTAGTAGCGGGCGGCGATCAGCCAGTACCCCACACCGAGGACGGCGCTGATGCCGGTGTTGAGCATCAGCGCGAAGGCGTTGCGGAACAGCGGATTTCCGCCGCCCCGCCCCGGCAGCCGCAGCCTGCGGCCGGCCGGTCCCGCCGTCTCCCGTTCCTGGGCGCGGGTGGACGTGTCAGACACGGGCTTCGCTTGCCTTCCTGACGACCTGTCGGGTTCTGCGGACGACGGCGTACCCCTTCGTCAGGACCCGGTCCCTGACGAAGAGCCTGCCGAGGCCCCGGCCCTCGACGAGCCGTTCGAACTCCCCGAGACCGGTGGACCGGCGCACGGTCACCCGCTCCAGGGCGTACGGGCCCTGGGGACGCTCGGCGAGGGCGTTGCCCACGGCCAGGGATATCGTGAAGCCGGCCGCGCGCACGGTGTCCCGCACCCGCCGGTCGGAGTAACCGTAGGGATAGGCGAAGGACACGGGCGGCTCGCCCAGTTCCTCCGCCAGGATCTCCCGGCACCGGGCGACCTCGAACCACAGCTGGGCGTCCGTGAGCTGGTCCAGCTGGGGGTGGGAGTGGCTGTGCCCGCCGATCTCCACCCCGGCCGCGGCCAGCTCCCGCACCTGGTCCCAGCTCAGCATGAGGTCGAGCGCGCCACCGGATTCGTGCGCCCCGCGCACCCACCCGGTGGACGCGAACAGCGTCGCCGCGAAGCCGTGCTCGACGAGCGTCGGGAGGGCGTGCCGGTGCACGCCCTCGTAGCCGTCGTCGAACGTGATCAGCACCGGCTTCTCCGGCAGCCCGGAGCCGGTGCGCCACGCCTTCGCCAGCCGCTGGGCGGTCAGCGGGGTGAACCGCCGCTCGGCCAGCAGCCGCATCTGGGCCGCGAACGCCTCGGGTGACACCGACAGCCCGTAGGTGGCGCGGGACGGTGAGTGTGCCACGGAGTGGTACATCAGTATCGGCACACGGTCCACGCTCATGGGCCGGCCTCCGGCCCCGGCGGGTCGGGCACGGCGGACGCCGGGACGTCCGCCACGCCTGTGACACCCGCGATCGCGTACCGGCCTCCGCCCCGGTACGCACGGATCCGGCCGAGGGCGTAGCCCCCCGCGGCCGCCGCGACGCCGGCCACGATCGCCCCCGCCCGGCCCGCGCCGCCGGCCCGGCCGAGCAGGGCGTCCCGCACCCCGCGCGCGATGCCCGCGGGCAGCACGCGCGTGGTGTAGCGGCGCTCCGTGGCCAGCCCCTCCCGCGCCCCCACGCTCCGGGACACCAGGGCCTTGGAGAGGCCCTCGGCATAGGCGCGGGTGCGGAAGTAGCGGAACCGCTCGCGGGCGGCCGGGACCCGGTGGTGGATGACCGCGCGGTCGTCGATCAGCAGCACCGCCTCCGGCATCGCCCGGGTGAGCCGGATGCACAGCTCCGTCTCCTCGCAGCCCAGCGGCAGCCGGTCACCGTCCCGCCCGATGCCGCTGGCGAAGCCGCCGGCCACGGTGAACGCGGACCGGCGGAAGGAGGCGTTGCCGCCGAGGACGTTGCGCACCGGGACCCGCCCCGGGGGCAGGCCGCGATAGCTGCAGCCCACCACCCAGTCGAACTCCTCCGGGAACCAGGCGGGCCGCCGCCGGGACTCCCAGACGGGCTGGGTGCGCCCGCCCACCGCCATGACCCGGGGGTCGGCGTACGCCTCGGCGAAGTGCCGCAGCCAGTCCCGCTCGGCGACCGCGTCGTCGTCGAGGAACGCGATCACCTCGCCGGAGGAGGCGGCGATGCCGGTGTTGCGGCCGGCCGACAGGCCGCGGGGGCCCGCGTTGGCGAGCACCCGGACCCGGTCGGCCGGCGCGCCGGCGCCGTCGTCCCCGAACCGCTTGGCGAGCCGCCGCAGCAGGGCGGGGTTGTGGTCGACGACCACCAGGGTCTCCAGCGCGGGCCGGGACTGGTCGGCCACCGAGGCCACCGAGGCGAGGATGTCGCCCCAGCGGTCCTCGGTGTAGACGCAGATGACGACCGACACGCCCGGCGGGGAAGTGGTGCTCAAGACACTTCCCCGCGGTTCGCGGCGGGTGCGATGGCGAGCCGCTGCGGGCGGCGCCGGCGCCGGGCGCCGTGCTCCCGCAGGATGACCTTCAGGACCCGCAGCCCGTCGCGCACGGCCCGCAGATTGCTCGCGCCGTGGATGCGGACGAACTCATGGCTCGGGATCTCCTGGACGCGCAGTCCGGCCTTGACGACTCTGATGTTCATCAGGGTCTCCACCTCGAAGCCGGCGCAGTCCAGGGCGATCTCGTCCAGGCAGCGCTTCCAGAAGGCGTTGTAGCCGTAGCACAGGTCGGTGTAGCGGGCGCCGAACTTGTGGTTGACAAGGGAGCACAGGACGCGGTTGCCGAGCTTGCGGATCGGCGTCATGTCGTCCGTGCCGCCCCCGTTGGCGAAGCGGGAGCCCTTGGCGAAGTCCGCGCCGCCGACCAGCGCGGAGACATAGCTGACGATCTCGTTGCCGTCGGCGGAGCCGTCGGCGTCGACCATCACGATGATCTCGCCCGAGCAGGCCGCGAAGCCGGTGATCAAGGCGTCGCCCTTGCCCTTGCCGAGCTGCCGGACGACCTTGACCCCCGGCCACAGGGCGCGGGCCACCCCGATGGTGTCGTCCGTGGAATTGCCGTCGACCAGGACGACCTCGTGGATCCACTCCGGCAGCGTCTTGAAGACGTACGGGAGGTTCTCCGCCTCGTTCATGGCCGGGATCACCACGCTCACCGGTGGCGCTATCGCGAAATGCGAGCTCACCGGGCGATATGGGCCGGCCGTCGCCGGCTCCTGATCGGCCGCGGGCCGCAGGAAGGAACTCATGATGGAAGATTTCCCTCTCGTCCGGTGGACCGCTCTCCCCGAGCGGTCCGGTGACGTATCCGGTTCGAAAAGGGGGTACTCACCCAGATCCGGGCGGCATGAATCACCACATGGACAAGGTGAGATGCAACGGCTACCGACCGCGCGGTACGCGACTCGGCGACTGTGGTCCTACCGAACGCGGCACCCCCCACCGCGCTCCCGCCCCGGGCACCATCGCGACGCTTGAGCCCTCCCCTTGAGCCGCTTACCGATGGGCCGATGCGGGTGGATGTACGACGGTATTGATGCTTGAGACTGTATGGCAAGAGGTGGTGCGGTGACTCCTCCTTTGGGTGTTTTTTGCGCCCGATTCATACGTCCAGTTGACGTTGTGCGCCGTTGACGGCGCATTAGGGGCGCATTAACGGCGCAATGCGCCTCACCCGCCTTCGCGAATGCGCCCCATGCGTTTCAGCAATCGGTCCGCGGGCTCGAAGAGCTCCGGCCGGGCCAGCACGGTGTTGCGCAGCGCCCGCACCGGCGCGCGCCGTATCCGGTGTCCCAGCGCGACGGGATGACGCCGGGTCACCCAGCCCTCCGAGACGCTGAGCTCCCGGGTCTTCAGCGAGTCCTTGTACTCCTTCTCGCCGCGCCCGAGGTCCAGATAGGCCAGGCCCGCCGCGGCGGCCCCCTCCGCCATCCGCAGGTGCAGCACCAGGCCGGGGGAGTACTTGGCGAACGCCGGGTCGTACGCCGGGAACCAGCAGGCGAGCACCGACCGCGAGCGCAGCCCGAAGTGGGCCGCGAGCGGGCGGTCGCCGGCGTAGAGGACCGAGAGCAGCCCCGCGAAGGACTCCGTGCGGGTGTGGAAGAGCTGCTCGACCAGGAGCGATATCCAGGGCCGCGCGAAGCGGTCGCTGCGCCCCGTTCTTCGGTACTGGGCCGACTTCCAGCCGACCAGGGTGCGCAGCACGTCCGGATCGCGCTCGTCGTGGACGTAGCGCACCTCGCCCAGGTCCCGGCTCATCCGGCGCTCCTTGGCGAGCGTGGTGCGGGTGAACTTGGGCGACTGCTTGCGCAGCGTCGCGAGGTAGGGGCCGAAGCCCTGCTCCACGTCGACGACGGGGGAGGCGTACGAGCCGGAGGCCCCCGCCTCGAACGGCTTCTGGCCCTCCACCAGGTGGTCGAACTCCCATACCGACAGGCCGCAGGCGAGCAGCAGCTCGCGGGCGTCCCACTGGAACCCGGGGCCGTGCACCAGTCCCTGTGCGTCCGAGACCCCGAGCCCTATCGCCCGGCCGACGCCCAGCGGGGTCCGCTGGTAGGGGAAGAAGCCCACCGGCTCGCCCTCCTCGCGGACCACCGCTATCCGGGCGGAGGCCCGGCAGCGGCCCACGGCCAGGGCGAACTCCGGTGCGAGGAAAGGATTCGCGAGCTGCGGCGAGCCGTCCGCCGCCGCACGTGACTGCAGGGCTGTCCATGCCGCCCGGTCGGCTGCCGTGAGCTCGCCCGGGCGGTACACGCTGATGTTCACCTCAGGACGTCCGACTTCTCTCCGTGCGACCCCGGTGGCGCCGCGCGTGTGCCAGCAGGAACAGAAGGAGGCTGACGGCCGCGACCGCGGCCACACCGCCCCGCACCGTCCAGACGTGCAGCGCGAGCATGGTCTGCGCGATCAGCAGATCGACGGCCACGGCCCCGCCGACCGCCACCACCGAGCGGCTGAGCGGGTCGAGTCCCCGCAGCGCGGCCCCCACCGCGCACGCGGGCGCGACGATCAGGAAGAACAGGGTGAGCGGTGCTCGCAGAGCTGAGCCGATGTCGGCGAGCGCGAGCACGGCACCGGTCCCCGCGATGGCCGCGGCGGCCCCCGCCAGTACCGGGAGGGAATCCCCGGCCGGCGGTCTCCTCCCGGTGTCGCCGCATTCGTCGATCGAAGGTTCGGACGGACTATTGGGATCGGTGAGACCGGTGGGATCTGTGAAGCTCTGCATTGGCGACTTTGCCCCCCGAAGCGCCGGATGCCGAAGCCTTCAATGTCGCGCAATCGGCGGAGGCCCGTCAAGATGTGAAGGCCGTGCAAACAGGCTCCGGTTACTGCATCCGGGTGGAACCGGAGTCTTTCCGTCGAATGAACTTCGGCGGAAAACTGGCGCCTCGTCAGAAACCCCGCCCGTCGCGAAGTCGATCACTTCCCTTTCCCTGTTGTTTTGACATGGACACTTCCGGCAGCCTTCCGTGGCTGCTATCCAGGACACACCGGAAAACCCTGGTAAAGGAGAGTCCATGAAACTGTCCTGGTTCGTGAGTTCCGTATCGGCGCTCGCTGTGACCGCCGCCCTCGCCCTCGGTGCGGGCGGGTCCGCGCACGCCGCGGAGAGAGCGGCGCAGAGATCCGCGGCCACCGGCTACGTGGCCCTCGGCGACTCCTACTCCTCGGGCGTCGGCGCCGGCAGCTACTACGCGAACAGCGGCGACTGCAAGCGCAGCGCCAAGTCCTACCCCGCCCTGTGGGCCGCGGCCCACACCCCGTCGAGCTTCGCCTTCACCGCCTGCTCGGGCGCTCGTACGGGTGATGTGCTGAGCGCCCAGCTCGGCCCGCTGGGCGCCTCCACCGGACTCGTCAGCATCAGCGTCGGCGGCAACGACGCCGGATTCGCCGACACCATGACGACCTGCGTGTTCAACAGCGACAGCGTCTGCCTCGACCGGATCCAGCAGGCGCGTACGTACATCGCCGGTACCCTGCCGGGGCAGCTGGACAAGGTTTACTCCGCCATCTCCGCCAAGGCCCCCGCCGCCAGGGTCGTCGTCATCGGCTATCCACGCTTCTACCATCTCGGCGGTGGCTGTCTGGGCGGGCTGAGCGAGAAGAAGCGCGCCGCCATCAACGCCGCGGCCGACCACATCGACACCGTCATCGCCAAGCGCGCCGCCGACCACGGCTTCGCCTACGCCGACATCAACGCCACCTTCACCGGCCACGAGATCTGCTCCGGCAAGCCCTGGCTCAACAGCGTGACACTGCCCGTGGACGAGTCCTACCACCCCAACGCCGACGGGCAGTCGGGCGGCTATCTGCCGGTCTTCACCTCAGCCGCCTGAGCGGCCCGCTCCCACGGTGCCGCCGTAGGTCGCACCTCCGTCCGCGCCTTCCGAACGCGCCGCGCCCGACGGCGTGCCCGCCGACGCCGACGGCTTGCCCTGGCCGCTCGGTGAGCCGGGGCGTGAGGGCGAGGCCGGTGGTGAGGCGGCGTCCGTCGGTGCCTTCCCGCAGTCCACCGTGAACGAGACAGGAGAGGAGGTCAGTCGCTGGGGGCTCCTGATCTCGACCGCGATCCAGTCCTTGCCCGGGTCCGACGCGCGGCGCCCGGATTCCGTGTGCCGTACGGTCGTGCGCTGCTCGGTGAAGCGTTCGGTTCGCCAGTCGCCGTCGGTGACTTTACCGCTGCCCGTCACCCAGCGGTAGGTGACCTCCACCGGCACCCGTCCGGCGGTGACGGTCGCGGAGAAGGCCGGCGCGGACGCCTCCGGCGGCGGGCAGGGGCCGGTGTAGCGGTCGCGCACGGCCTCGAGCGCGACCCGCACCGAACCGTCGGCGGAGGTGGCCCCGGCGGACCGGGACGCGCCGGCCCCGGCGTCCTTGCCCCCGCCGCCGGACGAGGTGTCGCCGGACGAGCCGCCGTCGCCGGTGAGCGCCCATATCAACCCGCTCGCCAGCGCGGCGGCGACCAGGACCGCGGCGGCCACCACAAGACCGGTCCGCTTGCGGCCCCCGCCGGCCGGACCCGGCGGGGACGCGGGGCCGACCGGGCCGGTGATGCCGGTGGTGCCGGGGCCGGGCGGCGCGTCCCCGGCGGCGTGTGCCGTGCCCGGCGCCGGGGACGCGGGACGGGTGAGAACGGTCGGGGCGTACGGGACGTCCGGGGCGGGGGCGGCGGGGGGGGCGCCCGCCGCCACGGCGCGCAGCATCCGCTCCGCCTCCGCCGCGCCGAGCCGCTCCGCCGGATCCTTGCGCAGCAGCCCTTCCAGTACGGGCGTGAGGGCGCCCGCCCGGCGCGGCGGCGGGAACACCTGGTCCACCACGGCCCGCAGCGTGCTCAGCGGGGTGTCCTGGCGGAACGGCGAGAAGCCCTCCACCGCGGCGTACAGCGTCACCCCCAGCGACCAGAGGTCCGAGGCGGTACCGGGCGGGCGGCCGAGGGCGCGCTCCGGAGCGAGGTACTCGGGGGAGCCCACCAGCTCGCCGGTCCGCGTCAGGGCGGTGTTCCCCGGCACCGTCGCGATGCCGAAGTCGGTGAGGACCACCCGGCCGTCGTTGGCGACGAGGACGTTCCCGGGCTTCACGTCGCGGTGCAACACGCCCACCCCGTGAGCGGCTCGGAGCGCGGCCAGGACCTCCGCGCCGATGCGCGCCGCGCGCGCCGGTGCGAGCTGCCCCTCCGCCTCCAGGACATCGGCCAGCGACAGGCCGGGGACCAGCTCCATCACGATCCAGGGGCGGCCGTCCTCGGTCGCCACGTCGTGGACCGTGACGACGTTGCGGTGCGCGATCCGCGCCGCCGCGCGCCCCTCGCGCTCCAGCCGCGCGTAGAGAAGGCCCACCTCGTGGCCGGGGAGACCGGCCGGCGCGCGGACCTCCTTCACGGCCACCTCGCGGTCCAGCAGCTCGTCACGGGCCCGCCACACCACGCCCATGCCGCCCTGTCCCAGCCGGTCCACGAGCCGGTACCGGCCCGCCACCAGCCGGGATCCCCGGCCGTCCCCGGAAGCCCCGAAATCCCCGCTCATCGCCGGGCCCCCTCCCGTAAGAGAGCGATTCCGGGTGAATGTACCGCAACGGAGCGTGATCACCCCCGGTTACCCGCATTCCGGCCCGGATCAACTCGCCCACAGTGACGGCAGGTTCACGCCAGGTTCGTCAACGCCCTTGACGTAACGGTGAATCCGCACCGCCGATGCGTGGGTGACGGAAAGGGGCGGTAGGGTTACCCTGCCTGGGCCGGGTGCCTCGTACGGGTGGGGAGACTTCGATGGATCAGATAGCAATGCGCGGGCGGGCTCGAGTGCCCGCCATCAACTGCAAAAGCAGCGCCTCCAGCGCGCGGCTCGACCGCCATCTCGCGGTGCTGGGCGGCCCTGCCGTCCCCCAGCGGGAGACCGAGGGCGCGACCCTGCTCATGCGTGAGCTGACCTCGCGTGACCACACGCGTGCCAAGCAGGGCCGGACCGCCAAGGTCTCGCTCTTCGCCCCCTTGAGAAGGCTGCGCCGCTCGCTGTTCGGCAACCACGGCTGACCCGGCCCCCGACCCGGACCGCGGAGCCCGCCGCGCCGATCCGGACCGGCGCCGTCGGCCGCGCACCCTCTCCCCGGGGCGGTCGCACGGCGCCGTCGGCTTCCCGCTTCGAGGCATCATTTCCGCCGCTCGCCGCCCGGACACCTCCCGACGTGCCGTCAGGCAGAGCCGCGCCCGTACCGGGCGGTGAGCGGCGCCGACAGCGGTCATCCCCGCTTCCGTACGCCGCGTGTGCCCCGAGGGGCTCGAAGGCGTCTCCCCGTGACGTGACGACCGGGGATTTTCCGCGACCCCGTGCGGCTCGACCGACGCGGGGCCACCGGGCGCCCGGCGCACCGATCCGCATGCAGGCGCTCGCCGGGCCGACGCACGCCCCGATGTCCCGCCATTCCCGGCTGCTTCGTCTGATGTCGCCCGTCTACGGTCTCGGTCCGAATGCCCTGCGCTGTTTCGCGTACGCGCTGTGGGCGGCGCAGCCGAGACGCGTGGCGGTCCGGGCGGAGCCGCGGTCACGGCCTCGGCCGGGACGGGCCCCGGCCGCCCCGCGCCGACCGGAGCGAACCCCCGTCACCGCGCTCAGTGCGCGTCGAGCGTGACCGTGAACGAGAAGCGGTCGCCCCGGTAGCGGATGCGGGCCACGTCCACCGCCCGGCCGCGGTCGTCGTAGGTGATGCCGGTGTAGTGCAGGATCGGGCTGAGCAGCGGCACCTGGAGGAGCTTGGCCGTCTCCGGGTCCGCGAGACGGGCCTCCACGGTGTCCGTGATCCGGCTGATCGTCACGCCCACGGCGTCGCGCAGCACCTTCGTCATCGGCCAGCGGGTGAGGTCCGCGAGGTCGATGCGCCCGGCGAGCTCGGGGCGCACCAGGTTCTCCGCCCAGTTCGTCGGCTCGCCCGTCGCCCCGTCGCTGCGCAGCCGCCGGTAGGACACCGCCTCCGCCAGGTCCGGGAAGTGCTCGGCCAGCTCCGCCGGGATCCGCTCCGGGCCGTGCTCCAGGATCTCCGTGCGTTCCCCGGACTGCTGCGCCACGATGGTGTCCACCGAGCCGAGCAGCCGCACCGGCGAGCCCCGGCGGGCGCTCGGTTCGATGAACGTGCCGCGCCGCCGGTGACGGGTGATCAGCCCCTCCGCCTCCAGCTCCTTGAGGGCCTGTCGCATGGTCAGGACGCTGACGCCGTAGTGCGCGGCGAGGGCGTCCTCCGTGGGCAGCCGCAAGGGGTCGCCGGCGCGGCGCCCGAGTATGGAGGCGCGCAGCGACTGGGACACCTGGTACCACAGCGGCAGCTTGCGGTTGAGCGCGAGGGAGTCGGGGGCGAAGGTGGTCACGGAAACTCCCTCACTGGCGGAAATGGCGCTCCAGACCCTGCCACACCCCGTCGTAGCGCGCCTGCAGGTGGCGGGCGGTCCGGGCCTGCTCCGTCACCGTGATCGGCCAACGGGTCTCGAACATGAAGGCGAGGCCGTCGTCCACCTTGTGCGGCTTCAGCTCCGCGGCGCTCGCCTTGTCGAAGGTCTCCCGGTCGGGCCCGTGCGCGGACATCATGTTGTGCAGCGAGCCGCCGCCGGGCACGAAGCCCCCCTTGCCGGCGGCCTTGGCGTCGTACGCCCCCTCGATCAGGCCCATGTACTCGCTCATCACGTTCCGGTGGAAGTACGGCGGCCGGAAGGTGTCCTCGCCCACCAGCCAGCGCGGCGCGAACACCACGAAGTCGACGCCCGCCAGCCCCGGGGTGTCCGAGGGTGAGGTGAGCACGGTGAAGATGGACGGGTCCGGGTGGTCGTAGCTGACCGAGCCGATCACATTGAAACGGCGCAGGTCGTAGACGTACGGCACGAGGTTGCCGTGCCAGGCGACGACGTCCAGCGGCGAGTGGTCGTAGGTGGCCGCCCAGAGGTTCCCGCAGAACTTGTTGACCACCTCGACCGGGCGCTCCACGTCCTCGTAGGCCGCGACCGGCGCGCGGAAGTCCCGGGCGTTGGCCAGGCCGTTGGCGCCGATCGGCCCGAGGTCGGGGAGGACGAAGGGCTGGCCGTAGTTCTCGCAGACGTAGCCTCGCGCGGTGCCGTCCGGCAGCTCCACCCGGAACCGCACCCCGCGCGGGATCAGCGCGACCTCCCCCGGCGCGGCGCGCAGCAGGCCGAACTCCGTGCGCAGCAGCAGCGCGCCGTGCTCGGGGACGATCAGCAGCTCGCCGTCGGAGTCGCTGAACACCCGGTCCGTCATCGAGGCGTTGGCGGTGTACAGGTGCACGGCCATGCCCGAGCGCTGGGTGACGTCGCCGTTGCCGCCCAGGGTCCACAGGCCGGTCACGAAGTCGGTGCCCTCGGCCGGCTCGGGCAGCGGGTCCCAGCGCAGCCGGTTGGGGTCGGGCACGGCGTCGGCGAAGGGCGCGCCGCCGAGGGCGCCGTTGACGGTCCGGGTGAAGGGCGGGTGGGCGGCGGACGGCCGGATCCGGTAGAGCCACGACCGCCGGTTGTTCCGCCGGGGCTCGGTGAAGGCGGTGCCGCTCAGCTGCTCGGCGTAGAGCCCGAGC
The DNA here is from genome assembly GCF_002891295.1 of Streptomyces eurocidicus. Classification (GTDB taxonomy): domain Bacteria; phylum Actinomycetota; class Actinomycetes; order Streptomycetales; family Streptomycetaceae; genus Streptomyces; species Streptomyces eurocidicus. The sequence goes on along the minus strand of NZ_LGUI01000014.1, from coordinate 106,799 downwards.
GGGGCCCGCTGCGGCGAGTTCCGGCCCTCCGGAAGCGCGCCGGGTACCGCCTCGCTGCTGTGCTCGTTGCCGAACCCGGACAGATACGCCGGCTCCCCGGCCGGCGTCCGCGCGTGTCCGTTGCCCGTGTCGCTCATCGCGTGCTCCCAGCGCCGATGGATTCCTATGGGAGACCGTAGGATTCCGCGCCGGGCGCGTCAATGGATCAGCGTCGGCGGGCCGCGCGTCGGCGCCGACCTGTTACCGGCCGTACCGGAACGGATGCCTCTGGTGTGTCCCGGTCATCCCCATTAGGTTGAGACGGCACGGGGGTTCGGGGTCCGGCAGGGCCCCGGGGACCGACACCGCAAGGAGATGGCCAGTGATCGCGCACGACGGCATGTACATCGACGGAGGCTGGCGGCCCGCCGCCGGCACCGACACGATCGAGGTCGTGAACCCGGCCGACGAGCAGGTCATCGGCACCGTCCCGGCCGGCACCGCGGCGGACGTCGACGCCGCCGTGCGCGCCGCCCGCGCCGCGCTGCCCGGCTGGTCCGCCACCCCGCCCGCCCGGCGGGCCGAGCACCTGATCGCGCTGCGCGACGCGCTCGCGGCCCGCGCGGACGAGATCGCGGCCACCGTCACCGCCGAACTCGGCTCGCCCGCCGGTTTCGCCCGCCGGGTGCACACCGGCCTGCCGATCGCCGTCGCCGGTTCCTACGCCGAGCTCGCCGCCACGTACCCCTTCGAGGAGCGGCTCGGCAATTCGACCGTGCTGCACGTGCCGGTCGGCGTCGTCGGCGCCATCACCCCCTGGAACTACCCGCTCCACCAGATCGTCGCCAAGGTCGCCCCGGCACTGGCGGCAGGCTGCACCCTCGTCCTCAAGCCCGCCGAGGACACCCCGCTCACCGCGCAGCTGTTCGCGGAGTGCGTGCACGCCGCGGGCCTCCCGGCGGGGGTCTTCAACCTGGTCACCGGCCTCGGCCCGGTCGCCGGCCAGGCGCTCGCCGAGCACCCCGGCGTCGACCTGGTCTCCTTCACCGGCTCGACCGCCGTGGGCAAGCGGATCGGCGCGATCGCGGGCGGCGCGGTCAAGCGCGTCGCGCTCGAACTGGGCGGCAAGTCCGCGAACGTCATCCTCCCCGGCGCGGACCTGGAGAAGGCCGTCGCCGCCAACGTCGCCGACGTCTGCCGCAACACCGGGCAGTCCTGCAACGCCCTGACGCGCACGCTCGTCCACGAGGACCGGTACGAGGAGGCCGTCGCCCTCGCGGCCGCCGCCGTCGCCGCCTACGTGCCCGGCGACCCGGCCGACCCCGAGGTCCGCATGGGCCCGGTGATCAACGCCCGGCAGCACGCCCGGGTCCGCGACTACATCGCGAAGGGCGTCGCGGAGGGCGCGCGGCTCGTCGCCGGCGGCGCCGAGGCCCCCGAGGGCCGGGAGAAGGGCTACTTCGTCCGCCCGACCGTCTTCGCCGACGTCACCCCGGAGATGACGATCGCCCGGGAGGAGATCTTCGGCCCGGTCCTCACCTTCATCAAGTACACCGACGAGGACGAGGCCGCCCACCTCGCCAACGACACCGTCTACGGCCTGGGCGGCGCCGTCTGGGCCGCCGACGAGGCCACGGCCGTGGCCTTCGCCCGCCGTATGGACACCGGCCAGGTCGACATCAACGGTGGTGGCTTCAACCTCCTCGCGCCCTTCGGCGGCCACAAGCAGTCGGGCGTCGGCCGCGAGATGGGCCCGCACGGCCTGGCGGAGTACCTGCACACCAAGTCGCTCCAGTTCTGACGGTTTCCCGGCGCACCCGGTACTGAGGGTGCCCCCGCCCCCGCCCCCGCAGGAGAAGGGACCGACATGGTCCGCGCCGTGGTACTGACAGCCGTGGGCGAGCCCCCGCGGACGACCGAGATCGATCTGCCCGCGCCCGGCCCCGGCCAGGTGCGGATCGCCCTGGCCGCCGCCGGGGTGTGCCACTCCGACCTCTCCCTGTCCGACGGCACGCTGCGGCAGCCCGTACCGGCCGTCCTCGGCCACGAGGGGGCGGGCACCGTCACCGCCGTCGGCGAAGGGGTCGGGAACGTGGCGCCCGGCGACCGGGTGATCCTCAACTGGGCGCCCTCCTGCGGCGGCTGTCACTTCTGCGGGCTCGGCGAGCCCTGGCTGTGCGCCGACGCCGCCCGGGCCACCACCACCCCGTACGCCACGCTGGCCGCCGACGGCACCCCGCTCCACCCGGCGCTGGGCACCGCGGTCTTCGCCGAGGAGACCGTCGTCCGGGCGAACGCCGTGCTGCCCCTGCCGGACGGGGTGCCGCTCGCCGAGGCGGCGCTGCTCGGGTGCGCCGTCCTCACCGGCTACGGCGCCGTGCACCACAGCGCCCGGGTCCGCGCCGGCGAGAGCGTCGCGGTGTACGGCGTCGGCGGCGTCGGGCTCGCCACGATCCAGTCGGCGCGCATCGCGGGCGCCGGGGCGATCGTGGCCGTGGACGTCTCGCCGGAGAAGGAGGAACTGGCCCGCGCGGCCGGGGCCACCGACTTCCTCGTCGCGGGCTCCGGCGGTGACACCGCGAAGGCCGTCCGCGCGCTCACCGGCGGCCACGGCGCCGACGTGGCCGTCGAGTGCGTGGGCCGCGCGGAGACGATCCGCACGGCGTGGTCCTCCACCCGCCGGGGCGGGCGCACCACGGTCGTCGGCATCGGCGGCCGGGACCAGCGGGTCGTCTTCTCCGCCCTGGAGCTGTTCCACTTCGGGCGTACGCTCGCGGGCTGCGTCTACGGCAACAGCGACCCGGCGAGGGACCTCCCCGTGATCGCCGGGCATGTGCGCGCCGGGCGCTTCGACCTCTCCGCGCTGGTGACCGACCGCATCGGGCTCGACGGCGTCCCGGCCGCCTTCGACGCGATGCTGGCGGGGCGCGGCGGGCGCTCCCTGGTGGTCTTCCCGCAGCCCTGACGGCCTGTGGTCGTCCCGCGGGCCCTGAGCCTCCGCCGGACGGACCCGGCCCGCCCGCTCAGCGGTCCGGCCCGTCCCGTCCCTCCGGCGAGGGCAGCAGGACCACCACGAGCGCGAAACCGCCCAGCGTGACGTCGCGCGCGGCGGCCGCGAGGCCGTTCCACTTCGCGGACTGCCACATCGCGAACCACTCGCCGCCGATCGCGAGGAACCCCATCCCGAACAACAGCAGCATCATGACCAGCCCCAGCGTGCTGACCCGCCGCGCCGCGCCGAACCCGCGCGGCGGGCCCGTGCGCGCCAGCAGCCCGGGCACCCACAGGGCCGCCCCGGCGAGCAACGCCAGCGCGGTGAGCGTCTCCCAGACGATGACGGCGACATAGGCGGCGTCCTGGATCCACCGGTCCGTGACCGCCCGCCACATCAGGTCCTCGTCCCGGAACGTCGTGTCCATCGCCAGGACGTGCCGGACGAACTCCTGGTTGGTGCCGAAGTCCGTGATGTTGCCGAACGCGACCAGCGCCATGTACAGCGCCGCCGTCGCGGTGAGCGCGGCCGCCGCGAACGGCAGCGCGCGGGAAGCGGGGTGCCGGCCACCGTCGGACATCGTGCCTCCCCGCCCCGCCTCCCCGTCCCGCCGCGCCGCCCGCGCCGGACCCGTCCCGTATGCATGCCCGCGCCGGCCGGGGCGTACGCGCGCCGTCCGGCCCGGCCGGACACGGCGGCTAAGCGCTTGCTCAGGCCGGGGTATGGTGTTCGTCGCGCGGGCGGAGGGCCCGTGGCGGGCCGGGAGAGCGGGGCGTGGGATGGGCGCGGAGCCGAAGCGTACCGAGGAGTGGGCCGACGTCACGCCGGACGCCGCGCGACGGCTGGTGACCGCCGCCGTCGCGGCCTTCGCCGAGCGCGGCTACCACGCCACCACCACCCGGGACATCGCCGGCCGGGCCGGCATGAGCCCCGCCGCGCTCTACATCCACTACCGGACCAAGGAAGACCTCCTCTACCGGATCAGCGCCATCGGCCACCGGCTCGCCCTCGACCTCCTCCGGGGCGCGCAGCGACCCGGCAGCGACCCCGCCACCCGCCTCGCCGACGCCGTACGCGCCTTCGTCCGCTGGCACGCGGAGCACCACACCACGGCCCGCGTCGTGCAGTACGAGCTCGGGGCGCTCGGCGAGGAGCACTACGCCGAGATCGTCGGGCTGCGGCGCGAGACGGACGCGGCCATCCGGGGCGTCATCGAGGACGGTGTCGCCTCCGGCGACTTCGCCGTGCCCGACGTCACCGGCACCACCCTCGCCGTCCTCTCCCTGTGCATCGACGTCGCCCGCTGGTTCAACGCGGAGGGCAAGCGCACCCCGGACGAGGTGGGCGACCTCTACGCCGACCTCGTGCTGCGCATGGTCGGCCACCGCGCGCCCTGACGTAAGGTCGTGACGTGCCGCAGATTTCGATCGATGTCCAGGAACTCACCGTCGGCCAGCTGTCCGCGCGCAGCGGCGCGGCGGTCTCCGCACTGCACTTCTACGAGTCGAAGGGCCTGATCAGCAGCCGCCGCACGGCCGGCAACCAGCGCCGCTTCGACCGCGACACCCTGCGCCGGGTCGCCTTCATCCGGGCCGCGCAGCGCGTCGGCATCCCGCTCGCCACCATCCGGGAGGCGCTCGCCGAGCTGCCCGACGAGCGCACGCCCAACCACGAGGACTGGGCGCGGCTCTCCGAGGCGTGGCGGGGCGAACTGGACGCCAGGATCCAGCAGCTGGGACGGCTGAGGGACCACCTGGACAGCTGCATCGGCTGCGGATGCCTGTCGCTGGAGGGCTGTGTGCTGTCCAACCCGGACGACCGCATCGGCCAGTTCGGCAGCGGCTCGCGGCTCCTGGTCGAGCGGCGCGCCTGAGCGGCGTACGGGCCGCGTACGGGCGGTCCCGGTCACCGGGGGCCGCCCGGCGCGTCACCACATCGCCGGACGGCGGCCCGCCCAGGGCCTGGCCTCCTCCAGCTGCGCCGACAGCGAGATCAGCGTCGTCTCCGCGCCGTACCGGCCACCCAGCATGACCCCGATCGGCAGCCCCTCCGCGGTCCAGTGCAACGGCAGGCTCACCGCCGGCTGCCCGGTCGCGTTGTAGACCGGGGTGAAGGGCGTGAACCGGAGCAGGGCGGCGAACTCCCCCTCCGGGTCCCCGTCGTCACGCAGCCCGCCCACCGGCATCGGCGGGGTCGCCAGCGTCGGGGACAGCAGCACGTCGTAACCGGAGCCCGGCGCCTGGAGCCCGTCGGCGATCAGCTGGGTCACCGCGCGCAGCTGGTACAGGGCGGTGGCGAACTCCGGGCCGCCGACCCGCCGCCCCCGCTCCCGCAGCATGCGGGTCAACGGAAGCAGGAGCTCCTCGCGCTCCTCCGGCACCGGCCGCATCGTGGACAGCACCTCCCAGACGCGGCTGAACGCCTCGCCCAGGGTCGGGTCGTCCGGCAGCGCCACCTCCTCGACCGTGTGGCCGAGCTCCCGCAGCAGCACGGCCGTCTCCTCCGCGGCCCGGACGCACTCGGGGTGCGCCCGGGCGCCCGGTACCGGGGGCCGGGTGAACACGGCGACCCGCAGTGCCCCGGGCGCCCGCCGCGCCGCGGCCGCGAACGTCCCGCCCGGCGGCAGCGAGGGCGCGGCGTACGGATCACCGGGTTCCGTCCCCGCGAGGACGTCCAGGAGCGCCGCCGCGTCCGCGACCGTACGGGCCAGCGGCCCGGAGGTGGTGAGTCCGGTGACGTCGTGCAGGATCGGCCCGGAACTCACCCTGCCCCGGCTGGGCTTGATGCCGAAGAGGCCGCACGCCGACGCGGGGATGCGGATGGACCCGCCGCCGTCGCTGGCGTGCGCCAGCGGCGCGAGGCCCGCCGCGACCGCGGCCGCCGCACCGCCGCTCGAACCGCCCGCCGACCGGTCGAGGTCCCAGGGCGTACGGGCGGGCGGCGCGACGTCGTTCTCCGTGTGCGGGGGCAGCCCGAACTCCGGGGTGTTGGTCTTGCCGAGCAGGATCGTTCCCGCGTCCCTCAGACGCCGCACCACATGGTCGTCCACGGTCGGCACATGGTCGGTCAGCGTCGCCGAACCCATCGTGCACCGGACCCCGGCCACGTGGTGGAGGTCCTTCACGGGCACCGGCACGCCGTGCAGCGGGGACAGCGCCCGCCCCTCCCGGCGGGCGGCCGCCGCCTCGCTCTCGGCGTCGGCCGCCTGCTTGCGGGCGATCTCGGGGGTGACGGTGACGAACGCTCCCAGGGAGGCGTCCAGGCGCTCCACCCGGTCCAGGTAGTGCTCGGTCAGCTCGACGGGGGAGATCTTCCCCGCCCTGATGGCCGCCCCCTGCTCCAACGCGGTCAGATCGTGCAGCTGAGTCATGCCGTCCGCCTTCTCGTCGCCCGATGTCGCCGTGCGCGGGCATCCTCGCACCGCGACCGGGCGGCGGTCACCCCCCTTTCCCGGCGGCCGGCTCACACGGCCGCGTACCGGTCGGCGAACGCGCGGCGCCGGGCCGCGATCAGCGCCCCGCGGGAGAGCGCGGGCACCGGCACCACGATGCCGCAGTCCGCGCAGACGGGGCCCTCCATCGGATACCGCTCCAGATCGCAGCGCCATTCGAGCCGCTCCTGGGAGCACACCGGGCAGGCGTCACCGGGGCCCGCCTCCATCGCGGAGATCACCCGGCGCAGCACATCGGCCAGCCGCGGGGCCGGGAAGACCGTGGGGCTCACACAGGGCACGATGTCACAGCCGCCCCAGGTGTTGCGGTGCCAGTCGTCCAGGGCGCTGGGCTGCCGGATGCCGTCGTGCTTCTCGCGCTTGCGGCGGTCGGCGAAGGACGCCTCGTAGGCCAGCCAGACCGCGCGGGCCTCCTCCAGCTCGGTCAGGGCGGCGATCAGCAGGGCCGGGTCGGGGGCCCGGTCGTCGGGGGCGAGCCCCGCGAGGGCGCACAGGTGGTGCCAGGTCGCCCGGTGCCCGTACGGTGCGAAGCGTTCGAGGCACTTGCGCAGGGAGGTCCGCCGCAAGGCGATGGTGTTCCGTGGATTGCGCACCTCTCGTGCGAGTGCTCTGAAACCTGCCACTGCATCCCACCTCCGACTGCGCGGACTCGGACCGACATGGAAGGGACGTAACGCGCCGCGATTCGGATCCCTCGTGGCCGGATCCCGTCGGCGCGCCACGCGGCCGCCTCCGCTCTGCTACCCCGAAGTCGCGCACAGATGTGGAGAGCTCGCACACACCGGCGGGCTTCGGTCAGCGGACGAGCCGCCCCGCCAGCAGGACGGTCCGCGCCAGTTCCGGGTGGCAGATGTCGCTGTGCGCGCCCGACGGCGGCCCGCCGCGCGCGACCACCGCCGACGCGTCGACGTTCACGCAGCCGTCCGCCGGCAGCCCGCCGCCCAGCGCCTCCCGCAGGGAGAGCCGCGCGCAGCCGCCGACCGCCCGGATGCCGCCGTGCCCGAGCGCGCCCCACCGGGAGTCGTCCAGACCCAGCAGCGAGCCGTCGTCCCCGGACATCCGGGACGCGAGCGGATAGAGGACGCCCAGCGCCGTGTCGTGGCGCGAGTGGCAGCACACCACCGGGCCCCGCACCCGGCGGTGCAGCCCGCCGAGGGCGCCGCCGCGGTCCGAGGCGAACGGCAGCCGGGGCGCGAACGCGTAGTGCGAGAAGGCGCCCTGGAGCAGGGTCAGCGAGGCGACGCACGCCGTGTCCGCCGGCAGCCCGCGCAGCGCGAACGACACCAGGCGCGCGCCGAAGCTGTGCCCCGCCAGATGCACCCGCAGGCCGGGGGCGGACCGGGCGAGCTCGCCGAGCAGCGGCCCCAGCCCCGCCTGCCCGACCGTGCCGGCGCGTCGCTTCATCGTGTAGTACGAGGTCTGGCGGAGCAGCTCGTGGGCGCCGTGCCAGAGCTTCTTCGGCCCGCCCCCGAACAGCTCGGGCGGCAGGGCGCCCACGCTCGCCAGGGCCGCCGTGAAGCTCTCGCACACCCGCCGGGCGTCGTCGGTGAGCATGGCGGGCAGGGTGTCGCCGGGGACGTCCCCGAGGTCGCCGCCGTGCTCCTCGTGCGCCGTGTCGGCCAGCCCGCGGGCGAGGCCCACGAACTCGTCGAGGGAGGCCCGGTCCTCCGGCCTGTCCGCCAGCAGCTCGGCCAGCCGGTCGGCCACCGCCTCCGGGCAGGGCAGGATCTCGATCAGCGCCCGCCGGGTGTCCGGGTCGAGCACGGGCGGGCACCCGGCCGCCACCCGGCCCTCCGGGAAGTCCGGGACGGGCTCGTCGGCGAAGCGCATCGACGGCCAGAACACCCCCGCGTAGCCCACTCGCGCCCCGCCGGCCTCCCCGGCCCCGCCGAGCAGGCCCGGGAACGGCGCGAAGAAGCGGTCGTACAGCCGGGTGGCCGTCGACCGCTCGTTGTTCCAACCGTGTGCGAACACCACCAGATCGGTCAGACCCGTCCGCGCGGACCCGCGTATCAGTGCGTCGCGGTCACCCGGCCGGGCGTCCCCGTCGGCGTCGAACGTCAGCTCCCAGTACGGCTCGACACTCATGCCCGCCATGGCAAGTCCCCCTTGAGGCGGTCCGCTGTGCGCGCATCGTCCCGCTGTCAAGAGGGCCTGTCCAGCCTTCTTCAGAGTGTTCACGCTTCCGTGTGGGGCAGGTTTGCCGCTAGGGGGCCAGCAGCCCGGCCTCCCGGACACGGTGCAGGTGGATGAGGATGTCGTACGAGGACGCCAGCGCCGTCATCCGGTCCGGCTCGGGGTAGGACGTACCGATGTTGCGCGTGGGCCGTGCCTCTTCCAGCCACTTCCGGGCCGGGGCGGGCGCGGTCCGCATGTCCAGCGCGTAGTCGCGGTAGGGCACCCGGTCGAGGGTGTGCTCGTTGCTGCCGGGGCGCGCCGGATCCAGCGTCACCACCCGGGTGCGGCCCTTGTCGTCCATCGCGTTGAACGAGCCCCGGTCGAACGTCAGCCGTACGTTGACGTAATCGCGCCCCAGCCGGTCCCGCAGGAACGCGCCCTGCATCCGCGGGTAGTCCTTCGGGTCGTCGGACACGTACGAGACATGGGCGTTGTGCGCCGACAGCACGACCTTGGCACCCGTCCGCTCGTGCCACCAGGCGGTGTTGGCGGCCATCACCTCGTCCCGGTAGCGCATGGTGTCGGCGACGCCCTTCGGGTCCTCCATGTCGAAGCGGTACATCCCGGCCGCCTGTGAGATCGCCCGCGCGTGCTGCACGGCGAGCTCGAACTCCCGCCGGTCGCCGTCCGGCCGCCGCTCTTCCAGCAGACCGAGGGCGGTGCGCGCGTCGGCGGCCATGGCGCGCCGTTCGGCGAGCGGGCGCTTGAGCATGCCCTGCATGGCGTCGGCCACGCCGGCACCGGGCACGGGCCGCTGCGCCCGGTACAGCTCGGTGAGACGGGGCAGCAGCGCGGGGTGGTGCGCGCGGACGTAGTCCGTCACCCGGTCGAAGGGCTCCGGTCCCGCGTAGGCGGCGTCGTTGCCCACGAAGTGGATCTTCCGCGAGTGCTGTGCGTTGTACGCGCGCATCCACTCGAACAGGTCCAGGTACTCACGGGTGTTCCACAGGCGGTACGCGTCCTGGAACTCCTCTCGCATGATCTTCCGGATGTCGCCCTTGCCGTGGACGACGTAGTCGTCGATCCGCAGCCCTGAGCTCCAGTTCGCCTCCAGGGCGAAGGCGGTGAACCCCTTCTCCTCCACGAGATGGCGCAGGACGCGGTGCTTGTTGGCGAAGAACTCGTGCGAACTGTGAGTGGCCTCGCCGAGCCCGACGACCTTGGCGTCACCGATCATGCGCCCGAGCGGCTGGAGATCGCCGGTGGGGCCGTTGGGTTCGGTGGTACGGAGGGGGTGGGCGATGCGGGTGAGGGTGGGGACGGGGTTGGGGTCGGGGTCGGTGGTGGTGGGCGCGGCTGTCGCGGTCAGTGTGCCCAGGGTGGTCAAGGCGAGGGTGAGGGCGAGCAGGAGGGCGGGGCGGCGCGGGGATCGCATGGGGATCCCTTCTCGGTGGGTGGGCGGATGGCTGTCCTTCCACGGTGCGGGGTGGGGTGGCGGGGGAGCCATCCGGTGGGCCCCCGGGGTGGGGTGGGGGTGTCCCTACCGGTGGGGGTGCGCCTGCGGCGGGCTTGTTCCCCTACCCGCCCCTTCCCGAACGGGGCTCTGCCCCGGACCCCGGTCCTCAATCTCCCCCAGCTACCGCTGGGAGGTGCCCCCAGACGGGCTGAGTTGTTGCCCGGAACCGGGCTGAGAGGTTGTTGCCCGGGCCGGGCGGAAAGCCGAGCTCGGACCGGGCGAAAATCCAGCCCGGCCGGCGATTGAGGCCACCGCGCGGAAGCGCGGAAAGGGGGCCCGGGGCCCTCCCCGGTTACGGGAAGGGGCGGGGCTGGGGAAGACGCCCCGCGCAGCGGCCGTTCCACCCGGCGTCAGTACAACAAATACCGCTCCCGAACCTCCCGGAACCCCGCCAGCCCCTCACCCCACGCCCCCACCACCTCATCCAGAGAAACCCCCGCGTCCACCCCCCGCCGCACGGCCTCCGTCCCCGCCAGCCGGTCCACCCACCCGTCCGCCCGCCACCCGAATCCGCCCCACACCCGCTTCGCCGTCATCAGCAGGGCCACCCCCGTCCGTACGGGGTCGTACACCCGCCGGTCGTACACATGGAGCTGGACGCCACCGATCGTCCGCCCCTGGAACTTGGAGAACACCGGTACCGCGTACGCCTCCCGGAACAGCACCCCCGGCAGCCCCAGGGCATTGGCCGCCTCCGCCCACCGGTGGTCGATGCCCTCCGCGCCGAGCAGTTCGAACGGGCGGGTCGTGCCGCGCCCTTCGGAGAGGACGGTGCCCTCGAAGAGGCAGGTGCCCGCGTAGGCGAGGGCCGTGTCGGGCGTGGGCATGTTGGGGCTGGGCGGCACCCACGGCAGCCCGGTCGCGTCGAAGAAGTCGCCGCGCCGCCAGCCCGCCATCCGCACCGTCTCCGGCCGCACGGCCCCGTCCAGGTACTCCCCGTCGAACAGCAGCGCCAGCTCGGCGACGGTCATGCCGTGCGTCAGGGGGAGGGGCTCGCGGCCGATGCCCGAGGCCAGGGCGCGTTCGAGCACCGGACCGTACGCCCCGCGCCCCGTCAGGGGGTTGGGGCGGTCCAGGACCATCAGGCGGACGCCCGCGAGCGCGGCGGCGGTCATACAGTCGTAGAGCGTCCAGATGTAGGTGTAGCAGCGGGTCCCCACGTCCTGGATGTCGAAGACGACCGTGTCCACCCCGGAGCGGGTGAAGACCTCCGCGAGCTGCCGGGGGCTCCGCCCGTAGGCGTCGTACACCGGCAGGCCCGTCGCCGGGTCGTGGTACGAGCCCTCCGAGCCCCCGGCCTGCGCCGTGCCCCGGAAGCCGTGCTCCGGCCCGAACACGGCCCGCAGGTCGACCCGGTCGTCCTCGTGCAGCACGTCCACGATGTGGCGGAGCCCCGCGGTGACGCCGGTCGGGTTGGTGACGACGCCCACGCGCCGCCCCGCGAGCCGGGCGAACCCCTCCTGGGCCAGCCGGTCGAAACCCGTCCGCACCCGGGGCCGGCGAGCCGCCGCGAGGGCCGGTCCCGGCGGGAGCGCCACCGCGCCGCCGGCCGCGGTGGTCAGGACCTGTCGCCGTGTCAGCGGGCGGGCGTACGGGGGCCGTCCCCCGGAAGAGTGCGGCATGGACAGGAACGCTAGCCCGCCGGCGCCCTGGCGGGCACGATTGCGGAGGGCGCGCCTCCAGGCCCGTCCGACCGGGCCGCCGCACCCTTCCGCTCCCACATACCGACTGGTTAGTCTGCCCGTGGAGCGGATCCGAGCCGAGGGAGCGAGCGTGGGCACAGTGCGGGACGCCGGAGTCGTGGTCACCGGAGCGGGAGGCGGCATCGGTGCCGCCCTCGCCCGCAGATTCGCCGCCGAGGGCGCCCGCGTCGTGGTCAACGACCTGGACGTCACCAAGGCCGAGGCGGTGGCCGAGGAGATCGGCGCGATCGCCGTCCCCGGCGACGCCTCCGGCGTCGTGCCCGCCGCCCGCAAGGCCCTCGGCGGCCGGGTCGACATCTACTGCGCCAACGCGGGCGTGGCCCCGGCGGGCGGCCCCGAGGCCGAGGAGGACCTGTGGGAGGCCGCCTGGGACGTCAATGTGATGGCGCACGTCCGGGCGGCCCGCGAACTGCTCCCCGAATGGCTGGACCGGGGCAGCGGCCGCTTCGTCGCCACCGTCTCCGCCGCCGGGCTGCTCACCATGCTCGGCTCGGCCCCCTACAGCGTCTCCAAGCACGCCGCCCTCGCCTTCGCGGAGTGGCTCTCGCTCACCTACCGCCACTGCGGCGTCGACGTCCACGCCATCTGCCCGCAGGGCGTCCGCACGGACATGCTGCGCGGCACCGGCGCGGCCGGCGAGCTGGTGCTCGTCCCCACCGCGATCGAGCCCGCGCAGGTCGCGGACGCCCTCTTCGAGGGCATGGCGGCGGGCCGCTTCCTGATCCTGCCGCACCCTGAGGTCGCCGACTACTACGCGGCGCGCGCCACCGACCCCGACCGCTGGCTGCGCGGCATGAACCACCTCCAGCGCCGGCTGGAGGAAGTGCCGGGCCAGGGGGTGGGCAGATGACCTCGGCCGGTACCGCCCCGCGCACGGGCGGGGAGGCCGACGGCGGCGGGAGACCGGTGCCGCAGCGGCTGCTGGCCGCCGCCACCCGCCTCTTCGCCGACCAGGGCTACGACCGCACGTCCGTACAGGAGATCGTCGAGGCCGCGGGCGTCACCAAGGGCGCCCTGTACCACTACTTCGGTTCCAAGGACGACCTGCTGCACGAGGTGTACGGGCGCGTCCTGCGCCTCCAGCAGGAGCGGCTGGACTCCTTCGCGGAGGCGGACGCGCCCGTGGAGCGGCGGCTGCGCGACGCCGCGGCCGACGTCGTCGTCACCACCCTGGAGAACCTCGACGACACGAAGATCTTCTTCCGTTCGATGCACCACCTCGGCCCCGAGAAGCTCGCCCAGGTGCGGGCGGAGCGGCGCCGCTACCACGAGCGCTTCCGCGCCCTGGTCGAGGAGGGCCAGCGCAGCGGTGTCTTCACCGCCGACACCCCGGCCGACCTGGTGGTGGACTACCACTTCGGCTCCGTCCACCACCTGGGCAGCTGGTACCACGCGGGGGGCGCGCTGGGCCCGCACGAGGTCGCGGACCACCTCGCGGACATGCTGCTGAGGGTGCTGCGGCCTTGAGGCGGCAGCTCCGCCCGGCTCCTGGAGCTCCGCCCGGCTCCTGGAGCACCGCCCGGCTTCCGGATCTCCGCCTGGCTTCCGGAGCTCCGCCCGGCTTCCGGAGCTTCGCCCGGTTCCCGGCGCCCTGCCCGGGGCGCCGCCCGGAACACCGGCCCCGGGGTTCCTGCCCGGTCTCCGGCGTAGGCCCGGCCGCCGGAACCCCTCCGGCGGCCGGCCCGGCGCACCAAGCGCCCGAGGGGTCGGCCCCTACGCGTACCGCCGCAACTCCCGCCGGGCCAGGGACCGCTGGTGCACCTCGTCCGGCCCGTCGGCCAGCCGCAGCGTCCGGGCCGCCGCCCACAGCTCCGCCAGCGGGAAGTCCTGGCTCACCCCGCCAGCCCCGTGCAGCTGCACCGCCTTGTCGAGGATGCCGGCCACCGTCCGCGGCGTCGCGATCTTGATGGCCTGGATCTCGGTGTGCGCCCCCCGGTTGCCGACCGTGTCCATCAGCCACGCGGTCTTGAGCACCAGCAGCCGCAGCTGCTCCACCGCGACCCGGGAGTCGGCGATCCACTCCTGGACGACGCCCTGCCGGGCCAGCGGCCCGCCGAACGCGGTACGGGACACCGCCCGCCGGCACATCAGCTCGATCGCCCGCTCGGCCATGCCGATCAGCCGCATGCAGTGGTGGATCCGGCCGGGCCCGAGCCGCGCCTGGGCGATGGCGAAGCCGCCGCCCTCCTCGCCGACGAGGTGCGCGGCCGGGACGCGGACGCCGTCGAGGACGACCTCGGCGTGACCGCCGTGGGAATGGTCCTCGTAGCCGTACACCCGCATGGCGCGGCGGACCGTGAGGCCCGGAGCGTCCCGGGGGACCAGGATCATCGACTGCTGACGGCGCGGGTCCGCGCCCTCCGGGTCGGTCTTCCCCATGACGATGAAGATCTCGCACGCGGGGTTCATGGCACCGGAGATGTACCACTTCCGGCCGGTGACGACGTAGTCCGCGCCGTCGCGCTCGATCCGCGTGCCGATGTTGGTGGCGTCCGAGGAGGCGACCTCCGGCTCCGTCATCGCGAAGGCCGAGCGGATCTCACCGGCCAGCAGCGGCTCCAGCCACCGCTTCCGCTGCTCCTCGGTGCCGAACTGCGCGAGCAGTTCCATGTTCCCGGTGTCGGGCGCCGCGCAGTTCAGGGCCGTGGGCGCGAGCTGGGGGCTGCGGCCGGTGATCTCGGCGAGCGGCGCGTACTGGAGGTTGGTCAGCCCTGCGCCGTGCTCCGCGCCGGGGAGGCCGTGCCGGTCTGTGAGGAAGAGGTTCCACAGCCCCTGGCGCCGGGCCTCCGCCTTGAGCTCCTCGACGACCGGCGGGGTGTCCCAGGGGGAGGCCAGGGCGGCGCGCTGCTCCTCCGCGACCGCCTCCGCCGGGTACACATGCGTGTCCATGAAGGCCAGCAGCCTGTCGCGGAGCTCTTCGGTGCGCGCGTCGAATGCGAAGTCCATGGTGCGCTCAGCCTTCCTGGAGGGTGGTGAGGCCGTTGTCGATGAAGAGCGGCACGAGCGCGCCTATCCGGTCGAAGCCCGCGCCGACGGTCTGCCCGAGGGTGTAGCGGTAGTGGATGCCTTCGAGGATCACCGCGAGCTTGAAATAGGCGAAGGCGGTGTACCAGGGCAGCGCCGAGACGTCGCGGCCCGAGCCGGCCGCGTAGCGCTCGACGATCTCCGCGGGCTCGGGGTGGCCCGGGGCGCCCCGGGTGGTGCCGACCGGTGAGCCGGGCACGGGCTCCTGCTCGCTGTACATCACCAGCAGGCCGAGGTCGGTGAGCGGGTCGCCCAGGGTGGACATCTCCCAGTCGAGGACCGCCCGCACCGAGTCGTCGGCGCCGATCAGGACGTTGTCGAGGCGGAAGTCGCCGTGCACGACGGTGGCGGCGGGGGAGTGCGGCAGCGCCTCGCCGAGCGCCGCGTGGAGCGTGTCGATGCCGGGCAGGTCGCGGTTCCGTGAGGCGTCCAGCTGCTTGCCCCAGCGCCGCAGCTGCCGCTCCAGGAAGCCCTCCGGCCGCCCGAAGTCCGCGAGGCCGGCCGCCGCGGGGTCCACCGCGTGCAGCTGGACGAGCGTGTCGGCGAGGCCGAGCACCACCCGGCGGGTGCGCTCCGGGCCGAGCGCGGAGAGCTGCTCGGCCGTGCGGAACGGGGTGCCCTCGACGAACTCCATGACGTAGAACGGCGATCCGAGCACGGATTCGTCCTCGCACAGCAGCAGGGGCTCCGGCACCGGGACGGGCGTCGGGTGCAGCGCGCTGATCACCCGGTGCTCGCGCCGCATGTCGTGCGCGGTGGCCAGCACATGTCCCAGGGGCGGGCGCCGCACCACCCAGCGGCCCACCCCGTCCGTGACCGCGTAGGTCAGGTTGGAACGGCCGCCTTCGATCAGCTCGGCGGTGAGCGGCCCTCGCACCAGCCCCGGCGACTCCCGCTCCAGATGGGCGCGCAGCGCTTCCGGGTCGAGCCCCGGGGGGCCGCTCCCGTCCTTCGGGAGGCCGGCCGGCGCGGGTGTCGCGGGGCTGGACGGACGGCTCGGCGAATGGCTCATCGACTGCTCCTCCAGGGGGGATCGAGCCCGCGGACGGTACCGTTCGGGATCATCATGCCGACCAGTCGGTATGTCGTCCAGAGGGCGTCGCTCGCCGACCGGCCCCGGAGCGCGGGCTTCAGGCGTGGCAGACCATCGGCCGTCCGCCGTTCATGGTCTGCATGTCCCCGAGGACAGTGGGCAGGTCGAGCGGGGAGCCCAGCGGCAGGCCGTCCAGTTCGGCGTACGCGCGGTGGATGTTGGCGACCAGCCGCTCGCCCTCGCGCAGCGCCGCGAACTCGCCGAGGTCCGTGGCGCGGGCGACCTCCAGCGGGGTGCGGCCGGCCGCGCGCCCGTCCCGCGCGAGCTCCTCGACCCAGCGGAAGTAGCGCTCCAGCGTGTCGTACACCCCGGGGTCGGTGACCCGGCCGTGGCCGGGCACGACGGTCGTGGCGTCGAGGCCGCGCAGGATCTCCAGCGAGCGCAGCGAGCCGCTGAGGGAGCCCATGAGGAGGAAGGGGGTGCCGCCGTTGAAGACGAGGTCGCCGGTGAAGACGACGCCTTGCTCGGGCAGCCAGGCGATGGTGTCCCCGACGGTGTGGGCGGGCCCGGGGTGGATCAGCCGCACCTCGGTGTCGCCGAGGTGCAGGGTCATCTCCTCGGTGTACGTGACCGTGGGCGGTGCCACGGTCACGCCGCCGTACTCGACGTCCGGCCAGATGGCGTGCAGCTGGAGGCCCGCGGCGAGCGTCTCGGAGCGGCAGGCCGCGTGCCCGAGGACCGTGGCCTCGGGGAAGACGAAGTTGCCGTAGGTGTGGTCGCCGTGGTGGTGGGTGTTGACGACCGCGGTGGGCGCCGCCGCGCCCTCCGCGAGCGCGGCGTCCCTCAGCAGCCGGGCCCGGCGTTCGGTCGCGGCGGTGTCGATCAGCGCCGTACGGCCGCCGCCCGTGACGATCCCCGCGTTGTTCAGACACCAGCCGCCGTCGGGCTGGATGAACGCGCGGACGCCGGGGGCGAGGAGGACGGTGTAGGGCTCCGTCCCCTCCGCGAGGTCCGTGGTGGCGGGCGTGATGGTCATCGTGGCCTCCCCTCGCCGTCCGCGCGGGATGCGCGGATCGGATTGCCCGTCAGAATACGGGCGCGGTCCGTCCGCTTGTGTAGGTGCCGTGTTGGCGGCGGGCGGCCCGGCGGGGCGGCCGCTCTCAGGCGCGGTGCTCCATGCCCGGTCGCAGTCGCTCCAGCAGTCCGTAGAGCGTGGTGCGCTCGTCCTCGTCCAGGGCGTCGAGGGCCGTGTGGGTGGCCTGCATCTCGGCCCGGACGCGGTGGATGGTCTCGCGGCCCTCCTCGGTGGCCACGACGTTCTTCACGCGTCGGTCGGCGGGGTCGGGCTCGCGGCGGACCAGGCCGCGGGCCTCCAGGCGGTCGACGATGCCGGTGACGTTGGAGGCGTCGCAGACCAGGAGGGTGGCGAGGCCGCGCATCGGGACCGGGCCCTTGAGCTGGGCGAGCAGTTTGGCCTGGACGGAGGTCAGGCCGTGGCGGCCCGCGGCGGCGGCGAAGTCCTGCCACTGGGCGGTGCCGAGCGCCGCCACCAGCTCCAGGAGCTGGGCCTTGGTCGGGGGCTGGGGAGTGGGGGCGGTCATGCCGTGAAGTGTACTCAAGAGGTTGAGGTCTTAAAGCATTAACTTGACTACCTGAAGTATCCAGGCCTAACCTCTCTCAAGTTGCTTGAGTACTTCAAGCATCCATGTGCTGAATTACTTCGGTCGTGAAACAACCCGGTCGTGAAGCAACACGAAGGACCCCACCACCCATGAGCTCCCCAGCCACCGCCACCCAGGGCCGGCCCGCCGACGGGCAGCGCAACGAGACGGTCATCGTCTTCGCGCTGAGCCTCGCCGCCATGGTCGTCTCGATGATGCAGACGCTGGTCGTGCCGATCCTCGGCCTCATCCAGAACGACCTGGAGACGACCTCCTCCAACGTCAGCTGGGTCACGACCGCCACCCTGCTCTCCGCCGCCGTCTTCACCCCGCTGCTCGGCCGCTTCGGCGACCAGCACGGCAAGAAGAAGACCCTCGTCGGCGTGCTGATAGTGATGGTCGCGGGCTCCGTCCTCGCGGCCGTCACCCACTCCCTCCTGTGGCTGATCGTCGGCCGTGTCCTCCAGGGCGCCGCGACCGCGATCTTCCCGCTCGCCCTGTCCGTCCTCCGCGAGGAGGTGCGCCCCGCCAAGCTGCCCGGCGCCATGGCCATGGTCAGCGGCACCCTCGCCTTCGGCAGCGGCCTCGCGCTCGTCGCCACCGGCCTGCTCACCTCGGGCGACAACCCCGACTACCGCAGCGCTTTCTGGCTGGCCACCGGCCTCGCCGCCCTCGCGCTCATCGCCGTCGCCACCCTGGTGCCCGCCACCAAGGAGACCACCGGCGGCCGCACGGACGTCCTCGGCGCGCTCACCCTCGCCGCCACCCTCGTCCTGCTCCTGCTGCCCATCACCCAGGGCCACGAGTGGGGCTGGTCCTCCGCCCGTACGATCGGCTGCTTCGCCGGCGCCGTCGTCATGGCCGCCCTGTGGACGTTCGTCGAGCGCAAGGTCGCAGAGCCGCTGGTGGACATGAAGATGTTCGTCCACCGCCCGGTGCTCTTCGCCAACATCGCCGGCCTGCTCGTCGGCTTCGGCTCCTTCGCCCTCTTCATCGGCGTCTCGTACCTCGTCCAGATGCCGTCGAAGATCACGGGCTACGGCTTCGACGCCAGCGTCCTGCGCGCCTCCGTCGAGTTCCTGCTGCCCAGCACGATCGTCTCGCTGCTCGCCGCCCCGGTCGGCGGCCAGCTCGTCCGGCACAAGGGCCCGCGCCTGGTCCTGCTGCTCGCCTCGCTCATCGGCACCGTGGGCTTCGTCTGGATCGCCCTCGACCACGAGCACGCCTTCTCCGTGATCGCCGCCGGCATGTTCGTCGGCGCGGCCATCAGCTTCGGCTACGCCGCCATGCCCGCCGTGATCGTCGCCAGCGTGCCGCACCACCAGACCGGCATCGCCAACGGCATCAACTCCATCTCCCGCTCCACCGGCAGCGCCATCGGCAGCGCGATGATCACCACGGTGCTGGCCTCCAAGAGCATCGAGCACCTGCCGCCGGGTGCGCCGAAGCTGCCCGCCGAGAGCCAGTTCTCGCTCACCTTCGTCATCGCGGGCACGGCGTTCCTGCTCGTCGCCTTTGTCGCCCAGCTGGGCCTGCGGAAGATCCACGGCCCGCACGCCGGCGAGGTGGCGGGCGGCGCCCCCGCGAAGGACGCTGGGACCGCACCCGCCCGCGCCTGACCCCGCCCACCCCCTACGAGGAGCGCAACCACATGAAGGCCATCAGCTACCGCGCCTACGGCGGCACCGAGGTCCTGGAATTCGGCGAGCTGCCCGACCCCAAGGTCGGCCCCGACGCCGTCCTGATCAAGGTCAAGGCCGCCGCGGTCAACCCCGTCGACTGGAAGGCCCAGGCCGGCTACCTCGACTCCGTCCTGACCCCCGTCTTCCCCGTCGTGCCCGGCTGGGACGTCTCCGGCGTGGTGGTGCGGCCCGGGCCGGACGCCACCGAGTTCGCGGCCGGCGACGAGGTCATCGGCTACGTCCGTGAGGACTTCCTCTCCCGGGGGACCTTCGCCGAGTACGTCGCGGCCCCGGTGCGCACCCTCGCCCGCAAGCCGGCCAACCTGAGCTTCGAGCAGGCCGCCGGACTGCCCCTCGCGGGCCTCACCGCCTACCAGGCGCTGGTCAAGGCGCTGAAGGCCGGGCAGGGCGACACCGTGCTGATCCACGCGGCGGCCGGCGGCGTCGGCTCGATGGCCGTCCAGATCGCGGTCCACCTCGGCGCCCGCGTCATCGGCACCGCGAGCGAGCGCAACCACGACTACCTGCGCGGCCTGGGCGCCGAGCCGGTCGTCTACGGCGACGGGCTCGCCGACCGGGTGCGGGCCCTGGCCCCGGACGGCGTCGACGCCGTGCTGGACCTGGCCGGCGGCGAGGCCCTCACGGTCTCCCCGGCCCTCCTCAAGGACGGCGGCCGCCTCGCGTCCGTCGCCGACCCGGCCGTCCTCGGCCTCGGTGGCCGCTATGTCTTCGTCCGCCCCGACGCGGCCGACCTCACGGCCCTGACCGAGCTGGCGGAGAGCGGCGTGCTCACCGTGGAGGTGGCGCGGACCTTCCCGCTGGAGAAGACGGCGGAGGCCCAGCGCCTGAACGCCGAGGGCCACACCAGGGGCAAGATCGTCGTGACCGTCGACTGACGGGACGGCGGTCCGGGGACGACCCCGGCCGGCGGGCGGCTCTCACGAGCCGGGGGACCCGGCGGCCGGGGTCGCTCTTGCCTTGCCCGCGTCCCGCACGGCGCCCGCCGGGAGCCCGGGCCGGCGCGGCCCATGACGCCCGTACGGTCCCGGCACGAGGCGTGCGGAGCTCCTGCGCCCGCCGGGTCACGAGGCTCGTACGGCCTCCACGTCCGGGACGTGAGGCGGGTGCGGTTCCCGAGCCGGCGGGTCCACGGCGCCCGTACGGTCCCTGGGCCCGCGGGGCGGCCACGCCCGTACGGCCCCTACGCCCGCCCCGCCGCGCGCTCCCGCAGCAAGCGGTACGCCTCGAAGCCGTCCGGCACCCACTCCCATTCCCCGAGCCTGGCCGCCACCTCCGCCTCGGAGAGGAACGTGTGCCAGGCCACCTCCTCCACCTGTGGCTCGACCGGTCCGTCCCACCGCACCTCGTAGACCGCCGACCACCACGACTGCCCCTCGGGCCCCTCGTAGAGGAAGCGGAACAGCGGTGTGGGGGCCGGCAGGCCCGGGGCGCCGAGTTCCTCCCGCGCCTCCCGCAGCGCGGCCTCGTCGTAGGACTCGCCGGCCGCCACCACGCCGCCGACGAACATGTCGTAGCGGGACGGGAAGACGAGCTTGCCCGGTGTGCGGCGATGGACGAAGATCCGCCCCGCGCCGTCCCGGGCCAGTACGAACACGCACCGGTGCCGCAGCCCCCGCGCGTACGCCTCACCGCGCGGCGCTTGGCCCACCACCTGGTCCCGCGCGTCCACGATGTCCAGAACCTCGTCCGCCGGCGAAGGGGCCGGGGGCTGCCGCTGATCGCTCATGGGCCCATCCAACCAGCGGCCCCCGCCGGACGGGACCCCGTCCGGCGACCGCGCCTCAGTGCGGCTGGAGGTTCCGCACCCGGCCCGGCTCCGCCGATCCCGACGGCATCGCCGGATGGCGTCCGATCAGGACGATGCCGAGGACGATCGCGGCCAGCCCCGCCGCCTCCCAGGCCAGCGCCCCCGGCGTCGTCCGCAGCCGGTCGCCCAGGAAGCCGACCCCGCAGACGATGCCCGCGATCGGCTGCGCCGCCGTCAGCGCGGGCAGCGACATCCGCAGCGGCGCCGTCTCGAAGGCGCTCTGCACCAGCACCAGCGCCGCGATCCCGAGCACCAGCACCCCGTAGGGCTGCCAGCTGGTGACGAGCGCGGTCCAGCCGCCCTCCTTCAGCCGCTCGCCGCTGAGCCGGGTCAGCGCGTCCTGTACGCCGTAGAGCATCCCTCCCGCGACGGCCAGCAGGGCCGCCTCCGTGCTCATCCGCAGCCGCTTGGCGATCGCCACCAGCAGCATCGCCCCGCCCACCATGAGACCCACGATCAGCCAGTGACGCAGGGGATCGGTGACGGACTCGCCGCCGCGCGGGCGGCCCGCGACGATGAAGGCCGCCACGCCGCCGGCCAGCAGCCACAGCCCGCACCAGCCCGTACGGCCCAGCCGCTCGCGGGTCTGCCAGCGCGACAGGGCCATCGCGAACAGCAGGTTCGTCGCCATCAGCGGCTCCACCAGCGACACCTCGCCGTGACCGAGCGCGATCGCGCCGAGCACCATGCCGACGATCATCAGCCCGATGCCGACCAGCCAGCGGGGCATGCGCATCAGGTCGAGCAGCAGCCGCAGGGAGAGGAAGTCGCTCATCGGGGCCCGCTGGGCGGCGTTCTGCTGGAACACGAAGCCGATGCCCAGGCAGCAGGCGGCCCCCATGGCGAAGGCGAAGACCATCACGTCGCGCACCTCAAGACCGGGTGGTCGTCGGAGACTTGACAGAAAAACGATAGCCGCCTCGGGGGCGGTGCGACGGCTGGGTACCCTTCTTCGCGCCGTCCATCCCTGGACAACGAGCGTTACGGCGGTGAAGTGCCCGGACGGGGGAGAGGGGATTTCCGAACGGAAATTCGTCGAACGTAAGTCCAGTAATCTCGCGCGGATCATCGCTTCCCGCCCCTCGCGTCACCGCAATCCCAGCCATTCGAACGCCAGTTGACGGATGGTCAGATTCAAGATCGACCTTGACGCGGAGCTGTGACTACCGCTTTGCTGTGCGTGACCGGCAGGGTCGGTCCGCGGGCGCCCGCCCCGGCGACCGGAGGGGACGCACGCGTGGAGGAAGCCCGTAGATGACGCCCCCGCCACTGCCGGGCCGCGCGCGGAGCAAGGCCGGCCCATCCTTCGACCCCGCCCTCGACGACGCCGAGCTCGCCACCGCCCGTGACGCCCTGGCCCGCGGCCGCTGGGCCGACGCCCGCAAGCTCCTCGCGGGGACGGGCGACGACTGGGACCGGCGCGGCCACCGTCTGGTGGTCCTCGCCGGAGCCGCCGGCAGCGCCGCCCGGGCCCGCGAGTGGCAGCTCGCCGAACCCGGCAGCCCCGATGCCGCCGCCCTCCTCGCCTGCGCCGCCGTCCGCCGCGCCGTCACCGGCGGGGAGAGCCCCGGCACGGCCCGTGCCGCCTGCCTCGCCGCCGCCCGGACGGCGCCCGCCGACCCCTCACCCTGGCTGGGCGTCCTCGTCCTCGCGCACCGCACGGGCACCGACGGCGAACGCGTCCGTGCCTTCGACCAGGTGCGCGCCCGGTACCGCGACCACCACCACGCGCACCACCTGATGGTCGCCTGCCTGGCCGAACGGCAGCGGGGCGACCGGGACGACCCCCTCCACGAGGTCTACGACTTCGCCTCCTGGGCCGCCGAGCAGGCACCCGCCGACTCGCCCCTGGCCGTGCTCCCCGTCGTCGCCCACGCCGAGCGCTACCGCGTCCTCGCCCGCGCCGGTCTCGAACCCCGCGACCCCGCGCGCTCCGGCCACTGGACGGGCCGCCGTGCGCGCCAGGTCATGAAGGCCGCCTTCGACTGGTGGCTGGAATGGGACGTCGACGACGGCACGGCACACCCCCGCCGGAAGATCGACCTCAACTACCTGGCGCACGCCAAGCTCCACGAAGGCCGCCCGGCCGAGGCGGCCGCCCTGCTCACCCGCATCGGCCCGCACGCCACGCGCGCCCCCTGGTCGTACCCGGACCGGGATCCCCGGAAGGCGTTCCGGGCCGCGCGCCGCACCACCCTCGGCGCCTCCTGAGACGGTGCGGACCTCGCCGACCGCCCCGGGGCGCTCCCCTTCCTACTCCTCCAGTCCCTTACCCACCCGCCGCGAAGCCGTGAACGCGTACAGATCCAGCACCCCCGGCGGTTCCGCGACCCCCGGGCCGCCGCTCCGTACCCACTCCGCGATGTCCGCCAGCGCGTCGTCGTCGTTGACCAGGCCCAGCCACACCGGCCGCCCGCCCGCCGCGCGCCCGGCCGCCGAGGGCTGGACGACCACGACGTTCGCCTGTTCGCAGACGTCCAGGCACTCCGAGGCCCGTACCCGCGCCGCGTCCCCCACGGCGGCCCGCAGCCGGGCGATCTGCCCGGCGTGGTCGACGCCGGGCACCTTCCGCGGATCGCCGCAGCAGCAGCCCCGGCACACCGTGATCCGGCAGGGCGCGGCGGCGGGTGCGGGTACGGCGCGGCGGGAGCGGTTGGTGATCATCGGGCGATGATACGCAGCGGGAGAAGCGCCTGGATGTGACGTGTCCCCCACGGGAAGCCCGTGGGGGACACGTCACATCCAGGGAGGGCCGGGAAGGGGTTCCCGGCCGTGCGTCAGTCGTGCGCCTCCGCCGTCACCGGCTTCGGGATCAGGAAGGACGTCGCGAGCGCGGCGGCCAGGATGGCGACTCCGGCGATCATGCCGGAGGTGTAGCCGGTGGCCGAGGACGGGTCCGAGGGGGCGGTCGCGGTCTTCACCGCGTAGAGGAGGGCGAAGCTCAGGCCCGCGCCCAGGTTGAAGGCGCCCGCGTTGAGGCCGGGGAGGAAGCCCGGGTTGTCGTCGGGGGAGAGGACGATGCCCAGGCCGTTGAGCACGATGTTCGCCACACCCGCGTAGGTGATGCCGACCAGCAGCGAGGCCACCAGCAGCATGACGCGCGAGTGGGACGGGACGGTGAGGATCATCAGCACGACGGAGGCCGCGGCGCCGACGAGCCCGAGCCGCAGGACGCGGCCGTATCCGTGGGTGGCGGCGAGCCGCCCGGCGATCGGGCCCATCGCCAGCCCGGCGAGGGCGTAGGGCGTCAGGGTCCACCACGCGGACTGTTCGGCGGTCATGCCGAGACCCGCTTCGGCGTCCTGCGCGAACGACGGGATCAGCCCGTTCATGACGGCGAAGACGCCGGTCATGGTGAGCACGGTGGTCAGCAGGGTCGCCCAGGTCGCGCGGCGGCGCAGGTGGTGCGTGGCGACCAGCGGGTGGCCGCTGCGGTCCTCGGTCCGCCAGAACAGGGCGAAGGCGACCGCGGCGACGGCCGTCAGGACGCCGACGAGCGTCCAGTTCGCGGCGCCGAGCTTGCCGGCCTCGTTGAGTGCGACGAGCAGCGAGCCGACCGAGACGACCAGGAGGCCGACGCCGGGCCAGTCCATCCGGTTCGCGGCGGGCACCTTGGACTCGGGGGTCAGGGTCGCGACGAGGACGGTGGCGATGACGGCGACGACGGCCATCGCCCAGAAGACGGCCTGGAAGCCGTGGTTGTCGGCGAGGAAGCCGCCGGCGAGGGAGTCGACGCCGGCGATGCCGCCGTTCACCGCGGTGATCGCGCCCAGCAGGGTGCCGTACCGCTTCGGCTCGGTGACCTCGACCCTCAGCATGATCAGGCACAGCGGGACCGTCGGGCCCGACGCGCCCTGGATCACCCGGCCGACGAAGAGCATGGGCACGCTCTGCGCCAGCGCGGCGACCACACAGCCGACGGCCATCAGGGCCAGCATCCCGGCCAGGACCTTCCGGCGGCCGATGACGTCGCCGAGCCTCGGCAGGAAGAGCGAGAACAGGGCGGCCGAGGTGAAGAACGCGGTCTGGGTGAGCCCGATCTCGGCGGAGCTGGCACCGAGGCTGTCCTCGATGCTCTTGAGCGCCGGGCTGAGCATGCTGGCGTTGAGCTGGAAGGCGACACAGGCCGTGAGCAGTGCGGTGACCAGTACCGCCACCCTGGTGGGGCGGCTGCTGGTCGCGCCGGTGGGCCGGTCGCCGGGGGTGCGGTCAGTAGGGGAAGGGTTCATGCCTCGTGGATCTCTGCGAGCGCAGCGAAGCGGCTGCTACCGGGGTGGTCAAAGATACCGACTCCGGTCAAAAGGGTCGTTTCTTCGGGGTGCTGTTCGCGCGGATGGTCGCACGGGCTCCCAAACACAGAAAAGCCCCAGCAAATGCTGGGGCTTTCCTTCTGTGTCCGAGGGGGGACTTGAACCCCCACGCCCGATAAAGGGCACTAGCACCTCAAGCTAGCGCGTCTGCCATTCCGCCACCCGGACCGGGTGTTTCGTCTTCCGGGGCGTTCCCCTTCCGACGAGGAAAACAATACCAAAGATCTGGGGGTGCTCGATCACCCGCTCGGCCGGACCCCGGCGACCCGTCCCCGAGGCCCCCGGGCGGGCCCGTGACCGCCGCCGCGGCGCCCACTGTGACCGGGGGATGTCGGCAGCATTGCGGCCTTGGGCTGAGGCGGACGGAGAGGGAGGATGGCGGTGGACCACGCCGCGGGCCCGTCCGTGACCCGGGCGGGCGCGCGGCAGCGAACCAGAGGAGGCAGCGTGAGCGAGTCGAAGCCGGCCGGCGCCGGGGCGGGCAGGAGCGCCGGGGACGCCGAGAGGGAGGTCGTCGACCTCTGCCGCGATCTGATCCGGATCGACACCAGCAACTACGGCGACCACTCCGGACCGGGAGAGCGCGCCGCCGCCGAGTACGTGGCCGAGAAGCTCGCCGAGGTCGGGCTGGAGCCGCAGATCTTCGAGTCCCACAAGGGCCGTGCCTCGACGGTGGCGAGGATCGAGGGCGAGGACCCGTCCCGCCCGGCCCTGCTCATCCACGGGCACACCGACGTCGTCCCGGCCAACGCCGAGGACTGGACCCACCACCCCTTCGCGGGCGAGATCGCCGACGGCTGCCTGTGGGGGCGCGGCGCGGTCGACATGAAGGACATGGACGCGATGACCCTCGCGGTCGTCCGCGACCGGATGCGCTCCGGGCGCAAGCCCCCGCGCGACATCGTGCTCGCCTTCCTCGCGGACGAGGAGGCCGGCGGTGTCTACGGCGCCCGCTACCTGGTGGACAGGCACCCCGGGCTCTTCGAGGGGGTGACCGAGGCGATCGGCGAGGTCGGCGGCTTCTCCTTCACCGTCAACGAGAACCTGCGGCTCTATCTGATCGAGACCGCCCAGAAGGGCATGCACTGGATGCGGCTCACCGTGGACGGCACCGCCGGGCACGGCTCGATGACCAACAAGGACAACGCGATCACGGAGCTGTGCGAGGCGGTCGGCCGGCTCGGCCGGCACGAGTTCCCGGTCCGGGTGACCAAGACCGTGCGGTCCTTCCTCGACGAGCTCTCCGACGCGCTGGGCACTCCGCTCGACCCCGAGGACATGGAGACGACGCTCGCCAAGCTCGGCGGCATCGCCAAGATGATCGGCACCACCCTGCGCAACACCGCGGCCCCGACCATGCTCGGCGCCGGGTACAAGGTGAACGTCATCCCGGGCCAGGCCGTCGCACACGTCGACGGCCGGTTCCTGCCGGGGTACGAGGAGGAGTTCCTCGCGGACCTCGACCGGATCCTCGGGCCGCGGGTCAGGCGCGAGGACGTGCACGCCGACAAGGCGCTGGAGACGAGCTTCGACGGCGCCCTCGTCGACGCGATGCAGTCGGCGCTCAAGGCCGAGGACCCGATCGCGCGGGCCGTGCCGTACATGCTCTCCGGCGGCACCGACGCCAAGTCCTTCGACGACCTCGGCATCCGCTGCTTCGGCTTCGCGCCGCTCCAGCTGCCGCCGGAGCTCGACTTCGCCGGGATGTTCCACGGCGTCGACGAGCGGGTGCCCCTGGAGGGCCTGAGGTTCGGCGCACGGGTGCTCGACCGGTTCATCGATCAGTGCTGAAACATCGTAAGTTCGTTTCTTCGCCACCGGAAAGAGTGAATGAATTGAGGGTTGCGTAGCCCGATTACCTCCTCGTCGTTACAGGTGTGCGGTCCGCGGCTGGGGCCGCTTGCCAACTAGGAGGAACCAATGCTCAAGAAGGTTGTCGCTGCTGCAGCGGTCACCGGTGGCGTCGTGCTCGCGGGTTCGGGCGTCGCCATGGCCAGCTCGGGTGCGCAGGGTGCCGCGGTGGACTCCCCCGGCGTCGTGTCGGGGAACGTCATCCAGGTCCCGGTGCACGTCCCGGTGAACCTCTGCGGCAACTCGATCAACGTCGTCGGGCTGCTGAACCCCACCTTCGGCAACAAGTGCGTCAACAACTGACGTTGTGCCTCATCCCGTAAAGGGTGTGAAGGGCGGCTCCGGGGTGCGCTGCGTGCGCGCCTCCGGGGCCGTCCGGTCTTCCTGCGCGTGGGCCTCGTGCGCCCGCGCGTGTTCCGCACGGTAAGGCAAGAGAGGCAGTAACGTCATGCGACAGGTGGCCAAGAAGAGCTTGATCACCGCGGCGGCGGCAAGTGGCGTGATCGCCATGACCGGCGCGTACTCCTACGCGGACTCGGGGGCCCACGGCGTGGCCTCCCACTCGCCGGGTGTGGCGTCCGGAAACACCGTCCAGGTCCCCGTGCACGTCCCGGTGAACGCCTGCGGCAACACCGTGAACGTGATCGGTGCGCTCAACCCGGCCTCGGGCAACCGCTGTGCCAACGGCGGCGACCACGGCCAGGGCGGCCACGGCAAGGGCGGCGGCAACCACGGCGGAGGCGGCGCGCACGGCGCGGCCTCCGACTCGCCGGGTGTCGCCTCCGGTAACACCGTCCAGGTCCCGGTGGACGTGCCGGTGAACGCCTGCGGCAACAGCGTCAGCGTCGTCGGCATCGGGAACCCCGCCACCGGCAACGGCTGCGCCAACGCAGGCGGTCACGTCGGCGGTCACGACCACCAGTGGCCGGGACACCCGGGGCACCAGAACCCGCCCCACCACCCTCCGGGCAAGCCGGGGGAGCCGGGGGAGCACAAGCCCCCCACACACCACAACCCGGGACATGAGCAGCCCGGCCACAAGCCGCCTGCCCACCCCCACAAGCCGGCGGACCACAAGCCCGCCGAGCACCCGGCCGGCCACAAGCCGGGCGAACACCCCGCGGGTCACAAGCCCACCGGGGAGCACGGCGCGCACCTCACCCCCGTTGCGCACCACATGACGCCCGAGGTGAAGGACGCCCACCGTGACGGTGGCGTCCTCGCGGCCCCGGCGGCCAAGGCCGTCGAGCTCGCGCACACCGGTGCGGGTCAGCTGGGCATGGCCGGCGCCGCCAGCGCCGGGCTGCTCCTGGGCGGGGCGGTCATCTACCGCCGTGCCCGCGCCGCGCAGAACTGATCCGGCTCACCCCGGACGGAGTACATACGCACACAGCACGGAGCGGGGCCCGCGGCCGCGGGCCCCGCTCCGTATGCGTTCACCACGTGGCGCGCAGCTGGCGGATGATCCGGCGTCGCAGCCGCACCCGGCGGCTGCCGTCGGGATAGAGTCGCAGTCGGTCCAACTCCCAGTGTCTGTACTCGGCGTGGTCGGTCAGCAGGCGTGTGGTCGCCCCTCGGGAGACCCCGCGAGGCACATACACATCACAGAATTCGTATTCCGGCATCGCATCTATTGTGCGGGAACGGCCCCGGTGCGGATAGCGTCTGCACTATGTCTGATGCTGCGCAGCCAACCGCTGCCGAGGTACGCGCCGCCGCCGAGGCGGTCAAAGCCGCGCTGGACCGTCACCTCGCCGCCGTCGAACGCCGGTCGGGCGAGGACGACCCGGCCGTCTACGCCGCGTTCAACGAGCTGGCCGCGACAGCCGAGGCGTACGACGAACTGCTGTACGACGTCTATGACGAGGTGACCCCCTTCGAGATCCCGGGCGACGACACGCTGCCCGCCTACGCGGGGCCGGAGGAACCCAGCGCCCTGAGCGTCCTGATCCGCCGGGACTACGCGGTGGTCGAGCCCCAGCGGCTCCTCTCCCAGGCCCAGCGGGTCGCCGATCTCGATCCGGACATCGCCGCGGACGCGGGGGTGCCGGGTGGTACGGCGGGCATCGTCGGCAGCAGCGTGCACGCCGCGCTCGGCGTGCTGTTCGGCGAGTACGAACCCGACGAGATCGCTTCCCGGCACAAGGAGTTCGGCCTGGAGGAGGGCGACTCCACGCTCTGGGTCGCCGCCGCCGAGGACCAGGCCGAGCCGGGCGAGTGGCTCGGCGCGCCCTTCGACCAGGCCGACCCGCAGCGGGTCATCTGCCGTTTCGACGTGAGCGCCGTCTTCGACGAGGACCTGGATCTCGACGATGACGGCGACGACGCCGACGACGAGGAGCCGGACGGCGGGGGAGGCCCTGGGGGGCCGGGGCGCTGACGCCGCGGGTCCGGGCTCGCCCGGGTGATACGGGGAGCTCGTCCTGGCGCGCCCCCGGGCCGGGTCCCGGGGGCTCAGGGCGCTGACCTCGTGCGTACGGGCTCGCCCCGGTGGTGGGGGAGCCCGTACGCCCCGGGTGTCACTCCGCCGGGCGGCCCTGTGCGCGCAGCAGGGAGCGGAGCCGCGTCGTCCGCTCCTTTCCGGGGACCTCGGCGACGGCCCGGGGCAGCGCCTGGTCGACCCCGTGCACGACCGACAGATGACGCTCCGCCCTGCCGAACGCGGTGCAGACCCACGACCGCGTGAGCGTACGGGCCGCGTCGCCCGGCAGCACCACCACGGCCGCCGGCCAGCGCGCCCCGGCCGCCTGGTGCGCGGTCACCGCCCAGCCGTGCCGGACCTCCTCGCCCACCCGCTCCCTCGGGATGACGACCGGGGTGCCGCCGCAGTCCAGACGCAGCCCTTCCGCGCCCGCGGAGACCACCGTGCCGGTCACCGTCCGGCCGGGCGCCGGGACGTAGGCGACCCGGTCGCCGGGGTCGAAACCGCCGAACCGGCCGGGGCCGGGGTTCAGCCGCTCCTTGAGCGCCGCGTTGAGCGCGCGGGTTCCGGCGGGACCGCCGTGGCCCGGGGTGATGACCTGGGTCCGCTCCGCCGGCACGCCGATCGCGCGCGGGATGGAGTCCGCGACCAGCTGGACCGTACGGTGCACGGCCTCCGCCGGCTCCCGGACGGGCACGATCACGACCTCCTTGCCGGGCGCCTCGACCTGGTTCAGCTCCCCGACGCCGATCCCCGACACGAGCTCGCCGATCGGGCCCGGGTCCGGGGTGCGCGAGACGACCACCGGGCACGCCTGGGCCGCGAGCACGTCCGCGAAGACCCTGCCCGGGCCCGCCGACCACAGCACGCCCGGGTCGCCGCTCAGGACGAGCCGGGTGCCGTCCGCCAGCGACTCGACGAGCATCGCGGCGGCCTCGACGTCGAGCTGCGGCGCGTCCAGCACGGCGAGCAGGCCGAGCGCGAGCGCGCCGTCGACGTCCCGCCCGGGGCCCTCCCGCCCGGCCAGCAGCCCCGCCACGGTGACGGCCGCGCCGTCACCGAGCTCGGCGGCCCGGCGCTTGCCGTCCTCCGTGTGCACGGCGACGCACGCCCGCACCCCCGCCGCCCGCGCGGCGAGGACCAGCCCCACGACCTCGGCCCGGGAGGCGTCGCCCCCGCTGTGCGCCACGACGCCCGCGCCCGCGACCGCTCGGGTCAGCTCGGCAGCGGACGGCGACGCGGCGGCGCCCGCGAGGGCCTCCCAGTCGGGGGAGGGGGCGGAAGGGGCGGTGCCGGCGTCGGCGTCGGCGTCGGCGGGAGCGGCGCCCGCCCGGGGCCGTTCCGCGGCTTCGGCGGCGGGGTCCGTGTCGGCGGGGTCGGTCGGGTGGGCGTCGCCGTCTCCGGACTCGGGCTCGCCGTTGGTGGGCTCCGGAGAGGCCGCGGCACCGGCCGTGGGCGTCTCCTCGTCCGCCGCGCGGGGAGCGGTCTCCCCGGAGGCGTCGGCCTCGGGAGCGTCCGGAGCGCCGGCGGTGTCCGACGGCGCCGTCCCGGCGGTGGCCTCGGCGGCCTCGGCGGCCTCGGCAGTCACGTACGGCTCGTCGCCCGCGGCCCGGGCGGCGGGCTCCGGCTCGAAGTTGTTGATCAGGCGGCCGAGGCCGTCCGCGAGGCTCTCCTCGGCCATGGCGTAGCGGTCCAGCCCCAGCAGCAGCCGGACCGGGACCTCCGCCTCGGGGTCGGCCTCGCGCGCGGCACGGCCGGTGCCCGGGTTCTCCAGCGCCTCCTCGAAGACCAGGACCGCGCCCTCCGCGAGGGCACCCTGCAGGGCCTCGTCCGGGTCCGGCACCGCGTGCCGGGTGAGGGCGGAGCGCAGGACCGACGCCTCCAGCACCGTGTGCCCGGCGTCCGCCGCGCGCTCCAGCAGCCAGACCGTCAGGGCCTGGGCCCGGCGCTCGTCCGCCGGGCCGCACTCGGCGCCGAGCAGGGCCCGCGCGAAGCCGTCCGCCTGCTCGGGCCGGACGCCCGGGACGGCCAGCAGCTGCCAGGGGTCGGTGCGCAGCGCCTCGGCGGCGTGCTCGCCGAGCGCCTCGGTCACCGGGCCGGTGAGCTGCTCGGGAGCGCCACCCGCGGCCAGCACCTCGCGCACGCTTCCGAGTCCCTCGGCGCTGACGGCGGGCGGGCGGGCCGCTCGGGCACGGGGCGGCCGGGCCGCCGGGCTCACGGGCGCGCTCGGGCGCTGCGGAGCCGGCCGGGCGGGGGCCGCCTGCCTGCGCGGCTCGTTGAAGAAGGCCGTGGCGGGCTTCTCGCCGCTCTCGACGGCCCGCACCGCGGCGGCCAGCGCCTCCGCGACGGCGGACCGCTTGGCAGCGGCGCCGCTCTCGGCGCCCTGCGGGTTCGTGCCCTGCGGGTTCGTGCCCTGCGGGTTCGTGCCCTGCGGGTTCGTGCCCTGCGGGTTCGTGCCCTGCGGGTTCGTGCCCTGCGGGTTCGTGCCCTGCGGGTTCGTGCCCTGCGGGTTCGTGCCCTGCGGGTTCGTGCCCTGCGGGCGTGCGACGTCCGTGTGCGCGTCCTCCGGGGCCACGCCCCGCGAGTGCCCGACCTCCGGGTTCGTGGCCTTCGGGGGCGTGCTCTCGGGGGTCGCGCTCTCCGACCCCGCGTCCTCCGACCCCGCGTCCTCCGGGCTCACGCTCTCCGGGCTCGCCTCTTCCGAGTCCGTGGCCCTCGGGCCCGCGGCTGCCGGGCCCGCGGCTGCCGGGCCCGCGGCCTCCGGCGTCGCGGCGGCCGCGACGTCCTCGGCCGTCAGGACGGTCGCGGTCTTCGCCGCACCCGTGCCCGCGTCCGCGGCTCCCGCCGCATCCGCATCCGCACCTGCGGCTCCCGCTGCGCCGCCGCCAGGCGCCTCCCGCTCGGCGGGCGGCGGTGCGGGGGTGGCCTTCTCCGGCTCCGCCGGGGCGGCGGCTTCGCCGGCGAGGCGATCGGTGCTCACAGGGTGCTCCAGTCCTGATCGGGATAGCGGTGCACAGGGGCCGACACGTCGTCGAGCGCCTGGCAGATCTCGTCCGGAAGCGTAAGCGCCTCCACTGACAACGCCGCCCGCAGCTGCTGGGCGTTCCGCGCGCCGACGATCGGGGCGACCACGCCGGGGCGGTCCCGCACCCAGGCCAGCGCCACCTTCAGGGACGTCGTGGCGAGCCCGTCCGCCGCCGTGGCGACGGCGTCCACGACCCGGCTCGCCGTCTCGTCCAGATACGGGGCGACGAAGGGCGCGAGGCTCTCCGAGGCGCCCCGGGAGTCGGCGGGGGTCGCGTGGCGGTACTTGCCGGTGAGGACGCCGCGGCCGAGCGGCGAGGACGGCAGCACCCCGATGCCCAGGTCGAGCGCGGCGGGCAGCACCTCGCGCTCGATGCCCCGTTGCAGCAGGGAGTACTCCATCTGCGTGCCGGCCAGCCGGGTCCGTATGCCCGGCGCGGCCAGCTGCCAGGTGGCGGCCTTGGCGAGCTGCCAGCCGCTGAAGTTGGAGACGCCCGCATAGCGGGCCCGCCCGCTGCTGACGGCGATGTCGACCGCCTGGAGGGTCTCCTCGACCGGCGTCCAGGGGTCGAAGGCGTGGATCTGCCACAGGTCCACATGATCGGTGCCGAGCCGTTCGAGAGAGGCGTCGAGCGCCGAGAGCAGGTGCCCCCGCGAGCCGTCGAACCGCCGGTCGGGGTCGGGCACGCTGCCGGACTTGGTCGCGATGACCAGATCGCGGCGCGGCACGAGCTCCTCCATCAGCTGCCCCAGGAGATACTCCGCGCCGCCGTCCGCGTAGACATCCGCGGTGTCGACGAGGGTGCCGCCCGCTTCCCAGAACGTCTTGAGCTGCTCGGCGGCGTCGTGCTCGTCGGTGTCCCGGCACCAGGTGAGCGTGCCGAGCCCGATCCGGGATACCCGCAGCCCCGTGCGGCCGAGATGCCTTAGCTCCATGAGCGCTGACCCTACTGGCCGCGGCACACCCCGTGGCGCCCTGTGGACAACGCCGACGATCACCCGGCGGGCCGGCCGGCGGCCCGGCGGCGACCGGGTGCGGACCGGGCGGCGGACGCCGAGGCCCCCGCACACCGATGACGTACTCCGGGTCGGCGCGCTACAGTCCCCGGAACAACGACGTTACTGATCGGTAAGGGGAGTCCGCATGGGGCGAATGAGGCTCGGAATCAACCTCGGCTACTGGGGTGCCGGGATGGACGCCGACAACCTCGCGGTCGCCCGCGAGGCCGACCGGCTGGGCTACTCGGTCTGCTGGGCCGCCGAGGCGTACGGCTCGGACGCCCCCACCGTGCTGGCCTGGGTCGCGGCGCAGACCGAGCGGATCGACATCGGCTCGGCCATCTTCCAGATCCCCGCCCGTACGCCCACGATGACGGCGATGACCGCGGCCACCCTCGACTCGCTCTCCGGCGGCCGCTTCCGGCTCGGCCTCGGCGTCTCGGGCCCGCAGGTCTCCGAGGGCTGGTACGGCGTGAAGTTCGACAAGCCGCTCGCCCGCACCCGCGAGTACGTGGACATCGTCCGCAAGGCGATGTCCCGCGAGCGCGTCACCCACGACGGTGACCACTGGTCCCTGCCGCTCCCCGGTGGCCCGGGCAAGCCCATCAAGCTGACCGTCCACCCCGTGCGCGAGCGCATCCCGCTCTACATCGCCGCCATCGGCCCGAAGAACCTGGAGCAGACCGGCGAGATCGCCGACGGCGCCCTCGTCGTCTTCTTCGCCCCGGAGCACGCCGAGGAGACCACGCTCGGCGCGATCCGCGCGGGCCGCGAGAAGGCCGGCAAGGACCTCGAAGGCTTCGACCTGGTCCCGAGCGTCTCCATCGCCGTCGGCGACGACGTCAACGCGCTCGCCGACATCTTCCGCCCGCACACCGCCCTTTACGTCGGCGGCATGGGCAGCGCCAAGCAGAACTTCTACAACAAGCTCGCCCAGCGCATGGGCTACGAGAAGGCCGCCGCCGAGATCCAGGAGAAGTACCTGGCCGGTGACAAGGCGGGCGCCGCCGCGGCCGTACCGCGCGAGCTGATCGACTCCACCACGCTGCTCGGCCCCGTGGAGCGCATCGCCGACCGGATGCAGGCGTACGCCGACGCGGGCGTCACCACGCTGTCGCTGCTGCCCGCCGGCTTCACCCTCGACGAGCGGATCGCCGCCCTGCGGGCCGGCGTCGAGGCGATGGAGCGCGCCGGCCTGGCGTAGCGGGCGGCGGACCTACGGCCGTGGTGGGGGCTCGGGGTGTCTTCCCCGCCACGGCCGGTACAGAGCACAACGCCTGTACGGGCGCGGAGTTACGCGCCGACGCCCCGGAATCCCGCACGGATTCCCCGGAAGAGCCGCACCCCGGTCCCACCCGTTCGGCCCAGCGGCCGTTACGTCCTGTTGCCGACCCCCCGGGGCACTTTTTCCCCTACCCGCCCCTTCCCGAATGTCCTCAATCGCCGGACGGGCTGATTCGTTGCCCGGACGGGCGGAAAATTCAGCCCGTCCGGGGGCACCTCCTGGGGGCACCCCCAGCGGTAGCTGGGGGAGTCTGAGGACCGGGGTCCGGGGCGGAGCCCCGTTCGGGAAGGGGCGGGGCGGGGACAAAGCCCGCCGCAGGCGCCGCCCCACCCCGTCTCACAGCCAGCCGCGCCCCTTGAAATACCGGTGCAGCCAGAACACCAGCCCCGCCATGACCAGTACGACCGCCGGATAGCCCCACGGCTGGCGCAGCTCCGGCATGCGCTCGAAGTTCATCCCGTAGATACCGGCGATCATCGTCGGCACCGCCGCCATCGCCGCCCACGCGGAGATCTTGCGCATGTCGTCGTTCTGCTGGACGCCCATCTGCGCCAGGTGGGCCGAGAGTATGTCCGTCAGCAGCCGGTCCAGCCCGTCCACGTACTCGTTCGCCCGCGTCAGGTGGTCGCCCACATCCCGGAAGAACGGCCGCATGGGCTCCGGCACGAACGGCACGCCCGAGCCCGACAGCCGCGCCATCGGGTCGGTCAGCGGCGCCGAGGCCCGCCGGAACTCCATCACCTGCCGCTTGAAGGAGTAGATACGGGAGGCCGTGTTCCGGGTGTCTCCGCCCATCGGCGCGAACACCTCCGCCTCCAGCTCCTCCAGGTCCACCTGGAGTTCGCCGGCCACCTCGATGTACTGGTCCACGACCGCGTCGCTCACCGCGTACAGCACCGCCGACGGCCCGTGCCGCAGGACCTCCCGGTCCTCCTCCAGCCGCCGGCGCACCTCGGCGAGCGGCGCGCCCTCGCCGTGCCGGACGGTCACCACGAAGGAGTCGCCGAGGAAGAGCATCAGCTCACCGGTGGTGACCTTGTCCGCGTCGTCGTCGTAGACGACCGGCTTCAGGACGACGAACAGCGAGTCCTCGTACACCTCCAACTTGGGCCGCTGGTGGGCCTTCAGCGCGTCCTCCACGGCCAGTGGGTGCAGCCCGAACTCGCTGGTGACCAGCTCGAATTCCTTCTCCGTGGGCTCGTGCAGCCCGATCCACAGGAACGAGTGGCCGTCGGCCCGCGCCTCGTCCAGCGCGTCGGAGAAGTCGGCGGGGCCCTCGGTGCGGCGTCCGTCCCGGTAGATAGCGCAGTCCACGATCACGCAGGGCATTCTGCCGCCGATCGGCCCCGAGTACACCGCGCGGCGGGCCCCGGACGGGAATGACCCGCCTCGCGCGGACCCGGTCCGGCACCGGCCGGGACGGGCGGAACCGCCCCGACGTAGGCTGCGGGCATGCCCACGCTGATCCTGGTCCGGCACGGCCGGTCCACCGCCAACACCGGGGGCGTGCTCGCCGGCTGGACCCCCGGGGTCGCCCTGGACGAGCGCGGCGCCGCCCAGGCGGCCGCCCTGCCGGGCCGGCTGGCCGGGCTCCCCCTGGCCGCCGCCGTCACCAGCCCCCTCCAGCGCTGCCGGGAGACCCTGGCGCCGCTCCTCGCCGCCCGCCCGGACCTGCCCCTGCACACGGACGAGCGCGTCGGGGAGTGCCACTACGGCGACTGGTCCGGACGCAAGATCGCCGAGCTGGTCGACGAGCCGCTGTGGGAGGTCGTCCAACGGCACCCCAGCGCCGCCGCCTTCCCCGGCGGCGAGTCCGTACGCGCCATGCAGGCGCGCGCGGTGGAGGCCGTGCGCGACTGGAACGCCCGGATCGAGGAGGAGCACGGCCCCGACGCCGTCTACCTCGTGTGCTCGCACGGCGACATAGTGAAGTCGCTGGTCGCCGACGCCCTCGGCCTGCACCTCGACCTCTTCCAGCGGATCGCCGTCGACCCCTGTTCGGTCACCGCCATCCGCTACACCCGGCTGCGGCCCTTCCTGGTGCGCCTCGGCGACACCGGCGAGCTGGACGGCCTCGCCCCGCACATGGAGCCGTCGGCCTCGGCGAGGGGTTCCGGGGCGTCCGAGGCGGACGGCGTCGTGGGAGGCGGGGCGGGAGCACCGTGATCGTCCCGCGCAGTAGGGTGGTGACGCGGCTCCGTCCGCCTTCCCACGTGTGATCAGCATCCGGAACAGTCACTTCCTCGCCACTCCACCACCGAACCAAATGGAGCAGGACGTTGTCCCGTCAGGTGTTCCTCTATGACCCGCCGGACCGTTTCGTCGCCGGTACGGTCGGGCTG
Source organism: Streptomyces eurocidicus (assembly GCF_002891295.1). GTDB lineage: Bacteria > Actinomycetota > Actinomycetes > Streptomycetales > Streptomycetaceae > Streptomyces > Streptomyces eurocidicus. Next base: position 69,579 of record NZ_LGUI01000014.1, on the reverse strand, counting down.
CCGGGTCGCCGCACCTTCTTCCTCCAGGCCACCGCGGGCGGTCGTACGACCAGCGTCGCCCTGGAGAAGGCCCAGGTCGAAGCGCTCGCCGAGCGGATCGACGAGCTGCTGGACGAGGTCGTCCGGCGCACCGGCGGCAATGCGGCGGTGCCCGCCGTGGCCCCCGCCGAGCTCGCCGACACCGGGCCCCTGGAGACCCCCGTCGAGGAGGAGTTCCGCGTCGGCACCATGGCCCTGGCCTGGGACGGTGACGGGCAGCGCATGATCGTGGAGGCGCAGGCCCTCGTCGAGCTGGCGGCGGACACCGACGAGGACCTGGTCGAGGCCGAGGAACGGCTGCTCCAGGACGAGAAGAACGGTCCGCCGATGCTGCGCGTCCGGCTCACCGGCACCATGGCACGGGCCTTCGCCAAGCGTGCCCTGGAGGTCGTCGGCGCCGGCCGCCCGCCCTGCCCCCTGTGCAGCCTGCCGCTCGACCCGGAGGGACACGTATGCCCGCGCCAGAACGGATACCGCCGCGGAGCGTGAGCCCGCAGGAACTGCTCGCCAAGGGCGAGCTGACGGTGCGCGGCCGGATCCGCGGGGCGTCCAACGCGGTGCTGTACTGCACGGTCGAGTACGACGGCGTGAGCGCCGCGTGCGTCTACAAGCCGGTGGCCGGCGAGCGGCCCCTGTGGGACTTCCCCGACGGGACGCTCGCCCAGCGCGAGGTCGCGGCCTACGAACTGTCCGAGGCCATGGGCTGGGGCCTGGTCCCGCCCACGGTGCTGCGGGACGGGCCGTACGGGGAGGGCATGTGCCAGCTGTGGATCGAGGCGTCCGAGGCACCTGAGGGCGCGGCGGGCGCGTCCGGGGAGACGGAGACCTCCGAGGCACCCCAGGGCACTCAGGGGCTCGACCAGCCCGAAAAGCCCTCGGCGCCCCCGGGCGCCTCCCGTGCCGACGCCCCCGCCGGGGCCGAGGGCGTCGCCCACGGCCCCCTGCTCGCCCTGGTCGACGGGGACCAGCCCGGCGAGGGCTGGAAGGCCGTGGGCTTCGCCGAGGTGGGCGGCCCGGGGGAGGAGCGCACGGCGCTGCTCGTCCACGCCGACGACGTCCGGCTGCGGCGCCTCGCCGTGCTCGACGCCGTGATCAATAACGGTGACCGCAAGGGCGGCCACCTGCTGCCCGCCGCCGACGGCCGGATCTATGCCATCGACCACGGTGTGACGTTCAACGCGGACGACAAGCTGCGCACCCTGCTGTGGGGCTGGGCGGGCGAGCCGCTGACGGAGGAGGCCCTCGACGCCCTGCGGCGACTTTCAGACGACCTGGCTGAAGACCGCCCCCTCACCGCCCGGCTGACAGAGCTCATCACACCGGCCGAAATCCAGGCGCTCCGCGCGCGTGTCGCGGACCTGCTGCGGACCGGACGGCACCGTGAGCCCAGCGGTCAGTGGCCGGCTATTCCCTGGCCACCGGTCTGATCCACTTCGGCCCGCACCGGAAGCGGGCCGATGCACATCGGGCGGAGCCGGCGCAAGAGGGCCTGTTCGGCCAACACCCGAGTCCGGTTCGTATCCGGAACACCCGTCCGGTTACGCTTCTGAACATGCATGCCTGGCCCGCTTCTGAGGTACCCGCCCTGCCTGGCAGTGGCCGCGACCTCCGGATCCACGACACCGCGACCGGTGGACGGGTGACCCTCGTCCCCGGTCCCGTCGCCCGTATCTATGTCTGCGGCATCACGCCGTACGACGCCACCCACATGGGGCACGCGGCGACCTACAACGCGTTCGACCTCGTGCAGCGCGTGTGGCTCGACACCAAGCGGCAGGTTCACTACGTCCAGAACGTCACGGACATCGACGACCCGCTGCTGGAGCGGGCCGTCCGCGACGGCGAGGACTGGACCGCGCTCGCGGAGCGCGAGACCACGCTCTTCCGCGAGGACATGACCGCCCTGCGGATGCTCCCGCCCCGGCACTACGTGGGCGCCGTGGAGTCGATACCGAAGATCGTCCCCCTGGTGGAGCGCCTGCTCTCCGCCGGGGCCGCCTACGAGCTCGAAGGCGACATCTACTTCTCCGTCGCCGCCGACCCCGCCTTCGGCACCGTCTCCGGCCTCGACGCCGAGGCGATGCGGCTGCTCTCCGCCGAGCGCGGCGGCGACCCCGAGCGCCCCGGCAAGAAGAACCCCCTCGACCCCATGCTGTGGATGGCCGCCCGCCCGGGCGAGCCCAGCTGGGACGGCGCCTCGCTCGGCCCCGGCCGCCCCGGCTGGCACATCGAGTGCGTCGCCATCGCCCTCGACCACCTCGGCATGGGCTTCGACGTCCAGGGTGGCGGCAGCGACCTCGTCTTCCCGCACCACGAGATGGGCGCCTCGCACGCCCAGGCGCTCACCGGCGAGCACCCGTTCGCCAAGACGTACGTCCACGCCGGCATGGTCGCCCTCGACGGCGAGAAGATGTCCAAGTCGCGCGGCAACCTCGTCTTCATCTCCAAGCTGCGCCGTGACGGCGTCGACCCGGCCGCGATCCGGCTGGCCCTGCTGGCGCACCACTACCGCGCCGACTGGGAGTGGACGGACGCCGTCCTGAGCGAGGCCGTCGAGCGCCTCGCCCGCTGGCGCGCCGCCGTCTCCCGCCCCGACGGCCCGTCCGCCGACGCCCTGGTCGAGGAGGTCCGCGAGGCCCTCGCGGACGACCTCGACGCACCGCGGGCACTGGCCGCCATCGACCGCTGGGCCGCCGCCCAGACCGCCGACGGCGGCACGGACGAGGGCGCGCCCGGCCTCGTCTCCCGCACCGCGGACGCGCTGCTCGGCGTCGCGCTCTAGCGGTACCGGGCGGCCGGCGACCCGGCCGCCACGCGCGCTCGCGCGCCGACCTTCAGGGGGCGCTCTCCACCGGAGAGCGCCCCCTTTCGTCCGCCCGGATCCGCGTGTGGCGGGGGTGGGACGGGTAGGGCTGTGCTTCCGTGATCCCGGTCACCTCCACGTCCCGGAAGGACGCACACACCATGGCAGGTTCCCTCGCACGCCGAAGACTGCTCGGGGCCGGCGCGGCGCTCGGCGCCTCGGCCGTCGCAGGACCCCTGGCGTCAACGGCCCGTGCCCATGCTCCCTGGCCCGACCGCTTCCCGCTGCCCGACGGCTTCCGCCCCGAGGGCATCACGATCGGCCCCGGCCCGTACGCCTGGTTCGGCTCCCTCGGCGGCGGCTCGCTCTACCGGGCCGGCCTGGCCACGGGGCGCGGCACGGTGGTCACCACCGGCAGTGACACCCCCACCGTCGGGCTGAAGTCGGACCGCCGGGGCCGGCTCTTCCTGGCCGGCGGGGCCACCCGGCAGCTGCGCGTGGTCGACGGCCGCGCCGGCCGCACCCTCGCCACGTACGAGGTGGGCAAGGCGCCCACGGTCGTCAACGACGTGGTGCTCACCCCCGGCGCCGCCTGGTTCACGGACTCCACCCGGTCCCAGCTCTACGGGCTGCCGTTCGGCCCGCGCGGCGAGCTGCCGCACCCGCGCGACATCGTCACCCTGCCCCTGAGGGGCGAGTGGACCGAGGCCCCGGACAACGGCTTCACCACCAACGGCATCGAACGCACCCCGGACGGCCGCGCGCTGCTCGTCATCAACGTCTTCGCGGACGGCGGGACGCTCTTCCGCGTGGACCCGCGCACCGGGGACGCCCGCCGTGTCGACCTCGGCGGCAAGAAGCTCCCCGACGGGGACGGCGCCCTGCTCCTCGGTCGCACGCTGTACGTCGTCCAGCAGATCCAGAACGCCGTCGACGTCTTCCACCTGGACTCCACCGGCCTGCGCGGCCGCGCCGTGGCCAGGATCACCGACCCGCGCTTCCGGATCCCGACCACCGTGGCCGCCTTCCGCGACCGGCTCTACCTCCCCAACTCCCGCTTCACCGAGGAGCCGAAGCCGGACATGGAGTACGACGCCGTGGCGGTGCCGCGGGTGAGGTAGCCGCGGGGTACGGGCCCGGCGGCGCGCCGTCCCGCCGCCGGGTCGCGCGTGCCGCGCTCCGCGTTCCGCCGAGGAGGCGGTGGCCCCGGCCGGCCACCGGCCGAACCGCCTCGTCACCGGGGCGGAGCCGTCCCGGTGACGAGGGCGCCGAGCGCTTCCCGGAGCGCGCCGTCCGAGGTCGGCGTGTGCCGCCGCTCCCCGTCGGCGTCGGGGAGGACCCACACCCGTTCACCGAGATACCGCCCGGGCGGCGGTACGAACAGCTCGGCGCCCTTGCGGTAGGGGGCGACCCCGGGGGAGCGCCGGACGCGCCGGGCCCCGCCGAGCGGGATCAGCCACCACATGGCGTGCTCCACGCCGCCCATGACATAGGGGCCGATGTGCCGGCCGCGCGTCTTGAGGTGGGAGATGACGGCGGTGGCGAGTGTGAAGTCGAGCCGTACGAGGTCCCATTGCCGGCCTGCGACGAGTGGGGCGGTGGTGTTCTCTTTCCAGAGGGCGATCGCGGCGCGTGGGTCGTCGGCGGCCTGGGCCAGCCATTCGGTTGTCGTTGTCACAGGGTCACCCCCGTGCCGGGGAGGCTGCTCGGGCTGAGCTCCGCTGTGGTGGTGCACCGGCCTGTACGTGAGAACATCGTTGGCTCCCGTGGCTGTGCGCAGGGCCGAGCCCTGCGGAGGTGTCCGGCTTGGACGGCCGGACTGCGCACTGGAATAGTCCACCGGTGGACTAGTCAGGTCAAGCCCTGGGAATGAAAGAGCCCCCGCCAACGGCGGGGGCCCTCAAGGGAGTTGACGAACTTCTAGTCAGTCATCGAATACTCGTCCGTCCTGGTCCAGCGGCCGCCCGCGCTGACGCCGACCTCGTACGTCAACGCGCGCCCCTCGGCGTCGTACGCCACGTGCCGGGCCTCGGACACGGCGGCCGGGCCGTCGAGCCGCAGCAGCTCAAGCTCCTCGTCCGTAGCCAGGCGAGCCGTCCACCAGTCGCGGCCCGTGTGGGGCCGACGGCCGGTCTCCCGCTCCACATAGCGCGTGGTGCCTTCCCGGACCCGCTCACGCTGGAGGAGCCTGGGCGCCGCCGTGACCACGTCGGACGTGAACCATGACCAGGAGGTGGCTGTGGGCGTCTCCCCTTCGAAAGTAACGCGGTGCCGCCTGGCCACAGGGTCGCCGGTGTCGATGCCGAGGGCGGTGGCCACCTCCTCGGGCGCGGGCATCGTCTCCGCGCTGACGATCTCCGCGTATTCCCCGGCGGTGTAGACCTGGCCGGTCTTGACGGCCGTCCGGTACCGCTCCCCGGCCGTGCGGGCGAGGGGAGCGCGCTCGCGCACGATCGAACCCGTTCCCTGCCTGGTCTCGATGAGCCCCTCCTGGCGGAGGACGTCGAGCGCGCGGACGACGGTGGCCCGCGCCACCGACCAGCGCTCCGTCAGTTCACGTTCCGAGGGAAGCGTGTCTCCCGGGCTCATCTCACCGCGAACGATCCGACCCCTGATATCGCCCGCGATCTGGTCGTACTTCGGTAGCGCCATGGTTACCCCTGCTCAACTAGTGGACCAGTCCAGTAGTCATGGTGAGGTTGGCCGCCAACACGGGTCAAGGGTGGGCCGCCCGGCGGGCACGTGTACGAAGAGCCGTGGGGTGTCCGGTGGTTCTCTCCCCGACTCCGCCCCTCCCCGCTCCATACGGTGTGCGGATCCGTGACGGGGCTCCGCCCCGGAGCCTGGTCCTCGATTTCTCCCGGCTACCGCTGCGGGTTGCCCCCGGACGGGCTGAATTTCAACCCGTCCGGGCTGCGGAGGGTGCTGCCGTTGGCTGGGGCCGTGGCCGGGCCGCCGCCACGCATCGGCGACGCGCAGGATCAGGCTGAGACCTGAGCTCCTGAGTCGGCCGCGGCGCTTGCGCGGGGCTTTTCCCCTACCCGCCCCTTCCTGGAACCGGGGGCGAGCCCCCGGGCCCCCTTCCGCGCTTCGCGCGGTGGCCTCAAGCGCCGGCCGGGCTGGATTTTGCCCTGTCCAAGCTCGACTTTCCGCCCGGTTCCGGGCAACGATTCAGCCCGTCCGGCGATTGAGGACCGGGGTCCGGGGCGGAGCCCCCCGCGCGGCGGAGCCGCATATCGGATGCTGCGGGAAGGGGCGGGGCTGGGGAAAGGCGGCCCGCAGGGCACCCCTCCCACAGAGCCCCCACCCCGACCGGCGAGGTCACCGCGCGTTGAAGTACTTCGCCTCCGGATGGTGGATCACGATCGCGTCCGTCGACTGCTCCGGATGCAGCTGGAACTCCTCCGACAGATGCACCCCGATCCGCTCCGGCTCCAGCAGCGCCGCGATCTTCGCGCGGTCCTCCAGGTCCGGGCAGGCGCCGTAGCCCAGGGAGAAGCGGGCACCGCGGTACTTGAGGGCGAACATGTCTTCGACGTCCGACGGGTCCTCGCCGCCGAAGCCGAGCTCGGCGCGGACGCGGGCGTGCCAGTACTCGGCGAGGGCCTCCGCGAGCTGGACGGAGAGCCCGTGCAGCTCCAGGTAGTCGCGGTAGGCGTCCGCCGCGAAGAGCTCGGCCGTGGCCTCGCCGATCCGGGAGCCGACCGTGACGACCTGGAGGCCGACGACGTCCGTCTCGCCGGACTCCTCCGGGCGGAAGAAGTCCGCGAGGCACAGCCGGCGGCCGCGCCGCTGCCGGGGGAAGGAGAAGCGGGTGCGCTCGGTGCCGTCCTCGTGCAGCAGGATCAGGTCGTCGCCCTTGGAGACGCACGGGAAGTAGCCGTAGACCACGGCCGCCTCCAGGAGGTTCTCCGTGTGCAGCTTCTCCAGCCAGCCCCGCAGGTGCGGGCGGCCCTCGGTCTCGACCAGCTCCTCGTACGTCGGGCCGCCCGCGCGGGCCTGCTTCAGGCCCCACTGGCCCTTGAAGAGCGCGCCCTCGTCCAGCCAGGAGGCGTACTCCTTGAGCTGGATGCCCTTGACCACCCGCGTGCCCCAGAACGGCGGGGTGGGCACCGCGTTGTCGACCGAGACGTCCGAGCGGACCGAGCCCTCCGGCTCCTCGTCCTCCACCACCGGGGCCGTGGCCCGCTTGGGGACCCGCCGCTGCTTGAGCTCCGGCAGGGTCGCGCCCGGCACCCCCCGCTTGACGGCGATCAGCGCGTCCATCAGGCGCAGGCCCTCGAACGCGTCACGGGCGTAGCGGACCTCGCCCTCGTAGATCTCGTGCAGGTCCTGCTCGACGTACGCCCTGGTCAGCGCCGCACCGCCGAGGATCACCGGGTAGTCGGCCGCCAGCTTGCGCTGGTTGAGCTCCTCCAGGTTCTCCTTCATGATCACGGTGGACTTCACCAGCAGCCCCGACATGCCGATCACATCGGCGCGGTGCTCCTCCGCCGCCTCCACGATCGCCGAGACCGGCTGCTTGATACCGAGGTTGACGACGTTGTAGCCGTTGTTGGAGAGGATGATGTCGACGAGGTTCTTGCCGATGTCGTGGACGTCGCCCCGGACCGTGGCGAGCACGATCGTGCCCTTGCCCTCCGAGTCGCTCTTCTCCATGTGCGGCTCCAGATAAGCGACCGCCGTCTTCATCACCTCGGCCGACTGGAGCACGAACGGCAGCTGCATCTGGCCCGAGCCGAACAGCTCGCCGACGACCTTCATGCCCTCCAGCAGCGTGTCGTTGACGATGTCCAGCGCGGGCCGGTCCCGGAGCGCCTCGTCGAGGTCGGTCTCCAGGCCGTTCTTCTCGCCGTCGATGATGCGGCGCTGGAGCCGCTCGTCCAGCGGCAGGGCCAGGAGCTCCTCGGCCTTCCCCGCCTTCATCGACTTCATGTTGACGCCCTCGAAGAGCTCCATGAGCCGCTGGAGCGGGTCGTAGCCCTCGGCACGCCGGTCGTAGATGAGGTCGAGGGCGACCTTGACCTGCTCCTCCTCCAGCCGGGCGATCGGCAGGATCTTGCTCGCGTGCACGATCGCCGAGTCCAGCCCGGCCTTGACGCACTCGTCCAGGAAGACGGAGTTGAGGACGACACGCGCGGCCGGGTTGAGGCCGAAGGAGATGTTGGACAGGCCCAGGGTGGTCTGCACCTCCGGGTGGCGGCGCTTGAGCTCGCGGATCGCCTCGATGGTGGCGATGCCGTCCTTGCGGGACTCCTCCTGGCCGGTGCAGATCGTGAAGGTCAGGGTGTCGATGAGGATGTCGCACTCACGGATGCCCCAGTCGCCGGTCAGGTCGGCGATGAGCCGCTCGGCGATGGCCACCTTGTGCTCGGGGGTACGGGCCTGCCCCTCCTCGTCGATGGTCAGCGCGATCAGCGCCGCGCCGTGCTCGGCGGCCAGCGCCGTCACCTTCGCGAAGCGCGACTCGGGGCCGTCCCCGTCCTCGTAGTTCACGGAGTTGATCACGGCCCGGCCGCCCAGCTTCTCCAGCCCGGCCCGGATCACCGCCAGCTCGGTGGAGTCCAGCACGATCGGCAGCGTCGAGGCCGTGGCGAACCGGCCCGCGAGCTCCGCCATGTCCGCGACGCCGTCCCGGCCGACGTAGTCCACGCAGAGGTCGAGCATGTGCGCGCCCTCGCGGATCTGGTCGCGGGCCATCTCCACGCAGTCGTCCCAGCGGGCCTCCAGCATGGCCTCGCGGAACTTCTTCGAGCCGTTGGCGTTGGTGCGCTCGCCGATCGCCAGGTACGAGGTGTCCTGCCGGAACGGCACGGTCTGGTAGAGCGAGGCGGCGCCGGGCTCGGGGCGCGGGCTGCGCTCCGTCGGGCGCATCCCGCGGACCCGCTCGACGACCTGGCGCAGGTGCTCGGGCGTGGTGCCGCAGCAGCCGCCGACCAGCGACAGCCCGTACTCCCGGACGAACGTCTCATGGGCGTCCGCCAGCTCGCCCGGGGAGAGCGGGTAGTGGGCGCCGTTCTTGCCGAGCACCGGCAGGCCGGCGTTGGGCATCGCGGACACGCGCGTCCGGGCGTGCCGGGAGAGGTAGCGCAGGTGCTCGCTCATCTCGGCCGGGCCGGTCGCGCAGTTGAGGCCGATCATGTCGATGCCGAGCGGCTCCAGCGCGGTGAGCGCGGCACCGATCTCCGAGCCGAGGAGCATGGTGCCGGTGGTCTCGACGGTGACCTGCACCAGCAGCGGCAGGTCGATGCCGGCCGCCGCGAGCGCCCGCCGGGCGCCGATCACGGACGCCTTGGTCTGCAGGAGGTCCTGGGTGGTCTCCACCAGGACCGCGTCCGCGCCGCCGGCGACCAGCCCCTCGACGTTCCGCTGATAGGCGTCGCGCAGCAGGTCGTACGAGGTGTGGCCCAGCGTCGGCAGCTTGGTGCCCGGGCCGACCGAGCCGAGGACCCAGCGGGTCCGGCCGTCGCCCGCGGCGAACTCGTCCGCCACCTCGCGGGCGATCCGCGCGCCCGCCTCGGACAGCTCGAAGATCCGGTCGGCGACGTCGTACTCGCCCAGTGCGGCGAGGTTCGCGCCGAAGGTGTTGGTCTCCACGCAGTCCACACCGACCGCGAAGTACTCCTCGTGGACCGAGCGCACGATGTCGGGGCGGGTGACGTTCAGGATCTCGTTGCAGCCCTCCAGCTGCTGGAAGTCCTCCATGCTGGGGTCCTGCGCCTGGAGCATCGTGCCCATGGCCCCGTCGGCCACGACGACCCGGGAGGCGAGCGCCTCCCGCAGTTCGGAGGCTCGGGCGGTGCTGGCGGTCGATGGCGTGAACGAGGCCATGGAAGTGCTCCCGGGGTTGCGACGGCTGTCGGCTTTGCGCCCTCTGGTGGAGGACGCACGCCGCAAGCGTAGCTGGCGGCCCCGGGAAATGGACGGGTGTCCCACCGCTTGATACGGGCCGACCAGGACTCGGCCGCATACTCGGTCAGGTCGTCCGGCACTCCGTCAGGTACGGGGCGCGGGCGGCGGTCCGGGCCCTGGTCCGGGAGCCGCGGCCCGGCCTCCGGCGGCGGCTTGGCGTCGGGTTGGCGTGTCTGCTTGGCGGCGGCTTGTCTGGGGCCCCGTCCGGAGGAGCCCGGCCCATGGGCGGTGCCTCTTTCGCTCCGCCGTCCCGCCGGCCCCGCCGGCTTCCCGCGCCCACTCCCGGCCCGCGTCCGTCCGGGGGACCCACCTTCCTTCGGCACAGGGCCCGTTCGAGGGTCGCGAGGCCCCCGGCAGCGGCGTGACCTGGGCAAGTATTCGCCCCGGCGATGATTCGGCGATCATGAAAAGGCCCGCGGTCAGCTACCTCTCGGTCGGCATCGGCCGATAGTGTTCAGCATTGCCGAACGGCATTGGAGGAGGTTGCACGATGGCACGGACCATCCAGTCGCTCGAACGAGCGGCGGCGATGCTACGGCTGCTCGCAGGGGGAGAGCGACGGCTGGGTCTGTCCGACGTGGCCTCCGCACTGGGGCTGGCGAAGGGCACCGCACACGGCATCCTCCGGACCCTCCAGCAGGAGGGCTTCGTCGAGCAGGACCCCGCCTCCGGGCGCTACCAGCTCGGTGCCGAACTGCTGCGGCTGGGCAACAGCTACCTGGACGTGCACGAGCTCCGCGCCCGCGCGCTGGTCTGGGCGGACGACCTCGCCCGGTCGAGCGGCGAGAGCGTCTATCTGGGCGTGCTCCACCAGCAGGGCGTGCTGATCATCCACCATGTCTTCCGGCCGGACGACAGCCGCCAGGTGCTGGAGGTCGGCGCCATGCAGCCGCTGCACAGCACCGCCCTGGGCAAGGTCCTCTCCGCCTACGACCCGGTGGCGCACAGCGAGGCCGCCGAGGCCGAGCGCGAGGCGTTCACCCCGCACACCGTGACCGGCCTGGCCGACTTCGAGGGGGTCCTGGACCTCACCCGGGCCCGGGGCTGGGCGTCCGACGTCGAGGAGACCTGGGAGGGCGTGGCCTCCGTGGCCTCTCCCATCCACGACCGGCGGCGGATGCCGGTGGGCGCGGTCGGCATCACCGGCGCCGTGGAGCGCGTCTGCGAGAACGGCGAGCTGCGGGCGCAGCTGGTCGCGGCCGTACGGGACTGTGCGCGCGCCGTCTCCCGGGACCTCGGCGCCGGCCGCTTCTGATCTTCGGGCCCGGTGGCCCCACGGGTTCCCGCTGCGCGGGTGGCGGTTCCGACGGGTTGTCGCCGCGCGGGCTTTTCCCCTACCCGCCCCTTCCCGAATGTCCTCAAGCGCCGGACGGGCTGAAATCAGCCCGTCCGGCGCTTGAGGACACCGCGCGGAGCGCAGAAAAGGGGGCCCGGGGGCGGAGCCCCAGGTTTCGGGAAGGGGCGGGGCTGGGGAAAAGCCCGCGCAGCGACAACCCCGCCGTGTCCCCTCCGTCACACCTTCGGCAAGATCCCAGGTCGCGGTTCGGTTACTGCCGGGTATCGATCGCCTACTTTCGGCCCCGTGGCCGGGACTTTTCGGTCTCGGGACCCTTGACGCGCCCTTGACGTTGCAGAAAACTGCCGTTCATCGGTCGGCATTGTCGAACACCTAACGACAATATTCGCTATGGTGGACTCTGCCGCGGGCCGATCAAAGCCCTCTTGGAGGGCGCGGACCACCGGAGGGACCCGGGGTTCGCCTTCCCCTGGACGAAGGACAAAGGAGTCGCGGGTGTCCAGCTCCGACATCTTCACCGGTGAGCTCATCGGTACCGCAGTGTTGATTCTGCTCGGCGGTGGCGTGTGCGCCGCCGTCACCCTGAAGCGTTCGAAGGCACAGAACGCAGGCTGGCTGGCCATTACGTTCGGTTGGGGCTTCGCCGTCCTGACCGGTGCGTACATCGGCTCCAAGTCGGGTGCGCACCTGAACCCGGCCGTCACCCTCGGCCTCGCGATCGACGGCGCCGTCAAGTGGAGCGACGTGCCGCTCTACATCGGCTCCCAGCTGCTCGGCGCGATGATCGGCGCCTCGCTGGTGTGGCTCGCCTACTACGGCCAGTTCAAGGCCCACCTGACGGACCCCGAGCTCGTCGCCTCGCTGAACCCCGCCGAGGGCATGGTCGACCAGACCGCGACCCCGCAGGCCGGTCCGGTGCTGGGCATCTTCTCCACCGGCCCGGAGATCCGCAACGCGATCCAGAACCTGGTCACGGAGATCATCGCTACCGCCGCCCTGGTGCTCTTCATCCTCACCATGGGCCTGACCAAGGGGCTCGCCACCAGTGGCACCGGCACCCTGATGGTCGCCTTCGTCGTCGTCGGCATCGGCCTCTCGCTGGGCGGCCCGACCGGTTACGCGATCAACCCCGCCCGTGACCTCGGCCCCCGTATCGTGCACGCGCTGCTGCCGCTGCCGAACAAGGGCGGTTCAGACTGGGGCTACGCCTGGATCCCGGTGGTCGGCCCGCTCGTCGGTGCCGCGCTCGCCGCAGGCATTCACAAGATCGCGTTCTGAGCACCCGCCGAGACCTTCCGAATCCCAGGAGCACACGACACATGACCACCACCGGCACCCACGGCCAGGGCCCGTTCATCGCGGCGATCGACCAGGGCACCACCTCCTCCCGCTGCATCGTCTTCGACCGCGACGGACGCATCGTCTCCGTCGACCAGAAGGAGCACGAGCAGATCTTCCCGAAGCCGGGCTGGGTCGAGCACGACGCCGCCGAGATCTGGACCAACGTCCAGCAGGTCGTCGCCGGCGCCGTCGAGAAGGCGGGCATCACCGCCGCCGACGTCAAGGCGATCGGTATCACCAACCAGCGCGAGACCACGCTGCTGTGGGACAAGAACACCGGTGAGCCGGTCCACAACGCCATCGTCTGGCAGGACACCCGCACCGACGCGCTCTGCAAGGAGCTCGGCCGCAACGTCGGCCAGGACCGCTTCCGCCGTGAGACCGGTCTGCCGCTGGCCAGCTACTTCTCCGGTCCGAAGGTCCGCTGGCTGCTGGACAACGTCGAGGGCCTGCGTGAGCGCGCCGAGGCCGGCGACATCCTCTTCGGCACGATGGACTCCTGGGTCATCTGGAACCTCACCGGTGGTGTCGACGGCGGCGTGCACGTCACCGACGTCACCAACGCCTCCCGCACGATGCTGATGAACCTCCGCAGCCTCGACTGGGACGAGCGCATCCTGGAGTCGATGGAGATCCCGGCCGCGATCCTGCCGGAGATCCGCTCCTCCGCCGAGGTCTACGGCACCGCCCGGGGCGGCGCCCTGGCCGGCGTGCCCGTCGCCTCCGCGCTCGGCGACCAGCAGGCGGCCCTCTTCGGCCAGACCTGCTTCTCCGAGGGCGAGGCCAAGTCGACCTACGGCACCGGCACGTTCATGCTGATGAACACCGGCGGTGAGCCCGTCAACTCCTACAACGGCCTGCTCACCACCGTCGGCTACCGCATCGGCGACCAGGACCCGGTCTACGCCCTCGAGGGCTCCATCGCCGTCACCGGCTCCCTCGTGCAGTGGATGCGCGACCAGATGGGCCTGATCAAGAGCGCGGCCGAGATCGAGACGCTCGCCAGCTCCGTCGAGGACAACGGCGGCGCGTACTTCGTGCCGGCCTTCTCCGGCCTGTTCGCCCCCTACTGGCGCTCCGACGCGCGCGGTGTCATCGCGGGCCTGACCCGCTACGTCACCAAGGCGCACATCGCGCGCGCCGTGCTCGAGGCCACCGCCTGGCAGACCCGCGAGATCACCGACGCCATGACGAAGGACTCCGGCGTCGAGCTGACCGCGCTCAAGGTCGACGGCGGCATGACCTCCAACAACTTGCTGATGCAGACCCTCTCGGACTTCCTGGACGCACCGGTCGTGCGCCCGATGGTCGCCGAGACGACCTGCCTCGGCGCCGCCTACGCCGCCGGTCTCGCCGTCGGCTTCTGGCCGGACACCGACGCCCTGCGCGCCAACTGGCGCCGGGCCGCCGAGTGGACCCCCCGCATGGACGCGGACACGCGTGACCGCGAGTACAAGAGCTGGCTCAAGGCCGTCGAGCGGACCATGGGCTGGATCGAGGACGAGGAGTAATCATGACAACCCCGCAGAGCGTTCCGACGCTGGGAACGCACCCGGCTGCCGGTTTCAACCCGAGCCGCGCCGAGACCCGGGACCGACTGTCGAACGCGACATACGACCTCCTGGTGATCGGTGGTGGCATCCTGGGCACCTCCGTGGCCTGGCACGCCGCGCAGTCCGGACTGCGGGTCGCGATGGTGGACGCCGGTGACTTCGCCGGCGCCACCTCCTCCGCGTCCTCCAAGCTCGTCCACGGCGGTCTGCGCTACCTGCAGACCGGCGCGGTCAAGCTGGTCGCGGAGAACCACCACGAGCGCCGGGTGCTGGCCAAGGACGTGGCCCCGCACCTGGTCAACCCGCTCACCTTCTACCTGCCCGTCTACAAGGGCGGCCCGGTGGGCGCGGCCAAGCTCGGCGCCGGTGTGTTCGCCTACTCGGCGCTGTCCGCCTTCGGCGACGGCGTCGGCAAGGTGATCTCCCCGGCCAAGGCCCAGGCCGACAACCCGGGTCTGCGCACGGACAACCTCAAGGCCGTCGCGGTCTACTACGACCACCAGATGAACGACTCGCGCGTGGCGGTCATGACGGTCCGCGCGGCCGTCGAGTCCGGCGCGGTCGTGCTGAACCACGCCGAGGTCACCGGGCTGCGCTTTACGCACGGCAAGGTCACCGGCGCGGAGCTCAAGGACAGGGTGGACGGTGCCGAGTTCGGCATCGACGCTCGGGTCGTCCTCAACGCCACCGGCCCGTGGGTGGACCACCTGCGCAAGCTGGAAGACAAGGGCGCCAACCCGAGCATCCGCCTGTCCAAGGGCGCGCACATCGTGATGAAGCGCAAGTCGCCGTGGAAGGCCGCCATGGCCACCCCGATCGACAAGTACCGCATCACTTTCGCCCTCCCGTGGGAGGACCAGCTCCTCCTCGGCACCACCGACACCCAGTACGAGGGTGACCCGGCGGACGTGCGCGCCACGGAGGAGGACATCCAGCAGATCCTCGACGAGGCCGCGTTCTCCATCCAGGACGCCGACCTCGACCGCTCCCTGATGACGTACGCCTTCGCCGGTCTGCGCGTGCTGCCGGGCGGCCCCGGCGACGTGGCCCAGGCCAAGCGCGAGACCGTGGTCTCCGAGGGCAAGGGCGGCATGCTGTCCGTCGCCGGCGGCAAGTGGACCACGTACCGCCACATCGGCCGTACGGTCATGGCCAAGCTGGCGAAGCTGCCCGGCAGCCCGCTGACCGAGGAGATGGAGCCCATCTCCAGCCTGGTCCGCCGGACCCCGCTGCCCGGTGTCGCCAACCCGAACGCGGTCGCCCACCGCCTGCTCGTGGACCGCGAGCCCGGCAGCCGGATGGACCCGCTGACCGCCCGTCACCTGGCGACGCACTACGGCTCGCTGTCCTTCGACATCGCGCGCCTGGTCAACGAGAACCCGGAGCTCGGCGAGCGCATCCACCCGGACGGCCCGGAGATCTGGGCCCAGGTCGCCTACGCCCGCGACCACGAGTGGGCGGAGACGGTGGACGACGTCCTGCGCCGCCGTACGACGCTGACGATCCGCGGTCTGGACACGGAGGACGTCCGTACGCGCGTCAAGGACATGCTCGGCGACAAGGGCTGACGCCTTGAGCCGGTCCGTGTGACCGGGTGATCGCTTGATCGCTCCCCAGGGGAGGGACGCACCGCGCGTCCCTCCCCTCGGTGCGTCCGCCCCGGCTCCGTCCCGGGGCGGCCGGAACTGACCGACCTGCGGTCGCGTCATTTTTGGGAAGAAGAAGGGGCGATTCTTTCCATGAAGCGACCGGATTTGAGCAAAATATTTAGCAAGGTGCACATCCGGCGGCCGAGCAAGCGGCTGGTGAAGCGCCTCGCGCTCGCCCTGACCGTGGTGCTCGTCCTGCCCGTCGCGGTGGCGGGCAGCGCGCTGCGCGCCGCCTACGCCGGGGCGCCCGCCGCCGAGGCGGTCACCCGTGGCAAGGACGCGATCTGGCTGGGACACGCCTGGGTCGACGGCCGTAAGGGTGACGCCGAACTGGCCGGCCTCAAGCGGAAGATGGCCGGCACCGGACTGCGCGACCTCTATGTGCACACGGGTCCCCTGGAGCACGACGGCACCCTCCCCGCCAAGGTCTACCCGCGCGCGTCCTGGCTGATCGAGTCGGTCCACCGGGAGCTGCCGGGCGTCCGCGTCCACGCCTGGCTGGGCGACAAGGTCGTCCGTAAGGGCGAGGGCGACGCCGGCCTGCGGCTGGACTCGGCAGCCGCGCGCACCGCCGTGGTGGCGAGCGCCCGGCAGGTGATGCGGGCCGGGTTCGAGGGCGTCCACCTCGACGTCGAGCCCGTACGCTCCGGGGACGCCTCCTTCCTCGCCCTGCTGGAGGGCCTCCGGCCGGCCGTCCGGTCCGCCGGCGGGGTGTTCTCCGTCGCCGCCCAGCAGATCGACCCGGTGCCGGGCATGCACCGGGCGGCACGGGTGGCGGGCAGCCCCAAGTGGTGGACCCAGGAGTACTTCGGCCAGGTGGCCCGCCGGACGGACCAGATCGCCGTCATGTCCTACGACACCGGGCTCCCCGTGGAGAGCCTCTACGGCGGCTACGTGGCCCGTCAGACGGCGCTCGCCCTCCAGGTGACCCCACGGGACACGGACCTGCTGATGGGCCTGCCCTTCTACCACACGGACTCCTGGGGCCACCACGGTCAGGCGGAGACGGCCGCCGCCGCGGTGCGCGGCGCCCGGCTCGGTCTGAGCAGGGAGGACCGCGACCGGGAGCGGTTCGGCCTGGCGCTGTACGTCGACTTCGCGGCCACCGACTCCGACTGGCGGGCCTATCGCGACGGCTGGGGTGCCAGGGGGTGACGAACGGGTGAGGAAGAGCCCGTACAGGGGCTGCGAACAGGGGGCGCGGAAGTCGTAGTCTTGGGGTCGCACGGCAGAAAGAACGCTGCCGGGAACAACACTGCACAGAACGGCAACCGGTGGTCCGGACACGTCCGCCCCGGTCGGAAGGAGGCGCTGGGTGATCGAGCTTGAGGGGGTTCCCGAGCTGATCGACCCGGTCATGATCTGTGCCTTCGAGGGATGGAACGACGCCGGGGACGCCGCCTCCAGCGCCGTCGCGCACCTGGACCGGGAGTGGAAGGGCGAGGTCTTCGGCGCACTCGACGCCGAGGACTACTACGACTTCCAGGTCAACCGGCCCACGGTCTGGCTGGACGGCGGGGTCCGCAAGGTCACCTGGCCGACCACCCGGCTGTCCGTGGTCCGCACGGGCGGCGGCGCCGAAGGCGCCCCGCAGCGCGACCTGGTCCTCGTGCGCGGCATCGAACCGAGCATGCGCTGGCGGTCGTTCTGCAACGAGATCCTGGGCTTCGCCCACGAGCTCGGCGTGGAGATGGTGATCGTCCTGGGCTCGCTGCTCGGCGACACCCCGCACACCCGGCCGGTGCCGGTCAGCGGCGTCACCTCCGACCCGGACCTGGCCCGCACCATGGATCTGGAGGAGTCGCGCTACGAAGGCCCGACCGGAATCGTCGGCATTCTCCAGGAGGCGTGCACCCACGCCGGGGTCCCCGCGGTGAGCCTGTGGGCGGCCGTCCCGCACTACGTCTCCCAGCCGCCGAACCCGAAGGCCACCCTGGCGCTGCTCAACCGCCTGGAGGACCTGATCGACCTGCGCATCCCGCTGGGTGAACTCCCCGAGGACGCGCGGGCCTGGCAGCTGGGCGTGGACCAGCTGGCGGCCGAGGACAGCGAGGTCGCCGAGTACGTCCAGTCCCTGGAGGAGGCGCGCGACACCGCCGACCTCCCGGAGGCGTCCGGCGAGGCCATCGCCCGCGAGTTCGAGCGCTATCTGCGCCGCCGTGACGGTCAGCCCCCGGCCCCCGGTCAGCCGGGTGGACTGGCGGCCGAGCCGGGCCTCGCCGAGGGCCGCGACCCCTCGTACCTCCGCGACACGACCAGCGGCCGGACCCGCCCGTCGCGCCCGGCCGCCAAGGACGAGGACGCGGCGGCCGCCCCGGGCGAGGCCCGGGAGCCCGCCGCGGAGAAGGACGCCGGGAACGACGCGGGGAACGACACGGACAAGGCCGCGGAGAAGGACGCCGGGAACGACGCGGGCAAGGCCGCGGAGAAGACCCCCGGGAAGGCCGCGGAGAAGGACACCGGGAAGGCTCCGGACAAGGGAGCCGGGAAGGGCCCGGACGGCGACGCCGGGCCCGGCCGGGAGCCGGAGGACCCCCGCGACGGGGAGAACCGCGCGGACTGAAACGGAACGGGCCCGGTGGCGGAAGCCACCGGGCCCGGTTCGTCTCCGCGGCACCCGCGCCGTACGAGGGCGCCGCGCGGGCTACGGGCGGCGGCCGGGCTTGCCGCGCTTACCGCCCTTGGCACCACCGGAGGCGCCCCGGGGGTTCTTGCCGGAGCCTCCGGCGCCGCCCCGGGCCCCCTTGCCGGCGGACTTTCCTGCCGTCCTGCCCGTCGCCTTGCCGACCGCGGGCTTGCGCCGTGCGCCCGCCGCCTCGGGCCGCTTGGGCTTCTGCTCCGGCTGGGGCTGGGTGCGGCCCCGCGAGCTGTTGACCGTCCGCCCCCGGACGATCCCGATGAAGTCCTCCACCAGATCGGTGGTCTTCTCCTCCGGCCACGACAGCGCGACCCGCGACTCGGGCACGTCCGTCAGCGTCCGGTAGGTGAGGTCCTTGCGGTGGTGCAGGCGGGCGAGCGACTGCGGGACGGCGAGCAGCCCGATCCCCGCGGCCACCAGCTCGACGGCGTCCGCCGTCGTGGCGGGGCGCTCGAAGGCGGGCAGCCCCGGCGGGCGCTCCCAGCCCAGGGTGTCGTCGAGGGGGTGCAGCACGATCTCGTCGGCCAGCTCCTCGGCGGACACCTCCTCGACGGCCGCCATGACGTGGTCCTTGGGGATCACGACCACGGTCGTCTCGGTGTAGAGGGGGATCGCGCTGAGGTCCGTACGGTCCACCGGCAGCCGGAGGAAGGCCGCGTCGGCGCCGCCGTCCCGCAGCACGCCGGCCACCTCCGCGGCGGACACCTGGAGGAGGGTCAGGGGGACGTCGGGCAACCGCTCGTTCCAGATCCGCACCCATTTGCTGGGTGTCACGCCCGGGACGTACGCGAGCCGGAACGAAGGGGATGCTTCCGAGCCTGTCACCCGGCCAGATTACCGGTCGTGGTCGGAGGTATCGCACACGCTCGCTACTCTTGACACCATGACGTCGCACCAGAACACCCAGACGATGAAGCCCGCGACCGCGGCGAAGAAGCTGGGTGTGTACCTCGAGGCCACCCCCGCAGAGTTCCAGGAGGGCGTCGTCTCGCGCGGCGAGCTGAACGCACTGCAGGCCGACCCGCCGGAGTGGCTGCAGGAGCTGCGGCGCAACGGCCCGCACCCCCGTCCGGTGGTCGCGGCCAAGCTGGGCGTCTCCATCTCCGGTCTCGCGCGTGGCGGGGTCACGGAGGCCCTCACCACCGAGCAGATCGCCGAGCTGAAGGCGGAGAACCCCGAGTGGCTCCAGAAGGAGCGCGCCACCCAGGCCGAGGTCCGCAAGGAGGCCGTGCGGATCAAGGAGAAGAACGCGGAGCAGGACGACCGCTCCTGACCCCGGTCCCGGGCGCCCGGGACCCGTCGCGCACGCACCGTCGCGGAAGGGTCCCCGGCTGACGGAGCGGGCCCCGTACGGCCCGCCGTGCCCAGGGTTCCCCGGAATATCCGAGCGACGCCGGAGCCCGTCCGCCGTACACTGGTCGGTCCGGTGGAGGCCGGTTCGCCACATCCCCGGAAGAGGGAGTGGCGGGCCGGCCTTCGCGTCCCCTCTGGAGGTGTGCACGGATGACCAGCAGCATCCCCGTGGTCGACACGCGTAGCGCGGCGGGCTCGGCCCTGCAGGCGGTCCTGCTCGACATGGACGGCACCCTGGTCGACACTGAGGGCTTCTGGTGGGAGGTGGAGGTCGCCGTCTTCGCCGAGCTGGGCCACCAGCTGCTGGAGGAGTACCGCGAGGTGGTCGTGGGCGGGCCCATGGCGCGCAGCGCCGCCTTCCTGATCCGGGCCACCGGCGCGAAGATCGCCCTGACCGAGCTGACGGTCCTGCTCAACACCCGCTTCTCCCGGATGATCGGCCAGGGCGTGCCCCTGATGCCGGGCGCCCGCCGGCTGCTGGCCGAGCTGGCCGCGCACTCCGTGCCGACCGCGCTGGTGTCCGCCTCGCACCGGGAGATCATCGACCGGGTGCTCACCACGCTGGGCCGGGAGAACTTCACGCTGACCGTCGCGGGCGACGAGATCGAGCGGACGAAGCCGCACCCCGACCCCTATCTGCTGGCCGCGGCCCGGCTGGGCGTGGAGCCCGGCCGGTGCGCCGTCGTCGAGGACACCATGACCGGGGTGACCGCCGCGGAGGCGGCCGGCTGCCGGGTCGTGGCGGTGCCCTCGGTGGCGCCGATCCCGGCCGCGGCCGGGCGTACGGTCGTCGGGTCGCTGGAGGAAGTCGATCTCGGATTTCTCCGCGGGCTGATGACCTCGCCGGCGACGGGCCGATGACTCGAATGCACCGACGCGGACACTGAGCGTGCCCCGGAGAATGTTCAAGGAACTCTGGGCGTCGGCCCGATTGTTTTCCGTGACGAATGGCCGGTTTAATTACCGAGCCGCGACCGAAGTCGCGTGAGTGAGTTTCGTCACCGGGTCAAGGGGCGACGGGTAGGGAATCGATCACGCTCCAGCATCCTTTTCGGGATGGCAGTGCACCCTTGTGTCCTGATTGATGATCTCCTGCGTGAATCGTTCCGGCGTCCGGATATCGGTGAATCGATGGCCGTTATCAGCGCGTGATATCGCGTCAACTTCGCCGTGTCCCGGGGGCAGTGGTGCCGCGCACTAATCTTTTCGCGAGAACTTCACGGCTGCCCGTGGGCCGACGCGTCAGACGTCGGTATCGTCCCGGGAACCGATCGCATCACAGGGAGAACCCCACACAATGAACCGCAAGACGCTGGCGCTGCCGACCCTGGCAGTCCTCCTGACCCCCGTACTCGCCGCCTGTGGCGGGAGTGACGAGGCGGGGAAGGGCGGCGGCGCCATCGTCATCGGCACCACGGACCGGTTCGAGGAGACGACCGACGCCCCGGCGCCGTTCGACCCGGCGGCGGCGTACGACATCGGCGCCTGGAACGTGCTGCACAGCACCTTCCAGACCCTGCTGCGGCTGCCCCGCTCCGGCACCTCCCCGGTCGCCGACGCGGCGTCCACCTGCTCCTTCGGGGACCGGAAGAACGAGCAGTACCGCTGCACCCTGCGCAGCGGCCTGAAGTTCAGCAACGGGCACGCGCTCACCTCGGAGGACGTGAAGTTCTCCATCGACCGCGCCCGGGCCATCAACTTCGAGAACGGCCCGGTGTCGCTGCTCAGCAACATCGACTCCGTCGAGACCCCGAACGAACTCGAGGTCGTCTTCCACCTGAAGTCCCCCGACGCGACGTTCCCGCAGAAGATAGCCACCCCGGCCGCGGCCATCGTGGACAGCGAGACCTATGGGAAGAAGGAGCTCGGCAAGGGCTTCAAGGTCGTCGGCTCCGGCCCGTACACCCTCCAGACGGAGGAGAAGGACGGCCGTGTCGTCAAGGCCGTCTTCTCGAAGAACTCCGACTACCAGGGGTCGGTGAAGCTGCAGAACGACAAGGTCGAGATGCGCTTCTACGACGACGCGAAGTCGATGGAGAAGGCGCTGAAGGACGGCGACATCGACATCATGAACCGCACCCTGGCGCCCGAGCAGCTCAGCCGGATGCGGGGTGCCGCGGACAGCGGCGTCCGCCTGCTGGAGGCGCCGGGCCAGGAGATCAGCTTCCTCGCCTTCAACACCGAGGACCCGTCGGTGAAGAACAAGTCGGTGCGCCAGGCCATGGCGCAGCTGATCGACCGCCAGGCGCTGGCCCGCGACGGCTACGACCGGACGAGCGACCCGCTGTACTCGCTGGTGCCCAGCGGTATCACCGGCCACCAGAACTCCTTCTCCAACAAGTACGGGGAGCCCAGCGCCGACAAGGCCCGCTCCATCCTGCGGGCGGCGAACATCACCTCCCCGGTGCCGCTGACCCTCACGTACACCGACGACCACTACGGCGAGGCCACGGCCAAGGCGTTCCAGTCGATCCAGAAGCAGCTCAACGACAGCGGGCTGTTCAACGCCAAGATCCAGGGCGTGAAGTGGGCGGACTTCCGGCCCGAGGCCGCCAAGGGCAAGTACGCGGTCTACGGCATGGGCTGGTTCCCCGACTTCCCGGACCCGGACAACTTCGTCGCCCCGTTCTTCGGCAAGGACAACTTCCTCCGCTCGCCGTACCAGAACCCCAAGATCAGCTCGCAGCTGATCCCGGACTCCCGTGAGGCGGCGGAGCGCGACACCGCGGCCAAGTTCTTCCACCAGGCCCAGGACATCGTGGCGGACGAGGTGCCCGTGCTGCCCCTGTGGCAGGGCAAGCAGTACGTGGCCGTCCGCAGCAATGTCACCGGTGCCGAGTGGGCCCTCAACTCCGCCTCCGAGATACAGCCGTGGGAACTGGGCCGCGGCGTGTGAGGCAATAGGTTCGTCAGACCGGTACTGCCGACGATCTCATCAGAGACGACCAAGGAAACTGTGAGGAACGTGCACGTGAGGAAACGTGACCAGTGGCTTGCCGCCCCGCTCGGCGCTGGGCTCGCCGCCGCCCTGCTCACCGGGTGCGGTTCGGAAGACGGCAACGCGGGCGGCACCGGTGAGTCCGTGGTCATGGGGATGTCCGACGAGGTCGTCGCCACCGACCCGGCCTCCGGCTACGACCCGGGCTCCTGGATCCTGTTCAACAACGTCTTCCAGTCGCTGATGAGCTTCCCCAAGGGGGGCATCACCCCCCAGCCGGACGCGGCCGAGAACTGCAAGTTCCAGGACGAGGTCAGCCAGACCTATCAGTGCAAGCTGAAGGACGGGCTGAAGTTCAGCAACGGCCACGACCTCACGTCCGAGGACGTCGCCTACTCCTTCCGTCGCACGATCAAGATCAACGACAAGAAGGGTCCGGCGTCCTCCCTGCTGTCCTCCATCAAGGACATCAAGACCCCGGACAAGCAGACGGTCGTCTTCCACCTCAACCGCTCCGACGCCACCTTCCCGCAGAAGATCGCGTCGGGTGCCGGCTCCATCGTGGACCACGAGGAGTACCCGGCGGACAAGCTCCGCACCGACGGCAAGGCCGTCGGCTCGGGCGTCTACAAGCTCGACTCCTTCGACAAGAAGGAGGCCAAGTTCTCGGTCAACAAGTCCTACAAGGGCACGGCCGCCGCGGTGAACAACCGCGGCGTCACGATGAAGTTCTTCCACGGTGACCAGGCGGAGCTGAAGTCCGCGGTCCAGAAGGGCTCCATCGACCTCGCCTACCGTGGTCTGGCCATGAAGGACATCGCCGACCTGGAGGCCGCGGGCGGCAAGCAGCACCTCAAGGTCGTCGAGGGCACCAGTGCCGAGGTCCAGCACCTGGTCTTCAACACCAAGGACCCGGTGGTCGGCAAGCTCGGCGTCCGCAAGGCCATCGCCTACCTGGTGGACCGCAGCACCCTCGTGCGCGACGTCTACAAGCGCACCGCCGAGCCGCTGTACTCGATCGTCCCGAGCGGCGTCACCGGCCACAAGACCCCGTTCTTCGAGGCGTACGGCGACCGCCCCCAGGTCGACAAGGCCGCCGCGGCCCTGAACTCCGCCGGCGTCAAGGACAAGGTCAAGCTCACCCTGTGGGCCACCCCGATCCGCTACGGCCCGGGCACCGTGCCGGAGTTCCAGGAGATAGCCAAGCAGCTCAACAAGAGCGGCCTCTTCGAGGCGGACGTGAAGTCCGTTCCGCTGGAGGAGTACGAGGAAGGCGTGGCGGCCGGCAAGTACGGCGTCTACGTCAAGGGCTGGGTGCCCGACTACCCGGACCCGGACAACTTCACCGCGCCGTTCTTCGGCGAGGGCAACGTCCTCCTCAACAACTACGAGTCCAAGGACATCACCGGCCGCATCCTGGCCACCGCCGCCGAGGGCAGCCGCCCGGCGACCGTCGGCGACTTCGCCAAGGTGCAGACCACCGTCGCCCAGGAACTGCCCATCCTCCCGCTGTGGCAGGGCAAGCAGTACGCGGTGGCGAGCGAGCGGATCTCCGGTCTCCAGTGGACCCTCGACGCCTCGACCGTCTTCCGGTTCTGGGAGATCGGCAAGGCCGCCAAGGAGTAGCGGGCCGGCGCGCGGCCGGGTGGCACCCCACCCGGCCCGCACGGCCCGGAAAACGGTCCGCCCCGTACCCATGCCCGGGTACGGGGCGGACCGTTTTCCCCCGCCGGACGGCGGGAGGGAAGCCGCTACTGCGCGCCGGGGCGCACCAGACCGCTCTCGTAGGCGTAGACCGCCGCCTGCACGCGGTCGCGCAGACCCAGCTTCGTCAGCACATGACCCACGTGCGTCTTGACCGTGGTCTCGCTCACGAACAGATCCGCCGCGATCTCGGCGTTCGACAGACCGCGCGCGACCAGCTTCAGCACCTCGACCTCGCGGTCGGTCAGCGTGTGCAGGGTGTCCGGCAGCGGCTCCTCGCCCGACGGCAGATGACCCGCGTACTTGTCCAGCAGCCGGCGGGTGATGCTGGGCGCCAGCATCGCCTCGCCGCCCGCCACCACCCGGATCGCCTGGACGAGCTCATGGGCGGGCGCGTCCTTCAGCAGGAACCCGCTGGCCCCGGCCCGCAGCGCCTCCACCACGTACTCGTCGAGATCGAACGTGGTGAGCACCAGCACCTTCGCCGGGCCGTTCCGCTCCGGACCGGTGATCTGCCGGGTCGCCTCGACGCCGTCCATCCGCGGCATCCGGATGTCCATCAGCACCACATCGGGCTGGAGCGCCCGCACCTGGTCGAGCGCCTGCAGACCGTCCCCGGCCTCACCGACGACCGCCAGGTCCTGTTCCGCCTCGAGAATCATCCGGAAGCCGGTACGCAGCAGCGGCTGGTCATCGACCAGTAGGACGCGGATCGCCACGGAAACTCCTTCGTTAGACCGCGTCCATTCTGCCCTGACCCGCCCCGCGGGGGGTCATCCGCCCGCGCGCGGGGCCACGATCGGCAGCGGATAGGGCGGGGGAGTGCCCCCGAATTCCGGACAGACGGCCTGGTGGTCGCACCAGCCGCACAGCTTCGTCGGCCGGGGGCGCCACTCGCCCGTGTCGGTGGCCAGCTCGATGGCCTCCCACAGCGCCCGCAGCTTGCGCTCCACGGCCAGCAGCTCCGCCTCCACCGGGTCGTACGTCAGCACGTCGCCGCTGCCCAGATAGACGAGCTGGAGACGGCGCGGCACCCGGCCGCGCAGCCGCCACAGCACCAGGGCGTAGAAGGTCATCTGGAACAGGGCCTCCGACCGGAACTGCGGGGCCGGGGCCTTGCCCGTCTTGTAGTCCACGATGCGGACGTCGCCGGAGGGCGCCACGTCCACCCGGTCGATGAAGCCCCGCAGCGTCAGCGCCGAGGCGCCCGCGCCCTCGATCACCGTCTCCACGTACAGCTCGCGGTCCGCGGGCTCCAGGCGGGTGGGGTCCTCCAGGGTGAACCAGCGCTCGACCAGCCGCTCCGCGTCCGCCAGCCAGGTCGCCAGCCGGTCCGCGTCGTGCGCGCCGTCCTCGCCGGTGAAGAGCCCGGCCAGCTCCGGCCGGGCCGCCAGCAGCTTCTCCCACTCGCCGGGGACCAGCCCCTTCGCCCGGGGCGGGGTGCGCTCGGCGGCCGGGGCGTCGAAGAGCCGCTCCAGCACGGCGTGCACCACGGTGCCCCGGGTCGCGGCCGCGCTCGGCTTCTCCGGCAGCTTGTCGATCACCCGGAAGCGGTAGAGCAGCGGGCACCGCATGAAATCGGCCGCCCGGGAGGGCGACAGCGCGGCGGGGCGCGCGGGAACCCGCACCCGCTCCCCGGCGGCGGCCTCCGCGGGCGCGCCGACGGCGGCGGCCTCCCCGGCCCCAGGGGACGCGGCAGCCCCGGCAGACCCCTCTGAAACGCCCGGCACGGACGGCTCAGCCGGCTGCCCGGCGCTTTCCTCAGTGGCGATACCCATGACAGGAACCCTACGGCCCGTCACTGACAGTCGGACGCATACCATCGACGACAGACCACCTCGCACTGCATGATCGAGACAGCGCACCGCCGGTGCGAGGGCCGCATCCGACGAGGGGACACCGTGGAGAACAGCGGGCAGGGCCGGTCCGGCGGCGGGGGCGCCGGCACCCAGGACGAGCCCGGGGACCGCAGGCCGAAGCGCCCGCGCGAGGGCGGCGGCATCCTCATGGGCCGCCCCTTCGGCGTGCCCGTCTACGTGGCGCCCAGCTGGTTCCTCGTCGCCGCCCTCATCACCTGGGTCTTCGGCGGCCAGCTCGACCGCGTCCTGCCCGAGCTCGGCGGCGTCCGCTATCTGGTCTCGCTCTTCTTCGCCGTCGCCTTCTACGCCTCGGTGCTCGTCCACGAGCTGGCGCACACGGTCGCGGCCCTGCGCTTCAAGCTCCCCGTGCGCCGTATCCAGCTCCAGTTCTTCGGCGGCGTCTCCGAGATCGAGAAGGAGAGCGAGACCCCCGGCCGCGAATTCGTCCTCGCCTTCGTCGGCCCCCTGCTCTCCCTGGTCCTCGCCGGCCTCTTCTACCTCGGCATGCGGGCCGTCGAGCCCGGCACCGTCCCCGGCGTCCTGCTCGCCGGGCTGATGATCTCCAACCTCCTGGTCGCGATCTTCAACCTGCTCCCCGGCCTCCCGCTGGACGGCGGCCGGATGCTCCGGGCCGTCGTCTGGAAGATCAGCGGCAACCCCATGACCGGCACCGTCGCCGCCGCCTGGATCGGCCGCGCGCTCGCCGTCGCCGTCCTCATCGGCCTGCCGCTCCTCACCCGCGCCGCGGGCGGCTCCGAGGACCTCGGCGGCGTGGACTCCCTCACCGACGCCCTGCTCGCCGCGATCCTCGCCGCGATCATCTGGACCGGCGCCGGCAACAGCCTCCGCATGGCCCGGCTGCGCGAGCGCCTCCCCGGCCTCCGCGCCCGCACCCTCACCCGCCGCGCCGTGCCCGTGGAACCCGCCACCCCGCTCTCCGAGGCCCTGCGCCGGGCCGGCGAGGCCGGCGCCCGCGCCCTCGTCGTCGTGGACCCCCACGGCACCCCCACCGCGCTCGTCCGCGAGGCCGCCATCATCGGCGTCCCCGAACACCGCCGCCCCTGGGTCGCCGTCAGCGCCCTCGCCCAGGACCTCAAGGACGGCATGCGCGTCTCCGCCGAGCTCACCGGCGAGGAGCTCCTCGACACCCTGCGCGCCACCCCCGCCACGGAGTACCTGGTGGTCGAGGAAGGCGGCGAGGTCTACGGGGTGCTGTCGACCTCCGACGTCGAGCGGGCGTTCGTGGCCGCCATGGCCCGGACCCCGTCCCCGGGCCGACCGCCGTCCTGAGCCCGTACGCCCCCCGGCTCGTACGCCGCCCCCGGCCCGTCCCCGCGCGGGCCCGGCCCCGGCGTCGTGTCCATACCCCCGCCGGATGGCGGGTACGCTGGTCACATGTCCGAACCGACCGGTGCCGCCCGTCGTCGCGGCCCCTTCCAGGTCGGGGACCAGGTCCAGCTCACCGACCCCAAGGGACGCCACTACACCTTCACGCTCGAAGCCGGGAAGCAGTTCCACACCCACAAGGGTGCCTTCCCGCACGACGAGCTGATCGGTGCCCCCGAGGGCAGTGTTGTCCGTACCACGGGAAACGTCGCCTACCTCGCGCTGCGCCCCCTGCTCCCCGACTATGTCCTGTCCATGCCGCGCGGTGCCGCGGTGGTCTACCCCAAGGACGCGGGGCAGATCCTGGCCATGGCCGACATCTTCCCCGGCGCCCGCGTCGTGGAAGCCGGCGTCGGCTCAGGCTCCCTGAGCAGCTTCCTGCTGCGCGCCATCGGCGACCAGGGCATGCTGCACTCCTACGAGCGCCGTGCCGACTTCGCCGAGATCGCCACGCAGAACGTGGAGCGCTACTTCGGCGGCCCGCACCCCGCCTGGCAGCTCACCGTCGGCGACCTCCAGGACAACCTGTCCGACACGGACGTCGACCGCGTCATCCTCGACATGCTCGCCCCCTGGGAGTGCCTCGAGGTCGTCCGTAAGGCGCTCGTCCCCGGCGGCATCCTCTGCTGCTACGTGGCGACCACCACCCAGCTCGCCCGGACCGTCGAGTCCATCCGCGAGATCGGCTGCTTCGCCGAGCCGTCGGCCTGGGAGACCATGGTCCGCACCTGGCACGTGGAGGGCCTGGCCGTCCGCCCGGACCACCGCATGATCGGGCACACCGGCTTCCTGCTCACCGCCCGCCGCCTCGCGGACGGCGTCGAGCCGCCGCTGCGCCGCCGCCGCCCCGCCAAGGGCGCCTACGGCGAGGACTACGACGGCCCCGGCAGCCAGAGCGGCTCCGCCGAGCGCTGAGTCCGCAGGGCCCCCTCGGGCCCCGCGGCCGGCCCGCTCCGGCCGCACCACCACCCACGGCGCCGCCGCCGGGAACCGCCTCGCGGAACTCGGTGGCGGCGCCCGTTCGTTGGCCCCGCCCGGCCCGCCGGCGGCGGACCCCGGCGTGCGGCAAACCCCCTGTTCCCCGGCGCGGCCCGGTATGGCACGATGCGGATCATCCCCCGCAGTCACCGCTCACAGGAGTCAGCGCGCGTGCAGTCACCGGCAGGACCCACTCCGTCCACCGCCGCGGGTCCGCTCCCGCACGCCCGCCCGCGCCCCGCGCACTGGGCGGTCACCGCCGCCGCACTGGCCGTCGTGATCGCCGTGGCCACCCTGGCCGGACCCGCCGCGGACGGCACTCCGCAGGCCCCGGCGGGCCCCTCCCGGATCGTGCCCGCCCCCGACCCGGACGCCGCGCGCTATCCCCTGGACTGCGGCGGCGCGCGCCCCGAGGTCGTCCGGCGGGCCTCCGCCGACCTCGACGGCGACGGGCGGCCCGAGACCGCGGCCGTCGTCCGCTGCCGCTCCGGCGCCGGCACGGCCCCCAGCGGTGTCTACGTCCTCGCCCCGGCCGCGACGCCCGGCGAGCCGCCCCGCGTCACGGCGACCCTCGTCGACCCGGCCCGGCGGATGAGCGTCACCCGCTTCGCGGTGACGGGCGGCACCGTTTCGGCCACTCTCCTCGGCTACTCCACCGCACGGGTGCCGCGTTGCTGCCCCGACCTCAGCCGGGCCGTCGAATGGCGGTGGCAGGGCGGCAAGTTCGTACTGACCGCCCTGCCCGTCGCGGGGAGTGTGTGAGTCGTCACTCCGCGTCGGGGCCGTAGACCTCGACCTTGTCCGAAACCCTGCGGACGTGGATGCAGTCCCCGGGGCAGTCCTTCGCGGACTCCCGGACGTCGTTGAGCAGCGGCAGCGGCACCCGGGTGGTGGCGCCCTGCTCCTGGAGGAGCTCGTCGTCCGCGCTCTTCACATAGGCCAGTCCGTCGATGTCCAGCTCGAAGACCTCGGGGGCGTACTGGGCGCAGATGCCGTCGCCGGTGCACAGATCCTGGTCGATCCAGACTTCCAGCTCGCCGAGTCCTTCTTCCTGCACGGTCATCTCGCCTGCCGTTTCCTGCGTACGTGAACCAATTGGAGCCAGCCCTGACGGGTGTTGACCGACTCGACGATACAACCGCCCGCTTTCCGATGTTGATGGGTGGGTATTCCCCTGCTGTGAGGACGTGCGCAAGGGTGAAGATCGGACACACTCCGACCGGGTTTGTGATCTAGGGGTTTCAACCTGCACCGGCCCAGGTAGGGTCAGGAAGCGTCCAGCTCCCCTTGGAGGAGGTGAGGACCGTGGCAGCCCACGACGACGACATGAACCGCGGCATCCGGCCGGGACGAGGGTCTGACGACCTCGCGAGCCAGGTTGCCTATTTCGAGCAGGAGATCGCCGTCCTGCGGCGCAAGCTCGCCGACTCTCCGCGTCACACGAGGATTCTCGAAGAGCGGATCGTCGAGCTCCAGACGAACCTGGCCGGCGTGTCCGCCCAGAACGAGCGGCTCGCCAATACCCTCCGCGAGGCCCGCGACCAGATCGTCGCGCTCAAGGAGGAGGTCGACCGGCTCGCGCAGCCGCCGGCCGGCTTCGGGGTCTTCCTGCAGGCGAACGACGACGGCACGGCCGACATCTTCACCGGAGGCCGCAAGCTCCGGGTCAATGTCAGCCCGAGCATCGATCCGGAGGACCTCCGGCGCGGCCAGGAGGTCATGCTCAACGAAGCGCTCAACGTGGTCGAGGCCATGGAGTACGAGCGGGCCGGGGACATCGTCACCCTCAAGGAGATCCTCGAGGACGGCGAGCGGGCCCTGGTGATCGGGCACACCGACGAGGAACGGGTGGTGAGGCTCGCCGAGCCGCTGCTGGACATCACCATCCGCCCCGGCGACGCCCTCCTGCTCGAACCCCGCTCCGGCTACGTCTACGAGGTCATCCCGAAGAGCGAGGTCGAGGAGCTCGTCCTCGAAGAGGTCCCGGACATCGACTACACGAAGATCGGCGGCCTGGGCAACCAGATCGAGCTGATCCGCGACGCGGTCGAGCTCCCCTACCTCTACCCCGACCTCTTCAAGGAGCACGAACTGCGGCCGCCCAAGGGCGTGCTGCTGTACGGCCCGCCCGGCTGCGGCAAGACGCTCATCGCCAAGGCCGTCGCCAACTCCCTTGCCAAGAAGGTCGCCGAGGTCACCGGCCAGCCCGCCGGGAAGAGCTTCTTCCTCAACATCAAGGGCCCCGAGCTGCTCAACAAGTACGTGGGCGAGACCGAGCGGCACATCCGGCTGATCTTCCAGCGCGCCAGGGAGAAGGCGAGCGAGGGCACCCCCGTCATCGTCTTCTTCGACGAGATGGACTCCCTTTTCCGCACCCGCGGCTCCGGCGTCAGCTCGGACGTGGAGAACACCATCGTCCCCCAGCTGCTCTCCGAGATCGACGGCGTGGAGGGCCTGGAGAACGTCATCGTCATCGGCGCCTCCAACCGCGAGGACATGATCGACCCCGCGATCCTGCGCCCCGGCCGTCTCGATGTGAAGATCAAGATCGAGCGTCCGGACGCGGAGGCCGCCAAGGACATCTTCTCGAAGTACCTCACGGCCACCCTGCCCATCCACGCGGACGACCTCGCCGAGCACGGCGGGGACGGCAAGGCCGCCGTGGCCGGCATGATCCAGTCGGTCGTCGAGCAGATGTACGCGGAGTCCGAGGAGAACCGCTTCCTGGAGGTCACCTACGCCAACGGTGACAAGGAGGTCCTCTACTTCAAGGACTTCAACTCGGGCGCGATGATCCAGAACATCGTGGACCGGGCCAAGAAGATGGCGATCAAGGCGTTCCTCGACCACAACCAGAAGGGTCTGCGCGTCTCCCACCTGCTCGCCGCCTGCGTGGACGAGTTCAAGGAGAACGAGGACCTGCCCAACACCACCAACCCGGACGACTGGGCCCGGATCTCCGGCAAGAAGGGCGAGCGGATCGTCTTCATCCGCACCCTGGTCACCGGAAAGCAGGGGGCCGACACCGGTCGCTCGATCGACACGGTGGCGAATACCGGTCAGTATCTGTAGCGCGTCGTCCGGCCGCGGATGCCCTGTCCCTCCCGCTCCGGCGGGGGGACGCCCGGGGCGTCCGCGGCCGGCCGTGTTTTTCCCGGGATCCCGGTCGTGTTTCCGCCAGGATTCCGCCACGGGGACATCGATCGCCCTGGTACGGCACGAACCGGAGCAATGACTGTAATGATCTCCCCACCGCCGCAAAGCCGTTCTAGGCTCTTCGATACCGCCGCGATGCGCAGCGCGGGATCGGGGGCCGCACAGCGAGCGGACGCGCGGCGGTACTTGAGCGCCGACCCCACCAGGGGGCGGCGCCGGGCAAGGAGGGCCGCATGACCGTACGGCGAGTAATGGGCATTGAGACGGAGTACGGGATCTCCGTCCCCGGCCACCCGAACGCCAATGCCATGCTCACCTCGTCCCAGATCGTCAACGCCTACGCGGCGGCGATGCACCGGGCGCGGCGAGCCCGCTGGGACTTCGAGGAGGAGAACCCGCTGCGGGACGCCCGCGGCTTCGACCTCGCCCGTGAGGCGGCCGACTCCAGCCAGCTCACGGACGAGGACATCGGCCTGGCCAATGTCATCCTCACCAATGGCGCGCGGCTGTACGTCGACCACGCGCACCCCGAGTACAGCTCCCCCGAGATCACCAACCCCCGCGACGCCGTCCTCTGGGACAAGGCGGGGGAGCGGATCATGGCGGAGGCCGCCGAGCGCGCCGCCCAGCTGCCCGGAGCCCAGCCGATCCACCTCTACAAGAACAACACCGACAACAAGGGCGCGTCCTACGGCACCCACGAGAACTACCTGATGAAGCGGGAGACCCCCTTCTCGGACATCGTGCGCCACCTGACGCCCTTCTTCGTCTGCCGGCAGGTGGTCACCGGCGCCGGCCGGGTGGGCGTCGGCCAGGACGGCCACGAGCACGGCTTCCAGCTCAGCCAGCGCGCCGACTACTTCGAGGTCGAGGTCGGGCTGGAGACCACCCTCAAGCGGCCCATCATCAACACCCGGGACGAGCCGCACGCGGACGCCGAGAAGTACCGCAGGCTGCATGTGATCATCGGGGACGCGAACCTCTCGGAGATCTCCACCTATCTGAAGCTGGGCACCACGGCCCTGGTGCTTTCCATGATCGAGGACGGCTTCATCGCGTCCGACCTGGCCGTGGAGCAGCCGGTCCGCACGCTCCACCAGGTCAGCCACGACCCCACGCTGAAGCGGCTCATCACGCTCCGTAGCGGGCGTACACTCACCGCCGTACAGCTTCAGATGGAGTACTTCGAGCTGGCCCGCAAGTACGTGGAGGACCGCTTCGGCGCCGACGCGGACGAGCAGACCAAGGACGTCCTGGCCCGCTGGGAGGACGTCCTGGGGCGGCTGGAGCACGATCCGATGAGCCTCTCGGGCGAGCTGGACTGGGTGGCCAAGCGCGAGCTCCTGGAGGGCTACCGCCGCCGCGACGGCCTGGACTGGGACGCGGCCCGGCTGCACCTGGTCGACCTCCAGTACGCGGACGTGCGCCCGGACAAGGGTCTCTACAACCGCCTCGTGGCCCGCGGCAGGATGAAGCGGCTCCTGGAGGAGTCCGAGGTCGAGCGGGCCCGTACGGCGCCGCCGGAGGACACCCGCGCCTACTTCCGCGGCCGCTGCCTGGAGCAGTACGCGGACGACGTGGCCGCGGCCTCCTGGGACTCCGTGATCTTCGACCTGCCGGGCCGTGACTCCCTGCAACGGGTGCCCACGCTGGAGCCGCTGCGCGGCACCCGCAATCACGTCAAGGAGCTCCTCGACCGCTGTCGCACCGCCGAGGACCTGGTCCGGGTCCTGTCCGGGGGCTGAGCGCCGGGCCCCGTCCGGCGGGGCCCGACAGGGGCCGCCGATGGGGTCTGAGAGGGCTGGGTTCAGGGAATCATCACGGTGGTTCCGGGACGTTGTAGCAAGTACGGGGCCGATGTCGGACCCTGCTTGTAGGGTCGGATCTTGTACGGCCGAGCACGCGAAGTACCTCTGATCTTGTACGTCGAACCGAGCGGGGTGAGGGATATGGCGACCAAGGACACTGGCGGCGGGCAGCAGAAGGCCACGCGATCCACGGAGGACGTGGAGGAGCAGGCGCAGGACGCGCAGGTCTCGGAAGATCTCAAGGAGCGGCAGGAGAAGCTGTCGGACGACGTCGACTCCGTGCTGGACGAGATCGATGACGTCCTGGAGGAGAACGCGGAGGATTTCGTGAGGTCGTTCGTCCAGAAGGGCGGCGAGTAGCCCGCCGCGGACGCCGTGGGCGCGGCCCGGAGCGGGCCGGGCCGCTCGGCCCGGTGAGGTACGCGGGCGGCGCGCGCGTGCTCCGTCCCGCTGCTCCGTCCGGGGATATCTATCACGATCATGGGACGGGTAAGGTCCCTCGCGTACGGTGCCTCGGCCGCGACACGGCGCCGGGGCAGTTCAAGGATCGGGCGGACGCGAAGGGCGGGCCGCCGCATATCTGGAAGGAAACGTGTGGAAGCCAACACTCGTAGCACCGGGCGTCTACCTGCTGCCTTCCTGACACCCGGCTCCTCGTCGTTCATGGATTTCCTCGGCTCCCACGCACCGCAGCTGCTGCCGGGCAACCGGGCGCTGCCGCCGATGCAGGGCGCCGTCGAGATCCCGCACGGTACGACGATCGTCGCGGCGTCGTTCCCCGGCGGTGTGGTGCTCGCCGGTGACCGGCGGGCGACGATGGGCAACGTCATCGCGCAGCGCGACATCGAGAAGGTCTTCCCGGCCGACGAGTACTCCGCGGTCGGCATCGCCGGCACGGCGGGGCTGGCCGTCGAGATGGTCAAGCTCTTCCAGCTGGAGCTGGAGCACTTCGAGAAGGTCGAAGGGGTGCAGCTCTCCCTGGAGGGCAAGGCGAACCGGCTGTCCACGATGATCCGCAGCAACCTCGGCATGGCCATGCAGGGCCTCGCCGTGGTGCCGCTGTTCGCGGGCTGGGACGTCGACCGGCAGAAGGGCCGCATCTTCTCCTACGACGTGACCGGCGGGCGCTCGGAGGAGCACGGCTTCGCGGCCACCGGCTCCGGCTCGGTCTTCGCCCGGGGTTCGCTCAAGAAGCTCTTCCGCCCGGACCTGACGGAAAGTCAGACCACCACCCTCGTCGTCCAGGCGCTGTACGACGCCGCCGACGACGACTCCGCGACCGGCGGACCGGACCTCGCCCGCAGGATCTATCCGATCGTCACCGTCATCACCGACGAGGGCTTCCGGAAGCTGACCGAGGCCGAGTGCTCGGAGGTTGTCCGCGCGATCCACGACCGTCGGCTGGAGGAGCCGGACGGTCCCCGAGCCGCGCTCCTCTGAATGCACCCGCCACTGACAGAAAGGGACGGATAGCCGGTGTCGACGCCGTTCTACGTCTCCCCCCAGCAGGCCATGGCCGACCGCGCCGAGTACGCCCGCAAGGGCATCGCGCGCGGCCGGAGCGTCGTCGTGCTCCAGTACACCGACGGCGTTGTCTTCGTCGCCGAGAACCCGTCCCGCGCGCTCCACAAGGTCAGCGAGATCTACGACCGGATCGCCTTCGCCGCGGTCGGGAAGTACAACGAATTCGAGAACCTCCGCATCGGCGGCGTCCGCTACGCCGACCTGCGGGGCTACACCTACGACCGGGACGACGTCACGGCCCGCGGCCTGGCCAACGTCTACGCCCAGACACTGGGCAACATCTTCTCCAGCGCCGGTGAGAAGCCGTACGAGGTCGAGCTGATCGTCGCCGAGGTCGGGGCCGGCCCCGAGAACGACCAGATCTACCGCCTGCCGCACGACGGCTCCATCGTCGACGAGCACGGCTCCGTCGCGGTCGGTGGCAACGCCGACCAGATCAGCGCCTATCTCGACCAGCGCCACCGGGACGGGATGACCCTCTCCGAGGCGCTCAAGCTCGCCGTCGAGTCCCTCACCCGGGACAACAACGGCGGGGAGCGCACGCTCACCGCGGAGCAGCTGGAGGTCGCGGTCCTGGACCGCACGCGGCCGCAGCAGCGCAAGTTCAAGAGGCTGCTCGGGCGCCAGCTGTCGCGGCTGCTCGAAGGGGCGAGCGGGGCGTCCGCGGCGGACGAGCCGGACGAGCCGGAAGGCCCGGCCGAGGGTGCCGAGGGCTCGGAGAGCCCGGAGGAGTGAGTGTCCGAGGGACCCGGGGTGCCGCCCCGGGTCCCTCGTCCTCGATCGCCGGAGGGGTCCTGCCCGGCCCTCACCGAAGGGCCCGGGCGGGCCCGTCCGGCGATCGGGGCCACCGCGCACGGCGCGGCGAAGAGGAAAGAGAAGGGGAGCGTCAGCCCCCGGCCACCGTCGTCGTCCCCCTGACGACGAGCTCCACGGGGAGCACCCGCGGAGCGACCGGCCCCCCGTCCAGCACCCCCATCAGCGCCCGCATGCCCGCCTCGCCCACGCCCTCCGCCGGCAGCCGGACGGTCGTGAGTTCCGGTTCGACCGCCGTGGCCAGGGACAGATCGTCGAAGCCCGTCACCGAGAGGTCGTCGGGCACCCGGAGGCCCAGCCGCCGGGCGGCCTTGCAGGTGCCCGCCGCCAGCACGTCGTCGTCGCAGACCAGCGCGGTCGGCCGGGGACCCGGGCGGGTCAGCGCGTGCTCGGCGGCGTGCAGGCCGTCCGCGACGGTCAGCGGGGCCCGCACCACGGTCAGCTCCGTGCCCGGCGTCCCCCGCAGTGCCTCGGCGAGGGCCGCGGCCCGTACCCGGAAGGTCCAGGAGTCGATGTCCGCCGCGAGGTGGACGAAGCGGCGGTGGCCGAGGGCGAGCAGGTGCCCGGCGACCTGGCGCATGCCGTCCGCGAGATCGAGGTTGACGGTCGTGGCGGCCTCCGCCCGCTCCGGGTCGCTGTCGAGCATGACCAGCGGCAGCCCGCCCTCGCGCAGCGCGGTCAGCGCCTCCGCCGCCATGGACGAGGCGATCACTCCGTCCAGCGTGGCGCGGGCGGAGGCGAAGGGGTCGCGGGCCGGGCCCACGCCCTCGGGGGAGGGGTAGAGGACCACCCCGATGCCCTGCTCGGCGGCCACCCGGGCGGCCCCGGTGTAGACACGGGCGAAGAACTCGTTGGTGAGCGCGGGCACGACCAGCAGTGCGGTGCGGGTGCGGCCGAGCCGGAGGTTCCGGGCCGCGAGGTTGGGGCGGTAGCCGAGGCTGCGCGCGGCGGAGCGCACGGAGTCGGCGGTGCGCTCGGAGACCCGGCCGCGCCACTTCTCGCCCATGACGAGGGAGACGGTGGCCTGCGAGACGCCCGCGACACGGGCGACGTCCCGGCTGGTGGCGCGGGCCCCGGTGCGGGGACCGCGGATGCTGGGCCAGCGCCCGTCGCCGGAGGCGCCGGACCGCTCACCCGCGCTCTCTTCCGCGACCCCGGCCGACCCGGCCGCCCCGACTGACCCGGCCGCCCCCGCCACCGTGCCCCCCTGGGCCTCGTCACTGCCGTCCGTGCTGGTCACTGGCCTGCTCACTGGCTGTCTCCCCGATCGCCCGCCCACAGGGTTGGACCCGTGGGCTGCGGCCATGGTACGTATAACGTCGCTAGTTATACGTAAAACCGGAATGGCTTGGTCGAAAACGACCCGGCCGGAGTGAGATAGAGAGGCGGACCATGGCGTCGGCGGGTGGCGGTTATGTCGAGATGCTCAGAACGAGGCATGCGGCACGGTTGCTGACCGGCACCCTGGTGGGACGCCTGCCCAACGCGACCGCCGCGCTGGCGATCGTCCTCTTCGTCCGTGCCGAGGGCGGCAGCTACACCCTCGCCGGAGCGCTCTCCGCCGTCTACGGCGTGGCCAACGCCTGCGGCCAGCCGCTGCTCGGCCGCGCCGTCGACCTCCACGGCCAGCCGCGCGTCATCCTGCCCTCGGCCGTCCTGGCCGCGCTCGGTATGACGCTGTTCACCGTGGTCGGCCTGGACCCGCTGCCCCTGGCCTACGTGGCCATGGTCGTGGCCGGCTTCTTCACGCCGCCGCTGGAGGGCGGGCTGCGCGCCCTGTGGCCCTCCGTCCTCAAGAGCGAGGACGACATCCATGCGGCGTACTCCCTGGACGCCATCGCCCAGGAACTGATCTACGTGGTCGGCCCGCTGATCGTGATGCGGATCGTGGCCTTCTGGTCCGAGGCGGGCGCGCTGTTCGTCCTCAATGTGCTCGGCCTCCTCGGCGCGCTCGCGGT
Organism: Streptomyces eurocidicus; assembly: GCF_002891295.1. Classification (GTDB taxonomy): domain Bacteria; phylum Actinomycetota; class Actinomycetes; order Streptomycetales; family Streptomycetaceae; genus Streptomyces; species Streptomyces eurocidicus. The sequence goes on along the minus strand of NZ_LGUI01000014.1, from coordinate 31,870 downwards.
CGTCACCTCGCCGCCCTCGCGGAAGTGGCGCAGCGAGGCCCGTGAGGCGCACTGGCTGGGCGCGCTGCGCTCCCGCGGGCTGCTGGTCCTCCTCGGCACCTTCTTCTTCATCGGCTCGGCCCTGGGCTCCATAGCCGTGGCCGCGGTGGCCTACGGCGACGACCACGGTGGCGGCGGCGTCGCCAGCTACCTCCTCTCGGCCCTCGGCGTCGGCGCCCTCGTCGGCGGTTCCGTCTACGGCGCCCGGCAGTGGCCCGGCACGCCGGAGCAGCGGCTGCGGGTGCTCGTGGCGGGCCTCGCCGTCGGCTACGTACCGCTGCTGCTGGTCCCGGGCGTCGTCGCCATGACGCTCCTGGCCGGTGTCGCCGGTGTCTTCCTCGCCCCCGCGCTGGCCTGCGCGTTCGTCGTGGTGGACCGGCACGCCCCGCGCGGCACCGTCACGGAGGCGTTCTCCTGGCTGGTGACGTCCTTCGGCGTCGGCGCCGCCATCGGCACCGCCTTCGTGGGCCCCGCGGTCGAGTACGGCGGCGCGGTGGCGGGATTCGTGGTCGCGGTCGGCAGCGGTGCCACCGCCCTGCTCGTCCTCCTGGTGGCCCGCCGCTCCCTGAGCGCTCCCGAAACCCCGGGGACGGTCGTGGCGCGGTCGGAAAATGATCGGAACGGTGCCGTCGAACCCGGTTTCAGCGCAGGGGTTCAGGCGTAATGTTCAGGCATGGACCGCCGCATTTTCGGGCTGGAGAACGAGTACGGCGTCACGTGCACCTTCAGGGGACAGCGCCGGCTGTCGCCTGACGAAGTGGCGCGCTACCTCTTCCGCCGTGTCGTTTCCTGGGGGCGCAGCAGCAACGTCTTCCTGCGCAATGGTGCCCGGCTCTATCTCGATGTGGGTTCGCACCCGGAATACGCAACTCCAGAGTGCGACAGCGTGATCGAGCTGGTCACCCATGACAAGGCGGGCGAGCGCATCCTCGAGGGCCTGCTCGTCGACGCCGAACGGCGCCTGCACGAGGAGGGGATCGCGGGCGACGTCTATCTCTTCAAGAACAACACCGACTCCGCCGGGAACTCCTACGGCTGCCACGAGAACTACCTCGTGGCCCGGCACGGGGAGTTCTCCCGGCTCGCGGACATCCTCATCCCCTTCCTGGTGACGCGGCAGCTGCTGTGCGGCGCCGGGAAGGTGCTCCAGACCCCGCGCGGGGCGGTCTACTGCGTCAGCCAGCGCGCCGAGCACATTTGGGAGGGCGTCAGCTCGGCCACGACCCGCTCGCGCCCGATCATCAACACCCGGGACGAGCCGCACGCCGACGCCGAGCGGTACCGCAGGCTGCATGTGATCGTCGGCGACTCCAATATGTCCGAGACGACGATGCTGCTCAAGGTCGGCGCCACCGATCTGGTGCTGCGCATGATCGAGGCGGGCACCGTGATGCGGGACCTGACCCTGGAGAACCCGATCCGGGCCATCCGCGAGGTCAGCCATGACACCACCGGAAGACGAAAGGTGCGCCTCGCCAGCGGCCGGGAGGCGTCCGCCCTGGAGATCCAGCAGGAGTACTACGAGAAGGCCGTGGACTTCTGCGAGCGGCGCGGCATCCGCACGGGCACGGTCGAGCGGGTCCTGGAGCTCTGGGGCCGCACCCTGGAGGCGGTGCGCGACGAGGACCTGGACCGGATCTCCACGGAGATCGACTGGGTGATGAAGTACCAGCTCATCGAGCAGTACCGGGCCAAGAACAACATCAGCATGTCCCACCCGAGGGTCGCCCAGATAGACCTGGCGTACCACGACATCCACCGCCGGCGAGGGCTGTACTACCTCCTGGAGAAGCGCGGCCGGGCGGCCAGGGTGTGCAACGACCTCAAGATCTTCGAGGGCAAGTCGGTGCCTCCGCAGACCACCCGGGCACGGCTGCGCGGCGACTTCATCCGCCGGGCGCAGGAGCAGCGCCGTGACTTCACGGTCGACTGGGTGCATCTGAAGCTGAACGACCAGGCGCAGCGGACGGTGTTGTGCAAGGACCCCTTCCGGTCGGTGGACGACCGGGTGGAGAAACTGATCGCCGGGATGTAGTCGGGCGGTGTGCCGCCCGTACGGGCGGATGGCGGTGGGGCCGGTGCGCAGGGGCTCCACCGCCGTTGCGTGCCATGGTTAGAGTGGGCCAGTCCGAATGTGTCCGACCGCTGCCCGTCTTGAGGGATTTCTGTGCGCCGAATCGCAGCCCTGTTGATCGCCCCCTTGCTGCTCGTCACCGCTACGGCGTGCGGCAGCGACGATTCCGGCAAGGCCGGTGAGCCCCCCGCGGTCAGCGGGGCGGCCGACAAGAAGCCCAAGATCGACAAGGGTGAGGGCGACCCGCCCAAGGACCTGAAGATCAAGGTCCTCAAGGAGGGCGACGGGCCGAAGCTGCAGAAGGGCGACGCCCTGACGGCCAATTACCTGGGCCAGCTCTGGGACGGCAAGGTCTTCGACAACAGCTGGGACCGGGGCCAGCCGGCCACCTTCGAGATCGGCACCGGCAAGGTCGTCAAGGGCTGGGACGAGGGCCTGGTGGGCCAGAAGCTCGGCAGCCGTGTCGAGCTGGTCATCCCGCCGGACAAGGGCTACGGCGAGCAGGGCCAGGGCGAGCAGATCCCGCCCAAGTCCACCCTGGTCTTCGTCGTCGACCTGAAGAGCGTCACGCCGAACAAGCCGAGCGGCAAGGCCGTCGAGCAGAAGAACGAGGACCTGCCGAAGGTGGGCACCAACACCGACGGCAAGGCCCCGTCGGTGACGGTCCCGAAGGACAAGGACGCGCCGTCCAAGACGCAGTCCGAGACGATCATCGAGGGCACCGGCAAGACCGTCGGCAAGGACGACACGATCCAGACGCACTTCGAGGCCGTGCTCTGGAAGGACAGCAAGCCGCTGGACAACACCTGGCAGCAGAGCGGCATGCAGGCCGTGGCGCTGAAGAGCCTGCCGGGCTGGCAGGAGGGCCTGGCCGGCAAGAAGGTCGGCAGCCGGGTGCTGCTGGTGGTGCCGAAGAGCGCGCTGACCGAGGCGCAGCAGAAGCAGTTCGACTCGGCCGTGGTCTTCGTCGTCGACATCCTGGGCGTCAACTGACCCGGGCCGCCGCCGCCCCCGGTGGCGCTCCGGCCGGGAACCGACTGGGAACCGACCGGGAATGCGCCGGGAGCGTACGGCGTCGGCCGCCCGCACGGCCGGACATCTGCCAGACTTGCACGGTTGTCTACAAGATTCGTTCGTAGGAGCACTTTCGTGAGCATCGACAAGCCGGAGATCGACTTCCCGGACGGCCCGCCTCCGGCCGACCTCGAGATCAAGGACATCTGGGAGGGTGACGGCGCCGTCGCCGAGGCCGGCCAGATGGTCAAGGTCCACTACGTGGGCGTGGCCTTCTCCACCGGCGAGGAGTTCGACGCGAGCTGGAACCGCGGCACGCCGCTCCAGTTCCAGCTGGGCGTCGGCCAGGTCATCACGGGCTGGGACCAGGGTGTCCAGGGCATGAAGGTCGGTGGCCGCCGCAAGCTGGTCATCCCCGCCCACCTCGCCTACGGCGACCGTGGCGCCGGTAACGCGATCGCCCCGGGCGAGACGCTGATCTTCGTCTGCGACCTGGTCGCCGTGGCCGGCTGAGGCCCCCGCCACCGTGGCCGAGGGCCCATGCCTGCGGGCATGGGCCCTCGGCTTTTGTCAGGGAAGCCGTGAGCGGTACGGTCAGCGGTTGAGAGCACAAGTAGAGAGGGCGTCGATGGCGATCGCCAAGGCCGAGCGGCTGATGAACCTGGCGCTGTGCCTGCTGGGCACCCGCCGACCGCTCAGCAAGCGGGAGTTGCGGACCTCGATCGAGGCGTATCTGGAGGCGTTCGGCCCGGGCAGCGGAGGGGCTTCCACGCCCTCGGACACCGCGACCGGCAGCGAGGACGCCTTCAACCGGATGTTCGAGCGCGACAAGGACGACCTGCGCGAGCTCGGACTGATCATCGAGACGGTCGAGAGCGTCGAGGGCGACATCGGCTACCTCGCCCGCCGCGACAGCAACCGCCTCCCCCCGATCACCCTCGACGTCGAGGAGGCCGCCGCCCTGGGCGTCGCGGCCAGGGTCTGGCAGCAGGCCCGGCTGGCCGGCGCCGCCAGTGGCGCCCTGCAGAAGCTGCGCGCCGCCGGGATGCCGCTCGCCGAGGAGGCGTACGAGGGCCACAGCGCCCTCGAACCGCGGATCCCGGCCCACGAGGCCGCCTTCGAGCCCCTGATGCTCGCCGCCCGCGACCGCCGTCCGGTGACCTTCGACTACCGCAAGGCCAACAGCGCCCGCGCCGAGCAGCGCCAGGTGGAGCCCTGGACCCTGGAGTGCTGGCGGGGCCACTGGTACCTGGCGGGCTGGGACCGCGACCGCGGCGCCGAGCGGGTCTTCCGGCTCTCCCGGATCACCGGCCGGGTGCGCTCCCGGGGCGTCCCGTTCACCGCCCCCGTGCCCGACCACGTCACCGTCCGCGAGACGGTCGAGACCTGGGCGGGCGAGAACGCCACCGGCACCGCCCGGATCAAGGTGCGGGCCGGGCACGGCTATCCGCTGCGCGCCCGCGCGACCGCCACCCATGACCTCGGCGACGGCTGGGACGAGCTGGAGATCCCGTCCGGGCACGGCCTGGACGCCTGGCTGGTCGAGTTCGGGCCCGATGTGATCGTCCTCGAACCCGCCGAGCTGCGGGCCGATGTCATCGACCGGCTGCGCGCCGTGGCCAAGGGCTGACCGAAGCAGAAGGGAACGGACCGACTTCTCATGGCCGGAAACGCCATCGACCAGACCCGGCGGATGCTGTCGCTGGTCACCTATCTGCGGGAGCGCCCCGGCGCCCGGGTCGCCGATGTGGCCCGCGCCTTCGGGATCACCGAGGACGTGCTGATCGGCGACCTCGATGTGCTGCCGATGTGCGGCACCAGCTTCCGCGGCGGTGACCTGCTGGACATCGACACCGACGGCGACCGCATCTGGTGGCACAACCCCGACGCCTCGGGCACCAGCACCGGCGAGCCGCTGCGGCTCGCCGCGGACGAGGCGACCGCCCTGCTGGTGGCCGCCCGCGCCGTCGCCACCCTGCCCGGCCTCCGGGAGAGCGACCGGCAGGCGCTGGTGCGCGCCACCGCCAAGATCGAGACCGCGGCCGGGGACACGGCCGCGGCCAGCTCCCGGCTCTCGGTCACCTTCGAGTCCGAGGGCGGTGTCTTCGCCGACGTCGACCGGGCCATCGCCGAGCGCCGGCGGGTGTGGCTGCGCTACTACTCCCCGGCGCGGGACGAGCTCACCGAGCGTGAGGTGGACCCGATCCGCCTGTTCGCCGTCGGCCACACCTATATGGAGGCGTGGTGCCGCCTGTCGGAGGCGCGGCGTACCTTCCGCCTCGACCGGGTGGCCGAGATCCGGCTCCTGGACGAGCGGTCCGACCCGCCGCCCGTGGAGCCGCGTGACCTGTCCGAGGGGCTGGTGCAGCCCGCCGCCGAGGACCCGGAGGTGGTGGTCGAGGTCGGGCCGGGCGGCCGCTGGGTCGCCGAGTACTACCCGCACGACAGCGCCGAGGAGCTGCCCGACGGCGGTCTGCGGATCACCCTGCGCACCCCCGACCCGGCGTCCCTGCGCCGGCTGGCGCTGCGGCTGGGCCGGGACGGCCGGATCGTCACCCCGCCGGAGCTGGCGGAGAGCGCACGGGACGCGGCCCGCGAGGCCCTCACGGCGTACGGCGAGTGAGCGGGGGAGCGGTGGACGCGCGCACCACGGTCGCCGCCGTCTTCAAGGCGGCCTGCCCGGACTGCCGGGGGTGCTTCGAGCTGGCCGCCGGCGCGCTGCGGCTCGCCATCGGGGCGAGCCACCGCACCACCTTCTACTCCTTCACCTGCCCCGACTGCGGCGCCTCGGTCCGTAAGCCGGCGGGGGAGCGGATCGTCGAGCTCCTCACCGGCGGCGGGGTGAGCACGCTCCGGCTGCACTCTTCGGTGTGACGTCCCGGCGGCCCGAGAAGTGCGGCCGGGGCCGCCCGCGGGCCGTCCCCCGGGTCTTCGGCCGAGGCCGTCATCCAGGGGTCACCGGGGCGTGGCACGGGGTGATCCACCCCGGAATATTCCGTTCCGACCGCTTGTTTCGGCCATTTTTGCCGCGTTCTTCGGTCTCTTTCCGTCTTTTTCCGGCCGTCCCACCCGCCCCCGTGGCCGTCTCCTCGCCCGTCCTCCCCACCGCCGTCCCGATAGGCTCGCCCCATGTTCTGGCCCATGCTCGCCATCGCCCTCGCCTTCGGCGGCATCGCCGTCCTCGGCGTCCTCGCCGTCCGGGTCCTGGTGGAGGTGCGGAGACTGGCCGGGCAGGTGTCCGAGAGCTCCCGGCGGATCACCCGTGCCGCGGAGGACCTCGAACGGGCCGCGACACCGCTCGCCGTACAGGCCGCGAACACCCTGCGACAGGACTGATCGGGGCCCGATCAAGGGGCGATGCGCAACCCAACAAGCTCGGGCACAGTCTTTCCTCGGGTCAAGGGGCGGGCGGTACGCTGTTTCGGGTGACCCTGCTGACGAAGCGGAGGGTCGCATCGGGAGTACGCACAGGGATTGCCTCGCGTTTACCCCTGCGCGTTACGATCGCTGCCGTACGACTGATGGACAAATGTCCGATCGGTCGGGCAGCACCCACACCCATGCCGCTTCGGTGAGAAGGTTACGCATATGTTCGGAAGGCTCGGCGCCCCCGAGATCATTCTTATTCTCGTCGTCATCGTCCTGCTGTTCGGTGCGAAGAAGCTTCCGGACATGGCGCGCTCCCTCGGCAAGTCCGCCCGGATCCTCAAGAGCGAGGCCAAGGCGATGAAGTCCGAGGGCCAGGACAACGCCTCCGCCCCGGCCGACCCGCCGGCCGCCGCCCCCCGGACGATCAAGGCCGCCCCCGGTGACGTCGCCGGCGCCCGCCCGGTGGCCGAGCCGAGCGACCGCACCGCGCAGCACTGACCCGCAGCACCGCTTCAGCACTGACCGAGGGATCGGGCCGGCCGCCCCGGGCGTCCGCCTGCCGCACGAGATAGGGACGTGGGTTGCTCAAGCCTGCCCGCAAGAAGGAGAAGGACCCCGAGGGGCGGATGCCCCTCGCGGAGCACCTGCGGGAACTGCGGAACCGCCTGGCCAAGGCGGTCCTGGCCATCGTGGTCGTCGCCGTGATCGCCGCGTTCTACAACCAGCAGATCGCGGACTTCCTGGCCAGCCCCGTGCCCAAGTGCCCCGGCCGCGACCTGTCCCAGAGCCACGGCGGCAACTGCGCGGTGCTGACGTACAACAGCCTGACGGCGCCGTTCGGCACCGTGGTGAAGGTGGCCCTGCTCGCGGGCGTCACCCTCGCCTCCCCGGTCTGGCTCTACCAGCTGTGGGCGTTCCTCGCCCCCGGTCTGCACAAGAACGAGAAGAAGTACACGGTCGCCTTCGTCGCGACGGCCGCCCCGCTCTTCGTCGCCGGTGCCTACCTGGCCTACCTGATCATGCCCACCAGCATGCGGGTGCTGCTGAGCATCACCCCGGACACCGCGGCCAACACCCTCAGCCTGGCGGACATCCTCGACTTCACGGTCCGGATGATCCTGGTCTTCGGCCTGGCCTTCGAGCTGCCGCTGATACTGGTGATGATGAACATGGTCGGCATGGTCACCGGTAAGACCATGGCCAAGTGGTGGCGCGGCGTCGTCATGGGCATCTTCGTCTTCGGCGCGGTCGCCACGCCCAGCACCGACCCGTTCGGCATGTGCATCCTGGCCGTCCCGATCATCATCCTGTACTTCGGTGCCGTCGGGTTCTCCCTCCTCAACGACAAGCGGCGCGCGCGGAGCAACCCCGACCGCCTGCTCGACGACGACGAGGCCGCCCCGCTGGACCTCACCCCGACGCCGCTCGGCGACTCCGAGCCGATGCCCGCCCTCGGCGACCGGACCGAGCACCCCGCGCGCCGCAACGGCTACGACGACGTCACCTGAGCCGGACCTGACACCCCGCCGGACCCGACAGGGTCCGGCGGGTGACCGGCGGCATCGCCCTTGAGGTCTTCCTCAGGGCGATACGCCTGCTGGGAGCCGCATAAAGATCGGGTGGCTGTCGGAGGTCCCCGGTAGGCTCGTACACAAGATGACCGACGACATGTCCCCTGCTGAGCGCTACGCCCTGTCGAGGGCGCGCGCCGCCGAGCAGGCCACCGCGCTCGCTCCCTTCCGCGAGATGTACGAATTCGAGCTCGACCCCTTCCAGATAGAGGCGTGCAAGGCCCTGGAGGCCGGGAAGGGCGTGCTGGTCGCGGCGCCGACCGGGTCCGGCAAGACCATCGTGGGCGAGTTCGCCGTCCACCTGGCCCTCACCCAGGGCCGCAAGTGCTTCTACACCACGCCCATCAAGGCGCTGTCGAACCAGAAGTACAGCGATCTCGTCAAGCGCTACGGCGCCGCCAAGGTCGGCCTGCTGACCGGCGACAACAGCGTCAACGCCGACGCCCCGGTGCTCGTGATGACCACCGAGGTCCTGCGCAACATGCTCTACGCGGGCTCCCAGGCGCTGATCGGCCTCGGCCATGTGGTCATGGACGAGGTGCACTACCTCTCGGACCGCTTCCGCGGCGCCGTCTGGGAAGAGGTGATCATCCACCTCCCCGAGTCGGTGACCCTGGTCTCCCTCTCCGCCACCGTCTCCAACGCCGAGGAGTTCGGCGACTGGCTGGACACCGTGCGCGGCGACACCGAGGTGATCGTCTCCGAGCACCGGCCCGTGCCGCTGTGGCAGCACGTCCTGGCCGGCCGGCGGATGTACGACCTCTTCGAGGAGAAGAGCGGCGCCCAGGGCGCCGCCGGCACCGGCCGCCGTGAGGTCAACCCCGACCTGGTGCGGCTGGCCCGGATGGAGAACAGCCGGCCCTTCGGCGGCCGGGACAAGCGGCGGGGGAACCTCCGCGAGGCCGACCGCGAGCGCGAGCGGCGCCAGCGCAGCCGGATCTGGACGCCGAGCCGTGTGGAGGTCATCGAGCGGCTCGACGCCGAGGGCCTGCTGCCCGCGATCACCTTCATCTTCAGCCGTGCGGGCTGCGAGGCCGCCGTCCAGCAGTGCATGTACGCGGGCCTGCGGCTCAACGACACCGAGGCCCGCGCGCGGGTCCGGGAGATCGTCGAGGAGCGCACCGCCTCGATCCCCGACGAGGACCTGCACGTCCTGGGCTACTTCGAGTGGCTGGAGGGCCTGGAGCGCGGCATCGCCGCCCACCACGCCGGCATGCTGCCGACCTTCAAGGAGGTCGTGGAGGAGCTCTTCGTCAAGGGCCTGGTCAAGGCCGTCTTCGCCACCGAGACGCTGGCCCTCGGCATCAACATGCCCGCCCGCTCGGTGGTCCTGGAGAAGCTCGTCAAGTGGAACGGCGAGCAGCACGCCGACATCACCCCCGGCGAGTACACCCAGCTGACCGGCCGGGCCGGCCGCCGGGGCATCGACGTCGAGGGCCACGCGGTCGTGCTCTGGCAGCGCGCCATGGACCCGGGCGCCCTCGCGGGCCTGGCCGGCACGCGCACGTATCCGCTGCGCTCCAGCTTCAAGCCGTCGTACAACATGGCGGTCAACCTGGTCTCGCAGTTCGGTCGGCACCGCTCCAGGGAACTCCTGGAGACCTCCTTCGCACAGTTCCAGGCCGACAAGTCGGTCGTCGGGATCTCCCGGCAGGTCCAGAAGAACGAGGAGGGCCTGGCGGGCTACCGCGAGGCCGTCAGCTGCCACCTCGGCGACTTCGAGGAGTACGCCCGGCTCCGCCGCGAACTCAAGGACCGCGAGACCGAGCTGGCCAAACAGGGCGCGACACAGCGCCGGGCCGCCGCCGCGGCGGCGCTGGAGCGGCTCAAGCCCGGCGACGTCATCCATGTGCCGACGGGCAAGTTCGCCGGACTGGCCCTGGTCCTCGACCCCGGCCTGCCCGCGGGCCGCACCGACCGGCACCGCGGCCACGACCCGCAGGACGGGCCGCGCCCGCTGGTCCTCACCGCCGAGCGGCAGGTCAAGCGGCTCGCCGCGATCGACTTCCCGGTCCCGGTCGAGGCCCTGGAGCGGATGCGGATCCCCAAGTCCTTCAACCCGCGCTCCCCGCAGTCCCGTCGCGACCTCGCCTCCGCGCTGCGCACCAAGGCCGGGCACCTCGAGCCCGAGCGGCACCGCAGGTCCCGGGCCGCCGCGGCGGACGACACCGAGATCGCCCGGCTGCGCACGGCCATCCGCGCGCACCCCTGCCACGGCTGCGACGAGCGCGAGGACCACGCCCGCTGGGCCGAGCGCTATCAGCGGCTGCTGCGGGACACCCGCCAGCTGGAGCGGCGCATCGAGGGGCGGACGAACACCATCGCCCGCACCTTCGACCGGATCTGCGCGCTCCTGACCGACCTGGACTACCTCCGGGACGGCGAGGTGACCGAGGACGGTAAGCGGCTCGCGCGGCTCTACGGCGAGCTGGACCTGCTGGCCTCCGAGTGCCTGCGCGAGGGCGTCTGGGACGGCCTCAAGCCGGCCGAGCTCGCGGCCTGCGCCTCCGCGCTGGTCTACGAGGCGCGGGCGGCCGACGACGCGGCGCCGCCGAAGCTGCCCACGGGCCCGGCGAAGGACGCGCTCGGCCAGATGGTCCGCATCTGGGGCCGGCTCGACGCCCTGGAGGAGGAGCACAAGATCAACCAGGCGGAGGGCGTCGGCCAGCGCGAGCCGGACCTCGGCTTCGCCTGGCCCGCCTTCCGCTGGGCGTCCGGCCACGGCCTGGACGAGGTGCTCCGCGAGATCGAGATGCCCGCCGGCGACTTCGTCCGCTGGTGCAAGCAGCTCATCGACGTCCTCGGCCAGATCGCGGCGGCGGCCCCGCCCGGCAGCCCGGTCGCCCGGAACGCCCGCAAGGCCGTCGACGGCCTCCTGCGCGGCGTCGTCGCCTACTCCTCGGTGGGCTGACGGCCCCGCGAGGAACGCGAAGAGCCCGTCCCGCGTGTGCGGGACGGGCTCTCCGTCATCGGGGAGGGCGTCACCAGGAGCGGTCGGCGCCCTTCTTGGCGCGGCGCACCAGCGCGTACGTGCCCACGGCGGTCAGCGCGGCGGCCACGACGGCGGACCCGGCGGCCACCCCGATCACGGCCCCGGTGCCCATGCCGTCCTCGGCCCCTTCTTCCTCGGCCTCCAGCGCGGCCTCGCTGGTCCGGTCGACCGCGTCCTCGTAACTCTTCGGCCCCGCGCAGAAGTCGCGGTTCCCGGGGTCCATCTCCGGGACCACGGTGAGGTCGACGGTGTCCACCGCCTCGCCCTCGCCCTGGTCCTTCAGCGCCACCGGATACGTGCCCGGCGTCAGATCGCAGAGGACCATGCCCGCGGCGTGGGCGTACAGGACGCCGCCCTTGCCCTCCCGGAACCGCTTCGCCTTGAGCGTGACCTTCTTGGCGAAGGCCGGCGATTCGAGCGTCACATAGCCGTTGTTCTCGTCGAGCGTGCCCGGCGTGATCGTGACGGTGAAGGCGGCCTCGCGGCCGCGCTGCGTGGGCGCGGCCCCGGACACCTCCCAGGTGGGATCCGCCGAGGCGCCGGCGGCCGCCGTGAGGACGAGCGCGGCCGCCGCCACGCTCGTCAGGGATATCCGGGCACGGGTCGTCATGGGGGCGAGGATAGCCACGCCCCGGCGGAGGGCGGGTGTCAGGCGGCGGACGGGTCCGCGGGGGCGCCTTCCTGCTCCCGCTCCACCTGCTGGTTCCACTCGCGCTTCGACGCCTGCCAGCCGTCCTCGTCGTGGCCCCGGCGCCAGTAGCCCGAGACCGACAGCCGCTCGCGCGGCACCTCGCGCTCCACCCGGAGATAGCGGCGCAGCTCCTTCACGAAGCCGGCCTCGCCGTGCACGAACGCCTGGACGTCACCGGGCGGGAACTCCAGCGCGCACACGGCCTTCACCAGGGCCTCGCCGACCGGGGCGCCCGCACGGTGCAGCCAGACGACCTCCACGCCCTCGGGCACGGTCAGCGGCTGCTCCTCGGCGGCGTCCGCGACCTCGACGAACGCGTGCACGGGCACGCCCGCCGGTATCGCCTCCAGCGCCGCGGCGATCGCCGGCAGCGCGCTCTCGTCGCCCGCCAGCAGGTGCCAGTCGGCGGCCGGGTCGGGGGCGTAACCGCCGCCGGGGCCCAGGAAGTACAGCTCGGCGCCCGGCTCGACGGACGCGGCCCAGGGGCCGGCCAGTCCCTCGTCGCCGTGGACGACGAAGTCGATCGCCAGCTCGCGCGCCTCGCGGTCGAAGGAGCGCACGGTGTACGTCCGGGTGGCGGGCCACTGGTCGCGCGGCAGGTCCCGGCGGACGGCCTCCATGTCGAGGGGCTCCGGGTAGTCGACACCGGCCACCGGGAAGAGCAGCTTCACATAGTGGTCGGTGTGCGCGCCCGCCCCGAAGTCGGCGAGCCCCTCGCCGCCCAGGACGACCCGCACCATGTGCGGCGTCAGCCGCTCGGTGCGCACGACCCGGGCGCGGTTCTGCCGCGGACCCTTCCGTACGGGACGGTCTGCCATGGCTGTCTCCCCTTGACGCTCCGACGACAACTGATTAAGAAAGCGCTGCCCAACTTAGGCAGCCCTAACTTAACACGGTTCAGGCGGCCAGGACGGTGAGCAGCCGCTGCAGCGAGCCGCCCAGGCCCCACCGCGCCGCCAGCTCCTCCAGCGTCATGGGGTCGCGCGGCTCGGTGGGCAGCGCCGCGTCGAACGGCGCCAGCGGGACGTCCGCCGCGACCCGCACCACCTTGGGCGCCACCGCCAGATACGGGCCCGCCTCCACCAGCCGCCTGCGCTGCACCGGCGTCATCCGGACCGCGGGGTCGGCCGCCGCCGCGACGATCCCCGCCAGGTCGCCGTGGGCGGCCAGCAGCTTCGCCGCCGTCTTCTCGCCGATGCCCGGCACACCCGGCAGCCCGTCGCTGGGGTCGCCGCGCAGCAGCGCCAGATCGGCGTAGCCCGCGCCGTCCACCCCGTACTTCTCCTTCAGCAGCGCCTCGTCGACGACCTGGAGCGTGCCCACGCCCTTCAGCGGATACAGCACCCGCACCCCACGGGCGTCGTCCACCAGCTGATAGAGGTCCCGGTCGCCCGTGACGATGTCCACCGGGCCCGCCGCCCGGCCCGTCAGCGTGCCGATCACGTCGTCCGCCTCGTAGCCGGCCGCGCCGACGCGGGCGATGCCCAGCGCGTCGAGGACGTCCTCGATCACCGGCACCTGCGGCGACAGGGTGTCGGGCACCTCCTCCACGAAGCCCGCACCGCCCCCGAGGCCGCCCGCCGGCGCCTCCTCGGCGACCCGGTGCGCCTTGTACGTCGGGATCAGGTCCACCCGCCACTGCGGCCGCCAGTCGAAGTCCATGCAGGCCACCAGGTCGTCCGGGTGATGGTCCTGGACCAGCCGGGCGATGAAGTCGAGCAGGCCGCGCACCGCGTTCACGGGGGTGCCGTCGGGGGCCCGCACGGTGTCCGGCACCCCGAAATAGGCGCGGAAGTACAGGGAAGCGGTGTCGAGGAGCATCAGGCGTCGCGTCACGGACCGATCATGCCGCATGCCACCGACACCGCCGCACCGGACATGTGAACCACATCACTGTTCCGTTTGCCCGGATTGAACCGGGGCAGGCGCGGCCCCGGAGCGGACGCCGTCACCACTCGGAGAAGCGACGGCGGCCCCGCGGACCGATACCGCGCCGCTCCATGTCCCGGCCCCGGAGGGCTTCCGGAAGGAAGGGGGGAGCCGGGGCATCGCTGAGTTCGACCCGAGAGGTTTATGTGTCCAGGCTTCAGGCCGAGCACCTGTACAAGGTGTTCGGCACCCGACCCCAAGCCGCCGTCGAGCGACTCGAAGGCGGCGCCGGCCGCGACGAGCTGCGCGCCGACGGCACCACCGCGGCGGTCATCGACGCCTCCTTCGAGGTCGAGGCCGGCCAGATCTTCGTGGTGATGGGTCTCTCCGGATCCGGCAAGTCCACGTTGCTGCGCATGCTCAACGGACTGTCGGAGCCGACCGCCGGACGCGTCCTCTACGACGGGCAGGACCTCACCGCCCTCACCCCGCGCGAGCTGCGCGCCGTGCGCTCGCACCGCATCAGCATGGTCTTCCAGCACTTCGCGCTCTTCCCGCACCGCAGCGTGCTGGAGAACGCCGCCTACGGCCTGGAGGTCCAGGGCGTGGAGCGCCCGGAGCGCGAGCGGCGCGCCGCCGAGGCCCTGGAGCTGGCCGGTCTGAAGGGCTGGGAGACCTCCTGGCCCGACGAGCTGTCCGGCGGCATGCAGCAGCGCGTCGGCCTCGCCCGCGCCCTGGCCACCGACGCCGACCTGCTGTTGATGGACGAGTCCTTCAGCGCCCTCGACCCGCTGATCCGCCGCGACATGCAGGACCAGCTGCTGGACCTCCAGACGCGGCTGAAGAAGACCATCGTCTTCATCACCCACGACCTCAACGAGGCCATGCGCCTCGGCGACCGGATCGCCGTGATGCGGGACGGCCGGATCGTGCAGAACGGCACCGCCGAGGACATCCTCATGCGGCCCGCCAACGACTACGTCGCCTCCTTCATCCAGGACGTGGACCGCTCCCGGGTGCTCACCGCCGGAGCGATCATGGACGAGCCGGACGGTGACCGCGGCGCGGCCGAGGTGCTGGCCGCCGCGCCCGCCACCGTCGGCGCCGACACCCCCGTCGCGGAGCTGTTCGCCCCCTTCGCCCGCGGCGGCGGCGCCCCCGTCGCCGTCACCGACGAGCGGGGCGGGCTGGCCGGCGTGGTCACCCGCGACCGGCTGCTCGCGGCCCTCGGCGAGGAGCCCGCGATGCCCGCACCCGCCGCCGCCCGCGAGGTGGAGGTGACCGCCGGTGCCTAGGATCCACCTCGGCCAGTGGGCCGAGTCCGCCGTCGGCTGGCTCCAGACCCACCTCGACTGGCTGTTCGACGCCATCAACACCGTGCTGAGCGGGGCGTACGACGGTGTCGTCGCCGTGCTCGGCGCCCCCCACCCGCTGCTGATGGCGGGCATCCTCGCCGTCGTCGCCTGGTGGCTGCGCGGGCTGCTGCCCGCCGTCCTCACCTACGCCGGGCTCGCGCTCGTCGACTCCTTCGGCCTGTGGGACAAGGCGATGGCGACGCTCTCGCTCGTCCTCGTCGCGAGCCTGCTCACCCTGCTGATGGCCGTGCCGCTGGGCATCTGGGCGGCGCGCAACCGCACCGTCAGCGGGGTGCTGCGGCCCGTCCTGGACGTCATGCAGACGATGCCCGCCTTCGTCTACCTCATCCCCGGCGTGATGTTCTTCTCGATCGGCCCCCTGCCGGGCCTGATCGCCACCGTCGTCTTCTCGATGCCGCCGGGCGTCCGGATGACCGAGCTCGGCATCCGCCAGGTCGACGGCGAGCTCGTCGAGGCCGCGCGGGCCTTCGGCACCACCCCGCGCGACACCCTCACCCGCGTCCAGCTGCCGCTGGCCCTGCCCACCATCATGGCGGGCGTCAACCAGGTCATCATGCTGGCCCTGTCGATGGTCGTCATCGCGGGCATGGCCGGCGCCGGCGGCCTCGGCGAGGCCGTCTACGCGGCCGTCACCCAGGTCGACATCGGCGGCGGCGTCGAGAGCGGTCTGGCCGTCGTCATCCTCGCCATCTACCTGGACCGGATGACCGGTGCCCTCAACCAGCAGGTCTCGCCGCTCGGCCGGCGCTCGCTGGCCAAGGCGGCCGCCGCCGCGCGCGGCTCCGCCTCCGCCACCTTCCTGCGCTACCGCCCCGGCACGGCCGTCGCCACCGTCGGCGTCGTCGTCCTCGCGCTCGTCGCCGGCGGGATGAACCTCGCCGGGACCGGAGACAAGCAGACCGTCGCGGCGGGCAAGAACGTCGGCGACGGCAAGAAGATCAAGCTCGGCTACTTCCCCTGGGACGAGGCCGTGGCCACCACCTACCTCTGGCAGAACATCCTGGAGGACCGCGGCTTCGCCCCGGAGGTCAAGCAGCTCGACCCCGGCCCGCTCTACACCGCGC
Organism: Streptomyces eurocidicus; assembly: GCF_002891295.1. GTDB lineage: Bacteria > Actinomycetota > Actinomycetes > Streptomycetales > Streptomycetaceae > Streptomyces > Streptomyces eurocidicus. Next base: position 15,811 of record NZ_LGUI01000014.1, on the reverse strand, counting down.
TCGCCCAGGGCCAGATGGACGTGCAGTTCGACTCCTGGCTGCCCACGACGCACAAGCGCTACATGGACGTCTACCGCGACCGGCTCACCGACCTCGGCGCCTGGTACGGGCCGACGTCGCTGGAGCTGACCGTCCCGTCCTACGTCAAGGACGTCGACTCCATCGAGGACCTCAAGGGCAAGGCCGGGCGGTTCGGCGGGAAGATCGTCGGCATCGAGTCCAGCGCCGGGAACATGGGCCTGCTCAACAGCAAGGTGCTCAAGGAGTACGGCCTCGACGGCGAGTACAAGGTCGTCTCGTCCACCACCTCCACGATGCTCGCCGAGCTGGACCGCGCGTACAAGAAGAAGGAGCCCGTCGTCGTCCCGCTGTGGACCCCGCACTGGGCCTACGCCAAGTACGACCTGAAGAAGCTCAAGGACCCCAAGGGCGCCTGGGGCACCGGCGAGAAGATCCACACGGTGGCGAAGAAGGACTTCGCCCAGGACTTCCCGAAGGTCACCGGCTGGCTGAAGAACTTCAGGATGAGCGAGGAGGAGCTGGCCTCGCTGGAGGCCGAGCTGCAGGCCGGCGGCAAGGGCAGGGAGAAGCAGTCGGCACGGCACTGGCTCGACGCCCACCCCGGGTTCGCGGACCGGCTCGCGCCGGTGGGGGCGTAACCCCCACGCCCGGGGGCCCCGCCGGGACGAGCGATTCCGATCACCGCTCGTTCCGGACGGGGCCCCCGGGTGCGTACCGTGGCCGCATGGCCCTCCGCACCGTACGGCGCGTCGTCTCCCTCGTCCCCTCCCTCACCGAGGCGGTCGCCGCCACCGAACCCGGCCTCCTCGTGGGCGCCACCGACTGGTGCGACCACCCCGCCGGGCTCGACGTCGCCCGCGTCGGCGGCACCAAGAACCCCGACCCGGCACGGATCGCCGCCCTCGCGCCCGACCTCGTCCTCGCCAACGAGGAGGAGAACCGCGCCCCCGACCTGGCCGCGCTGCGCGCCGCCGGGCTGCCGGTGCTGGTGACCGAGGTGCGCACGCTCGGGCAGGCGTTCACCGAGCTGGAGCGGGTCCTGGTGACCGGCTGCGGGCTGGCCCGGCCCGGCTGGCTGGCGGACGCCGAGGACGCCTGGCGGGACGTGCGGGCCGGGGAACCCCCGGTGCGGGCCGTGGTGCCCATCTGGCGGCGGCCCTGGATGGTGCTCGGCCGGGACACCTTCGCGGGTGACGTGCTGGCCCGCCTCGGCGTCGTCACCGCCCACGCCGACCACGCCGAGCGCTACCCGCGCGTGCCGGTCGACGAGCTGAACGCGTGCGGGGCCCGCCTGGCGGTGCTGCCCGACGAGCCCTACCGCTTCACGCGCGACGACGGCCCGGAGGCGTTCCCCGGGCTGCCGTGCGCGCTCGTCAGCGGCCGTCACCTCACGTGGTACGGACCGTCGCTCGCGGAAGCACCGACGGTGCTGGGCGCGGCGCTTCGAGCAGCCGGCCACTGACCAGCCCGCGCAGCGTGCGGGTCGCCGCCACCGCCCAGGCCACCACCAGCAGCGCGTACAGCCCGGTGGCCAGGCCGGTGAAGGCCGCGAGCCCGGTGTGCCGGGCCAGGCCCGCGGCACCGGTGACACAGGTGCCGAGGGGGAAGGTGAACGCCCACCAGGTCATCGCGAAGCCCATGCCCCGCCGGAAGGCGCGGACGACCATGGCGGTGGCGAGCGCCAGCCACAGCAGCGCGAAGCCGATCACCGGGACGCCGTACAGCACCGCGAAGGCCGTCGCCGCGTGCGCGTACGGGGCCGCGACGGTGCCCTGCGCGGCGTCGGCGAGGTTGTTCACGGCGGTGGTGGACTGACCCAGCGGGCCGAGCACGAGGATCAGGGTCGGGGTCAGGGCCAGGGGCAGCGGACCGTGGTGCACGAGCCGGGAGAAGACCGCCGGCAGGATCACCAGGGTGGCCAGCAGGCTCATCCCGAACAGGGCGTAGCAGCCCCACACCATCGCCTCCCGCCACTGGCCGGCCGGCAGGTGCGGCACCAGCGCCGGGCCCAGCGCGGCGGAGACCATGGGCGCGACCACGGGCAGCAGCCACACGGGGGAGGCGCCGTCGGCCGCCACCTTGTGCCGGGTGACCAGCAGATACGGGATCGCCGCCGCGGCGGCCAGCCCGATCACGGTGCCCGTCACCCACAGCACGGCGTCGGCGGCCACGGCCGCCCCCTCGCCGACGACCCCCGAGCCCACCGACAGGGTGGCCCCGCCGACCGCCAGCAGCGCCATCGCCAGGCAGCCGTAGAACGGCGCGACGGCCGGGTCGGCCAGGTGCCGCCGGGCCTGGTCCCCGTGGCGCGCCCAGTGCGTGGCGCGCGCCACGAGCAGGACGAGCAGGGCGAGCGCGGCCAGCGCCCACACCGCCTCGTACGCGTCGCGGAGGAGCGGTGCGCGTACGGGCAGCGCGGCGCCGGCGCTCGCGACGATCGCGGTGCCCATGACGGTGGCGTACCAGTTGGGCCCGAGGTGGCGGACGCCCGGGCGGGGGCGGGTGGTGCGGAACGTGCTCATGCCTCCACGGTCCCCGGCCGGGCGGCCGGACGGCAGAGGCCATATGCCTATGAGGGCATAAGCTGGATTTATGACCGAGGAATGGCAGGCTCCGCTCGCCCACCGGGTGCCCGACCTCGGCGCCCTGGAACTGCTGCTCGCCGTGGCCCGGCTGGGGAGCCTGAGCCGGGCGGCGCGGGAGCTCGGCATCACCCAGCCAGCGGCCAGCGGCCGGCTGCGCGGCATGGAGCGGCTGCTGGGCGTGGCGCTCGTCGAGCGGTCCCCGCGCGGATCGCGGCTGACCGACGCCGGGGCGCTCGTCACGGACTGGGCCGGCCGGGTGGTGGAGGCCGCCGAGGCGTTCGACGCCGGGGCGCGGGCGCTGCGGACCCGGCGGGACTCCCGGCTGCGGGTCGCGGCCAGCATGACCATCGCGGAGTACCTGCTGCCCGGCTGGCTGATCGCGCTGCGCGGGCTGCGGCCGGACACGGCCGTGTCGCTGACCGCCGGGAACTCCGCGGCCGTCGCGGACCGGCTGCGCGCGGGAGAGGCCGACCTCGGCTTCGTCGAGGGCCTGGAGGTGCCGGCCGGTCTGGACGCGGTGGTCATCGGCCAGGACCGGCTGGTCGTCGTGGTGGCCCCGGGGCACCCGTGGGCCCGCCGCCGGGCCCCGCTGGCCGCGGCCGAGCTGGCGGCCACCCCGCTGATCCTCCGCGAACGGGGCTCGGGCACCCGCCAGGTCCTGGACGCGGCCCTGGCCGCGCACGGCGGCGCGGCGCCGCCGCTGCTGGAACTCGCGTCCACGACCGCGGCGAAGGGGGCGGCGGTGAGCGGGGCGGGGCCCTCGGTGCTGAGTGAGCTGGCGGTGGGGGAGGAGTTGGGGGTGCGGCGGCTGGTGGCCGTACCGCTGGAGTTTCCGCTGCGGCGGGAGTTGCGGGCCGTCTGGCCGGTGGGGCAGCGGCCCGCCGGTCCCGCGAGGGATCTGCTGAGCTTGACGCGGGGGCCGTCCGGCTGATCGCCGCCGCGGGCTTTTCCCCAGCCCCGCCCCTTCCCGAACCGGGGAGGTCCCCGGGCCCCCGTTCCGCGCTGACGCGCGGTGTCCTCAAACGCCGGACGGGCTGAATTTTCGCCCGGGTCGGCCTTTGCCGAAAGGCCGGGGTAACCGGTCAGCCGCCACTCGCCGCCCGCACCAGCCCCTCCATCAGCCGTACGTCGTCCCGTGCCTCCGGGTGCCACTGCACCCCCACCGCGAAGCGGTCCCCCGCGTACTCCAGGGCCTCCACCGTGCCGTCCTCCGCGTACGCCGTCGGGATCAGGCCCTCGCCCAGCCGGTCCACCGACTGGTGGTGGTGGGTGGCCACCTGGACCGCCTCGGGCAGCAGGCCGCCGGTGCGGGTGTCCGGGACCGGCTTGACCAGGTGGTCGGAGAAGGTGCCCGGCCGGGGGTTGTGGCCGTCGTGGCCCACCTCGTCCGGCAGGTGCTGGCAGAGCGTGCCGCCCGCGTGGATGTTCATCAGCTGCATCCCCCGGCAGATGCCGAGCACCGGCGTGCCACGCCGCAGGGCGGCGTCCAGCAGCGCCAGCTCCCAGCGGTCGCGCTCGGGGACCGGCCGTCCCGTGCGGGGGTGCGCGCTGTGGCCGTAGAGCGCCGGGTCCAGGTCCTCGCCGCCCGCGAGGACCAGGCCGTCCACCCGCCGGAGCACCGCCTCCGCGGCCGCCGGATCGTCCGGCGGCAGCAGGACGGCCAGGCCGCCCGCCCGCCGCGCGTACCGCGGATAGGTGGCGTGGACCAGGGCCGCCGGCGCGTCCCACGCTCCCCAGCGGGCCTGGACGAGGTAGGTGGTGAAGCCGATCAGCGGCTGCGTGCTCATGTACGTCGTGTCCTTCCTGGTAGGGGTCCGGTCATTCCCGGGCCAGCTCGGCCTCCGCGGCGGCGAGCGCCGCGAACTCCTCCTCCGGCGCGCTCGCCACCAGCCGGTGCCGGCTGTAGAAGCCGAAGTAGCCCGCGGCGAGGGCGTACACGCCCAGGGCGATGAACGCGGCGGTGACGTCCACCAGGAACGTCGCCACCAGCGCCGCGCACGCCAGCGCGAGCGCCACGGACGAGGTCAGCACGCCGCCCGGGGTGCGGTACGGGCGGGGCAGGTACGGCTCGCGCCGCCGCAGCACGATGTGGGAGAGCGCCATCAGCGCGTACGAGATCGTGGCGCCGAACACCGCGACGTTGAGCATGCGCGCCCCGTCGCCGGTCGCCGCGGCCAGCGCGAAGCCCAGCGCGCCGGGCACCAGCAGCCCGAGGTAGGGCGCCTTGCGGCGGCTGGTGAGGGAGAGGAAGCGGGGGAGGTAGCCGGCCCGGGAGAGCGCGAACAACTGCCGGGAGCCGGCGTAGATGAGGGAGAAGAAGGAGGCCACCAGGCCGGCCAGGCCCGCGTAGTTGACGATCCGGCCGAGCGTGGTGGGCCGGCCGTCGCTCTGGAGGGCGGCGACGAGGGGGTTGCCGGCGTCCTTCATGGCGTCCGCGCCGCCCGCACCGGTGGCGGCGAGGAAGGTCAGCAGGGCGAGGAGGAGCAGGATGCCCATCGAGGTGGCCATGGCCTTCGGCAGGGTCCGCGCCGGGTCCCGGGTCTCCTCGGCCGCCAGCGGCACCCCCTCGACGCCGAGGAAGAACCACATGCCGAACGGGAACGAGGCCCAGATGCCCAGCAGCCCGAACGGCAGCCAGGACGAGGCGCCGAAGGCGTCCCGGTCGACCGGGATGTCGTGCAGCCGCCCCGCGTCGAAGTCGGTGAACGCCCCCGCCGCGAAGATCAGCAGCGCGGCGACCGCGACCCCGGTCACCACGAAGCTGAACCGCAGGGCCTCGCCCACGCCCCACAGGTGGATACCGATGAACAGCACGAAGCAGGCCAGGTACACCGGCCAGGACGAGGTGAGCCCGAACAGGCCCAGGGACTCCACGTAGTCGCCGATGAAGAGCGAGATCGCCGCGGGCGCCAGGACGTACTCGATGAGGATCGCGGTGCCGGTGAGGAAGCCGCCCCAGGTGCCGAGGGCGCGGCGCGCGAAGCCGTAGCCGCCGCCCGCCGTGGGCAGCACGGAGGCCATCTCGGCGAGCGCGAAGACCATACAGGTGTACATCAGCCCCATCAGCACCGCGGCGACGGCGAGCCCGCCGAAACCCCCGTGCGCCAGGCCGAAGTTCCAGCCGGAGAAGTCGCCGGAGACGACGTACGCCACCCCGAGGCCGGTGAGCAGCAGCGGTCCCGCGCTGCCCCGCCGCAGGGTGCGCTTCTCCAGATAGGCGTCCTCGGGGGAGCGGGGCGTGGGCGGTGCGTCGGGGATCTCCGTACGGTCGGGCATGGGCCGCTCCTGCCTCGCGAGGGTAAAGGTTGTGCGGCATACCTTTGCCAGGCGGATATGGCCGAAGCAACCCTCTTGCGTAAAAGACTCGTTACTTGTGGCTGCTGCTCGACGGGTGCCCGACGGGTTGCCCGACGGGCGGCCGCCGGAAGCCCGCGCCCGCCCCGTCCCGCTACGAGAGGAAGCCCCGCAGGAGCGCCGCCGTCCCCGAGCAGTGCTCGCGCATGACCTCGCGCGCACCGCCCGCGTCCCCGGCCAGCACCGCCCCCACCAGCGAGGTGTGCTGCGCCTGCGAATGTTCCAAGTTACGCACGAGCAGGGGGATGCAGTCCAGCAATTCATTCACCGTGGCCCGGACGGCGGCGTACTGGGTGGTGAGCGTCGGGGAGCCGGAGAGCTCCATCAGCGTCAGGTGGAACCGGGTGTCCACCCGCCGGTATTCGGCCAACGGGGCGTCGTGCGTGGCGTCCAGGGCCGCCCGCAGCCGGGCCGCGCCCGCCTCGTCCAGGCCGTGCGCGGCGCACAGCCCGGCCGCGCCCACCTCCAGCACCTCACGGAAGCGGAGGGTGTCCTCCAGGTCCACCTCCGCGACCCGCCGCCGCAGTTCGGCCGTGCCCGCCCCGGCCGACGCCGCACGGCCGCACACGAACGTCCCGCCGTAACGGCCCCGCCTGCTCTCCACCAGCCCCTGGTCCTGGAGCACCTTGAGCACCTCGCGCAGCGTCACCCGGCTGATCCGCATCCGCAGGGCCAGTTCCCGCTCGGCCGGCAGGCGTTCGCCGGCCGGTACCAGGCCGAGGCGGACGATCTGGAGTATCTGCTCCAGGGCCTCCTCGAAGCCGCTGCCCACGCGGACCGGCCGCAGCACCGGCGCCAGCCGGTCCGCCGAACTCCCGTCCATCGGGACCCCTTCCCAATCAATGGTCTACGGGCCTACCTTAAGGGCTCCGGTCACACCGACAGGAGGCTTCACTGTGGCAGACCGCACGCCCCCGCTCAGCGTCGACGAGCTCCGCGCTCTGGTCGACAGCGGGGAGATCGACACTGTCGTCCTCGCCTTCACCGACATGCAGGGCAGGCTCCAGGGAAAGCGGTTCGCCGCCAGGTTCTTCCTCGACGACGCGCTCGAACACGGCACGGAGGGCTGCAACTACCTCCTCGCCGTGGACACCGACATGAACACCGTCGACGGCTACGCCATGTCGTCCTGGGAGCGCGGCTACGGCGACTTCGCCATGCGCCCCGACCTCGGCACGCTCCGCCGCACCCCCTGGAACCCCGGCACCGCCCTCGTCACCGCCGACCTCGCCTGGCACGACGGCACCCCCGTCCTCGCCTCGCCCCGGCAGATACTCCGGCGCCAGCTCGACCGCCTGGCCGAGCGGGGCTGGAGCGCCCACGTCGGCACCGAGCTGGAGTTCATGGTCTTCAAGGACACCTATGAGGACGCCTGGAACCGTGGCTACCGCGGTATGACCCCGGCCAACCAGTACAACGTGGACTACTCCGTCCTCGGCACCGGCCGCGTCGAACCCCTGCTGCGCCGCATCCGCAACGAGATGGGCGCCGCCGGCATGACCGTCGAGTCGGCCAAGGGCGAGTGCAACCTCGGCCAGCACGAGATCGCCTTCCGCTACGACGAGGCGCTGACCACCTGCGACCAGCACTCCGTCTACAAGACGGGAGCCAAGGAGATCGCCGCCCAGGAGGGCTCGGCGCTCACCTTCATGGCCAAGTACGACGAGCGCGAGGGCAACTCCTGCCATATCCACCTCTCGCTGCGCGATGAGTCCGGCCGGCCCGTCCTCGCCGACGACGAGGGCCCGTACGGCATGTCGGCCACCATGCGGCACTTCCTCGCCGGACAGCTCGCCGCCCTGCGCGACTTCACCCTCCTCTACGCCCCGAACATCAACTCCTACAAGCGGTTCCGCCCCGGCTCCTTCGCCCCCACCGCCGTCGCCTGGGGACCCGACAACCGCACCTGCGCGCTGCGCGTCGTCGGCCGGGGCCACTCCCACCGCTTCGAGAACCGCCTGCCCGGCGGCGATGTGAACCCCTACCTCGCCGTCGCCGGAATGATCGCCGCCGGACTCCACGGCATCGAGCACGAGCTGGAACCGCCCGAGGCGTGCACCGGCAACGCCTACACCGGCGACGCCGCCCATGTGCCGGCGACCCTGCGCGAGGCCGCCGGCCTGTGGGAGGCCAGCCCCATCGCCCGCGCCGCGTTCGGCGACGAGGTCGTGGAGCACTACCTCCACATGGCGCGCGTCGAGCAGGAGGCGTACGACACCGCCGTCACGGACTGGGAGCGCTACCGCTCCTTCGAGCGCATGTAAGGGAACGTCTTGTACGAGCACCACATCGTCAACCCGGCGACGGAGGAACACCTCGCCACCGTCCCGGACGCCACCCCGCGGGACGTCGACGCCGCCGTCGCCCGCGCCGCCGCGGCCCAGCGGGCATGGGCGGCCCTCGCCCCCGGCGACCGGGCCCGGCAGCTGCGCCGCTTCGCCGCCGCCGTCGACGCGCACCTGGAGGAGCTGGCGCTGCTGGAGGTCGCCGAGGCCGGCCACCCCATCGGCAACGCCCGCTGGGAGGCGGGCAACGTCCGCGACCTCCTGGACTACGCCGCCGGGGGAGCGGAACGGCTCAACGGCGCCCAGATCCCCGTCGCCGGCGGACTCAACGTCACCTTCCACGAACCCCTCGGCGTCGTCGCCGTCATCGCCCCGTGGAACTTCCCGCTGCCCATCGCCGGCTGGGGCCTCGCCCCCGCCCTCGCCGCGGGCAACGCCGTCCTCCTCAAGCCCGCCGAGACCACCCCGCTCACCGCCCTCCGGCTGGCCGAGCTCGCCCTGGCCGCCGGACTGCCCGAGGGCCTCTTCCAGGTCCTGCCCGGGGCCGGACCCGTCGTGGGCGGCGCGCTCGTGGAGCACCCCGGCGTCGCCAAGGTCGTCTTCACCGGCTCCACCGCCGTCGGCAAACAGATCATGGCGAGCTGCGCCGAGCGGGTGAAGCGGGTGACCCTCGAACTCGGCGGCAAGAGCCCCAACATCGTCTTCGCCGACGCCGACGTCGAGGCGGCGGCCGCCGCCGCACCCGGCTCCTTCCTCGACAACACCGGCCAGGACTGCTGCGCCCGCAGCCGCATCCTCGTCCAGCGCACCGTCTACGACCGCTTCATGGAACTCCTGGAACCGGCCGTCAAGGCGTTCGCGGTCGGCGACCCCACCGACCCGGCCACCCGGATGGGCCCGCTGATCTCCGCCGCGCACCGGGAGCGCGTACGGTCCTACGTCCCCGAGTCCGCCCCCGCCGCCATCCGCGGCGAGGCCCCGGCGGGCAAGGGCTTCTGGTACCCCGCGACGGTCCTGGAGGGCGCCCCGGACGACCGCGTCGCCACCGAGGAGATCTTCGGTCCCATCGCCGTCGTCATCCCCTTCGAGGACGAGGCCGACGCCGTCCGGATCGCCGACGCCACCGACTACGGGCTCTCCGGCTCGATCTGGACCCGCGACATCGGCCGCGCCCTGCGCGTCTCCCGCGCCGTCTCCGCGGGCAACCTCTCCGTCAACTCCCACAGCAGCGTCCGCTACTGGACCCCGTTCGGCGGCTTCAAGCAGTCCGGCCTCGGCCGCGAACTGGGCCCCGACGCGCTGACCGCCTTCACCGACACCAAGAACGTGTTCATCAGCACAGAGGAGCCCAAGTGACCGACCAGACCCCCGTGTGCCGCCGGCTCGTCGGCCGCACCGCCGTCATCACGGGCGCCGGCAGCGGCATCGGCCTGGCCACCGCCCGCCGCCTCGCCTCCGAGGGCGCGAACGTCGTCTGCGCCGACATCGACGACAAGGCCGGCAAGGCCGCCGCCGAGGAGGTCGGCGGGCTCTTCGTCCAGGTCGACGTCACCGACCCCGAGCAGGTCGAGGCGCTCTTCAGGACCGCCTTCGACACCTACGGCTCCGTCGACGTCGCCTTCAACAACGCGGGCATCTCCCCGCCGGACGACGACTCCATCCTCACCACCGGCCTCGACGCCTGGAAGCGCGTCCAGGAGGTCAACCTCACCTCCGTCTTCCTCTGCTGCAAGGCGGCGCTGCCCTACATGCGGCGCCAGGGCAGGGGCTCCATCATCAACACCGCCTCCTTCGTCGCCGTGATGGGCGCCGCCACCTCGCAGATCAGCTACACCGCCTCCAAGGGCGGCGTCCTCGCCATGTCCCGCGAGCTCGGCGTGCAGTTCGCCCGCGAGGGCATCCGCGTCAACGCCCTCTGCCCCGGGCCCGTGAACACCCCGCTGCTCAAGGAGCTCTTCGCCAAGGACCCGGAGCGCGCCGCCCGCCGCCTGGTGCACGTCCCCGTCGGCCGGTTCGCCGAGCCCGAGGAGATGGCCGCCGCCGTCGCCTTCCTCGCCAGTGACGACTCCTCCTTCGTCAACGCCGCCGAGTTCCTCGTGGACGGTGGCATCGCGGGCGCCTATGTGACCCCTGTGTAAGGTCCATGATCAAGCGCCGGGGCGGGCCACCCGCCGGCCCCGGTGTGTCCTGCCACCCCTCGCACGTAAGAGAACGCATGCGCAAGAAGCCCGCCATCGTCGTCGGCCTCCTGGCCGCCGCGGCCCTCGCCACCACGGTCCCCGCCACCGCCGCACCGGCCCACTCGTCCCGCGCCAAGTGCCCCCGGCTCGACAAGAGCCTCACCTGGGCCGGTGACAACCGCGCCAAGCTGCAGAAGATGATCGACGAGCGGGGCACCTGCTCCGGCAAGGGCGGCCCCCGCCCCGTCGCCGCCTTCGACTGGGACAACACCGTCGTCAAGAACGACATCACGGACGCGACCCTCGCCTGGGCCCTCAAGCACGACAAGATCCTCCGGCCCAAGAGCTGGCGGGACACCAGCGCCTGGCTCACCCCGGCCGCCGACAAGGCCCTCACCAAGGCGTGCGGCACCGAGGTGCGCGCCGGCCGGCCGCTGCCCACCTCGAAGAACGCCGCCTGCGCCGACGAGATCTTCGAGATCCGCGAGAAGTCGCAGACGATGGCCGGCGAGGCCGCCTTCGCCGGCGACTGGAACCACCGCCGCACGGTGCCCGCGTACGCCTGGATCCCCCAGCTGTTCGCCGGCCACACCCCGGGGCAGCTCACCTCCTTCGCCAAGAAGGCGCGCGCCGAGCAGCTCGCCGCGCCGGTCGGTGCCAAGCAGACCGTCGGCACCCACACCCTGGCCGGCTACGTCCGCTACTACGACCAGCAGAAGGACCTGATCCGCACCCTCAAGGCGGCCGGCTTCGACGTCTACATCGTCTCCGCCTCCTCCGAGCCCATCGCCGAGGCGTGGTCCAGCGGCGTCGGCCTCGACCGCGATCACACCATCGGCATCCGCAGCATCACCAAGCACGGCCGTCTCACCACGGAGATCAAGGGCTGCGGCGGCGTCGAGACCGGCCGGGGCGACGCGCTGCCCTACATGGACGGCAAGCGCTGCATGATCAACCAGGAGATCTTCAAGATCAAGGGCGCGGCCGCCTGGCAGAAGCAGGACTTCGCGCACCGCATCGCCCTCGGCGCGGGCGACGCCGACACCGACGTCACCTTCGTCGACGACGCCACCGGCGCCCACGTCGCCATCAACCGCAACAAGTCCGAGCTGATGTGCCGGGCCTTCGACGACGCGGACGGCCGCTGGGTGGCCAACCCGATGTTCATCGACCCGCTGCCGCGCAAGTCCGGCGCCTACCCGTGCGCCACCACCGGCGCCACGCACCCCGACGGCACGCACGGCCCCGTGCGGCGCGCCGACGGCTCGGTCATCCCGGACCAGCTCGACCGGGTCTGACCGGGCACGGGAGCCGGCGGGCATCGGTGCCGCCGGCTCCCGGGCGGGGGTCAGACGAACGTCCGGCCCTCGCCCCGGTACGTGGGGACCGTCGCCACCACCCGGTCGCCGTCGACGAGGTGCAGCGCCTCGAAGCGCTCGCACAGCTCGCCCGCCTTGGCGTGCCGGAACCACACCTTGTCGCCCATCAGCAGGTCGTCCGCGGGCGGCCCGGCCAGCGGGGTCTGCACCTCGCCCGCGCCCTCCCGCCCGTCGAGCCGCAGCCCGGCCGGCAGCCACGGCCGCGGCAGCCGGTCCCGGCCCGCGGCCCCCGAGGCCGGATAGCCGCCGCCCGTCACCGTCACCACGCCCGGCCCCGGGCGGCGCACCACCGGCAGCGCGAAGAGCGCCGCCGGACGGGCCCGGAAGGACGTGTAGTGGTCGAACAGCCGGGGCGCGAACAGCCCCGACCCGGCGGCGACCTCCGTCACCGCCGCTTCCGCCGCGGTGTGCTGCACACTGCCCGTACCGCCGCCGTTGACGAACTCCAGCTCCGCCACGGCCCGTACGGCCCGCACCGCCTCGGCCCGGCGCACCGCCAGCTCCCGGCGGGCCGCCGCCTGGACCAGCCGCACCGCGCCGGACCGCACCGGCCGGCCCGCGACCGCGTCCGCCACACCCGCGATGTGCGCCTCGTACGCCATCAGCCCCACCAACCGGAAGCCGGGCCGCCGCTCGACCAGCCGCGCCAGCTCCGCCAGCCCCGCCGGGGAGTGCACCGGCGAGCGCAGGGCGCCTATCCGCACCCGCCCGCCCAGTAGCCGCAGCGAGGTGTCCAACTCCAGGCAGACCCGCACCTCTTCACGGCCCGCGCGCGCCGCGTCGATCAGCGTCAGCTGGGCCGGGTCGTCCACCATGACGGTCACGGCGGCCGCCACCTTGGGATCCGACGTCAGCTCGGCGAACGCCGCCCGGTCGGCCGACGGATACGCCAGCAGGACGTCCTCGAACCCCGAACGCGCCAGCCACACCGACTCCGCGAGCGAATGGCTCATCACCCCCGCGAACCCGTCCCGCTCCAGCACCCGCTCCAGCAGCGCCCGGCAGCGCACCGACTTGCTGGCCACCCGGACGGGCTTCCCCCGCGCCCGCCGCACCAGGTCCTCGGCGTTGGCGTCGAACGCCCGGACGTCCACCACGGCCAGCGGCGCGTCGAGGGAGGCGGTGGCCCGGTCGTAGCGGGCCCGGTCGGCGGTACGGGCGGGAGCAGCCGGCATGGCCGCAGCCTGCCAGACCACCCTGCCGCCCGGTAGGGGTCAGGTGGGGGAGAACGCGGCCGGCGGGCGGGACCGGATGGTCTTCGGCACCGCCCGCCCCGTAAAGTGGCGGGCACGCCGTGGGCCGTGCGCCACGGCGCGATGTCCGGATACGAACCGGCCTGTCCCGAAGGGCGATCGGGCACGGCGCGCCAGCTCGCGAGGGAGAGCGCAGGTTGAGCACCGAAGCGGACCCCAGGCCGTCGTCCGCTCGCGCGTTGGCCGAACGGCGGCCGTCCGTACCCGCGCAGGCCCTCCCCGTGCACCCGCCACGCACCGCCCCGCTGCCCGCCTCCCTCTTCCCCGATCCGCGTGGCACCGCCACGGAGCCCGCCGCCGGACCGGCGCCCGCCCGGGGCCCCGTCCGCACGGTCGCGGCGGCCGTCTGCCTCGCCCTCGGCGTCGGCCTGATCGGCGGCGCCGTGGCCGCCGGCCGGCAGGCGGAGGCCCCCGGCCGACAGTCCGCCGCGGAACGGGACTTCGCCCAGGGCCGCACCCTGTGGCGGACCGTCCCCGTCGACGAGCTCTTCCCCCGCAGCGTGCGCGCGCCCGGCGCGGGCCCCGGCGGCGCGGACCGCCGCTGGACGAGGGTCGGCGTCGCCCCCGACGGCGACTGCGCCGGAGCCTTCGACCCGCCGCTGGCCCGGGCCCTGGCCCCGGCGGGCTGCACCCGCCTGCTGCGGGCCACGTACACCGACGCCACGTCCACCACCGTGACCACGGTCGGCCTCCTCGTCACGGACACCGACGGGGCGGGCATGCGCGCCCTGCGCACCCGCTTCACCACCGAACGACTCGCCGAACGCACCGATCTGATGCCCCGCCCGTACGCGCCCCCCGGCACCGTCGCCGAGCGCTTCGGCGACGCGCAGCGCGTCAGCTGGCGTATCGGCGTCCTCACCGACGCCCCCGCCGTCGTCTACGCCGTGACGGGCTTCGCGGACGGCCGCACGGACATGCCTCCGCAACCGGCCGCGCAGGCCGTGACCCGCGGCGCGACCACGGCCCCGGCCCAGTCGGGCGCCGGCCACGACGCGTCGGCGCTGGCCGACCGGATGGAGGCGGCCCTGCGGCGGGCGCTGCGAGCGGGGACCCAGGAGGAGAGCCGGTGAGACGGCCCCGGCGTGCGGTCGGCCCCACGGCGGTGGGTGCGCGCCCGTCCGCGCGAGCCGCGACACGGCGGCTCCCCCGTGCCGCCGCCGCGCTCACCGCCGCCCTCGTCCTCGCCGTCCTGTCCGCCGGGCCCGCCGCGGCCGACGGGATACGGGTACAGGAATGGGCCCTCGACGCCCTGCACACCGAGGAGGCGTGGCGCACCACCAGGGGTACGGGCGTGACCGTCGCCGTGCTCGACACCGGCGTCGACGACGGGCACCCCGACCTCCAGGGGCAGGTGCTGCCCGGCAAGGACCTCATCGGCTTCGGAGCCGGACCGGGGGACCGGGCCTGGGCCCGGCACGGCACCGCCATGGCCGGCATCATCGCCGGCCGCGGGCACGGCGAGGGCCGCGCCGACGGTGTGCTCGGCGTCGCCCCCGAAGCGAAGATCCTCCCGGTCCGGGTGATCCTGGAGGACGGCGACCCGGCCCGCCCGAAGGCACGCGGCGCCCGGGGCTCCGCCCTCGCCGACGGCATCCGCTGGGCCGCCGACCACGGCGCCGACGTGATCAACCTGTCCCTCGGCGACGACAGCGCCACCGCGCACCCGGAGCCCCGCGAGGACGCCGCCGTCCAGTACGCCCTCGACAAGGGCGCCGTCGTCGTCGCCTCCGCCGGCAATGGCGGCGAACAGGGCGACCACGTCTCCTACCCGGCGGCCTACCCCGGGGTGATCGCGGTCACCGCCGTCGACCGCTACGGCAACCGCGCCCCGTTCTCGACCCGTCGCTGGTACGCCGCGGTCAGCGCCCCCGGCGTCGACGTCGTCATCGCGGACCCGGACCGCCGCTACTACGAGGGCTGGGGGACGAGCGCGGCGTCGGCCTTCGTCTCGGGCGCGGTGGCGCTGGTGCGCGCGGCGCATCCGGATCTGAGCCCCGCCCAGGTCCGCGAGCTGATCGTGACGACGGCCCGGGACACGCCACCGGGAGGCCGGAGCGATGCGCTGGGCGCGGGCCTGGTGGACCCGGCGGCGGCGATTGCCCGTGGCCCGGGGGCGGCACGGCCCCCGCGGGAGTACGCGGCCCGGTTCTTCGGGCCCGGCCCGCACGATCGCCGTCGGCTGGCGGAGACCAGCATGGCCACGGTCGCCCTGGCGGGCGGTGGGGGAGTGGTGCTCCTGGCCGCGGCGGTGGTGCTCTGGCGACGGCCGTCGCGTCGGTGACGGGTTCTGTGCCGGGTGCGGTGCCGCTGCGCTTGCGGGTTCTGTGCCGGGTGCGGCGTCGTTTCCCGCGGCGGGTCCGCTGCGGGTCCTTTGCCGGGTGCGGCGTCGTTTCCGCTGCGCGGGGCCGGGTCCGCTGCGCGGGGCTTTGAGGTCGGTGCCGGGCCGGAGGGGTGGTCGCCGGGCTGCTTCGCTTTACGCCCGGCGACCACCCCTCCGGCCCGTCCCCTCCTGCGGGTGGGTGGGGGGAAGACGGTGGGGGTTGAGCCGCGGTTGTCGGCTTGCGGTCACCACGGCTTGTTTTTTCCCACCCACTCACGGGAGGGGGTGGGGCGGAGCGGGTCCTTTCGGGACGTAAAGCGAAGCAGTCCCGAAAGGACCCGCGGAGGCCCGCCCCCGCACCGGTGCCACGCCCCGCGCAGCGGACCCGCCCGCGCAGCGGGAGACGGCGCCGCACGTGGCGGCAGGCAGTC
>NZ_LGUI01000015.1 GCF_002891295.1 Streptomyces eurocidicus | reverse complement strand
TCCTACTTACGCCCCACCACCATCGACTCGGCCCCGCCAAATGCCGCACCCCACTCGACGTGAAGCCCGCCTCCGCCATCCACCTCCGGCACTCGCCCCGTGTAGTCGAAGCCGCCCGTCGTCTCGACCAGCATGTTGAGGCTCATCAGCAGCCCGGTCAGATTCGTGCGGCGGTCGTCGTCGATGAGGGTCTCGTAGACGATGACGACGCCGCCGGGGCAGTGCCTCGTACGCCTTGCGCAGCAGCATCCGCTTCGTGGGCAGGTCCCAGTCGTGCAGGATGTGGCCGAGGAGCAGGGCGTCGGCGCGGGCAGCGGGTCCGTGAAGAAGTCGCCCGCGGTGAACGTGAGCCGGTCCGTGAGCCGAAGCGCTCGGCGCGGTGTTCGAAGTCGTCGCGCACGGACTCCAGGTCGTAGCCGGTGCCCCGTAGGTGCGGGTGGCGCAGCAGGATCTGGCCGAGGGTGCCGCCCTCGGCGCAGCCGACGTCGGCGACGACGCGGTGCGCGGACCAGTCGACGGTGTCGGCGAGGGCGTGTGCCGAGCGCATCGACAGGCCCGTCATCGCCCGGAGGAACTCCGAGCGGCGGACGGGGTCCTGGTACAGGGTCTCGAAGAAGTCGCCGCCGTGCCGGATCTCGTTCTGCGGCTCCCCGGTGCGCAGCCCGTCGAGGAGGGTGCCCCAGAAGCCGTAGAGCCGGAGGTCGGTCATCTCCAGGAAGCCGCCCAGGTAGGTGGCGCGGTCGCGGACCAGGTAACGGGCGGTGACGGGGGTGTTGCCGTACCCCTCCGGGCCGCGCTCCAGCAGGTCGAGCGCCACCAGCGTGTCGAGGAAGTCGCGGGCCGCGCGGGGGTGCAGGCCGAGCCGGTCGCGCAGCTCCTCGTACGGCAGCGGCCGGGTGGCCAGCTCGGTGAAGAGGCCGAGCCGTACCGCGCTGAACAGGACTTTCGACACGGCGAAGCCCAGCCCGAGCTGGAGGATCCGGTCGAGGGCCGCGGACTGGTCCTGCTCGTCGCGCGCACGGCGCATGTGCTCTCCTCGGAGGCGGGGGGAGGAAGGACAGAGCTCCGCACGGGGCTTCGGGGGCTACCCGTGGGCGGAGGTCCTCCCGTCCTACCCACTCACCGCCGCGCGAGCACCTCCAGCAGCCGATCGACGTCGGCGGTGGAGTTGTAGAGGTGGAAGGCGGCGCGAAGCTTGCCCGCCCGCGCGCTGACCTGCACCCCCGCCGCCGCCGACCGCTCGGCGGCGCCCCGGACCCCGGGGACGGCGACGATCGCGGAACCCTCGGCCGGGACGGGCGTGAAGCCGAGCTCCACCACCCCGGCGCGGAAGCGGTCGGCGAGCGCCCGGTCGTGCGCGCCGATGCGCTCGACGCCCAGCTCCTCGATCAGGGCGAGCCCGGGCAGGGCGCCCACGTACGAGAGGACGGCCACGTTCTCGTCGAAGCGGCGGGCCGTCCCGGCGAGCGGCTCCACCTTCCCGTAGCAGGTCAGCCAGGGGTCCTCGCCCGTGACCCAGCCCGCGAACACGGGCGTGAGGCCGCCCAGGTCCTCGGGGACGGTGAGGAAGGCGACGCCGCGCGGGCCCATCAGCCATTTGTAGCCCACGCCCACGGTGAAGTCGTGGGCGGCGGCGTCCAGCGGGAACCAGCCCGCCGCCTGGCTGACGTCGACGAGCGTACGGGCGCCGTACGCGCGGGCGGCCGCGCCGATCGCGCCGAGGCCGGCGATCCGGCCGTCGGCCGACTGGACGGCGCTCACCGCGACGAGGGCGGTGTCCGGCCGGACCTCCTCGGCGAGCCGCTCCAGCGGGACCGTACGCACCCGGAGGCCGGGGCGGGTGTGGAAGGGGTTGACGAGCGAGGCGAAGTCGCCCTCCGCGACGAGCACTTCGGCTCCGGTCGGCAGGGACTGGGCGATGAGCCCGCAGTACACGGCGACGGAGCCGCCGGCGGCGACCCGGGCGGCGGGCACGCCGACCAGCCGGGCGTAGGCGGACCGGGCCGCGTCCACGGTGGCCGAGAAGTCCACGTTCCCCGGCGCCCCGGCGGCCAGGACGCCGACCGCCTCGCTCAAGGCGGCGACGGCCGGGGCGGGCAGCAGGCCGGTGGCCGCGGTGTTGAGGTAAACGGTCTCCGGGGCGAAGCGGGAGGGCGCGAGGCTGTCCATTCCCCCACTATCTGCGGACGCGATCATTCCGTCCATGCCCGGCGGGGCGGCGGGCCGCGGGCGTCTCAGGGTCCGCCCCGAGACGGGTAGGAGGGGTGCCCCGCCCTGAGGAGGAGCGGTCGGGGCACCGCCCGGGCCCTGCGGACGACACCGGGGCACGGGTGGTTACGTCCTGCGGTCGAGAGGTGATTCACCACTGCGGGTGAAGCGGTGGGTGGGGTGGGCACGGAAGTCTTGTGTCATGAGCCGTACGCGACGTTGTTCGCTTCTCAACGCCCTTGCTGACGCAGCTGATTCGGGGGTCTCGCCCTGTGACGACCATGCGACGTTTCATGACGGGGGAGGGGGCCGGCGGGGTGACGGGGTGGGTGGGGGTGGGCTGGGTGCGCCTGCGGCGGGCCTTTCCCCACCCCGCCCCTTCCCGAACGGGGCTCCGCCCCGGACCCCGGTCCTCAATCGCCGGACGGGCTGATTTCAGCCCGTCCGGCGTTTGAGGACATTCGGGAAGGGGCGGGTAGGGGAAAACGCCCGCGCAGCGGCACCCCGCCGTCGTCCTACGACCTCTCCGCCCGCGACATCCACGCCGCCACCACCGCCCCCGACACGTTGTGCCAGACCGAGAACACCGCCGCCGGCAACGCCGCCGCCGCGCTGAAGTGCGCCGTCGCCAGGGAGGCCGCCAGGCCGGAGTTCTGCATGCCGACCTCGAAGGCCATGGTCCTGCTCGCCGGCCGGCCCAGGCGGGCCAGCCGGCCGGACGCGTAGCCGAGGGCCAGGCCGAGGCCGTTGTGGAGCACGACGGCGAGGAGGACGAGGCCCGCCGCGTCCTTGATGCGGGTCGCGCTGCCCGACACCACGGTCAGGACGATGACGGAGATCGTCAGTGCCGACACCCACGGCAGGGCGCGCAGCACCCGGTCGACGTACCGCCCCGCCAGCAGGCGTACGAGCGCGCCGCCGACGACCGGGACCAGCACCGTCTTGAGGATGTCGACGAACATCGCCCCGGCGTCCACGTCCAGGAACCGGTCCGCGAGCAGCAGCGTCAGCGGCGGTGTCACCAGCGGTGCGACGAGCGTGGAGACCGTCGCCACGGACACGGACAGCGCCACGTCGCCGCGCGCGAGGTAGGTGACCACGTTGGAGGCCGTACCGCTCGGCGCGCAGCCGACGAGGATCACGCCGGCCGCCAGCTGCGGCGGCAGCCCGAGCGCGGTGGCGATCAGCCAGCCCAGCCCCGGCATGATCACGTAGTGCGCCACCAGGCCCAGCCCCACCGCCCAGGGCCGCGCGGCCACGGCGCGGAAGTCCGCCGGGGTGAGGGTGAGTCCCATCGCGAACATCACCACGCCCAGCAGGTACGGCACCGCCGGTGCCCAGCCCGTGAAGTGCGAGGGTGCCGCGAGACCCGCGCCGCCCGCCGCGAGGACGAGCAGCGGGAAGACGGTGACCGCCAGGCGCGCGGTCCGGCCGGACGAGGAGGAGCCCTCGCCCGTGCCGGATCCTTCGGTCGTACCGCTCCGAACAGCGGCGGAGTCGGGGGAGGTTCGCTCGTTCGGCATACGGCGGGACTTTAGCGATCACCCCTGCCCATCGAACAGGGGTGACGCATGTGACGAGAAAACGCTCACGCGCCGACAGAATCGAATGCGGCTGCGAAAACTACCCTTTGGGGTGAACTGAGCTCAGTGCGCCGCCCGTTCACCCTCCAGGGGTCAAATATGGCGGGGTCCCGCCGTCGGCGCGCGCTGTCCCCCATCGACGCGCCGGCGGCACCACACCTCTCGTGGGGGTTCCACGCACGTGTTCAGCACCACTGTCATCCCTTCCTCCGGCATGCCCGCACGCCGCCGCGCGGTCCGGCTGGCCGTCGCCGCGACCGCCCTCACCGTCGTCGCCACCGGGACCGCCGCCGGACCCGCCGCGGCCACCGGCACCACCCCCGGCAACGGCGCGCGGGCCCAAGGCACTTCCGTCGACGGGACCTCCGGCGCGGTCGTCCTCCGCGCCGGGCTCGACATCGGGCTCCTCGACAAGACGGTCCACGTCCCCCTCGACACCTCGCTCAACGAGGTGAAGGCACCCGCGAACGCCGACCGCACCGCCCTCACCGTCACCCTCGACGGCGTCGAACAGGGCCACCCCGTCACCATGCTGCGCGCCGACACCGCCACCGCCCGCGCCACCGCCGACGGCCGTACCGCCGAGGGCTACGCCAACCTCGTGCACGCCAAGGTGCGCCTCCCCGGGCTGCCCCAGCTCTCCCTCATCGAGGTCCAGCAGGTCACGTCCAGAGCCGTGTGCGAGGCGGGCCGGCAGCCGACGGCCGAGGCGAACGTGCTCGGCAGCGTCTCCGTGCTCGGCAAGCGGGTCACCCTCACGGCGGCCGGCCCGACCAAGGTCTCCGTACCGGGGGTCGGCGAGGTGCGCCTCGACCTGTCGCGCACCGCCACGACGTCCCGCACGGCGGCGGCCGCCGCCCTCGAACTCAAGGTCTCCGTCAACCCCCTGCGGTTGAACGTGGCCGAGGTCGAGGGGCAGGTCACGCTCGCCCGGGCGACGTGCGAGACGCCCCGGGGCGGTGGCGGTACGGGCCCGGCGGCGCCGTCCGGTACGCCCCTGCCCGGGACCAAGCCGCAGACGGCGGCGCACGTGCCGGCGAAGCCGGCGGCCCCGGCGACTCCGGCGGGGCCGGATCTGGCGGAGACCGGGGGTGGCTCGGCGACGCCATATGTGGCGGGGGCGGCGGGGGTGCTCGTGGCGGCGGGGGCCGGGGCGGTGGTGCTGGGGCGGCGGCGGGTGGTCCGCCGCCGCGGCTGACGCCGAACGGGGCTCTTCCCCACCCCGCCCCTTCCCGCAGCATCCGATGTGCGGCTCCGCCGCGTGCGGGGCTCCGCCCCGGACCCCGGTCCTCAAACGCCGGACGGGCTGATTTCAGCCCGTCTGGGGGCACCTCCCAGCGGTAGCTGGGGGAGTTTGAGGACATTCGGGAAGGGGCGGGCAGGGGAAAACGCCCGCCGCAGGCCACGCCTCAGCCGTCCGCCAGGACCTTCGCCAGTGCCTCCACGAAGCGGTCCGTCGTCGCACGGTCCCGCACCGCCAGCCGCAGATACTCCGGGCCCAGCCCCGGAAACGTGTCGCCGCGCCGCACCGCGAAGCCCAGGCCCCGCAGCCGCCCCCGTACCGCCGCCGCCTCCGCCATCCGCACCAGCAGGAACGGGCCGGCCGCCGGGCCGTACACCTGTACGCCCTCGAACGCCGACAGCGCCGCCGTCAGATGGGCCCGGTCGGCGGCCAGGTGGTGCGCGGCGTGCGCGGCCTCCGCGAGGGCCGGGGGAGCGCTGCACGCCTCCGCCGCCGCCAGGGCCGGCGACGACACCGGCCACAGCGGCTGGGCCCGCTCCAGCCGGGCTATCGTCCCCGGCGAGGCCAGGACGTAGCCGATGCGCAGCCCCGCCAGCCCCCAGGTCTTGGTGAGGCTGCGCAGCACCACCAGGCCCGGCAGGTCCGTCCGCGAGGCCAGCGACTCCCGCTCGCCCGGCACCGCGTCCATGAACGCCTCGTCCACGACCAGCGTCCGCCCCGGGCGCGCCAGCTGGGCCAGGGCCTGCGCCGGGTGCAGCACGGACGTCGGGTTGGTGGGGTTGCCCACCACCACCAGGTCCGCGTCGCCCGGCACCGCCCGCGGATCCAGCCGGAAGCCGTCCTCCGGGTCCAGCAGCACCCGCTCCACCGTGTGACCGGCGTCCCGCAGCGCGGCCTCCGGCTCCGTGAACTGCGGGTGCACGACCACCGGCCGCCGCACCCGCAGCGCGCGGGCGAGCAGCACGAACGCCTCCGCCGCCCCCGCCGTCAGCAGCACCCGCTCCTCCGGCAGCCCGTGCCGCTCGGCCACCGCACGCCGCGCCGCCCGCCCGTCCGGGTAGGCCGCCAGCCCGTCGAGCGACGCCGCCAGGCGCTCCCGCAGCCACACCGGGGGCGTGCCCGTGCGGACGTTCACCGCCAGATCGGTCAATTCCGCGCCACCGCCCCGCACTTCGGCGTCGCCGTGGTGCCGGAGGTCCGGTTCACTGGGTGTGTGCATGGCCGCGGGCCACCTTCTCTTCTCCTTGACGCTGACAGGGCCGGGGCGAGGGGCCCGCCCCATGACGGTACTGACGGCGCCCCGGCCGTGCGCAGGCGGGTCCACGAGGGCGGTCCCGTACGGGGGACAGGCCGCCGGTTCGGCTGCGGGCCGGCTCCCGGATCCGTACACGAGCCGGCGGCGGTTCCGTACGCGGGCGGGGCCCGGGTCCGTGCGCGCGGCCCCCGGGCCACGGACCCGCACGGCCCGCGGACGCGTGCACGAGCGACCCCGGATCCGTACGCGCCCCACCCCCGGATCCGCGCACGCGTCGCCCCGGACCGTACGCGCCCCCGCCCTACGCCCCCGCCCCCGCGCCACCGCGCACGTCGCCCCCGCCGACTTCCGCTTCCCCACCACCAGCGCCCGCCCGCCCCGCCGCCAGCAGCGCCGCCGCCTCGGCGACACCCGGCACCCCCACCGCGGCCAGGACGACCGCCGACGGATCCGGCACCGCCACCCCCGCCAGGGCCCCGGCGCCGTACGCCCGCAACGGCAGCCCCAGCCGGGCCGCCGCCGTCACCAGGCCCGGCTCCCCGGCCTTCGCCTCCGCCGTCACCAGCGCCACCGGCCGGGCGCCGGCCCCCAGCACCGCCCCGGCCTCCGCCAGCGTCCGCCCGATCAGCGCCAGCACCTCCGCCCCGGCCACGCCCCGGCGGGCACCCACCCCCACGTACAGCGGGGCGCGCAGCGGCGCCGCGCCCGTGGCAAGCTCCGGAGTGGGGGAGGCCGGAGTCAGCGCAGCCGAGAGGAGGGCGGAGGACCCGTGCCGGTCGTCGTCGCCCTGGGCGCGTTCCTGATGACACTCCTCGGCGGCTGGGCCGCCCAGCGCTTCACCGACCGCAGGCACCTCATCCTCGGGCTCGCCGGCGGGCTGATGCTCGGCGTCGTCGGCCTCGACCTGCTGCCCGAGGCACTGCAGGCCGCCGACCGGGAGGTCTTCGGCGTCCCCGTCGCCCTGCTCTGCTTCGTCCTCGGCTTCCTCACCGCCCACCTCGTGGAACGGCTCCTCGCCGTCCGCCGCGCGGACCACGGCACGGCCGACACGGCACGCGCCCCCCAGGTCGGCCTCACCGCGGCCGCCGCCCTCGTCCTCCACAGCGCCATGGACGGCGTCGCCATCGGCGCCGCCTTCCAGGTGGACAGCGGGGTGGCCGCCGCCGTGGCCGTGGCCGTCGTCGCCCACGACTTCGCCGACGGCTTCAACACGTACACCATCGCCGACCTGTACGGGAACCAGCGCCACCGCGTCCTCCTGATGCTCGCGGCCGACGCCGTCGCGCCCGTCGTCGGCGCCGCGTCCACCCTGCTCTTCACCCTTCCGGAGCAGTTCCTCGGCGTCTACCTCGGCTTCTTCGGGGGCGTCCTGCTCTACCTCGCCACCTCGGACATCCTCCCCGAGGCCCACCACGAGCACCCGGCCCGCTCCACGCTCGCCTGCACGGTCGCCGGAGTGGCCTTCATCTGGCTCGTCGTGGGCCTCGCGAGCTGAACCGCCCCCGCCCGACTCAGCGCCCGGGCAGCCCCGCCACGAGGCGGGCGGCCGTGCCGGGGGCGCCCGCCCAGTGCAGATGCAGGTACGAGGCGTGGACCCCGCCGGCCACGAAACCCTCCGTGCGGCGCTCCGGGTGGGTGAAGCCCCACGCCGGGGTCCCGCCCGCGCCCGGCTCCGTCACCGTGCGGTGGAACTCGTGGCCCCGGACCCGGGTGCCGACCCGCGCCAGCGGATTGTCCGCGATCGCCACGGCCTCGCGGTAGCCGAGGGTGAGCCGGCCGGACATCCGGGCGTCCGTGGGCAGCACACCGCACATCGGCCTGCCGTCCAGCGAACGCGACAGGTACAGCAGGCCCGCGCACTCGGCGACGACCGGGGCACCGGACGCCGCCAGGGCGGCCACCGCCTTGCGGAGGGGCTCGTTCTCGGACAGCTCCGGGGCGTAGACCTCGGGGAAGCCGCCGCCTATGACGAGGGCGGCGGTGCGCTCCGGAAGGGCCTCGTCGCGGAGGGGGTCGAAGGGGACGACCTCCGCGCCCGCCGCCGTCAGGAGTTCCGTGTGTTCGGCGTACGAGAAGGTGAACGCCGGGCCGGCTGCCACTGCCACTACTGGTGCGTTCTTCGGGCGCGGGTCCGTCGTGGGTTTGTGCCCACCCGTCCCGCCCTGCGGGACGCCTGCCCACAAACCGGCCGGGTCCCACGCCTCCGCCGCCAGCGGCGGCGCGCTGCGCGCCAATGCCAGCAGGCCCTCCAGGTCGCAGCCCTCCCGCACCTGGGCGGCCTGGGCGGCCACCGCGTCCACCGCCTCGGCGCTGCGCTCGGCCACCGGGACGAGGCCCAGATGCCGGGACGGCGTGTGCGCCTGCTGGACGCGGCGCACCGCGCCCAGCACCGGCACCCCCGACTCCTCCAGCGCCTCCCGCAGCAGCGCCTCGTGGCGGTCCGAACCGACCTTGTTGAGGATCACACCCGCGACCCGGACCTCCGGGTCCCAGGACGCGAAGCCGTGCACCAGCGCCGCCACCGAACGCGACTGCGACGACGCGTCGACGACCAGCACCACCGGCGCCTTCAGCAGCTTCGCCACATGCGCCGTCGACGCCAGCTCGCCCTGCCCGCTCGCCCCGTCGTACAGGCCCATCACGCCCTCGACCAGCGCCAGGTCGCACCCCGCCGCCCCGTGCAGGAACAGCGGGGCGATCCGCTCCGGGCCGCACATGTACGCGTCCAGATTGCGGCCCGGCCGGCCGGTGGCCAGCGCGTGGTAGCCCGGGTCGATGTAGTCCGGGCCCACCTTGTGCGGCGACACCGCCAGCCCGGCGTCCGCGAAGGCCCGCATCAGGCCCGTGGCCACCGTCGTCTTGCCGCTTCCCGAGGCCGGGGCCGCGATGACCAGCCGGGGGACGCGCGTACCGTTCGGACTCACCACTCGATGCCCCGCTGGCCCTTCTGACCGGCGTCCATCGGGTGCTTGACCTTCGACATGTCCGTCACCAGATCGGCGAAGTCGACCAGCTTCTCCGGGGCGTTGCGGCCCGTGATGACCACGTGCTGCGTCCCGGGACGGTTCCGCAGCACCTCGATCACCTCGTCCGTGTCGATCCAGCCCCAGTGCATCGGATAGGCGAACTCGTCGAGCACGTACAGCTTGTACGTCTCCGCCGCCAGGTCGCGCTTGACCTGCTCCCAGCCCTCGCGCGCCTTCTCCTCGTTGCCGAGCTCGCCCTCCTTGGGGTCGCGCTGGATCCACGACCAGCCCTCGCCCATCTTGTGCCAGTCGACGCTCCCGCCCTGGTCCGAATCGCCGAGGACACGCAGCGCGTTCTCCTCGCCGACCTTCCACTTCGCCGACTTCACGAACTGGAACACCCCGATCGGCCAGCCCTGGTTCCACGCCCGCAGCGCCAGCCCGAACGCGGCGGTCGACTTGCCCTTGCCGATGCCGGTGTGGACGAACACCAGCGGCCGGTTGCGGCGCTGACGTGTGGTGAGACCGTCCTCGGGAACGACGGTCGGCTGTCCCTGTGGCATTACGCGGCCCTCCTGGAGTGCGTGTTCCGTACGGTGCGTACGAGCGCGGAGACGCTGTCCGCGCGCAGTTCGTCGAGCGTCACCACGGGGCCGCCCAGCTCGCCCGCGAGCTCGGCCGCCAGCCCGAGCCGCACCGGCCCCGACTCGCAGTCCACGACCACCGACGCGGTGCCCCCGGCCGCCAGCAGCCGGGCCGCGTGCCGCGCCCGCACCAGCGGCTCGGGGCCGCCGGTGGCCCGGCCGTCGGTCACCACGACCAGCAGCGGCCGCCGCGAGGGGTCGCGCAGCCGCTCCACCCGCAGCACCTCGTGCGCCTGGAGCAGCCCGGCCGCCAGCGGCGTCCGGCCGCCCGTCGGCAGCCGCTCCAGCCGGGCGGCGCCCGCGTCCACCGACGAGGTCGGCGGCAGCGCCACGTCGGCGCCCGACCCCCGGAAGGTGATCATGCCGATCTTGTCGCGGCGCTGGTACGCGTCGAGCAGCAGCGACAGCACCGCGCCCTTGACCGCACCCATCCGCTTACGGGCGGCCATGGAACCGGAGGCGTCCACCACGAACAGCACGAGATTGCCCTCGCGCCCCTCGCGCACCGCCTCCCGCAGATCGTCCCGGCGGACGACCAGACCGGGGCCGCGGCGCCCGCGCACCCGCTGGTGCGGCGCCGCCGCCCGGACGGTCGCCGCCAGGTGCAGCTTGGACAGCGCGCCCCGGGGACGGCGGGCCCCGGTCGTACGGCCGTGCGCGGTACGGGCCCGGGAACGGCGGCCGTCCGCGCCCTCACCGAGGCCGGGGACGTCGAACTTCCGGGTGCGGAAGGGGTCCGCGGCGGCGACGGCGGGCGCCTCGGGCGCGGCACCGCCGGGCGCGGCCTCGGGAGTGCTCTCCGCGGAGGTCTCACCGGCCGGCTCCCGCGAGCTCTCCTGGGAGCCCTGCTGAGAATCCTGCCGCGGGGAGGGCGCGCTCTCCTCCCGCTGCGGGGGCAGCTCCGGGTCGTGCGGGGGCTCGCCGCCACCGCCGTCCGGGCCGCCGTCGCCCTCGGGGCCGTCGTCGTCCGGGCCCTCCGGCTCGGGCCCCGGGTCGGGCTCGGGCTCGTCGTCCTCGAACCGCCGCAGGATCTCGTCGAGCTTGTCCTCGTCGAGGCCGGGGGCGTCGAAGGGCGCCCGTCGACGCCGGTGCGGCAGCGACAGCAGCGCGGCCTGCCGTACGTCCCCGGTCGTGACGTCCGTACGCCCCGCCCAGGCGGCCAGCGCCGTCGCGGCGCGCGCGGTCACGATGTCCGCGCGCATGCCGTCCACCTCGAACCCCGCGCACACGGCGGCGATCCGGCGCAGCGCGCCGTCACCCAGCCGCACGCCCGGCAGCAGCGCGCGGGCGGCGGCGATCCGCTCCCGCAGCGCGTCCTCCTCGGCCGTCCACTTGGCGGCGAAGGCGGCCGGGTCCTCGTCGTAGGCGAGCCGGCGGCGCACGACCTCGACGCGCTCCTCGGTCTCCCGGGAGGCGGCGACCTCGACGGTCAGCCCGAACCGGTCGAGGAGCTGGGGGCGGAGCTCGCCCTCCTCGGGGTTCATGGTGCCGACGAGGAGGAAGCGGGAGGCGTGGCGGACGGAGACGCCTTCGCGCTCGACGGAGGAGGAGCCGGTGGCCGCCGCGTCGAGGAGGCTGTCCACCAGGTGGTCACCCAGGAGATTGACCTCGTCGACGTACAGCACACCGCGGTGCGCGGCCGCCAGCAGGCCCGGCTCGAACGCCTTGACGCCCTCGCCCAGCGCCCGCTCGATGTCGAGCGCCCCCACGAGGCGGTCCTCGGAGGCGCCGACGGGCAGCTCGACCATGCGGGCCGGGCGGGCCTCGCCCGGCGCTTCCTCGTGCGGCCCGTCCGGGCAGGCGGGGTCCGGGGACGCGGGGTCGCAGGAGAACCGGCAGCCGGTCACCGTCTCGACCTGAGGCAACAGGGCCGTCAAGCCCCGGACCGTCGTGGTCTTTGCCGTGCCCTTCTCGCCGCGCACGAGCACGCCGCCGATGGCCGGGGAGATGGCGTTGAGCAGCAGGCCCAGCCGCATGTCGTCCATGCCGACGATCGCGGTGAACGGATAGGTGGCCGAGGCCATCAGGCGTTACCCCCTTCGAGGGAATCGATTCGACCGGGTGCGTCGATGGCCGCCGGGTCCGGCGGCGTGACGTCGTGCCCGGCGGGGGCGAGCGGACCGCCATGGTCCGGGCCCTGTTGCCGCTGCGCGGGCAAGGACGGCGCCCCCGGCGGTATGAACGGCAGACCCTCCGGCACCCCGTCCTCGATCAGCCGCAGCAGCGTGTCCGTGTCCGCGTGTTCCTCGATCAGGTCGCCCAGCCGGTCCAGCTGTTCCTCGCGCAGCGCCCCGAACGACGTGTCCGGTGCCGGTACGAACGCCCGGCCCGCCGCCCGCGCGACCTCGCGCAGGAACGCCCGCCGGAAGCCGTCGCTCTCCAGCGAGCCGTGCCAGTGCGTGCCCCAGACCGCGCCCACGCGGCAGCCGTCCAGGAACTCCTCGTCGCCGCTGAGCACCTCCGCCACGCCGTGGTGGATCTCGTAGCCCTCGACGCGCTCGCCGAGCGCCTCGCCCACCGGCCGGGCCAGCGTCTTCTCGCGGGCGAACCGGACCCGCACCGGCAGCAGGCCGAGGCCCGCCACCGTCCCCGCCTTCGACTCGACCTCGTCCTCGACGCGCTCGCCCAGCAGCTGGAAGCCGCCGCAGATGCCCAGCACCGGGAGGCCCTCCGCCGCGCGGCGTACGAGCGCGTCGGCGAGGCCCCGTTCACGCAGCCACGCCAGCGCCCGCACCGTGCCCCGGGTGCCCGGCACGATCACCAGGTCCGCGTCGGTGAGCTCCTCCGGCCGGTCCACGAAGCGCACGACGACGCCGGGTTCGGCGGCCAGCGCGTCCACGTCCGTGAAGTTCGACATCAGCGGCACCGCGCAGACCGCGACGCGCAGGACGTCGGCGCCGTGCGGCGGCGCGACCACCGACTCGCGGACCGCGCCGCGCATCGACACCCGCAGCCCGTCCTCCTCGTCGATGCCGAGGCCGTGCGCGTACGGCAGCACCCCGACGGTCGGGCGGCCGGTCAGGTCGCGCAGCATGTCCAGGCCCGGCTCCAGCAGCGACACGTCGCCCCGGAACTTGTTGACCAGGTAACCCGCTATCAGCTCCTGGTCCTGCGGGGACAGCAGGGCCGTGGTGCCGAAGAAGGAGGCGAAGACGCCGCCCCGGTCGATGTCGCCGACCACGACGACGGGCAGCCGCGCGGCCCGCGCGATGCCCATGTTGACGATGTCGGTGCGGCGCAGGTTGATCTCGGCGGGGCTGCCCGCGCCCTCGCAGATCACCGCGTCGTGGGTGCGCCGCAGCTCCGCCAGGCACTCCGTCACCGTGCCGAGCAGCTGCTCGCGCCGCCCCGCGTACAGGGAGGCGCCGCCGGGGCTGCCCGGGCCGCCGAAGTAGCCGCGGGCGCTCAGCTCGCCGACCGGCTTGCCCATCAGCACCACCTGGCTGCTGCGGTCGCTCCCGGGCTTGAGCAGGACGGGGTTCATCAGCGCCGTCGGCTCGACGCGGGCGGCGGCGGCCTGCATCGCCTGCGCCCGGCCTATCTCCGCGCCCTCACGGGTCACGAACGAGTTCAGCGACATGTTCTGCGCCTTGAACGGCGCGACCTTGACGCCCTTGCGGGCCAGCCAGCGGCAGATGCCCGCGGTGACCACGCTCTTGCCCGCGTCCGAGGTGGTCCCGGCCACCAGCAGGCCCCCGCCCGGCGGGCCCGTACGCCCGCTCCTGTCCGCTGTCACCGGCTGCTCCTCCTGGATGTGATGCCGGCCGTGATGGCCCTGCTGCAAAGGCTGCCCACCGTGCGCGCCGCTACCGCGGTGCCCAGGGCCAGCAGCGACACCCGGCGCGAGAGCCGCACCGCGCGCTCGATGTCCGCGACCTCCACCGGGCGGTTCCCGCCGCCGAGCACGGGCCGGTGCTCGACGCGGCCCGCGTAGGCGAGGGTGCCGCCGAGGCGGACGCCCAGCGCTCCGGCGAAGGCGGCCTCCACCGGGCCGGCGTTCGGGCTGGGGTGCCGGCCCGCGTCCCGGCGGGCCACCCGCAGGGCGCCGCGCCGGTCGGGGCCGGCGAGGACGGTCAGGGCGGCGGTGAGCCGGGCGCCCGGCCAGCCGACCACGTCGTCCAGCCGGGCGGAGGCCCAGCCGAACCGCCGCAGGCGCGGCGACTTGTGGCCGACCATCGCGTCCAGGGTGTTCACGGCCCGGAAGCCGACCAGGCCGGGTACGCCCGCGACGGCGCCCCAGACGAGGGCGCCCACGACGGCGTCGGAGGTGTTCTCGGCGACGGACTCCACGACCGCGCGCGCGATCTGCTGTCCGTCCAGCGCCTGCGGGTCGCGCCCGCACAGGTGGGGGAGCCGCTCCCGGGCGACCTCCAGGTCGCCCGCTTCGAGCGCGCCGCCGACGGCGCGCGCCTCACGGCCCAGGGAGGTGCCGCCCAGCACCGCCCAGGTGGCGGCGGCGGTCAGGGCCACCCCGGCGGCGCGGGAGGGGCGTACGGCGCGGGTGAGCAGCGCGGCGCCGGCGGCGGCGCCGCCCGCGCAGACCAGGGTGTGCAGGGCGCCGTAGCCGCGGTGGTCGCGCCACAGGCGTCGCTCGACGGCCTGCGCGGCTTTCCCGAAGGCGGCCACGGGGTGGCCGCGGCGCGGGTCGCCGAGGGCGAGGTCGCCGAGGAAGCCGAGCGCGGCGCCGCACGCGAAACCGAGGTGCTCGGCGTGCAGGGAACGCACCGGTCAGACCGCCGTCACGCCTCGGAGGGGGGACCGGGGATCGCGTGGGGCGGGGGAGCGGCGGCAGCCGGGCATGGGGGTGTGTCCTCACTCAGGGTCCGCGCCCTGGCTCGACGTGACCGGCGACCAGAGTCTCCTGGCTCCCGGATCCGCGTCGTTCCGGCCTTCCGGCCCGGCAGGCGGACCGTGGCCCTCGGTGGAGGACGCTCCCCGGTGACAGTGGCGGGACCGCGCCGGACTCGCACCGGCTTCCTCTGCTGTCGCCGTTTGGCCCCGGAAGTCCACCATGGGCCGTGAACGGCCGTCAACTCACCTCTGAGCTGGGCTTCGGCCGGGTACGCGGAAACGCCGGCCGGGCTGGAGATCCAGCCCGGCCGGCGTTCCGGGGGTTGCGAAGGGGGGGAGGCGGAACCCTGTGGGCCGCCTCCGGCTGAGCGGGCTTGGCGAAGTCCGGTGCGGTTCGGCAGCGCCCGAAGGGGCGCGGGGAACCGCGCGACCGGCCACGACGCACCCGAGGACGGCGCACCGGACTTTGCGCGGAGCGCTTAGGCGACGATCAGATAGATGCCGTACCCGACGGCCGCCGCGCACAGCGCGAAGCACGCGTAGGCGCCGGTCCGCGCGGCCGCGGTGGGCGCCGCGGCCGCGACGTCGCCGCCCGCGCCCTCGGCGGACCTGCGGGAGGTGCCGACGATGCCCAGCGTGAACACGCCGACCAGTCCGACCGTCACCACGAGGCTGACGCCGAAGACCTGGCCGAGAGCTGCCCAGTCGATCTGCATGGTGTCTCTTCCTTAGCTCGCCGCGGCGGCGGGGGCGCGCCCGGCTTCGGGGGTCACGACGGCCACGGGGGAGACCGGGGCCGGCAGGGTGCCGGCCGGCGGCGGGGCGACGGCCTGGAGCGCGGCGGTGACGACACCGGCCGGCTCGGCGGGCTGCCGCTCCCCGACCTCGTCGAGGTCGTCGTGGGTGACCGGCTTGCGGCGCGAGACCAGCCAGATGCCGCCGGAGACGGCCAGGCCCAGGACGGCGACCGTGGCGACACCCCAGTCGCCCTGGTCGGCCAGGAAGGCCGCGCCACCGGCGACCAGGCCCG
This sequence comes from Streptomyces eurocidicus, assembly GCF_002891295.1. Lineage (GTDB taxonomy): Bacteria > Actinomycetota > Actinomycetes > Streptomycetales > Streptomycetaceae > Streptomyces > Streptomyces eurocidicus. Next base: position 57,713 of record NZ_LGUI01000015.1, on the reverse strand, counting down.
CGGCGGGCAGCGTCAGGCACCAGGCCATGACCATACGGCCGGCGGTGGACCAGCGGACCACGCCGCCCTTGCGGCCGAGACCGGCGCCCATGATCGAGCCGGAGCAGACCTGGGTGGTGGAGAGCGCGAAGCCGATGTGCGAGGAGGCGAGGATCACCGTCGCGGCGCCGGTCTGGGCGGCGAAGCCCTGCGCGGGCTTGATGTCGGTGAGGCCCTTGCCGAGCGTCTGGATGATGCGCCAGCCGCCGAGGTACGTACCGGCCGCGATGGCCAGGCCGGCGGAGACGATGACCCACATCGGCGGGTCGGAGTGCGGGGCGACCACGCCGCCCGCGACCAGCGCGAGGGTGATGACGCCCATCGTCTTCTGGGCGTCGTTGGTGCCGTGGGCCAGCGAGACCAGGGCGGCCGAGGCGATCTGCCCGGCGCGGTAGCCCTTGGCGGTCTCCTTCTCGTCCCGGCCCTTGGCCAGCCGGTAGGTGAGCCGGGTCGCCAGGGTGGCGGCCACACCGGCCACCAGCGGGGCGGCGACCGCCGGGATGAGGACCTTCATGACGACCTTGTCGGCGTTGACCGCGTCGAAGCCCACCGAGACGATGGTCGCGCCGATCAGGCCGCCGAAGAGGGCGTGCGAGGAACTGGAGGGGAGGCCGGCCAGCCAGGTCAGCAGATTCCATACGATGGCGCCGATCAGCCCCGCGAAGATCACTTCGGGTCTGATGCCGGCGGTCTCGTCGATGATCCCGCCGGAGATGGTCTTGGCCACCTCCACGGAGAGGAACGCGCCGACAAGGTTCAGCGCCGCCGACATGGCCACCGCGACCTTGGGCTTGAGGGCCCCGGTCGAGATGGTGGTGGCCATGGCGTTGGCCGTGTCGTGGAAGCCGTTCGTAAAGTCGAACACCAAGGCCGTGACGATCACGATCCCGATGAGAAGCGTGATGTGTTCCATTCACCCAGGCAATCAGCTCGATGGTCAGTACAGCGGCGACCGTAAAGACCCTTGGTGAACGGAAGGTGAACTGGAACGGGCGGAGTGGTGGCGTGAACCGGAGGCGAGAACCCATGGCAGAGCGGGAAGACATACGGAGCGCCTGGGCGGAGGTCCTGGCCACGGCCAGCCGCACCACCGCCGACGGGCTGGTCGTCGGCACCTCGGGCAATGTGTCCGCGCGGGTCGGCGACCTGGTGCTGGTGACCCCCAGCGGAATCCCATATGACCGGCTCGGACCCGGGGACGTGGTCGCCGTCGACCTGGCCGGGCGGCGGGTCCTGGGCGAGCTCCCGCCCACCAGCGAGCTGCCCATGCACCTCGCCGTCTACCGCGCCACCGACGCGGGCGCCGTCGTCCACACCCACGCCGTCCACGCCACCGCCGTCTCCACCCTGGTCGACGAGCTGCCCCCGGTCCACTACCTGACCGGCCTGCTCGGCGGCCCGGTCAGGGTCGCCGACTACGCCCTCTACGGCACCGACGAGCTGGCCGCGAACATGCTCCGGGCGCTCGACGGCCGCAGCGGCTGCCTCCTGCGCAACCACGGCACGGTCACCTACGGCGCCGGCCTCGACCAGGCGTACGACCGCACCGCCCAGCTGGAGTGGATGTGCCGGCTCTGGCTCACGGCTTCCGGGGTGCCGGGGCGTGTGCCTTCGCTGCTCGGTCCGGAGCAGCTCGCGGAGGCGGCGGAGAAGTTGCGCGGTTACGGGCGGTCGCGGGGGTAGGGGGCAGGGCGGCGGGTGCTTTTCCCCACCCCGCCCCTTCCCGAATGTCCTCAAGCGCCGGACGGGCTGAAAATCAGCCCGTCCGGGGGCACCTCCCAGCGGTAGCTGGGGGAGATTGAGGACACCGCGCGGAGCGCGGGAAAACCGGCCCCCACTGGCCGCCCGCGCCCCGGCGGCTCACACTGGAGGGGATGCGTGTACGTCCAGTGGCGGCCACGGCCGTCACCACCCTCATAGGTGCCGGAGCGGCCGCTGTGGCGGCCGGGCGGTACGCGAGCGACGTGGCCCTGCGGCCCGTCCCCGGCCGCCCGCTCCCCGGCGAACCGGCGCTCACGGTCCACGCCGTCGACGGCGACCGCGTCACCCTCACCCGCTCCCTCGCCGCCGAGCGGCGCGGCACCTACGGCCTGACCGCGCGCGGCCTGCACGCCGTCGTCGGCCCCGTCGTCGAGGACGCCCCGCACCCCGCCGACTGCGTCGTACGCCGCCTGGAGCGCGTCACCCACGGCGTCCTGGAGCCCGGTACCAGGGCATGGCTCACCCCGCAGGTCCACCTCGGCAACCCCCGCGACGCCCTCGGACTCGACCACGCCGACGTCGCCGTCCCCGGCGAGCTCGGCGCCCTGCCGGCCTGGTTCGTCCCCGGCGACCGCGACACCTGGGTGATCACCGTGCACGGCCTGGGCACCACCCGGGAGCACCCCATGGTCGTCATGCCCTTCCTGCACGGGCAGCGGCTCCCCGTCCTCGACCTCGCCTACCGCGGCGACCCGGGCGCCCCGGCGTCCCCGGACGGCATCGGCCGCTTCGGCGCCGCGGAATGGCGCGATCTCGACGCCGCCATCCGCTACGCCGTGCGCTACGGCGCCCGCCACGTCGTCCTGCACGGCTGGTCCACCGGCGCCACCATGGCCCTCCTCGCCGCCTCGGAGTCCGGCATGCGGGACCGCGTCGGCGGCCTCGTCCTCGACTCCCCGGTCCTCGACTGGCCCGCCACGCTGCGCGCCCTCGCCGCCGCCCGCCGGCTGCCCGCCGCGCTGGTGCCGCTCGCCGTCCGCGCCGCGCAGGGCCGGACCGGCCTGGACCCCGACGCCCTCGCCCGCGCCGTCGACCCGGCGCGCCCGAAGGTGCCGACCCTCGTCGTGCACGGCCCGGACGACGCCCTCGCCCCCTGGCGGGCCTCTCGCGAACTCGCCGCCCGCCGCCCCGGCCTGATTCATCTGCACGCCGTCCGGCACGCCCCCCACGCCGCGATGTGGAATGCCCACCCCGCGGGTTACGAGGAGTCCCTGCGCCGATTCCTCATACCGCTGATGTGAGTCCTGGTCAGGCCGTATTCAGCGGCCGGTGAGGGTGGTGGGGGACCGCCTTGTTGATTCCGATTGGGTTTTCGGAGCGTCAACGGCAAGACTGCTCCTGTGACGTCCCGTACTCCGCGCGACTCCCGGCTCAGACTGGTCCCCCGACAGCCGATCGCCGCTGCCCGCCGGGCCGTGGCCAATCGAGGCTCCCGACCGGCGCCCCGCCCACCCGCCGGCACCCCGGCGCCGGCGGAACTCGCCCGCCAGGCCAGATGCGGCCTCATCGGCGCCGTCCGCGTGGCCCGCTGGGCCGCCGACGACGGGCCGCGGCCGGGCGAGGGCGGTGTCCTCGCCGGGGCGACGGCCGAGCGGGCCGCGGCCGCCCTGGGGCTGACGGTCCCGCAGGTACGGTCCGACTGGGACCGGGCCCGGCTCGCCGGTCTCGTCGAGCTGCACGGCGACGCCGCCCGCCCCGGCTGGCGGCTGACCGCCTGGGACCGCGACGACGGCGCCGTCCTGCGCGGCTGGGTCGCCCTCTTCGACGCCTGGTCGCTCGCCCACCCGGCGCCCGCCGGCACCGACGCGACCGTCGCCGCCGAGGTCGTCGAGGCCGCCCCGCAGCTGCTTTCCGTCATGCACCTGTCGGCCGGCCCCGTCGCCGTCACGATGCTCCTCGACCTGCTCCAGCAGCGCGTGGCCGAGATCCGCGCCGAGCGCTGCGAGGTCCCCTACGGCAGCCCGGTGCCGCCGCCCGCGCCCGGCCCGGCGGCGGGCGACGCCGACCCGCTGCCGGAGCTGCTCGGCTGGGCGCTCGACGGCCTCGCCTCCGTCGGCGCCCTCGTCACGCGCGGCGGCCCCGGCGCCGAGGCCCAGCTGACCCCCCTCGGGAACTGGGCGGTGTGGGTCAAGCTCGAACAGATCTGTGTCGCCGCCCAGAGCCCGGCGGGCAACATCGAACTCTCCGCCGAGGCCATGCTGCGCGGCTGCGCGGACCTCACCCCGGGCCCGGCCCGCGCCGAGTACCGCGCCTGGCTGGCCGCCCGGCCCACCCGGGGCGCCCTCAGCGAGCTCCTGGACGCCGCGCGCGGCGACGACGCCCTGGTGCGGGGCCTGGCCTTCGAGGCGCTGCGCGCCGTCGGGGCGGCCGCCGAACCCGCCGTCCGGGCCGTCGCCGAGGAGCCGGGCCTGCGGCCGTACGCCCTGCTCTGGCTCGCCGAGCACGAGGGCAGCGACCCGGAGCAGGCGGCCGAGGTGCTCACCCGCGAGGAGGCCACCTGGCTCTGGGTGGACACCGCCGCGGCCGTCGCCGACCACGGCGAGAGCCGCCTCCTGGTCCGCCACCTCGACTCGGCCGTGCAGGGCACGGTCCCCGGCCTCCTGGAGGAGGTGCGGGCCGTGGGGCACCCCCGTACGGTGCAGGTGCTCGTGGCCCTGGCCGCCGCCCACCCGGACCCGGCCCTGGCCAAGGCGATGCGCAGGGCGGCCTTCCAGGTGCACACGGGCGGGGTGTAGGGCGCCCGCCGGGGCCCCGGCGGGGTCCCGGCCGGGTCAGCCGCCGGGCACGTACGTCCCGAAGCTCCACACATTGCCCTCCAGGTCCCGCGCCATGTAGTCCCGTGAGCCGTAGTCCTGGTCCGTCGGCGGCATCAGGATCTCCACGCCGCGCTCCGCCGCCCTGCGGTGGTGCGCGTCCACGTCGTCGACGACCACATAGACGCCCGTGGGCCCGTTGTCCGCCATGGCCTCGGCGAACACCCCGACCCGCCCCTTGGAGCCGAGCATCACCACGCCGTTGCCGAAGGCGAGCTCGGCGTGCAGGACGGTGCCGTCCTCGGACTCGTAGAGCGCGGCCCGGGTGAAGCCGAACGCCTTGGTGAGCTGCTCGATGGCCGCCTTGGGGTCGCGGTAGAGCAGCGTGGGGTAGAGCGAGGGCGGTCCCGCGTGGGTGTCTGCCATGACGGACGCTCCTTGGATCGGGACGGGACGGGCGGGGGTCCGGGCTCAGCGGAAGGTGTCGCAGGCCGCCACGTCGCCCGTGCGGAACCCGGTGCCGAACCACTGCTGCCGCTGGGCGGCCGAGCCGTGCGTCCAGCTCTCAGGGGTGACCCGGCCCTGGAACTTCTCCTGGATCCGGTCGTCGCCGACCGCCGCCGCGGCGGACAGGCCGTCGTCGATGTCGGCCTGTGTCAGCTGCTTGAGCAGCGGCCGCCCGGTGGACTTCTCCGGGGTCGTGGTGGCGTGCCGGGCCCAGACCCCGGCGTAGCAGTCGGCCTGGAGCTCGACCTTCACGGCGTTGCTGTCGGCACCGGTGCGCCGGTCCTGTGAGCGGGCGAGCGTGCCCATCAGGTTCTGGATGTGGTGCCCGTACTCGTGGGCGACGACGTACGCCTGCGCGAAGGGGCCGCCGCTCGCCCCGAACTTGCTCTTGAGCTCGTCGAAGAAGCCCAGGTCCAGATAGACCTTCCGGTCCCCGGGGCAGTAGAACGGGCCGACGGCCGAGGTGGCGGCGCCGCAGGCGGTGTTCACCCGTCCGGTGAAGAACACCGTCGAGGCCGGGGTGTAGGTACGGGAGCGGCGGGCGAACTCCTGGCCCCAGAACGACTGGGCGCTGTTGACCACGGCGACGATCCGGCAGTCCTCGCGGGTGTTGGCGTCCCGGCCGGTGCGGCAGTGCTGGGAGACCTGTGCGTCCGTGCTGGACGTCGCCGCGGGCGCCGGCCCGGAGCTCAGCCCGAGCTCCTGCGGGCCGATGCCGAAGAACAGCCCGAGCACCAGGGCGACCAGGCCCACGATCCCGCCGCCGATGGTCACCCCGCCGCCGGGGATACGGCTGCCCCGGGAGTCCTGGACCTGCGAGGTGTCCAGATCCGCGTCGTCGTCGAACTGCATGTGCCCACCGCCTTCCCACCCTGAGTATCGGGGAGCTCACTGCCCGCCGCCCCCGGAATTCGGCTTGCGCTCCACCGTTAGACTGGTCCGTATGGCATTCCTCCTCGTGCATTAGACGGCGCCGGCCGGTCCCGCCCCGCTGCCGCAGGCCCTGGCAGGGCCGCCGCGGCGCGCCTGCGCGCGGCTGTGTTCACCACCCGTCCCCCTCGCCGTCCACCCGCCCAGGAGTAATTCCCGTGATCACCGCCTCCGGCATCGAGCTGCGCGCCGGCGCCCGAGTCCTCATCGAGTCCGCGTCCTTCCGTATCGCCAAGGGCGACCGCATCGGCCTCGTCGGCCGCAACGGCGCCGGCAAGACCACCCTCACCAAGTGCCTCGCCGGTCAGGGCATGCCCGCGGGCGGCACCATCACCCGCTCCGGTGAGGTCGGCTACCTCCCGCAGGACCCGCGCACCGGCGACCTCGACGTCCTGGCGCGCGACCGCATCCTCTCGGCCCGCGGCCTCGACACGGTCCTCCGCAAGATGCGGGAGAACGAGGAGCGCATGGCGAACGGCAAGGGCGCCACGCGCGAGAAGGCCATGAAGAAGTACGAGCGCCTGGAGACGGAGTTCCTGACCAAGGGCGGGTACGCCGCCGAGGCGGAGGCCGCGACGATCGCCGCCAGCCTCGGCCTGCCGGACCGCATCCTCGGCCAGCCCCTGCACACCCTCTCCGGTGGTCAGCGCCGCCGCGTCGAGCTGGCCCGGATCCTCTTCTCCGACGCCGACATCCTGCTCCTCGACGAGCCGACCAACCACCTCGACGCCGACTCCATCGCCTGGCTGCGCGACTACCTCAAGACGTACCGCGGCGGCTTCATCGTGATCTCCCACGACGTGGACCTCGTCGAGACGGTCGTCAACAAGGTCTTCTACCTGGACGCCAACCGCGCCCAGATCGACGTCTACAACATGGGCTGGAAGCTCTACCAGCAGCAGCGCGAGGCGGACGAGAAGCGCCGCAAGCGCGAGCGGCAGAACGCCGAGAAGAAGGCCGCGGCCCTCAACTCGCAGGCCGACAAGATGCGCGCCAAGGCCACCAAGACCGTGGCCGCGCAGAACATGGCCAAGCGCGCCGAGCGGCTGCTCAAGGGCCTCGACGAGGTCCGCGTCTCCGACAAGGTCGCCAAGCTCCGCTTCCCGGAGCCCGCGCCCTGCGGCAAGACGCCCCTCACCGCCGAGGGCCTGTCGAAGTCCTACGGCTCGCTGGAGATCTTCACCGACGTCGACCTGGCCATCGACAAGGGCTCGCGCGTCGTCATCCTCGGTCTCAACGGCGCCGGCAAGACCACGCTGCTGCGCCTCCTCGCGGGCGCCGAGAAGCCCGACACCGGTGAGGTCACCCCCGGTCACGGCCTGAAGCTCGGCTACTACGCGCAGGAGCACGAGACGCTGGACCCGGACCGCACGGTCCTGGAGAACATGCGTTCCTCCGCGCCCGACCTCGATCTGGTCGAGGTCCGCAAGACGCTGGGCTCCTTCCTGTTCTCCGGTGACGACGTGGACAAGCCCGCGGGCGTGCTCTCCGGTGGCGAGAAGACCCGGCTGGCGCTCGCGACGCTCGTCGTCTCCTCCGCCAACGTCCTGCTCCTGGACGAGCCGACCAACAACCTCGACCCGGCCAGCCGCGAGGAGATCCTCGGCGCGCTGCGCACGTACAAGGGCGCCGTGGTCCTGGTGACGCACGACGAGGGCGCGGTGGACGCCCTTGAGCCCGAGCGGATCATCCTGCTCCCGGACGGCGTCGAGGACCTCTGGGGTCCGGACTACGCGGACCTGGTCGCCCTGGCCTGACGTACGGGGGCCCGGGTGTCCTGCCAGGGCCCCGGGCGGGCCTTCCGAGGGGGCGGACACGCCGTCCGGCAGGGGGTGGACGGGCCGCCCGGAAGGGGGCCGGATATGCCCCCGACATGCCCCCCGACGTGCGCGGGGACCCGCCGTCGCCGGACTCCGGACACGCTCTTGCCGGGCCCCCGGCATGCCCGCGCCGGGTAGTGGCTCCATGGGTGATCAGTACGATCCCGATCATTCGGCCGACAGGTGATCCATCATCTGAGTGAGGGAGGCTCGTACCCCGGCGCCCCCTGCCGCCCCGGCGCACGCCCCGTGCCATGCGCCGGGGCGTTCGCGTCGGTTCCCGGCGGTGCCCGGCCTGACCTGCCGCTTCGCTTCGCCACCCGTACGGCCGTACGAGCTCGACAGTTCGGAATTGCCTGCTCCAGCCGTTGCCGGCCCGGAAAATCGCCGAAACCTCATCCCATCGACCTTGTCGAATGGGTGGCCAGGAGGCCGTGTAGGGGTGATCATGAGAGTCAAGAGGCGCATCTCCCATGAGGAGGCACGGGTGGCCGAGACTCTGAAGAAGGGCAGCCGGGTAACCGGCGCCGCGCGCGAAAAGCTCGCGGCAGACCTGAAGAAGAAGTACGACTCCGGTGCGAGCATCAGGGCGCTGGCCGAAGAGACCGGTCGCTCCTACGGCTTCGTCCACCGGATGCTGAGCGAGTCCGGCGTGATCCTTCGCGGTCGCGGCGGAGCGACGCGCGGCAAGAAGGCCGCCTCGGCCTGACGCCACGCATCCCAGGGCACCGTCGGTGCGGGCAGTGCCACCCGGTCGGTCGAGCAGTCGACCGGGTGGTTACTGTGCAGTTAACTTAGCGACTGCAGCTGCCGGTACCGAAGCCGATCGGAGCCCCGATGACAGCCCGTAAGACCCTGCTCGAACAGGACGGCGTACAGCTCACCGTGGAGGAGGCGGTAGCCACCGTCACCCTCACCAACCCCGCCAAGCGCAACGCTCAGTCGCCCGCGCTCTGGCGGGCGCTGGCCGAGGCCGGACGGCTGCTGCCCGGCAGCGTGCGGGTCGTGCTGCTCCGCGGGGAGGGCAAGTCCTTCTCCGCCGGGCTCGACCGGCAGGCGTTCACCCCCGAGGGCTTCGAGGGCGAGCCGTCCTTCCTCGACCTGGCACGTGGCACGGACGAGGCCCTCGACGCCGAGATCGCCACGTACCAGGAGGCTTTCACCTGGTGGCGGCGGAACGACATCATCTCCATCGCCGCCGTCCAGGGCCATGCGATAGGCGCCGGCTTCCAGCTGGCCCTCGCCTGCGACCTGCGCGTCTGCGCGGAGGACGCCCAGTTCGCCATGCGCGAGACCAGCCTGGGCCTGGTCCCCGACCTCACCGGCACCCAGCCGCTGGTGTCGCTGATCGGCTATGCCCGCGCCCTGGAGATCTGCGCCACCGGCCGCGCCGTCCACGCGGCGGAGGCCGAGCGCACGGGCCTCGCCAATCTCGTGGTGCCGGCCGCGGAGCTCGACGCCGCCGTCCAGGACCTGGCCGCGGCCCTGCTGGCCGCGCCGCGCGACGCCGTCGTCGAGACCAAGGCCCTGCTGCGGGCGGCGGGCGGCCGGACGTTCGAGGAGCAGCGCGTCGCCGAGCGCGCCGCGCAGGGCCGCCGGCTGCGCGACCTGGCGGGCCTGGGCGAGTGAGCCCCGGCGCGCGGGGCGTCGTGCGCCGGCCCGCCCGGGGCCGTCCGTACGCCCCCGCGCGCTCAGCCCCTTATCCGCACCCCGTAGTGGGTGCGGAGCACGTGCAGCTCCCAGTAGGAGACGGCGGTCACCGACAGGGGGCCGCCCAGCATGGCGGCGAGCTTCACCGCGAGCGGGCCGTTCGGCAGCCCGTCGCCCAGTGAGACCAGGTTGAGCACCCAGACCAGCACCGTCGTGAGCACGGCGGGCAGTGAGGCGTGCACGTCGGCGGTGTTGAAGGCGTAGCGGGCCGCCGCGCCGGAGGCGAAGACGAGGAAGGTCACCAGCCAGACGGCGAAGGGGACGCCCACCACCAGGATCAGCAGATAGAGCAGCAGCCCCATGACGTACGAGACGTCGCTCAGGAACCGGGCCAGGAAGAGGGTCCCGACGAGCGCGGCGGTCGCCCCGGCGGGGATGCCGAGGTACCAGCCGACGGCCTTGAGCGGATGGCGCAGCCGCGAGCGCAGCAGGGGGCGGTGCTCGGCCGGTACGTAGAGGATGAAGCCGCCTATCACCAGCGGCCCCACGAGTATGAGGACCAGGGGCGCCAGGAAGACCTTGGTCACCCCGTCCTCGAACACCTCGCTCCAGCCGCCGTCCACGCCGTACGTCCAGATCATCAGGAACGTCGTCAGGGCGCCCACGACGGCGCGCACCTTCTGGACGCGGCCGATGACGGGGTCCTCGACGCGGACGGTGCTCGGGGTGGCGAAGATGGCCGCCGCCCGGGCGCGCGCGGTGCCCAGGAAGAGCAGACAGCCGGGGCCGTCGCTCGCGAGATTCGATTGCTGCCGCCTGCTCACCATGACGTGGCCTCCCCCAGAGGGGCGCGCCAATGGCAGGTCGGCTCTCCCCCCGTTCCCGGTCGATTACGCGGGGGAGTCTATCCACGGGTCCCGAGGGCGCCCCGCCGGGTCGCCCCGACCGTGGTGACCAGCACGGACACGGTCACCGGGGGCTTTTCGGCAGCGGTCACGGCGGCCCGTACGGCACGGGCCACGTCCAGCGGGCGGCGCCCCGCCGATACCGCGATCTGGATCTGCACATGACGGGTGGCGCCGTCGGCGGGAGGGGGCGGGGCACCGAGGACGGGGGCGAGGCGGGCGACGCCGGGGACGGCGAGGGCGGCGCGGGCGGGCCCGTCGGGGGTGGAGCCGGAAGGGGGCGCTTCTCCGGGGCGGTCAGGGCCTTCCGGTCCATCGGGACCGTCCGATCCGTCGGGGCCTTCCGGCCTGTCGGTACGGTCCGATCCGTCGGTACGGTCCGATCCATCGGGATGGTCCGATCCGTCGGGGCGGTCCGGCGCCGGGCCGTCCAGCAGCGCCGTCACCCGTAGGTCGACGGCCGTGACCGCCAGTCCCAGCTCCCGGTCGGCCGCCGACCACAGGGCCGCGCGCAGCCGCTCCGCCACGGCGGGCAGCGGCTCGCCGGCCGGAGCGGCGAACTCGGCGGTCACCCGCAGCGGCCCCGGGGGCAACCCGGTCGGCGGAGCCGGTACCGCCGGGCGGGCGGCGGTGGCGGGTCGGCGAGGGCGAGCCGCAGGCGGCCCAGCCGGACCCCGGGCGCGGCGGCGCCGGCCGCCCGCCGCAGCACGCCGGCCGCGGCGGATTCCGCGATCCAGGCGCCGTCCCGCGGGCCGCCGAGCGGCAGCAGTCTGCCGAGCCCGAGTTGCGCACGTACCGCCTGTGTCCACCGGTCCGCGACCACCGTCACCCCTCAGCCGTCAGGTCAGCCGTCGCCCCCAGCCTGCCGCACCCGGGCGCTCCGGGCCGGACGGACCCACTCGGACGGCGGGGCGCGCCAGGACTCCGGCGCGGGCGTCCCGAGCGGCGCCGGGGAAGCCCGCCTAAGGTGGCAAATGGAGCCGTAGACGTTTTTCCTCCCCCTTGGGAAAGAGGCGATCGACGATGACCGACACCCCCTCGAAGGAGTCCCCGGCCGCCCCCTCCGACCGTGGCCGGACGACCATCGCCGACGGCGTCGTGGAGAAGATCGCCGGGATGGCGGCCCGGGACGTGGTCGGAGTGCACGCGATGGGCGGCGGCCTCGCCCGCACCTTCGGCGCGGTGCGCGACCGGGTGCCCGGTAGCGGGAAGTCCGTCGCCCGGGGGGTCAAGGCGGAGGTCGGCGAGGTCCAGACGGCGCTGGACCTGGAGATCGTCGTGGATTACGGGGTCGCGATCGCGGATGTCGCCCGCGCGGTGCGGGAAAACGTCATCTCGGCGGTGGAGCGCATGACCGGCCTGGAGGTCGTCGAGGTCAACATCGCCGTGAGCGACGTGAAGTTGCCGGACGAGGAAGAGGACGAACCGGAGCAGCGGCTCCAGTAGAGGAGCGGACGATGAGCATGGCCGTGGTCGGCATGATCGCCGGTATGGCCCTCGCATTCGCCGGGTACTTCGGCGGGTTCGGAGCCTTCCTGCTGGTGGCTGCCCTGGGTGCGATCGGGTTCGTGGCGGGGCGGTTCCTGGACGGCGATGTGGATCCGGGCGAATTCTTCCGCTCGCGGGAAAGGGACGGGCGGCGATGAGCGCACGAGGGGCGGGGTGAGGGCGCGTGGTGGAACCGGCTGAGCGCGGCGCGACCCGGATCGCCGACCGCGTCGTCGCGAAGATCGCCTCCCAGGCGGCGCGGGAAGCGCTCGGCGACGCGGCGACGGAGGGCCGTACGCCGCCGTACGCGACGGTGACGGTGCACGAGGACGCGGCCCGGGTACGGGTCTCGGTGGAACTGGGCTACCCGTCGGACCTCGCCGCCGGGTGCGCGGGGGTCCGGCGGCGGATCGTGGAGCGGGTGGGAGCGCTGGCGGGCATGGAGGTACCGGAGGTGGCCGTCACGGTGGAGCGCCTGCACTCGGCGCAGACACGGGCACGGGCGCGGAGCGGGGAGCGGGTCCGTTGAGCGGCGGGGGCGATCCGACCGGCGCGGGTGTGCCGGGTATCGGTCCTGAGGGCGTCCCAGGGGCCGGGTCTTCCGGCGACCTGGCCGGGACCGGCGGCGGTGGGTCGGCCGATGGTGCCGCGAGTGGTCCGGCCGGTTCCGGGGCCGGGTCGGGCTGCGGTCCTGGAGGTATGGCTTCGGGCGAGCGGGCCGGTGGTCCGGCCGGTGTTTCCGCCGCCGGGTCGGCAGGCACCCCAGCCGGGGCCGGTTCCGGTGCCGAAGGGGGCGGCGTCCTTACGGACGTACCTCCCGGTGGGCGGGAGGACGGTGCCGCCGGGCGCGCCGGGCGGTTCTGGGCGGTGCGGCGGCTGCCCGCCGCGCTCGTCGCCGCCGTGGTGCTCGGCACCGCCGGCCTCTTCCTCTACGACGTGGCGGCCGTACGGGCCGGGCGCCCCGCGATGAGCTGGCGGCGGCGCCTCGCGCACGAGCTGGCGAACCGGCGGCTCGACGACGCCTGGATCCTCGCGGGCGCCGCGGTGGCCGTGCTCGCCGGGCTGTGGCTGATCGCGCTCGCGCTCACCCCCGGGCTCCGCCGGGTGCTGCCGATGCGGCGCGAGACCGAGGACGTCCGGGCCGGCCTGGACCGCAGGGCGGCGGCGCTGGTCCTCCGCGACCGGGCCATGGAGGTCTCCGGGGTCCGGTCCGTCCGGGTGGACGTGGGGCGCCGCCGGGTCAGAGCGCGGGCGCGGTCCCACTTCCGGGACCTGGACGAGGTGCGGGCCGACCTGGACACCGCGCTCGCCGACGGCGTACGGCAGCTGGGCCTCGCCCGGCGGCCCGGGCTGTCGGTCTCCGTACGTCGGCCGGCGAAGAGGTGAGCGCATGGCGCTGAGGGGTGTGAACCGGGTCCTGACCGGGCTGGCCGGGCTGGTGCTGGTGGCGCTGGGTGCCGCGGTGCTCATCGGTTCGCTGGATCTCCAGCGGCACTGGGGCTTCACGCTGCCGTCCGCGTGGCCCTTCGACTCGCCCGGGGACGTCCTGCTCGGCCGGGCCGACCGGCGCAAGTGGCGCGCCGAGGGCTGGTGGTGGCCCGCGGTGATCGCGGCGCTCGCCGTCGTGGTCCTGCTGGCGCTGTGGTGGCTGCTGGCGCAGCTGCGGCGGGCCCGGCTGCGCGAGGTCCTCCTGAACGGCGGGGACGGCGAGCCCGTGGTGCTCCGGGGGAGCGCGTTGGAGGAGGTGCTGTCCGCGGAGGCGGAGTCCTCGGCGGGGGTGGAGAGGGCCCTGGTGGTACTCAGGGGACGCCGGGTGGCACCGGAGGTGCGGGTGGGGCTGACGCTCGCTCCGCACGGGTCGCCCGTGACGGCGGTGCGGGGGCTGTCGGCGGAGGTGCTGGCGCATGCGCGCGCTTCGACGGGGTTGTCGCGGATTCCCGCGGAGGTGCGGGTGGGGGCGGTGCGGCACCGGGCGGAGCGGGTGGGGTGACGGGCGGGCTTTTCCCCGGCCCCGCCCCTTCCCGCAGTATCCGATGTGCGGCTCCGCCGCGCGGGGGGCTCCGCCCCGGACCCCGGTCCTCAAACTCCCCCGGCTACCTCCCCCGGCTACCTCCCCCAGCTACCGCTGAGGGTGCCCCCAGGAGGTGCCCCCGGACGGGCTGAGTTGTCGCCCGGAATGGGCGGAAAGCCGAGCTCGGACCGGGCGAAAATCCAGCCTGGCCGGCGTTTGAGGCCACCGCGCGGAGCACGGAAGGGGGCCCGGGGCGTCGGCCCCGGTTACGGGAAGGGGCGGGGCCGGGGAAAAAGCCCGCCGCAGGTGTCAGAACCCGTGCCGCGCACCCCCGTCCACCGGCAGCATCAACCCCGTCAGATACGACGCGGCCGGCGACAGCAGGAACGCCGCCGCCCGTCCGAACTCCTCCGGCGTCCCGTACCGCCGCAGCGGGATCTCCGCCGAGTGCCGCGCCCGCGCGGCCTCCGCGTCGCCGGAGAGCGCGTCCAGCTCCCGCACCCGGTCGGTGTCGATGCGCGCCGGGAGGAGGCCGACCACGCGGATGCCGCGCGGGCCCAGCTCCGCGGACAGCGACTTGGCGAAGCCCGCGAGCCCGGGGCGCAGGCCGTTGGAGACGGTCAGGCCGGGGATCGGCTCGTGCACCGACCCGGACAGCACGAAGCCGATCACCCCGCCCTCGGAGAGCTCCGCGGCGGCGGTCCGCGCCATGCGGACGGCGCCGAGGAAGACGGAGTCGAACGCCGCCCGCCACTGCTCGTCGGTGTTGTCGGCGGCCGAGCCGGGCGGCGGGCCGCCGACGCTGACGAGGACGCCGTCGAAGCGGCCGAAGCGCTCCCGCGCGGTGGCGATCAGACGCGCGGCCACCTCGGGGTCGGCGTTGTCCGCCGCCACCCCCACGGCGCGCTCGCCCAGCTCCTCGGCGGCGGCCGCGACGGACTTCTCGTCCCGCCCGGTGAGCACCACCTTCGCCCCGTCGGCCACCAGCTCCCGGGCCGCCGCGTTGCCCAGCCCGCGGCTCGCGCCGGTGAGCACGTACACCCGGTCCTTCAGTCCAAGATCCATGGCGTCAGTGTGCCGTGCCCGCCCCGCTCAGGGCCAGGGCCGTGCCGACCAGTCCGATGTGGCTGAACGCCTGGGGGAAGTTGCCGAGTTGCCGCAGGGCGGCCGGGTCGTACTCCTCGGAGAGCAGGCCGACGTCGTTGCGCAGGGACAGCAGCCGTTCGAAGAGCTCCCGGGCCTCCTCGGCACGGCCGGTCAGGTGCAGCGCGTCGGCCAGCCAGAACGAGCACACCAGGAAGACGCCCTCGCCGCCGGGCAGCCCGTCGAGGGACTTGTCGTCGAGGCTGTAGCGGCGCACCAGCCCGCCGCGCCCGAGCTCCCGGCGGACGGCGTCCACGGTGCCCACGACGCGGGGGTCGCCGGGCGGCAGGAAGCCGACGCGGGGGATGAGCAGGGTGGCCGCGTCGAGCTCGGCGGAGCCGTAGGACTGGGTGAAGGTGCCGCGCCCCGCGTCGTAGCCGTGCGCGCAGACCTCGGCGTGGACCTCGTCCCGCATGGCCCGCCAGCCGTCCAGGTCGCCGCGGAGCCGGGGGCGGGCCTCCAGGGCGCGGACGGCCCGGTCGGCCGCGACCCAGGCCATCACCTTGGAGTGGACGAAGTGACGGCGCGGGCCGCGGATCTCCCAGATGCCCTCGTCGGGCTCCCGCCAGTGCCGCTCGATGAACTGCATGAGGCTGCGCTGGAGGTTCCAGGCGTGCGGCTCGTCGGCGATCCCGCCCTCGCGGGCGACGTGGAAGGAGTCGATGACCTCGCCGTAGACGTCGAGCTGGAGCTGGCCGACGGCGCCGTTGCCGACGCGGACCGGGAAGGACCGCTCGTACCCCGGGAGCCAGGGCAGCTCCGTCTCGGGCAGCCGCCGCTCGCCCGCGAGGCCGTACATGATCTGGAGGTCGGCGGGGTCGCCGGCCACCGCGCGCAGCAGCCAGTCGCGCCAGGAGCGGGCCTCGTCGGCGTAGCCCGCGGAGAGCAGGGCGCCGAGGGTGAGGGTGGAGTCGCGCAGCCAGCAGTAGCGGTAGTCCCAGTTGCGGACGCCGCCGAGCTCCTCGGGCAGGGAGGTGGTGGGGGCCGCGACGATGCCGCCGGTCGGCGCGTAGGTCAGCGCCTTGAGCGTGATCAGCGAGCGGAGGACGGCCTCCCGGTGCGGGCCGTCGTAGGTGCACCGGGCCGCCCACGCGCGCCAGTCCGCCAGGCTGTGCCGCAGTGACTCGGCCGGGTCGATCAGGGCCGGCCGGGGCTCGTGCGAGGGGTGCCAGGTCAGGACGAAGGCGACCCGGTCGCCCTCGGCGACGGTGAACTCGCAGCGGGTGCTGAGGTCCTTGCCGTAGGTGCGCACGGGCGGCTCGCTGCGCAGCCAGATCGAGTCGGGGCCGGCGACGGCGACGCGGTGGCCGTCGCAGCGGCGCATCCAGGGCACCACGTCGCCGTAGTCGAAGCG
Organism: Streptomyces eurocidicus; assembly: GCF_002891295.1. Taxonomy (GTDB): domain Bacteria; phylum Actinomycetota; class Actinomycetes; order Streptomycetales; family Streptomycetaceae; genus Streptomyces; species Streptomyces eurocidicus. The sequence goes on along the minus strand of NZ_LGUI01000015.1, from coordinate 41,352 downwards.
CAGCCGGAGCACGCCGAGCATGTCGACCGAGCCGGAGACGCCCTCGACGATCCGGACGACGTCGGGGGCGGTGTCGCGCTGCGGCATGAAGTCGGTGACCTTGACGGTGCCGGTCCCGGTCTCCCACACCGTCTCCAGGACGAGGGAGTCCGCCAGATAGGCGCGCCGGGTGCACTCCCCGGCGCCGTCGGGCGCGAGCCGCCAGTGGCCGTTGTCCTCGTCGCCCAGGAGCGCGGCGAAGCAGGCCGCCGAGTCGAAGCGGGGCAGGCAGAGCCAGTCGATCGAGCCGTCCCGGCCGACGAGGGCGGCCGTCTGGAGATCGCCGATGAGCGCGTAGTCCTCGATGAGTGCTGCCACGCGGAGCGTCTTCCCGCGAGGCGGCCGGACTACTCCGGTGAGCTGCCCGTCCGGACGGCGTCCGCGGCCTCGGCCGGCGCCGTCCCCGCCTCGGTGGCCGTCTCGGGCTCGCCGCTCGTTTCCGCCCGCCGGGCGGCCTCGGCGGCCCGGTCGCGGCGTTCGCGGCGGACGAGGATCACCCAGCCGACGGGCACGAAGGCGCTGAAGAGCCACCACTGGACGGCGTAGGCCATGTGGGGGCCGATGCTGTCGTGGTCCGGGGCCGGTACGAGCACGGGGCCCCGGTCGCCGGGCTCGGGGGCGGTGAGCTCGAGGTAGCCGCCGAGGACGGGGCGGTGCAGCTCCGCCGCCCGGCGCTCGCTGTTGATCCGCATGACCTGACGGGGCGGCAGCCCGGCGGTGTCCTTGATGCCGCTGGAGTCCGTCTCGTCGGCCCGCAGCCGGCCGGTGACGGTGACCTTGCCCGAAGGCGGGGCAGGGACCTCGGGGAAGCGGGTGAGGTCCCCGTCGGCCGGGATCCAGCCCCGGTTGACGAGGACGGCGCGGCCGTCGGCCAGCACCAGGGGGGTGAGGACCCAGTAGCCCGACTTGCCGTTGGCGTCGGTCCGCATCCGGACGACGACCTCGCCCTTGGTGTCGTACGTACCGCTCGCGGTGACCCGGCGCCAGACGTCGTCGCCCGGCACCGCCCGGCCCGGCCGCGTGAGCTCGGTGACGGGCACCGGGTCGGCGGAGAGGCTGCGGGCCACCAGGTCGTTGCGCGCGACCCGGTGCTCATGGCGGTGGAACTGCCAGAAGCCCAGTTTGATCATCACCGGGATGAGCACGAGCCCCACGAGCGTGAGGATCACCCATTGCCGGGACAACAGGAAGCGATACACGCGTTTGACGGTACCTGGCGGGGTTCGCCCCTTTGGCATCGGGTGGCGTCAGCCGCCGGCCGTCGTGCCCTTCGCGCCGCCCGGGGCCGGGACCACATGCGAGAGCAGCTGCATGAAGGCCGCCTCGTCGATCACCGGCGTGCCGAAGGAGGCCGCCTTGGTGGTCTTGGAAGTGGGGGAGCCGGGGTCGTTGGTCACCAGGAGGCTGGTGAGCCGGGACACGCTCGTGGCGATGTGCAGCCCGGCCTCGACGGCCCGGTCCTCCAGGAGCTCCCGGTCGACGGAGGTGTCACCGGAGAACGCCACCCTCATGCCCTGAATGAGCTGTTCACCCGATTTGTAACGGCCGGGGTTGGGGTACGGGCAGGCCGGCCGCTTACGGCTGGGCCGCCAGGTCCCCGAACGGTAGGACGGCTGATAGCCGACCGCGGCGGAGCGCGGGGCCGTGGGCCCGTCGGACCACTCCGTCAGCGGCTGGCAGGCCAGCAGCGGCAGCCGCAGCCCCGCCTCGGCCGCCAGCTGGAGGCTGGGCCGGAACGCCTCGGCGAGCACCCGGGCGTCGTCCAGGGCGTGGTGGGCGCGCTGCTGCACGACGCCGTAGTGCGCGGCCAGGGACTCCAGCTTGTGGTTGGGCAGAGGCAGCCGCAGCTCCTTGGAGAGCGCGATGGTGCACAGCCGCTGGCGCACGGGGGCGGTCGCCCGCGCGCGGGCGTACTCACGGGCGAGCATCGACCAGTCGAAGGCGGCGTTGTGCGCGACCAGGACCCGGCCGTCCAGCCGCTTCGCCAGCTCCCCGGCGATCTCCGGGAAGAGCGGCGCGTCGGCCAGGACCTCGGTGGTGAGGCCGTGGATCCACACCGGACCGGGGTCCCGCTGCGGGTTGACCAGGGTGTACCAGTGGTCCTCCACCCGGCCCCTGGCGTCCAGCTGATAGACCGCGGCCGACACTATCCGGTCGTCCCGGGCGAGCCCGGTGGTCTCCACGTCGACGACCGCGTACCCCTCGGGATAGGCGGCCGGCCACGGGGTCGGCGAATCGGCGGCGGCGCGGTCTACGAGCATGGTCACAGAGAATACGGGGCCGCACTGACAGCGCGGGCCCCGGCCGGTCCCGTAACACGGGGTCAGACCCGGCCGGACGGCGGCGGTGGCGGCCGGGCGCGGGGCGCGCCGTCGCGGGCGCGCCCGGCGGGCCGCCGGGCGAGCGCCGCGAGGAGGTCGCCGGCCGTGACCCGTGCCACGCCCTCGCACGCGTCGACGGGCCCGGGGAAGAGGCGGCCTTCCCGGGCGCGACGCCGCCCTCGTGCGGGGCGAGCAGGGCCCGGCGTCCGCCGGCCGCGCGCCCGTCCGCCTTGCCGGGGCCGCCTGCGGGCCGCCGCTCCTCGGGCGCGCCCAGCGCCCGCGGGCGTGCCGCGAACGCGGCCGCGTCCTCGTACTCGCGGCGCCGGAAGACCGGTACCTCGTCCGGCGCCCCCGGCTCGGGCGCCCGCCGGACGACGACGGCCTCGTCCGAGCACGCGAGGTCCCACAGGGTGACGCGGGAGCCGCCGGTGAAGTACCACCACAGCGCACGGCCGAGCCGGCCCGGGCGGTCGACGTGCCGCTCCACGTCGTGGACGCCCCCATCACCCGTAAGGTGGACGTCCGTCCACAGCATGCGGCCGTCGGCCAGGTCGATCACCATCGGCGCGCGGACCCGGGAGCCGCCGAGCGGACCGAAGCGCTGCCGCACGGCGCGCGGGTCGTACGAGGCGTCGCGCGCCCACCGGCCGGGCAGGGCAGGTACCCGGCGAAGGTGTCCGGCAGCGCCTCGAAACGGACAGATCGAGGCCCACCCGCGCGCCCCGGTGCGCGCCACGATCCGGACGCGGGGCGCCGAGCGGCGGACGGGCTCCCGGCCGTACCGGCCGTGCGTCCCGACCCGCACCGGGACGGTCGTGGGCCACGCCGTGCGCGCGGTACCGGCCGTGACGGTCACCGCCTCCGGGTACGCGGCCGCCGCGCGCGGCGCGTGCCGTGAACGCTGTCCGGTACCCGACGGTAACAACCCCTAGCGGAGGGCCCGTCGGCGCGCCTATGGTGCGGCCATGCCGCACCTTCCCGACGTCATGCTGTGGTCCATACCGGCCTTCCTCCTGCTCACCGCGCTGGAGTTGGCGAGTTACCGGCTGCGTCCGGCGGAGCGGACGGGCGCGGCGGGCTACTCCGCCAAGGACGCGGCGACCAGCGTCGGCATGGGCATCGGCAGCGTGGCCTTCGACGCCCTCTGGAAGATCCCGATCGTGGCCGTCTACACCGCCCTCTACGAACTCACCCCCCTGCGCGTGCCCTTCCTCTGGTGGACGCTGCCGCTGATGCTGCTGGCGCAGGACTTCCTCTACTACTGGTCGCACCGGGGCCACCACGTCGTACGGGTCCTCTGGGCCTGTCACGTGGTGCACCACTCCAGCCGGAAGTTCAACCTCACCACCGCGCTCCGCCAGCCCTGGACGACGCTGACGGTCTGGCCCTTCTACCTCCCGATGATCGCGGCCGGGGTGCACCCGGCGGCGGTGGCCTTCTGCTCGTCGGCGAACCTCGTCTACCAGTTCTGGGTGCACACCGAGCGCGTCGGCAAGCTGCCCCGGCCGCTGGAGTACGTGCTGAACACGGCCTCCCACCACCGGGTGCACCACGCCTCGCAGGGCGGCTACCTCGACCGCAACTTCGGCGGCATCCTCATCGTCTGGGACCGCCTCTTCGGCTCGTTCGTCCCCGAGGGGGAGCGGCCCGTCTACGGCCTGACGAAGAACATCGACACCTACAACCCGCTGCGCGTCGCCACCCACGAGTACGCGGCCATCCTGCGCGACCTGCGGCGGGCGCGGAGCTGGCGGGAGCGGGCCGGGCGGGTGTTCCGCGGCCCCGGCTGGCAGCCCGCCCCCGCGCCCGGGGACGCGCGGGCCCCGGAACAGCCCGCCCAGGGACGGGCCCCGGCCCACGAGCGAGCCGCGTGAGGCGCCCCCGGGCGGCCCCCGCGCTGCTCGCCGCCTTCGCCCTGACCGCCCTCGCCCACCTCGGCGCGCTCCTCGCGGGATCGGCCGTCGCGACGACCGTCACCAAACCCGCGCTGATGCCGCTCCTCGCCGCCCACGTCCTCGCCCGCGGCGGCCCCCGGCCACTGGCCGGCGCGCTGCTTTTCGGCTGCTGCGGCGACACCCTGCTGCTGACCGGCGGCGACACGGCCTTCCTGCTCGGCATGGCCTCCTTCGCCGCCGGGCACGGGTGCTACCTCCTGCTGTGCGCCCGGCACGGCGCACCGGGCGGCCGCCGGACGTACGGGCTGGGCGGCGCGTACGCGGTGGCGTGCCTCGGCACGGTGGCGCTGCTCTGGCCCGACCTCGCACCGGGGATGCGGGTGCCGGTCGGGCTCTACAGCCTGCTGCTGACCGCGATGGCGCTCGGCGCGAGCCGCGCCCGGCTGCGCACCGGCATCGGCGGGCTGCTCTTCCTGGCCTCGGACACGCTCATCGCGAGTGGCGTCGCCGACTGGCCGCAGCCGCCCGTGCCCCAGTTCTGGATCATGCTCAGCTATCTGCCCGCGCAGTTCCTCCTGGCGGACGGGCTGCTGCGGGCGGCGCGGCCGCAGGACCCGCCGGGGCCGGGCGCCGCGCCCCGGCCCCGGGCGTACGGGGCGGTGCCCGCGCGCTCCTGACGTCGGCGCGCGGGCACGGAAAGAGGGGCCCTGCCGCCGATGCGGCAGGGCCCCTCTCCTACGGCCGGTGCGTCAGTTCTGGACCGCGTCCAGGGCGTCGACGATGCCGTAGCCGTAGAAGTTGTTCACGTGCTTGGTGCCGGTGCAGACACCGTCGATCTTGCCGTCACCGTCCGGGTCGTACGGGGTGGTCGAGCAGCCCGGGTTGTCGGCCTGCGCCTTGAGGAGCCACTGGATCTCCTGCGGGCTCGACTTGGGGTGCGTGCTCTTCAGCAGCGCCGCCACACCGGCCACGTGCGGGCCGGCCATCGAGGTGCCCTGGAGGTAGGCCCAGTCGCCGCCCGGCATCGTGGAGAGGATGCGGCCGTCCTTGGCGGGCAGCTCGGGGACCTGGTACTTGTCGCCACCGGGGGCGGCCACGTCGATCTGGTTCAGACCGTAGTTGGAGTAGTACGACTTCAGCGCCTTCGGGCCGGTCGCCGAGACCGTGACCACGCCGGGCAGCTGGGCCGGGACGTCCAGGCACTTCGACGGGTCCACCTTGCGCGGCAGCGGCTTGGTGTCGTTGGGGCTGGAGGTGTCGTTGATCTCCTTGGCCGCCAGGTCGAAGTTGGAGTTGCCGGCGGAGGCGACGTTGACGATGCCCTTGCCCTGGGCGTACTTCGCGGCCCGGCCGACGGCCTCGCCTATCGCCTTCTGGTCGGCGTCGTCCGCGCAGTTGAACAGCCACGGGTCGACGTAGTAGCTGTTGTTCGTCACCGCGACGCCGTGGTCGGCGGCGAAGACGAAGGCGCAGACCACGCTCTCGGCGTAGAAGAGGCTCTTACCGGGCGTGGAGACCTTTATCGCGGAGACCTTCACGTTCGGCGCGACACCGGCGACGCCGACGCCGTTGCGGGCCGCGGCTATCGTGCCGGCCACGTGCGTGCCGTGGTAGTCCTGCTCCGGGTCGAACGGGCGCCAGGCGCCGGGCGTGGTGTCGGCCTTGCCGGTGACGCAGCTGGCCGACTGGCTCGCCGAGAAGTTGGGCGCGAGGTCGGGGTGGGTGTCGTCCACGCCCGTGTCGATGACGCCGACGGTGACCTTCCGGCTACCCGGGTTGATCTTCGCCGCCTGGTCCGCCTTGATGGCCGGCAGGTCCCACTGGAGGCCCTCCAGGGGCTCCTTGCCGTCGGCGGCCGGGCGGCCCGCGCTCAGCGCCGCGCCCTTGGGCAGCTTCAGCTTCTCGGGCTTGCCGACGTCCGTGGTGGCGGCCGGGGTGAGCGGCGCGGTGCGGGTGGCACCGGCGGAGGCCACGCCCGGGACGGCGCGCAGCGTCTTCGCGAACTCCGGGTTGCCGGAGTGGGCGACTATGACGCCTATCCGGTCGTAGCTCTCGACGATGGAGCCACCGGCCGCCTTGACGGCCTGCTTCACCTTGGTGAGCGTGGCCTTGTCGGTGCCGGTGTTGACCACGTAGGACAGCTTCGGGCCGTCCGTGGTGACCGCGGCCTTGGTCGTCGTGCCCTGCGGGGCGGCCGACGCGGCGCCCGGCAGGAAGCCGAGCGAGGCGGTGAGGGCGATTCCGACGGGAACGGCCAGCAGGGCGTGGCGCCGTCTGGAGCGCAGATGAGCCATGGGTTCTCCACATCATCCGAAAGCCGCCGGGCGCGTGCCGCGCGCGGACGGGTACATGACGAGTGAAGCTAGCGCCGATCACCGGTCCGGAGCAATGAATTCCGGGTACAAAGACCGGTGATGGCCCCGCACGGCACCGAATCGGTATCAAATGACGGCCCTTCGGGCCCCGGGCCGGCCCCTTCCGGACCGGGTGGGCTCAGGGCGACAGACCCGCGTCGCGCAACGCCTCGATGCTCAGCGGCGGCAGCGGCACACGCGGCCCGTACCACCGGCCCGCCCTGGGGATCGCGGCCGACCGCCCCGGGGAGGGGCCGGCCACCGACGCTATGGGCGCCGTCAACCTGACGATCCCGAACGGCCGGCGACCGGGGGACGGCGGGGGAGGAGGTGACGCGTCGCTCACACCAGGGTCAACGAGGGCGCGGGCGGGCGGTGTCGCCCGTACGGCGGCTCTTGACGAATTCGTTCACCGCCCCCCTGTCGCATACTGCGACCTGCCTCTACGATGCGTGATCCGAATCACAAGACCGACGGCCCGCGCCTGCGTACCCCCTTTGTCAGGAGAGCTCGTGGACACCGCACCGACCGCCACCCAGGAGCCGGAGGAGCCGGGTTGCCCCGGCATCCCCGGCCCCTCGGCCGAACCCGACCGCTTCAGCGACGTACAGGCGAGCGCCGAGTTCGGTGAACTGCGCCGCGCCCAGCGCTCGTTCGCCTTCCCGCTCACCCTCGCCTTCATCGCCTGGTACCTGCTGTACGTCCTGCTCTCCAACTACGCGGGCGACTTCATGGACACCGCCGTCGTCGGGCACGTCAACGTGGCCTTCGTCCTCGGTCTCGGCCAGTTCCTCACCACGTTCCTGATCGCCTGGTGGTACTCCCGGCACGCCGCCGCCGAGCTCGACCCCAGGGCCGAGGCCCTCCGCGCGCGTCTGGAGGGCGGCGAATGACCGGCAGCCCGCACCTCACGCTGGCGGCGGCCGCCGCCACCGAGCACCGCACCCTGATCATCACGCTGTTCTCGGTCTTCGTCGCCGCGACGCTCGCCATCACCGTCTGGGCCGGCCGGCAGACCAAGGACGCCACCGACTTCTACGCCGGCGGCCGCTCCTTCACCGGATTCCAGAACGGCCTGGCCATCTCCGGCGACTACATGTCCGCCGCGTCCTTCCTCGGCATCGCCGGCGCCATCTCGCTCTTCGGCTACGACGGCTTCCTCTACTCCATCGGCTTCCTCGTCGCCTGGCTCGTCGCCCTCCTGCTGGTCGCCGAACCGCTGCGCAACTCCGGCCGCTTCACCATGGCCGACGTGCTCGCCTACCGGCTCAAGCAGCGCCCCGTGCGCACCGCCGCGGGCACCTCCACCATCGTCGTCTCGATCTTCTACCTGCTCGCCCAGATGGTCGGCGCGGGCGCCCTCGTCGCCCTCCTGCTCGGTGCCACCGGCGAGGGCTCGCGCCGCTGGATCATCGGCCTGGTCGGCCTGGTGATGGTCCTCTACGTGACCATCGGCGGCATGAAGGGCACCACCTGGGTGCAGATCGTCAAGGCCGTCCTGCTGATCGCGGGCACCCTGCTCATCACCATCCTCGTGCTCAACAAGTTCAGCTGGAACATCTCCTCCCTCCTCGGTGAGGCCGCCAAGCAGAGCGGCAAGGGCGAGGCGTTCCTCGAACCCGGCCTCCAGTACGGCAAGGACGGCACCTCCAAGCTGAACTTCATCTCGCTCGGCCTGGCGCTCGTCCTCGGCACCGCGGGCCTGCCGCACATCCTGATCCGCTTCTACACCGTGCCCACCGCCAAGGCCGCCCGTAAGTCCGTGAACTGGGCGATCGGCATCATCGGCGCCTTCTACCTGATGACCATCGCACTCGGCTTCGGCGCCGCCGCGCTCGTCGGCCCCAAGGCCATCACCGCCTCCAACGAGTCGGGCAACACCGCCGCCCCGCTGCTCGCCGAGAAGATCGGCGGCGGCGCCGGCTCCACCGGCGGCGCGATCCTCCTCGCCGTGATCTCGGCCGTCGCCTTCGCGACCATCCTCGCGGTGGTCGCCGGACTCACCCTCGCCTCGTCCGCGTCCTTCGCCCACGACCTGTGGGCCAACGTCATCCGCAGGGGCCGCACGAGCGAGAAGGAGGAGATCCTCACCGCCAAGTGCGCCGCCGTCGTCATCGGCGCGATCTCCATCGTGCTGGGCATCTTCGCCCACCGGCTCAACGCCGCGGCCCTGGTCGCCCTGGCCTTCGCCGTGGCCGCCTCCGCCAACCTCCCCACGATCCTCTACAGCCTCTTCTGGAAGCGCTTCACCACCCAGGGCGCCCTGTGGTCGATCTACGGCGGGCTGATCTCCTCCGTCACCCTGGTGATCTTCTCGCCGGTCCTCTCCGGCAACCCCAAGGCGCTCTTCCCCGGAATGAGCTTCGACTTCTTCCCGCTCGCCAACCCGGGCCTGGTCTCCATCCCGCTCGGCTTCCTGCTCGGCTGGCTCGGCTCCCTGCTCACCAAGGAGCAGCCGGACGCCAAGAAGTACGCCGAGCTGGAGGTGCGCTCCCTCACCGGATACGGCGCGCACTGACCCGCCCGCACGGGCCCGCCGATGCCCCTGGTGTTCAACGATCTGTTGAACACCAGGGGCATCGCGTACGCTGCGAGACATCGAACGCATCACCGTCGCCAGTTCGCGGGAGGGGCCGTCACCGTGCTCATCGACACCTACGGCCGCACCGCCACTGATCTACGCGTCTCGCTCACCGACCGCTGCAACCTCCGCTGCACCTACTGCATGCCGGAGGAGGGCCTGAGCTGGCTGGCCAAGCCCGACCTGCTCACCGACGACGAGATCCTCCGCCTCATCCGCATAGCGGTCACGGACCTCGGCGTCACCGAGGTCCGTTTCACCGGCGGCGAGCCCCTGCTCCGCCCCGGCCTCGTGGCCCTCGTCGAGCGCTGTGCCGCCCTCCGGCCGCGCCCCCGGATGTCCCTCACCACCAACGGCATCGGGCTGGCCCGTACCGCCCAGGCGCTCGCGGACGCCGGCCTCGACCGCGTCAACGTCTCCCTCGACACCCTGCGCCCCGACGTCTTCCACACCCTGACCCGGCGCAAGCGCCATCAGGACGTGCTGGACGGCCTCGCCGCGGCCCGCGCCGCGGGGCTCACCCCGGTCAAGGTCAACACCGTCCTGATGCCCGGGTTCAACGACGACGAGGCGCCCGACCTCCTCGCCTGGGCCGTCGGCAACGGCTACGAACTGCGCTTCATCGAGCAGATGCCGCTCGACGCCCAGCACGGCTGGAAGCGCGACGGCATGATCACCGCCGAGGACATCCTCGCGAGCCTGCGCACCCGCTTCGAGCTGACCCCCGAGGGCGGCACCGAGCGCGGCTCCGCCCCCGCCGAGCGCTGGCGGGTCGACGGCGGCCCCGCCCGGGTCGGCGTGATCGCCTCCGTCACCCGCCCCTTCTGCGCCGCCTGCGACCGCACCCGCCTCACCGCCGACGGCCAGGTGCGCACCTGCCTGTTCGCGCGCGAGGAGTCGGACCTGCGGGGGGCGCTGCGCTCCGGGGCCACGGACGAGGAGATGGCCGCGCTGTGGCGGCGGGCCATGTGGGGCAAGAAGGCCGGCTCCGGCCTGGACGACCCGGAGTTCCTCCAGCCGCAGCGGCCGATGTCGGCGATCGGCGGCTGAGCGCTCCGCCGGCCCTCCGGCGGGTCGTCCGCGGGTGCGGCGTGGCCGGCCGCGCGGTTCCCCGCGGCCCTTTCGGGGCGCTGCCCCCGACAGCGGGAGGGACCCTCGACCACGAGCAGGACCGCTACGAGCAGGACGCTACGAGGAGGACCGCGCCTCCCACTCCGCCAGCGTCACCACGTCCTTGAGGAACCCCCGCAGATCGAGGAAGTTGGACAGGTGCTCGCGGTGCTCCTCGCACGCGAGCCATGTCTTGCGGCGATCGGGCGTGTGCAGCTTGGGGTTGTTCCACGCCAGTACCCACACCGCGTCGGCGCGGCAGCCCTTGGCGGAACAGATCACGGCGTCATCAGGGGAGTTCACACCCCGACTCTACGTCCCGCGCCACGGGCGGCAGGACCCTGCCCGGGTGGACACACGGCGACGCCGGGCAGCCACGGGGGGAGCCGCCCGGCGTCGGTCTGTCGCTCCGACGGGGGATGCGGAGCGCTTAGGAAGTATGTCACGGGGTGCCCGGCGCGCGGCACTGAAACCACATGATTGATCTGAGGTTTTCTTGAGCTTGGCGCAGTGCCCGGGGGCCCGTTCCGCCCCCTCGGGACATCAGTCGTGGTCACGACCCTGATCGCCGGAGGACGGCGGTGCCGCCCGGCGGCCGGATTCCGACCCCGATTCCGCCATGTCCGCGGGAGGCGGAGGCGGCAGCACCGGACGGGTCGGAGCGGGGACGAACGTACCGGGCAGCGAAGGGACGTTCTCCCGGCCCGCGTTGGCGATCACGACCGCGACGTAGGGCAGCAGCGCGCCCAGGACGAGCGTGCCTATGGCCACATAGCGCTCGACGTTCCACAGCACCACGGTGAGCACCACCGAGAGGGTGCGGATCAGCATCGAGATGACGTAGCGGCGCTGGCGGCCGCGCACGTCCTCGGCCAGTCCACGACGGGCCCCGGTGATCCTGAAGACCTCCGCCCCGCCCTGCTTCCGCATCACGTTCCACCACCCGATCGCCGCGACGAAGCGCCTCTGTCCAGGACGTATTCCACGTTACGCCCGGCCGGGTCCGGCGACGAGACCGGGGCACCCCGAGACTCCGGCCCGACCTGGTGCGAAGCCCGTACCGAAGGCGTAGCGGCCGGTCCGAAGTGCGGCGTAGGGACAGCGGCCCCAGAATGGCGGAGCACGCCATATCGCGCCGCACGAGGAGGCGACATGAGCTGGTTGTGGGCAATCATCGTCGGTCTGGTCCTGGGCCTGATCGCCAAGGCGATCCTGCCGGGCAAACAGCAGATCCCACTCTGGCTGACGGTCATCTTCGGCATGATCGGCAGCGTTCTCGGGAACTGGGCGGCCACCGGGCTGGGCATCAACGACACCAAGGGCATCGACTGGGGGCGGCACCTGCTCCAGCTGGCCGGCGCGGTTCTCGTGGTCGCCATCGGCGACCGGCTGTGGGTCGGGATGCGAGGCGGCAAGAAGTCCCACGCCTGAAGCTCCCGCCCCGGGGCGGCGACGGACGCCAGGGGCGGTCCGGTACGCACCGGACCGCCCCTGGAACCATTCGCCCGGCGGCCCCGCCCCGGAAACCCGGGAGGAGCCGTCGGGGATCAGACGCCGCCGAGCTGCGCGATCTTCCGGCCGGCCTTGAGGTACACCCCGGTGACCTCGCCCGCCCCGGACCCGGCCGCGGCGGCCAGGGTCTCCTTGACGACCTCCGCCAGCGGGCGGATGGCCTGGGCCTCGGCCAGCACGACCGACTCCTGGCCGCCCGCGTGCTCCACGATCAGCCGCAGACCGTTCTGCTTGGCGACCCGGCGCGCGGCCGAGGCGCTCGGCTGGAAGCCCAGCACCTGGCTGAGCACCGTCGTCGCGGGCTCCGCGCCGTGCTCCGCCAGCTCCACCACGGGCAGCGACTCCACATCGGTGAAGCTCTTCTTCGAGAACTGCGCGATGAACCCGGCGCGTGCCGCCATGGCGGCCTCGACGCCGTACAGCGCCGTGACGACCTCGCCGGCCAGGACCTTCTTGAGGTCCATCGGGTGCAGCGACCGGTCCTCGACCCGGGCCAGGACCTGGGTGACCTCCTGGTCCGTCCACTCCGTCCACGCCTTGAGGTAGGGCTCCATCAGCCGGTCCGGCACCGACATGATCTTGCCGAAGACATCGTCGGCCGGGGCGGTCAGACCCACGTAGTTGCCCTTGGACTTGGACATCTTCGCGCCCGTGCCGTCCGTGCCCTCGATCAGCGGCATCGTGACGACGAGCTGCGGCTTCTGCCCCCGCAGCTCCATCAGCTTGCGGCCCATCTGGAGGTTGAGCAGCTGGTCCGCGCCACCGAGCTCGACGTCGCAGTCCAGCGCGACCGAGTCCAGGCCCTGTGCGATCGGGTAGAGCAGCTCGGCCATGGACAGGCCCGAGCCGGCCGCCAGCCGGGTGCGGAAGTCCTCGCGCTGGAGCAGCTGCGAGACCGGCACCTGGGAGAGCAGCCCGAGCAGCTCCGGGAAGGTGTACGGGGCCAGCCAGGAGCTGTTCTGGACGAAGGTGACCTTCTCGAAGTCGAAGAACGGCCGGACCTGCTCGCGGTAGCCCGCCAGGTTCCGGGCGATGTCCTCGTCCGTCAGCGGCGGGCGCTCCGCCGTACGGCCCGTCGGGTCGCCGATCTTGGCCGTGAAGTCACCGATGAGCAGGGTGACGTCATGTCCCATGCGCTGGAACCGGCTGAGGATGATCACCGGTACGGCGTGGCCGAGGTGGACGTCGGCCGCCGTCGGGTCGATGCCCAGCTTGATGGAGAGGCCCTTGCCCTCGGCCTTCCGCTGGTCGATGCGCTCGGCGAGCTTCGCCACGCCCGGCAGCACCTCGACCGTGCGGGAGGCGATCAGCTCGGCCTGCTCCTTCGCCGACAGATCCGTCAGATCGAGATAGCGCCGCGAGCCCGTCTCCGTGAGCAGCCGCTGGACGGTCTGGTCGGAGGAGAGGTCCTGCGCGAGGAGCTCGCCGGCGCGGGCGACGGATTCGCCGAGGCGTGTCATGTTGACGTTCCTGGTGATCGATGGGGCGGAGCGATGAAGGTGAAGCGGAGCGGGCGCGGGGCCCGGTGACGGACAGGTCGGACGCGGACCAGTCTATTCGGACCGGTCGCGCGCCCCGTCTGTCACACCCCCTGGCTGACCGAGCTCATGTTGAAGTCCGGCACGCGCAGGGCGGGCGTCGCGGCACGGGTGAAGTAGTCGCCCCACTCGCGCGGCAGCGTCCGCTCGGTGCGCCCGGCCTCGGTGGCGCGGGACAGCAGCGAGACCGGCGACTCGTTGAAGCGGAAGTTGTTGACCTCGCCGACGACCTCGCCGTTCTCCACCAGATAGACGCCGTCCCGGGTCAGCCCGGTGAGCAGCAGCGACGCGGGGTCGACCTCGCGGATGTACCAGAGGCAGGTCAGCAGCAGGCCGCGGTCGGTGGCGGCGACCATCTCGTCCAGCGAGCGGGTGCCGCCCGCGTCCAGGATCAGGTTGTCGACGAAGGGCGCCACCGGCAGGTCCGTCAGGCCGGCGCTGTGCCGGGTGGTCACCAGGCGCTCCAGCACCCCGTCGCGGATCCAGTCCGTCCGGCCCAGCGGCAGGCCGTTGTCGAAGACGGACGCGTCGTCGCCGGAGCTCGCGGTGAGCACGAAGGGCGCGCACTCCAGGCCCTCGGCGGCCGGGTCGCTGCTCAGGGTCAGCGGCAGCCGCGACAGCTTCTCGCCGATCCGGGTGCCGCCGCCCTGCTTGGAGAAGACCGTACGGCCCTCGGCCGCGTCCCGGGCCGTCGCCGACCACTGCTGGTAGATCAGCAGGTCGGCCACGGCCGTCGGCGGCAGCAGCGTCTCGTACCGCCCGGCGGGCAGCTCGATCCGCCGCTCCGCCCAGGAGAGCCGGCGCGCCAGCTCCGCGTCGAGGGCCGGCGGGTCGACGTCGCGGAAGTCCCGGGTCGCCCGGCCCGCCCAGGCGGACCGCAGCCGGTCCGGGGACTTGGCGTTCAGCTCCAGGGTGCCGGTGGGCTGGTCGTGGCGGAGCCGCAGCCCGGTCGAGGTGCCGAGGTAGTGCGAGGCGACCTCGTGGTGGGCGAAGCCGTAGAGCTCCCGGCCCTCGGCGCGGGCGCGGGCGAAGGACTCGCCGAGCGCGGGCGCGAAGGCGTCGAAGACCGCGGCGCCGGTCTCGGCGGGCGCCGCCGTGAAGTCGGCGGACCCCGGTACGCCCGTCACCAGCGGCCGCGCGTCCTCGGCCGGCCCGGCCTCCCGCGCGGCGGCCTCGGCGGCCCGCACCAGCGGCTCCAGCTCGGCCGCGGTGACCGCCGACCGGGAGACGACACCGGAGGCGGTGCCCTCGGCGCCGTCGACGGTGGCGATCACGGTGACCGTACGGCCCCGGGTGACGCCGTTGGTGGTCAGGGCGTTGCCGGCCCAGCGCAGATTGGCGGTGGACTCCTCGCTCGCGATCACCACACAGCCGTCGGCGCGGGACAGCTCCAGGGCTCGCTCGACGATCTCGTGGGGTGCGTTCCGGCTGCGCGTCGTACGAGAGCTCACTGACCGGCCTCCTCGGTGGTGTTCAAGACGACCTCGTGTCGATGTCGGAGCCGAGCCTACTGAGCGCTTCCGGCTGTGATCACCTCATTGATCGCCTTCGCAGGGTAAGCACCGGGGCGCCCGGAAGGACAGTGGCTTTTCCCGCCCGGCGCCCGGCGCCGGGCGCCGCTGACCTAGCCTCTGCGCATGCGCATCGACGAGATCTCCGGCTGGCTCGGCGAGCACGGCGCGAGCGCGGGGCCCGTGTCCCTCTCGGCCGGGTTCGACGCCTACCTGTGCACGCTTCCGTGGGCGGGGTCGGGCATCGACTGGGGTCAGCTCCCGCATCGCTCGCTCGCGCTGGCGGGCGTCTCGGACGACGCGGCGGTGGAGTGGGCCCGGCGGACGCCCATGGCCGCGCACGACCACGTCCTGCTGATCGATTCGGCCGCCGAGCCGGGCGTGGTGTGCGGCTTCGAGGACGCGGTACGGGACTTCGAGCTGCTGTCCAACCGTCCGGAGCTCTATATGTGCGGTGTCGACCTCGTGGACGGCGAGGTGCGCCCGGCCTTCGACCACTTCATCGAGCGGCGGTTCTTCATGACCCTCAACGCCCGGATCTGAGGGCCTCTCCCGGGGCGCGACCTCGAGAGGACCGCCGCGGACGGCGCCGACGCGCTACGGCGCCGGGGCCGTCCTCCCGCCCGGCGGACAGGGCAGACGGCTCCGTCAGGAGCCCCCCGCCTCGTCCGAAGCGTTCAGGATGTTCACGTTCCGGAAGAGCGCCGAGGGGCAGCCGTGGGAGACCGCGGCGATCTGGCCGGGCTGGGCCTTTCCGCAGTTGAAGGCCCCTCCCAGGACGTATGTACTCGGCCCGCCGACGGCCTCCATGGAGCCCCAGAACTCAGGGGTGATCCCCTGGTAGGCGACATCCCGGAGCTGTCCGTGAAGCCGGCCGTTCCGGATCGCGTACGCCCTCTGCTGGGTGAACTGGAAGTTGTACCGCTGCATATCGATGGACCACGAGCGGTCGCCGACCACATAGATCCCGTTCTCCACACGGGCGATCAGCTCCTCGGTCGAGGGGCCGTCCGGTGCCGGCCGGAGCGAGACGTTCGCCATCCGCTGCACCGGCACGTGCGCGGGCGAGTCGGCGTAGGCGCAGCCGTTGGACCGGCCCAGGCCGGTGAGCTTCGCGATGCGCCGGTCCATCTGATAGCCGGTGAGGACGCCGTCCTTGACGAGGTCCCAGGACTGGGCCGCCACGCCCTCGTCGTCGTAGCCGACGGTCGCCAGGCCGTGCTCGGCGGTCCGGTCGCCCGTCACATTCATGATCTCCGAGCCGTACCTCAGGGTGCCCAGCTTGTCGGGCGTCGCGAACGACGTGCCCGCGTACGCCGCCTCGTAGCCGAGGGCCCGGTCGAGCTCGGTGGCGTGCCCGATCGACTCATGGATCGTCAGCCACAGGTTGGAGGGGTCGATCACCACGTCGTACGCACCGGCGCGGACGCTCGGCGCGCGCATCTTCTCCGCCAGCAGCGCGGGCATCTCCGCCAGCTCGGCGTCCCAGTCCCAGCCGGTGCCCGTCAGATACTCCCAGCCCCGGCCGGCCGGCGGCGCCAGGGTGCGCATCGAGTCGAAGCCGCCGCCCGCGGGGTCCACCGCGACCGCCGTCAGCTGCGGGTGCAGCCGGACCCGCTGCTGGGTGGTGGTCGTACCGGCGGAGTCCGCGTAGAACTTGTTCTCGTGCACGGTGAGCAGCGACGCGTCCGCGTGGGCGACGCCCTCGCCCGCCAGCAGCCGCGCGCTCCACTCCGCCAGCAGGGCGGTCTTCTCCGCGTCCGGCACCCCGAAGGGGTCGGTCTCGTACGAGGAGACCCACGTCCGCTCGGCGTGCACCGGCTCGTCGGCCAGCTCCACCCTCTCGTCCGAGCCGGCCGCCGCGATGACCTTCGCCGACAGCCTCGCCATCGCCACGGCCTGCCCCGCCACCCGCGCCGCGGCGTCCATCGTCAGGTCCACGCCCGCCGCGAAGCCCCAGCAGCCGCCGTGCACGACGCGCACCGCGTATCCGACGTCGGTGGTGTCCGAGGAGCCCGCCAGCCGGGCGTCGCGCAGCCGCAGGGAGGCGCTGCGCACCCGCTCGAAGCGGAAGTCCGCGTGCTCGGCGCCCAGGGCGCGGGCACGCGCGAGCGCCGCGTCGGCCAGCGGGCGCAGTGGCAGGGCGAGGAATGACTCGTCGATGGGGTGGGGCGTCGGATGGGGCACAGGGTCCTCCCGGAGGTCGTCGCTGTGAATCATGTCGCGCCCGATCCGCCACTGACCAGTGTTTTCTGTAGGGACCCGACAGTGACCACGATGCGCTCCTGTTTGAGGCGGGCTGCACGTAGCGTGCTCCGGCCAGATAGTTTTCGTACGGTACAGACGATCAGCAGTCCGATATGGCAGCTATACGTGAAGGAAGGGTGGTCCCTTGAGCCGCTCGGTTCTCGTCACCGGAGGAAACCGGGGCATCGGCCTCGCCATCGCGCGCGCCTTCGCCGAAGCGGGCGACAAGGTCGCGATCACCTACCGTTCGGGTGAGCCGCCCGCCGGCTTCCTGGCCGTGAAGTGCGACATCACGGACCCCGAGCAGGTCGAGCAGGCGTACAAGGAGATCGAGGAGAAGCAGGGCGCGGTCGAGGTGCTGGTGGCCAACGCCGGCGTCACCCGTGACCAGCTGCTGCTCCGCATGTCGGAGGACGACTTCACCTCCGTCGTCGACACCAACCTCACCGGCACCTTCCGGGTCGTCAAGCGCGCCTCCCGGGCCATGCTGCGCGCCCGCAAGGGCCGTATCGTGCTGATCTCCTCCGTGGTCGGCCTGCTGGGCTCGGCGGGCCAGGCCAACTACGCCGCCTCCAAGGCCGGCCTGGTCGGCTTCGCCCGCTCGATCGCCCGTGAGCTCGGCTCCCGGAACATCACCTGCAATGTCGTCGCCCCCGGCTTCGTCGACACCGACATGACCCGCGTGCTCACCGACGAGCAGCGGGAGAACATCACGAAGCAGGTTCCGCTCGCGCGCTACGCGCAGCCCGAGGAGATCGCCGCCTCGGTCCGCTTCCTCGCCTCGGACGAGGCCGCATACATCACTGGAGCCGTCATTCCTGTCGACGGCGGATTGGGCATGGGTCACTGAACGTCATGAGTGGAATCCTCGCAGGCAAGCGCATCCTGGTCACCGGCGTCCTCACGGAGTCGTCGATCGCCTTCCAGGCCGCCAAGGTCGCCCAGAACGAGGGCGCCGAGGTCATCCTGACCGGCTTCGGCCGCCTCAGCCTGGTCGAGCGGATCGCCAAGCGGCTGCCGAAGCCCGCTCCGGTCATCGAGCTGGACGTCACCGACCAGGAGCACCTGGCCGGGCTGGCGGACAAGGTCCGTGAGCTCCAGGGCGAGGACGCCCGCCTGGACGGCATCGTGCACTCCATCGCCTTCGGCCCGCAGGGCGCCTTCAACTTCCTGGAGGCGAGCTGGGAGGACGTCGCCACGGCGGTCCAGGTCTCCGCGTACTCCTACAAGTCGCTGACCATGGCCCTGCTGCCGCTGATGTCGCCGGGCGCCTCGGTCGTCGGCCTGACCTTCGACGCGCAGATCGCCTGGCCGAAGTACGACTGGATGGGCGTCGCCAAGGCCGCCCTGGAGTCCACCAACCGCTACCTCGCGCGCGACCTGGGCCCCCAGGGCATCCGCTGCAACCTGGTCTCGGCCGGTCCGATCAAGTCGATGGCCGCCAAGTCCATCCCGGGCTTCGAGGAGCTCGCGGACGTGTGGAACCACCGCGCCCCGATCGGCTGGGACCTGGCCGACCCGGAGCCGGCCGGCCGCGGCGTCGTCGGTCTGCTGTCCGACTTCTTCCCGCGCACCACGGGCGAGATCGTCCACGTCGACGGCGGCGTGCACATGATGGGCGCCTGAGCCCCGGCAGCACTCGTGGCGGGCCCGCCCGGACGTCGGACGTCCGGGCGGGCCCACCGCTTTCCCGGGTCGTGCGCCGGGGCCCGCGCCCGCACACTGGGGGAGGGGACGCTCGGGGCGGGAGGAGGCTACCGGCGATGAGGACCCCGTTCCGCCGTACGGCAGCGCTGCTGTGCGCGGCCACGGCGCTCACCGTGACCCTGGGACCGGCCGCCCGCGCGGTGCCCGCCGAGCCGCGGCAGGCCGAGTGCGGCACCCGCGTCCACGGCTCGCACGCCAGGGCCGACTGCTTCAACGGCGACTCCACCCCCGACCGCGTACAACTGCATGTCGAGTGCGCCCGCTGGTGGGACCCGGACATGGACACCGCCCCGGTCGCCGTCGACCCCGCCCGGCACGTCTCCCTCACCCAGCGCTGCTGGCTGGGGATACGCCGCGCCTGGGTGACCCACCTGCCCGGCTGACCCGCCCCGGCCGAGACCCCGGCCATGGACCGGCTGCGCGGACGACGGTACGGGCATGATGCGTTCATGGCACACATGGACGAAGAACTGACCGCGCCCCGGCCCACCGCCCATCCCCCGGACGGCGTAACGCACCCCGGCCCGGAGGGTACGGGCGACCGGCTCTCCGGCGGGGCGCGGGGCGGTCTCCTCGTCCTGGCCCTCGTCATCGCCGCGCTCAACCTCCGCCCCGCCGTCACCAGCCTCGGCCCGCTCCTCAAGGAGGTGCGCGCCGGCCTCGGCATGAGCGGCGCCGTCGCGGGCCTCCTCACCTCGGTGCCCGCCCTCTGCTTCGCCGCCTTCGGGCTCGCGGCGCCCCGGCTGTCCCGCCGCTGGGGACCGGCCGGGGTCGTGTGCGCGGGCATGGCCGTGACCGCCGCGGGCCTCGCCCTGCGGCCGTTCCTGGGCGGCGTCCCCGGCTTCCTCGCGCTCAGCGCGCTCGCCCTGGCCGGCATAGCGGTCGGCAACGTCCTGATGCCCGTCGTCGTCAAGGGCTGGTTCCCCGACCGGATCGGCCCCATGACGGGCCTCTACACGATGGCCGTCGCCGCCGGGACCTCGCTCGCCGCCGCCACGACCGTCCCGCTCACCGGCGCGCTGGGCGGCGGCTGGCGGCTCGGCCTCCTCGTCTGGGCGGCGCTCGCCGCGGTCGCGGTGGCGCCCTGGGCCGTGCTCACCGTCCGGGAGCGCAGGAGCCGCGCGGCCGCCGCCACCGCCGGGGACGCCCCGCGCACCCGCATCACCCGCAGCCCCACCGCCTGGGCCCTGGCCTCCTTCTTCGGCCTCCAGTCCACCAGCGCCTACATCGCCATGGGCTGGCTGCCGGCGATCTTCCGGGACGCGGGCGTACCCGCCACCACCGCCGGGGTGCTGCTCGCGGCGACGATGCTGATGGGCGTCCCCCTCTCCTTCCTGCTGCCGAGCCTCGCCGCCCGGCTGGCCCGCCAGGGCGTCCTCGCCGCCGCCCTCGCGTGCTGCGGCCTGGCCGGGTACGCGGGGCTGTGGCTGGACCCGGCCGGCGGCGCCTGGGCCTGGGTCGTGCTGCTGGGCCTCTCCAACTGCGCCTTCTCGCTGGCCCTCACCATGATCGGCATGCGGGCGCGGACCGGCGACGGCGTCGTCCGGCTGTCCGCCTTCGCCCAGGGCACCGGCTACCTCCTGGCCGTCCCGGGCCCGCTGCTCGTGGGCTGGCTCAACGAGACCACCGGCGGCTGGGACGTGCCGATCGCCTTCATGGCCGCCCTGATGGTGCCTCAGGCGGTGGCCGGCGTGCTGGCCGGCCGCGACCGCGTCGTGGAGGACGAGATCTGATCGAGGGGGCGAGCCCCCGGCGGACGGGCTCCGGAGGCGGCGGCGCGGGCCCGGACCCCGGGCCGCGCACCGGCCCCCGGAACGGGACCCGACCCTGTCGTCCGCCGCCCGCGGGCCGGTGCGACACTGGACCCATGCCAGTCCTGGACCCGAACCCCAAGAACGGGCAGAAAATGCTGCTCACCATCCTCGGCGCGATGCTCGGCATCACCGTCGTCATCAGCGTGATCGCCACCCTCGCGTCCCCCTGAGCCGGCGCGGGCCCCGGGGGTGGGGTTAACCCCACCGTCCCTTAGGGGGCTGGGCTCAGGGTGAAGTGGGTGGTCCACCGGATGGGAACGGGATGCCGCGCTCCGTAGGTTCGTAGTACACCGCGAAGAGCGGTGCGCCGAACCTCTCGGAGGAGAACCCATGTCCGCCGGTACGAAAGCCCGGATCCGCTCCGGCGCCGTGCAGACCAGGCTGCCCTGGTGGGCCCTCGTGCTGCCCGTGGTGGCCTTCGTGACGCTGCTCGCCCTGATGGCCTTCCCGGCCTCCGCCTCCGACGCCGGAGCCCTCGGCACCGGGAGCGCGAGCACCGTCGCCCATGTCGTGGACTTCGTCCGGCACGCGCTCGGCCGGGCGGCCGTCTGACGGTCGCGCGGGCGGCCGGGCCGGGCGGGGAACGCGCGAGCGGCCCGGCGAGAAGGACCGGCCGCGGCCGGCGGGAGGCCAAGGTGAGGTCAGGGGGAGGTCAGGGGGAGGAAGCCTCCCAACACCCCGCGCCTCGCCGCGCTTTTCATGCGAAGCTGGAAAACATGAGCGCCGAACCGACCCGCAGGATTGTTCTTCTCCGGCACGCCAAGGCCGAGTGGGCCGATGTGGACGACCATGAGCGTCCCCTCGCGGACCGCGGCCGCAAGGACGCCCCGGTCGCGGGCCGCTGGCTCGCCGGCTCCGGCATCGTCCCCGACCTCGCTCTCTGCTCCACCGCCGCCCGCACCCGCGAGACCTGGAAGCTCGCCGTCGCGGAACTGCCGCAGCGCCCCCGGACCGTCTATGAGGACAGGCTCTACGAAGCCTCGCTCGGCGAGCTCATCGCGGTGGTCAACGAGACGTCCGACGAGGTCGGCGATCTGCTGCTGATCGGGCACAACCCGGGGACGCACGCGCTGGCCGACGCTCTGGCGGGGGAGTCGGAGGGCGATCTCCTCCCGCGGATGAACCGCTCCGGATTCCCCACCTCCGCGATCGCGGTCCTCACGTTCTCGGGCTCCTGGAAGAGCGTCGAGCACGGCGTGGGCCGCCTGGTCGCGTTCTGGAGCCCGCACGCGTAGCGCGCGGGACGGCGTCGGCCCCGGACACCGGGCGGGGTCCGGCCGTCCGGTGACCGGGGCCGACGACCTCGGACGCCGGGCCGGGCAGGTGCCCCCGAAAGCGGTAGGCCCCGCCCCGCCCGCACGCTCACTCGTGCGTGTTCGCCGCCTCGACCTCTTCCCGGGTGACGCCCAGCAGATACAGCACCGTGTCCAGGAACGGCACGTTCACCGCCGTGTGCGCCGCCTGCCGCACTATCGGCTTCGCGTTGAACGCCACTCCCAGACCCGCCGCGTTGAGCATGTCCAGGTCGTTCGCGCCGTCCCCGATCGCCACGGTCTGGGCGAGCGGGACGCCGGCCTCGGCGGCGAACCGGCGCAGCAGCCGGGCCTTGCCCGCCCGGTCCACGATCTCCCCGACCACCCGGCCGGTCAGCCGGCCGTCCACCACCTCCAGGGTGTTGGCGGAGGCGAAGTCCAGGCCCAGCCGCTCCTGGAGGTCGTCGGTGACCTGGGTGAAGCCGCCGGAGACCACACCCACCTGGTAGCCGAGCCGCTTGAGCGTCCGGATCAGGGTCCGGGCGCCCGGCGTGAGCCGGACCTCCGCCCGCACCTTGTCCACCACGGACTCGTCCAGCCCCGCCAGCAACGCGACCCGGGCGTGCAGCGACTGCTCGAAGTCCAGCTCGCCGCGCATCGCCCGCGCGGTCACCTCCGCGACCTCGGCCTCACAGCCCGCGTGCGCCGCGAACAGCTCGATGACCTCGTCCTGGATCAGCGTCGAGTCGACGTCCATCACGATCAGGCGCTGGGCCCGCCGCTGGAGACCCGCCGCCACGACCGCCACGTCCACCCCACGCGCGGCGGCCTCCACGGCCAGCGCGGTGCGCAGCTCTTCCGTCCCGGCGCCCGACACCGCGAACTCCACGGCCGTCACGGGGTACTTCGCCAGCCGGAAGATGCGGTCGATGTTGCCGCCGGTGCCGGTGATGCGCGCGGCGATGGCCGCGGTCGACTCGGCGGTCAGCGGGTGGCCCAGCACGGTGACATGGGAACGGCCGGTGCCACGGGGCCGGTTGTCGCCCAGACCGGAGATGATCTCCGCCTGGAGGTGCAGCGAATCCGCCCAGCTGTGCACGGTCGCCCGCAGCTCGCCCTCCGCCGTGGCGCCCCCGGCGGGCGCGACGACCAGGGCGCACAGGGTGATCCGGCCCCGGGTGACGACCTGCTCGATGTCGATCACGTCGACGGCGTAGGCGGCGAGGGTGTCGAAGAGCCCGGCGGTGATGCCCGGCCGGTCCTTCCCGAAGATCTTGACGAGGAGAGTCGGTACGTCGTCACCGGTGATGGAGGTGGCAGGCGAGGTCTGCGATGCGCTCATGGTCCTCTAACCGTATCCGCACCCGCACCGGAACCGTACGGGTGTCCCACCGGACGGACGGCGAAGACTGGGCGGAATCGGCGTTAACGGCGACCGGGCGGACGCCCCGGCGGCCCGGGCGGCCGCTGTGGCGGAGGCGGTGGCGGCCCCGGCGGTGGCGGCCCCTCGTCCGGCATGGAGGTGCCGTACGCCCAGCCGCCCTTGGACCGCCGCCGGGGCCGGAGCGGCGGGATCGGGCGGCCCGGCTGGGTCGGCGCGCTGGAGCGGTCGTCGAGCGGCAGCCGTTTGTACGGGTTGGTGTCGTCGCGCGCGGGCCGGTAGGACGGCGAGGGGTTGTACGGGCCCGGCAGATAGGCCAGGTCCGGGTAGGTGCGGCCACCCGCGCGCCCGGGGCGGACCGGGGCGCGCGCCGCCCGCCGCGCCGGCCGCGCACGCCAGCAGTCCGCCGGCGGCCCCGGCCGCGGCACCCCAGGCCGCGCCCAGGCCCACGGCCGCCGGGACGCTGCCCCGCAGGTCCAGCCCGGCCCCGAAGGCGTCGAAGCCGAGCACGGACAGCCCGGCGTCTACCCGCACCCGGGTCACCAGCACCAGCACCGGCAGCGCCACCGCCGTCGCCACCCCCAGCGCCGCCGCGCACCGGGCGGCGAACCGGACCGGCGTCAGCGCGCCCCGGGGCGTACGGACCGCGGTGAGCACCCCGGCCGCGAGCATCAGCAGCCCGCACCCCACGGCCAGCAGCCACACCCGCCCGTCCAGCTCCGCGAGCCTCCCCAGCGTCACCGGCTGGTTCAGCCGGGCGGTCAGCAGCTTGTCCAGCGGTGACGGCAGCATCTGTGCCAGCGCCCCGGTCGCCGTGCCGCGCCAGGGGACGAGCAGGCCCAGCGGCAGCCCCAGCCACACCCCGTTCGGCGCCCCGAGCAGCGCGGCCCCCAGCACCCTTCCCGGGTGGGCGTCGACCGCCGCCGCGTAGCCCGCCGCGGCCAGCCCGGCGCCCACGGCGAGGACCAGCACGGCGCACAGCGCCGAGACCGCCGGGCGCACGCTCCGGTGCAGGAGCTCCCAGCCGCGCGGCAGCGGGGCCCTGCGGGCGGCGAGCAGCGTGATCAGCAGAACGCCGAGCACCCAGCCGGCGCCACCGGCCAGGGAGGGCCCGGTCCGCACCGAGAACCCGACGGACGCCTTGGCGCCGGCCAGCCCCGCGAGCCGGTCGGGGAGGCCGCCGACGTCCCCGAGGTCGCCGATTCCGGGGATCACCAGACGGGGCCCGCCGCCCCCGCCCCCGGTGCCGCCGAGGCCCAGGCCCGCCCCGTCGATGGTGACGGTGTCCGCACCGGCCCAGGCCAGCCCGCCGAGGAGGAACAGGAAGAGCACGGCCACCGCGCCCGCCCGCAGGGCGAGCTCGCCGGTGCGCACGGTGGGGCCGGCCGACCGCAGCGACCGCGCGAAGATCGTTCCCAGTAGGAGCGCGCCCGCCAGGCTCACGCCCAGTGGCGCGATCTCGATGGCCGTACGCGCCTCCGCGCCCCGCAGACCGAAGGCTTCCACCGCACCCGATGGGGTGACGGATCCGCCCACCGCGAGGACGACGGCCGCCGCCGTCATCGGACCGAGCGCGCCCGCGGTATCCGCGCCGAGCAGATGCAGGCCCAGTGCCGAAATTCCGGCCATGGCGAGAAAAGCCCAGCTCACAGCCGCAATGGAAGAGAGAAGAAGCTCTGCGACGGATATCCGGCCGCGTGTTTTCCGCACGTCGTCGTTCTTGGCCATGGCGCCCCCCGTTGCCGACCGGTGCCCGGATTGCGCATGATCCGTACGCATCCGTGGCGGTACCTACTCTCAGGGCGCGTTTCGCCGCCGTCAACGGCGCCTGTTACACGGTTGCGTCAGTCCCGAGTTTCGGTTCGGCGACTGTGCCTGAAATAGTTCCTCCCGATGTTCGCCATCCCTAGACTCCCTGTGCAGGGGGCTCATCGGGGGACAAGTAGTGGGGCATGGAGTGCCGGAACTCGTACTGGAATTGAATGGACAGACCTGGACGCTCGATCCGTCCAGGTCGTACACCCTGGGTCGTGATCCGCAGGGCGACATGGTGCTGCAGGACGCCCGTGTCTCGTGGCGGCACGCCACCGTGCGGTGGAGCGGCCGCAGTTGGGTCATCGAGGACCACGGCAGCACCAACGGCACCTATGTGCAGGGCCAGCGGATCCACCAGATGGAGATCGGCCCCGGCTCGGCCGTCCATCTGGGCAACGCGACGGACGGCCCGCGGCTGAATCTCGCCGCCGCCGGCGCGGGGGTCGGCGCACCCGCCGGGGACCTCTACAGCGCGCAGACCGCGATGGCCCCTCAGGTACCCGGGCACCACCAGCCCCAGCACCAGCAGCACCAGCCGCCGTCGCACCAGCAGCCCGGCGGCTGGCAGCAGCAGACCCCGTACCAGCAGCCGGCACCGGACGCCTGGCAGCAGCAGGCACAGCAGAACCAGCAGGCGCACCAGCAGGCCCAGCACCCGGGTCACCAGCAGGCGCATCAGCAGGCACATCAACAGGCATACGTCCCGCACCAGAGCCCCGCGCACCAGCCCCCGGCGCACGGCGGTGCCCCCTCGCAGGGCGGCACCCCGCCCGTCTACGGCGACCGCAGCCCGACCAGCTTCCACCAGATGGCCGTCGGCCGGGTGATGCGCATCGGTCGTGCCCTGGAGAACGAGCTGGTCGTCTCCGACCTCCAGGTCTCCCGCCACCACGCCGAATTCCGGGCCACCGGCGACGGCCGCTTCGAGATCGTCGACCTCGGCAGCCACAACGGCACCTATGTCAACGGTCAGCCGGTCCGCCAGCAGATCATCGGCCCGCAGGACATCGTCGGTGTCGGTCACTCCACCTTCCGCCTCGTCGGCGACCGGCTGGAGGAGTTCGTCGACACCGGCGACGTCTCCTTCTCCGCCCGGCACCTCACCGTCACGGTCGACGGCGGCAAGCAGATCCTCAAGGACGTCTCCTTCGGCGTTCCCGAGAAGTCGCTGATCGCGGTCATCGGCCCGTCCGGCTCCGGCAAGTCCACCCTGCTGAAGGCACTCACCGGCTACCGCCCGGCCAACGAGGGCGACGTCCTCTACGACAACCGGAACCTCTACAAGCAGTTCGCCGAGCTGCGCCAGCGCATCGGTCTGGTCCCGCAGGACGACATCCTGCACAAGGAGCTCACCGTCCGGAAGGCGCTGCGCTACGCCGCCAAGCTCCGCTTCCCCGGCGACACCGCGGCCTCCGAGCGCGAGGCCCGGATAGGCGAGGTGCTCACCGAGCTCAAGCTCGACATCCACGCGGAGAAGAAGGTCACCTCCCTCTCCGGCGGTCAGCGCAAGCGCGTCTCCGTCGCCCTGGAGCTGCTCACCAAGCCGTCGCTGATCTTCCTGGACGAGCCCACCTCCGGCCTCGACCCGGGCATGGACCGCGACGTCATGCAGCTGCTGCGCGGCCTCGCCGACGACGGCCGCACGGTCCTGGTGGTCACCCACTCCGTCGCCGAGCTGGCCATCTGCGACAAGCTCCTGGTGATGGCGCCGGGCGGCTCGGTCGCCTACTTCGGCCCGCCCGAGGAGGCGCTGAACTTCTTCGGCTACGAAACCTGGGCGGACGTCTTCTCGGCCTTCGAGAACTACCGCGACTACGACTGGTCGGGCCGCTGGCGCGGCTCGCAGCACTACCAGATGTACGCGGCGGACATCGACGCCGTCGCCCCGCAGTCGGTGCACGTCCAGCCGCAGATGATCCAGCCGCCCAAGGCCCAGAGCTGGGGCTCCCAGCTGTGGACCCTGATGCGCCGCTATGCCTCGGTGATCGCCTCCGACCGCGGCTTCCTGGCCCTGATGCTGATCCTGCCCGCCGTGCTCGGCGCGGTGAGCACCGTCATCCCGGCCGACTTCGGCCTCGGCCCCGGCCCGGAGAAGAACCACTTCACCAACCGCGACTCCGGCACCATCCTGCTGATCCTCGCGGTCGGCGCCTGCTTCGCGGGCGCGGCCAACTCCGTCCGTGAGCTGATCAAGGAACGGGTGATCTACGAGCGCGAGCGGGCGACGGGCCTCTCCCGCTCCGCGTACCTGATGTCGAAGGTCGTCGTCCTGGGCTTCATCACCGTCATCCAGGGCGCGCTCATCAGTGCGATCGGCTTCGGGGTCCGGGGGGAGAAGATGCCGAAGGAGGGCGTCATCCTCACTAGCCTGCCGGCGGTCGAGATGACCCTGGTGATCATGGCCCTGGGCTTCACCTCGATGATGTTCGGCCTGATCATCTCCTCGCTGGTGAAGACCGCCGAGAAGACCATGCCGCTGCTGGTGATGTTCGCGATCGTCCAGGTCGTCTTCACCGGCGTGCTCTTCCAGATCTTCGACAAGGTCGGCGTGGAGCAGATCGCCTGGCTGATGCCCTCCCGCTGGGCGATCGGCGCCGCCGGCGCCACGGCCGACCTCAATGTGCTGATGCCGTGGCCGGGCGCGGGCCCCGACCCCCTCTGGGAGCACACCGCGGCCCAGTACCTGCTGGACCTGGGCGTCCTGCTCGGCATCGGCGTCGCCTGCGGCTTCGTCGTCGCGCGTCTGCTGCGCCGGCACGAGCCCGAGGTCATGCGGAAGTAAGCGCCCGCGCGCATACGCCGAAGGGCGGCACCCGGACCGGGTGCCGCCCTTCGGCGTATGTACGGCTGTGCTCGCCCGGCTCAGTAGGCGGAGTTCACGTTGTCCATCGAGCCGTAGACCTTCGCCGCGTAGTTGCAGGCGGCGGTGATGTTGGCGACCGGGTCGTAGATGTCCCAGGAGGTGCCCTCGACGTGGTACGCCTTGAAGGTCGGGTCGATCACCTGGAGCAGGCCCTTGGAGGGGATGCCGGCGGCGGCGTTGGAGTCCCAGTTGTTGATCGCCCGGGGGTTGCCGGTCGACTCGCGCATGATGTTGCGCTTGATGCCCTCGTACGAGCCCGGGATGCCCTTGGCCTTCATGACGTCCAGGGCCTCGCGGATCCAGCCGTCCAGGTTGTTCGCGTAGACCGGCTTCGCCGGGGCGGCGGGGGCGGCCTGGATCGGCTTGCGCTCCTCGGACCGGCTCGCGGCCTCCTTGTCGGCCCGCTCCTTGTCGGCCTTGGCCTTCGCCTCGGCGCGCTGCTTGGCCTCGGCCTCCGACTTCGCCAGCTTCGCGGCGTTCTCGGACTGCTTGCCGAGCTGCTCCTGCTGGTCCTGCACGCCCAGGGTGGTGGAGGTGAAGGCGACCGGCTTCACGTCGATGGCCTTCGTCTCGGCGTCGGCGGCACCGGGCAGGGCGGCGAACGCCACCGCCGCGACGCCCGCGGCGGCGATGCCGGCGGCGGAGAACTTGTGGACCTTGGTAAGGCGGCTATAGCCAGAGATGGGGGAGCGCATGCTGAGCTGAACCTCTTCCGATCGCTTGAGTCGCAGTGGCCCGGATCGGCGCGAAAAAAGACGCCGCGTCTCGATCGACGGCGCCCTGCGACGTCGCAATTCTTAGCGGCAGCAAAAAGCTCTGGCAAAGAAGCCGAGTACTACCCCGCATCGTTGCGGAGGGCCCTGCGGAGAACCCGCGGAAGAGGGCGTAAACGGGCCTGCTGCCCGTTTATGGAGGGCTTACACATCCACTAGCCGGGGTCGTAGGTGACCTGCGTCCTATGCCCGGCGTCACACCGGGGGCCCGCCGGCCTCACCCGGTGTGACGGCACTTATTCTTTGCGTATGTGATCGTTTGCTTAGATCTCGACCAGTACCTGGTCCAGGCTCTTGCGGACCAGATCGGGCACCTGGCAGTCCGCCGCCGGATACCCCACCGGGAGCACCGCGAACGCCTTCTCGTTCGCCGGCCGCCCCAGCACCTCCGACAGGAACCGCATGGGGCTCGGAGTGTGCACCAGGGCCGCCAGCCCCGACAGGTGCAGCGCCGACAGCAGCATCCCCACCGCGATGCCGACCGACTCGTCCACGTAGTAGTGCTTGCGCTTCTCACCGTCCTCGCCCAGCCAGTAGCGCTGCTGGAAGACCACGATCAGCGCGGGCGCGTCCGTCAGGTGCGGCTTGACCTCGTCCGTGCCCAGCGGCCGCAGCGCCGCCAGCCACTCCTCGCCCAGCCGCCCCTCGTAGGAGACCCGCTCCTCCGCCTCCGCGGCCTCCCGGATCCGCCGCCGCACCCCGGGGTCCCGCACCAGGACGAACGTCCACGGCTGCTGGTGCGCCCCCGACGGAGCCGTGGCCGCGCACGCGATCGCGTCCCGCACCACCTGCTCCGGCACCGGGTCCGCCGAGAACTGCCGGACCGTGCGGCGGCGGTCCATCCGCTCCCGGAGCTCCGCCGCGCGGGCCAGGGACTCGGCGGCCGGCATCCGCTCGGGGCGATAGGGAACCGGCCGGTAGGGATCGCCGTGGGTCGGTGTCCACTGTGTCGTTGGTATAGACATGCTCCGAGTCTGGCCGTCCGCCGCCCCGGATGAGGGGTACATGCGGGAACTCGCCGGGCGGACCGCCCGGCGGGCCGGGCGCGGGTGCCGGGCCGTCCGGCCTAGGCCGCGCGCCCTAGGCACCTGCCACCGCCGGTCCGATACGCCCCTTCCTTCACCTCGGTACCGTGAAGCCATGACCAACGGCCCACGCTCCGGCCTGACCGCCGTGAGCACCGCGCTCCTCGCCATGAGCCGACATCTCCAGGTGCGGGACGTGCTCAAGACGATCGTCGTCTCCGCCCGGGAGCTGCTCGACGCCGAGTACGCGGCCCTCGGCGTCCCCGACGACCACGGCGGCTTCGCCCAGTTCGTCGTCGACGGCGTCAGCGAGGCGCAGTGGAAGGCCATCGGCCCGCTGCCCCGCCAGCACGGCATCCTCGCCGCGATGCTCCAGGACGCCACCCCGCAGCGCCTCGCGGACGTCAGCAAGGACCCGCGCTTCGGCGGCTGGCCCGCCGCGCACCCGCCGATGCACGACTTCCTCGGCATGCCGGTCGCGGACGGCGAGGAGATCCTCGGGGCCCTCTTCCTGGCCAACAAGAAGGGGCGGGCCCCGGCGGCGAAGCCCGGCTGCGGCTTCACCGCGGAGGACGAGGAGCTCCTGCGCGTCCTCGCCCAGCACGCCGCCATAGCCCTCACCAACGCCCGCCTCTACGAGCGCAGCCGCGAGCTGACCATCGCGGGGGAGCGGGCCCGGCTCGCCCACGAGCTGCACGACGCCGTGGCCCAGAAGCTGTTCTCCCTCCGGCTCACCGCCCAGGCCGCCACCGCGCTCGTCGACCGCGACCCGGCCCGCGCCAAGGACGAGCTGCACGAGGTGGCGCGGCTCGCCGCCGAGGCCGCCGACGAGCTCCGCGCCGCCGTCGTGGAGCTGCGCCCGGCGGGTCTGGACGAGGACGGGCTCGTCGCCACCCTGCGGACCCAGGTCCAGGTCCTGGACCGGGCCCACGCCGCCCACGTCACCTTCGACTCCCCGGGCGTACGGGCGCTGCCGGCGGCCCAGGAGGAGGCGCTCCTGCGCGTCGCCCAGGAGGCCCTGCACAACGCCCTGCGGCACTCCGGGGCCGAGCGGGTCGCGGTCACCCTCCACCGCTCCGGAGACGGCGGCGCGCCCGGTAAGGCGGGCAAGGCGGGCAAGGCGGGCAAGGCGGGCAAGGGGGCCGAGGCCGGCAAGCGCGGCAAGGGGGGCCAGGGCGCCGTCCTGCGGGTGGCGGACGACGGGTGCGGCTTCGACACCTCCGTCGTCCGCCGGGCGGGCCGCCACCTCGGGCTCGTCTCCATGCGGGACCGCGCCGGCGGCGTCGGCGGCAGTCTGACCGTTACCTCGGAGCCCGGCAAGGGCACCACGATCGAGATGGAGGTCCCCGGTGGCTGAAGGAGTCATCAGGGTGGTGCTGGTGGACGACCACCAGGTGGTCCGCAGAGGGCTGCGCACGTTCCTGGAGGTCCAGGACGACATCGAGGTCGTGGGGGAGGCCGCGGACGGCGCCGAGGGCGTCGAGCGGGCCGAGGAGCTGCGCCCGGACGTCGTCCTCATGGACGTGAAGATGCCGGGTACCGACGGCATCGAGGCGCTGCGCAGGCTCCGCGAGCTGGCGAACCCCGCCCGGGTACTGGTCGTCACCAGCTTCACCGAGCAGCGGACCGTGATCCCCGCGCTGCGCGCCGGCGCGGCGGGCTACGTCTACAAGGACGTCGACCCGGAGGCCCTGGCCGGCGCGATCAGGTCCGTGCACGCCGGGCACGTCCTGCTGCAGCCCGAGGTGGCCGGTGCCCTGCTGTCCCAGGACGAGGCGGGCGGCGGGAACGGGCGGGGCAACGCCCTCACGGAGCGGGAGCGCGAGGTGCTCGTCCTGATCGCGGACGGGCGGTCCAACCGGGAGATCGCCCGGGCTCTCGTGCTGTCCGAGAAGACTGTCAAGACCCACGTCTCGAACATCCTGATGAAGCTGGACCTCGCCGATCGCACCCAGGCGGCCCTGTGGGCCGTGCGACATGGGATAGGAGCTTGATCGCGACCGTAGCGGAATGTCGTCTTCCTATCAGAGATTCATACGGTCGTGTGGCGATCGACCTGGCCCCGCAACCTGACCGAACGTGACCCGTTTTCCATGGCGTACCGCGGCGGCTGGCCGTGGCAACTCCAGGAAGGTCACAAGAAGAGTGAAGAACATGAAGAAGGCCGCTGCCGTCACGATCGCCGCCGGCGGTCTCGCCCTCGCGGGCGCCGGTGCGGCCTCCGCCCACGCCCAGGCCGACGGCCACGCCCAGAACTCCCCGGGCGTCGTCTCCGGCAACGTCATCCAGGTGCCCGTCAAGGTCCCGGTGAACGTGTGCGGCAACACCATCAACGTGGTCGGCCTGTTCAACCCGGCCGTCGGCAACCACTGCGTCAACAACTAAGCAACCGCTCCCCCGCGCTGCGGGGCGGCCCAGCAGTTACATCCGGTCTGCCTGGCTCCGACCTCTCGTAGCCGGGCAGACGAGGGCGATCAATCGTCCGAAAGAGGGCAAACACCGCCGATGGCCGTGCCATCGGCGGTGCGCTGGCGTTCATCACTACGCGACCCCGCGGCTGGGGTCGTCAAGGACATCAGCAGAAGGAAGACCCTCATGAACAGTGTCAAGAAGGCCGCCGTCGTCCTGGCCGTGTCCGGCCTGGCCGCCGGTGCCTCTGTCAGCGCCGCGACCGCCAACGACGACGGCCCTCGTCACAAGGGTGCGGTCGCCAACGGCGTCGCCAAGGGCTCGCCGGGTGTCATCTCCGGCAATGTGATCCAGGTCCCGATCCAGGTCCCGCTGAATGTCTGCGGCAACACCATCGACATCCTCATCGGGCTCCTCAACCCGACCTTCGGCAACACCTGCGTCAACGCCTGACCCCACGGGTCGCGCGTGCGCCCGGCGTACGGGCGGTAAGGGGAAGGCCCCGCGGACTCCGGTCCGCGGGGCCTTCCCCCGTGCCGGGCTTCCCCCGTGCCGGGCTTCCCCCGTGCCGGGCTTCCCCCGTGCCGGGCTTCCCCCGTGCCGGGCTTCCCCCGTGCCGGGCTTCCCCCGTGCCGGGCTTCCCCCGTGCCGGGCTTCCCCCGTGCCGGGGTCAGCGCGGGCCGCGCTCCCGTTCCTCCACCATGGCGTTGTAGGCGGCCACCTGCGCCCGCCGGGCCGTCCGCTCCACCGGGCGCAGCGCCTGGGCCCGGGCGGCCATCTCCGAGGCGCTCACGGCCCCGCCGTGCTCCCGGCCCTCGTGGCCCCCCGGGGCGTAGGCGATCGCGATCAGCGCGCCCACCCGCTGCGCCAGCTCCAGCACCCGCACCGCACGCGGCGGGTATCCCGGCGCCAGCACCTCGCGCCCGGCCTCCGCCCGCGCCCGGTAGGCGTCCAGGGCGGCCTGCGCCACGGGCCCCGAACCGGCGACGTCCAGCCGGGTGAGCACCTCGGTCGCCTCCCGGAGCGCCTCGGCGAGCTCCCGCTCGGCCTCGCCCAGCGAGGGCACGTCGGCCGGCGGCGCGTCCCGCACGGCCATGCAGTGCCACTCCACCTCGACGTGCACATCGCCCTCGGGTCCCGCCTCGTACACCTCCGGCACGAGCCCGAGAGCGGCTCCCGTGGCGACGACCGCCTCCTCGGCCTCCAGCGCCCGCGCGTTGAACTCCGGCGGGCCGCTCAGCCCCAGCAGGTGCCCGGGCACCGGCAGCGCGAGCCGCAGGCCGGTCGCCCCCAGGGCGCGGAGGCGGCCGAGCGCCAGGGTGAGGCCGACCGGCCCGGACTCGCCGGGCAGGCCGGTGACGCGGTGCACGGCGTCGTCACCCTTGATGTGATGGGCTACGTCATCGGGTGAGGCAAAACCGGCAATGAGGGCATTTCCCCATGCGGTGAGCCGCCCTGAGCGGTGTTCATCCAGCATGGGCACCAGCCTAAGGACTGGCGCCGACAACCGGTGGCGTAGGTTTTCCCTAGGGGGCTTCGCCTACAGGCGCAAGCGACGACGACACTGCAATGGGAGACAACGCGCTCATGAGCGAAGTGCTGGAACTGGTGGACGTATCCGTGGTCCGCGAGGGCCGGGCTCTGGTGGACCAGGTCTCCTGGTCGGTCAAGGAAGGGGAGCGCTGGGTCGTCCTCGGCCCCAACGGCGCCGGCAAGACCACCCTCCTGAATGTCGCCTCCAGCTACCTCTTCCCGACCACGGGCACCGTCAAGGTCCTGGGCGAGAAGCTCGGCGCGGTGGACGTCTTCGAGCTCCGCCCCCGGATCGGCGTGGCGGGCATCGCCCTCGCCGACAAGCTGCCGCGCAGCCAGACCGTCCTGCAGACGGTCCTCACCGCCGCCTACGGCATGACGGCCACCTGGCGCGAGGACTACGAGGAGGTCGACGAGCAGCGCGCCCGCGCCTTCCTCGACGTCCTCGGCATGACGGACTACCTGGACCGGAAGTTCGGCACCCTCTCGGAGGGCGAGCGCAAGCGCACCCTCATCGCCCGCGCGATGATGACCGACCCCGAGCTGCTGCTCCTCGACGAGCCCGCCGCCGGCCTCGACCTGGGCGGCCGCGAGGACCTCGTCCGCCGCCTCGGCCGGCTCGCCCGCGACCCCCTCGCGCCCTCCATGCTCATGGTCACCCACCATGTCGAGGAGATCCCGGCCGGCTTCACCCACGTCCTGATGATCCGTCAGGGCAAGGTGCTCGCGGCCGGCCCCGTCGAGCTGGAGCTCACCTCCCGCAACCTCTCCCACTGCTTCGGCCTCCCCCTCGTCGTCGAGCGCCGCGGCGACCGCTTCACGGCCCAGGGTCTGCCCCTGTCCTGACCCCGCGCGCCCGCCCGGCGCGCCGCGCGCACTGTCCGGCCACGGCCACCGCCCCTACCATGAACACGTGGACACTTGGGTGTGGTGGCTCGTGGCCGCCGTCGGACTGGGCATCCCGCTGGTCGTCACCGCGATGCCCGAGTTCGGGATGCTCGCGGCCGGGGCCGTCGCGGCCGCCGTCACCTCGGCCCTGGGCGCCGGCGCGGTGGCGCAGTTCGTCGTCTTCGCCGCCGTCTCGGTGGCCCTCATCGCCGTCGTGCGCCCCATCGCCAACCGCCAGCGGGCCCAGCGCCCGGAGCTGGCCACCGGCGTGGACGCCATCCGGGGCCGGCAGGCCGTCGTGCTGGAGCGGGTCGACGGCCAGGGCGGCCGGGTCAAGATCGGCGGCGAGATCTGGTCGGCCCGCTCGCTCGACTCCGAGCGCAGCTTCGACCCCGGCGAGCAGGTGGACGTCGTCGAGATCGACGGCGCGACGGCGGTCGTCATGTGACCGGCCGCCGCACGGGCCGCCATCTGCCCCAAAGCCTGCACGACGACGGTGTGTTCTGAAAGACTCAGGAATTCGATCAACCACAACAGGCGCGGGGAGCCACGATGGAACCGATCATCATCGTCCTGATCATCTTGGTGGTGCTCGTCTTCATCGCCCTGATGAAGACGGTGCAGGTCATCCCACAGGCCAGCGCGGCGATCGTCGAGCGCTTCGGCCGGTACACCCGGACGCTCAACGCCGGCCTGAACATCGTCGTCCCCTTCATCGACTCCATCCGCAACCGCATCGACCTCCGTGAGCAGGTCGTGCCGTTCCCCCCGCAGCCGGTGATCACCCAGGACAACCTCGTCGTCAACATCGACACCGTCATCTACTACCAGGTGACCGACGCCCGGGCCGCCACGTACGAGGTCTCCAGCTTCATCCAGGCTATCGAGCAGCTCACCGTCACCACCCTGCGCAACATCATCGGCGGTATGGACCTGGAGCGGACCCTCACCTCCCGCGAGGAGATCAACGCGGCGCTGCGCGGCGTCCTGGACGAGGCCACCGGAAAGTGGGGCATCCGCGTCAACCGCGTCGAGCTCAAGGCCATCGAGCCGCCCACCTCCATCCAGGACTCGATGGAGAAGCAGATGCGCGCCGACCGTGACAAGCGCGCCGCCATCCTCACCGCCGAGGGCATCCGCCAGTCGCAGATCCTCACGGCCGAGGGCGAGAAGCAGTCCGCGATCCTCCGCGCCGAGGGCGAGGCCCGGGCCGCCGCCCTGCGCGCCGAGGGCGAGGCCCAGGCCATCCGCACGGTCTTCGAGTCCATCCACGCCGGCGACCCCGACGAGAAGCTCCTCTCCTACCAGTACCTCCAGATGCTGCCGAAGATCGCCGAGGGTGACGCCAACAAGCTCTGGATCGTCCCCAGCGAGATCGGCGACGCCCTCAAGGGTCTCAGCGGCGCCGTCGGCAACTTCGGCCCCATGGGCCCGCCGCGCCCGGGCAGCTCCGACGCCCGCCCCGCGAAGGAGTCACCCCGCCGCGAGGCACCCCCGATCGATTGACGAGCGCCCCATCTCCTGCATGATCAGCGTGGCCCCCCGACCTTCCACGGCGGGGAGGCGACACCCTGACCATGAAGGAGATGGCCTTGTCCATCTGGGAAGCACTCGCGGTCCTCGCCGCCGGCATCGGCGCGGGCACCATCAACACCATCGTCGGATCGGGCACCCTCTTCACCTTCCCGGTGCTCCTCGCGATCGGCATCCCGCCGGTCACCGCCAACGTCTCCAACACCCTCGGCCTCGTCACCGGCAACATCAGCGGCGCCATCGGCTACCGCCGTGAGCTCCGGGGCCAGCGCCGCCGCCTGCTGCGCCTCGGCGGCACCGCGCTCGTCGGCGGCCTCGCCGGAGCGGTCCTGCTCCTGACGCTCCCGTCCGAGGCGTTCGACGCGATCGTGCCCGTCCTCATCGGTCTCGCGCTCGTCCTGGTCGTCCTCCAGCCCACCCTCGCCAAGGCGCTCGCCCGCCGCCGCGAGGCCCGCGGCACGACCGGGACCGCCACCGACGGCGGCCCGGCCCTGCTCGCCGGCCTCCTTCTCGCGAGCGTCTACGGCGGCTACTTCGGCGCGGCCCAGGGAGTCCTCTACCTGGCCCTCATGGGCCTGCTCCTCGACGAGGACCTCCAGCGCGTCAACGGCATCAAGAACGTCCTCGCGCTCGTCGTCAACGGCGTCGCCGCGGTCTTCTTCCTCTTCGTCGCGGACTTCGACTGGACCGCGGTGCTGCTCATCGCCGCGGGCTCGGCCCTGGGAGGCCAGATAGGCGCGAAGGTCGGGCGCGGGTTGCCGCCGGTGGCGCTGCGCGGGGTCATCGTGGCGGTGGGGGTCGTGGCCATCACACAGATGCTGCTGAGGTAGCGAAAATTCAGCCCGGCCGGCGTTTGAGGCCACCGCGCGTCAGCGCGGCCGGGGGCCCGGGGGCTTGCCCCCGGTATCGGGAAGGGGCGGGGTGGGGAAAAGCTCCCGCCCCGACAACCCCACCGCCGACACCATCGCATCCCCCGGCGAAGGCTCGAACGGCAGCACCAGCATCCGCATCCCCGCCTGCTCCGGCGTCCGGTCCGCCTTACGGTGGTTGTCCTCCGCGCACGCCGCCACCGTGTTCAGCCAGCTGTCCTCGCCCCCGCGCGAGCGCGGCACCACGTGGTCCACCGTCGTCGCCCGCCGCCCGCAGTACGCGCAGCGGTGCCTGTCCCGTACGAGTACGCCCCGCCGCGACCACGGCGCCCGTCTTCGGAACGGCACCCGTACGTACCGGCAGAGCCTGATCACCTGGGGCACCGGCACTTCGACCGCCGCGCCCCGCACACGCAGCCCGGGCCGGGCCCGCTCGACGACGGCCTTGCCCTGAAGCACGAGCACCACCGCCCGCCGCAGCGACACCGTCGCCAGCGGCTCGAAGCTCGCGTTGAGGACCAGAGTCTCCCGCATTCCGTCCACCTCCCGGACCGTCCCCGCCCCTGCGGCGAGGTGGCTCAACTGTGCCTTCGGAAACGGCCGGAAAACAACGCAATTTCCTTATGGGGAAAGAGAGTTGGGAGGGAAGGGCTGAGGGGGGAGAGGTGAAAGCGGCGGGAGAGCGGCGCGCAAAGGCGGCAACCCCGCCCGGGAAGCCGCCCGGGAAGAAACGGGGGCGACGCTCCGGGCCCTTCCCCCGTAGTGACACACGGGCCCGGAGCGGCGGCAGTGGACGCGGCCACCCGGCCCAACACCGGGCTCCGGCAGACGACCGAAGCGCGAAACGCCCCGCCGCCCCCGCCACTGCGGTGTCCACTGCCCGACGGCCATGCGGGGCCGTCAGCCATGCACCACTGTGCGATCCGGGGCGGCGGGGCGCAACGGATTTTCCGGTCGCACGCCTCGTCCGGCGGGCCTCAGCCCGCGGCCGGCACCTCGTACCCGCCGACCAGCTGAGCCCGGCCCAGGGAGTGGAACCGCAGGTTGAAGCCCACGACCGCCGGCGAGGCGGCCTCGTCCGGGCCCAGCTTCTCCTGGTCGACCGCGTACACCGTGAAGACGTAGCGGTGCGGGCCGTCCCCGGGCGGCGGCGCCGCGCCGCCGAAGTCCCGGGTGCCGTAGTCGTTGCGCACGTGCACCGCGCCCTCGGGCAGCCCCTTCATGTCACCCGAACCGGCACCGGCCGGCAGCTCCGTCACCGAGGCGGGGATGTCGAAGAGCACCCAGTGCCAGAAACCGCTGCCGGTCGGGGCGTCCGGGTCGAAGCACGTGACGGCGAAGCTCTTCGTACCCGCCGGGAAGCCCTCCCAGCGCAGCTGCGGCGAGACATTGCCCCCGGCGAACACCTGGGCGCCGGCGAGCCTCCCACCCTCCGTCAGGTCCTCGCTCACCACCGTGAACGACGGTACCGGCGGGTGGAATTCATGGGGGAGCGGCGGACGCTTCTGCTCTGACACCTTCGACGCCTCCAGTTACGCGCGGAACAGTGAAAGCGCCAGCCTAACCAGGCGCGGGCGGCCCGGGCTGAGACGATACGAAACGTGCTTCGACTGCTTGGACCATTCGGACGACGACCGGCCGGCCGCACCCTGCGCGCGCTGACCGCCCTCCTCGCCACCCTCCCCCTGCTCCTCCTGCCCGCCTGCTCCTCCGAAGGGAAGAAGAGCGGCGGCGGTGCCACCTCGGCCGCCGCCACGCCCGTCCCCTCCTGGGCCAAGGGCATGAAGACCGTCCCCCGGGACCGGCTGCCCGCCGAGGCCCGCAAGACCCTCGACCTCATCGACAAGGGAGGCCCCTTCCCCTACGAGAAGGACGGCACCGTCTTCGGCAACTACGAGAACCGGCTGCCGAAGCAGACCCGTGGCTACTACCACGAGTACACCGTCCCCACCCCCGGCGCCCGCAACCGCGGCGCCCGGCGCATCATCACCGGCACCCACGCCGAGCGCTATTACACCGGTGACCACTACGAGACCTTCGAAGCGGTGGTACAACCATGACCGGCCTGCTGCCCGCGCCCGGACTCACCGGGCTCCTCCTCGGCACCACCCCGCCCGGCACCTACCGGCTGCCCCCGACCGACACCGCCCCCCGCGTCACGGCCCTCGCCGCCGAGGCCGAATGGCGGGCGGCCGCGCTGCGCCTCGGCGGTGTCACGACCAAGACGGCCTTCCTCGACAGGTGCGCGACCGACCTGGAGTTCCCCGAGTGGTTCGGGCGCAACTGGGACGCCCTCGCCGACTGCCTCACCGACCTCTCGTGGTGGCGCGAGGAGGGCAAGGCCCGCGGCTATCTGCTGGTCACGGAGGACTGGGCGGCCTTCCGCAAGGCGGCCCCGAAGGAGGCCCGCACGGCCGAGGCGATCTTCGGTGACGCCGTCGACTACTGGGCCGACGCCGAAGCGCCCCTGGCCGTGCTGCTCGGCTGAGCCGCCGGGGGCTCCGGCCCCCGGCTCCGGCCCGTCAGAGCCAGTTGCGGCGGCCGCCGACCTCGGCGAGCCACTGGTTGAGGTACGCGGCCCAGTCCGTACGGTCGTACGCGTGCAGGTCGACCGTGAAGGACCGGTAGGTGTCGCTGCCCTCGGTGAACAGCCCCGGCTTCTTGTCCATCTCCAGCACCACGTCCATCTCACGGTCGTCCGCGACGAACGACAGCTCTACCTCGTTCAGCCCGCGGTACTGGGACGGCGCGCGGAACTCGATCTCCTGGTAGAAGGGCAGCCGCTGCCGCGTACCGCGGATGTGCCCCTTCTCCAGGTCGGCGGCCTTGAAGCCGAAGCCCAGCTGCCCGAAGGCGTCGAGAATGGCCTGCTGCGCCGGCAGCGGGTGCACGTTCACCGGATCGAGGTCGCCGGAGTCCACCGCGCGGGCGATCGCGAGCTCCGTGGTCACCCCGACGTTCATACCGGTGAGGTGCCGGCCCAGGAAGGTGGTGATCGGCGTCTCCCACGGGATCTCCAGGCCGAACGGCACGGTGTGCACCGCCCCCGCCTGCACCTCGAAGGCGCCGCCCAGCTGTACCCGGGTGAACTCGACGTCCTGCTTGTACTCCTGCTCGCCCCCCTCGACCTCGACCCGGGCCTGGAGCCCGACGGAGAGGCCCTGGATCTGCTGCGCGACCGATCCGCCCTGGATCCGCACCTCGCCCTGGACGACGCTGCCGGGAACGACGTTCTCCTCGAACAGCACCGTCTCGACGGACGCGCCCCCGGCGCCGAGGCTCGCCAGCAGTTTCTTGAAACCCATGCTTCCTCTTCCTCCCCGGGGCCGCATGCGGACCCCTCCCACACTCGATTACGCTCGATCAGCATGATCGCCGCGCCTGACCGTATGCCAATCGCCCGGCACTTCTTCGACCGTCCCGTGCTGGAGGTCGCCCCGGACCTGCTGGGCCGCACCCTGGTCCGTACGTCCCCCGACGGGCCGATCGAGCTCCGGATCACGGAGGTGGAGGCATACGCGGGCCAGGCCGATCCCGGATCACACGCCTACCGGGGCCGGACCGAGCGGAACGCCTCGATGTTCGGACCGCCCGGCCACGCCTATGTCTACTTCATCTACGGCATGTGGTTCAGCCTGAACCTCGTATGCGGCCCGGAAGGCACGGCCGGCGGAGTGCTGCTGCGTGCGGGTGAGGTCGTCAAGGGAGCGGATCTCGCCCGCGCACGCCGGCCGAAGGCACGCAAGGACCGCGAGCTGGCCCAGGGGCCCGCGCGCCTGGCCACGGCCCTCGACGTGGACCGGGGTCTCAACGGCGTCGACATCTGCGCCGGCCCGGACGCCCCGCTGGCCCTCCTCAGCGGTCACCCGGTTCACCCGGACCGGGTGCGTAACGGCCCGCGCACGGGGGTAGGAGGCGAGGGAGCGACGCACCCGTGGCGCTTCTGGGCGGACGGGGATCCGACGGTGAGCCCGTACCGGGCTCACGCACCGCGCCATCGGGGCGCGAAGGCGAGCAGGACGGTGCTTGACTCCTGAGCGCGGAAGACCTAACGTAGCCCGAGCCGCTTGAGACGGACGCGCTGTGTGCGCGATCCGAGAGGGCGGCGCAATCACTACGTTACGAGGTTGCCCCTGACCGGGGCTGTATTTCGCTGTGCCGAAATATGGCGTCGATCGGCTCGATTAGGAGCCGACAGGAAAAGCCGCTAAAGTAGTGAACACCCCGCCGACAGGGGATCGGAAACAAAATTCCAGCCGGGAACGGCACGGAAAAGGATCTGATAGAGTCGGAACACGAAATACCGAAGGGAAGCGCTCGGAGGAAAGCCCGAGAGGGTGAGTACAAAGGAAGCGTCCGTTCCTTGAGAACTCAACAGCGT
>NZ_LGUI01000016.1 GCF_002891295.1 Streptomyces eurocidicus | reverse complement strand
GCGATGCCGTTGGCGAATCCGGGGCCTGCGCACTTCGCCCCGCCGGTTATCCGGCGGGGCGAAGTGCTGCCAGGTGGGAGATCCGGGTGCGGGCTCGGGGCCGGTCTGCTGTCCAGGTGTCGATGCGGGCGAGGTTGATCGCGGCGGCGGTGAGCTGGTGCTGTAGCCGGGTCTTCGCGAGTCCGTGGTAGCGGCATTTTCGCAGGCCAACGGTTTGGACGGCTTGGGAGATGGTGCCCTCGACGCCGGCGCGGGCCGCGTAGCGTTCTCTCCAGGCGGGTGTGTTCTGGATGGCGCGCGCGTGCTGGATGGCTTCGTGTTCGGGCCGGGGACGCAGGGTGATCTCCCGGCGCATGGCGGCGGTCGAGCTGACGCACTCAGCGCGGACGCGGCAGGGACGGCAGTCGGTCGCGGAGAACTTCACCCGGACCACCGGGGTGCCACGGTGGGATAGCGCTTCGCGCCACTGACCAGTGGTGATGCCATTCGGACACGTTACGGTCCTGTGGCCCCAGTCCACGGCGAAGGCTTCCTGCGTGTAGGCGCCGGCCGCCTGGGCGGTGGTGTTGCCCGTGACCGGACCGGTCAGAGTGACGCCGTACCGCTGGAGAGCGGTGACGATGCGGGAACCGTCGAGATAGCCCGTGTCGAGCAGGTGCTCGTCGGGCAGCAGGTCCCGGGCCGCGAGGCCGTCGTGAATCGTGTCGGTCGCCTTGATGTCGGGGACGGTGGAGTCGGTGGTCAGCACGTGGGTGAGCAGGTTCGGGGTGTCCGGCGTGCAGGTCTCGGTGAGATGGACCTTGAACCCGTCCCACTTGATGTCGCGCTTGATGCTGTAGCGGACCTCGGTGTCATAGGGGCTGACCAGGCGCTTCGCGCCCGGCGGGCAGTCTTTTGGGTAGCGCCACCGCACCTGCCCCTCCGCGTCGAGCCAGTACTGCTGCACCCACGCCTCACGCAGGATGCGCACTGAGGGCAGTTCACGCAGCCAGGCCGGGGAAGAGGGAGCGAACACGTCGTGCAGCAGCCGCATTCCGTCGGCACCGCTCTGTTCGGCGAGCTCGGCCCGCTTGCCGCGGCCCTGCGGCAGCCAGTAGTCCTCGGCGCGCGAGGCATACCGCTCGAACCAGGCAGGCTCGGCGTGATCGGTCAGCCAGGCAGGAGCCGCAGCCGCCAGCGCGTTGAGCGCCGCCCTCAGAGTTTCGATGACGAACTCCAGCCGGTTCAGCGACCGGATAGAGGCCAGCACATGCGTGGAATCGGTGCGGGCCCGCCCGCCCGACCGCAGCAGACCCGCCGCGCGGGCCGCGTCCAGGACCCGGTCGAAGATCAGCTGTCCTGCCTCGGCCGCGACCAGCCGGCCGCGGAACTCACTCAGCACCGAGTAGTCGAAACCCGGGTCGGTCAGCTCCATGTTCAGCGCGTATTTCCAGTCGATACGCGCCCGCACTGCCTGCGCGGCTTGCCGGTCCGCAAGCCCCTCGGCGAACTGAAGTACCGAGACCAGCGCCAGACGGCCCGGTGACCAGGCCGGCTTACCCCGCGAGGGAAACAGGTCGGCGAACTGCTCGTCGGTGAACAGCACACCCAGCTCGTCCCGGACACGGATCGCCAGACTCCCCTTCGGGAAAGCCGCCCGAGCCACCCGGACCGTCTCCGCCGGAACATCACCCGGCGCCCCCGGCTGCATCGACATCGACACCCTCCCCACGCAAAACGTCGGTCTCCAAGACCACAACCAGATCTTGGAGACCGACGTCACGCACAGAGCACCCCGGATTCGCCAACGGCATCGCACCCTGCCGGGGGGCCTCGCGCGTCCGTACGGGCCAATCCCCCTGGCGGCGCCGCGCCCGCCCGCCGAAGCTGCGGGGGAGGACGCCCGTACCGCCATGGAGGACCCGCTCATGCCCGACGTCACCGGTCCGTACGCACCCGGCACCCCCTGCTGGATCGATCTGATGGTCCCCGACCAGCAGGCCGCCCTCGACTTCTACCGCGACCTGTTCGGCTGGCAGGGCGAGGTAGGGCCGCCCGAGACCGGCGGGTACGCGATCTGCGC
Organism: Streptomyces eurocidicus; assembly: GCF_002891295.1. Taxonomy (GTDB): domain Bacteria; phylum Actinomycetota; class Actinomycetes; order Streptomycetales; family Streptomycetaceae; genus Streptomyces; species Streptomyces eurocidicus. The sequence goes on along the minus strand of NZ_LGUI01000016.1, from coordinate 37,779 downwards.
CAAGGACGGCAAGCCGGTGGCGGGCATCATGGCGGCGATGAACCCGGACGGCAGCACGCCCGATCCGGCGCCGCCGAGCGTGTGGACCACCTATCTGGCGACCGAGGACCTCGACGCCACCGGCCGGGAGATCACGGGCAACGGCGGCAAGCTGACCATGCCACCGACGGACGTGCTCACCCTCGGCCGGATGGCGGTCGCCGAGGACCCCACGGGCGCGGTCTTCGGCCTCTGGCAGGCCAAGGACTTCATGGGCGCGAAGGTCGTCAACGAGCCCGGCTCGTTGGTCTGGAACGAGCTCAACACCAACGACACGGCCGCCGCCTCGGGCTTCTACGCCGCCGTGCTCGGCCTCAGGGCGACCCCGGCGGAGGGCATGCCCGGCTATTTCTCGCTGGCCGCGGGCGACCGGACGGTCGGCGGGATGCAGGCGCTCGGCACCCTGCCCGCCCCGCCCGACGGGCCCTCGAACTGGCTGACCTACTTCTCGGTCGACGACACCGACAGCACGGTCGACGCGGTGATCCGGGCCGGCGGCTCGGTGCTCAAGCCGCCGTTCGACATGGCCGCCGGGCGGATGGCCGTGGTCCAGGACCCCCAGGGAGGTGCCTTCGCCGTGATCGACGCCAGCACGACCGAGGGCCCGTGATCACTCGGCGGTGACCTTGCGGTCCTTCTTGAGCTGGTCGAAGAGCTGCCCGGCCTTGGACATGTCCCACTTCACGGCCACGCCGTCGCTCGGCGTCGGGAGGTTCGCGTTCGCGATCGGCACGGTCAGCTGCTTGCCGTCGCCGCCCGTCACGCCCTTCATCGCCCAGAACATCGACGTCAGGTCGAACAGGCCCATGTCCTTGTCGACGATGAGCGTGTCCAGGCCGGAGCCGATCACGGGGTAGAGGCGGAACGGGTTGAGGACCGTGCTCGGCGAGGCGGCCTGCTTGGCGAGGGTGTTCAGGAACTTCTGCTGGTTGCGCATCCGGCCCAGGTCCTGGTCGGCCTCCTGGTGGCGCTGGCGCACGAAGGCCAGCGACTGGGCGCCGTTCAGCTCCTGGCAGCCGGCCTTGAAGTCCGCGCCGGAGTCCGGGTCCTTCAGCGGCTTGTCCAGGCACATCTCCACCCCGCCCAGCGCGTCCACCAGATTGCGGAAGCCGCCGAAGCCGATCTCCGCGTAGTGGTCGATGCGCAGCCCGGTGTTGAACTCGATGGTCCGCACCAGCAGCTCCGGCCCGCCGTCGGAGTACGCCTGGTTGAGCTTGTGCTTCGACGCGGGGAACCTCTTGCCGGACTCCTTGCCGGTGAAGGCGGGGATCGTGACGAACGAGTCACGGGGCAGGCTCAGCATCGTGGTGCCGTTGTCACCGGTGTGCAGGATCATCATCGAGTCGGTGCGCTTGCCGTCCGCCGACCCGGTGTGGAGCTCCTTCTTGTCCGCGTCGGACAGGCCCTCGCGGCTGTCGGAACCCACGATCAGGTAGTTGGTGCCCTCGCCCGCCGCCGGCCGGTCCTCGACCTTGCCGAGGTCCACCTCGCGGCGCAGCTTGGAGTCGGCCCAGAAGTACGTGCTGACGGAGACGGCCAGCAGCACCACCACGAAGGCGGTCAGGCCGATCGTGATCCGCTTGCGCCAGTTCGGCGGAGTGGTGCGCGGCGCCCCGCCGTGCGGGCCCCGGCCGCCGCCCCGGCCGCCGCGCCCCGGGCCGGCCGGACCGCCGGGCCCGTAGACCTGACCGGTGTTGTAGCCGTCGTCCCGGCGCCCGCCGGAGGCGTGGTCCGTGACCGCGGGCCCGTCGTCGTAGCCCGGGGCCGGCTGGTACTGGCGGGGTGGCGCCGTGCGCCGCACATGGGGCATGGCGCGGGCGCCCTCGGGCTCGGCATTCGTGCTGCCGTGCCCGTACCGGCCCCGCTCGTCGGTCCGCCCATCCGGCCAATCGCTCATGTAACGCAGTGTGCCCCGGGTGCCCGGTCGACCGGCAGGGCGACCACATGATCGGGGCATTGCTGTTGCAGAGCTGATGCAGAACGGCCCTGGGGCGGCGGGCGGCATACAGTGGTGGACATGACCATTCAGGACCGGAATCCGGAGACGGACATACCCGGCAAGACGACGTCGGCCTCCCGTACGACGCTGTCCCACATCATGACCGGCAGCGACACCAATCTGCTGGGCACCGTGCACGGTGGCGTGATCATGAAGCTGGTGGACGACGTCGCCGGCGCGGTGGCCGGCCGGCACTCCGGCGGCCCGGCGGTCACCGCCTCCATGGACGAGATGGCCTTCCTGGAGCCGGTCCGGGTGGGGGACCTCGTCCATGTGAAGGCCCAGGTGAACTGGACCGGCCGGTCCTCCATGGAGGTCGGCGTCCGGGTGCTCGCCGAGCGGTGGAACGAGTCGACCCCCGCCGTGCAGGTGGGCAGCGCGTACCTCGTCTTCGCCGCGGTCGACGCCGACGGCAAGCCGCGGCACGTCCCGCCGGTCCTCCCCGAGACGGAGCGGGACCGCAGGCGCTACCAGGAGGCGCAGATCCGGCGCACGCACCGGCTGGCGCGCCGTCGGGCGATCATGGAGCTTCGCGAGAAGCGGGCCGCGGACGGTATCGAGGATTGACCGTCCGCGGGTCTTCGGGATCCGGGGCTGCCGCCCCGGGCCCCTTTCCGCGCTACCGCGCGGTGTCCTCAAACGCCGGACGGGCTGGATTTTGCCCAGGTCGGCCTTTGTCGAGAACGCCGGGCGGGCTGATTTTCAGCCCGCCCGGCGTTTGAGGACATTCGGGAAGGGGCGGGTAGGGGAAAACCCCCGCTACACCCCCGCCCCCTCCGGGCAGATCACCTGGTCGCCCGTGACCGCCGCCGCCCCCTGCCGCTTCGGGACCGGCGCAAACACCCGCACCGCCCGTACCCCCTTGAAGTCCAGCCCCAGGGTCACCTTCATCAGCGGACCCTGCCGCGCCACCGGCCGTAGCTCCGCGCCCGGCAGCGCCGCCGCCAGGGAGCGCACCGAGCGGTCCCAGCGCGGGTCGTAGGAGATCACCGTGCGCCGCGGCGGCACCGGTACCCGGGCGTCGGCCGGTACGCCCGTCGTGCTGAAGCCGGTCGCGCGCAGATCCAGGTCGGTGGTGCGGGCGAGGCCCGGGCGGCGGCTGCCGTTGTAGACCTGGACCCGGACCTTCCCGGGCGCCACCTCCACCGGCACCGGCGGCCCCACCAGCCGGCGCGGCGCCTTGGCGTCGTGCGCCCGGCGGTTCCGCTCGGTGAGCGGCTGGTCGTCGCGCAGGGCCTGGAAGAGCTTGCCGGCCGCCGCCTCGTCCCACTTCACGGTCGAGCCGATGTGCGGAACCGGGAAGTCGGCGACCCCGACCGGCACCGAGACGAACTCCGTCGAGGAGGGCGTCAGATTGCGCATCGCCCGGCCCAGCCCGACCAGCTCGTCCCCGCCGAAGCCCCGGTCGGCGCGGACCGAGCCCAGCAGGGTGGCGGAGACCTCCTGGAACTTCACCGGGTTCAGCAGCACCCCGCTGCTCGTCGCCTGGTGCAGGAGCGAGGCGAGGAAGCGCTGCTGCCGCTGCATCCGTCCCAGGTCGGCGGCGCCGTCGAGATGCCGGGAGCGCACGTACTGCAGTGCCCGCCCGCCGTCCAGCTCGCTGGGGCCCGCCGGCAGGTCCAGCCCGCTGTAGCGGTCCCGGAGCGGCTTGGCCGAGCACACCCGCACCCCGCCCAGCACGTCGACGGTCCGCATGAAGCTCGCGAAGTCGACCTCCAGATAGTGGTCGACGTGCACGCCGGTCAGCTGCTCCACCGTCCGCACGGTCAGGCTGGGGCCGCCCTCGGCGTAGGCCGCGTTGAGCTTCTGCGGGTGGGCCGGGCGGTCGCGGCCGGCCTCGTCGGTGTGCTCGGGGATCATCGTGTAGGTGTCGCGGGGCAGGCTGACCACGGTCGCCCGGTCGCGGTCGGCGGAGAGGTGGACGAGCATCAGGGTGTCGGTGCAGTGGCAGGGCGCGCCGCCCAGGTGGTAGCGGTCCCGCAGGGCCGGGCTGATCCGCTCCCGGCCGTCCGTGCCCACCAGCAGCACGTTCATCCCCTGCCGGGTCTCGGGCGGCCGGTCGACCAGCCCGCGGAAGGCGTCCACCCGGTCGATCCGGCTGTCGATCCCGCTGACCACGGCGTGCCCGAGGCCCCCCGCGCCCAGGACCGCCAGCGCGGCCAGCGAGGTGATCCGCAGCCCCCAGCGGGGGCGGCGGGGGGCGCCGTGGCGGGCCCGGTGCGAGCGCGGGTTGCGGGCGGGTGCGGTCAAGGCGAGACCTCCGCGACGGTCGGGACCAGGACGGGGCCGGGCCCGGAAGGGCCAGGGAGCGGTCACGGTATGCCCATACGATCTATGGACCGCGCCCCCACGCCGTTCGGGGTCACGCCCGCCACCCGGCCGGGAGCGTCGGCCTCCGCCATTGGCGGTAACGTGACCGACGAGTCCGCCGCCCCCCGCGCGTCCGGTGAGTGACCCCCGTACCCCCGAGGAACCATGCCCGAACAGCAGCCGCCCGCCGTTTCCGTGATCATGCCGGTGCTCAACGAGGAGCGGCATCTGCGCACCTCTGTACGGCACATTCTCGAACAGGAGTACGCCGGTGAGCTGGAGGTCGTGATCGCCCTCGGTCCGTCCACGGACCGCACGGACGAGATCGCCGCCGAGCTCGTCAGGGAAGACCCCCGGGTGCACACCGTGCCCAACCCCACCGGCCGGACGCCCGCCGCCCTCAACGCCGCGATCAAGGCGTCCCGTCACCCGATCGTGGTGCGCGTGGACGGCCACGGCATGCTGTCGCCGAACTACATCGCGACGGCCGTGCGGCTGCTCGACGAGACGGGCGCGCAGAACGTCGGCGGCATCATGCACGCCGAGGGCGAGAACGACTGGGAGCACGCCGTCGCCGCCGCCATGACCTCGAAGATCGGCGTGGGCAACGCGGCCTTCCACACGGGTGGCGCGGCCGGCCCCGCCGAGACCGTCTACCTGGGCGTCTTCCGGCGCGAGGCGCTGGAGCGGCAGGGCGGCTACAACGAGGAGTTCATCCGCGCCCAGGACTGGGAGCTGAACTTCCGGATCCGTGAGGCGGGCGGGCTGATCTGGTTCTCGCCCGAGCTGAAGGTCTCCTACCGGCCGCGCCCGAGCGTGAAGGCGCTCGCCAAGCAGTACAAGGACTACGGCCGCTGGCGGCACGTCGTCGCCCGCTACCACCAGGGCTCGATCAACCTCCGCTACCTCGCGCCGCCGACCGCCGTCGTGGCCATCGCCGCGGGCGTGGTGGTCGGCGCGGCCGTCACCCCCTGGGGCCTGGTCGTGCCCGCCGGGTATCTGGCGGCCATCGCCGCGGGCTCGGTGCCCGCCGGCAAGGGCCTGCCGCTCAAGGCGCGGGCGCAGATCCCCGTGGCCCTGGCGACGATGCACATGTCGTGGGGGTTCGGCTTCCTGACCAGCCCCCGCTCGCTCGCCCGCAAGGTCATCGCCAGCCGCCGCCCGGCGGTCACGAAGTAGCGCGCGACGCCGTACGGGCCCACCCCGGGCCCGTACGGCCGCCCGTCCGGGGACGGGCCCCGCTCAGAAACGATTCAGCGAGTTGACCTTCATACAGGCCGACGTGTCGTTGCCGTTGAGCGGATCCGCGCTCTCGGGCGCCTTGTTGTCGTCGCCCTTGCTCCGGGGCTTGTCCCCGTTCCTGCCGTCGTTCTTGGCGTCCGGGTCGTCCTTCGCGCCCTTGTCGCCGTCCTTCCCGGCGTCGCCCCGTGCCTCGTCCGGGGCCTTCGGGTAGGTCGTGCCCGTACGCCAGTCCCCGCCGACGACCAGGGTCAGCCCGTCGACCGCCGTGGACATCCGCAGCGCGCTGTCCGGCAGCCCCAGGGCCTTGGCCAGCGCCTCGGCGTCGCCGCGCTGGGACGCCTTCGCGTAGCTGAGCGTGGTGTCGGCCTGCGACCTGGGCGTGGAGTCCGCCGTGGCCTTGCTGAAGCCCTGCTTCACCAGGAAGGCCGCGATGTCGGAGCCCCGGCCGACGGCCACGGGCTGGGCGGCGGTGCCGGTGCCGTTGAAGACCGTGACGTCGACGGCGCTCCTGGGCCCGGTCGGGGCCGCGGGCGAGGAGCTCTTCTCGTCCTTCTTCTTGTCCTTGCCGTCGAGCGCGATGTCGTTGCGCACCAGCGAGAACAGCTTGTCCGCGTCGCCCGGCTTGGGGATCACATGGGCGTCCGGGTTCTGCGGGTCGGAGATCCACGGCATCGTGGTCATGGTGATCCGGCCGGACGGCACCCGCTTGATGTCGTTGGCGAGGTCGTAGAGCTTCTTGACCGAGCCGAGGTCCTTGTCGACCGTGAGCGCCTTGGTGGCGGCCTCGGCGAGGTCGGTGAGCTGGCCCGGGTCGGAGAGCTTGGTGCCCGACTTGAGCTGGCGGACCATCGAGTTCATGTACATGTGCTGGGCGTGGGTACGGCCGATGTCGCTGCCGTCCTCGAAGCCGTGGCGGGTGCGCAGCCACTGGAGGGCCTGCTCGCCCTTGACGTTGCTCCGGCCCTTGCGCAGCCGCAGGCCGGACTTGTCGTCGTAGACGTTGTTGTCGACGCAGACCGGGACGCCACCGACGGCGTCGGCCATGCTCACCACACCGGCGAAGTCGATCATCATGAAATGGTCGACCGGGATGCCGGTGAGCTCCTCCCAGGTGGCGACCGTGCAGCCGGGGCCGCCGTTCATCAGGCTGGTGTTGATGATTTGGTGGTCGGTCTCCCGGTAGACCTTGCCGTCCTCCGGGTCGGTGCACTTGGGGATCGTCACCCGGGTGTCGCGCGGGACGCTGATGACCGACATGTTGGTGCGGTCCGCCGAGACGTGCACCAGCATCTGCACATCGGCGAGCGGCTTGCGGCCGGCGTCCTCGCGGGCGCCGCCGAGGGCGACGTTCTCCGCGCTGTTCCGGCTGTCCGAGCCGAGTATCAGGATGTTCAGGGGGCGCTGGCCGGCGGCGTTGGCGGCGCTCCGGTCGAGCTGCTTGTCGCCGAGGTTGAGCGGGTCCTTCTTGAGGTTGCCGTTGAGGTGCTCGTAGTAGAAGTACCCCGCGGCGGCGGTGCCGAGGATGAGGACCGCGAGGCAGAGCGCGGTCCAGCGGGCTATTCGGGCCGCGCGGGAGCGCCGCCCGGTACGGCCCTTGCCGCCGGACGCACCGTCACCGGCCGGGCCGGCGGCGGCCTCGGCCGTGCCGGACGCGCCGCCGGCCGTGGCCCCGCCCGCGTCGGTGACGCCCGCGCCCGCCTTCCCGGTGGCGGCCCCGGCGTTCCCGGCCCGTCCGTTCTTCCCGGCTTGCCCGGTCTTATCCGCCTTCGCGGTCTTCTCTGACTGCGCGGCCTTCTCCGCTTTCACGGACTTCTCGGCCTGCCCGGTCGCGTCGCCGGTCTCCTGCCCGTCGCGGGCCCCCGGGACGCGGCCGCGCGCCCGCGGCCCCCGCACACTGCTGTCCCCCATGGGGGCTCCCCTAACTGCTGCGTCCGGCCCGATGGGCAGGCGTGTCGTATCTCGTCGCTCTGTGCACGCAGATCGCTCCGAGCGGATCGTACGGCCGTGCCGTGCTCAATTGACCGGTCGTCCGATAGTGAGATGCATGTGTGCGGGGGATGGGTTCACTTGGCGCAGATGTTCTTGTCGTCCGCTTCGACCTTTTGGATGCCTTCCGGCGCCTTCGTGGGCGTCGGAACGGAGACGGGCGTGCCCGCGGCCTTGAAGTCGGCGCCGAGCGTGAGCGTCATCTCCGCGGTCGGGGCGGCGTCCGTCTTGCCCACCTTGAGCGCCTCGACGGGCAGGCCCATGACCTCCGCGAGCCGGCGCGCCTGATCGGCCTGGTTCGGGGCGAACTCCAGGACGGTCTTGTCCAGCTTCTTGCCGCCGACGGCGTTGCCGCCGTTGCTGGTGTGGCGCATGCCCTTGGTGTTCTGCATCCAGACGACGGCCTCCTGGGCCGCGCCGATCCGGCCGCTGCCGTTCAGGACCTTCACCCGGACGTTCGCGGGCTCGGCCTTGGGCCCCTTGAGGAGGGCGTCCTGGGCGGCGTCCGCCTTCTCCTGCTCCTTCTTCTCCTTCTCCTTCACCTCGGTGAGGGAGACGTCGTCGCGGACCATGGCGAAGAGCGGGTCGGACTTCGTCTTGTCGAGCACGACCGTCTTGTGGTTCTTCCCCTCGGCGGGGTTGTCCTTGACCGGGACGGTCACGAAGGAGATGTTCTTGATGTTGACCCGGCTGAGGTCCTTCGCCAGCTTGGTCAGATTGCTGACGGACCCTATTCCCGTGTCGACCGTCAGGGATTTCGTCGCCGCGTCACCGAGGTCGTAGAGCTTCTTGGGGTTGGTGAAGGTGTCGTCGGACTTCATCTCGCGGATCATCGAACTCAGGAACTGCTGCTGGAGCTTGATCCGGTCCAGGTCGCTCTCGAAGCCCACGCTGTGCCGGGTGCGGACGAACGCGAGCGCGTCCTCACCCTCGATCTTGTGCCGGCCCTTGCTCAGCTTGAGGTGCGACTTGGGGTCGTCGATGTCCTTGCCCAGGCAGACCTCGACGCCGCCGACGGCCGACGACATCTGCTTGACGGCGTTGAAGTCGGCCATCATGAAGTGACTGACCTTCAGGCCCGTGAGCGCCTCGACGGTCCGCCAGGTGCAGCCCGGGTCGCGCTCCTCCTGGCCGAGGCTCTCGTTGAAGCGGACGCCCGTGGAGCCGGGGATCGTCTTGGTCGTGCCGTCCTTCTTGGTGGTGCACTCCGGGATGTCGGTGATCATGTCGCGGGGGATGGAGAGCGCCGTGGCGTTCGACCGGTCCTCGGAGACATGGAAGAGCAGCGTGGTGTCGGCGTGGCCGACGCTGCCCTCGTCGCCGTACCCCTGGTTGCCCTTGCCGTCACGCTTGTCGGTGCCGATGACCAGGATGTTGACGGGGCCCTTGGTGACGGCGGCGTTGTCCACCCCGACGTCGATCTTGTTGAGGTTGTTGTTGAAGTGCTGGTAGAGCAGATACCCGCCCAGCGAGCCGCCGACCAGCACAAAGGCGAGGCTGCCGCCGGTCCACAGCAGCACCTTCTTCTTCGTGCTCTTCTTCGGCTTGGGCCGCCGCCGGCCCACGGCCGGCTTGGCTCCGGCCCGCCGTCCGCCGCCACCGCCGCCGCGCTGCGGCGGCACGGCACGGCGGCCGGGCGGTGCCTTGGGGCTTCGGGGCTTGGCGGAAGCGGCCGTGGCATCGGCGGTGGAGCCGGAGCTGTGCCCGGGGGCCTTCCCGGCCTCCTCGGCTTGGTCAAGACGCAGCTCGTAGCTGCCGGTTTTCGGGTCGAAGACCCACTGGTCGGCGGGGTCGATGCCACCCGCCCGCCCACGGCCTTGCGCGTCCACGGTCGCTTGAATCCTCCGTCGGTGCCACGCGGCGCCTACCCCCCAGAGGCGCTCGGTCACGTCATCAGTGCAGTGCGCGGTCAGCCGACCGTGCGCACCGGATCGCTCACACTATCCGCCCAGTTCAGCGTCAAGCGACGCCGGTGACAAATTCCACTCCCCTACAACTGGGCAATCTGCCCAATCCCTTCGGGCATGCGAAAAGCCGATCATACGCTTCGGGTGATTCATCCACAGATGCCGTGTGCTGCGGTGGTTCCCTCGTATGTGGGAGGGGCGGTGCGTGCCGGAGAGGCGGCCGAAGGGCTCGCCGGGGGGCTCATGGGGGAGGCGCCGGGAGGGGCGATGGACCGCTCGCCGGAGGAGGGCGAACCCGAGGAGAACGAACCGGAGGAGGGTGAACCGGCGGAGGGCCCGCCGTACTCCACGGGGGCTTCGGGCTCCGGGGTCCAGTCCTCGTCCTCGGCCCGCGGCCGGCTCCCCGCCGCCCTGCCGCCGGAGCTGCCGCCGGAGCTGTCACCGAATCTGCCGCCCGGCTTGCCGTCCGCGGGCCGGACGTGGGCGCTCACCGACACCGGGCGGTCCCGGCGCAGTTGCTCGAAGAGCTGATCGGCGTCGGGCTGGACGAGCTCGTCGCGGTCCGGGTTGTACGGGTACGGGCGGCGCGGCACCGTGAGGAACTGGACCCGGTCGCTGGGGATGCCGCGCACGGTGCGCACCAGGTCGTACATCTTCCGCAGGGTGTCCAGGCCGGCGTCCGTGGTCAGCGAGGACGTCGCCGCGTCCAGCACCGGGTAGAGCCGCGCCGGGTTGAGCAGCACGCCGTTGCTCTGCATCTCCTTGAACAGGGCCCCCAGGAACTCCTGCTGCCGCCCCATCCGCTCGGTGTCGCTGCCGTTGCCGAGGCTGTAACGGGCCCGTACGAAGCCGAGCGCCTGCTCCCCGAGCAGCACCTGACGGCCCGCCGGGAGCTTGAGCCGGGCCTCGGGGTCGTTCACGGCCTGCTTGAGGCACACCTCGACCCCGTCGATCGAGTCCACCAGCCGCTTGAAGCCGTTGAAATCGACGATCACATGGTGATTGATGCGGATATGGCTGATGTTCTCGACGGTACGGATGGTGCAGGCCGCCCCCGCGAGCTCGAAGGCCCAGTTGAACTGGGCGAACCGCTCGCTGGTCTCGACGCCGTCCGGCCGCCGGCAGGCCGGGATCTTCGCCATCAGGTCGCGCGGCAGGCTGACGGCGGTCGCGCTGCGCCGGTCGGCGGCGACGTGCAGCAGGATCGTGGTGTCCGAGCGCTGGCCGCTGTCCTCGCCGTAGCTGCGGTTGCCGGGGCCGTCGCGGGTGTCCGAGCCGATGATCAGGATGTTCTGCGCACCGGCCACCAGCTCCGAGGGGCGCTGCTTCTCGTAGCGCGCCAGTTCGTTCGCGGTCGCGGTGTCCGTGGTGATGTTGCTGTCGAGCCGCCGGTAGAGCAGCCAGCCCACGGCCACCGAGGCGAGCACCAGCACCACCAGGCCCAGGGCCAGCCAGCGCAGCCAGCGGCGCCGCCGCCGGGGCGGCGGCGGGAGCAGATCGATGCTGTCGTGCACGGCTGCGTCCCTCCCTCACCGGGTGGTACGTGCCTCCGTAGGGGCCTGGTCCGCGCGGGGGGCCGCGCGCTGGTGCTCGGCACGCCGGGACGGCGCGTCCCCCCGATCATCGCGCGGCCGCGCGGATGCGGCAGCGTCAGAGGGCCGTCACGGTGACGCGCTCGCTCTCCCGGCGCTTGTCCAGGCCGCCGCCGGAGAGCCGGTCGAGGTTGCGGCAGAGCACCACGGAGCCGCCGGCCGCCAGCGGGGCGAAGAGCCCGGCGGAGAGGCCGTCCCAGCTGTCGTACGGCAGGCCGGACAGCATCCGGGAGTCCGTGCCGAGCCCGTGCTGGAAGGCGTCCGTACGAGCCCGCTCCACGAGCTGGGCGCCCGTCAGCTCCAGACCGCCCACGACGAGGCAGGGCGCGTCCGGGTCCACGGGGGCGTACGGGGCGAAGCGGTCGCCCTGGCTCGGCACCTCGACGGCATAGTCGGCGAAGCCCTCCGGCGGCTGGGGGAACCGGCCGCCCAGGGGGCGCAGGGCCAGTGCCACGCGCTCGCCGGAGCACGCGCGCGCCTCCTCCAGGGTGTCCGGGCCGCTGACGACCAGGTCCGCGGCGGCCGGGTCGCCGCCCACGTCGGCCACCACGCCGACGGACGAACAGGCCAGCAGCCAGACGGCGGTCTGCCAGTGGGCGGGCAGGCGCAGGGCCACCCGGTCGCCCGGCTCGACCGAGTAGGCGTCCTGGAGCAGATTGGCGGTCTTCGCCACCCAATTGGCGAAGGTGGCCACGGACAGTTCCACGCGTTCGCCGGTGGCGTCGTCGTAGAAGGTCACGAGCGGGCGGGCCGGGTCCGCGGCGAGCGCGGAACGCAGCAGGTCGGCGGGGGTGCGATCGGTGGCGTTCATCGCCGTCAGGGTACGCGCCGGGGCGGTTCGCGGCCGAGGCCCGGAGCCCGCCGGGACGGCCGCCACGGCCGACTGGCCGTCAGCCGCTGAATGGACATGTCTGCCGGGATATGTCCAGGATTTCTCTTATGCGTGGATTTCTTGTCTCCTCGACCGTGACCGCATGCGCCGCCGCCCTCACCCTGCCCTTCCTCGCGACCTCCTACGGGGCGGCTCCCTCCCCCGCCCCGGAGGCCCGCGGGAGCAAGGGGCACGTGTCCGCCGCGTCCCGGGCGATCCCCGGCTCGACGCGCTCGCTGCCGCTGATCCCGCTCGCCGCCGGCGGCCGGGCCCGCGCCCACGGGGGCGGGCCCGCCCCCGAGCAGGGGCTGCTGGAGCGGGAGGTGAAGCCCTTCTCCCTGGTCGGCATCGTGTGGGACGACGCCTCCGCCGAGCTGCGCGGCCTGGCCCAGGTGCGCACCCGCGCGGTGTCCAACGGCGACTGGTCGAAGTGGCAGGACGTGCAGACCCATGACGACGACCGCCCCGACCTCGACTCGGCCGAGGGCCGCGGCGGGCGGCTGCGCGGTTCGACCGCGCCGCTGTGGGTCGGCGCCTCCGACGCCATCCAGGTCCGTGTCCGCCCGGAGGCCGTCGCCGACCGGACCCCGGAGGGCCGCGCCCTGCCGGCCGGGATGCGCCTGGAGCTCGTCGACCCGGGCGACGACCCGGTCCGCACACGTGCCGCGGCGCCGCCGGACACCGAGGAGGAGATCGCCAGCTCGGCCGCCAACGCCCCGCTGGTACCGCTGGGCGCCACCGAGATCCCGGCGGCCGGCAAGGCCGCCTCGGTGGCCGACATCGCCGCCACCGGCGCCGGCCGGGGCGGCGGCCACCGGGCCGACGACCCGGAGTACCCGATGGACCCCGACGACGCGTCGGTGCCCCGGGTCTCCGAGTACGGGGACCCGGTCGACGCCACGTACCCCGGAGACCTCGACGACACCGACCAGACGATGGCCGACACCGGCCGCTACGTCGGCCCGCGCCCGCGGATCGTCACCCGGGTCGGCTGGGGCGCCGACGAGTCGCTGCGCGAGAAGGGCTTCGTCTACACCAACACCGTGCGGGCCGCCTTCGTCCACCACTCGGCCTCCGGCAACCGCTACACCTGCGCTCAGTCCGCCTCGGTCATCCGCAGTATCTACCGCTACCACGTGGTGAGCAGCGGCTGGCGGGACCTGGGCTACAACTTCCTTATCGACAAGTGCGGGAAGATCTACGAGGGCCGCGCCGGCGGGGTGGCCAAGGCCGTCATGGGCGCCCACACCCTCGGTTTCAACACCAACAGCATGGGCATCGCCGTTCTCGGAACATTCGACAAGAGCAGCCCGCCCACCGCGGCCGTGAACGCCGTCGGCGCCATCACCGCCTGGAAGCTCGGACTGTTCGGGGCCAACCCGAGGGGCACCACGACGCTGGTGTCCGGCGGCGGCAACCTGTTCAAGAAGGGGACCTCGGTCAAGCTCAAGGTCATCTCCGGGCACCGCGACGGCTACGCGACGGAGTGCCCCGGTGACCGCCTTTACAGCAGGCTCGGCACGGCGCGCTCCACGGCGGCCCGGCTCCAGGGGCGATGATCTGGCAATCCACCTACCCCGGGTCTGCATACACTGGCCGCCGATCACGGCCCGGCCCCAGCAGGAAGCAGAGACGACAAGGTGACTGAAGCGATCCTTCTGGTCGGCGGCAAGGGAACCCGGCTCCGCCCGCTCACGATGAACACGCCCAAGCCCATGGTCCCGGCGGCGGGCGTCCCGTTCCTCACGCACCAGCTGGCGCGGGCGCGCGCGGCGGGCATCGACCACATCGTGCTGGCCACGTCCTATCTGGCCGAGGTCTTCGAGCCGTACTTCGGCGACGGCTCCGCGCTGGGCCTGCACCTGGAGTACGTCACCGAGAAGGAGCCGCTGGGCACGGGCGGCGCGATCCGCAACGTGGCCGGCAAGCTGCGCTCCGCCCCCGACGAGCCGGTTCTGATCTTCAACGGCGACATCCTCACGGGCCTCGACATCGAGGCCCTGGTCGACACCCACCGCACGGCGGGCGCGGACGTCTCCCTGCACCTGACCCGGGTCGAGGACCCCCGGGCCTTCGGGCTGGTCCCGACGGACCCGGACGGGCGGGTGACGGCGTTCCTGGAGAAGCCGCAGACGCCCGAGGAGATCGTCACGGACCAGATCAACGCGGGCGCGTACGTCTTCAACCGCTCGGTGATCGACAGCATCCCGGCGGGCCGCCCGGTCTCGGTGGAGCGCGAGACGTTCCCCGGGCTGCTCGCGGCGGGCGCCCATCTCCAGGGCATGGTCGACTCCACGTACTGGCTCGACCTCGGCACGCCCCAGGCGTTCGTGCGCGGCTCGGCGGACCTGGTGATGGGCCGGGCGCCGTCCCCGGCGGTCCCCGGCCGCTGCGGCGACCGGCTGGTCCTCGACACCGCCGAGGTCGCCCCGGACGCCAAGCTCACGGGCGGCACGGCCATCGGCGCGGGCGCCCGGGTGGCGCCGGGGGCGCGGGTCGACGGCAGCACGGTGCTGGACGGCGCGGTGATCGAGGCGGGCGCGCAGGTGCGGGACTCGCTCGTGGGCGCGGGCGCGCGCATCGGCGCGCGCACGGTCCTCGACGGCGCGGTCATCGGGGACGGCGCCGACGTCGGCGCCGACAACGAGCTGCGGGCCGGTGCGCGGATCTGGTGCGGGGCGAGGATCCCGGACGCGGCGATCCGCTTCTCGTCGGATCAGTGACCCCGGTCACGGCGGAGCAAGACGTTCACTCACAGGAGTGATTTATCCGGACTGATTCCCCGGGGCTCCTTACGCCCCCGGGAACGGACCCGGACTCTCCCCTTCCGGTTCGGCCCGGACGTACCCTGGCCGGATGGCGACGCGCACATGGACCCCCTCGGGCCCGTACGACCTGGGGCGCACCCTGGACGTCCTGGCGCGGGGCCCCGGCGACCCGGCCTACCGGAAGGGGCCGGACGGATCGGTCTGGCGGGCCACCCGCACCCCGGCGGGCCCGGGCACGCTGCACGTGGCGACGGGCGAGGGCCGGGTGCGGGCCGAGGCGTGGGGACCGGGCGCCGACTGGCTCCTGGAGACCCTGCCCACCCTGCTCGGCGCGACGGACGACCCGGCCGCCTTCGTACCGCGCCACCGCCTCCTCCACGACGCGCACCGCCGCCACCCCGGCCTGCGCCTGGCCCGCACCGGGCTGGTCCTGGAGTCGCTGATCCCGTCGATCCTGGAGCAGAAGGTCACCAGCGACGAGGCGTACCGCGCGTGGCGGCTGTTGCTCCAGCGGCACGGCGAGCCGGCACCGGGACCGGTACCCCGCATGCGCGTGATGCCGGAGCCCCGGGCCTGGGCCCTGATCCCGTCCTGGGAGTGGCACAAGGCGGGCGTGGACGGCAAGCGCTCGGCGGCGATCGTCCGGGCGGCACGGGTAGCGGCCAGGCTGGAGGAGGCCGCCGCGATGGACGGACCTTCGGCCGCGGCCCGCCTCCAGGCGGTCCCGGGCATCGGCCCGTGGACGGCGGCGGAGACGGTCCAGCGCAGCAACGGCGCACCGGACGCGGTCACCGTGGGCGACCTCCACCTGCCGAGGACGGTGGGCTACGCGCTGACGGGGGCGCGGGGGACGGACGACGCGGGCATGCTCGACCTGCTGTCCCCGTACGAGGGCCAGCGGCACAGGGCGTGCCGCCTCATCTGCCTGATGACGCGAGCACAGCCGAGAAGAGCGCCGCGCCTGTCGGTGAACGACGTCAGGGCGATCTGAGGGGTTTTGGCCCCTAGCGCCGGACGGGCTGAAATCAGCCCGTCCGGCGCTTGAGGACACCGCGCGGAGCGCGGAAAGGGGGGCCCGGGGCGCCGGCCCCGGTTACGGGAAGGGGCGGGGTGGGGAAGAGCCCGCCGCAGGCGCACCCCGCCCCCGCCCAGGCCCGCGGCAGCGGCTACCGCACCGAGAAGAACTCCGAAGCGTCCCGCGCAGGCCGCTCCCGGGGAGGAGCCGCCGCGTGCCCCACGGCCACCGCCCCCATCGGGTCCCAGTTCTCCGGCAGCGACAGCACCGACCGCACCACGTCGCGGCAGAACATCGTCGAGGAGACCCAGGCCGATCCCAGCCGCTCGCCGGCCAGCGCCACCAGGAAGTTCTGCACGCCGGCCCCGGCCGCGACGACGAACATCTCCCGCTCGGCGGCGTTGCGCCGCGCGTCCGGATAGGTGTGCGAGCCGTCCGCCACCAGGCAGGGCACCACCAGATAGGGCGCCTTGCGCAGCACGTCGCCGCGCCGCACCCGCTTGGCGATGGATTCCTCGCTGAACCCGTCGCCCCGCAGGTCCGCGATCCACGCGTCCCGCATGGCGTCGAGCAGCTCCACGCGCGACGACTCGGACTCCAGCAGGACGAACCGCCACGGCGTGGTGTGGTGCGGCGCCGGAGCGGTGACGGCGGCGGCGACGGCACGGCGCACCGCGCCGGGGTCGACGGGGGCGTCGGTGAACTCGCGGACGGTACGCCGCAGCGTCACGGCCTCGCGCACGGCCTCGGAGGTGCCGAGCCGGAACATGTCGTCGGCGGCGTTGCGCACGAGGGCACGGGCCCCGAGGTCACTCCCACCGTCGCCCGGAGCCACGACATGAGGAAGCCCCCGGACGACGGCGACAGGCAGCCCCGAAGCCTTCCCCTTGACCAGGTCGCCGGCGGCGGCCAGTTCATCCGCCGTGGCGACGACCGTCACGTTCAGGGGATTGCCGTGCGAGTCCACGCCACCCCGCAGGTCGTCCAGCACCCGCACCCCGGCGGCGCCGATGGCGACGTCCGTGAGCCCGCTGCGCCAGGGGCGCCCGAAGGTGTCGGTGACGATGATGCCGACGTCGACGCCGAGGGCGTCCCGCAGCCCGGCGCGGAGGGCGCGGGCGGAGGCGTCGGGGTCCTCGGGGAGCAGCAGTATCGTGCCGGCCGCGGTGTTGGAGGCGTCCACGCCGGCGGCGGCCATGACGAGCCCGAGCCGGTTCTCGACGATGCGGAGCTCGCCGCGCCGCGCCACGACCCGTACGGCCTCGGCGTCTATGGCGGCCTGCCGGTCGGCGGCCTCGACGATGCGGCCCTCGGCCTTGCTGACGATCTTCGAGGTGACGAGCAGGACGTCGCCGTCGGCGAGGCCGGGCAGCTCGTCGGCGGTCGCGGCGGCGGCGATCAGCTTGACGAGGTCGTCGCCGGGCCGTACCTCGGGGATGCCGGGGAGGGCCCAGACCCGGAACCCGGGCGGCGGTGTCGTCGGGAGGGGGGCGGTCACGCGCGCACCTCCGCGGCGAGCGCGAGCGCCTCGGCGGCCATCCGCGCGGTGGCCTCGACGTCGGTCATCATCAGCGGCACGGCGCGGCAGCGGATGCCCGCGGCCTCGACGTCGGGCACGGTGCCCGCGTCCACGGTGTCGACGAGCCAGCCGTCGATGAGACCGGAGCCGTAGTGCCGGGCGACGGCCGCGGCGGTGGACTCGACGCCGACGGCGGCGAGGACCTTGTCGGCCATGCCGCGGACGGGGGCGTCCCCGACGATGGGGGAGAGGCCCACGACGGGCGCGGCGGAGTTCGCCACGGCCTCGCGGACGCCGGGCACGGCGAGGATGGTGCCGACGCTGACGACGGGGTTGGACGGCGGGAAGAGGATGACGTCGGCCTCGGCGAGGGCCTCCAGGACGCCGGGCGCGGGCTTGGCCTCGTCGGCGCCGACCGGGACGATCGCGTGCGCGGGCACCTCGGCCCGCAGCCGGACCCAGTACTCCTGGAAGTGGATCGCCTTGCGGCCGCCGGGGGCCCCCGGGTCGTCGGTCATGACGTGGGTCTCGACGCGGTCGTCGCTCATGGGGATCAGCCGCACGCCGGGCTGCCACCGCTCGCAGAGCGCCTCGGTGACGGCGCTGAGGGGGTAGCCGGCGGCGAGCATCTGGGTACGGACGATGTGCGTGGCGAAGTCGCGGTCGCCGAGGCCGAACCAGCCGGGCCCCACGCCGTACGCCGCCAGTTCCTCCTTCACCGCGAAGGTCTCTCCGGTCCGGCCCCACCCCTGCTCCTCGTGGATGCCCCCGCCGAGGGTGTACATCACGGTGTCGAGGTCGGGACAGACCTTGAGCCCGAAGAGGTGGATGTCGTCGCCGGTGTTGCCGATGACGGTGATGTCCGCGTCGGGAGCTGCTGACTTGAGGCCACGAAGGAAGCGGGCGCCCCCGATCCCGCCGGCCAGAACCACAATGCGCTGCATGAGGTGCAGTCTGTCAGGCCGGGGGTCCGGCCTTGAGGGGTGGTGGCCGGGCGGCCCCGGCCCGTGCCGGGCGGGCGCGTCAGCCGCGCAGGACCTCCTGGAGGGCGGGCAGCGGCGCGGTGGCGCCCTGGCTCCGCGGCCCGTGCATGGGCATCTCGGTGAGGCCGGGGGAGTAGATGTGGAGGCTGACGGCCGGGGCGAGGGAGTCGTTGACGACCTCATGGGCGTAGCCGGGCGCGAAGACCCGCTGCGCTCCGGCGCGCAGGCGCCGGCGGGCGCCGCCGTACGGGCCCGTGCCTCCGGTGATCTCGGTGAGTTCGCCCTGCAGGACGGTCAGCACACCGGAGGAGGGGCCGTGGTCGTGCGGGCCGCTGCCCTGGCCGGGGACCCAGCTCAGCAGCCATGCCTCATAGCCGGGGCCGGTGCGCAGCCTTTGGTACCAGCGGCTGGTGGCGTCGTAGCGGACGAGGTGCGCCCAGGAGGCGCGGTCGGCGGCGACGGAGCGGGCCAGCCCCGCGAACTCGGCGACGGTGCTGGGGTGGGCGGGCACCGGCGGCATCAGGTGCGGGATGGCGAGCGGGTCGCCGGCGATCTGGACATCGCTGTTCATGTGCGGGATTCCTCGGCGGAAGTGCGGGGCGGCGCGGTGGCGGGCGGTGCGGGTGACGCCGGGCCGGGTACGGGCGTACGGAAGCGCGAGCCCTCGGCGGGCGTGGAAGAGGCGAAGGTCAGCCGGAGCTCGTGGGCATCAACAGCTGGAACAGCGACAGCGTGCCTGCACAGCGCAGCGGGACCCGTAGGAACGGGTCAGGCTGAGTGCGGCGATCGCTGGCATGGAAACCAAGGTGGCGGGCGCGACCGCGCTCTGTCAACTGGGTGTCCGTTTTGAGGCTAATCTTTCACCTCATCCGGTTACTGTGGGTGCCGAAAGGTTTGCGTATGTGTGGGTACGGACAGGTGGCGCTCCAACCGGGACCGTAAACATCGTTCGGCCGGACGGTGCAACGGGATTGCCGCGCGTGACGTCCTCACCTCATAGGGAGGTAACGGGACGGTCGTGGCGAGCAGATGTATGTGTCCGGACTTGTATTGTTTTGGGCACTTTCTGCTTGGCTTTGGTTCCGCAGAGTGAATAAGGGGCCCAATAGCAGATCTCGGCTTGACTGGCCCGGATCGGCACACTTGTAATTTCACCCGTGTCGTTCTGCCGCTTTGATGAAGGCAGCATCACGGGGACGCAAATGACAGACGAGGGGCGCACATGACCGAGCTGTTTCAGCAACTGCTGGTCGAGGAGGCGGACGAGGAGCTCGGCTGGCAGGAGCGCGCACTGTGCGCTCAGACCGATCCCGAGTCCTTCTTCCCCGAAAAGGGTGGATCCACCCGCGAGGCGAAGAAGGTCTGCCTCGCCTGCGAGGTCCGCTCGGAGTGCCTTGAATATGCCCTTGCCAATGACGAACGCTTCGGCATCTGGGGCGGCTTGTCCGAGCGCGAGCGCCGCCGTCTCAAGAAAGCCGCGGTCTGACCGCCGGGATTGGGCCGCCGGACCGGATGGGAACCACCATCGATCCGATAGGTCATACAGATCCTATGGATCTGATGAACGGTCTTATGGAAGACCGGCCGGGAAACCGGAGAGCACTCCGACCGGCACACCGCCCCGTACGACGACGGGCGCGCCGATCGGTATGACGACCGGCACGGCGATTCGGTACGACGACCGGCACACAGGCCGTATGCCGGCCGGTATGCCGACGCGTACGTAGACCGGTCCGCCGACCGGTAACAGCCTTCCCCCGACGAACGGTCCGTCTCCCGGGCGCCGCCCGAGCGAGGCGGACCGCTGTGTGCGCAGCCACTAGTGTGGTGGCCCGTCCGCGACGCACCGCCGCCCCGCGAGGGCGCACCGTCCGCAGTCCAGCACAGCAGTCTTCCGGGGGGCGACCTCCGGACCCCGGCCGGAGGGCCCGTACCCCGATGTCCGAGCACAGCACCACGGCGGCCCACCACCCGGCCGGCTCCGCTCCGTTCGCCCCCACCCCCCTGCCCGGGTACGACTCCGCCGTGCCGCCGGCCTTCCCCCGGCACGTCGTCACCGCCGTGCTCGTCGCCCACGACGGCGCCCGCTGGCTGCCCGACGCGCTGGCCGGGCTGCTCGGCCAGGAACGCCCCGTCCAGGGCGCGGTCGGCGCCGACACCGCCAGCACCGACGACTCGGCCCGGCTGCTGGCCGAGGCGCTCGGCGACGACCGCGTGCTGCACCTCGCCCGCCGCACCGGCTTCGGCGCGGCCGTCGACGAGGCCGTCCGCTCCGTCCCCGCGCCGGACCCCGAGACGCTGCCGTACCTCAGACGGTCGAGCGGCTGGGACCCCGTCAGCCGCACCTGGCGCGACGACCCCGACGACCCGCACGGCTACGACCGCGGCGGCCGGACCGGCCAGGGCCGCGGCGACCTCGAACCCGTCCAGTGGCTGTGGCTCCTGCACGACGACTGCGCCCCCGAGCCCGGCGCCCTCCACGAACTCCTGCGGGCCGCCGACGCGGAGCCCGACGCCGCCGTCATCGGCCCCAAGCTCCGCAGCTGGTACGACCGCAGACAGCTGCTGGAGGTGGGCGTCTCCATCGCCCGCAGCGGCCGCCGCTGGACCGGCCTGGAGCGCCGGGAACAGGACCAGGGCCAGCACGACCAGGTGCGCTCCGTGCTGTCCGTGTCCACCGCCGGCATGCTGATCCGCCGCGACGTCTACGAGCGGCTGGGCGGGTTCGACAGCCGGCTGCCCCTCATGCGCGACGACGTCGACCTGTGCTGGCGCGCCCACGCGGCCGGCCACCGGGTCCTCGTCGCACCCGACGCCGTCGCCCGGCACGCCGAGGCCGCCGCCCGCGAGCGCCGCCCGGTGGACTGCGCCGGCCGCACCGCGGCCGACCCGCACCGCGTCGACAAGGCGGGCGCCGTCCACACCCTGCTCGCCAACACCCACGCCAAGCTGCTGCCGTACGTGCTGGTCCGGCTGGTCCTCGGCACCCTGCTGCGCGCCCTCGGATACCTCCTCGGCAAGGCGCCGGGGCAGGCCCTGGACGAGCTCACCGGCCTCTTCGGCACCTTGCTGCGCCCCGGCAGGCTCCGCGCCGCCCGCAAGAGGCGCGGCCGCCCGGCCGTGCCCCCGGGGGAGCTGCGGCCGCTCTTCCCGCCCGTCGGCGCGACCGTCCGGGCGACCGTCGAAGGGCTCGCGAGCGGTCTCGGCCGCCGCCCGGACACGGAGTCCTCCTCCGCCGGACGGCACGGCGCCGTGGAGTCCGGGCCCGGCGGCGAGGACGCCGACTTCCTGGAGATCGAGCAGTTCGGCCGGCTCAAGCGGATCGCCCGCAAGCCCGGCCCCGTGCTCTTCGCCGTCCTCCTGCTCGTCTCGCTGATCGCCTGCCGCGCGCTTCTCGGCGGCGGCTCCCTGTCCGGCGGCGCCCTGCTGCCCGCCCCCGACGGGGTCTCGGGCCTCTGGTCCCGCTACGCCGACGCGTGGCACCCCGTCGGCACCGGCACCACCGGCGCGGCGCCGCCCTATCTCGCGGTCCTCGCCGGTCTGTCGGCGCTCTTCCTCGGCTCCACCGGCTTCACCCTCACCCTGCTGCTCGTCTGCTCGGTGCCCCTGGCCGGGCTCACCGCCTACTTCTCTTCCCGCACCCTGGTCTCCTCACGCCTCCTGAGGGCGTGGGCGAGCGTCGCCTACGCCTTCCTGCCCGCCGCCACCGGCGCGCTCGCCACCGGCAGGCTGGGCACCGCGGTCCTGGCGGTCCTGCTGCCGCCGATGGCGCGCACGGCAGTCGCGAGCGCCGGACTGCGCACGCCCGGCGCCCGCCCCACCTGGCGCGCGACATGGGCGTACGCGCTCCTGCTCACCGTCACCACCGCCTTCACGCCCGTCGTCTGGCCGCTCGCTGTCGTCCTGGGCCTCGGCGCCGTCGCCTGGTCCCTCACCCGCGGCGGGGGCCGGCCGGCCGTCCACGGCATCCGTTTCCTGACGGCCGTCGCCACTCCGCTCGTGGTCCTCGCTCCTTGGTCGTTCGGGCTGCTCGCGCACCCCGGCCGCTTCCTCACCGAGGCGGGCATCGAGCCGGCGGCGGTCACGTCCGCGCCCTGGCACCTGCTGACCGGCGACCCCGGAGGCCCGAAGACCTTCGGCGGGCTGCTGTTCACCGGTGTGGTGCTGGCCGCGCTGGCGGCGCTGCTCCGCGCCGACCGCAGGCGGGCGATCCTCACCGCCTGGGCCACGGCGCTGGCGGCCCTCCTGTGCGCCGTGCTCACCAGGGGCGGCTCCGGCTGGGCTGGCCCCGCCACCCTCGTCTACGGCCTGGCCCTCGTCGCCGCGTCCGTCGTCGGTGCCGAGGGGGCGCGCGAGCGCGTCGCGGCCCTCAGCTTCGGCTGGCGGCAGCCCGTCGCGGCCCTCGTCGCCGTCACCGCGATCGCGGCGCCCCTGGCCGCGGCCGTCGCCTGGGCGGCGGGCGGCGCGGACGGGCCGCTGAAGCGCGGTGCCGCCGCGCAGGTGCCCGCGTTCGTCGCGGAGGAGGCGGCCACTCGCGACCAGGCCCGCACCCTGGTGCTCGGTGGCGAGGCCGGACACGTCGCCTACGCGCTCGTACGGGGCTCCGGCGCCGAGCTCGGTGACGCCGAGCTCGCCGCCTCCGCCGGCCACGACAAGAAGCTCGACGCCACCGTCGCCGGGCTCGTCGCGGGCTCCGGCGCCGACCAGGCGAGTGCCCTCGCCGACTACGCCGTGGGCTATGTGATCGTCCGCGGCAGCGCCCCCGGGAGCACCGGCCGGACCCTGGACACCACCACCGGCCTCACCCGGCTCAGCCGGCAGGGCGACAGCTCGCTGTGGCGGGTCGACCGGGACGTCGCCCGCGTCACCGTCGTCGGCGGCCGGGCCGGTGCCCGCCCGGTGCCCGTCGCGGCCGGACCCGTCGAGGCGCACGACACGCTCCCCGCCGGGGACGAGGGCCGCGTGCTGCGGGTCGCGGACAAGGCAGACCCCGGCTGGCAGGCCACCCTCGACGGCCGGACGCTCAAGCCCACCACCGTCGACGGCTGGGCCCAGGGCTTCACGCTCCCCGCCGGGGGCGGCCGGCTCGCCCTCGTCTACCGGACCCCGCTGCCGCACACGGCATGGGCGTGGACGCAGGGGCTGCTCGCCGTGGTCCTGGTGGTCCTCGCCCTGCCCGGGCGCCGCCGCGAGGTCGACGACGACCTCCCCGAGGCGACGGCCGTGGCCCCGGGGACGCCCGCCGCGTCCGGGTCCCCGGCGCCCGTACCGTCGCAGCCCGGTTCCGGAGAGGGCCGCCGGGCGCGCAGGCTCCGCGCCGCCGCCGAGGCCGACGGCGGGCCCGCCGCTCCGGCGGCACCCGAGCCGCCCGTCGCGGAGCCCCTGGCCGACCCTTACGGTCCTTACGGTCAGCAGTCCGCCGACCCGTACGCGGCGGTGCCGCACCAGCAGCCTTACGGTCAGCAGGAGCCCGGCGGCTGGGGGGCCGACCAGGCGGGCCATCAGGGCCACTACGCGGGCCAGGGCCACCAGGAGGCCCCGTACGAGGGCGACGGCGGCGTCCACCGGACTGCCTACGGGAACGGCTACGGGAGCCCGTACGACGGCGCCCACCATCCGCCGCAGGGGCAGGAGACGGCCGGGTATCCGCAGCCGGACCCGTACCAGGGCGGGCAGCAGGCGGATCCGTACGCGGCGGGCTCCTACGATCCGTACAACTACGGCGGGCAGCCTTACGACACCACGTACGGCGGCGGCCACCAGCCCCACCGCGACGGGAGCGAGCAGCAGTGAAGCGCACCACCCTGTCCCTGTTCGGCGCCGTCGCGGCGCTCGCCGCCGCCACGGGCCTCGCCGTCGTCGCGGCGCCCGCCGGGAGCACCGGCACGACGCCCGCGAAGACGTCCTCCCGGCTGCCCGTGCAACGGTCGGCCGCGCTCTGCCCGGCGCCGACCTCCTCGGACGTGGGGGAGACCGTGTACACGGCGTTCACCCCGCAGACCGCCGGCACCTCCGGCCGTAAGGCGACGGCCGACCTGGTGGCGGCCGCCCCGGGCAAGAAGGACGACGCCCTCACGGACGCGGCCAAGGACGCCGGTAAGGACGCCGGTAAGGGCGGCGCCAAGAAGGACGGCAAGGACGGGAAGGGCAAGAGCGACGCCAAGGGCGCGACGGCCCCCGGTACGTCGGTGCTCGCCCCGAAGGAGCCCGGCAGGCCCGCCACCGCCACCACGGGCCGCTCCGACGCGCCCGCCCTCATCGGCGCCGCCGAGGGCGCCCTCGCCCCCGGCTGGACCGTGCAGCAGTCGACCGTGGTCAGCGCGGGAAGCGGGCGCGGGCTGCACGGACTGACCTGCACGGCCCCCGACACGTCCTTCTGGTTTCCGGGCGTGAGCACCGCCAAGGGGCGCCAGGACTACGTCCACCTGACCAACCCGGACTCCACGGCCGCCGTCGTCGACCTGGAGCTCTACGGCAAGGACGGCCGCATCAGGACCGCCTCCGGGGAGGGCGTCACCCTCCCGCCCCGGTCCACCGTCCCCGTGCTCCTGGCGACCCTGTCGGACACGCCCGTGGAGAGCGCGACCCTGCACGTGGCCGCCCGCTCCGGCCGGGTGGGCGCCGCCGTGCAGGCGTCCGACGAGAAGCTCGGCGGCGACTGGCTGCCGGCCTCCGCCGAGCCGGCCGCCGACGCCGTCCTGCCGGGCATCCCGGCCGACGTGACGTCCGTAAGGCTGATCGCCTTCGCGCCCGGCACGGACGACGCCGACCTCAGGCTGCGGTTCGCCGGCCCGAGCGGCTCGATCACCCCGGCCGGTCACGAGACGCTGCACGTCAAGAGCGGCATGACCGAGGCCGTCGACCTCGGCGACGTCGCCAAGGGCGAGGCGGGCTCGCTGCTCCTCACGGCGGAAGGCGCCAAGGCCCCGGTCGTCGCGGCCCTGCGGGTGACGCGCGGCAAGGACGACAAGCAGGAGACCGCGTTCATCCCCGCGACGGCACCCGTGGAGCGGCGCGGCACGGTCGCCGACAACCGCCCCAAGGGCAGCGCGCTCACCCTGGTCGCGCCGGGCAAGGAGGCGGCGGAGGTGAAGGTGACCTCGTCGGCGGGCAGCGAGGGCGGGACCGCGGCGAGCAAGACCTACACGGTCAAGGCGGGCACCACGCTGACCGTGGAGCCGCCGCAGCCCTCGGGCGGCAAGGGGACGTACGCGGTGACCGTGGAGAAGGTCTCCGGGGGCCCGGTGCACGTCTCGCGGACGCTGTCGCTGCCGAAGGACGGCATGCCCATGTTCACGGTCCAGCCGGTGCCGGACGACCGCTCCACGGTGGCGGTGCCGACGGCGGGCCAGGACCTGTCGATGCTGAACCGCTGACGGCCGGCGTAGGGCAGCGGCGCCGGGCCGCGGCGTCATCCGGACGCGGGCGTCATTCGGCCACGACATGGTTCGGCCGCGGCATAGTTCAGGCACGACATGGTTTAGCCACCACATCGTTCAGCCGCTGAATTGTTCACAGCCCGAACAGCCCGAACAGCCCGAACAGCCCGAACAGCCCGAACAGCCCGAACAGCCGGGTCGACGAGGCCCCCGTCCGGCCCGCCCGGTGCCGCTCAGTCCGGTGCCGCTCAGTCCTGTCCGTACCGCGGGTCCACCGACTCCGGGGCGAGCCCGAGGAGTTCGGCGACCTGTTCCACCACGACCTCGTGGACGAGCAGGGCCCGCTCGTCGCGGCTCTTCGTACGGATCTCCACCGGACGGCGGTAGATCACGATCCGGTCGGGGGCGTCGCCGTGGGCGGGTACGTACCGCCCGAGGGGCACGGATTCGCCGTCGAAGTCGAAGACGTCGAGGCCCTCCGGCCCGTCCGGATCGGCGGGCGGCGTCCCGGCGTCGCGGAGGGTGACCGGCACCTCGCGGACGACGAAGTCGACGGCGGCGAGCTGGGGCCAGCGCCGCTCCAGCCGCTCCGCCGAGTCGTGCACCAGATCGACGAACGCCTCGCCGCGAGTGACCGACAGCGGCACTTGGGGCGGGGCGATCGGGCCGCGCATGCCACGTCCGTGACGGTCTCGGTGACGCGGGCGCGAGGCGGAGTGACGAGGAGGTACGGGGCTGTCCATCACCCCTGAGGGTATCCGCCGGTCGGCCGTGCGCACGTGGTGATCGGCCATCCACAGCATGTCGCAGGATGAACGTTCCGGTGGTCTCCACGATCAATTGCGGCCGGGTAGCGGACCGGTCGATCCATCCTGAATGACACTGTACGGACGCCTTCATGACAATTTTTCGACCGGCCGAAATCCGGTTCGACGGTCTCCGCGCAGGTCAACGGGCCGGTGGCGAAACGGTGTCGACGGGACGAACCGGGACGACACGGAGGAGTGAGCCGGGGGAGAGTCGTCGCGGACCGCTCAAGAGTGCGGTACCGTCCAACCTCGTGAGCCCTGTACGTCGCTGTTCGCGCACCGCGTGCGGCCGCCCGGCCGTCGCGACGCTGACGTACGTCTACGCCGATTCGACCGCCGTTCTCGGACCGCTCGCCACCTACGCGGAACCCCACTGTTACGACCTGTGCGCCGAGCACTCCGAGCGGTTGACCGCCCCCCGTGGCTGGGACGTGGTCCGGCTCGCCCTCGACAGCGGCCCCGCCCGCCCCAGTGGTGACGACCTCGAAGCGCTGGCCAACGCCGTGCGCGAGGCGGCCCGTCCGCAGGAGCGGCCGGCCCCGCAGGCCGGTGCCTCCGGCGCCATGGGCCCGGCCGGACGCGAGGCCGATCCCATGGAGGTCGCCCGCCGAGGCCACCTCAGAGTGCTGCGCTCGCCCGACTCCTGACGGCGCCGCTCCTCCCTCCGGGTAGGTTTGTCTTCCCGTACCGGACTCCAGGAGGGGTTGGCTGTGGCTGATCTGTCGCAGATCGTGAAGGCGTACGACGTGCGCGGCGTCGTCCCCGACCAGTGGGACGAGGCGCTCGCCGAGCTCTTCGGCGCCGCTTTCGCCCAGGTGACCGGCGCGGACGCGATCGTGGTCGGTCATGACATGCGACCGTCCTCGCCGGGCCTGTCGCGCGCCTTCGCGCGCGGCGCGGCGGCGCGTGGCGTCGACGTCACCGAGATCGGGCTGTGCTCGACCGACCAGCTCTACTTCGCCAGCGGGCAACTGGACCTGCCGGGTGCCATGTTCACGGCCAGCCACAACCCGGCCCAGTACAACGGCATCAAGCTCTGCCGTAAGGGCGCCGCCCCCGTCGGCCAGGACACCGGTCTCGCCGAGATCCGGTCCCTCGTCGAGGGCTGGGCCGACTCCGGCGCCCCGGAGCCCGCCGCCACCCCGGGCACGCTCACCTGGCGGGACGTCCTCGCCGACTACGCCGCGTACCTCCGCTCGCTGGTGGACCTCAGCGGCATCCGCCCGCTGAAGGTCGTCGTCGACGCGGGCAACGGCATGGGCGGGCACACGGTGCCCACGGTCTTCGAGGGCCTGCCCATCGAGCTCACGCCGATGTACTTCGAGCTCGACGGCACCTTCCCCAACCACGAGGCGAACCCGCTCGACCCGAAGAACCTCGTCGACCTCCAGGAGAAGGTCCGCGAGACCGGCGCCGACATCGGCCTGGCCTTCGACGGCGACGCCGACCGCTGCTTCGCCGTCGACGAGCGCGGCGAGCCCGTCTCCCCGTCGGCGATCACGGCCCTGGTCGCCGCGCGGGAGCTCGCCAAGCACCCCGGCGGCACGGTCATCCACAACCTCATCACCTCGTGGTCGGTGCCGGAGGTCGTCAAGGAGCACGGCGGCGAGGCGGTCCGCACCCGGGTGGGGCACTCCTTCATCAAGGAGGAGATGGCCCGCACCGGCGCGATCTTCGGCGGCGAGCACTCGGCGCACTACTACTTCCGCGACTTCTGGAACGCCGACACGGGCATGCTGGCCGCCCTCCACGTCCTCGCCGCGCTCGGCGGCCAGGACGGTCCGCTGTCCGAGCTCGTCCGGGAGTACGACCGGTACGCCGGCTCCGGTGAGATCAACAGCACCGTCGCCGACCAGGCCGCCAGCGCGGCGGCGGTCCGCGCCGCGTACGAGGGCCGCGAGGGCACCGAGACCGACGAGCTGGACGGTCTGACCGTCACCACGCGCGACTGGTGGTTCAACCTCCGCGCCTCCAACACGGAGCCGCTGCTGCGCCTGAACGTGGAGGCGCGCGACGCGGAGACGGTGGCGAGGGTGCGGGACGAGGTCCTGGCGATCGTCCGGGCCTGAGCCGGGACAGGGCCGCGCCGGTGGCCCGCCCGCCGGTGACAGGGCGGGAGGACCACCGGGCGGGCCCATGGGAGGCATGCCCCGGGCAGAGGGCGCGTTCGGCCTGTCCGGGGGCACCTCCCGGCGCCGGCCGGGGGAGTTCGAGGACCGGGGTCCGGGGCAGCGCGCCGGAGCGCGGCACGGCCGCGTCGCCGGGGCTCACCGTGTCCGTGCCACGATCCCGCACCCCCGGCGGGAGCGACTAGGCTGGCCGGACAGAGACGCACATCCCGAAGGGAACCCCCATGCCGCTCGAAGCCGGTCTCCTGGAGATCCTCGCCTGCCCGGCGTGCCACGCCCCCCTCCGCGAGGAAGGCACCACCGAGGAGACCTCCGAGCTGGTGTGCCAGGGCGGCAGCGGCTGCGGCCTGGCCTACCCCGTCCGGGACGGCATCCCGGTGCTGCTCGTGGACGAGGCCCGGCGCCCGGCCTGACCCCGCCCTTCCGGCCCAGGCAAACCCGTACGGCGTACGCGACGGCGAGCGCGTGCGCCACGGCGATCGGAGGCTGATCAACGGTGTTCGACGAGTCGCTCCTCGATGACCCCGACGCCCTGTCCCGCGCCGATGTCCACGGCCTGCTCCGCGGCGCCGCCGAATCCGGCGCCAGGGTCCGTACGGCCGCCCGGAACACCGCCGAGGCGGGTGTGGGCGCCCTCAGGCCCGACGGCCGCCCACGCGCCGTCCTGGTGGCCGGTCCCGGCCCCGCCGGCGGCTGCACCGCCGATCTGCTCACCGCCCTCGCCGGTGACAGCGCCCCGGTCTCGCTGATCCGCCCGACCGGCGTGGCCCCCGCCCCCGGCGCCCTGCGCTGGGCGCTCCCCGGCTGGACGGGCCCGCTCGACCTGTTGCTCGTCGCCAGCCCGGACGGTACGGAACCCGGCCTCGCGATCCTGCTCGAACAGGCGTACAGGCGCGGCTGCTCCGTCGTCTGCGTCACCCCGGCCGGCTCACCGCTGGCCGACGCCACCACCCAGGCACGCGGCCTCGCGATCCCCCTGACCAGCTCCCCGAGCGAGGCCCGTACGGCCGGCGGGGACCCGGGCACCGCCGCCCACCGGGCCGCGCTGCCGGTCGGCCCCGGCATCCTCTGGTCCCTGCTCACCCCGCTGCTCGTGCTCGCCGACCGCATCGGCCTGCTGGCCGCGGACTCCCGCGCGATCGAGGGGCTCGCCGACCGCCTCGACCAGGTCGCCGAGCGCTGCGGACCGGCGATCGCGACCTACAGCAACCCCGCCAAGACCCTGGCGGCGGAGCTGGCCGACACCATGCCGCTCATCTGGACCGAGGGCGAGCTCGCGGGCGCCACCGGCCGGCACTTCGCCACGGTCCTCGCCGCGCTCGCGGGCCGCCCCGCGCTCGCCGCCGAGCTCCCCGAGGCCCTCACCGCGCACAGCGCCCTGCTCGCCGGTGACCTCGCGGCCGGCGCCGACCCGGAGGACTTCTTCCGTGACCGGGTCGAGGACCCCGAGGCCCTGCACGCCCGCGTCGTCCTCCTGCGCGAGCGGGAACCGGACGTCACCTCACCCGCCCCGGCCGCCCGCGAGCTGGCCCTCCAGCGCGACACACCCGTCAGCGAACTCCAGTCGGAGGAAGGGGAGAGCCCGCTGGAGACCGCAGCGGAGCTGCTCGCCATCACGGATTTCGCCGCCGTCTACCTGGCGCTCGCCTCCACCCCGTAGAAACCGTAAGAACCCCTAAGAACGAACCGTCAGGCAGCCCGGTGAGCGCGCGACCGTGGCACCGTGGACGCGGTGATCCGGATCCCACCACCGTAAGGGCGCCCCAAGGCCGTACCGACAGTCAGGAACCGCTCCCATGGACCGCCTCGCCAACACCGTGCGCCCCTACGCGTGGGGCTCCACCACCGCGATCCCCGAGCTCCTCGGCACCGCCCCCACCGGCGAGCCGCAAGCCGAGCTGTGGATGGGCGCCCACCCCGGCGCCCCCTCGCGCGTCGACCGCGGCGCCGGCCCCGTACCGCTCTGCGACGTCATCGGCGAGGACCCCGGGACCGAGCTCGGCGCGGACACCGTGCGGCGCCTCGGCCCCCGGCTGCCGTTCCTCCTCAAGCTCCTCGCCGCGGCCTCGCCGCTCTCCCTCCAGGTCCACCCCGACCCCGAACGGGCGAAGGAGGGCTTCGCCGAGGAGGAGCGGCGCGGCATCCCGCACGACGCCCCCCACCGCAACTACAAGGACGCCCAGCACAAGCCCGAGCTGCTCTGCGCCCTCACGCCCTTCGACGGCCTCTGCGGCTTCCGGTCCCCCGCCGCGACGGCCGGGCTGCTCGCCGCGCTCGACGTCGACTCCCTCAAGCCCTATGTCGACCTGCTGCACGCCCTGCCGGAGGCGGACGCCCTGCGCGAGGTCCTCACCGCCGTCCTGGGCGCCGACCACGCCGCCATGGCCGAGACCGCCGAGGCCGCGGGCGCGGCGGCCGAGCGGCTCGCCGCCGAGGACGGGCCGCACCGGGCCGCCTACGCCGCCTACGCCTTCATCGCCCGCCACTACCCCGGCGACCCCGGCGTCATCGCGGCCATGCTCCTCAACCATGTGCGCCTCAGCCCCGGCGAGGGCCTCTACCTGGGCGCCGGAGTGCCGCACGCCTACCTCGACGGCTTCGGCATCGAGATCATGGCCAACTCGGACAACGTCCTCCGCTGCGGCCTGACGCCCAAGCACGTCGACATCCCCGAACTGCTGCGCGTCGTCCGCTTCGAGAGCACCGTCCCCGCCGTCCTGCGCCCCGAGGCCGACGCCGGCGGGGAGGAGGTCTACGCGACCCCCGTCGAGGAGTTCCGGCTCTCCCGGCAGGTCTTCGCGCCCGCGTCGGAGACCCCGGCCACCCTGCCCACGGGCGCCCCGCAGATCCTGCTGTGCACCGCGGGCACCGCCGTCCTGAGCGCCGCCGACGGCACCCGGCTGACGCTCGGCCAGGGCGAGTCCGCCTTCGTCCGGGCGGACGAGCGCGTCGAGGTCAGCGGCGACGGCGCCACCGTCTTCCGCGCCACCGTCGCCCTCTGACGCGATCCGCCCCTGAACTCCGCCCCGCTGCTGCGACAATGGCCCGCCGTAAAGGAAAAGCAAAGCAACCGCTGGGGCGGAAGGGATAACCCGCACATATGAGTGCATCAGGCGGAACCAAGGCCATCGTCGCCGCGCTGGGCGCCAACCTGGCCATCGCCGTGGCGAAATTCGTCGCGTTCGCGTTCAGCGGCTCGTCGTCGATGCTCGCCGAAGGAGTGCACTCGGTCGCCGACTCCGGCAACCAGGCACTGCTCCTGCTCGGCGGTAAGAAGGCGCAGAAGAAGGCGAGCGAGGAACACCCCTTCGGCTACGGCCGCGAGCGCTACATCTACGGATTCCTCGTCTCCATCGTGCTGTTCACGATCGGTGGCGTCTTCGCCCTCTACGAGGGCTACGAGAAGATCAAGGAACCCCACGAGATCGAGCACTGGTACTGGCCGGTGGGCGTGCTCGTCTTCGCGATCGTCGCGGAGGGCTTCTCCTTCCGCACCGCGATCAAGGAGTCCAACGAGCTGCGCGGCAAGCAGTCCTGGGGCCAGTTCATCCGCACGGCCAAGGCGCCCGAGCTCCCCGTCGTCCTGCTGGAGGACTTCGGCGCCCTCGTCGGCCTCGTCCTGGCGCTGGGCGGCGTGGGCATCTCCCTCGCGACGGGCGACGGCGTCTGGGACGGCATCGGCACGCTGTGCATCGGCGCCCTGCTCGTCCTGATCGCCCTGATCCTGGCCGCCGAGACGAAGTCGCTGCTCCTCGGCGAGGCCGCCGGGACCGAGGACCTCGCCAGGATCCGCGCCGCGGCCGTCGACGGCGAGTCGGTCACCGCCGTCATCCACATGCGCACGCTCCACCTGGGGCCCGAGGAACTGCTCGTCGCCGCCAAGATCGCGGTACGGGGCGACGACACCGCCGTCGAGGTCGCGCGGGCGATCGACGCGGCGGAGGCCCGTATCCGCGAAGCCGTCCCGATCGCCCGGGTGATCTACCTGGAGCCGGACATCTACGACGAGCGGGCAGCGGCGGCGGGCGAGGACCCGAAGGCGACGCCGGGGGGCCCGGCGGTGCACTGAGGCACCTCAGATGAAGCGTCGGCCGGGTTGATTTCAGCCCGTCCGGCGTTTGAGGACCGGGGTCCGGGGCGGAGCCCCGTTCGGGAAGGGGCGGGGCTGGGGAAAGGCCCCGCGCAGCGGCACCCCACGCGGCTACGACACCTCCGCCAGCACCCCCACCACCGCCCCCACACCCCCCGCGGAAAGCAACCGCTCCCGGAACCCCGGATCCATCAGCTTCCGCGACAGCATCGCCAGAATCCGCAGATGCTCGTCCCCCGCCATCACCTCCGGCACCGCGATCATGAAGATCAGCCGTGCCCTCGTCCCGTCCGGCGCCCCCCATTCGATGCCCTCCTCGGACCGCGAGAAGCCGACCACCGGCGCCGCCACCGCGTCCGTCTTGGCGTGCGGGATCGCGATCTCCTCACCGAGACCGGTCGTACCCAGCGCCTCCCGCGCGAGCACGGCGCCGACCAGCCCGTCGGGATCCGTCACCCGGCCGCCGGCCGCCAGCAGCCCGGCCATCTCGCGGATCGCCTCCTCCTTCGACCGGGCGGCGAGCCAGGGGCGTACGGTCGCCTCGGTGAGGTGACCTGACAGAGCGGACGCGGCGCCCGTCACACCGGTGGCGCCACCGTCCGGCGCCGGGGGCACCGCCGGTACGGCCGTCACCACGCCCGGCACCCGCAGGGCGGCCCCGCCGCCGAGGCCCATCAGCGTGACCGTCGTCAGCGCCGTCACCACCGTGCCCACGGCGATGGCGACGAAGAACATCGGCACCCCGCCGACCGCGCCCAGCGCCGCCACGACCGGCCCGCCGTGCGGCACGCTGTCCTTCACCGCCGCGAGACCCGCGACCGCGCCGGCCACCGCGCCGCCCAGCATGTTCGCGGGGATGACCCGGGCCGGCCGGGCGGCGGCGAACGGGATCGCGCCCTCCGTGATGCCGAAGAGGCCCATGAACAGCGCCGCCAGCCCGGTCTCCCGCTCCTGCTGGGTGAACAGCCCGCGGCGCAGCACCGTCGCGAGCCCCTGGCCGAGCGGCGGCACCGGGATCGCGGCCGCGCACATGCCCATGATCTCAGGGTTCCGGGAGACCAGCCCGGCGCCGAAGAGGAACGCTGTCTTGTTGACCGGCCCGCCCATGTCGAAGGCGATCATCAGCCCGAGCAGCACCCCGAGCAGCGCCGCGCTGGTGCCGGTCAGGCTCCCCAGCCAGTCCGTCAGATGCTCGAACACCCAGGCGATGGGGCGCCCGATGACATAGATGAAGAACAGCCCGACGGCGCTCGTCGCCAGGATCGGGATCACGATGACCGGCATGATCGGCCGGACGAACTCCGGCACCTCGACCTTCCGGATCCACCGGACCAGATAGCCCGCCAGGAAGCCGGTGGCGATGGCCCCGATGAAGCCCGCGCCGGCCTTGCTGTCGTAGAGCTCGCCATGGCTCGCGATCCAGCCGCCGACCATGCCCGGTACGAGCGCGGGCCGGTCGCCGACGGCGTAGGCGATATAGCCCGAGAGGATCGGGATCATCAGCGTGAAGCCGATGACGCCGATGTCGTTGACGGACTGCCAGAAAGAGCTGTGGAAGACGATCCCCTGGGGGGTGGTGTGCCCGCCGAGGGCGAGCGACACGGCGATCAGCAGACCGCCCACGACCACGAACGGGATCATGTACGAGACGCCGTTCATCAGCGCCTTGTAGAGGGCCCCGCGCTCCCGGCCGCCCTCCGCCCCCGGCGCGCCGGCCGCGCCCGCGCCGTCGCCCCGGTGCACGGGGGCCGTACGCACCCGGTCGATCAGCCGCTCCGGGTGGTGGATGCCCTCGGCGACCCCCACGGTGAGCACCCTCTTGCCCACGAAGCGGCTCAGGTCGACGTCCTTGTCGGCGGCGACGATGATCCCGTCCGCCTCCTTGACATCGTTGTCGGTCAGTACGTTCTCCGCACCGATCGACCCCTGTGTCTCCACCTTGATCTCATGGCCGAGCGCCTGCGCGGCCTGTGCGAGCTTCTCCGCCGCCATATAGGTGTGGGCGATACCGGTCGGACAGGCGGTCACCGCCAGCAGTCTGAGCCCCGGCCCCCGGACCCCCGCGCCCTCGGGAGGGTCGGCTGGACTGATCACGTGGATCTCCTCACAACGTCATCGCGCGCGGGAGCGTGCCGCGTCCTCGCGCTGTTTGCATCCTGCAACACGTGACCTGCGGAGCAAAGCGCGTACCTGCCGGATCGTCAGGCGGCGCCGGGTGCGCGGAACTCACGGCCCGGCCGGCCGGGGCCGAGAGGGGCTGGGGCTCACCGGGCCGTCAGGTGTAGATTCGTGACCAGAGCCAGACGTCGCTGCTGATGGCGGTCGGGCGGTCCGCACGACGGGACGTCCGAGGGAGAGAGGGCCTCCGACGGACTGCGCTGCGGTCAGGGGAGGAGTGCGTCCGCACTCTGCCCGACCGGGCCCGGACGGCCGCCGTCCGGCCGCCCGTCCCGGTGCCCCGACCGCGTGCACAGCCGTACCCGTTCTCGCTCGCCCCTTCAGGAGGAGCAGCCCGTATGACCACCACCTCCACCGGCCAGGACTTCAAGGTCGCCGACCTTTCCCTCGCCGCTTTCGGCCGCAAGGAGATCACCCTCGCCGAGCACGAGATGCCCGGTCTGATGGCGATCCGCAAGGAGTACGCGGAGGCGCAGCCGCTGGCCGGCGCCCGCGTCACCGGCTCGCTGCACATGACCGTGCAGACGGCCGTGCTCATCGAGACCCTGGTCGCCCTCGGCGCCCGGGTGCGCTGGGCGTCCTGCAACATCTTCTCCACCCAGGACCACGCGGCCGCGGCCATCGCCGTCGGCCCGAACGGCACCCCGGAGAACCCGCAGGGCGTGCCGGTCTTCGCCTGGAAGGGCGAGTCCCTGGAGGAGTACTGGTGGTGCACGGAGCAGGCGCTGACCTGGCCCGACACCGCCACCGGCGGCCCGAACATGATCCTGGACGACGGCGGTGACGCCACCCTCCTGGTCCACAAGGGCGTCGAGTTCGAGAAGGCCGGCGCGGCCCCGGACCCGTCCACGGCGGACAGCGAGGAGTTCGCGCAGATCCTCACGCTGCTGAACCGCACACTGGGCGAGAACCCCCGGAAGTGGACCCAGCTGGCCTCCGAGATCCGCGGCGTCACCGAGGAGACCACCACCGGCGTCCACCGCCTGTACGAGATGCAGCAGCAGGGCACGCTGCTCTTCCCGGCGATCAATGTGAACGACGCCGTCACCAAGTCGAAGTTCGACAACAAGTACGGCTGCCGCCACTCCCTGATCGACGGCATCAACCGCGCCACCGACGTCCTCATCGGCGGCAAGGTCGCGGTCGTCTGCGGCTACGGCGACGTCGGCAAGGGCTGCGCCGAGTCCCTGCGCGGCCAGGGCGCCCGGGTCATCGTCACCGAGATCGACCCGATCAACGCCCTCCAGGCGGCGATGGACGGCTTCCAGGTCACGACCCTGGACGAGGTCGTCGAGACCGCCGACATCTTCGTCACCACGACGGGCAACAAGGACATCATCATGGCCGCCGACATGGCCAAGATGAAGCACCAGGCCATCGTGGGCAACATCGGCCACTTCGACAACGAGATCGACATGGCCGGCCTGGCCAAGATCCCGGGCATCGTCAAGGACGAGGTCAAGCCGCAGGTCCACACCTGGACGTTCGCCGAGGGCAAGGTCCTCATCGTGCTGTCCGAGGGCCGGCTGCTCAACCTGGGCAACGCCACGGGCCATCCGTCCTTCGTCATGTCGAACTCGTTCGCGGACCAGACCCTGGCCCAGATCGAGCTCTTCACGAAGCCGGAGTCGTACCCGACCGACGTCTACGTGCTGCCCAAGCTCCTGGA
The DNA here is from genome assembly GCF_002891295.1 of Streptomyces eurocidicus. GTDB lineage: Bacteria > Actinomycetota > Actinomycetes > Streptomycetales > Streptomycetaceae > Streptomyces > Streptomyces eurocidicus. The sequence goes on along the minus strand of NZ_LGUI01000016.1, from coordinate 1,294 downwards.
CGAGAAGGTCGCCCGCCTCCACCTCGACGCCCTCGGCGTCAAGCTGACCACGCTCCGCCCGGAGCAGGCCGCCTACATCGGCGTCCAGGTCGACGGCCCGTACAAGCCCGACCACTACCGTTACTGACCGGGCCCGCCGACGGACCTCCGTCGGCAGCACCAGCAGCCGGTACGCAGGCCCCCGCCCTCGGCGGGGGCCTGCCCCGTTTCACCGTCAAGGACCACACCATGCCCCGCGGCCGCTACTCCCTCCACGACCCGCACGACCACACCTCCCTCGGCTCGGAACATTTCCACTGCGCCACGGGCCCCTCCGGCTGGCGCTACGTCTCGCAGCTCACCGCCCCGTCCGGGGACCACACCGGCTCGGTCGACCTCACCCTCGACGAGCTCGGCCGGCCCATCCGGCTCCAGCTCCACGCGGCGAGCTGGCAGGTGAAGGGCGCCGCCCTCGACGGCGTCACCTGGGTACGGACCGATCCGACCGGCGAGCACGCCACGGAGGGCAATGTCGCGGCGCACGCCTTCACGGGGGCCTCGCCGGCCTTCTACGTGGCGCTGGCCCGGCTGGTCCGCCCGTCTAAGGGGGAGGGGGCCAAGCGCGTCCGCCTGGTCGGCTTCACGTCCCCGGTGCTCGCCCCCCGCACCTTCGACCAGGCATGGGCGCTGCTGGGCCGGACGACGCACGACACGGACAGCGGCCCGCTGGCGGTGGACGAGTACCAGGTGAGCGACCTGGAGACCGGGGAGCAGCACAGCGTGCACCTGGCCGGGGACGTGGTGCTCTCGGCTCCGGGCATCGAGCTGGAGGAGCTGGAGAGCCCGCCCTCGGTGTTCTCCTGAGAGCTACCTCAAGTTCCCCCGGAAGCCATCGGCCGTCGATGTGCGTTCGACCCCCCTGAGCTGGTACTGTCCTCTTCGCCCCAACAAACCTGTTGACACGGGGGAGGCGGGGAGGTAGATTCGAACGGTTGCCGCGAACTGGACAGGTTCCGCCGCAACGGTTAGTGTCTACAGAGTTCCGGTAGCGGATTGAATTCGCACGGAACGTCTCGATTCCCTTTCGGAAGCGAAAAGGTCGATTAGCTCGGCCCGGAAAGCTTCTGATAAAGTCGAAAAGGCCGGAGAGCGAAAGCTTGAAGGCAAAACCCCGCTCCAACAGGGGGCCGGAAACGGGAAACAGACCGGAAACGGACTGGAAAACGGATCTGGTAAGGTTGGAAACAACGAAGGGAAGCGCCCGGAGGAAAGCCCGAGAGGGTGAGTACAAAGGAAGCGTCCGTTCCTTGAGAAC
>NZ_LGUI01000017.1 GCF_002891295.1 Streptomyces eurocidicus | reverse complement strand
ACGTAGAGGGCGCCGGCGATGCGGGCGAATGTCAGCGCGGCGACGCCCCGCTGTTCGATGAGGGTCTGATTCATCTCCTTTTCGATGCCGGAGATGATTTCTTCAAAGTCGTTGGCTTCGCTCATGCGCTGTTCCTTTAGTGCTTGCTTGCTTCGAGGTCGAGGACGCTTCCCCAGGGCTGCTCACCGATTTCGGAGTCCACGGGGATCAGTAGGCCCTTGATGGTCATTTCCATGATTCGGGCCGTCTTCTCAGCTAGTTCTCTGACCCGCTCCCGGGGGAAGCTGAATACGAGCTCGTCATGGATCGGGAGGCGGACGTATTTGGTGTAGCCCGCCCGGTCGATTTCGATGAGGGCTCGGGCTGTAATGTCTCTCGAAGTGCTTTGGATAAAGTAATTGAGGGCACTGTATATTCGGTTGCGGTCTACGGGTAGGCGCCGGCCGGTTCCGGTGTAGATATAGCCGGCCTGCCTGGCTTCCCTCTGGAGGCGGTCAGCAAAGCGTTTAACGCCGGGGTAGGTCTCCCAGAATGCCTTGACGGCTTTCTTTGCTTCGGCTTCGGCGACACCGTACTGTTCGACGATTGCCTTCCAGCCGCCACCGAAGCAAACGACAAAATTTGTGCCTTTTCCTGCCTTGCGATTGACTCCGGCGGCGTCCGCGGTTATCTGGTGGAGGTCAAGGCCCCGATGGAATGCGTCCATCATTGTCGGGTCACCGGAGAAGGCGGCCAGGACCCGCAGTTCCATGTTTCCGTAATCGCTGCTGACGGTGACATGTCCAGGATCTGCGAGGAAGCAGTGCCGTACGTACGAGTCGCCGGCCGGGAGCGTCTGGGCCGGTACCGCCCCCGTGATGCTCATCCGAGCCGTTCTCGCCTGGCAACTGTTCACGCTCGCGTGGACGCGCCCGTCCGGGTCCTGGGCGGCAATGGCGCGGTCAAACCAAGTAGCCTTCCATTTCCCCGCCTTCTTAGCTTTAACGATCGCTTCTGTGAGGGGAATGCCAACGTCTGTGAGAACTTCATCATCGACCGAGACGTTTCCCTTTTTGGTCTTCTTGGTGAGCTTTACACCTCGCTCTCGGAGTGCCGTAATGATCTGGGCGTTGGAGTTGACATTGTCGACACCGTGATGCCTAGCCACTTCCTCCCAGTGCTTTTGCTGGGCGGCAAGTTCACTGGCCTTCTCTTGCGCATATTTCGTATCCAGGAGATACCCGGTACGCTCAATCTTTGCGGTGATGTGCGCAAGTCGGTGTTCCCACGAGATAAGCCCTCGCCGACGGCTTCGGACAGGGGTCTTCGGAATGAGGATTTTGAAGAGCCGGAACGCCAATATGGGATCCATGCCCGCGTAGAGCAAAAACCGGTAGTGGTCTATTGGGATGGAATCCCAAACCTCGTCCTTCTTGACTCCCAATTCCTTGGCGATGGCCGTCATAGAGCCTTTGACTTCTGCGGCTACGACTTCGCAGATGTAGTGCTTGGTCAGCTCTTCGAGTTTTAGGCCGGGCCCGTCTTCCTTGACGGCACGGGGATCGACGAGGTGGGCGATCAGTTTGGTGTCCCAGCTCTTCGGCGCGAGCTCCTCCATGGGGATCCCAAGGCATTCTTCGGCTACATGGAGGTCGTAGGTGCCGTTGTGGGCGATGAGCCGCCGGGCCGTGCGGAGGGCCCAGCGGACCGCGCCCCGGAAGGAGTCGCCCTTCTCGACCGGCACGACGAACGACTCGCGGGCGTTGCCGAACTGCCAGAGGCGGGCCCGGAAGGTGCCGGCGGAGGCGTTCCACCAGTCGAGGCCGGTGGTTTCGCAGTCATGGGCGAGCAAGCTTTGGTTGGCCAGGATGAACGATTCGAAGTCGAGAAGATCCTCTTCCGTCTCGACTACGTGAATGTGAACCGTCTGGCCCTTGATGGCGTAGTCGATGACCCGCATGCGGTCCTTCTGCGTCGGTGGGGGCCGGCTGGAGCCGGCCCCCAGTAAGCTCACGACAACTTTTTGGGCATGGCTAAGTCGTCACTTCGCCCGGAAACTGCCGTCCGTCTGGCGCCACAGGGGCGGGCACTGCTGGGACTTGTCGAGTCCTCGGCCTCCGCAGAAGTACGCGGCCCACGATCCGCCTTCCCGGAAATTCCGCGGGCCGTGGTCGCAGGAGTAACCGGTGTCGCCACCGGCGGAGGGGGCCGCCGAGACGACCTTGCCGTTCTCGAACCGCTTCGGTGCCGCCCCGGCGCCGCCCTTGTCCTGCTCTCGGACGTGCTGAGCTGCCTTCGCGGTGAAGTCGATGAGCCCGGCCGTCTTCATCGCGGTGAGCAGCTCGACGCCGCGCGTCGCGGTCTCCTCGGCGGTGTGGCCGTACACGGCCGGCGTCATCCAGTGGGAGCCGTAGTCCGGGCCCGCCTTCAGCGTGAGACCGATCTTGAACGGGGCAGGGCCGGCCGGGGCCGTGGGGGCGGTGATGAGCACAGGCTTCTCCTCGGTAAGGGTGGTGGCGGGTTCGTCCCAGGGCGAGACGTCGGCGAAGGGGTCACCGATCATGGGTATCTCCATGGAGTGTGTGGGTGGGCAGGGCGGCTAGGTCACGCGGCGGACCGGCGGGTCCGAAGGGTGCGGTTCATCTGCTGGGCGAGGGATACGACGGCCCGGCTAAGGGCCTGCCGGTCGGCATGGTCGGACACGGGGAGGCCGTAGACGTATCGGCGCAGGAGGAGCTGCCGGTATCGCTCGTTGAGCTTGTTCAGGGCGAGGGTGGCGTCGATGCGCGCGGTGACAAGGTTGTCCGTGACGCGGGACTTGAGAAGGTCGTCGTGGCGGCCGACCATCGTGCCGAGTTCCTCGTCGGTGAAGATGAAAGTCTTCAGAGCGGCTTTGGCTTCATCGGGGGTGTAGTAGTACTGATCGTCTAGCAGGTCCCGGTAGTTGCGCTCCTTGCTGGCGTACTGGGTGCCAGCCTTCTGGAAGATCTTCCAAAGGATATCTTCCTTCCAGTAGTTGACTTCGATGACCGGCCGGTGCTTGTACGCGTGAAGGAGGATCTCCTGCTTCACGTCGTTTTTTTCGACCACGCTCCATTTCTCGGCGATGTTGTGTGCGACCTTGTCAGCGAGGCCGGACAGATATTCCCAGTCGAGTTCGACCTTAGGCTGCAAGCTTGAAGTCCTTCTTGATGAAGTGTCCACGGCTGTTGCGCTTGATGGCTCCGTAGCGGACTCCGTCAACTACGAAACTTCCGTCGCGTTCGACGTAGATGGGCACGGGGACCGCGGAGTACTTGCCGACGAGCAATTGCCCCCAACCCTTCTGCCAGTTCGCGACACCGCCCGCGAGGTACTGGGCCTTGGACTCGTCCATGAGGTGCCCGACTTCGAAGCCGAAGAGTGTGCGCCGGTACTTGCCCACACCCACCGTTTCCGGGCTGACGGCATTGCGGTGGGTGTGCCCCATGACCACGCTGCGGTCAAGCTTCTTCACCTTCGCCGCGGCCGTGCGGCCGGGAATCTGGTTGAGGCCCTTGAGCTCGTGGCCGTGCATGGCCACCCATCCGGGTGCGATCTCCGCGAACGGCGGGAGGATTTCGATGCCCAGCCCTTCGAAGTCGAGGAGTACGTCGACGTCGAAGGCGTGGGAGGAGGCCAGGGCCGGCGCGTACCGGAGGAGGTAGTCCCGGGGGCGTGCGTCGTGGTTGCCGACGACGAACTTGATCGGGCCGCCGTAGCCTTCGCGGAGGTCCGCCAGCAGCGCCTTGCCGCCTTCGGACTCCCTCATGACGTCGTTTTCGAATTCTGCTCGGGTGTCCTTCGACCAACGGCTTGGGGCCGCGTAGTCCATGAAGTCGCCGATGATGAGTACCTCGGCCGGCTGCCGGTCCGCGATGTAGGCCCAGAGGTTCCGTACGGCCCGCGCGTCGTGCAGTGGGTACTGCACATCAGACACGATCACTATTTCCTCTACGCTCACGCAGCCTCCTTCAGGCGCTCGATCTCGATTTGGATGTACCGGATCGTCTTCTCGTAATCCTCAATGGCATTGCCCTTCAGGCCAGCGCGCCACAAGTATTTGAATGCGTTCCCGATGCAGAAATTCATGTGCTTCACAATGTCGATGCACTCAATGCCGCTCGGGTGGCTGGTGTAGTGGGCGGGGTGGGTTACCGCGTTGAATTCTGGATGCGGTTCGGGGCCGGTGAAGGCTTGCCTCATGATCCTTTGAGCTTCTGTGGCGTCGATGCCCAGGGCAAGCCCCTTCGATTCCCGGAGCATTCGCTGGCCGGGGGTTTCCTCGTTGCGTTCTGCCATCAAACTCCCAGTCTCTTGCGGTACGCATCAGCACCGTTTTGGAGGATGAACTTGTTGACATCGAGCTTCGGGGGCATCGCAGAGGGTTTGCTGTTGGTAAGCCGTTCTGCCATGGTGGCCGTGAATTTGATTCCTGCTTCGTCACCGTCTCCCAGCGTGAATACGGTCTCGAATCCGGCGAATGCCGGTGCGAAGTAATCACGCCAGGACGAGACCCCGGGGATTCCGCTTGCGGGAACGCCGGCCAAGACGGACGCCATGGTGTCGAATTCCCCTTCAGCCAGCCCGATGTACGGGCTGGGTTCGATCAGCGCCTCTGTGTGGAAGAGCATCGGCGGATCTCCCGGGAGCCCCAGGTATTTGGTGTGCTCCGCATGGTGCTCGTCCTCTCGCCAGGTGCCGTCAGGGTGCTTGGTGCACACCTCGTTGATGCAGCGGAAGCGGATCGTGGCGACGCCATCGAGGCTCGCGGCCGGCCGGAGGTACGGAATGGCCAGCCGGCCCCGGTAGGCGTCATGTCCGGGAAGCGGATCCGAAACGAAACCGATTTTGAACCGCTCCGCCGCCTCTCCCAAACCGCGGTGGCACAGATACTCTTCGGCGGGACTTCCCCGATAGCTGCTTTGGTAGATCTTCGCCGCCTTCACCAAATCGGCTTTGTGCGAATCGCTGCGCCTCAACAAACCCCAGTCCCTCCTTTCGTTGTATGACGTCGATCGAGTCGAGCGAGACATCGCAGGCGAAGCAATGCACGCGGTTTTCCTGGTAGTTGACGGAGGCCGAGGGCCGGTCCTCGACATGGACGGGGCACAGGCACGTCACCCAGCCGCTGCGCGGCGGCGGGGGCTGCCACTGCGGGAAGTAGTGCTCCAGCACTTCGGCAATCGGCGGCTTAGCGGGCGGGGTCCCCATGCCCCTCCTTGTCCTGGTGGTAGCGCGGCCCTAGGTGCCGCTGGGCGGGTGGGTCTTCGAGGTAGTCAGCGGCCGCGCGCAGAATTTCCGGGCGGTCCCGCGCGGCGGTCAGCAGCCGGCCGTTGCACATCCGGCAGAGCAGGCCCCGGACGAGATGGGTCCGGTGGCAGTGGTCGACCGAGAGGCGCTGTCGCCGGGTGCCCCCGCAGATTCCGCACCGTCCACCCTGGTGCTCGAAAAGGCGGTCGTATTCGCCGGGGAGGAGCCCGTAGGCGGCCTGTACGCGGGCTTCGTGGCTTGCCTTACTGCGGGCCTTCTTGCGGCAGGTGCTGCACACGCGGCCCCGCGAGGAGGTGAAGAACCGCTCCGCCCGGTTGCGCTGGCATCTCGTGCAGGGGCGGGTGCCGGGCCGCCGGCTGGTCACCGGGTGGGCTTGATGGACCGCTCCAGCCGGAGCATGCGTCCCGCGTCTGCGGACTCGGCGACGCAGGTCCGCAGGGCATGCACGTCCAGGACCCGGACATGCCGGCCGTGGGCCCGGTCCTCGTGGGCGACGACCGCCTTGGACAGGCGAAGTCCCCGCAGGTCGTAGGCGAGTTGGCCGAGGTCCAGGCGGCGGGCGTCGCCCAGCTCGACGACCAGGGCGACCGGGTCCGTGAGCTCACCGGCCGTCAGCTCGGGATAACGCTCGCCGACCTCGCCGGTCAGCTCCACGGTGATGCGGTAGCCCCGCGGGCGCCGGCCGCAGCTTGTGGTGATGTTCAAGGACTCTCTTCCAATCTAAGCTCACGACAACTTTCGGGGTAAAAAAATTAGAAGGCTGCGAACTCGTCCACGTCGGTGAGCCGCACGTTCCGGGTGTCGAATGCGTAAGAGGCGTAGGTCTCCCCGGAACTGTCCTCGAAATCCTCCCGGTTCTTCACGGGGCTGATGTGCAGTGTGCGACCGCCCATGCCGTCAATCTCCTTATGAATGGTGAGGATGAGGGAGGGCACCCGAGATATTTTTCCCTTGAGGCCGCTTTGCGGTACAGGCTTCAGCCCATCCGCGTACTCGCCGACGACGTGATGTGTAGCCAGGACGTGGGCATACGTTTCCCTGGCCATTTCGTTGAGGTAGTCACAGAGACCTTCCAAGCCGAAGGTAAATTCCTCGGCTGTACCAGAGCCTCCGGCGTCAACGTTGGTCAGATTGTCGACCACGACAAGGTGAGGGTGGGTACCGAACACCGCCTTGTATGCCTTGAGGTGAAGCTCAAGCTCCGCCGGGGTGGGCCGGGCACTGTAGTTGAAGCGCTGCCACCACCGCTCTGCGAGTACGTCTCTGTATTCGTCGAATTCACCGGCATGGAGTTTCCTTTTGATCTCTCTCGCATCGTGCCCCGTGAGGATGGCTGTCGCCCTGCTGAGCTGTGTTGCGGCTGTCGAGTCCGCAGAGAAGTAGAGGGTCGGCACGTTGGACTGGATTGCGAGGTTGAGCGCCGCGGCCGATTTTCCTGTCCCGGCCCCTGCGGCAAGGATTGACATTTCACCGCGACGGAACTCTGCCCCCATCTTGGAGAGCTTCTTAAAGGGAGATGAGAGGGGCTCGCCCGCCGCCCCCTTCATGGCTATCGACTGACTAAGAGAATACATCAGAAGCCTCGCCGGAAGTACTTAATTACCGGGTGCCCGTTTGTGGTGGAGCCCACTTGCTGAAGCAGTCCCAGTTCTGCCGCCCGGATAAGGGCATCCTCTACCGCATCCGGGGTGAGGCTCACGTTTTTTGAGTATGTGTCCAGCGATGCCTGACAGTGCCGCGCTCCGCGCCTAGTGACATATTCGATGTACTCCAGCACCCGTTCCAAAGGGTCAAGGCTGCTGGCGACGAAATCGCGCGAACGCTTCTTCGGCGAGTTACTGACGATAGCTTCAGCAGGGGCGGCCGGGGCGGCTTCCAGAAGCCTGACCCTCTCTTCCAGTGCCGACAGCTGAGGGAGCACAGACTTCTCAATGATCTGGGCCGACATCCGGCCTGAGATCTCGGCGATCAGGGCATCCACGGACAGGGCAGGTGCCGCCACCGGCCGACCAGGGCTGCCGGCGTCCGCTCCGGTGGCCTTCCGTGTGTAGTCCTCGGCCTCCAGGAGGTAGGTGCGGACCGCCCTGGCCACCTCCGAGTCCCGCAGGAGCATCCCGACGTTGAGCACGGCCCGCCGCGGCCAGATCGCAAGGCTGCCGCCACGGCTCGGAATGAGTGACATTTTGTCACTCATTCGGTATTTCCGCAGGTCAGAGCCACTCAGGACGCGGTATCCATTGGCCTCCAGCTCTGAGCGACTGCGCTCCAGAACCTTCCTGAGCAGGGGCATGTCCACCCCGTAGAAGGCAGCCACCTGGGCTGTGGAGGAGTGTTCCGTGTCCGGAAGCTGGGCCAGCTCCTTCACCCGGTTCAGCACGTCGGTCCGGTCGTAGAGTCGCTCCCTGGCGGCCCGGTTCTCGATCAGGTCGATCTCAGTCATGGTTGCGCTCACGTCAAATCCCTCTCTAAAAAACGGCCGTCGGTGCGGCCTGCTGTAACTTGCGTTCAAGCTCACGACAACTTTTTATTTAAACGAACAGGCATGGGACACGTCACAGAACCGGCAGGAGAAGCCGGGCTTCGCCGGGAAGTCGCCGCGTTTCACTCCGGCGTCCATGACGGCGAACCGCTCACCGACGGTTTCCTCGGTCACCTGGTCCAGCTTGACCGGCCTGGACAGCCCGCCGCGCTTCGCCAGGTACCAGTCACCCCGGTTCACCTCGACGCCATAGATCTTCTCGACCGCGGTCTTGTACGTCTCAAGCTGGAACTTCGACTTCATGCTGCCGGTCTTGAGGTCGCGCACCCGCAGGGATCCGTCGGGCTCGACGGTGAGCTGGTCGATGAACCCGCGGACCTTCACCCCGCCCAGCTCCACCATGAATTCCAGCTCCACCGCCAGCGGGAGCGGACCGGCCGGGGTGGCCCAGATCTCGGGCTGGTGCTCCTGGGCCCATTCCACGTACCGCGCTGTCTGCGCCTGACCCAGGTGGTAGCGGCGCGCGATGTCCTCGCTGCCGGTCCCGTTCGCGGACAGCCAGCGGTCGGTGTTCGGTTCCTTGGCGAGCGATGCGCTGACCGAGGCGCTGTAGCTGTCGGAGAAGAGTTCGACGACGTCCTTGACGGTAAGGGTCCGGCCGGAGAGTTCGAAGGCTTCGGCTGCGGAGTGGAAGGCGGTGCCGTGGTGCGACCAGGCGGCCGGCCGTGGCGTCACGCGCTCCACGCGCTGGAGGTAGTACTGCCATCCGCATTTCTCGTACTGCTGGGTCTGGGAAACGGATCGGGGCTGGGTCTCAATGCTCATGGGGAAGCCTCCGGGTGGATGACGTACAGGGTGGATTCGGTGCTGCCGGGGAAGTGGGAGTTCGGCTTCGGCATGCGCATCAGGTGAATGACGAAAGCCCGCCATTCGCTGAGGCCCGCTTGCCGGAAGATGCGCTCAACGCCTCGTTCGCAGTATGCGGTTGCCTTGTCGCTGACCACGAGGTGGAAGTACGTGAGCGCCTCCGCGAACACCTGGCAGATCATCGTCCCCGAGGTCATGAAGAGGACCGCCGGCGGCCGGGTGAGGGGGGCCCGGTTGACGGCGTCCATCAGATCTCGAATCGCGGGCGGCGGGGCTGCGGGCAGGGCGCAGGCCAAAGCCATGGGGGTTTCTCCTATGGGTGAACGTCAGCAGATGAGCCGATACCTGAGTGGGTCGGCCAGGGGCCTTACTCGGGAAGCCGGGCTGCGGACGCGTTCTCGCACGGGCAGGTGAGAGGGCCGGGACAGTGCGGGTGGCGGCTTGGGTGAAGCCCTTCCTTGATCACGAACATCCCCCTCGAAGTGCTGGGGGATTGAATTGATCATTCGCCCGCAGACGATCACTGGTCGGCCTGGATACTACACACGGGTCGGCCCCGATGGGAAACGTTAAATTCGCCCTCTGACCTGCCGTTTCAGGCCCTGAAACGGGCTCGCCGTATTGATCGTTTCAGGGGCTGAAACGGGGCCGGGGCATCCTCTCCCTGGCCTTATGGTTGACAGGAACGTGTACGTAGCAAGAGGCGGAGAACATGCGCGAGGTAGCGCGGCGGAAGATGCGCGCAGTGATGGCTATGGAGCCGGGCGGGCCCGAGGTGCTCAAGCTGGTGGAGATTCCGGAGCCGGAGCCGAAACCGAATCATGATCGCGTGATGGTGACGATGGCGGGGGTGAACCCGGCGGACGCGCTGATGCGGGAGAACCAATGGCTGGGCCCCGTGACGTTCCCCTTCGTACCGGGCCGGGAGCTGGTGGGTTTCCTGGACGACGGGCGCAGGGTCGCCGGCCTCACCCGTGACGGCGCGTACGCCGAGTACGCATGGGTGGAGCGGGGCCTGTACTGGGAGATCCCTGACGAACTCACCGATGGGGAGGCTTGCGCCCTGGCCTCGGACGGCCTGACCGCCTGGCACCTGCTGTACACCGCACTGCGGATCGAGCGCCACGAGGTCATCGCCATCTCGGAAGCCGGCAGCGCCCTGGGCGGCCTGGCCGTGCAGCTCGCCAAATCCCATGGCTGCTACGTGGTGGCGATAGACCACGGTGAACACCGCCTCGAAGAGGCCCGCGAGCTGGGCGCCGACGCGATCGTCGATTGCAGTGACACCGAGGGGCTGGCCGACCGGATCCGCGATTCTACCGGCGGCCTCGAAATCGACGCCGCCGTCGACCTGGTCGGCGGGGAGACCTTCAAGGCCCTCTTCGACGCACTGAGGTTCCGCGGGCGCATGGTGGTCGACGGCTGCGCTTCCCAGAACTGTGGAGTCGTTACCCATGAAGACCTGGTGCTCGGCTCCAAGTCGATCACCGGTTTCTGCTTGCCCAACCTCTTCTACGACAAGCACGCAATGCACAAGAGCATGCACACCATCTTTGCCGCCGGGGTGATTGGCGCCCTCTCGATTCCTGACGAGACCAGGATCATGCGGAGCGATGTTCAGCATGCTCACCGCTGCCTCTCGCCCGAGCTTCCCCGCAACCGGCACCCGGGGAAGCTGATGCTCGACATGACCGGTTTCTACTACTGAAGCCGATCAGCGCTACTACGTAGTAACCTCGGTTTGCTGTCAGGAATGGCGACATCAGTCCCCATTGCCGCCCGAGGGCAGTTCAGGACGCAGCCAAGGAATGGTGAGTGAGTACCAGTAGCAAGAGCGCGGACCAAAATCAGAACAAGGGTCCCGGCTCCTCCCACCGCATCGCCTACCGCGTCGAGGCCGCATTTCTCGGCCTTTCGGGATATAGGCACACCCCCACAACGCTTGCCCAGGTGGCCGGGGTATCCGTCTCCACAGCCCATCGGGCCCTCAAAGAGGGCTGTGAAGTCGGCACCTACGACACTGACAAGTCGGGTGAATACTGGCTCGGCGGGGCGTCGGCGATGTGGAGCATGTCATCCTCCAGCCGTTTGCCGGCCCCTGCCCCCACCCAGGCGGCTCTGGTGGAGCTGCACCGCATCACCGGTGGCGCGGCCTTCTACTACGAGAACAAGGGCTTGGCGGCTGTGCCCAGGCATCGCGTCCGCGGCGACACCGACGTCAGCAGCCTGGACGGCTTCGCGCTGGCCGCCGTGGGCAACGACCTGCGTATCGGCGCCACCGGCCGGGCCATCCTCGCCCACGCCTCTCCCGGAATTCAGCGCCAGGCCCTGGCCCGTCCGCTACCGCACGACGCCGCCCCCGGAGCCATCCGCTCCGAAGATGAGCTGCTGGCCTGCCTGGAAGGCATCCGTGCCCGTGGTCACGAGGTCGGGCAGGAGGAATGCATTCCCGGGTGGGATGCCGTAGCCGCACCGGTTCTGTACGGCATGACCGTTCAGGGTGCGGTTCTTCTCCTGGTGCCGGCGGGCCATGTGGCCCGCCGGGTCGGACATCTGGCGGTGGCCACCATGCAGGCCGCGGAGAGCATCAACACCTTCTTCTGACCACCCAGCAGCGCAGCGAAGCCGCCGGCCCGAAACGGGGGTCGGCGGCTTCGCTGCGCTCCGGCCTGGGGCGCGAGGGCATGGCCCTATTCCTCGTCAGGAAGCTCCATCGCGCGCTGGAGGTCCTCTTCCGGCAACTCCACATCTGCGGGCCAGCGGAGGATCCTGCGGCCGTCAGAAGGCTCCCGCAGGACCAGGACAAAGCCCTCCAGGGCTTCGTCAGCAGTCTCTTCGCCCTGCTCGCCTTCTACCTTGCGCCGATAATGAACGACGGACTTCTCTCGCTCCAACTGGCTGAGGAACCGCGCGACTTCTTCCTTCTGGTAGCCGCTGATCTTGTCCCCGAGCCGCATGCGCATGTACACCTTGACGCATTTGAGGAAGTAGCGGTTGTGGTGCGTATCCTCGCCAGTGCGGTCCGTCTTCACATCCCAAATGCTCTTCAGCGCGGTATTGACCCGCTCCTGGGCAGGATTGATCTTCACCAGCCCCATCTTGTCCCTGCGCTTCTGGACAGCCTGCTTGCTCACTCCGTATCGCTCTGCGATCTCCGGGTCGCTCAGGCCCAGGTGGACCAGCACTGTCAGCTCGGCATCCGTGGGCAGCTTGGCCATGGGCTGACAGACCTTCCAGCAAGAGAACGAGGAGCATCCGGGGCCTTCGATGACCCATGACGCGGTGACAGGAAGACGCTGACCCTACCAGCCACTCCGAGCTCACGACAACTCAGCCTCCACCACCCTCAAACCTTGTGACCTGCATCTCATTTTGACCAGAAGGGCTGATTGAGGGTCGACGTAACACCTACATACTTAGTGAGAGTAAAACTAAGAAAGAAAAACTCTCTCTTTAATAGAGAAGAAGAAGAGAAGAAAGTTTAAAGTTTCCCTCTTGTTGATTTCCCAGAAAGATTTTTCTGAGTTGAGATCCAAGAGGGCCAAGGCCCCGGCTGCCAGACCAGTAGCCAGCCGGGGCCTGCTATCCGAACCACCACGGCTGATCCCTGTGGTGGCCCAAGGCCAGGTCGCTCCTGGCTGGAGCCGAAGTGCATGGGTGCACGCCACCCCTAAGCCCCGACAGGGGTGGCCGGGCGGTAGAGCGGGTTCGAGTCCCGCCGGCTCACCACGTCACGGAGGGGAGAAAGCCACGATGCCCCGAGCGAAATCGATCTGCATGACCGCGGGCTGCCCCTCCGTGACGGCCCGCTCTGGCCGGTGCGAGAAGCACGCCCCTCCCAAGAGGGGCTGGCAGCCATCGGCCAGAAACGCCAGTCGCCCCGGCGACTTCCACAAGCGCCGGGCCACGGTGCTCGCCCGTGACCGCTTCACCTGCCAGCGCTGCGGCGCCCGCAACGAGCTGGAGGTGGACCACCTGATCCCGGTCGCCCGAGGTGGCACGTGGGAGCTGACGAACCTCTGGGTCCTGTGCCGGACCTGCCACCGGAAGAAGACCTACTTCGAAGACCGTGGCACGTAGAGAGGCCCCCGGGTAAACGGGGGCCTCAGACGGCCCCCGGCCGTAATCCCAAATTCCGAAATCGGCTTGGTACCGGGTGCCTGAGCACGTCACTCCATGTCGGACTGCCCGCCCGGATTCTATCCCGAAGGCGCCCTCCTGGAAGGGCGCTTCGTCCGCCCTGTGACTGCCTCTGGAGGTGCCCGTGCTCGACTGCGACGGCCTGTGCCACGGCTGCAAGCGCCCCCGGGCCGCCCTCGGCCGACTACGGCTCTCGAAGGCCGCCCGGCGGCGGGGCTGGCGACAGGAGGCACTGTCCGAGCTAGTGGACCTGGGCGAGCTGTACGGCGTCGACCCGGCCGCTATTCGCGGGGTGGGCTGATGCCCACGCGACGAGGCCCTGCCCCGAACCCGAACGCACGCCGCCGGAACACGAACCACGCCCTGGGCGAGCACGGCCTCACCTCCAGCTCCGGCGAGGGCCGGGCGCTCCCCAAGGCTCTGGGGGTCGCCACGGGCGGCGCCAAGCGCTTCTGGAAAACCTGGTCCGGCTCTCCGCAGTCTCAGCACTGGTTGGAAACGGACTGGGCGGAGCTGGAAATGACGACCAAGCTCGTGGACGCCTTTTACCAGGGGGAGACGCGGCTTGCCGGTGAGATCCGGCAGCGCGTGGGCCGCTGGGGCGCCACGACGGAGGACCGGGCGAGGCTGCGGATGAGTTTCGACCAGCAGGCCGAGGCGGAGGCCGCTGCGGCGGCCCAGGAGGCCAAGGCCGCGGACATGGACGCCGAACTTTTCAAGATGCTCTCCGAATCCGAGGAGTCCCCTAATGCGTAGTTGGACGGTCGTCGGCACACGGTGTGACGTGTCGGGGGAAGCTGACCCGCTCGCGGTTTTCGCCGGCGCCCTGACCCCCCATTTCCTCAACGGCACCGACGAGACCACGGGATGGGTACGCGTAGTCGAGGCCCCCTATCCCAGCGAGGCCGCCGTCGCAGCCGCGTTCCAGGCCGAAGCCCTGGACGACTCCGAGTAACCCGAAGGGGGTGAAGGATGCCCCTGACGGGAAACACACCACCTGGTGTCCCGCACCCCACGCGCAGCCTCGGGTACGGCATCATCCGCTGGTGTCAGGACTACGTACTCCAGCCGGACGGCGAGCGGGCCGGCGAGCCCTGGAGGTTTTCCCCGGAGCAGATCCGCTTCGTCCTCTGGCTCTACGCCATCGACGAGCGCGGGCGATGGTTGTACCGGTCTGCCGCGCTGCGCCGGGCGAAGGGGTGGGGGAAGACGCCGCTCCTGGCGGCCCTGGCCATCGTGGAGTTCATCGGTCCGGCCCGGTTCTCGCACTTCGACGACAGTGGCCTCCCGGTGGGAAAGCGCGTCCCGCTTCCCCTGGTGCAGATCGCCGCGACGTCCCTGGATCAGACGGCTAACACGCGGGATCAGATCCGGGGCATGCTGGCTGAGTCTCCGGCGGAGCGAGAGTTCAATCTCGACATCGGCAAGGGTCTGATTCAGTTCAAGGACGGTCGCCCTGGCCGCATTGAGCCGGTGACGTCGAGCAGCCGTGGGCTTGAGGGGGCGAGGCCCACCTTTGCCCGGCCCCGGCAGGAACGTTCCTGCCGGGGCCGGGCTGCTGCCGCTTTGTTGTTTGCGACGAGGTTCATCATTTCGTCGAATCGAATCATGGCGTATATGCGTCTGGGAGACCCTGGATGGAAATGTTCAGAAGACGGCCGGCGCCGGTTCCCGGCTGATCGAGACCACCAATGCTCTCAGCCCTGACGATTGAGCCGGTGACGTCGAGGCAGCCGTGGGCTGAGGGCGAGGCCACTCTTGCCGGCCCGGCAGGAACGTTCCTGCCGGCGGGCTGCTGCCGCTTGTGTTGCGACGAGGTCATCATTCGTCGAATCGATCATGGCGTATACGTCTGGAGACCTGGATAGAAATGTTCAGAAGACGGCGGCGCCGGTTCCCGCTGATCGAGACCACCAATGCTTCAGCGCGAACGAGCAATCCGAGTTGCACGCTGCGTGACGCGACGAGCCGCGAGATCGCTCCCAGGGCATCTACGATGCCGCGAGGCCGTACCGGGGGTTGACCTCAAGGACGAGCCTGCGGTGCGCGCCGCGGTCGTCGACGCCTACGGCGACTCTCATTGGGTTGATGTCGACGGCATCGTTGCCGCGATCATGGACCCGCGTACCAGCGCGGCGGTCGCCTACCGCTTCTACCTGAACAACATTCAGGAGAACGCGGACGGCTGGCTGCTCAAATCCGAGTGGGACGCCTGCCGTGACGAGGACGACCCGATCCTTCCCGGGGATCAGATCGCCGTCGGTTTCGATGGGAGCATCCGCGGCGACGCGACCGGTCTCGTCGGGTGCCGGCTGAGGGACGGCAAGCTTTTCGTCCTCCACCTCCAGGAGAACCCGCGCGACCCCAAGAATCCCGACTGGGAAGTCGACGTGCTGGCCGTCGAGGCCGCCGTGAAGAAGGCCTTCGAAACCTACCGGGTTGAATGGTTCTACGGTGACCGGCCGTATGGGCAGGAAGCCTTGGGCCGGTGGTCCATCGAGTACGGGGATGATTACGTCTTCGAGTACTGGACCAACAGACCCATGAGAATGTGCGAAGCCACGGAGCGGCTCCATTCCGCCGTGGTCGTCGGCGACTTGAAGCACGACGGTGATCCGGGCCTCACCCGGCATTGCCTCAATGCCGTGACGAGAGAAGTCCCCCAGGGTTTGCTGATCACCAAGGAATCTCCTCGCTCCAAGAAGAAGATTGACCTGGCCGTGTGCGCGATCCTCGCCTTCGAGGGCCGCGCCGACGCAATCGCCGACGGTCGCCTGCACCTCAAGCGCCGGCGCGTCATCGGCTTCTAGACCGGGCCGGCCCGGGGCATTGTCCCCGGCCGGCCTGCGCACTGCGCTGGCCCGTGCTGCCGTGCACTCGCGGGGTTACCGGGTGATCGTCGGGCCGACGTGAGGTCAGCGCATCCCGAGGGGGCCGCACCGCCCACGAGTAACCGGCCCCCGCGTACGCGGGGGTGAGCCGAAAGGGGTTGAAAGCCGGTGCGGCCCCCTCGCCCCAACTGTTTGAGGTATCTGCTTGATTGTTCCCCCCACCGGATACACCGCCGTCGGCCCCCCGGAAACCCCTGTTGACTGGCTGGCCTATCTGCACGGCAAACTCACCGACCAGCTCCCGGACATGTGGCGGTACGCCCAGTACTACGAGGGGGAGCACCAGCGGCTCGCATTCTCTCAGGCCCGCTTCAAGGCCGAGTTCCGCGAGGTCTTCGAGAACTGGCGTGACAATTTCTGCGGCCTGATCATCGACTCCGCAACTGAGCGCATGGCCGTGGAGGGTTTCCGCATACCCGATACCCCGGGGTTCGACACGGACGCCCGGGACATGTGGCAGCGCAGCGGCATGGATGTCCTGTCGACCGGCGTGCACCTGGACGCGATGATCCAGGGCCGTGCGTACGTGCTGGTGTGGCAGGGGGCCGACGGGGAGCCGTCGATTCAGCCAGTGTCGGCTGAGGAAATGGTCGTGCAGTACAAGCCGGGGTCGCGCACCGAGCTGGAGGCCGCGGCCCGGTTTTTCCTCGATGACTGGGGCCGGCAGTGGGTGACGCTGTGGACCGAGGAGTACGTCTACGAGGTCAAGCGCGGTCAGACCGAGTGGGAGAACGGGACCAAGACCCCGAACCATCTCGGTGTCGTCCCGGTCGTCCCCTTCCATAACCGTTCCCGCCTCGCGGGTGACCCGTACTCAGACCTCGCCAACGTGATTCCCATTCAGTCGGCGATCAATAAGGTGACGGCGGACGCTCTCACCGCATCCGAGTTCGCCGCCTGGCCACAGCGGTACGTCACCGGCCTTGAGATCACGGAGGACGACCAGGGCAATCCCATCGAGCCCTTCAAGGTCGCCGTCGACAAACTTTTGCAGGCCGAGGACCCGCAGGCCAAATTCGGCCAGTTCGAAGCCGCCAGCCTGAGCAACTATTGCGACCTGGTAGGTCTCCTCCTACAGCACCTCAGTTCCATATCCAGGACCCCCAGTTACTACTTCCTGGTGAACGGCGGCCCGCCGCCCTCCGGTGAGGCCATTATCAGCTCGGAGGCCGGGCTAGTCGCCAAGGTCCGCGAACGGATGCTGTACTTCGGGGAATCCTGGGAGCAGGTGATCCGGTTGTGCTTCGCGATCAAGGGTGACAAGCGGGCCAAGGAATTCGCCATGGAGACCGTTTGGCGGGACCCGGAATACCGGACCGAGGCCCAGCACATCGACGCCCTTCTCAAGCTTCAGCAGCTCAATGTTCCTGAAGAGCAGCTCTGGAGTGATGCGGGCTATACCCCCTCGCAGATCAGTACCTTCCGCGCGATGCGGAAGGAAGACGCGAAGGCGGCAGCGGAGATCCAGAAACTCGGCCCGAAGCCTGAGCAAGCGGGACCGGCAGCGGGCAACGCCCCTAGTGAGGCGAAGGCCGCGCGCATGGCGCACAAGCCGCCGCAGGGAAATTCGGGTAACGCGAGCCGGAAAATCCACGAGATGAAGTGATGGAGATCAGTATGAATGAGACGCCCAACGCCCCCACGCCCGTCGACGGCGACGGGGACGGCCCGCCGACTGCCCTGCCGGTACCCGACGGTGCCGCCGCAGAGCTGGAGCAGTGGAAGGCCCGGTTCGAGGCTGCCAGTCAGGAGCTGGAGCAGTTCCGCCAGTCGCAGATGACGGACCAGGAGAAGGCGCTGGCCCAGGCCCGCGAGGACGGGCGGCGGGAGACGCTTTCGGAGCTGTCGCCCTCGCTGGCCGAGGCCGAGATCCGCGCTCAGGCCGCGGCTGCGGGTGTCACGGTACAGACGGAGGCCCTGGACCTGACCCATTTCCTCGGCGAGGACGGCCGGCCCGACACCGACCGGATCGCGCGGTTCGTCGCCAAGGGAGACACCGTCTCCGCCGCACGCCCGCGGCTTCCTCAGCTCATGGGCGCCGGGTACCACCGTGGCGGTAGCGGTGGCACCGTCAGCATGGACCCTGACGAACTGGTGAATCACATTACTGGTGGCAAGATCTTTTAGCCTCGCATGATTCTTTTGCAGCCCTCCATTCCTGGGGGGCTTTTTTATGCCCTCTTGGAGGAGGCGCCTATGGCTCTTACGACCCACCATCTGAATCTTGACCCCAAGCAGGTGACGATTGCTGCTCTGGGGCTGCTTGACCGTCAGCTCACTCTCGGTGGTATCCCCGCCCGTTACTCTGAGCTGTCCTTTACCGGCGGGCTCGGTGACGTCATCAACGTCAACCGGGAATCCCGTGGCATTCCGGTCCAGGCGTCCGGGATCACCGAGCCGATCTGGAACCCGGTGAAGGGTGACAAGACGAAGTTCGCCGCAGTGTCTGACCGACCGCTGCCGACGAATGACCGGCGGGCACCGGTCGGCTTCATCAACGAATCCCGCTTCCCGGTCCAGCTCACCACACTCGCCCAGAACGCCACCACTCTGAGCATGGAACAGGTCGCATTCGACCTGAAGCAGTTCGGCAGCCAGATTCTCACGAAGCTGACCCGCGGTTTTGCTGAATACTTTGATGACACCACCGCGAGCTTTATCAAGGCGAACATCAACCGTAGTGGCCTGAGCCCGGCGCAGAAGAAGGTGGTCGGCGGAGACGTCGAGGTCAGCATCCCGGTCGCGGACGGTACGGGCGAGAACATGAAGCGCCGCGCCCTGGGCCTGCGCACGGCCCTGGTCGATGCCCGCATGGCCATGAACCTCGCGAACGTCCCGGCCGGCGAGCGGTACCTGATCGCCGGCCCCGAGGTCGAAGCGATCCTCCTCAAGGACCCCGAATTCGTGGCGGTCGACTACAGCGGCGACACAAGCGCCCTGCGGCGCGCGGTCGTTGGCAGGATCTACGGCTTCGACATTGTGATTCACAACAGTTTCGGCCTTGAGATGTACCTCTTCCACAAGTCGGCGATGATCCTGGTCTCTGCCTGCCCCGCCATTCCGATGGGTGCCGTGAACGGCTCGATTCAGAACATCAACGGAATCGCCACGCGCATGCTGATCGATTACGACTACGGCAAGAAGGCGGACACCATCGGCCTGGACACCATGTACGGCCTGTCCACGGTCCGGGAGGACCCCGATTACTCGGTGCGTGGTGTCGGGATCGGCGAATCGTTTGTGCGTGGTCTGAAGGTCTCGATCACCGAGAAGGCGCCCGCGCCGTCTGGCTCCTAATCCGGGAGTCGCATGCCCGTATCCATTACCGATATCGAGATCCGGATGGGCCGCCTCTTCGAGGAGTCGGAGAAGCCGAGGGCGCAGGCGTTCATCACGGATGCCGCCGCGCTGGTGCGGGACTACTGCGGGAGCCGGTACGACGGGGAGGCCCCCGGTATCCGGGCCGTGGTGTGTTCCGAGGTCATCCGCTGGCTGTCGATGCAGCCCGGGGTGGTCAGTGAGCGCGTCGGCGACATGGAAGTGCAGTGGGGGGCCTCCGCGACGCAGTCTCTGTCACCGGCTGCCCGCGAGGGCCTGCGCCGCTACCGCCGCCCGCTGGGCACCATCAGCCTGTCCCGGGGCTGATGCCCTTTGCTCTTTACCGAACACGTGGAGGTGCACCGGGCTCCGCTCGCCCCGACCGCGTACACCAATCACCGCGACTGGCAGCAGGCGGTGAGGGTCTGGTCCGGGCGGGCGAGCGTGCAGCCGGACCGGTCCTTTGAGGCCCGTTCCCCGGCCCGGGAGACCGCGCAGGAACGGCTGGTGCTCTATCTGCCGGCGGGGGCGGATGTCGATTCCGCGGACCGGGTTCTGTGGCGGGGGCTGTGGTTCGAGGTCGACGGCGAGCCTGCCCGCTGGGCACAGGGTTCCCTGTCTCATGTCCGTATCCGTGCGTGGAGGGTGGTGCGATGAGCAAGTTCACCCTCCGGCTGACGGCCAACTGGGAAGATCCCCTTTTCTTGTCCCCGGAGATGCGGGACCTGGTGGAGCTGCACACGCTCAAGCTGACCGAGTCGGCGGTGTCGGCGGCCCCGGAGCCGAAGCGCCCGACCAAGGCGCACTGGAACACCATCCGCCACCACATCACGCCGCACCTGGCCTTGGGCCGGGCCGGCTGGTACGGGCAGGTCGTCATCGAGGTCGACGCCCGGCTCCGCCACGCGATGCTGCAAGAGCGTGGCTGGACCGACCGTAAGGGCCGTCCGCACGCGGGGCGCTGGTTCCTCAAGCGGGCCCTGGAGGAGGCGAGGGTCGAGTGACCGTTGACCCCGTCGAGGTGGTGGTCGTCTTCCTGCGGTCCGTCCCCGCCCTTCCTGCCGGGAGTGTCACCGGGGACCACGTCGGCCACCAGGCCGGCCAGCCCATGATCTACGTCGAGCACTCCGGTGGTTTCCGCATGGTCCGGGACCGCATGGACCGGGCCGACATCGACATCAGCGTCTACCACGAGGACCGCAAGGCGGCGGTGGACCTGGCGTACCGGTGCCGCCAGGCGCTCCTGGAGGAGCTGCCCGGCCGGGTCGTCGGCGGCGCGGAGGTCCTGGACGTCGAAGAGATCTCCTCCCCACGGTACGAGCCCGACAGCACCAGCCGCGAGCACATGTACAGCGGCGAGGTCGCCCTCTTCTTCGTCGCCGCCTGAATCCTTCCCCCTCTTCCCCAGCCGAGCACGGACCCGTGCACGGCTTTCGTCTTTCCCAAGGAGGCCCATGGCCAACGACTCATCCAAGATCCGCTTCGCCCCCAACGGCAGCCTCTACATGGCTCCGGCCCCGCGTTCCGGCCCCGGCTCCACCGTGCTTCCCGTGGACGCGGGCGACGGCAAGAGCGCCCCGGCCGGCTACCAGGGATGCGGCTGGATCGACTCCTCGGGCGTGACCATCACCCCGAGCATCGAGACTGACCCGGTCAATGTCTGGCAGTCCGCCGTACCCGTGATGTACACGGTCAAGTCCGCGTCGTTCAAGATCAAGGCGACGCTGATGGAGACGAACGAGCTGACCACCAGCCTTTTCTTCGGCGCGGAGTGGAAGCCGCTGAAGGACGCCGAGGGCAAGCACAGCGGCACGTACCGGCTGGACCTGTCCTCCACTCCGGAGCTGAATGAGGTCAGCGTCGTGACCGACTGGTCTCAGAAGGGTGTCCTGTACCGGTGCGTGATCCCGCGGGCGATGATCTCCGACCGCGGCGCCATCCAGCTCCAGCGCACCGAGAACAACAAGTACGAGCTCACCATTGACGCCCTGGACCACGAGGGCGGTCTCGGCTACGTCCTGACGACCGACGACATCCTTGGCCTGGGCAAGCCGTCCGTCCCCGTGGAGCCGGATCCTTTCAAGGCGACGGTGACCGTGCCCGGCTTCGCGTCGAACGACGCCGCCAAGGCCGCGTGGACGGCGAAGGTGGCGGTCGCCAACACGGCCGGGCCGGCCGTCGTCTCGCTCCTGCGCGCCGACAAGTCGGCCTTCGACGAGCAGGTGACCGCCACCAAGGACGGCACCGTCGACGTCACGGTGCCGCAGGGCATGAAGACCGCCGAGTTCAAGATCACCCACGGCGGTGCCTCGACCTGCTTCCAGGTCACCGACACCGCGCAGACGGGCACCTCGAAGGCGTGCTACGTCCTGGCTACGTAAAGGGGCAGCGCACCACCCGGAATGAATAGATGGGGCTGATGGGCGGATTGAACGCCTGCTCGCCGGTGACCGTGGCCTTCGCGGTCCCCGTGCAGTTGGAGCCGCTGTACGCGGTCAGAGTTCCCGCTGTCATTCCGTCACTGATGGAGATGCGGTCCGCTGCGTGCAGGCCCGTATTGCGGCAGTCCCCAGTGTTGAGGCGTTGGTGGATTTCCCCGGAAGGGCCGTACCACAGGTATGCCGTGCAGTCTGGAGACGCCGCAACGGTACTGGTTGCTGCGAGGGAGAGAAGCAGCGACGCAGAGCCGATGGCGAGAGCAGCGCATCGGAGTCTCCGGTGCATCGTTCGGGAAAATTGTCGAAGTGCGCCTGCCATGACTGCCCCCTTCGAATCCGGGTTCGCTTCCACAAATAATATAACAAGGCCCCAGTACCTCCACAATCACTCAAAAGGTGGGTTTACCCCAGGGGGTTGACTTCAATCGATTCGGCAATGCGTTCGTAAATCGAGTGAAAAGTCTGCGCCCCTTGCCGGCCTCTCTGCGGGCGTAACCCAACCCAGTTTCTTTTTCTTGGAGTTCACCATGACTGCTGCTGCCACGAAGGCCAGCTCTGCCGAGAAGCTTGCCGCGAAGGACGCGGAGGCGGCCGAAGCCCCCACGCACTTCGAGCACCGAGGTGTTACCTTCACCGTCCCCCATCCGCTCGATATGCCTATCGGTCTCATGGACGCGGAGGACGAGATTGAGGCGGTCAAGCTGATGCTCGGCAAGGATCAGTGGGAGGCGTACAAGCGGACTGGTGCCACCCTGCGGGACTTCCAGCCTTTCGCTGACAAGATCGCGGCGGCCCAGGGGCATGACGACGCGGGAAACTAGTCCAAACCGTCCGCGTCGTCCGGGAGTTCTCTGACGAGCTCGAAGCCGATCTCCTCGAATACTTCGGGGTGGATCTGCTGGACCTGTGGCGCGGGCGGCTTTCTTTGCGGCGCATCGGTGTCCTGGTGAAAGCGCTCCTGCGTAAGCCCGGCCGGTCCGCTGTGCTGGCCGCCGTGGACGAGTCGGCGGTGTGGTCGACCCAGGATCACCTGATGGCCCGCGTGTCGGACGCGTTGGAGCTAAGTAACTACCTGTTTCTGAAGGCGCATTCGGACAGCGCCGAGGATCTTTCTCCGCCCGATCCGCTGCCGAGGCCCGGCACTCCGGATCCGGGCCTTGCGGAGTCTGCCGAGGATTTCGCTTCGGGTGCTGAGCTGTCCCAATTCCTCCAGGAGATCACCAACTTTTAGGAGGCGCCTTTGGCCAGCGTCAGCGGACGGATTCCGATCAGGATCGGCTCCGGATACATCGAGATCAATCCCTCACTGTCCCGTAAGGGCGTGGCGGAGATGCGGACAGAGCTGACCCGCCAGATGGAGCTGGCCGGCGCCGCCGCAGGGAAGAGTTTCTCCACGGCGGCGACGGCCGGCATGGCGGCCATGCCGAAGAGCGCGGCCACCGCCGCGAAGGCCGCCCGGGGCCAGGTGGAGAAGGAAGCCACCGGCACCAAGACGAAGCTGTCGGCCATCGAGGCTGAGCTCACCCGCGAGTTCGGCCAGCAGGCCGGGCGGCGCTTCCGCGCCTTCCAGGAGACGGAGGAGCGTAAGCGTCAGGCGCTGGCCGGGACGTCGCAGGCCACCCGGCGCGCGGTCACGGAGACCGTGCGGCTGGAGACGCAGGCGTCCAGGGATGCCGCCCAGCGGTGGCAGACCGCCGAGCGCGAGCGCCTCCGCCTCCTGGAAGAGCGCCGCCGGGCGGAGGCACGCGCCGTCGCCGAGCGGGAGCGCGAGGAGCGGGCCGCCGTCACCGCGCACCAGCGGGCCCTTGAGGACGAGGCCCGCATGGACCGGGAGATCCACCAGACCCAGGTACGTCTGGCCCGGGAATCCGCGCGTGAGCAAGCGCAGCTCCTCGCTGAGCGGCAGCGCCAGGAGGGCGCGGCGGCAGCGGCCCGTCGACGGGCTTTGGAGGACGAGGCCCGCATGGATCGGGAGATCCATCAGGCGCAGGTGCGTCTGGCCCGGGAGGCGGCGCGGGCTGTTGAGCTGGCTGAGCGGGAGAAGCGGGAGGCGATCCGCCGGACGATGGCGGAGCGGCAGGCCGAGCAGTCCGCGGCGATCGGTGGTCAGCTCGCGATTGCCCAGGCCGCCCGGCAGAGTCTGCGCGAGCAGGCGGCCGAGCACGAGCGCACCATGGCCGCCGTCCAGACGACCCAGGCCGGCGCCCTGGCCGCCATGCGGTCGGGCTGGAAGCGCACCTCCCAGCACATCGAGACCACCGGTACGACGGCGACGGAGACCGGGCACCTGGTCACCCGCGGCCTCGTCGCCCCCCTGGGCCTCGCCTCCGCCGCCGCCGCGACGTTCGGCATCAAGTCGGCGGACGCGATGATCCAGGCCCAGACGGGCCTGAAGGGGATGGGCGTCGAGCTTCAGGACGTCAACAACCTGCTGGAGCAGATGACGAAGTACGGCATCGAGACGCCGTATTCCGTGAACGACATGCTGAAGTACGGCACCCGTTATGTGCGGGCGAATTCCTCGCACAATGCCGACTTCCTGTCGAAGGACCCTGCCCGTCATGCCAAGGGGTCCCGGGAGGCCGCCGAGAAGGCCACGGACATGGTCAAGATGGTCGGCGACTCCGCCGCCTACGGCGGCATCATGGACCCGGCGATGGTCTCGCGCGGCATGTACGCGATCGAAGTCATGCAGGACATGGGCCGCACGAATCTGCGGAATGTCAAGCAGCTCGAAGCCGCAACCGGCCTTCCCTCGAACGCGCTTGCCCAGATCCTGGGTTTCAAGACCCGTAAGTACACCGCCAAGGAGATGGCGGATGCGAAGGCCCGGGACAAGAAGAACGGCATGGACCGTGAGGTTCCGGAAACCTACGAAGCGTCCGCCCAGATGCTCGCCTTCATGCAGAACGCCAAGGAAACCGGTGGTGTTTCCGGCGAGCAGCTTATTGACGGCCTGCTGAAGCGGTGGCGTAACGACCCCGGCATGAACGGTGCGGCGCACCGCATGGGCAGTGCCACCATCAGCGGCCGCATGGAGCAGATGAAGGAGCAGGCCCAGTTCAATCTGGGCAAGCTCTTCTATTCCAAGAACAGCAGCGGTGAGTACGCGTATACGGGCCTCGGTGAGGCCATCATGGGCAAGAAGGTCACCGACGAGAAGGGCACCCATTTTGAGGGCGGCCTTCTCAAGAACGCGGGCGAGATCGGCGCGAAGTCCCTGCCGATGGTCAAAGAAATTCTCACCGCGTTCTTCGAGACCCTGGGCACCTTCACCCGCTGGATCAAGAACACGGTCAAGTTCCTCGACGAGCATCCCGGACTCCGGGAAGCAATTCTCCAGGCCGCCAAAATCGCGGCCGTCGCCGCCCCCTTCCTCATCGGCTTCGGCATCCTGTCGAAGACGGTCGGCAAGCTGGGCAAGCTCCTCGGTCTCGCGCTGGGCCCGGCGAAAATGCTGGGCGGTGTCCTGGCAGGCGCGGGGCGAGGCGCACGAGGCGCCACCCGGTACGGCCGGCAGGTCGCTGGTGGTGCCCGCTCCCGCCGCGACGGCGGCACCTTCCTCGACGGCTACGACGCCCAGCGCGACCGTTTCCGGGGCCAGGACGCCAGGCGTCGCCGCGACCGGCGCCGCGTGGTGCAGGCCGGCCGGGAGAACGGGCGCTTTCGCACCGCGGCCGGGTACGGCCGGTACGGGGTGGCCCGGCTCACCGGCTATGACGGTGTCGGGGACTGGCGGCAGCGGCGGGGCAACCGCCGCGAGGACATGCGCGACCTGGACCAGCGCAGCCGCACCGCCTTCGGCGAGGGCCGGGTACGTGAGGGCATCCGCCTCAACCGCCGCAGGGATGAGGTGCGGGAGGAGTACCGGGAGAACCGGCGCTCCGCGCGGCGGACAGCCGCGACGCGTCTGCGTCCGCAGGACAGCACCGACCGCCGCGACACCGCGCAGCGGGGCATGCAGGACGCCGAGCGGCAGATCCGGCAGGTAGACGAGCGGATCGAAGCCCTCAAGCGGGCCCTGGACGCGGTCAACCGCGCCCCCCTGGGCGCCGTCATCGATCACCTCGGTGGCTCGGTCGGTCAGAGTGTGCGGTCCTCCGCCGACCAGGCGCAGACAGCGCTGCGCCGCGTCGTCACCGACGGCACCACCCCCCTGAACAACGCAGGGTTCACGGAGCTGCACCGGAAGCTGGGCGAGGCCCAGCAGAAGACGGATTCCCTCAAGACCGCCCTCCGGCAGGCCGGCCAGGAGGTCAGCGACCTCAACGACAGGCGGCTTGGCTCCCTGCGGGTTCAGCAACTGGAGACCACGCAGAAGCGAGCCGAGGACCTCAAGGCCGCCCTCGGCGACGCCGCCGACCGCGTCGAGCGGCTCAACGGCAAGAAGCTGAAGGAAGTCCGGGGCGAGTTCGCTCTCACCGCCCCGGAAGCGGGCGGGGTGGAGGCCCGGGTCAAGGACGTCATTGCGTCCGTCAACCTCCTCAACCGCAAGTCATTGAAGACGATCCGGGACTGGTTCCGGGGTGGCAAGAACAGCCTCTACGACGCGGTCGATGACGTGTACGGGCTGGTCGGCGCGGTGAAAACACCGGGCTCGGTGAACGGCCGCATCGCCAACCTCAACGGCCGGTCGCTGGCCTCGGTGACCAAGCAGGTCGAAAAGCTCGGGGATGCCCTGCGCGACGCGGCCAAGCAGGCCGGTGACCTCGACGACGGCATCGGTGACATCAACCGCGACACCGGCGGCGGTGGTCCTGGTGGCGGTTCTGGTGGCGGGGGCGACAAGGGAGGAAAGGGAGGCAAGAAGAAGCCGAAGTTCGCCCGCGGCGGTGTCCTCCCCGGATACGCGCCGTGGCAGGACTCCATACCGGCGATCCTCACCCCCGGCGAAGCCGTCCTCCGCCCGGAAGTCGTTCACCACCTGGGCGCCGGCCGCATCCACGCCTGGAACCAGCTTGCTATTCGTGGCCGGCTCTCGCGTTTCGCCCGCGGTGGCGTCGCCGGCCGGGGCGGCCCGCTCGGATTCCTCCTCGACGACCTCAGCGCCATCAACATGGCCCCCGTCGTCAGCCTCTTCGGCAAGACCGTCGCCTTCGACACCTCGGCGGCGAAGGTCGGAGGAACGACCGGCAGGAACCTCATCAACTGGGGCTCGAAGAAGGGAGGAAGCACCAGCGGCGAAGGCGCCGCCACCCGCTTCCACGGCACCCTCGACTTCGCCACCAAGAATCTCCCCAAGGCGCTGCGCCGGGTGCCCTCCGGCGTCGGTCAGCTCGTCGGCCTGGCCGCCGGAGCCATCGCCCCCACCGCAGGCGAATACTTCTGGGACGACATCTGGAAGGGCTCCGGCAACATCGCCCAGCGCGGCGAACGCTTCGTCGGCCACCTCCTCGACCCCGATTCGATCTGGGCGTACATCAAGGGCGCCCTGGGCGGGGTGACAGAGGCCGCGAAGGCGATCGGCTCCACGGCGATCGGCCTCTTCTCGGACCCGATGGGGACCCTGAAGGAACCCATCGGCCAGCTCAAGGAACTGGCGCTCGGCCTGGTTTCCAGCGTCGAAGACTCGGTTCAGGGCGTGCAGGACATCGCCTCGAACCCATCCGCGTACGCGATGCAGGTCTTCGGCGAGTTCTGGGCGAAAGCCCAGGACGCCATGCCGAACACGGAAGGGCTGCTGAGATTCCAGGACGGCGGCATCGTCCCGGGGTACGCCCCGGGACGAGACTTGCGAAGAGCACTGGTCGCCCCGGGTGAGGCGCTACTTCGACCCGAAGCGGTACGGGCCCTGGGATACCGGACGGTGCTGGGCCTGAATGCTGCTGCGAAGACCGGCCGGCTCCCTACCGGTCTCGGTGACCGTGCGGAAAACGACGCAGCCGCGCCGGTCCCCGACGCTGCGGCCGTCGAGGACGCGGCCGAGCGGATCCGGGCCGCACTGGCGCTGATGACGCAGGCCGTACGCGACCACCAGGCTGCGGCCCAGACGTCATGGGCGGACGTCGGCGGCGCGGTGCGTACGGCGGTCGACGGGCAGATCCGCCCGGCACAGGACCGGTGGATCACCCACCTGAACGGCCCGCTCACCACCGCGCAGCGCGCGTTCCAGGCAGCCAATGAGGGTGTCTGGGCGAGCGTGCAGGGCCGCGTGGCGACGTCTACGTCCGGCACACTCGCCTCCTTCGGCCGCCTGCACTCAGGGGTGGCCAGTCTCGACGGTCTCTTCGCGTCCAGTGGCGGCCGGATCCGCGAGTCCTGGCGGTCCTCGATGTCCGTCGTGGACAGCTCGACCAGGAGCACCCTGGCCGGCCCGTACAACGCGGGCGCCGTTCCGATGATGTCGGAGATGGCGAAACTCGCCGGGGCCTCCGCACCGCTGTCTCCAGTGCGCTTCTCCCTCGGCGGTGTGGTCCCCGGCTACCGGCCGGGCGTCGACACCGAGCCCGCGCTGCTCAGCCGCGGCGAGGGAATCCTGCGCCCGGAGGTCGTTCGCGCCTTCGGTGCAGAATCGATTTACCGATGGAACGACCTTGCCCGGCGCGGCGGCAACATCTACGCGAACGGCGGCATCGTCGGTGACGGCGGGACGTGGGTGCGCGAGCACCAGAACGACCCGTTCGAGGGTTACGAAGAGGCCGTTCGTAAGGGCTGGGACGCGGCGATCACACCGCACCTGAAGTCGATCAGCTCGAAGTTCGGGCAGGTCGGAAGGCTCAGTGCGGACGATTTCGGCAAGGCCGAACCCTGGCTCTCGAAGTGGGGGCGGTGGGCGGACGAGCACGCCACCGGGGGCGGCGGCCAGGTCGTGAAGCTCGCCCTCCAGGAGGCCAAGTCCGGCGACATGTCCGGCGCCAAGTACATCGGCTCCGCCGCGTACGAATCCTGGTGCGCGGACTTCGTGAGCTGGGTGGTGGACCACGCCCACGCCAACGCCGCGTACGGCAATTCACCGACGGGGACGCCTAGTTCGCGGTGGCCGGCCGTGGCCACCTGGGTCGAGAAAATGGCCATGGTCCCGACCGCGGCGGCGCGGCCGGGTGACCTCATGGTCTACCGGGGCTACGGCCCCGGCGACTGGGGACACATCGACATCGCCACCGGCAAGCAGGGCTCCACCCTGGAAACGGTCGGCGGCAACGAGTCCCGCAGCGTCCGCCGCCAGCTCGGATACGGCAACCGTGCCGACGGCGCACTGCGCCCTCGTGGCGGTGCCCCGGGCGCCGGGGAGGGCCCGTTCCTCAACCCCTGGCCCGGTAGTCTCGCGCGTTTCTCGGAGGGCACGGGCGAGTTCGCCGGCCTGGTCGGCGACGCCGTGGGCCGGTGGCGGCCCCTGGTCGAGCGCGTCATCGGAGAGCTCGGCGGCCGGGGCGGAATCAGCCTCGCCGACGTCCCTCTCGTGCTCCACCGGATCGACGTGGAATCCGGCGGCGACCCCAACGCGGTGAACAACTGGGACTCCAACGCCCTGGCCGGTGACCCGTCGAAGGGCCTCCTTCAGGTTATCGGCTCGACCTTCAGCGCGTACGCGGGCCCGTACCGGAATCTCGGGCAATTCAATCCGGTGGCTTCGCTCTACGCGGGCCTGTCGTACGCGATCGACAGGTACGGCTCCGGGTGGCGCCGGGCCCTGGCCGGGACCTCCGGCTACTGGATGGGAACCCTTTCCGCCTCACCAGGTTTGCGCCTGGTCGGCGAACAGGGCCCAGAACTCGTCGACTTCCGAGGCGGCGAGCGGGTTCACCCCGCGCGGGAGACCCGGGACCTGCTGAAGGGCCGCACGTACGAAATCCATGTGCACGAGGCCAAGAGCGAGGACACCACTCAGGCGGTGCTGCGTGCCATGCAGTACGCGGAGGTGATGTACGGCATGTAACCATCAAGGAGGGCGCTTATTCCGATACCCGCAACCAGGGATCAGACGGACCGGGACCGGCCGTATCCGGTGCCGATTCCCCCTCAGCCGATGTCGTGGGGGCACACCTACGTATCGATCACGGGGAGTGGGGGTGAGGGGGAGGAAATCCCCCTCACCTCCTTCACCGACCGCAGGTGGCCCGGCGTCTTCCTCCAGGCCGGCGCCACCGGCCTGGACACCCCGCCCTACGAACTCCACGCCGACAGCTCCCCGAACCTCGACGGGTCCCAGTTCCGTTCAGCTCGGGCCGCCGCCCGGGACATCATGCTCCCGGTCTACCTCTACGGCATCGACCGGCGCACTCTGAAGGAACTCAAAAGGAAGCTGGTCACCGCCCTCAGCCCCACACGTGGTCACTGCGTGCTCCGGTTTGTGGAGGCTGACTCTCAAGTCCGCACACTCTACTGCTACTACAAGGCCGGAATGGAAGGGAACGAGTCCGCCGACAACGCGGGATTCCGGTGGATCAAGTACGGCATCCAGCTCACCGCCTTCGACCCCTACTTCTACGCGGACGACCTTCAGGTAGCCCAGTGGCAGTTCAATCAGGGGGAAGGGCTCCTCAAGCAGGGCAAGGGGCTCTTTCCGCTGCGGCTCGGCCGCGGGGGCCTGGCCGATCAGAAAATCCCCGTCATCAACCCGGGCGAAGTCGAAGCGTGGCCCGTGTGGGAGATCAAAGGCCCGGTCCGCGGGTTTAAGTTCACCAGCCCCACCGGGCAGGCATTCGGCATCACCGCACCCGCCGACGGCAGTGACGCGGTAGCGGCCGGCCGGACCTTGACCGTGGATACCCGCCCCGGCCACAAAACGCTGGCCGACGACCAGGGCAAGAACTACTGGCCCCTGCTCGACCCCGCCCCATCCCTGTGGGCGGTCGAGGAAGGGAAGAGCACGGTGGGCGTCAGCGTGACAGCGGGCACCGGCCCGGCCTCACTGAAGCTCACACTCCGCCCCCGCTATAAGAGCTACTGAGAGGGGATGAGTTTGGGATATCGGGTAGAGGTCCGCGACAAAGACCTGAACCGGATAGGAGAAATAGACACATGGATCAAGCTGGATCTCGTCATCCGCTTCTGTCAGCAGGGCACTTGGCAAATCTTGGTCAAGGACCGTACGCCCCAAGCGCGGCTCTTGCAGCGCGGTGGTGGAATCATCGTCTGGCAAGACGGAGTGGACTTCCCCGTCTTCACCGGTCAGATCGAGTTCTTCCAACGCTATTGGACCGTTGACCAGCACACCGGCGTAGGCAGCGTGTTCGTCGGCGGGAAGTGTGACAACAAACTGGCCTACTCCCGTCTCGCCTTCCCGGACCCGTCGAAGCCGGTGGGCCAGCAGTACCAGGCGAAGGATTCCCGGGGGGCGAGCGGCAGCGCCGGCGAGGCCCTGTGGTGGGAGCTCGACCACGCCCTCGGCCCCCGCGCTCTGCCTGACCGGCGGGTGCCCGGCGTCGACGTGGGAACCAACCCGGCGACGGGTGACACCGTCGCGGACCGGCTTCGGTTCGATGTCCTGGGCGCCAAGCTCGAAGAGTGGTGCAAGAACAAAAACGTGGGCTACCGCTTCGTGCACGACCCGGACCGCAAACAGATCGTGCTGAAAGTCTTCAAGCCCCAGGACAAGAGCAAGACCGCGCGCTTCTCACCCGAGTTGGGGAACCTGCGCGAGTACACGTGGACGCTGACGGCCCCGCGAGTAACGCGGGCCATCGTCGCATGCCAGGGCGAGGGCGCCGAACGGTACATCTTCCAGAAGACCGACGCGGAGGCCGAGAAGGAATGGGGCGTCCAGGTAGAGCAGTTCATCGACCGCCGGGACCTCCCTCTGAAGACGGATCCGGCGACCGGAAAACCCGTCAAGGCCAAGGCCGATACCTCTGACGCCGACTTCGAAGCGGCGAAGAAGGCCGTCGTCGACGCGGCGGACAACGCCCTCAAAGAGGGCGCCCGCAACGGCAATTTCCAGATCTACCCCATCGACACCAACCAACTAAAGTTCGGCCGCGACTATTTCGTAGGCGACCTGGTCACCGTTGCCGTGGACGGCGAGGAATACACAGACGTCGTCCGCGAGGTGAACATCAGTGTGGAGGACGGCGGCCGGGTCTCCGCGGTCACCCCGAAGATCGGGGAGCAGGGGACGGGATCGCCTCTGAACCTGTACAAGACGGTTTTCGATATGCGCGAGAAGCTGCGGAAACTCGAAGCGAGGATGTGAGTATTTGGCAGAGACAAGCTATCCGTTTTCCCAGTCGAGTAAGACCGGCGGCACGGAAATGGTGTCCGAGGCGCAGTGGCAGGCCATGGCGGCCATGTGGGGCGGCGACCGTGTGGACTTCCGGCTCACCAGTGAGTCTTACGCCTCCGGGGCGCTGCCCTTTTCGGCGAGCGTCATCAACAGCCGAACCATCGAGGTGAAGCCCGGTTCGGCTTTCGTCGGCGGGTTCTACTACCAGCTCACCGCCTCAACGACACTGGCCGTCGACCCGAACCCGACCGACAAAGCCCGCAAGGACACCCTGATCCTGCGGGCCGACGTCGTACAGGGCTCGGTGAACCTGGGGGTGATCAAGGGCCAGCCGTCCGCGTCGCCGATCGCCCCGCTGCCGAAGCGGATTCCCGGGCAGCAGTGGGAGATGGTGCTGTACGAGGTCGACGTGCCGGCGAAGGACGGCTCCCCGCAACTCTCCCTACGCGCCCCCTTCGACATGCCGCCGGCCGTCAGCACCCCGTGGAATACCAGGCCCGCCGCCGACTTCCTCCCCGTCGGGTCTTTCCTGTACGACCTGGACAACAACGGCGGCGACAGCCAGAACGAGATGTTCAAGGGCCGCGACGGCACCCTCATCACGCGGCACCTGGGAAAGTCCCGCACCTACGCCCCGGGGCTCGCGAACGCCGTCAATGTGCCCTCCAAGGGCATGGTGTACAAGGGGCGTTGGCGGTGGGCGGCCCCGAACCTGGTCTATTACTCGGTCAGTATTGAGAACACCACGACGACGAATATCCGCAACCGCCCCGATGTTCCGATCGCTTTCGAGCTTCCCCAGCAGGCCAATGGCGTCACGGGGCAGATCCTGACCGGGCATATGCGGAACATGGACTACCGCGGGGCCATGGCCAACCTGATTCCTCTTCAGGCGATGTGCTGGCCGGGGAATGGGTCGACGCACGCGAGCATCTACTACCCGAACAGCCAGACCGTGGCCGAGGGTCTCGATGTTCTGCGAACTTTTCCGGGGCGTTCCACAGTCTTCTTCTCCGGCATCTACGAAGCCAACGTCTTCAGCGAATAAGGAGGTGCCCTGATGGCACGTAATCTCTTTGGCGGGACGACCGCTGATGTGGCGGAGGACATCGATGGCCGGCGCGTCCCCGGGGCCGTCGGTACCGTCTGGGACGGCCCCTCGGACGGGGCCCGGCAGCTCACCGACCTGACCGACGTCGACGGCGCACCCATCATCCAGCTCGTCGCCGACGTCCGCGGCTTCGTCCCCTCCTTCTACGGCCCGGCCAACGACGCCGAACGGGTCTGGGTGGACTTCGGCGTCGGCCGTATCGCCCTGGTGTCCGTGACGGTCGGCGACCGGCTCCGCAAGCACCTGCTCGACACCGACCCGCACCAGTCGCGGGCGTACACCGACGAGCGTCTGTCCGGGTACCTGCCGACCCGGGGCACGGAGGTGCAGTCCCCGGTCGGGGACACCTGGCTCTCCGCCGTCGTCACCGACGACTCCACCGGAAACGTGATCCGTCTGCGGACCGCCGACGGCACCGAGCGCACCCGGCTCCGCAACACCGGGGCCCTCTACCTCGACACCATCGGCAAGAAGGCGCCCTTGTGCATCGGCGCCCCCGGATACGGCCCCGGGCAGACCGTCATCAACGTCAGCTCCACGGCGGCGAGCCCCGCGAACGAAGGCGCCGTCTTCCAGGTGAAGGGGGACGGCTCGGTGATCAGCTCCGGGACGGTCACCGCCTCGAACCTGGGCAACGCCCGGCTGTCGTCCGGGCCGCTGCCGCCACCGGCTCCACGGACCGGGGACGTGTGGGTGAAGCTTGGCTAACCAGGTCCTGATCTACGACGGGAAGACCTGGGTCGACCGGACCCCGCAGGTCTTCGACGGGAGCACGTGGCGCGCGGCGACGCCCCTGTACTGGGACGGTGCCGAGTGGCGCACCGGGGCCCCTCCGCCGCGCGAGTTCCCGTCCTACGCGGGCAATGCCTCCTCCCTCGTCTCCGGTGACGTGGCGGAGCTGCCTGTTCCGGCGGATGTACGGACCGGGGACCTGGTGGTGTCGGTCTGTGCGCAGCAGGGCGGGGCGGCGCTGCCGTCGCCGCTGCTGGCGCCGGCCGGGGTCCTGCCCACCGTCTACACCCTGCGCTCGGGGGTCCGTTTACTCGTGGCGGTGTGGCCGTGGGAGCCCTCCCGGGGGGCCACCACCGTGTGGGACACGGCAGGGAGCACGACCACGGCGGTCATGAATCTCCTCTACCGGGGCGGCGACACGGCGAGCGTCTCCCTGACCCCGGTGGTCGGCATCACCGAGCACCTGACGAAGCCAACGTCTTCAGCGAATAAGGAGGTGCCCTGATGGCACGTAATCTCTTTGGCGGGACGACCGCTGATGTGGCGGAGGACATCGACGGCCGGCGCGTCCCCGGGGCGGTCGGTACCGTCTGGGACGGGCCCTCGGACGGGGCCCGGCAGCTCACTGACCTGACCGACGTTGACGGCGCACCCATCATTCAGCTCGTCGCCGACGTCCGCGGCTTCGTCCCCTCCTTCTACGGTCCGCCGAACGACGCCGAACGGGTCTGGGTGGACTTCGGCGTCGGCCGTATCGCCCTGGTGTCCGTGACGGTCGGCGACCGGCTCCGCAAGCACCTGCTCGACACCGACCCGCACCAGTCGCGGGCGTACACCGACGAGCGTCTGTCCGGGTACCTGCCGGCCCGGGGCACGGAGGTGCAGTCCCCGGTCGGGGACACCTGGCTGTCCGCCGTCGTCACCGACGACTCCACCGGAAACGTGATCCGTCTGCGGACCGCCGACGGCACCGAGCGCACCCGGCTCCGCAGCACCGGGGCCCTCTACCTCGACACCATCGGCAAGAAGGCGCCCTTGTGTATCGGCGCCCCCGGATACGGCCCCGGGCAGACCGTCATCAACGTGTCCTCCACGGCGGCGAGTCCCGCGAACGAAGGCGCCGTCTTCCAGGTGAAGGGGGACGGCTCGGTGATCAGCTCCGGCACCATCACGGCCTCGAATCTCGGCACTGCCCGCGTTTTCTCCGGCCCCCTGCCGCCGGCCGCCCCGCGTGCCGGGGACGTCTGGGTGAAGTATGGCTAACCAGGTGCTCGCCTTCGACGGGAAGACCTGGGTCGACCGGACCCCTCAGGTCTTCGACGGGACCACATGGCGCGCGGCGACGCCCCTGTACTGGGACGGTGCCGAGTGGCGCACCGGGGCCCCTCCGCCGCGCGAGTTCCCGTCCTACGCGGGCAATGCCTCCTCCATCGTCTCCGGTGACGTGGCGGAGCTGCCGGTTCCGGCGGATGTACGGACCGGGGACCTGGTGGTGTCGGTCTGTGCGCAGCAGGGCGGGGCGGCGCTGCCGTCGCCGCTGCTGGCACCGGCCGGGGTCCTGCCCACCGTCTACACCCTGCGCTCGGGGGTCCGTTTACTCGTCGCGGTGTGGCCGTGGGAGCCCTCCCGGGGGTCCACCACCGTGTGGGACACGGCCGGGAGCACGACCACGGCGGTCATGAATCTCCTCTACCGGGGCGGCGACACGGCGAGCGTCTCCCTGACCCCGGTGGTCGGCATCACCGAGCACCTGGGCGTGAACCAGGTGCCGCTGGACGCCTCCCAGGACTACACGACCCTGTACGCGGTGCTGACCGTCTCCGACACCTTGACCGGGGCGGCATGGCCGGACGGCGTCATCCCCCGAGCTCAGCGACTCGGCAGGTTCGGGACGCAGCAGATCAGCCTGATGACCGCGGACACCCCCGGCGCGGGCGCCTCTCCTGGGGCGCTGCGGCTGGATACGACGGTGGAGACGGCCGCGGTCGCGGTCATCACGATTCCCGGCCGCAGCGATGGCCGGCCGACCTGGATTCTCGGCGACGACCGGGCATCCGTCCTTGGCACTACGACCTACCTGGAGTGAATTTGGCAGTACCCCCCATCGACACGTGGGCGCAGCGGGAGATCATCACCGCCCAGAAGCTGAACAGCCAGGTGCGCGACCCGCTTCGCTACCTCGCCGATATGCCCCGGCTTTCCTGCCGGGGCGCGGCCCCCGGCCAGACGGTCACCCGCGGCTCCTCCACCCTCGTCCGGTGGGCCACCTTGGAGACGAAGACGTTCGTCGCCGACGGCGACCGGAGGTGGTTCACCGTCCCGGACAGCGGGGTGTACGTCCTGTCCGGCAGCGTGAGCGTGAAGTCCGGGCCCACCCAGCCCTACGGGGACGGCGTGATCCTCCACGTGCTCCGGCGCACGAGCGCCGGGGTGGCCAGCGTGGCCACGGTCCGAGAAATCGTCCAGCAATCCCACGACATCCAGATCGTCTCAGCCGCCACGATCGCCCACCTGACGGCCGGCGACGTGATCGGGGTCGCCGTGTACCTGGAGGCCGGCGTGCCCAGCAGCTCCTACACGGTCCAGGCCGGCGAGTGGGAGACGGTCTTCGGGGCGTGGATGGCCGCGCCCAGTGCTGGCTTCTCCGCAGGGTCGACGCCGTTCGTGCCGGCCGGGGACTGGCGGGATGGTGAGCGGGTGACTCCGGCCCTGATGCGGGCCCGCCTCAGCGACCCCCTCACTTCCCTGTACAACCCCCCGCGGTTTTCGCTGCGCTCGACGCTGCCCTACAGCGCCCCGTCGAACCAGACGGTAAGGGTCGGGTGGTCGAACGCGGGGTTCGAGGAGTCGGGTGGGTGGGTGCTCGGCCGGGACGGCGCCACGGTCACCGCGCCCGCGACGGGCGTGTACCTGGTCGCCCTCTCCGTGGCGACGCAGCGGGATGGCCCGGAGGGCGCCTTCGGCTCCTACCAGGTGCACCTGCTCCGCAACGGAAACCTCATCTCCTTGCGTCAGCGGCAGAACACGAGGTCGACGTATCCGACGGCGATCAGCGGCACGGAGCCGGTGTTCCTGGCCAGGGGAGACCAGCTTTCGACCGCCTTCCTCGGTACCGGTACAGGGCTGTCGTGGGGGGCCTTCGGTAACGACATCCGCGACGAGCGGTGGAACGGGTTCTCCGCGGTGATGCTCGCCCCCGCCGCCACCGGAATGAAGGGATGACCGCCGTGGACTTCCCGTACTGGTCCCCCCGGGACCTGGCCGACGCGGCGAAGATGAACGCCCGCGTCCGTGACCCGCTGAACCAGCTGGCCAACCCGGCCCGGCTGGCCGCCGCCGGAGTCAGCACGGTGAAGAACGTCCCCGACACCGGGGGCTTCAAGACCCTCGCGTGGGACGCGGTCGAATCCTCGGGCGGCTGGACGAACACCCCGGACACCTTCACCGTGCCGACGACCGGCACGTACTTCGTGACCGGCGACTTCACCGCCCTGTCGCCGAAGGACATCACCCGGCGCCCCGCCCTCGTTCTCACCGTGGTGGCCCAGACCGGGCAGGGCGAGAAGGAGTGGCTCCGCTCCTACAACTCGGTGATCATCCCCGGCACTTACCTCACCTGCTCCCTGCGGGGCGTGGTGCACGCGACCCGGGGCGACCGGGTGAGCCTTAGGGCCTTCGCCGTGCCGGGCACGGGCGAGTGGGAGGTCTCAGCCGGCTCCCGCACCAGCAGCCAGCTCAATCATTTTTCCGCTGTCCTGCTGGGCGGGCCGGCCTAGATCACTTCCGGGAGCTTTTAGCACGCTCGCGAAGGGACTGAATAGCTTCGCGAGTCTCTGTCAGGGCTTCAAGGACGAGGGGCCACCCTTCCTCGTCGGCGCAGTGCTGCGCAACTACGTCACTGTAGATTGCCTTAATTCTGTCGTAGAACTCTTTGTGCGCTTCGGCCTCCAGGTCCTGGTATTCGAAGGGTTCATTCACCGTGGTCACGGAATCATCTCCTGTGTTAGGCACACGGGGATCCTTCCACGGTTCGGGGGTCACATGAGAACCCTTTCGGGAAACCCGCAACTTTTCCTTTACGGGCGGCTTGGTCCCCCAGCGCACTGTACGGCCGCCCATGCGACCCACCGGCCATACAGCGAAGAGGCGCATTCACCGGGTTGCAGAACACACGCTTCAGGAGGAGCACGTGAGCAATTCGAATCTCTTACTGGACCTCTTCGGTTTCGTCGGGATCCTGGCCACCGTGATCGGCGGCTTCGTGGTCCTGCGGGCCTCGAAGGAAGCGAAGACCGCCGAGGTCTGGCGGAGCGAGGCGGAAGCCCAGAAGGCGCGCGCTGACCGGCTTCAGGAGGACCTGACGGAGATCAAGGAGCGCCTGACGCGCATCGAGGCGGAGAACGCCCGGCTGATCGCCCTCCTCACCGCCCTGGACCCTGCCCGCATTCCGCATGCCCCGGCAGGGTGAACGAACTAACCCCCATCTGATGCCCGCCTCGGCGGGCTTTTTCATGCCCCAAATCAAGGAGAACACGCATTTCTGTAGCACAGCAGGTCATCAGCATTGCCCGTGACGAGCTCGGGTATCAGGAAGGTTTCTCGGGCGGTCACTGGGACAACACCGAGAAGTACGCCGCCCAGGTCCCTGGCCTGGACTGGGTCAGTGACGACCGTGAGCCCTGGTGTCATGTTTTCGTTTCCTGGGCTTTCCGGCAGGCCGGTGCGGCCGCCCTCGCCCCCGTCACCGCGTCCTGCCTCGAAGGCGTGAGCTGGTTCGAGGATCAGAGCCGTTTCTCGGAGTACCCGGCTGTCGGCGCCGTCGTCTATTTCGGCTCCGAAGGCGGCACCCATGTCGGCATCGTGACCGGCTACGACGCCGACACCATCCAGACCATCTCCGGGAACACCAACACCACCGGCAGCCCGGAAGGCGACGGGGTGTACGAGAAGACGTATCAGCGCCACAGTTCTTACGTTTACGGCTACGGGTACCCGGATTACCCCGAGGGCATCGTCGTGGCCGATCCGGCCTGGAAGGGCTTCGACGGGGTCACCTTCTTCGGCCAGGAGGCGGGTGAGGAAGACCTTCCCCGCGGCGGCTCGAAGCCGGACCAGCCGACCGCCGGCACGGTCGTCATCGACGGCCTTGCCTACGGGCCGGGCGCACGCGGCGACCACATCATGCGCCTCGGGAAGATGCTCGTCACGGCCGGCTGCTCCGCCTACACCGAGGGCCCCGGCCCGGTATGGACGTCCGCCGACACCAAGTCGATGCGGAAGTACCAGATCAAGATCGGCGACCGTGGCGCGGACGCGGACGGCATCCCGGGCTCCCAGCAGCTCGCGCGCCTGAAGCGTGAATTCGGGAAGGCGGCCTAATGGGTGACCGAGGAAAGCACCGCGGCCCGGCCTCCGCGCTCTCCCTGACGGACTTCGCCCGGCAGCACCCGGCCCGGCTGTACAGCGTCGCCGCGGCGGCCGTGGCCTTGGTCGCGGAGTACGTGAGCATCCCCCAGGAGACCGTTCTGGCCTTGGTGGCCGCGCTCCTGGGCGCGGGCGAGGTGACACAGCGGGTGGAGAACGCGAAGACCGCAAACGCCCGCGACAGTGGCACCTAAGGGCGGGAATGCCGAAACCCCCGGTGATGAGCCCCGGGGGTTTCGTGTCTCCGCCTGCGCGGAGCATTTGGCCTAACGGTTTGGGTATCCCCAACCCGGCGGGCTCACCTCCGCTTACGCGGAGCAGTTTTACTCATCCCCGCTAACGCGGGGAAAGACCCAGGCAGGACCGTTGAAACTGTCGAGGGGCCACCCCCGCATGCGCGGGGACCAAATGTTGCGTTGCAGCCCTTGAGGGCCAACCCCGCATGCGCGGGGACCAGATCACGCACCACGTGTCGCGCTGCGGCCCTTGTGGGCCACCCCCGCATGCGCGGGGAGCGTCGGACCTCGCTACTGCGAGCTCCAACGAGAAACACCGTAGCGCATGTTCGGGCTTCGCGCACAGCAACTCACCAACTCAGGTACCCCTCGTGCCTCGATCTTGACGCCTCGGCGGCTCGGGGCCCTGGTCGCAGCCCCTGAGGGCGGATGGCGCCAAGGCTGGCCGGGGTGGACAGCACTGCACGGCTGGGTG
>NZ_LGUI01000018.1 GCF_002891295.1 Streptomyces eurocidicus | reverse complement strand
GGAAGACCGGTAACGGTTGGAGCTGACTGGTACTAATAGGCCGAGGGCTTGTCCTCAGTTGCTCGCGTCCACTGTGTAGGTTCTGAAGTAACGACCGTGTTGTATCCGGTTTCGTTAATTTCATAGAGTTTCGGTGGTCATAGCGTTAGGGAAACGCCCGGTTACATTCCGAACCCGGAAGCTAAGCCTTTCAGCGCCGATGGTACTGCATGGGGGACCGTGTGGGAGAGTAGGACGCCGCCGAACAATTTTTAGCCTCAGGCCCCGAGTTTTCACTCGGGGCCTGAGGCATTTTTGCGTTCAGGGGGATTTTCCCCACCCCGCCCCTTCCCGGAACTGGGGGCTTCGCCCCCGGGCCCCCTTTTTCCGCGCTCCGCGCGGTGTCCTCAAGCGCCGGACGGGCTGAACTTCAGCCCGTCCGGCGCTTGAGGACATTCGGGAAGGGGCGGGGTGGGGAAAGAAACCCAGCCCCCACCCCCTACGCACTGCGATCGAGCATTCCCCTCCGCACCAGCCCCCGCAGCCCTTCCCCTAGGTTCGCCGGACGACGGCCATGCCGACAGGCGCCCACGCCGCCGCCGGCGTCCTCGCGGGCCTCGGCCCTGCGGTAACAGCACTATGGGGCCAAGGAGTTGGGGAAGGCCGGCGGTTGCGACCGGGCTGTGTGTGACGTGGCGGGAGAGAGCGCGCGGACATGGTCGAGGGGCGCTCAGGACCCCCTGAGCGCCCCCGGTACCGCGTGCCGGCTCCGCGGCTGGTTCAGGGCCCGACCGGCGGCCCCGTCGCCACCGCGCCCCGTGATTCCGCGTTGCGCTCCGCCCAGGCGGACAGCGCCGACCTACAGGCGTGGTCCATGTGCCGCAGCCCGCTCAGATCGAGCTCCACACCGTGCCCGGGGCGCGGGAGCGCCTCAAGTTCGTCCAGCAGCTTCGGCAGGCGCAGGAAGTTCGCGTTCCCGAGCACCCGGGCGCGGACGATGCCGTCCTCGGCCCCCACCGTCTCCACATGCACATGGGACGTCTCCCACGCCGCCTTGGCGATCGCCATGAGGAGGCCGACGAGGACACCCTCGAAGAGATTCGTCGTGACGATGGCCCCCGTGGTCACCGCCAGCACGATCGCCTCGCCACGGTGCTCGTGCCACAGCCGGGCGAAGTCGCGGCCGGGGATCAGCTTCCAGCCGGCGTGGATCAGCACACCCGCGAGCGCCGCCACCGGGATGATCTCCAGGGCCCAGGGCAGCACGGCGGCGAAGACCAGCAGCCACAGTCCGTGCAGCACGCGCGACGCCTTCGTGCGCGCCCCCGCGTTCACATTGGTCGCGCTGCGGACGATGACCGCCGTCAGCGGCAGCGCGCCGAGCACCCCGCACACCGTGTTGCCCGCGCCCTGCGCGATCAGTTCCTTGTCGTAGTCCGTGCGGGGCCCGTCGTGCAGCCGGTCCACGGCCGCGGCGCTGAAGAGCGACTCCGCCGAGGCGATCAGGGCGAAGGCCAGCACGGTGCCGAGCACACCCATCTCGGTGAGCCGGGCGAGGTCCCGGGAGCCGGGCGGCTGCACGGCGTCGAGCAGGCCGTTCACCTGGATCCGCGCCACCGGCAGCGA
Source organism: Streptomyces eurocidicus (assembly GCF_002891295.1). GTDB lineage: Bacteria > Actinomycetota > Actinomycetes > Streptomycetales > Streptomycetaceae > Streptomyces > Streptomyces eurocidicus. Next base: position 3,667 of record NZ_LGUI01000018.1, on the reverse strand, counting down.
CAGGGCGGCCACCGCGGTCGTCGCCAGCGCGACCGCCGCCAGCGGGCCGGGCAGGAACTGGGCTCCGCGCCGCCAGCGGGGCCACAGCACCAGGACCGCGATCGTGCCGGCCCCGACGGCGACGGCACACATCGCGTCCGCCGAGCCCAGGGTGTCGACGATCAGCCCGGGCAGGCCGCCCAGGTTGGCCAGGCCGCCGCCGGGAGGGGCGGCGTCGGCGAGGGCGTAGAGCTGGCCGGCGATGAGGACGAGGCCGATGCCCGTCAGCATCCCCTGGACGACGGCGACGGAGATCGCCCGGAACCACCGGCCCAGGCGCAGCACCCCCATGGCGATCTGCAGCAGCCCGGCGGCGAGCACCAGGGCGCCGAGCGCCCCGAGCCCGTACTCCCGCACGGCTTCGAAGACGAGCACGGTCAGTCCCGCGGCGGGGCCGCTGACCTGGAAGCTGCTGCCCGGCAGGAGCCCGGTGAGGAGGCCGCCGACCACGCCGGTGACGAGTCCCAGCTCCACCGGGACCCCGGAGGCGACGGCGATGCCCACGGACAGCGGGACCGCGACCAGGAAGACGACGAGCGAGGCCGTGAAATCGGCCCGGAGATCGGCCTTACGGTCGAGGCCGGTGCGGGGACGGGCATGGGGACGGTTTGACCGGAGCTTGGCCCGGGAGAACACATTCCGGGCATGGCTGAAGGGTATTTTCTCCATGAGCTTGCCTCCAGTGCGCGGCGGCGCGCACAGCGATGCGGAACGTTGCCTGTCGAAGGGGGAGTACGGGCAGCGGGAAGACGTCGGCGTGGGGGCGGCGGACCGTAAAGGGTGACGGAGCGTGCCGTGGACACCCGCGGTCATTCTGTCCAAGTGGCGTCGTAGGTTGAGCTGTTGGCGTGTTACCACGCTGTAAACGCGGGGTCGGGCGGCCGGAATCATCTGCTCTATTCACTCCGGCGTGTACCTGTGTGGTCCTACGTTCGCCTCGCGCCGGAGCGCGGCGCACACGCCGGGTGCGAAGATGGCGTGGCACGCCCCTGGAACCCAGCGCAGCGAAGAGGTGAGCGAGCTCCGTGGCCCAGAAAGTCGCCGTCCTCGGCACAGGAAAGATCGGCGAGGCACTTCTCAGCGGGATGATCCGCGCCGGCTGGTCGACCGACGACCTGCTGGTCACCGCCCGTCGTCCGGAGCGCGCGGAGGACCTGCGCACCCGCTACGGCGTCGACGCGGTCGGCAACCTGGAGGCGGCGAAGGCCGCCGACACCTTGATCCTCGCCGTGAAGCCGCAGGACATGGCCACGCTGCTGGACGAGCTCGCCCCGCATCTGTCCGCGGACCGGCTGGTCATCAGCGCGGCGGCCGGCATCCCCACGGCCTTCCTTGAGGCGAAGCTCCCGGCCGGCACCGCGGTCGTACGGGTCATGCCGAACACCCCGGTGCTGGTGGACGAGGGCATGTCCGTCATCTCCGCGGGCACGCACGCGACGGAGGACCACCTCCTCCGCACGGAGGCGATCTTCAAGCCGGTCGGCAAGACGCTCCGCGTGCCCGAGTCCCAGCAGGACGCCGCCACGGCGCTCTCCGGCTCCGGCCCCGCGTACTTCTACTTCCTCGTCGAGGCGATGACCGACGCGGGCATCCTCCTCGGCCTGCCGCGAGACAAGGCCCACGACCTGATCGTCCAGGCCGCCATCGGCGCGGCCGTCATGCTGCGCGACAGCGGCGAGCACCCGGTGAAGCTCCGCGAGGCGGTCACCTCCCCGGCGGGCACGACGATCAGCGCGATCCGGGAGCTGGAGCGACACGGTGTACGAGCCGCGCTGATCGCCGCGCTCGAGGCCGCCCGCGACCGCAGCCGCGAACTGGCCTCCGGGCAGGCGTGAGCCCGCGGGCTTGCGCCCCCGGCCGACCCTGACGCCGGCCGGGCTGCCCCTCGAAGAGCGAGGCCGACGGCGGGGCTCGCCGGGGCTCCGGGGCGTCGGAGATCGGCCCGGGCGACGCGCCGTAAGGCACGCCGCCCGGCTTCGGGGCGGGTGCGAGCGCGGGGCTCAGGCGGGAGGCAGCAGGCCGATCGCCGCGTACGCCGCGTCGACGGTCGGCCGGGCCAGCTCGCGCGCCCGCCCGGCACCCTCGCGCAGCACCGCGTCCACATAGCCCGGGTCCGCGCACAGCTCCGCGTGCCGTTCCCGCACCGGTCGCAGCAGCTCCAGCACCGCCTCGGCGGCATCGCGCTTCAGCGCCCCGTACGACGCGTACGTCCCGGCGAGCTCGGCGGGCTTCCCGCCCGTGCACGCGGCGAGGATCTCCAGCAGGTTCGCCACCCCGGGCTGCGCCTCACGGTCGTATACGACCTCGCTGCCGCTGTCGGTCACCGCACGCATGATCTTCTTGCGCGCGACCTCCGGCTCGTCGAGCAGATAGATGATCCCGGCGGTCTCGGCGTGCGACTTCCCCATCTTCGACGTCGGGTCCTGGAGGTCCATCACCCGGGCGGCGACGGCGGGGAGCACGGCCTTCGGCACGGTGAAGGTGTGTCCGTACCGCTGGTTGAAGCGCACCGCCAGGTCGCGGGTGAGCTCGACGTGCTGCGCCTGGTCGTCGCCGACCGGCACCTCGTCGGCCGAATAGGCGAGGATGTCCGCCGCCATCAGCACCGGATAGGTCAGCAGGGAGAGCCGCACCCCGCCGCCCGCGGCCCGCTCCCGCGCGGACTTCTCCTTGTACTGGATCATCCGGCGCATCTCACCGTCGGACGCCGTGCACTCCAGGAGATAGGAGAGCCGGGTGTGCTCGTCCACATGGCTCTGCACGAACACGGTGCAGCGGGCGGGCTCCAGGCCGGCGGCGAGGAGGAGCGTCGCCGCCTGCCTGCTGAGCCTTCGCACCCTGGCCGGATCGTGGTCGACGGTCAGAGCGTGCAGGTCGACGACGCAGAACAGCGCCTCGGCCTTGTGCTGGTCCACCTCGACCCACTGCCGGACGGCGCCCAGGTAGTTGCCCAAGGTCAGATGGCCGGTGGGCTTGATGCCGCTGAAGATCCGTGTCATCGGTTCCTGCCTCCTTGAAGAGGGCCCACCGCCACAGACAGCAAAAAACGGCCGCCGAGGCGGCGGCCGTTGGTTGCATGCGCAGAGTCGGGCCGCCGTCAGGCGGCCCACCACTCCTGGGTGCAGCTGTACGCATGCTGGGTCATGCGCCGACCGTACGCCCCCGAAACCTGGTTGCGCCACGGGTTTGATGGGCCCTACGGGCTCGTGTAGAGTTCTTCGAGTTGCCACGGAGTCCCCAGGGACGAAGCGGCGGCCACTCACGCCTCACTGGCGGCACTCTCTACTTGCACGGCCCTTGAACGGGATGGATTTCGGCGTGTCCGGAATTCGGAACGGACTCCGATTAGGAGTCGCGAGGGAAATCCGGTAAAGTAGTGATCACGCCGAAAGGCGCGAAACAAATCCCCGCCGACGGGGAATCGGAAACGAATTCGGGCCGGAAACGGTACGGAAAAGGATCTGATAGAGTCGGAACCGCCGGAAAGCGAAAGCGAGACGGTGGGACCCCGCTCCAGCAGGGGGCCAGCGCCGGAAACGGATCTGGTAAGGTTGGAAACAACGAAGGGAAGCGCCCGGAGGAAAGCCCGAGAGGGTGAGTACAAAGGAAGCGTCCGTTCCTTGAGAAC